>OY969898.1:0-3373860 GCA_963704375.1 uncultured Solirubrobacterales bacterium | reverse complement strand
ATCACCACGGACGGCACTGCCGGCAACCTCGTTGTCCCGACACACCTGGTCCACTCCGCCGGCTTCTGAAGGTCCACAGCAGCAACATCATCATCAAAAGCACCCCTCAGATCCATGCAGAGCTGTGGCTCCATCCAGACAAGACGATGGTTCGTCAAGTGCGGCAGATGCTCCGCGATAGCCACCAAGAGTTGGCCGATGCCGTCTCCAATGGAGACATCCTCGCTCCCGACCGGCTCCAGAAGACTCTCGACCACGGCGGAGATACCCAAGTGGAGCTCCTGGCTGCCATTCTTTGGGCAGACGGACTGGACGACCCAAGCAGGTGCGACCTCTTTCGTTTGCTGCCCGCCTTCCTAGAGCCTGAAGAGCCTAGCGAGACATCCACCCACTCGGAGACGACCGCACCTGCGAGCGCCGAGAAGCCACGCCACAGGCAGAAGCGCCAAGCTGCGGAGGCAAAGGTTGCCGATCTGGAAGGTGAACTCGTACAGACTCGGACCCGCCTCCGCGAACGAGCTGAGGAGGCCACCCGCGGCGGCGCAGAGACACAACGTCTACAGACAGCATTGGAGAATCAAATTGCCTCCGCGGACGCTGCGGGCGAGGAGCTTGGTGACCTTCGTAAAAGTACCAGCGAGCTCACTATTCAGGTTCGCGACGCAGAGCGTAATTCCCGCCGAACGCAGGAGTCGAACACTCGCCTGCGGGAGGAACTTGGCCGCGAGAGAGATGGGGCTGACCGGTTGGATAGGGATCGGCTTCGCCTTACTCGTGAGCTGGCTCTGGCTAGAAGCGAGGCGGAGTCACGTGAGGCCCAGCTCCGCGCCATTCCGCGGGGAGCAGATGCTGTGGCGAACTTCTTGGCCGAGGAGGAAACACGCATCGATCAGGACTTGGTGATAAAGCAGGGCGCCGATCGCCTGCGAGCAGAGCAGGAGCACGCCATGCGGGAGAAGCTTGAGCGTGCATTTCGCTCTGCATACCCCGAGTACGTGCCGCCCAGGCCTCGCGCGATCGGTGCGACTCGTCAACTGCGATTCACCGCTCTTGGCGGTGGGGCAGAGGTCGGTCGTAGTGCATATCTGATCGAGATCGGATCCAGCCGTATCCTGGTCGACTGTGGCATTGCGGTTGGTCGCACGAACTCCGCAGGCAACCCTGATCTGGAGGCAATGATTCCCGATCTGGCTCATGTCGGCAGCCTCAACGCGGTTGTTCTCACGCATGCACACACCGACCACGTCGGTTGGCTACCCGCTCTCGTGCGCCACCAGGATCCGACCGTGCCCATCTATTGCTCAGAGGATACAGCCGCCATTGTGCCGATCATGCTTGACGATGCACGTCGGCACTACGAGAGCTTTCTCGCAGAACGGCAACTGCTGGCCGTCCACAATCCACACGCCGAACCGGTTGAGGAAGCGTACTCTCGCGACAACCTGGACAACGTCCGGACCCGGCTGCACGCGTTGCGATATGACGAGCCGCGGGATATTTCAGGCGGCCTGCGGCTGACCATCTGGCCAGCTGGTCACATCCTCGGCGCCGCCAGCGTGCTGCTGGACGGCGGAGGTAGGCGTGTCATGCTCTCCGGAGACATTTCATCTGAGGCTCAGGAGACTGTCAGCGCAGCCGCTCCCCCCACCGACCTTGACCCAGTCGACCTGCTGGTTCTCGAGTCGACATATGGAGATAAGCCTGCTACTACTTCCGCCGCGGCCAAGCGCCAAGAACTCATTGAGTTTGTTAGCAAGACGACACAGCACGGTACGGCTATCCTGCCCTGCTTTGCGCTTGGCAGAGGACAGGAGGTTCTACAGATTCTGCTCCGTGCAAAGACCGACCACCAGATAGACGAGTTCGTGACCATCTGGGTCGATGGCCTCATACGACAAATCAACCCGCTCTACATGGACCGCGGCAAGCTTGACTCAGACGGATTCCAGGTGGTGGGTCCCGGTGAACGTCGCTTGGCTATCGACGACTGTCAACGTCCCGAATCACGAGCGGCCATAGTCACCACCTCAGGCATGCTCAACGGCGGCCCGGTCGTTGAGTGGGCAAGTCGCCTTTTGGGGGATGATCGTCACCGCATTGCGACATTGGGGTATCAGGATGAGGGTTCAGCCGGTGGCGCACTTGGACGGCAACTTCGACAACGATCTGGCCCTCCTTATGATCTCCCGATTCTGCGTGATAACGGTAAGCGGGAGACATTGCGCATCAAGGGACCGATCACACAACTCGGACTCTCGGCCCATGCGGACCAGCATGGCCTCGTCGAGTTCGCGAAGACCATCCCAGCCAACCATATCGCGCTTGTTCACGGTGATCCAGAGGCCCAAGAAGTGCTTCAAAATCGACTTACGCGTGAGCTTCAAGGAGTACATGTGAGTACTCCAGCGCGCGAGACATTGACCATCGGGTGAAGCTTTCCGTTACGCAGCTGCGGGAGTTTTCCAAGATTCTCACCCGCATAGAGGAAGGACGAATAGATGCTCCTCGCGTTCCCGGCCCAGTGGGAACCTACCTACGTCAATATGCAGGTGCGCGTAACATCGCAGCACAGCGCATGGCACTAGAGCTCCCCGAGCGCGGATGGCTCTCTGGAGAAACGCTTGGACCCATCGAGCTGATGCCAATCACTCCCCTGGAGCTCAGTCTCGGTAGCGGGGTGATCGGCTCAGTGACCTCAACTCTTGTCGTGAGCGAGACCCTCGGAACCACTCTGCGAGTCGCACTCTGGGGATCTGCCCTCACAGCCGGCCGTCTCGTTCGCCTATGGCGACGCCAACCCGATACACCGATACACCTGGAAGGACCCTACCGATGGTATCCACCTGCACGAATCACCCCAGGAGAGGCAGCCACATCCAAGCATGAGCCACGACCCACTTGGTGCGACGTTCGATGTCTCAAGTACACAGGCGACGATATCGGTCGGGTTCCGATTGCCGCCGCATGCCACCTGGACTGGTCGTCGGGTCAGCCAGGTATCAAGTCATTTCGAACCGTGGCGTTGCGCCGCATCGAGAGACAATGGACCGTTTCACCCGGATTGATGGACAGAAGCGGGAAAACCACATTCTCGATACCTAAGGAGCTCGACGATGCACACGTCAATCAGATACTTGTCCTCGCCTACACCGAACCGTGGACCCCCGACCACTGGATGATCGTAGATGCAAAGCCCGCCTCCGACGACGAGGTGCTCGTCCACAACATCGCGTGGGCAGACCACCTGCGAGAGCTACACGGAGACCCGCCGGTTACCGGCGCGGAGATCCGTAGCCTGGCTTTGCGTCTTCGCGAGGATGGTCTCGCACCGTCCATTGACGTCGCTGTGACTGGCACCCCGTTGGACCGTCATGTTGCTGCCGGAGCCAGACCGTTTGCTGCCTGGATTCGCGGTGTTGCCTGAGCTCCTCAGGCCTCCCACGGAACAAGGTCGCCCACCCGAATCAACTCATGAAACATGGCTTCTAGCTGACCCGCCGGCCGGCCGCCTATGCGTACCTCCACCTCGACATTGGCTTCGAAACCGTGGTAGGTGAGATTTGCTGATGTAACCAGTGCATCTCGCGAGTCGGCGACCATTACCTTTGCGTGCAGAGAGGCCTTCTCATCTCCCTCACGCTCAGGCCACGTCAAGATGCTGGGCGGCTCGTGCGATATCGGCCAACCCCGCATAAGGGCGACCCGGTTGGCGATATCCCTGTGCAGAATTGCGGTAACCGCAACGCCGCGCGCCGCGGCGGCTGCCATTGCCGCCACGGTTTGCGCCGCCAGACCCGAACGCTCAGTGTCGATGGTCACGCTGTAGCCCACCACGAGCAGCGATGTGCGAGCCTCCTCGACAATCTCCCGTGCAACCGCACCGGTCGTTCTCACCGGTAGCTGGACGGGACCTGGGTGAGTCCACGCGACCTCAACGCGCGAAGCATCAAGCCTCGCTCGCGTGGCCGAAACAACTGCTATGCGCAGAGACTCGAGCACTTCTGGCAACGACCGTGCGCCGCGAGCCAGGAGGACTTCGCGAAAGCTTTGTGCCGTGGCATTATCCGTCCCGAGAGCGTCCTGCACCGTCGCGATCGTCGGTGCGAGTCCGATCCGCTTCTCCCCCAGAGCCACTTCGAAGCGACCAAGCATCTCACTTGACTGCTCGGTCACGAGACGAGCCAGAACCGTATGAAACGGATCAGACGTCAGAATCCTCGGAAGTACTCGATGTCGAATTGCATGACGGTGTTGACCACGTGTGCTCGGTCTAGAAATTGATTGCTGCGCTCACACGAGGTCTCCGATACCAGCAGACACGCGTGACAGGCCGCACCATTTGTATGCCCCAGTTCCCCCGATCCCGCGTGTCCACATAGCGGATCTGAAGAGCAGTAGGAAGCTCGATCGATACTCAGTCGAAGCAGGTGCTCAAAGTGAGCTGTCTCGCCCTGGTCAGCGAGACCGCCAAGGCTACCGTCCGAGTCGGGTGTTGCCGTGTAGAGAAGGATCCCCGCCATCGACTTACCAGGTTCGACACTTGAGTAGATCCGCTCCCTAATAGACGTTGACGAGTAGCCGCAATCCAGCGATAGACCTGTAATGAGCATGTGGGCGAGCGAATGAAGTAGCACGAAGCGAGAGCCTGGGAACGTGGCGTCCGGCAGGTCCCGCGCCGCACGCCAGCGTTGGTATGCACTCTCAAGAGCTTTGCGTCGTGCCTGAAGAGCCTCCGCACTCTCCCATGCCGCTACGGCGTCCTCCTTGAGAGCAACGAAAACCCCCTCTCCCAGCAACTCAACTGCTGGCCGCCAATCGTTGCCTGCCCGCCCCAGAACTTGGCGGCGCACATGTTGCATTGCCTCGTCGTCCTCCAGCAGGAGATCGGGTGGGGCGTCAATGCGGGTAAATGCGTCGAGCGCCCGGACCTCCCGCAGACGCCGCACGATCACAAGCTTCTCGATCAGATGGGCAAACGGCTCAGGCACTTGGGCAAATCTCGTCTGAAACTCGCGCTCTGCCGACAACGATGGGTCAACGGGGTGACAAAGCGCGTTGAACTCCTGAAATCGGAGATCCACCTGGGTGGGCGGCTCGGCGTCCACCCGCCGACGCTGCTCCAATGCGTCCCACACCTCAGCATGTGAAAAGTTCTGGAGTCGTGACAGTACTCCCAGCTCAAGTGCCGCACTCAACTTCTCGGCGCTATCAATCTTCTCCAGATCAGCCTCGTGGTGTGCAAGTGCAGCATGGACAGGGTCATCCCACTCCGGGATCGAGAGAGCGCTTTGGATTATCGGGAAATAGAGATTTGAAGCCCCTCGAAGTACGGTGCGGCGTCGTTCCTGACAACCGTCCTCGTTGTCATCGAGCCAGGGTCGTCGACCCGAGCACGGTCCCAACGCTTGCTCTGCATCTTCAGTGAATGCGGCCTCCATCGAACGGGGCCGTGATTTGCACGCCCGGCAGTAGACGAAGAGCTCGCTGATCGCTCCGGACTCGTTCGACTCGAAGAAGGTCAGCTCCAGCGGATCACATCGCGTGTCCTGGCCACGATGCGCGTAATGAGCCCACGGGAAATCATCCAGATGACCGGCTGCGCACGCGACGACAAAGCGCGCGGGAAATACACGAGGCATGAGTGCGTTCCGGTCGCGAGCGCCGTGTCCTTTCTGATTGGGACACCGGAAGAATCCTCGGTCAAAGCGAAAGTTGTCGTAGGTTGCCAAGCGCTGACAGCGTGGACACACGAGGTAGCGTGGAAAGATAAACGCCGGGACATCCTCCATGCCTTTGTCCGATCGAATCCGCGGGCGATACAGATTCCGCACGCGTAGCATCGCCCTGAGACGCGGCTCATCGATGCGCTGGTCATCACCAGGTGACCAATAGTCGGTTCCGGCGAGAATCAGGGACGCGGTCGGCTGGTCAATGACTGCCCCCGGACCGAAGGTGGTGATGATCTGGCTCGGCCGAAGCTCGCCGAGGATGATCGTTCGTGGTCTAGCTTCGGCCGACATCTGTCTCTCGGCGGTAGATACGACTCGCCTCCTCCACCTCACGCAGCGAACCAGGAGCTTGCCAGTGCCCGTAGCGTCCGCCCTCTGCCGCTCTGAGGAGCGCATCGGGGTTGGGTGGCTGATCCTCGTTATACCTGCTGCGAGCTCCGTACTGGAGCGGCGATCTGGCAAAATTTTGCCATTGGTCGACACGCGCACGGAGTGCCTCCTCGACCTCTTCCGCAACACGCGGCCCGGCGACCCGTTCCGCCCGGTTTCTGAACGTTCGGACCACCATGTCGACCAAGGGATCGTCAGGGTCAAACTGATCCGCATCCTCCTCGTCATTGAGGCGCTCCTCCCGGAGTCTCGCCAGCGAGACAAACGCACCTGCGAGACCACGGTCACGAGCGCGAGTCGAGTACGGAGTCACGCTCACAGCCTCGACATGACGGTATAGCGTCGAGTGATAGTGCCCGAAGCGCTCGTAGTGAGACAAATCACGCGGACGAACCCAGTTATAGATCGTCACCACCAAGCCCGGCCCAGCCACCTGGCGCCCCACACGACTTGTCGCCTGGATGTACTCGGCCGTGGTCTTTGGCTGACCGAGAACGCTCATCAGGCCAAGCCGGTCGACATCCATCCCGACGCTGATCATGTTGCTTGCGAGCACAGCATCCAGAGGCAACGGATCGTTTGCGCCCCGCGGGGCGTCGTGAGGTGTCGTGAGCCGCCTGAGGAGCGCCGGTATTCTGTCCGACCTGACACGGCTGGTGAGCTCCTCGTAGACCGGACGATTGCGCTTGGGCAATCCACGGGTGTCAAGCTGCCGGAGCCGAGAGCCAATGTCGTCCTCCATCAGGCGCACGGCGCCTCCGAGCTCTCTGAGACTGTTGAAGTACGCGATCAGCGTGAGGTAGGGATCGGCAAGTCGCTCGGATTGACTTCGAACTCCGGCGCCCGCACTCAATAGTCCGGCGGCGACCCGTATCAATGCCGTCTTCATGCTCTTGCCGGGTGCCATGATCCCGAGATACAGACGTCCGGGCGCTTGGTCGGATACCGGGGTCTCCACTGCAAAAAACGAGTCGTCGGGCTCAAGTGCAGGTGGGGGAAACACCCGTAGATCGCGGGCAAACAGCGCTTGCACCTGCTCGAAGGCTCTCCGGACAGTGGCCGTCGACGCAATCACCTTTGGGCGCACGTTCTCGCCTGAAATGGTGCGCGTGCATAGAGCGTCAACAGCTGTCTCATATAGGCCAACCATGGTGCCGAGCGGCCCCGAGATGAGATGCAACTCATCTTGAATTATGAGCTCTGGCGGTGCCAACTGCTGGGTTGGATTGATCATGTCGCTCGCAGCTACGCGCTTCCCGTTCTCGCGGTGTGCAGCCGGATGATCACTGTCAGGCGTGAGGAATCCGCACCGCCTGCATTCACGATCCACATGCCCAAAAAGGCTCGCCACCTCGCCATTCCAGGGCATCTGTGCGAACTTGTCCACCGTGGCGATTACCACAGATGGACACTCGCGATAGATCTCCTCGTCAACCAATAGGACGGGGAGCTCGCTCTCTGCGGCATGGCTAAACTCGCAGGCCGCTCGTGGGCAGGCAACCGTTGTGCGCAGCCTATCTCCGTCCGCCTCGTAGTCCTTGTGAGTCAACGTCTCTCCGCACCACGGACATGACTCAAGCTGGCACGGGTTTGCTTCGTCCTGCGACTCGCCCTTGCTAAGACGATCCAGCGCGATCCGTGCCTCGGCATGCTGGTTGGGCGTCGACTGGCGTCCAACCCACAGGCCAATCGAAAACCGGCGCTCTCCCCACCTCTCCGGTGCCTCTTGGCGAAGAATCTCGCACGCGCACAGCAGCGTACTGGCCCGCTGGAATTGCTGAATCGTCAGTAGCCGGAGCGTATAACGCATCAGTACGGTCACCCCGGCGTCCGTGCGAAGGGCGTCGTCAGTACGTAGACGACGCATCGCCAGCGTAAACGCAATCAGTCCCAGATATGCCTCGGTCTTACCGCCACCAGTGGGGAACCACAGAAGGTCACCCGTTGCTCGATCCGGATGCCCCGGCTCAACTATTCCTCGCAGATTCAGCAGGATGAATGCCAGCTGAAAGGGCCTCCACTCACCCCGGAGCTCGGGCCTTGCGGCCGCCAGCGCTGGATCGCGCCTACGCGCCTCCGCCCACTCACTGTGGCTACGTTGAAGCAGCATCGCCCTGTTGGCAAACGCAAATGCCGAACGGGCATCCTCGTTCGACTTCAGCAACTCGATCGCGTCGCGGATGCGAGCGAGAGCTTCCTCGCAGTGGCGCAGATGATCATCGGCAGTCCCCTTCAGCGACCCTGGGAGCAGCGCGGCCTCGGCGTGCCTGTCCTGAATCCAAGCGGCGTAGGCATTCGGTATCGGATTCAGCCAGCCTGCCATCTCCTCGGAGCCAGTCTCAACGCCGAGTGTCGCCATGTCAAAGGACGCAGCCGGTAGAGCCCGCGGATCAACCCGCCTCAGCTCGAACTGCGGAACCATGGTCGTCGCCAACTTTGCAGCCGACTCGCTACTCGCATCGTCCCACTCCACCGCGCAACCATGACCCACCGCAAACTCACGGCGATTCCTATACAGCAGAGCATTCGACTCAAGGTCTCGATCCGTCCGAGCCGACTCAGGTTCAAGCTCTCTTGGGACGAACACGGCCGAGTTGTCCGGGTCACTGATGGACATCTCAGGCTGGAACATCCAAAGATCGGCAGATGGCCGCCCCTGCTCCGGCCGCGAACGGCGGTTGACAAGAAACACGCTCACAGCCACTCCCTGAGCGCCGAGTGACCTCGCCACATGCTCGACCCAAATATCGCCTCCTGCGCGAACAGCCTCTCTTTGCATCCCACCGCCAGGACGGATGTCGATCGCGACCGACACCGGCTCGATCGCAAGCCGCTGCCAGCGCTCACGTCTGCGCCGCCGGCGCGTACCGCCATCGGTGGCGAGATCGCCTTCCTCGCCGCCCTCCTCGTCCTGCTCGCTCTCCTTGATCCGGTGATACTCACCCCAACTGACCGTCGCGAACAACCGGTCGACGTTGGGGCCCACCAGGAACGAGAGCCCCATGGACGAGGGGGATAGCGCCTGAGACAGGGGTGGGGTCAGCTCCGGCGCACCAGCCAGATCTTCGCCCTCGTCCGGTCCCGCAGCATCCTCCTGCTCCTCGGGGGCAACGTCCGTGCCAAGCGGCGCGAGCATACCGACGAGGTACCGACTGAGAGGACTCTCGTCCAGGATCTCGTCGGGCGCACCCGGCCCGAGCAGCTCGTACCGTAGGACATCTACAAGCGCTTGGCGAGCGTCCCGCGGGGTCCCGATGCTGGGGATTGTGCCGTTCATCTTCCTTTGCGAACCCTACAGGCGAGAGCTTCGGATCCGTGGGCACCGGCTACGACACGCGACTGTCTCGCTTACGAGTAGGGAACCAAGCAAAGAATTTCCGCTGACGCCGCGCAACTTCGTGGTCTGTCTTGGCGCGCTGAGCTTGCTCATGTGAACGCCGCTTGCTGATGGCTGTGCGTGCGGCGCGCCACTCGACATCTACCGATCGTGGCTCCTGTTGGCGTAGGTCCTCGATCGGAAATGAGTAATGATCGCTGAGCATCTTAAGGCTGGTGCCGCACTCGCTGGCGACGACTTGTGGGTCTTCGGTGCGTAGACGCAGCGAGATGCCGCCACGGCGCAGCGCATATGGGGTGGCGCCGAAGATGCGGGCGAACTCTGGGCGCTGCGCGACGGCTCGCACTGTTGGCGTAAAGAATTCTCGGCCCCAGGTCTTGGCCTGGGACTTGCTGAGATGACAGGCCCCTGTCTCGGCCTCGCGTACTCCATGACGGGCGTGGGTCAGATCTCCCGGGATGATGAAGTCGATGTCGCGGGCGGGGCGTCCAGATTGTGTGAGGATCGCCCGCCATTGCTCGAGGTCTTCTTGCAGGATGCTCGGTATGCCGGTGCGGCGTTGGGTGCTGTGCTCGGTCTTGCCCCATTGTTGGAGCTGTCCGTTGCTGAGGACTTCTGTCACCCATGCGAACTCTCCGTCGATGGAGGACCAGCGGAGTCCCCAGAGCTCTTGGTTGCGGCTCGCCATGCCGTATTGCAGGCTCACGATCATCGCGTTGCGGTGGGCCAGGATCGCCTGTGGTGATGCGGGGTGGAGGAGCATCTGTGCGCGGATCGCCTCGACGGCCTGCGGTGAGAGTGCCCAGCTGGGTAGAGGACGCGTTCGTGTGGCTGGGGTGTAGCCAGTACCGCCTGTGCGTGCGGATCGTCGGCGGCTGATGATGGGTTCTCTGGCAAGCTTGCATCCGTTGGTGTGGATCTCCGGTACTGCTGGTGATCTCGCGGCCCAACTCAGCGCGGATGAGAGGACGCGCCACGCGTGCAAGCGAGTCTGTGCGGGCACACCGGCTTCGCGCATCTGCTCGCGCCACGCGCGCGGTGCTTGCGGCTCGTTGAAGCAGCGGGCTTGTGTCTTGGCGATCGCTACGGCGTAATCCGCTGGAGGCAGCTTGCCTCTGTTGCCGGGTTGGCGGCGGGGCTTGCCGAGGAGGTGGCAGTTCAGGACCGACTTGTAGAGGGTGTACGTCGAGGGCGCGAGGCCTTCCTCGTTACGTGGATGCGCGTCGATCTCCAGGAAGAGCTCGAGGACCTGTGCGATCGTGCGGCCTTCAGCTTCGTTGGCCTCCTTGGCGTCGAGGTCCAGCAGGAACCGCCGTAGACTGTCGCGGCCTCTGCGCTCCGCAGTGATGTAGTCGTTCATCCACGCGCGGGCGTGGCGCACCGACGGGAAGCTCCGGCTGCGCTCGCGCTTGTCGTGGTCGTAGAAACCAACGACGTAGGAGCGCCGGCCACTCTTGGCGACATACGGCCACGCTGAGCGCTTTGGCCACGGCCTAGCCACTGCTTAGCCCCCGAGAAGAAAGCCATCGACTCGCCATGCCCTCATGCTTGAGGAGCGGCAGGATCACCGCATCCGCGAACCTCCGACTATTGCAGCAAGAAGACCGCGGCGTAACTGCGGTAACGGCCGAAAAGCTGAACGTCCCGAGGGCTCCATTTGCAGGGAAAAACGCGCCCCGGGACCCCATTCTTACCATGGAGGTGCTCTACCAGCTGAGCTACGTCGGCACGAGCGCCAATGCTAGCGAGCGGAGGTCTCTGATGGACAGCACCGATCCTCGCGAACTTGCGTGGGGCGCCCAGCCGGACGCCCCACGCACCGCACTGTGTCCTCCTACCGAAGAGCAGTGGTGGTTGCGTTGTGACCGCCCGGCAAGCCGACGGTCACGGACAGCCCTCCGTGACCGAGGCTGTGCTTGGCAGACAACCTCGCGGTCACGACTCCTCGTCGCAGCGATCCAACGCCACTCGCGATCGTCTTGCCGTGACGCACCACGCGTACCCTCACCTTGCTCGCCCCGGAGGAGACTCGAGCAATCGAGGCGCTCTCCTGGCAGCTCACGTCGATCTGATTGCCTTTGATCGTGATGGTGCAGGTGATCGGCCCGGCATTTTTACCGGCTGGACCCTGCGGGCCGGCCGGACCCTGTGCCCCAGTGGCGCCCTTTGCGCCTGCGGGACCCTGAAGGCCGGCTGGACCCTGCGCCCCAGTGGCGCCTTTCGCACCCACGGGTCCTTGTGGACCAACCGGACCTACGGGACCGATTGGACCCAGCGGGCCCTGCGGGCCGGTTTTGCCTTCGGGACCCTGAGCGCCTTCTTTGCCTTCCGGACCGGCCGGACCGGTTTTGCCTTCGAGACCTTCTTTACCTTCTTTGCCTTCGGGACCGGCAGGACCCGTTTTGCCTTCTTTGCCTTCAGGACCGGCGGGACCCGTTTCCTTGACGCTGAGCTGTGTCGTCAGGATGTTCCGATACAGCGCCGGGTCGCTTGTCCCGGGCTTGTACTGGAAGTAGGGGTTGGTACCGATCGCAGCGGCTTCGGGGCCGGCTGTCGGCAGTGGCTTGGCCGTGCGATAGCCGGAGAACAGCATCGTGAGGCCGCCGTCGGGGTTCTGGATCACGTTCGGGTCGTACGCGCGCCCCGAGTAGTAAGCCGAGATCCCCAGTGGCAGATCGACGCCTTCGCCGAGCAGCGCGTCCTGTTCGGCCGAAGCGGCGAACGTGGGGTCGTTCTTGACGAGTGGCACCGGCTGGGACCATTCGATCCCGTTGGTGGAGTTCGAGTAGAAGATCTGCTCGAACGCATCGCTGTCGCCGTCGGCGCAATCGGCACCCGACATGAACATCGTCTCACCCGTGGCGGTGGGGATGATCGTGCCGCGCGAGGCCACCCAGCGCAGCTGGTCGGTGCCTGTCTGCCCAACTGGCGTGGTGTCGCCGGTGTTGCCGGTGTAGGACGGGTTGTTGAGGCCGCTCACGACGCCGAGATCGTGGAAGGTGATCCCGTCGGTTGTGTAGGCGGCTCGCACGACTGTGTAGTCCTCGTTGTTTTTGAACAGCGTTTTGGGCTTTGCGCTGCCCTCGCCGGTGGCCGCGAGTTCCGCCGCGGAGGACGCGCAGGCGCCAGGGCCGCCGACTTCGTATTCGGCTTTGGTGCTGACGCTGGTGGTCCCGCTCGGCAGGCCGCTCGATGAGGCGGTGCAGCCGGTGAGCTCATCGCCCTTGCCGGTCCCACCGAAGTCGGTGTCGGCGCCGGTGCATGTGACCGTCGCGATCCCTTCTCCGGTTGTGGGACTGGCCGAGTTGTAGCCGAGGCTGATCGTCACCGCCGGACCGAGCGCGGTGGGCGTGCTGGTCGGCTGGGTGCCGTTGGTGAGGCTCGCGTGTGTCTGCGCGCCGGCGCCGGTGTAGCCGAAGCTCGACACTGGAACCGCCACACCGCTCCCGGAGGTGGGGATCGAGACGCTCTTGGTCCCCCCCACGATCGCCGAGTAGTAGTAGTTGAGCAGCTTCTCGCCGTAGATCACGACTGTGGCTCCACTCGGGATCGAACTGCGCTGCGTGCCGCTGGGCAGCGTTGCGGGCAGACTCGACGCGGGTACCGTGCCGATGATCCCGTCGGGACCCTGCAGTCCGATGCCGGTGGTGGTGCCCTCGGTGGAGGGGTCGGTGACCATCGCGGTGTCGGGCACCTCGGGCGGCGCCACCAGGTGGTCGCCTTCGGCGACGCTGACCGACTGATCGCCGCTCTGCCCGGCCACGTCAACCGCCACGCAACCCTCGAATTCGGTGGCTGTGGTTTTTTCGGTGCAGTGAATGACCGGCAACGTCGAGTCGCCCAGGTTGCTGTAGCTGGTGCCCGTGCCAACGTCCACAATCTGTCCGCCAGGGCCGCCCTTGAGGTTGGCGAAGGTGGCGGTGCTCGCCACCTTGATCGTCACGCCGATTTGGTTTTCCTGGTAGTTGGGCACCACAACTGCGCTGCTCGCGGTGGTGATGCCGGCTTCGGTGATCTGGTTGCTGAAGCCGGGCGGTGTGTCCGTGGTCTGTTCGTTGTTGGGGTTGGGGCCAGCGTCGACTGCCTCGGCTGCCGGCAGGTTCTGGATCGGGTCGCCCCACGGGTACTTGCTGGAGGTGGTCCAGTTGAGCTTGTGCACGAGCAGGCCCTGTCCGAGCGCATCGCCGCTGACACGGTTGAGCGTGTAGAGGTCGTAGGTGCCCGTCGGACTTCCGGTGGTGCCTGAAACCTGCTGCACAAAGGGATGGCCCTGGCCGTTGTCGTTCTGGATGCCGTCGGGACACAGGTTGGGGTTGAGCTCGAGCTTCTCATCGACAAAGTGCCAGGTGTTGCCGTTGTCGAAGGAGTTGGCCACCACGATCGCCTCGTCAGAATCCTTGGGGCGGTAATCGAAGAAGCCGGTGAGCACGTTGGGATCGTTGGGGTTGCGCATCACATATGGGAAGTAGTACGGCGACATTGGCAGGATGCTGCCAACAGGCTGGCGCTCGACTACACCGGTCTCAGGGTTGGGACCACCGCTTGTGCAGTAGCCCGCGAGCGGGCCGGGAGTACCCGCGAAACCGGTCGCGTAGGGCAGCGAGCCGGATGGGTTGGCTTTGGTCGCACTGCCCGGGTAGACGGAAAGGTTGGGTGTGGCGATCGAGCTGAATTCGACCGTGGGCGTGCTGCCGAAGGAGAAGGTGGGCAACGACGCGCCGTAGGGAGCAGCCGAGGGGTCGCCCTGCGAGAGTGTCCAGGGAGCAGGATTGCTTGTCGGAGCGGTGACCGTGTCGAGCAGCGGCGTGGCGGCTACATACGCGGGCCCGGTGCTAGCCGAGGCTAGAGCGGCTCCAAGCACCAGCAGGGTCGCCACGGCCGAGATGAGCGCAGCCATGACTGAGAACAGACGTCTGTGCATGTGTAGATCCTTTTCCGGGTGTGCGGGTCTGAGCGTCGGATCGGGGCCCGGTGCCATGCAATGCGTGGCGCGTATGCCGGCTCGTTGCGAGCAAGCCACCCGCGGCTCCTATATGTGTCCAAGCTAAGCCGCCACGAGCAGCCGATTTGTGAAGGAAGTGAGACCTCCCAGTTACCATCGCGTGCACTTGGCGCAAGCCGGTGCCACACGATGCAGCCAGCACAACCTCACGAGCAGCCAAATGCGGGGCAAGGCACCGAGCAAAACGCCCGGACCGGCGTCGGCGCGCGCTGTCGACGCGCAAGCGAGCGCGTTCTCGAATGGCTGGTACCGGAGCGGAATCCGGCTGGCGCCGTGTATGGGATCGTCACGATTGGAGCTCTATTGGCGGCCGAGAGCGGGCTGCGTGACAACTACCCGGAAACGTTGGGGTCAGCGGCAATTGCGGTGGTGTTGTACTGGTTTGCGCACTCCTACGCGGACGTGCTGGGCCTGCGCCTGTCCGAGCAGCGACTTCTCAGTTGGGCGGAGCTGTGGCACACGTTCGTGCAGGACTGGGCGATCGTGCGCGGCGCGAGCGCACCGCTGATGGCACTACTCGTGGCATGGGCGGTGGGCGCTAGCCAGGAGACGGCGGTGGCGGCGGGTGTATGGACGGCCGCCGCCAGTCTGGTCGGGTTCGAGGTGGCGGCGGGCCTGCGTTCGCGCGCCAAGCCCGCGGAGCTAACGCTCGAGGTGGTTGCTGGGGCGACGATGGGTCTGGCGCTGCTCGCGCTGAGGGCGCTGCTCCACTAAAAATCGGGTTGGGAGCAGTAATCGGGTCGAATCTCAGATAGCCTCGACTTCTATGCGAACGCCCGCGGCTTGCCGTAGCCTGAGCGCCAGCGTGTACGTAGACAATAAATCTCTGACATGGAATAATCTTGTTTCCAAGACTCTTTGATAGTCGAGGGGCCCTAAGCGTTCGAGGAGATAGGACAAAGTGACGGAGGGTGCGAAAAACCTCGGGGGCGGTGCCCTCGCGCCTCGTCGATCCCCGGCTTCGCGAGCTGTGTCGGCCCCACGAGCCTCGGCGGCCCCACGAGCCTCGGCAGCTCCACAAGCCTCGGTGGCTCCGAGAACATCGCTTGCCCCGCCAACCCCCTCGCGCACACGCACACCCGCGAGCACGCGTGTGCCGAACGCTGAGAAGGTGCCCTCTCCCCCCAGCGAGTCGCACATCGCATCAGACGCCACCGACACGGCTGGCACCAACGGCGCCAACCGCGGACGCACGTTGGCGCCCCTGTACGAGCGCTTGCCGCGCGGCCCCCATCGGCTGGACCCTGGCGAGGTCGCGGAGAACCAGAGGCGGCGGATGTATGGGGCGATGATCGAGGCAGTGGCGACCAGAGGCTATGGGCGCACCAGCGTGAAGCAGGTTGTGACTCTGGCCGGCGTATCCAGACGCGCATTCTATGAGCAGTTTTCAAACAAGCAGGAATGCTTCCTGGCAACACTCGATTTGATCGCCGAGCAGGGACTCGACAATATCGGCGCTGCCTATGGTGCGAGCGAGGGCAGCATCGAAGAGCGCCTACACGCCGCGTTCGCCGCGTTTGCCGAGGTGGTGAGGCGCAACCCGAAGGGCGCGCGCGTGATGTTGGTGGACGCACCGTCGGCGGGTCCCGCTGGGTGGGAGCGACTGACCGAGACGTTGACCGTGTTCGAGCGGCGCTTGGCGGCCAGCTTCGAACACGCACCCGACGCCGTGGCGCTGCCGGAGCCGGTCATACGAGCGATTGTCGGGGGGTTGCGACGGGCGACGTTCGTGCGCTTGACCGAAGATCGCACCGAGGAGATGCCACAACTGGTAGGCGCCATGCTGAGCTGGACGCTTGCGTTCATGACTGACGAGCCGAGCCCACTGGATACGCGCCCACGGGAAGTGCCATCTCAAACGCCCACGACCTTGGAGGACGACCGCGCGCGCGTACTGCGTAGCTCGCTGGAACTGGCTGCGCTGGAAGGCTATGGGAACCTCACGCCGATGCGAATCGTCGATGAGGCGGGGGTATCGGTGGACGTGTTCTTCGAGCTGTTCGAGAACATGGAGGAGTGCTTTTTGGCTGCACTCGAAAAGCTTCGCGACGAGGTGCGCGAGACCGTGTCGGACCCTCGGCTGGACCACACCGAGGAATGGCCTGCCGCGGTGCGTCGAGCGCTGGATCGACTGATGCGCTACTTCGCGGCGCGTCCGGCCTACACGCAGACGATCGCCACGGGCGTGTTTGCGATGGGCCAGCACGCGGTCGATCTCGGAGCGCAGCTCGCTTGCGAGGTCGCCAGCAAGCTCACCGCCGGCGCACCGGGCGCGCCGCTGACGGAGCTGGCGCACGAGGGCATCGAAGGCGCGATCTGGCACACGATCTACGTTCACGCAACCAATCGTGGTGCAAGCTCGCTGCCGGAACTGTCGGACTACCTGGCGTTTGTGGTGCTCGCGCCGTTCCTCGGCGCCGAGGAGGCCACACGGATCGTGCTCGGGGAGCGTCCGTCCGCGCTCACCAACGGCTAAGCGTTTGAAACAGGTCCGAGGGCGCCGGCGCTAGCTCTTGCGCCTGTTGCGCATCTCGGCGAAGTGCGTGAGCAGGATGCCGACGACCAGCGAGGCGACGATCACGATGATTAGCGGCGTCCTGGTCGTGCCGAAGATCCAGTTGACCTCGACCTTTTTGACGTTGAGCACGGCAAACAAAGTGATGAACACGGCGAGCACGACGAGCACGACGGCACGCATCGTCTCGCGGCGGCTGCGCTTCGCGGGGGCCTGCGCTGAATCGGGGCTCGCCACAGCTTGATGCTACCCGCTGGACCGCTCGGCAAGCTCCTCGCGCACCCACGAGCAGCCGGCGGACAGCTCGGCGACGCCCATCGCGGCGGCCACGTTGAGGGCCATGCCGCGACAGAAGAAGTCGTCCAGGCGCTCGGGCTCGGCGCCGGATAGCTCAGCCACGAACTCGACCAGCTCGGCATAGCGGCGGCGCACACGCGCGCGCACTAGCTCGTCGCCGCAGGCGGCATAGGCGTGGTGTTGGAGCATCAGATAGCTGCTGTCTGTCTCTAGCAGCTGCTTGTAGGCGCCCCCCATCGCCATCAGCACGTCCTCGCAATCCTCCGGCGCTTGCCCGGCGCGGTACTCGGCGGCGGCAGTCGCAAACATGCTGGCGAAGCGATCGAAGCAGCAGTCGACAGCCGCAAGAAACAGCTCGCGCTTGCCGGCGAAAAGACTGAACACGTAAGGCTGGGCGACGCCGACGCGACGCGCGATGCGGTCAACCGGTGTGCCGTGCAACCCCCCGATCGCAAACTCATGGACGGCGGCCTCGATCAACGCCTGCCGCCGCTCGGCGGCAGGTACGCGTCGGCGCACCGACGCGACACCTGGAGGGCTGTTGCTCATGTAGCGATTCCCATGTCTCCCATACTCTGGCGCATTTCCCCTCCCTATGGTTTAGCAACCGCTAATAATTTTTGGGGATGGGGTCGTTCCCTCGACCCGAACGACCCCTCGGCGTGGCCTCGAGGCGATCTGCGCAACATGCGACTCCGAGCGGGGTTCAAAGGCCGTGGCCCGAACACAGCGTGCCGCGCAACTCGGATATCAAGGCGAGGATGGGAGCTTGCGATGGCGAATAGGTCAAGTGCAATGAGCAGCGAGCACAAACGTCGAGCTTTGCTGGCAGTCGCGACCGTGGGCGCCCTGTTGCTTGGCGGTTGCGGGTCGGCAGCCACGAAGACGGTGTCCGTCTCAAGCGCGGTGAGCCCACACACGACCGCACAGCGCACGACGACCACAACCACGAACAGCTCCTCCCCCACAACCACAACCCAAGCGAGCACCACTACGAGCGCGACCGGGACCGGCGGCGCAGAAGCGACGCATACCACGACCGCGCCCGCCTTCACCAAAGAATCCTCGGGCAACGAAGGCGTTGGCGCCGCCGTGGCGGTGGTCAAAGCGCACGGATACACCGCCGGTGAAACCTCCACGTATCGCCCCGAAAATACGCTTCGGATACTTGTCGGCACCCGCAATGGCTCAAGCGACGGGTACGGCCAGCAAGCGTTTTTCTTTGTGGACGGCCGCTACATCGGCACCGACACGAAGGAACCGAGTGCGAGCGTGAGGGTGGTCGGACAGAGCGACACCGAAGTGACGCTTGCCTATCCGCTCTACAAACCGGGCGATCCGCTCAGCCACCCCAGTGGCGGCGAGCGCAGCGTGCGCTTCCAGCTCAACAACGGTCAACTGGTGTCACTCGACCCCATCCCACCGGCGAGTTCCTCCACAGGCGTCGCGCGCAACTAGGGTCAAACCGGGTGGCAGCGGCAAGCGCCAGCCCCGTGCCCGAGCAATCGCCCGACGGCGGCTCGCCGAACCAACAGGACCAGCGCTCGATTGCGATGGCTCAGCTTCCCTTGACACGCTTGAGCAGCCGTCGCCACAACGACGGCCCTCGCGGTTGGGTGCGTAGCCACTCGTCGCGCAAAACCAGCTGCCCGCGCTGGCGGGCTGCCACGACGCACTTGGTGTGGGCGTGGCGACGGCGGCTTTTGTCGTCTTCGGGGAAGATCAGCATGTGCTCGCCAAGTGCCGGTAGGTGGCGCCCACACAGGGGGCAGCGATAGGTGGCGGGCTTGTTGCTGTGTGCGCGGCGCACCGTCCACCAGCGAGCATCGGGCAACTTCGACATACGCACATTGTCGCGGCGATAGCCTCCACTATGGGCGGTGTTGCGCAATGGCTATTAGAAGCGATCCAATTGAGGGTGCCACGGCGAACTCGCGGCCGGTGGACGAGGCCGAGCTTGTGCACGAGGCGCGCAAGGCCATCAAGCGGATGCGTGCGCTTGCGCGACTGCTGCGCAAGGAGCTTGGCGAGGAGGAATTCAAGCGAGTCAACAGTTCGCTGCGCGCGGCTGCGAAGCGACTGGGGGGCGCGCGCGATGCCGAGGTGCGGCTGGAAACATTGCAAGCGCTCGCCGAGCGCCATCCGAAGGTACTCGCGCCACCGCGCATCCGCCGACTCGAGGAGCAGCTGGAGAGCGAACGTGCAGGCACGATCGAACCGTCCGACCGCGAGGAGGTGCTCGCCGATATCGCCGCGATGCGCCGGCAGTTGGCTCGCTGGAACCTGCTGGAGCGCGACTTCGACGCACTCGAGCCTGGGTTGCGACGTATCTATCGCGAAGGGCGCGATCGCGGCAAGCGCGCTATGCGCGGCCACGCACACAATGCTCAGGATCTGCACGACTGGCGCAAGCGCGTTAAGAGCCTTTACTACGTGCTCGACATGCTCGGTGGAGCGAAGTCCGCAGGTGCACGGGAGGCGAGACGCCAAGCCGATCTCCTCGGCGACTTGCTCGGCGAGGAGCACGACCTGTGGATGCTGCGCGTCTTCGTCGAGGAGCATCCCGACACCTTCGCGGGAGACGAGCAGGCGCGGGAGGCACTGATCGCCCGCATCCAGCACCGGCGGGCGCGCTTGCACAAGCGCGCCCTGAAACTCGGGGCGCGCCTATATGAGCGCAAACCGCGCGACTTCGCCCAGCGCATCGGCAACTCGCTGGCACGCTGAGCGTCGAGCGGGAGCGCCGCACGGGCGAGTGCGGTCAATACGCCACGGGACAACCGCCGCACAAACCGGCGAACGCTGTATATCGCCGTTCAGGATTTTCCCACGCGCAGCCGATGTAGTGGACGACTCCCTCACCCATGCCCGCGCGACTGCGACTCAACACGTCAACGCTGTTCCTGGCCTCGCTGATCGGAGGACTTGGCGTGCTCGCACTTCACGTGACGGTGGGCTTTGGTGGCGAGCAGTTGGACGAGCTGTTCGAAGCGGACATCTACACCGGCCTGCTGTTCGGCGCGGCATTCGCCGTGCTGGCGCGTGCAGCGTTGATCCGCGAGCAGCGCGGCGCCTGGCTGACGATGGGCATCGGGATGCTGTGCTGGAGCTTCGGCGAACTGTATGACGTGTTGTTCATCGAACACACGAGCGTCGCCGCCGGAGGCAGCGTGTCAGCGGCCGATGTGTTCAATCTCGCCGCCTACCCCTGCTATTACGTGGCGCTCGTGCTGCTTGCCAGGGCACACTTGCGCGAACTACGGATCGGCATGTGGCTCGACGGGCTGATCGCGGGGCTCGGTGCCGCGACGGTGGGTGCGGCATTGATACTGCCGCCGATCTTGCACGCCGCCAGCGGCGACGTCGGCTCGGTGGTGGTGTCGCTGGCATATCCGATCGGCGATCTGCTGTTGATGATGTTCGCGCTCGGCGCGATTGGACTCACTGGCTGGCGACCGGGCGCTATGTGGTTGCTGATCGCCTCGGGAATGCTCGTCAGCGCCGTCGCGGACTCGACCTACCTCTACCAAACTGCCATCGACTCCTACCGGCCCGACACATGGCTTGAATGCCTGTGGCCGCTCGCCGCGATCCTGATGGCGATGTCCGCGTGGACGCCAGTGGTGGTGTTTCAACGGCGGCGCATGAAGAGCTGGCAGATGACGGTGGTGCCAACGCTCGCGCTGCTCAGCGCGCTCGGAGTGCTCGCCTACGGCAACCTCGGGCCGCGCTTGACGCTGCCAGCGCTGATCCTCGCGTCCGCAACCGTGCTCGCTGTTGGGGCGCACCTGATCGTCACGTTGCGCCAAAACATCGCGCTACTGGACCGCTCCAGACGCCTGTCGCTGACAGATCCGCTCACCGGCCTTGGCAATCGGCGCCTGTTGATGGGCGACCTACGACTCGCCTGCAGGACCGCGCAGACGCAGGAGCCGCGGCAGCTCGTGCTGTATGACCTCGATGGCTTCAAGCTCTACAACGACTCATTTGGCCATCCCGCCGGCGACACGCTGCTGGTGCGCTTGAGCGAGCGACTACGGTGCGCGGTGGACACGCACGGCACGGCCTACCGGATGGGCGGCGACGAGTTTTGCGTGTTGTTCGAGCACGCACCGGACGATGAGGAGAGCCTCGTGGACCTGAGCGTGTCGGCGCTTTGCGAGCACGGTCCCGATTTCTCGATCACGACCTCCCACGGCGCTGTGACGATCCCACACGAGGCGTGCGATCCGGACTCGATCATGCAGCTGGCCGACCAGCGCTTGTATCGACGTAAGGAGGAGGCCGCCGCGCGGCGCTCAGCTTACGCTTACGACGGTGAGCAGGCTCTCCCCCTTGGGGAGCACGACCGAAGCCCGCTCGCCGGCGCGACACCCGAGCAGGGCGCGGGCAACCGGAGAATCCGCCGACAGCCGCCCCTCTGAGGGGGAGGCGTCGTGTGAGCTGACGATCCGCCAGCTGCGCTCGGTGCCAGCCTCGTCGCGGACGAGTACGGTCGATCCGAACCCGACGGCGCCGTCGTTCTTTGCCGTCTCGCGCACCACCTCGGCGGTGGAGATTCGTTCGCGTAGTTTCGCGATCTTGGTCTCCAAGTGCGCCTGGTCGTTCTTGGCGTCGTGGTACTCGCTGTTCTCTTTGAGGTCGCCCCACTCGCGCGCGGTCTTGATGCGCTCGGCTATCTCGCGACGACCGTCGCCTTCGAGCACCGCGAGCTCCGCTTCGAGCTCGCGCAGGCCCTCGGCGGTCATCATGTTGGCGGCGTCGGCGGTCATCTGGGCACAAGCCTACTCGTAACGCCCGAACGCGGCCGTTGGCGTGCTCAGGCGACCTGCCGGCTCACAATATGTCGGGGCGATCCGCCGGCTCCCCGCTCAGAAGTAGGTGCTGGGGGATGTGGACAGCAGCGCGTAGATCTGTGCCACCGCCGCCTGGTAGAGCAGCTGGGTGGAGGGCGGCGAGCCGAACGCGAACAGATTGTCGTTCAGGCGCTGGTGGATCCAGATTTCGTTGACGAAGCTCTGTGCGAGCCTCGCTCCCGGTGGGTCGTGGGTGACCGAGTCGAGATACATCAGGTTCCTGAAGTAGACCGACACGAAGAATGGGTTTTCGCTCAGCAGGCGCGCAATCGTGAAATACGACAGCGCGGCCTTGGCGGTCTGGCGTGCCTGATAGAGATAGGCGCCGTTGCCGGTTGCTTGATAGAGCATCACCCCGGCGCCCATCATCGAGCCCTGGTTGTAGCTCCACTCAGTCGTGTCGATCGCGCCGTGTAGGCGAATGTGGTCGTAATACATTTCGTTTGGAGCCCGCAGGCAGCGGCGCACCCATTCGTAGGCCATCTCGGCGAACCCCAGATATGTGGCGTTGCCCGTCAGCCGATATAGCTGCACGCCGAGCTCGGCGCTGGGCCCGTCGGTGACGGTGTTGCGTTCGGTGTTACTTGGAGCGTCGGAGAACGGCACACCGCCAGGGCAGGCAAGCTTCTGGTTGGTGGACCACCCGGCCATCACGAACTGCATGATCTGCTCGGCCTTTTCCAGCAGCGACGCTTCGTGGTGCTCCTTGTATAGCCGCACGAGCTCGATCCCGACCCACTCATTGTCGTCGTAGTAGCTGGCCCCGCCGGGCGGCACTACCTCGCCGTTGAACGACGGCAGCGCTGGTGGCGCGATACCGGCGGCTTCGGCCGGTTCGGAGCCTTCGCCCTGTTCTTCCTCTTCAGGCTGTTCGCCTGCGAGCGGCTGCCCGGATGGAGAGGTTGAGCTCCAATACTTCCCAAGCCCATACAGGCGCACCTTCAGTTCGCGCGAATAGCCACTGGCGGCGGTTGCCACCTGACCGGGAATATTGGACACGCTGACGGTCGCTGCCAGCGCTTGGGAGAACGGCCACAGATAGGAGAACGGTTCGCCCTCGTAAAGACCCGTGCCGGGGATGTAGTAGTTCTGTTGCATCGCCTGGTATGCGAGCAGCGCCCGCACCGGGTTGCCGCGCAGTACTGGCTTGCTTGTTTTCTTGCTGGGCTTGTTGCTCGCCGCCTTGGGAGTCGCTCGACTCGGCGCTTTCGCGGCAGGGGCACCGGCCGGTGCTGAGGCGCCCGGCGCAACACCGCCGGAGCCGTTTGAGGAGCTGTGGGCGAATTCGCTCGGCCGCACGAGCTTGCGAGGCCTCTCAGCGCCCGCCGGATATGGCGAGGAGACCGACTGGCCGCGGTGTGCGGACGCTGCCAGCGCGAATGTCGCCCCCACAACTGCGGTTCCCAAAAGCGCGCACACGCCTGCTATCGCCACCAGGACGAGCAGGAGCCCGATGCGGGCCGGTTGCATACGCGCTCTATGTCTAGTCAAGATCGAACCTCCACGACAAAGTACATGCGCCGGCGCGCGGGCTCGGCTCGTGCAAAAACGCGACCACAACCGCCGCTCCGCGCCAACCGTCGGAACACGTGCGTAAACAGACACTCGCCCCAAACGATGCGCTGGGGGTATTGTGCGCAAACTAAGAACCTCCTTCAACGGGCGGCGCATTGGGCCTGCCGCTGCGTCGAGGAACCCGCCAAGCCATCCCTCAGGAGACGCACGTGACGACAGTCAGAGAGGCCACATTCGAGCTGCTGCGCAAACGCTCGATGACAACGGTGTTCGGCAACCCGGGCTCGACTGAGCTTCCGATGCTGACCGAATTTCCCGCCGACTTCCGCTACATCCTCGGCCTACAGGAGGCCACTGTGGTCGGCCTCGCCGACGGTTACGCACAGGCGAGCGGGTGCCCGACGCTTGTCAACCTGCACACCGCTCCGGGTGTCGGCAACGCGATGGGTGCGATCTTCAATGCACAGGCCAACAAGAGCCCACTGGTAATAACCGCCGGCCAGCAGTACCGCTCGCTGATGACCTTGCAGGCAAACCTCACCAATCGCGATGCCGTACGCGTACCGCAACCGCTCGTGAAGTGGAGCTATGAGCCGCCGCGCGCACAGGACGTGCCACATGCGCTGGCACGCGCGATCCACATGGCGGCACTACCGCCACGCGGGCCGTCGTTTCTGTCGATCCCGATGGACGACTGGAGCGCTGAGATCGACGATGGCGCGGTCGCCCATCAGAGCGCGCGCACTGTTACGGGTGCCGCTCAGCCCTCGCCCGCGGTCGTGGCCGCGCTCGCCGAGCGGCTCGCTCGCGCGGAGCGTCCCGCGCTTGTCGCCGGACCGGAGATCGACGCTTCAGGTGGCTGGGAGGCGGCAATCGGGCTCGCCGAACTCCAGCGTCTGGCGGTATATGCCACGCCTGCTACGGGTGGCGGTCGGATCGGCTTTCCCGAGGATCATCCGCTGTTCCAGGGCATCCTGCCGCCGGCGGTGCTTCCGGTTGGGGAAATGCTCGCCGCTCACGACCTGGTGTTGGCGGTGGGCACTTCGGTGTTTCCCTACTACCCCAATGTGCCAGGCCCGTTGCTGGCCAAGGGCACAGCACTCGTCGCGATCACAAGCGATCCCGACGAGGCGGCGAGGGCGCCGATGGGCGATGCGATCCTTGCCGATCCGGCGCTCGCACTGGAGGCGCTAGCCAATGCGGTGGGCGAGTCTGACCGTCCGGCACCGCCGACCCGACCGGCGCCCGAGTCAGTGCCACTCTCCGATCCGATGAGTCCTTCGACCGCCGTGCGCGCGCTCGCCGAGGTGTTTCCGGCGGAGGGAATCGTGGTGCTCGAGTCGCCTTCGGCAACGCTTGCCCTGCGCAATCAACTGCGACTGTCGGCTCCCGGCAGCTACTACTTCTCCTCCGGCGGTGGGCTCGGCTTTGGGATGCCGGCTGCGATCGGCGTACAGCTTGCCCAGCCGGATCGACCGGTCGTGTGCGTGATCGGCGAGGGCTCGGCCCAGTATGCGATCCAAAGCTTGTGGACAGCCGCGGCGTATGACGTGCCCGTCACGTTCTTGGTGTTGCGCAACGACGAGTACGCGATCCTCAAGTGGTTTGGGATGCTCGAGGACATCGTCGGCGCCCCCGGCCTGGACCTGCCTGCGCTTGATTGTGCAGCCGTCGCACGCGGCTATGGCGTGAACTCACGCACTGTTGACGGCCCAGATCAGCTGCGCGACGAGCTCAGCAAGGCGCTGGCGTCGGACAAACCGGAGCTGGTCGAAGTGAGGGTGGCGCCCGGAATGGCGCTCGCATGAGCGCCACCAACGCCGATGTGGTCGTCGTTGGGGCGGGCCTCGCCGGCTTGGTGAGCACGCTTGAGTTGCTGCGCAGCGGCCACAGCGTGCTGCTGCTGGACCGCTGTCGTCCGGAGCAGCTCGGAGGCTTGGCACGCGAGGCATTTGGCGGCATGTTTATGGTCGACTCACCGGAGCAGCGGCGCTCGCGCATCCCCGACAACGAGCGCTTGGCGCTCGAAGATTGGCTTCGGATCGCCGACTTCGACGCCGAGGACGTATGGCCGAAGCGCTGGGCCGAGCAGTACGTCACGCGTGCCCGCGACGACGTCGGCGCCTGGCTGCGCGAGATCGGCGTGAGGTTTTTCCCGGTCGTGAACTGGGCCGAGCGCGGCAACTTCGGTGACGGCAACTCGGTGCCGCGCTTTCACATTACGTGGGGTACCGGCAAGGCGCTCGTGCAGGCCGTTTGGGGCGCGATCGAGGCACACCCGCGCCGTGCGGCACTCGAGCTCCGCTTCCGCTCGCGCGTCAGCGGGCTGCTTTCCGAGGAAGGCCGCATCGTCGGCGCGCGCGTTCTCGCCGAGGAGTCCGAGCAGAGCGACGAATACGAGGTGCGTGCAAGCAAGGCCGTTGTGATCGCCGCCGGCGGCATCGGTGGCAACCTCGATCTCGTCCGTCGCGAATGGCCGACGTCGCGGCTGGGACCGGCGCCCGAGAAACTGCTGATGGGTTCGCACTATTACGCCGATGGCGCGCTACACGAAGAGGTGAGGCGCTTGGGCGGCAACGTCACTCACCTGTCGCGCATGTGGAACTACGCCGACGCGGTGCGCCACCCCAAACCCCAGCGCGAACACCACGGGTTGAAGCTGATCCCGCCGCGCTCGGGCCTCATGCTCGACCCCGATGGGCGGCGCTACGGACCGGTGCCGGTGATACCGACCTTCGATGCTTACGCAGCCCTCGAGCGCATGTGCGAGGACGAGCGCAAGTACTCGTGGTTGATCTGCAACTTCAAGATCGCCGCACGTGAGCTGGACGTGTCGGGCTCCCAGCACAACCCAAACCTGCGCGAGAAGCGACTCGTGCCGTTCCTACTCGGCGTGCTGCGAGGCAAGCCCGGCCTGGTGCGCCACTTTCTCGAAGGCTCCCCCGACTTCATCTCAGCCTCCACGCTTGGCGAGCTGGCCGGCAAGATGAACGAGGTGAGCGGCGAAAGCGCCGTCGACGCCGCGACACTGGAGCGCGAAGTCGGCCGCTATGACGAGACGATCGCGCGCGGCAAGGGTCTGTTCAACGACGATCAGCTACGGCGCATCGGCCAACTGCGCAATTGGCGCGGTGACCGCCTGCGCACCGCGCGCTTCCAGCGCATCGTCGACGCGAAGGCGATGCCCCTGATCGCGATCCGCCTGCAGCCAATGGCGCGCAAGAGCCTGGGCGGCATCCAAACCGACCTTGGTTGTCGCGTGTTGCGCGCGCTTTCACAGGAAAGCGCCCAGGCTGCACACGGTAAGCAGACAGGGGAAGCGATCCCGGGGCTGTATGCCGTCGGTGAGGCCGCCGGCTTCGGCGGCGGCGGCGTGCACGGCAAGCGCTCGCTCGAGGGCACGTTTCTCGGCGGATGTGTCTTCACCGGGCGCCTTGCGGCCGCCACGATCGCCGGGGCCGAGCTGCCCGTTCGTATTCCCCCGCGCGTCGACTAGGACGAGGAGTGGCGCCGCGCTACCAGTACGTGACCGTCGGTCACGTAACGCGCGACCTGATCGAGGACCGAGCAGGTGGGACTGTCGGCCAGCCCGGCGGCGGCGCCTTCTACAGCGCCCTGCAGGCGGCGCGACTCGGGCTGCGCACGTTGATCGTCACGCAAGGCGTCCCTGCTGAGATAGAAGAGCTGCTCGAACCGTTTGGCGATGAGTTCGACCTGCAAATCATTCCGGCGAAGCACACCACCACGCTCAGCACGCGTGGCTCCGGCACGCAACGCTCGCAGCGATTGCTGGCATGGGCCGGTCCGATCGTGCAGCCGCTGAGGATCGACACCGAGATTTTGCACTTGGCGTCCGTCGCACGCGAGACACCGCTTGCCTGGCGGGGTGGAGTCGACTTCGTCGGTGTCACCCCGCAGGGACTCGTGCGTCGCTGGGAGCAGCGTGAGGGCACGCCGCTGGTGCAGTTGGACACCGGGGCGCTACCTGGCGACGTACCGCTGTCGGTCGACGGCGACACGGCACTGGAGGGCGATATCTCTCCCGTCGAGCTTGACCCCGGCATGCTGCCACCGCACTTCAACGCCGCCGTCATTTCCGAGCACGAGCGTGGGAGCTGCCACGCGCTGTTTGCGCTCGCGCGCGTTTGCGGGGCATACATCGCGGTGACTGCCGGTTCCAGACCGGCGAGCGTTCATCTTCCCGAGTCCGCGGGGGGATCAATCGTGCAAACGGGGTCCCCTCGCCCGGTCGAGCCACGCGAAGACCTTGGCGCCGGCGACGTGTTCGCCGCCGCGTTCTTCATCGCGCTTAGCGAGGGTCGCGGTCCGTTGGAGGCGGCCACGTTCGGCAATGCGGCCGCAGCCGTGCGGATCGCGGGCACCGGGGCTGGCGCGATCGGCACTCGCGCGGCTCTCACTCCCTGAATACGCCCTCTTGCGCGAGTGCCGCATCGAGCAATGGCTTGAGCTTGGCGGGATCGACTGCCTCACGGCGGCCAGCGGCCAGGGCGCCCAGCAGCACACAACCGCCGACGGGCGCCATCTCCACGACCGCAACCTGGGCCTGTGGTGCGAACTCGTGGATGGCCTGCGCAAGCGGAGCGATAAACAGCTCGCCCGCCTTGAACGCGCTGCCGATCAAACCGATGGGGAACTCGTCCGTAAGACTGGTCCGCTCAATCACCGCGGCGATCTGCCGCGCGAGTTCTCCAGCCGCCCGTGCGTAGAGATTCTTCGCCACCTCGTCCCCGGCGTGTGCGGCGCGGGCTGTCTCGATCGCAAACGCGGCGATCTCACCCTTGGAGAGCGGCTTGGTATAGACAAGCGTGGCGAGCGCCTCAACAGTGGCTACGCCAAAGAAACCCCTCGCCGCCGCGCTCAGGGCCGTCTCCGGGCCCGAGCCCTCGCGGTCGGCAAGCGCTGCCTTGATCGATTGCACCGCTAGCCAATAACCGCTGCCCTCGTCGCCGAGCACGTGCCCCCAGCCGCCCGCGCGCCACGCACGACCGTCTGCGCCGACGCCAAGAACGTTGCTACCGGTGCCCGAGATAACACCAACACCGGGGCGAGCGTCGGTGGCGGCGGCCCAAGCTCCGACCACGTCATTAACCACTACCCATGTCGCCGGACAGCGCTCGCGCACATGTGCAGCCACTGCATCGGTGTCGGTGCCGGCAATCGCCAGCACAGCGGCGTCGAGCTGCTCGCGCTCGATGCCGGCACGCCCGATTGCCTCCTCGGTGGCCTTCACCAAGGAGTCTGTCGCGGCATGAGCTCCCACCGCATCGGGATTGCTCGATCCGCCGTGGCCGAGGTGAAGCTTCTGCTCTGAAAGGTCGAGCACCGCCGCGAGGGTCTTCGTTGCGCCCCCGTCGACGCCCATCACGAAGCGCGCGACGAGCCATCCTGGCGGCGAGCCGGCGCCGTCGCGCAGACCATCCGACTTGGGTGTCGCGAGCCCGCCTCCAGCGGCCGCCGGGGAGAGGCCGGGCGCGATCAGCGCCGGTGGCAGGACGACCAGTGGATCGCGCTTCATGGCCGGATCCTTGCAGGAGTGCGTCCGGTAGGAGTTACGATCGCGCGAATGGATGTGTATGCGCAATTTCCTGGCGCACCCCGTCAAGCGGGCATGTACGAGTCCTTCTACCTGCGCGCCGTGTCCCCGCATGAGCCGGTGGGAGCGTGGATTCGCTACACGGTGCATAAGCGCCCCGGCCATCCGCCGGAGGGCTCGCTTTGGTGCACCGTTTTCGACGCGTCAAAGGGTGCTCCGTTCATGCACAAGCACACCACCGCCGAGCTGGCCGCTCCCGCCGGCGGGTGGATCGAGATCGGCGGCGACTCGCGCCTGGGACCGGGACTGGCCGAGGGAAGGTGTGGCCCGGCCCGCTGGTCACTGCGCTTCGCGAGCGAGGAACCGGAGCTCAGGCACTTCAAGCAGTCCTGGCTCTACAGAAGTCCACTACCGCGCACCAAGCTCACGAGTCCCATGCCGGCGGCCAGCTTCGGCGGCACGATCGAGCTGCCCGGGCGCACTCTGCAATTGGACGGCTGGCGCGGCATGGTGGGGCACAACTGGGGCGCAGAGCACGCCGCGCGTTGGATCTGGCTGCACGGAATCGATTTCAGCGAGGACTCGAGCGCGTGGATTGACGTGGCGCTTGGACGGGTGCTGATCGCCGGCCGCCTCACGCCCTGGATCGCAAACGGCGCGATCCGCGTCGAAGGCCGGCGAATGCGCCTCGGTGGCCTGGGCGCACGCGGCGTGAAGGTGGCAGAGAGCGCAGCGCGCTGCACGCTCACGATCCCGGGCGAGGCCGGTCTGACGGTCGACGTACACGTGGACACGCCGCCCGACGCGAGCGCCAAATGGCGTTATGACGATCCGAACGGTGGCGAGCACGATGTCGTCAACTGCTCGGTGGCATCGCTCGTGCTCAATGTGCGGTCGCCTGGCAAGGCCGCGACCACGCTGCACACCGCTCACGGTGCGGCTTATGAGCTGGGCGTCAATGCAGCTGGTCGATGAAGGCGTAGACGACCATCAGGCTGACGAGCACGACGAACACGCGGAGCGCCCACAGTCCGGCCGTAACGCGTGCGCTGAGCGCCGCCCGTGGCACGGGCCGCGAGGTTTCGGCCACGAACTGATCGCGCTCGAGGTGCATGATCAGCTCGTCCTCGAAGCGCTCCTGCGCTTGCAGGTCGTGCTCATGGATGCCGGTGTCCCGATGCGCCTCGCGCCGCGCCGGCGCGTCGGCGTTCTGTCGCGCCGAAGCATCGGCGCTCTGTCGGGTCAGAGCATCGGCGCCCTTGCGCGCGAGCGCGTCGGCCTTCTGCAGGGCAAGCGCATTCGTGTTCATGAGCCGACGATATGGGTCGCCTGCAAAAACGAGTCGATGCCGTATGCGGCTCCGCAGAGGCCGACGAACGCGATCACCGCGATCCCGATCGCGTTGGTCGAGCGCTTGTTCGTCCACGAGCCCATAAGGCCCTTATCGTTGGCGAGCATCAGCATCAAGACCAAGCTGACCGGGAGCAGCACCGTTGCCAGCACGTTGGCATTGAGCGCGATCGAGAGCAGCGGCGCGCCGGGAATCAGGATGACCGCGGCGGCCAGCAGCGCGACGCCGATATTCGCGGCATAGAAGACGGTCGCGTTGCGTGGCGAGCTGTTGAAGCTGTGGGAGACGCCAACGCATTCCCCGGCGGCATAGGCGGTGCTCGCGGAGATCGTCAGGATCGCCACCCCGCCGGCCTCGATCAGCCCCAGCGCGAACACGGTGCCGGCAGCGCCACCCGCGAGGTGTTGCAGTGCCTTGGGAAAGCCGGCGCCGGCAAAGCCCTGGATGCCGGACCCACCGTGCCCGAACAGCGCCGCGCCGGCGATGAGCGCCCCGATCCCGAAGATCGCGGCGAGCACGGCACCGACGGCCGTGTCGTAGCGGCCGTGTTTGACGTCGCCGGGCGTCATACCCTTGTCGGCGCTGGCGCTCTGCTGGAAGAAAATCATCCAGGGTGTCACCGTGGCGCCAATCGTGGAGGCCAGCAACAACAGCAATGTGTTGAAGCCACCGCCCGGGAATGGGCTGAAATCAAACGAGCCGACAATCGCCCCGACGTGTGGTTTGACGAGGATCGCCGCCACCAGGAACAGCCCGTTGAACAGCGCCAAGCCGAGCACGATGCGCTCCCAACGCCAGTAGCGCCCACCGCTGAGCGTGAAAAGGACCAACGCCAGTCCCAGCGCAACGGCCACGCCGGAGCCCAGGTGGAAATAGGACAGTCCGACACGGATCGAGATGAACTCGGCCACGAGCGTCACCAGGTTGGTGAGGCTGAGATCGCCGGCGCCGAACCAACCCCACACTCGCCCATAGCGTTGCAACACCAGCTCGCCATAGCCGCGATGAGTGACGGCACCGACGCGCATGCACATCTCCTGGCAGACGAACGCCATGGCGAACAACACCGGGATGAAGGGAACGAAGAAACCCAGCCCGTACTCGGCGCCATCGGAGGCGTAGGCGATCATGCTCGGTCCGTCGTTCTCGCCGAGCATCGCCAGTATTCCAGGGCCGACGAGCAGCCACAACAGCCACCAGCGCCTGCCATGCCCGCGAGCTTGGTGCACGCGCGAGCGATCGAGCGATCGAGCGGCGTCCTCGGCGGTCAGTGGCGGGACGACGCCCGGCGAGACGACTCCCGGCAGGGCAAAGCCTTGGGGGGCGGTAGCTTCAGGCGTCGCCATCGACCGCCTCCCGACGCAGCGGCTGATTCAGCTCGACACGCATCGCGCCGAGAAGCCCTCCGCCAAGGGTGTGCTCGGACCCGTCCACACTTACGAGCAGCGGACCGCCGAACGGCTGGCGTTCGAGCACGTGTATGCGCTGGCCGGGCAGGATGCCCTGCTGGGCCAGGTAGCGCAGCATCTCCGGATCGGCGTCGGATACGCGCACAAACGTCCCCTCGTCGCCGGGCGCAAGACTCTCGAGGCTGCGGGTGGGGCTCTCCTCCAACTCCAGCTCGGCGCTGGGAATCGGATCGCCGTGCGGATCGATCGTGGGATGGCCTAGCTTGGCCGCGATCAGCGCCTCCAGCTCCTCGGAGAGCACGTGCTCGAGCACCTCAGCCTCGTCGTGCACCTGATCCCACGGCATATGAAGCGCCTCGGCGAGATACAACTCGAGCAGCCGGTGGTGGCGAATCACCTCGAGCGCCACGCGGCGTCCCTCGGGCGTGAGGCGCACACCCCGATACGGCACGTGGGAGATGAGGCCGAGCTCGTCAAGCTTCCTGAGCATCCCCGACACCGAGCCAGTGGTCAGCTCCAGGCGCTCGGCCAGCGCGTTCGTGGAAACCGGCTCGTCCGCACGGGTTTCGAGCGTGTATATCGCCTTGCTGTAGTCCTCAATGGCAGGCGAGCGCACACTTTCCTTGGTGGCCATGCAGAAATAATAAGGCAAGCCAAGATTTTCTTCAAGTCCAGCCGCGAACATTTTCCTGGCTACGCGGCCAAAAACTGCCGAAGGCGAGTAACATCGGACGATCGCGTCCCCCGCGCAGCGACCACGAAAGGCTCCTATGACTGCCACAGAGGCCAACCTCGAGACCCGCCCAGACACAAAGCTCGAGGACCAGCTGCTCCTCGAGCGCGAGCTGTGGCCTTACGGGCCTCCCCACGCTTTGTTCAAAGACATGCGCGAGCGTTGCCCCGTGCACTGGACAAGAGAAGTCAGCGAATTCCCGGAGGAGGGGGGCTTTTGGTCGGTTACGAGAGCCGAGGACGTGCACACCGTCAGCCGCGACTGGCAGACCTACTCCTCCGAATTGGGTGGCATAACGGTGCTCTCGACGATCTTCCCGATCGAGCTGACACGAGCGATGTTCATCGGCATGGATCCACCCAAGCACGACCGCGTGAAGGCGCTCTTCCAGGCGGGGTTCACGCCGAAGCGGATCGCCGCGCATGAGGACGCGATCCGCGAGATCGTGCGCAACACGCTCGACGGCCTGGATGGGCGCGAGCGCTGCGACCTCGTAAACGACGTCGCCCAACCAGTGGTCTCGCGCGTGATCGGAAGTTTTATGGGCATCCCCGAGGAGGACGACGCGACCTGGGCGCGGCTGATGAACTCGACACTCGGCGCCGGCGACCCAGACCTCAATCCCGACGGTGTGGAAGCCGTTATGGAAAAAGAGATTCCCGAGATATTCCAGCGTTGCGGAGCGATGATCGCCGCACGGCGCGAGAACCCAACCGACGATTTGACCAGCGTGCTCGTGCACGCCGAAATCGACGGCGAGACGCTTGAGGAACACGAGATCGTGATGGGCTTCTTCCTACTTGTGGCGGCTGGCAACGACAGCACTAAGGCCACCTACTGCAGCGGGATGCGCGCGCTGATGGAAGACCCCGAGCAGCGCCGGCTGGTATTGGAGGACACCTCGCTACTGGCTGGGACGGTCGAGGAGTCGCTGCGCATGTTTCCCGCGTTTGCGCACTTCAGGCGCACGGCAACCAAGGACACCGAGCTGAGCGGCAAGCAGATCAAAGCCGGCGAGCGGGTGGTGATGTGGTACGCGTCCTCCAACCGCGACGAGTCGCGCTACGAGGACCCTGACCGCTTCGACGTGCGCCGCACCACCGAGCACCAGGCATTCGGAGCGGGCGGGCGGCACTTCTGCCTCGGCACAGCGCTCGCGCGCTTGGAGCTGAAGATCCTCTTTGAGGAGACACTCGCGCGCTTTCCCGACATCGCCATCGACGGCAAACCGCTGACAGTCGAGTCGGCGTTCATCAATCAGCTGAAGACCCTACCCGTACGACTACACGGGTAGACCGTCCAGTGGCCGCGATGTACCGCGCCCCAGCCTGCAGCGAACGCTAATGGTGACAGTCGCCGAGATCACACTTGCCGACGACCCGGACCGTTGGGAGGCGCTCGGCTTTGCGGTATCCGGCGGGACACTGCTACTGGGTGGCGTGCGCGTGGTACTCGCGGGCCTCGCCGCCGGCCGGGGAATACTCAGCTGGTCGCTGCGCGATCTCACAAGCACGCAACTCGACGGCCTCCCGACCGTCGCGTCAGATACTTCGACGTCGCACGCAGAAGCGCCACCAACAGCACCCACCGACGGGCTTCCATCCACTAACGAGCCTCTACACACCAGTGAGTCACGACACACCGAGGCGCCATCCGCGCAAATCGCAACGCCAACCCATCCGAACGGCATTGCGGCAATCGACCATGTGGTGGCGATGTCGCCACAACTCGACCGCAGCATCCGTGCCCTGCAAGCGGCTGGACTCGACTTGCGCCGCATCCGCGAGCAACCAACACCGGCTGGGGCACCGCGGCAGGCGTTTTTTCGCCTCGGCGAAATCATCCTCGAGCTGGTGCAGGAGCCCGAGGAGGTCGTGGAGGCGCGCCCGGAAGACAGTGATGGGCCAGCACACTTCTGGGGACTTGCGCTTCTCAGTGACGACCTCGATCGCACCGTCGAGCGCTTGGGATCGCACTCCAGCGAGATCCGTGCCGCAGTCCAGCCAGGTCGGCGGATCGCCACACTCAGACGTTCCGCCGGATTGGGCATCCCGGTGGCAACGATGAGCCGCGCCGTAGCGTAAGCCACAACTCGCGCCGTCGCGTAGGCCACAATTGATTGCGATGGCGTCCTCCGAGGACAGCGAGGCGGGATTCAGGTACGGCGTCGTCTTCCTGCTGACACTCACGCTGCTTGTGTTCGTGATCGTTGCTCCGACCGAAGACTGGTCGCAGGCGGTCGGCTGCGCACTGCAGTGGCTCGCCTTGCTAACGGTCGTTGCCACCTCGCGGGCGAGCAACAACGTGCGCCGACCTGTAGCGGTCGTATTGCTGGGCCTGACGAGCTTCACCGTCGTGGGCGAGGCAGCCGGGGCACTTCCGGACGCCGTGCTGTTCGCGATCAGCGGAGTGCTGTCTGCCGCGATCCCACTGGCCCTGGTCGGCGGGTTGCTGCGACTGGTGCGGGCGCACGGCGTAACACCGCAGGCAGTGACGGGCGCACTCACGTTCTACCTGCTGCTTGGGCTCTTGTTCGCCTGGGTGGTCGGGTTCGCAGCCAAGGTCGAGAGCGCCCAGTACTTCGCCCAGACGGCTCACGCCTCCACGAGCGAGATCGTGTACTTCAGCTTTACCGTGCTCACGACGACCGGCTTCGGCGACCTAACCGCTGCGACCAACATCGGTCGCTCGCTGGCAGTCGTCGAGATGCTGCTCGGCCAGCTCTATCTCGTCACCGTGATCGGCGTGCTTGTCGGCAACTTCGCAGGACGCTCGCGGCGGGCACCCGAACCAGCCACGGACGGACGGCCAGCCGGCGTGGACCCCTGAGTTACGGATCGTTACGGATCGATTCGCGGCCGCACGTCTGGATGCGTCCTTTCGTAGGTGAGACGCCGCTCGATTGTGCAGGCGCTGCTTTCCAAGGGCTCACAAACGCAGGAAATTCCTGCCATGTTCGCCGCGCGGCCTTTGCAAACAATGGGCGAGCACGTAGGGTGGGGTCATGTCTTCACCCTCACGGACCACAACCCCGACCAAGGCCCCCTCCCCACGCACACGCATACGACGGATGCCCGCTCGCGCCGACTACGAGCGCGAGACGATGCACGCGATTCTGGACGAGGCGATGGTCGCACACCTCGGTTTCTCGGCGGACGGGCAGCCATATGTAGTGCCGACGCTGCACGCCCGCGTAGGCGAGCAGGTGTACTTCCATGGCTCGAGTGCCAGCCGCACCGTGCGGGCACTGGCGGCCGGCGTGCAGATGTGCCTTACGGTGACGCTGCTCGACGGACTGGTGCTTGCCCGCTCAGCCGTGCACCACTCGGTCAATTATCGCTCTGTGGTCGTGCTCGGCCAGGCGCGCGCGATAGTCGAGCCGGACGAGAAGATGGCCGCAATCGAGGCCTTTACCGAGCGGCTGGTGCCAGGCCGCTGGCAGGAGGTGCGCCCAGCCACAGCCAAAGAGCTAAAGGCAATCCAGGTGCTGGCGCTGCCGCTGAGCGAGGCGTCGGCCAAGCTCCGCTCCGGACCGCCCGTCGATGAGGAGGAGGACTACGCACTGGACACATGGGCAGGGGTCATACCGCTGAGCACAGTCGCGGGCGAGCCGACTCCCGATGAGCGCCTCGCGAATGGCGTCTCTCCGTCGTCCGCCGCACGCGCGTGGGTCGCTCGACGCAACGGCAGCTGAATCTCGCGATAGAGCGGGTCCCACCGACTCAGTACGTGCAGTGTCCAATTCTTACGGCGTCCAGTTTCGCACGATGGGCCTGCCCCGCGTCTAACCGGCGAAGTAGTACAGCGTCGCCCCTCCGGAGGTCGAACTTTCGCCCGGCACGCGCACGACCGTGCCGTGTTTTTCGACCCACTCGTCGCGTTCGCTGATCGCTCTGCTGCTCGCAGCCGAGCTGCTGCCGCCGCGACCCCCCGGGCCGCCACCGGTGCGCCCGCCGCCCGCACCGCCCGCGCGGCCGCTGCTGCTTAGCAGCACGTAGTGCAGTTGCCCGGAATCGATGAAGCTCTTGAGCTTGGCGAGGCTCGGTGCGGGGTCGGAGCCCATGAAGCCACCCATGTCGATCGCCTCGCGGCCGCTCTGCAGCGCGATCTCCCCGGCCGTGCTAGAGCCGACCGCAGCCACCAAATAGGCGGCTTTGCCCTGATGGGCCTTCAGGTAGGACACGAGCGTTTTGCTCACGGCAGCGCCGCCAGGACCGGCGCCCGCACCGGCACCGGCAAACGCGGTTGCCGCGCCGCTCGCACGACCCGACGCCCGGCTTGCGCCGAGCGCACCGGCGGGAGGCGCGCCACTTGCGCCAGCGGCGCTCGAGTTGCCAAACAGGCTTGACGGGCCGCCCTGCGCTCCACCGGCCGGCGCGCCACCGCCTGGCACACCTTCAGCTGCAACACCGGCACGGGGGCGCAGCCCCACCGCCCCGCTGCGACCGCCGGAACGTGCAGCAAATCCCAACCCAAACGGCCCTCCGCCAAGAGCTTGTCCGGGTCCCGCACCGAGACCCACCTCGGCGCTTGCCGGACCGGCCAGCGGATCGCCTCCGCTCAGCGTGTTGCCGACCGTGGCCAGCGAATACGCAGTTGGACCGGCGAGTATCGCCACCAGACCCGCGGTCGCCGCGACCAACGCCACCTTGTTGCGGATCGACGCCGATCCCAGCACAGGTGTGGACCTCGCAAGCAGCAACACGCAGGCCGCGAGCACGGCGATCGCCATCGCCGCGGGAGCCAAGAAAGGCACGAAGCCGCTAGCGCGGTCCAGCAGTACGGCTCCTAGCGCTGCCGTACCGACCAAGCTGGTGGCAAGCACGAGCGTCCATGCGAGCGAGTCGCGCGAGCGGTCCCACAACGCCACCAGCGCGCCCGCCGCGAGCACCGCCACGGCTGGCGCGAGCGCCGTTGTGTAATAGGGGTGAAAGATGCCAGTCGAGAAACTGAATACCAGCCAAGATACGAAGGCCCATGCGCCCCACAGCAGATACGCCGAGCGACGCGGGTCGGTGCGCGGTGCGCGGCGCCGGGCCCACAAGCCGAGCACGAGCCCGACCACGGCAAGCGGCAGCAGCCAAGCGATCTGACCGCCCACGATCGAGTCGAACAGTCGCAGCGGTCCCGCGGCACCGCCAAAGGTCGCACCGCCTCCTGGACCGTTGCCTTCGCCGGACACGCGGCTCAGCCCGTTGGCGCCGAAGATCAGCGAAAACCACGAGTTGTCGGTCGTGTCGCCGACCCAGGGCCGATCGGCCGCTCCGATCAGCATCATCGTCGCGTACCAAGCGAAGCTGACGAAGAACATCGCGGCGCCTCCGGCAAGCAGCTGCGCGGTGCGCCGTCGGATTGTGCCCTGGCCGGCGATCAGTAGCGTCAGCGCCAAGCCGGGCACGATCAGGTAGGCCTGCAGCATCTTGACGTTGAACGCCAGCCCGACAAACAGCCCACTCAGCAAGACGTCTCGGGTGCGACCCAACCGCAGCACTCGCACAAGCGCCCACGCTGCCGCCACCTCCAGCAGCACGAGCAGCGCATCGGGATTATTGAAGCGGCTCATCGCCACAAAGATCGGCGTCAGCGCCAGCATCAGCGCGGCCAGCAGCGCGGTCCGATGCCCCAGCGTGCGCTTGACCGTGTTGTGAAGGAGCAGCACAGCGCCAACGCCACACAACGCCTCGGGCGCGAGCATCGTGAAGCTCGAGAACCCGAACAGGCGCCCCGACATGCCCATCAGCATGTTCGACAGCGGCCCCTTGTCGAGGCTGTCTGAGCCGCTGGTGTCGACCGCATTGGTCAGCCACGCAGTCCAGCTGTGGCTTGCCGCTTGCGCCGCCTCGGCGTAGTAGGTGTTGGCATACCCATTACGCGTCAATCCCCACAGGGTCAGCGTGCCGGCGAGCAGCGCCACCAACCACAACAACGGCCGCTCCCAGGCCGGGGCGGCCTCGCGGCCGCGAACGACACGGCGCAGCCTCACGCGTGCACCGAGTGCCAGACGATCCAAATCGCTGGGAACCCGTGTTGGGGCGCTGATCGAAGGAGTTGACATGCCGGTCTCGCTTTCAGGGAACGGTGTGCGCTTACCGCGTCGTCCCACTTGGGAAGACACGAGGTGGAACTGCTGTGGCGTTCAGCATCAACCAGCCGCACTAGCGCAAGCTATGAGACGTATAAGGCGAATGTAGGAGTTTTCCCGCAAGCGCTGCCGGCGCGTCAGAATCGGCAGCGTGAGAATTCTCGTGGTAGAGGACGACCGGGCCGTGCGCGAAGCGGTACGCCGAGCGCTGGTGCTTGGCGGTTATGAAGTGCAGGTTGCCGAGACGGGTGAGGGTGCGATCGAGAAGGTCGTGCAAGACGTGCCCGACGCGGTCGTGCTCGACATCGGCCTGCCGGGTATCGACGGCCTGGAGGTATGCCGCCGCCTGCGCTTGCTCGGCAACCGCGTGGCAATCCTGATCCTCACAGCACGCGACGTCGTCAGCGACCGCATCGACGGTCTCGACGCCGGCGCCGACGATTACCTCGTCAAGCCGTTCGACGTCGAGGAGCTGAAGGCACGCCTGCGCGCCCTGCTGCGTCGCACTGGCCCCGGAGGCGATCCCGACGCGCTCAGCTTCGCCGAGCTGCGGCTTGACAGCGCGCGCCACGGCGCCGAGATCGGCGAGCAGTTCATCGAGCTGACACGCACCGAGTACCAGCTGTTGGAGCTATTGATGCTCAATCCGCGCCACGTGCTCCCCCACAGCCTGATCTACGACCGGGTGTGGGGCTATGACTTCGGCCCAGCCTCCAACGCGCTCCGCGTATATGTCGGTTACTTGCGCCGCAAGCTGGAGGATGCCGGCGCGCGGCCCTTGATCCACACCGTCAGGGGCGTCGGCTACGTACTACGCGAGCCGTGACGCTGCGCGCGCGCATCGCGGCCGTTGCCGGCCTGGCGGTCGCACTCGCCGTGATCGTCGCCGCCATCGGCCTGTATGTCGCGGTGCGCTCGGACTTGCGCGACGAAGTCGACAAGTCCCTGAGCCAGCGCGCCGTTGCGTTCGTGCCACCGACCTCCACAGTGAATCGGGCGACCCCCGAAGAGGGCTCCAGCTCACTCGGTGGGTCTTCTCCACCGAACGGACTTTCCCAGAATGCGGTCCCGCCCCCGCAGGGATCGCCTCCACCGGCTGGAGACGAGCGGCCCTCCGGGAACGACGACAACGACGGATTCCCCAGTAGCGTCGAGCCCACGCCGCTTGGCGGACCCTCGGGTTACGTACAGTTCGTCTCGCCGCGCGGCACCGTTCACATACCCGCCGGCCAGGGTTCCTCGACAACGATCCCGCTGAGCGCCGCCGACAGGGAGATCGCGCGCAGCGGCAGAGGACGAGCACTCAGCGACCGCACGGTCAAAGGCACGAGTTTGCGCGTGCTCACGCTCGGTACCGGTGGGCGCGGCGCAGTCCTGGTCGCGCGCCCACTCACCGAGGTAAACAACGAGCTGAACCGCCTGCTGTTGATCCTTGCGATCGTCGGCGTGCTCGGCATCGCCATCGCCGCTGCGCTCGGTGCGCTGGTGGCGCGCACCGCGCTCGCCCCGATCGCGCGTTTCACGCGGCGCACCGAGACGCTCACCGGAAGCCTCGATCTTTCCGAGCGCCTACCCAGCGGTGGCCGCGACGAGCTGGCACGACTCGCCGCGAGCTTCAACGCGACACTCGACGCGCTAGAGCGCTCGGTCGAATCGCAGCGCAACCTGGTCGCCGACGCCAGCCACGAGTTGCGCACCCCAATCGCCAGCCTGCGCGCCAACATCCAAGTGCTAGCCGACGCCGAGCGCTTGCCACCCGAGGATCAAGCAAGCCTGCGCGCGGACATCATCGGCGAGCTGGACGAGCTGACGCGGCTCGTGGGCGACGTGGTCGAGCTGGCGCGCGGTAGCGAACACACGGGGGCACTCGGCGACGTGCCGCTCGACGAAGTCGTTCGCGCCGCGGTGGAGCGTGCACAGAGACGCTCACAAGCGATATTTATCGTGAACCTCTCGCCGGCAATGGTCAGGGGCGACGCGGCACGCATCGATCGCGCGGTGTCGAACCTGCTGGAGAACGCACGCAAGTGGAGCCCGGCGGACACACCGGTCGAGATCGGTCTGCACGGCGGGGTGCTCACCGTACGCGACCACGGCCCGGGCTTTCAGGAGGCAGATCTCCCGCACGTGTTCGAGCGCTTCTACCGCGCCGACCGTGCCCGCAAGCTGCCCGGCTCGGGGCTCGGCCTGGCGATTGTGCGCCAGGCGGCAGAGGCGCACGGTGGCTGGGTCCAGGCCGAGAATGCAGCGGACGGCGGGGCGATGGTACGGGTCTGCTTCGGAGCTGCGGTCGACGCCGCATAGCCGCTTTGCCTACGCGGTCGCCGCGGGCCCTTGCGGATCCTCGGAACGTGGTGCGCGGTGGGTACTCCACCAGCACCAGCCAACGACGGCAAGCACCGGCACCGCGAACATCGCGGATGCATACCAGTGCATCATGCAGGCAAGCACAGTCATCGAGGGGCGAAAAATACCATGCCCACCCGGCGGCGCAGGGCAGTCGCGCGCCAGGTCGGGCGGCAATCCTGCTACCAGACTTCGCCCGCCCCCGAGGACGAGCCAGGACCGGCGCGCGCGCGTCGCCGCCGCACGAACACGACGAAGCCGAGCGCGAGCACGACGATCACTACAAACACCACGATCGCGGCTATGGACGCTTTGGAATTCTCCGGCACCCAATACAGTTCGCCCGCGATCGCGCCCTTCTGAGCCCCAACCGCGATCGGCACGCTCCAGTCGAATATCCACGTGCGCTTACTCTTGTCTTTGACCTCGGGTGGCGTAACGGGGCTCATCCAATGGATTCGATGATCGTGCCATTCGAATTGACCGGCGCGATCCACTGCCACCCACTTCGGGAGATCGCTTGCGTTGGCCGAAGCGGGCACGCTCACGTCGGCATAGAAGTTGGTGTTGAGATACACCGCCGGTGAGCGCATGTTCTCTTCGGCAGCACCGTTTGGCCGCACCCGTGCGTACGGTTCGCCCGAGTAGCCATAGATCGTGACCGTCTTGCCCGTGTTGTTGCGCAGCAACAGCCGGTCGGCGAACACCAGCACTTCGATGCTCAGGCCCTTCACCTTGGGGGTGACGGAGGTGATGTACGTGCGGTAGTCGTAGTTGCTGCCCTGGTCTTCGATCGGGCTGCCGCTCTCGGTGATCGTGGGCTGTTGGGTTACGGTGGCCACGGCAAGCGCACCGCGTGCTGGCACCGGTGCAAGCGCCGCGAGCACAGCGAGCGCCACCACGAGTGCGATCCGTCGCGCCCCGACTTCCGCCCACCGCACACCGACGCTTGCCCAACGCTTCCTCACGTGCCCACCGCCGAGAGCAGCCACAGCCCGAAGCTCGTGAACGCGACCATCACGGCAAGCATCCAGTATTGCGAGCGTACTGCCTCCTCGGGATTGCGATACACGCTGAGCGAGCGATCGTGAGCGAGCGCGAGACCCCCCACGTGACCTGACACGAGCGCAGTGACCTGCACGTACCAGATGGCTGCGTAAGAGATGATCGTGTAGTCGATCCGATAGGCGTTGGTGCCAAACAGGTTGGTGCCGTTGCCAAGCGGGTCGGAGGCGAGATAGCCCATCGCCTGACCTTGCCAGATCAGCAGTGAGAAGTAGTGCGCCAGCACGTAGGCGAAGCCGATTGGCACGAGCGTGTGGGCGAAGATGTGGGCGAGCCGATCCTTGTCGTAGCGCGGGCTGACGCTGTGCACGCCGATGATCCCGAGCCGGTAGATGCCCGCCACCAGCAGCACGCACAGCACGAGCCCCAGCGAATACGCAAGCTCGAGCGCCGGAATGTGGTTGAAGCCGAGATCAGCAAATAGGCTCTGCAGGCTCGGCTCGCTCTCGCGCCACACGCCGCCGTTGGAGAAGCCGTCGAAAGTGGTCGTGCCGATCACTGCACACACGAGCCCGACCGTGCCGGCGATCACCGGCATGTCGGCCAGGCCGCTCAAAAGCCGGCGCGAGTAGACCACCCCGTTCTCGTCCTGGCACAGCGGAGCGATTCGCGAGAACAAGCCGAAGTAGGTGCCGAACGCGTCGGCTCGCTCGCTCCACACCTCGACGCCGAAAAGCGCCATGCCGCCGAGCATCGCCAGGAAATACGCAAGCGACAGCGCCGCCAGGGTCGAGGGCTGGTCGCGATCGGGCACCACATATACGAGCTCCATCCACGCGAAGCCGATCAGCCCGGCGACTGCCGGCCACATGCCGAGTTTCTCGGGGTAGCGCAGCGGTGCGCGCGCAAACACCCGGGGCGCCATGCGCCGGCCTGCCCAGCGAATGGCGCGCGCGGTCGAGCGCCATGGGCTGAGCGCGCGAAACACATCGCCGCCCAGCGCGCTCGCGAGCGGTGTGCCGACCCAGAACACCACGTAGATGAATGTCGGCGTGAAGTTCACGGACCACACCTGGGTGCCCGCGAAGCCGCTGTAGAGCACGAGCACGAACAGTCCCATCCCAAAGAGGCTCGCCAACCGCGCGACCGCGGCGGGCATCCTGAACAGCCGCTTGCGATGCTCGCTTTGCAGTTGCGGGCTGCGCCACATCGTCGAGAGCGCCACAAATGACACCACCAACACGATCGCGGCGGTCCAGCTGAACAGCCACACGGGGATCGGCAGGTCGGCCTTGCCGACGATCCCGTGCGCCGAGGCACCGGCGGGAAACAGCAGCGCCGCCGAGCCGAGGCCACCGAGAGCGCACGGCATCAAGCGACGCGGTCCGATCATGCGCGCGCCAGTGTATGGCAGGCTTGCGGTCAGTGATTGCACTCGCCACGTCGAGCGACGCGGTCGCGACGCTCGCCCAGATCGCGGCACCGCTCTGCCTGAGCCTCGTCTACGCGAGGCGCGCACGTACGCTGGCGCTTGACAGCCGTTCCGTGCCCGGCTGGCGCCAAGCTTGCTTCTACGGCGGAATGGTCATGGTCGCCGTCGCGCTGGGCGCACTCGACGGTGCCGCTCGGGAACTGCTCCTCGCTCACACGGCCTCGGAGCTGCTGCTCGGCGACCTCGCCGCGCTGCCGATCGTGCTTGGCCTCACCGGCCCGCTGATCGCACCGCTCGCGCGCGTCGCGGTGCTGCGTCCCCTGCGCGCGCTCACCAACCCGCTGATCGCCTACCCACTGTGGGCAATCGATCTGTACGCGTGGCACCTGCCCGTGTTCTATGAAGCAGCCCTACGCCACCCCGGCGTGCAGGCGCTCCAGCACGCGATGCTGCTCGGCTGCGGTGTGCTGATGTGGATGTGCCTGCTGGGTCCGCTGGCGATGCCAGGCTGGTTTGGCAATGTGGCGAAGCTCGCCTACATCCTGGCGGTACGTCTCACCGGCGCGCTGCTTGCCAACCTGCTGCTGTGGTCGGGCAACGTGTTCTACGTCTACTACAGCAATGGCGACGCAACCCGCCACATCTCCCCCATCGCCGATCAAAACCTCGCGGGCGCGGCGATGACCGTGCAGCAGAGCCTCGTCACGCTTGGGCTCCTGTGCTGGCTCTATCTGAGCAGCACACACCAGGGCGAGCAGACGCGCGAGCGGCCCGGATTCGCGCGCTCGCGCACTAGCTGGCGTTGAGAGGGCCTACGGTCCGGGGGCTCTCCGGCCAGTCCGTTGTTTCAGCTGGACGCCAGCAGCGGCGCGTCGTGGGCGATTTCCTTCGGCGCGAAGCTGGCTTCGTACACGGTGGTCATCTTGCCGCTCGCGTCGATCCCATACACGATCGCCGTGTGATTGACGAACTGCGGCTGTTCAAGGTCTTGGGCGGAGCCCACGTTCCACGCCTTCCACACGGGCGCCAGTTCGCGCGCGGAGCCAATCAGATACTTCATCCGGCCAGTCATACCGTGACGCGCGAGAAACGCGGCGACCGCCTTGGGGGTGTCACCGCGCGGGTCCACCGACACGGCGATCACCTGCGTCTTGGTCGACTCGCCAGGACCCATCATTTCCTGGGCCACGCGCAGGTTGGACGCGATCAACGGGCACACGTCAGGGCAGTGGGTGTAGAGGAAGGTCACGAGCACCGCCTTGCCGCGATACTGGTCGAGGTTGACCAGTTCGCCGTTGTAGTTGCGCAGCTGAAGCGCCGGGGTCGCCTGAGGGGGTGTGATCGCCGAGCCGTCATAGCCGGGAGCTTTCGCGCGGTGCGCCGTGCTGCTCGTTGTGAGCAGCGCAACCCCGCCAGCGATGACAAGCAGCACAACCAGCGCGAGCACCATGCGCGGAGTCAACCCTCCCCCGGCCGGAGACTGCTCTGGGATCTGCGACGGCGGCGATTGCGGTGCTGTCATAGTCTGGCGAAATTAGCATCGATGGAGGGAGCGACATGCACGTTGAGTGGTTCGGACAGTCCGCCTTTGCCCTGAGCACACCTGAGGCGAAAGTGTTCATCGACCCCTTCGGCGATCTCTCCCCGATGGTCGAGCGGGGTATCCGCTTCGACTACCCGGCGATCGGCGTGAGCGAGGTAGATCTGCTGCTGATCACGCACGAGCACCTCGACCACAACGGCGTGGAGGCAATCCCCGGCGAGCCGCCGATCCTGCGCTCGACCGCCGGACGCCTGGAGTCGCCGATCGGCGAGATCCTCGCGGTCGCCTCCGAGCACGATGAGCAGGCCGGCACCGAGCGCGGGCCCAACACGATCTTCGTGTTCACCCTCGACGGACTGCGAGTCGCTCACTTCGGCGACTTTGGCCAGAGCGAGCTGCGCGAGGAGCAGGCGGCCGCGATCGGCAAGGTCGATCTGCTCGTGTTGCCGGTCGGCGGCGGCCCTACGATCGGCGCGAGCGGCGCGTCCGCGATCGTGCAGCGGCTAAAACCCAAGTGGGTGGTGCCGATGCACTACCGCACACCCAAGATCGGCTTCCTGGAGGATGCGGAGGAGTTCTTGAGCTTGATGGACCACGTCGAGCGGTTGGACGGGCAGAGCTTTGAGACCGGCGAGCTGCCGGCGCAAGACGGGCCGGTAGCTGTGGTGCCCGCGGCACCGTAGGAGCCGCGGCAGCCCGAGCGGCGGCGATCCGCCACGATGCCGGGATGGCGGCGCGCAACCTCCTCAACCTGAAGGAAGTACAGAAGGGCTACGGCAGCCGCTCGGTGCTGAGCCAGATCACCCTCGGGGTGTCGGCCGGCGAGCGGATCGGCGTGGTCGGCGAGAACGGCGGCGGCAAGTCCACGCTGCTGCGCCTGATCGCGGGCATCGAGCAGCCTGACGCGGGGCTGGTGACGCGAGCCGGGGATGTCGGTGTGGCGCTGTTGGGCCAGCAGGAGCAGCTCGAGGAGCACACCACTGTCCGCGAGGCGCTCGTGGGTGCTCGCGCCGAGCACGAGTGGGCGTCTGACAGGGCGTTTCGCAGCGTGCTCGATGGGCTGCTCGGCGGCGTTGAGCTGCGTCGCCTCTCCGCCGGTATGGACACTCGAGTCGCAGGTCTCTCCGGCGGTGAGCGCAAGCGCATTGCGCTCGCGCGCATGCTGCTCAATCCGCCCGAGCTGTTGCTGTTGGACGAGCCCACAAACCACCTCGATGTCGAGGGCGTGGATTGGCTTGCACGACACCTCGCCGCGCGACGCGGCTCGCTGCTGGTCGTGACGCACGACCGCTGGTTCCTCGACGCGGTGTGTACCGCGACGTGGGAGGTGGCCGACGGAGCGGTGCACCAGTACGAGGGCGGCTACGCCGCCTATGTGCTCGCACGGGCCGAGCGCGACCGCCAGGAGAGCGCGAGTGAGAGTAGGCGTCGCCAGCTGGTGCGCAAGGAGCTTGCCTGGTTGCGACGCGGCCCACCGGCGCGCACCGCCAAGCCAAAGTTCCGCATCGAGGCGGCCAATACCCTGATCGCCGACGAGCCGCAAGCGCGGGATCGCGCCGAGCTGCTGCGCTTCGCGAGCGCGCGCCTCGGCAACAAGGTGCTGGAGGCGGTCGACGCGTCGCTGACGCTTGGCCAACGCGAGGTGCTGCACGGAGTCACCTGGCGCCTGGGTCCAGGCGAGCGCGTAGCGCTGGTCGGCGTCAACGGTTCGGGCAAGACGTCGCTGGTACGGCTGCTCAGCGGCGAGGTCGAGCCAAGCGCGGGCCGGATCGAGCGCGGCGCTACGGTGCGCGTCGCCCACCTCTCCCAGGACACAGTCGAGATTCCAGGCCAGCTGCGCGTGCTGGAATCCCTGGAGGAGGTGCGCAGTCACGGGGTCCTCAGCGATGGGCGCGAAATCACCGCAACGCTGCTGTGCGACCGCTTTGGTTTTCGGGGAGATAAGGCACGTACCCTCGTAAAGGATCTCTCCGGTGGCGAGCGCCGCAGGCTCGGACTGATGCGCCTGTTGATGGCGGGACCGAACGTGCTGCTACTTGACGAGCCAACCAACGACCTCGACATCGACACGCTCACGGCGCTTGAGGATCTGCTCGATGGCTGGCCCGGCACGCTGCTCGTCGTCAGCCACGATCGGTATTTCGTGGAGCGGGTTTGCGACGACGTGTATGCGCTGACGGCTAGCGGTGGGCTGCGGCACGTACCTGGCGGGATCGAGCAGTACCTCGCGGGGCGTGGGGAGGCCGGTTCGAGCGAAACGCAGGCTGTGCCCGCCGGTGAAACGCGGGTTTTGACTGCCGGAGCCGCGGCTCGCGCCGCGCAAAAGCAAGCTCGGCGCTCTCAACAGGAGGTCAAGCGCTTGGAACGCGAGATCGAGAGGCTTGCTGAGCGCGAGAGTACGCTGCACGAGCAGATGAGCACGCATGCCACCGATCATGCTCGGCTTGGGGAGCTGCAGGGCGAGTTGGAGCAGACCGTCGCCGAGCGAGAACGGCTGGAGACGCGTTGGCTGCAGGCGTCCGAATCGATCGAGCCCTGATCGCCGTGGCGCCCGCGATAGATACGACCGACTTCAGCATGCCGCGCTAGCGTGCTGGCGACCTCGACAAGGAGACCGCAATGTTCAAGAACGTGCTTGTGGGTGTAGACGGTAGACCGGCTGGGCGCGATGCGATTGCGCTTGCCTCACACCTCACCGCGCCCGACGGAAAGCTCACGCTGGCCAACGTACACGGTGGTGAGCTGCACCCGATTCACGCCGTCACTCAAGGCTCGGGGGAAGCCGAGCACGACGGCTCTCACAAGCTGCTGGAGGTCGAGCGCGCCGCCGCCGGGATCGACGCGGAGCTTGTAAGCGTCGTGTCGGTCAGCCCCGGCCGCGGTCTTCACCAACAGGCCGAAGACCAACACGCAGACCTGCTCGTGGTCGGCTCCTGTAGCCGCGGTGCGTTCGGACGCGCGATGCTGGGCGACGACACGCGCGCCGCGCTGAACGGCGCTCCCTGCGCAGTAGCGGTCGCCTCCGCCGGCTATGGCAAGCACCCTACGCCACTAGCGAATGTAGGCGTCGGATACAACGACTCGGCAGAGAGCGAGGTGGCACTCGCCGCGGCACGCGAACTTGCGGCGCCGACCAAAGCGAGCATTCACGCTTTGCAGGTCGTGTCGATCCCATCCTATGCCTACAGCGGCCTGATCCCCGCCGACATCGGCGACAGCATGGAGGAGATACTCAAAGACGCGGAGCGCCGTATGGCGGAGCTGCCCGACGTCGATGCTCGCGTCGTATACGGCCTCGCAGGCGAGGAGTTGGCCGCGTTTGGCGAGCACGTGGACATACTCGTCGTCGGCTCGCGCGGCTACGGTCCAGTGAAGCGTTTGATGCTAGGCAGTACCTCCGACTTCCTGGAGCGCCACGCGCGCTGCTCGTTGCTAGTGCTGCCTCGCGGCGCAACCGTCGACAGCGCGCACGCATAAACCGCTCACTCACCGCCATACACTTTCACGCACGTGGATGTTTGGATACCCGATCGGGTGGGCCGCGACGCGGTTGGGGAATTGCCGGCGAACGTTACGTTGAGGCTGACCAGGCCCAACGGCGAATCGCCCGAGGCGATTCTCCAGGCCGAGTTTCTGGTGCCCGACTCGGATGATCCCAGCGCGCTCGAGCTGTTGCCGAGAATGGGCAGGCTGCGGGTGATTCAAACATTGTCGGCAGGAGTCGATTGGGTACTTGGGCGGGTGCCCGCGGGCGTGACGCTGTGCGATGCGAGTGGCACGCGCGACGCCGCGGTCGCGGAGTGGGTGTTGGCGGCGATCCTGGCCTCGACGAAGCACCTGGGCGAGCTGCGCGATTGTCAGCGGGCGCACGAGTGGAAGTGGCGCCAAACACAGGAGCTTGCCGGCAGTCGCGCACTGATCCTTGGATACGGATCGATTGGCGCGGCGGTGCAGGCGCGACTCGCGCCATTTGGCGTGGAGACGATCCGCGTAGCCCGTCGTGCCCGCGCGGGGGTGCACTCCGTGGAGGATCTCCCGGTCCTGCTGCCCAACGCCGACATCGTCGTCGTGCTGCTCCCACTCACACCCGCCACGACAGGCCTGCTCAACCGGGACATGCTCGAGCGGATGCGTCCGGGTGCGCTGCTCGTCAATGCGGCGCGGGGATCGATCGTCGATACCGAGGCGTTGCTGGGACTGTTGCGCGCCGGACGCGTGCGGGCGGTGCTCGACGTCACAGATCCCGAGCCGCTGCCGGCCGAGCATCCGCTATGGGATGCGCCGGGCGTGTCTATCTCGCCTCATCTCGCGGGTGACACCGCTGCCGCCGAACGGCGTGCGTTCGCGCTCGTCGGCGAGCAGGTGCGTCGCTACGCGCGCGGCGAGCCGCTGGCGAACGTGGTGGAGTACGGCTACTAGCGCATATGCTCGGCAGTGGCGCCGAGTTCGGCGCCGGTGAGCTGCCGCCGGTAGGGTCCACGCCCGGTGAGACATACCGCGCCACAGCGTGCCGCAAGGGCCAGTGCGTCTCCCACCGCCAGGTCCTCGCCCAGGGCATAGGTGAGCCCGGCGGCAAATGAGTCGCCACAGCCGTAGGAGTCACCGAAATCACCGGGGATCACACGTTGGCCGGACTTGTCGAGCGGCCCGTTCTGCCTGGGATCGCCGGGCGCCGTGGCAGGCGGGACCGCGGCCTCCCATCGTCCCGAGCTACCGTCGCGTGCGGTGTAGCTGCCACCACGCGCGCCTTCGGTTGAGACGACCAGGCGTGCGTCCTCGCGTGCGCGCACGGCCTCGCGACGCTCGACCGCGTCATCGCCGCTGAGCACGAGCGCGTCGAGCCGCACGCCATGGGCAAGCGCATCCAGAGCACGCGGGCTGCTGACGAGCACGCGCGCGGCGCGGGCTGCTCGGAGCGCTCCTACGTCGCCGGCCGTGAAGTACACGGCGTCCATTTCCGCCAGCTCGCCCCAGGGGATCTCCGCGTCGTCGATCGTGGGCTCCAGGCGCGAGCCGAACGTGACGATCGTACGCTCGCGGGCGTCGTCCACGAGCGTGACGGCGGTGCGGGTGGGCGCCGCGCGCTTGGCAGCCCGCACGCGTACCCCGAGTTCCTCCAAGCGAGCTACCGAGCGGGCACCGTGCTCGTCTTCGCCGAGCGCCGTTACGAGCATCGCCTCGCCGGCTAGGCGCGCGAGCTGTACCGCGGCCACGGCGCCCCCTCCGGCGGGCTCCTCGAAGGGGTCGTGCGCGTGCAGTACCTCGCCGGCCTGCGGCACATGCGGCACGCGAGCGAACCGTACCCACTCGACGTGACCCACGACCGCCACTCTGAGCCGGTTTGAGTTCACGATCGCAGTGTCACACACTCAGGTTCTACAGGCCGCGCGCGGAGAGCTCTGACCGACGTGCCATCGACCACATACGAAGGCTCGGGGTTCGGCGACTGTTTCACACAGATGCCGGGTATCTCACTGGCGATCGTAAGGCCGGTTCGGAAAAATACGACTATGCTGCCAGTACGCAGGCCTACATTCGGGTCAATGTGCTGGTCTCCAGCATGAATGAAAGGGCACAAAGATGATCCTTGCCACCAGCTACCCGTTTCTCGAAGTGTTCTGGACGATGTTGATTTTCTTCGCGTTCGTCGTCTGGATCTGGATTTTGATTACCGTCCTGGCCGACATCTTTCGCCGCCACGACACATCAGGCTTTGCGAAGGTGGGGTGGATCATCTTCATAATCGTGCTCCCCTACCTGGGTGTGTTCGTGTACCTCATCGCCGAGCACAACGGGATGGCGGAACGCGCCGTGAAGCATCAAAAGGACGCGCAATCGCAATTCGACCAGTACGTCCAGTCCGTCGCCGCCAAGAGCGATCCGACCGAGCAGATCGCCAAAGCCAAGCAGATGCTCGCCGACGGCACGATCACGCAGACGGAGTTCGATCAGATCAAGCAGAAGGCGCTCGCCGCGGCATAACCGCCCGGCGCGTTGCAGCGCCCCGGCGGCTCAAGCCAAAACTGTACTTGAGCCGCCGGGCAACGGTGTTCATCGGCATCGGGTGCGCTGAGGTTCCAGGCGCGAGCTGGGTCCGAGGAGTAACTGGGGCGCAGTCGGCTCCAGCGGGTCACCACCATCCGTTCGGTTTGCGGGTACCCTGGCCACGTGATTAGATCCACTTGGGGGGGCTCTAAAAGTTGTCGGCGAGGACCCGCGACTCGACGACCACCACGCCGGGAGTGCCCGGCGAGGGCTCGGCGCTCTACGCTGCCAGCCGGACGGCGCGTCTGGCGCGCTTCGTGCTCAAGCATCGCCGCGTCGTGATAGTTGGCTGGTTGGTGGTGTTTCTCGCGGGCGCGGCCAGCGCCTCGGAGGTCTCAAAACGACTTGCGCTCGACTTCTCCCTGCCCGGACAGCCAGGCTATGAGACCGCACAAAAGATCATCCACACGTATGGCAACGGAGGGATAATCCCGCCGGCGATCGCGGTGATCACAGTGCCCCCCGGGCACACGGTTCGCGGCGAGCAGGCGCAGATCGCCTTGGCGTTTCGGCGCATGCAGGCGAGCGTGCGCGTGGTGCGCGTCGTGGACTTCGCCAACACCCACGACCCTCGCCTGATTGCAAACGACGACCGCAGCACATACGCATTCCTGTTCACGCCGCTGGAGGACACGTTTGGGCTGCCGAAGATCCCCCAAGCGGCACAGCGTGCGCTGAATTCGACGCTGCCGCGAGGCACGCGGGCGGGCATGACGGGACTGCTGCAGCTCTCCGAGAGCGAAGAATCCCGTGGCGGGCCGGGCGTGTTCTTGGAGACCGTGATCGGCGGTGTCGGGGCGCTCGCGGTGCTGGTGTTCGTGTTTGCCTCCCTGCTGGCATTCATGCCACTGCTGATCGCTGCGGTGGCGATCCTCGCGACTTTTCTCGTAGTACTCGGGCTGACCTACATCGCCAACGTGTCGTTCATCGTGCAGTTCCTCGTGTCGCTAGTGGGACTCGGGGTGGCGATCGACTACTCGCTCCTGATCGTGACCCGCTGGCGCGAGGAGCGTGCGCACGGGCGCGAGAACCACGAGGCGGTGGTGGTCGCGATGGCGACCGCGGGACGCGCGGTCGTGCTCTCCGGCCTAACGGTAGCGATCGGCCTGATCGCACTGGTGGTGTTGCCGGTGCCGGGGTTGCGCTCTCTGGGGTACGCAGGCATGCTGATCCCGCTCATCTCGACCGGCGTCGCGCTCACCCTGCTCCCGGCTCTGCTCGGAGGGATCGGACCACGCGTGGACTGGCCACGAATCCGCCACGAGCACCACGCAAGCCGCGGGTGGACGGCTTGGTCGCGGACGCTCGTACGCCACCGCTGGATCGGCACCGCAATAGCGGTGGGAATTCTCGTGCTGCTGATCGTGCCGTTTTTTAGCTTGACGACCGGCGAAACCAGCGCGAACGCGCTGGCGCACAGCGGGCCGGGGTACGTTGCCTACCAACGCATCCGCCAAGGAGGCGCCGCGAGCGGGGTAATCACGCCGATAGAGGTGCTCGTGCGCTCTGCGCATACCCGCGAAATACGGGCACGCCTGGCGCGGCTACCGGGGATGACCGACTCACTGCACTCGACAGCCCCTGACAGCAACCGCGACGGCACGAGCATCATCGTGGGGGTACCGCGCGAAGAGACGGTCAACTCCAAGACGCTCGGTACCGTGCGCACCGCGATCGACGAACTGGAAGGACGTCCGGGGGTGATCGGCATCGCCGGCGAGGGTCCAGGCGAGATCGACTACCAGAAAGCGGTGTTCGGCAACTTCCCGTTGATGTTCGCGATCATCGCGCTACTCACGATCGTGCTGCTGGCACGCGCGTTCCGCTCGCTCGCGCTCGCCGTGAAGGCGGTCGTGCTCAACCTCATCTCGATGGCGGCCGCGTTTGGGTTCATGACGTGGTTCTGGCAGGAGGGTCACGGCTCGCAGGCAATCTTTGGGATTCCCGCAACGGGAGCAATCACGTTCTGGGTGCCGATCCTCGTGTTTGCCTTCCTGTTCGGCCTCTCGATGGACTACGAGGTGTTCATCCTCGCGCGCGTGCGCGAGGAATACGACCGCACTGGCGATACCAACGAGGCCGTCATCGCCGGCCTGGGACGCACGGGTCGTTTGGTGACGAGCGCAGCGCTGATCCTGTTCTTGGCGTTTGCGTCGCTGGCGTCCGCTCCGAACACTGACATCAAGGTGCTCGCCACCGGTCTCGGCGCTGGCATCCTGCTCGACGCAACCGTGGTGCGAGCGCTCTTGCTTCCTTCGTTGGTTTCGCTGCTCGGGAAGTGGAACTGGTGGTTTCCACGTCCGCTGGCGTGGCTTTTGCGCGTGCCGCCCAACCCTCGCGGCGCCACCGGGCAGGGGCCAAACGAAGACTCCGATGGGCTCGTGCCTGTAGTACAAGAGGACGGAGCCGGCGGGTAGCGTGCAGGTCGATTACGAGCGTCACGGGCGCAACTACGCCCAGCATCGCCGCCCAGACCCGCGCATCGCGGCGCGCATTCACGCCGCGCTCGGGGATGCGCGCACCGTGCTGAACGTGGGCGCTGGCGCCGGCTCCTACGAGCCGCTCGATCGCTGGGTGCTTGCGGTGGAGCCGAGCGCAACGATGCGCGCTCAACGCCCGGCGAGCGCGGCACCAGCGGTTGCGGCTAGCGCGGAGAGCCTGCCGTTCGACGACGACACGTTCGACGCGGCGATGGCGTGCGTGACGATCCATCACTGGCACCCACCCGAGGTGGGCTTGGCCGAACTCCGTCGGGTCTCGCGCGGACCTGTGGTTGTGTTTACGTTCGAGCTGAGCGCACTGCCGGACTGGCAGCTCGAGTATTTGCGCGAGGGGGTCGAGAAGGAGCTACTCCGATTCCCCGCGATGCAGGACATCGAGGCGGCACTGGGTGGTCGTACTCACGTGGAGCGGGTGCCCACCCCGGGCGATTGCACCGATGGGTTCTTCGAGGCATTCTGGAAGCGCCCCGAGGCGCTGCTCGACCCCGAGGTGCGCGGCGCCCAATCGATCTGGGCGCTGCTGGAGCCGGAGGTGGAACGGCACGTGGTGCAGCGGCTCGCTAGTGCGCTTGACAGCGGCGCGTGGGATGCCGAGCATGGACATTTGCGCGAGCGAGATAGCTTCCAGGGGGCGCTGCGACTGGTGATTTCGGAGGCCTCTTAGGCCGCTGCCGAGGCAGCTGTGGATATCTCGGTTGGGTTGTGCCAGTAGGTGCATCGCGGCGTTCTACGGATGCCCCGCACCCACCCGGCTGGTTGACTCGCAAGTGAGCGCCGACCCGCCTGAAACGGGTGGTCCGAGGCCTCAACCCCCGACGCAAACGAACCGCGAGCGTCCGCAGCCGCGTCGCTCGACATGCTCAACAGGAAGCGAGACGCAATGAGCGACAAGCCAGTTTTCATCTATGCGGCAACGTATGCCGATCGGGCGGACGCCCTCACCGACTATGACGGCCTGATCGAACTCCACAGGGCCAAGCTCGTCGGCACCTATGACGTTGCGCTCATCAGCAAAGACACCGACGGCAAGGTGCACGTGGAGAAGCACGAGAAGCCAACCCAGCACGGTGCGTGGGGCGGGATCGCCGTGGGCGCACTCGTCGGCGTGTTGTTCCCACCCTCGATCATTGGCGCCGCGGCTGTCGGCGGCGTTGTCGGCGGCGTCGGCGGGCACTTGCGTAAGGGCATTTCGCGCGGCGACGCCAAAGAGCTTGGGGAGCTGCTCGAGGGTGGCGAAGCGGCGCTGATCGTGATCGGCGAGTCGCGCCTGCAGGAGCAACTTGACAAGGCACTCGAGCACGCGGAGAAGTCGATCGAGAAGGAAATCGACGCCAACGGCGAGGAGTTGAAGCAGGAGCTACGGCGCGAGCTTGACGAAGTGGAGCAGACCACCGCCAACTGAGGACCGGCTGGCCGGTGCGCCGCGGGATGTGGCGACGCACCGGCACGCTGTCGCAATCCGCGCGTCCCGCCATATACGGCGGGGCAATCCAGAACGCCGTCGGATGCGCCTACCGGCGCGCTGTGGTGCAGCGCTATTTATAGTCGGCGAGAATATCCCCGCCGGCGCGGGCACCACTAAGGCATCCAGACGGGCACAACTTGCGCAAGCGTCATCTCGACGCCTGTATGTGCGAACTGATCGGCTGATCCGTAAGGCATAAGATGGCCGGCATGATTTGCCGCTGTGGACATCCAAAGCACGAGCACCGCCACTACCGGAGAGGCATGGACTGCTCGCGTTGCTCGTGCGTCAGGTTCCGCTGGCGATGGCTGCCGCTGCTCAAACGCGACAAACACGAGCGCCCGCGGGTACAAGCGCGGAAATAAAGCACGGCATCGAAACGGGACCGGCGCTCACCCACCTCCGGACCCGTCGAACCACTTCCATCCAGCCCCGGCTGACCGTCGCCTATGAGATCGAAGCGGAGCCGGCGTCCAGCGGCGAGAGAGGCTGCTCCGCGCCCGCTCGCGACTGCGCGACCCACTCGGCCAGCATCTCGTGCATCGCTTCCACCCCCACGATCGGGGCAGCCGGTTCGCTCCACTCGGCGGGCACTACGGCAAACGGCTTTGTTTGCGGACCGCCAAGCCCACCGTGGGACCCCATGAACTCCTCGAAGGGAGCAACCTCCTCGCGGCTCGGGTCGTACATGCAGTTGACGAGAATGTCAGGACAGTGGGGAAAACCATCGTGGCGACGCAGGTGGTCGGCCGCAGTCGCATCGAAGGCAGCGAGCGGGTCCTCCCCCTGGACCGCATCGTCGCTCAAGCGCCGCTGGCCGGCCCCGCCGAGCACGAGTGCACCGTGCGCTTGAGAGCGCACCATTGCGTAGGCGATCCCGGGATGGGTGGTGAGCGCGTCCAGCAGCTGCGGGTGCAAGTCGGCGATCTGCTCGAGCGTGAGCCGCTGCGGGCTTGCGGGCAGGTAGATGAGGCCGAGTCCGCCCGAGGCCATCACGATCGCCTCCTGTTGTACGTCTGCGGCCGCACGCTCCTGGAGCGCATCGCGGTTGGGTCCCAGAGCGACCGTGCCCTGCACCGATCTGGCGCGTGTGGCGCGCGCCAGCATACGCCCGCCCACGCTCGGGTCCTGACGGGCATCGGCGAGCACGGCGCCCACGTCGCCCCAAGCCTCGTCCACGGCTGCCGGCGCGTACACCTCGCCGCGAGCAAGTGCCCCGCGCACTACATCCTCGAGCGTCTCGCCGTAGCGCTGGCGAAACGGCGCACCCTGCGTTTGGCCGTGGTCGGAGAGCACCACGAGGTGGTAGGGGCGCGGCGACTGAGCGGTCGCGCGCTCCAGTCGAGCCAGCTGCCGGTCGTGTCGCTTGAGCACCGCCAGCGCGTCAGGCTCGCGAATCCCCGAGTGATGCGCGACCTCGTCGTAGCCGACAAAGGTCGCGTAGCTGACCGGCACCCCCTCGACGATGTCGGCTATGAGCAGCGCTGTCACGAGGTCGCGCATCGCTACCGCGATCGCCGCTCGAATCAGCGGGTAGAAGCCTTTCCTGTCCACGTGCGCGGCGCCGGTGCGGCGTTGACGAATCGCCGCCACGCGCTCATGCGCGATGTCGGCGAGCGACAACACGATCGTGCGCATGAACCCGTACGGGTCAGAGAAGTAGGCAAACAGGTCGCCGGCTTTCGACCGGGAGCGGTCACGAATCACGCTCATCGTCGCCGTGCAGCGCGGGGCATCGCCCGAGAACATATTCCCCCGGCTCGTTCCCGCAGCGGCGAGCAGGCCCGCACCGGTGGAGCGTCGATGCTCGATCTCAGCCGCGTCGGCGGGATGGTTGGAGACCATCGTGCGGCCAGACTCCTTCTCATACCAGCGAAAGGCGGGCATGTCCCAATTGCTGCCGAGTAGCAGTCCGGCCTGACTGGCGCCCGTTTGGGAGGAGAGGTCGCACTCCCAGCCGAGCATCCGATGGGTGCCATCGGACAGCCAGCGCGCGATCGTGGGGGCATGCCCGTCACGAACCGCCTCGCGCAATACCTGCTCCCCCAATCCGTCGATCTCGAACAGGATTACTCCGGGAACACTGGTGCGATTCTCGCGTCGAGCGCGTCGCGTTCGACGGCGGACCACGCGCAGATGGCGCGCGTCGCCGTCGAGGTCGAGCAGGGGCGCGAGGAGTGTCGATATGAGGGCTAGGCCGAACGCGATCGCGAGGTCTGTCCAGAACGACGGCGTCTTGCCGTCCACGGCGTAGAACGCGAGCGCGACCATGCCGGCGCTGAGCACCAGTGAGCCGAGCCCGAATGTGACGATCGTGAGTGGCAGGGCGACGCGGATCAGCAGCGGCCACAGGACCGCATTGACGATCGCCATCACGACCGCGACGAGTATCGCGGCGTGGAAGGAAAGCGAGTCGCGACCCGAGAGCAGTGCGGTCATCAGCACGAGCGCGAGCGCCTGCACCACAAGCATCGCCAGCGCTCGCGCGCCGAGCCCAACCAGCATTCGCAAGTTGCGCGAACGCCGCTGGCTGCTGCCCTGGTCACTCGCTGGCTGCATCACGTTGCTACCTTCACGTCCATGGTCGATGGCGCGGTAGGTGCCCAGCGTTCGGGCACAGCTGCAGACCGTATCGTTTTCCTGGGCCACGCCACCGTGCTGATCGAACTTGAGGGCGTGCGCGTGCTCACCGACCCCTTGCTGCGCGGTGGCGTCGCGCACCTGCGCCGCCAGGTGCCTCCCGTCGCCGCAAGCGTCGTTGCCGACCCGGATACCGTGTTGATCTCACACCTGCACCACGATCATCTCGACCTGGGCTCGCTGCGGCACCTAGGTGCCGACACGCCGCTGATCGTTCCGGCCGGCGCCGGAGCGTGGTTGGGGCGCCGGGGGTTTACGCATGTCGGCGAGCTAAGCGCCGGTGAGCTCGCGAAGGTCGGCGCGCTCGCCATCACCGCGGTCGAGGCCCATCACGACGCTCGCCGCCCGGGCGCCCCGCGAGCCGAGCCGCTGGGTTACCTGGTGAGCGGCCGACAAACGGTTTATTTCGCTGGCGACACTGAGCTGTTTGCCGGCATGGCCGACCTTTCCCCCTCGCCGGACGTGGCGCTGTTGCCCGTCGCCGGATGGGGCGCAAAACTCGGCCCGGGTCACATGGACCCACTAGACGCGGCTCGTGCGGTTCAGTTGATACAGCCGCGCATCGCCATTCCGGTGCACTGGGGAACACTGCGACCGATCGGCCTAGGCCGCCGCGATCGGTCGAACCTATCCGAACCCCCGCGACTGTTTGCCGAGCACGTAGCCCGCCTGGCGCCTGGCATCGAGGTGCGAACCTTGGCTCCCGGTCAGGGAACAATGCTCTAGCTGCGCTCGGAACTAGAATGCCGCCGATGGTCCACCCTCTCCACCGGCAGGCGTAGCGCGTGGCCGAGGGCTTGTCAGCCGCCGAGGTGGGCAAAGAGATCGGCGAGCACAAGCACGCAGCCGAGACTGAGGAGAAGGATCGCCGCGACCGCACGCTGTCGGTGCTCGAGGCGCTGTTGCTGTCGCTTGTCGCCGTGCTTGCCGCCTACTCGGGGTATGCCGCCGCGAAGTGGAGCACCCACTCCTCGGTAGAGCTGGCCAAAGCATCGGCCGCACGCACCAAGGCCAACCGTGCCGACCTCGAAGCGCTCCAGCTGCGCACGCTTGACTCGGTGTCGTTCAACGCATGGTTCAGTGCTTTCACGGCCAAAAACCACGGCGCTGAACTGCTTGCCGAGAAGCGTCTGCGACCGGGGTATCGCCCTGCTTTCTATGCGTGGCTGGCCACCGACCCGGCCCACAACCAGAACGCGCCACCCGGGCCGTCGTATATGCCCCAATACGTGATTCCCCAGGAAACACAAGCAAACGCTGACGACGCCGAGGCGGACACAAGCTTCGCAAGCGGCACGACGGCTGGCGCCACCGGCGATAAGTACGTGCGCGACACGGTATTTCTTGCCACAGTGCTGTTCCTGGTCGGCATCAGCGGCCACTTCCCGATGCGCCAAGCACGCTATGCGCTGATCGGGATCGGTTCGCTGATCCTGCTGTTCGCCGTCGTGCAGCTGCTCGGCCTGCCCGGGCCGCCTTGAGTCGGGTGTGCGCTTCAGACGACCGCCGGCTCGGCCACGAGTTCGGTCGCCTCGTCGTGGCGCAGGTCACTGTCGCGGACGAGTAGCAGAGCGAGCACGGCGCCGACGAGCGCCATCGCGCTGCCGACGAGCAGGATCGCCGAGAAGCCGTGGGTGAAGCCCTCACGGGCGGCATGCACGATCGGCGCCGGGGCTGCAGACGGGAGCGTGCCGGAGGAGACGGCTTCGGCGAGGCCGCGCGCCCGGCTCGCGCTCACATATGGCAGGAGATCCTGGATGTGTTGTTGCGAGAGCGCGAGGAACAGCGCCCCGAGCCCAGCGGTGCCGGAAGCGATGGCGACCTGGCGGAACGTGTCGTTGATGCCCGAGGCGACGCCACTCATTCGCTCCGGCACGGTCGAGAGCGCGACGTTGGCGAGCACCGGGTTGACGATGCCGACGCCGAGACCGCCGACGATGAAGCCGGGGAGCAGCACTGTCCACGAGTCGTCCGGTTTGGCACCGCTCATCAAGACAAGGCCAACGGCGGTGATCGCCAGCCCGCAGGAGAGCAGCACGCGCGCGGAGACCTTGCCCTCGAGCGACGCGGTGCCACCGGCCACGAGGAACGAGCCGACAGTGAACGGTAGGTAGCGCAAGCCGGCCTGCAGGGGCGAGAGGTGCTCGATCTCCTGCATGTACAGAGTGATGTAGAGGAACAGCGCAAACATCGAGCCGCTGAGTGCGAACGCGGTTATCTGCGCGCCGGTGAACGCATGGCTGCGAAACAGGCCCAGTGGCAGCATCGGTTGGGCGACACGCAGCTCGATCGTGACGAACGCGGCGAACAACACGACCGCGCTGAGGAGCAGCGCCAGGATCGTGGCGGACGTCCAGCCATCGTCATTGCCGCGCAGCAACGCGAGCACGAGCAGCGCGTTGGCCAGGGAGAACGTGACGGTGCCGCCCCAATCCACGCCACGGGCCGTCTCGTCGCGCGATTCCGCGATCTTCAACACCGTCACGACGATCGCGGCGATGCCGATCGGAATGTTGAGGAAGAAGATCGATTGCCACCCGATCGCTTGCGTGAGGGCGCCACCGACAAGCGGACCGAGCGCAACGGCGACGCCAATCGTGGCCCCGTAGATGGCGGTGGCATTGGCACGCTCCGCACCCCGCCACTCTTGCGCCAGCAGGGCGAGCGAGACCGCGAACATGATCGCGCCGCCAATGCCCTGGAGAGCACGCGCGAGGTTGAGCACCGTCGGGGTGCCCGCCAGCCCGCACAGCAACGAAGCCACCGTGAAGATCGCCACCCCGATCACGAACACGCGCTTGCGTCCGAGCCGGTCGGCAAGCGAGCCGGAGGTGAGCACGAAGGCCGCCAGCGTCAGCGCATAGGCGTCGACAACCCACTGCAGGTCGGTGAAGGAGGAGTGGAGGTCCTTGCGGATGCTCGGCAGGGCCGTGTTGACGACGGTGATGTCGAGCAGCAGCATGAAGGTCGCCACGCACACCGCGATCAGAGTCCACCACTTGCGTTGCATCTCGAAGCCCTTCGTTCGGCGCTAGTACGACGGCGTGAAGCTTTGTGCTCAGGCTACTTCACGAGCAGGGAGTCGGCATGTCGCTCTCCCAGACGGCTTGCAACAGAGCGTCGTTTGAGGGTGACCTCGCAATCGTGAGCGGGCGCCAGTGTGATCCCGCGCAGACGCGGCCTCTCGTCGTCCGGGCGTGTGGTCTGGATCGTGTAGTGCTCCAGTAGGAGCGTGACGATTAGTTTCATCTCGAGCATCGCAAATGCCGCCCCGAGACAGCGCCGTCGACCGCCGCCGAACGGGAGCCATGCCGACTTGGAAGGCTTGGCGCCGAGGAACCGCTCGGGGCGAAACTCGGTCGGCTGGTAGTGGTGCTCGGCGCTCGAGTGCACGAGCGCAATCGAGGGGAGCACATAGCTGCCGGCGGGCAGCAAGTAGCCGCCAAGCTCGACCGGCTCAGTGAGGCGCCGGCCAACGTCCATCACGACCGGCCGCACGCGCAAGCTCTCATTGAGTGTTGCATCTAGGTAGGGCTGCTCCTCTCCAGCAAGCTCCTCTTCGAGCTTCTGCAGTACTTGCGGATGGCGCACGAGCCGCTCGACGGTCCAGGAGAGCGAGGTGGCGGTCGTCTCGTGGCCTGCCAGTAGCAGCGTGACGAGCTCGTCGCAGATTTCTGGATCTGAGAGCGGCTGGCCCTGTTCGTCGCGCGCTTCGAGTAGCAAGCTGAGGATGCCGCTGCCGTCGGGCTTGGCGCGGCGGCGCTCGATCTCTGAGACCAGCAGGCTGTCGATCTTCGCGCGTGTCCGGCGTATGCGCCGTGGAGAAACCTCGCCCGTCAGCAATCGACTCAAGCCGAACAGGAGGATCTTCGCGGCACTCAGTTCGAACAGGCCGTCGAGCAGGACCCGCAACTCTGGTGCCCTGGCGCTACCCGCTTCTCCGAAGATAGCTTCGGTGATGACCTCCAGCGTGATCGCTTGAAAGCGTGGGCGCAGACTTATCGACTCCCCAACAGGCCACTGCCCGATGTGTCTGGTCGCGATCTGCGCGATCGTATCCGCGTAGCTTTCGAGTGCCTGCCCGTGCAGCGGCGGCAGTAGCATCCGGCGATGGCGCAGATGCTCCTCCTCGTCCAGCAGCAGCACCGAGCGAGGACCGGCCACCGGCTCGAGCACCGCGTTGGCCTCGCCGGCGTGCATGACGCTCGCATCTCCCGCAAACACCTCACCGATCAGATCGACGTCGGAGAGGTAGTAGACGTTGCCGTACTCCGCGGGCAAACGCAGTCTGAAGATCCCGCCGTAGCGATCACGGCAACGCTCGAGGAACTCCAGCGGCTTGAAGATGAAGAGCAGACCTTGGATGGTCTTCGGCAACGCCGGGCCTGGGGGCAAATCGCTCGACATAGTACATTTGTATCATACATTTGTCCCATGATGTGTTAGGTGCCTGATGAGCCCCAGATCTAACCGCGAGGCGCTCCTCGAGGGTGCGCTGCAATGCCTGCAGGAGAAGGGCTACGCACACACGACCGCACGCGATATCGTCGCCGCCTCGGACACCAATCTCGGGGCGATCGGCTACCACTACGGCACGACCGAGGCGCTACTCAACGCCGCCTTGATCGAGGGCTTCGAGCGCTGGTTCAGGGAGGTAGCCGACGTCATCCTTGAACTGGAGGACGCAAACGAGCTCGAGCGCTTCACGAGAGTGGCGGCGGAGCTGCCGGGCACCTTCGAGCGCAACCGCCCGCTCGCCCGTGCCTTTATCGAGGCGCTCGCCCAAGCCGAGCATTCGGAGGAGATCCGCGCCGCACTTGCCGAGACCTACGAGCGCGCCCGCGAGAACGTGGTCGCGCTGCTCCAGACGCTCGACGGTCCAGCTACGGTCCCTCACTCGCGCGTCATTGCGTCGCTGCTGATCGCGATCTTTGACGGGCTGCTACTTCAATGGCTGCTCGACCCCGACCACACACCCACCGGAGCGGAGTTGATCCAGACCGCCCTGCAGGCCGGCTCGGCGGGCGGCAAGACCCCCGAAGCTTGATGGATCAGGCACGCAGCGGCCACGATCGATGAGCGTCGTTGTTGCTGTCATCCGGCGCATGCGCCGGATGACAGGGTCGCGCTTGCGCGACCCTATTCCGACTCGTGCATGCACGAGTCGGCCGGATGGTGCATGCACCATCCGGGCCAGCGCCACATGTGGCGCTGGCTTGCGCGATTTGAGTGTCCCCTTTCGCAACGGCCGTCGGACCAGGCAAGAGCAAACAAACGAAGAGAAGCTCATGTCCGGCCACGCCGTCCTTATCATCCTCGCTCTCACTGTCAGCATCGTCGTGTTCTTCATGCTGCGATCCGATGAAAACCTGCGGTTCGAGGGTCAAGCGCAGCGGCGGGCGGCAGTTCGTACTCATCCGCAGATAGGCAGAACGTCCTATCCGCACAAACCCTCGCCATAGCTAAACTTCGGCGAGCCGGAACAGCAGTCGATAAAGGCTGCCCCTCGGCGGCCCGCCTCGCGTCCTCCAACCTGAGGCTGCCCGCACGCATCGGTTCCCCCCCTCCAACACGACCCCAGGAGATCATGCAATGAAGAGACTCACTCTGCTCCTCGCAGTGACCGCCGGCGCTCTGCTCGCGGCGGTCACGATCGCCGTCGGCCCCGCAGCGGCCGGCTCTACCCTGCCGACACTCTCGCTGACGATCACCAACTCCTCGATTGCGGTCAGCGGTGCCACACAGTCTGGCGCCGTCAACGTCGTCTCCAGCGCCACCGGCGTCAAGGAAGCAAACGTGATCTTGTTTCTCCTGAAGCCCGGTGCGACCTTCGAAGAGACCGAAGCCGCGATACAGAAGGCCCACGGCGACACCAACGCGACGAGCAAATACGGCTCGATCGTGTTCGACGCCGAAGTGAGCCCTAGCCAGGCAAGCGAAGCCCAGACCTACCTGCAACCCGGCCAATACGTTGCTGTGCTCCCCGGCGGAGAAGGCAAGGGCTCCAAGGCACACGCGCTCTTCACCGTAACCGCAGCCGCATCGCCCGTGCCGCTGCCGGCGCCAGAAGCCACGATCCGTTCGATCGAGTTCGGCTTTCAGGGGCCAAGCACCCTGCACGACGGCGAGCTCGTGCGCTTCGAAAACGAAGGCTATCTCGTACACATGAACGTCGCGGCACCCGTCAAGAACATGAAGGCCGCCAAGCAGGCCGTCAAGGACGTACTAGCGGGTAAGGAAAAGGCGTTCGAAAAGCTGATCGCCGGACCGCCTGTCGGTTTCGCCGGGCCGGTTTCGCACGAAGCCTTCCAGCAAGAGACAATCACGGCCAAGCCGGGCATCTATGTGGAGCTGTGCTTCATGGACACCCAGGACGGGCGCAGTCACACCCAGCTTGGCATGGAGCGCATCATCCACATCGTGAAGTAACAGCCCAGGACAGCATGGGTGGGTTGGTCTGGCCGATCTTCGAGCGCGGCCAGACCAATCCGAGTACCCGCCCGGTTAAGCCGTCGTCCTAAGACTCAACCCGCAATCTCTTGGGAGACAGCCTGGAAGACGGCCATCTGCTGAGCCAACGCCTCGCCCGTGTAGGCATCGATGACACCGACGTCATCGACTATCGACCCCGCACGAGCAACCAGCCTCCTGAACTCGTCGCTGGAGCGGACCTCATCCAGCGAGGCGCGCGAACCACGCAACAGGATGAACCCGCCCAGGCCGCCACCGTGCGGGGCCATCAACACAGGTTCGAAGCTGTCGATTCGACCATCCTGCTGCAAGGTGCCGTAGTAAGTGAGAGTTTCCTGGAACACCTCCAACGCCTTCAGCTCGCGGCCCCGGACGACGGGACCCCAGCCAAGGAACAATGCGTCACCAGCCATGTTCAAATCCTCTCTGTCGGATTGCCCATCGAGGCTACTCCTGCTCGGGGGATCGGTCGAGATGACAGTAGGCAGACTCGGTGGACGAGAACCTCACTGGTGAGCTGTCGGTTCTCAGCCTCCTGCGCCCAAGCTCATCGCGCTGCGTAATAAAGAAGCGCGTGATGGGTTAGAAGATGACCGCCACGAGTGTCGCCACTCCAAGCGTCACGGCGGCCGCGGTGAGCCACATGACAGTGGAAGAAGAAATCTCGTCGTAGTCGCCCCGGCGCAAGGCCGCAGAGACGCGGTTCTGGCGCAGCGCACCGATCACCAGGACCGCGACGGCAAGGATTCCATAACCGACGCCCAGCAACCTCAGCGACCAGTCAGCGCCGCCCGCGACACCCGGAAGGATCCGACCCACCGCCAGCGCTACCGCAGTGGCTCCGAGTCCTGTGCGCCACCAAGCAAGCCACGTGCGCTCCGCCGCGAGCGACGTGCGGCGGGAGGGATCTTCGAGCTGCCTGTTCATGGCCGTCTGACCCAGGTGCGGTTGCCACTCAGGCAACGTAGCGTCTGAGGCCAAACACCGCAATCGCGTATCGCGCGGCGATGCTGCTTTCCGCCTACCTGGGGACGGAGCTGACCGTGGCACGCCCACGATCGGTGTGGACATCCGGCTCGGCGGCGCGCAGCGCGCGCGTCAACAGGCGCCAGAGCGTTGCGCGTTCCTCCGCGTCGAGCGCCTGGAGAACCTCATCCTCGATGCTCTCCTGTGCGTGCTCGGCGTTGACCAGCGCACGGCGTCCCCGCTCTGTCAGCTCGACGCGATGGCGACGACGGTCCTCGGGGTCGCGCCGGCGGGCCACGTGGCCCAGGTCCTCCAGCTCGTTGAGCAGCAGGACGACGTTGTTGGCGTCCATGCACAGTGCCTCGGCCAGCTCCTGCTGGGGTGCACCGTCGTGGTCGCGCAGATAGCTGAGCGCCATCACGAGCCGCATGTGGATGCCCAGCAGCTCCTCGGTGCTGCGACGGTAGACCTGCTTGGCCAAGCGCGTGAGCAGCACCATCGAGCCCAGATCGGCCGTGTGATTGTGGTCACCCATAACGAGCGGATTATACCATGATGTAGCAATCATCACTGATAACAAGATGATACTTGTTAGATGGATTATCCCTGCTATGTTGTTCCCCTGACCCAGACCGGAAGGAGCAACATGAGCACCGCAACCGCCCCGATAGAAAGCATCCAGCCCACACGAGGCGCCCAGCAGACAGCCGCCAGTAGCGAGGCCGAGCGCAAACGCGAGCGCCGGCGCTGGATCGCGCTTGCTGTGCTGTGCCTTGGGCAGTTGATGATGGTGCTCGACGCGACGATCGTGAACGTCGCGCTGCCCTCGATCCAGCGCGAACTGCACTTCTCCCAGAGCAGCCTCACGTGGGTTATAAACGGCTACCTAGTCACCTTCGGCGGCTTTCTGTTGTTGGCCGGCAGGATGGGCGACCTCGTCGGGCGCAAGAAGGTCTTCTTGACCGGGCTCGTGATGTTCACGGCGGCGTCCGTGCTATGTGGGTTCGCCCAGGATCAGACGATGCTGATCGTCTCGCGCATCCTCCAGGGCGTCGGCGGCGCGGTTGCCTCCAGTGTGATCCTGGCGATCATCGTCACCGAGTTCCCCGAGCGCGTCGAGCAGGCGAAGGCGATGGGTATGTACGCGTTCGTCTCAGCGGGCGGCGGCTCGGTCGGACTGCTGGCCGGCGGCGCGCTCACCCAGTCGCTCGACTGGCACTGGATCTTCTTCGTGAACGTGCCGATCGGCGTGATCGCATTCCTGTTCGGTTGGATGCTGATCGAGGAGAACGAGGGAATCGGCCTCGCCGGCGGCGTGGATGTGCTCGGCTCGTTCATGATCACGCTCGCGACGATGCTCGGCGCGTTCGCGATCGTCAAGTCCAGCGAATACGGGCTGTTCTCGGCGCGCACACTCGGCGTCGGCGGAGCATCGCTGGCGCTGCTGGCCGGCTTTCTCGTGCTCGAGTCGCGGCTTGCCAACCCGATCATGCCGTTGCGCATCTTGCGCCAGCGCATGCTGATGGGGTCGAGCCTCGTGCGCGGACTGCTGATCACCGGCATGTTCTCCGCGTTCTTCCTCGGAGCGCTGTACCTGGAGCGCGTGCTCGGCTACGACGCGATCGACACCGGGCTTGCGTTCCTGCCGTTGACGTTCTCGATCGCGGTGATGTCGATGGGCATCTCGGCCAGAGCCGTGCAGCGCTTCGGCGCTCTGCAAGTGTTGATGGCCGGCCTAGCGGGGATCGTCGTCGGACTGCTGTTGCTCGCCGTGCAAGGCTTGCACGCAAGCTACTTCCCAGGCCTGTTCTTCGCGTTCCTCACGCTCGGACTCGGCGCCGGTGCTTCGTTCCTGCCACTACTGACGATGGGGATGTCCGATTCGGCTCCGCGCGACGCCGGGCTGGCCTCGGGAATCATCAACGTCTCGGTGCAGCTGTTCGGCGCGATCGGCCTGGCGACGCTTGGAACAATCGCAACCGACCACACGAACGCGCTGAGCGCCGGCGGGCATTCGCTGGCCAGTGCGTTGACCGGCGGGTATCACCTCGCCTACCTGGTTGCGGCGGCATGCGTGGGCCTGGGCATCCTCGCGGCGTTCCTAGTGTTGCGTCCGCCCGCAGTCGCACAACAGGAGACCGTGTTGACTTCCCAGGAGCTCGAGTCGAGAGCCGATGTGGAGCTGATCGCAGCCTGAGACGCACACTGAAAAGTCCGTCATGAATATGAATGGGGCCGAGCATATCGCTGACGCTCTTGGCTTAAACCTAGCGCTCTTGATCTGTCGGGCGGATCAGGATCTCGTTGATCGCGACGTGACGCGGGCGGGTCACCATGTAGACGATCGCGTCGGCGATATCACGCGCCTGCATCGGCGATCCAAGCCCAGGCCGGGAAGCCAGGACCTCTAGGACCTCGGGCCGGTTATGGCCCACCAACTCCGTCGCAACAGCACCGGGCTCGATCAGGCCCACACGCACGTAGCGGCGGGTGATCTCTTGACGCAGCGACTCGCTGAACGCACCGACACCGTGCTTGGTCAGGTTGTAGACGCCCGAACCATTGTTGATTTTGCGCCCTGCAACCGAGGAGACGTTGACCAGATCCGCCACGTTGCGTGGCCCTTGCTCGGCGGCCTCCAGCAGGTGCGGCAATGCAGCATGGGCGCAATGCAGAAGGGCACGAACGTTGATGTCGATCATCCGCTCCCATTCCTCCAGTGACGCGCCCACGATCGGTCCGAGCAGCATCACGCCGGCGTTATTGACGAGCACGTCGATCCTGCCCGCCTTGGCCACCACCTCGCTCATTACCCGGGGCGGTTGCGCCGCGTCGGTCAGGTCGGCGGCGATCACAAGCGGCGTCGGTCCTACTGAGGCGATCTGTTCAGCGAGGCGCTCCAGTCGATCCGCGCGGCGAGCGACAAGAGCGACAGTTGCGCCCTGTTCGGCAAGCGCGAGTGCGCTCGCCTCACCGATGCCACTGGAGGCACCCGTGACGACGGCGACGGTTGAGTCAAGCGCAAGCGAGTCAGGCATCAGCGTTCAGTATCCCAACACTGCCGTCAGATTGCTGAAGCTAGACGGCAGCGTGACATTGTGATGATGGATGCCTCCCGGCAGCCCGTACGTCGTCTCGTTATGCGGAGAGGTTTCGCCAAAACACGACGCGAGGTTGACCCGAGCCGGAGTAGTCGGCGACTTCCGTGACCGACATGTCGAGCGCACGGTGAAAGGCAATCGAATCGTGGTTGGTAGGGATGGAGATCGCCTTGAGGGCCGTGGCGCCGCGGTGGCGGGCTAGCGTCTCAAACTCGTCGTACAGTCGTCGCCCGAGGCCAGCTCGCCGCGAATCGGCACGCACGCCAACGAGATGTACATAGCCGACTTGAGTCGGTGCCACGAATCCGAAGAGATACGCCGCCACGCCTCCATTCCCGTCACGCATTACAAGGGCTGTATCCCCGAACTCGTGAATGAACATCGGATGATGCCGCGCACGCATATCGCGCTCGCCCCAGTACTCGGCGAGCGTATCGACGATCGCGTTGTAATCGGCGGTGGTAGCACGCTCGGGCAGCATCGGAAGGCGTTGAATATCACATATCTCACTGACGCCGGGTACTAACAGCGAGTGAATGATGAACGAGCCTGGGTTTGCCCCGGAGCAGGGTTTGCTCCAGTCGATCTATAACGGCCGTGTCTGAGGGGTACGTCCGGACGTGCTGGCGCTCGTGTTCGGCCCAGGAGCCGACGATGAAAGTCTCGAGCAGCTCGTGTTGGTCCTCCGCTTGGCGATCCGCGGGTGGGAGGAGGAGCCCAGGTCTGCTTCACGACTTTGTTTGGGCTCATGGCTTTGCTCGGGCGCCTTGCCTCTATAGGCAGTCGAGCGAGATTTATGCTCCCCCTCGACCCGCGTGCGCAGTGGCAAACTGAACCAGACGAGCTTGCCGTTGGGCGAAGGGCCTATTCCCCAGGCGTCAGAGAGCTCCTGGACGATCTGGAGTCCTCGTCCCGACTGCTCCCTTAGCGTCGGGGAGCGCGGAACGGGTTGGCCTCGACCGTGATCGCTCACCTCCACACGGATTTCGTCTCGCGAGAAGAGGATCGCTAGCTCGAAGTCGCTGCGGGCGTGTCGCACGCTGTTGGTGGCAAGCTCGGAGGTCATCAATTCCGCGGCTTCAACGATCTCGCGCGGCTGGTCGCTCAGGACATCCCCGACGAAGTGACGTGCGCTAGCCACAGACTCGGGCTGGCAGTCAAAGCGACGCTCCTGTCTCATGATTCGATCGAGAACACGCTGGAGAGACCCGTGGCCTCCAGCACGCGCCGGATGATTGGGGATGGGTTGCATAGCGACACACTGCTTGCCTGCGCCGCGGCGCCGATCAGTACCGCGATCCCGGCGCTGTCCATGAATTGCAGCTCGGTGAGGTCAAAGATCAGCCGCTGAGCGGACTGCGGCGGGATCGACGCCACCCGCTCCTTTAGCAACGCAGCGTTTGAGCTGTCGAGCTCCCCTGCCAGGACCACGACCTGTGCGCCCGTTGGGTCGAGGTGCATGTCGATCTGCACCGCTGGAGGTTCAGCTTCTAGCTCTGCCATCGGATGCCCACTATCGCCGTATCGTCGTGGTGGCCCCCGGCTGCGAGGCCCTGCGCGAGCTCGCTCAACAGATCCTCAAGCGTGACCGCCACGCCACTAGCCGCGTCGCGCAAGCGCGCCAAGCCAATATCAAGCACCTCGCCACGACGCTCTACCAGACCGTCGGTGAATGCGATCAGCGTGGTGTTCGGCGGCACAGACATTGCTGTCTCCAGGTAGGGCGACTTGCGCGCTACGCCGATTGGCACGTTGGCGTCGAACTCAACGAACTGCCCGTCGACGCCATCGATCAAGAGCGGCGGGATATGACCAGCGCTGGCCACCGTCAGTCGATGCGCGTCCACGTCGATCAGGACACAAAGCATGGTCGCGAAGTAATCATGAGCCCCACTGTTGACGAAATCCGAGAGCTGGGCGAGCACCGAGGACGGACTGGGGTCCTGCGCCGCATACGCCAGCGCGGCGTGGCGCAGCGAAGCCATCGTCGTCGCAGCGCGAAGCCCATGGCCGGAGACATCGCCGATCATGACCAGCACCTGCCCCTCGCCCGCCGCAACTACGTCATACCAATCGCCTCCCACATCTATGCCTGAAGCTGCCGGCACGTAGCGCGCGTCTACCCGCAGTCCATCGAACTCGGGCAGCGCGTCAGGCAGCAATGCGTGCTGGAGCGTCTGCGCAATGCTTCGCTGCTCGGTGTACATCTCCCGGTTCTCGGCGGCGACCCGGTCGAGAACGCCAACGAGCTGCTCGGCGTAGCGTCTGCGACGCGCCAGCCGATCCGTCATCAGGGCGGCCGCCAGGCTCACCAAGAGACCCACAAGCGCGATAATCCACGGTAGTCGCTCAAAGAACGCGCCCCCGAGCGAGCCGTTCGGGCTCACCACAATCGTGAACACTCCGCCACCAAAAGGAACGACGTCCGAAGCCTGTCGACCCTTGATCGGCAGGTGCTTCAGACTGGTCACCAGCACATCGCTCGTAAGCCGAGAGCGACCCAGATACAGCGCGTAGTTGAGGTCGGAAAAGGCCGAGTTCTTCTCCAATTTCGAGCGCCTATTCGCGGGCAGCGGGTTTTCAGCGTAAACCGCGAATCCGTGCGCACGACCAGGGACGCTGAAGTCAAAACCGAGCGCCGGGCGCCGGGAGCTGAGGAAGCTCGTGAGGTTCAACACACCGGGCAGGGTAGAATGTGTGAAGAACTGCTTGGCCCTTTCGGGCATTGACGCGAGCACAGGAGCGCTGCCGAGCACGGTACTCGGGGCGAGATGCGATGTTCCCAATGGCCACAGCGACACCGAGGTGAATTGGCGGCCAGGACCAACGTAAGGAGCCATGAACGCGCGAAACTTCTGCGCGTTGCCCGCCGTGGCGTTAGCCAACTCGGCGGCCGATGCCAGCGGCGTCTGAATCGACGGGGCGGTAGCAGCCAGTACGAGGCTCAACTCCCGCACACGGAGATTGAGCAACCGTCGCTCATTGCGGTTGTAAACGGCCACGGACGTCAGCACCAGTGCCCCTGTCGCGATCAACCCCGTCAGCAACGCGGCCACTGCCACCCAAGATGGTCGCCACCGCCAAAGCGAGCCCGACAGCATCACGGGAGACACAGCGCCCTCCCCAACTGCCGGCTCACTCTCCAAACCGGGGCGTGGCCCAGGCGTCCGCGCCGCCACCGAGCGGCTGCTCATTGCAAGCATCTCCCCGAGTCCATAATCGCCGCCTAGCTTATCCTGGAGATTGGAACAAGGTCGCCACGATCCGCCCCGAATGGATGATCGCGATTCCATGTCATTCGTCACAGGGTCTGGCTCCTCGGCGGCATCGATGATCTGGTTGTAGTAATCGATCGCGCTGTCTCAGCCTCGATCACTACCCGCTCTCGCCTCACCTGAACGACGTTTCCCCATTCCGGGGTACGGGTAGGCAACAGAGCGATGCGTCCGGCTATCCCCTACACGGGCAAGACTTCCACCAGCGTTGCGCGATGAACGACCGACGCTATGAGGAGCAGGAGACAGAGCGCGCCGCAAGCGAAGCGGCCCGGATCGGCGGCGGCAGCGGCCGTCCACCAGCGGACCCCGCCGAGGCACCCGTTGATGAGGCTGGAGGCGGCGAGGCCGAGGGCTTCGAGCAAGCCGAGGAGCTGCTAATCGAGCACGCGTCGCACGGAGACTCGCAGTCCGCCCACGCGATTCTGCACGATCAGGGCCCCAGCGAGGAGGACGACAAACGCACGGACGGTGACGCCGACCATGAGCGCAGCAGCGAGACTGACGCGGATTCGCTTGGCCAGATGTAGCTACCGTTGATCGGTATGCCGGACTCCCAGAGCGCGGATGACGAGGCCCGCCACGAGACGCAGCTGGAGCGTCTTGACCGCAACCTCGAGGAGATGACCGGCGAGCTGCGCGTCGTCGTCACCGGCGTGCAGGTTCTTTTCGCGTTCCTTTTGATTGTCCCGTTCAACACCGGCTTCACGCATGTAGGAAACTTCGAGCGCACCGTTTACTTCGTCACGCTGATCTTCGCGGCGCTCGCGGCTGTGTGCACGATCGCGCCCTCCGCAGAGCATCGCTTCCTGTTTCGCCACGATGACAAGCAGTACCTCGTGTTCAGTTCAAACCGTGTAGTAATCGCTGGCCTTGCTTTTTTGGCGCTGGCGATGTGCGGCTGTCTGCTGCTCGTCACAACCAAGCTGTTCGGGCTCACCGCGGGCGTGTTGACAGCGAGCATCGGGACACTTCCGTTCGCCGTGTTGTGGTTTGCGCTGCCGATCAGGCGGCTGTATAACCTTAGTGGGACCAAACGCTCTAAATAACCCCGAGGCCAAGGGAAACGCCTGGCGTCGGCCGGGCGCTAAGCATGTCCGTCAAACCGGGGACACTCCACTCATGCTGGAGGCGGCGCGTTGGGCGGCGGCTCGCCGCCTGGTGCTCTCGGACCTCCCGTCCCGTTGCTTGGTGAGCTGTCTTTTCGGCCGCGCCGAATCAGGGTGATGATCCAGATCGCGCCGCTGACAACGGCAGCGCCGATCAATGCCCAAGCCCACCCCGGCAGACCGCTCGATTCTGAGGATGACTCTTTGTTTGCGGCTGCCGCCGCACCGGCGGCTGCTGCCGCCGCACGAGCGTGACTCGTCGACGTCGTGGTCGTCACCGTCGGGGTGGTCGGGGTGGTGACGGTCTGCGTTTTGACGACCGTGTTCGTCTGTGTCTGTGTGGGTGTGGTCACGGTCGTCGTCCTCGACGGTGCGGTGACCGTCTTAGGGCGCCTAACAAAAAGAGGTTTTGGGATGCTGTTGTCGTAGACGGTGTCCATGGCGAAACCTTTGGTCAGTGATGGGTTGTGGGCTCGTATTGAGCCTTTGTTGCCGCGTGTGGAGCGTCGGTATCGGTATCCAGGGCGCAAGCGGGTGCCGGATCGGCAGGCCCTGACGGGCATCCTGTTCGTTCTCAAGACGGGCATTCCGTGGGAGGATCTGCCGCAAGAGATGGGCTGTGGGTCGGGGATGACGTGCTGGCGGCGCTTACGGGACTGGAACGAAGCGGGGGTTTGGGAGCGCTTGCACCAGGTGCTCCTAGACGAACTGCAAGACGCGGGAGCGTTGGACTGGTCAAGGGCGGTCGTGGACAGCTCGCACGTGCGAGCAAAAGGGGGGGCGAAAAGACAGGCCCCTCGCCCGTCGATCGCCGCAGGCCGGGCTCCAAGCACCACGTGATCTGCGACGGTCAGGGAACCCCTTTGGCTGCGACTCTCACCGCCGGTAACCGCCACGACATAACCGAGCTCATCCCGCTCGTGGATCGGGTCCCGCCAACCGGCGTTCACGGCAAGTTCAGGCCAAAGGCGCTGCTCGCCGACCGGGCATATGACAGCCGCAAGCACCGCGAGGCGCTCCGCGCAAGGGGCATCACGCCCAGAATCGCCAAACGCAATACCCCCAACGGGTCGGGGCTCGGCAAAGAACGCTGGGTGATCGAGCGCACGATCTCCTGGCTGCACCAACACCGTCGCCTCGAGCGTCGCTATGACAGACGCGCCGACATCCACGAAGCCTTCCTCACAATCGGCTGCGCCCTCATCTGCCACCAACAACTCCAAAACTCATTCTGTTAGGCGCTCTAAGACTGAGTAACCGTCTGCGTCGGTGTAGTGCTCGTGGTGGTCGGAGTCTTGGCAGCAGTTGCGGTCGTCGCCGACTTTGTCTGCGCCGATGCGGTCACTGTTTGATTCTGGGAGGGCTCGGTCTCGGTCTTGGCCTGCGTGGCGGTAGGTGTGCTGGTGGTGGTGCTCGCGGCCGTTCCCTGGGTACGACTGGAGGCAGTTTGGCTTAGGCCGCTGGCCACGCTCGCCGTCGCGCCTGATCCACATCCGGCCAAGGCAAATAGAGAGAGGCCCAGCATGCATATCCGCAAAGCCCAGTGGATCCCGATCCAGGCCCGGGGACCGTGGCGACGGACCGTATGACCGCAGCCGGAGCTGCGCCGGCGTTTATATGTGTCGCTGATCATGTGGTGACATCCCTTTTGAGACGATCCGTATCGGGATTGGCTCCGTTTGCCCTGAGCCGACGACAGTGAAGTCAACCTGGGAGCGGTCGTGCTTGCGCAGAGGTCCGCAAAGTCTGCGCCCACCTTTGTCTCGGCGGCAGACTGAGGCATCGACACTAGGCGACCAGCTGTAGATTCCATAGCCGCCATGACAAGAATGTAGGGAACGCATAATTGGGCGTCCTCCCGGGATGGCCGCAGATTGGAATAGGGTTAACTACGCAGTCTGCTGCAACGTATTCAGGATCTCCGCTTGTGCTCAAGGAAGCGCTGTATGGCCGCTGATCGAACAGAGTCTGCGCTCGCGGCTCTGCGCCGAGACGGCGACCGGTGACGGCTTCGGTATCGGCTGGCTATGCGAGTTCCGAACTACAGGCGTCTTCCACCATCGGGAGCCTAGCGTGGAATGACTAAAAACCTGCACGAGCTTTCCGATCACATCAGTTCGTTGAATTTCTTTGCTCATATTCGCGTGGCGATCGACACTCCATCGTGATACCGTCAATGTGTCGAGTGTGGCTGGCATCCCTCGGAGGACGACAGACCAATCAGAGGAGGAGCCTTGAGCAGCGAAGAGTTGGAGATGGGTCCCGTCGACATCGTTGTGATTGGCTTCCCTCCAGATGCGCCGCGAACCGGCGAGGCGATCCCAATGTTCGTGGACCTCGTGGACCGGGGGATCATCCGAGTCATAGATGTGCTTGTGGTCCAAAAGGACGCTGAGGGCGTCGTCTCGGGCCTTGAGATCGGCGACCTCGACGGTGACGGTGCGGGCGACCTTCTCGTATTCGAAGGGGCGCGGACTGGCATGCTCGGCGACAAGGACGCAGCCTTGGCGGGGGAGGCACTAGAGCCGGGCGAAGCGGCCGTGCTGATCTGCTTTGAGAACGCCTGGGCCGGTCCCTTCGCCGCCGCGGTGAGCCGCAACGGGGGGCGACTGATGGACTTCCAGCGAGTCCCAACGCAGGAGATCATCGCCGCCATCCAAGCCCTCGACGCCGCCAAGCCGGCGTTCTAGACGAGAAGGAGACCAGCATGCCACTACTTCGCCGTGTTGCCCGTGTAGCCGCCGTCGGGGCCGTCGCAGGCGGCGCCGCCGGGGCCGTTCAGCATCGTCAGCAGGGCCGCTGGGCCCGACAGGAAGAAGATCAGGGGGCCGCCCAGGAGCAGCAGCAGATGGCCGCCGCGCCGCCTCCGCCGGAAGAGAACTCGATAGAGAAGCTCAAGGAACTCGGTCAGCTGCACGAGTCTGGTGTCCTCACCGACGAGGAGTTCGCAACCGCCAAGGCAAAGATCCTCAACGCCTAGATCGTCACAGGCCTTGGGCTGGACGATACGTCTGATGCCTGGGGAAGGCGATCAACATCAGCATCGACAACTCGATCAGCTAGAGCATGAGTAGGGGCATCTACTCCCGCAGCCACCGACCGAGGGGTTCCCGCGTGCCCAGCGCGACGCGATAGCCGGGAGCGATACCCGGTGAGCGCGACGGCTGGTGGCATTTACGATCATGAGCGTCGGAGTGATGATGCTTACGAGGACGACGCCGCCGCCGATACGCGCCGGACCATCCACTTGAAGTCCATTCGGGTTGGGTAGACGAGCCCGTGCCGCCACGAAGATCGAGCGGTCTTTCGAGGAGCAGATCCTCCAAATGACATCCCGTGCGGATCCTGGCAAGATGGGAGCTACCGTGCGCGCGACCCCCGCGACTTCGGGTAGCGACCTGGCTGTGCGGCCGCCGTGGCGGTTCCGTATCGCCGCGGTCGTTGCGCTCGTCGCACCGGTTGTCATGGTTGTGGTGGCCGCGGTTGCATTGGCGGGCGACGTGCCAGTCGCCGTGCTGGCGGTCGGGCTGGTGCTGGTCTGTAGCGCATTTATCTGGTTCGCCTTGACCCGTCGCGGCCCGCGGCGAGTGTTCAGCGCCGCGCTGGCCGCGCTGAGCGGGATCGGGCTGATCGTGGTGCTGGTGACCAACTGGCAAGGGGTGATCCTGCTCGTTGCGCTGCTCGGGTTGTTGGCCGTTTTCGGACTCGCCGCGGGCTACGCGCTGGGGCGGACCGGGAAAGCGGTCGTCAGCGGCGTGATTGGGGAGGTCATACCGGTGGGCGCTGCCGGATCTGCGGTGCTAATCATCAACTTGAAGTCGGGCGGGGGCAAGGCTGAGCGCTTTGACCTTGCTGCTCAAGCCCGGCGACGGGGCATCGAGCCGGTTGTTCTGCAGCCCGGTGATGACCTGCTCGAGCTCGCTGAGAGCGCCATCACACGCGGGGCGCAGGTCATCGGGATGGCCGGTGGCGATGGCTCGCAGGCCCTTGTTGCGACGGTTGCCGCTCGGCGTGACATCGCGCATGTCTGCATTCCCGCGGGGACTCGAAACCATTTTGCCCTGGACCTCGGCCTTGACCGTGATGATGTCGTGGGCGCGCTGGATGCGTTCACGGATGGCGTCGAGCGGCGCATCGATCTCGCGCAGGTCAACGACCGCGTGTTCGTCAACAACGCCTCGCTAGGGGTCTATGCCAAGGTCGTCCAGTCCGATGCCTACCGCGATGCCAAGCTCGAGACCTGGACTGGCATGCTGCCCGACCTGCTGGGCCCCGATGCGGAGCCGATCGACCTCGAGTTCACCGCTCCGGACGGGGGCCACTGCGACGACGCGCCGCTCGTGCTCGTATCGAACAATCCGTATCGGCTGGCGAGCCTCGCCGGCGCGGGCACGCGCGAGCGGATCGACACGGGCCTGCTCGGCATCCTGGCCGCACGGGTACGCAGTGCCGCCGATGTGTCAGAGCTCGTCGCGCTCGAGCTGATCGGCCAGGCGAGCCGCTTTCCGGGTCTCTTGTCGTGGTCGACGCAGGAATTCGAGGTTCGCTCCACTGGCCCTGTGGAGGTCGGGCTCGACGGCGAGGCGCTCATGCTCGATCCACCCCTGCGCTTCGCGTCGCTACCAGGCGCGCTCCGGGTGCGGGTGCCCAGCGGAGTCGGCCTACCACCGGCCGCCAGAGCTGCGGCGCTGACTATGGACAACCTGGGCGCACTTCTACGGGTGGCGGCTGGCCGGTGAGCCACCTGGCCGCGCGGCTGGTGCTTGGTCTGACCGTCTTCGTGCTCCTCGGTTGGGGGGTCGGGGAGCTCTGGACCTCAGTCGTGGAGTCGATCGAGCTGAACGCAGTACGCGACGTAGCCGCTCAGCGCACAGCGGCACTCACCGACATAGTGCGGGTGCTCACCTGGGCGGGCAGCGCATTTCTGCTTGTTCCGCTCGCCCTGACTGCCTGCCTGGTGTTTGTCCGGGCGGGTCTGCGCCGAGAGGCGCTCGCGATCGCACTCAGCCTCGGCGGCGCGATGCTGATCTCAGGCGGGGTCAAGCTGCTTGTCTCGCGCCCACGCCCGCCCGTTGAGCATCTACAGGCGGTTACCGGCTCGAGCTTTCCCTCGGGCCATGCGACGCAGGCGAGCGCATTCTGGTTCTCGCTGGTGTTCGCGATGCCGGCGGCAGGGGCATCACCGAAGCTAACCCGCGTGGCCACCGGACTCGCGCTGCTGATCGTTCTCGCGGTGGCAGCGTCTCGCCTCTACCTGGGCGTCCACTATCCAAGCGACGTGGTCGCCGGCATGCTGCTCGGCGCCGGTTGGGCGACCTACGTGTCGCGTTGCTTGCGGGAGCCTGAGAGCGTGCCTGAGCGCTTTCAGGTCCGATGACATGAACGGCCGCGTTTCGACCCGAGCCGAGCGCTGGGTGCCGGGCATTCGCGTCGTCCGAACCTATCGACGTTCATGGCTGCGAGCGGATCTTGTGGCAGGTGTCGTACTGGCAGCGATCCTCGTTCCGCAGGGTATGGCGTACGCCGAGCTGGCCGGGCTCCCGGCGGCCACTGGTCTCTATACGACGATCGCATGCCTCATCGGCTACGCCGTGTTTGGGCCTTCCAGAGTGCTGGTGCTCGGACCCGATTCCTCGATTTCGCCCTTGATCCTCGCTGCCATCACCCCGCTGCTGGTAACCGGAGATCCCGCAAGCGCAATCGCCCTGGCGGGCATGCTTGCTGTCCTCGTGGGCCTCACCGAGATCGGCCTTGGGCTGGGGAAGCTCGGGTTCGTCGCCGACCTCCTCTCGAAGGAGGTGCAGGTCGGATACATGAACGGCCTTGCGATCACGATCATCGTCGGCCAGCTACCAAAGCTGTTCGGCTTCTCCACGCACGCCGATTCGTTCCTCGCGGAGCTACGCGCGTTCGCAGACAATCTCGACCAGACGCAAACGACGACCCTCCTCGTCGGCGCCACAGTGCTCTGCCTCCTGCTGTTGCTCCCCCGTATCACCACTCGACTGCCCGCTGTGCTGGTCGGGGTCGTTGGCGCCACCGTCGCCTCAGCTGTGTTCGGGCTCGCCGGCGAGGGCGTGGCCACGGTCGGCGCACTGCCCCAGGGGATCCCCACACCCACGCTCCCATGGACGAGCGCCGGCGACGTCGTTCCCCTGCTCATCGCCGCGGTGGGCATCACGCTCGTATCCTTGACCGATACGATCGCCACCGCGACGAGCTTCGCGGCTCGGCGCGGTGAAGAGGTCGAGCCCAACCAGGAGATGATCGGCATGGGTGCGGCGAACATCGCCGCAGGACTCTTCCAGGGCTTTGCCATATCGACCAGTGGCTCACGGACAGCGGTAGCCGAACAGTCAAAAGCCAAGAGCCAGCTCACCGGCGTTGTGGGCGCGGCTCTGGTTGCGATGCTGCTGCTGTTCCTCAACTCGCTGCTGGCCGACCTGCCGCAAACAGCACTGGCGGCCGTGGTGATCGTCGCCGCGCTGTCATTGATGGATGTGAGCATCCTGCGCCTCTACCTGCGCGTTCGCAAGAGCGCGTTCGCGGTGTCTCTCGTCGCAACCGCCGGCGTGATGCTGCTCGGTGTGCTGCAGGGCATCGTCGTCGCCGTCACGCTCGCGATCCTGCTCTTCTTCAGACGTAACTGGTGGCCGCACGGCGCCGTCCTGGGCAAGCTAGAAGGCGAAGACGGATGGCACGACATTGACGCTCATCCGGACGCGGAGCAGATTCCGGGTGTTGTCGTATACCGCTGGGAGGCGCCGTTGTTCTTTGCCAACGCCGGCGCCTTCCGACTGCAAATCCGCAAACTCGTCCGTGACCATCAGCCACAGTGGGTGGTCCTCCAGTGTGAGGCCGTCACCGACGTCGATGTCACCGCCGCCGAGATGCTCGAGCAGCTCGACAACGAGCTCAACGCCGCCGGAACCCACTTGGCGTTCGCTGAGATGCGCAGCCGCCTCCGGGACCTCACCTTGCGCTACGGCCTCCTGGAGACCCTCGATCGCGAACACTTCTACCCCACCCTCGAGGCTGCTCTCGATGAGATCCAAGCCCGCGAGTCCCCACCGAGTCACCCATCTGGCAGGTAGACACCGACTTAGGCGTTTGGCCAATTACTATGCGTCCCGGTGTTCCTGCTCGAAGGGATCTCCCGGGGCGCCTGTGGGCGCTTGCTCCTCGAGATGCCGCTTGACCTCAAGCAACACCTCGCGCTGTTGCTTGGTCACCGGCGGGAAGCGGGGATCGATCTCCATCAGCGTGTCAACCAGCACGGCCGACGCTCCGACCCGCGCAAACCACTTGCGGTCGGCGGGAATCACATACCACGGCGCCCACTTGGTGCTCGTGTGCGAGAGCATCTCCGAGAACGCCCTCTGGTAGTCATCCCAGCGCTCACGCTCGTTGACGTCAGCTGCGGAGAACTTCCAGTTGTGGTCGGGAAGGTCGATCCGACGCAGCAAACGGGCTCGCTGCTCCTCCTTTGAGATGTTCAAGAACAGCTTGACGATCCGCAGCCCGTTGTCGGTGAGATAGCGCTCCCAGTCGTTGATCTCGCGGTAGCGACGCTGCCAGATGTCCCCTGTCTTTGCCGCCTTTGGCAGCTTCTGGCGATCGAGGTTCTCGGGGTGTACGCGAACCACGAGCACCTCCTCGTAGTGGGAGCGGTTGAAGATGGCGATCTCGCCGCGCCCAGGAAGACATTGCGCGTAGCGCCATAGGAAATCATGATCGAGCTCCTCCGCCGACGGCACCTTGAAGCTGTGCACGGCGACGCCCTGCGGGTTAACCCCGCTCATCACGTGGCGGATCGTCCCATCCTTTCCGGCGGTGTCCAGTGCCTGCAATACCACCAGCACCCCCCACGTGTCCTGAGCCGCCAGCCGAGCCTGGTACTCAGACAGCAGTCGCACTCCCTCGGCCAGCAAAGCGACCCCTTCCTTCTTCTTCTTCACACCTCCCTTGAAGGCAGGATCAAAGTTCTTGGCGAGGATCACCTTTGACCCGGGCTTCACCCGGAACGGCTCGATGAACTCCGCAACCCGTCTTCGACGCTTGTCGGCCATCCTTAGTCCAACCCCATGCACCAAGCTTACGCCGGTCGATCCAACCTCCCGTATCGTCGGCCCGCCGGATCGGCTACACCCAGCGGCCAATACGACAGGTTGCGGTGATGTCAACTTGTTAGAATCATCCTGGTAAATGCAGCGCGAGCCGCGCGGCGAGGACAAGGAGCTACACAGTGATTGCGACCAGCTATCCGTTTCTCGAAGTCTTCTGGACGATGCTCATTTTCTTCTTCTTCATCGTCTGGCTCTGGATTCTTTTCACAGTCTTCGCCGATGTGTTCCGTCGCGACGACCTCTCGGGTTGGGGAAAGGCAGCATGGATCATCTTCGTCATCGTCCTCCCCTATCTCGGTGTGTTCGTCTACCTGATCGCCGAGCACAAGGGCATGACCGAACGGACGATCCGGCAGCAGGAAGCAGCGAAGTCGCAGATGGACCGGTACGTGCAGTCCGTAGCCAGCACAAGCGACCCAACCACTCAGATAGCCAACGCAAAGACGCTCCTAGACCAGGGCACAATCACCCAGGCCGAGTTCGGCCAGATCAAGCAGAACGCGCTCGCGGGCTAGCGGGGACCGAGCTGGCTGGGCTCGCCGGCGCCAATCACCTCACTTGCCGACCACAAACGCCTAGGCTCGGGCAGGTGCCGGCCCGGAGCCGGGTTGTCGTGTCGGCATACGCCCGACGAAGAAAAGCGCGATAGCCGCGATCAGGATGAGGACGGTCAGCCCGGCGCGGAGTCCGTCGAGGCGTGCTTGGGCGTTGGCGTCGAGTGCCGCCTTCGTCACCTCCGAGCTCGCGCCCACTTCCTTCGTTGCGGCTTCGAGCTGCTTGTCGGACATGAACGGTATGCTCGCGGCCAGCTCGATAGTCGCTTTGTCCTTGACGCTCTGCGGGACCGCGTTGTTCATCTCGATGTGTGTCAGAAACGATGCTGTCAGCACGGCGATCAGGATCGACCCCACGAGGGCGGTGCCCAGCGAAGCCCCGAGGTTGGTCACCGTGTTCTGCAGCCCGCCCACCTCCGAGCTCTGCTCGTCGGGCACGGCCGAGACGGTCACAGCGCCGAGCTGCGATGCGAGCGCGCCAAGGCCGAGCCCGACGAGCAGCAACGGCACGGTCACGATCTCGGCCCCCGCATGGATATCGATCGCAGCCAGCAGCACCAGCAACCCGAGCAGCATCAAGAGGATCCCGACGCGTACAACCAGCCGCGGCGAGACGTCCGGGAACAGCCGCGGCACTCCCAGCGCCGCCGCCAGCAGGGTCAAAGACATAGGCATGATCCGTACCCCGGTGGCGATCGCCGACAGTCCTAGTGCCACCGACAAGTAGAGCGGGATCAGGAAGAAAACCCCCATCATTAGGAGGTATTGAAAGAAGAACATGGTCAGCCCGCCCCCAAGCTGCTCGTTACGCAGCAGCGCCGGATCGACGAGTGGCTCCTGGCCGCGTGTGACCATGCGCGCCTCCCAGTGCAAAAACGACCAGACCAACACTAGCCCGGCGACCATCAGCCACGGCACAGGCGACATTCCAAACCATTGAGGCGCGCCCGACTTCGGCACCACCCAGCCCCACGAGCCGGACTTGAGCACGCCAAAGACGAACACGCCAAGGCCCGCCGCGCACAGGACGGCGCCGATCAGGTCAATTTTCGGCCGGCGGTCGGGGGGAGCATCCACGGCGCGACGCGCGAGCACGAGGATGACCAACACAAGCATGACCTCACCAGCGAAGACCCAACGCCAGGACGCATAGGTTGTCGCGAGCCCGCCTATCAGCGGGCCGACAGCGATCGCGATCGCCCCGGCGGCGGCCACAAGCCCATAGGCCGCGGGACGGCGTGCCGCCGGGAAGTTGCCGGCAACCAGCGCCACGATCGACGGCAGGATGAGCGCCGCGCCGACACCCTCGAGGAAAGACCAGCCGAACAGCAACACCGGCAGGCTCTGTGACAGCGCCGTGGTGAACGAGCCGCAGCCATAGATGACGCAGCCGATCATAAACGCGCGCTTGCGACCGATCATCGCGCCGACCTTCGCCCCGGGGATCATCAGCATCGCCATCACGAGCGTGTAGGCAGTGATCGCCCCCTGGATCCCGGTGACCGTCGTGCCGACATCTTCGGCGACCGTCGCAATCGAGACGTTCATCACCGAGCTGTCGAGCGCCATCAGGAACTGACCGGCAGCCAGCGTGAGCAGGATCACCTTGGCACCGGCGGCGACGCTGCTCTTTGTCACGGTTGAACCGCTCATGGTGTCCAGCCTTACAGCTATTTGGGACGTCGTGGTGTCAGGGGTCGCAGAGCGAGGCTAGAAGGCGGTCTCGGCGATGATGCGACTGGACTCGCCCGCCGCTACAAGATCCCGAATAGTCGCGCTCGTTATGCTCGGCATATGCGTGGGAGAACTCGACGATCGCGGCCGAAGGTAGTGCGCGTACCGACCAGGAGACACGGCAGCGAACCATTGACCCAGAGCTTGACCCGAGAACACTTTGGTCGTCAAGCCCAGACTCCGAGCAAAGAAAAAACCCGCCGTTTCCAGCGGGTTTCTCTTATAGCGGGGGCGGGATTGAAACAGCTACCCGCGACCGCGTATTTCGGATCGAAGAGCTCTGGGACCTATAAGCTCGGATCCAGGACCCCTCTCGTCTGCGACTGGACACAATAACGCCAAATGCGTTAGACTGTCCTCTATGCCCGGTCGCAACTTCAAGGCGCTATATGAGATCGCCGAGGACAACTACGGCTTCCTGACCGTCGATGACGCCCGCGAAGCGGGCATACGTCCGCAGCGACTCGCGGAGATGGCGCTCAGAGGATCGCTACAACGGGAAGGACTCGGGCTCTACCGCCTAGACCCTTTCCCCGCTCATGCGCTGGACAGCTATCGCAAGGCAACCCTCTGGCCGTACGGAGTCGAGGGTGTCCTCAGCCACGAAACGGCGCTCGACCTCTACGAGCTCAGCGACGTCAACCCAGCGAAGATCCACCTCACGGTCCCCAAGCGCTACCGCCTGCGCCGCCGCGAGGCGCCACCCGTCTATCGCTTCCATCACGAAGACCTCGACACGCACGACATCACACGACACGAAGGCCTGCCGATCGTGACACCAACAAAGGCCATCCGTCAATGCCACGAGACGTACCTACGCCGTGACCTGCTGCGCCAAGCCATGGAGCAAGCCAGGGAACGCGGACTGCTTACTCGCAGCGCCTACGCCGAGCTCATGCATGAGGCCGGGTTCGACCCCGCGACAGTCCCGACACGATGAGCACCGGACCGCCACCAAGAAGTCAGCCAAAGACCGAGAAACAGCTCGGTCGACTGGTATCCAGCTATGCCGAGGCAAGCGGCTTGGGCGTACGGCGGGTGCGCCAGCGCGTATCAGCGATGGCGTTCCTCGGTGCGCTGGAGCGTGTGCGCGAGGAGGACTCGACCGCACGATTTCTGCTCAAGGGCGGCATCGCGTGCGAACTGCGCTTTCAAGACCAAGCGCGAGCCACGCGCGACCTTGACGCGCTCTTCCACGGCTCCCTCGACGAGTTGCTCACCGACCTCGACACGGCCTTTGCGGCGCCCTACTCGGGCTTCTCGTTCAGCTACACGCCGCCGGAAGCAGTCCGCGACACCGGCGCGCACCGCTTCGACCTCAAGCTGACCTACCAAAGTCGCGGCTTCGCAACACTGCGCGTCGAGGTCTCACCACCTGAGGGGCAGGCCCACGAGCCGGAGTCAGTGCCAGCACTAAGCATTAGCGAGTTCGGTCTCAAGGGACCAACCGAGGTCACCTGCCTGTCGCTGCGCTATCAGATCGCACAAAAGATTCACGCCTGCACCGAGCGCTTCCCCAACCGTGAAAACGAGCGCGTCCACGACCTGATCGACCTACAGCTCATGGAAGAACTGATCGAGGACTACAGCCGCGTGAAGACGGCCTGCATCGAAATCTTCAAGTTGCGCAGAACGCATCACTGGCCACCAACGCTGACCATCGAGCCCACTTGGCGCAACACGTACCGCGAGCTGGCCGCCGAGCTCGACTTTCCAACTAAAGACATCGATGAAGCCATCGCGCGCGTGCAGGCCCTGATTGACGAAATCCATGCCGAGCGACCCGACAAGGCAGCGTAAGGTCAGTTACCTTTAAGGCTGCATCTGGCCCCGATGCCCCCACTGGATACCGTCCGGGGGTCCGCCTTTGGTTGAAGCACGTGCCCTCGGTCACTGGTCAGACGCCGCTGGAAAGAACTCCGCCTCGACCTTGCTTCCCAGATCATTCCAGCGGTCGTCGGCGAACCCGAAGAGCGGGCAAGCTGTGTCCGGGAGCTCAAGCTCGTCCCATCCGATCTTGAGCAGGACGTAGCAAACGGCGACGGTGTCACAGAAGTCGATCCAAAACTGTGTAAATGCTTTCGGTATAAAGACCGGTCCATTGCTCTGCCAGATGTCCACGTTGGTGTGGCCCGCGCGACTGTGGGCGTATCGGCATAGATTGGAGTAGACACCTCGGACGATGCCGTCCGGGCGACGGCCAAACAACCCGGACGAGCCGAGCCGCCCATCAATCGCTCCTAGGCGCGAGTCTTCCGCGAGCATGTCGACAGCGTTTCCGAACTTTGGCTCAGACGTCCCATCGCGCCAGGCACGCAAGCCCGCTGTGTCCCCGCGCACCGCAAAAGCGGCCGCCAACGTCATCCCTTCCAGCGCGTTACGGAGGCCAGCCGTCGCCTGCCTGTACCAGCCGTGCATAGCGATAAACGGAGCCGCCTGAAACTCATCCGATGCATTAAGAGCCACATCGAACATGAACGGTGCCTTGACTAGCTCGTCAGGCCAGGCGAAAATCCACGCGCCGCCCTGCTCGTGCAAGTCGTCCACCATAGTGCCGAGGTAATCTGTGGTCCGGAGCAGCACATCAGTCGGCAAATGCATGATGTGCTCCCACGCCTCCTGCGGCACAGCGTCAGATGGGACCTCGCCGCCGCCGACTACTGCAAAGACGTGATCAGCTAGATAGCTGCGCTCTCGACGAAAGTCATCCTCCGGTAGCGCGCGATGATCTTGTGGCCGACTCACTAACACTAGCCCTCACCCCCACAGTCGAGCGTACCAACGTAGTACAGGCCATGAGAATGATCTAGGTCGTCGTCTCGTAGATAGTCCGCAACGTAAGTGTGGTCTGCGGCGTAGACCCGTGCCTCGCTGCCAACGCAGTCGAACAGCAGATCACCAGCTGAATTCTGTGTGATGATGTCATAGCCACTGTAGTAATCGAGATACTCCGACGGTGCTTCGCCAATGACGATAAGACCAGGATCTAGCTGCGTCAGCCACGCTTTAGGCACCTTCCCCGAGGCTCGGCCGTGATGTGGCGCAAATAGCACATCGACCTTTGGCAGATCAATCTTCTCCTCCAGCTTTTCCATGAAGTCCGTCTCAAGGTCCCCCATCCAGAGAGCAGTTATCCCACCCTTGAGCGAGTACTTGAGGATGCAAGAGATGTTATTTGGTGGTAGCGCGGCTGCCGCATCCGAAAGGGCGCTTTCGTGATCGGCATCGCCACGGATGGGCCAGAGGATGTTAATGCCCGCTGAACTCCGCTCATCGCTCGACCGATTCATCCATCTCCGCTCGCAGTCGCGATACACATGGAAAGCCTTCTTGGTGTCGTCTCGGAGGCTGCAGTACCGTTTGAAATCGGCGGTCGCCGTTGACTTCGTGGCAGCATTTTGGACGCAATAGAAGTTCCGTAGTCCAAGCGCCTCGTCTAGGGCCACCAGCCCACGAATATGGTCCTGGTCTGGATGGGTGGAGATGAAGCGCACCACGTTCCTGTCCCGCGATTGCGTCTGTAGGTCGGCGAGAATGGACCCCTCCCGGCCTGCGGGCAACGAACAATCAATGATCGTGAAGTTGTCGCTGCCATGGCGAATGTAATACATGTCGCCGTTACCGATCGCATATGACTTCAGGATGCTCATGATGAGGCGTTCGTTGTATCAGTAAGGCAGTAGACGTAGGGCATGTTGAGAACCTCTACCGCGAAATATTCGCCGCGTTGACGTGCGCGCACGAGTTCTGCCACTGGCGTGCTCGATGATTTGTGCGATCACCATCGCCCACATTCAAGAAGTGCATCATCGCGGGCATTAACACTCTCCCGGTGGCTTGGAATGGCATTTCGGCGTATCAAGAACGCGGCGCTGCAAATGCGAGAGCATTTGGTCTATCGAGTGACGGACAACGGCCATAGCGATCCCGGCCTCTTTCGTGGCTATCGATGTCCCCAAAGGAAGCTCGACGTATAGAGTGAAAAATACGCTGGCAAGCAACCCTAGCGCCCCGAGACGACGTAGCTTGCGACTTATTTCATGGCAAAATGCTTGAGCGATCAGATCTTTGAGCATCAGTCGCTTGGTCCTTGTCCAGTCGGCGGCGCGGTATGCAGAATGTCGATCGCTCCAACAAACTGATCCGCATAAGCCTTGGCCGTGAGCGCCACCCAAGAAGGGGTCACCACGAAGACCCAGAACAGCAAGGCCAGCAGTCCGACTCCCGCGCCCGGGCCGTAGCGAGCCGCACGCTGGGACAGGCTCCCACCCGCCAGCCACAGCAGCAGTCCTGCGGCGAGCACTGTCAGTAGCGCGAAGATCACGCCTTCGCGTCTCAGCCCCAGCATATTTCTCCGCTGCCCGTAGTTAATGTTCTCCGCTAGCAGGAGCCCAAAACGCCCCTTGTCCCTGGTCACCGCGCGGATGCGCGCCGAGGCCTCCTCGTAGCGGTCATCGGCTCCCTCTGGGTCGGTTTCCTCCTCCTCCTCCGTCGGCAGCATCTCCGCAATGACCGCTTCGATCCGTTCATGGAGGCGCTCGACACGACCCTTGCTCGAGGCGCCCCGGAACCTGAATCGCTGCAATGTCGGGCTTCCTCCCCAGCTTGCCCACAAAGCTGGCTCCAGTTTCTTTCCCCGGTCGCGGCCAAGCTGCCCGGCGATGGCCGCGATCACTGCTAGCACCAAGCCGCTCGCGACCCCGAGCCCGGTCGTCGTAACGATCCCGGCACCGGCCAGCACGATCGGCGGTACTGCCACGGCGGCGACCGGCAAGCGTCGCGCCTGAAACGTGTAGGCGTCTGGCATCAGTCCTCCAGGTCCGTTTCCGCGAGGGGCGGGAGCGGCGCAAGTGGGTTTTCCCATCCCGGGCGCGCCGGAGCGTTCCATGGGACGCGGAACCCCGATCCAGCCGTCGCGTACACCCTGTATCCGCGACGGCCGACAGCGTTCGCGACCCGTGGCGAAGGATTGTCGGACTCCGCGCTCACGCTCGCAACCGCAAACCCATACGCCCGGTCGGAGTGGCTCCCTAGGATGCGCTGAATCATCGCCAGATCGAGATTGTGCCGACTCCCGTGATGGGGGAGCACGATCAGCCTTGGCCACTCTGAGGTTCGCCCTTGGCTGTCCAGATAGTCCATCCCCTCTCCCAGCGCCGGCACGCCAGCGTCTCCTGGAAAGATCAGATGCCGACCGTCGATCATCAGGCTCAAGATCGCCGAGCTGTTATTCCGCGGATTCGTCCCGCCCGAGTCGCCAAAGCTCATCTCAACAGGAAAGCTTTCAAGCAGGCACCGCGCCGCCTTCAAGACAGGCGCACCAAACCGTCCCGCCAACGTCTGGCGCGCCGCCGCCTCCTTCACCGACGTGACCTGCTCGGCGAGCATCGACTCGTAGAACGCTTCGCTTGGTCCCGCGATCAGGAAGCTTCCATTCCAGCCACTCGCCCCGGCAAACGGCTCAACTACGGACCCCCCTTTACCCTCGACGAGCTTGGCCAGTTCCTCCGCTGGCTTCGAGCCACTATTGGAGCTGTACCCGTGCTTTGCGGGCCGGTGGATCAACAGGCATTGCACGTCCAGTTCACGCACCACCTTCCCCATACCGTTGATGTGATCCTCGTCAGGATGCGTCGAGAGGACGAAATCCACGCGGTTGGTGCCGTAGTACTTCGGGATGTGCTCGACCAGCTCTTCGCCGTTCGACAGAAAGCCGGCATCGATCACGCCCACGATGGGCTCATCTCTACCGGGGATCGTGTAGCGAAGCGCGATGGCGTCGCCGCTGCGCTCTCCGTCACCTACTGCAAAGAAGTCGATTTCGTACATGTTCAGCGGACCTTCGATCTCGTTGGAGGCACGTCTCAACGAGGCGTGCCTCAGGCACCCATCATTCTCGACGACCTATCGGACGGAAAGTGCGACATTGGTGTCGTGACTCTGATTGTGGTGTCCACGACGGCACCTAAGATGGGGGCGTCTAGGGCAATCTGACGCGATCAGGAGGACACATTGGGCAAGGTCGAGGTCTCTAACGAGGAGCTGCGGACAGTGCGAGACGCGATGCGGGAGCTCAATCGAATGGTCGACCTCCTGGAGCGCGGAGACTCTGAAAAGTTTGTTCTCACCAAGCATGGACAGATGCGCGCGGTCGTCCTTTCGGTCGAGTCCTTCGCCGAGCTCAGGCAGCCTCCGAGCGATCGAGGGCTACAGGCGGCCGCTTAGCATCGCGTCGGCTGCAGCTCGCCGCTCCTGGACAAGCAACGTCGCTATAGCGCCTCGGCCTGACTCGGCGAAGCTAGCGACGCGGACCTTGGGCGAATTTGACGCGGCGGCTGAGCGCCTGTCCGCCGAGGATCCTCGGGTCGACTTGAGACTTCGCGAGGATCGAGCTAAGCATTGGTCTCCCAAACCAAACCCATGCGGCCCGGACGAGTGTTGACGCACCCGCCCGGGCCTTGTGACACCGAAGAAACACCCTTCGATGCCACGGACGAAACCGTACTCTGAGCAGACGGTCGAAGTCGTGCGTCGCTCGCGCGCTTTTCTTCGGTGCGAGACCGAAAGGAGCCGCACGTGGACGCGACGAGGAGCACCTGCGATAAGGAGGCGCCGGGCGAGCACGCCGACCGGCGCGAGAGAGTGGTCTTGGCGCTGCTGTTCGGGGATCCTTTCCCGTGGACGGTCGAGGAGATCGGACGCGAGCTGGACAACCCGAAGTACGCGGTGGATTGCATCGCCAGTCTCACCGGAGACGGGTTGGTGCATCGGTTTGGCGAGTTCGTGTTCCCCACGCGCGCCGCGCGACGCTCAGATGAGCTGCACGAAGGAGCCCTCTAGTGCGGCCCGCGATGAGAGCCCAACCAATGACCGTCGAATCCGCACGAACGGTAGGCATCGCGATCAGTCTCCAGCGAAAGCACCTGAAACTCAGCCAGCAAGCCGTGGCCGATGCGGCTGGCGTAGATCGCGCTGTTGTCAGTCAGCTTGAGAGGGCGCGCGAGGATACGGCGCTGTTTCGGGTGGTGCTGGCCGTCGTCAACGCCCTCGACATCGACCTTGAACTTCGCTCCCGCGACTGGACCCCCGAAGGACCGCACCCTGTAGACCCTCAAACGAGCATCGTGGAGCTGGGCCTCACCCTCGACACCCTCGACCACCTACAGGCTGCTGATATCCACGAAGTCGGCCAGCTCGGGAGCGCCAGCGACCTTCTCCAGCGCCCCGAGCTGAGCAAGGGCATCGAGCTGTACGAGCTTGTTCGTGTGCTCAGCCGCCGCGGGCTGAGTCTGCCGGTCAACCGTCGTCAGCGCCCTCCTGGCGAGCGAGAACTCGAGATGTTCCGGCTGCGTGTCATGGAGGGATTGAGCTTGGAAGCGATCGCGGAACGGTTCGCGATCAAAAGCGAGCGCGTCCGCCAGATCCTCAGTTATTCCTTCGGCCTCAAAGGCAGACCACCCGCCGTCAAAGAGCACGAGCGCACCGCACGCGCGAAGAAGGACGGCGAGGCGCATGAGATTGGTTGACCCGGTTCGGCAACCGACGGTGCTTAACGGTCGTGAGGATAGTTCCTGCGCATGAAATCGATGAGAGCCACAGGCGGCCGCTGGATCAAACGGCAAGCGCAAAAGCTCACGCGCGGGGTGCTCGGCGATTGACGCGCAAGGTCCGTCAAAGGGTCCGTTCCAGGGTCCAACCAAGGGTCCGTCCGAGGGTCCGTTCCAGGGTCCTGCAGCATTTCGCGACGTTGCCTACTTTCTCCTGTCCACGAGCGGGTTTTCTCGCCTGGCGGCGATTGCGAGAAGTCTATGTCCGTCCGTACTGGTGTCCTCCCTGGTGCTCACCACGGGAACTTCGACTCTCTCGTGTAGTCGCGGATCGTGTCGTCGCTAGTCGTCGTCCCCTTATTTGCCTCGCGCGGCTCGTGCGTCTCGGCCATCGCTCGGCCCAACGCTCTGGGCTTCGACTCGGGAGGAGCGGGGCGTGCGTGAGGATCGGCGACACGCCTCGCCGCCGCGGGCGCGCGAGCCCGGCGACTCGGCTTGAGACTTCCTGCGGATCGAGGTAGACATGCGTGCATCGAACCGAACCTGGAAGCAGCCAGTCTCGCGAGCGGCGCAACGTAGCGCGAAGTGCGAGCGCCCAGCGAATGGCGAGCGGGTGTTCCTCGAACCGCCGACCGTAGACGGTCTCAAGGTCACGGTTCGAGTCATCCCGTTGCCCGAGCCCGAGTCGAACGCGCTGCGTGCTCGGCAACTTGCCGTGATCGTGGACCTGCTCCGACACGCGGCAGCCAAGGCAGCGGAGAAGAGTACGACGACCTTGGGCAAGACCCAGGCATCCCAACCGACGAGCCTGCAGCCGACAAAAGCAAGGAGCTGAGCAAATGAAGTGGGCGTACTTCGGTCGCGTCTCGGACAAGGACAAGCAGGACCCCTCGTTGTCGATCCCCCGCCAGTTGAAGAAGTGCGCCGAGGCGCTGCCGATCGGCGATCAGATCACCGCGCACTATTGGGACATAGAGAGCGGGCGCAAGTCGATCGAGGAACGCGGCAACGGCGCCGACGGCACGCTGTACGGAATCAGTGTCCCGCGCGATGGCGGCGTCACGGAGCTGCTCGCAGACGCGCGGCAGGGCCGCTTCGAGGCGGTGATGGTGGAGAGCATCGACCGCCTCTCGCGCATGACCGCAGACTCGACGCGAGTCGAGCAGGAACTCGAAGGGCTCGGGATCGGGCTGTTCGCCTCCGACGAGCCGATGACCGCCGACGCGACCGCGATCCTGACCCGCCGCGTCAAGCAGGGCGTCGCGGAGTGGTACGTCCGCGACCTAATCGAAAAGAGCCGTCGCGGAATGGAGGAGTCAGTCAGGCAGGGATGGCACACCGGTGGGCGAGCGCCCTACGGCTACATGCTGGAGTCGCACCCCCACCCCAACCCAAACAAGGCGCGCGAGGGCAAGCGCAAGCACCGACTCATCCTCGACCCGATATGCGCCCCGGTCGTGCTGATGATCTTCGAGGACTACTGCGTGCGGCTGCTCGGCATCGGAGCTATCTGCGAGAAGCTCAACCGCGACCTCGACCGCTTCCCGGCGCCGATCCCCAATCGCAAGGACGAGAACGGGCTCGCCCCAACGTGGAGCCGGTCAGTCATCCACGCGCTGCTGAGGAACCCAAAGTACACCGGCTACAACGTGTGGGGTCGTAACGACAAGCGTCCAGGCCGACCACAGATTCGCCCGCGCGAGGAGTGGATATGGAGCCCCGAGCCGACGCACGACGCGATCGTCTCGCGAGAGCTTTTCGAGATGGTCGAGGAGCGCGCGCTCACCAACCACAAGGGCACGCTGGCCGGGACCCACCAGCACGCGGGGACTTCCACGCCGCGCGCGGGGCGCCTGTACCCGCTACGCGGTCGCGTGCGCTGCGGCTTGTGCGGACACCGCATGGAGGGCTCCCACCAAAAGGGCTCCAACTGGTATCGCTGCCAGTACGTCCAACGGCGCAGCGAGGCAGCCACCATCTACGCCGACCACCCCAAAGTCCTCGGCGTCAAGGAGGCCAAGGTGCTGGACGCGATCCTCGACTTCCTTGCTCGTCGCGTGTTCGGCCCCGATCGGCTTCGCCTCCTCAGAGACGAACTCGCGGAAGCAACCTCGTCAACCTGGGATCAGCACAAGGCCGAGCTTGAGCGACTGGAGAGCGAGCTAATCGGAATCAACCGCTCGCTACGCGCACAAACGCTCCGCCTCGAGGAGCACGATGACCCGACGCACCCGGTCATCGCGCTCGCGACCGAGCGGATCGAAGAACTCAGCGCACGCAAGAGCGCCGTCACGGACGCAATCCAAAACCTTAAGACAGAGCGCCCCGCAGGCCACGACCCCGACGAAGTGACAGCCATGCTCAACGCCGTGCCCGATCTCCGACAGGCGCTGAGGGAAGCGAACCCGTCACAGCTCATGGAGATCTTCAGCGCCTTCGACGTCACGATCACCTACGACAAGGAAAACCAACGCCTCAAGCTCGGCGCAACGATCACACCAGAGCTACTACCCGACAATAAAAACGACCGCCCCAAACGGAGGGCGGTCGCAGATGTTTGTTATAGCGGGGGCAGGATTCGAACCTGCGACCTTCGGGTTATGAGCCCATTTCGGGGGTGTCGTGGGGTGTCGTCGGGTCGGGCGATTTGGCTCTATCACTAAGGATTTGGCGCTCCACCGTTTTTTCGCGTGGTGTCGAATGGCGTGGGACATGTTTGCACTTTGTTTGCACTTCCGGCACCTTGATCGATGGCCATCTGAGCCGCGTTTCGGCTCACTCGGGGAGTCTCTCATACGGTCTGAGAGACCTTCCCGCCAGGCAGCCGCCAACGTCCTCATCCTGTAGAGGGGTTCGGAGCCGACAGCAGGACGGGGCTGGCTCCGTCCGAGCGGTGGCGCAGACTGCCTGCCCCAATGTCAGCTCAGCAGGACCTAGAAGCAGGTGCGACCCTCAGCGGCATCTTCTGGCCGGCTGGCACTGATCTTGGGACGCCTGGCGTGCTCAGCTGGTCGGACGAGCTGGGAGCGCGCCTGCAGTTGACCGTTCTTGATGATCCGTGGCCAACGGACTTCAACCGGCTATTCACCATCCACGCACAACTGCACGGCTACATCGGGACGCCGTTGACGTTGATGCAGAGCCGCGTGACGCGGAAGATCAACCTGAACCAGCCGGCCGAGGTCGCGGCACAGACTTTGGCCTTCGGGGCGCACACCGATCTTGACGAGCGTTGGCCGGTGGCAAACTTCATGCCCTACGGTCTGCACGAGTGGTATCCGGAAACCGGCCTGTCCATCAAATACCGTGACAAGAGACTGCGGCACCCGCAGGTCTCGTGGAAACCGCCGAAAGCCATCAAGATCCCGATCCCAGGGGCTCGGATCACCTTGCAGCCCGGCGCCGGATGGGGATGGGGCTTCGGGCCGGGCTGGCGTATCGACACCACGCTGTGCTTCACTGTCCGGCCGGATCAGGCGCTGACGCTCAACGACTTCTGGCGCGAGTACCGGAGCCCGCTGCTTGCCTTTGTGATGTTCGCTTCGGATCGGCCAGATGATCTTCGCCGTGAGAGCTACTACAACGCGAGGAAGAAACGGCAGATCGTGGTACTCCATGCTGGGCGCGAGGTCTACGACTATGACTGGCGGCCGAACGATGGACACTATCTGTTCAAGGCACAGAATATTCACAGCGAGGCCGAGGTCATTCAGCGCTGGATGGCGGTCTGGCGTCGAGTCGATCCGGCGCTAGGCTATTTCGGGGAATACATAGCGGGAGGTAATGCTTATTCACCCGACCGCTTTTTGGCGCTATGCAAGACGGCTGAAAACTACTGGAAGCGAGTCACGGAAGAAAGGAGCTGGAAACTAGCAAAGCTCTGTGCCAGGGCAGCAATTCAAGATGCGGTGAGCCGCTGTGACAAAGACGCCATCGCGCTCATGGGCCAGCTACGCAACTATCACGGGCACCTGAGTGACGACCTCCAGTTGACACCCGAGGAAATCTCGGATGGTACATTTGTTTCGACGCGGCGACTGTACCTGCTCATGCAAGCCTGTCTGTTGCGGGAGCTGGGTCTAGAGACCGATCGGATCGAGGAACTGATCCAGCTGCATTACCGGAGCTGGCCGGTGCCGTAACTGACGAGCATCTCTACGGTGTTTCAATCGCCCCGTCACCCGTAGAAGTCTCGGGGTGCGGGGCGCCGACAACATCTATCGCTTCTTGACAAGCGTTGCCAGAACACCTGTAGTACCCGACGGCACGCTGCGAAAGATAGTCGCGTAGACCCAGCGAGCAATGCTCGATAGGCCGAGACTGGCGAACGTCGATGATGCGAGCGGATCACCCGTTGTCAGCGCGGCGCCGACTGCTGAAGCCGCCCCGATGCCCAGCTCCAGACCGGCGTCCTTGGCCACCGCCTTCATGGCCGTCGAACGTGACACGGCCTTTTCGATCTCATGCACGCGCGGCAATAGCGCGTCCGAAAGCACATCGTGCGCCTCGCGGGCGAAGACAGGCCCGTCAGCTGGCGTCCCCTGGATCAGCCGGCCGATGCTTCTAAGCTCACGCCTCCAATCGGCGAAGGCGGCTTCGTCTCTGCGGATCGCTATCACCGTGGCAGGGTCAAGGCTTCCGAGAAACGGCAGGTCTGCCACCGTGAGTCCAGCAGCAATCTGGATATCGACGTTCTTTCTGGCTAGATCACCTGCGAGATGGCGAACGCGATAGTCGAACAGCGTTGCGTCCGTTGCAGCCGGCGGTACGTACAGACTGCCGGCTGCGTCTGCGATAGCAAGCGTCTTATTGAGGAAATATGACGGATTCTGTCCTGCTGCCCTCATCTCGTGGCCAGCTGCGATACCGCCTTCGGGCATGACGTCCATACCCCGGATTTGGTCGGAACGAGGCGGTGCAAGATCAATAGGATTGGCTACCAGCCCGACAAACTCTTGGTTCTGAACATCGTGACGAACGGCAGAGAGAATCGCATCTTGCCGTGACCGCATGATGCTCAGGTGTGGAATCGGCATCACCGCGCCTGAGCGAATCAATGGGGCGAGCAGCCCCATCGTCGGGATGGCTTGCGCGAGATATTCTCGACTTCGCTCGGGTTCTTCACGGAATACAAAAAAGCCGTTTCCGCGTAGCAGCTGGGGCTCGGCGCCTTGGATCATCATCTGTCCCTGCCGTGCCGGAATTGCTGGTGGCGATCGCAGAGCCTCTCGATGGGGATAAAACCACTCCGCTATGTGGTCGTGGATGACGACGGTGGGTGCATAGACGAGTGAGGTAAGCAGATATTGCCGAGGTTCTATACCTTCCAAATTGCCAGCGATCCAACCACCCGAGTAGATGCGCAGTTCGTCATCCATCAAGGGCGAAGCGGTCCAGTCGCCGTAAAAGCCGTTGACGGCATCGGCCAAAGTATCCAGCTCCTGCGGAGTGAGTTGCTGAACGCGCTCGGCAGTCAATACGCCAAGCTCGTGCTCAAGTACGTCGATTATCGTAGTGCGCGTGGTGTCGCTCATCCCTGGACTATGCCTATTTTACCGATGCGACAGATTCTTCGAGCGTTATTCTTCCGATAGCTATTCAGTCCTATTCGGTGTCCTGACTTATGTCCTTGGCCTTCTGGAAGAAGACCGCGAGTGGGTCGTCGTCGCCGAATGATGGAGTGCGAAGGAACGCAGAGCGTCGGCCGCTTGCCCGCAAGTTTGGATCTAGGAGGCGCGCATCGTGGACATACCCTCGGTGTCGTCGTTGCTAGATGATGTAGAGCCTGTTTGCACTTTGTTTGCACTTTCGCCGTTGCTGTGGAAGTCCGGCAACGGATGAGCAGCGAGCCACGCTTTGAGCAGCCCCAGGTAGTCGCCGGCAGCTTCGCCTTCCCCGAGCAGCCGCGTAAGCTCCTGGGGCTTCGGAAACGCATTGGCTGGCAGCCGGTCGCCGCGCATGAAGCGCCCAAGCGTGGCACGCGCATTACCGATCGCCCGTGCGACGACATGCTGGGGAAATCGACCGCCCGGCGGATCGTCGAAGACCACCTCGGACAGAACCGAACCAACCGATTGGCAACGATCGAGCAGCTCCGGCTGCCGCAGCCTCGGCGAGTACGCGATCCACGCTTTCCCCCAGATACGCTGCGCCTCAGCGTAGCTCGCAGCGGAGGTCGCCGCAGTGGAGACTTCGATTGCTTCTTGAGCATGGATCAATCCCTCGTCCATCCGCTCAGCCGCAATCAGCTCGCGAGCGTGGCGTGCCTGTTCGGCCTGTTCGGTAGCAATCTTCCGGCGCGAACGTGCCTCAATGCCGGCAGTGAGGCATACGCCAAACACCACGCCACCAACGCCGATGAGCGCACCCCCTATCGCCGGATCCAACTACCCGTCCGCCTTGTGCGAATTTTGCTCGGCCCCGCTCCACGGGCGCGGCGGTTTCACGCGTTCTCCTCCACAATCTCCAGCGCGGCGGCTTCGGACCCCGGCACCGGCACACTCGGCGTTGCAACCTCGTTCTCAGCTGTGAGCCCAGCGGCCTTGAGAAGCTGCGCAAGACGGCCGATTTCACTCGGAGCGGGGGTTGTTGTCAGCCGCTCAAGCATTGTCGCCCACATCTCTTGAAGCGTGAGGAAGCCAATGGAGCAGCCCGCGAGGTTCACGGCGATAGTCGAATCCACGCCCCACGCTTCCGAGTCCCCTTTGAGTCGTGTGACTGCGATCCGATAGTCGAAGTCGGCTTGGCCGGTGCGCTCGCGGATCGCCTCACGAAATGCCTCGCTCCACTTCGGCACCCAGAGCTCACGGAAGTGGCGCCACGTCGCCCGCTTCGGGTTTCGCTTCTCGCCACGCAGCTCGGCGAGCTTCGCCGTCGCGTCGAAGCCGCCCTGCCACGACTTGCAACTCACGACGACTACACGCGACCTTCCTCGCTTCGTCGGGTGGTAGCCGACGACATCAACGTCGGATGACACCGAGTCGTCGCGCCCCACGTACTGAGGGTGGTCGTCACGAGGCCGAAAGCGGACGTTGTGGACCGTGAAGTAGCCCTCAAACTGTAGGTAATCGTCGACAATCTGCTCAAGTACGTCCTCCTTCATGCTCGCAACATTGCCAGCCCAAGCGGACAAGGAGGAGTCGCACATCTGCGACCCAGCTTTCTCTGCAACTGCTGTGTATACTGCATAACGTGTGTTACCGGCGTCTCGTGTGCTAGCCTGTCTTCATGTCCGCGATAGCCGCCCACCGACGCGCCGATCGAGTCCGCTCGCTTCCGACGCTCTCCCAGGCAGCCGAGTTCATCGGCCTGGACACGGGCGGCATGAGCCGCACCGTCCGGGCGCTCGGCGTCGAGCCGCAGCGCTGGGGCCGCCGGGACAAGCACCTGGAGATCGCCCAGGTGCTCCAGATCGCCAGGGTCGCCCAGCGCGCGTCGCTGGAGGAGGTTGCCGGCAGCATCCTGGAATGGACGGAGCAGAACCACCCGGACGCGCTGAAGCAGACGACCGCCGAGATCGATGTGTTCTTCGCCGAGCTTCCTCCGCCAACCGCGACACCAGCCGATGAGTTCGTCGCCGAGCTTCGCGCGGCCCTACCGCCACGATGGGCGAACAAGGCTGAGGAGATCTGGCGCGCTCACGCGGGCAGCGTGTAGTAGTCGCCGCGATAGCCCTCGCGCTTGCGACCACGCTGGAAGCCGAAGCTGGCCAGCTCCTTCGTGCTCGGCCCGATGCCGCCATCGAGGACGAGACCCACTCGCCCGGCCTGGATGGTCCGGCGGTCGATCGCGGCCATGACGCACACGAGCAGCCAGAGGGCGACGAGATACTCGGCCCGAACCGCGGGATCGTCGACGTCCTTACGCACCGCCGCCGCCGTGATCAGGTGGGGCCGCTGTGCACCGCCGCTCGACCCTGGCTCGAAGTGCCATGCCAGGATGGCTGCCACCCGGTTGTCTTCCCGAAGATCACCGGCGAGCAGGCGGCGACCCTTCTGCCCCTCGGCCATGTGCCAAGCCTTGAGAGGCTCACTCGGCACCGGAGGCGGGTAGAGACGCGCTGCCGTCGTCGCCAGGCGCCAGCGCGCCAGCGCGCCGCTTCCGCCGCCCGGCGGTGGCAGCAGATGATCCAGCTCGATTCGGGTCTCGGGCTCACCTTCGCGCCTTCCCTGATGCACGGTCAGCACACGTTCCAGGCGCCCGATCAGATCGTCTCGGCTTTCGACCGGGATCAAGACGCCGACGCCTTCGATACCGGGCTCGCCGCGCCCTCGCTTGCTGGCGGAACACTTGTTTGCAGCGGCTCGCCGAGGTCGTTGTCGAGCAGGTGGACGTAGGTGTCGAGCGTGAAGCTCGCCGAGTGGTGGCCGAGCCAGCGCTGCACCTGCACGACATTGCGCCCCTCCGCGAACAGCCGCGACGCGACGGTATGGCGGAAGGTGTGGAAGCCCGCCCACTCGACACCGGCCGCCTTACACGCAGGCGCGAGCACTCTCATGGCCAGATTGTCCGGGTCGAGAATCGTGCCGGTGGCTGTGCAGAACACGAAATCATCAGCCGCAGTATCGAGGGTGTGGAGGCGCTCAGCCAGAACGCGCGGGATAGGCACGTCGCGCTTGGAGTAGCGCGACTTGAGCGGGCCGATCACAAGACCCTCTCCACGGCGACGGCGCACCCGCTGGCGCACCTTGACATGCGGCCGATCACCGTCGAGCGCGAGATGGCGGCCTTCAAGCACGAGCAACTCCGAGCGCCGCAGACCTGTTGCCGCGAGCAGCCCGAACATGAGTCGATGCGATTCGTGGATGTGCTCGACGACCAGCTCCATCGTCTCGATCGGCTCGCCGTCGTCACCGTCGATGCGTGGAAAGGGCCGCGGCCGGTCATCGTCGTCATCCACCCGTGCTCGGTGAGGCAACGCGACATCGGTCGCGGGGTTGTGGCGGATCAGCCCCTCCCGTCGGGCCGTCGCCAGACACGCCTTGAGTGGCCCGAGCGCGTTGCGCACCGTCTTGTCCGACAACGGCACCCGCCTATCCGGGTCCTCTTTCGTCGCTGCCGATCTCGTCTGTTCGCACAGCCAGCCCACGAAGGACGCGACGTGCCTTGGCGTGATCTCGGTCAACTTCGCCTGCGCGGAGAAGTGGCTCAGCGCATACTTGTCGAGCAGCGCCCGGTACTCAGAGCGCGTCTCCTCGCGAAAGCCCCTGCGGCCGGTGCCCTGGTAGCGCTCTACCCACTCGCGGGCGTACTCGTGCAACGTGATCCGAGAACGCTCCTCGAACTCGCCGCGACCGATGTCAGTCGCTCGTGCTGCCTTCGCCCTGCGCGCCTCGTCGAGCGTGCGACATGACTCCCACCGCTGCCTGCCGTCCACGCGATAGGCGAACACATACCGACTCCCACGCTTGTAGATGCCCGGCGTGCGGGTCTTCTCCATCTTCGCCGCCATCACGCGTCCTTCCGGCAGACACTCGGCCTCAACCCCGGCCGTGCGCCGCCCTCGCGGGGGCGGCGCTGGGCTGCAGGACGGGCGGACATCACAGGCTCAACTCGTCCGCTCGGATGGCGGCGCGCGAGGCGCAAATCAAGTACTTGTTGATCCGAGTGACGAGCCCCGCAGCGTGCAGCTCGGCGATGGCGTCCACGACCTCTAGGCGATTGCCCTTCTCGCGGATCATCTCCTCGACGGTCCACGGCCGATCCTCGGCCAATAGCGACGACAGGACTCCTTGTGGACTGGTCGTGCTCATGGTTCCTCCTTGTAGTTGGAGGCCCCGGGAGGACTGCTCTGGCAAGAAAGCCAAGCCGTCCGGCTGGTAGCTTGGCTGGCGTGCCGGGAGTTACAGCTCTCGGTGCCACGGCGCCCGGGTGGTTCCAGCCATCGCGGGCGCCAACTTTGTATGTTCGTGCGGCGAAGCCTACCATAACTTTGCTTAGATTATAATGGTACGACATAAGCCCACCGACGCCTCGACCGAGGATCACCGCGTCCTTGGACGAGCGCTCAGGGAACTGCGCGACCAGGCAGGGCTCACTCAGGAGGAGCTTGGCGCCCGCGCCAAGATTGGGGTGCCTTACCTCTCCCAGATCGAGAACGGTCATCGAGGAGTTGGCTGGCACACGGTCATGCGAATCCTCCGCGCGTCCAACGCCGACGTGGAGCAGCTGGGTAAGGCGATCGGCAAGCAGGAACGCAAACCAGCGTCCTGACGCCAGCCCCGAAGCGCTGGCAGCGCAGCCGACAGATGGGTCCGTCATCGCATGTGTCCTTCGATGTAAGCGTCGAGGTCGTCGCGGTGGAGCAGGACGCGGCGCCCGTCGCGGCGGGGGTGGAGCTTGCCGAGAGCGATCAGGTCGTATATACGGTCCTTGCGGCAACGAAGCCGTTCGGCGGCCTCCGCGACGTTCAGCCACGGCGAGACGGCGGGAGCGGCCTTCGAGACGAGGGCGGCGGCACGCTCAGCTATCTCGGCGAGTTGCTCGTCGGTGAGCCTGACGGTCAGCTCGATCATCGCTCGGACCTCCTTCCATGACTCGCGGTTGCCTGGGATCGGGATCGACCCCTCGGTGTATATGACCGCGAGCACGGCGAAACGGCCATCGAATTTCAGAGCACCACCGACGACCATCGCCTCCTTATGCCCTGTCGAGCATCGTGTCGCAGCTCGCCGGCCCTCGCATCGCTGCCAGTGACAGGACGCGTCCGCGCACTCGAAATCGCCCCAGCTTCACCTCGCCGCCCGCTCAAAGGCAGCCTTGCAGACCAGATGCACAGGGGTGCAATCGCTGTGTGATCGCTGTGTGACCAAGTCGGTGGCCGTTTCGGCCTTCTCACGGTCATCACTCCATGTGATGACCGCAGCGAGCATCCCCGCAGCCCGAGGCGGCGACTACGCCCGCTACCTGGAGGGCAAGACCGTCGCGCCGGAGCGCGGCGACTACTACCTCACACCCGACGGCGAGATGACCCAGGCCGCCGGACGATGGCTGGCGGACTCACAGACCCTCGAACGGCTCGGCGTCGGGCCAGATGGCCCGACCGATGGCGAGGATTTCGTCTCACTGATGGAGGGTCGCCATCCCCAGACCGGCAGGTGGTTGCGGCGCGCCGGCGCAGACGGCAGTCGCGGCGGTGGGATCGACAGCGTGTTCAGCGCGCCGAAGTCCGTGTCCGTCGCGTGGGCGCTCGCCGATCCGTGGCAGCGCGAGCAGATCGAGAACGCGCACGCCAACGCTGTCCAGCAGACCGTCGAGTACATGCGCGAACACGTACCCGTCGTCCGTCGTCGCTACGGCGGCGAGGTAGTCGAGGAGCCCGCGAAGGATCTGATCGCGGTGGAGTACCGCCACACGACCGCCCGCGGAGTCTCGGGCGCCAGCGCGCCCGACCCGCAACTGCACAGCCACGTCGTCATCACGAGCGCGATCCGCGAGGACGATCGGATCGTGGCGGTCGCGTCCCGTCCTGTGTTCCGCGCAGCCGGAGAGCTCGGCGCGTTCTACCGCTCCGTGCTCGCAGAAGAACTCGCCCGGGAGGGCTACCGAATCGATCAGGGCACCGGGCGGGACGGCAAATACTTCGAGATCGCAGGCGTACCCGAGGAGCTGCGTGAGGCGTTCTCCGGCCGCTCGCGGGAGGTCGCGCGCGCCGCCGATAGGTTCCATGCCCGTTATGGCAGAGCACCCGAACGCGGCGAGCTGCGCAACCTCGCGCTTGAGAACCGCCGCGCCAAGCAGCTCGCCACACGCTCGGACCTCGAGAACGCCTGGCGCGAGACCGCCGACCGATACGACTTCGGTCCCGACGAGGCATTGCGGCTCCTTGCAGGCGACCGTCCACCGAGCACCCTCCGGCCAGTGGAAGACCGGATCGAGGAGCGGCTGACCGAACGTCACGCCGTCTTCGAGGCAAGGGAGCTGCGCACAGTCGCGCTGGAGCAGACCGCCGGGGAGCTGGCACCCCACGACGCGCTCCAGATCGTGGACGGCATGATCCGCGACCGGCGAATCCTCACCCTCGAAGGCGGTCGGATGACGACGCTCGCGATCCGAGCCCAAGAGCAGGCGATAGAACGACGCACTACCAGCCTCGCCCGACCAGCTGGAAGGGATGTCGGGCATCCAGCAAGAACGAGCGCCGCGCGCGAGGTCACAGAGCGAATCGGCAGCCCGCTCACCGCCGAGCAGACAAGAGCACTACTCGTCCTGACAGGACCAGAGCGCGCCGCGGCGCTCGTCGGCCCCGCCGGCACCGGAAAGGGCGTCGTGATCGACGCAACCGTACGCGCGGAGCAGTTGACCGGACGAGAAACGCTCGGGATCGCCGTATCCGGGTCCACCGCCGAGCGACTGGGGGCCGACAGCCCAGCACTCCAAGGACAGACACTCACGCTCGACGCGCTCATCGCGCGAGCGAACACGGGCAGCATCCACGTCGATCCCGATACGACCGTGATCCTCGACGAGGCAGGCATGGCCGATCACAAACGCCTCGACGCGCTCACGGAGCTAGTGGAGCGCACAGGCGCGAAGCTGATCGCCGTCGGCGACGGCAAGCAGCTCCCCTCGATCGGACCCGGAGGCATGTTCGACCGGCTCACCCAGCACGCGCCCACGGTCGAACTGGAGACCATCCACCGCACCAAGGATCCCGAGGAGCAGAGAGCATGGCAAGCCCTTCGGGCCGGCGAGCCCGAGCGCGCGATGGCCCACTACCAGGCCCGCGGACGACTCCACCTGGCAGACACGCGCGACCGGGCGACCGAGAACGCAGTCCAAACCTGGGCGCAGCTCACCGAACACCACGACATCCGCCAAGTCGCCCTGATCGCCGACGCATCCAACACCGAGATCGACCGGCTCAACGCCCGCGCACAACACCTACGCTCGCAACGCGGCGAACTCGGCCCCGACGAACTCCCCCTCGCGAGCGTCCACTACGGACTACGCCAAGGCGATCACGTGGCGTTCATCGCCCAACATCGGCCGCCCGGACAGGCGCGTGTAGAGAACGGCACCCGTGGCGAGATCACGGACATCAGCCGCGATCGAACCATCACGCTCGCGCTGGACGGCTCAGGCCGCACCCTGCGACTCACCAGCGAAGACGTGGAGTCCCTGCGACTCGCCTACGCCCAACACGTCTACCGCCAGCAAGGCGCAACCGTCGATCGCGCCGTCGTGCTCACCGGCGGATGGCAGACCAGCAAGGAGACCGCCTACGTCCAAGCAACCCGCGCCCGCCACGGCACCGACTGGCACCTCGCGCGCGACCAGCTCGGCGAGGAAGGCCAAGACCCCGACCGGATCACGCGGCTCGCCCAGCTCATGAGCAACAGCCGAACCCGTACGCCATCTATTGCCTACCAGGAGTCTGACGCCGCCTGGAATCCCACACGCGACCCGCTGCGCCTGCGGCATCTGTTCCCGCGTAAGAGCTGGCTGGTAGGCGTCCCAAGACGCGACGCGCCCAATCGCGCCGCCGAACGCGGGTGCTGACTGCATCCAGAGCACGCCATGACGCTTAGCGAGCGCCGTCCCTGAAGGCGCTCGCCGTGTGGTAGACAGACCACGCCAGGATCGCAATCAGGAAAGGTGCGTCGCTGAGCGCAATGACCAGGGCGTAGCTGTCGGTGCTCAGAGTAAGCAGCGCGGTCAGGCGAACCGTTGCTCGTGCGAGGAAATAGAGCCCCCATACGGCGGTGATGGTGCGCATCGCACCTTGGAACGTGTCGGACTCGCGCATCGCCTGCGGGAGCTGATAGATCTCGTCTGCGAACCAGGAAGCGAACGGATGTCCCCTCGCCAGCGATGCGAGCACCGCGCAAGCCAGCAGCGTGTCGATCCCGATTTCCTGAGCCAGGTAGACGGTGGCGCTGCCCGAGCTGAGGCCGACGCTCGCGCGGATTGCGACCAGGATAAGCGCAAGGCGCACGATCATTGCTGGCCGGCCCTGTCGGCGCTCGTACATGAACACCGACACGCCAAACAGCGCAGCCATCCCGATCCCGGCAGTCAGACCGATCAGCTTCCAGCCGACAAAGAAGACGGCAAGCGGCCCAAAGGCGTCGCGCACCAGCCGCGGACCCGCGCGACGAACGACCGCTCCGATCGAAATCGACTCCATGACGGGCTCGTCAAACATGGTTGGCCCCGGCCAGGAGTCCACGAAGCGGATCAGCTCGCTCTCACTGCTCGACAGCGATCTGGTACTCTTTCCTCATCGTGCGTACAGTGTACACATCTTTGCCGTTGAAGCGCGAGCGCGTGCTCGACGCGGCACTGGCCGTGGCTGAGCGCGATGGGCTCGAACGCCTTTCGATGCGGCTGGTCGCGTCAGAGCTTGGTGTCTCCCCGATGGCTCTCTACCGGCACGTCACCAACAAGGACGATCTGCTGGATGGGCTCGTCGAGCGCCTGCTCGCAGAGCTGCAGCTGCCCGAGGAATCGCTGCCGTGGGATCAGCGCCTGCGCGAGCTGGCCGGCGAGCTTCGTGCCCTGGCGCACAGACGACCCGAGCTTTTCGGCCTGCTGCTGCGCCGCCGCGCCGTGGGTGAGGACGCAACGCGCGCCAGGGAGGTGGCGCTGCGCGCCCTACGCGACGCCGGGCTCGACAGCGAAGCCGCGGGAAGAATGGAGCGGTTGCTCAGCACTGTGGTCATGGGCTTTGCGCTGTCGGAGGCCACGGGACGATTTGAGGGCATCGACGTTGACACGGAGTTCGACAGTGCCCTGGAATTGCTCACGCGTATGGTGGCCGCGCGATGAAGACGGGTACACCCTCACGCACCGCGGAATACATGGCCCTGTTCCGCGCGCTCGAGTCCGCACGCCCCGCGAACGAGCGCCTGTTTGAGGATCGCACCGCCGTATCCTTCTTGCACCCGAGACTGCGCGCCGTCGCGTTGGCGGCGAGGTTCAGACCGGCGCGCTCGCTCATCTTCGCGTTCATCGACCGTCGCTGGCCCGGCCCACGCCTTTCGGGCACAGTGAGAACGCGCGTGATCGACGACTTCGTGACGGGAGCCATGCGGGCCGGCGCAACCCAGCTCGTGCTGCTGGGCGCCGGCTATGACACGCGCGCGACCAGGCTACCCGCGGCCGCGGCCAGCACCGTCTTTGAGATCGATCATCCCGTGACACAGGCTCGCAAGCGTGCCGTTCTCGGTGGCATATCCGAGCGCGTACGCTACGTTCCGCTCGACTTCGAGAGCGACGCCCTACAACCCGCGCTGATCGACGCGGGGTTCGACCAGAGCCAGCGGACTTGTGTTCTATGGGAGGGCGTGTTCAGCTACCTCACGCCCGAAGCGATTGACACGACCCTCGCCACGGTCGTCGCAGTGTGCGCGCCCCGCAGTCAAATCCTGCTCACCTACGTTGACCAGCGATTCCTCGACACGACAAACCCACAAGCCGGAGCCTGGTCCACAGCCGTACACGACGCCGGCGAGCCATTCCAGACAGGCCTAGATCCCAGCCAGGCACCGGCGTTCTTCGCCGCGCGCAACCTCGCTCTGCTGGGCGACGAGTCAACCACGCAGGCAGCCTGCCGGCTCGGTGTACCCAAGGCGCACACGATCCCCGACATGTACCGATTGGCAACACTCCAGATCACCCCAGCCAGCCCGCAGGCATGACTGGCAAGTTGTCGGCTGTCGCATCCAATGGAACAGCCGCTTGCCAAGAACGGCGTCTCGCGGGCCACGGCATCGATAGGCCGTCGCTCGCAAGGCATTGCGCGAAGATGTTTGCACTTCTGTTCGCACCCCGGCCAGCCCGGCCCTCTCCGCAAGACCCCGGAAAGCACGAAACCCGCTCAGCTGAGCGGGTTTCGTTCCATAGCGGGGGCAGGATTCGAACCTGCGACCTTCGGGTTATGAGGTCGGATCGGGGGGTTCGGCCTATCCGAGATTCCCCGTGTTTACTGGGTTTCTGGGGGGCCCAGTTACCCCCAGTTTTGCTCAAATTGATGCCCAAATTGATGCCCGCCCCGGTCGGTCGCGAGCCCGACAGGCCGGCACGCTCTCGAGCTGGTTGCCAAGTGGGACGCGAGCTAGTCGAGCCCGACCTTGTCGAGCATCGCGATTAGTGTCGGGCGGCGCCGGTGATGCTCGCGAAGATCCGCGATCCTGCTCGCGAACCACTCGCTTTGGCCAGCCGCCTTGGCAGCGCGGCGGGCCTTCTTGAGCACCGGCACAGCCTGGGCGTAGGCGCGACGGCCGGTCTCAAGCAGCATCTCATCTGCGGCGCGCATGTACCACGGCAGGGCCTGCTCGGGATGCTGTGCCTCACGAGCCTCGGCGAGAGTCACGCGTCGTGCCAACCCCGGCTCCCAATCGGCATCCTCGTTTGCGACAGCCCATGCTTCCTCAACATTCCCTTCGGCGAGCAGTGCGTCGACCAGTCCGCTGAGATCGCGCTCACGCAGGGCAACGCGCGCGGCGTTTCGCTCTATCTCCCACGCGCCCATCGTGTCAGCAGCCACACGCAAGCGCGAATAGGTATTCGCCGAGGCCATCTTCTCGTGTTGCTCGCGGCGCAGACGCAACACCTCTAGCGGAGCCGAGCGGCGTTCGTGCACACCGCACGCGAAGTCGTAGAGCTTCTCGACCTGCCAGCCGCTTGTCTCGGCGATACCACGCTTGGCCCACGCCAATACCTCGTCGTCGCGACCGAGCTCGGCCATTGCCTCGCAGACCCGGATGAACTGGTGCGGTGCGCTGAGATCCCCACCAAGCAGCGCGACAATCGCCTCCCCGTCACCATCAAGCACGGCCAGTCGCTCGTGCGCCCAGCGCACCGCAAAGACCCGCTCTCCATCCTCGCGCTCCTCGATCGCACGTCGATACGCCAGAAGCCCGTGCTCGCCGAGCGCTCCCGCGTACCTGACCGGATCGACCTCGAAGAAATCCTGGTCCTCGCAGCTGAACCTCACCATCCACGCCGCAAGCTTCATCGGATCGGCGACGCCCGCATCACACACCTCGGCGTGAACCTCCAGCAAGTCGCGCGCGAGATCGCCGATCGTCCCGTTGGAATCGTCGGCATGCATGATCACCTTCACGACATGCCCGACCGCACGCTCCACCAGCACGACAAGATCCCTCGACGGCGAAGACGCGGCAGCCAGACGCAACTCCTCGACAACTGGCCTCGCCGAGCGTGCCCACTCCGAGCTCTCGCGATACCCGAGGAACCGTTGCGTCCGCAGCCCACGATCAGCCTCCGCCCGCAGCTCCGCCAAGTCACCCGTCTCGCGCGCCGCGGCCAGCCGCACATGTCGCTCAACATCATCGTGCCAGTCAGCAGCAGAGACAACGATCTCCCGGAGAACCTCGGGCGAGAGGTCGCGCACGACCTCCCCCAGATCCCTCCGCTCACCACCGCGTCTGCCCGTCATCACGTAATCCTCGCATCCCGACGCCCTAGACTGTCTCGGCCAATCTCGCTGTTAGTATCGCGTCAGTGTCGATGGATGAGTTCGACATGGTGATCGCCGATCCGAGGCTCGATGATGTTCGTCAGCTCGTCGAGCATCATCTGAATTTCGGGCGTTTGCACAGCCCGCCACAGGATGCGCACGCGCTCGAAGTCGATAGCCTGCTCGACCCTGCCGTCACCCTCTTCAGTATCCGCTGCCGAGGGGAGCTGGTCGCGATCGGGGCACTCAAGCGGCTCGACGATCAGCAGGCGGAGCTGAAGACGATGCACACGGCTGAGCAGGTCCGCGGCCTGGGCATTGGCCGCGCGATGCTTGACCATCTCCTCGCCGTCGCGCGAGAGCGCGGCTTCGAACACGTAAGCCTGGAGACTGGGGTCCATGAAGCATTCGCGCCAGCCCGTTCGCTCTACGCCAGAGCGGGATTTGTACCGTGCGAGCCATTCGGCGACTACCGCCGCAGTCCAAACACCACCTATATGACGATGAGGGTCAGCGAACACCACGCCCAGAGCCAAGGTCCCGGTCGCGGCGTTTAGTTGTATCGGTTTGCGAGGTACAGCCCGATCCGTGCGACAGCGAGTGAGCAGAGGAAGGTCGCTCCCTCCGGGACGGTGCAGCTGGCGTCAGCGCGTGGGGAAGTCGGCCTCGACACGCACTGGCCGCTCTGGCTGACGCAAGATACGCACCTGGCACGTGAGCGGGAAACCCGCGTCGAGCGCTTCATCCAACCGCCGGTAGCGCGGCTCCGGCAGCGAGCCAAGCCTGCGGCCGTCGAGCACGACGATCCACCTGTCGTCCCGTTGTGCCAGTTCCGCCGTCCGCACAACCCTCTTGGACTTCGCGCGGGGCCCAAGAACCACATCGTCCAGGTATTCGACGACATCAGCCGGAACGTTCAGCCTCGCACCGAGCATGGGTGGTAGGAACGGGTCATCCGTCGCTCGCTCTCGCGGCTTGGCCGAGAGCCACACGTCGAGGTACTCACCTGTCTCGACGTCCAGCTCGGCACGGCAGGTAGCGCGCTGGCCCGCAGCGCCTAGGCGGTGGATCACCTCTCGGAACTCCGGCGCGAGACCGTGGGGGATCGAGCCGAGTTGGGTACCGCCAACGTACACGCGTACGGCGCCTGCGTATTTTCCATGTTCCTCGATTCGCAATTCGGCCATTACGAGCCGGCCGTATCGCGCCGCAAGCGAACGAACGTCATCCTGGTGGTAAGTCACGCCGGCGGTCTTGATTTGGGCGCTTCCGCTGTAGGTAAGGGTCTGCCACGCCAGCCAGTTCGGGTCAGTCCGCAGCGTCGTTACTTGACGCTCGGTGTTGCTGCTGGCGTCGGTGTGCGCTCCCTTGAAACGATCGAGTAGTCCCATCCGATGCTCGCTTCACGACGAGCCGTTCTCGGCGACGTCGGGCTACGAAGGGCTGAAGCGAAACCCGTCAGCGTTTTGGGGCACTTTATGCGATGAGCTGCCTTCCGTCGTGTTCGAGGCGGCGGCAGCACCGAACGCTGTCTCGGCGAACTTGGCGCCTTGGGTGGGGTCGGGCGCATAGTCGGCGTAGATCTCGGTGGTCTGGGCGCTTGAGTGGCCCATCCACTCCTGGATGAACCTCAATGGGGCACCTGCGGCGGCCATCCTGGTGCCGAAGGTATGGCGGAGGTCGTGGAAGCGGATTTCGTTACGTAGCCCTGCGCTGTCGCGCGCTTCCTTGAAGCGTGTGCGCATCTTGGAGGGATCGTACGGCCCGCCGGTGTGGGGGTGGCAGAAGACGAGATCGTCGTCTGTGTTGAAGGTCGAGCGCTGGTAGTGGCGCTCGAGTTCGCTGGCCACCCTGTCGGCCATTGGTACGCCGCGGCTCGATCGCTTGGACTTGGGCTTGCCGAGCTTGCCGCGGGTGATGTTGCGCCGAACGCGGATCACCCCAGCGGTCCAGTCCACGTCGCGCCAGCGCAGCGCGATCAGCTCGCCTTGACGCAATCCGGTCAGCGCGGCGGTCAGATAGAGCGGTTTCTCGACGGCACCGAGTTCGTCGTTGGGGATCGCGCGCAGCAGAGCGTCGAGCTCGGCGATCTCAAGGAAGTGAATGTCCGGGTCGGCCCCGGTTTGGCGCGGGCGCTTCACGGCGGCGACTGGGTTGGTGGATACCCAGCCACGGTCCAGCGAGTAGGCGAACAGGCCGTGGGCGAAGTTGAGATGGTTAGAGATCGTCTTCGGCGAGAGCTGGCTCTTGGCGGCCATGTATGTAGCGAAGTCATCTGCCGTGATCCGCGCGAGATCGCGCTGGCTGAAGTATGGGATCAGGTGTGCACTCAGGATGCTCTGGTAGTCCTGCACCGTCGAGGGCTTTCGCAACATCACGTGCTCCACGTGGTGCAGGTAGCCGGCGCCGGCGTCCTCGATCGTCATCTTGCGCTCCGGTGGGGCGTGGCGAACCTCGTCCATCAGCTGGCGCAGCCTGCGCTCCGCCTGGGTGCGAGTCATCCCGTCGCGACCACCCGGCTCGCGCTTTGCGCCTACCTTGCGCTTGACGACGCGTCCGCCGACACGCCACTGGCCGTACCACGCGCTGCGATAGACGAACAGTGAGCCCGTCCCGTAGGAACGCCTGCTCTCCTTCGTGCTCTCCGACTCCATCGTGTGGCTCCCTTTCAGCGTCTCCCGGCCGCCGGCCTCGCGGTTCCAGTGGAACGATGCTCCATCTCGCACAGCCATGCCTCGATCGAATCGGGACGGTAGCGGTAGTAGCGACCGAGCGTCACATGTGGGATGCGCCCCGCACGTGTCTCGGCATATACCCAATCCTTGGTCATGCCCACGAGCGCCGCAACATCGTCCGCGAACAGCAGCGATCCATTGGCTGGCGAGGAGGGCTTGACGGGTTGGGATGGGCTGACGAGTGAGAGCACCGTGTCCTCCGATGTTTTTGCGTGAGAGCGGTTCATTATCCAAAATTAGCAAAACAGTAGATGTTTGTCTATACGGGACTTTTGATCCGTCGTGAAAAGCAACGCCCTCGAGCCCGACAGCCTCGAGTAGGTGCGCAGAATGAGAATATTGCGCATATCATGCTATAGTGCGCTGGGAGGAATTGACTATGCCTACCGTTGCCTCACAGCCAAAGCTGCTCTCGACAACCCAGGCCGCCGATCTTTTGAGCGTGAGCCGTCGCACGATCCTCAACTGGATCGAGGGTGGCAAGGTGCCCTATGTGCGGTTGCCTGGTGGCGACTACCGCGTCCCGCTCTCCGGACTGCTGGCCTCGTTGTCGGGGACCTACCGTCTCGATCAGGAGATCCGCGCGCTTGATGAGCGCAACGCGGCGTTGACCGATGAGGATGTTCAGGCCGCGATGGGCGAGTAAGTCCACGGCGGCGCCTAGAGTGCCACCTCGATGCGACCTGTAGTTCTCGACACCAGCGTGGTCCTGCCAGCGGTGCTATCGCCGCGGGGATACCGGCGACGGTTCTGGGTGCTAGTCGCCTTCGGTGCGCTGGCGACTCACGCCCTCATGCAGCGAGATCCTCGAGCTTGCGACGTAGCGCGCTTGCGGCCATCGGGATCTCGTCGAGCTTGGCGGCTTGGGCCGTGTAGTCGACGACAAGTGCATTCAACGCGTCGTAGCCGTCCTGCTCAAGACCGCACTCGACGAGATAGCAGCGGCCGTGTCCCGTTGCGGGTCGGTCGACGATCCGCACGATCCCTTTGATGCGCTGGCCATAGATGACCCGCTCACCTTTGGCGACGCTGTAGCGGGAAAGCTCGACTCGCTCGCCCACGGTCGCGTGGGCGATTGCTGTCTGCTGGCTCATTGTGCCCTCCTGCAGGTCGGGGTTGATCACGCCCGGCCGAACAGCAGGCCGGCGCAGCCGGTCTGCTAGGCATGAAGGGCAGGGTCAACCCCGACCGGGGAAACGCGAACCGTCGTCAGCGTGCCCTTGCCTCAGAGGCGTGAAATCAGCCCCGCTCGTGCTCACCCTGCTCCTCTTCCTGCACCTTGGGCCCTTCTTGCGGCTGGCTTGCCCTCTCAATCTCGCCTTCGGCCCATGATCTGAGCCGTTCGACGAGCGCAAGCGAGCTGTTGCGGTCAAAGGCCGGGGGCTGTTCGCCCTCGTAGCGAGACTCAACCGCCCAGGGTGTCAGTGCCTCCGCGTCGCGGATGCCCTCCGGCGCCGCAATCTCGCCCTGGGCGACGAGGTCAATCAGGTACTCCAAGTCGTGGCTCTTTGCGAACGCCATGCCTTGCATGGCCAGAACCGCCTTAACCAGCTTCTCCGAAGATTGCTGCGCATGAAAGCCGGCGATCGAATCGGCGATCTCTGAGTCCTCCAACGCCTTGCGAACGATCGTCTCGTCGTCGATCGCTCTGGCGAGCAACACGCGCGCCAGATCAAGGTTGTCACGCAACCGCATGGAGCACCCGTCCCTCAGTCAGCGCGGCATTCACCATCGTGTTCTGCACGCCGCCCCATTCGGCCGCATATCGCTCGCTCACAACCACGATGTCCATCGGCACACGCAGCGAATGCAGGGAACGGCGAAGGCGCACCATCTCCTCATGCCGGTTCTTCGGATCGCGCTCCACCACTAGGAAGTCGTAGTCACTTTCCGGTCCCGCGTCGCCCCTCGCACGAGAGCCGAACAGCACGATCTTGACCGGATCGGCAGCGACCGCTGCCAGCGTCCGGCCTGCGGCCTCGATCACTTCCTGGGGCTCCACAGCCACACCGTAGCGAAGGGTGCGGGTGCCACGAGCTTCGCGAAGAGCATGTTCTCCGCCGGCGGACATCAAACGAGGAACGGGTCGCGCTCTTTTGCGGGACGAGCGTTTGCCCATTTCGCGGTTGACCCGTAGCCGGTGATCTCTTGCGCCTTGACGGTGCTTGCCCCGAGCAGCCTGTCGCGATCGGCGTGCAGACGAGCCGCGTCGATTCGCTTCTCGGGGCGTGTGAGTGGTTTTAGGCGCTTGATGCGGTCGATCTCGCGGCTTGCCTGAGCCTTGGTGGCGGGCGACGCGAATGTAGTGCCGGTGCGCAGCGCGAGTGCGCGCAGGCACCGTAGTTGACGGACGGTCGGCCGATCTGATGGTTGGATCATCAGGAGCTCCTTGTGACCCAGTGGAGCGCCATTTAGACGATCCTCGTCCCAAACCCGCTACGATTACCCCAAATGCCCCAAACAAGCAATATTCGTGACGATATGCGTGTGCTTGACGAGTTCAAGCGTGGCCTAGACGGCTGGCGCCAGGCGCTCGAGGCTCACCGTCTCGCACCGCCGGACTCTGGTTTCAGCTCTCGGCTCGCGGGGCTCGCGGCCGCAGCAAGCCAGCAGGCAAAGACATGCCGCAAGGCCGATAAGGCCGGGTATGACTGGACTCCAACACGCGCCGCGGAAAGCAAGCCACCGTTTGAGCTTCAGCCAGGCAGCGGGCGGCGCGGACCGCAGGAGCTATGGCTACGCTTCGACGCCGCCGTCGCCGATCTGAGCAGGATCGCCACCGGCCGGGATATGCCAGCTGTCGCCGATGCTTACGACGAGCTCTCAGATGTCGCCTCAAAGCTCGCGCAGGCGGTCGAGCGCGAAGACCGCGCAAACGGGCTTCTCCCACGCGCACGCGCACGCCGCTCCGCATAGCACTCACTCATTCAGGAGCGTAGCCGCCAGCGCGCCTTCACATTCACACATTCGTCCATAGACAATTGTCTATTAACCTTGCGCGGCTTGATGTCCTGCTTTGCGACACCGGTTTTTCCTAATTGCCGAGTGCTACATTCACAGACGGTACGCGTTATCCGAATGGGTAGCGCGTGAGGGAGAGAGACAGGGGAAAGGACGATCCCAACGTCAGTCACACCTGACAGTCCCGCCAGTGGTATGCAAGTCAGCCCAGACGCCGCTAAGGGTTTGTGCGCTCCGAACTTGGCCTCAGGCACGCTTGGAGGGAAGCGGTATCTCGCCTCCGTCATCCCAAACCGACGGAGGCTCGTGCGCCTCGCCGCGACGGTGAGGCAGTCCCATCGTCTTCGGCTGCCAAATATCCCTGCGAGTAGCAAGCGAGGCGCTCTCAGCCTGAGCCCGAGACAACAGCTCATCGACGTCCTCGCGCCTGATGCGGTGATCGCGACCGATCTTGATCGCCTTCAAGGCGCCGCTCTTGATCCAGTTGCGGATCGTCTGATCGGTCACCTGGAACTCCTTGGCGACCTCGCTCGCGCTCAGCAGCTTCTCATCATCAGCCATACCCAAATACCCCAACCAATAGTGACTTGAAGAGAAATAGCATAAAGCAACGGTAGACCGAAACGCAGGGAGGCGTCATGACACCCACGGACGATGACAGCGGTATTCCCGATGACGACGAGCTGGTCGCGCAGATCGTCCCGCTACGCCGCCGCCAAGACGACAGCGACAACGGCGAGCAACCGCACGACGAGCCACAAGCCGCAGCCGAGCATACGGATGATTGGAGCGTCTTTGATCCGCCTGAGGATCTCCAGCCCGTCGAACGCGCCCACCAAGAGCAACACAGCGAGCCGGACCCCGACCATGCTCCCCCCGACCAGGATCTCGAGCATCCTTGGACCTCCACGCCGCGCACGCGTAATCGCCTCATCGCATTCGCGGGCGTCGCGGTCGCAATGCTCGCCATCGCGGCTCTCGCTGTGCTCACACTGAAGGGTCACACTGGGGCGTCACCCCATCGAGCCGCTGCGCCTACGCGGACCGCCGGGCTGACCAGCGCAAGCCGCGCTCTCACGGTCCACCAAGGAGGCACACCCGCCCCCCGACACGACCGGCCCGCCGCGCGATCAAGCCACCACCAGCCCGCCCAACGGAGGCCACCAACGCGCAGACTCTCGTATACCGCGACCGCGGGCACGCCTACCGGCGAAGGTGCCTCGGCGGGTCGCAATCCGGACGGGTCCATCCCCACACAGACCCAAAGCGAACCGTCATCGGCCGCGCAGGGCGCCGGCAACGAGTTCGGCATCGAACCGTAGCCTCGCCGAGCGCAACCCGATCTCAGGCCAAGGCGGCGTCCTCGATCCGCCGCGCCAGCCCATCGATCAAAGCGGCAGTCCGCTCGATCGTCTCGAGCTCGCCCCCCTGCGCCCAGGACGCCAGATACGGGATCGAGTAGCCCGAGCTGTCAAGACCAAGCGCGCCGGTCACGGTATAGGCGACGGACTCAACCACTATCTCCTCCTCGGCATGCCCCAACTCCCGGGCGTCCTCTGCCGGCTCGACGCGCAACAGCGCGTGCGCAAGCTCGTGCACCAGCGTCTTCACTTGCGCGTTAGCCGACATGTCAGCGCGGATCGCAATGCGTCTATTCACGATGTCGTAGTAGCCACGTCGATCGCCCCCAATCGCCTCGAACTCGACGGTTGAGCCGATCTCGCCAGCGAGAGCTGTCAGCCGTGGCAGGACCGGCGCCAGATCCTCACCCTCGATCTCGCTCATAGGTGGATCAAGCGACACAGGACACGCCGGCGGCCCGCCCGTAAAGGCTAGTCGGTCGCTGCCCCGCCAAGGCGCCAGAGCCAAGAAATGTACGCATCGCTCGCCCAATTACCTTTCCAGCGACAACGTCCGCCCGGCCGCTTCGTCGCTCTCTACTGACTCCGGACGAACGCCAGGTCTGCGCTCAGAGATGAGGCAGACGCTCCCGCTTCGCCCGGCCTAGGCGGCATTGTGCCGAACCGCGGTCGCTGCTACCGAAGCTCGTCCGTAGCGATAGCGCCGGGGCGGGTTCCTCGCGCGCTCGCATGCTGCAGAAAGCAGCGATGCGCTTCTACGCGCCCCACGCGGTCTACGAGTTGTGGCGACGGCCTTGCGCCCACCCGTGAGACCCGACGTCACCGCGCTGCGGGGGCGAGCACGGTCTCACACCACGTCCGGAAGGTCGTGGATGTGGGGGAGGCGTGTGACCAGTCTTCGTCGTAGATCCCGTCCTGTTGGGCCTGGTACATCCCCGCGAAGTCGCGTGCCATGTCCTCGGAGGTCCCACGCTGGATCGTCGACGCGGTGAGCTGCTCGAGGTCGGCCTGCTCGAAGGTGACGGGTGACCCCAGCACTTCGCTGATGATCGCCGCCATCTCGCTGAGCGTGAGATGGTCAGGTCCGAAAACCGGAATCTGTTCTGTGCCCTCCCAAGGGCGGTCCAGCAGGAGGCCGGCGGCGGTGGCGGCGATGTCCCGGGTTGCGATAGTGGGTAGCGGACGGTCCGCGCTCAGCGGCAAGGACAGAACGCCCTCCGAGAGCATTTGCGGGAGCGGCCTGATCAGGTTCTCCATGTAGAACGGCATCCCGAGCGAGCGATAGGCAGCACCGGAGCGCTCAAGCTCGGCGTCCATCGCGTGAGCTGCGGAGAGCAGACCGGCCGGATGCGGCCAATTACGTCCCGCACTAGAAATTCCGACTACATGTCCGAGTTGGTGGCGGCGGATCGCCTCCACGGCAGGCCGCGTGAAGGAGAGGTAGTGCTCCTCGGCAGAACTTGCCCGCGTGCTCGGCGGGATCAGCCAGAACAGGCCCTGCGCGCCGTCCAGTGCCTGATCGAGGACCGCTGGGTCGCTGTGGCTGCCGGCGATCACCTGCACTCGCTGGCGTACCGTGTCGTCTAGTCGCGATGGGTCTCGGACGATGACTCGCAGCGACTCGGTTCCGGCGTTCAGAAGCTCGGCCAGAAGTTGGCTGCCGACATTGCCGGTAGGGGTGGTGAGAACAATCATGAGGTCTCCTTGAGAGTCCGATTCCGTTTACGTGGTTGGACTTGTGTGGCTTGGCCTAGATCGCTGCCCATCACCACGCTATTCTTGGCAACACCACAAAGATATGTGTATGGTGCATACATTATCATTGGAGGCGCGATGAGTCAGCCCGACCCGTTGAAGGCGCTCCATGAGGCGCTGTTGCAGATCGTTAGTGTCCTCAACCGGCCCCAGGGCGACAACGTGATCCTGGCCCGCGCCGGCGTCTCGCTGGACACGGCGCTGTTTCCGTTGCTGGTCCGCGTCTCGATGCAGCGCAACCTCACGATCGGCGCACTCGCCGATCAAGTCGCGCGCGACTACTCCACCGTAAGCCGCCAGGTCACCCGCCTACAAGCGCTTGGGCTCGTCCACAGCGAACTCTCTGAGACCGATCGCCGCCAGCGTCTGCTCAGCGTGACCGCAGCGGGCAGGAGCACCGTCAAGAAGATCGACCGTGCCCGCGCCTCAGTGATGAGCGAGGCTCTCGATGGGTGGAGCCAAGCCGAGATAACCGAGCTTGCCCGAATGACCACCCGGCTAGCAGCCGCCATGCAACCCCGCTGAGGCCGGCGTTGATCAGCGCGGTAGCGTAGCTGTGACGGAGGACTTCACTAGCCATGTCGAGAGCATCTGCGAGCACGGCGATGCTCTGATCCTCCTGGTCAGGTTCACGGATCGTGCGAAGGCAAGTGGTGTCGAGCTTTCGGCGCCTGTTTCAGGTCGTACGGTTTCCGCGACGGGCAGATCGCCTCGATGGAGAACTTCACCTCAAAGCAGCCGGGGTTGAGGAGTAGGCGACCCCAGGTTGGCGGACGCACGACACCAGTGCTTGGTCATGAATGCGAACGTATCGGTGAAGATCGCCGAGAGTGCTGCGTCGGACGACTTCCGGGCGTGCCGGCGGAGATCGACACGCGCTCGCTTGCGCCGGGCGATGCGAGGCACTCGCCTCGCCCGCACCTAGTCTTCGTCCTCAGTGCAAGCGGGGGGCAGGCTCCCTCTGCTCGCTGGAGGAGAAGATTTACGCGCCGCTGCGTGCTGGTCAGTCGTGTTGTCGTCGCTTGCGCTCGTATAGCCAGACGCCGCGAGCCACGATGACAATGATCGCACCGCCGAAGGTCTTGACCACATTGCCGTGCGCTGTTGAGAGGATCGCGAAGCCGAGCACGCCATCAGAGGTCACTCGGAACGACGCGCCTACCCGCTTACGGGCTGCCGACAGGGGCGCGGAGGGTTGCGGTCCCTACGGTCACCGATTCATGTTCCGGGCCGCGCGGTGCTGGAAGCTTGTTGTTGAGGTATTGGACCTTGAATTCGCCGGAGGTGCAGTTGAACAGGCCTGTTGATTGGGTGCGTACCGTTTCACCCTGTTGGATGTTCTGGGTGAATGCCCAGCTGCTGGCGCGGGCGTGATTGCAGCTCGATTTGGCAAGCACGAGGTATTCGCTGCCGGCGCTGGTAACCGCGTAGGGCGCCTTGAACTCGATCTCAGCGCCGTAGCAGGGATCGAGCAGATAGGCCGCGCTGCAGTTCTCATGCGATTGTGTGATGAGCGTGACTTGAACAGGCTCGTTCAGGCTGTGGGTTGGTGCAAAGCGGTTCGCAGGCGTCAGGCGGGGTTTCGGACAGCTTCTGGCTACCGGCGCGCCGTGGCCGATCGAGCAGGTGAACGAGCCGAAGCGAAAAGTCGCCGCGGTCACAGAACCGCCTGTCCCGCGGGGGTCGCGGAGTTCGGCGTCTACGTCGTGTCCCGAGATCCATCCCACGAGAGTCCCGCCGCCAGCGCCGATCGATCGCGGAAGGTGGCTGACTGCGCTTACGATCAGGTACGCGCCGGTCCCGGAGGCTACCGGACGGGTTCGCACGCCGCTGGCGGTGTGGTAGGTGATGCTCACGGCGTGCGGTCCCAGCAGCCCCCATGAGATCAACCGCAGATCCTTGGCTGTCGGCTTGACGCTGGTTTCTTCCGGCCCGTTCGGGGCAGCGTTGCGGTCCCCGCTTGGCCAACTGCCGATCACGATCGGATCGCCAACGTCGCAGGTGACATCGCCGCTGTCGCTGGTTTCGGGGAGGATGTTCGGCGCGAGCGGGTGAAAGCGCCCGTCGTCGTGGAATGCACCGTCGATACCGAGTTGGCCGAGCTGATCGTCCTCGAGACGACCGATCTGCACGCAGATCTCTCCACGGGTCGTATGCACGAGCCGCATGCCCCACGGCAGACCGCTCTGCGGATCGGCTGCACGCAGCGCCAGCAAACGCGACCCTCCTGGTGCCGGGACGCCGAGGCCGGCGTTCGGGCTCAGCCTTCCCTGCTCTTTCACCGGGCTACCACTCAGCACGCCTGTGGCGGCCACCGCGATCGCGCCGCCCGCCAGCACAAGCACCGCAGCCATTACAACCGCGTTCACGCGACGCGACAGCCACAAACGCACGCCACTCGCAGCTCGACGGTTAACCTCTTGCCTGTGCGCGGCATCGATCAGCTGGTCGCGCACCTCCTGCAGGATTTTTAGATGCTCGAACCGGTCGGTGGTGTCAGACATGGTCGGTGCTCCCCTGGAGATCGAGTGGGCTTCCGGCGGTTGCCGCATCGATGGCGGCGCGCAGCGCCTGGAGCCCGCGACTGACGCGCGCCCGGGCGGTGTCCTGGCTGATGTCGAGCGTTTGCGCGAGCGTCTCATAGCCCTGTTCCTCCACGACGCGCAGCCGAACCGCTTCGCGCTGGTCGACCGGCAGCGCGTCCAGCCCCTCCGCGACGCGGTCGCGTAGCTCGCTGGATCCAGCGAGCTCCTCGATACGCTCGTACTCGACGTCGGTCAACGGGCGGCGCTCGATCCCAAGACGGGCGAAAGCACGTCGCTGCGCGCCGTCTCGCCGGAAATGGTCGGCCAGCTCGTGACGGGCGATGCCATACAGCCACGCTCGCGCAGCCTCGTCGCCACGGCCACGAAAGCGATGATTGCCCACGAGCGCTATCGCGAACGTCTCGGCCAGGATGTCCACCGCTACCTCCGGATCCCAAGTGCGGCGGACCAGGAACGCCAGGATCGCCTCCGCATGCCGGTCATAGAGCTCCGCGACCTCATTGGCGCTCAACGCCACGGGAAGTCCTGACGAGATAGCTCAGTCATGTACAGGAGTCGCATAACGCCCCTATTCTGTGACGAGCAAAGGGTGAGACAGGCCGGTCAGGTCAAGCTCGCCGAGTTGGTCGGTGTGTTGTCACAAGATCGGCGTTCGCGCAAACCTGCCTGTAGATGCCCGACCGAGGTGACGATCCAGACGCGGCGCTTCTGGTTGCGGTGGCGGCCCGGGATGACGCTGCCTTCGCGGCGCTTTACCGTCGTTACCTGCCGGTGGTGCTGCGCTGGTGTCTGCGGGAGACCGGGAACCGTGAGGTTGCTGCCGATCTGTCGGCTGAGGTGTTCGCGGCGGCGTTGATCTCCGCGCGGCGCTACCGCCCAGAGCAGGGGTCGGTGCTGGCGTGGCTGCTCGGAATCGCGCGCAACAAGCTCCTGGAAAGCCGGCGACGAAAGCGGGTGGAGGACTCCGCCCGCCGCAAGTTGCATCTCGAGCCAGTTGCGTTGAGCAGCAGCGACCTCGACCGGGCGGATGAGCTCGCGAGCCTTGACGAGCAAATCCTCGCGCTCGTCCAAGACCTGCCGGTACCGCTGCGCGAGGCTCTCGAAGCGAGGGTCGTCCAAGAGCGCTCCTACGAGGAGATCGCCACGGAATTGCGTTGCTCACAGTCGGTTGTTCGCCAGCGTGTAAGCCGTGCCCTGAAGAGCCTGAGGTCTCAGATGGAGGAACGATGAACGACTATTTCGACCGGGTCGAGCAGGGTATGCGCGAGGCCGTGCGCCGCGGAGCGCACATGCCGTGGTATTCGCGTCTGCGACTGCGACCGTCGAGACCCGTCGCAGTGGCCCTCGCGTGCCTACTCGCCACTGGCTCAGCGCTGGCCGCAACCGGCGTGTTGCGCACCGGTGAACCTGTGGGAGCCACGGTCGGTGCAATTCCCAACGCCGACGAAGGCATCACGCTCCCTGGGAGTGTGCACCTGCTCGCGCCGCGTGTAGCCGATCCAGACGGAGGGCCACCGTGGGGGCTGCGCGTCCTGAGAACGACGAGAGGTCTGACGTGCCTGCAAGTCGGGCGCATCGTCGATGGACGCATCGGCGTCCTCGGAGAGGACGGCGCGTTCGATAACGACGGCGCATTCCATCCGCTGTCGGTCAACTTTCTGGACGGTGGCGGCTGCGGTACCGAGGACGCTCACGGCGACGCATTCCTCAACGAACAGCTGCACGGTACGCCGGCAAGCGCGCTGACATCCGACCAACAGCATGCTTCGGGAGGCTGCTACACGGCGGGCCCGCCGTGGCCGTTCTGTCCGCCATCTGATTTGCGCGACATCTACTTCGGGCTGCTCGGACCTAACGCTGTGAGCATCACCCACCTAACGGCAACCGGCGGTATGGCGACAACGCCAACCGCCGGTCGAGACGGCGCCTACCTCATCGTCCTGCCACACAAAAACACGTCCTGTGGCTCTGACCAACCGTTCTGTAACCGCAGCCAGCGCTACTCGACCGGTGGCCCCCAGCTGGAACCATCTGAAGTGATCCACGCGGTCAACTATCGAGGAGCACCGAGCTGCAAGCTTCCGACCCCAGCCGACCTTGCGCGTCTCCAAGGCGTCAACAGCGCGACGTTTCGCACGAGGCTCCGCGAGCGCTCACCTGCGATCTATCGAGTCCTGTATCGAGACGAACGTTACGTGCGCAGCTCAATGCAGGCCTTGACGCCGAACCAGATCCGCATCTTTGAAGCGCTGCGTGCTCCATACATCCGCGCCCTGTTTCACAAGTGTCCGACGGTGGGCTACGTCGCCGCGCCAGGCCCAAAGCTCACCCCGGCACGACTCGCGAGTTCGGTTAGCGTGCATGCCGAACCGGCACGGTTCTACTGCGAGAAGCGAGAAGAAACAAGGCCGTGTGATACGGGCGTGCCCGCCGGCTACAAGCGGATCGACATGCAGGGCACACCGCCTGAGCTGTTGCTGGTGATCGAATTCATCGCGCAAGCCGCCGTCAAGAACTTCGACAGTCACTACGAGATCAACGTCGGCGGCCCGCGCGATCCGACCGGTCCGCGATGTCCGGTCTCAGGAGAAAACAGCTTCGGTCCTACACAAAAAAACCTTCATGCCGGCCAACGCGTCCGCTTCACCCAGTTTGTCCACCCAGGATGCCCTGGCCGCGCGCACGTCACCGTGGGATTCGTCACGGTCGACGGACCCTCCGGAGCGATGCCCGTGCCCGGCCTTCCCGGCCAAAGCGCAGAAATACCCGTAGGAGAAACAAACTTCCTGATTCCCTGAGCAACCCTTCGGATCGACGATTTGTGAGGAACGCCGGAGCAGCGTCGGGTACGGTCCCCGACCTATCGTTGACTGGTAGGGCCTATAGCTGTGCCTTCGGCGTGCAGCGCGCCGAGCAGCATTGCGTCAATCGAGCTGGACGGGCCTTGCACCACCAGCCAACCGCGACCAACGCGTGTGGCTAGCAACGGTCCGTCCGCTCCTCCGTCCTCAGCGAAGATCCCTGGGCGCCTAGTCGGCGTGAGACCAGGCAACACGGGTGCTGGGTGACGCGGGTCACGCGCACCGACGAGAATCGCGGCCGAGGCGCTCGGCCATATCGCGACGATTGCCGTCGAAAACCGGGGCACCGGCGACGCAGCCGTGGCGTACAAGAACGACGAGCTGCACACGCTGGACCCGTTCCTACTGTTCTACTTGACCTTCGGCACATGGTCGGTTGACAAGGAGATCTTGGAGAACCCGGAGCAGGATGAGTTGCCTTCCATCGCGCCGGCGACCGCATAGAGCCGCAGACGAACTTCTACCCATTCAGCCCTAGCCGTCCCGCCGCCACTAGCCGGGTAACGCACGAGGAGCGGCAGACCATTCTTCTCGGTCCACATGAGAAGCTCGCGTCCGATGCTCCTCCCCATGTGATCGAGGTAGCTGTCCAGCTCCCTCCACAGTCATGCGATGTCGGCATGATCGACTAACGCTTGTTCAAGAAGCTCATCGATCTTGCATTCGGGTATCGAGTCGAGCTCCTTGAGGAGAGCACTCATGCGGCGAGCAAGCTTGTTGGTTGGTTTCGTTTGCCAGTAACGACCGTCGCGCTCGGTTAGAAGTCCGAGCGCCACCAGTCCGTTGATGTGCTCGTCGGCGCCGCCGTGCGCTCCGACGCCGCAGTTGCGTGCGATCTCGGTCTTTGTCCACCCGTGCTTCGGCGCGCGGGCTGAGAGCGCGAATCCCAGCAGCAGTCGTCGTGGCCTTGATCCAAAGATCCAGTCGCGCGCGGTTACCGGCTTCGCGCCGGGTCTTCCGCCGCTGGTCATTGTAGAAATTAATTCTACATGCTCCCTGCATTTGCACCACGGAGGCGGTCTCTGCGTCTCGTGACGGGTGGCGCGGCAACCGTCGTGGAGCGGGCCAGATGGGACGCACCGCCGCCACTCGCGCGGCCCTCAGACCGCTGCGAGCGTTGGCCCGTGGATCGCGAGACTGTGGCGCCCCTTGCCAAAGCCGCCGCAGGGCTGGGGATCGCGTTTGAGTTGGCGGCGGTCGTCACCGTGGAGCGCTCATTGCTCGGCGAGGATCTTGATTTCCTCGGACTGGGCGACCGGCTTTCGGTTCTTGATGTGGCGGCGAATGCGGCGGTCGTGACGACCGAGCTCTCTGAGCCGCTTGCCGCCTATCTTTGTGCGCTTGACCGCAGCACGAATGCACGATCGCGGCCAACCTTCGATGCTCTCGTGCTGCCGATGCGGATCAGCGAGCGGATTGGATCGGCGACGCCGGGGTTACGGCTCGATGTTGCCCTACTCCCATCCGCTATCGCTTGGGAGCGAGCAGCCGTCGTGGCAGGACGTACGATGAGCGAGTGGGCGTTGCTCTCGCTGGCCGGGCGTTCAGACTAGTGCTGTTGCTCGCCCGTTTCGCGACGAGCCTCATCTGCTCGAAGATCGGACGCGGCTCGTGACACTGATCGGAAGCCAGGCTTCAATTTGCTCAACCGCAGGAACTTCCGCTGACGCTTGGCGTCCTGTGCCCTGCTAGCAAGATGCTCCTCAGCGACCGGCACCGCGGGGTGCGCAAACTCCCAAGCGTCCGCGCTGACCGCCCAATTGTTGTGCGCGATGATCGCACGTCTGCCCACGGGCGGGCACTCTGCAGGATGGTGACTACACGGGCACGGACGGTTACGAAAGATCGCTGCGCGGGCGGGGTCGCCTTCTGCCCCGAGCTTTCCGACGAAACCAAGCACTGCTCGGTGGTAGACGAAGACACCTAGCCCCGCCGGCTCCTCATCCTGGTCTTCGTGGACGGGAAGGACTGCAGGCGGGTACATGAATGACATCCCGTGCAGACCAGCACAGGTCGCGCTGACACCACTTGCCAGCATGGCAAGATGAGCATCGCCAACACAGGACACAACCGCAGGGCGTTCTGTCGCTTTTTGGAGGCGCAGCGCCAGCCGTGCATAACCGGCTACCTGGACTCCTGAGTTGTTGCAGTTCGCCGCGATGATCCAATAGCCCGATATCTCATCGAGAGCGGTATACGCGGTGACGAGCCAGTCGATGATGGTTGGGATCTTCGCGTGCTCGCCTTGCAGCACGATCGTCGCGTAAAGCTCACGCCTAGCCGTGGTGGGCTGCCCCGGTCCGGGCGCGGATCGGCGGCCCGCAACGAACTCTTGGGCGGCCAAGCGGGCTAGTTGGAGGTCGTTCTGGCGTCCGATCGACCCCTCCTGCAGGAGCACATGTCCTGGTGTTGTGGCTATCGTCGCGCCCGCGCCGAGCTCCGCGTTTATGTGGTCTGCCGCGTATGCCTCGGCGAACGCTGGCTGGTATGGCGCGTCGTCAGGTGCCAGACACAGACGAGGGCGATGTATTGCTAGCGAAGAGAAGGCTCCTGTGCGCTTTGGGTGCTCGAGTGGCAATTGGTTTCGCCATGCCTGGGCGGGGAGAACGACTCCCATGGCCGTGGCGAGCGCCTCGGTGACTAGCCCTCCGTCCTGGACGGCGTGGGAGAGGGGCTTTGCGATCGCGCCCACGACGTTGCGGTTGAACTGGTCGATCGAGAGCCCGCTGTGATAGCCCGGCCACGCGATGAGACTCCGACAGGCGACGTCGGGGTGCCTGGGAGCCGTACTGGTAACAGCCTCACTCATTGCCTTAAGTGTGGGTCACGCGTCAGACAGAACTACGCCGCTCACAGATTGGGCCGCCTCACGCCAGACGAAGTCGGCAATAAATTGATGCCCGATTGATGCCCGCAGGGTCTCCGGCGACTGGGTCGTCCAACGAAAAAACCCCGGATTTCCGGGGTTTTTTCGAGTAGCGGGGGCAGGATTCGAACCTGCGACCTTCGGGTTATGAGCCCGACGAGCTACCAGACTGCTCCACCCCGCGTCGCAACCAATGTTCTAGCAAAGATCGTGCCCCAGCCGTAGTCTCGGGCGCCCGGCCGCGCCAACTCGCACCCAACGTCACCCACCCCACTACACGCCAACCCGCGCCCAACCGCGCTTCGCTTTACGATCCCGCGCACATGCGCACGGCCGTGGTTGACATAGGCACCAACTCGACACGCCTGCTCGTTGCCGACGTGGATCCCGCCAGCGGCGCGGTGACTGACCTGCATCGCGAGTCGCAGGTCACGCGCTTGGGCGATCGCGTCGACACGGGCGGGCGACTATCGGATGAGGCGATCGCGCGCGTGCACGCCACACTCCTCGAATACGGCGCGACGATGGATCGCTACGAGTGCGAGGCAAACCTGGCGGTGCTTACTTCGGCGGTACGCGACGCGTCCAATGGGGCGGCGTTCACCGCGGGGGTGCGCTCGGAGTTTGGTCTCGATGCGCGCGTGCTCAGCGGCGACGAAGAGGCGCAGTTGACGTTCCTTGGCGCGATGAGCAGCCGCGACGGCAGCTCGAGCGAGCCGACGGTGGTGATCGACATCGGCGGGGGCTCCACCGAGTTCATCGTCGGCAGCGAGCGCGTCGCGTCGTTTCACGTGTCGGTGCAGGCTGGTGTGCTCAGGATGAGCGAGCGTCACATCCACAGCGATCCGCCCGCGCCCAGCGAGCTGCAGGATCTTGCGGCTGACACGCGCACAATCTTCCGGGAGAGCCTCCCACCGGCCCAGCGCGAGGCGGTGACGCGCGCGATCGCGGTCGCCGGCACCGCCACCTCGGCGGCAGCCATCGATCAGGCGCTCGACCCCTACGATCCCGAGCGCGTGCATGGGTACACGCTGCTGCGCGCCACAGTGCAGCTCTTGATCGCACGGCTCGCCGACATGACCGAAGAGCAGCGTCGCGAAGTGGTTGGGTTGCATCCCGATCGCGCACCCACGATCGTGGCCGGCACGATCCTGCTGGACGAGGCGATGGGCGTATTCGACCTCGACCGCGTCGAGGTTTCAGAGCACGACATTCTGCGCGGCGGCACCCTGCGTCTTGCCGGACTCGGTTAGACGCGAGCGCGCGCACCGCAGCAAGCGTACGTGCAGGTGCAGGCGGGGTAAGCGAGGCTGACCACGCTACGCGTCCTGCCCAGCTTCGCAGCAGAGCGCACCACGCTGTCCTGCCTGCCTGGCACACGGTGCGTGGACAATCGTTCGAACGTGCCCCTATCCATTGATCCATTTGCGGCTGCTGGCCGAAGGAGGGGTATCGGCCGTGTGCGCGGGACTTTGTCGCGTGCTCACATCCGGTCCATAGGCCCGTGTCGCGTCGAGCAATCGGCGCACTTGCCGGGCCACCTAACCAGGCTTTGAGGCGTGCACCCCTGCCTTCGTCTCCAGGCCAAGCCCCTGAGGAAGCCGTCCACCCGGGCGGCTTCCTCATTTTGGCGCTCAGCTCAGGCGAGGTTTGACTTGCGCGGGTAGGCCACGGTTGGGTCGGTGAGTACGTTCACCAGCGCCGGCTTGCCGCAGGACAGCGCGCGCTCGATTGCGGGCACCACATCCGCTGGACGCTGCACCAGCTCGCCGTGCCCTCCGAGCGCCTCCACGACCTGGTCGTAGCGCGTGCCGGGGCGCAGGTCGGCGGCAACGGAATACCCATACAGGAACTCCATCGGGTGCTTCTCGAGCGCCCAAATGCCGTTGTTGCCCATCACCGCAACCACGTTCACACCGTGACGCGCGAGCGTGTCGAACTCCATCCCGGAGAACCCAAACGCACCGTCACCGAGCAGCAGCACCACCTGGCGCTCGGGATGAGCGAGCTTTGCCGCCAGCGCATACCCGGGCCCCGTGCCGAGGCACCCGAACGGCCCCGGGTCAAGCCAGCAGCCGGGTGCGTAGGTGTCGATCATGCGACCCGCATACGACACGAAGTCCCCCCCGTCGCCGATCACGATCGCGTCGCGGTCGAGCACTCGAGCCAGCTCCGCATACACACGCATCGGGTGCAGTGGAGCGCGCTCGTCGCTCAGCTCGACCTGCTCGGCCTGCCGCCGCTCGCTCTCGGCAGCGCGCAGCTCGGCGATCCACGAGGCGCTCGACAGTGCCTTGCCGCCGGCCGCCACGGACAGGTCGGCGAGCGTGGCCGACAGCTCGCCATACAGCTCAGCTGCTGGTTCGCGCGGGTGTGCGCGGGTCGGCTCGGCAACATCGATCGCGACGATGCTGGTGTCCTCGCCGAAGGACCCGCCGAAGCCGAGGCGGAAGTCCATCGGCACGCCGATCACGAGCGCCACGTCGGCTCCTTTCAGGGCCTGCGAGCGAGTGCGTGAGAAAAACAGCTCGTGGTCGGCGGGCACACACCCACGCGCGAGCCCGTTGAGGAACACCGGCACGCGCAGCGCTTCGGCCAGCTCCAACAGGGCCTGCTCGCCGTGACCCCAGTAGAGATCGGTGCCGGCCATCACGACGGGACGCTCGGCCTCGCTGAGTAAAACCGCGGCGCGCTGGATCGCATCGGCACTGGCCCCCGCAGCAGCTCTCACGCTGCGCGCCGGCACTGCATCGGGCTCAACCGCGCTCATGAACACGTAGTCGAGCGGGAAGTCCACGAACGCCGCGCCGCCATGGGGTGCGGTGGCAGCCGCCAGCGCCTCGTCCACCAAGCCGGGGATCTCAGCCGTACTCTGAGCGGTCGTGGCGAGCTTGCACAGTGGTCGCACGAATGGCACGTGGTCGATCTCCTGAAGCGACCCCTGCCCCCAGCGCAGTGTGGGAGCCCGACCGCCGAGCACCAGCACTGGGGAGTGGTTGGCCTGCGCGCTTGCCATCGCGCTCATCCCATTGGTCACGCCCGGACCGGCCGTCAGCGCGCACACGCCAGGCTCGCGTGTCACCTTTGCCCAGCCCTCCGCGGCAAACGCGGCGGTCTGCTCATGGCGCACGTCGACGATCTCAATGCCCTCCTCGCGACAGCCATCGTAGATCGAGAACAGGTGCCCACCCGACAGCGTGAACAGCTTGCTCACGCCGTGCGCCCGCAGGCGTCGAGCGACCAGGCGCCCGCCGTGCAGCTCGGTTTGCTCAGTTTGCTCAGTGCTCTGCGCTGACATCGCGCTCGCGACTCTACCCCAGCGCGGCACCCGCGCGCTCTCGCGGGGCCGTCCGGCGGTGCGCGCGCGGAAGGTCGTGGTTGTGGGGATTTGGGGTCGTACCCAGGGTGCCAGCGCGGCTTGCGCCATCACCTCTGCTCAGTGCCCGGGGTGGGACTCGAACCCACACGCCCTCGCGGACTATCGATTTTAAGTCGACGGCGTCTTCCAATTCCGCCACCCGGGCCTACAGTGGCACTCTAGTCCAGGGCGTATCTCTTGTGTCTAGAGTGGACAGCAGACAAACACCATGCCCTCCCAGCAGGTGCCACAGCGGTGTTTATCTGGCCTTTCCAGTGGGCAGCGATACTTCATAAAGACCGCAACTAGACCGTTGCTAGCGTGTCTATAGGCGTAGAAAGCAGCGAAAGGACCGCCGTGGAGGTCTCCGCACTAAAAGCCCCAGCAGCGCCCGGCCTGAGAAGCCCCTCGGCCCTGCTGCGCCTGCAGTCCGACGAGCGCCTGATTGTGCTCATCCGGCGCGGGCAGCACGCGGCGTTCGAGACGCTCTTCTCGCGCTACCAGTCGCGCTTGCTGGCCTTCTGCCGGCACATGCTCGGGTCCAAGGAGGACGCCGAAGACGTGCTGCAGGAGGTATTCGCCGCGGCCTTCAACGCGATCCTCGCCGACGAGCGCGAGATCAACGTGCGCCCGTGGCTGTATCGGATCGCGCGTAACCGCTCGCTCAACCATCTGCGCAAGGCGAGCGCGATCGGTGTCGACTCGATGGATGTGCACTACGCCGAAAACGGGGTGTCCACCGCCGAGAAGGTGATGCGCCGCGAGAGCTTCCGCCAGCTGATCGGTGACGTGCAGGAGCTGCCCGAGACGCAGCGCACCGCACTGCTGTTGCGCGAGATCGACGCGCTCTCCTACGAGCAGATCTCCGAGTCGATGGAAACCACCGTGCCTGCCGTCAAGTCACTGCTCGTGCGTGCTCGCATCTCGCTCGCCGAGGCGGCGGAGGCTCGCAAGCTGACGTGCGACGAGGCGCGCATGGAGCTGGGCGAAGTCGCCGAGGGGCTCGTGAAGATCGGCCCGGCCGTACGCCGCCATGTGCGCGATTGCGAGCGCTGCCGCGCGTTTCGCAAGCAGCTGAAGGACAACAACGTCGCACTCGCCGCGATCTTCCCGGTGGGACCCATGCTGCTGCTGAAGAAGCTTGTACTGACAAAGCTTGGGGGCACCGCTGGCGCAGGGGGCGCCCATGTGGCGAGCGCCAGCGGAGCAAGCGCCGCCGCAAGTGCGGGGGCGGCCACAAGCGCGAGCGCCGGCGGGGGGCTTTTGACCGCCGGCGCCGGCGCGCTCGCCACCAAGGCCGTTGCGGGACTCGCGGTCGCCGCGATCGTCACCGCCGGCACGGTCGAGGTGGACCACTCGGGCACACGCCCACACCACCACCATCACGCCATAGTCGCCTCGCTCGCGAGTGCCGCGCCAGCTGTGGCGCCGACGATCGTGCACTCAAGCGCACAACCGACCAGCATCGCTCCGGCGGCGCTCGCCGGAGCACGCGTGGCCGACAGGCTTGGACGTCACCGCGCAAAGAAGACCAAGCCGCTCGCGCCAAAGACACCGCCCGTCTCAACCCTTCTCGCCGCCGGGACACCGCCGGACAGCGGCACGACGACAGTGCCCGTTGCGCCCAAGCCCGCGACACCGCCGGTCACCGAGGTGACAACCAGCTCAACCCAGCTGCCCAGTACGCAGGCGCAGGACCCGTCGAGCACGCCCGTGGAAGCGCCGGCGGGTACGACGACTACCACGCCCACGACCGCACCGGCGGCGCCGAGCGAAACGACCGGCACGACAACCGAAGCCACACCCGCGCCGCCAACACCGATCGAAGAAACTTCACCGCCGAGCGGAAGCGAAACACAGGGCACAGGCGCCTCTGCGCCGGGCGTACTCCCAGTCGGTCAATCTCCGCAGCCAACCACGCCACCAGCCACACCGGAAACCGCCACGACCGGCGGCACCCCCGCCGGCTAGCGCGTCGCACTCCTACCCTGGCCGGCAGCACGCCGGCCCCAGCGCGATAAACGCGTGGAGCGGGCTAGCCGAAGGAGAAAGTCTTCAGCGGGGTTTCGAGCACGCCGCTACTCGCCACCGGCAAGGAGATGGTCGCCGGTTCGCTGCTCAGCATTTCGAGCACCACGCCTTCGCGCACACCGTGTCCGCCCGGTAGGAGCATCACGTTGCGCCCATACATCGTGCGCCCGTCCACGAGCCCGCTGTACAGAACGTCGTAGCCCGCCAGCGTCGAGCTGATACGTGTCTTGCCCTCCCCTTCGAGCCTGAAGCGAGGGAAACGGCGGGCTAGCGCTGCCGCATAACCGCTGGCAAACAGCGGCAGCTCGCCACTTGCCTGACCGCGGTAGGGCGGTAGAGCGAGCGGCGCTACCGAGAAGGAATCGTCGAGCAGCCCGTGCGAGGTGCGCACCAGCGTGACGTAGTCGCCAGGTTCGGTCGCGGTGCGATACAGCCCCCGATACTTGAAGCTGAACGGCACCCGCCCGCCCTGGGAATAACTGGAGTCGAGCAGCGCCAGCGCGACGCCGATCGCGACCGCGAGCAGGCCGATGAGCACCACGACCGTCAGCACGCGCGTGGCGGGAGCAGCGGAGCGCCAGCGCGGCTCCAACAGCTTGCTTAGCGTTGGGCCATATTGCGGCTTCAGCGGTATGGAGGCCATCGCTGCGCCAGTGCCTACTCGCCGATCGAGAACAGCGACTCCAGGTCATGCCTGGAGAACGCGGCGAACGCAACCATCGTCTGTGTGCGGCCCACGCCGGAGAGCTTGCCAATCCCCTCGGTCACGACCTCCGCGAGCTGCTCGTGGTCGGGCACGCGCACGATCGCGATGAAGTCCCACTGGCCGGTGACCGAGTAGGCCTCCGCGACCCCCTCGATGTCGGCCAGCTCGCCGCCAAGTGTCGAGAGCGCGTCGCGCTCGGCTTCGATCAGCACGACAGCGCTGGTCATTGTCATGGCCGTGCCCCTATCCGGGTACGAGACTCGCCGCTCGCGCGATCTCGGGTCCGCACGCTGTGTGCCGCGGGACTCATGGCGTATGGGCGTCGCCTGGCGCCAGCACGATCACCTCGGATGAGCCCTGCGCCTCGACCTCGGCCTTGAAAGCTTGCGCATCGGTCTCGATCGGCGGGAAGGTGTCGTAGTGGCAGGGGATCGTCTGCTTCGCGCCGACCAGCCGGGCGGCCTCCACGGCGTCGTGGCGGTCCATCGTGTAGTGGCCGCCGATGCACATCAACGCTACGTCGATACCGCCCTCCCGCTGAGCTATCAGCTGCAGGTCGGAGAACAGCGAGGTGTCGCCGAGGTGGTAGATCGTCTTGCCGGCGAAGCGCACGATCAGCCCTGCGGGCGTGTTGACGGTGCCTTTCGGGGTCGTGGAGGTATGCCAGGCGGGCACCAGCTTGACGGAGCCCCACTCGAGCTCGACGGTGCCGCCGAGATTGGGATCGCTCACGTTCTGTACGCCTTCCTCGCCGAGCTCGCCAGCGATCTCGACGATCGCGACCACGTGCGCATCGGTGCGCTTGGCGATCGACACGGTGTCGCCGATGTGATCGGCGTGACCGTGAGTGAGCAGAATCGCGCTTGGGCTCAACTCCTCGGCCGCCACGGCCGCCTTCGGGTTGCCGGTCAGAAACGGATCGATCAAAATCGAGTGCTCGCCGTCTGAAAGTTCGAAAGCCGCGTGGCCGAGAAAGCGAATCTGCATGGCTAGTGCTCCTCTGTAGATGGTTGTTTTTGCGCCAGCTCGTGTGCCAGCTCAAAGCCGACGGCAACGCCCACGAACATGCCGAGACGAGTTTGGTCGGCGACCAGCGTGCTCACCGCGGTAGCCCGCTGGGCCACATCGCTTTCGCCGGCGACACGGGCGATCTCGGCCTCATGCGCCGCTCCGAACCAGCCTCCCTCCGCAAGCGCGCTGGCGAGCATCCGCTGCAGCGCTGGGGCTGCGTGCGTCACCACATCCTGGGCGTGGTCCAGCCGCCCGGGCTCGACCAGCGCCGTTAGCGCCGCATCTACCTCGGCTGCGGTGTATGAGCGATCCGGCAAAGCGATTTCATCATAGGCCCCCAGGAGCCGCCTGGCGGCGCCAGACGCCACCCCCGATGCCCGCCTCACGCGGCGCGCACGCGGCTCACGCCCAGCCCGACGGTCAATCCGAGCACGGCACCGACGACACCCGCCAGCCAGCTCGCCTCCGGCCGTGCATAGGGCAGCGCGAGCAGCACAGCGGCGATGGCGGCGGTACCGAGCAGATCGCCCTCGTAGTAGTCGCCTGCGCGAGCCGCCGCCACGCTGGGGGCAGCCCATGCAGCGAGCAGCGCCAGCGCGCCGGCGTTTGCACCGGTGACGACTGCCACCGGGTAGACAGCCTCGGCTGCCAGCGCACCCGCGACACCAGCGCCGAGGAACAGTGCGAGCACCAACGGCGCGCCGTGGCTGCGCTCGAGCAGTCCACCGAAGATCGCCACCGCGAGCAACGCCGCGAACATGTACAACCCGGCCGAGAAGCCGCTGCCGTAGACGAACTGGGTGCTGAGCAGCCTCCACCATTCGTCGGCGAGCGGGCCGACGACGATCAGTTTGCCGATATTCACGTAGGCACCCTGAGTGGCGACCCACAAGCCGCAGCTCGCCGCCACTAGCGCGATCGTTACGTAAGGCGGGGTGTCGGCGCGCACGCCGGCGATCTCCCCGCGGCGCAAGCGGCCAAGCGAAGCGCGCGCGAACAACCCGCCGCTCGGCGCTCGCCCGCCTTCGCGCGGAAGCTTGGGTGCGCGACGACGCAGTCTGTGTCCGCAGTAGGGGCACTCCGTGATGTACGGGCTGACCTCCGATCCGCACTTCTTGCAAACCACGAACAAGTCGGCGCCTGAGGTCATCGACCCATTCTAAGAGCCACGCAAAGCCCGCCGGCGATAGAGTGCAAGGCGACCTCGCCGGCGACTTGCGAGCCTCGCGAGTCGCGTGCGGCGAGCCCCGCGGATTTCGTGCGCGCACGTCGGCGGGGCGCTACAAGCGACTGCCAAAGGAAACCGATCGATGCAACTCGGCTACGAGAAGAAGCTCTACATCCTCGCGTTCGACCACCGCGGCTCATTCCAGAAGAAGTTCTTCGGGATCGAGGGCGAACCGGACCCCGAGCAAACCGCGATGATCGCGGACGCCAAGCACCTGATCTTTGAGGGCATGGAGCGCGCGGTAGCAAACGGCGCGGAGGCGTCGGTGACGGGCGTGCTCGTCGATGAGCAGTTCGGCGGGTCAGTTCCCGAGGAAGCCCGCCAGCGCGGCCTGAAGCTCGCGATGCCCGCGGAGCGCTCGGGCCAGAACATGTTCGACTTCCAGTACGGCGAGGAGTTCGGTGAGCACATCGAACGCTTCGATCCCGACTTCACGAAGGTGCTCGTGCGCTACAACCCGGACGGCAACAGCGAGGAAAACGCCGAGCAGCTGGGCAAGCTGAAGCGCCTCTCCGAGTGGCTGCACGCAAAGCAACGCAAGTTCCTCTTCGAGTTGCTGGTGCCCGCCGAGGAGGCGCAGCTACAGGCAGTGGATGGCAGCACCGAGCGCTACGACGCGGAGCTGCGACCCGCGTTGATGCGCCGCACGATCGCGGAGATCCAGGACGCGGGCATCGAGGTGGACATCTGGAAGATCGAGGGTGTCGATGAGCGCGCCGACTGCGAAATGCTCGCCGCCCAGGCGCGCACAGGCGGACGCGACGGCGTCGTGTGCGTAGTACTCGGCCGTGGCGCCGATGACGCCAAGGTGGACCATTGGCTGGAGCAGGCCGCCCCAGTGGACGGCTTCGTCGGCTTTGCCATCGGCCGCTCTATCTGGTGGAACCCGCTCAAGGAATACGTAGACGGCAAGATCGAACGCTCCGAGGGCGCGCGGCAAATCGCCGAGAACTACCTGCGCTTCGTGCACGTGTACGAGCGCGCCGAGGGCAAGGCTCCGGTGGGTTAGCCCATGCGGATGCGCCAGAGCTTGACCGAACTCGAGCGTGAGTTTGCTCGCGAGACCTCGATCGAGCGCCACCGGCGCGCGTCGCTGCGGCGCACCACCGAGCAGCGCGCACTCAAGCGCGAGGTGGACCGGCGCCACAAACGCGGGTCGGTTCGCTTCGTGCTGTTGGTGCTGGCGCTGATGATGACCGCGGCAGTCGTGACCGTGGTCATGTTCCGCACGCTGTATCTGCTGCTCGGCTAGCAGCGCTGGCTAGGGCCTACCGAGATTGGCCCTAAGTGGGAGTCTCACCCAGCTTGTCCAGGGCGTCGTCGACCTCCGCCCGCACTGCGTTGGCGTCGCTGGAAGGCCCGTTAAGCTCGCCCTCGCGCTGAATCTCGACGTATATCTCGGTCCGAAATACCGGAATGTCGTGGGGAGCGTGGATGCCGATCCGCACCTTCTCTCCCACCACGGAGAGCACCGAAACCTCGATGTCGTCGCCGATCATGATGCTCTGGTTGGGCTTGCGCGTCAGAACCAGCATCGGTTGCACCCTTCTCGTTGGCCATGGACATAGGGCGAGATCGCCCCCGGTCCCGCCCTACGGCAAGCATAGTGTTCTGTCCCACCGAACGCGAATACGCCGTCCACAAGCGCCATTGGAGACCCCCACAATTATGCGAGGGCGCACACCGCCACGCGCGGCCAACACGATCGCCGCAACCCTCAACTATGCGAGGACACACCCAGTGGCGCCCGAGAGCCGCTGGGACGCCATGGCAGCGGGTCAACCGATCATGCGCTAGTCTCCCGGGCCGTTATGAGGTCCCCTGATGGCTCGTAGATCGCTGCGCCCACACCTGAACCAAATCCGGAGCTGGGTACGCCAGGGCCGCACCGACGCCTGGGTGGCCCACCAGCTGGAAGTTACCGTGCAGGAGATCGAGCAGTTCAAGCGGCAAAACGACCTCTTTGGTGACGAGGGCCCGACCGACGGCGCCGGCGGCACCGCGGATGCTTATCCCGAGGAGATCGATCTGCGCGCCGAGGACGACGAGGCAATAGCCGCCGAACTCGAGGCAGCGATGGAGGCAGAGCGCGCGAAGGCCGAGGAGAAGGCCGCGGAGAGTGCACGCGCCGGTGCCGAGGAGGACGAGGAGGACGCCGCCCCAAGCACTCGGCGCAGGCGCGGGCGTAGAGGCCGACGCTCCTCCCGCGACGCCGATCCGTTGGAGGGCACCTTCGACCATGGCGAAGAGGGCTACGGCCTGTGGCTCGACCCCGCCATCCAGGACAACCCGGTGTACGCCGAGCACTGGGCCGGCCACCGCCCGGTGCAGGTCACGGTGGAGGAGGATCGCATTGTGATCCGCCGCACCGGTACAGACGATTAGCTCTCGGCAACCACAAGCCGTCCGCCAGCGTAGTCGACCGCCTCGCGCAGGTAGCGCGCGAAGGCCGCGTCGATGACCACAGCCGCATCCCACGCCCACGGGTCCTCAGGAGCAGTGTCGATCGCGAGCTGCAGGCACCAGGAGGTGCCGCGGGCGTAGAGATCCGCCAGTTCCTCTGCAGAGAAGCGCCCGCCGAGCCGTTTACGCAGCTCGACTACCAGCGTGTCGACTACCCGCTGAAGCAGCACGGAGCGCTCCTGAGGCGCCTGGGCAAGGCGCCGCTCGCCTTGCTGCCACTGGTAGAGAGCGTTGTCGAGGGCGGGCACGAGGGCGAGGCTAGCAGCGCCCCGCAAGCGCGTCAGTTTGCGGGCAGGCCACTCACGCTGTACACCTGCTCGCCCTGACGCATCATGCCGAGTCGACGCGCCTCTTCCGGCACGGTGCCGGGACTCGCCAGGGCCGCATGTTCTTTGCGCAGAATCTGGTTTTGGGCTTCCAGCTGGTGGACCTGAGCGCTGTCGCGCCCAGACTCGCGCCAGGAGGACAGCAACCGCAGGCCGGCACTCAAGTAGAGGTAGGCGAGCGCCACGACCACGCACAGCATCGCGATGCGCCCAACTCGATCCCAGCGTATGCCTGGCAACGCAGACGCAGAGCCTGTGCGCGGCGCAGACCCGGACCTGGCCCGCGACGCCGCGGAACCCCGAGTCCGGCGCGAAGCACGGGGCGTAGAGGCTGACGCGGCTGGCATACAGTCGCATTCGACCCGAAGCGCCCGGCTCCTGCTATCGGGAACCGATCGCCGATCTCCGGCCGAACGTGCCCGCGTCAGCCTTCGAGTTTGGACTCAGACCGGGCGCGATCACGCTCTTCTGCTCGACTGTCGTCATAAGGTGTCGCAGAGTGGCGCGCGAATGAGGTCGCGCCCGGCTTTCTGTACATACCTCGCCACCGGACCTCTCAAACCGGCTATGACGTAAGACCTCGGTGGCGCTCAGTCGCGGAACACTGAGCGGCCGGGGAACTCGGCGTCGGCGCCGAGCTGCTCCTCGATGCGCAGCAGCTGGTTGTACTTGGCGACGCGATCCGAGCGCGAGGGAGCTCCGGTCTTGATCTGCCCACAGCCGGTGGCCACGGCGAGATCGGCGATCGTGACGTCCTCCGTCTCACCTGAACGGTGGCTCATAACGGCCGTGTAGCCGGCCTCACGCGCCATCGCGATGGCCGCGAGTGTCTCTGTGAGGGTGCCGATCTGGTTGACCTTGATGAGGATCGAGTTGGCCACGCCCAGCTCGATGCCGCGCCCGAGACGCTCGGTGTTGGTTACGAACAGGTCGTCGCCGACGAGTTGCAGGTGCGCGCCGAGACGCTCGGTGAGCGTCTTCCAACCATCCCAGTCCTGCTCGTCCATGCCGTCCTCGATTGACACGATTGGGTAGCTGGTTGCAAGTGTGGCCCAGTAGTCGGCCAGTTCGGCGGGGGTGAGCGTGCGGCCCTCGTGCTCGAGCACGTAGGCACCATCGGCAAACAGCTCGCTGGTGGCTGGGTCGAGCGCAATCGCGACGTCCTTGCCGGGCTCGTACCCGGCCGCTTCGATGCCGGCGACGAGCATCTTCAGGGCATCCTCGTTGGACGCGAGATCGGGTGCGAAGCCGCCCTCGTCGCCGACAGCCGTGGATAGGCCGCGTTTGTGCAGCGTGCCCTTCAGGGCGTGGTACACCTCTGTGCCGACGCGCAAGCACTCCGAGAACGTGGGGGCACCGCACGGCACGATCATGAACTCCTGGAAATCGACCTTGTTGTCCGCATGAGCACCGCCGTTGAGCACGTTCATCATCGGCACTGGCAGTACACGGGCCGCCTCGCCGCCGAGATAGCGCCATAGCGCCAGCCCCTCCTCAGCTGCCTGGGCGTGAGCAGCAGCCAGCGACACACCAAGGATCGCATTGGCGCCGAGGCGTGACTTGTTGGGGGTTCCGTCGAGCGCGATCAGCGCCTCATCGAGCGCCGCCTGATCGGATGCATCCATGCCGGCGACCGCACTCGCTATCTCGCCGTTTACGCCTGCCACGGCATGCGTAACGCCCTTACCGAGCCAACGCTCGCCACCATCGCGCAGCTCGGTAGCCTCAAACTCGCCGGTAGATGCACCCGATGGGATCGCCGCGTGACCATGCGCGCCCGAGCGCAGCGCAACCTCCACCTCGACCGTCGGGTTGCCGCGGCTGTCGAGGATCTGGCGGGCGTGGACTCTCTCGATCTGGCTCATCGCTCTCCTTTGGGTGCGTCGGTTGTCTCGGGCGTGTCAGGGGGGTCTGCGGGGCTCGGCACGTCGGCGGTGTCAGTCTGTTCTGGTGCGTCTGTGCTCGTAGCCGCATCGATGCTGTCGCGGAATCGTTGTGCCGCCGCGCGCAGAGCCAACTCGGGGTCCACCTGCGCGAGGCGCGCCTCGTCGACGAGCGCAAACAGGCGATCGCCGATCGCGTGAAAGGATTTCTTATCCTCGCTGGCAATGTCTGCCGGCGGATGCGAGCCCGCCGAAGCGGCCCGGCGCTGGACCTTACGCGCATATAGCAGCGCGGGCAGATTCTCGGGTACCTCGCCGAAGATGCCACGCTCGCGGCCAGGCTCGGTGGCCTTGATCGCGTCCCAGTTGCGCAGTACCTCACCCGCGTCGGCCACTTCGGTCTCACCGAACACGTGCGGGTGGCGGCGGATCAGCTTTTGGCGGCAGTGCTCGGCGACCTGCGAGAGGTCACCCGCGCCGCGCTCCTGTAGCAGCAGCGAGAGGAACATGACCTGGAAGAGCACATCGCCAAGCTCGTCGAGCAGCTTCGCGTCGTTGCCGCTATGCGCAGCATCGGCAAGCTCGTATGCCTCCTCTACCGTGTGCGGCACGATCGAACGCTCGTCCTGCTCGCGATCCCACGGACACTCGCGACGCAAGCGTTGGGTGAGTGCGTCTAGCGCCAGTAGCGCTCGTGCGGGCTCAGAACTCACGTCCGATCCTGCTCTCCACGACGCTCAAGCCGTCGTGGGATCGCCAAGCTAGGGCGTGGTGGTGCTGGTGGACCCCTTGGGGGCTTTGTAGCCCTTGCAGTCCTGCACAGAGTATTCGGCGCGGCATTCCGTGCGGGCGGTCCAGGTCTTGCGGAAGTTCTTGACGAATTCGCTGAACGCCTTCTGCTGCTTTTCGGCGGCCATCTGCTGGGAGATAGTCGATTGCACGGAAGCGAGCGACTGCTGGCTACCGGGGATGACCTTCGTGACTTCGTAGACGTAGTAGCCAAACGGTGTCTTGACGGGACCGCCGAGCACTTTCACCTTGGCACTGAATACCGCTTCACTCAATGCCTTCTCCTCCTGGCCCTTGACAACACCAGGCAGCGATCCGCCAGCGGCCTTGCTGACCGGGTCGATCGACACGGCCTTGGCGACGTTCGCAAAGCTCTTGCCGGATTCGATTTCTTTCTTGGCTTTTTCGGCCTGAGCCTGAGTCTTCGTGAGGATGATCAGAATGTTGCGCTTTTCGGGCTGACCGTACTGCGATTTGTGCTGTTCGAAGTACGACTGGATTTCTTTCTGGCTCGGCTTTTTCCCAGCGTCCTTGGTCACCTTCTGCTGGATCTTCGTGCTGAGTTCCTCGAGCTTGACACGCAGCAACAGGTCGGAAACGGTGTAGCCGGTACTGGCCAGAAACTTCTGGAAGGCCGCTTCGGTCGGGAACTGCTGGCTCTTGATCTTGCTGAACGCCTTCTGTACTTCGGCGTCGGAAATTTTTACACCCTGTTCGTTGGCCTCGCCAAGCAACCAGTTGGCGGTTATCAGGAAGCCGAGAGTCGTCTGCTTCAGCGACTGGTACTGCTGTTCGCACTCGGTCTTGAGTTGCGCGGCCGTCGGCTTCGATTGACCCTTGGCAGGCTTCGCCGCAGTGGTTTCAAGGTGCGCTATGCAGGCCGTGTAGTTGGGTGGGTCGGGCACGACCGCTTTGGTCGCTGCCGCGCCGGTCGTGGAGGCGGAACTTGCGTTCGCCGCAACCGCCATCCAGTGGTTGAACGTCGCGGTGGTCACCGGAGTGCCATTGACGCTGACGACAGCATTACCTGGCACCCCGCCTCCGCCACACGCGGTGAGCGTTACCCCTGTAATCAAAATGGCGCCGAGCGCCGCGATCTGACCCTTTAGTTTGGACACGACGCGGGCACTCTAGCGGAAACAACCCAAGCCGTGCTTAACGACTTCCTTAAAGGTCCCTAAGCGCCCTTCGGGACTTGATGCGCTCCCGTACAGAGTGCTCGTTGCATGGACAGCGGCAGACTCGCTAAGCGGCCTCGCGCACGATTGCCAGCAACACGTCGGCAGCACGCACGACCGTCGGGAAGCGCTCCTCGCCCTCCTTGGGTACGCGTACCGATACCTGCGAGCGTCCCGACTCGTACAGCGCCTCGGGCAACTCCTCGCGCAAGCGCTTGGCGCGCACCGAGTCCAGTTCGATCGGTGTGACCGCGAGTCGGTCGCCGCGGAAGCTCACGGCCCGCGCGCCCGCCTGGCCGAACTTGATACGCGCGCGCTGCAGCGCGAGCAGGTTCGCCAGCGGCTCGGGGACGGGACCGAAGCGGTCCTCTAGCTCCTCGCGCAGGCGTTCTACGTCGGCCACGTCCAGGGCCGAGGCGATACGGCGGTGGACGTCGATCTTGGCCTGCTCGTAAGGGATGTAGTCGGTGGGGATGTAGGCGTTGACGTTGACGTCGAGGCGCACAGGCTCTGGCAGCTCTGCATCTTCCTCGCCCGCTTCCCCCGAGCCGTCAGCCGAACTTGACTGGCGAACCGCTTCGTCGAGCATCTGCATGTACAGCTCGAACCCGAGCGCCGCGACGTGGCCGGACTGCTCGTCGCCGAGCAGATTGCCGGCGCCGCGAATCTCAAGATCGCGCATCGCGACCTTAAAGCCGGCACCCAGCTCGGTGTAGTCCGAGAGAGCCGAGAGTCGCTGTGCCGCCTCAGGGGTGAGCGTGGCGGCCGAGTCGTAGAGCAGGTAGGCGTAGGCGCGCTCGCGACTACGCCCCACACGACCGCGGATCTGGTAGAGCTGGGCAAGCCCAAAGGCGTCGGCGTGCTCGACGATCAGCGTGTTGGCCTGCGGGATGTCGATGCCCGACTCGACGATCGAAGTGCACACGAGCACATCGGCGCCGCCTTGCAGATAGTCCATCATGACCGTCTTGAGTTCGCCCTCGGCCATCTGCCCGTGGGCGACGGCGAAGCGCACACCGGGGCACATCGCGCGCAGGCGCTCGGCGGTGTCCTCGATCGACTGGACGCGGTTGTGTATGAAGAACGCTTGTCCGCCGCGTGCGTGCTCGCGCAAGATCGCGCGCTTGACCAGCTCCTCCTCGTACTCGCCCACGTACGTCTTGACGGGACGGCGGCCTTCGGGGGGCGTCTCGATCACCGATATCTCGCGCAGTCCCGCCAGCGACATCTGCAGCGTGCGGGGAATCGGCGTGGCCGACATCGAGATCACGTCTACCTTTAGCTTGAGCTGGCGCAGCAGCTCCTTCTGCTTGACCCCGAAGCGCTGCTCCTCGTCCACGATCAGCAGGCCGAGATCCTTGGCGCGCACGTCGCGCGAGAGCACGCGATGGGTGCCGATCAGGATGTCCACGGCACCGCTCGTGAAGCCGGCGAGCGCCTGCTTCTGCTCGGCCGCGGAGCGAAAGCGCGAGACTTGCTCGACCGTTAGCGGATAGTCGGCGAGGCGCTCGGAGAAGGTGCCGTAGTGCTGCTGGGCAAGGATCGTGGTGGGCACGAGCATCAGCACCTGCTTACCGTCACCGGCGGCCTTGAAGGCGGCTCGCAGGGCGACCTCGGTCTTGCCGTAGCCGACATCCCCACACACGAGCCGGTCCATCGGGCGTGGTGCTTCCATGTCCGCCTTGACGAGTTCGATCGCCTCCAGCTGGTCGGAGGTCTCGGTGTAGGGGAAGCGCTCCTCGAACTCGCGCTGCCAGTCGGTGTCGGGCTCGAATGAGTGGCCGGCGCGACGGCGGCGCTCGGCATACAGGCTGAGCAGCTCGCCCGCGAGCTCTTGCGCGGCGCGGCGCGCACGCGCCTTCATCGCCTCCCAGCGCGAGCCGCCGAGCTTTGACAGCGGCGGGCCGCCTTCGCCGCCGGCGCCCACGTAGCGAGATATCTTGGCGAGCTGATCGGTTGGGACGAACACCTTGTCGTCGCCCTGATATTCGAGATAGAGATAGTCGCGGGTGACACTCGCAACGGTACGCGTCTCAAAGCCCGCGAAGCGAGCGACACCGTGATCCTCGTGTACCACGATGTCGCCGGTGCGCAGCTCCGTGAACGAGCGCAACACGCCGCGCCGCGTGGATGGCCCGCCCGGTCCGCTTTGTCCCTCTCCGCCCCTGCTCGCGCGCCGACGGCGCAGCAGTCGATGCTCGGGAAATACCGCGAGCTTCAGCGATGGGGCGACAAAGCCCTCGCGCAACGACGCTGCCGCGAAGCGCAACGACGCCTCGAGCGGCGCGCGAGAGACGTCGACGTCGGTGTCGAGCCAGTCGGCTTTCAGGCGGCCGAGGTTGTAGGCGGCGCGCTCGCCTTCACCCCGGCGAGGGAAGGCGACGACCGTGCGGTAGCCCGAGCGCACGAGCTTCTCGAGCTCGGGCTCCGCTTCAGCCAGCGAGCGAGCGACGGTGTCGGCCGCGGAAGCTCGCAACTCGATCTCCTGCCCGCTCGACATCGAGGACAACCAGATGCGAGTGCGAGCAGCCAAACCTGACTGCACCTCCTCCGGGCTCACATACAGGTGATGGGCGTCCTTATCGGCAAAGGCCGCGCACACGTCGCTCCAGTGGTCGGCCAGCGCGGGTGCCAGCTCCTCCTCGGCGGCCACGATCACCTGCGCGCGCGGCACCGCATCCTCAGCATCGCCGGAGCTCTGGTGCACGCCACTCTGAGCAGCGTCGGAGCCCGCCCCGTCGATCAAGTCGAGCAGCGCACCGAAGCGCTCCACGGGCAGCAGCTCGGCGATGTCGGGCCTGCCGTCTCCCTCCCCCTCCTCGGCGCCGTCGCCAACCGCGAACGCGCCGGTGGCGGCGGCAATCTCCGCCAGCTCGCGATGCTCGGGGGCAAGCTCTGCGGCGGGCGCGATCTCGACCTCCTCGATGTCTCCGAGCGAGCGCTGCGTAAACGTGGAGAACCAGCGCAGAGATTCGATCTCGATGTCGAACATGTCTACGCGCACAGCGTGCTCCTCGGTGGCGGGGAACACATCGAGCAGGCCCCCGCGCATCGCAAACTGTCCGCGCTCCTGTACCTGATCGACGCGCTCGTAACCGGCACCAACCAGCTCGGCCGCGCACTCGTCGAGGTCGAGTAGCTCACCCACACGCAGCGCGAAGGAGTGCGGGCGAAGTTCTGGATCGGGCACCTTCTCCGATAGGGCCACGGCGGAGACGACGACAACTGGCGCATCCTCTCCCCCGCGTGCCTTCTGTTTACCCCCCTTCGGTTTACCCCCCTTCGGCTGGGCGGCATCCGCGCTCCCCGCCTCGCCGTCGGCGACTACTACGCGTGCCGATTCGAGCAGCGCGTCTAGTGCCGCCACACGCAGGCCGACGAGATGCGGCGGCGGGGTCAGGTGCGACTCGTAGGCGACCCCACGCGAAGGGTAGTAGCGCACTCGCCGTGGTGCGAGCCAGGCACGCAAGTCGCCCGCCAGGTCGCGTGCGGCCCGATCGTCGCCAACCACCACGAGTGTCGGGCGCGCGGCGTCTTTGTCGGCGAGCGCAGCAATCGCGTACGGGCGCAGCGAGGACGACACGAACGCGTGGCCCCCCTCGCTGGCAAGTCGAGCAGCCCCTGCGTCCTGGTCGATCGCACCTAGCAGTGCGCGCAGAGCCATCGCCTCAACGCTCCTGGTGCGCTGCCGAGCGACACGCCGAGCGTGACACATGCTTGCCGGCCGTGCCGGCTCTCGATCTCCTGAGGTGCATAGCTACACGCCTTCATCTAGCAGCACGCGCTCGGCTGCCTCCGCGGCGCTGTCGATCAAGCTCTCGACTTCGCCCGAGGACTCGCGAAAACGTCCGAGCACATACGCGGAGACGATCTCCGGATCGGTCGATTTCGGCCGCCCAACGCCCACGCGCACGCGCACGAAGTCCGCACTGCCAAGCTCGCGCTTGAGCGACTTGAGGCCGTTGTGACCGGCGAGTCCACCGCCTACCCGTGTGCGCACTTCGCCGAACGGCAAGTCGATCTCGTCGTGGACGACCACGACGCGCTCGAGCGCCACCTTCAACGAGCCCCGTGCCGGACCGACCGAGCGTCCGACGTCGTTCATGTATGTCTGCGGCCATAGCACCGCTACGCGCGACCCATCTACGCGACCCTCCGCGATGCGCGCGCGGAAGCGGTCTTTGGCGCGCCCGAGCGACCAGCGCTCGGCGAGACGGTCGGCCACCATGAAGCCCACGTTGTGGCGGGTTTGCGCGTGCTCGCGACCGGGGTTGCCCAGACCGACGATCAGCCAATCGGCCGGCGCGCCGCCGCCGAAGGGGCGCAGGAGCTACTCCTCGGAGGAGGCGCCGCCATCCTCGGAGGCCGCCTCACCACCGCCGCCGTCGCCGACAAGCTCAGTCTCAGACTCGATCTCGCTCTCATCCTCGGACTGCAGCCGGGGCGCCGAAACTGAGGCGACCGTGGTCGCGAGCTCATCGAGCAACGTGACACCCTCGGGCAAGACGATCGCCTCGAGCGAGAGCGTCTCGCCGATCTGCAGCTCGCCAAGCTCGTGCACGATCGACTCCGGGATCGCGGTCGGGAGCGCTTCCACGTTCAGCTCGCGTACGAGCTGCTCGAGGATGCCGCCTTCCTTGACGCCTGGCGTGTCGTCCACGCCGGTGAGCTCGAGCGCGACCACCGCATGGATCGGCTTGTCGAGCCGCACACGCAGTAGATCGACATGGGTCGTCTCACCACGCACCGGATCGCGCTGAGCCTCCTTGAGAACGACCGGAGTGGGCTTGGCACCATCGATGCTGAGGTCCACCACCGCGCCTGCACCGGCGAGCGCCACACGCAATTCGCGCGCATCGACGCTGAAGCTCACAGGGTCTACATCGCCGCCGTAGAGCACGCCCGGGATGCGTCCGGTGCGGCGCAGGCGCCGCGCGGAGCGCGAACCGTCGGGGGTGCGACTATCGACGTCGAGCTTTGTGGTGGTGGTAGCCATGAGACGGCCGGGGACTTTAGCAACCCGCCCGCCTCGGCCGGCCCGTCACCGACCTCGCGAAGGGTGAACAGGACACCTCGGCCGGCCCAATAGGCCTGGCACAGCTGCCGTCAAAGCGCCTTGACGCCGCTCAGAGCAACTGGGCGCTCAGAACAGCTGGTTCTCGCCGCCGAACACTTCACTAACCGAATCGTCGGTGAAGATCCGGCGAATCGAGTCGGTGAGTAGCTCGGCACACGGCAGCACACGAATGTTGGCGGGGAGTCCGGGGCGTGTGGGGATCGTGTCGGTGACGACGATCTCCTTGAAGCCCGAGTCGGCCAGGTTCTCGAAGGCGGCGCCTGAGAACACGGCGTGGGTGGCGGCCGCATACACGCTCTTTGCGCCCGCGTCGAGAACCGTGCGGGCCGCCGCCTTTAGTGTGCCCGCGGTATCGATCATGTCATCGACGATCACGGCGGTCTTGCCGCGAACATCGCCGATCACGTACCCGATCTCGGCGACCTGCTGGGCAGGACGCTCCTTATCGAGGATCGCCAGCTCCGCGCCGATGATCGAAGCGAATCGCTTGTTGAGCTTCACCCGACCCGCATCGGGCGCTACCACCACGAGATCGGACAGACCGAGATCGCTGAAGTATTGCGTGAGCATGAACAGCGCGGTCATATGATCGACAGGCTTTTGAAAGAAGCCCTGGATTTGCCCTGCATGGAGGTCCATCGTGAGCACCCGATCGGCACCAGCGGCCTCGATCATGCGCGCCACCAGACGCGCGGAGATCGGCTCGCGAGGCGCCGACTTCTTGTCCTGGCGGGAGTAGCCGAACCATGGCGTGACCGCGATCACGCGGTGAGCGGAGGCGCCCACGGCGGCGTCGATCATGAACAGCAGCTCCATCAACGAATCGTTGGCGGTAACACCGGTGGCGACGTTGCCACAGGTCGATTGCACGATGAACACGTCGGCTCCGCGGATCGACTCCTCGTAACGGCAGTACACCTCGCCGTCGGAGAACGTCTTGAGCGTCACCGGGCCGATGTCCACGCTGAGCTTGTCCGCGATATCCAGCGCGAGCCGCGGGTTGGCGCGCCCAGAGAAGAGCATCAGCCGCTTGTTGTAGTCGATCGGCAGGCTCGTCGGCGAGGACGGCTGCGTGCGCGCGTCGATCACGCTCATCTCCGGGAGTGTAGGGCGTGTGGCGGTTGAGGCGCGCGACTGCTGCGGCGCGCGGCGGGAAGGCGCGCTATGACTTGCCCTCGTTCGCCGCGGGCCCGTCGTTGGGCCGCCCAGCGACTGACTCGACGGTCCCCCCGCGTCGCTCTGCATATCCCTCGATGTTGCGCTGGCGGGCGCGGGCAATGGCGAGAGCGCCGGCAGGCACGTCCTTGGTAACGATCGAACCGGCGGCCGTATAAGCGTCGTCGCCGACCTCCACGGGAGCCACGAACGAGGTGTCCACACCGCCGCGCACACGCTCGCCGATCATGGTGCGGTGCTTGGCGCGACCATCGTAGTTGGCGGTAATCGTGCCCGCGCCGAGATTCGTGTCCCGGCCGATGTCGGCATCGCCGATGTAGGAGAGGTGTGGGATCTTTGCGCCGACTCCAACATCCGAGTTCTTCACCTCGACGAACGTGCCGACCTTCGAGCCCTCGCGCAGCAGCGCGCCCGGGCGCAGGTAGGCGAACGGTCCGACGCTCACCTTCGCGTGAACCTCTGCTTGGGAAAGCCACGACATCCGCACCTGCGCGCCGTCGCCGATACGCGAGTCGATCGCAGTCGTGTGAGGCCCGACGATCGCGCCTACGCCTACGACGGTCGAGCCCTTCAGAGTGCTGCCAGGCTCGATCCTCGCGTCCTGGCCGATGGTCACATCCACGTCGATCGAGGTCGAGGAGGGATCGACGACGGTCACGCCGGCGACCATGTGGCGCTCGGCAATCGCGCGCTGGGCGAGGACGCGCACATGAGCGAGCGCAATGCGATCGTTGACGCCGAGCATCAAACGCTCGTCCGCGACGACGTGTGCCGCCACCAGCGCGCCGTCGGCGCGCAGCAGGTCGAGCGTCTGCGGTAGGTAGTACTCGTGCTGGGCGTTATCGGCGGTGAGTCGCGGGAGTGCGCCGAGCAGCGCCGCGCCGGCGAACGCGTATATGCCCGAGTTCACCTCGCGTATCTGCAGCTCGGCGTCGGTTGCGTCTCCAGGCTTCTTGGTCTCAACCACACGTGCGACCGATCCGTCCGCCTCGCGCACGACCCGACCGTAGCCCGTGGGGTCCTCCAGCACGGCGGTCGCCATCGTGGCCGCCGCGCCGCTGTCGGCGTGCGCCCTCACCAACTCTGCGATCGACTCGGCACCGACGAGCGGAACATCACCGCTGAGCACCACTACCGGCGCGTCGGGATCGATCAGATCGGCCGCGGCCCGCACCGCCCCACCGGTCCCGTCCGACTGCGCCTGCACCGCCAGCTCGACTCCCCCGGGCAGCACATCCTCGAGCGCCCGCTCTGGTGAGTCCACCACCACGACGCGCCCCGCGCCCGCGGCAAGCGCGGCGCGCACCGGCCACAACACCATCGGTATCCCACACAGCTCGTGCAGCACCTTCGGGGTACAGGAGCGCATCCGCGTCCCCTGCCCGGCGGCGAGGATCACGACGGTTGGGGCTAGGGACATGCGCAAACTTTAGTTGGCTGCCCGAATCGGTGGCGGTTGACGGAGATTCGCCAAGCGCCAACACTGGGGGGCAGGGACTCGAACCCCGATTCTCAGGACCAAAACCTGATGTCCTGCCATTGGACGACCCCCCAATGGGGTAGGAGCTACACCGGAACTGTACCGTCAGCGAGGGCCTCCGTGGAACTGGCCGTCGGCGTCTTCGCGCCGACCCGAACTCCTGCTACTTGCAACGGTTCTTGCAACGTGGCCTTTTGCGGGCCACGGTGCAGCAGGGTGCAGACCAGTGTGTGCGGTGGCGGGCGCCCTGTTAACAAGGCGGCGACATTCCGCCGCCCACTACTGCAAGAATCCTTGCGATGCGGCTGGCAGGGGACGCATTGACGCGACGTGGGGGCGCTTTTGTCGTACTCGCGCTTGCGGTGGCGTGTGCCCTGCTTGGCACGATGACGGCTCGAGCGGCGACGAATACCGCGACCGCCGGCCGCTGCCGAGGCACGCTGACGCTGCCCACAAGCTCCAACCAGGCGCTCATCGACAGCGCGGTCGCGTGCCTGATCGACCGCGAACGGGACCGCCTGCGAGTGCCGGCGCTGCGAGCCAACCCCACGCTTGGAGGGATCGCGACGAGTCTTGCGCGGGAAATGGCCAACCATGGTTACTTCGGCGACGACAGCATGACGGGGCAGACGCCGTGGCAGCGGATCACATCCTCGCCGTATGCGGTGGGCGCGCGCGTCGTGGCCGCCGGGCAGAACATCGGCTGGGGCACGGGCGGGCTCGCGACGCCGCAGGGGGTCGTCGAAGAGTGGATGCGCTCCGTCCCGCACCGACTGATCCTGCTGTCGAGCGGCTATCGCGACGTCGGCGCGGGCGTCGCCCCAATCGCGCCGTCCAGCCTCACCGACGAACGCCCGGGCGCTACCTACACGGTCGAGTTCGCAGCGCGCGGTTAGTCGCTCAGGAGCGCCGCGGCACGCGCCCACCGCGAGCGCCTTCCTCGCTGGCGGGGCCACGCGAGGAGGAAATGCCGAGGACTCGCATCGCCTTCAAGCCGAGGCTCAGCTTCTCGCGGCCGTCGCTGGAGCTGACGTCCAGGCCGGTGAGCTCGCGCACACGCTCCAGGCGGTAGTACACGGTGTGGCGGTGGGTGAACAGGCGTTGGGCAGTGCCGGCAACGTTGCCGTCGGCCTCCAGAAACGTCTCTAGCGTTTGCAGGAGCTCGGTCTCGTACTGCTCGTCGTAGGCCACGAGCGGCTCGACCGTCTCCGCGTAGAAGCGCTGCAGCTCGCCCGGGTTCTCGGTCATCGCGCTGAGCAGTAGGCGGTAGGCGCCGGTCTGCTCGAAGGCGAGTAGCGCACCCTCCGGGGTGCCGCCCTCGGCCACATTGGCAGCCAACAGCGCCTCGCCTGCCGCACGTGGCAGATCGGCGGGGTCCTCCGCGACGCGGCTGCGCCCAAGCGCGAAGGTGTAACCGGATAGGGCGCTCTCCATCTCGCGTAGCACGGCTTCGGCGGCGCGCGCCGCCGCCGGCTCCTCGCCACCGGGGAGCAGCAGCAGGATCTCCACGCCCGCCGCGCCGTCGCGCTCGGACAGCGCGGCTATCGAGCGACCCACGACCGCGCGCGCGCCGCGCTCGGCAACCGCGCGCGCACGGGCACGCCAGCCCTCCTCAGTGGGCGCCTGCGGATGGGCGCGGGCGACGATCACGCTGGCGCCGTCCTGCAAGTCGAGTGAGAGCTCGCGAGCACGCGCCAAGAGGTCCTCACGTGAGATCGGCTCGCGTCCAAGGGCGACACTCAGGAAGTCCGCGGCGGCGCTCTCGGAGGCGACGTCGGGGGCGCGTACGCGCTGCACCTCAGAGGCGATCATCGTGACGAGCAGCCGGCGCACGAGCGGGCTCGGCTCGGCGCGGGCGCGCATGTGCAGCGAGCCGACGATCGCGTCGGCGACACGCAACGGCAGGCTGCTCACGCCGTCGGCGCCGGAGAGCAGCGAGCGCTCATCCGCGCTGGAGCGTGCGGCGACCGCAATCGTGGCGCCGGAGGCGTCAGTCACCGCGAGACTTGCATCGAGCGCGCGCGAAGCGGCGCGCACGACCTCGGGCAGGCCCGCTCCGGACTCGACCGCGTCGGTGACGGCGTCCAGCCCGACTAGCTCGGACACTTGGGAGCCCCCATCGTCAGCCCCAGAAGTACACGGCAGCGAGCGCGGCCAGCGCGCCTACGCCGACGAACACTCCGAGCACGTATAGCGACAGCAGTGTGGCCGCGATCCGCTCCCACACGCGCGTGTAAGAGCCCCAGGCGGGCACCAGGATCAGCCCGACGTACGCCGCCAGACCGAACACGCCAGCGCACACGGCAACAAGATCGGTGATGTCGGTGTTGCTCACTGTGCCCCCCGATGGGCGGATTCGCATATGCGCGCTTGCGATTGCAAGCCCGCATTGTTACGTACCGAGAGGCCGCACGCGCGCGAAGTCGGCGTCCACCGACTCGGCGGCAAGCGCGGGTGGTTCGCGACCCACCAGGCCGGCAGCGGCACGCTCGGCGCGGGCGAGGCCGTTGGCGCGCGCGAACAGGCCCACAACAGTCGGTCCGCTGCCGCTCACTAGTGGCGTCTCCGCACCCACCTCGCGTGCCTGCTCCAGTGCCGCCACGATCTCCGGGCACAGCGACACGGCTGCCGCCTGCAGATCGTTGTGCAGCAGCAGCACGTCGGCGGGCAGGGTTGAACCCAGCTCGAATGCCCGAGCCAGCATTTCGCGACGTTCGATCAAACCGGACGCAGAGCGGGCTGGCGCGATGCGATCCAGCTGGCTGTACACCTCGGCGGTGGACAAGCCACCGGCGTGGGGCAATACCAGCACACCCAATGGCGACACTGGATCGGCGAGGGGCGCAAGGCGCTCACCGGCGCCGCTCGCCAGCCAGCGCCCGGGCACCACTTGCGCGGGTACATCGGCGCCAAGCCTCTCAGCGAGAACGTGCATCAAGTCCATATCCCCCAGGCCCGATGCGGCGTGCGCCAGTCGCAATACGGCAGCCGCGTCGGCCGAGCCACCACCGAGCCCGGCAGCTACCGGGATGCGCTTCTCGATGCGCAGGCGCAGGGGCGCGTGCGTCCAGCCGCCCTCCTGGCGGAACAGTGCCAGCGCACGGGCCGCGAGGTTCTCGCCCTCGATGCCCGGACAGAGCACCTCGTCGTGCTCGGCACCCGCCGGGGCCGCTTCCAGAACGAGCTCGTCCGCAAGCGAGATCGACTGCATCACGCTTGCGAGTTCGTGGCGAGAGTCGGCACGCGTAGGTCCGACAAACAGGCCAAGGTTGATCTTTGCGGGCGCGAGCGCGCGCAGGGGCAGGGGCAGGGGCGAGCCAGTCATAGCTCGAGTATTTTGGCCAGCTCGACGAACTCGCTCGGCGCGAGTCGCTCCGCGCGCTCGTCGGCGGGGTGTCCGATCGCGAGGAGCGCCTCGCGGATCTGCTCGCGCGAACAGTGCGTGCCGCTGAGCGCAAGCGAGCGCGCGAGTGCCTTGCGGCGGTGCGCGAACGCGCTCGCCACGAGCCTGCGCACAGCGGGCGAGCCGGCAGGAGCGGTGCGCACGATCCGCACCAGTACGGAGTCCACGTTCGGCACTGGGCGGAAGACGGTGCGCGGGATCGCCCTCGCGACCCTCACTTCGCCCGCGAGCTGGGCGAGCACGGAGCTGATCCCATAGGCGCCACTGCCCGGCACGGCTGCGAGCCGCTCGCCGACCTCGCGCTGCACCATCGCGACCAACAGGCTCACTCCCGGCAGCTGCTCGATCGTGCGCAAGAGCACGCCGGCAGCGATCCCATAGGGCAGGTTGGCAATGAGCTTGCCCGGGGCGGGGTGCATCGCAGCGAAATCCACGCGCATCGCATCGCCCCACCACAGCGAAACGTTCTCCACACCAGCGACACTTTGCTCGAGCGCAGGGCGCAAGCGCTCGTCGATCTCCACCACGTGCACCCAGCGGGCGCGAGGCGCAAGATAGGCCGACAGCACACCCTCGCCGCCACCCACCTCCAGCACGACATCGTCGGGAGAGAGTTCGCTCTCGCGAGCGATCACGCCAAGGATGTTGGGGTCGCGCAGGAAGTTCTGGCCAAGGTCACGGCTACGCCGACTCGCCCTGCCTGCGTCGCGCCCCGTGGGTGCGCCCGTCGCCCGACCCTCCGAGTGGACGCCTACCACCCGAACACGCGCGCGGCGTTGCGCTCCACCGTCGCGCTCAGCTCGGCGACGGACACCCCGCGCAACTCGGCGACGAACGCCGCGGTGTGCGCGACAAACGCGGGCTGGTTCTGCTGTTTGCGCACCGGCTGGGGAGTCAGGTAGGGCGCGTCGGTCTCGAGCAGCAGGTGCTCGTCCGGCACAGCGCGCGCCGCCGCGGCCAGATCGCCGGCGCTCTTATAGGTGACGTTGCCGGCAAAGGAGATCGCATAACCGCGGTCCACGCACTCCTGCAGGTGCTCGGGCATCGAGAAGCAGTGGATCACGACACTCAGTCCCTCGGCCTCGGCGGCCAGCTGCGCGAGCGTGTCCTGCGCGGCATTTCTCGTATGGACTATGAGAGGCGCTCTCGTGGTTCTTGCCAGCTCGATGTGGGCTGAGAAGGACCGCTTCTGGTCCTCCTTTGGCGATCCATCGCGGTAATAGTCAAGCCCCGTCTCACCGATGGCAATGCAGCGTGGGTGGGTCGCCAAGGCCTCCAGTTCGGCCAGGTCAGCCTCGTCGAAGCCGCGTGTCTCATTCGGGTGGCGCCCGACGGCCGCGTACACCTGCGGAAACACCTCGGCCGCGGCCAGCGCCGCGCGCGAGGAGATGCCGTCGGTGCCGATGGCGAGCATCTTCACGATGCCGGCCGCGACGGCATTCTCGACCAGTTCGGCGTCGGGCTCGTCGCACAGGTACAGATGGGTGTGGGAGTCGATCATGCCGGTGCGACGGCCTCCTCCGCGATGCTCTTCGGGAACAGCGGCTCGAGCATCTGTACCTGGCTGATCGCGCCCTGCCCGTAGCCGGCCCCGGCGAACGCAAGGTCGGGGGCTCCTAGTGCGGCGAGCAGCTTCGCAGTAGCGTTGGGCAGGTAGGGATACAGCAGCACCGAGACGACGCGCAGCCCCTCGGCAAGCGTGCGCAGTACGCGGTCGAGGTCTGCCGCACGCTCCGGGTCCTTGGCCAGCTGCCATGGCGCCTGCTCCTCGACGTAGCGGTTGAGCCGACGCACGCGCTGCCAGATTTCGTCGAGCGCGGTTGTCGGCTCGACGGCGTCGAGCAGCTCGGCCACGCGCCCAGGCAGGGTGGCAAAGTCGTCGTGGAGCAGTCCGTCGGGTTCTCCCCCATCCACGGCCCCGTCGCGGTAGCGGGCGATCATTGCCAGCGAGCGACTCGCAAGGTTGCCGTAGTCGTTGGCCAGCTCGCTCTCATAGCGCTGCTCAAAGGCGGCGGTGGACACCGAACCGTCCTGGCCGAAGGGCACGTCGCGCAGCAGGTAGAAGCGCAGCGCGTCGGCACCGAAGCGCTCGATCACGGCGAACGGGTCAAGCACGTTGCCGAGCGACTTGCTCATCTTCTCGCCGTCCATCAGCAGGTAGCCGTGCACGAACACGCGCTTTGGCAGCTCGATCTCGGCGGCCATCAAGAGTGCCGGCCAATACACGGCGTGAAAGCGCAATATGTCCTTGGCGATCAGGTGCACGCTGGCTGGCCAGAACGTCTCTGTGAGGCCGTTGCCGATGCCCGCGACCACAGGCGAGCGCGCCTCGCCGGCCCCTCCCTCGCCGGCCGGCGCCGGCGCGTAGGTGAGCGCGGAGTAATAGTTGAGCAACGCGTCGAACCACACGTAGAACACGTGCTCGGGGTCCCATGGTACGGGCACGCCCCATGTCAGCTTGTGGCGCGTGAGCGGCACATCGCGCAACCCCGACTGGATGAACGACAGCGCCTCGTTGTAGCGACTCTTCGGTGCCACGAACTCGGGATGCTCGGCGTACAAACGCTCCAATGGCTCCTGGAAGCGAGATAGCGCGAAAAAGTAGTTGTCCTCCTGCTCGCGCGTCAACCGCACATGGTGGATCGGACACAGCTCGCCGTCGTCCACTTCGTTCTCGGCCTTGAAATCGGCGCACTTGGGGCAGTACCAGCCCTCATAGGTGCCCATGTACACGTACCCGTTCTCGCGTACGCGCGAGAGCACGTCCTGAACGACCGCCATGTGCTGAGGGTCGGTGGTGCGAATGAAGAAGTCGTTGCTCGCCTCGATCTTCGGCGCCAGCGCCCGGAAGCGCTCGGAGTTGCGATCCGCAAGCTCCTGCGGCTGTACGCCAAGCGCGTGTGCCGCGTCGGCTACCGGCTCGCCGTGCTCGTCGGTGCCCGTCAGGAAGAACACGCTCTCCCCCCGTTGGCGGTGATGGCGTGCGAGCACGTCCGCGGCGATCGTCGTGTACGCGTGGCCCAGGTGCGGGGCGGCGTTGACGTAGTAGATCGGGGTCGTTACGTAGAAGGACGACATGCACGTCCCAGGCTACTGCGAGCGCGCCGCCAGCGGCAGGCCCCAGGCGGGCGGGAGGGGGACCGTCCGCCCAGGGATAAGCCCAGCCTACCTCGTCTTGCGCTTACCGACAGCGGCTTCATTCTCGGCGGTGGAGTCCGTCAACTCGCGATACAAATCGTTGGCGCTTACCCCCGTGAGCTTGGCGAGGACCCCGGCCGCTCCTTCGAGCCCGGGCACCCGCCTCGACCAGGGCGCGCAGGGCCTCGAGCGCCTGCTCGCGGTCGGCCCCGCCGGGCGGTGCTGCTCCCACCACGAGCACGATCTCCCCGCGCGGGGGATGCTCTGCGTAATGGGCGCTCAGCTCGGCGGCACTTCCGTGCCTGATTTCCTCGTGAAGCTTGGTCAACTCGCGGCACACCGCCGCCGGACGATCGGGGTCGCGCTCGGCGAGCGCCGCAAGTGTCGCCGCGAGCCGCTGGGGAGACTCAAAGGCGACGAGCGTCTCGGACGCGTAGAGCAACACCCGTTCGAGCTCCGCGCGCTTGCGCGGCAAGAAACCCACGAAGCACCAGCACTCCGCCGGCAGCCCCGAGGCGACGAGCGCGGTCGGCACGCTGCTGGCCCCCGGTAGCACTTCGACTGACAGCCCAGCCTCGATACAAGCGCGCACGAGCGTGTAGCCGGGATCGGACACAAGCGGCATCCCCGCGTCGGACACGAGCGCGACGACCTCTCCCCCCACGATCCGCCCGACCAGCTCGCCGGCACGCTCGCGCTCGTTGTGCTCGTGGTAGCTGATGAGCTTGCCCGCGATCTCGTAGCGGTCGAGCAGCGTGCGCGTGCGCCGTGTGTCCTCACACGCGATAGCGTGCGCCTCGCGCAGCGTGTCCAACACGCGCAGGGTCACGTCCCGGAGGTTGCCGATCGGCGTCGGGCACACGACCAGCCGCCCCACTGCGTCATCCGGGGTGGGCATCCGGTGAATATAGGGTTGTACCGCCCCGTCCGTGAGTCCCGACCCCAACGACAAGCCGCAGTACAAGCGCTATCGCGCTGGGCCACGCCTGCCGGGGCGCGGCACCCTCAGGGGCACAAGCGAGGAGCAGGCGCTTGTGCGGGATCGCACGCCGAAGTCTCCGCGCCAACCACGCAAGCCGGGCGAAGCAGGCGCGGGCGGCGGCGGGCGGCGTGTGTACGGCGGCGGCTCGCGGCGCGGAGGGAGCGCCGGCGCCGCCGACAAGCCCCCGTGGCGCGAGCGGCTTACCCCCAAGCGCATAGTCCTCGGCCTAATCGCGCTGGCGTTCGCTTGGGTGCTGCTGTCCGCCGTGCTGTTCTTGATCAGTGCCCACTTCGAGCGCACCTCGCTGCCCTCAAATGTCGCGGGCGTGCTCGACCCCGCGGGCTATCCACTGACCTCGGCCAACAACATTCTCATACTCGGATCCGACCGCCGTCAAAAGAACAGCAAGGAACCGGGCGCGGAAACAACCGGCTTCGGACGCTCGGACACGATCATGCTGATCCGCACGGGCGGTGGGCACGCGGCGCGCTTGTCGATCCCGCGCGACACGGTCCTCGAAATCCCCGGGCATGGCCTCCAGAAGATCAACGCCGCCCACGAGTACGGTGGGCCGGCCGAGTCGGTGTCGGTCATCAAGCACTGGCTGAACATCCCGATCAACCATGTGGTTGAAGTCAACTTCGAAAACTTCCCGCAGCTGATCGACGCGATGGGCGGCGTCAACTACAGCGGCGGCTGCATCATCTCCAAGCTCGACGGCGGTGCGGCCAATGGCGGCTTCACACTACGCCTGAGTGCGGGCACGCATCACATCGATGGCAGGGAAGCGCTCGCGATCGCACGCACACGCGAGAACCTATGCGCGTCGAATGAGACCGACATCCAGCGCGAGGAACACCAGCAGGCGCTGTTCACAGACATGAAGGACCGGCTCCTGTCCCCCTCTAGCTTCCTGCGGCTGCCATTGATCGCCTGGAACGCGCCGCCCGCGATCATCTCCGATATGAGCGGCGCGGAACTACTCGGCATGTTCGCCGCGCTCGCTGTGACTGGCACGCCACCAACCCACGTGCTCAAGCCCACTGGGCAAATGACGCTACCCAGCGGCGAAGAAGGGCTGACGATCTCCGAAGTTGCGCGCCGCGCAGACGTGGCACGCTTTATGTCGGGCTGAATGCCTACTTAGCAGCCGCGACGGGTTTGGAGTCGCTGGCCTTCTTCTCGGGCTTGGCGCTGGACTCACTCTTCTTCGCCTCGCCCTTGCCCGCAGTGTCTCCCTTGGCGGAGGACTCCGAGGACTTCTCGCCTGAGGAGGACTCTCCCGAGGAGCTGCTGGAGCTGTCGCTCGAGGCCGCGTTCTCGCGCTGGCGCTTGCGCGTGCCGTAGTCGGTGTTGTAGAAGCCTTTGCCCTTGAAATGCACCGCGGGGGCATGCAGCACGCGCTCGACTGGCACCCCCGTCTCGGGATCCTTGATGAGCGTGTCGTCGCTGAAAGACTGCTGCACCTCGAACGTGCTGCCGTCGGGGCGCCTGTACTCATAGATGGGCATCAGGCCCCGATTATAAGAGGGTGGCCGTATTGTCAGCCGGCGAGCAGCAGGCGGACACGGTCCGGCATCGCTCGGCGAGCGGCGAGCAAGCGGTCGAACGTCAGTCGGCGACGAGCGAGCGGGCACACTCGATGCCCGCCTGGATCGAGGCGCTGAAGTCGCGGTCGGGCTCTGAAATCATGCGCAGCGCGAACCCGTCGCCAAGCGAGAACAGGATGTCCGCGACGGCATCGGGCTCCGCGTGCAAGCGCAGCACGCCGTCGCGCTGCGCGGCGGCGAGCATCTCCGCCAGGCGCTCGCGCGTGCGCCGCAAGAGACTCGCGTACTCGACCGCGATGTCGGCGTTGCGACGCGAGAGCGTGAACATCTCGAACACGAGCGTGACGAAATCGGGGTCCTCGCTGATCGTCTCCTGCAGGTTCAGCGCGAGCAGCGCGACGAAATCCTCGGCTGTTTGCGCACCCGCCAAGCGTTTCTCAAGTACCTCGATGCGCAGCTCGCAGTCGCGCCGCGCCGCCTCGACGAGCAGCTGCTCCTTGGTACCGAAGTAGTAGTGCAGCAGCCCGCGCGAGACGCCCGCCTCGCGCGAGACGTGGTCGAAGGTCGAGCCCGCGGCGCCGCGGCGCGCGACGCTGTGGCGCATCGCCTCGACGATCCGCTGGGCCTTCTCGCCCGACAGCGAGCGGGTCGCGCTTCCTGCATCGGCCTCCGCCTCCGCTTCCACACGCTCGCTCAATACGGAGGCCGCGTCGGTCACGCGGCGGGCATGTCGGCCGGCGCGGGAGCCTCCGCGGCGGGCATCGTGGTTGAGCTGTAGTCGAATTCCTCCTCGGCCCCAAACAGCAGGTCGAGTACCTTCGAGCGCAGGTCCTCGCTGAGCGCCAGGGCCAGCACTGTGCCCACGATCAAGAGCACGAGCGCGCGGCCGAGGCCGCCTTTGCGCTTGGGCTTGGGCGGGGGCTGGCGAATCGCAAAGGAAGCGTCGCGCAAAGCGTGGGCCGCTTCGGCGAGCTCCTTTTGGAGCTTGCGATCCTCGAACAATGCCTTGCTCGCCGGCTTGCCGTTGCTGACACGCCCGTAGGCGCTACGCGCCGCACCGTAGGCGAGCAGCAGGTTCTCGCGCAGCTGCTCGTCCTCGATCAGTCGCTTCAGATAATCGTTGCTTCGAACTGCTTCGCTTGCCTTGCCGATCCTGTCTTTTGCCGCCATTGCACCACCGCCTCGCTGAGAGCTTTGCCAATCACGTCCAATATACCCGCGATGATCTGCGCCATACCTCCGACGATCCTAAGCACCGGCACATCGACGGGCAACCTCGCGTGCACGTGAAAGGCTAGGCGCATGCCTACGTTCCAGGCGACCGCGGCTTTCCTCGGCGGACTCTTGATCCTCGGCGCGCTGCTCTCTGGGCTTGCCCAGCGCTCGTTCCTGTCGCTCGCGGCATTGTTCGTGCTCGCCGGCTTCCTGGTTGGAGACGGTGGCCTGCAGCTGGTCAGCTTCCACGCCAAGTCTGGCTTCGTAGAGGATCTCGCCTTCACCGCGCTGATCGTGATCCTGTTTCGCGACGGCCTGGAGGTCGAGGGTGAGATGCTGCAGAAGGCATGGCACCTGCCATTGCGAAAGCTCGCGATCGCGATGCCCATCACCGCGGTGGTGGTGGCGGTTGCGGCACATCTGCTGGTCGAACTGTCATGGACAGAGTCGCTACTACTCGGAGCGCTGCTCAGCCCGACCGACCCGGTGCTGACATCGAGCATCGTCACCAACCCGCGCGTGCCACGGTTGGTGCGCCACTCGCTGAACCTGGAGTCCGGTTTGAACGACGGCCTGGCGCTACCGGCTGTGCTGACGCTGCTCGCCGCACTCGGCAGCGAATCCCAGAATTTTGTGTGGTGGCGCTTCGTGCTGCAGGACGTCGGCCTGGGTTTTCTCTACGGACTGGCAATCGGGTATTTCGCTTCGCTGCTGATGCCGAGCGAGAAGAAGCGGCCGCTCGAGCATCCGATTCCCTCCCACCAGAAGTCGCTGTATGCACTCGGAGTGGCCTTTGCCACATATGGCGTGACGGTGCTCTCGCCACGCGGCAACGGTTTCATCGCGGTGTTCGTCGCGGCGATCGTGCTCGGCGTGCGTCGCCCCGACCTGCGCCGGCACTTCGAGCAGCGCGCGGATGAGATAGTCGAGATCGTCAAGCTCGGAATTTTTGTTGTGTTCGGTTCGCTGCTCACGCTGCACGCGCTCGCTAGCAGCGGCTGGGCGGCGCTGGCGCTCGTTGCCGCCACATTCCTGATCGCCCGTCCGGTGGCGGTGTGGATCGCGCTGGTAGGTACCGACACCGATCCGCAAACACGTTTGTTCATGGGTTGGTTCGGACCGAAGGGGATTGCCACGATGACCTTCTCGCTACTAGTGCTCGACCAGCACATAGCGAACGGTCAGCGTATCTTCGACCTGACGGCGCTCGTCGTGTTCTGCTCAATCGTGGTACACGGCCTCAGCGACACGCCAGGCGCGAACTGGATCGCGCGGCACGCGGAAAAGACTCATCAATAACTCGGGATGACAGGGCCGCATGCGGCCCTGTCCCGGACCGTACATGTACCGGTCGGAACAGCAAGATATTAAGCGTGCAGAGCTGCCTGTTCCTGAGCGGAGGGAAACGCCCAGGCGGCACGCGAGCGGCGCTCCTGGCGGAACTCGAAGCGCAATTGTTGAGGGGGAGCGAGCTTGGCCTCGGCCGGGCGAAACGTGCCACAGGGCTCCTGCACCTGTAGCGCACACAGCAGGTTGCACCTGAAGTAGCAATCGTCACATGTGACCTTGCGGGTGACTTTCCTGCTCTGCTTCCTCGACACTGACTCCCCTTTGGTTGGCGGCTCAAACGAACGAGGGGCGATCAAAGCACTCGCCGGCCCCCCGCTCAAGGGGGGCAAGCATGTCTTCCCCGCAAACCGCGAGGAAAACCGCTTGGGAGTCCTTGCGTCATCATCTGAAGCGATGCGCATCCTCTTGACCGGCGCCAGCGGCTTCGTCGGCTCGGCGCTGCTTCCGCGCCTGCTCGAGCAGGGTCATGACGTGCGTGCGCTCACACGCGACCGAGCACGCGTGCGCCTCGCACTCGACTATCTCGCGGATGTCGGCACTGCCGAGATCGGCCTGGGCGACTTCGAGCTGGTCGTCGGCGACACTCTCACGGGAGCGGGTGTGTTGCGCGCGATGCGCGACGCGGAGGTTGCCTATTACCTGATCCACTCAATGGAGCCGGCCCCCAGCGACGAACCGTTCCCCGCACGCGAGCGCATCTCTGCGCAAACCTTCGCCAACGCCGCGCGCGCCGCACGGCTGGAGCGGATTGTGTATCTAGGAGGCCCACGCGCCCCCTCCACCCACCTCGCCAGCCGCTATGAGGTCGAGCGCATACTGCTTGCGGCAATCCCAGATTCAGTGGCGCTGCGCGCGAGCGTGGTGATCGGTGCGCACTCTCGCTCGTTTCGTTTTCTCGTGCGTCTCGTTGAGCGCCTGCGGGTGCTCGTGCTGCCAGCGTGGCGACGCTTCCGGATTCAACCGATCGACGAGCGCGACATCGTCGAGATGCTGCTCGCATGTGCCGATAACCCGGCCGTGTCGGGGCGCTCGCTCGACGCTGCCGGGTGCGACGTGCTGAGCTACGGTGAGATCGTGCAGCGCATCGCCGAGCTGATGATGCTGGGCCGTCCCAGTGTCGGATTCGGCGTGACGCTCACCCCCATCGCAGCCCGACTCGCGGCCTCCCTCGCCGGGGAGAGCCCCGAGCTGGTGCTGCCTCTGATGGAAGGGCTCACCGGCGATTTGCTGCCGGTTGGCGAGGATCCCGCCGAGATCCTCGGCGTGGCACTGCACTCCTTCGATGCCGCTGTCGAACACGCACTGCACGAGTGGGAAAAGGTGGAGGAGTTGGCCGCGCGATGAGCGCCGTTACCGCATCGATCGAGATCGCCGCACCGCCCGCGGAGGTGTGGAAGCTTGTCATGGACCCCGAGCGGCTGGGCGACTGGGTCACTATTCACCGCAAGCTGCGTAGCTACGACAAGGGTCCCCCGCGCGTCGGTTACCGGATGGACCAGCAAGTCCACCTGAGAGGCGTGAGCCTCGACGTACACTGGACACTGGTCGATTGCGAGCCCGGCGCCAGCGCCGTATGGGAGGGACACGGGCCGGCACGCTCGCGCGCACGTACCGAGTACCGCTTGCGCGCCGCGGATGGCAATCGCACTCACTTCGACTATCGCAACGAGTTTCGCGCACCCCTTGGACCGCTGGGCGCACTCGCCGGGCGCGCACTTGTGGGCGGTATGCCGCGGCGCGAGGCAACACGCACATTGGATCGCTTGCGCACGCTGTTGGAGAACTAAGAGCGCTGGACACTATGTGCGAATGGTTAGTCGCAGGGGGTTAGTGACTGCATTTTGCGGGAACCCAGCTTGGTAATTCGCTTGCAAGTGCACGTGCAAACCGGCAACTTGTGTAGAGTTAAGCGCAAACCCCATGCTGTCCGAATCGTCGGGCCGCATTAATCCAGTGAACAGGACACAATCGTGACTGACTTTCTTGACGAGAAGCGCCGAGAGATCAACGACCGACTAGCGGAGCTGAAGCCGCTGATCGACGAGTACAACCGGCTGGAGGCAGCAGCCACGGCGCTGGCAGGTGTCCGTGGTTCGGCTCCCCGCGCCACCGCTGCCGCTCCTGCCGCCGCCGCAACAGCAGCCGCACCGGCCAAGCGTGGTCCGGGTCGCCCGCGTGGTTCCAAGAGCCGCACCACCGGCGCACGCCGTGGCCGTCCACCCAAGGCAGCCGCCACCACCGAGGCAGCAAGCACAACGACCGCCGCCGCGCCGCGCCGCGCCGGACGTCGCAAGGGCAGTGGCACACGTGCAGCGCAGGCATTGTCGTTCGTAACCGGACAGCCCGGTATCACGATCCCCGAGCTGGCCGCGAAGATGAACATCAAGCAGAACTACCTGTACCGCGTGCTGCCCGGCCTCGAGCAGGAAAAGAAGATTAAGAAGCAGGGCCGTGGTTGGCATCCAGCGTCCTAGCCTCGTCGCCCCTGGCTGCGTCCTCCCTCCCTTATGTGCGTCTAGCACACTGCGGTCGGTGCGTCCTTGCCAGGAACGACGATCCGTCGGAGGAAGCTACAGCCGTAAGTAACGACAACGGCCGGGGTCGCAAAGTGCGACACCCGGCCGTTTTTCGTTAAGGGTGCGTCTAAATCAGGCCCTGGCTCTGCACGGTGTCGCGCTCGCCGGTCAACTCAGCAACCGAGGCGTCGATCTTCGCGCGCGAGAACGCGTCGATGTCGAGGCCCTGCACTATCGACCACTCTCCATTCGCACATGTACATGGGAAGCCGCTGATGAGGCCCTCCGGCACACCGTAGGAACCGTCCGAGGGAACACCCATCGACACCCAGTCGCTGGCCTGCCCCTCGGAGGGGGTGCCGCTAACCCAGTCGTGCACGTGGTCGATTGCCGCGCTGGCGGCCGACGCGGCGCTCGAGGCACCGCGCGCCTCAATGATCGCGGCACCACGTTTGCCGACGTTCGGAAGGAAGTCATTTTCAATCCACGCCTGATCGTCGACCACCTCAGCCGCCTGCACCCCCTTGACTTCCGCGTGAAACAGGTCGGGGTACATCGTCGGCGAGTGGTTGCCCCACACACCCATTTTGCTCACATCGCCGACCGACACGCCCACCTTGTTGGCGAGCTGGGCGACCGCGCGATTGTGATCGAGTCGCAACATCGCCGTGAAGCGCTCGCGGGGAATGTCGGGCGCGTTGTTCATCGCGATCAGGCAGTTGGTGTTGGCGGGGTTGCCGACGACAAGCACCTTCACATCGCTTGCCGCACCCCCGTTCAGCGCCTTGCCCTGCGTCGTGAAGATCTTGCCGTTCTCCGACAGCAGCTCGGCGCGCTCCATGCCCTTCGTGCGCGGACGCGAGCCGACGAGCAGTGCGATGTTCACACCCTCGAAGGCGTCGCCTGGGTTATCGTGCAGATCAAGGCCGGCCAGCAAGGGGAAGGCGCAATCGATGATCTCCATCGCGACGCCCTCCAGGGCACCCATAGCGGGTGGTATCTCCAGCAGTCGCAGGTCCACTGGCTGGTCGGGACCGAGCAACTGGCCGCTGGCGATCCGAAACACGAGGCTGTAGCCGATCTGCCCGGCGGCACCCGTGACGGTGACTCGTATTGGTTTGCTCACTGATTCATCTCCTGCTTGAGGTTGTCGTCGATCGACCCTAGGAACTCCTGCGTGCTTTGCCACTGCTGCTCTGGCCCCACCAGCAGTGCCAAGTCCTTGGTCATGTTGCCTTCCTCCACTGTGCGTACGCACACCCGCTCGAGCGTATCGGCAAACTCGCTCACCGCAGGCGTGCCGTCCATGCGTCCGCGTGCCGAGAGCCCGCGCGTCCAAGCAAAAATGGAGGCGATTGGATTTGTGGAGGTGGGCTTGCCCTGCTGGTGCTGACGATAGTGGCGTGTAACGGTGCCGTGCGCAGCCTCGGCCTCAACCGTCTTGCCGTCAGCGCTCATCAATACGCTCGTCATCAACCCGAGCGAGCCGAAGCCCTGCGCGACGGTATCGGACTGCACATCGCCGTCGTAGTTCTTGCAAGCCCACACATACCCCCCCTCCCACTTCAGCGAAGCCGCCACCATGTCATCGATCAGGCGGTGTTCGTAGGTTATGCCGGCCTGCTCGAAGGCATCCTTGAACTCGCTCTCGTAAATCTCGGCGAAAAGGTCCTTGAAGCGCCCGTCGTAGCGCTTGAGGATCGTGTTCTTGGTCGACAGGTACACCGGATAGCCGCGGTCCAGCCCATAGCGCATGGAGGCGCGGGCGAAGTCTCGGATCGAAGCGTCGAGGTTGTACATCGCCATCGCGATGCCCCCGCCGGGGAAGTCGAATACATCCAGCTCGATCGGCTTGCTGCCGTCGGCGGGTGTGAAGGTGAGCATCAGCTTGCCCTCGCCCGGCACCACCATGTCGGTTGCGCGATATTGGTCGCCGTAGGCGTGACGACCGATCACGATCGGCTTGGTCCAGCCTGGCACCAGCCGCGGGATGTTCGAAATCACGATCGGCTCGCGGAAGATGACACCGCCGAGGATGTTGCGCACAGTGCCATTGGGCGAGCGATACATATCCTTCAGGCCAAACTCCTCAACACGCGCCTCGTCGGGGGTGATCGTGGCGCACTTCACGCCGACCCCATATTGCTTGATCGCGTTGGCCGCTTCGACGGTAATCGCATCCTCCGTCGCGTCGCGACTCTCGATCGAGAGGTCGTAATACTTCAAGTTGATATCGAGATAGGGCAGAATCAGCTGCTCCTTGATGAAGGACCAGATGATTCGCGTCATCTCATCGCCGTCGAGCTCGACGACGGGGTTTTGCACCTTGATCTTGGCCATGTGTCGGTCCTCGGGTAGCTGAACGGTTTCCCACCCTCCGGGCGGCGATGCTATCGCGGGCAGGCCGAGCGGGTAACCTCTCATGTGATGGCCACGGTCTCGGCACAAGACTCCTGGCAGACCCACACGGTCGCCAATCAGGCTCCGCCGCTACAGGGCGTGGACGTGTTCTCGAGCAACCTACCGTTGGTAGAGGCCACCACGCGCGAGGGCGCCTCCTGGGTATTGGGGCGCGCGGCCGAGCTGGGCAGGTTCGTCGGCGAGGTCGATGGGCCCCAGCAATTGTGGGGTCGCCTGGCCAACGAGAACAAGCCTGTCCTGAAGACCTACGACCGCTACGGGCATCGCATTGACGAGGTCGAGTTCCACCCGGCATGGCACAAACTGATGAAAATGGGTGTCGAGCACGAACTGCACTCGCTGCCATGGACAAGCTCCGAAGCCTCCCCGCACGCCGCACGCGCAGCTCTATACATGACCGCGATGCAGGCCGAGGCCGGCTTTGCCTGTCCAATCACGATGACCTTTGCGGTGCTACCGGCGCTGCGCGCCCAACCGGAGCTACTGGCCGAGTGGGGGCCGCTTGTAACAGCTAACACGTATGACCCACGCCTCCTCCCGGCAAGCGAAAAGGGCTCGGCGATCGCGGGCATGGCGATGACCGAGAAGCAGGGCGGCTCGGACGTGAAAGCCAACACAACGGTTGCCCGTCCACTCAACGGGGGTGGCGCGGGAGCGGAATATGAGCTGACGGGCCATAAGTGGTTTTGCTCCGCGCCGATGTCCGACCTGTTCCTGGTCTTGGCGCAAACCGATGAGGGTCTCTCCTGTTTTCTGATGCCGCGCGTGCTGCCCGACGGGACTCGCAACGCTTTTCACATCCAACGCCTGAAGGACAAGCTCGGCAACCACTCCAATGCCTCCAGCGAGGTCGAATTCCACGGCACCTGGGCACGGATGGTCGGCGAGCCGGGGCGCGGCGTGCCGACGATCATCGAGATGGTCGGCCACACGCGCCTGGATTGCGTGATCGGCGGCGCCGCCGGGATGCGCGCTGGAGTCGTAAATGCCACTTGGCACGCCGCGCACCGATCCGCGTTCGGCAAGCTGCTCGTCGACCAGCCGCTGATGCGCAATGTGCTCGCCGACCTGTGCGTGGAGTCCGAGGCCGCCACCGCGCTCGCGATGCGCCTCGCGCGCGCCTATGACGAAGCGGGCGCCGAGGCGCCGGCCAGCGGCGAGCGCGAGCTGAGCGATGCGCACCTGTTCAAGCGCCTAGCCACCGCGGTTGGCAAGTATTGGGTGTGCAAGCGCGCCCCCAACCACGCCTTTGAGTCGCTGGAGTGCCTCGGCGGCAACGGGTATGTCGAGGAGTCGGGAATGCCGCGCTTGTATCGCGAGGCACCGCTCGCTTCGATCTGGGAGGGGTCGGGCAACGTGATGAGCCTCGACGTGCTGCGCGCGCTCGTGCGCACGCCGCGCTCGCTCGAGGTGTTCATGCACGAGGTCAAGCAGGCGCAGGGTGCCGACGCGCGCCTGGACGCACATGTGCAGAAGCTCGAAGGCCAGTTCTCCGATCCGGCGACGCTCGAGATGCGCGCGCGGCGGATCGTTGAGCACATGGCACTGGCATTGCAGGGTTCGCTGTTGGTGCGCCACGGGGCCCCAGCGGTCGCCGATGCGTTCTGCGCCTCGCGACTAGGCGGCGACGGGGGCCTGGAGTACGGCACGCTGCCCGCGGGCTGCGACTTCGAGGCGATCATCGAGCGCGGGCGCGCGCGGATCCAATAGACCCAACCCAATAGACCCAACCGGCAGGCACACGAGCCCTAGGGACCCAGTCGCAGAGTCGGTAGATCAAGGACTTTTTGAAGAGTTCACAGTAATAGCTACATATTGTAGCTACCATCGTGAATCGACTAAAAAGAGTGTCACTCAGCACCCCCGCCCACCCCGAACGCCGCCCAGCCCAAGCGTCCTAAGATCAATACATGGCCACAAGAGCACCAATGCGTCCCCGCGGCAGCATCCAGCTGGCTCGTATCTTTGGGATCCGCGTGGGCGTCAGCGCGAGCTGGTTTTTCGTGCTGCTGTTCCTGATCTTCTTCCTGTCGCAATATTTCCATGAAGTGCTTGGCGGCTCGACAAGCACCGCCTATGCCGTCGCGGTGGCCGGCGCGTTTGGGTATTTCGCCTCGCTGATCCTGCACGAGCTGGGACACGCGCTCATCTCGCGCCGCCTCGGCATCCCGATCCTGGGCATCGACCTGTGGTTTTTCGGTGGTATGGCACGTCCGGCACGCGAACCGGAGACGCCCGGCGAGGAATTCAAGGTCGCGGCGGCGGGCCCAGCAGTCACACTCGCGATCGTGGCGCTGTGCGCGGTGGCGATCGTGGTGGCGGCCAACAGCAGTCACCTGACAAGCGCGGTGCTCACCCGGGAAGCCCAAGCGGGTGTTGTCGCAACGCCGCTGCTGGCACTGCTCGGCTGGCTGCTGTTCATCAACGCGATCCTGCTCGCGTTCAACCTCGTGCCCGCGTTCCCGCTCGACGGGGGGCGCATCGCGCGCGCCGCGATCTGGCGACGGACGGGCGACCGCAATCGCGGCACGCAGATGACCGGCCGCGCCGGCCAGGGATTCGCGATGGCGCTCGGAGCGATCGGCCTGCTCGTGCTGCTCGAGGGCGATAGCTTCGGCATCTTTACGCTGCTGCTCGGCGTGATCCTCTACCAGGCGGCAGGCGGCGCGGTCATGCAGGGGGCGATCGGCCGGCGTATCCAGAGCGTGACGGTCGCCGACATCATGGATCGCGAGCCGACGACGATCCCGCCCGAGCTGAAGCTGCTGGATGCACAGGAGCAATTCTTCGCGCGCTACCGCAGCCCGTGGTTCGCCGTGGTCGATCACGCCCGCCATTTCCTCGGCGTCGTGCGCTCAGAGCGCATCGACGAGGAGATCGCGGCAGGACGCCCAGCGCTGGAGGTTGGCGAGGTACTCGAGCAGGACCTGCAGGTGCGCATCGATGAGCGCGAGCCGCTGGAGTCGCTGTTGCGCAGCGAGGCACTTGGGCGACTCGGCGGGATGGTTGCCGTGGACGCCGATGGCGTGCTGCAAGGCACCGTGACGGTGGCCCAGATCCGCCAGGCGCTCAGCCCTGCCGGCGGGCGCTGAGGCGCGGCGCGGGGGCGCGGCGTTATAGAGTCCGCCCCGACGCGCCACCACTGCTATCTCCTTCGACCCCCGGGAAGCCATGCCAGCACACGACGTACTCATCATCGGCGCAGGTCTCGCGGGCCAGCGCGCCGCCCTAGCGGCCGCGGAGGCCGGCTCAAGCGTTGGCATTGTGAGCAAGGTCCATCCCGTGCGCTCGCACTCAGTGGCGGCCGCAGGCGGCATCAACGCCGCGATCAACGTCGCCGACGACTGGAAATCGCACGCCTATGACACGGTCAAGGGCTCGGACTTCCTCGGCGACCAGGACGCGATCGAGATCATGTGCTCAGAGGCACCGCACGAGGTGATGCACCTGGAGCACATCGGCGTGACCTTCCACCGCAACGACGACGGCGAACTGGACCTCAGAGCGTTCGGTGGCGCCTCGATGAAGCGCACCGCATATGTCGCCGACATCACCGGCCAGGCGATCTTGCACGTGCTGTACGAGCAGCTGATGAAGCATCACGAACAGGTCGATCGCTATGAGGAGTGGTTCGTGACGTCGCTGCTGAAGGACGACAGCGGGCGCTGCTGCGGCGTGATCGCACGCGACGTGCGCTCGGGGCGCATGGAGGTGCTGAAGGCCAAGAACGTGATCCTCGCAAGCGGCGGCGCCGGGCAGGTGTACAGCCCGACAACCAACGCGCTGATCGTGACCGGTGACGGCATCGCCCAGGCCTATCGCGCGGGCGCGCCGCTGATGGACATGGAGATGGTGCAGTACCACCCCACGACACTGGTGGAGAACGGTTTGTTGATAACGGAGGGCGCGCGCGGCGAGGGCGCGGTGCTGCTGAACTCCGAGGGCGAGCGCTTCATGGAGAAGTATGCGCCCAACAAGATGGAGCTGGCCTCGCGCGATGTGGTCTCGCGTGCCGAGCAGACAGAGATCCTCGAGGGCCGTGGCGTGGGCGCGAACAAAGACGGGATCTACCTGGACATCACGATGGTGCCGCGCAAGCGTACCCTCGAGGCGCTGCGCGAGATCGTCAACATCGGCAAGGACTTCGCGGGTGTGGACATCACCCGCGAGCCGATCATGATTCGCCCCGGCCAGCACTACATCATGGGTGGGGTGAAGACCGACGTAAACGGCGCCACCTCGGTGGAGGGGCTATATGCCGCCGGGGAGGTCGCGTGCGTGTCGGTGCACGGCGGCAACCGCCTCGGCGCCAACTCGCTGCTCGACACGCTGATCTTCGGTCGCCGGGCGGGCGAACATGCCGCGGCGCGAGCCGCCACGATGGCGATGCCGCAGGTATCGGACGCACAGCTGCACGACGACGTCGCAATGATCGACGAGATCATCGCGCGTCCTCACACGGGCCGACGTGTGTCGGCAATCAAGCGCGAGCTGGGCGAGACGATGAACCAGTACGTCGCGGTGTATCGCGACGAGGAGGGCTTGCAGACCGCCCGGGGCATCGTGGCGCGCCTGCAGGAGGAGGCAAAGAGCGCCTACATCGACGACAAAGGCACGGTGTTCAACCAGGATGTGCTCGGCGCGATCGAGCTTGGCTACATGCTCGACTGCGCGGAGGCGATCGTGCTCGCCGCAATCGAGCGCAAGGAGTCCAGGGGCGCCCAGTTCAGAACCGATTTCCCCGAGCGCAACGACGAGGATTGGCTCAAGCACATCGACATCAGTCTGAACGGGGATGGGCCTGGGATCGGCTACTCGCCGGTGACTTTCACGCAGTGGCAGCCGGAGGAGAGGAAATACTGATGGCGTCCGGCAACGACGCCCACACCGTGCCCTGCCGGCACCCGATCGAGGGGGAGCGCGCCTGATGGCCGAGACGCACAAGCCGCCGGAGAAGTTCACGTTGCGCATGCGCCGTTACGACCCCGAGTCTGGACAAGCGCCCTATTGGGACGAGCACACGATTGAACTGGAGCCCCACCGCTCGGTACTGGAGGGCATCCTCCAAGCGAAGGCCGAGTTCGACGGCTCAATCGGCATTCGCTGCTCCTGCCGCGCGGCGATTTGCGGGTCGTGCGGAGTGCGTATCAACGGCGAACCGGGACTGGCCTGCCATACCCACCTCGACCATGCGCGTGCGTCCGCGAAGGACGGCGTGATCGAGGTCGAGCCGATGGGCAACATGCCAGTGATCAAGGACATGATCGTGGATATGGACGCAGTGCACTGGAAGAAGGTGCAGCGCGTCACGCCATGGCTGATAAATGAGGGACCACAGCCCGAGCGCGAGCACATCGTGCCGAGGGAGTCGATGGTGGACATCACCCAGACGATGGCCTGCATCCAGTGCGGAGCGTGCGTGAGCGACTGCCTCGCGATGGAGGTGGATCCTGGCTTCATCGGCCCGGCCGCGCTCGCCAAGGCATACCGTTTCGTGGGCGACCCGCGCGACGAAGAGCAGCGCGAGCGCCTGCTCGATCTCTCCGAAGACCCGCAGGGGTTGTATGACTGCACACACTGCTTCAAGTGCGTGGAGGCGTGTCCCAAGGACGTCAACCCGATGGGTCAGATCATGAGATTGCGACGCATAGCGGGGTCCGACCAGCACATCGTCGACCGCAACAACGGGCATCGTCACGAGGAAACGATCGTGACGCTGATCAAGGACTATGGGCTGTTGCACGAGGCGGAGATGCTGCCGCGCTCCTATGGCGGCAACTCGTGGTTTGGCAAGTTTCACCCCGCTGCCGGCAAGGAGCTCTTGAGTTCGCTGCCGGTCGCGATTCGCGGCGTGATGAAACGCAAGATCAGCCCGAAGATCGCGATCTTTGGCCACAAGATCGGAAAGCAGGATCTCGATGCGGTCAAGAAGATCTACGCGAAGGTCGAGGGCAAGCCGGAGCGCTACGAGCTGAACCTGTATGTGAGTGGCGAGGACGAAGAGGAGGCAGCATGAAGGTCGCCTACTGGCCCGGCTGCGTGAGCCGCGGCTTCACCCCGGAGCTGCATGGCTCGATGGCGAAGGTCGCGCCGCTCTTGGACATCGAGCTGGTGGAACTCGATCGCGCCAACTGCACCGGCTGCGGTGTGATTGCCGAGCACAACCAAGAGCTTGCCGACACGCTGAACGCGCGCACATTCGCGCTCGCCCAGCAAGTGCAGGGTGCGGAGCTGATGATGAACATCTGCTCCACCTGCCAGGGCGCGCAGGGCGAGTGCCAGGAACGCCTCGACGCGAACTCCGAGTACCGCGTGCATGTGAACGAGACGCTCTCCGACGAGGGCCTCACCTATGAGAAGGGCCTGACCAACAAGAATTTTCTCTGGCTACTGGTCGAGGAGATCGGCCTGGAGAAGCTCAGCGGAATGGTCAAGCGACCGCTCACCAACCTCAAGGTGGGCCCCTTCTATGGCTGCTACATCGTGCGCCCGCGCAATCGCCTGGGCATCGACTCAGAGCACCCACGCGACCATTACCTGGAGCAGCTGATCGAGACACTCGGCGGCACCACAATCGAGTATGCCGGGATGCGCAAGTGCTGCGGCTTTCCGATCATCACGATGAACAAGGAGGCATCGCTGACCCAGGCGGGCCGCCACCTCGGCGACGCGATCGATGCCGACGCCGACTGCCTGGTGACACCGTGCCCACTGTGTCACCTCAACCTCGACATGCAGCAGCCGCTTGCCGAAGGTGTGGTGGGGCGAGAGCTGAAGATGCCGGTGCTGCACCTCCCCCAGCTCGTCGGTCTCGCGCTCGGCCTGCAGCCGAAAGAACTGGGCCTCGGTCGCCACGTGGTGAGGCCGACATCGGTTATCGATTGGTCCACATCCGTCGTAGGCGCAGCTGCATAAGCTGCGCCGATGCGCATCCTCACAGTCGTAGGCAACCGCCCGCAATTCATCAAGGCCGCAGCCGTGTCGGGGCCGCTGCGCGCCGAGCACGAGGAGATACTGGTGCACACCGGCCAGCACTACGACAACTCGCTCTCGAAGGTCTTCTTCTCAGAGCTCGGACTGGCAGCGCCCGAGCGCGAGCTGGGCATTGGCGGCGGATCGAACACGTCGCAAACGGCGCGGATGCTGGCGGCGCTCGAGCCGTTGCTGGCCGACAGCGAACCGAACGCGGTGCTGGTGTATGGCGATACCAACTCGACGCTCGCGGGCGCGCTCGCGGCGGCACAGCGGCGCGTGCCGGTGGTGCATGTCGAGGCGGGTATGCGCTCGCACGATCGTGCGATGCCCGAGGAGCTCAACCGTGTGCTCGTGGATCACATGAGCGATCTGCTGTTGTGCTCCTCAGAGATAGCGGCCGAGAACCTGCGAGGCGAGTCGGCACATGGCACGATCGAGGTAGTTGGGGATGTGATGATCGACGTTGCGTACCAGTGGCAATCGAGCGCCACCGCCTCGAGCGTAGTTCTCGCCACCTACGATCTGACGCCCGGCGAGTACCTGTTGCTTACCGCCCACCGTGCCGGCAATGTCGACGATCCGCAGCGCTTGCGGCTACTCGCGGATTTCGTTGCCTCGATTCACGATCGCGTCGTATTCCCGGTACACCCGCGCACGCGGGCGCGCTTGCGCGAAGCGGGCCTGCTGGAACGCTTGCAGGCACAGGAGAACCTGACGTTGACCGAGCCGCTCGGGTACGTCGAGTTCGGCACGCTGCTGCGCGGTGCACGCGCTGTGCTCACCGACTCTGGTGGCGTCCAAAAGGAGGCGTACCTTGCGAGAGTGCCGTGCGTGACGCTGAGAAGCACCACCGAGTGGGTGGAGACCGTGCAGACGGGATGGAACACGCTCGTCGACCTCGGCGATGGCGAGGGCGTGCTGTCGACACTGGAACGACCCATTCCAAAAAATCATCCAGAGCTATACGGGGACGGCAAAGCGGCCGAGCGCTGCGTAGCCGCGATTGGCAAGCTGTGAGCATCGGGAGTAGCCCCAACCCTGGAGGAGCCCAGGCCTCTTTCTCCAGCGAGCAGCCCATCAAGGTGGGCGTCGTCGGACTCGGTTACTGGGGTCCGAACCTGGCGCGCAACTTCGCCGCGATCGAGGGGTGCGAGCTTGCGTGGCTGTGCGACGCGTCACCCGTCACGCGCGAGAAGCTCGCCGGCGCGTTCCCGGGCGTGCGCGCGAGCGGCGAGATCGACGAATTGCTGGGCGACCCCTCGCTTGACGCGGTTGTGCTGGCGACACCGGTGCTCACCCACGCCGAGCTGGCGGTGCGGGTGCTGAGCGCCGGCAAGCACTGTTTCGTGGAGAAGCCACTGGCCACCACGGTGGCAGACGCCCAGCAGGCGGTGCAAGCGGCCGAGCGGGCGGGGCGCATCCTGATGGTGGGCCACCTGCTGGAGTATCACCCGGCTGTGACGCGCCTGAAGGAGCTGGTGGACAGCGGTGAGCTGGGCTCGCTCTACTACGTGTATGGCAATCGTGTGAATCTCGGCAAGCTGCGCGCAGAGGAGAATGCGCTGTGGAGCCTCGGCGCGCATGACGTGTCGGTCGTGCTTCACCTGGTCGGCGAGGAGCCGGTCGAGTGCTCCGCGCATGGCGAGTGCTATGTGCGCGAGGGCGTGCAGGACGTGGTGTTCTGCTACCTGCGCTTTCCGAGCGGCCAGGTCGCCCACCTGCATCTCTCCTGGCTGGATCCCCATAAGGAGCGACGCATCACGGTCGTGGGATCGCGACGCATGGCGACATTCGACGACATGCAAATCGAGCGCAAGCTGACCGTGTATGACAAGGGCTTTGACGAGGACGCGAGCTCATGGGGCGAGTACATAACGCGAGCCGGCGAGTCGTTCTCCCCGCGCCTGGCCAACGCCGAGCCGCTACGCCTGGAGTGCGAGCATTTCGTGCACTGCATCCGCGATGGGAGCGCTCCACGTTCGGATGGGCACAGCGGTCTGCGCGTCGTGCGGGTACTCGAGGCGCTTCAGCACTCACTCGAGGGGTAGCTTATTTCGCTAGCAGGGCCACGACGACAACCAGGATCGTGAGGAGCACGATCGCGCGGGTCAGCCGGATCAGCTGTTTCTGGGCGGCGTCCTCGAAGCGGGTGCTCGACTCCCGGGAGAGAGCCAGCAGCTTGCTCTGCAGCGACTCGTAGTCGCGCGTGATCCCGAAGCGATCGCGCAGCAGGCGATAGCGCTCCCGGTACGGTGACCAGGTGATGTCGAGGTCGTAAATCTCGTGCAGGTCCACCACAACTTCGCGCTCGATATTCGCTATCGCGCTTGCGTTTGATCCACTCACCTGCTCGATTTCGTGGTAGATCGAGCGCATCATGCCCGTAGCCGTGGCCGCCCCGATAATCATGTAGGCAATCCAACCGGCCTCCAGCAGTCCCGAGTCCAGATTGCCCCTCTGCGCGCAGGGGTCGGCGGTAACGACAACGCAGCGGTCTGCCGGCAGCACCCCTATCGCATAGTCGTCGCTGTCGAAGAACGCACGATCGAGGCGATACTTTTTCTGTGGTGCTACCGTGATCTCAACCCCGATCTTTTCCATGAGTCTTCCAAGGGATCCGGGAAAGCGGCCTTCGCGCCTGAGCTTCTCGGTTTCGCATCTCTTGAATTTGTCGTCCACGACAAGGACCGAGGACGCACGCGAGGAGGACAGTGCCACCAGCACCTTCTCCCCGAGTCTCTTCGCGGTGTCCGTGTCCGCATGAGCGCCGGGACCGGCGACCAGTCTGAGAACAGTCGCCATGGCAATCACCTCGACTGCCTTACGCAGCCTCAACGGACCCCACGTCGCGCCGTTTGCCGCTACGCCATCGTACGGCTGGGGCACGCGCAAAGACTCCGGCACCGTTGGGTCAAGCGCCGCCACGTAACGACACAGAGGCCCGCTCACCACGAACTCCGGTCGGCGACGTGGCGAGGTGGCGATATTCCAGCCGGCCTGGACCGTCTGGCCGATCTCGACATCGCTCATCTGGCGTTGGTGGACAATCTGCGCGTGCGAGCGCCTGTCGGTGTGCGCACGCTGGCAAATACACACCCCGTCGTCGTGGACCTGGACGGGAATCGCAAACAGCGTGAACGAAAATATCGATCTGAAGCTACGGTCCTTGTTCGTCAGGAAGAGCGACAGCGAGGGCTGAATGAGCCAGCAATTACAGGGAAACTTAGGATCGGATTGGCTATCCCGCACCGGACGTAGGAGCGCATGCGGAAGCAGCACGTTGAAGATGCGCCGCTCCAGCGACCATCCGAAGAGGCGCGAGCGTCGATGCGCGAGCAACTGGCAGAGCAGCCATGAGATGGCCACAGGATCACCGCAGCATGGCGGCGTGCTTGACGAACCTTTCCCCACAACCAGGTAGTCGTTCGAGCGCACACGTCCAGACACATCCCTCTCCGAGGGGACAACGCGGTCCCAGTCCGGCTCAACAGCGATGCGTTGCTGCTCGCGAGTCGGGTCGGACCCGGACCCCTCACGACGAGAGTTCGCCCACCCAAAAGCATGCGGCCAGGGGTAGGGAAGCCCGTCTTGGCCCAGCTCGGCAAACGGAAGGGCATGGCCCACGATGTCCGTGAAATCGCTGCCCACAATCAGGCTGTGCTTTCTCGGCTTCAGGCCTTTGCCCATGTCGGCAACGGGCATCGGGCAAAACCCGCTTTGACCTCCGGGCACGGTCAGCAGCTCACTCAACAACTCGCGTGGGTCCGATATGTCCTTCTGCGCATATTGCGGTTTGAGTTCGTCGGGCACTCGCAGCGCAAAGGAGTGCTGGATGAGGCCGTTGAAGTCGGTTTGTGAACGTCGCGCCGCGGCAAGCGCCTCCCGGAAGGCGCCCGGCTTTCCCCTCGACTCGTCATCCATCGCCGCTGGCCAAGCAAACGAGATCGGACTGTCCAGCAGAGCGCCCGCCGGCCCCCTGCCCGGTCGCGCCTACGACGAACCTGTATGCCCACGCATCGCGCGGATCGCCGATCATCGGCCGCACTCCTCCTGCGCCAGACCGTTTACTAGCCGGATAATTCCCGGGACTATACAGGCATGTGGGCTTTTCGCAAGGAGGGCGCCCCCAACGCTAGGACACTGTCCGCGCGGTAGAGACGAAGGTCAGTGCCCGGCTCTGGAAGGTCATCGCCACACACGGGTACGCTGCGATCATGACCGCACAAACAGCACTCTCCTGGAGCGGTGGCAAGGACTCGGCTCTGACGCTCTGGACCCTACGCCGCGAAGGGGTCGAACCGGGGGCCTTGATCACCACCGTCACCGATGCCTATGAGCGCATCAGTATGCACGGTGTTCGTCGCGAGCTTCTCGCAAAGCAGGCCGAAGCGACCGGCATCTCGCTCGTCGAGGTGCGCATCCCGCCCGGATGTGTCAACGAGGTCTATGAAGCGCGCATGACCGAGGCATTTGCCTCACCTGCCCTGTGCGAGGTCGAGACCGTCGCCTTCGGCGACCTGTTTCTTGAGGACGTCCGTGCCTACCGCGAGGAGCGGCTCAGCGCAAGCGGTAGGCACGGCGTGTTCCCGCTGTGGGGTCGCGACACGACTGCTCTGGCCCACGAGTTCATCGCGGCCGGCTTTCGGGCCCACATCGTCTGCCTGGATCCGCGCGTCCTCGACGCCTCCTTCGCGGGGCGCGCGTATGACGAGCGACTGCTCGCCGATCTGCCCGCGGACGTCGACCCCTGCGGAGAGAACGGCGAGTTCCACACCTTCGTCCACGCCGGCCCGATCTTCTTGCAACCGATTGCCTGTGCGACGGGCGAGATCGTGCAGCGCGAGGGTTTTGTCTTCTGCGACTTGATACCTGGGTGAGCCAAGGCACCCACTTACGTACGTGGGTGCGGAGTAGCGGCCGACCCACTCTTGCGCAATGCGCAGCCCACCGGCAGGCTCAGGACGTTGTTTCTTATCTGCGCTCGAGTCGCCTGCGCACCTGAAGATTTCACTGACTTGAACAATGCGTCAAGTCTTTTCAACTCAGTCTCATGCTCAGCGTCGTTTGACCCGAATCATGTCGTACTAGTTCGAATCTGAAACCCTCATTATTGGAACACAATCTTGTGCTCGCGAACCAAAATCCCATTGACTTGAATCGGCCCCAAGCCGTAAGAAATTCCTTCACATATTCGTCCAGCTTTGCTAGGGTGCCGCTCAAGTCGCGCTAGGTCGTGCGACCGCAGTCACAGCCGTAACCAAAAAATGGAATTCCAGGGGGCCATCTCGCGGTGGGAGGTGGCTGTGTCCCGGGTACGCGAATTGCTCGACGAAGATCGGGGCTATTCATGTACTCGTTGGCATTTGGACAACGCATATCGGGTGGGAGGGTTGCATGGAAGCGACTAAAGGACGGCCGATAATGAGTAGCCTTGAGAGCACACCAGTAGTGGGCGGAGGGCTTGGCTTGAGCGAAGAAGAGCTTTCCTCTGGGTCGAGCACGAGCGAAGCGGGTTCACCCTCAGGCGAAGCGCCCGAACCTCAGCCTCGCGCGAGGACGCCGATCGTCGACCACAAGCACCGCGCACGGACTGCCGACCCGGGGAGCCACGGATCGGCAGGACAATCCCCGCGCGTGAGCGTCATCATTCCCACGCTCAACGAGGCAAAGAACCTTCCGCATGTCTTTGCAAAACTGTCACGGTCGCTTCACGAGGTGATCGTCGTAGATGGGTTTTCCACCGATGACACGCTCGAAGTGGCGCGCACGCTGCGGCCCGACACGAAGATCGTGCTGCAACAGCAGCGCGGCAAGGGCGATGCGCTGCGCTGCGGCTTTGAGGCCGCCACCGGCGACATCCTCGTGATGCTTGACGCCGACGGGTCGGCCGACCCGTCGGAGATTCCTGCCTTCGTGAAAACACTGGTGGAGGGAGCCGACTTCGCGAAGGGCTCCCGCTTCCGCGACGGCGGTGGGAGTTCGGACATAACTCAACTGCGAAGGATCGGCAACCGCGCGCTCAACGGGCTTGTAAACGTCCTCTTCCGTACTTCCTACTCAGACCTGTGTTACGGCTACAACGCTTTCTGGCGACACTGCCTGGTCGCTATGAATGTGGATTGCACGGGCTTCGAGGTGGAGACACTCATAAACATCAGAGTCGCGCGGGCGGGCCTTGACATCCGCGAGGTGCCGAGCTTCGAGCGCGACCGCATGTACGGACAGAGCAACCTGCGCACGTTCCGCGATGGTGGGCGTGTGCTGCGCACGATCGTGCGCGAGCGGGTGCGCAAGGCTCCTTACCCCGTGGCCGCAATATCGGCCACTCATGCCGCCGACGAGGACTTGACCGGCCACGGCGTCGCCTCGGCGGAGCTGGTTTGAAGCGGACCAGCGGCGCTGACGCACGACTCGCGACTGCTCTGGGCGCAACATGTCCGGCTCCTGCCGACCAGGTCATCGACGCCTAGCGGTCATGCCTGTCCTACCCTCATCCAACTCGCATGAGCGAGTCTCCATGCGTCGATCTGGCAGTCGAAACTCAAAGCCGGATGGACTGGTGAAATAGTGTTGACGGCGGTCAGCGACCCATCCACAGCTAAACACGCAACGACGCTTCCTGCGGTGAGCGTCATTATCTGCGCTTATACTCAGCAGCGCTGGTCGGCGCTACTGAGTGCAGTCGCATCTGTTGGCCGCCAGACCAGACAGGCGCTTGAAACGATCGTCGTTATAGATCACAACTCCGAACTTCTGGAGCGTGCCGGCATGGCGCTTGGAGACGTTCACGTGATGGCGAGTTCCGGTGAGCCCGGCCTGTCGGGCGCGCGCAACACCGGGGTGATGGCGGCGCGTGGCGAGATCATCGCCTTTCTCGATGACGACGCAGTCGCTGACGACACATGGCTGGAGCAGCTCACTCGCGTGTATGACGACCCCAATGTGATTGGCGCCGGCGGAGTAGCAAGACCGCGGTGGGAGGGCGGCGCCGATCCGCGATGGCTGCCCGAAGAGTTTTACTGGACCATCGGTTGCAGCTACCGCGGCCTGCCCACGCAATGCGCTCCGATACGCAACCCAATCGGCGCAAACATGTCGTTTCGCAGGGCTGTCTTCGCCCAGATCGAGGGTTTCAGGAGCGGCATCGGACGTGTCGGATCCACACCGCTCGGCTGCGAGGAGACTGAGCTGTCAATTCGTGCCCGGAAGGCATACCCGGGTGGGATCCTGCTGCATGTACCCGCCGCCCGCGTGGAGCATGCGGTTCCTGCCGAACGCTTGAGCTGGGACTACTTTCGCTCACGCTGCTGGGCGGAGGGGCTTTCTAAGGCGCTCGTGACTGAGGAGGTGGGTTCTACAGATGCGCTGTCGTCGGAGTGGACGTACACACTCAAGACGCTTCCAACCGGCATCCTACGCGGCCTGCTGGATGGGGTTCGCGGCGACCTCGCGGGTCTGCGGCGATCGGGCGCGATTGTCACTGGGCTGCTCCTCACCATGGCGGGCTACGCACGCGGCCGACTGGTGCGTGCGAGATGACACCGCCGACCGTGCACACCATCGTGCCCTCCCTGCTCTACCACTCAATTAACGACCGGCCAGCAACCGGCCAGGAGGCATTCACGGTTACTCCAGCCGCTTTCCGCGAACATGTGCGAGCGATCTCAGACGCCGGTCGCGCGGCGCTGAGCATCGACGAATTCGCTAGCGCGCTGCGCGGCGAGCGGCCACTGCCCCCTCGCGCCGTGCTCGTGACATTTGACGACGGCTTCGCCGATACGCGGCCCGCCGTCGAGCTACTGCTGGACGCGGGGCTCACAGCGAGCGTGTTCGTCACGTCGGGATGGGTCGGAGAGAAGGCGATGCTAACCCCGAGCGGCATCCGCCAGCTCGCGGACCTGGTGGAAGTCGGCGCGCACTCGGTCACACATCCACGACTGGACGAGCTCGGCATAGCGCAGGCCGCGAGGGAGATATCCGACTCCAAGGCGGCGCTGGAGGAACTCATCCAAGCTCCGCTCGAGTCTTTCGCCTATCCACATGGCGCCTATGACCGGCGAGTGCGGGAGGCGGTCATAGCGGCTGGGTTTCAGTCCGCGGTCGCTGTCAAGAACGCTCTCTCCCATGACGAGGACGACCCATGGGCGATCGCCCGGTACACCGTGTGCAACGCCACCAGCACTCAGCAGATCGCCCGGATCTTGGACGGTCGGGGCATTCCACGCGCCTGGCGTCATGAGCGGCTGCGCACCCGTGGCTACCGCACGGTGCGCAGGCTGAGGCACACGCTTGGCAGGGGATCGGGTGGAGCGCCAACGGCGCACGGAGCGCGCAAGCACTTCCGAAGGGCTGCATAGGCCATGCAGCTTCTGGAGGCACCCGGGCCACACCCTCGAATGGAACGCAGGCGGCACAAGCTAGCGAGACTCCTGTCCCGTGACGGCGCCGAGCGAGATCATCTGGCGCGGACGGTCGGTTCTCTGGTACTCAACACTGCGGCTACCAGCGCGCTTGGGGTCGTGTACTGGGTGATCGTTGCGAGGCTCTATTCGCCGAGCAATCTGGCCCGTAACTCAGCGCTTATCGCCGCAATGTTGACGATCTCGGGAATATGCCAGCTAAATATGGGTCTTGGCCTGGGTGCTCTGCTACCGCGCGCAGGACGTCTGGCCGGTCGGATGCTCGCCGAGGTCTACCTGCTGGTCACACTCGTTAGCGTCGCGGTGCTGGCGGTATTTCTGCTGCTCATCTTGCCGCATATCACGTCGTTGCACGCGATACTGATAGGGTCCGTAACCGTCACGGTATTCATCGGTGCCGTGCTGCTGTACAACTTCTTTGCGTTGGAGGATGCAGCGCTTGCGGCCCTGCGGGCGCCAGAGATCGTTCCGCTCGAGAACACCATTTTCGGCGTGGCGAAGATCGTTGTCGTAGTTGCTCTGGCGACGATCCTACCGCGAACGGGAATCTTTCTTAGCTGGGCTACGCCACTCCTATTCATTGTGCTCCCGATCTCCACTTACGTGTTCACGCGGGTCGCGCCTCGCCAGCGGCACGCGCCCGTCGGACACGTCAGGTTGGTGGATGCCGCAAAACCAGTCGCACTCGACTATGTGAGCTACCTATTCCTCGCGTGCTCGACGCTGGCGTTGCCGGCAATCGCACTAGCGCTTGTTGGCCCGAACCGAGCGGCGGTGTTCTCGGTCGCCTACTTGACGAGTTCGAGTCTCGATCTCTTTGGTGCCAATATCGGCGTCGCACTAACAGTGGAGGCGTCTCACGCACGCGACAAGTCTGCCGAGATAGTGCACCGTATGTTCACGCGGGGACTACCCTTGCTCGCCCTACTCTCGGCGGTGGGCATACTTGTCGCACCCGTGATCCTCTCGTTCTACGGACCGCGATACGCCGCGTCGGGAGTACCGCTACTTCGGCTGCTTATTGCCGGAGTAGTGCCGCGCGCGGTGTCGGTACTCGCGATGAGTCAGGCGCGAGCGGCGCGACGCATGGGGTTTATTGTGCGCACACAGTTTCTGACGTGCTTTCTCGTCATCGGCGGGGCGGTGACACTGACCCCGATTTTCGGACTAATTGGAATTGGCCTAGCCTGGGTTGGAGCGCAAGTCATAGTTTGCATCACCGTCCTCCCTGCCCTGCTCAGATCGCAACGGAGTTGAGTGGACCGTGCAGTCAAGCGCCATAGCACACGCCACCCCGCCTAGAGAGGTTCGTCCGTCGTTTGTGGAGTCGCTGCCCCCGTCTCTGAGAGCCCTAGGGGAACTCGCCGTACCGACGGCTGCCGTCGGCGGCACCCTGCTGATAGCTCATCACGTAAATCCCAACGCTGTCGGTACCTGGGGACTTATCACTGTGACGCCGTGGCCAATTTTCCTGATCGCCGCTGTACTCTCAGTGAGCTTCTTCGCACTTCTGCGGGCATCGTCGCGCAATGGACTCGCCCTGTGCGCCCATATTTTCGCCCTAGCTCTGCTGCTACATGGACTCCCCTCGCTGCTCGAGCAGGAGCCACGCTTCTCGACCGCGTGGCTTCACGCTGGGTTCGTCAGCCAGATCATCGAACACAAATATCCCCTCACCGCACTCGACGCGCGTTTTTCATGGCCGGGTTTCTTTACGGGTGTGGCGGCGATCTTGGGAATAGCCGGGCAGAATTCTGCGGTCCCTCTCTTGCGCTGGACACCACTGCTATCGAACATCGCATACGTGCTGCCGGTGTATATCATCGCCAGAACACTCCTCCAAAGTCGCACCCGAGCATGGCTGGTCATCTGGCTGTTTTTGCTCACAAACTGGGTTGGTCAGGACTACTTCTCGCCACAGGGCGCGTCCTACTTTTTGCTGATGGCCATCATGGCGATCCTCGTATACGCGTTTGCGAGTTCACAGGAGGTGCCCGGCATACGATTTCTTCCCGCCTGGGTGAGCCGACTGATCAAGAGAGACGAAGCCGGTATCGCGAACCTAACCACAGGACAGCAAACGGGGCTTCTATTCGTCCTGCTGGTGGCTTCGCTGGCACTCAATATGTCCCATCAACTCACCCCTGTGATCCTTGCTCTCGATGTAACCATACTGGTCCTCGCGCGTCGTAGCTCACTGCGTTATTTCCCCCTGATCCTGCTCGTGCTATTGCTGGGGTGGGTTAGCTACGGAGCCGTCGGCTTCTGGTCCGGACACATAGAAGCACTATTCGGCTCCGGAGGGACCCAATCGGTATCCGCTAATGTGAGCCAACGGATCAAGGGTTCGTCCGCTCACGTTGACGTCGTGTATGAGCGCCTGTTGTTCTCAGCCCTAATATGGCTGTTCGCCGCCATCGGCGTGCTGTGGTCTTGGAGGTCTCGACGGGGAATCAGCCTCACGGCCATTATTCTCGCATTGGCACCGTTCCCGGTTCTGCTCGCGCAATCCTACGGCGGAGAGGCGCAGCTCCGACTTTACTTCTACACCCTGCCCTTTATGCTCATCCTCGGGGTCTCCGGACTGCCCGGAGAGTTGACGTCACTCACGAGACGCTCTGCCATCGCTCTGGCAATCGCCTCGCCAATCATCGTACCTCTGTTGCTTATTGCCAGATTCGGTAACGAGCAATTTGAGCAGGTAAGACCTAACGAAATTGCGGCCATAGAACACCTCTACCAGGTCGCCCCGAAGGGTTCGACTCTGGTTTCAATCACGCCCAATGTCATCTGGAGATATCGGGACTTCGCATCCTACGACTACAAGCCAGACACTCTGGAAGAGTTCGCGTTTGGCACACCCCAAGCGATTCTCTCCGTTATGGGCAACAATTCCGTCGGATCGTACCTCCTCATCACGCAGGCGCAGATTGCATACGTCGAAATCACGCACGGATTTCCCAGTACCTGGGGCTCAGAAGTGGAGAGCCGACTCGCCCGACAGCCGCAGTTCCACCTGATATACAAGAACCCCGACGCGCGTATCTACGACGTCGTGATCGCCGCCGGCCCCCAGAACCCGAGCGTTGGAAGACGCTTGACAAGCGGCCATCGGAAGAGCGGCAGGCAGGCGGCGCGGCGCGGAAGGCACTCAGCACAGCACGGCAGGCGCCCAGCACAGCGCCACAGGCGCCAGCCCGCCAGCATGGCACGGCTATCGGTAACGGGCGTGCTGCCATGACCTTAGGCCCCGGGGTGCCCGCACCAGTGCTAATTGCCGAAGTCGAGCTCGACAGCGACAGCGTGACGGTACCGCCCAACTCACGATTTCTGGAGCAATACCACTCGGTCTGGGCGCTGGTCCTTCGAAACGGCATGCCGATCGGAGACATCGTCGTGCCCGTCTCGTCGATGACAGAGCGTTGGCAGGCGGATATCGTCGCCGCCGCACAAATAGCATACGGACAAGCTGCTCCCAGAACGCTTGCACCGATTGCCGATTGGAACCCGCTGGTTAGCGTGATCATTGCGACACGAGCCCGTCCGGCACTCCTCCGCGGCGCTGTCAGCAGCATACTCAGCGGTGACTACACCAACATCGAGTTGATCGTCGTCGACAACTCGCCAACAGGCGACAGCAGGGCCACGGTCGCCTCGCTGGCACGAGAGGATTCGCGGATCACCTACCTCTGGGAGCCAGCATCGGGCATTTCTCGTGCCCGCAACGCCGGCTCAGGGCAAGCCGCCGGAGAGCTACTTGTGTTTACCGATGACGACGTAATCGTGGCCAGCACCTGGATCTCGTCCATGGTTCGCACGTTCGTGGGCAATCCAACGGCTGAATGCGTCACGGGATTGATTGTCCCGGCAGAGCTCGAGACACCGGCACAGTTGTGGATATGGATGGCGGCCAGCCTGAGCAAGGGGTATACGCCACGCGTGTTTCATGCAGGCGCTTCTGATTTGCCTTCGTTGTTTCCATTTAGGCTCGGGGTCTACGGTTCTGGCGCGAACCTCGCTGTCCGCTCGGATGTCTACTCCGCACTCGAGGGCTTTGACGAGACATTGGGCGTGGGGACACCAGCACGGGGAGGCGAGGACCTCGATTTCTTTCTGCGTTTGATGCTTGACGACCGACGCCTGGTATACGAGCCGGCGGCATATCTGCGCCACAACGACTACAGACGTTTTGACGATGTGCTGGTACAGCGCGACGGTTACGGCGTTGGCCTCGCCGCCGTTCTTACAAAGCACCTGATGACCGAGAACAGACGACTGCTCGTCCGGCTCGCGCCACAGGGGGTGTGGTACCTACTCTCGCCACACTCGCCGAAGAATGCGGGTAAGGAGCGGGGGTACCCTCGTATCCTCAGCTTGGCCGAGTTCGCCGGGCTCGCCCGAGGGCCATCCGCGTACTGTCGATCGCGGCGCGCCCATGGCGGCGCCACGCCCGCTGCCACAGTCGGAACAAAACCATGATGATGTCCCTGCAAAAGTCACAAATGGCATGGTCTGTTGGTATCCTTGCACGCCCAGGCCGGGCTACGGTCATATGTGAAATCGCGAGCCCGCGTGAAGTGGGGCCGGAGTGTTGAGTTGATCTTATGGCGCGGAAGACTGTGAAAGACATCGGATCGACGCCTGGGCGTGTAGAAACGCCCAGATATCTTTGGCGCCTGGCGCCACTCGGATTGCTGCTGGTAACGACACTCGCGGCGTTTGCGGTCTTTCTGTCAGCGTCGCACCTGATTCGCGTCATCGCCGGTGTCATCATTGTCATTGGCCCCGGTTGTGCGATTGTCCCCCTACTACGACTGCACGATCGCGCAGTCGTAGTATTGCTCGTGCTGCTGGTCTCTATTTCGCTGCTGGTGTGTGTCGCCCAGACGGTCACATACGTCGCGTCGTTCTCTTGGCGGCCGTGTGCAATCGCGCTGCTCGCTATTACCGGTGCAGTCACCGTGGCGCAGCTGCTGCTTTCCCCACGTGATCGAAGGATCGACTCGTGACTCTGCTGTCCACAGGCGCTGCACATGCGATCATCGAGTCGACGGGCGTTGGTTTTGGCGTCGCGATTGTGGCCGTGGCTGCACTGATGAGCGCGCAATGGCTCGAATGGAGCGACGGGAAAAGAGAATCACTTCGCCGAATCGTGCTCTGGGTCGCGACCATCGACTTGGCGGTACTCGGCTGCTTGGTCGTGCTGCGTTTTCTGATCATCGCATGAAGCCCGTCGTCCTGGTCAACCACTGGCACGACGACAATCGCGGGGATTCTGCGATTACCTATGGCACCCTAACGCTGCTCGGTAACGCTTGGCCCGATCGACCGCTGATACTTCACACCCTGAACGCCGATAAGGGGAATCCCCCGCAGGCAACGCGACATGTGCGGCGTGCATTCCCGAAAGTGACTACGCGTCCGTCTCTAGTCCCGACCCCACCTGCAGGTGGTGCACGTCTGTCTACGCTCGTCTGGTTTACTCGGACTTGCTGGCTTGCACTCAGACTCGCGGTAGATCGACCGCCAGCGGAGCTGGCTGACCTCCGCGACGCCCATGCCGTGTGCCTGCTCGGCGGCTCCAATCTTTTCGTGCAGGGCCGCCAACGCGCCATGGGGCTAGCGCGTTTGCTGCAACTGTTGGCGCCAGCGATTGTTGCGCAGCGTAGCGGCGTGCCGACTTATCTACTCGGACACACCATTGGACCGCTTCGCGGCCGTTCGGCCCGCTGGCTTGCTCGGTCGGTACTCAGAGGGGCCACGCTCATCACGGTTCGAGAGCGGCACAGTGCGGCTCTACTAGCCGGGTTTGGGGTCTCCAGGACCAAATATCGAATCGCACCGGATCTCGCTTTCGGCTTGACTGCTTCCACGGCAGAAAGCGACGCGGTGCTGGAGCGATACGGGCTCAAGGGAGTTCGTTTTCTCGCCCTGTCGGTGCGTCAGCATCCCTACGACGGCACCCGCGCCACCGACCGCCTGACAGACGAGGTGGAGGAGTTTGCCCGGCGAGCGCTCCGAGAGGGGTCTGTCGACCGGATTGCCGTCGTCGCGCAGGCCCTCGGGCCCACCCCTGTCGAGGACGATCGCGGCATCGGTCGGCGTTTGGCAACCGCGATCGGTAGCGGCGCGATTTTTGTGGAGGAGGATCTATCGCCAACGGAGCTCGCCGGCGTCTATGCAGGTGCAGATGCCGTGGTCGCCGTTCGCCTGCACGCCGCGATTCTGTCGATGGCCGGTGGCGTGCCAGCCATGGCCATCAGTTATTTTACCTCGAAGACCGAGGGCGTCTTCCAGTTCATGGGTATGCCAGATATGTGGTGCGAGTTCGCAGACGTGACAGCCAGCATGCTTCTGAACAGGCTGAAGGCGATGCTCGACCAGACCTACGGTGCGACAGTCAGCAGTCGTGCAGCGGAGGCTCGCCGCGACGTGCTGGAGATCGCCGACGAACTTCGGTGATGCGAATCATGCACGTAAATCTCGGTGGCTTTGGCGGAACGGTCGATGGAATCACGGCCGCCGAGTCGCAGCTTGCGCGACTGCTCGAAGAGGCGGGGCACGAGGTAATCAGCGTCAATGCAAGTGGAAGGCTCCCCGCCCTCTTGGCGCTCTCCATCAAGACCGCCTGGCGGGCACGAATGGACCGCATCCAGGTGGTACACATCCACTCCCTCTTCCGTCCCGCTCACTGCGTGCTCACCTACCTGTTGCGTATCTGCCGGATTCCCTACGTCGTCTCACCGCACTCTGCGTTGTCTCCAGCGGCGCTCGCGCGCGACCGGCTCCGTAAGCGGATATTTCTCGACCTGCTGGACCGAAGGATGCTGCTGGCGGCCGCCACAGTCGTGTGCCTGACTTCGCGCGAGGAGCAGGACGCGCGCGCTGTCAGCCGCGAGCTGCACACCTCAGTCGTACCCAACCCACACGTGCCGCAAGCAGGCAGGCGTTGGGCATGGGTGCCACGCGAGCGACCGACGCTCATCACCCTTGCCCGGTATGACACCTACCACAAGGGACTGGACTATCTCTCGCTACTGGCAGGGGCCCTGCCTGAGGCCAACATCCTGGTTTACGGCGTGCCCGACCACAATGAGGCAGAGTTGATTGCCGCCATTGGTCGGAGCGCGCCGCCGAACTTCACGCTCAAACCGCCGGTCGTCGGAGTTGAGAAGCAGATGGTACTCGCGACCGCCAACATGTACTTGCAAGCATCTCGCTGGGAGGGACTGTCTATTTCGCTCATCGAGGCGCTCGGCGCCGGGGTGCCGGTGGCTGTCTCGCCGCAAGTGGCCGATACAGTCCCGATTGAAGAACGAGGCATGGGACTAGTGATGTCACCCGACCCGTGGCTCGCGGCCGCGACCATCCGCGATCTGATCGCCGATTGCGACAGACAGGTTGAAATGAGCGCGGCGGGAACGCAATGGGTCGAGGAGGTTCTCGCTCCCGGCCGAGTGATCGCACAGCTGGAGGCCGTGTATGCGCTTGCGGCCGAGGAGCGATGAGCGGACACGCGCGCACGAGGTCCTACCACTGTCGTGCGGGTGGTAGATGACAAATCCCGAGGGCAGCCGGCAACCGGCGCTCACCGCAGGTGGATAGATAATCAGACTTAACACACCTAGCCCCCCAGCTTCCACCATTTCAGAGCACGCTGAGAGGCCCACCGCGGCCACTCACCACCTGCTGCGAGGCGCCTACAGCCTACTCGCGAATACCGCTGTCACATCGCTCCTGGGGATGGGATTCTGGGTTGCGGCCGCGCGGCTTTATTCAAGCATCGAGGTTGGTCGGGACACGGTGCTGATCTCGGCGATGGTGGGACTCTCAACGATCTGCCAGCTGAATCTGAGCAACGGAATCGCACGTTTCCTGCCCGACCTCGGCGAGCACAGCGCACGTGCTCTTATCTGGGCGTACGGGCTGACGGCTGCAGTTGCGCTTCTTCTAGGCACTGGCTTCGTGCTGCTGGCCCCCAGCGTGTCCAACGAACTGGCCTACCTCGGCGACGAAGCGAGGCTCGCAGTGGGCTTTGTCGTGGCGCTCACGCTGTGGGGGATATTTGCCCTGCAGGATGCGGCGCTCATGGCGACACGTCGGGCCCCATGGATTCCGATCGAGAACGGTCTATTCGGGGCGCTCAAGCTTGCCGCGCTGCCCCTCCTTCTCATTTCGAGCGTCGCCAATGGTGTGTTTCTCGCGTGGACGCTGCCGATGGCGCTGCTGCTGGTGCCGGTCAACCTACTGGTGTTCAAACGAGCGATCCCGGCGCACATAGCGGGTGACTTGCCCGAATCGTCAATCGATCGCCTTGGACGCCGACGGGTGATGCGCTTTCTGGTCCAGGACTATCTCGCTGCGGTTTTGACCGAGGCGACGTTGACCGCACTGCCGCTGTTGGTGATCGTGGTCCTAGGGGCGCAGGAGAGCGCGTACTTTGCGATGCCGTTCACGATCGCGGTCGCGTTCGATGCCCTCGCCTACAGTGCCTGCGCCTCGCTGGTGGTGGAGGGTGCCCTGGAACAGGAGAGCTTGCAGGCGCTCACACGGCTTTTCATCCGCCGAGTGCTGGCGCTGTTGGTACCCGCCGCCGCGCTGCTGGCCCTGGCCGCGCCGCTCGTGCTGCTGCCTTTTGGGCACGCCTACGCTGAACATGGAGCCGCCGTCCTGCGGCTGCTGCTGTTTGCGAGCGTCTTTCGCACCATCATTGCGCTGTTCTCGGCAGTCGCACGGGTCAAGGGCCAAGGGCCACGTATCGCACTCGTTGAGCTTGCCCTGTTGGTTCTGGTTCTGGGCCCAGCTGTCCTACTCGCCCATTCTTACGGGATCGGGGGCGTCGCCTTCGCCTGGCTGGCGGCCAACGTTGTCATTTGCCTGGCAGTCTTCCCCCTACTGCTTCGGTTCCTGCGCGGGCCTGAGACGAGCTAGACCGAATCAGTTCGCACGGTCTACCGTGGCGCACGCCACCAGGGGATATATCGGACCCTCGAAATCGAGCTGCGCATCGCGCAGTTGCTCCTGCGCCAAGCCCGTGAGGAACGCCACGGAAGTGAGGACATTCGAGCTGGGACTCTCCGGCGGATCTCAAGCGGTTCTAACGCGGCACGCCACGATAGAACCATGTGTCCATGTTCAGTGGGCCGAGTCAACAGTCGCGTGGCCCTGATCGATACTAGCGGCCCATGGCACGCTACCCGTCCATCTATGTCGTATGCGGCTGTTTGGTGATTGCGATGTTCATGCTGGCTGCGCCCGATAGTGGGCTCGCTACCGGACACCGGGTTGCCCGAAGCACCTCAAAGCATCACCGTCGGCGTCACCGTGGCGCTGACAATCGGCACCGCAAGCCTACCGTCAGGAGGACCCCCGCAGCCTACGCAACGAAGAAAGCCGCGGCAACGCCACGACGGGCAAGCGGACCCGCTGCGAGTCCTCCATCGCCTTCGTCTCTAGACTCGGCCATCCCTACATCTCCTGCTCCCGAATCGTTTCCCCGCGAACCATTTTCTGTGCAATCCCCAGCGCCAGAAGAACCCACGACGAAAGAGTCGCCCTCCGAACCGACTCCCTCGGAAGAATCGATGCCAGTCGGCGACATACCAGGATGGCACCAGATCTTCGCCGACGACTTCAAGACCGACGTGCCTCTGGGCAGCTTCCCGAGCGCGGTTTCACGCACCTGGGGCTGCTATCCCGATGGTTGGCATGACACGTCGGGCAACGGCACCTATAGCTGTACAAAGGTGTGCAGCATCCACGATGGCATGCTGGATCTCCACATCCACACCGAAAAAGGCGTCCACTATGTAGCGGTGCCCTACCCAAAGATTCCGGGCGGCAGCTCACAGAACGGCCAGCTCTACGGGCGCTACGCCGTGCGCTTCAAGGCCGACGTGCTGCACGGCTACAAGACGGCGTGGTTGTTGTGGCCCGACAGAGAAGTCTGGCCTCGTGAAGGGGAGATCGATTTCCCCGAGGGTGAACTCAGCGGCACGATCAACGCCTTCATGCACCATAAGGGCGCCGCGCTCGGCTCAGAACAGGATGCCTACCCCACTGGGATCACCTATGGAGCATGGCACACGACGGTAATCGAATGGTCACCCTCTGCAGTCAGTTACTACCTGGACGGGAAGCTGATCGGCCGGTCCACCGAATATATCCCGGACACGCCGATGCACTGGGTGCTCCAGACCGAGACTTCCACCGCTCCCGGCGTCATCCCAAGCGACAGCACCGAAGGGCATGTGCTGGTCGCCTGGGTGGCCGTCTACGCACCCACCCCACTCACGTAACTCCCTGTAGGATGCATCGTTGACGCATCCATAGCATGGGGACCGAGGCGTGCCACCGTCCCTTGCAGTGGAGCCCATAATGGCTGCGTCCAAAGACGGTATCGCGTGCGAGCTATGTCGATCGCCAACAAAAGACCAGCCGACGGCGGAGCACACCTCGACGCCGAGGCCAAGATACCGGAGGCCGCCGCCCCGGAGAGATCTTTGCGCAATGGTCTGCGGCACAGCCCCAACGTTCGCTGGCAGCACACAGCTCTGACCCGTGGTCAGCGCTGGGAGTCGCTCGGGCACTTCGGCGCCACGATCTGGTTCACAGGATTGCCGGCCGCGGGCAAGTCGACGCTCGCCAGCGCGCTCGAGGAGTACCTGGTGAGGGCCGGACGTCCCGCGTTTCTACTGGATGGCGACAATCTGCGCCACGGGCTCAACGGCGATCTCGGCTTCGATGAGGCCGCACGCAGCGAGAATGTGCGTCGCACCGCACATGTTGCGAGGCTGCTCGCCGAGTCGGGCACGCTCGCGATCGTAAGTCTGGTCAGCCCCTACGCCCAGGACCGGGAAGCGGCGTCCGCGTTGCACGCCGCCGCCGAGTTGCCGTTCCTGGAAGTGTTTGTGGATGCGCCCCTACGCCTGTGCGAGCAGCGCGATCCAAAGGGTTTGTACGCGCGTGCACGCGCAGGCGAGCTTGCCGGCCTGACAGGTGTGGACGCGCCCTACGACGTACCCCTCAGTCCCGACCTCGTATTGCAATCGGGCCAGGAGCCGGTGCGAGACGCGGTTGAACGCGTAATTCAGGCGCTGTCTGAGCACGCCCCGCTAGCGGACGCGCACGACTCCTGGCCAAGCCGGTGAAGTGCGGCTCGGCGCCTTAGGGAATCCGCACAGGAGCGCTATAGGCGGACACATGCGAGCCGTCTTTGACCACAACCAGCGCCTCGTACAGTCCGCGGTGGCGGATGCGAACGACTGTGCCAAAGCTTGAGCTGCCAGTGCCGGCGAAGGTGGCAAACGTGCCACCCTGGTTGAGCGAGGGCGCACCTGGACGAATCCACTGAAAGCCCACGCTGGCGCCTACCTCGGCCGGTGAGATCGTGCCGTAGAAGCGGACGAACCGTCCACGATGGCGACGGTGTACGCGGCGCGCGTGGAGGCTCACCCGAACGGCGACTCCCTCGGGCACCACTGGGCTCGATATGTAAGGCGATGCGGTCGTGACGACACGCAGCTGAGCGTTTTCCAGCAAGCCGAGCACCGGGAAAGAGAAGCTTCCGCTCGAGCTGGTCAACTCGGGGTTGCCGTAGCTCTTGAAGCCGGCGAGATACGGAAACGGGTTGATCTGCAGCGCCACGGCGCGACCAGCCGCGCCGGTGCCCAATAGCGTGCCCTGGACCGCGAACGGGTCGCTGTAGGGGACCGGGTTGGGTACACCTGCGATCTGCAGGGACAGCGGCACCTTGGCCGTCGTGAACGTGCGCCCGCCTCCAGCCGTCGCACCCCCTGGACCGCTCGCGAGGACGCGGTAATGGTAGGTGGTATAGGGCTGCAGTCCACTGAGCGTCTGGCTCACGTCGATCGTCGCGGTGCCGCTACCGGCCGAAGCCGGCACGGTTTGCGCTCCATAGGCACTGGTGGTGCCGTACTGGAACACGTAGCTTGTGATCTGACCTTTCGGGCTGACGGCACCGTGGAGTATGGCCGAGGAGGCGCTCACGCTCGAGACGCCGACCGTCGATGCCCCTGGGGCGGGTGGCGTGGCGGCCTCAGCAACGGCACCTAGAGCCATAGTCGCCAAGGCCGATAGCAGTGTGGCGAATACAGCGCGGCGGGCGAGCGCCAACAACGCTCCGCGGGTCTGATGCAGTCGCTCGCCCAATCTCACGCTGGCCATGTTCCCCCTCACATCTCCTGCTAACCCCCCAAACGCGCGAAAGTCGCGGCGTTTGCGAGGAACTCGCGGAGACCGCGTGCCGGCTGTGCGTAGATCCCGCGATGAGGGACCAGGACACAAGCCGAACAGACGCGAGCGGGGGCACAGGCGGCAGGGACATGAGCGGCAGGGCCTGCCACCCCGAGTGCCGGCGTCCGAGGTCTTGCCAACAGATCCTGCCCAGCGCCTTGAGTAATAACTCCGGATGCCAAGAGCCACCGAAAGGCCAATACGGCAAGCGACGACTTGTTGGCACACGACTCGGCATTTGGAATGTATGATTAGAAGCAGCATCGTCGGGCGAGAGCGCTTTAGCTCGTAGTTGCGCCGATGCGAACCGAATGGGGATTGGGCAACATGAAGTCGGAAACATTTTGGCCAAACTGGCCTCCGATTGGCATGCCCGCAAATGGAATCGTGTGAGGGAGGGCAGAATGGGCTGTATCTCTAAAACGATCGCGGCGCGACCGTTGATCCTGATGTGTGCGCTAGCGCTCGCGCTCGCCATCGCCGCGATACCAGCACAGGCGCTTGGCACCAACGGTCACGCAACAGCCAAAGACGCAAGGACCGTCTCGCTATCGGAGACTGCGCACTTGGAAACCAGTAGCAAAGAAATACCGGGGTCCGAAGTTTCCGAGAGTGGTCACGCGACCGGTACCTACAACGTACCCATTACCGCCGGCATTACGATCCACGCCAAACACATCGCGGCGGTGGTAAACATTATCTTGAAAGGCGGCACGATAACCGCAAGCGCCGACGCGGACTTCACCGAGTCTGGGTCGAGCGGTTCGTTTCACGGAACGCTGAAAATTTCGCACGGCACCGGCACATACAGACATGCCTCCGGACAACTCACCTTCGAGGGCGGATTCAATCGCGTCACGCTGAAGATGTGGGTCGTGACGAGCGGCTCGGCGAGCTACTAGCTCGCGGCGAAGGGGGAAACCGATGCGCCTCGCTCGACCGATCGCGGTCGCATTTGCCAGTTGCGCGTGCTTGGTGTCGGTTACGAGCGCCGGCGCCACCCGGCACGCGGCTGGCACGGCTAGCCTCACCGACACGGGGAGCGACGCGCCGTCCGCCAGCTTGAAGGTGGCGCTGCGGCCCGAGCACGCTGGTGCGAGCACGACCATCGAGATCGCACTGCATATCGGCGACACTAGCGACTCCGCGCCGGTGCCAGTGATCGCCTTGGAGTTGCGGATGCCTGCGGGCATGGGCCTTGGGTCAAGCACGCTCGGGCAGAGCAATTGCCTGTCGGCTAGCCTGCTCGCCGCCGGGCTAGCCGGCTGCTCGGGCAACGCGTTGATCGGACTTGGGAAGGCCAGCGCCACTGTGCCCGTCGGCTCTCAGTTGGTGCACGAGACGGCTACGGTCGACGCACTGCTTGGTGCACCTGGCGAAGATCGCATCGAAATCCTGTTCTATGTGCGCGCACAGCAACCCGTGTTCGGGGCACTGGTGCTGCCGAGTGTGCTCGAAGAAGACATGGCGCCTTTCGGGGAAAGCCTCGACACCTCCATTCCGCTCGTACAAACCTGGCCCGAAGGCCCCGATCTAGCACTGCAAACGTTCTCCTCGAGTCTCGGCCCGCAGGGCTTGATCTACCACCGCCGGGTGGCGGGCAAGACGATCTCCTATCGCCCGCTCGGCATGAAGGTTCCCCGCACGTGTCCAGCGGGCGGTTACCCGTTCGGCGCGGCGCTCACCTTTGCCGACGGCACGCACCGCACGGTCGCCTATCGCGTGCCCTGCCCCGCCGCGGAGACGACGAAATGACTTCCGCCGTGCGCACTGGCGAGCGTCGATATGACGGACGGCTCGCGGTGCTCGCCGTAGCTGCGTTGCTCAGCGCCGCGTGCGTCGCACCCGCCGCGCAGGCCGACGAAACGAACCCGTTTGGAATCGCCTCCTTCTCACTGCAGACGACTGATCAGGGACCCTCGCCGCAGTCGCCGGGAGAACCGTACCTTTTCGACCAGGCCGAGGGCCATCCGTTTGCGCTGACGAGCACGGTGCAGTTCACTACCGAGCAGATCGGCGAGGAAACCGTGGCAACGGCCGATCCGAAGGATGTGATCGTCGATTTGCCGCCGGGCCTGCTAGCAAATCCGAACGCGGTGGCACGCTGCCCGGGACAGTTGGAACACTGCCCAACCGACACGCAAGTGGGTACCTATACGCTTCGATTCGGCGACGGGGAAGGCCAGCTCGCGCTGCTCGGCGAGATCGTCGACATGACCCCCTATCCCGGCGAGGCCGCCGAGCTGGGTCTTGAAGTGCCGTATTTCGGCCGAGTGCTGCTGAGCGGGCGCATGGTGCGCACCCCGCAGGGCTACAGTCTCGCCATCCTCGGCAGGGGGCTCCCCGTGCTCAACCTGTCGAGCGTACTGAGCGGGCTACCGCCGCTGCACCTCGCGAGCCTTGAAACGACGCTGTGGGGTACGCCGGCGGCGCCCGCCCATGACGCCCAGCGCGGCCTCTCGTGCATCGACGGGTTCGGTCCTGGATGGAGCTGTAACGGTGGCGACATCGCTAGCGGTGAGGAAGCGGCCCCTTTCCTGACGATGCCGGGCAGCTGTACCGGCGCAGCGCCGACGACACTCGTGTGGAGTGACTCCTGGCAGCAACCGGGGCAATATGTGCAAGCCCGGTCCACACTGGCGCCGATGAGCGGCTGCGAAAAACTCGCGTTCTCCCCCGAAGTGTCTGTGAGACCCGAAACGACCAGCGCACAGGCACCGGTAGGTATCGATCTCAACCTCAAGGTGCGCCAGTTCGAAGGGAACGCGCCCGCGGCACCCGACCTGCGCGATGCGACGGTGACGCTGCCGGCAGGCATGGCGATCAACCCGGCAGTTGCCGAAGGGATGCGCTCATGCGACGCGAGCGGTCCCAACGGGATCGACATCCCCACCGGGGTCAACGCTAACGGCGAACCGCTGAAGCCCGGCGAAGCGGGGATCGGCGAAGAAGTGCCTCCGGCCGGACTTGGCCCCGAAGAACCCGAACTCGCGCCCGGACACTGCCCCAAGGAATCAATCGTGGGCACAGCCGAAGCGAGCACGCCGCTGCTGGCCCATCCAATCGAAGGCCGCGTGTATTTCGCCACGCCCGGATGTGGCGGAGCGGGGCAGGGCGCTTGCACCGAAGAGGACGCAACCGACGGCAACCTGTATCGACTGTACATCGAACTCGGAGCGGGCACGAACACCAAACGCGGCGAAGGTGTGTTGATAAAGCTTGCGGCCAGCGTGCAAGCCAACGCCGCGACCGGCCAGTTGACGGTGCGACTACTGGAAAGCCCGCAGGTGCCGATCGGCGAACTGAATCTGCACCTGTTCGGCGGAGAACGCGCGCTGCTCGCGAATCCCGCAAGCTGCGGGCCGGCGAGTACGACCTCGCTGTTGCAAGCGTGGAGTGCGCCATACACCGCCGAAGCGGCGTCCTCGTCCTTCTACGAAGTGACTGGCTGCGAAGGCCCGCAACGGTTCGATCCCGGGTTCGTAGCCGGGAGCGTCAATGCGGAGGGCGGCGCATTCAGCCCGTTTACTACAACCGTGTCCAGGAGCGCCCGCGAACCGTATATCGCCGCACTTCAGCTGCACGCCCCGCCAGGGCTGTCGGCGATGCTCGCAAGCGTTGTGCCGTGCCCCGAAGAACTCGCGAGCGCCGGCCACTGCTCGGAATCCTCGCGGGTGGGCGACTCAGAGGTCGCAACCGGGACCGGACCCGCGCCGCTTTACCTACCGGGAACCGTGTACCTCACAACGGCGTACGAGGGCGCTCCATACGGGCTAGCCATCGTCACAAACGCCGTAGCGGGACCGCTGAACCTTGGAACGCTTACGATCCGCGCGCGCGTGAACATCGACCCGCAAACAGGCGCGCTGACCGTTACCAGCGACTCGATGCCACGAATCGTGCTCGGGGTGCCACTTCACATACAACGTGTGACACTGAACCTCGACCGCCCAGGGTTCGTGTTCAATCCGACCAATTGCGAGGCGGAGACGGTTACGGCGACGGTGCTCTCCACCCAGGGGGAACGCGCCGAGGTATCGAACCCATACGCCGCCGGATACTGTGCGACGCTCGCGTTCAAGCCGAAGCTCACGGCACAGACGAGCGGGCACACAAGCTTCGCCGGCGGTGCAAGCCTCGATCTGTCGCTCGGACTTGGCAAGGCGAGCGCTGGCAGAAACGCGAACCTGGCCCAGATCAGGATTGCGCTGCCCAAGCAGCTTCCGACGAGGCTAGCGACCCTTCAGGGCGCCTGCCCGGCAAGGACTTTCGACGCCAACCCGGCGGCCTGTCCGAGCACGTCGGTGGTGGGGGGCGCAAGCGCACAAACCCCGGTACTTGCGGGGCGTCTCAGCGGGCCCGTGTATTTCGTCGCGCACGGCCGCGAAGCGTTTCCATCCCCGGTGGTGGTACTGCAGGGGGACGGCGTTGTGCTCGAGCTGGGTGGCGCGACGACGATCGAGAGGGCGGGGCGGGCGAGCGTCGCTTTCGACGCGATTCCCGATGTGCCGATGGAAAACCTACAACTCAGCTTGCCGCGCGGGTCACACTCGCTACTAGGCGCAAACACGAGCCTGTGCGCGCAGAGCACGATCGTGACGGTCGAGCGCAAAGTCGTGCGACTAAAGCATGGGCGCGCGACTCACACCACGGTACGCACGCAAGAGCGCGTGCCGGCCAGCCTGTCGATGCCGGTCGAACTGGTCGCCCACAACGGCGCGGTCGTGCACATGGCGAGCTTGGTGCGGGTCAGTGGGTGCACTGCTAGCAAACGGCACTAGCGGTCTTGACCAACGCTAGTTCGCGGAGAGCGCGTGCACTTCGGCGACATGGCTGAGCCGAGCGAGGACGTCGGTTGTCGGTGCAACCTTTGCGTTCTCGTAATCGGACAGTCGCGAAGCCGAGGTGCCGGCAGCCGCGGCGAACTGGCGCAGTGTCATCCCGCACTCCTTGCGCCAGTCGCGAATCCGCGCCGCATACTCGGCGCGTCCTCGCTGAGTGACATCCTCGCGCGCGTGGCGAACTGCTCTGCTCATCAGAGCATCGACGCCATAGTGCTCGCCCCAACCGGCGATCCTCTCGGCGGAGCGCGCGGCGGGCCCCCAGGGGTTGTGCCGAATCGTGGCCGTGAGTGCGCGCCAGTCCGAGAGAGAGCCACGGTCGATGAGCGTCTCGATTGCCTCAGCCGGCCACTGGTCCAGCGGCTGGGAAGTGTCGAAATCGAGGTTGCGGAACCGCACGCTCACGCGGCTATCCCGTCCGCGAGTTCGGCGAGCACTGCCGTGACCGCCGACCAATCGTGCCAGCGGGGGTCAAGCGCCCGGTAGCTCGCCAGTTGGGTTGTGACCTGCGCATCGCGCGGGCGCGGATCGGCGAGCTGCTTGACGAGCTGTGTGGAGACGGCCTCCGGCCGTTGGTTGATGTCGGCGTAATAGTCATCGATGTCGTTCAGTACCAAGACTGCTTGCTGGAGTCCCATGCGGTCGGCAAGAGCCGCGATGTCGAGGTAGTCGCGAGTTTGGTTGCGGCTAAGGGCAAGCCACGCCTTGATTCGCAGGATCTCCGCAAGGGTGGGCACCACCAGCGACTTGCCCCGCACTTCTACTTGCGTGCTCTCAAGGGGTCGGCCGCGAAGCAGCTGACGAACCCCTGTCTCGATGCCTCCGAGTTCGCCGAGCACGATCTTCCCCGGCTGAGACCGAGTCATCGACCAGTCCCCAAGCGCCTCCAAGTTCTCGAGGATCGTGTCGAAGCGCTCGGCGAGGTCCGCGACAACATGGTCGTGATCGAACGACTGCCGGTGGTGGGCGTAGAGCGCCGCCGCGGAACCTCCCACAAGCACAGCTCCAGGGACCGCCTCCTGCAGCTGGGCGGCCTTCTCCAGCACGTCTTCGAGCGACGGCTTCACAACCGTATGTTATCAGATCAGATAACATCTCATTGTGAGCGAGGTGTTCTGGGCCCCCCACACAGGCCGAACGCAATTCAACCGCGCCGAGGGACCCAGCCGACGCGACGGATCAGTTCAGGAAAATACCCGAGAGCACAGCGTTGATACCGGCGGTGCGGTCAACGGCGATCTGCACGGTTTCTCCGGCCGCAACGGATACGGGGAAGGACATCCATGCACCTTCGCTGAAGTCGCTGGACAGCAACGCGGTTTGACCGTCTACGGTGGCTGTCTCGCGCCTGCCCTGTTTATCCCAGTCCAACGCGTATAGCTCGATGTTGCCGGTGTAGGCGCTGGTGAAGGCGAGTTTCACAAGGATCTGGGTAGGGCTTGAATACGCTGCGGCCACGCGAGTGCTGGCTCCGGGGTTCTGGAGCGCGCGGATGTCCGCGGTAGACGCCGCCCACCGGTAACGACCGCCTGATTCCAGGCTAAGGGTCGCGCTTGGCAGCGAGAGTAGGTCTGAGGTGCCACCCCACGCGGCCAGCGCGTAGCCAGCCGAACCATAGGCTCCGACCCAGTTGCCCTGAGGTGCCTTGCTGACGGGCGTTGACGGCGGCGAGCCCGCACCGCCGAGGAAGATCCCCGAGAGCACGGCGTTGATGCCAGCGGTGCGGTTGACCACGATCGACACGGTGCCGCCAGCAGGCACACTGATCGGGAATGACACCCACGCGCCCTGACTGAAGTCGCTCGACAGGAGAGCGGTTTCGCCGTTCACCGTGATCGTCTCGCGCCTGCCCTGTTTATCCCAATCGAGCGCATATAGCTCCAGGCTTCCGGTGTAGGCAGCTTTGAAGCTCAACTGCAGGCGAATCTGACTTTTGTCGGTATAGGCGGCAGCAACCCGTGTGCTACTGCCCGGGTCGCTTAGCGCGCGCACATCGGTGGTGTTCGATACCCACCTGTAGCGGCTGCCCTGTTCCAGGGTCGCAGTCGCGCCAGGCAGGTCGGAGAGATCCTGAGTGCCGCTCCAGTCTGGCAACAGATAGCCGGCCGATCCATACACTCCAACCCAATTGCCCTGCGGGGCGCTGCTCGACGACACCGCCGGTGGCGGGCCTTCGTCGCCGAGGAAAATGCCCGAGAGGACCGCGTTGACGCCGGCATCGCGGGTGACGGTGATCGTGATACTTTCGCCCGCGGCGACGCTGATCGGGAAGATCGCCCACTCGCCACGAGAGAATGCGCCCCAGTTTTGGCCGCTGAACACGACAGAATGTCCGCCGACCGAGACTTCCTCCTCGCGACCCTTCGAATCCCAGTCCACCGCGTAGAGGCGCAGGTTGCCGGTGTAGGCAGCTTTGAAGCCCAGCTTGACCTGGATCTGGCTGGGATCGGTATAAGTCGCAGCTGTGCGCTCCAACCCATCAGGGCTCGGAAGCGCGCGTGTGTCGCTGGTGTTGGTTGCCCATACATAGCGGACACCTTTCACAAGCGTGACGGATACGCCAGGCATGTCGCTGAGGTCGCTCTGTCCGCTCCAACCCGCGAGGTCATAGCCGTCTTTGCCGAAGGCGCCCACCCAGCTCGTCGCGCTGGACGTCGAGGACGGCACAAGCATCGTAAGTTCAGTGCCGAGATTCTGAGTGGCGAGCAGCCCAGTCGAGCTGAACGCAACGCTCGTGGCAGGCGCTGAGGTTGCAAACGGCGAGCCCGAAAGGACGGTGAGCGCGCCGCCCGCGCCGACCGAGAACGCCGTTACTCCCTGCCCGTCGTTCTGGGTGGCCGCAACGGTATTGCCACCCGGACCGAACGCGACCGTGTTGCTCTCTAGTTTCGGATCGAACGGACCACTCCCAACCGGAGTGAGGGTCCCGGAGGCACCGACTGAGTACATCGTGACTCCACCGCTGAAATTGGAAGTCGCCAGGTAGTTGCCAGCGGAGGAGAACGCGGCCGCGCTCGGCGCGGCGCCGAACGCATCGAATGGCGAGCCCGACACCTTACTGAGCGCACCCGAGCCACTAACCGAGAACATCGTCACTCCACTGCCAACGCTGACCGCGGCGAGTAGTCCGCCCGCCGGACTAAACACAACCTGACTGGCACTAACGCTGTAGGGCGAGCCGGAAGCGGGCGTGAGTTCGCCGGAGGAACTCACATCGAACACGTACAGCTCATCGGGACCATCGGTGCCGGGCCCGCTCAACGGACCGGCGGTAACCGCGAGCAGACTGCCACTGGGACTGAAGGAGACTGACGTGGGCTTGTAGCCAACCGGAAACGGCGAACCGGATACCGCGGTCAGCGCACCAGAGGAGCCAACTGAGAACATCGAGACGGTGTGGCCGCCGCCGGGCGTGCTGCCTTCTTCATCGGCCGCGGCAAGAAGCGCTCCACTGGGACTGAACGCAACCGCACCGGCGTAGGGGTCGGGCGCAACGCCGCCAACGGGCGTGAGCGTACCTGTCGCCCCCACCGAGAACATGCTGGTACCCGAGGCAAGTAGCCCACCGCCGGGACTAAAGGCGATGCTCGAGCGTCCACCGATCGCGGAGGCAAGCGGCGAACCGGGAGCAGGCGTGAAAGCCGGTTCGCTCGCGAACGCTGCACTCGGAACCAGAAGACAGAGCGCTACGATCGCGAGGAACAGTGTCCTACCGATGAAGCCGCGATTGACGGTACGTGTATTCATCCCAGACTCCGTTCAAGGCATGGTTAGCGCACTAGCGACCGCGCAAACCCACCGTACTATCGTCTATATCGTTCAAACTATCCGCCATATGGCTCATATTGGCGTTCATGAAGTGAACAGCCGATCTGAACTTGAGCGGCAAAGCAACTCGGCGTGCGGCGCAGAATGGGTTGTTTTGGCGCGCATCTGCGCAGGCATACAGGAGTCGTGCCCACCACTAGCATGTTGAGCGTATGCCCCATCTTTGCATCGTCAGACACACTACTCAAGGGCTACCGACTGGTTCGGTCCGCGAGCTACGTTTGTTTAGGCGGGCGTCGCGACCGCAATGACCTGCCTACTTTGGCGGGCGAATGCCGCGACAGCACCGGTTAGGCGGAATATGCCGACCCCCAGTTTCCCAACTCGAGTAGTGAAGGGCGGCCAGGTAAACCGTACGATCCGAGACTCATGCACCGTGTATCCAGCCTCGTTGAGTAGGTTGCGCAACAAGAGAGGTGACCATGTGTATAGATGATGATTTGGCTCCTGCGTATCGACCTTGAATCTCCGGTGCATTCGCCAGTCGTCGAATGGCACACAGATGATGAGCTTGCCTGTCGACTTGAGGATGCGCTTTAGGGCTTCCAGTTCGTCTACCGGGCGGATCGTGTGCTCTAGAGCGTGATTGGAGATAACAACGTCTGCAAATTCGTCGGAGATATCACTAGCCGAGCTTACGGTCTCAATACCGTTACGCGCCGCGTCCGCGCTGGCAGCGAGGTTCACCTCGATACCGAGCTTCTCGGCTGCCGTCAAATACTTGAGCATCAGTCCGGCGCCGCACCCAAAATCCACAACTGTGTCCGTGGGTGCTATGTATTTTTCGAACTTCCAGGTCTCAAACTGCTTGCGCGCGGAGTTGGCGTCCGACTGGTAAGCGTAATACTGCTCGCCCTCGGCTCCCTGATAGTCGCGAGCGACGCGGTTCATCCGGCAGATCGGATGCGATTTGTCATAGCTTGGACGCCGGCACGTCAGTCTCGGGCGAGGAGGACACGGTGCCATTGGTCGATGTGGACTCGGCGAGAGGCTTAACCACGGCATCCTTACTTGGTACGTAAGAGTAGTCGTACGAATACCCGTAGCTGCCACCGGTCGCCTTGAAGCCGTTGGCGATCACACCAAGCAGGGGCGCGCCAGCACCCGCGAGCGTATGGTGCAAGCGCTCGGCGACATCGCGACGGTTGCGACCGACACGACCTACGATGACCACGCCATCGACCTTGCGAAGCAAAGGAAACGCGTCCGATACTGCGGTCAGAGGAGGCGTATCGATCACAACTAGGTCATACATCGACTTGACATTCTCGAGCAATACCTCCATTGCCCGACTCTCGATCAACTCGCCCGGATTGGGCGGCAAGGCGGCGCCCGCGACGAGCACGTCGAGCGTGCGGCCGCCCTTTCCTTCGCCAGACGGCTGCTCGAGAGCTACCGTCTGGATCGCATCGTGCATCGAAATTGCGCCGATCAAGACGTCTGCAAGACCCGGGCCCGACGGTACATCTAGCTGCAGCGCAACCGTGGGACGGCGAAGGTCTGCCTCGACGAGGAGTACCCGCGAACCCATTCGCGCCGCCGCACTTGCCAAGTGCCTGGCGACAGTCGTCTTACCGTCGCCGGGAGCGGCCGACGCCACTAGGAGGGTGCGTAGCTCCTTGTCTACGTTGAAATAGCGCAGATGCGCTCTAATCAGATGGAACGCCTCCGCCTCGTTGGGCATCAGGGCTCCCCCAGACTCCCCTTTGCGCGTCGTACGGGCAAGGGCTGGGCTCTCGGGCACCACGCCCAGAAGCGGCAGACCATAGACCGCCTCGAGGTCCTTCGGTTCGCGGATCCGACGATCGAAGCGCTCGAGCAGAAACGCCACGGCCAGGCCGAGCAATAGGCCGAGCACAGCGCCTATCGCTGTATTCCTCGCAGTCTTGGGCGAAGACGGCGACGTCGGCACAGTTGCCGCCTGCGCCACCTGCACATTGCCATTGCGAAGTTCCGCGAGCACCCCGAGCGACTCGGCTCGATCCTGCAAGGCGAGTCCTGCGGTACCGGCCTTTTCCCTGGGCGAAAGCGCCGCCAGCTGCTTGTTGACGAGCGCCAGCGCCGACGCATAGTACGCGTGGTTGCTGTTCTGTTGCTCAGTCACAAACTCGGTTGCGTACGTGTTCGCGATATCTGCAGCCAATGTCGGCGACGTAGCTGTCGCCGCAATATCCACGATGTTCGATTCGCCCTGAGAACTCACGGTGAGCGCTTCGTTGACCGACGTCTTGGTCAACCCCTGGCCAAGCAGATCGGCTGTCTTCCCCGCCATATCGCCAAGCTCGACAAGCTTGAGATTCGTGTTCTCCTCGGCGATCTGGTTGTTGCTACTCGCCACTGGCAGCCCAGCCACCTGTTGGCCCAGCTGATTGTTGTTGAAAACCAGCGATGCCGTCGCCGTGTACTTCTTCGTCTCAAGCTTGGAGAAGCCGTAGGCGGCGCCGGTAGCAACTACAAGGCAGAGCACAATCCAGGTCGCACGCCTACGTAGGACGCTTAGAATCTGCTCTATACCTAGATTTGACTGCTCAACATCCATTGATTGCCTCTCCTGCCACATCCGTGAGTCCAGGACAGGGGTCGCCAGCTCGCGGACTACGGACTACTCACAGAACGTTTCGAAGCTCGGAATAGTAGAGCACGTATCCTCGGACACATAAAGCACCCATATCGGTGCCTAAGGATACGGCAAAGCCGCTGTCAGCGCACACCCGCTAGTCTGCGTTTGCCATGCGGATCGCCTATGTGGTCGGCGCTCGACCGAACTTCGTAAAGATGGCGCCGGTCATCTCTGAGATGCGCAACCGAGCTCCGGGCGCCCGTCACACCCTCATCCACACGGGGCAGCACTACGACCGTCTGATGTCCGACATCTTTCTCGAAGAGTTGGGAGTGCCCGCGCCTGACCACATGCTAGACGTCGGCTCGGCCAGCCACGCTGTGCAAACCGCTCGCGTCATGGAGCGTATCGAGCCCGTACTGCAGGAAGAGCGCCCGGATCTCGTGATCGTCCCGGGCGACGTCAACTCGACGCTGGCAGCCACGCTTGTGGCCGTCAAGCTGGGCATATCTGTGGCGCATATCGAGTCGGGTCTACGTTCCTTCGATCGGACGATGCCCGAGGAGATCAATCGAATCGTGGCTGACGAGTTCTCGCAATATCTCTTCCTGCACTCCGAGGAGGCCATCGAGAATCTTCGGGCGGAGGGCATCGCAGATGCGCGCATGCACTTCGTCGGCAACACAATGATCGACTCGCTTGTGGCGATGGACGACCGCTTTCGGGACGCCCATGTCTCCGTGAAACTTGGCGTGCAACCAAACGACTACCTGCTCGTTACGCTCCATCGACCAGCGCTAGTCGATGGCCCATTGCTTGCCGACGTGATAGCCCGACTCGGCGAGTTGAGTCGCGAACTGCCTGTGCTGTTCCCGGTGCACCCACGCACACGCAAGACGATGGAACAAATGGGCCTCGAGCCCGCAGCGGGCATTGTGCTTACCGAGCCGGTGTCCTATTTGGAGTTCCTCTCACTTGAGGCAGACGCCCGCGCTGTGCTCACCGACTCCGGCGGCGTACAAGAGGAGACAACGTACCTCGGCGTCCCCTGCTTTACGCTGCGCGACAATACCGAGCGTCCGGTCACGGTGCGGGCAGGAACGAATACCATGCTCGGTCTCGCCCCAGCGCGCATAGCCGAGATTCCTAGCTACCTCGGTCGTCCTATGACCACCGTCACGGCTCCGGCACTTTGGGACGGCCACGCTGCGACGAGAGTGGCAGACGTCATCTGTGCCTCTATGACGGGGGTCGACGGCGGGCAAGAACCAGCCTCAGCATCCAAATAATGCTTGGTTGGTACATAGCGGCGCGGGATCGCGGGACCAAGACACCCGAAGCACGATCCAACCTAGCTTGATAGCAGACTAACGCTATGACTATGACGCGACCGATAGGGACAGACATGGGACAGCATACGAGGTCACGCCACCGTTTGTCATCACCGTTACTTCGTGACACGGCGCAGCGTTCGGGGGCTTGAGCCGCCTACGCTATGGACCGCCTACAAGTACGACGACTCACGATAACTGCCGTCGCCATCGCGAGCAGCGGGGCGACGACTCTCCTATTCAACGTCGCAGCGGCCCGGACTTTGAGTGCTGTCGACTTTGGCGAAGTAGCTCGCGAGTTTTCGGTCGCAATGCTCGTTGCACAGCTAACGATGGCAGGCATGGCACCTGCCTTGATGCGTCATTCCGGCCAGGGAGAGGGCGATGAGAAGCGGTGGTCACGCGCGCACGGCGGCATCCCCTTGCTTTGCTTCTCGTCCATCGCGTGTGCACTTGCGTACCCGCTACTCGCTCTTGCTGGGCTTGCTCCCGTTTCGGCCACATCACTGATCGCCGGGTGCGCAGTCGCCGTGATCTATCCAATCTACTTTGGTCTCAAGTCGTTCCTGTTTGTGCTCAATCGCATCGAGACCTACGCCAAGCTGGAGTTCGCGACCGACGCACTGTTCTACGTTATTCTCGCGATCCTGCTCGTCACCGCTTCAAGCTGGGCTGTCGCGTCTTTTGCCCTGGCCTACGGCTGCTTCGTCGGCGTAGCTATCCGCCTTATCTCGCGCCGCGTCGCCATTCCATCGAAAGTCAGAGTGGACAAGCCTCTCTTGAACTATGCTGGCTTTGCGATGTTGGGTACGTACGCCAGTGTCGCACGCTTTCCGGCAATCGTGGCGGCCACCGGCGTCGTCGTCGGCACTGTCGCCTCGGGCCACGTCTCCGCCCTGCTGGCCCTAATCACGCCACTCCTCCTTATTCCGCAGGCAGCGTCGATCCTTACGTTTGCCACGTATGCGCGCGTCCGCGGGCCACACGAGACCGGCGATTTGAGCCCCACCTTGCGCATGACCTTTACCGGCGCCATGATCCCCATCGTCGTAGGGATAATCGCATCGCACTTTATCGTGACGACTCTATACGGCCCGTCTTATGGGGCACTTGCACCAGCATTCGCCGTCCTGCTGCTCGGGCTCGGGCCGATGGTTGCTGGCATGCCGATCGGCAACGCGCTCGCAGGATCGGGCCACGTACGTATTACGGCTGCAGTCGCGATCCCAGGGTTCGTGCTGACGGTGGCAATGGCCTGCGCCGGAGGTGCTGCTGATGGAGCTTCTGGAATCCTTTTGGGGTGCGCCTTGGGGATTGCGCTGAATGGACTGGCCCTAGCCATTATTTCTATAGTTAGGCTCAACGTCCGTTTTGACGACTTCGTCGGAGGACTTCTACTTATGGGAGTGGGTGGGATTGGTCTGGTGGAGCCGTACGCAGCTCTAGCGGCCGGCCTGATCATGGCAACGGGCGCGGTGATCGTGCGGCTCCGCGCCAGGGAGGCGAGACTGTCATGAGGGTTCTCATACTCACACGCGTCTGGCCCACGCCCGAAAACCCACACTCGGGCACCTGGGTCAGAGATCAAGTGAGCGCACTCGAATCCCTCGACGTTGACTGCGACGTGCTTTACATCACCGACGGCCACGGCATAGTGCCCTACATCCGCCTCTGGCGCGCTATGAAGTCTCGGCTCGCAAGCAACGACTATGACGTTGTTCACGCACATTATGGTTTCACCGGAATCGTCGCGGCTACCCAACGTGCGCTACCGACAGTTGTTACGTTCCACGGATCAGACGTCCTAGGCCGCTCGTTTGCCGGCCCTTACAGACGTATCTTTGGGATCGTCGAGAAACAACTCTCGAAGCTACTCGCTCGTCGGATAGACCACGCAATCGTGGTTTCTTTGGGTATGCAGGAGGTGCTCAAAGCTCCCCGTGCCACCGTGGCTGCGATGGGTATCGACCCCACCCGCTTCGAGCGTGTGTCACGCGAGCGCGCTCGCTCAGAGCTGGGACTCGACCATTCAGCGCCCATCGTCATATTTGTCGGTGACCCAGGCCTCAAGCGCAAGCGTTTTGAGTTGGCGGCGTCGGCGATGGCGCTTGCGCGTCATCAGTTGCCAGACGCAGAGTTGCTCCCCGTTTATGGACGTGACCACGACGAAGTCGCGCTGTTTATGAATGCTGCCGACGCGATGATCCTAACCTCATACGTAGAGGGCTCGCCAACCGTCGTGAAGGAGGCCATGGCATGTGACCTTCCTGTGATAACTGTGCCAGTCGGCGATGTGCGAGAGCAACTGGAAGGTGTCGAGCCGTCGTTTATCGCAGATGCCGACGCCGCAGCACTTGCGACGGGATTGCTGCAGCTATTGAAGACTCCGTCTCGATCAAACGGGCGCGCCAGAATCGGACGTTATGCCAATCAGCGCATAGCCGCAATCGTCGCGGACATATATTCGGAAGTACGGGTAGATAGGACGCAGAACTAAGGGCGCCTAACAAAAAGAGGTTTTGGGATGCTGTTGTCGTAGACGGTGTCCATGGCGAAACCTTTGGTCAGTGATGGGTTGTGGGCTCGTATTGAGCCTTTGTTGCCGCGTGTGGAGCGTCGGTATCGGTATCCAGGGCGCAAGCGGGTGCCGGATCGGCAGGCCCTGACGGGCATCCTGTTCGTTCTCAAGACGGGCATTCCGTGGGAGGATCTGCCGCAAGAGATGGGCTGTGGGTCGGGGATGACGTGCTGGCGGCGCTTACGGGACTGGAACGAAGCGGGGGTTTGGGAGCGCTTGCACCAGGTGCTCCTAGACGAACTGCAAGACGCGGGAGCGTTGGACTGGTCAAGGGCGGTCGTGGACAGCTCGCACGTGCGAGCAAAAGGGGGGGCGAAAAGACAGGCCCCTCGCCCGTCGATCGCCGCAGGCCGGGCTCCAAGCACCACGTGATCTGCGACGGTCAGGGAACCCCTTTGGCTGCGACTCTCACCGCCGGTAACCGCCACGACATAACCGAGCTCATCCCGCTCGTGGATCGGGTCCCGCCAACCGGCGTTCACGGCAAGTTCAGGCCAAAGGCGCTGCTCGCCGACCGGGCATATGACAGCCGCAAGCACCGCGAGGCGCTCCGCGCAAGGGGCATCACGCCCAGAATCGCCAAACGCAATACCCCCAACGGGTCGGGGCTCGGCAAAGAACGCTGGGTGATCGAGCGCACGATCTCCTGGCTGCACCAACACCGTCGCCTCGAGCGTCGCTATGACAGACGCGCCGACATCCACGAAGCCTTCCTCACAATCGGCTGCGCCCTCATCTGCCACCAACAACTCCAAAACTCATTCTGTTAGGCGCTCTAAGGTCCCGCCGAAGCGACAACATCATTGAGCTGTCCAGGACCGTCCGATTCTTCTTTCTTCTGTAGTCGATTGAGCACAAGCGCTGGCCCGATAACCAAAGCAGCCAGTGTTACAGCTCTCCACTCAAAGAACGTAGGATCTCCTAGCGAATCCACTAGCATGACCGCTATCACGCACAGGCCGGCCAATGGTAGCCACGCAAGCTCATGGTTAGCCAGCTTAAGTCGTCGATATAGCATCACTACGAGCAATAGCAATCCTAGGATATAGGCAAGGAATCCCACGTAACCCGTCTCGCCCATGACACTCGGCCACGTGGTGTCGTCGATGTAATTCGGATACGACCGCTCTAGCCCATAAATTCCACTCAAACCATAGTCGTCATACACAGTACTGTAGTGAGTTCGAGAAGTATCGCTCGCGAATCGCCCAAATCCCACGCCCAGAGGAAAATCGTCATTCGCGATCTCTGCCCCCACCCGGTACAGATCGCCGCGAGCTGTCGTCCCGCTGTTAGATGAATAGCTTTCTACTTGCCGCGATATGATCGTGCCCTCAAATGAGAAAGCAAAAATTCCTAGCAATATGCCGAGGAGCACGGCAGGCACAATGTTAGAGCGATTTGCGCGCCCACGACATAGGGCGACAACGACGATTACGGCCCCCACCGAGAGCACACCCTTGAGACGAAGCGAGAGAAAAACTGAAATTGTAAAAAGCAGAAACAACGACAGATCCACAAGACGTCGGCGCGACATATAGCGCGCAGCGGACACCGCCACCATCAGGCTCATAAAGAGGCTGAACTCGCCAGGGAACGAGAGAATCGATTGCACCGCGTTTGCCCGGTAACTGCCAATCGATGCTTGAGGCGAGTTGGTGTGCAGCGTGCTCGCCACGATACCGTGTCCAAAATATTCTACGAGTCCGAAAAACGCGACGACGAGACCACTCCACATCAAGGCACGGTATATACGATCAGGATCGCGTGCCTGCCAGGGGAGCAGTGCCGCGATTGCGATAAGTGTCCAGAACTTTATGCCAAGCCACATGCCCTGTATCGAGACGCTGACTGATGCGTGGTTTGCAAATGCAGACAACAGTCCGAAGGATAGCAACAGACAACCCGGTACTACAACACGCAGCAAGCTCGTCTGTCTATCGCGGCTAAGCGAGCGCCAAATGGCCAGTCCTAGAATAAGCACCACCATCACGTCCGAACTCTGGCGGACCGCGGCGCCGGCAGACGAGTCATAGCCAACTATCGCTGATAGCGGCGCCTGCGCGACCTCGATGAGCCAGATTCCGATAAACACACCGACTGGATCACGACCAAACCACACGATGGCCCCAACTAGCATCGCCAACAGGACCAGCAGGCCGACGACCTCGACACCTTGGCTAGTCGTGGAGGCCGCTCCAACCCCAATGGCCACAAGCACGAGGATGACCACTCCGCTTATCTTCGGCCATGTAGCCCCGGCGCCTGGAGCCAAGACAAGACCATTCGTTTGGCGACTCATCTAGATGTCGCCCCTTGTTTCGCGACCATCTCTACGGTCACACCAACAAATAGGCTGCCTTTCGCCCTCAGCATAAGCAGGGACATCATACCCGGTCGTGCCTGGCAAACTATGTTCTCCGACTCATCAAAGCGTTCGATACTCTTCGCTCATGCTCAACGACGCACAGGACGCGGTTGAAACACGCGACAGGGCGATCATCCTCGACTGCGCAATCGACCGCCTGAACGTGGCAGATACGCTGGCACGATGTCAGGCAATAATCGAGCAGGGCAGCTTTGCTCAGCAAGTGTCGATCAATGCCGCCAAGCTGGTGACGCTGCGAGGCGACCCGACGATGCGCGACGTCGTGAACCGCTGTGCGCTGGTAAACGCCGACGGCCAGTCTGTCGTGTGGGCTTCCCGTCTGTTGGGAGACCCACTGCCTGAGCGTGTAGCGGGAATCGACCTTATGCATGGGCTGATCGAACTTGCCGCACGCGAAGGCTATGGGATTTATATCCTTGGAGCACGTAAAGAGGTGCTCGAGGACGCCGTAGCACGCCTGCGTCAACAACACCAAAATCTACGCATATCTGGGTATCACGATGGATATTTCGCCGAAGACGAAAGCGCGCAAATCGCCACAACGATACGCGAGTCCAATGCACAGATCCTCTTCGTAGCGATGAGTTCGCCGCGCAAGGAGCACTGGTTGGGCGAGCACGGGCCTACATTGAATGTGCCGTTTGCGATGGGCGTTGGCGGATCGATCGACATTGTGGCTGGTATAACGCGTCGCGCCCCACGGGCTTGGCAGCGGCTAGGACTTGAGTGGCTATATCGCCTTCTGCAGGAGCCGAGGCGCATGTTTCGTCGCTATCTCGTTACGAACTTTCGATTTGGCTGGCTGGTCGCAAGAGGGATCGTGGCACGCCTGCTTCCCTTCACGACCGGTTCCGGAGAAGCGCACGACCGGCGTTGACGTCGGCGAGTCGCGGCGCGACGGTCTGACGTCTCCGATTGGTCGTCAGGCTTGGATGTTGCCGTCATCCAAGGCATGCCACGCCCGCGGGTGACTACTCCCCACCCTCCACATCGCTTGAGGAAACGTTCGGCTTTGCCGATGTAGCCGCTATCGTCACCGTACACCCCAACACCGACCGGCATCTTGCAGCGACACGAGCATCCTGGCCCGCCGACCCACGCATAGCAACGCGAACGTCGAGGCTCAAATCGTAGTGCGATCATAATCGGCACGACCCCCACAGCACTTTCCAAGCACAGCTATTATCGACCATCATGGGACGCTTGAGTCGAATTTGGGACGTATCCGATGCTCGCTCGATCAGCACACGGATGCGTACACAACGGTGGGTACTGTTGGGGCGTACCTTTCCCGATCTCGCCGAGATGCGCGTGTTGGACCTCGGTGGCACTGTCGATTCCTGGCGGCTCGCACCAGCACAGCCCAAGGAACTTGTGCTGCTCAACCTCACCGCTCAAGATACACAAGTGGACTGGGCCACCTCCGTGGTCGGAGATGCGTGCGAACCACCAACATCACTCGCGGTCGAGCACTTCGATCTTGTGTATTCCAACTCAGTGATCGAGCATATTGGCGGTCACTTCCGGCGAGAGCAGTTTGCGAACGTCGTTCGTCGCTCAGGCGACCATCACTGGATACAGACGCCGTATCGCTATTTCCCGATTGAGCCTCACTGGGTGTTCCCCTGGTTCCAGCATCTCCCGCCGGCGGCAAAGACGACCGTATCGCGCGTATGGCCGATGGGCAACTACGGGTCCATCGCAAATCGCGACGAAACCCTGTCGTATGTACTCGACATCGAGCTGATTGGGATAGCCCAAATGCAACACTACTTCCCTGACTCGAAAATCGAGCGCGAGCCTTTCATGGGGCTGACAAAGTCACTCATCGCCGTCCGTTGAGGATCCCACGTGTTAACCAGTGCCGACGCCAGTGCCACGGGCGCCACACCGGCTGGCTACCCCAGGAAGATGCCCGAGAGTACCGCGTTGATACCGGCGGTCTTATCGACCGTGATCGTAACCGTACCGCCAGCAGCAACAGTGATCGGGAACGATACCCACGCACCCTGACTGAAGTCGCTCGACAATGTCGCCAACTGACCGTCCACGGTGATCGTCTCACGCCGACCCTGTTTATCCCAATCGACCGCATACAGCTCAATCGGGCCGCTATAGGCGGCGGAGAAATCGAGCAGAATCCGAATCTGATGGGCGGTATACGCGGCTGCATTACGCACTGAGCCGGTCGGTGCCTGAAGCGCACGTACTTCGCCGGTTTTGGTGGCCCATCTATAACGAGCACCTTCGACGAGATTCAACGACACGCCCGGCAAACTAAGCAGATCGCCCGCAGATCCTTCCCAACCTGCCAAATCATAACCCTTCGAGCCGTAGGTACCTACCCAGTTACCTTGCGGAGCCGTCGAGGCGGACATAGCGGGTGGCGGCCCTGAGTCACCAAGGAAGATACCCGATAGCACTGCGTTTATACCGGCTGTCCGGGCGACCGTGATCGTAACCGTAGCGCCAGCCGCAACACTGACCGGGAACGATGTCCACGCACCCTGGCTGAAGTCGCCTGAGAGTGCTGCGGTTTCGCCGTCAACCGTGATCGTCTCACGCCGACCCTGTTTGTCCCAATCGACCGTGTACAAATGAAGATCGCCGCTATATGCCTTGCTGAAATGCAGCTGCAGCTCGATCTGCGTGTCGTCGCTGTACGCAGCGGCACTGCGGGTCGATCCACTCGGGCCTTCGAGGGCCCGGGGATCGGTGGTCTGCGAGGCCCACTCGTAGCGAGCACCCTTGACGAGCGTGACGGTGGCGTCAGGCATGTAGCTCACATCATTGGACCCGTACCAACCCGCTAGGTCGTACCCTGCCGAGCCCTTTGCTCCGACCCAGTCACCTTGCGGCCAGCACGGCGCGCTCCAGGCTTCAAGCCCCAAGTTCTTTCGCATCGCCATAAAACCGAGCGCGTTTGCCTGCGCGCAGAACTTGCTTGGTTCGAGCGAATACTCGACCTCGAAAACAGCCTTGCCAGCTTTTACAAACGGTGCAAGCAGACCACATTCTGAGTAAGCGAAGCATTCCTCGTCCACCGAGAAGTCGAAGTCCGGCTCGAGTTGGGTAACCTGTTTGGTGTCGTTCTTCAAACCAATGGATAGGCCAAGCGTGTGCGCGGTGCTCGCAAGCCATTCGTTGTAAGTCAGCTGCTCGGCGGCGGTCAACGGAAAGCCAGTGTTGTTTTCGTAGCCATCGACGTTGTCCACTTCAACACCGTCGAAACCCTTCTGCTTGCACATTTCCATGCGAGCCTTCATGATCGGCTCAAGCACTGACAGCTGACGAATGTCTAGCCAACGCTCGTTCGTCCAACCCGGGTCTGCGGATCCCAAGACAGATGCTGGGAACTCGCTCGCATCCGAGCGCCAACCCTCCCACGTCCCGGCATCGAGCGAGCAGATTACACGCCTGCCCTGAGCGCGCAGTGAGGAGACCACGGATGCTGAGTTTTCAAATAGGTCGATGTCATACACCTGTGCGTCGACCGTCTGGTCGACTGGCGTGGTCAGCTGCCACTGCCATGTCGATCCGGGTGGCGGAACCCACCAAGCGCCAGCGGCCGACGCAACCTGAGGTGTAGTACACAACAGCACCAACAGTAGTAGTGCGAATCCAACCAGGCTACCGAGATATGCCGCGGCTCGCGGCATGTCTCGGCATACGCTTGTTAGCGCCACTCCATCAGACTGCATGACATACGGCTCAGTTCAGGAAGATACCGGACAGAACTGAGTTGATACCTGCGGTCTTGTCCACGGTAATCGTCACCGTGCCACCAGCCGCGACGCTTACTGGGAACGACATCCACGCACCCTGGCTGAAATCGCTCGACAGTGCAGCTGTCTGGCCGTTTACAGTGACAAGCTCGCGACGACCCTGTTTATCCCAATCCAACGCATACAGCTCAACGTTTCCGCTAAAGGCTTCAGTGAAATTGATTACGGCGCGAATCTGACCGTTGTATGTATAGGCGGCCGCATTGCGAATCGACCCCGTCGGTGCCTGCAACGCTCGCACTTCAGCGGTTTTGGCGGCCCACCTATAGCGAGCGCCCTGCGCGAGATTCAACGATACGCCGGCAGGCAAACTCGACAAGTCGCTGGTGCCTTCCCAACCGGCCAGATCGTATCCCGTCGACCCAAATGCGCCTACCCAACTACCCTGTGGCGCGGTCGACACAGACATGGCCGGCGGCGAGCCCGCATCGCCCAGGAAGATACCCGATAGCACCGCATTGATGCCCGCTGTCTTATCGACCGTAATTGTTACGGTGCCACCAGCGGCAACGCTGACCGGGAACGATACCCATGCGCCCTGGCTGAAATCGCTCGACAGCACAGCCGTCTGGCCGTTGACTGTAATGATCTCACGCCGATTCTGTTTATCCCAGTCCAGTGCATACAAATGCAGATTGCCTGTATACGCGGAGCTAAAGTTCAGTGAGACTCGAATCTGGTTGGCCGTATAAGTGGCCGCGTCGCGCGTCAGACCATCCGGTCCCTCAAGCGCGCGGACGTCGCTTGTGTTTGCCGCCCACTCGTACCGACTACCAGCCACGAGACTCGCTTTTACTCCGGGCATGTTCGATACGTCCTGCGTACCGTTCCAGTCAGGAAGCAAATAGCCCGCTGAGCCCACTTCGCCCTTCCACGTACCTTGAGGCGCGCTACTCACTGGAATTGCCGGTGGCGATCCGGCATCACCGAGGAAGATCCCGGACAGTACGGCATTGAGACCGGCCGTCTTATCGACTGTGATTGTTACGGTGCCGCCAGCCGCGACGCTGATCGGGAACGACATCCACGCGCCCTGACTAAAGTCGCTCGACAACACGTCTGTCTGTCCGTTGACGGTGACGAGCTCGCGCCGGTTCTGTTTATCCCAATCCAAGGCGTACAAGTGCAGATTGCCGCTGTACGCAGTACTGAAATTCAACAAGATGCGTATCGGATTACCCGTGTAGGCCGCCGCGTTTCGCGTGAACTCTCCTGGATCTGAGAGCGCACGAGCGTCGGTTGTGTTTGCCGCCCACTGATAGCGGGCGCCCTGCGCGAGGGTCACAGACACATTTGGCATGTAAGACGCGTCGCCCGTCGCCCCATCCCATCCAGCAAGGTCGTAGCCAGCTGAGCCTACTCCCCCAACCCAGCCACCTTTGGATAGTGGCTGTCCCGTGGTGGCCGGAGGACTACCTTCGTTGCCAAGGAATATTCCAGACAGCACCGCGTTGACGCCGGACACCTTATTAACAAGGATTGTGACGGTCCCGCCCGCGGACACGTTGATCGGGAGGGACACCCATGCACCTTGGCTAAAGTCCGAGCCGAGGACAACTTCGCGTGGACCCGAGCCATCGTCGACGACAATGGCCTCACGGCGATTCTGTTTGTCCCAATCGACCGCATACAAGTGCAGGTTGCCGCTATAGGCGGAGGTAAAGCTCAGCTGAACCTTGATCTGGCTTGCGCTGAAATAGGTGGACGCGTCACGTGACAAACCGTCGGGGCCTTGAAGTGCTCGAACGTCGCTGCTGTTCCCGGCCCACTCATAGCGACTGCCCTCAACCAGGTTGGACGTCACACCGGGCATGTTCGAGATGTCCTGAGTCCCATCCCAATCCGCCAGCAGGTACCCAGCCGAACCAACTTTCCCGACCCAGCTACCCTGCGGTTCCTGCTGGATCGGTTCCGGAGCCGTCGGCCAGCTGGTCCCCGCCGTAAACGTGCTCGTTGCTTCCTTCGCCGCGCTCGTCCAACCCGATTGAGTGCCTCCATACACTTTCCCAACCGCGGGCACGCCGGTCAGCGGGATGCTCGTAGCTTCCGTGCCTGAGTTCTGCACCGTCACCTGATTGCCTTCGATGTACCCACTGACCTGACCTGCGCTGGCCTTCTCCCATGCTTCCTGCTCGGCCAGCAATTCACCAATCTGCGCCATAGTGAGCTGTTCGATTGGCACGTTGAAGTACTTTTCATACTCTTCGAGCATCGGATTCATGACCGAGTAGAACAGCCCGTTGCCCACGCCTGGGGAGGTCGCCGGCGGAGTGCCCGTTGTGGCGGGACCCGGAGGCGGAGTGCCCATGATGTTCGGTTGGTGATAATAGTGCGGACGCGGATCGTTACCCATTAGGTGCTGGAACATGTTCGTGTCCACGTCGTTGACGATTTCCGCGAAATCGGCCGCCTTTTCCTCGCACGAATTGGTCGGCGAGGCCACGCACTTGCCACCTTTTTCGACAGACGTGTAGAGCGTGTTGTACTCGTCGATCTCCTGCGCCTCGGTGGAGACGTTGTAGTAGATGTTCGTCGGGTAGCGCGGGATCGCGCGGGCAGGCCCATCGATGAAGCTGGAGCCTGCTGGATACGTGGGGGTTGTGCTCCCCGGGATCGTTGGGTTCGGGTAAGCCTTTGAGGCGTCAGACCCGAAGTACTTGATCCCCACCCCTTCGAGTGCGGGGATGAAGAACGGGTTCTGCGGATAAGCGCTCTCAACCGCTTCGTTGGCCGTAGGAGGCGCCGCGGCAGGGGTGCCTTCGATGCCGGTATCAGTGAACGTCTGCTCGAGCGCGCCCCCGTTGGTGACTTCGGTTTTGATGATTTCTTTGGCGCCATTGGTCGGGTTTCCAAACCAGCCATTCGGCGGTGCTTCGGTCGGTGCGGGCACCGACGCGATCAACTTCCATTCGTTTGAGCCTTCGAGCTCGCGGTAAATCTTGAATTCGGCGGCATGGCAAACTGCAGCCCACTGCAGTGTCACCGCGCCAGTGCCGGTCACCGTCACAGGTGCCGACTCTGTCGGGGTGGACTGGCCGCCCCCACTCGAGAAGTCGTCGGTTACCGCATACACGTATTTACCGGCCGGCAATGTGCCGGTTGTTTCCGCCACTTCCGCTGTGTCAAGGTCAGGAGGATCGACGACCCCTGGATTGCCCGGCAGCAAGTTCGCCAGGCCAGAGTGCTCGCCGGTGATGATGACGGACGGGTTGTCGTTGCCCAGCGCAGCACTCGGTTCGGCGCTCTCGGTCAGCCCAAGCTTGCTCGCGGCCCAGCTGTTGTTCTCGTTGAACTCGGCTTCGATGTAGTTCTGCGTAGCGCAGTTGATATCGATGTTGGGGTGATCCCAGGTATGGCTGATCCACCCGAACGAGTTCTTGTATTTCTGGAAGGCCGTCAGCAACGGGTCTTCGCCCGTCGTGGAGCCGCCACCGCCGCTGGTTTCGCCGGTCGTACCGCCACCTCCGACCGTCGTTTTGTGATCTTCGGCGTAGGCCACACTGCCACCGCCGTTGAACAGCATGTCGATCCGGAATTTGTGTTCTTCAGACCATTTCGCCGCGTATTCGACGTCGGCTGGACCCTCGCGGATCGCTTCTTCGGGGTTGTAGTTGGTCGTGTGCGTAGTCGTATCCCACGAGTCGTCGAACAGGAAGTTGTCGTCGATGTCAGCCTCGTAGTAGTTGCGCTGGTCGCCGAAGTACACCCCGCGCGTGACCCAGTTCAGCGCGCCGTGGCGCAAAAGCTCGGCCTGCAGCTGGTACTGGTTCTGGTTAAAGGTCTCGACCATTTCCTGCACGCCGCTTGCGTGCGTGTAGATGCCGACAAGCGACGATTCGCCCGGGCCGGACACGAGCGGTACGAAGTTTGCGCCACTTGCCTGCGTCGTCAGCGGGGTAGCCTCATACCCGTAGGTCCCGGTGTCCATCGCGACGGGCCCCTTCAGGTAGGGGAAGAGCGTGTTGCCTTCGGTCGTGAGCGTTCCCTGCGTGCCGTCCAGCACACCAGAGGTCGTCGGATAGTTGAGGCCATAGCTCGGGCTTGGATAGGTATCCCCCGTGATCTGGCGCACGTTGAACGTCTGCTCGTACTCTTCGAGCGCCGTCCATTCGGTCTGAGTGAGCGTCGAGGCGCACGTTTCCGGACCGCAATACGGTAGGTCACCGACTGACACGATGACCGCCTGATACTTCGCCTCCTGGGTGCCATTGGACATCGTGTCCGATAGCGTCGCGGCCGTTATCGGCGCATGCCCGCTGGAGGTCACGATCGTTTCGTAGGGCACGCCCTCGCGCTGTAGCGCTCCCTGCCAGGAGAGCAGGTTTGGGTCTGTCGAGGAGGTTCCGAGCACCAGCACCTTCATGTCGATGCGTTGCGTCGCGCCCGCGAGGGCAGGCGCGATCGAAGCCGAGATGGCGGCTATCGAGACGACGCACATCAGCGTCGCAAACGACTTCAGGGTTGGTTTTCTCAGCACGTCAAACCTCTCTCGCTGGATTGCATATCCGTTTGCAAATCGACACTTGCGACCACCGCTCAGGCCACGCTCTGGGCAAGCTCCGAGGATCCTTCCTCGGAGCTGCCAGGCTCACCGTCCATGGCCTCTGCGGCGGGTGCTACCAGACGCTCGGACATTGCCCGCTCGTCCGCTCGGCTGTGGATCTCACCCGTGAGCGTCTCCAACCGGCCACGTATTCCCTGCATCGCCTGCCGAGCCTCCTGGCAGGCGTCCATCATTCCTCCGCGTAGAGCGAGAAGCTCCGCTAGCGCTTGCCCCCCATCGGCGCTCGACGGAGTCCCTCCCTCCCGCTGTGCTCCTGGAGCATCCTGCCTGATCGAGCGCATGCGCTCGATCACGCGCCCGGCGTCGGCCGGGCGGTGACGCTCGACCTTCAGTCGAGCATTTTCCTCGCGCAGGAGCGCCAGCTCGGTCTCCAGCTCACCCATGGCCAGCATCTCGCTGGAGGAGGACTTTCCTCCGTCGGACACACCCATGCGCAAGATTCGACCGAGCGCCACGCGACGCCTTCTGGCGTCGCTTGGCTGGCATCCTGCCTTGTCGTATCCACTTGCCTCCATGCTCACGTGAGTGTCTTCCCTTTGGGCCCGATCACCAATGGCCCACGTGCCCCATCTTGCGTTCAGGCACCTGAACGCAAGACCCGCGTGACGGGCTGAAGGGCTACTTTCCACGGACATAGGTGAAGCGATCGGCGCTCGATGTTGCGCTTGTTCCGCTTGCGGTCTTGACGGTCACGTCGACCGTGCCGCTGCCAGAGGGAGCCAGAGCAATGATCTCAGTGCTGGAGAGGATCAGGCCGATCGTCGGCTGGGAGCCGAAGTCCACGGCTTGAACGCTCGTGAAGTTCTTGCCGGTGATCGTCACGATCGACAGCAGGCCGCCGGAACTTGGCGAGATGCCGGTTAGGACAGGCGCAGGCACCTTGACCGTCAGCGTCGCCGCCGTGCTGGTGGCGGTGCCGGAGGCGTTCTTGAAGACCGCTCGGTACTCGCGACCGCTCTCGGCGAGGGTTGTGGCCGCGACCGTGAGTGTGCCCGTCGTGTTGCCCGCATCGGTCGTGTCGTTGGCGAACGTGACGCCACCGTTGGTGGACACCTGCCACTGCACCGTCGGCGCCGGCACACCCGAGGCAGCAGTCGCGAACGTAGCGCTTTCGCCCGCCATCACCGTCTTCGAAGCCGGATTGCTCGTGACCTTCGGGGCTTCGGACTTGGCGTTGACCGTCAGCGTCGCAGCAGTGCTGGTTGCCGAACCTGCCGTGTTGGTGAACACGGCTCGGTACTCACGCGCGCTCTCGGCGACTGTCGTGGCGGCCACCGTGAGCGTGGTGGTGGTATTGCCCGCGTCGGTCGTGTCGTTGGCGAACGTGACGCCACCGTTGGTGGACACCTGCCACTGCACCGTCGGCGCCGGCACACCCGAGGCAGCCGCCGCGAACGTCGCGCTTTCGCCCGCTGTCACTGTCTTTGCGGCCGGATTGCTCGTGACCTTCGGGGCTTCGGCGGGAGGCGCGTTTTCAGGCCAGCTCACTGGTGCCGTCTGCGTGCTCGTCCCGCTCACGCTCGTCCAACCCGACTGGATTCCTCCGTAAGACGAGCCGACGCTCGGCACACCCGTCAGCGGCACGCCGATCGTCGTGCCCGAGTTGACGATCGTGACCTTGTTGGCTTCGATGTAACCGCTCACCTGACCGCTTGCTTGCGCCGCCTTCCAGGCCGACTGCTCGGCGAGTAGGTTGCCAATCTCTCCCAGCGTCAGCTGTTCGTAGGGCGCGGTCGAGGCGAAGTATTGGTTGTACTCGGCCAGCAGCGGGTTCAACACCGAGTAGAGCAACCCATCGCCAGTTGTTTCTGGAGTATTTGGGGGCGTGCCCGTGGTGGCAGGGCCGGCTGGTGGTGCTCCCATCAGATTGGTCTGGTGGACATAGCTGGGCCGTGCGTCGTTGCCCATCATGTTCTGGAACATGCCCGACACCACGCTATTTACGATTTCAGCGAAGTTCGCGGGATGCGTCTCGCAGGTTGTGGTCGAACTCGCCACGCATTCACCGCCCAGCGACGGGGGCAAGTACAGCGTGTTGTACTCATCTACCTCCTGCGCCTCGGTCGAGGCGTTGTAGTAGATGTTGATCGGGTGGCGCGGCACGACCTGCGCTTTGCCCTCCAGGAACGTTTCCCCGGGCGCGTATTCGCCGCCCGCGTAGGTGGCGCCGATGCCAAACTGGGTAGCGGGCGGGTTGGGGTAGCCCTTGGAGGCGTCGTCGCCCACATCAGTGATGCCGACCGCTTCGAGTGCCGGGATGAAGTAGGGGTTCTGCTCCCACGCCGACTCGACCGCGTTCTCGGTTGTGGGCGGCGTCCACCCGGACGGCTCGGGCGTGCCGGTGACACCGGTATCGAGGAATGTCTTTTGCAGCTCTCCGCCACCTTTGACGTTAGTCGTCGATTCCGCTTCGCCAGAGCTGTTGTCGGGCAGCGTGGCCGACGGCGGCGTGGAGACGGTGCCAATCTGCGTCCATTCGTTGCTGCCGGCTACCTCGCGGTAGACGATGTAGTTGCTGGCGTGGCAGATCGCCTGCCATTCGAGCGTCACCGAGCCACCTGCGGATACGTTCAACGGTTCGGTCACATACGCAGCCGACTGGCCGGCGCTGGGGGAGTTTTCAAATTGGTCTGTGACCGCGTACTCGTACGTGCCGGCGGGCAGCGTGCCACCACTTTCGTTGACTAGCGAAGGATTGAGATCCGGCTCGTCGACCGTGGCGGGGTTGCCCGGCACGAGGTCGGCAAAGCCGGAGTGGTTGCCGGGGACGAACACGTGCGGATTCTCGGCTCCCAGCGCCGTGTTCGGTTCGGCGCTCTCGGCCAAACCAAGGCCGCCGGTGCCCGGTGTCGCTCCAGGCACCGACGCGGCCCAGTTGCTGTTCTCGTTCAGCTGCGCCTCGATGTAGTCCTGTGTGGCGCAGCCCACGTCGAGATAGGGGGTGTCGTAGGTGTGGCTGAGCCACCCGAAGGAACTCGAGTAGGGCTTGCCTGTTGCGGGGTTTGTCGCCTGGAACTTCGCCAGCACCGGGTCCATCCCGCTGTGGTTTTCCTGGTATTCGACGCTGCCACCGCCATTGAACAACTGTTCCATACGGAAGCCACCATGTTCGGCCTCCCATTTGGCGGCATATTCGACGTCGTCTGGGTTCATACGCAGCGCGTCGGTGTCGTTGTAGTTGATCTGGTGCGTAGCGGTGTTCCAGGAATCGTCGGGCGTAAAGGTGTCGTCAATGTCCATCTCGACGTAGTTGCGCTGGTCACCGAAGTACACCCCGCGCGTGACCCAGTTCAGCGCGCCATGGCGCAAAAGCTCGGCCTGCAGCTGGTACCGATTTTGATTGAAGGTCTCGATCATTTCCTGCACACCATTGGCGTGCGTGTACACCCCGACGAGCGCCGAGCTGCCAGGACCGGTTACGAGCGGTTCGAAGCTGGTACCGGCGGCTTGCGTGGCGAGTGGGGTTGCCTCGTAGCCGTAGGTGCCGGTGTCCATCGTGATCGATTCTTTGAGGTAGGGAAAGACGGTTTTGCCGGCGCTCGTAAGCGTGCCGGTCGTGCCGTCGAGCGCACCAGAACTGGTCGGGCTGTTCAGACCGTAGCCCGCGCCGGGATAGATGTCACCGGTAATCTGGCGCACGTTGAAGGTGTGCTCATATTCTTCGAGCGCGCTCCATTCGGTGGTTGAGAGCGTCGAGACGCATCCGGTTTCGGTGCATTCGGGCAACCCCCCAACCGACACGATGACTGCTTGATACTTGGCTTCGGTCGTGCCGCCCGCCAGCGTGGTGGCGGTGATCGCTGCGTGCCCGGGCGAGGTGACGATCGATTCGTAAGGGACGCCCTCGCGCTGCAGCGCTGCCTGCCAGGAGAGGAAGTCGGGCTCACTCGATGAGGTGCCTAGCAGCAATACCTTCATGTCGATGCGCTGCGCCGCTGTGGCCGAAGCCGTCACAGTCGCAAACATCGCCATCACCGATATGACCGTCGCCATTGCGGCGACCGATTTCCTCGACATCTCACACCCACCGATCTTCCTTGACAGAGCGCCAGTTTCGGTTCGCCACGATTCTCCTAGATTCCGTTCAGGGAAACGTGATCCGATCAGCGATGGAGTATCTCCGCCTCGGTGCCCATATCCAATGGGTCGGGCGTCTCATCTTGCGTTCAGCCTGTGAACACTGAGAAACCCCAGAGTTTGCGGGCTACCGACTTGGGTATCTGGGGGCGCTCGGCTCAGCCGAACGTAAACGGCCGCGCGCGCTTACCAGCAGGGTTCGAAGCTCTTGCCGTCGAGTTCGAGGTCATAGCGCGCACCCATGATGCCCGCCGTATTGTCGGCAGCACAAAAGGCGCTCGTGGCCAGTTCGTACTCGGCATTCAACACAGGCTTGCCGGCCTTCAGGTAGGGCTGGAAGCTCGCGCATTCGCTGTACTGGTTGCACTGCTCGGTCAGCGCCCCGTCGAAAGAGGGCTCCAGCTGAGCAGTCTGTTCGCCGTCGTTCTTCTGCAACACCGCCATGCCCAGCGAGTGCACCTCGCCGGCAATCCACTCGTCGTAGGTCAGCTGCTCGGCGGATGTGATCGCGAAACCCGTACTGCCGCCTTCAGCATAGGTTTCCATGTTGTCAGGCTCGACAGCGTCAAAGCCCTTTTCTTTGCACATCTCAAAGCGCTTGGTCATGATCGGCTCGAGCACACTGGTATCGGCGATGTTCAGATACTTCTCCCCTGGCCACCCGTTTGAGTTGCCAAGCACCGAGGAGGGGAATTCGCCAGCGTCCGAGCGCCATTCCTCCCAGGTGCCAACGTCGACATAGCAGACGACGTGCTTGCCTTCGTCGTGCAGCGCCGTAACCTCGGCGGCCGTGTTGTCAAAGCCGTCAATGTCATACGCTTCGACTGGCTCACCGTTATTGACGGTGCCCTGCAGTTGCCAGTACCAAGTCAGGTGCTCCGCTGGTTTCCACCAGGTGCCGTTGGTTTCTTCAGTCCCTTTGGAACCTTCAGACCCTTTAGCTCCTTCCGTGCCTTTGCTGCCTTCGGTTCCTTTGGAGCCTTCACTTCCTTTACTGCCTTCGGTTCCTTCGGAGCCTTCAGATCCTTTAGCTCCTTCCGTACCTTTAGAGCCTTCTGTGCCCTTGCTGCCTTCAGAGCCTTTGGCGCCGGAGCCTGCCGGCGGGGTTGCAGGCGGAAGAACGATCGCAGGGAGGGCAGGGAGGGAGAGCATCGGCGCCAGCGGTGTCGGCGCCACCGGCGTCGGCGCAGGTTCGTTCGGAGCCGCCTCCGCGCTCGGCGCGACGACATCGAAGCCGGTGGCCGCCCGACTGACGCTATGGACCGCGCCGCGGCGATTCCGAGCGGTCTGCTTGGCGATCACGCGCAAGCGGCGACTGTGACCCACAGGCACGACAAACCTCACGACAAACGCTCCGCTTGCGCCGGCGCGGAATGCGGCAACGCGGCGCCCACCAAACACCACTACGCCCACCAGTCGTGGGCGAAAGCCATAGCCCCTGACCGTCACCCGTTTGCCCGCGGGCGCAGCACCGGGAGCGATCGTCAGCCGTGGGCCGGATCGCGCCGTTGCCATTGCCGGCAGACTAACCGTCGCAAGGCATGCGGCTAGAGCCGCCAAGCCCGCGAGAAGCCCCACGACCCGTGGGAGGCGTGCGCGCATAGCTCAAGCATCGCACATCCCCAGGACAACTTGAGCGGCGCAAGGGCGAGTTCAGATAGGCCGATCCCGCGCATCTCGCGCACCGAGCGATCCGGCGCCAGTGTGGGGACGCGCGCTCAGCCGATACGCGACTCCCGACGCGGACAATGGCGCCGGAGCACTCCACTGTGGGGCAGTCTTCTGGGAGATAGGCGGATGGGGGGCACTTTGCCCCCCATCCAACCATCGCTACCAGCAGGGTTCGAAGCTCTTACCGTCGAGTTCGAGGTCGTAGCGTGCACCCATGATGCCCGCCGCGTTGTCGGCCGCGCAGAACGCGCTCGTCGACAGTTCGTACTCGGCGTTCAGCACCGGCTTGCCGGCCTTCAGATATGCCGAGAAGTTGCTGCATTCGCTGTACTGGTTGCACTGCTCTGTCAGTGCGCCGTCGAAATAGGGCTCCAGCTGAGCGGTCTGTTCGCCGTCGTTCTTCTGCAGCACCGCCATACCCAGCGAGTGCACCTCGTTTGCAACCCACTCGTCGTAGGTCGCCTGCTCGGCGGATGTGATCGTGAATCCCGTCTTGCTGCCTTCTTCGTATGTATCCATGTTGTCGGGCTCGACAGCGTCGAAACCCTTTTCCTTACACATCTCAAAGCGCTTGACCATGATCGGCTCGAAAGCAGTCGCATCGGCGATGTTGAGATACTTCTCGCCTGGCCAGCCGTTTGACTTTCCGATAACCGCAGCGGGGAATTCGCTGGCGTCTGAGCGCCATTCCTCCCACGTGCCCACATCGATGTAGCAAATCACGTGCTTGCCCAGTCCGTGCAGCGCTGCAACCTCGGCCGCAGTGTTTTCGTAACCATCGATGTCATACGCTTCGACCGGCTCGTTGTTGTTGACCGTGCCCTGCAGCTGCCAGTACCAGGTCAGGTGCTCGGCAGGCTTCCACCAGGTGCCGCTGGTTCCTTCGCTGCCTTTGGCTCCTTCCGTACCTTTCGTTCCTTCCGTGCCTGTGCTGCCTTCAGTACCTTCAGCTTCTTTTGCGCCTTCGGTCCCCGTGCCCCCTTCGGCGCCTTCACTACCTTTGCTTCCTTCGGTGCCAGTGGTACCTTCGGGATCTTCACTATTTTTGCTTCCTCCAGCTCCCTCGATCCCTTTGGTCCCACCCGTTGATTTCGAACCTTTGGAGCCTTTGGAGGTTTTAGAGCCTTTACTTCCACCGGTCGATTTCGACCCCCCGGTCGAGCCGCCTTTTTTCGTTCCGGTCTTGGCTGCGACCTTTACATCCGAGGAACTCGTCGTCACGACCTTCCCGTGACTCACAAGTGCATGCGAAGTTGCTTTATGGTGATTCTTGTGATGCCTGGACCGGGCGAAAGCCACACCGGTACACAGGGCGAGAGCGGCAACTGCCGCCAGCAACGCGACCGCCGTGGCGGCAAGCGTCGCGTTTCGATGAGAGCGAGCGAGCATCGGATACCTCCGTGACAGGCGCAACCGTTAGCGTGGGTTACGTTGCGCCTCGTTGACTAAGTGGCCTGCTGCGCCACAACTTGTTCAGCCCTCAAGTCCTCGACCGGGGGCCACCGTAAGCGTTACGCCCAGCCGATTCCTGGACACATGACCGACGATTGAGAGTTAACTACCCGTCTCCGACGGGCCAAACCCCGAACAACCGGTGACCGATCAGGAGAGTGCGTGCAGCTGAACCGACCAGCCCGCACGGGTGGCTATGCGCACACCCGCATAGGTTCCGCGCGCCAGCCGCACGCTCCCGGTACTCGTCCTTCCGCTCACCAGGATGAACCCATTTGTTGTGAATATCTGAATCGGTGTGTGCTGCGCACTCCACACCAGCAGCTCTGGCGACGCCACCGAGATCGTGCCGAGGTGTGTGTTGCCCGACCCCGCGAAGCTACGCAGCACGGGTCCGCTGGCCGGCGGCGACGTAACGGTGCTCGAACCATGTGTGCTCGAGTCCGGCGCCGCTGTGTTCGCGCCTTTCGCGGGCGTCGGTGCGGATGAGGAGCTCGTTGTGGCTTTCGAAGAACTCGTCGTGGTTTTCGCGGCGCCGGTGGAGCTTGTTTGCACCGTGACGGTTGATGCAGCGATCGAGCTTGCCGGCGTACTCGCCTGCGTGGAGCCGCTGGAGCCTTCGCCACAACCCGGAAGCACGACGGTCGCGAGCAGCGCGAGCAGCGCAAGTGCCGCAGGCACGCCAATCCCGCTCAAGCGCCTATGTTCAAACAAGCTCATCAAACGCCACCCAAGCGGCGAGTCTATTGGATCCACAGGCTAGTGGCGAGCACTCGCCCCGGGCGTAGCAGCACCCGCAGCAGCGCCGGCAGCGCCACAATCATGCCCACCACGGCACCCGCGATCAGTGCCGTGCCTGGCACCGCTGCGTGGCCAGGGAGCACGAGCTTGCTGAGCACAAGCTCGGTGGAGACGGCCGCAAAGGAGGCAAAGAACGCCCAGCGCGCATATGCCAGAGACTCAAGGAGGTTGACAAGCATCGTCACGAGCGCAACGCAGCCAAAGCCCACGAATAGGCTGAGTCGGTTGGTACCCGAGGTCCATTGCCCAATTGCAATGACGATGGCCGACAGCACCACCGTCGTGCCCACCAAGCGCGCCATCGAGCCCAGGAAAATGCCCATCGCCGAACCACGCAGGTTGCGCTCGTTTGCACGCTCGATCCCGACGCCCTGCAGCCCGCGCGGCACCGCGTCATAGAACTTCCACAGGTAGTACCCGCCCCAGAAGCTACCCAGCACCGAGGGCAGCAGCGCGAGCGCTGGAAATGCCCCGTGCACACCCCAGCCAAGGCTCGAATCGCCCACGAGCAACCCTCCCAAAGCAAGGCCGATCGCACCCGCCCACAGCGCCCGCCCGATTCGCCCCGCCGGTTCGTCTGAGCGCCCACCGCCCGTCGCCACCCCGACTACAGCGCCAAGCACCACCACCGCCGTAAGGCCCTCAAGCAATGGATAGGCCGAGACGTCCTGGCGCAAGCCAATGACCGCGCCCACCAACAACGCGCCATACGCCAGCGCCCAACCCCTGCGCGCCAGCACCGTTCCCCCCACCCAAATCGCCACGAACATACCTGCGAGTGGACCAAAGGAGTGCATCGCCATCAGCGGCGCCTCAACGCAGAGCAGTCCCAGCGCCGCCACCGCCATTCGATCGTGTGCCAGGCAAGCCAGGCCTGAGCGACGGCTGAGGTAGCGACTACGCATCGCCCACTGCAGCGCCAGCGTCAGCGGCAGCGCCACGATAATCGCCTGCTCAAGCACCGAGGTTCCGACCTGACGGCTCAACGGTCCCGCCCACGACGCCACGGCGAGAATCGCGAGGATGAGGGCGATCGCCTCTGTCAGGACACTGTCGCGACGTCCCGACTCCTCCGTCGTGAATCTCCCAGGAGTCCAGCTAGGTAGTTTCGGGGGTACGACCCTCGATCCCAAACTCAAAGCGGCGTTGGCGCGCATCCCGCCCCACGCCTCCAGCACGACCGCGGCCTCGAGCACGTCCTGCGCGCCGCGCCCTAGCCGCGCCTCGATCACGCCCGTCGCATACTCGGATGGCTCGTGCTCCATCGCCGCTAGGCCCTCCCGCCGAGCGGCGCCTGGCGCCCGCTCATCGTTGTCAACGGCATCGGCCTCATGCGCTCATCGCCGCACTCGTGAGCTCACCGAGCAAGTCGCGATAGCCGCCCACGCACGCCGTGCGTGTATACACGCGGTGTACGCGCTCAAAGCCGCGCTGGCCCAATTGCCTGGCGAGTTGCGGGTTGCGCAGCAACGTCACGACACCCGTCGCGAGCGCATGCACGTCGCCCGGGGGCTGCACGATGCCACACCCGCGCAGCACCTCCGGCACGCCGCCGACGGCGGTGGCCACCACCGGTCGCGCCTGGGCCATCGCCTCCAGGATCGACATCGGCAGACCCTCGGAGATGCTCGTCATCAGCATCACATCCGCGTCGCGCACCACCCCGTTCGGATCTTTGGTCGAGCCCATGAATTTGAAATGCTGCTCGGCACCGAGCTGGCGCGCAAGCTCTTCGCACGCGCGTGCGTATGTCTCCTGCCCTTTCGTCGGCGGACCCCAATACTCGAATTTTGCCCCCGGTACGCGGCGACCGACCTCGACCGCCACACGCAGCATCGTCTGCACATCCTTCAGCGGATCAATCCGCCCCACCGACACGATCTTCAGGTTGCCCGGCGGATCGGTGTAGCTTGAGGGCGCCTCGATGCCGTTCTGGATAACGCGGATCTTCTCCGGCGCGACGCCCAATCCGCGCTCCCAGGTCGCGTTCGCCTCGGTCACCGGCGCCACCCAGTCCGCGGCGGCATAAGCAGCGCGGCTGAGCCCGCGCGCGAGGCGACTTGAGAGGAACCGCTCGCCCTGAGATGAGGGACTGCGGGCCGCTGCCAGGTAGGCCTCGCGCACATACACGCCATGCTCTGTCAGCAGCATGTCGGTTCCATACAAGCGCTTGTGAATAAGCGCCGGTATCACCGCCCAGCCAGCAGCCGTCACGTGCAGCAAGTCGGTCTTTGGGGTAGGTATCCCCGCCGCGCGCGCGATCCAATACACCGTCTGGTAGAGCCTCGCCGCCTCCACCGCGTCGAGCTTCGGCGCCACGCCCGCATCGGGATGGTGTTCGGCCAGCACCTCTTCGAGTGCAGCGATGAACGTCTCCCAGGCGCGCGCGCCGCGAAAAGCGGTGCGCACCGCATCGGGCCTGCGCCGACACCACAGCAGCGCCTCCAGCAGGTCCTCATAGCTTCCCTCCCAGCCGATCAGCGCGCGCATCAATTTCGCCGGCAAGCTCTCCTTCGCGCGGCGTTCGGGGCGGACCGTCAACCTCCGTCTGGGCAGGCGTTCCGACCATAGTTCGATCTGACCAACCAGCTTCGCATGGGGCGGCAACTCAAAGATCGCGCTCAAGCGACGATCGCCGGCCATGATCGGGAGGATCTGCCAATCGAACTCGGGCAGTCCGCCGATAACCAGGTCGCACCACGAGCTGACCCCGCCGACTGCGTAAGGATACGTACCCTCAGTGGTCATCAGGATGCGCGGACGGCGCACCCCGCGCGCGAGCGGCGCAGACACAGCGCGCAGCGTGGCCGGGGCCAGCGTGTCTGGGGTCGGCGTGTCTGGGGCCGGCTTCGCAGGCGTCCGAGTAGCGGGGGCGTGCAACACAGGGACAGCCGGTGCGGGAATAGGCGGCACAGCAGCAGGACGAGCTGCCTTCACCGAGGAGTCGGGCTCGAAACGCGATTGCCCGAGCCCACCACCCGCCACGTCTGCACCGATCGCCGTCTGCGGTGTTGCCATCAGGGTGCCGCTGCGCTATTGGAACCGTTCACCCCGACCGGAGCGCTCTCCGCGTCGTGTTCGCTCGCGCTCGGCCCTTGGGGGATCGAAAGCGTCGCCGGCGAGAGCGCCTGCAGGCGCTCGTGAACGGCATCCATCGTCTGCTCGATCTCCCGGCATGCGTCCAGCAAGCCATCGCGCAACACCAGGCAATCGGTCATCAGCCCCCAGGCCTCCTCCAGCAGCGCCCAAGTCTTCTCATACAAACGCTCAACATCGGCGTGCCCAGGATCGGCACTCTGAAGTTCGGCCTCGAGGCGGCGCAACGGATCGCCGTCGCGAGCCAGATCGGAGAGCTTGCCATTCGCGCCCCCGTCGGACTCGGTGGCTACATGTAGTGCTGCGCGTGGTGTGGTCATCCGATTGGGCCCGCTTTCGATATCCCCGTCATCCTTGTCGAGAGCCTGACACGACGCACTCGGTAGCTTTCAAGAAACCAGCCCCCACACGTGGGTAGGGCGAGAGCGCATGCCTGGCGCAACCAGTGTCCCCGCTGCAGGCCCCCTGCCCAATGGCCCACTCGCCTCATCTTGCGTTCATCAGTTGAACGCCAAATTCGCGAATCGCGGTTATGCTTGACGGTCGCATGAGCTTTACAGGCAGGGATACGCCCGCGAGCCCGTGATTGATTCGGCTGCCATGGCGCTCGTACTGCACAGTCGCTACGGGCAAACGATGATCGACACCGTCGCCGGCCTGATCGGTCTGCTCGCCGCGTTCGTGTTCGTCGAACGATTGCGCTCCACGCACAGTCGTCGCGACCTTGCGATCGCGATTGTGCTGGCTGTGCTGGGCCTGGTCAACCTCGCGCTAGCTGCCATACCGACATTGATTGACTCGATCTCACCGCCCCGAGGCGTGCAGATCGGCCTGGCGATCGTCGCGGCGGCGGCAGCAATCGCGCTCGCGCGAGATGCGAGACGCGACAACGATCGGCTAGAGGGAGCACTGGCCGCTGGCGTCGCCGTGCTTGGGCTTGCCTCGCTCAGTTACTTCATCTCCCCCTCGATGAACGTGGACCGCCTGCACCTCGGCGACTTCCTCAAGCTCATCGCGTTTGCGACAGTCCTGTACGGGTGCCTGGTCGAGTTTCGCACGCTGCAGCGCGAGCTGGTCAAGCGCGTGGCCGTCGACGAGCGCCGGCGCATGGCACGCGACATGCACGACGGTCTCGCCCAAGAGCTGGCCTTCATCGCCAGCCACTCCCAGCGCCTCAGCCACACCGGCGAGGACGCCACCACCGTCGCTCACCTGCGCTCTGCCGCCGAGCGCGCTCTACACGACTCGCGCACCACGATCGCAGTGCTCACCGCCACCGAGGAGATGCCACTCGACCGCCTGATCGAGCGCACCGCCGACTCCTTCCGTTCGCGCTTCGGGGTCGAGATCGAACTGGACCTTCAGCAAGACGTACTCGTCGACGACGAGTGGCGCAACGCGCTGCTGCGCATCCTGCACGAGGCACTCAACAATGCGGTGCGCCACGGCTCCGCCGAGCGCATTCAGGTCAGCTTCGGCGGTGAGGGTGGCGTGCCCTCGCTGCGTATCTCAGACGACGGGATCGGCTTCGACGTGCCCGCCGCGGTCAGCGCCGCCAGCGGTCTCGGCCTCACCAGTATGCAAGAGCGAGCCGGTCTGCTCGGAGGCAGCCTACGAATCGCCTCGACGCCCGGAGCGGGCACCGTAGTGGAGGTAGCACTGCCATAGCCGAGCGACTGCGCATAGTGCTGGCCGACGACCACGCCACCGCGCGTCTCGGCGTTCGACTTGCCCTGGAAGAAGGCGACTTCGAAGTCGTCGCCGAGGCCGTAGATGCCCGCGGTGCAGTGCAGGCCGCACTCGAGCACCGTCCCGACCTGTGCCTACTCGACGTCTACATGCCCGGAAGCGGCATCGCCGCCGCCGGTGAGCTGGCCGAGGCACTGCCGGGAATGCCAATCGTGATGCTGAGCGTGTCCGATACCAACGACGACCTGTTCGACGCCTTGCGAGCCGGCGCGTGGGGCTATTTGCTCAAGGACACCGACCCAGCTCGGCTGCCGTACGCTTTGAGCGCGGTGCTCGAGGGCGAGGCGCCGTTGCCGCGTGTTCTCACGGCACGACTCATCACCGAGTTTCGTAGGCATGGCAAAGAGCGGCGCATTGCCGATGCCGATGGGAGTCTTGTTACCTTGTCCGAGCGCGAGTCGGAGGTGCTCGAGTTGCTTCGCGGGGATTTGAACACCAAGCAGATTGCCCAGCGATTGGGGATATCGCCGGTTACCGTTCGCCGGCACCTTTCGGAGGCATTGCGGAAGTTGCGGGTCACGGATCGCGACGCGGCGCTTCGGTTGACCGGAGAGTCTTTGCGCTAGCGGTCCTAAGCTGGGGTAACCGTGCTGGCCGGCACACCGACAGCCAAGTATCCGGGTATCGCGACAATCGCCGACGCGACTACGCTGACAAGCAGGAAGCTCGATAGCGCTATGAACGCTTCGACTCCGAGCGCGACCGGTAGGCCGGTGACGGTCGCGAGCGCGTGGCTGATCAGGAGCTGACCATACAGGCCGAAAAGCGCGCCGATCGAGCAGCCGGCGACAAGCACGATCGCGCTCTCACACAGCAACCAGCGCCACAGCACACCGCGGCGGTACCCGTCTACCTTCATGAACGCGATCAGGTCGCGACGTTGCCAGAGCATCGAAGCCATCGCCCCAGCGATAGCAAGCGCACCCGCAACGAGGATCAACAGCTTGATCTGCTCGAAGTGCGAGAGCCCCTGATCGATCAGCGCATAGTGACGCCCTCGACGTTCTTCGAGGGTTTCGACGGACAGACCCGTCCGCGGACCAAGGGCCTGTGCAACGAGGCGCCGCACGCTCGCCGGCGACACCCCGGGCTTTGTTCGGATCTCATAGGCGCTCGGTTCGCTGGAGCCCCATGCCCGCAGATAATCGCCCGCGTTGAGGATGATCGCTCCGGGAGACCATCCGAGATTCGTGCTCAGTGCCGCGACCCGCAGTCTCACAGGCAGCGGCGCCGGCAGCACAAACACTGAACCGATACGCAGATGCTTTTCGGCGGCGAGCGACTGGGAGAGGACCGCCCAACCCCCTTCCCGAATTCGCGAGTCGGCAATCGCCAGATCTCCTTCCGCTAGCTGGCTCGGCGGAATCGGCTGTTGCGTGCTCGATGGCGGAGCCCGTATCCACAGCTTGCGATCCCCCCAATTGAGAAAACTTCCGCGGTAGGAACCCAACGCGGCCACGCCAGGGAGGGCTCTGAGCACGCGAATGTTGGCATTGCGGAACGGCGCAGCCGTAAACAGACCCGCTTCGCCGCTGGGAGCGACCCATACGTTCGCACCAGCATCGATCGCGCTGGCCGAAGCCCGCAGGCCGTGCTGCAAGTTCACCTGTGCACCGCCCACCGACACCGCGCCGAACACGGCGGTCGCGCCGGTCGCCGCGACCGCCAAAGACCGGACACGAGTACGTGGGTTGCCCAGCTCGGTGACCGCGAGAACGCTCGCGGCACCGTCCAGAAGGCGCTCTTGCAAGCAGTCGAAACATCTCACCAAAACGTCGAACAGCAATGGGAGCAGACAGGCCAACGCGACCGCCAGCATGACGATTCCGACAAACCAGCTCTTGGCACGAAACAGGATGACCGTGGTTGTTATCGCCAAGCACACCGTCCCAAGCCCAACACAGGCGGGCGCCCAGGAATGTGAAGTGCCCGCCGCCACCGGCTCGCCCCGATACGGGTCGCGGGCGAGTACGTCGCGTAGTGGCCAGATCACCCCCAGGCAGGCCGCGACGATACCAGCCGCGCAAGCGAGCGCGACGCTCTGCCAGCTCACGACGCGTTCGTTGCCGACCGGGAACGCCGCGGTCAGATACCCCGGCGTCGAATGAAACACCGAAACCGACAACAACTCGCCGATCCCAAAACCAACGATGCACCCAAGCACGCCGATCGTCCCGGCATCAAGGAGCAGGATCTGGGCAATCATGCCGCGAGTCGCGCCCTGCGGGCGGATATCTTCGATCAACCTGCGTCGAGCGGGAGCGGTGACAAACATCGCGGTGAGCGCAAACATGAAACCCACCAGCGCGCTAATGGCCGAAAACACGCTTTCGCCTTGACTCTCCGTGGACGACGCGACCCGAAACAGCGTCGCATCGAAGCTCGCCGGCTCGACATTCGCCCCTGCGGCAGTGGCCAGTCCGGTCAACGCGCTGTGCACTTCGCGCTCATGTCCGGGCTTGGCACGCACAAAAACCCGGCTGATCCTTCCAGCCATTCCGGCGAGGCGCTGCGCGTAGCGAACAGGGGCTATCGCGACCGAACTGTGCACCAACGCGCCAATTTCGCTCTCGCCCAAGACCGCACCAAGCAGGGCCTCCGGGGTGCCTCCGCGGATTTGCAGGCTTACGGTTTCCAGAGGGCCCGCACCGATTGCGCCAGCTATCGGTGTCGGTAGGGCAATCGCGTGCAGCTTTGATAGTTGCTTGGAGGAGAAGCGACGCACCAACGGGCCGCGCAAGTGGATGTCCTGTGGGTCCACCCCGAGTAGGTCGACGGCCCGCACACCACGCGGCCCCACTATATTCGCCTGTTGTTCGAGCACCGGAAACGCGCGCGCGACCCCCGGCATACGCTGTACCCGATACAGCAACTCCTCGCCAAAACCGTCCGGCCCCCGAGCCTCGACCTGGAATTGCGTATCGCCCACGATCTCAGCCGTGAGTCGCTGCACGGATTGCACGAGACTCGTACTTGCAACCTGAGAGGCAAACAACAGCGCCACACCGACCGCTATGCCGAGCACCGCAAATGCCTCTTGCACGACCGTCGCCCGCGCGGCCATACGTGCGCGATAGAGGAAGAGCAGGTCGGCGAAGCTCATCAAGGCCATACTCATGCGTCCCCGAGCGTGAAGTGGCCCAGCCCGATGTGCTCAGGCTCATAGGGGGTAAGGCGCCCGTCGCGAAGCTCATACACCTGGTGGGCAAACGCAGCTGCCCGCGGATCGTGAGTGGCGAGCACAAGCGCCATTCCCCGCTGCTCGCACAGATTACGCAACAGCCCGAGCACTTCAAGCGTGCGCTGGGTATCGAGATTTCCCGTCGGCTCGTCCGCAAGCACGAGCTTCGGGTCCAGCGCAAGCGCCCTGGCGATCAAGATGCGCTGACGCTCACCCATCGACAGCTGCTCTGTCCGGTGCCGCGCGCGCTCGCCCAGGCCGAGCTGCTCAAGCAGAGGCGCTATCGCCTGCTTCGCGCCACGCTTACTCGACAGCCAGAGCTTCAAGGACGCGTTGTCGATGGCCCTCGCACCGGGAAGCAAATTGTGCGGCGCTCCGATCACGCCGAGCTGGCGAAGTCGGTACTCGTCTCCCTCCCGACGAGACATGCTCGTGACCTCGACGCCCGCGACTCGCACGCTACCGCTGTCGGGCCTTCGCAACCCCGCGACCAGCTCCAGCAGCGTCGTCTTGCCCGACCCGCTCGGACCGTACAGCGCGACGAACTCGCCAGCGGGCACCGTCATCGACACGCCGTCCACCGCGCGAATCGGGTCATCCTCGCCAATCCGATAATGCTTTACAAGGTCGCGTACCTCAAGCACGCCTACGCGCCCACACCGCGTCGGCCATCAACGCCACCTTCACCCCGGAGTACACCTCACCGATCCGTGGGATCTTCATACACCCGACATCCTAACCAATCGATCCGGGCAGAATCCCGGGTCTAGGAACGATTCGGGTTGGATCGCGATAGCCGAGAACGAGCACCAGCTCGTCCGCGATCCGGCAATGAACTAAACGGGACTCACAAGTACTGGTTGCGCGAGCGCCCGTCGGGCGCGAGATCGAACTCGCACCAGACAAGCGTGCCCATGCCGCGCTCCACGCCCCAACGGTCGGCGACGCGGTCGACGATGAACATCCCCCAGTCCTCGCTGTTCATCGCTGGAGGCAAGCTGGCCGCCACGTCGGCTCGATGCTCCATCACCTCGGCACGCACTAACCGCTTGTCGCGATACACGCCGAGCTCGATCTGCTCGACCGCCGCCGAGCGGCTGTTTTGAACGCTTTTGGTGACCAGCTCGCTGACGCACAGCGAGATGTCGTAGAACAGCTCCGGCTCGAAGTGCTCCTCCCACTCGCGTAGCGAGCGGCGGCCGGCGCCGACCGCCTGCGGCAGGCCGCGGAACCTGAACCTGCGCTCGGTCTGGCTCAGCACGATCGGCGTGAGCGGCCCCGCGGCGTCCCATACGGTCATGCCGGCATTGAGCGGATCGAGAGCTTGGCCGTCGCCGAGGTCGGCGAGCGGTGAGCGGGAAAGCTCCGCTTCGGTGCTCAGCACACTGGGACCAAACGGCTTCGACACAGGATTCCTTTCCTTGAGCTGGTGCGTGGTCGGGGAGGCAGGAGCGGGATCGCGTTTCGAAAGCTGAGAGGACATTACCCTCTCAGCGCGTGCTCCATTCCCCGAGATGTGGACGTATACGAACGTGCATGGTGGCACGGATTCGACGCAGCTGTCAAGCTGCGCAGCAAGTACTTCACAAACGAGCGCGCGGCCCAACGCGCAGAGACGAGCGCCGAGCCGCTCCAGCGGCCGCCCTACTCGACCGTGACGGTCTTGGCCAGGTTGCGAGGCTGATCCACGTTCAGGGCTCGCTCGCGTGCGATGTGGTAGGCCAGTAGCTGCAGGGGCACGACCGCGAGGATCGTCTGCAGCAGCACGTCTGTCTTGGGTACGTAGACGACCTCCTCGGCGTGCTCGGCGACCTCCTTGCTGCCCTCGGTGGCGATCGCGAACACGCGCGCACCGCGCGCCCTGACCTCCGAGACGTTGGAGAGCATCTTGTCCATCACGCTCAGGTCGGTCGCGACGCACACAACCGGCGTTTGCGCTCCGAGCAGCGCAATTGGGCCGTGCTTCATCTCGCCCGCCGCGTAGGCGTCGGAGGGGATGTAGGAAATCTCCTTGAGCTTCAGCGCACCCTCAAGCGCCACCGGCAAGCCAGACAAGCGTCCGAGGAACAGGAAGAAGTCGCAGCCGGCCAGACGCTCCGCCAGCAACCGCACCGGGAGCTGCACGGAGGCGAGCACCGCATCGAGCTGCGAGGGCAACAGGGCGAACTCGCCGTGCAGCTCCTCCAGGCGCGCCGGCGAGAGCGTGCCGCGCAGCTGTGCCATCCGCAGCGCGAACCCATACAGCGCGGCGACCTGCGCCACAAACGTCTTGGTCGCGGCAACCCCGATCTCAATGCCGGCGCGCGTGAGCAGCACGCCGTCGGCCTCCTGGGTGACCTGACTGCCGGGCACATTGGTCAACGCGAGCACGCTCGCCCCGGACTCGCGCGCGAGACGCATTGCCGCGAGCGTGTCGGCCGTCTCCCCCGACTGAGTGATGCCGATCACCAACGTGTCAGGCTCGAGCAGCGGCGCACGGTAGCGAAACTCCGATGCTAGGTCCACCTCAACCGGTATGCGAGCCCAGCGCTCGAGCGCTATGCGACCCGCCAGGCCGGCGTGATAGGAGGTACCGCAGCCGACGATCACGACGCGACGAACCGCGTTTAGCCGCCGCTCCTCGACGCCGATGGCAGGCGAGTCCACATCGCGGTCGAGCCAACCCTCAAGTGTGTCGGCCACCGCGGTGCTCTGTTCATGGATCTCCTTGAGCATGAACGTCTCAAAGCCACCCTTCTCCACGACGTCGTCGTCCCAATCCACGTTGACCGGACGCAGCGGAACGCTCACGCCCGAGGCGTCCAGCACGCGTGCACGGTGCGGCTCGAGCACCGCGATCTCGCCCTCCTTGAGCACCTGCACCCGCCGCGCATACTTCAAGAACGCGGGGATCGCCGATGCCACGAAGTGCTCTTGCTCGCCAACGCCGACGACCAGCGGGCACTCCCGCCGCGTACCGATCAACAGATCGGGGTGCTCGGCGCTCATCGCAACGAACGCGAAATGGCCGTGCAGCCGCTCGAGTGTGCCCCGCACCGCCGCCAGCAAGTCGCCTCTGTACAGACTCGCAAGCACATGCGCGACCACCTCGGCGTCCGTCTCGGAGCTGAACTCGACGCCCTGGGCGCTCAACTCTTCGCGCAGCGCGAGGTGGTTCTCGACGATACCGTTGAGCACGATCTGAATGCTCCCGTCGGTGCTCGCATGGGGGTGGGCGTTCTCCCAGGTGACACCTCCGTGCGTCGCCCAGCGGGTGTGGCCGATGCCAGTGGTGGGCTCAGCCACGGTGCTCACAGCGACGCTCGCACGCTTCGTTGCGACACCTCCTGCGGCGACCATTGCTACATCGACGCTAGTCGCGGCTGCGTGCTCCAACTCACGCGCAGCAAGCGCCTCCCGCAACGAGGCGAGGTTGCCGACGGCACGGACCGACTCGATGTGGCCGTCGCGCTGCAGCGCGATACCAGCCGAGTCATAGCCCCGATACTCCAAACGCTCCAGACCCCGCAAGAGGATCTGCTCACACGGCCGACGGCCGACATACCCGATTATCCCGCACACGGTGGCCTGCTCCTTCCTTGGACTCGACCGGATCCGAGCGCTCCAGACCCCCACTGTCTCTCCAAGAATCCGAACCCGTATATGTAGGCTGATTTAGCTTGCCATGAATTAGACGTCCTCGGGGTGGTGCCGGTCAATGGCTCCACCGACTCATAGTGATGTTCAGTGCATGAACACGAGCGACCGTGAAATGGGCGTTCGCTCTAGACTCCGAGCGCGATGCCTACGCCAATCAAAGTGGTCGTTATCGATGACCACGTGCTATTTCGCTCCGGGCTGCGCGAGTTGCTTCAGCAGGAGGAAATCGAGGTCGTCGGAGAAGCCTCCACCGCCGAGTCGGGGCTCCAGACGATCGAGCGCCACACTCCGGATGTAGTCGTAATGGACCTGAGCTTGCCGCGCATGTCCGGCCACGAAGCGATCCGCCAAATCGCGACGGTCTCACCAGAGACGCAGGTACTTGTGCTGACGATCTCCGCGGAGGAGGCCGACGTCACCGACGCAGTGCTCGCCGGCGCGTGCGGCTACCTGCTCAAGGACGCCTCAGTCGAGGACATCGTCGCAGGCGTGCGCGCGGCCGCAATCGGCGACTCGATGGTCTCCCCGCGTATGGCGACGGCGCTCCTGCGCCAACTGCGCGGCCATCGCCAAAACGACGCGGGTCCAGCGATCGACAGCCTCTCTACACGGGAGCGGGAGGTTCTGCGCCTGGTGGTCGACGGCAAGGACAACGCAGCAATAGCGCAAGAGCTATTCATTAGTCCCTACACGGTCAAGAACCACATCTCCAACATCCTGCTCAAGCTGGGCGTGGAGAACCGTCTGCAAGCGGCGGTATGCGCAGTTCGCGATTCGCTGGTTTGAGGGCGAGGTCCGGTTGTTGTACGTAGCGCAACGGGTACGACGAAACGCAGCGCTGACGCACCGGCACACTGCATGGGCTACCGCCCCTCATGCGTCCGCCTCGGGGCCCTGCGTGTAGAGCAGCGAGCCCGGCGTGGTCAACGACTCACCTGTCTCGAGCAGCGTCTTCAGGCCGGAGAGGATCATCGGCCAGCCACCGTAGAGTTCTTCATTTGCACCCTCGCGTAGCTCATCGTGCGTGACTGTCAACCGGCATGAGTCGCCAACCGCTTCGATCTCCCAGGTGACCCTTGAGGTCGCTTCGCTCTTGACATCCTCGCCCCACAGGGCATTGAAGCTCTGCACCAGCCGGTGCGGTCGATCGACCTGCAGGTTCTCTCCGGCACACAGTGGCGCGTGCGCCATAGGATGTTTTGCCGTATAGCTTGAGCCGGCCGTCCAGTCGGACTCAACGCCGACACCGAAGTTGTACCTGCTCCGCAGCTTCGGATCGACGATCGCCTCCCATAGCCGCTCGGGGTTCGTCTTAATGTAGATCTCAAACACCTTCTCCATTGTGTCCTCCTCAATCGTCTTCTTGATAGCGCCGAGCGCTGCCGCCCAGGGCTCCGCGTACTTGCTCACCCACCTGTCGTGAACGAGCCGGATCGGGACGGGATTCAGGAAGTGCAGCTTCTCTCGACCGCGCTTGCGCGTAACCACAAGACCGGCCTCCTCGAGCACCCGCAGGTGCTTCATCACGCCAAAGCGCGTCATCGGCAGGCGCTGCTCCAACGCACTCAGCGTCTGCCCGTCGCACTCGAACAGCTCATCGAGCAAGCTCCTGCGCGTCGGATCGGCCAGTGCCTTGAACACCTCGTCCATAGCCGCCCATGATAGGTGACTATATGGGGCGATTATCCCCTAGACGTAGGTAGATTTGCTATGATGTGCCTATGTCCAAGGTCAACCGCAACGAACCGAAGCGCTCGAAAGCGTCGGAGTCGCAGTACTCGCTCATGGAGTTCGCGCGGGAGTTCCCCGACGACGCCGCATGCCTAGAGCATCTGTGGCGCTCGCGATTCTCTCCCGACGGCGCGCACGCCCACTGTCCAAAGTGTAGGCGGGAACGGAAGTTCCACCGCGTCGCGTCGCGGCCTTCCTGGTCTTGCGACTCCTGCGGACACCACATCCACCCTACGGCCGGGACGATCTTCCATAGGTCCGCTACGTCGCTCCAGCTTTGGTTCTACGTGATGTATGTGATGACTAGTACTCGCTGCGGAGTGTCCGCCAAGGCGATCGAGCGCGAGATCGGCGTCGGATACAAGACCGCGTGGCGAATGTGCAACCTGATCCGCACCCACCTAATGACCCAAGACGATTCTAGGAAGCTCAAAGGCTCCGTTGAGGCTGACGAGACGGCTTATGGCGGCAAGCCGAAGGTGTCGATGACGCGCGGAATGTCACCGTCGGAGGTGCAGAAGTTCGCCAAGGCCCGCAAGACCGGGATCGTGGCGATGGTCGAGCGCGGCGGTAGGGTCCGCGCCTACGTCACGCCGCGCGAGGGCGCGCTAGAAACCGTAAGTCTGCACGTGGACCCCAAGGCCACCGTCTACACCGACGAGTGGGCCGGATATCGCAACCTACACACCACCCACCCGACGCACCACACGATCAAGCACACGGATCGTGTCTACGCGAGTGGAGATGTCCATACGCAAACCATCGAGGGGTTCTTTGGCAACATCAAGAACGGGATCGCCGGGAACTACCACGGCGTGTCCGTCAAGTGGCTCCAGTCCTACGTAAACGAGTACGTCTGGCGTTACAACCACCGCGACAACGGCCGGGCGATGTTCGCTGAACTACTCCACCGAGCCGCCGTCGTCGAGCTTTGACGGCACCGGCGGTGCCGGCGCGACAGTCTCAAGGTTGCGCAGGAAGTCCTCACGAGCCGGAATCGGTATCTCTAGACCCGCACCCGTCACCTGCGTAGGCCCTTGAAGCGCGTGCGCGCGATCCCAAGCGTTACGCGCAGCATCACGTTCGACATTCGCCTGACGGCGCTCACGCTCCGCCCCCTCAGACTCGCCGCGCTCATCGAGGAATTGTGCAGACCCCTCCCGAAGCGCGACCCGACGTTCGTGACTTTCGGCCTCAGCAATGAGCCGCTTCGCTTCCTTTAGCGCCGTCTGCGGCGATTCTTGGCTGGGATTGCTCATGCAGAAAATGGTACCCGCTAGCAATCCGCCAGCGGGCCTGTTAATCTTCATCCAGTACGTAGAAGCAGACGGTTCCCGGGCCACCTAGCCTTCGTTAAGAGATCGGTTAGGTGGCTCGGGTCTTAGTAGGCGCCGCCAGCGACCGTCAGGCCCCGGATTCTCACCGGGCACATGCAGCGGCTACCTTATGCGCTTGTCATCACCCAGTCTCGGGTCCTCCGCTGTTGGAATGGGCGGGTGGGGCCGGAACAGGGAAGCCCTGTTCAGCCGCGAAATCGTAGTCAGTAAGCGGTCCATCGATGGTCGTCTTGCCGGAACCGTCGAGCGGCTGATAGACGCCATTAGAGGCCTGCCTCTAGGAAGGCTTCGGCTTGTGCTCGGCAACGGGTAGCTCCGACGCGGCAGCGCTAGCCGTCTAGCGCTTGAGCGATGGGCACACAGTATGTTTTGGATCCCACCAGATGAGGTAGAAAACATGCTCGACTCTGGTACCCCAAACTCGCCTAAGGCCAGATAGGCGCAGCTCCCACAGGCCGTCGAGATCATCAAGTTCGATTTCTAAGAGTCGGTCGCGGGCGTCCTTGGCGATGTTGCCGAGTGGGATGAGCTTGTTGCCGCCGTTGCCGAAAAGCTCTGATGCGCGCATCGTCTCCCAGCCCTTGCACTTGTCATGCAGCAACTCAATCTGAGCTGGCGTGAGGCTATTCCATCCCCACTCGCCTTCGAGGTCAAGCATGCTTAGGCCCCACACAAGGGTCGGATCGGCCGCTACAGGTGCGCCAGGTATAGGTCGCTTACGCGTCTTTGGCGACGATCCGGGAATCGGTGCCTGCGCGCCAGCCGGGGTAGTTCCCGGTTTGGGAACCCGCCTCTTGGCTGGCACCTAAACGAGAGAGCCGTAGTACTCAGCCATGCTGGCCTTGGTGATCTCTCGGCTGCCCCGCTCGCCCGGTGCCAAACCGTTACGTGCGTCTCGCCAGGGATCCTCCTGATGGCTTAGCTCGCTCAGCCAAAATGCAGGCTTGGCCCCGTAGTTATCTAGGATCGCGTCGATGCTGCCACGCTCAGTGGCCGTCAGCTTGGCGCTATCCCCCTTGCGCCACTTCGAGACCTGATAGAAGCCGCGATGTAGAGCGTAAAGTTCCGGACAAACCGGACCGTTTGCCCAGGCCTCAATCCGCTCCGGGAATAGAGGCTTATCGGCCCAAACGAGATGCCAGGCCTGCGAATAATAAACTAGCTTTTGGAGCTTCACAGCAGTTATCGTGCCTTGCCGCTCCAGGATGTATCGGGCTACGTCATGAACGCTTGCCATGCCTCCGGCTCCTCGGGAAGTAGTTCAGACGACTTTGTGGCGTCTTACGATCCGACTGTCCCACTCTATCGAATGCTGGCGACGGTTTCTTGCGCACCTGAAGACTATCGTCTACAACTCCATTGCGTCTGCCGCGAGTGCCGCCCGAGTAGCCCACACGAACTCCCCACAGCGATGGATCAACCCTACCGCGTGCAGGCGTGTGAGAGTGTCTTCCACGCCGATAGAATCGCGTAGTTCGAGCACCAGCTCTCCGACCGACCAGGGCCGCTGTTCGTTGGGGCGCGTTAGTCGCTCGAAGATGCTCTCGTCGCTAACCGGCAGGACATCCGTCGGGTCTATAGAACGCTCGTCTTGCATGGGAAGGTTCCGCCTTTCCTTGCCACGGCCCCGGGCGGTGACAGCCGCGCCGGGGCCAATTTGGATAGAGCGCCGCAGCGTAAGCACCCCGTCGGACACTCGATTTACCTACGTCTAGGGGATAATCGCCCTATATGGTCACTTGTCAAGAGCGCCGTGCCGACCGGCTCGACCATCCCTGTGGCTTCTCCCACGCCCGCCCCATCCACGTAGCCGCTCGCCGCGCTCGCAACACGAGCATCGCGGGGCCCACGTGCTCGCCCAGGGCGTGCAGGACCTGATCGCTCGCAAGCCTGGCGTGCGGTTCTCTTGCCTGTGGCGCAGACAGATAGAAGCTAACCATCGCGACCACGATCATCGTGTGGCAGTCGGATTGGTGGAGGGCTTTTGTGTGACGAATCGCGCGCGTCGCCAGGGTGTGCATGCGCCCGGCTGCTTCTTCGCGTGAGCAGTAGCGAGCGGTTAGCGAGTGCTGGTCGGTAGCGCTGTCCTCGTACTCGTCGACGAGACTGTCGAGCAGGGTGTGCAGCGAGCAAACCCAGGGAAAGTAGGCACTCTCAAGGGCCGCGATGCTGTCGGCTCGCACGATTGGCTCGGCTGCGAGCGCCATCAGCGCGAACACGAGCAGCGAGGAGCCCGCAGCGGCGCCCGTCTCCCACCAGTTGAGGTCGCTGCCCAGCGGCGTCTCCACCGTTGCCCACGCGGCAAACGCCTTATAAGAAACTTCCGCCTGTCCGTGATTCAGCTCTTGATAGGTGACGATACGTGCGGCGGCGCGCTGCAGCTGACGTGCGACTTTTGGAAACGAAGGCAACACTCGCAGCGAGGTCCTGCACCTGTCCACCAAACAATTAAGGTAACCGCCGTCGTCACGCCCGGTGTGGTAATCGAGATGGGCAACACCCGGACGCAGGGCCATCGAGAGCGCCTGGTGCAGGAGGCGCACACGGCCCGGCCCGGCGCCGCCCGGCTCCTCAGAGATCGCGTCGGCATAGTCGTAGGCCGCCTGAAAGGCCATCGCCGCGCACGCCACCACGGTCCTGTATAAGCGCGGCACGAAGGCCGCGTATGCCACCGCGCCCTCCAGGTTGCCGCGCTCGGCCCGCAGCGCTTGCAGCGCGAGCCTGCGCAACAGCGGGTCGGGGATCGTGCCAGCGCGCCGCTCCCAGCGGTGAATTTCATCGCACGCAAACGGAAACACACCCAGCCAGTATCGTGCCGCAGTGGCTACGAACGCCGGGTCTATTCCCCCACTAAATAATCCGCGGACGCCCACGCGCACAGCATCGCGTGGGCGAGCCCATGAAACTAGTCAATTCTGAAGAACAATAACGGGGACACGGAGACCGCTTACTCCTGAAGAGCGACGCGTGAGGACACGCGCGCGGCGGCCAGGCCCGGGAGCGCGACCACGATCAGACCAATGCCGCCCACCAGCGCAACATCGACGAACACCTGCGGTGCACCGAGAGAGAAAGGCGCTGAGAACCCCGTCGTGAGCGTCAGCCAGCGACTGGCAAGCACATGCCCATATATGCCGAGCACCGTCCCAATCGCACAACCAAAGCCGAGCACCACCATACTCTCCAGCAACAGCGCGCGCCACAGCTGATAGCGGTCATAGCCCTGGATCTTTAGCGAAGCGAGCAGTGGCCGGCGCTGCCAGATCGTGGCACTCAGTGCCGAGGCGACCGCGACGGCAGCCGCGATCAAGAGCAGTGTCGAAATCTCGCTTAGACCCTGTAGCGCCTGGCGCGAATTGGCCGCATACTGCGCTTCGCGCGCCGCACGCGTTTGCACACCAAGGCCAGGGTGGGACGCGATTATCGCGCTCACCGAGCGCTCGCCGATAAGGGCGTCCGCGCCAGGCTTCAGGCTAACCTCCAACGCAGACGGTTCCACCGTCTGCCAATAGCGCGTGTAGTCGGCGGTACTGAGAATCACGGCACCCGGAGGCCAGCCAACGTTCGTGACGATCGCGGCCACCGCGAAGTGCCGCAGTCCCGACGGGGTGGGCAACACGAACGAGCTTCCCACTCGCAACCGGTGTTCGCTTGCAAAACCGACAGACACTGCCGCCCAGCCGCGCCCACGCAACAACGTGTTCGCATGGGCGAGATTGCCGTTCAGGAGCTGGCTGGGAGGCACGATCGTGCGATCGCCCGGCGGGCGGGCTATTACCCACATGCGCCGCGTGCCGACATCCATCAGCTCGCCCTGATAGGGGCGCACCGACGCTACCCCCGGAGAGCGCGCGAGCTGCGCCGCCAGGTTGCCCGCGCGGAAACTGTTAGTGGTGAGATCGTTGCCGCCTGTCGTTACCCACAGGTCCGCAGTGCTGAGGTATTCGCGAAAGTTGGCATTCAGCCCGGCGAGCAGATCGCGCCTGGCTCCGCCGATCGCCACGCTCCCATAAATCGCAAGCGCACCCACCCCGGCGAGCGCGACCAAGGGCACACTAGTCGTGCGCAGTTCCCTGACAGCAAGGATCAGTGAGCTGCTGGATATGTTCTCACTCGCTCGCCGCAGAACACGGGCGGTCAGCGCGAACGCCGTCGGAATTAGGCACAGCGTCGCAAGCGCAAGCATGGCGCCGCCAACAAGGGTGAAACCGGGCGCGATCACAACCAACAGCGTTACGACGGCGAGTAGAGATAGCCCTACCAGTCCGAACCGGGTGGCGGTTCGTTTATAGATTCCCTCACCGCCGTCGGCGGCCTGCGCAAACACCGCGTCGCGAGGGCGGCCCGGTCGTATGTCGAAAGCCGGCAACAACGACGCGAGCAGCGTCGCGAGCACACCGCACGCCATCGCAATCAGCACCAACGATAGCTGCAGCGTCTGCTGACTGCCAACCGGAAAAGCAAACGCCAGGTACACCGGCACGCTGTGAAATAGCGTGTGCGACAGAAGGTATCCGAGCACCACGCCAACCGCCGATGCGACCACCCCAAGCGCCAGCGCTTCGAACCCCAAGATCGTCAGTGCCTGACGCCAGTCATACCCCAGCATGCGCAAGTCGGCGATGTAGCGGCGACGCTCGGGCACCGTCAAGAGCATTGCGTTGAAGGTCAGCAGAAAGCCCACCATTGCCCCGATCAACGCGAACATCTCAGTCGCCTGATTGTTGGGCTTGGCGATCGCGTGCAGCAACGTCAGTTCGTCGTCCGCAGCGACAACGTTCAGATGTGCGCCCGCTAGCGCGCGCAGCTCGCGCGCCACCCGTCCATCCTCCCCGGTACGCGGCTGCACATACACCTGCGTCACACGACCGGGCCTGTCGGCGAGGCGCTGAGCGACACCCAACAATCCCACGACAAGCGGGCTACTCGCGACCGAGCCGATCGTAGCTGGGCCAAGGATCGCGCGCACGTTCACCCTGTGTGTTTCGCCGTCGGCGAGCACGCTCACCGCGTGTTCGGGTCGAGCCCCAATCGCGCTCGCCACCGTCGAGGGCAGGCCTACGCCCCCGCCGATCAGCGACGGGCCGGCTCCGGAGTTGCGCGTCAGTTCGCCGCTGAGGGATACAAGGGCCGCGGTCACGCCGACGAGCCGCACCGACACACGCCCCTTGGGGCCAACAATCGCGGCATTCTCCTGCAGCGCAGGAGCCGCAACCTGCACACCCGGAAGCAGCGCCACACGTTCGGCGAGCCGCTGGCTGAAGCCATTGTTCGAGCGCGCCGCGAGCTCAAGACGCGCGCTGCCGACGACCCCATGGATCGCCTGTTCGGTCGAGCCGAGCAGACTCGCATTCGCCGAGAGCACGCCAAGCACGAGCGCGACCCCGACCGCGACCCCGCTTCCAGCCAAGACCTCCTGCACGGTGTGCAAGCGCAAACGCCTGAGGTACAGATGAAACAGAGTGCTCACGCGAATGCCGTACACCGCGGGTGGCATGTACCTGCTCACAGCGAGCTGGCCGCCAGCTCGCTATCCAAGCCCTCCGTGAGCCGCCCGTCGCGCAGCGTATACACGCGATCGACAAAGCCGATCGCTTCCGCGTCGTGGGTGACGAGCAGTGCGGGAACACTCTGCTCGTGGCACACCTCACGAAGCAGGGCGAGGATTTCGCGCGTGCGCTTGGAGTCGAGATTGCCGGTCGGCTCGTCGGCAAGCAGTAGCCGCGGTTTATTCACCAGCGCTCGCGCGATCGCCACGCGCTGGCGCTCGCCCATCGACAATCGCCCCGGCAGCTGTCCTGCGCGATCGCCCAAGCCCACCCGCTCGAGCCAAGGTCGTGCCAGGCGTCGCGCCTCGCGCAAGCTGAGCCCGTCCCCCACGAGCTTCGTCGTGACGTTATCCAGCGCACTCGCTCCTCCGGCCAGGTGAAAGGACTGGAACACAAAACCAACGTCGCGCAGGCGATAGCGTGCGGATTCGCGCTCGGAGAGCCGAGCGATGTCACGGCCGTCGAAGTAGATGGCGCCACTATCGGCAGCAAGCAGACCCACGGCGAGCATCAAAAGCGTCGTCTTGCCCGAGCCGCTGGGTCCGTACAGCGCCACGAATTCGCCCGGTGCGATCTTTAGCGACACGGCGTCCACCGCGCGCACGACCTCCCTACCGCTGAGATAGTGCTTGACGACCTCGCGTAGTTCGAGCGCGCTCACGGCTCGCGACGGCCAGCAGGCGCACCGCCGCCAGGAAAACGAACGATCGCCCCTCGCTCATCGGTCGAGCACAGCTCCCCGTCGCCCACCGACATCACGACCTCCGCGCCGTGCAGCGGCGTCATCTCTTCGGAGGCCACCACGAGCGTCATGCCATCTTCGAGGGCAAGTTTCCTCAACAGACCGTACAGCGAGTCCTGTTCGATCAAACTCGGCACCAGCGCCGGCTCGTCGATGAGCAACAAGCGCGGTTCGCGCACCAGCGCCTGCGCGAGCATCGCTCGCATCCGCTCGGCCAGCGACAGCGAGCCCGTCAAGTCGTCGGCGTGAGCACCAATCCCGACGCGATCCAGCACGATCCGCGCGCGGCGCTTGGCTTCGCCGACCGATAGGGTCGCATTGCCCAGGGCCAGCGTCACATGATCGACGACGGTTTCCTGGGAAGTGGGATGCCAGTTGGCGCTCGCCATCAGCGCGATGTCCCCGCGCAGCAATCGTTCGCGGCGCGACAGCGACATCGCGTACATGCTCTCCCCGGCGAAGTAAACGCGCCCCGTGTCCGGCTGCTCGATGCCTGCCATCAACCTCAGCAGCGTGGACTTACCTGCGCGGCGAGCACCCCACACGCCAATGAATACACCCTCGTCGAGCTCGAAGGAAACACTGTCGAGGACGACGACCTCGCGACGGCCGTCGGGGTATCGCTTGCTGACATTCTCAAAGGACAGCAGAGGTGTCATCGCGCCCATAACGCTATCGCCGTCGAGCGAGATACTCCTCGATCCGCCGCCGCGTGCGTCTGGACCATTCGACCTCGCAACGCAATTGAGCGTCCACAGCCTCGCTCGTGCAATCCATCAGCAGACCCTTCCACGAAGGCACACCCGCAGCCGCTGGAGCAAGCCGCAAGAGTCCCAGACACTCTCGTTCATAGGCCTTCAGAGCCAGCAGCAAGGGCCGCGCGTCCTGCTCGCGCGCGACCGCCACCTTCGCGCGGATGCCGACCCGCATCGGCTCCTTGGGGATCAGCGTCTGCATCCATTCCGCAACGGCCAGCGCCGTCAGATCTGTCGAGTGGTACACCAAGCGCGGTCGCCGCTGGCCCGGCTCGCGTTCTTCGTTGAGCAACAGCAGCCCTTCGTGTTCGAGAGTTTCGAGCAGTCTGTAGATGTCCTTGCGGACGATCACCCACGTCTCGCCAAGCCGACCGGCGAGCCGATTGGCAAGCTCATAGCCATGGCCGGGGCGCTCGAGCACCAGCGCCAGCAGTCCGCCCCGCAGTGAGGTCGAGGAACCGCGCATCCATCCCTGTGCCTCACCCGCATCCCTAGGTGCGACCGCGGTGGTTTCCTTACGCCCGGGCACGGCTACCACTCCGCTCCGAGGCGCCCGACAAGCGCGATCCTCTGCGCACAGGCGCGGCCACATGCCCGCCGCGAGGGGGCCAGAGGGAGCAGCGCCAAGCCACTCGCCCCACGGCAGCCTTTCCGATAAATGGATCGATCCAGCTCATGCGTCATTGTAAACGGTACTCCATCCCCCATCTGTACACACGCGGACGAACGTGGCGCTCGCGAGCGCCCGCGCCGTGCGGGCCTCCGGATGTCCGGGCACGGCCCACCCATCCGAGCGAGGCGAGATCATGGCTGTGTGAACCGGGCACCAAGCACCCCGCCGATCGTTAGGCTGCATACGATCAGCAGCGCGAGCGTCCAAGCGCATGGCGGTCGCGCTGGAGCCGATGGTGGCATCCGCGAGTACGTGCGAGCGCCCGCGTGGACCAGCCACAGCGGAGTCCCGCCGAGGCGCACAAGCGCAACAGCCGGCTGAGCGGCAAGGCAGAGCACCCGATCATGTCCCAAGCGTCGAGCCCCCTTCCCACACTGCCCCCACCCGGCGGCACCCCGCCCGGACCGACCCTCCCGGCAGGCCCGATGCCCCCCGAGCCGCCACGTCGCGGCTGGTGGATCGCGCGACGCTTCCTGCTCGGCACGCTCGCCGTCGTGTTGTTCGCCGGCGCCGGCACCTACGCATTGATTCGCAACGAGGTCTTCGAGCGTTGTCGCCGCGCTCGGGCAGAATAAGGCGGTCAAGGTCGCGCCCAAAGTGCTCGTACCGACAAGCAGGGGCCAGCCGGAGACACTGCTGCTGGTGGGCAACGACGAACGCAAGGCCCCCAAGAGCAATCCCTCAGGAGCCGTGCTACCGCACTCCAACGAGATGCTGCTCGTGCGTGTCGACCCGAGCAAGCCCACGATCTCGATGCTCTCGATCCCGCGCGAGCTGCGCGTCTCCTTTACCGCGCCCAACGGCGAAGTGATCACCAACCGCATCAACTCCGCCTATACCTACGGCTACGAGGAGGGCGGCGGTACCTCTGGCGGCGTCAAGCTGATGCTCGAAACGATCAAGAGTCTGCTCGGCATCACCGTCAATCACGTGTTCGTCACCGACTTCAAACGCTTCGAACACGCGGTCGACGAAATGGGCTGCGTGTACATGACCGTCGACAAGCACTACTACCACAACAACGACGAACCGGGCGCCGAACAGTACTTCGAAATCAACCTGGAGCCCGGCTACCAGCGCCTGTGCGGCAAGGAGGCGCTCGAATTCGTCGCCAACCGCCACGAAAGCACCTCGCTGATCCGCGACGCACGCGACCAGCGCTTCCTACTGGACGCCAAGGCGCAATATGGCTCCACCCTCTTTGAAAACCGCGAAAAATTCGAGAAGGTTCTTGGCAAGGCCGTGCAAACCGACCTGCACGGCGAAGAACAGGTGCTGCAGTTGCTGGAGCTACTTGCGGAATCGGCCGGCAAGCCCGTGCGCCAGGTGCCATTCCATGTCAACCTGCTCCCGACCTTCGATACGGCTACGCCGCAGCAGCTAGAAGAAGCGGCACACTCCTTCCTGGCTGGCACCGCGGCGATCCCCAAGCACAAGCTCAACAGCGCCGTGCGCTCTGTCAAGGGTCACCACGCGACCGTCTCGGCCGTGCACCTGCTGTCCCCCACACCGGGATCGACGCTTGAAGAAGCACGCGCCCAGGCTCCCCACCTACCGTTCCCACTGGAGGCACCGCAATATCAGAAGGTCACCGCCGAATCGGCTCCAGACGAATTGCGGCGCTACGGCATCTTGGGACCGAACGGCCACCGCCGCTATCCCTCGTATGTGATCGTCGCGCAGGAGGGGGAACTGGGGCAGTACTACGACATCCAAGGCAGCACCTGGAGCGGCCTACCCCTATTGAGCGACCCCAGCCAGAGCGTGCATATCGGCTCGCGTACCTACAGCCTCTACTACGACGGCGAACACATCAAGACGGTTGCCTGGCATGAAAACAACGCGGTTTATTGGATCGAAAACACCCTCACTTACAGTCTCTCCCCCGAAACAATGGTGACGATCGCGCGCTACACCCGCTCGGTCGGCAACACCTCGGCGCCAGCGTCCGCCCCGACACGGCGCGCGAGTCTGCACGGCATCGTGCTGCCATCGCGCGGCGTCACCGCAAGTAGCACGACACCTGACATCGAGGCCGCACTCGGTCTGCTCAGTCTCGCCATCGTGACGCTGCTCGGGATTGGATTGCTGTGGCGCCAGCGTGAGCTGAAACGCTTGCGAGCACAGGTCGCTGAGGCACTTGCGCTCGACGCGCGACGCCGGCAGGTCGGCGGGCCAGCCGCGCGCTAGCGACCTCAGCTCATTTCCACGTAGCCGCTCGCTTCGGTCGGGCTGCGCACGTTGGCAGCAACCTTGTTTTCGTAGTTGCCCTCAATTGTCTGGATCTGACCGCTCGGCAATACGTCGCGGACGATGCCGACGTGCTCGTCACCGAATACGATCAGGTCACCGGGCTTGGGCACTACGCCAGGCCCATTGGGTATAGCCCGTCCGGTGCTCTGCGCCCACGACCAGATACCGGACACGTCGCCCAATCCCTGACCCTGAACGCCAAGCGGCTCGCCCGCCTGGCGCGCAACCCAGGAGGCAAAATAAGCACACCACGGCGCACCGGGTACAGCTCCTTCGGTAGCGGCTCGGTACTGTGCGATCGCAGGCGATTCGTTGGAGCCCGGTGGCTGCTCGGTTTGGCCAAGCTGACTTTCGGCAACCGCCACGATGCGCGCGCCGGGCCCTTCGGCAGAGCCGCCCAGCGATGCGCCGGCGAGGCCGACAACGCCGGCACTACCATCCATACCGGCGGTGCCAGACGCTTGCGGATACCCAAACTGAGGCACCGCGGCGGCGGACGTACCCGCATAACCCGCGCTTGCCTGCGCGAGCGCGGCGGCAAAGGAGGGCGGGGCGCTTGCTTGTGCCGCTGCGGCGGCGACGGGAGCAGGGGCGACTTCGCCACCGGGTGCTTCCCCCGCCACGGGAGCTTCGGTGCCTCCTGTGAGCGCCGAGCGCGAGCCGATGAGCATCGCGGGATCACTGAGCGCCTGCCTGATCGCGCTGACCTGCTCGAGCGTCGATTCGATGGACATCACCCGAGTAGTCGGCAGCGACGCACGACGGTTGAGCGACTAAGGCGCAGCGGGTTGGGACTTAAAAGAAAACGGGCGGCCAATGGCCGCCCGTTCCGATCGCCGCTCCCTCGATGATTGGCGACTACTGCAGGAGCTTCAAAACAGCCTGCGGTTCGGCGTTGGCCTGAGCCAGCACCGATACGCCAGCCTGCTCGAGAACCTGCAGCTTCGTGAAGTTCGTCATTTCCGCCGCCATGTTGACGTCGGTGATGCCGCTCACGGCTGAGGACAGGTTCTGGCTGTAGGTTTCCAGGTTCGCCTCGGTGTACTGGATGCGATCCTGCACAGCGCCGAATTCGCCTGCCAGCGCCGACACCTTGTCGATCGCTTCGTCGATGCCCTTGATCGGTTCGGTGCCTTTGAGTTCGATCTTTTTTTCGATCGCGGTCTTCAGGTCCGCGGTCTTGACGCCGATCACTTCGCCGTCGTTGGCGCCGACCTGGAAGGAGATCGTCGCTTCTTTGCTCAACAGGTCGATGCCGTTGAACTGAGTCGTTTCACCGACACGTTCAATCTCAGACGACAGCTGCGTGACCTCGGAGTTGATCGCTTCCTTGTCCGATTCCGACGTGGTGCCGTTGGCATACTGCACCGCGAGCTCGCGGACGCGCTGGAGCATCTGCTCGACGTCGTTGAGCGAGCCCTGTGCCGTCTGCGCAAGCGAAACGGCGTCCTGGCTGTTCTGGGTGGCCTGATTGAGGCCATTGACCTGGCCCTCCAGGTTCTGGCTGATCGCGTAGCCGGCGACATCGTCGGCAGCCGAGTTGATCTTCAGACCCGAGGAAAGGCGCTGCATCGCCTGCGAGAGCGAGCTCTCCGTGGCGTTGAGGTTCCTGTTGGCATCCATCGCCGACAGGTTGGTGTTAATCATGAGGGACATGCGTTCATCTCCTTGATGACGGTTTGTTGTCGGTCCCGAGCCAGCTCCATGCCGACTCTTCCGGGTTTATCGCCGACGGGCGGCGAAACTTGAGCTGAATTCACCCCAGGCTGGACGAATCCCTCTGCCCGCAACATTTCCTGCACGACACACACGGCTAGACACACACGGCAATATGGCCGCGCGAGCAGCTTCCACTCAAGCTCAAGCGGCAAGGCCAAGCCAACGACCGCGCCACGCAGCAACCGCTCAAGCGAGCACGTCCACGTGCGGGCGCCCGTCCTCGCCCTCCTCGCCGAGCTCGGGCCGGGTGGTGGTAGACGGTTCGCGACGCTCGCGCTGCCGATCGTCCTTGGCGGGACGATCGCGCTCGCGCGAAACCCGCTCCAGCCGCTCTACCGGCGTTCTGCCGGTGCGCGCGACCGCAAGCGGACCGGGCGAGATCGGGGGGATCGAATCCATCGCCGGCTACCAGCCCTCACGCAGCCCTCATGCCGAGCGCTCCACCGACGCCGCACCGGCCTCGTCGCCGGAGGACCCAATGGCGCCTGCGATCAGCTGCTGTTCGCGACCCTTGATCTCGAGCACCACCAGGCGCCGCCACACGAACACCGCACCCGCCCACGTCGCCACGTAGCAAACGGCGCCCGCCACCAGCGCGCGCAAGCCCGCCTCGGCGAGTGTGCCGGTAGGCAACGACATGTATCCGGCGATGAAGAAGCCCGCGAGCCCACCCCAGCCCTTCGCACGTGCCACCGAGCGGGCCGCGCGCGGATGGGCCGCCACGCTCGGTGCCCCCTGCGTGTCGGCCGCACCCTTGGCGGACTTCGCGTCCGACGCCTTGCCCTTCTTGCCCTTCTCCTTCTTGCCCTTCTTTACTGCCTCGCCCGAGCTGGCGGCGGCCCCACCGTCCGACGCTGCGGTTGGCGGAGCCTGCGCCGCTGCCTCTACCACTGCCGAGCGAGCAGGCGCCTCCTGCACGAGAGTCCCGGCCTCAGTTGCCATCGCGCTCATCGGCCTGCAGCATACGGCGCCGCTCGGCGCGTTCCCCGGCGAATATGAAGCGCACCACGCGCCTGCGGTTCAGCTCGCTCATCTCGCTGAATGTGATGGCGCGCTGCCCCCTGGTATCGGCTCGAACGACCCTACCCCTCCCAACAACGGGCTCGCTACCGACAAGCAGCGACAATTCAAATTCGACGTGCTCCCCGATCGCCAGCACGTCCGGCCCCGCGAGCAATAGTCCGCCTCCCGCCAGCTCCACGGCGAAGGTTTGCACCAAGCGCCGCTCGCTGCCTACATATACGCGCACCGGCCGCTTGGCCTTGAAGCGCACGAATTCGCGTCGCTGAGTCACTTCAGCAGTGTTGCCGCCAGCCGAGTCGGATCGAGCCGGCCGAGTCGCCATCCTCCCGAGCGAGCGCGGTCGAGCGTGTACTCGGGCGCGAGCCCAAATGTGCACGCCGCCTCGATCGCGACGCCGACCTGGTCGGTCTCGTCCGCGTGCGTCACCGCCAGCGCGTTCGCCCCCAATGGACGCAGAGCCTCGAGCAATTGCGTCGAGGCTCTAGCGCCAAGCGTCGCAGGCAACGCAATCGCCACGCGCTCGGGCTTGAGCTCGCCGAGCATGGCCGTGAGTCGGCGCATTCCCGAGCGATCGCCGCGAGACAGCGGAGGCGTATCGATTACGAGCAAACCCTCGCTCCTGGTCTTGCGCAGCGCCCCGATCGAGCGCTGCGTGTCGATCGGCGTGAGCTTCATCAAATACGGACTCAACAGCATTCGCAGCTCTCCACCGGTAGCCCCACGCACGAGCGTCGCGCAGCTCGCCGGCAGCGGCGAGCTCTTGCGATAGGCGCCCAGCAGCGCTGCACAGCAGCTCGTCTTGCCCGCTCCGCCCGGCCCCACTACGACGATCGCCGCACCCTTGCTCGGCAGCGGCGGCGCCACAGGTATCCGCTGTGCCAATGCGGCGCGCACCGCCTCGCTCAAGCCCGCACGCGGTGCCAGCGGCAGGATGTGGGCAGCGGCCGCGTCGATTAGCTCACCTGCAAAGCGCTCGCTCACCCCCAGCTCGAGCAGTGCACTCCGGATGTTGGCCCGTGCGCGCGCGTGAGAGGGGGGCGCGACACGGGATGGGCGCGGCGATGCCGGTTTGGGGGGTGGTGGCGACCACGCCGCCTGCTCCAGCACAACCGCAAAGGGATCGGGCGCATCCGGTGCACTCGGCGCGAATGCAACCGGACCGCGGGCAAGCGGCTCGAACACACTCGCTCGAGCGGGCTCGGTGGGCTCCGGGGGACCGCTGCGCGCGAGTTCGGCCAAGCGCTCGGTCACATACGCGCCGTCCGGGCGCAACCGCGGCGGCTCGCGCTCGTAGAAGGGTCGGTGCTCCGGAGTTACTCGTGTCGGCTCGTTCTCGATATCGGGCGCGGGCTCATACTCAGACGCATACGTGCTGCGCCCGGAAGCAAGCGGCGATATCAACGCGACGTCTTCTTCGTCATACACATCCACGCGCGGGCCGCCCTCGGTTGCTTCAAGCTCCACGAACGGACGCTGAAAGAAGCCGGCCAGCCCGCCGGTCAGACCCTCACGGCGGCGCACGATGATCGCGTCCGCACCAAGCTCACGCTGAATCCGCGGCAGCAGCTCCTCGACGGTACGCCCGCGGTAGGTGCGCGGGTCGACGGGCGCCCGACTCATTGCGATCTACTCATGCGTGTATGACCCCGATGGTCTCAACATCGATTCCTGGTGCGATCTCGTTATAGGAGCAAACTGGAAGGTGAGGCTGGGCTTGGGCGATCAGCCTACGCAGGTGACGACGCACGCGCGCTGAGCACAGCAGCACCGGCCGTGCGCCACGACCCGTCGCGTGCTCGACCTGGGAGCGGAGCGCTCCCACGATCGCTTGCGCCCGCGGGGGATCCATCGCCAGGTACTCTCCGTCTGCCGTCTGGGTTATCGAGGTCGCAACCTCCTGCTCGATGGCGGGGTCGAGAGTTATCGCTCGCAAGCGCAACTCCTCGTCGAGGTGGGGAGCCGTGATCGCGCGACCAAGCGCCTGGCGCGCATACTCGGACAATAGGTTCGTATCCCGGGTTATTCGCGCCTTGTCGCCGATCGCCTCCACGATCGTGCCGAGGTCGCGGATCGGCACGCTCTCCGACAGCAGCAATTGCAACACCCGCTGAATCTCCCCCAGCGAGAGCATCTCCGGCACGACCTCCTCGACGACCGCAGCGTTTGTCTCCTTGAGCTTGTCGAGCAGTGCTCGCACGTCCTGGCGAGTAAGCAACTCGGCGGCATGGGCGCGGATCGTCTCGGTCAGGTGAGTCACGATCACCGACTCCGCGTCGACCACGGTGTAGCCGAGCGCCTCCGCCTCGGCACGCCCCGAGTCGTGCACCCATATCGCGTCCAGTCCGAACGCAGGCTCGCGAGTCGGAATGCCCTGCAGCGTCGCACTCGCGTCGCCCGGGTCCATCGCGAGCAGGTGCCCCGGCATGATCCGTCCGCGCGTCACCTCCGAGCCGCGAACCTTCAGCACATACTCGTGCGACTCCATACCCAGCTCGTCATGAATGCGCACCGGCGGAATCACGAGCCCCAGATCGCCGGCGATCTGGCGACGAATCATGCTCACGCGACGAAGCAGTGCACCAGGACGGTTGGGACTTCCGTTCACGAGCGGCACGAGGCCGAAGCCGATCGCGAGCTCCAGCGCATCGACACCCACTTCCGCCAGCGGCTCGACGCCCGCGGGCGCAGCCGTGAGCTCCGCCGCCTTGGCCTTTGCCTCCGCCTCGGCAGCCTCGCGCGCCTCGGGCATCCCGTGGCGCACCGCCCAGCCGACCATGCCGAAGATCGCTGCTATGAACAGGAACGGCAGCTTCGGCAAGCCCGGGATCAGCGCGAACAGCCCGATCGCCGCCGCCGCCACCATCGGTGCCCGACGCTGGCTGAGGATCTGCCCGGCGATGTCGCTACCGAGATCGCGGTCGGAGGCGGCACGTGTGACGATGATGCCGGTGGCGACGGAGATGAGCAGCGCAGGAATTTGCGCCGCCAGGCCATCGCCGACGGTCAGCAGCGAGTACTGGTGGGTCGCTTCGCTGAAGCCGAGCCCATGTTGGAGCATCCCCACGACGATGCCGCCGATCAGGTTGATCGCGGTGATGATCAGCGCTGCCATCGCATCGCCCTTTACGAACTTCGATGCGCCGTCCATCGCACCGTAGAAGTCCGCCTCGCGCGCGATCTCCTGGCGCCGCTCGCGAGCCTGGTCGTCGGTTATCAACCCGGCATTGAGGTCGGCATCGATCGCCATCTGCTTGCCCGGCATCGCATCGAGCGTGAAGCGCGCCCCCACCTCGGCCACGCGACCGGCGCCATTGGTGACCACCACGAACTGGATCACCACCAGAATCAAGAAGATCACGAGACCCACGACGACGTTGCCACCCACCACGAACTGACCAAATGATTTGACGACACTGCCGGCATCGCCCGTCGTGAGAATCAGGCGCGTCACCGACACGTTGATCGCCAAGCGAAACATCGTCGTCAACAGCAGCAGGCTCGGAAAGGAAGCGAAGTCCAGCGCCTTGTTCAGATACATCGTCGCAACCACGATCGTCAGTGCCGCGGAGATGTTGAGCGTGATCAGCAGGTCCAGCAGCTCCGAGGGCAGCGGCACGACAAGCATCGTCACCACGCACACCACCGCAACGGCCGCGAGCAAGTCTGTGTGACGCAAGAGTCGCTTCGCGTTTGGCATATTCACGAAGCCAGCCGTCTACGCCCGGCCACGCGATACACGAACGCAAGCACCTGCGCCACCGCCGCATACAGTTCCTGGGGCACCAGCTGGCCGATCTCTGTCGAGGAGTGAAGCGCGCGCGCCAGCGGTGGGTTGGCGATCACGGGCACGTCATGCTCCTCTGCGACGCGTCTTATCTGCGCGGCGATCAGATCCTTGCCCTTGGCCACCACTTCCGGCGCGGTACGCGAGCCGTCGTACATCAGCGCCACGGCATAGTGAGTCGGGTTGGTCACGACCACGTCGGCTTTGGGCACGGCGGCCATCATGCGTGCGCGCGCGGCCTGCATCTGGCGGCGGCGCTGCGCCATTTTGATCTCGGCCGACACGCCATACTGGCGCGCCTCCTCCTTGACCTCCTGCTTGGTCATGCGCAGCATCCGCTCGTGGCGACGACGCTTCCAGGCGTAGTCGATCAGCCCGATGACGAGATATGCCATCGCGGCGTGCTGGGCGATCGACAGCGCACTCTGGCCCAGCAGCGCGCCGAGTGCGGTGGGCGGCATCCCCACCTTCGCGGCCAGCGTGGCAAGCCCAGGTAGCAACGCAAGCGTCGCCACCGCACCAACCACTGCGATCTTTGCAACCGCCTTCAGCGCCTCGAACACGGCGTTTGGGCCGAGCAGATTGCGCAACCCCGAGACGGGGTTGATACGACGGAAGTCCGGCACAAGCGCATGCGCTGAGGGCTTAAACCCAACTTGCGCCACACCCGCAAGTACGCCCGCCACCATGCAGGTACCGGCAACCGGCACAATTCCGAGCACCAGCGTGGACAGCGCAGAGTGCATCAAGTCGGCCAGGCCCGCGGCGCTGGTCGCGTGGGCTGGGTTGGCGATGTCGGCGAGGATCTCGCGAAAGCTCTCCGCGACGGCTTCCACGATTCGCGGGCCCATCAAGCTGAGCGCGAGTAGACCAGCGATCAGTACCACCGAGCCGCCAAGATCGGGGCTGCGCGCGACCTGACCCTTCTCCCGTGCGCGCTTGCGGTGCTTTGGGGTCGCCTTCTCGGTGCGTTCGTCGCGGGCCATGCTTCACGCCACATGCAGCGCGCCGAGCGCCGCACCCACACTTACCGAGAGCTGATTCGATATCCAGTTTGCAAGAAATGGCAGCGACGCCCCAGCCACCAGCAGCGTCACCGCCACCTTCGCCGGAAACCCGACGGCGAACACGTTCAACTGTGGCACGACGCGCGACACGACGCCAAACGCGACATCGGTTATCAGCAGCGCCACTAGCACCGGCCCGGCGATCTCAACGGCGGCGAGCAGCACGCCGGCGAACACGTGCTCAGAGCCACCGACCAGCGAGGACAACTGCGGCGCGCTCGTGAGCGGAACGAGCTGAAAGGTGCGGCTGATACCACGCAGCGTCCACGCGTCGCCGCCGATCATCAGGAACACGAGCGTGCCAACCAGCGAGTAGAAGCGCGCCATAACGGCGGCGCTACCGCCGTTCATCGGGTTGATCAGCTCTCCATAGGAGAAGCCCGAGACAACGTCGATAATCCCGCCCGCCGATTCGACCGCCGCCATCAGTGCGGCAAGCCCGAACGCGAAGCCGAGGCCGACCAGCATCCCCTCGACCACAAGCTCGGCCAGGGCTAGCGGTTCGCTCGGCACATGCTGGCCACGCAGCGCAATCGGCGTCAGCCCAATCGAGATGCCCACCGCGATGATCCCGCGCACCCGCGGTGGAATCAGCGACGAGGAAAATAGGGGCGCGAGGAAAAACAGCGGGGTCACACGCGCGAGCACAAGGATGAAGCCCGCAAGCTCGTTGCCGGCGAGCTTTCCCAGGAGTTCGTTCACGAACCGACCATCGTCGGAATCGACGTGAAGAGGGCGGTGGTGTAGGCCACGAGCTGGCCGAGCATCCACGGACCGAGCACAATCACGACCGCCGCGATACCCACGATCTTCGGGATCAGCGTGAGGCTCTGCTCCTGGATCTGAGTGACAGCTTGGAAAATACTCACCACGAGCCCCGCCACGAGCGCGACCAGCAGCAGCGGTCCCGCGATCTTCAGGGCGAGGCTCATTGCTTGAGAGGCAAGGTTGACGGCGGTGTCCTGGTTCACGTGTGGGCTCCTAGGAGTGGAAGCTCTGAACGAGCGCCTTGATGATCAAGTCCCAACCGTCCACCAGCACGAACAGCAGGATCTTGAACGGGAGTGAGATGAAGGTCGGGGGCAGCATGATCATCCCCATGCTCATGAGCGTCGCGGAGACGATCAGGTCGATGATCAGGAATGGCAGGAAGATCAGGAAGCCGATCTGAAACGCGGTCTTCAGCTCGGAGACGATGAACGCCGGGATCAGCACCTCGGTAGGCACTTCCGCGCGGGTGCGGGGCTGCTTGGATTTGGCGAGACTTACGAACAGCGAGATGTCCTGCACACGCGTTTGGCGAAACATGAATTCGCGCATCGGTTCCTCGGCACGCTCGAGCGCTACGGTGGTGCTGATCTTGTTGGCGGCCAGTGGTTCGATCGAGTCGCGCTTGATCGCGCCGACGGTCGGCGCCATCACGAAGATCGTCAGGAACAGTGCGATGCCAACGAGCACCTGATTGGGGGGCTCGGTGGTGAGTCCCACCGCCGAGCGGATGAAGCCGAGCACGATCAGGATCCGACTGAAGCCCGTCACCGTGAACAGCACCGCTGGCACCAGCGTCAAGCCGCCCACGAGCAGCAGGACTTGTACGGCGTTGCTGGAGTTCAGGTTCAACGACGCACCGTCCATTCGCGCAAGCGCTCGACCGCACTAGCGGACGGAGAGGGCATCCGCATCGGGTCCGTGCGACGCTCACCCGACTCGAGTATCTCCTGCGGACGAGCTGTGTCGGTCATCGTCGAGGGAGCAGGCAGGGCCAGGCGCCGGCGGCGAGGTTCTGTGGCCTCCTCAGCGGGCAGCAATCCGGCTTCACGTGCCTGTTGCTCGGTGTAGCGGTGGATCGGGGTGAGGCCGTGCTCGCCGCCGCCGAGCAGGAGATAGTCGTTGCCCGCCCGCACCAGGTGCACCGAGCGTCCAGAGGCAAGCGTCAGCGCCGCCACGCTCGACAAGCCCGTCGTGGCAACCCGCGGTTCACGCCCGGCCTTGACCTGGCGCAGTATCCACGACAGGCCCCATATCACCGCGATCACGATCGCGAGGCCCACGATCGTGCGCACGATGCTCGCCCCTCCCGAGCTCGTGTGCGCGCCACTACTGCCGGACTGGCTGAGATTCAGAGGCGTGTTTTCACCGCTGCCGGTGGAGGTCTTGGAGTCCGATGGCGTAAATGCGCAGGCGGGGCTCACCCATGCAAGCAGGCAGCCCGACAGCAACGCGGCCACCTTCGTGGCCGCCCGGGAAAACGGGATCGTCTTAGTCATCGAGGAGCGACTCCGAGGAAGAGTCGCCCCGGGTTATCGGCCCAGGTGGGGAGGTCTTGAGGGCTCGGTGTCGAAAGGGCCGGCCGGAGTCAGGCGCTAAGACCTTAGAGAAGCCGCTCGACCTGCACGCCCCAGCTACCGTCGGCCGTGATGACGAGGCTGCCGTTGGCGAAGCAGAGGCCATTGACGAACAGCTCGATCGGCGCATCAGCCGACTGATCCAGCTCCAGCACACCACCCGGCGCAAGCTCTAGCGCGCCGCGCAACGGGATGTGGGTGCGACCCAACTCGGCCCACACACGCACGAAGATGCTGCGTAGGATCGCGCGATTCTCGGGACTCTCGCGCGCGCCATCTACATTCGCGCGTGCCCGTTCAAGCTCCGCCCGTCCAAGCTTGGCGTATGTGTCGGCATGCGTGGGGGCATTACTCGTGGAGAGAAGCTTGATCGCACGCCGCGTGCCCGAGCGCCCTGGGCGACCGTGCCCGAGCAACACACCCTCAGCAAATAGCGATACGCCGTCATCGGCGCGCCCTTGCAACTCCACGAGCGCACCAGGAACCAGCTCGAGCATCCGCTCGATCGGCATCTGCGCCGAGGCGACCTCCGTGCGCAGCAACACCTGAGCGCCAGCGAGCCGACGACGCAGGGCATCGGGACCGTGCACATCGCCAGGCAATGGTGCTCCAGCGATTCCGCGAATGCTCTCGGCAACCGGCTCGACCGCAGCCCACGGTACGAGTAGCGACATCGCCGAGACCTGCCCGTCGATCGTGCTGGAGAGCGTAACCGAGAAAGTTGGCTCGCCGACCGATGTAAGCACGCCCGCGTCGGCCTCCAGGTCGATCTCGCCGCACAAGAGCTCCGGACCACCGAGTTCGCCCCACGCGGAGGACAGCTCGCCGACGGTCCCCTCCAGCAAGCCTCGGGCGAGCACCCAGTCGATGTCCGTCAGGTGGCGCGCCACCGGCGCAGCCGCCGCGCTACCCCCCAGAAGGCATTCCAGGGCCTGCAACAGCAGCGGCTGCTCGATGCTGAGCAACATTTGACGCTCGATCGATGGCGCGTCGACGGCGACGGCAATCGCGTCGGCGGGCAAGCGCGCCTTTGCGGCCGCCCACGTGTGCTGGTCGACCTGCGCCACCCTCAACTCGACATCCGCCTTCAGCTCGTTAGCCAGCCAGCCCGCCAGCGTCTCGCAAAAGGAGTCGATCGCGCCAGCGATGCGCCTGCGAATCTCAGTCGTGAACTTGGTCGGCTGGGAGAAGTCGAGCGTTCGTATCTGCCCCGCGATGGGTCCATCGGGCTGCTCGCCGGGCGAGATTTCCTCATCTGCGGCGACGCGAGCCTTCGCACCCGGCGCATTCTGACCCGCGGCGGCCACGGCGGCGCGAGCCTTCGCGGCGGGCCGCTCGGCCTTGGTGGCGCCTGTGCGCTTCTTCGAACTCGGCGGCTCGTCTTTGGAGGCGCCGGCGCGACCCTTCGGACTCAACGGTTCCCCTTCGCTAGCTCCCGCTTGGCGCGGCCTCTGCTTCTACCTGCTCGCCGGGTCCCGAAGAGCAAGCGATGTCGTTGCCCTCCAGGATCTCGGTGACGCGCAGACCGTACTGCTCGTCCACGACGACAACCTCGCCGCGAGCGATCGGCGTGCCGTTGACCAGCAGCTCTGCGGCTTCGCCGGCCTGACGCTCGAGTGCGACAATTGAGCCGACGCGCAGGTCGAGCGTCTCGCCGACGGTCATGTGCGTGCGGCCTATCTCCACGCTCAGCTCCATCGGGATGTCGCTGAGACGGCTGAGGTCTGGATCGGACCGGGAGGAGTCGGGCGGTTGAGCGCTCTGATCGAACTGCTCGTACTCGATTGCCTCGGCCACGTTGCCTCCTATTGGACTGTGAAATCTGGGATCAGTACTGCTTCGACCTTGACATCTGTTTGCTTCTGAATCGCACGCAATATCTGGCGCTTGATCGCGCTGCGACCCCCGGCACCGATCAGCGCTTCGCCATTCTGGCCAGTAACCGTGTTGGTCACGATTTCGCGCACGATCGGTTCCTCGGGCAGAGTACCGGCCGTGGATTCGGAACCAGAGGAGCTGGCTCCGGCGGCAGCACCATCGCTCTGTCCGGGCGCCAACTGCAGGGCGACCGTGAGCTTGGCGTAGCGGCCGTCGCTGAGGTTCAAGAGGAAGGGTTGGGGCATCACGTAGATCGTGCCCTTGACCTTCTCCTTGACGGGCGGCTTGGCGCTGGTCATCGTGTAGCCGGCGAACAACACAACCGGTATGACCAGGGCGATCAGGATCTTCTTGTTTTTGAGCATGGCTTTGGGTGGGGTTTGAGGGTCGTGCTTGGTTATGGTTCGCTGCCGGAGTGGGTTTCGCCTTCTCCGCCGTAGATGCGCCGCATCACGATCTCAACGCGCCGGTTGCGCGCGCGGCCGGCCGGCGTGGCGTTGCTGTCGACTGGCTGCTGGTCTGAGTTGCCGCTAGCCGTCAGTCTGCGCTGCGCGACACCGTGTTCGGCCAGAAATTCCACGACCGAGCTGGCGCGTGCTGTCGATAGCTCCCAGTTGCTCGCGAACTGGGAGCTGTGGATTGGCACGTTGTCGGTGTTGCCTTCGACGCTGATCGGATGGGTTTCGTCGATGTTGAGCAGCTGCGCGATCTCGCCGAGCAGCGCATATGCCTGGCTGTCAAGCGTCGCCTGACCGGAGGGAAACAGCAGGTCGTCGGTGAGCACCTTGATGACCAGACCACGCTGTTCGATCGAGGTTTGCACGCTCTTGCTGAAGCCGTGCGCGGCGGCATACGCATCGAGCTCACGCTTGATCTGGGCGAACTCGCTTTCCTCGCGCTGGGTGTTCGACGGTGCAGCGACCACTGAGGCGCTCTGTGCGCCCTGGGTACCTTGACTCCCCGGGGTACCCTGCACGGTGCTGTTTTGCAGGCTGCTCGAGCCCTCCGTGGCGACGGGCTCGATCGCCTGCAGTTCGAAGGTGGCGGGCACGTGGCTGGCGTTGGCGGTCGAGCCCTGTTGGGCGATCGCTTTGCCTCCCGGCAGGATGTTGCCCGAGAAGGCCGCCTTCAGCGACTGCTGCAGGGTTTGATACTTGGAGATGTTGACCGAGGAGATCGAGAACAGCACCATGAACAGCGCCATCAGCAGCGTGATCATGTCTGCATAGGTCAGCAGCCAGCGCTCCTCGCTCTCCTCGTGCGCGCCGCCGCCACCACCACGACGGCGTCCGCGACCGTGCCCTCGCGACATCCTCAGGCCGCCTTGGACGCAACATCAAGCCGCGCCGCCGAGGGCTCCTCATCGGTGGAGCGCTGGTCGGGCGGCAGGTAGGACATCAGCTTCTCGCTGACCAGACGCGGGTTGTCGCCGGCTTGGATCGAGAGGATTCCCTCGACGGTCATCATGCGCAACTCGACCTCTTCGGCGGAGATCGCCTTCAGGCGATTGGCGACCGGCAGGAACACCACGTTGGCGGAGCCGACGCCCATCAGCGTCGCGATGAACGCCGCGGAAATCGAAGGCCCGAGCGTGGCGGGCGCCGCCAGATTCTGCAGTACGTGCACCAGGCCGAGCACCGTGCCGATGATGCCCATCGTCGGCGCGAACCCGCCTGCCTTCTCAAAGGGCCCGGCCGACGCGGCGTGGCGCGCGGCCATCCCGTCGACCTCGGCCTCGAGGATCGTGTGGACCATCTCCGGATCGGTGCCGTCGACAACCAGCTGCAGCGCGTTGCGCGTGAAGCGGTCCTCGATCTCAGAGAGCTGCGCATCGAGCGCAAGCAGGCCTTCGCGGCGTGCCTTGTCGGCGAGCGACACGAGCAGGTCCAACTGCCCGCGCATGTCGGGAGGTTCCGCGGAGAACACCATCTTGTAGAGGCTCGGCACGCGCTTCATCGACTCCATGCCGACACTGGCGAGCGTCACGCCCGCGGTGCCCCCGAGAATGATCATGAGCGCTGGGATGTCGATGAACGAAGCGGGACTGGTGCCGCCCATCAACGAACTCATCATGAGGGAGCCAAAGGCCACCCCGATGCCAATGGCCGTGGAAGCTTTCATTGCTTCCCTACATCGGCGTTTGCGGAAAATCCTTGACAGCTGACCGGACTACTCCGGATCGTCCTCCACGGCTGCCAGTTTGGGGGCGTCGCGATGGCCCGTTGTCGGCCCCGCTTGGCGCGGCGCTCGGCGGTTGCGTAGCGCCTCGCTGAGTAGGCCAGCGCGGTAGGCACGAACCGCCGCGGCTACCTCCTCGGGCGTCTCTGAGACCACGACCTTCGCGCCGGTGGCAAGCGCGATGACCGTGTCTGGGGTCGATTCGACCGTCACGATCATGTCCGGATTCAGTTGGAATGGCTCGTCGCTGTGGCCGAGCCGGTTCAGCACGATCATCGTCATGCTCCCCTGGCGCCTAGAAGGATCGATCCACACCCAGTGTTGAGCAAGGGGCGGACACGATCGAGAGGGCATCGTCGGTGGCTGGTACACGCGGGTCAAATAGCAGCGGGGTGGAACAGCGCACCTGCGCCATTCCACCCCGTGCTCCTCGGAGTTGTCCTCGCTACTTCGACCCCTTTCGTTGGGCTGTAAGTTCATAGACACGTGCACGTTCGACGCGAGCAACACTCGCGCCACGGCGGGCGCGCACGGCGGGCAACCGCCCCGCCGCGCGGCGGGCGACCTACTGGACCATCGTGACCAGCGTGCCCAACATTTCGTCGGCGACCGAGATCACGCGCGAGTTGGCCTGGTAGCCGCGCTCGGCCGTGATCATGTTGGTCATCTCGGTCGCGAGATCGACGTTCGACATCTCAAGCTCGCCGCCGATCGTCGCACCATAGCCGGGGGTATCGGGGGTACCCACTATCGGTGCACCGGAGTTGGCCGTTTGCGCCCACAGCGAGCCACCGATTCGTTCCAAGCCGGCTTCGTTGGGGAATGTCGCCAGTGAGATGTAGCCCGCGGTTACCCGCTGCTGGTAGGTCTTCGATTCGGGATTCTCATCGGTATAGGCAACTGAGCCATCCTGTCCGATCGACACGTCGGAGGAACCAGGAGGGATGCGGATGTAGCTTTCTTCCTTGCCTGCCGTGTATGTCGTGCCCGCTTCCGTTTCGGTGGCCACCGCGTTACGACCGATCACGTATTCGCCCGCTTCGGTGGTGAGAAATCCCTGCGAGTTGGTTGTGAGATCGCCGGCACGGGTGTAGTTGACTTTCGCCGGAAGACCGCTTGTGTACGGTTCCTTTGCTGGGGGCGTGCCTGCGCCTACACGCAGGAACCCGGTGCCCTCGATAGCCACGTCGAGCGGATTGTTGGTGGTTTGAAACGAACCCTCGGTCATTTCGTTGCGCGTGGCGCTCACCTCCACGCCCAGCCCGATCTGGACCGGATTGGACCCGCCGTTGGTGGCGGTGGGACCGGAGGCCCCGTGCATTACCTGGGTGAGCGATTCGGCGAATGTGACACTGGAGGCCTTGTAGCCCACAGTGTTTACGTTCGCTAGATCGCTCGCCGTGTCGTTAAGCATCGCCTGATTGGCGTCTAGACCGCTGATCGCGGCATACATTCCAGCCATCATCGTGACTGCCCTTCCTTTCGCGGCCCCCTCGATGAGGTCCAGCCGTTGTCGTGTGCCGCATTCATGCGATCACGGCACTATCGATGTTGGTGAACACACTGTCTTTCATGTGCTCTGATCCGACGGCCGTTATGACCGTGCGGTTGCTGACCGACACCACGAATGCGGTGCCGTCGACAAGAACCAGGGAGTCGCGCGAGCCCTTGCTGGCCGCGCGTCCCACACCCTCCGATAGTCGCCCGAGGGTACTCGCGTCGAGTTCGATGCCGCGACGCTGCAGGCGCGCGAGCGCATGCCGGGAGAACTGCAGCGGACTTGCTCCGCCAGCCTGCTTGAGCGCCTCGGCGAAAGACTGCTCGGGCGTCCCCCTGGTCGGTGAACCGGCGGGGAGCGCTCCGGGATGGCCCGCGGCGGGCTTGGCTGCGCCGCCCGGTGCCGACGGCTGAGTGCCAAGCCCGCCAGGCGGAACCAGTGCTGGGTTCGATATCGGGCTCAACTGACTTCCGAGATGCTCGACACCTTCACACCCGGAATGCCTTCGACCGTCACGGTCGGCCCCGAAGTGCCGGATTGAACGCTCTGCACAGTGCCCGTCGCCGCCGCACCAGTGACGGGATCGCCGTATTTAACGGTATGGCCGATCAACTGCACGGCGTTTGAAAGCTCGCTGGAGGTCGCAAGGTTGGTCGTTTGCTCCAGTTGGGTGAACTGGGCGAGCTCGGTGACATATTCGTTGCCGTTGCTCGGTTCCAACGGATTCTGTGCCTGCAACTGAGCAATCATCAGCTTCAAGAAATCGTTCTGACCGAGAACACCATTTGGATTTTCAGGACTCGCTGGCGAGTTCGCCCTCGCCGCCGAACCTGTGGTGGGCGCTGCCGCGGCGGCCTGTGCGATCGGTGTTGTGCTCATACTTATTGTCCTTTCATTAGTTAGGCCAGCACGTCGACAATTTCGCCACGTGCCGCACCAAGCGGAGCAGCCATGCCGTCAAGCGGTTCAGAGCTCTCATCCTCGTCGGAGGCAGTCCTCGCCGAGGACGCACCAGACCCCTCCGCGCCCCCGCCGAAACGTTCCCCCTGCTCGCGCGCCTGGGGCTGGGCAAAAGAGCCAATGTCCAGCCGCAACAGCGATACGCCGAGCGAGCTGAGCGACTGACGCAACTCAGAGCTCCCCTGCGATAGCGCCTGCGCACCAGCAACGGTGCTGGCGCTCACGCGAGCGCTTAGTCCTGCACTGGTTTGGCTTAGCCGGATGTTGATCTGGCCAAGCTCACGCGGCTGCAGTTCGATCCGCGCCTGAGCGATCCCCTGGCGAGCTGCCATGGCAACGGTCGCATTAATCGAGTCGACGATCTCTTGCATCGGCACGCCCGCGGTGAGGGGCACATCCATATCGGCCCCGGCCGAAAGCGTCGCGGCTTCCTGCACAGGCGCCGCACCCGCGCTGGCAGCAGATTGAACGGTCGCCTCGATGCTCGTCGCTTGCACGATCGAACCGGGGCTCGCAACGCGCGCGGGCACACCTCCCGCGCTTACAAGCTGACTGTTCGGGTCGCCTGCGGGCCGACCAGCGACTGGGGGCGCGGCGGAGGCGGACGCGGAGGCGACGGCGGAAGTCGGCCCGAACACAAGAGCTGCGGCCGGCGCTGACTCACAAGCGGAGGGGGACACGACGCCGGAAGCACTCATAGGCGTCGCGACCGGCACCGGCTGACTAGTGGACACAGGCACGGCGGCAGAGGAGGCGGGGGGCGAAGCCGGTTCGGGGCTGGCGGACAGAGCGGAAAGCCCGGCGATCGATCCGCTTGTCCGTTCAGGAGAGCCAGCTGGAACCGCACCCATACTTGACGGCACGCCCTTGTCCGATGACGCCGAGGTACCCGACGACGCGTATGTGACGAATGACGTGGACGTGTCCGGCCGTGCGCTAGCGCTACCTGCCTGCGGACCTTCCGCGGTTGGAGACGCGTCCGGTGGACCCGGGATCCCTGTGGCGAGGGCATCCGTGTCGAGTTGGGGCGCCACTGTCGGTGCGATGTCCGACACGACACCCGAGGATGAAGACGACAAATGAGATGACAACAGAGAGGCCGCGACGGGAGCGGAGGAGGCCGCCGCACCGTTGGCAACGCCAGCAGCGGCCGTTGCGGCCGGTGGGGTCGGCTCAGCGCCCGGAGAGGAGAAGGTACCCGCTGCAGAAGCGCCGGCCAGGGTATCGCCAGCTTGGGAGGTCGAGGCAGCGCCTGGAGAGATCAATGCGGCTGGACCGACCACAGAGACAGAGGCAGGTCCGAAGTCAGAAGAGACTGGAGATGCGGGGGCAATCGCAGAAACAGGGTCTGGTGTGGAGGCTGAAGTTAGATCGGTCGCGGACGCGAGCGGTGGAGCGCCCCCCGAGCCGAAAGCGGATTCGCTCGCTGAGCCTGGCGTGTCCAGACAAGTACCCGCCACCGTGGCCGATGCGGGTATCGGCCAGCCGTTACCGGGATGTGAGAACGCACCCGAGGCAACAGTCCCCGCTTCAGTGCTCGGACCGGTCTGACACGCCGGCGCCGCGCTTGCCGAGGAGACACTAGACCCGGAGCCATCCGGACGTCCTCCTCCGCGCCTGATTGGCCCATGGCCCGCTTGCGAGCTGTTGCTTTGGTGGCCTTCCGCAGTGGCGGTCCGGGCCCAGTGTGTGGCGAGCGCGCTCCGAAATGACGACGCGCCCGGCGGAGCTTGCGCAGAAGCTCCCGGCGGGCCGCCCGGCGGCGCGCCCCGGCAAGTCCCCGGTGGAGCCCCGGAGACAGCGGACATCGAAGTTCCCGAGGGTGACCCCGGTGACGCACCAAATGAGCTCGCAGCACCGCCAGACGGCGCTGGCCCAAGCATGGCTTGGCCGCTCATGCGAGTCCTCCCACGGCGCCCTGAGCGGGCTCCGTCTGACGGTAGGCTTCGGCGTAACCGAGCACCTTGGACACATAGCTCTGGGTTTCCGCATATGGAGGTACGCCGCCGTACTGGCGCACAGCTCCAGGTCCCGCGTTGTAGGCAGCCAGCGCATCTTCGGTGTTGCCGCCGAACTCCGCCATCAGCTGGCTCAGGTAGCGAGCGCCGCCTTCGATCGATTCTGCCGGGTTCAACGGATTTGCTACACCAAGCGACGCAGCCGTGCCAGGCATCAGCTGTGTCAAACCGGCCGCACCGGCGCTGCTCTCCGCGCTTGGATCAAAACCGGACTCTTGCTGTATCAAGCCGTGCAGCACAGCCGGATTCAAGTCGTAGCGCGCAGCGGCCTGTTCGATCAGCGGGTCGTATTCGCCGGCAGCCGCGCTCCCGCTTGCCGCACTGTTGCCCTCTCCCGGCGGCGGCGCTACGTCGGCCGCACTGGCATCGGCAGTCGTGGCCGCTTGCAACGCGGAGGCGAAGTCGCCCACGGGAGCTTGCGAGTAGCCACCGGCCGGTACAGCGGATGCGACGCCGCTCGCCGACACTCCGTTTGGCGCGGTGCTCGCGGCGCTGGACAAGCTCATCTGGTGAGCTTGTTCGACAAGTACCTGTAGCTGGCGCACACGCTGCGCGACCGCAAGCTCGCCCGGGGGCACGCCGGTCATGGACCCGATCGCTTCGATACTCATGCTGTCCTCCGGACAAAGCGCGAGGCGGAAAGCACATGGACGTTCACGCAACACTCCGACCAAAGCGTGCGGCGGCGATCTCGTCGAGCGTTCCCTGTTCGCGACTAGCGACCTCGCGGTCGTGTTCGCCACGCTGGCGCTCCCTGAGCCGCTTGAGCATCTCATGCTCGCCAGCAGCAGTCGCGAGCTTGGCGTCGCGGTCGGCGACCTCCTCCTTGCGCCCCCGCAGCTGCTCGGCATGGGTCCCGCGCTGTGACTCCATACGCTCCAGAAACGCCTGACTCGCCAGCAACTCAGTGGAGTCGCGCGTGCTGGCATCGGCTGCAAGCGTTCGATGTTCCAGCTGCGCGCGCTCGAGCTGCTCATCAGCGACACGCAAGTCGGCCTCGGTGTCGGCACGGCGCGAGATCGCCTGAGCCAACTCCTGCTTGGCCTCCTGCTCACGACTCTCGCGCACTGCGCGCACTCGCTCCAGACGAAATCGAAAAACGGGTCCGTTCACGGCCCGGTTATCGACCGGGCTGTTTCTTTCTTTAGCGATGACGCATTACGGGTACCCACGGTGTCGAGGTTGGCTGGATCTACCGAGAGGTGTTGGCGTCGGCGTAGGAGCCGGCCAACGCGCCGGCCATGTCAGCGGTTGGCGAGACGTGGCGATCCACAAACTCGCTGATCGTGTGTACCACGAGGCGCGTGTTGTCCCACATAGGAACGTGACCGCAACCAGGCAGCATTCGCGACTCGACGCCGGGTATCTCACGCCGCAAGCGCGGAGCGTGACGCTCCGCCGGCAGGATGCGGTCGAACTCGGGCGAGGCAAGCAGCACGGGGCAGTCGATGCGATCGAGGTCGCGCAGCGACAGCCCCCGATCGGCACGAGCCGCTTCGATCGCCTTGCTTGCCACCGGGCAACGCAACGAGGACATCGCCAGAGCCACTGCGTCCGCGGGCGCGACCAGCTCGCCGTTGCGCATCGCGTCGCGCAGCGCCAGGCGCCTACTCGTCGGCCGGCGCATAACGGTAGGCAGGAGTCGCAAGCTCAGGCGTGTGATACGGATCTGTTGCGCGAAGAAGCGCGCGAGTCGCCTCGCCTCACCGTCGCCTTCGCTCCAACCGCCGGCGGGCGCAAGCGCGACAACCGTCCGTGCCCGGCCGCGCTTGGCCATTTCGAGCGCAAGGCCACCGCCAAGCGAGTTGCCCACGAAGTGGGCACTACCCACGCCCAGTTCGTCGAGATGGCGCTCGAGATGGTCGGCACTGGAGGCGAATGTGAGGGGACCGCTGACATCGAACGGCGGGCCGCCATCGTGGCCGGCGAGCGTCGGTGCGATCGTGTCGTAGCGAGCGGCCAGCTCACCCAGCACCGGACGCCAGTGATGCCAAGCGCCGGTAAACCCGTGCAGCAGCACGAGCGGCTCGCCGGAGCCCGCGCGATACAGCGCCGGTGAGATCTCCCCCATACCGGCAGGCTACTCTCCCGAGGCCGCGGACGACCTATTCTTGATGTTGTAGCTCGAGCTTTTGCCGCTCAAGCGTCGTAGTACGCCCGGTGTCCCGCCGGCAACTACTCCCGCCAGCGCGCGAGGGAAACTGAGGAAGGGTGAAGACTATGGCCAAGGTTTTGTGCGTGCTCTATGACGATCCGATCGACGGCTACCCACCGCGGTACGCACGCGAGGAGATCCCACTGATCGAGCGCTACCCCGATGGGCAGAGTACGCCCACGCCTCAGGCAATCGACTTCGCCCCCGGCGAGCTGCTCGGGAGCGTCTCAGGCGAGCTGGGCTTGCGGCGATTTTTGGAGCAGCATGGTCACGAGCTGACCGTCACCTCCGATAAGGATGGCGAGGGATCGGTGTTCGAGCGCGAGCCGCCGGACGCGGAGATCGTCATCTCCCAGCCATTCTGGCCGGCGTACCTGACGGCCGAGCGGATCGCAAAGGCGCCTCGCTTGAAGCTCGCGGTGACGGCGGGCATCGGATCCGACCACGTCGACCTGCAGGCGGCGATCGAGCGCGACATCACGGTTGCCGAGGTGACCTATTGCAACAGCATCAGCGTGGCCGAGCACGTCGTGATGATGATCCTCGGACTGGTGCGCAATTACATACCCTCTCACCAGTGGGTGCTGGACGGCGGCTGGAACATTGCCGATTGCGCCGCGCGGGAGTACGACCTGGAGGGCATGCAGGTGGGCACCGTTGCGGCGGGACGCATCGGATCGGCGGTGCTGCGACGACTGAAGCCATTCGATGTCGGTCTGCACTACACCGACCGCCACCGTCTCCCGGCAGAGGTCGAGCGGGAGCTGGGCGTGACGTTTCACGAGAACGTCGAGTCGCTCGTGAGAGTATGCGACGTGGTCACGATCAACGCGCCACTACATCCGGAAACCGAAAACCTCTTCGACGCGGAGATGCTCGGCAAGATGAAGCACGGCGCCTACCTCATCAACACCGCCCGCGGCAAGATCTGCGACCGTGAGGCAGTCGCGCGGGCGTGCGAGAGCGGCCAGCTTGCGGGGTATGCGGGCGACGTGTGGTTCCCTCAGCCGGCGCCGCAGGACCATCCGTGGCGCACGATGCCCAATCAGGGCATGACACCGCACACCTCCGGCACAAGCCTCTCCGCGCAGGCTCGCTACGCCGCAGGCGTCCGCGAGATCCTGGAGTGCTATTTCAGTGGTAAACCGATCCGTGAGGAATACCTGATCGTGGACAGCGGCAAGCTCGCGGGCGCCGGCGCCCATTCCTACAGCGCCGGCAACGTCACCGGCGGAGCGGAGGAGGCGGCGCGGTTCGGGGCGGAGTGAGCCGTTGGCGGCTCAAGATGACTGCTCAGATATCCAGCCCGAGCGCGGGGATCGCGGGTACCTCGGCCGCGATTTCGCCTGGGGCGGAGACACCAGACGGAAGAGCCGCGGGCGACGGGACGACGGCATCGATACGACGGGCAAGGATCTCCTCCGCAAGCGGTACATCCTCCGCCGACACGACAACCGCGTCGACCGCCTCCGCCGCCTCAACCGACGGGGCGCTCTCGCCCGCGAGCGAGGCGGATAGCTCCAGCAGGCGTGCTTCGGCTTGCTCGGGGAGACTGGATTCGCCCACTGGTTGACGCAGGAAGTCCTCGATGCGGGAGCGGTGAGCGAGTGCGGTGTCGAGTGCTGGATCGCTGCCGGGCTGGTAGGCGCCGATCGCGACGAGGTCTTCCTTCTCTCGCAACACGGCGAGCGCGGCACGCAGGCGCCGGCCGGCAATTTGGATCTCTGGCGAGACGACCTCGCCGAGCAGGCGCGAGACGCTCTGGAGCACGTCGATGGCGGGGTAGTGGCCGGCGTGGGCCAGCGAGCGCGACAGCACGACGTGGCCATCGAGGATCGAGCGCACCGCGTCGGCGACTGGCTCGTTCATGTCATCGCCGTCGACGAGCACCGTGTAGAGGCCCGTGATAGACCCGCGCGTGCTGGTGCCGGCGCGCTCGAGCAGACGTGGCAACAGTGCGAATACGCTGGGCGTGTAGCCGCGTGTGGCGGGTGGCTCGCCGATTGCGAGACCAACCTCGCGCTGAGCCATCGCGAAGCGTGTGACCGAGTCCATCATCAGCATCACGTCGGCGCCCTGGTCGCGGAAGTACTCAGCGATCGCGGTCGCGGTAAACGCGGCCTTGATGCGGACGAGCGCGGGCTGGTCGGAGGTCGCAACGACCACCACCGAGCGCTCAAGTGCCTCGCCGAGGTCACGCTCAACGAACTCGCGCACCTCACGGCCGCGCTCGCCGACGAGCGCAATCACGTTGACCTGGGCGCTCGTGGAGCGAGCGATCATGCCCATCAGCGATGACTTGCCGACGCCCGAGCCGGCGAAGATGCCAAGTCGCTGACCGCGACCACAGGGGACGAGTGTGTCGAGTGCGCGCACACCCAGACCGACACGCTCCACGATGCGAGGTCTCGACAGCGCGCCGGGGGGCGCGGCGACGGTCGAACGGGGCGCGCCACCCGGCGCGAGACCACCGTCACTAGGGGCGCCGAGCCCGTCCACTATGCGCCCGAGCAAGCCCGGGCCGACGGACACGCGAAATGGTGCGCCGGTGGCCAGCACGCGCGTGCCGGGCCCGATGCCATGCATTTCCCCGAGCGCCATCAAGAGTGTGCGACCGTCCCTAAACCCGACCACCTCTGCTTGGGTCGGCTCGTCGGTGCCCACCAAACACACCTCGCCGATCTCGGCCTGCAGACCAGTTGCCTCGATGATGAGACCGATCAGGTTGCGCACCTTGCCGTGACGCCTGGCCAGGTCCGCCTCGCGCAGGGCATGGGCGGCGGCAGAGAAGCGCGGAGTAGGCGAAGCGGCGGCGCTCACGCGGCGGCAGCGAGAGTGTGTTCGACGACCTCGCGGGCACGCTCCAGCTGGGTGTATACGCTGGCGTCCACCTCACCCTCCTCGGTTCGAGCAATTGCGCCACCGAGGGCAACACGTTCGTCGGGTTGTAGTTCGCACACCTCGATGCCGCTGCCGCGCGCCGTCAGCTCCTCGAGCGCATCCCTAACCGTGGGTAGGTCGGCGGGATTGAGGAGCACTGTGACGTTGCGCCGTTCGCTGGTGCGCCGCAGCGCGCCACGCACTACCTCGACCACCGCGTCGGAGTTCGCCGCGAGCGTGCCAGCGAGGATCTTCTCGGCGAGCCGCAAGCCCAGGTCGATCGCGTCGTTTTCGATTGCCTGCACCGTCTCCGTTCGCAGCGACTGCACGGCGCTCGCAGCTTCGGCGAGTGCACTTGCCGAGCGAGCGATCTCGGCCGCGCCCTCGGCGTGGCCGGCGCGGAGCCCCTCCTCGTGGCCCTCGGCGCGGGCCCGTTCGCGTATCTGCACGGCTTCGGCAGTGGCCAGGGCGAGCAACCGTGCGGCTGCGTCGCGAGCTGGTGGGTCGGATGGCTCGAGCGGCTCAAACGCGTAGCTGATCGCCTCAGACAACGGCCTCGCCCTCGCCCTCCTCGCCGCCGGCGATCACGATCGCACCCTCCTGCTCGAGCTTGCGCACGACCGCCACCACCCGACCCTGCGCTTCGTCGACGTCGCGCTTGCGCTGGGGCTGCTGGATCTCCATCTCCTCCTTGAGCATCGCGGCGCCACGCTCGGACATGTTGGCCAGCACGATCTCCATCACACCGTCGGGGGCTCCGCGCAATGCCAGCACGAGATCCTTCTGGTCCACGTCCCGGAGCACCTGCTGGATCGCGCGCTCGTCGAGCTTGACGATGTCCTCGAACACGAACAGCATTCCCCGCACCTCCTCGGCGAGGTTCTGGTCGGCTCCGAGCAGACTCTCGAGCACGTTGCGCTCGGTGGTGCGGTCGGCATGGTTGAGTATTCCGGCGAGCGTCTTCGCGCCACCGCTGGCGGAGTACTTGCGCTCGACCGTTGCACCCAACTTGCGACGGATGACCTGCTCGACCTGCTGAATCACGCGCGTGCCCGCGTGACCCATGCGCGCGATGCGCAGCGCGATGTCCGGCTGCTCGTTCTCTGGTAGGCGTGCGAGTACTCCGGCGGCGAGATTGGCATTGAGGCTTGCGAGTACCAGTGCGACCGTTTGCGGCGACTCACCGCGCAAGAGCGTTGCGATCCGCTCGGGTGGAATGCGTCGCAAAAACTCGAACGGACGCGTTTCGCTGGCGCTGGCTAGCCTGCCGAGCAGCTCGGCGGCTTGCTCGGGATCGAGCGCACGCTCGATCACTCCACGCGCGAAATCCATGCCGCCGGTGACGCCGCTGGAGCCGGCCCCCGCCTCGGCCGCGAGTTCGCCGAACACGGTCTCGGTTGTCTCGGCCCCAACAGAGCTGAGTCGCGCCATCTCCATCGAGAGGCTCTCGATCTCGTCCTCCTCCATGCGCTGCATCACACTCGCGGCACGCTCGGCACCGAGCGCCGTCATCAGCACAGCCGCGCGGCGTGCCCCGGGCAGACGCTCGACGGGGGCAGGCACCGGCTCGGATGCGGTGTCGGTGGGGAACTCGCCGGCCACGAGCGCTAGTCCTCCTGCATCCAGTTGCGCAACTGCTGGGCAACGCGGTCAGGATCGCTGTCGGCGAGCTGTTCCACCTGGCGGCGCAGCGGCTCGCCGCCAGCACGCCCGTTGCCATTCCCATTCCCGTTGCCATTGCCATGCCCGTTGCCGTTGCCGCCCGACGGCGCTACCCCGGCCATCGCGGGCGCGGGCCTGGCCGCACTCTCCCGTTGCAGCTCCGATAGGCGCATCGGTGCTTCCAGCTCGCGCAACCACACCGGCTCCTCGACGATCGTGTCGTTTTCCCGCCGGCGCAACGAGCGCGTCGTGAAGAACATGAACACGAGCGCCCCAATGCCAAGCAATGCGTACTTGGCGTAGCCGAGCATGCTGCTGGTCGAGCTTGCGCTCGCTTCGGGCGCCTTGGCAAACGCGAGCTGCCCGATCGAGATCGTGTCACCGCGCTTGGTTTGGATGCCTGCAGCGTTGGTGATGGCTTCGCGAATCGCTGGTATGGACGCAGCCGGTACGGAGTGGTCGAGCAGTACCGATACGTGCTGACTTTCAACCGTGCCGGGAGCGATCGTGGAGTGAGTGACCGTCTTGCTCACGCCGAGCGTCGAGCTGGTTGTTTCGTGCTTGTAATTGGACTTACCGCCGGTGCTTGTCCCAGTCGGGAGGTTGGCGGTGCCGGTTGTCCCACCCGCACCCGAGCCGCTGCCGGTGAGCGTCTCGAGATCCTTGCTCTGTTGCAGGGGTACACCAGCCTTGCCATATGTGAGCTGTTCCTGGGTGGTTTGGTTGACATTCATGTTCGCGTACACCAACACCTGCGCCTTGCCCGGGCCAACGGTTTGGGCCAGCACCGCGTCCAGGCTCGCCGCCATGCTCTGGTCGTAGCGCTGCTCGGTTTCCTGCACGCTGTTACCGCCGCCCCCGGCACTGCCGGCAGCTTGCGGCCAGAGCAGCTGACCGGAAGCTCCGGTGATCGTGACTTTGCTCAGCGCCAGACCGGGAACGCTCGAGCTGACCAGTTGGGCGATTCCCTGTACCGAGGTTGGTGGGAGTGTGGTCGTGCCCGACAGCAGCACGGCGGCGGAGGAGCTGCTCTGGTTTTCGCCGAACACCTGGCTCTGAGAGCTTGGCAGCACCAGCTCGACCTGTGCCCCGGACACGCCCTGCACGGCATCGATCGTCTGCTCCAGCTGTCCCTGCAGTGCACGCTGATAGGTGACCTGCTGCTGGAAGTTGCTTTCGCCAAGGTTTTGTTTTTCAAATAGAGAGAAGCCTGGCTGAGTATTGTCCAGCAACCCCGAGCCGGCCAGCGCGACCCGCGCCTCGGCGGTCTGATTGGACTGCACCGCAAGCGCGGTGCCGTTGTTTTGCAGCTGATAGTTGATGCCGTGCTCGCTGAGCGCGCTTGTCATCTTGCCGGTCTGGGCCGGTTCCAGGCCACTGGCGAGCGTCGAGTAGCTCGGTTGGGACACCATGTGCACGAACAGGTATATGAAGAGGATCGCGCCCACCGCGAAGCCGCCCGCGATGAGCCAGCCGCGAGTGGTCAGCCGCGATGCGAGCTGGGAGATCGGCATCAGCTAGACCTGCGTTTGGAAGATGCTCTGGGCCGCTTCTGCCGCCTTTGTGCGCAGCTGTGCAGCTAGGTCCATCGCCATCTGGGCGTCCTCAACGGTCACCACCGCACTCTCGGGATCCTTGGCCGTGCCCGCCGCGAGCGACTGGGCGGCACTGTTGGCGCTCAGCTGGGTGCCTTCAAGCGAGGAGATCGCTTCGGACAGCTCGCTGCCGAAGTTGCCCGGTCCCCCGCCCGACCCTCCAGCGCCGCCTTCGGCGCTGCCGGTTCCTTCGATACCGCTGGCGCCACTGGGCCCTCCGATGCCAGCCGTGCCGGCGTTCGCGCCAGCGCCGCTTACCCCGCTCGCCCCGCCGAGGCCGGAGGTCGGTTCAAGCCCGCTGACACCTTCGGCGCCCGCACTCGACTGGGCACCTGCGGCCGGCCCGCTGCCGGTCTGACCAGTCACGCCATTGGCCACGCGTTCGGAAAGGCCGCCAGCAAGTCCACCGATGGCCGGCACGATCATTTGAGCACCCCAAGCGTCGCGGTAAACATCGACTTGGCCGTCTGCATCGCGGTCACGTCGGACTGATAGGACTGCGACTCGGATATCAGGTCGGTCATTTCGGTGACGGTGCTGACGTTCGGCATTTTCACGTATCCCTGAGCATCGGCTTCAGGACTGCCTGGGTCATACACCTGCTGGTCGGGGGTAGCATCGCTGACGATCCCCGTCACTTCGACCCCGCCGGCGGGCGGCCCGCTTTCCGCTTGCTTGATCGCACCCGACAGCGCGCTGCTGAAGCCCTCTTCGCCAGCCTGCTTGAGCTCGACCTCCTGGCGCTGATAGGGCTGTCCGCCCGCGGCCTTCGTGGTGTCGGCGTTGGCGAGATTCTCAGCGGTCACGTCCATCCGCACACGCTCGGCGGTGAGGCCGCTGCCGGCGATGCCGATCGCTTCGAAGAGCCCCATCAGCGCATTCCGATCGCGATCACGGCGTGACCCCAATGGCCGCGCTGACGATGCTGTTGCGCGCGCTCAACACCTGTGTGAGCGCCTGGTAGTCGAGGCCGTTTTCGGCGAGCTTCGCCGATTCTTCGTCGACGCTGACGCTCGTGCCGTTGGGGCTGGCCTCTTCGGGCTGCACTTCGGTTGCGAACTGCACCTGATTCAGCGGTTCGCCGCCGCTCATCGCACTCTGCAGCTCGGACTCGAAGTTGACTTCCTGGCGTTTGTACCCAGGCGTGTCGGCGTTGGCGATGTTGCTCGTCAGCGCCGTCTGGCGCTGCCAGGACCCGCGCATCGCGGCCTCGAGCAATTGCTGGGTCGAGTCGACGAGATCCATATACCGTCCCTGGTATTCGGCCGCTGCGCCTGGGTCTTTAGGCTCTTCCCTCAGGCGCTGCGATCAAGGCGCGGCCGGCGAGCCAGCTGGCTCCCGTAGCCGTCGGCGGCGCGACGCGCCCGCGCGTTCGTGCCGATCTCCGCCAGCAGCGACTCGCGCAAGCGAATCAGCTCCACACGAGTGCGCTCGTGGACCAGTCGAGCCCGTCGCAATAGCGGGCCCGCGGCTGCCGGCGGGTGGGCCGGCAACTCGCGAGTCAACTCCTCCCATCGTTCGCTCAGCGCAACAAGGCGCTGGATATCCCCGCGGCCAGCCAGCTCGAGTTCGAGCTCGGCATGCTCGTGAATCGCCTCGTAGGGGTGCAGTGCCACCGCCTCCTCGCTTGTGCCCGCAAGGGTGCTCACGTGCGGGCGATCTCCTCGGCTACCTGAGACCAAGCCTCACGCAACTCGCCCAGCAACTCGCTGACCTCTTCCAGCTTGCCAGGGTCCTGATTGTTGCGCCCGGCGTTGAGGTGAGCCAGACAGAACTGGTAGATCGAGTGCAGACGCTCGGAGACTTCGCCCTGATCAAAGTCAAGGACTCCGTCGAGATGCGCGACGATCAACTCCGCCCGGCGCAGTGCGTTGTGCGCACGCTCGACCTGACCCTCGCGCATCGCGACATTTGCCTGGCGCAGGAAGCGTCGCGCACCATCGTAGAGCATCACGATCAGCTCACCCGGGGTCGCGGCAAGCACCGCTCCCTGGCGGTAAGCGGCTGGCGATGCGGTGAGGTTGCTCATGCCTTGCTGGCTATCAGCGAGGCTTCTTGGGAGGTCAACCAATCTGCCTGTGAGGTGTTCCGCGATATCGCGCTTTCAAGCTCTGCATAGGTGGCCTGCAGCGCTTTTTCGCGGACCAGGAGCATTTCGTTCATCGTGGCAATCTGGCTTGTCAGCTCGGTGATCTGCGCCGTGTCGCCGTTGGACCTGGCTTCGAGCGTGCCCCCGGGTCCAGCGACGCTTTCGAGCGTGGTTTGCAAGCCCAGCGACCACTTCTGGAGCATCTGCTGCACGCCCGCTGGATTCGTCTTGATCGCTTCGGAGAGCTTCGTAGAGTCGAGCGTCAGCAGTCCTTCGATAGATGCCTGAGAGGCTCCGCCAGCAGAGGCCGCGCCGGTGCTGATGCCGATATCGCTCGGGTTGGACATTTCGGCGGAGAGCCCGGCTATCGGTTCGTACATGCTCTGGCGCATACCGCCCAGCACACTCTCCAGTTCGAAGTCGCCAAACAGGGTGCCCGTACCGTATTCGCTGGCGCTTGTCGGTTTTGAGATCGGCTTGGTGGCAAGCTGCTTTTGGATCGCTTCGACCGTCGAGTTGTAGAGCTTGACGAATGACTGCACCTGAGCTTCGACGGCACTCACACTGGCACCCGGCGGCTGCACGTCGATCGTCACCGGCCCCGTGGTTGTCAATCCCTCGAGGGTCAAAGTCACGCCGGCGATCGCATTGCTGACCGTGTTGGACGCAGAGGTCCCCGCAATTCCGTCGAGCTTGTATTCCGCGTCCTTGCCTTCCTTGGCGGTGCCTTCCTTTTCGAGAAGCGCTCCGCCAGGATCGCTCACCTTAATGAATTCCGCACCCGTGTTACCGGTCGCTCGCGTGGACAACACCAGCGTGTTGCCTTCGAGCACCGCCGCATACACAGTCGCGCTGCTGTCGGAGTTGATCGCGTTGGCAAATTCCTTGGCGCTCTCGCCCGCCTTCACGGTGAAGCTGACGCCATCGATCGTCAGTGTGTCTTCGGCCGCCGGGCTCGTGAATGTGAAGGTGCGCTGCGCCGAGTCTGCCAGCTGCGTAACTTCGATCTCATACCCGCCGATCGCGGCCCCATCGCTGGTCGCCGCACTGACCCGCAACGGTTCGCTCGACGTCACCGCCTGGGAGGTTTCGAACAGCGAGGGCATGCTGAATTCGGAGGCAGCGAGCGACAGCTGCTGAAGGCTGCTTTGAACGCTTGCCAACTCTTTCTGCTGCCCTTGCAGCTTTTCCTGAGCGTCGGTCAGCCGCGTAACCGGCTCGCGTTCCACGGCCATCAGAGCCGAGATGATCGAACTCGTGTCGAGCCCGGAGGCCAGACCTGAGACGGCGACCGGCGAACCGGACGTGGCATTGACTGAAAGCGATGACATCGGAGGCCTATGCCGGCGGTTTTCCGCTGAGCACTCCCTGCGGCTTTCCTGCGGCGATCTGGAGCGCCTCTGAAACCGACATGCTCTTCACCTTGTTGCCCTCGCAATCCGCAAGCTCGACTTCAACACGCCCCTCTCGACCTTCGGAGAAGCGCACTTCGTGTCCGGTTTCGCGCAACTCGCGGCTTATCCTGCCCGCGGCAGCGATCTCGTCGAGCACCTCCGGCGGAGGGCTGCCGGCGGCTGACTCGCTCGCCAGCAAGCGATCGCTTACCGACAGCTCGGCCCGAAACGCGTCGGGGTCAGCTGTCAAATCCCCCATGGGTGACGGCGAAAGCAACGAGCCCGGGGGTATGGGCGCGCCACCAAATGGCACGATCGGCGAGGTCATATTGCGTTTTCTCCCTGAAAACGTGTGACGCGACCCTATCCCTGGGCCGCCTCGCGATTGATATGTACCCAGATGATCGGCGTCTTTCGGAGAAACTTTATTTCCGGTCGCACAGCTGGCCCCGTAGGCGCGTACCGCCTGACGAGCAACCGGCGCAAAGCTGCCGCCCCCACAGGGGGTCGAGCGCTTACGCGGCAGCTGCATTTGCTTGGGAGAGCAGGCTTGAGGCCTGCTCGTTGTCGGGATCGCGCACCAGCGCGGCGGCGGCGAAGTCGGCCATCTCACGCGACATACCCCTGGCGGCGGCTACGCGGGCAAGCCCGAGCAGCGCCCGAACGTCGGGCTCGCACTCGCATACTGCCATCCACTCCTGCGCGGCGGACGCCAGGAAACCGCGCCGCAGGTACATGTCAGCGAGCAGCTCCGTTCGCTGCCGCGGCTGTAGCGGAGTGCGCTCCAGCACACCGAGCAGCACTTCGAAGTTCTTGAAGTCGTGCACCCGCAGCAGCGCCTCCAGCATCGTCTCCAACGGCGCCACGGCCTGCTCGGAGAGCGATGGAGCGTGCTGCTCGGAGCCCTGCAGCGAATCTCCTTCGGGCGAGGAGGGCGGGGTCCGTCGCGTGGTAGACGGCTCCCGAGGCTTGACCGCGTCCGCCCCACGACAAACAAGCCCGAGCCACACGCTGAATAGGTCGAGTTCGAACTCCGACATACCAGCCACGCGAGCGCTGTCGATGGCAACCTCGGCACCGTCAGCGTCTCCATCGGCGATGCGCGCGAACAGCTCTGTCCTGCACGCGATGGCGGCAAGCGGATCGTCGTTGGAAAGCCGGCCCGCCACCTCGGCCGCCTCGCTGTAGCGTCGCTGCGCCAGCAACGCCTCGCCGAGCGCCACACGCGCCCGACCCGAGTGCGGCTGGCGCTCGAGTACCACCCTGAACTGAGCCTCGCCGGCTGCCGTCGCGCCCGCCTCGTACAGCGCTGTGCCAAGCATGAAGCGAGCAGCTGGCGTTGGGTCGGGCATGTGCAGCTCGACCCGCGCCACAACCTCCTCCGGCTCTGCGCCGCTGGCGAGCAGCACGCTCGCATAGGGCAGCACCGAGCCGATGAATCGCGGGTGCTCGTGCAAACAGTGCTCGAGCAGCCCGCTCGCCGCCGCGAGCTCCCCCGAGGCGCGCTTCAACTCAGCTAGCTGGAGTCTCGGCAGATAGCTGCCGGCGCCAAGCGTGGCGGTATAGCGGCGCGGTGCGTCGCCCATCTCGATGCATCGCTCGAGCAACTCGGCAGCGCGCTCACGCTGCCCAAGCGCGAGCGCACCGAGCGCCTGCTCGAAGACGAGGTCGGTGAACCCATCGAAGCGCTCAAGCCCCGCCTCGGCGTGCGCGATCGCGTCCTGCGGACGGCCGCATGCGCGCAGCGCCTTCGTCATCCGACTCGCCAAGGAGGGCGCGAACTCGTAGCTTTCGCGATCTGGGAGGCCGTCCAGTAGCGACCACGCCTGTTCGAACTCGGCGAGCGCAGCAGCAGGCTGAGCAGCGGCCGCATACTCGCAGCCGAGGTTGTAGTGCAGGAACGGCGTGGGCGGGCTTTCGGCCTGCTGCAAGCGCAGCAGCTCGATGTTGCGGCGCGACTTCTCGCGAGCGTTGCGCACCACGCCGAGATAGCCGTAGTGCTCGATGCGCACGCCGGTTGCCTCCAGGCGCTCGGGCAAGTACCCCGGCAGACGGCCCGCGATCTGCTCGTGCAGGCGTCCCTCGAAGCGATACTCGGGCCGGTTGCGGAATACGCGCAGGGCGTTGTGCGTGACGGCCGTGCCGTCGTCGAGATCGCCGGTGTAGTTGGTCTCTGACAGGTAGAACGCCTCGCGCCAGGTGCGCCCGGTCAGCGAACGCAGCAGCGCTGCGTCCTCGCTCACCAGCACCTCGTCGGCGTCGAGATAAATGAGCCAGTCCCCCTCGGCCGCGTCGAAGGACACATTGCGCGCTTGCGCAAACGAACCGGTCCACTCGTGGGAAAGTACGCGCGCCCCAAACGAGCGCGCGATCTCTACGGTGGCGTCGCTCGAGCCGGTGTCCACAACCACGATCTCATCGACAGCCTCCGCGACGGCCGCCAAACAACGCGGCAGCATCTCTTGCTCGTCGCGCACGATCATGCACAGGCTAAGGCGCAGTCCCTCGGCCGGTTGCGCCCGCGACGCCAACTCGAGCGCTCTACTCGCAAGCTCTCCGAGCGCTGGGTGTAGCGGTGCCGTGCCACGCCTGGCGCGCAAGCGACGCCGTCGCGGCGCCAGCGCGGCAACATTGCGATCGACCTGCTCCAGCTGCGGATCCAGGCGCTTGGCGGCCTCGAACATCGCGCTAGCCGCATCAAGGCTCCACAGCTCATAAAAGGCGACGCCCGCGTAGTTGAGCAGCTTGGGCTCGCGGGGCTCTCGCTCGAGCATTTCAAGGGCCCCCGTCGCGATCGCCGCGAAGAGCTCGGGCAGGTGCGCCGCAGCGATCCTCGTGCTCGACGCGAATCCCTGCTCGATCAGGCTCACGCCAGCCTGATAGCGGCGGTGGGGGTCCTCGATGTCATCGAGCCGAGCGAACAGCTCGCGATAGTCGGCGAGATCGCCGATGCGCACGGCCGTGGGACCGCCACTGGTGGGGCCGCCAATCGGGGCGGGGGCAGACGAGCGAGGGGCCATCTTCACGCATGGTCATCGACCGGCAGCGTCGATATCTGAGCGAGCCGAGCAGCTTGGGCCGCGCCCGAGCGCGCACCGCCTGCGCACGAAAAACCCCACTTACTCAGTTGAGAATGTGTTGTTTTTGCAGGGATTGGCCAACTCACCCCAACCGAGCTATCCGAATGGATACGACCGGAGCGACCTGTACGGTCCGCGGCCGAAATCTTCGCAAATAGCGCATCTCGGACCGCGGGCAGGTTTGGCGCACGCGGGGGCACCTGTTCGCAGTTCCCTCGAAATCGGAGTCGCAAAATGGAAACGATCGCAAAAGGGGCCGTGAGGATCTCGGCGGCGGAGGCCCTGAGGACATGGCGCGAGTACCGGCAGACCGGCGATCTCAAGTTGCGCGACCAGCTGATCTTCATCTTCACACCGATGGTGCGCTACATCGTCTACCGCAAGGTGCGTGAGGTGCCTGCACAGTGCGATGTGGAGGACTTTCTCTCCTGTGGGCTGGAGGCGCTGATTCGCTCGATCGAGCGCTATGACCCGGACAAGGGCGCAACGCTTGAGCAGTACGCGTGGACACGCATCCATGGCGCCGTGCTGGACGAGCTTCGCCGCCACGACTGGGCTCCGCGCTCACTGCGCCGCGACGAGCGCGCGATCAACCATGCGCGCGAGGCCTTTCTCGCCACGCACGAGCGACAACCCAGCCGCGAGGAGCTCGCAGGGCTGCTCAAGATGAAGCCGAGCGAACTGGTCGGACGACTCGATGAGGTCGCGCTCGCCGAGATCGGCTCGCTCAACCGCACCGTGCGCTCTGATGAGAACGCCACGATCGAGCGGATCGACACGCTTGAGAGCGCCGATCCGGACTGCGACCCGATCGTGTGCGCCGAACGCCGCGAAGCCAAGGAGCGCTTCCGCGCGGCGTTTGCGCTGCTGGGGCCCGTCGAGCGCGAAGTGGCCGTGCTGCTGTACGTGGAGCACTGGACGTTGCGCGACATCGGCGCGCGACTCGGCGTCTCAGAGAGCCGCATCTCCCAGATCCACACCCAGCTGCGCCGGCGACTGTACGACCGGCTCTCCGACGAGCACACGCTGTTCAGCGCGGTCGGCTGAACCCTCGATCCGATCTTTGCTGTTCCGCCCGGTACATGTACCGGGCGGGGCTATGCCGCATGCGGCATAGCCTTTCCTCTAAAGAATTATCCTCCGCGGTCGAACACCTGGGACGACATGGATCTCGGCCTGTATATCGCCGCCTCCGGCATGGTCGCCGAGCAGGTTCGCCAGAACCAGCTCTCCAATGACCTGGCCAATGCCAGCACGCCCGGGTTCAAGCCCGACGAATCGCCGCAGCACAGCTTCGGCGATGTGCTGCTCGCCAACACGGCGGGGGGCCCGTCGATCGGCGCCGTCGATGCGGGCGTCGCGCTGGGCAAGACCTACACCAACATGACCCAGGGATCGCTTCAGGAAACCGGCGAACCGCTCGATTTTGCGATTTCTGGCGGCGGCTTCTTCGCAGTCAAGACGGCGCAGGGCGTGCGCTACACACGCGACGGCCAGTTCACGACCTCCGCGCAGGGGGTACTGACGGACGCGAGCGGCAACCCCGTGCTTGACCAGAGCGGAGCCGAAGTCAAAGTCGGCGCGAATGGCACGGTGGCAGCCAACGCACTCGGCGTGTTCGAAGTGCCCAGCGCCGCCAAGCAGGGCGAAAACCTGTATGCCGGCACCGCATCGGGCAAGCCCAGCGGCAGCATCCACCAGGGAGCACTCGAGGGCTCAGGCGTCGACGCCGCCAAGATCATGGTCGAAATGATCTCCTCGCTACGCGGCTTCCAGTCCGGCCAGCAAGCGATCCAAACGATCGGCCAAACCCTGCAAGAGTCGGCCTCGCAAGTCGGCTCGGTGAATACGGGCGGGGGCTAGCACCGATGCTGGAAGGGCTCTACTCCGCGGCGGCCGGCATGGCCGCGCAGCAGGAACAGCTCGACACCGTCGCCAACGACCTCGCCAACGCCTCCACCACCGGCTATGAGTCCGAGCGCGTCGCCTTCAGCGACCTGCTCTACAACGCGGTGGACGAGGCGGGCACCGAATCGAGCGTCGGCGCGGGCGCGAGCGCGCAAGTAATCGGCCGCAGCCAAACGCAGGGACCAATCCAGGAAACGGGCGATCCACTCGACCTGGCAATCGAAGGCCAAGGCTACTTTCAGCTCACCAGTACCAGTGGCCAACCAGTGCTGACCCGCAACGGCAACTTCGGCGTCGACGCCAACGGGGCGATCGTGGACGCCCAGGGCAATGCGCTGCAGCCGCCAATCAAGCTGCCGGCGGGCGTGTCAGCCAGCGAGCTAAAAATCGCGCCCGATGGCACCGTGACCGCGGACAAGAAAACGCTCGGGCAGATCAAGCTCGTCACGGTGCCCTCACCAGACCATCTGCTCGCCGGCGGCGATGGCGCGCTGACACCTACCGCCGCGAGCGGTTCGCCCGTTGCCGTGGCCGCAAGCGCCGGGAAAATCCATCAAGGCGCTTTGGAGGGCTCCAACGTAGACATGTCGAAGGAGATGGCGCTAATGGTGAGCACCCAACGCGCCTACCAGATGAGCAGCTCGGCGATCCAAACGGAGAGCCAGATGATGTCGATCGCCAACCAGCTGCGCCCGTCGTGAGCGCCGCGGCCGCCTCGGGCTCGCCGCTGAGCACTGGCGGACCGCCGGTGGTCAACCAGGCGCTCGAGCCAGCATGGGTGCGCCACGGCTCGGCCTCCACGCAAAAGGCATACGAGACAGCCCTCAGCTTCGAAGAGATGCTCGTCGAAGAGCTATCGCAATCGCTGACAGCGAGCAACGGACTCGGCGGCGAAAGTGGCGAAGAAGGCGAATCCTCCGAAGGTGGCTCGTCCGGGAGCAGTGCCGCCAGCAGCCCCCTCTCCTCGATGCTCCCTCAGGCATTGACCAGCAGTGTGATGAGTGCTGGCGGACTCGGCCTCGCCACCCAAATGACACGCCAGCTCGCGAGCGGCGCTGGGGCAGCAGCGGCCACGACAGGCGGCACGAGCGCAACCGCAAACACGACAGTGCCCACGCCCGACCGCACCGAAGCCGCGCCCGCAGTTGGTGGCACGAACTCAAGCGGCGGCGTGGCCGCAAGCGGAGGCACGAACGCATGAGCGTGACCGCACTTGCCGTACCCGACGTACTCACGCATGACCATGCGCTGACGACCGATGTACTCGCGCACCTGAGTGCACAGATCGACTCGGCACACAGCCTGCTGGAGGTCGTGTTGGAGCAGGGCGCGGCGATTCGTGCGCGCGATGTGCACACCGTGGTGCGCCTAGCCGGCATCTTGCGCGGAGAGATGGGTCGCCGCCAGTTGCTCGAGGAGCAGCGCTCGCGCTTGCTTGCGCGCAGCGGAGCGCAGCTCGGTATCGCCGCCGAGGCGGTCACGCTGGAGCGGTTGCGCACGCTGATGAGCCACGCCGACGCTGAGCGCGCCGCGACGCTGAGCGCAGAGCTACGCGGTTTGCTTGGAGAGCTGCAACGCGAGCACGCCTGCAACCGCACGCTGATGCAGATCGAACTCGGCTTCCTCGACCACCTGATGGGCATTCTCGCGCTCGACGGAGTCAACGGCTACGACACCCACGGATCTTCCACGCCAATCACACGGCCGCGCCCGGGCGGCAACCTGCACGTCCTCGACCTGCACGCCTGAGCCGATGTCGATTCCGACCCTGCAAGGACTGCAAACCGCGCTCAGCGGACTGGTCGCCGAGCAGGCGGCGCTCGACGTCACCGGCAACAACATCGCCAACTCCGACACCGAAGGCTACTCGCGCCAGACCGCGGTCCTGCAGACCAATCAGCCGATCACGATCCCCGCCATTTCATCGCTGACGGGCGAGGGCGCACAGCTCGGTACGGGTGTCAGCGTCGCGACGATCACGCGCGTGCGCAACATTTACCTCGACGCGCAATACCGCACGCAAAACAGCGCGCTCAGTGAAGCGAGCACCCAGTCCGAAGAGCTCACCCAAGCCCAGGCCGCGTTCAACGAACCCTCGAGCTCCGGCCTGGCCAGTCAGATCTCGGCGTTCTGGAGCGCCTGGAGTGAACTCGCCAACGCTCCCACAAGCGTTCCCGCCAAGCAGGAAGTCGTCGCCGCGGGCGTTGCCCTGACGAACACCTTCCACGAACTCAGCGCCCAACTCGCGACGATCTCAACGCAAGCCGGCGCGCAGTACGCGGCGCTCACCGGGCCTACAGGCGAAGTGCAAAACGACGCCAACCAGATCGCCCAGCTCAACGGTCAGATCAAGCTCGCCGAAGAAGCCGGCCAAAAGCCAAACGAAATGCTCGACCGGCGCGACCTGCTGCTCGACAAGCTCTCGAACCTCGCGCAGGTGACCGTCAGCCAGCAGCCCGACGGCACTGACACCGTCAGCTTCGGCGACGCCGCCAAGCCGCTGGTCGAAGGCACCACGGTCAACTGGCCGCAAACGCTCACGCCGGCCGCCGGGGGCAAGCTGGGCGCGCTGCTCGGCCTCACCGCACCAGGCGGGACACTCAGCAGCTATCAAACGGCGCTGGACAACGTGGCGAGTACGCTCGCAAGCAGCGTCAACGCGCTGCACACGAGCACGCCGTTCTTCTCCGGCAGCACCGCCGCCACGCTCAAAGTGGCGATCACGGCCGCGCAGGTGCAAACATCCTCCACCGAAGCTCCCGGCGGCAACGACGTCGCGCAGGCGATCGCGGCGCTGCGCGGTGGCGCAGCCGAACAAAGCTATGCAGCGCTCGTCGAGCAGATCGGCGCAGGTGTGCAGGCGGCCAAGGACGAGCAGGCCAATTTGCAGACAACGGTCACCGCGATCGACAACCAGCGCCAGAGCGTGTCGGGCGTGTCGCTCGACGAAGAAATGACCAACCTGATCAGCTTCCAGCGCGGCTACCAAGCCTCCGCGCGCACGCTCACAGCGATGGACAGCATGCTCGAAACCCTGATCGAGCACACGGGAACGGTGGGGTTGTAGCGATGACCGAACGCATCACCCCCGCGATGGTCACGGCGACCACGCTCAACGACATCAACTCCTCGCTGGCGACGCTTGAGCGCACCTCAGACGAACTGTCCTCCGGCAAGACGATCCTCGAACCGTCGGAGAATCCCTATGGCGCCAGCCAGGCGATCGATCTGCAAAGCCAGCTCGACGGCCTCAGCTCCTACGCGACCAACGCCCAGGAAGGCATCTCCTGGGAGAACACCGCCAGCGGCGCGATGTCGAACATCTCAAACGTGCTGCAAACCGTGCGCCAGCTATTGGTGCAGACCTCGAGCGGCACCTACAACCAGAGCGATCGCGAAAGCATCGCCACCGAGGTCGACCAGCTGACCGAAGCGGTCAAGCAGGACGCAAACACGCAGTACGCCGGGCAGTACGTGTTCTCGGGCACGAAGACCACGACCGCGCCCTATCCGCAGGGAGCCGAAGACACCTACCAGGGCGACAACGGCACGATCACGCGCGCGATCGGCCCAGGCGTGTCGGTCAACATCGCCACCAACATCTCCACACTGCTCGGCAACGGCCAGGGCGCCGCTGACGGCAAGCTGCTGGACACGCTGCAAACGATCTCCGAACACCTGCGCGGCGGCACGCCCGAAGACATCGCCGCGCTTGGCTCGGGCGACCTGAAAAACCTCGAAGCCAGCATCGAGACGCTGAGCCAGCTGCAGGCAACCGCGGGCAGCGTGACCGACCAGTTGCAAACCGCGACAAGCCGCATCGAAGGGCTCCAGGGCACGATCTCCGCCAGTCTTGCCAACGTCGAGGACGCCAACATCGCGCAAACCTCGATCGCGTACTCCAACGAGCAGGCTGCCTATGAGGCCGCCCTGCGCGCCGGCGCGAGCATCATCCAAGAATCCCTGCTCCAGTTCCTGCAGTAGGCGACACAGAGAGGCACAACGTGTCTGTGACATTCCAGAGCATCCGTTTCGGCACGGTCGAAGTCCCGCCCGAGGACGTGATCGAGTTCCCCTTCGGCCTGATCGGACTCGGTGGGCTGCGTTATGCACTCCTGGACCGCAACCCCGGCAGCGGCTTTTTATGGCTGCACTCGGTCGACGAGCCCGCCCTTGCGCTCCCAGTCGTGAGCCCCTACCAGTTCTTCTCGGAGTTCTCGCTGGAGATGGCGCCGGAGGACCGCGAGCGCACCGGAATCGAGAGTACCGCGGGGGCGACGCTCTACGTGACCGTGCGCGCCACGCCAAATCCGCGCGACATCACCGCCAACCTGCGTGCCCCGCTCGTGATCCACGAAGGCCGCGGCTACCAGGTCATCAACGCCAACCCCGAGGCCCAGCTGCAGGCACCGCTGTTTACCTTCTCAGACGAGCCGTCGCAGATAGCTTCATAATCCCCTGCGATGCTGATACTGGCGCGACGTCCGGGAGAGCGCGTCGTCATCGGCGGCGACATCCTCGTGACGGTCATGGAGGTCAGCGGCAACACCGTCCGCCTGGGCATCGCGGCGCCCGCCGGCGTGTCGATCTACCGCGAGGAGATATGGCTCGCGGTAGAGGCGGAGAACCGAGCGGCGGCAACGGCCGATGCACACGCACTGCCCTCCGAGCCGGTGAGCAAGCTACTGGCCGAGTCCGCGAGTGACGCTACGCACGAGGGTCTCGCAAGCCAGGACCCAATACACGAGGACCGGACTGAGGAGGACCGGGCTGGCGAGGACCCCACAGACGAGGACCCCGCTGAGACCGGCGGACCCGCACCATCCGACGCGTGAGGGCCCTCAATCAGTGTCGCCCGCCGCGCTGATCGCGCGCGCGAACCTCCCCCAAGAGTTCACGCAACCGTTCGCTCGTTGACGTCACCTCGAGCAGCAGCGCCGACAGCTCGCGCAACTCCTCGGCCGCGAGCGGATCGCCCGAACCCGCCAAGCGCGCGATATCGCGCCTGAGCTGGCGGCGATCGACGTCGAGCGCCAACACGTGCGCATAGCCGTCAACCACCATCTCCAATAAATCGGTTGTGGTCCACGTCTCGATGCGATCCTCCTCGGAGAGGATCCCGATCAGCGACTCCGCCTGCTGGCGGAGGTGATCCGGGCCACGCTGGGCGAGGCCGTGATGATGGGATGCTGGTATCGCTGGCACTTTGAGTCTGGGGTCATACCCAGACCGGTAACACTGATTTCAGCGACCCTCCGGGTCAATCGACCGCCCGGCCCTTTTCACGTTCAACACATGAACGCCGATCGGCCGGCGGAGCTACCCGCTTGACACGCACACCCACCGAGCCGTCCGACGGCGGCTCGAGGCCGTTGGCTGTGTCGGTTATGTCGATCAGCCTGCACACACACCATGAGGCGTCGACGATCCTCAACTCGTGTCCGGCGCGCCGCGCGCGGGCTATCGCGTCCATCAACACGCTCAGGCCGCAACCGTCGATGAAGTCGACACTGCCCAGATGCAACTCAACCGCTCGGCTCACGCACGCCGCGCGCGTCAAGCCCTCACGCAAGGCACTTGCAGCGGTGAGGTCCAGTTGACCACGGACGAACACACCCACAACCTCCGGCTCGGTGGTCATGTCTGTGGCGATGTGAACCATCAACCCTCCAAATCACCTTCGGTGACTCGGCACATCGCCCCATAGGAGCAATCTACCCATTTCTCCGAATTCCCACCGCATTGTGCCACCCCGACACCCCACGGTTTTGAGCAACTGCCCCGATACTTTTCGCAATCCTATGTGCGCTCCGCGTCAGTGCGCAAGACCAACGACACAACGACCCCGCAAAATCCGCGAAAGCAAGTTCCACCTCCAGCCCACGATAGGCTAGCGCCCGTGTCAGCGGAGGCGTTGCGGGTCAGCTCGACATCGCAGAAAGAATCCCTCGGCGCATTGGCGCGCAATACACCCGTGCAAACAGCCGGATGGGTGGCGCTCGTGCTACTTGCTCCGGCCGCGCTGCTGTATCTGTCGTTCAACGCAGGCGGCTACTTCCCCAGCACAACGGGATTCGCCACGATCGTGTTCGCTCAAGCGCTCGTACTGCGCACCGTCCTCGCCGAGCGCCCGTTCGAGGGATTCAGCCGAGCGCTCGCGATCCCGCTCGTGGCGCTCACGCTGTATGCGGCCTTCCAGCTGACGTCCATCCTCTGGTCGCACGCGGCGGCCAATACGCTCGACGAATTCGTGCGCACGCTGCTGTACGTGCTCGCGCTCACGCTGTTCGGCTCGATTCGCTATACGCGCGAGCACCTGGGCTGGCTGGTGCGTGCCCTCTTCGTAAGCCTCGCGGTCGTGTGCCTGATCGGACTGATCTCACGGGTGCTCCCACATACCTGGCCGACCGCAACCAGTTTCTTCGCCAGCCGACTCGACTACCCGCTCACCTACTGGAACGCCGAGGGCACGATTGCCGCGATCGCGCTCATCCTCGGGCTGCACCTGACAGCCGACCGTGCCGAGCACTGGAGCGTTCGCGTCGCGGCGGCGGCACTGCTGCCGGGGCTCGCCGCGACACTGCTGCTGACCTTCTCTCGCGGCGCCATCGGAGTCGCGGCGGTCGGGCTGCTCGCCTACTGCCTGCTGACGCGCTTGAGCACCATTCCCACCGCACTGCTAGCGGTCGCGCCACCCGCGGCGATCGCTCTGCGCGCGGCGTGGGACGCCACGGCACTCGCCACTGCGCATCCAACGAGCCCCGCGGCTATATCCCAGGGCCATCATGTAGCGGTCGTCGTGGGCGCGTGCATGGTGGGTGCCGGACTGCTGCGCGCCGTGCTGCTGCTCGCCGACCGGCAGATCGCGCGAATGGCGCTCGTGCGCACACCACCGCGCCGCGCGGTTCGCGTAGGCATCGGCGTGGGCACAGGGGTCGTGGTCCTCGCGGTTGCGCTCGCGGGCGGCGCGAGCGGGTTTGCGCGACGCGAGTACGACAAATTCGTCGACAGCACCAACGAAACGCACGTGACCCAGACCCGCGAACGACTCACCGACCCCGCCAACCACGGCCGTCTGCCACTCTGGCGAGCCGCCATAGACATCTACGACACGCAAAAGCTGCGCGGCACCGGGGCCGGCACCTACCAGCAGTATTTCCCGCGTTATCGCTCCGAAGCGGGATATGTGGTGGATGCCCACTCGCTGTATTTGCAGAGCTTGGCCGAGCTGGGGATCGTCGGATTCGCGCTGATTATCGTGGCCGTGCTCGGTATCCTCGCCGGCCTCGTCGCGCGCATTCGAGGGCCCAACCGCGCACTGTATGCGGCAGTGTTTGCGGTGTCACTTGCGTGGGCGATACACCAGGCGTTCGACTGGGATTGGCAGATGCCAGCGGTGACACTCGGCGTGTTCATGCTCGCGGGGCTAGCGCTCGCACGCCCGCGCGACGGCAAAGTGGGTCTCTCCGGCCTGCCCGTGGATCGTACGCTTGTCGCACTCGGCTGGCTGATTCTTGCCGTCGCCCCACTGCTGGTGGCCACTTCCTACGCGCGCCTGCAACGCAGCGCGACCGACCTCGAGCGCGGAGAATGCACGAGCGCCCGTCAGGAGGCGCTGTCCTCGTTGTCGCTGTCGGCCAAGCGCCCGCAGGCTTATGCAATCGTCGGCGTGTGCGACCTGGAGCAGGGCTTTGCCCAAGCGGCGGTGCCGGCCATGACTCAAGCGGCCGCCCTCGAACCGGAGAGCTGGGAGGAGCAATATTGGCTTGCGGTCGCGCGCGCCGCGGCAGGCATCGATCCGCACGCCGCCATCCGCCGAGCACTACAGCTGAACCCTCACGAGCCCGGGCTCGTAAACGCCGCCCGCAAGCTCCACGGCGAGGATCCCCGCGCGTGGGAAGCAGCGGCACCGCGCCTGCGCGTCGAAGCGCTGACGTCCGGGAAGTTCGCGATCACGCACCTGTAGCGCAGCGTCGAGCCGCCACGCAGCGCGGCGGTGTAGACCAGGGCGCCGGTAGCGACGCCGCGGCGCGGCGTAGCGCGGCGGGAAAAACTTTTGTGTGAGCCTGTCGGAAAACGCGCGTGCCGTTCGTATAGGCGATTAGAGGATCGTCCCGCACAAACACCCCAGGAGGCCAGGAGACCGATATGCCGCGCAAACACGACGCACACAAGGATGAGTTGGAGGGCGTCGCTCAGCGCTTGCGCACGGAGCGCCCGCAGGCCAGTCCGCTCGAGCTGGATCGCATCAAGACCACAGCCATGTCCCGCGCCCAGGCTGGAGCCAGGCGTGGAGGCGCAAGCGCTCGCCGCTTCGCCATCGCCGGCCTGACGGTGGGCCTAATGGCCGCCGGCACGGGCGGTGTGCTCGCCAGTGTCGGCAGCGACAGCACCCACGGCAACGCCGCGACCGCCCAGTACGGAAGCGCCTGCGACACCAACAACGGCAACGGCAACAGCACGGGCAGCGGCAATGGCAACAAAGACGGCAACGGGAACGGCAACACGGGCTTCGCCTCCTACATGGGCCAGGGCGACAAAGGCAAAGGCAGCAAAGGCAGCGGCACCAACAACAACAGCAGTGGCAACGGGAACGAAAACGGCAACGCTAACGGCAACGAAAACGGCAACGAAAGCAACGACGGCAACAACAACTTCAACTGCAACGAAAACAGCTTCAACGAAACCACCAACAACTCGACTAACACAACCACCAACAACATCACCAACAACTACTACTCCTCGACCGTCACGGTCAGCGCCGGGCCAGCCGCGGTCGGCGGCGTGCAGGCCGCGACTACAGGCAAGAAAATCACCGGCACCACTCGGGACATCAAAATCCACATCAAAGTTCCCGGCAAATCGAAACTCCGCAAGGTGACGCTGAAGGTCAATGGCAAAGTCGTAAGCGTGCTGAAGGGCAAAAAGGCATCGGCAAACATCAAGCTGACCAACCTGCCCTGCTCGACCAGCACCGCCGGTACCACGGTCACGATCACCGCGGTGACGAGCAGCGGCAAAGTCATCACCCAGAGCCACACCTACCACCTGTGCTCCTAGCCGCAAGGCGCACACGCTGATCGCAAGGTTCATATGAAGCACACGAGAGGGCTCCGGGGAAGGACACCCCGGAGCCCTCTCGCCTCGCGTGGACACGAGCTCTGCTCGACCGGTACCACGACCGGCAACGCTTGACCCGCAAACCACAGCTCGACCGGTACCACGACCGGCAGTCCCCGACCCGTAACCAACACCGATAACCCCATGGCCCACGAACTGACCCGCACCACATCCGCTCGCATCGGATCCGCGCGACCAGCCAGAATGTCAGGGCGAATGCGAACCGACAACTTCGAGCGGCTGTTCGAGGAGCACGCCGAGAGGCTGTTCTCGTTTCTCGCCTACCACACCGGCAATCGCACGCTCGCCGAGGACTTGCTGTCGGAGACCTTCGAGCGAGTGCTTCGCTCCCACCAGCGCTTCGACCCACGACGGGGCAGCGAGCGGCGCTGGCTGTACACGATCGCGCTGAACCTGCTGCGCGATAACGCCCGACGCCGCACGCACGAAGAGCGCGCTCTGCAGCACGCCGGCGCGGGCGTCCCTCAAAGTGAGGCCGACCCTGCGCTCGGCGCGGTGGAGCGCCGCGACGAGCTCCAGCGTGCGCTGGCGCTACTCAGCGGGGACGAGCGAGAGGCGCTCGCACTGCGCTTCGGCGCCGACCTCAAGCTGCGCGACGTCGCACGCGTGCTGGGCGAGGGCGAGAGCGCCGTCGAGGGGCGCATCTACCGCGCCCTGGGCAAGCTGCGCGAAGAGCTTCAGTAGCCGGCCTGGCGGCGGCTCCCGGGACCGCTCGTGTCCCACGGTGCGCGATACGCCGCGGCAAGCGGGACTACGGCGCGACGCCCGAGGCCACACAGCAACCCCTGACCGTCAGCACACCCCGCAACGGTACGCCTTCGGGCTCACCGGACCCAAAAATCGAGCGGTCCGCGTGCACCGTCACGCGGTAACGGATGCGAGGCGGACGCGGATAGCGCACCACGCAGCTCCACGGGTTGCCAAGCGCACCGCCACCAGCCGACGTGCAGCGCGCACTTAGCGCTCGGGCGGGCGGGCCCGAATAGCCGGGACGAGGGTCGCTGGTGGTGAGCAACAGGCGCTCCAACCCCAGCGCGCCGACCGGCGCAAGCGCCCGTTGCTGGGCGACGAACTGAGTGTTCTCTTCGCGGTCGTGAAGCGCCACCACCGTGGCGACGACGCCCACGGCCAAAATCAGGGCGACGAGCAGTCCGCCGTGCCTCATGAGCAGTCGCCCACCATCCCCGCCAGCATAAAGCCGCACGCCGACCGGGCCAACTGCCCAACCTCGTCCAGACCCACGCAAGTCGCTCACACACGCCCATCGCACTGCCGATAGCGAGAGCGTGAACCGTGCTTGCACACTTTTCGCCAGCCTGACACTTGCGGTCGCTCTCTCATCCGCGACAGCGGCAGTTGCCACCGCGGGAACGACCCATTCATCCCCATCCCTCCTGGCACCGGTTGCAAGCATCGCCCATGCGCGCACCACCGACCACACAGTCAAACGCGCCCACACCGGTTGCAAGCTCACCGCCAAGCGCCATCGCAGGCACGCACGGCGCTGCGTCGAGGCGCACCGCACGCGCGCCCACGGGAGCGCCGGGACACACTCACGGTCGGGCAAGAGCTCGGCGCTTGCGCCAACAACCACACACGCCCGCGCAAAGCGCGCCGGTGGCCTGAGAGCGGTTGTGACAGTCAGGGTGCCCAACCCCACAGCCACAATCGCGAATGTGCTCGCCACCCCCTGTGCCGGGACCGAACTGATGCCCGAACCAGCCAACCTCGCGCAGGTCGAGGCGGCCACGCTGTGCCTGGTCAACCAGGAGCGTGCTCGCAACAACGAGCTACCACTGAAGCCGAATCCGCGGCTCGCGCAGTCCTCGCAGATGCACAGCGAAAAGATGGTCAGCGAAGACTATTTCTCTCACATCGCGCCCAACGGCGAAACACCCCTGCAGCGCATAGAAGCAACCGGGTACATCCCCAACGCGCAGGTGGGCTACACGATTGGCGAGAACATCGCCTGGGGCAGCCTCTATCTCGCGACCCCGAGCGCGATAGTTGCCGCTTGGATCGCCTCACCCGAGCATCTCGCCAACATGCTCAACAGCGAATACCGCGACACTGCTGTAGGCGTCGATCCAGCCGCACCGGCCTCGCTTGCCGAAGAACAGCCTGGCGCCGTATACACCCAGGAGTTCGGAGTTATCGACGATTCGTGACCAGCCCTCACGCACGCGCGCAAGCGACGAGCGCACGTTGCGGGTTTTTTGGACATCTGTTCGGTTCGAGCGGACGAGTATTAGGTAGCGTAGGTGCGCGTCCGATCCAGCATGTGAGTCGCCAAGGAATCGGTCCAAAGCGAGCGAATACAAACCCACTGGCCCATGGTCGTATTGCTGATCTCAACCGTTTGGCTTGCCACGCTGACGCTGGTTGTATCGGCGTGCCGGATGGCCGCACACGGCGACAGCGCACGGGCGCGTGAGGGTGGTGTCTACCCCCTCATCCATGCTGCCCGCTCCCCGCGACTGCTCGATACGGCGCGCGGGCAAACGAACACGGTGGTGCTCAGACTGGAAGACCGCCGCGCACACGCGCGGCGCGCGAACGCGGCGCACCCCTCAGAGGCCGCGACGGCAAAGCACGTAGGGCACTGTGCGCAGCAGAATCTTCACGTCGGTCCATAGCGACCAGTTGGCTACGTACAGGTAGTCGATAGCCACCATCTCCCGCAGCGACACGGTGGCGGGGCCGAGTATCTGCCAGTGGCCGGTCATGCCGGGGTGAAGCGCCAGGCGACGGCGGTGCCAGCCCTCGATGCGCCGATCCTCATCGAGGATCAGCGGGCGCGGTCCCACGAGGCTCATCTCGCCGCGCAAAACGTTGAACAGTTGGGGCAGCTCGTCCAGCGCGGTCTTACGTAGGAACCGGCCCACTCGCGTCACACGCGGATCCTCGGCGATCTTAAACAGACCTTCCTGGGCTTCGTTGAGATCGGCAAGCGAGGACTTCAACTGCTCCGCGTTGGGCACCATCGTGCGGAACTTGAACAACCCGAAGTGCCGCTCCCCGCGCCCCACCCGCGCTTGACGGAAGAACACTGGGCCTTTGCTGTCGAGCTTGATCGCGATTGCGATGCCGATCATCAGCGGGGCGATCGCTAGCAGGCCAAGCGAGGCACCAACCACATCGAATGCGCGCTTGACCAGCGCCGAGGAGCGCGTGAGGTCAAAACGGCGCACCCCCATCAGCGTGACACCATGCAGGTCGTCAAACTCCACCGACGATCCGATCACCTGCAGCAGGCGCGGCACCACGCTCACACGGATGCCGACCGCTTTGAGCGTACGCACCAGGTCGAGTGTCTCGCGCCCTTCGGTGCTGTGGGGCGCAACGATCGCGCGGTGCACGTCCAGCGATCCGGCGAGATCGCGTATCTCCTGCAGCTTGTCGTGCGAAAACGCGTCGGTGGACCAAGGCGCTATGTCCTCGAGATCGACGTGCGCCACGATCTCGGCGCGAACGCCACCGTGATTGCTCATGCGCTGACGGATCGTCTCCTCGGAGGCGGCACTGCCGATGAACAGGCAGCGCTCGACAGGCGCGGCGCGCAACGCCACCGCACGGGCGCCCACACGACCCACGACCAGCAGTACGGCGAGCGAGATCCACAGGAACAGTACGTCGTCGCGCGTCAGCCGTCCGTAGCCGAGCGGGCTCTCCGCCAGCCACGCCACCAACGCACACAGCGTGGCCACCTGAAACAGCTTGGGCACCTCGTCAAGCGTGGTCTTGCGAATGACTGCTTCGTCGCGGTCATACAAGCCGAACACCTTCGCCCCGAGCACGACCAGGGGCAAGCCCGCGAGACACACCCGCGCGAGATGCAACCGTCCGCCGGACAGTCCGATCGCCAAGCCAAACGCGCCCACCACCGCTAGTACATCGCCGGCCAACAGCGCGCGCCGAAACAGCGCGTCGCGCAACATGCTCGCCGCAGGACCCCGCGTCTCGAGAATCGGAACGGCTCCGCCCGAACGTCGTCCACGGCCTCGCTGGGTAGCTCGCCGGGGAGCCAGCGGAGCGCCAAACCCACCTGGGGTGGCCGGCTTCTCTCGCACCTGACTGCTCATCGCCTCCAACCTTGTCTCCATGACTCGCGTTGAAACAAAGTCAGCACTACGACCGTCGGCATCCCGCCGGGTCATCAACGATTCGTGCTGACAACTTCGCCTGCATCATCCGTGCGTCGTCGGTTCCCCCCGAATCCCTTCGCTATCTCAAATGGGGATTGTTTTCTCCGTGCTGGAATGAGTGTCTTCGTTTCGGCCCCGATCACAATGGTCCGGGTGCCTCATCTTGCGTTCAGGTACCTGAACGCAAGTCCCGTATCACGGGCCACCGGCAGGGCTCAGAGCATCTCCTCGAAAGAGACGGTCGACAGCTTGCATACGTCAGGCGCGATGAGCGGGTCGGCATGACACGCCGCAAGTCGTCCTCAACCGGTGCGCGCCCTGAACGGCTCCTCCACGCCCAGCGTACCGGGCCCGGAGAGCTCAAAAGCGCTGTGCAGCGCCCGCACGGCCCGCTCGACGCGGTCGCGCGCGATCACGCAGGAGATCTTGATCGGGGAGGTGGAAATCATCTCGATGTTGGTGCCCTCTTCGGCGAGCACACTGAAAACCTTGGCGGCGACACCGGGGTGCGAGCGCATACCGGCGCCGACGATCGATACCTTGCCCATCTCACGCTGGGTCTCGATGCGCTCACACACGCCCTCCCCCATGACCTCCAGCGCATCGGTGGCCAAGCGCAGGTCTTCGTGGGGCACGGTGAAGGAGATCTCAGCCCTGCCTCCAGCCGAGGTTGGCACGTTCTGGTCGATCATGTCCACATTGACGTTGGCGCGCGCCAGAGCCTCAAAAATGCGAGCTGCGATACCTGGTTGGTGTGGGACACCAATCAATGTGATCATCGATTCGGACGTCGAGTGCGTGACGGCAGTGACGATCGGCTTCTCCATGTTCTCTCCTTCGGACACAACGACGGTACCGGGACAGTCGTCAAACGACGAACGACAGTGGATGCGCACGTTCTCGTTGCGCGCGTACTCGACCGAGCGCAACTGCAACACGCCCGCTCCCGAGGCCGCCATCTTGAGCATCTCCTCAAAGGAGACGACCGAGAGCTTGCGCGCGTCGGGCACAATACGGGGGTCGGCGCTGAAAACGCCTGCCACGTCGGTGTAGATCTCGCATTCGCGCGCGCCAACAGCCGCCGCTACCGCCACCGCGGTCGTGTCCGATCCGCCGCGCCCCAGAGTGGTGACGTCGTCCGCGGTGGATACGCCCTGAAAGCCCGCCACGAGCACGATGTGGTCTTGCTCGAGCGCGGCGCGCACGCGGTCCGCGCGCACGTCGAGGATGCGCGCCTTGGTGTGAGAGGTGTCGGTAACGATGCCGGCCTGGGAGCCGGTCAGCGAGATCGCGCGGTGGCCGAGATCGTTGATCGCCATCGCGCACAGAGCACAGGAGATGCGCTCGCCGGTGGACAGCAGCATGTCCATCTCGCGTGGGTCGGGCGCGCTGGAAACCTCCTCGGCCATCCCGATCAGCTCGTCCGTCGTCTTGCCGCGCGCGGATAGCACCGCCACGACGCTGTAGCCGGCATCACGCTTCTCCACAATGCGCGCGGCAGCGCGCTTGATGCGCTGCGCGTCGGCAACAGAGGTGCCGCCAAACTTCATGACCACGATCTCGGGCATGCGCTGAGGCTACAGCGAGCGTCGTCCCGCGAGCGCCTTGCCGAGCGTGACCTCGTCGGCATACTCGAGGTCGGAGCCAACCGGCAGACCACTGGCCAGGCGTGTCACCGTGAGCTGCGGGGCACGAGTGCGTAGCTGATCGGCGATGTGCAGGGCCGTCGCTTCGCCGGTTGTGGTGGGGTTCGTCGCGAGCACCAGCTCGCGCACCGCTGGCGAGTCGCCCTCCACGGAGGTGGTTACGCGCGCGTAGAGCTGCTCGATCTTCAGGTCCTCGGGCTCAATGCCGTCGATCGGAGACAAAGCACCTCCCAGCACGTGGTAGAGACCGTGGAATTCGTGGGTGCGCTCCATCGGAATCACGTCGCTGGGCTCCTCCACCACGCAGATCGTGCTCGCATCGCGACGGGTGTCCTGGCAGATACGGCAGCGCGCTTCGTCGGCGAGGTTGAAGCACACCTCGCATAGCCCAACCTTCTCCTTGACCTCCACGATCGCCTCCGCCAGTCCGCGCGCGTCCTCGGGGGAGGCACGCAGAATGTGAAATGCGAGCCGCTGCGCGGTGCGGTTGCCGACACCTGGGAGCTTCGAGAGCTCGGTGACGAGTCGCTGGACTGGGGGAGCAAAGGAGCTCAACTGCCTACAGCCCCGGGAGGCCCAGCCCACCTAGCCCGCCCAGCGCACCGGGGTCGAGACCGCCGGTGACCGCGCCCATCCGCTTGGCCGCCAGCTCCTGCGCGGCGCGCAGTGCCTCGTTGGTGGCCGCGAGCACGAGGTCGCACAGCATGTCCACGTCCTCTGGGTCCACCGCTTCGGGAGCGATCTTCACTGACTGCAGCTCGAGCTCGCCGCTGACGGTCACCGTGACCATGCCGCCACCGGCGGAGGCCTCGACCGTCTCGCTGGCCAGCTCGCGCTGAGCGACCTCCATGTCGTGTTGCATCTTCTGTACTTGCTTGAGCATTTGCTGCATGTTGGGTTGCCGCTGTCGTGGCTGGGGCACCGCTATTCGCCGCCTTTCTGCTGCTGTAGCCAATCCTCGGGAAGCTCCTCCGCGTCGAGCTCGGACACCAAACGCGCCATGATCTCCTCCTCGCTTGGGGGAGCGCCGTCCGCGCCGGCATCGGCAGCGAGATCGTCACGCAGCTCGAAGCCGAGACGGTAGTGACGACCGGTGAGCCGGCGCAGCGTCTCGATCAGAGTGGAGCGATTGGCGGGATCTTCTGCCTTGCGCTTGTGAAACGCAGCGGTCGGGGGGAACGCGAGCAGCAGCTCCTCCTCGGTGAGCGTCGCCGGCGTGGCCTCGTTTAGGACAGCGCCAAGCAGGCCATGCTCGGCGCGAACCGACTCATGCACCGCTGCCCACAGCGTGTCGAGATCACTCATGCCGGACAGGGAGAGGACGGCAGCGGGCGCGACAACGGACTCCTGCTCCGGCGTCTCGGCGGCAGGCCGAGACATTGATTGCTCGGGTGTTTGCTCGGGCGCTGCGTCCGACCGCGCCGGCTGCGGATCGGGCAAATGAGCAAGCTGGGCGGACGGCGCGGAGGGAGGAGGTGGCGCAGGCGTGGGCGGGGGTGATGCCGGCGCGGGCGAAACCGGCGATGGCATAGGGGAAACCGACGCGGATACCGACGGCGGAAGCGGCGCGGACGACGGCGCGCTCCCAGCAAGCGCTTGCTCCAACCGCTCGATACGTGCGAGCAGAGCGCGGGTCGAACCGTCGGCCACCGGCGTGGCGGCCTTTACCAGCGCAAGCTCCAGCTGCGTGCGGGGATCGGCCCCTGCACGCACTGCCTCCAGGGCCGCACCCAGTAGGTCCAGCAGGCGCACCGCCTCGGCCGGGCCGACGCGCGCCGCTTGCTCGCGCAGACGCTCGTCTATCTCGGGCGTGAGCGACAGCTCGGGAGGCACTCCGCCAAGCGTTTGCACAACCAGCAACTCGCGCGCACGACCCTCCAGGTCACGCGTGAAGGAGCTGGCGTCACGACCGCCCTCGGCACAGCGCGCAACCGCAAGCAGGGCAGCGCGCGCGTCCCCGCCCGCGACCGCGTCGAGCGCACTGGCGAGCAGCTGCTCGTCGGCGACGCCCAGGACCGCGAGCACATCCTCCAGGCTGACGCTCGTGCCACTGTAGGTGACGATCTGCTCCAGGGTGCCGAGCGCGTCGCGAAAGCTGCCGGTGGCCGAGCGGGCGATCGCCGCGAGCGCCTCGGGAGGGATCTCGATCGACTCCGCCTCGGCAGCCCTCATCGCCACACTCGCGATCTGCTCCACAGTGGGGCGATGGAAGTCGAAGCGGTGGCAGCGGTCCACAACCGTCGCCGGCACCTTGCCGGCCTCGGTGGTGGCGAGCACGAACACCGTGTTGGGCGGAGGCTCCTCAAGCGTCTTCAGGAACGCGTTCCACGCCGCCTGGGAGAGCATGTGGGCCTCGTCGAGGATGTACACCTTGTGACGACCGGACACGGGCGCGAAGGCGACCGACTCGCGCAGCTCGCGAATGTCATCGACCGAATTGTTGGAGGCGGCGTCCATCTCGATCACGTCAAGCGAAGTTGCGCTCGCGATTGAACGACACGAGTCGCACTGTCCACATGGCTCGACCGTCGGTCCGCCGCGCTCGCAGTTCAGGCAGGAGGCGAGAATCTTCGCCATCGAGGTCTTGCCGGTGCCACGTGAGCCGACGAACAGGTAGGCATGGTGCACCTTGCCGCGCTCCACCGCATGGCGCAGAGTGCGCACCACCGCATCCTGCCCAACCACGTCATTGAACGTGCGTGGACGATGTTTGCGATACAGGGATTGAGCGTCGCCAGCCACCGTTTGCCAGTCTACCCGCGCCCGCCCGAGCGCCAGAGCGGGTAGCTTGCAGCCCGTGAAAAAGTCGATCGGGCAGGTTCCCCAGCCCCTCCGGTCAATCCTTGCGATCGGGGCCGGCGCACTTGCGCTCTGGCTAATCGCGGGGGTCGGGTTCGTCAACTACGACACGCTCTACGGACTGGCCTGGGGCCAGCAGCTCTCGCGCGGGGAAACACCCGAATATGGGCTGCCGATCGCGCCCACGCCGCACCCGCTGGTGGAGCTGATCGGCATCCCCCTGGCGCCGCTCGGGGCAAGCGCGAGCACCGCGATAACCGTGGCGCTCGCGTTCCTCGCGCTGTCGGCGTGCGGTTGGGTGCTCTATCGCCTCGGCAGCGCATGGTTCGGGCGCGCCGCGGGCGCGGTGGCGACACTGATCCTGCTGACGCGCCTGCCGGTGCTCTCCTACGGTGTGCGCGCCTACGTCGACGTGCCCTACCTGCTGCTGGTTTTGTGCGCGCTGCTGGTGGAGACCCGCAAACCGCGCGCCGGAGCGCCGGTGCTCGTGCTGCTCGCGCTGGCAGGACTCCTGCGGCCTGAAGCGTGGGCTTTTTCTGGGTTGTATTGGGTGTATCTGGTCGTTTCGCACACTCGTTCGAGTCCAGTCCGCACGGGCACCCAGCTCGCCCGCCTCGCGCTGCTGGCAGCGAGCGCCCCGCTGATCTGGGTGCTGAGCGACCTGCTCGTCACAGGCAACGCGATGTGGTCGCTGACGAACACCAAACACACCGCGGAAATCCTGGGCCGTGAGACCGGCATCGGCAAGGTGCCCGAGTACATACCGCGCCGCGTCGGCGAAATCTTGCGCCCCGTCGTGCTCGCCGGGGCCGCGCTCGGCGGGGTACTGTCACTCGTGTGGCTGCGCGATCGCGCGCGACTCGGCGCGATCGCGGGTGTGCTCGCGGTCCTTGTGTTTGCCGCGATGGCATCGGCGGGCCTACCAATAGACACGCGCTACGCGTTTCTGGTCGCGGCCATCCTGTGTTTGTTCTGCGGCGCCGGCGTGTTTGGCTGGACGCGCCTGCCAAGGGGGGACAAGCGCCGCACAGCGTGGATGGTCGTGGGCGGGGTCGTGCTCGTCGCGCTGCTCGCGACGCTCCCCGGCCAGGTGCGCTCCGACCACAGCGAACTGCGCAAACTGGCGCGCCAGCAGAGCATTCAGGACGACCTGCTCTCGATGGTGCACAACGGCGCGATCGCGCCCAGGTGCGGGCCGGTGGGTGTACCCAACCACGCACCTATCCCGCTGCTGGCCCTGTATCTGGGAGAGCGCCCCGGGTTGATCATGAGCGCCGAAGCGGCGCGCACCGAATCCCACCAGCAGCAGCGCGGAACCTACGTCGACCCTGCCAGCGTCGAAGTGGAAAGGGAATACGTGCTCGACCGCAAAGATCCGCACCTGCCCGTGTCGATCCCGCCCGGGTTCCTGGAGACGCGCTCCAACAGCTCCTGGTTGATTTTTAGGCACTGCGGGTAGCGGACCGTGCACCCCTCTTCGAAGACCCCACTTCCAATCGCCTGATCGCCGCTCGAAACTCCGGATCGGGTACTCCCGCTGCGCCTGCCGGGGATCGCTTAAGGCTGCTTCCTTCCGGACCTGACCTGGTTCACAAGCCGACACCGCGCGGGACCCGAACCATCGACGCTCCGTGCGGCGGAGCGACCGGAGCGTTGCTCCTCTGAAGGGAGTTCAGCCCCGCTAGAGCGGATTGCGGATTCAGGGCGCCGCTACATCCCCGCCTAGCACGGTCCACGTCGATGGTATCGCGCGGCGTGGGGAGCGCGTGCGCGGTCATCGACACACGCGCCGCCCGCTATGCGTTAGGCTGCCGAGCCAATATGAACTTCAATCGCTCACACACACCCAAAAGCTCGCGCGCACGCCTCGGTTTGGCGCTGCCCGCACTGTGCACGATCGCGCTCCTCGCCGGCTGCGGCTCGAGCGGATCGAGCGGCATCACTGTAGGTAATGAGTCCGACAGCACCTCCGTGCCGCATGTTGCGGGCGAAACCACGCCCACGACCGCCAGCACACCGACAGCGCCGACCAGCACCGTGAAGACCCCCACTACTGGCGCGCTCTCCAAGGAACCGTCGGTCACACCGCCGAGCAGTCCCGCGCCGACAACCCTTGTGACCAAGGAACTGATCGTCGGCACCGGGCCCGAAGCGAAGGCGGGCGACTCGGTCACGGTCAACTACGTCGGCGTGCTCTACAAGGGTGGCAAGGAGTTCGATGCCTCGTGGAGGCGCCACGAACCGTTCACATTCACGCTCGGCAAGGGCCAAGTCATCAAGGGTTGGGACCAGGGCGTCGCAGGCATGAAGGTGGGTGGCCGGCGCGAGCTGATCATCCCCGCCGAACTGGGCTACGGCAAGACCGGCTCCCCGCCGACGATCCCAGCGAACTCGGCACTCGTGTTCGTGGTGGACCTGCTCGCCGTATAGTGCGCCAGCCCTGAGGCCAAGCGCTCCTATCGCTCGCACCGCTGCCGCGTTCGTTGCGGCGGGGGTGCTCGCAGGTTGCGGCGCGAGCGCGTCCAGCACGCAGAGCAGCGCCGAACTCGCCGTGGAGCGCTCCCAACTGGAGCGAGTGTCGAGCGAACTGCGCGCCGCCGAGCCAGCGGTCCGCCACGAGGTGGCCGCCTCCCGAGTAGCGTGGCCGGCGATCGCCAACGGCTTGCCGGCGATCGTCTCGCCTGCCCTGCTAGCAGCCACGAGCGCCGCGAGTGCGCGTGCAAGCTCCGCTCAGCTTCCCGAACCGGCATTCCTCGCGCGCGCCCGAACGCTGACAGGGCCCGCCGCGGGGGTCGCCGGGATTTACGAAAGCTACGAACAGCTCGCCCGGCGCGGATGGCTGCTAACCAGCACTGCCATCGCAACAATCGCCCGGGCGCCCACTGCGACTAGTACTGGCACGGCAGGGACGGATGCAACATCCGCGAGCGCGACCGTGTCCGGTGCGACTGCGAGCGCCCGCCAAGCGCAAGCGAGCTTCGCGCGAGCCAACTCCCCTCTATATATCGACGCGGTGTATGACGGTCACTTCGACCTGTCCCTGCTCGGAAAGAGCCTCATGACGGGATACAAAAAGCTCGGCGGCTCAAGTGCGTTCGGGGCAGGACTGACGCCGGGAGAGGTTAGTGCGCTCGCCGCGGCCTACTCGATCCCAGAAGTGAGGCTGGCACCGCACCCGGGGAAGGCACTCGAACGCGGGTAGGGCTGGGGCTGAGGTCGGACGGCTGTTGCGCAGCCAAGGTCTTGTGCGGCGCAAGCCAGGCAGCGAACAGGGCTCGAAGCCCAATAGACTCAGGGGTCGAGGGCGCGTAGCTCAGTGGGAGAGCGCTCGCTTCACACGCATAGGATCACAGCTTCAGGGTCTTACGCTGCCCAGAAAAGTCCAGCAATTGCTGTGTTTTTGAAGTTGTCGGCTCATCAAGAGAGCGCTCGCTTGGTGGCCTAATTGCTTTTGATTTGCGTTTTCTCCAGGGTGCCTAGCCACGAGCAGGCGCGGCGCTCTAGAATCCGGTGCCTTGGGCGCGTAACTCAGTGGCTAGAGTGTCCGCTTCACACGCGGGAAGTCGGTGGTTCGAGTCCACCCGTGCCCATTCCGGATATCGCGGGGTCGTCTTGTGTCGGCTTGGTGCCGTCTGTGTGGTCCTCCTGCGCTTCAGGATCTGGTGACTAACGGCGCGCCGCTTGCGTCCCGATGGCCACTTCAACACCCCGCCTGACCTGCTGCCTTCCTCGCGCCCCGACCCTCTCGCCCTCCCGGCGCTTGACCGCGAGAGGTTCCAGAACTGCGGGTTGTCAGCTCGGTCTGATCATGGCTTGCAGCAACCGTCCGGCCTGTTTTCTCGTTGCGGTCAGTCCTTTGGCACGGGTCGCCGAGCAGCTCTGCGCCGACTGCTCGCCGTGTGGTAGACCCGCTGCGGCATGTACTGCTTGACAAGCCCCACCAATTCCTCGACTCCAGAAGCTACTCGGTAGGTAGGTTTCCAATGTGGACCCAGGAGCACAGGCAGAGAAGTTCGTTGCCTCGGAGATCGCTGCTCTCATGGGGAGGACTCCCGAACATGAGCCCGAGACAGCTCAACTTCCAAGCGGCGGTATAGCCGATTTTCGGTTTCCCGTCGACGACTTGGGGTATCCCGGCCGCTTTCTTCTCGTCGAGGTAAAGAGCCTGCATGACGTCGCCTCCCGAGCGCGTCACTGGCTCGTCGACTTCGCGATCAACCATCCCGACACACCAAAGACCTGGTCCTCGCGAACCGAGTGGACGAGCGCGGGAGAGCGGCGCCTCCGCGAGCTTGGAGTCAATCCAGCTGAGCTGACTTCGCTCGACGCACTTAGGAATTTGACATCCAACAAGCGTCTGAGGGCACTCACTGACCGGGGTGGACAGCTCCACCAGCTCGCCAGTGCCGCAAACCAGTTCGCCGTAATGATCCTGTTTGGCTCGACCGCGATCACGGACGCCGCCCTTCGCTGGCCAGCGAAGGCGGTCAACGGCTCATTTCCAGGGGTCGTCCCCGAGTCGCTCAAACCTCAGGCGGTGGCCTTCTACCCTGGTGAGGATGGTCGTCCGAGTGTCGCACGAGACATTCGGACGAGCATTGCGAAGAAGTTTGCCGACTACAGCGGGCCAGATGCTTGCCTGGCTGTCGTCGTATCGGATGCCGATCGCGAGGACTCGTGGTCGGCACTGTTCGACGGACAGCTTTGCTATCCAGTTGACGGCTCTGAACCTGTATTCCAGATCGGCGAGGACTTCGCTGTTCCGGGGCTTCTCGTCGCGGTCTATGCCCAACAGCCCAGGGATCAGCCTCGCTGGTCTTATCGCACCGCCACATCTATCGATACGACCGAGAGCTTCAAGGAGATCTGCCTCACAGCGCTCCGCGGTTTGCCCGCTAGTGCCGGAGGAGCGCCCGCGTGACTCGCAAAGAGCTTGCAGAGCTTCATCGACTCGTACGAGAATCCAACGCTTTTGCCAACCGACCGTTCGAGGAGGGCGAGACATCACGGCCAATAACGTTCTTCACGCACCACTTGCCAGAGGAGGGGTGGCGGCTCGGTTGGCTACTCGTAGGCGTGCTCCGAGCGATGCACCCACAGCTGTTCCTCTTCTACGACGAGCAGAGCCTGCACTACGAGGCACTTGAGCTCCTCGTCGCGACGAGCTCGGTCCCTTCCATCGATCAACTCGCGGAAACGCTCGAGGCGAGCGCCCAAAGCGAGGAGGGAAGCTGGCTCATCTCCGTCCCAATCGCCAATGCTGCTCTCAATCGACCATGGGCACCAGCAGGACCGACTGCGGCACTTCGCCGAACAGCCGGCTCGCAAGGCCCAAGGACGGTCGAGCAAGAGGAGTACATGGGTGCCGAGACGGAGTCCGCGATCTACCACCACCTACACGACCGCCTAACACCCACCATCCGTCATCTCCGCTTTGGCGACGGTCACGAAGTGGACACGAAAAGACTCGTTTGCATGCTTCTGATCGAGGATGGCGCTCAGCGAATGGCGACGCGGCAGGCCCGAGCAAAGGCCCACTACGCGATCGCGACATGGTCGATCCTCGTTCCCCCTGAGCCTTGGCATCTCCTGCCAGATCTCGGATCGTGGTTCCCGCAGCCAGACACCCGTCAAGCCCTTGAGTACAAGAGATTTGATCCGGACCAGTGGATCTCTCACGAGCGACGGGAGGGCGGCTCATATCGCCAATGGGCGCCTTACGCCCTTCCTGTGGATGACGTGCTTGTGGCTCCATTTGAGGCGTTCGCAAAACTATCCAGCCGGCCCGCACAAGCTCTCTTGACGGCTACTGCCGCGCTGTACGCCGCTGGACGAGGGTCTCGTGCACAGATCGCAGACCAAGTCCGGGATGCAAGGCGATCGATCGAGTGCCTCTGCGAGCCCATCCAAGGCAGTAGGACCGGCAGCGTGCGCAAGCGGTGGAATCGCCTCGCCAAGCGCCTCGATATCTGGCGACACGTCGCCGAAGCCCGCGCTTACACGTCTGTCGAAATCGACGAAGTCCAGTCGCGCCTAATTAACGCCCGCAATATCGGTACCCACGGCGCTGATGCCGCCCTCCTCGACCTTGGCTGGACAGCCGGAGACCGCCCGCTCATGTATGGACAACTCGCGGCAGCTACAGACCTGAGCTTGGCGGCTCTCAGCCGAGACCTCAACCCCATGCTCTTCGCCATCGGCGAGGCGCTGCGCGGAGCCTGGGAGGCGATGAGGGCCGCCGGCTTTGACGAAGTCGTCTTCGAGGCACTCTTCGCACCGTGAAGCGACAACGAGTTCGCGGTAGGAGCGTGTAATGAGCGAGCGTCCATCAACGACTGGCTTTTGTTCCTCGGGGCGGGAGCGTCAGCGGGGTCGGGTGGGTCGAGCTGATCGGAACCTCGACCGCCACCGACCGCCCTGGACAGCTACTAGCGCAGCGGTTGGGTCAGGAGATCCACGCAGCGATTGGTTGTGCCGTAGAAACTCGTCGGATGAGCTTGGGGTCGCCATCGCGGATCCGTGGATCGAGACGCTCCCTACTCCGCTCGTGGCTGTAATGGATGATCGCCGTGCGGTCGCAGGCTGATGAGCGTCATCGGCCACGAGCGCTTGAAGGCGTTGGCGCTCACCGTCACGGCGGCTCATCTCGCGTGCATAGAGCGCGAGCGTGAGCACTGGAGTCGTATGGCCCATCTGGCTCATCACATACGTCGGCGGCTCGCCAAGCACGAATAGAAGCGAAGCAAACGTGCGGCGCAACGAGTGAGGCGTGATGCCCTCAGGCAGGGGCTGCTGTCCTCTGAATTCGAGATCGCCGTTCGCTCGCTGAACCGCGCGGGCCAGTATGCGGATACGTATATTCGAGGCACCAAGCGGGCGCCCAGAGGTCGTTGCGAAGACGAGTTCGTCGAGTCTGCCCGGGACGCTGTTGCGATATTGACCGAGCTCGCGACGCAGGATCGGCAGCATATGCACGATTCGCACTCCGGCGTCGGTCTTCGCCTGCCGGACGCGAATCGTGCCGCGCATGAGGTCAACGTCGCTCCAGCACAACGCCTCCAACTCGCCGATGCGCAACCCCGCAAACAAGAGCGTGGCGATTAATGGTCGGCGCATCCTGACCGCGGCGCGACCGGTACGGTCGATCTCGCTTGCGGCGTCGAGCAAGACGCTGATGTGTTCGGCTCGATCTAGCCATGTGCGTTGAGGCTTGACGGCGGGCAGTCGTCTCTTGCTTCCCTTCGCCGGGTTGCGATGGATCAGCTCGTGTTCTACCGCCGTCTCGAGGATGGCTGCGAGCGTCGCAAGCATCTTGTTGATCGACGTCGCCCCGAGCTTGCCCTCCCGAACCTTCGCTAGGCGAAAGCCATCGACGTCCGCGGTGGCGATCTCGTCGATCGACATCCCGGTGAAATGCGCGAGTAGATGCTCAAAACGCCATTGCAAATCGGCCTGACCGGAGCGCGACAAGCCAGTACGGAGTCGACCACCCTCGGCCTTCTGGCGCGCAACCCACGCCCCGGCGAACTTGTCGAAGCTCGGCACGGGACCTTGAGCGTGCGCCGAGCGCCGAGGCGTCGGTGGCATCCAGGTGCCCTGGCGCACTTGTTCCATCACTACAGTCATTTCGCGAAGCGCCTGATCGTGCGTCCGAGCCGGCAGCGCCAGATATCGGCGCCGCCCGGCAAACGAGAACTGCATCCCCCAGGAGGTGACCCTGCCCGTGGTCTGGGAGCGGTTCTCGCAGAGATGTCCTGTCGCTGGCCTGCCCATAGTCTTGCCTGCGATCAGTGGCAGGCATAAAGAACATAAATGGGCGAGTAAGCGGAGTCGGTCAGCGCGCCAGGTCAAGTTCGCACATTGCGCCTAAAAACAGAGCCAGCCGGCTGGCAGGTTGGCAAACATGGTCAAGCGCAGCCCGTAGTGGGCAACACTGCGAACTCCGGCGTCAGTGAGCCGAGAGTTGGATGATAGGCGGCGACCGCTGGGCCACGCGCAGGAAGGCTCTGTTCTAATGGGATCGACCATGGCGCTTGAGGTCCGCCGCGACGACAAGTAGCTCGAGTACGTTGGCGCGGGCAGTCCTCGCCCTTCGGCGAAGCCCATTCTTCAGCCGTGCAGGGAACGACCTTCGAGTCTGGGTGAGGGCTGGCGAGGCTATGGTCTCTCTTGGTTGCATTCGCGCCGCTAAACCCGTCATCCTTGCGTGATGGCACGCGCTGATCTTCTTGTGCATCTCGTTCGCGCCGCACGGCAGCGCGATGACGGAGAACTCGACCGCACGGTCGAGTCGCTGATCGCGGAGGAGCGCGATAAGCAGCATCATCTACTCGCTGAGCGATTGGAGAACGCGCTCCACGCCATCGCGCCCGCCAGCAATGGCAGTGGACACGTTGAGCCTGGGGCTGGCTTCGCGGTGCTCACGCCGCGCCAGCCGTTGGATGACCTGTTTCTTCCTGACGTGGCCAGGGCCGCGGTCGAGGAACTCATTGAGGAGCAGCAGCGCACAGAGGTACTACGGGCGCATGCGCTGGAGCCCCGCCACCGAATCTTGCTGACGGGCCCGCCGGGCAACGGAAAGACATCGCTTGGCGAAGCGATCGCTGAGGCGCTGCTACTGCCGCTGGTGCTGGTGCGCTACGAGGAGGTGATTGGGAGTTTCCTTGGCGAGACCGCCGGTCGACTCGCGGCGGTGTTCGCGTTCGCGCGTACGCGGCGCTGCGTGCTCTTCTTCGACGAGTTCGATGCGGTCGCCAAGGAGCGCGGCGACGAGCACGAGACGGGCGAGATCAAGCGCGTCGTCAGCTCGCTTCTACTGCAAGTCGATGCGCTGCCGAGCCATGTCATTTTCGTCGGCGCGTCCAATCATCCGGAGCTGCTGGACCGTGCTGTACACCGTCGCTTCCAGTTGCGTCTAGAGCTGCCGCCGCCGGGCAAGGTCGCTCGGATCGCGTGGTTTGAGCGGCTACTAGGCGAGTTCGATGAGCCAGTCGGTTTGAGCACCGATACGTTGGCGCGTCGGACCACGGGGGCGAGCTTCTCGCAGTTGCAGGACCTCACGGAGGACATCCGTCGCCGTCGCGTGCTCGAACCCGGCACGTCCCTACGGCGTCTGGTGCCCGAGCGGCTGCGTCGCTGGCGAGAGGTCACCGCGCTCGAGGCGCATGCCTGACCTACCGGCGCTGCCACTCGGCGCACCGACAACACGTCGCCGGACTACCGGATCAGGGTTTCGCCCAACACTTCAGGGGCCAGGCGTGCAGGCTCAGTCGCGGCGTCTCGCCACACCCCTGAGTCGGCTGACCGCCGCGTTTGAAGCAGGCCGGCTGGCTGTCGCTGACGACCCGGCCGCACTTGAGCCTGAGCAGGTGCTCGTTCTCGAGATCGCAGGCGAGCTTGGCGACTTCGTGGGCGCCGTACGCAACGTTCCCGGGCTCGAGTTCCTCGCTGAGGAGCTCGACGAGGACAAGGTGGACCCAGACGAGTTCGCGGTCGTTGATCGCGATGGGCGTCGTCGTCCCTACCAGCGCGAGTTGTTCTTGGTCGCCAGCGACCACGCAGCCTGGCAGCAACTCCTTTCGCTCTACGGGAGCTTCCAGCGCGGTGAGCAGTTTCCGATCGGGCTCACCCCGTTTCGGCACCTGTTCGGCCGCCTTCGTGTACTGCGGGCCTGGGATGACAGCGATCGTCTTGAGCGCACGGGTGTTCTGGACGTTTGGGAGCGGGAGCTCGCCGAGACACCCGATGATGAGCTTGTGTCCTTTGAGGCGGAGCTGTGGGTGCGTCGTGACGAGCAGCGTCGCAACGCAGCACTTCAACAGCTTCGGACGGAGCTACAAGCGGCAGGCGGAGAGCTCGTGCAGAGCCTCCTTCTCCTGGAGATTGGCTACCACGGTGTCCTGGGCCGTGCACCCGCACGCCTGCTGCGAGAGACCGTGGCTCGCCACGAGATGCGCTGGCTAAGCACCGGTGGTGTGCGGTTCTTCCATGCCGCCGGGCAGATCGCCGCTCCCGCCGTAGCGGACGTTGTGCCCGAGCCGCTCGGGCGCCAGACACCACCCTCGCCTCCCACGGGAAGACCGCGAGTGGCGCTCCTGGATGGGATCCCGCTCGCCAACCACACGCTTCTGCGCAACAGGATGCTGGTCGATGATCCTGATGGCTGGGAGGCAACGACACCGGCGGCTCGGCGGGTTCACGGCACCAGCATGGCATCGCTGGTTATCCACGGCGACCTGGGTACGGAACGCTCGCCGCTAACGACGCCGCTATACACGCGCCCGATTCTCTTCGCTGACGCTCCGGCTTGGGTGTCCCGTCCGAGAGAGGAGTTGCCACGCGACCAGCTCGCCGTCGACGTCGTCCACCAAGCTGTGGCGCGCCTGTTCGAGGGCGACGCTCCAGTCTCACCAGACGTGCGGATCATCATCTTGGCGGTCGGGGACACAGCTATGCAATTCGACCGGCTTGTGAGTCCGCTCGCGCGCCTGCTCGACTGGCTGTCCTTCCGCTACCGGGTGCTGTTCCTCGTACCAGCCGGCAATCAACTCGCACCCCTTGACATCCCGGTGGAGACGCAGCTAGACGACCCGCGAGAGCTCCAGCACGAGTTGCTCTGCGCGGTACAGCGCCAAGCCGCGCTGCGCCGTCTGCTCTCGCCAGCCGAGTCGGTCAATGCGCTGACGATCGGCGCCGCCCACGGCGACGACTCGACCGCCCTATCCGGCGATGACCGAGTCGATCCCTTCATAACTGCAGATCTTCCCTCGGTGATCAGCGCACTTGGCTCGGGCGCGCGTCGTGCGATCAAGCCCGACTTCTTGCTACCAGGCGGACGTCAGCTCGTGCGGGTAGAGCCTCCAGCCCAGAACGGCCGACGGTTGATCACGATCCCGCCGAGCGCGCGGCCGCCCGGTGCGCGCGTCGCCGCGCCAGGCACTCAGGCGGGCACGCTTGACGCGACCGCCCACGCAACGGGCACCAGCGTGGCGACCGCGCTCGGTGGCCACCACGCCGGTCGCCTGATCGACGAGTTTGCCGCACTGCGCGCCTTGCACGGAGACGCCGTGCCCAGTCAGGATCTCGATGTCGTTCTCGTCAAGGCGGCACTTGTCCATTCCGCGCGGTGGAGAACCGCGCGGGCGCTCGTCGACGAGACCCAGCAGGAGCTTGGTCGCCAGCGCGATCGTGCAGCCGTGGCGCGAATAGCTGGCTACGGACACGCTGATCCCCGCAGCGTGCTGGTGTGTGACGAGCACCGCGTGACAGTGCTGTCCGCGAGAGTGATCACTGACGACGAAGCTCACGTATATCGCCTGCCGCTCCCGCCCAGCCTCAACGCCCGTGCCGAGCAGCGTCGCGTTGCCATGACACTCGCATGGCTGACACCGATTAATCCCTTCCACCGGGCTTACCGTCGCGCGGCGCTCACACTCGAGCCGCTCGATTTCACAGATGTGCTCGGTGATCGATCAGACGCGGGCCAGCGCAACGCGCGCCGCGGCACCGTCCAGCACGAAGTGCTCGAAGGGCGGCGTGCTGTCCCATATGCGCCGGGGAGCGCTCTTGAGCTCGCTGTCTCTTGCCGAGCCGACGCCGGCACGCTCGATGATGCAATCCCATACGCCGTGATCGTCACGCTCGAGGTCCCGCAGGGCATCACTCTCCCTATCTATGAAGAGATTCGCCAAGCTCTGCGCATACCAGTCGCAGTACGTGCAGCTGGTAGCTAGCACGCCCGCATGTTGCGCCTCGTTTCGGTCGCATTCCCGCCAAGGCCAGTCCGCCGATGAACGGCGCAACCACCTCCGGAAGGTCTAGAGCCCCAAGGCGCTTATTTGGCCGTCATAAAGAGTCCAAGGCTGGCCATCCTCCCAGTGATAGGCCAGCTCCAAGACCACGCTCTTCACGTCCTCGGCTGGTGGCTCAGCACCGCCGTTGCGGTGACGAAGGACGGCTCGAACGCACCGAGCACGGCCATCGTCGTCGCCCCAGGTCATCTCTTCGCTGGATTCCGCCAGAACGAGCTCCTCGAGTCGTTCCGGCGGATTGTCGGGATCGAACGAATACTCCAGGGCCTGCGGGTCGATATACGAGTAACGAATGACGGCACCGTCTACGTTGCCATAGCCACCCTCGTAGTAGTCGCTCTCGTAGTACGAGTCGTCCCATGACGCGTGATAGGTCGGAGGAAGTCGGTCGATGTTCGCAACGATCACCATGAGTTCGACGCCGCGGCTCGCCCGCCGGATCGCGCCGGGCGAGAACCCCTGATTGGTGATGAGGATCCCTAGGTCGGTTTGAACATCCTCAAGGAAGCCGATGAACTCGTCAACCTTCTTGACGTTGATGTTCCGCGTGTAGTACTTGCAGTCGACGGCTGCGGTGATGTTCTTTTCCGTGATGTTCGCGAATCGCCCGCTGATCAGCGCATCGACCTGGCGGGGAACGCCACTGAACTTGCCTTCGATGCTCTGATCAAACTCAACGCGTGCGTCGTCGCCAGCCCAGTCCGAGAGCTTCTCGTAGATGTGCTCCTCGTAGTCGCGCCAGGTGAACGCCTCGTCGTCAGTCACAACGTTCATGCTACGCCGGTAGTCCGTGACGCTGACTCCCGGCCAGGGGCGTGAGCTGGATCGATGTGGCCTGCCGCGAGAGCGCGCAGGTGTGCGGGCTCACCGTCTCGACGGTGCATCTCGCGTGCGGTACAGAGCGAGCGTGAATCCGGCGGTGGTGTGGCCGAGCTGGCTCATGACGTAGGGCGGTGGCTCGCCGAGCCCAAACAGCAGCGAGGCGAACGTGCGGCGCAAGCTGTGCGGGGTGAGGCCGTCGGGCAGCCGCAGGAGGCCGTTATCGCGGATGTTCGTGCTTGCGCGGGAGCTGAGGGCTCCATGTTCGTTTGCGCACATTGGTGGCGCCGAGCGGTCGACCCGTGCTCGTCGCAACCTCACCCAGCGGCCGTGCCGCCACGAATACGGATTGGCATCTCGCGCGCGACTCTCATCGTGGGTTCCAAGGAATCGCCATTGAGTTTGCGCGAGTTGGCCACAACAGACTGACAACTCATCGCGCACAAGGCGCACAAGGGGTGCTGTAGTCGATAGCGAGTTACTGCATCAGTTGGAAGACACCGAATAATCGGGCGGGCCGCAAGCTACTTCCCCGCAGACCATAATGACTGGTAATGCTTGTACTCAGCGGCTCTAGTTGTAGTTCCTGAGTAGGTTGGTTCATCCGGGTCCCCTTGGAGGCTGGGAGCTGCCGAGCACCCCAGTCCAAGGAGAACCGGATGAACCTGCACGCTAACGCGGCGCTCAGCCTGAATAGGCGCCGGCTGCTTTGTGAGCGAGTTGTTGATGAGACGTGGACGGTGACGAAGGCGGCCGAGGCCGCCGAAGTCAGCGTCCGGTGCGCCAGGAAGTGGGTGGGTCGCTATCGAGCAGAGGGCGAGACCGGGCTGTTCGATCGGTCTTCTGCTCCACACCGGATACCGCATCGCACGAGCGAGGAGCGGGTGCAGGCGATCGCTGCGCTTAGACGGTTGCGGTTCACGGGCCCCGAGATCGCTGAGACGCTCGGGATGGCGCTCTCGACCGTCTCGGGGATCCTGTTGAGCGTCGGGATGGGCAAGCTCGGCCGTCTCGGCCTGGAGCCAGCAGTCCGCTACGAGCGCGAGCGGCCAGGCGAGCTGATCCATATCGACGTCAAGAAGCTCGGACGCATCCAGGGCGGTGCTGGCAAGCGCGTCACGGGCAAGCCGCGCCACAACTGGGAGCGCTCAGATCGCTCTGGAACCCGCCGCAAGATGGTTGGCTGGGAGTTCGTGCACATCGCGATCGATGACTGCACCCGCATGGCCTACGCCGAGGTTCTCCCCAACGAGAAGGCCAGCACCGTCGTCGCGTTCCTTCACCGCGCAGTCGCGTTCTTCAAGCGCCACGGCATGAACGTGCAACAGCTGCTCACCGACAACGGCGGCGCCTACCACTCAAGCGTGCACGCGATCGCCTGCCGCATGCTCGGGATCCGCCACCTGCGCACACGCCCATACAGGCCCCAAACAAACGGCAAGGCAGAGAGATTCATCCGCACCATGCTCGGCGGCTGGGCCTACGGCGCGATCTACCGCAACAGCACCGAGCGCACCGCAGCCCTTGACGGATGGCTCTTCTACTACAACCATCACCGAAAACACTCAGCCCTCAGCCACAAGCCCCCGATCACTCGCCTCAACGAGCGCACCAACCTTCCCGGTACCTACATCTAGTTGGTCCTTGCGTACCTCCCTGGCCGGTCCTCGCCACGACGTCACTTCTCGCTGATGGCACGCAGTCCGAAACTCCAGAAGATCACAGTTTCCCTACTGAAGGCGGACCTCGATCGCTCTGAAGCGCTCCGGGATCGCGATGATCTTGTCGGACACCGTATTCCAGCTATCGACCGCGAGCAAGACGTGTTGTTTGTCGCCTCGAATCCGCCGCATCCGCCCGGGTGGAAGGCGTACCTAGCTCCACACGTCACCGGACCGATCGACGATATCTATACCGCCTCTGCATCGGGCGTCCTGCTATTCGAGGCGTCGGGGCGGCTATTCGCCGTTACGTTCGGCGGCGGCCGGCATCTGCTCGAGCCCGACGCGTTCGTCCAGGACTTCGGGTTGCGGGTCGTGCTCAACAGCGTCGCACCCGACCAGCTCAAGAGCGTCGACGCCAAGACCATCGATGAGACGACGATCCACACCCGCCGCGACGTCAGCCGCGACTCATCATTCGCAGCATTTGGCCTGGACGTCAGCCGCGATCTACTACGCGGCGTCACCGGCACCCCACAGGACGAGACGCTAGCCCATCGACTCACCGGCGCGGACGCGCTCGGGATCCAGACTCGTCTTCAGGTGCCCGCACTACCCGGACTTGCTGAGCGACTGTTGGTCGCGTACGAGGCAGAGCACTACAAGGAGCACTTCGACTTCATCGACTACCTCAGACCGGAGAAGCGCCGCGACCGCCTACGAGAACTCGACGCCAAGCTAGTAGACGCGCTCGTCAGTCGCGACATCGACGACGTCCATCTGGCCGCCCCGCAGACACTCGACTGGATCGATGTCAACGGCTTTCACTTCTCATCAAGCGACGACCAGGAAGACCTTGACCACGATCCGCGCATAAGCGCCTATCTGGACACAAACGACGCAGCGGCGATCGACCTCGAGTTGCTCAAGCACGACCGACTCCTCGCGATAAGAGCCGACGACCAAATCATGGACTCCTGGCCGATCTACCGGTGTCTCGTCTACCAAGTCGAGCTGGACGGCTACCTCTACGTCCTCTCTACAGGCGACTGGTTTCGCGTCGACCTCGACTACCGCGACAAGGTCGAAGCCGAGGTCAATGCCCTGCCAATGCTGACCGGCTTGCCCGATGCCGATCCCGGAACCGATGAGGACACATACAACATCAAGGCAGCGCAAGCAATTGGAGCGCTCTGTCTCGACAAGAAGTTCGTCTACGACGGCGGCCCAGACAAGATGGAGATCTGCGACATCCTCACGCGCAACGCCGGCCTGATCCATGTCAAGCACCGCGGCAGCTCATCCACCCTAAGCCACCTGTTCGCACAGGGCATCAACAGTGCCGAGCGACTCCTACTCGACCAAGACTTCCGCAACCAGGCCCGCGCCGTCGCCGAGCGCGAAGACCCTTCGTACTGCGATGTCCTTCCAGCCACTCGCCCGCTGCCAACGGATCATGAGATTAGCTTCGTCGTGATCACCCGCAGCACGCGTACAACACCTCTCACCCTCCCCTTCTTCAGCATCGTCAGCCTTCGCGCCGCAGCATCCCGCCTCCGGGGATACGGCTTCCCCGTCTCAGTCGCCGCGGTTCAGGAGCAGTAGAAGGATCCAGCGAGAGCGACGAGGCAGAGACCCCCTCGGCCTTGTGCCTATTGACGCCTCGTGAGTCGCTTGGACGGTCACGAACGCACAGGATTATCGCCGCCCAGCGAACCGCGCGGCGATGCCGCTTGCTGATCACCGAAGAGCGATCGAATCAACGAACTCTCGCTGGCCCAGGCGGCGAAGTACGCGAGGACGTCAGGCGTGTTCCTAAGTGAGCATCCCACGACGGCTAGGGCGCTATCCGGCGAGAACTCGCCCATCGTCCCCAATTCGAGGTTCTAGCCGCGAGGCCACGCCTTCACAAAGCCGTCAACAGTTTCGTCCACCGTGGACGAAACCCCCGCTCAAAAGCCGCAAAATGCCGCTATATTCAGTGAGCAACAAGGGGTTGGATTACTTCACCCCCTTCGGAAAAGCCCTGCAAAACACGGCAAAGTTCATAATAATCAGCGTGCCAGGCCACTCGCTTCACACGCGAGAGGTCGCAGGTTCGAAACCCGCCGCGCCCATTTCGGCTTCCGCAAGCCGTTTCTGCAGAGACCATCTCATGGCTAATCGAACCGTTTGGTGGGCGATCGGCTGTTGTCGTACTCGCCTTGATGACATGGTTCGCCAACAGCCAGCCGGAACTCCGGGCTATCCCACAGCGGTGCCCTTCTTGATCGGGAATGGGCTATGTCCGCCGCGCTGTAGCCGACAATGCCGCGGTGCCTCGCCTTGCCATGTTCTACGGAATCGTCATCTGGATGTACCGTCCCGATCATCCTCCGCCGCACTTCCACGCCCAGTACGGCGACGACGTTACTCAGATCGAGCTCGCCACGCTGCGAATTCTCAACGGATCGCTTCCACCGCGTGCACTACGGCTCGTCCGGGCGTGGGCACAACTCCATACCGAGGAGCTCGCCGATAACTGGGTGCGCGCTCAGGAACTGGAGCCTCTGGCGCCAATCGAGCCTCTGCCCTAGCATGAAGGAACAATGCTTCGAGTCACCAGCGTCCAGCCGCTAGCCGGCTACCGCCTGCGGGTAGCGTTCAACGACGGCGTTGAGCGCGATGTCGACTGCGCCTTCTTGCTGCACGGGACGCTGGGAGAACCCCTGCGTGATACCGATTACTTCCGGCAGGTTCGGGTCGATGACGAAGCGCGAACGGTGGTATGGCCCAACGGCCTTGATCCCGCACCAGAGCTTCTGCATGGCGACTGCGAGCCGGCAATCCCCAAGGAGACGCACTCCCAAGCGCCCACGGTGAGCCGGGCAGCCTGACTGCTCGGCATCTAATCAAGCGATTGCGCCGTCAGGGTCACGCGAAGCGTAAAGCCACCCTATAGTTTGATCATCGGATCGTTGGCTAGCGGAGGGGCCTTAGGTGGGCAGAAGGAGAACGCGATGGACGAGGCGAGGCATCCAATTCGCTTCGATCGTGACCGCCGTCGTCGCTAGTTCCCTTTGCTCTGCGTCGCAGGCGGCTGCCTTGACGGCGTGCGAAGCAATCAAGCCCACAATCGAACGTGTGGGGCTGACGGAAGTGACACCGGCGGGCGTCGTGCTAGAAGCGCAGATCAATCCGCAGAACAGCGCAACGACCTATGAATTCGTGATCGTCGCGCAGGTGCGCAATCCATCGGAAAGCGGCGAACGGACGCCCGAAGGTCCTCGGGCGCTGGGCGGACCGATCCCCGCGGGTGCTGGCGACGTAACGGTGAGCAGCCTGGTGACTGGCCTCCAGCGTGGCTATACGTATTGGTATGAAGTTGTCGCGTCGAATCTCGCCGGCGAGACGAGATCTGGCGGCGACAACACGTTCAGCTACTACTACACGGGCGGATACCCTGATGGAATCGGTGGGGCGCCATACGAAGCTACGCCGCCGTCCGCGTGCTCACTCGAACTCGCCCAGCGAGAAGCCGAGCGCATCACCGCCAGAACCGAAGCGGAACGTCGCCAGCAAGCGAGTGAAGACGAAGAACGAGTAGCCAAAGAAGACGTCGTCAGGTACGTCTCAGAAGCAGCCGCGCTCAGACAACGTGAGGAAGAAGAGGCGGATGCTGAAGCTGCATCACACGTCCAATCCTGCATCGTCCCGGCCCTGAAAGGGGACACGTTGAGCGCCGCACGACGGGCGATCGAGAAGGCTCACTGCCGGCTAGATGAGGTCCGCGAGCCCCATCGCCATCGAGGGATGCTCGTGGTTGTCGGCCAGAGCCACCGGCATGGTGAGAAGCTTGCGGGCGGGACAGCCATCGCCGTGACGATGGGAACGGCTCGGTCGAGGCATCGCCGAACAGGCTAAGCACACGGTCTGCGGAAGCGACGCGGCCACAATGGTGTCTCCAGTCTGCGCACCGCTACGAGACGTCCAGCGCCGGCGCGGCGAACACCGCGGGTTTGCGCAACGTACGGTCCTCTCTGGTGAGAGGGCTTCGAAGTCGGCGCCACCTACGAGACGACCAGTCGATACCGTCCGCGATCCAGCCGCACTAGTCGGGACTGCTCACCCTGAGCCTGCTTAGCCAGCCAATTCTTGCCCGATGAGACCGGCACCGATCGACTGAGCAGCTCTTCGACCTCAGCATGGATATCCCGGGCTCGCATAGGCCCTGAAGCTTCGCGTAGAACCTGCTCGATGGCCGTGGGCACCAGCCCACCCCGAGCCGCCGGTCCCGACGGCCGCTGGGCCGTGGAGCCGCATCGCTGGCCGCCAGCCGCTCGAGCTTTTCGTACAACCGCCTTATCCGCTCCTGGATCTCGGGGTTCGAATAGCACCCAAGCAGCCCCATTACGAAAAGCCCCGCAAAACAAACAGCCCAGCAGACCAGATACACGGCTCACCCGTGGGTGTGCGATCGGTCCGCGATGGGCGCCTCGTCGCACCGTCCACCGGCGGCAGCAAACGCCGAGGCGTGCCGGCTATGCGCAGGTCAGCCGAGTCGAGCGAGGTCGGCGAAATACCCCGGGTAGGTCTTCGCGACGCACCCGGGGTTTTCGATCTGGATGCCCGGTGCTCGGAGCCCTAGAAGGGCCATGCTCATCGCCATCCGGTGGTCGTCATACGTCTGCACGCGAGTCGGGTTCGGCACGCCGGGATGGATTGTGAAGCCGTCCTCGTGCTCATCCGCGGTGATGCCGGCGCAGCGAAGCTCGGTGACCATGGCACCGATACGGTCGCACTCCTTTGCCCGGATGAAGCCGATGCCTCGAACCCTTGTGGGGGTGCTGGCGAAGACGGCGACCGCCGCGACTGTTTGGGCGGTGTCTGACATATCGGCCATATCGACATCAACGCCCTGTAGGCCTGCCGACGTCGAGGGGCCGGTCACCGTGATCGCGTCAGCAGCCCGATCGACGCGGGCCCCCATGCGCTCGAGGACATTTGCGAACGCAACGTCACCCTGCAGGCTCGCCGAGCCGAGACCTTCGATGGTGACCCGGCCACCGGTGATCGCCGCGGCACCAAGGAAATAAGACGCTGCGCTCGCATCGGGCTCGACCGCGAACTCGCGCGCCCGGTACGAGCCGGCCTGCACGAGAGCTCCTGAGTCGTCAAGGTCCGCGCGGACGCCGAATTGCGCCATGACCGCGGCGGTTAGCCGAAGGTAGGGCACCGACACGGCCGGTGAACTCAGCCGCACGCGAAGCCCTTTACGCATCAGCGGCGCTGCCATGAGGAGCCCGGATAGGAACTGGCTCGTCACATCGCCCGACAAGACGACCTCGCCCCCGAGCAGCGACCCGGTGACAGCGACCGGCAGACGATCAGGCTCGCCGAGCTCGCGAATGTCGGCGCCGAGCTCGCGAAGAGCCGAGATCAGCGACCCGAACGGTCGGGACAGAAGCTGGGCGTCTCCGTCGACCACGGAACACCCACTGCCGAGCGCCAGCACCGGCAGAAGAAACCGAGATGTCGTGCCCGACTGTCGCGCATCAACCCGGCGTGCCGTGGATGGGCGTCGAACATCGGTGCCGACCACATCGACCGTTCCGCCTGCTTCGTCGGCTGTCACGTCGGCCCCGAGAGCCGACACGGCCGCGAGCATCGCGCGAGTGTCTTCAGCGAAAAGTGCTCCCGTCAGTCTGCTGTGGCCCGGAGAGAGCGCCGCACAGAGCAAAGCGCGGTTGGTGATGCTCTTGGAACCGGGGACGCACATACGAACATCTGGCGGCCGGTCCAACGGCCGCAGGAGGAGCGATTCGAGCGCCGGCGGATGAGAGGAATCCACACCCCCAGTCTCCCAAAGCCAGCCTGACGTCGGCAGCGTCAGCGCCGCCACAGTTCGGACACAGAGCACGCTGACCGTACATCTGAGCCAGAACGTCGTTCGGGAGTGGGGCGCTCAGCAAAGTGCCTTTGCAGCCTGCAATGTAGACCTCGCGATCCCCTGTTCCCCAATGCGGAGGTAGTCAGGCTCAGCACGGCGGAGTAAGGTGGTATTTCGAGTCGAATCCACGAGGAGGCACCATGAAGAAGCTATTCGAGCTGATCCTCTGCATCCTGCACCCGATTGCGGTGATTCTCATCTGGATCAACCTTCTCTTCGGTCGGGGCGATTTTGGTTTGATCGCGCGGCTCGCCTGGGCCGTCGCGGTGATCGTGCCTTTCGTTCCGTTCCTCTACGTGCTCACCGGAAACGACTTTCTTTAGGACCAGGGAGAGAATGATGACCGACCACAAGACCGGTTCTCAAGAGGAGTGGCTCGCGGCACGGCTCGAGCTGCTCGAAGCTGAGAAGGAGCTCACGCGGCGCGGCGACGAGCTGGCCCAGATGCGGCGGGAGCTGCCCTGGGTTCCAATCGAGAAGGAGTACCGCTTCGAGACAGACGAGGGCACGGTGTCCCTCGCGGATCTCTTCCGAGGACGCTCGCAGCTTCTCGTCTACCACTTCATGTTCGGGCCCGACTACACGGCAGGGTGCCCCTCCTGCTCGGCGATCGCCGACGGCTTCGCCGGCTCCGTCGTGCACCTCGCCAATCACGACGTAGCGTTCACCGCTGTGTCACGAGCACCGCTCGCCAAGCTGCAGGCATACAAGCGGCGGATGGGCTGGAGCTTCCCGTGGGCATCCTCATTCGAGAGCGACTTCAACCACGACTTCCACGTATCGCACACCCCGCAGGAATGGCAGTCGGGAGCCGTCGAGTACAACTTCAGCACCTCGGACTTCCGGCCCGCCGAGAAGAGTCCGACACTGATCGAGATCGCACGGGGCGTTGGAACGGACCCGGTGACGTACAGGCAGGAGGGACCGGGCATGAGTGCATTCGCGCTTGAGGATGGCGTCGTATTCCACACCTACTCGGCATACGGCCGGGGAGTCGACAGCCTTTGGGGCATGTACTCGTGGCTCGACCGCGCACCGCTTGGCCGCAACGAGACTGGCGTGTGGTGGCACCGCCACGACGAATACGAGAAGGGCTGACTACTCGTCCGCGCGATCTCGCCCGCTCCATTTCGACGGACAGGTTACCTTGACTAGCAGTCCTGCTGACCGCGACTGCTGACGTGGCTATCTAGTGCGATCCCAACAGGTCTCGCATCGCTTCGCGCACGAGCTCGGCGAGTTCATCGATGGGCACATCACCCAACAGTGCCTCTGCGCCGACGAGCGCGCCGGCGATTGCGCTGATTGAGCAGACCATACGGACGCGCCTGGCGAGAGGAATGGCGGGGCTCTGCAAGATGCGGCGAACCAGCTGCTCCATGTCGTCGTTCTCGGCGCGGTGGCGCTCATTGTCCGTGAGCTCCTGGAGCGCGTTGTAGTTGCGCTGATGTAGCAGCACGAGCTCACGATTCTCGAGCACCTGATCGATGAAGTGGTCGACGATCCCGGGCCACGCGTCCGCGCGCTGTTGTCCGTCCTCCAGGAGCTCGAGCTGCTCGAGCCCCTCCCGCCCGAGTGCGTGCAGGCGCAGGTGCAACTCGAGCAGGATGTCCTGCTTGCGCTCGAAGTGGTAGTAGAGCGCGGCCTTCGTGATGCCGAGCCTCTCAGCAATGTCGCGCAGCGAGGTCTTGTCGTAGCCCTGCTTGGTGAACAGCTCGAGCGCGACATCGAGGATGCGCTCCCGCGTCGAGCGGGCGCCATCGCCGCTCTGGGGCTGCGCCGCGGGGAGCGCGTCCTCTCCTGCTTGGCTCCTGGACTTGCTGGTGGTAGGAGTAGGCACATTCATAGCTTACTTGACGGCCGGCAAGTTGTGTGTATTCTTTCTGCTTGCTTGCCGACCGGTAAGTAGATCTTTGGGAGCTACCGTGACACACGATTTGATGATCCAGGCCCACGGCCTGCGCAAGCGATTCGGCCCGACGGTTGCATTGGACGGGATCGACCTGGAGGTGCCAGAAGGGTCGATTCTCGGGGTACTGGGCCCCAACGGCGCGGGCAAGACGACCGCGGTGCGCATCCTGACCACACTTTCGATCCCCGACGATGGCTCGGCGCGTGTCGCGGGTCACGACGTGGTCAGCGAAGCCGATGAGGTGCAGCGCAACATCGGCGTCACGGCACAGGACGCAACCCTCGACGAAGTTCTGACCGGCCGTGAGAACCTCGTGATGATCGGACGCCTGAGCGGCCTGCGCCGCGCGCACGCACGCACGAGAGCGAGTGAGCTGCTCGCGCAGTTCGATCTCACCGACGCAGCCGATCGCATCCTCAAGGAGTACTCGGGCGGGATGCGCCGGCGCCTCGACCTTGCGGCCGGGCTGGTGAGCAGACCGCCGGTGCTGTTCCTGGATGAGCCGACAACGGGCCTCGACCCCACGAGCAGAGTGCGGATGTGGGGTGTGATCAGGGGGCTCGTCGCTGACGGTGTGACGTTGCTCTTGACGACGCAGTACCTGGACGAGGCGGACGAGCTCGCCGACAGGATCGTTGTGATCGACCACGGACGGGTGATAGCCGGCGGCACCGCCGCTGAGCTGAAGACGCAGGTCGGCGGGGCGCGCCTCGAGCTCACGCTGAGCGAACCGAACCCCTCCGCCACCGTCGCACTCGAACCGTTCGTCGCCGGTGGCGTGCACGTCAGCCACGACGGGCGTCGTCTGCGCGCGCCCGTACGCAGTGCCGGCGGCTTGGCGAGCACCGTCGTGCGCGCCCTCGACGAGGCGGGGATCACCGTCGATGACGTCGAGGTCCACCAGCCCTCGCTCGATGACGTGTTCTTCGCCCTCACCGGCCGTCCCGCCGAGGAGACCGAGGACCCGCACCCCGAACAAGCCGACCCAGACCTGGAGATCGCTCGCCGATGAGCACGACAACCACACCCAAGCCCCTCAAGCCCACTTCCAGCACCCCTGCGCCTGTAACGCTCGCCGAGAGACCGGCGCGCTCCAGCCGACTCACGCAACGGCTGCGCGACGTCGCGGTGCTCACCGGGCGCAACCTGGTGCACATCAGGCGTGAGCCGCTGCAGCTCTCGGACGTCACCGTTCAGCCGGTGCTGTTCACGCTGCTGTTCGTCTACGTGTTCGGCTCCGGAGTAGTACTTCCCGGCGGCGGCTCCTACAAGGACTTCGCGATCGCAGGCTTGCTCGCGATGAACCTGACCACCTCGGCGATGGGGACCGCCGTCGGGTTGAGCACCGACCTCGGAAGCGGCGTGATCGATCGCTTCAGGACCCTATCGATGTGGCGGCCGGCGGTACTGGTCGGGCGTTCGCTCGCCGATGTGATGACCGCCGCGATCTGCGCCGCGTTCGTCGCGGCGACCGGTCTTCTAATCGGCTGGCGACCCGACGCCAGCATCGCGTCTGTGATCGCCGGCTTTGCGATCTTCCTGCTATTCAGCTACGCCCTATCGTGGGGCTGTGCGTGCCTGGGCATGGTCAGCAAGAGCCCGGAGTCAGCTCAGGGAGTTGGTCTCGTAATCCTCTTTCCCCTCGCGATCGTCTCAAACGCGCTAGTTCCGACCGAGCACATGCCGGCGCTGCTGCGGACGATCGCCGACTGGAATCCGGTCAGCGCGGTCACCACTGCCTGCCGCGAACTGTTCGGCAATCCCAATCCGTCGGCGAGCATCCAAACCTGGCCGATGCAGCACGCGGTCCTCGCCTCGCTGATCTGGTCGCTCGCGCTGATAGCGATCTTCGCTCCCCTGGCGAGCAGGCTTTACCGAAATCGCACCACCGACTGAGCACCAGCAAGGCAAGCGGCGAGCTTGCGGGCGTGATCCCGCTCGACCACAAACGTTCTTTCCGAACTCATCCGCCACAAGCCAGACGAAGGAACTACGACATGAACAGGACAACCACACACACGCTGCGCGGGACTTTGTAACACGCTTGTAACATTGGTCTCAACGGGTCCCAAGGGCTACTGTCAGATGTATGGCCAAGCAAATCGTGATTGCGGGTGGCGGGTTCGGCGGGTTCTACGCCGCTCGTGCCCTCGAGCGGCTGAACGGAGCTCGCGGCGCTCGCGTGACCCTCGTGAGCGACGCCAACTTCATGCTCTACACACCGCTGCTACCCGGTGCCGCGGGTGGCACGCTAGATCCGCGCCACGTGATCGTGCCACTGCGCTCGCGACTGTCGCGCACAGAGCTTCTGATCGGAAGCGTCACGAGCGCCAGCCCCGAGGATCGTGTGCTCGCCGTGCACCGCGTGGACGGCGAGCGACTGGCGCTCGACTATGACCACCTGCTCGTGGCACTGGGCTCGGTTTCGCGCACGCTGCCGATCCCCGGCCTGGCCGAGTATGCGACCGGGCTGAAGTCACTGTCGGACGCAACCGCGTTGCGCAACCAGGTGCTCACGTGCCTGGACATCGCCGAGTCCGTGGAGGATCCGGTGCGCCGCCGCGAGTATCTCGGCTTTGTGTTTGTCGGCGCAGGCTACGCGGGGCTTGAGGGACTCGCCGAGCTGCAGGACTTCGCCGCGCAGGCGATAGAGCTGTATCCGCGCTGTCGCTCGACCGGCATGCGCTGGGTGCTAGTTGAGGCGCGCGAGCGGATCATGCCTGAGGTGCCCGCCAGCTTGTCGGCATTCGCCGAGCGCGAGCTACTCGGACGCGGCATCGAGATCGAGACCAACACGACGCTCGCAGCGGTAACTGCGAACGCGGCGATTCTCTCAAGTGGCGAGCGGGTCCCCGCGCGCACGGTCGTGTGGACCGCCGGAGTGGCACCGAGCCCGGTCGTCGCCTCGCTCGGGCTGCCGCTCGACCAGAGCGGACGAATCGCGGTCGACCGGGAGCTGCGCGTCGCCAACCGTCCGGGTGTGTGGGCGATCGGCGATTGTGCAGCGGTACCCGATCCGGCTCGGCACGGACAGGCGTGCCCGCCGACGGCCCAGCACGCAATCCGCCAAGGGCGGCTCGCCGCAAACAACATCGCTGCGACGCTCGCGCACAGGCCGCCGCGAGCCTTCCGCTATCGCACGACCGGCGTGGTGGCTGAGCTGGGGCACAACAAGGCGGTCGCGATCACGCTCGGCGTACGCTGGCGCGGACTGCCAGCGTGGCTACTTGCACGCACCTACCACCTCCTGCTGATGCCCGGCCTCGGACGCAAGCTGCGCCTACTGACGGACTGGAATGTGGCGTTGCTGTTCGGTCGAGACCCATCCTCTCCCGGCCGTCTTGGCAGCGCGACTCCGCTGCAATTCGCCGAGGGCGAAAAGTCCACACCGCCGCCCAGATCCGTCGGCATCCCCTAATCCAATCCGCTGTAGGCCGCGGGTTTCGAAAGCTCAGGAGTCGGCCAGGCGAGCAAGCAGCGCGACCGCGTCAGCCAATGCCCGCTGCTCCTGCTCGCTCAAACCCTCAGCGATGGCCTGAGCCAGCCAACCCTCGCGCTGTTGACGGTCGACTTGGAGCTTGCGCCGACCCGCGTCGGTCAGTTCGAGCAGAGCGCGACGACCGTCTGCGGGGTCGGCGCGGCGGCTGACGAGCCCGTCGGCTTCCAGCTCGCCAACAGTTTGTGCCATCGATTGCGGACGCACCCGCTCGGCGGCAGCCAGGTCGCTTGTGCTGCTCGTGCCTTCGCGGTCGAGACGACCGAGCACGATGCCGTGTGCGAGCGAGAAGCGATGCTCGGCACGCAGTCGCCGCACGAGCTGGCCGAGCACCACACGCAGTTCGCTGGCGACGAGAGGCACATCGACGGAGGAGCCCATTGCGAAAAGCAACTATACGGGAAGAGCAGGCAAACTGTGCAGGTTACCTGTATAGTATGTGGAGGTGACAGAGCGAGCGAGCGACAGCTTCAACGGGACGGGAGCGGCAAACAACGGCACCGCAGCGCCACCCCCGTCGGGCGCACCGAGCACCGACCGCTACAAGTGGATCGCACTGTCAAACGTCACCCTTGGAGTACTGCTGGCGACGCTCGACGGCTCGATCACACTGATCGCGATGCCCGACATCTTCCGCGGCATCCACCTGGACCCACTGGTGCCGGCCAACAGCTTCTACCTGCTGTGGATGATCCTTGGCTTCCTGGTCGTCACGAGCGTGCTGATCGTGAGCCTCGGGCGACTCGGCGACATGTATGGGCGGGTGCGGATGTACAACCTCGGCTTCGTCATCTACACGGTCGCCTCGCTGGTGCTGACTGTGGACTGGATGACCGGACGCGCCGGAGCGACCTATCTGATCGTGTTCCGCATCGTGCAAGGCGTCGGTGCGGCCTTCCTGCTGGCAAATGCCGCGGCGATAATCACCGACGCGTTCCCGGCCAACCAGCGCGGTATGGCGCTTGGCATCAACAACATCGTCGGTGTCAGCGGGATGTTCGTCGGACTGGTGCTGGGCGGACTGCTGGCGCCAATCGACTGGCGGCTCGTGTTCCTGATTTCGGTGCCGGTTGGGTTGCTTGGAACGGTCTGGGCATACCTGAAGCTGGAGGAGCGCAGCACGCCAAAACGCGCACGCGTCGATTGGTGGGGCAACGTCACCTTCGCACTGGGCTTGATCCTGATCATGGTGTCAGTCACCTACGGCATCCGCCCCTATGACGGTCATCCCACGGGCTGGGGCAGTCCGAAGGTACTAGCGCTGCTCGCAGCCGGAGCACTGTCGCTGGCGGTCTTCGCCGCAATCGAGCTGCGAGTCGCCGAGCCGATGTTCCGCCTGCCCCTGTTTCGCATCCGCGCTTTCACATTCGGCACCCTCTCGACGTTCCTCTCAGCAGTCGCGCGAGGTGGGCTGATGTTCATGCTGATCATCTGGCTGCAGGGCATCTGGCTTCCCTTGCATGGCGTCAACTTCGCCGACACGCCCCTGCGCGCCGGCATTTACATGCTCCCACTGACACTCGGAATGCTGGTTGCTGGCCCTACGTCCGGATACCTGTCAGACCGCTTTGGGGCACGCTGGTTTGCGACCGGAGGAATGCTCGGCTCAGCCGTCAGCTTCTACCTACTGACGCTGCTGCCGATCGACTTCTCCTTCCCGCAGTTCGCCGCGATACTCGCGATGATCGGCGTGTCGATGGGTATGTTCGCCTCGCCTAACCGTGCGGCGGTGATGAACAGCTTGCCGCCACAACACCGTGGCGCCGGCGGCGGGATGAACCAGACCTTTCAGAACTCCGCGCAGGTAATTTCTGTCGGCGTGTTCTTCACGCTGATGATCCTCGGACTGGCCTCGGACCTGCCGCACGCGCTGTCCTCCGGGCTGCAAGCGCACGGAGTGCCAGCAGCCGCGGCGAATGGCGCCGCGCACACGCCACCGGTGTCGGTGCTGTTTGCGGCGTTCCTCGGCTACAACCCGGTCGAACACTTGCTCGGCGCGCACGTGCTCGCCTCAATCTCACCGGCGAACCAGGCGGCGTTGGCGGGTCGCTCGTTCTTTCCACAGTTGATCTCCGGACCGTTTCGTACCGGGCTGCACGAGGCGCTGCTGTTCGCGATTCTCGCCTGCCTGATCGCCGCCGCCGCGTCGCTAATGCGCGGCGGCAAGTACCACTACACCGAGCCCGCGCCAGAGCGCAGCGCTAGGACGCCACACCCTCGACAAGCATATGCAGCCCGGCGTGTCGAACGCGACCGGGTGTGAGCCTGCGTCGACATCAGCCCGTGCACTATCGACGGACGAGCCCTCGCGGCCGACGTGCGCGGATGTTTAGTCGCTGGTAACAGGCGTGAGCAGCATCACCGGGATCGTGCGACCGGCCTTCTGCTCATATTCGGCGAACTGCGGCAAGTGCTCGGCCTGCACCCGAAACAGGCGTTCGCGCTCCTCCGCCGTCGCTTCACTTGCCACGGCATCGAACCTGTCGCTGCCAACCTCGATCGTGACGTTCGGGTGGGCCTTGAGATTGTGGTACCAGTCTGGGTTGGTCGGGGCCCCGCCCTTGGAAGCGAAAATGACGTAGCGCCCGTCGTCGCGGGCATAGGCGAGCGGGTTGACCAGCGCCCTGCCGGACTTGGCGCCAATGTGATGCAACAAGAGCAGCGGCATCTTCTCGAACATGCCGCCGACACGTCCTTCGTTGGCGTGAAACTCGTCGATGATTTTGGCGTTGAAGTCTGCGGGTGCGGTTGACATCGTGCTCCTCCGACGACGTGGACAAAAGGATCGCTTACGGGTAGCCAGAGCGGCTTGCCGAGCGCCACTCCAGTGTATGAACATGATTGGAAGGATCAGCTGCACGATCCCAGGAGGAGCGAGCGCCATTGCACTACAGCCGGCGCAATCCGGCCGAGGCTGACACCAGCGATCCGTTACCCCGACGCGCTTAGCCGCTCGTTCGCAGCACAAGATCGGCCGTCGCTCTCTCCGGGGCTGGCTATTCCGCCACGCTGCCGTTACCATCGAGCGATGGCGCATGCTGCGGTCTCCGTACCGGGGGTGCAGGCGGACGGTCCACCTGTCGGCGCTATCGAGCGTCCCGACTTTGACATCGTGCCTCGCGCGGGCCTTGGCATCGTCGCGGTGGTGCTCGCACTGCTGATCGCCGCGATCGCCGCCAACGAACTATGGCCGCTGGCGTTCCTACACTTCGTCGGCGGTGCGGCGTGGACGATTATCGACCTGTTCCTCGGCTTCGTGCTGGGGCCGATCCTCGGTCGCCTGTCGATCCCCGCGCGCGTCGAGCTGACCACGCGGCTAATGCCGAAGATGGTGCTGATAATGCCGACGGTCGTCACTGTCACCCTTGCGGCTGGCTGGCAGCTGGGCAACCACCTGGGCACTGTGCAGAGCAGCTACTACCTGCACGGGTGGCTCGTGGCGAGCTACATCGTGGTTGGCATCATGGCGGTGATCGCGCTCGGCTTGCTCGAGCCCGCGAACATCGCGGTGCTCGTCGAGCTGAAGAAGCCGCGCCCCAACCCACAGGTGATCGAGCGTTTGATGAAGCGCTTCATCTACACCGCCGGAGCCACCGGCGTGATGCAAATCGCCACACTCGTGATCATGGCCAAGTTGACCGTCGGATGAGCGAACGGCGACTCCCTCCGGTCACGCAGCTGGGGATGCTCTCGCTCGCGCTGATCGTGGCCGGTGGCATCTACCTAGCAGCGCATCTCCCCCACCAGGTTCCACTCACGCCCGCGATCGTGCTGCTCTCCCTCTCGGCGCTCCTACTCGCCGGCAACCTCGCGTTGCTTGCCCGCGTGCCGGACTTCCCCTGGCAGCGCTTCTTCGAAATCGCCCGCTGGGCCCTGCTCGCCTACATCGTGATCGCGGGGATGATCGAGTACGCATTCCTGCGCGACCAGGTGAGCGGCGGTGCGCTCGTCGTGCTTACCCTGTCACTGGTGGTGTTCGCCATACACGTGCCGGTCCTGATCGGCTTCACTGTCGCGCGCTACGACACCTCAGAAGGGTCGTCTGTCGGCGACGTGCCAGCATAGGGCCGGGACCGACCCCTACGCCGATCCCGCTTCGGCATGAACTGAGCAGAATCGACAAGGAGACAGCGATGGAGCTTGCGAGCGAGTGGATCGACTACGACAGTCCCGCAGGAGCCGTCTCTGCCTATCTCACCAGGCCCACGGCAGCAGATGGACCACTACCGGGCGTGGTCGTGATCCAGGAGATCTGGGGCGTCGACCGGCACATCTCAGATGTTGCCGACCGCATCGCATTGGCGGGATATGTCGCTGTGGCGCCCGATCTCTACTCAGCCGGCGGTGGTCGACCACCCACATTGGCGGTCGAGCGTGTGGACGCCGCCAAAGAGTTTCTCAACACGATCCCACCGGGACAATGGATGTCGGTGCTCGGCGACGACGCCGGGCGTGCCGAGGCGCTCTCCAAGCTCGGACCCGGGCAGGCCAAGCAGGTCGGTGAGACCCTCGGCACGCTGTTTGGCGGCGTCGGGCGCGATTCTGCTCCACATGTGGTCGCGTTGCGCGGCGCCGTCGCGCTGCTTCGCTCTCATCCCGCCTCAACAGGACGTGCGGTCGGCTCGATCGGCTTCTGCATGGGTGGCAATCTCTCGGCACTCTTGGCCAGCGAGGAGCCCGAGCTTGGCGCGGCAGCAATCTTCTACGGCGGCTCGCCCAGCGCCGCGCAGGTAGCGACGATCGGCTGCCCGGTGCGCGGCTTCTACGGACAGGACGACCCCCGCATCGTCGGTAGCCTGCCCGCATTCGAGGAGGCGCTCGACGCCGCCAAGGTGGACCACGAGCTGCGCATCTACCCCGACACCGGACACGCGTTCTTCAACGACACCCGCCCGAGCTACCGTCCCGAGGCCGCTCGCGACGCGTGGGGCCATGTGCTCGCGTTCTTCGCGACCGCGCTGGAGCCCGCCTCTACCATCGCCGCGGTGGATGCCGCAGCAGCACTGCAGGACGCCGCCAGCGTCTGATCGACTCTCGGCTGTGTGAGGCTTGACCAGCACAGCGGCATCCCGGCAAGCTCGCGTGAGAGCACGACCACGCTCGCGCCACAGCGGTTAACGAATCGCGTGTCAGGCGACAGCTTCCCCACGGGAGTGTTCGCTAGAGGGAACGTGCATGTCCTCCCCCTCCCCCTTGGCGAGCGCCTCACCGGGGAGATCGCGTGCAAACCACAGCCCAACGAGCACAAACCCGCACGCAAGCAAGAGCGCGCGCTTGAGCGCCTCGATCTGGGATTCGTTGTAGTAGGCGGTCAGCGCCTCAGCCTGCGCTTTGCTCACACCGGCCTGCTCGACAGCCGCCTTGAACTGAGCCTGGGAGACCATCGGCACACCCTCCTCGCTTGAGCTCACGATCTGCTGCTGAGTGGCCGCGGGGATCGAGGGGTCCGCCAGTACGCGCTCGTGAAAGCCCACCGTCAGTCCTGTCAAGAGCACTGCACCGATCAACGCCGTGCCCAGCGACTGGCCGAGGTTCTGTGCCGCGCCCTGCACACCGCCCGCCTCGCTGGAGCGCGATTCCTCCACCGCGGACATCACCACGTTGCCGAGCTGTGAAATCGACAGCCCCACGCCCACGCCGAAGCCCGCGAGCGACAGCGCAAACGGCAGTGAGGACAGCGATGGGGAGATCGTGGCCATCAGCGCCGCGATCGACACCAATAGGAACCCGAGGCCGATCTGCACCACGCGCCGCGGCGAGGTGCGCGTGGCAAGGCGCGGGCCGAGCACGGCCGCGAGCATCATCGTGATCGAGATCGGCAAGATCTTCACGCCTGTTTGCAGCGCGTCCTTGCCCAGCACCAGCTGCAGGTACAGCGGCAGCACGAAGAACGTGCCCGCGAGGATCAGGTATTGGGAGACGAGCGTGGACAGGCCCGCGCGCATCTGCGCGATCTTCAGCAAGTCGGCGCGCAGCAGCGGCGTGCGCCCCGCGAGCTCCACGCGTTCCTCCCAGCGGAAGAAGCAGCCGAGCACGACCAGTCCAGCAAAGATCAGAAACGGCACGGCCGACAGCCCGAACGGGGTGATCCTGGTGCCGGCGATCGTGAGCGCCCCTGTGGGCACGAACAGCCCCCACGTGCTGATCTTCAAGATCGCGAACACCGTCAATCCCAGGCCGAGCGCCGACAATCCCACGCCCACGCGGTCGAGCGTCGGGCGGCTCTCCTGCGCCTGCTCGCCGATGCGGTGTACGAGCGTCAACAGCACCAGCACGATCACCGTCTCGGCGCCGAACACCACCCGCCATGTGAGCACGGTCGTCACGAACCCGCCGATCAACGGTCCTGCCGCGGCGCCCGCGCCCGCAATCCCACCGAGCAGTCCATAGGCCATCGCCCGTTCGCGGCCGCTGTAGTTGACGGCCGTGAGCGCGAAGATCGCCGGGATCACTAGCACCGCGCCAAGTCCCTCGATGCCAGACCAGCCGATCAACAGCACCGTCACATTGGGACTCAGCGCAGTGATCAGCGAGCCGGCGCCGTAGATCGCAAGGCCAATCGAGAACGCACGGCGCCGGCCCCAGATATCGCCGAGCTTTGCGCCCGTCAGCATGAACGCCGCCATCACGAGCGTGTAGGCGGTGATCGCCAACTGGACCTCAGAGACACTCGTTTTCAGGTCCGCCACGACCTGAGAGATCGACACGTTCATAACAGTGCTGTCAAGCACCATTACGAACTGCGCGGCGCCAAGCACCAGGATCGTTGTGCGGTTGCGAATTTTCGAAGTTCCTCGTACGCTGTCTACCCGGACACTCTCGCCAACAATGCGAACAATTCCCAACTCCATCGTCAGTTCCGCGGGTCGTCGCTACCCGAAGGTTATGTCCGCACTTGCCCACGCTGATGGCCGCGACGAAATCTGGGGCGGATCGCTCGTCGGCGCGAGCTTGCGGGCAAGCCTAGTCGCCAGAGTGCTCAGCGTGTTGTTCGCCGCCGGAGGGACACTCGCCGCGCTCACCGTCGTGCTGCCCCACCCCGGGCACACCAACGAGCTGGGGATGCTCGTGATCATCGCCAACGCCTACCTGGTTGCCGCAGCGCTCTACACGCAGGGAGCGAGGCTGCCCGCCTGGACGCTCGCGGTCACGCTCGCCTGGGGCAGCACGCTGATAACGGGAGTGGCCTACTTCTCAGGCGAATCGCCAAGCCCGCTGGTGTTCTTCTATCTATGGGTATTCCTCTACGCCTCCTACTTCTTCAGCCATAGACAGACGGCCGTCCAAATCCTCTATGTCGGCCTTGCCTACGGCGTGCTCCTCGCCGCCACGGCGCCCCTCAGCGCCGTTGCCGCCTGGTGGCTTGTCGGCATGGGCACGCTGCTGGTTGGAGCGATGGTGATCATGGTTATGCGCGCCCGCGTCGAGCTTCTGATCGCGCGCCTCTACGCCGCCGCCCGCGCCGACCCTCTCACGAAGCTCTCAAACCGGCGTGGTTTTCGCGAGCTGCTCGACCTCGAGCTCGAACGCGCCCGTCGCGGCGGCAGCGCAATGGCCGTGCTCGTCGGCGACCTCGACAACTTCAAGGACGTCAACGACCGCTCCGGCCACAAGGTCGGCGACGCCGCCCTACAACGAGTGGCAAAGCTGCTGGGCGACAGCAAGCGCGATATCGACACTGTCGCGCGCGTCGGCGGCGAGCAGTTCGCGCTGATTGCGCCCGACACCGACCGCGACAGCGCCGTCGCATTAGCCGAGCGCCTGCGGCGCCTGCTGAGCGAGGAGTTCGCGGACGAGCATACCCCGCTCACGATCAGCTTCGGCGTGTCCGTCTACCCCGAGCATGGAGAGACCGCCGCGGCGCTCCTGCACGCCGCCGATCAGGCGCTCTACGGGGCCAAGCAGCGGGGGCGCAACCGCACGGTGGGCCACAGTGCGGCGCTGCGACTGGAACTACGCACACCCAACGAGCTGCGCGACATCGGCGGGGAGCGCTTCATCGTTGCCGTACTCGACTTCGCCGAGGCCGTGGACCTGCGCTTCAGCGGCAGTGCGCGTCATTCCGAGACGGTGGGACGCTACGCGGAAACCACCGCCCGCGAGCTGAGCCTACCCGAGTGGCGTGTCAGTCGTATCCGCCTCGCCGGCATTCTGCATGACATCGGCAAGGCGGGCGTGCCCAACAGCATCCTGCACAAGCCCGGTCCGCTCACCGAGGAGGAGTACGAGATCGTCAAGCGCCATCCAACCCTCGGCGCGCAGATACTCGAGCACGTCAGCCTCTCCGACGTGCGCGAATGGGTCGCTGCCCACCACGAGCGCCCCGACGGCCTCGGCTATCCGCTCGGCCTGCCCGACGGCGCGATTCCCCTGGAGGCACGCATCGTCGCAGTTGCCGACGCCTACGAGGCGATGACCAGCGACCGCCCCTATCGCGACTCGATGAGCTACGAGGCCGCACTCGCCGAACTGCGCCACTGTGCCGGCACCCAGTTCGACGCTCGCGTCGTCGAGGCGCTCATCGCTGTGCTCGCGGGCGAAGCAACACGCGCGAGCGAAGGGTTTGCGGCGAGCGCTTAGCTGGCCGTGGCGCACGAGGGGAGTGGGCACGGTGGCAGGCACGCGACGCCGGCAGCCCAGCGGCAGCTCTACAGGACCGCGTGCTGAGATTCCACCACCGCCAGCCACGCAAACAGCTCAAGCGTGGCGGCGTCGGTTTGCAGCATGTTGGGTACTGCCTGGTGCTGGACGATCGGCGTGCCATCCCAGGCGCGCAGATACAGGCCACGCGCTTCGCGCGCGTGGCGCTGAGCATCGTCAGCCATCTCTTCAGCGAGTTCCCGCCAGCGCGCTTCGCCTGAGCGCACACCATAAGCAAGCATCCAATGCAAGTAGATCGTGTCGAACTGCGGCCCCATGTTCAAGCGATCGGAGAAGCGTTCGGCCGAGGCGTTGGCGAGTTCCGCGGCACGCCCGCACGCTTGCGAGTCGTCCGTTTCGCACAGAACTTGGTGGGCCTCCACGAGCGTACCCTCGATGTAGGGAGTTGGCGTCGGATCGAAGCTCGTGCGCATATACAAGCGCCGTTCGGTGAGGAAGTTCACTTCGGCCCAGCCGAGAAACTTGAGCACCTGACGGAGGAAGAACGGCTTGCCCGTCAGCTGGTAAAGCCGCGCACCCAGCAACGATCCGGCGGCCAGTGGCTCGCCCGCGATGTATGGGTGAGAGGTGTTCCACCACAGTCCGCCACCCGCCGCGTTCCAGCCCGCGTCGGCGATGAACACGAAAGCGCGTTCGGCCTCGCGAATGTAACTTGAGATGTGGGTTGCGCGGTATGCGTCGAGGAATGCCAGCCCCCACCAACCGTTGTCGTCAAACCATGTCACCGTCTGCCCCCGGTCACCCGGGTAGGGCGCGAAGCCGGGGGTCGGCTTCAGCGTCGCGTCCCAATAGCGCTCGGCCCCACGCGCAAACCCCACCACTGCCGCGCGATGCGCGGCAGTGGGCGCCGCGATCTCGATCGCGTCCAGCGTCTCGAACAGCGGAGTCGAGTCCCAGATCGTGGCCAGCGGATAGCGTTCGCGGTCGTCGAGCACGCTGTTGTACCAGCCCAGGTGCACGTTCTTCCACAGTCGCTGGGCGCGTGCGATGCCCTGTTCGGCGATCTGCAGGTTACCCTGAGGTTCATTGGTTGAGCGGCGGGCAGTCGGTCCCGCGACCGCGACCGACGCGCATACGAGCGACACCGCGCACACGCACAGCAGCGCCGCGGCGAGGGGTGGCCTTGCGATGATCGGCGGACCGTCCACCACCCAAGCCTACGACGTGACCGTGCAACCATCGCCACGCCTGGACGAACGAGCTACAACCGTACCCAACAGGGGCCGGCATCCGTCTGGCGAGCGTCGGGGCTACTCGTCTCCCTGGCCGGCCTCGTCACTTTCGCCGTCGCGCGCACGGCGCAGCCAGTCGCTGAGCTGCTGGCCGACGTCGCCGAGTTGCTGGCCGATGTCTCCGACCGATTGGCCAGCGTCGTTGAAGGCTTTTCGGAAGCGCTCGGAGTAGTGGGCGACCGCGTCGCTTGCCTCGGCTCGTGGGTCGGGTGGCACGTCGCGCGTTATGTATTCGCCGCCCACGATGCGGTCGTAGTCGCCGGACTTGACCCACTCCATCAGCTCATGCACGCGACGCACCGGCATCGGGTGGGTGATATTGAGATCGAGCAACAGTCGCGACAGGCGCTCGAGACCCGAGCCCTTCTCGCGGTAGTCGATGCCCTGGCGCATAAACACGTCGAGGTCAAGCCGCTCCGCCTCGGCGCCGGCGGCGATCACCATCAGCGTGCGACACACCGTCAGCGGATCGCGTGTTACCAGAGCCGCCGCGCGGTCGCAGCTCAGCTCGGAGGCACGAAACCACTCCATCAACGCCGCCCGCAAGGGCAGCAGTGGCAGCGGAATGCCTGGGATCGAACTGAGCCTCATCAGGATGACCAGCGCGGTGCGATACAGCACGTGCTCGGAGAGCACGTGCCCAGCCTCGTGCGCAAACACGGCACGCAGCTGCTCAACGTCGAGTAGCTGCACAAGTCCGGATTGCACGACCACGATCGGTCGCCCCGCACCGATCGTGATCGCGTTGGCGACAGGAAATTGGGTCAGGTACAGGTCGGGCACAGGCTCGAGGTCGAGCGTGGCGTAAGCGCGCACATGCGCCATCCACACGTCCGCGAGCTGATCCTCGCCAAGCCTCACCGAGGAGCCTAGATACGCTTGACGCAGCGCTCGCTCATAGCCAAGCTCGATCAGCTTGCGCACCACCGTGTTCAGGTATGGGATCGAGCGCAGCGCGGCGGTCGCGGCGCGATCGGCGGGATGTTCGTATGCCTTGGGAGAGATCCCCTTCAGCTGATAGCCCTCGACTGGAAGCGACATCGTGCGTTCCTCGCTGCTCAGGCCTTGGTGCTGTAGGCCGATTTGCCGCTGCAGTTGGAGAAGCCCACGTAATTGGTGGTGAGCTCTCCCCGCTCGGCCTTGCCCTTCAGGAAAGTACCCGTGATCGTCAGCTTGGTGCCAACCTGGCCCTTCTTGGGACCTTCGCCGATCACGTACTGCCCGGTACTCGCAAACATGCCTTTGCTCGAGATAGTCGCGTTCTTGAAGTGCACCGGAGTTGGACGACCGCCGCCCTCGCAATACAGCGGCGTATTGCTGATCGTCAGCGACGTCACCTGCTTGCCGCTCGAGGACACCTTGAAGCTGACAGCCACCCCGGTCCTGGACGGCGTAAGAGCGCCGGTGTATGTACCGCCCTTGACCTGATTCGCCGCCAGGGCTGCGCTCGCCACCAACAGCAATGCCAGAAGGACGCACGTCGCGAACACGGCCTTGAACTTGCTTGCCATCGGCACTGCCTCCTGCTCGTGATGAACCCGGCGACGGGAGCCAGCGATCAACGATAGCCCACGCGAGCAGCGGGGGTCGCACAGCAGCCGACCGCTGCATCGGGAAAGATGCGTGGCCGATGGAGCGCGAGTACGAGCTGCAAACACACCAAGTCGAGGACCGCCACTGGTGGTACCAGGGGCGCCGGCACGTCTTGGAGCGTGCGATCGCACGGCTTCACTTGCCCACCGGCGCGTCGATCCTCGACGCGGGTTGCGGCAGCGGGCGCAACATGGTCGATCTTGCCAAGCACGGTACGGTCACCGGCATCGAGCTGTCGCCCCCGAGCGTCGAGCTTGCTCGCGAGCGCAAAGTGGGCACAGTGGTCGAAGGGTCGATCCTCGACACCCCCTTCGAGGACGCCTCCTTCGACCTGACAGTCAGCCTCGACGTGATCGAGCACCTAGAGGACGACGTGGGCGCACTGCGTGAGCTGCGCCGCGTTACCAAGCCCGGCGGAGCATTGCTCGTGACCGTGCCGGCATACCAGTGGTTGTGGAGCGGACACGACGAGATCAACCATCATCACCGTCGCTACAACCGCCGCACGCTGCTCGCGGCCGCCGAGCGCGGAGGATGGCACGAGCAGAGCGCTGCCCACTTCAACTCGCTGCTGCTCCCAGTCGCGATCGTGCTGCGCGCGCTGGAGCGCTTCAAGTCTTCAGCCACCAAGTCGAGCCTCGACTTGTGGGTGCCGCCAGCGCCGCTCAACTGGATGTTGCGCCAGCCGCTGAATCTAGAGGCCGCCGTAATCGGGCGTGGCAAGCCGATACCGGCAGGGCTGTCGCTGCTCGCCGTGTTCGGCTAGGAGTCGGCGGTCGGCTCCGCCAGTGCGCCTGGCACGTGGCCTTTGAAAGTCCAGGCGCGATTGGCGAAGAACGTGAGCACAACCACGACCGATGTCGCGAATGCCTGCGCGAGGAGCTTGTCCAGGTCCATGTCGGAAACAAATAGGTACACGAGCCCTAGGTTCGCAAGCAACCCGCAGCCCTGCACGACACACCAGCGCACCGGTGTGAGCGCGTCGCCCTGGTGGCCTCTGAACGTCCACGCACGGTTGAGCAGGAAGCCGTTGACTGCGCCCACCGCGAAGCCGATAGCCGACGCGGCGATGTACCAAACGCCGAACACCTTCAGCAGCAGCGTGTAGATCGCAAACGTGAGCAGCGTGTTCGACACGCCCACGATCCCAAACTTCACGAACTGCGCCACCAAGGGCACTCTCATGACGCGCGCGCGTGCGTCCCCTACTCTTCTCATTGCCAGTACTTAACCAACTTCGCACGTGCCGGAAGGAAATATGTCGGACACACCGCAGCGCATACCGACCCTGCTCAGCGTGGTCGCACCCGTCTACAACGAGGAGGAGCTTGTTGAGGCGTTCGTCGCGCGGGCCTGCGCCGCCGTCGCCGATTATGCGTTCGAGTTGGTGCTCGTCAACGACGGCAGCGCCGACTCGACCCCCGCCCTGCTCGACCGCATCGCCGCCGCCGACCCGCGCGTGCGGGTCATTCATCTCTCGAGAAACTTCGGCCACCAGGCTGCGCTCACGGCTGGTCTGGAGCACGCCGTTGGCGATGTAGTCGCGATGATCGACGCCGACTTGCAGGACCCACCAGAGCTGATCCCGCGCATGATCGAGCAGTGGGAGCAGGGCTCGGATGTCGTATACGCGGTGCGCAAGCAACGCGACGGTGAGACCGCTTTCAAGCTCGCCACCGCGTCTTGGTTCTACAAGCTGTTCGACAGTCTCGCCCAGGTCGACCTGGAGCCCAACTCGGGCGACTTCCGCCTGCTCGACCGCTGTGCGCTCGACGCGCTGCTGTCAATGACCGAGCGCTCGCGCTTCCTGCGCGGCATGACCGTGTGGGTCGGCTTCAAGCAAACGGCTGTCCCTTACGAGCGCGACGCACGCACCGCCGGGGAGACGAAGTACACGTTGCGCAAGATGCTGCGCTTCTCCCTTGACGCGATCGCCTCCTTCTCGCACCTGCCCCTGCAGCTGGCGACCTACGCCGGGCTGCTCTCGGCAAGCGTGGCGTTCATCGCGATACCGGTTGTGATCGGCTTGCACTTCGCCGACTCCTACCTGCCTGGCTTTAGCACTATCACGATCCTGATCCTCTTGATCGGCGGCATCCAGCTGATCGCGCTGGGAGTGATCGGCGAGTATGTCGGTCGTATCTACGACGAGGTCAAGCACCGCCCGTTGTACATCGTGGGCGAGGAGCGCAACGCCCCGGTAGGGGACACCGTCGGACCAGTTGCCGGCGCACGCGCCGGTCTGCCCGCGCGCGCGGTCGAGCGCGTGGGCTAGCTTCGCACCGCCGCACACACATGCGCAGGCATGGTTGTATTTGCGGCAAGTATGTGCCTGCCACACCGCTCCTTCGAGGTACCCCGGGGGTTATGTTCGAACAGGCCCCAACACAGGAGAGGCACACCCATGCGCCGCCGCACACTCACACTGCTAGCCACCCCCGCCGTGATCGCCGCGATGACTGTCACCGTGCCCGCGCTCGCCGGCATCCCGATCCTGCCGAGCGCCCACAGCGCGGCGTCCACCAAATGCTTCTACACCCGCGTCGGCAGGCACCGGGTGCGCGAGTGCCTGGTGCCTGGGCCACGCGGGTTGCGCGGGATTCCCGGGCCGGCCGGGCCACGCGGATATACCGGCCCCACCGGGAAAACCGGGAAAACGGGAGCCACGGGCAAAACGGGAACCACGGGAACGGTCGGGCCGGCCGGCACCGCACGCGGGTACGCCGTTGTGCAGCCGACCACCCCCGGCGCCGCGACGCTCGTCACGCCACGCAACATCACGGGCGTCAGCGAGCCGGCGGCCGGCGTCTATTGCCTGGCGCCCGCCGCCCCGATCAACGCCTCCGAAGAGACCGTCGCCGTGTCGCCCGAGGTGAGCTACAGCTCCGGCAAACTCCCCGGCGTCGTCGCCGTCAACGCCCAGCGCACCGGAGGCTGCCCAGCCACAGACTTCGAGGTGGACACTTATGCGCCTGGCGGCACCACCCCGACCAGTGGCTACGCCTTCACGATCGTCGTGCCGTGAGGCATGCGGCGATGGGTGGTAGGACGCGCGGTCCGGCGCGTGCCCTACCACCCATATCGCCGATCGCCAGTCGCAGATCGAGCGTCGCCCGATCGCCCCTCAGCGCCACCAACCGTGCCGAGGCCCGATAATGAAGCGACGATGAGCACGCCACCCGACGAGCACGCGTTCGACAAAGACCCCGACGGCACCGACGAGCGCCGCGAGCGCATCCGCCTGGAGACGCCCCGTCACCGCATCGAGGGCTCGCTGATGCTCGCCCGTGACGGCTATCGCTCGCGCGTGTCAGACATGCTCAACGCCTCCGAGCGCGACTTCCTCACGCTCACCGACGTCACGCTTGAGCCGCTCGACGGCGGACCCGTCGAGCGACACGCGTTCATGGCGATCGCGCGGGCGCACATCGTGTACGTGGTGGCGCCGGGCGCGGACGTGCCGCCGCGTTAGATCGGGTGGCCGACCCGCGCGAGGCGGGCCGAACGATCGTTGAAGTAGATGAACACCCGCGTGGACTCGCTGGACCCGTGTACTCCCGCAAGGGAGATAGCCGTCATAGCGCGCTACGCACACCCTTAGCGCATCTCACACACGCCCGCACACAGTCGCACACAATTGTCTCGGATGTAGTATTGTAGTAAAAACACTAATTCATCAAGACAAACTATCCCCGCCACCGAGCGAGTTCCAAACAAATGGCAAACGCTGCATATCCCATAAACCGCAACGCAGCCAAAATGTGAGCACGTCGAACCCTCCCATCACCGACGCGCTGGCACGCACACGCGCGTATCTGCGCGTCGATCAGGCTGTCATCCAGGCACTACCGGGTTTGGATGAGGCGATTCAGTCATTCAAGCCCGTGCCGGGACCCGCCGGAGAGAACGTCGCCAGATGGCTGTCCGAGCGCGCATTTCGGGCGCCACAGGAGGCGACTGTCCGACTGCGGCTGTCCCACGGTCGAGTTACGGGTGTATACGCGCTATGCGCCGCACAGATCGCGCTTGCAACCAAAGAGCGAGCACAGCTTGGAGGCGTTCACTATCGAACCCAACCGGCGATCCTGCTCGCCCAGTTCGCGCGCGCGGCAGACGCGCCGGGCATCGGCGACGAGCTACTACACCATGCAGCCGGCATCGCACACCGCGCACTGGCCTATATCGGAGCGACAGTGCTGGTGGTCGACCCATTCGACGAGCCAACCGCCGAAATGTGGCGCGAGCGCTTCGCGTTTCAAGACTCCCAGCAGCCCGTACCCGGTAACCCCCGACTGCGACGACAGTGGCTCCGACTCTAGGAGTACTCGGCACCTTCAGATTCGAGTTCTACGAGCAACTCTTCCGCGCTCTCATAGAACGCGCACGCACGTGGGTCTCGACGCGAACGCTCAAGATCGTCCGCGTCGATCACGATCACCGCTTGATCGAGTACATCATGCAACTTATTCCTGTCCAGCACGGCGGCCACAACCGTCAGCGTACCGCAACGTGCTTGTGAAATAAACCCACAGGCCACCCGGGCCGGCCTTCGTGCTGCACTAGGCCCGGCGGCGCATCTCCAAGCCGGGCAGGAACCTATAGGCGTTCGAGAGATCCTTGCTGGGGAACGAAGTGTCTCGAAACGTGCCGTTGGCTAACGTTCGTTGACGCAAATGAGCCACGTCCACGCCGGGGCACAGGACGGCATGTTTCCCCAGCAACCAAGCCAGGGATGGCCAAAAAAACGGAAGGGGGGGGATTCGAACCCCCGTCAGAGGCTTAACCCCTGAAACGGTTTTCGAGACCGCCGCATTCAACCACTCTGCCACCCTTCCACAGCGACCGGGTCAAGGCTAGAGGATTCGCGGCCGCATGCACGGCGCCGGGAAGCCAGATCCCGGTGCAGGCGCTGAGGGCGACACTCACCGCGCGTTGGCGCACATCCGTCTCGCCGCGCATCACCGCCGCGAAGCGAAGAACTCACTGAGCAACTCCCCACATTCGCCCGCGAGCAGGCCGGCGGCCACTTCGGGCCGGTGATTGAACCGGGGCTCGGCGAGCACATCCAGCACACTGCCACAGGCTCCCGCCTTCGGGTCGCGCGCACCGAACACGACACGGGGTACACGCGCGAGCACGATCGCGCCGGCACACATCGCGCATGGCTCGAGCGTTACGTAGAGCACGGTGTCGAGCACGCGCCAGCTGCCGAGAACACGTGCTGCCTCGCGCAACGCGACGATCTCCGCATGCGCAGTGGGATCCTGGCGCAGCTCGCGTTCGTTGTGCGCCAGGGCGATCGGCTCGCCCGCATGGGCTACCACCGCTCCGATAGGCACATCCTCGTGCTCGACGGCCAGCCGCGCCTCGCGCAACGCGAGGCGCATGAAGTATTCGTCGCGCGGAAAGAAGTGATTGCTCATGGCAGTTAGCGGACGAGCTGGCAAGGAGCGCAACTCTGAGGCGCTCAACACATCATGATTACCGAGGAGCCAACTTGCCGCCAACCGCCGACCCCCTATATCGACGCTCGTACAAGCGGCGACTGTTGGTCCTCGCCACGTGCACCCTGGCGCTGCTGGCCGTGGTCCTGCTTGCGCTCGCGGCGGCCCGCTCCCCGGCGCGGGCCGCCGACGCACGCTCAACCGCTCCGGTCGCTGCCGCGCCCGGTTCGGGGTTGCAGTCCCCTGGGGTTGTACCACAGGCGGCCGAGCCACAGCAGATCGTCGTCAAGTACGCCCCGCCCGGTTCGCTGAGCGCTCGCGCGTCAAGCGCAGCAGGCTCGGAGGAAGGATCGGAAGAAGGCTCCTCTACCACGCGCGTGTTGCGTGTGCGTCCGGGAGTCGGGCTGGAGTCCACACTCGCCAAGCTGCGCGCCGAGAAGAACGTGGTGTGGGCGGTGCCCGACTACGTGGCGCACACGTCCGGCACGTTCTTCCCCAACGATCCTGGCACGAGCACAAAGGACCCGCCCGGCGGCTGGCGGCAGGTGCAGTGGAACTTCGACGGGGAATTTGGTGTGGACGCCCCGGAAGCATGGGCCAATGTGGCGGCGGACGGCGCGCCCGGCGGCTCACGCGTAATCGTCGCGGTACTTGACACTGGCGTGGCGTATGCCAACCGCGACAAGTACCGCCGCTCGCCCGACTTCAGCAAGTACGCGTTTGTGAGCGGGTATGACTTCATCGACCACACCCACTACCCCAACGACCACAATGGTCACGGCACGTTCGTCGCCGGCACGATTGCCGAGGCGACCAACAACCGCTACGGACTCACAGGCCTCGCTTATGCGGCGCGGATCATGCCTGTGCGGGTGCTCGACAGCGCTGGCGAAGGCGAAGCATCGACAATCGCCGAAGGGGTGCGCTTCGCGGTGAATCATGGCGCGCGCATCATCAACATGAGCCTCGAGTTCTCGAGCAACGTAAGCGCGTCGGACATTCCCGAGCTTGTGGAAGCGCTGCGCTACGCCTACCGCCACAACGTGCTCGTGGTCGCCGCGGCTGGTAACGAGGGCAGCACCACAATCCCCTATCCCGCACGTGGGCCGCACGTGGTCGCGGTGGGCGCCACTACCGAACATGGCTGCCTTGCCAGCTACTCCAACTATGGTCGCGGCATCACGCTCGTGGCGCCGGGAGGCGGACCGGATATGAGCCTGCCGGGCGACCCCAATTGCAAACCCGAACTGCCCGCCGGGCAGGATATCTTCCAGATGACCTTCACAGGCACCAACCCACGCGTGTTTGGGTTTCCCAACGGCTATGAAGGCACCTCGATGGCCACACCGCACGTGGCCGCCACCGCAGCGCTGATTCTCGCCGCGCACATTCTCGGACGCAAGCCGACGGTCGCCCAGATCACCGCACGGCTGAAGCGCACGGCGCGCAAGCTCGGCGATCCACAGGACCAGGCCGACTACGGCGCTGGTTTGCTGGATGCGGCGGCGGCTACGGCTCGTGGTGGGCCGGCGGCGGTGGGGTAGAGCGAATTGTCCACGGGCACCGAACCTTCGTTGCCCGACGCCAACCGGAGTTTTCTACCGATGAGCCTTTTCTACTGGCACAGTAGAAACCCTACTAGTGGCACATATCGGAATGTGTATATTTTGGGGATGGGCACGATCGATCTCATAAAGAACGCTCGTCAAGCGGCTGGCATCACGCAAGCTCAAATGGCAAGTAGGGCCGGCACGGCTCAGCCCGCCATCGCGGCCTACGAGTCGGGCGCACGGACGCCCACCATCGCCACACTGGCGCGGCTTCTCGACGCTTGCGAGCACGACCTGGAGATACGTGCCCATCCGCGCATACGGCGCGGTGCGGCGTCGCTCGAGCAACTCGCCCCGATCATCACTGAGGATCTCGAGCACGACCGGGAGCACGACGCGGTGAGGCTCCTGTTTGGTTTCGCCGACGACTTCAGAGGGTCCTCGCCACCCGGCAAGATCGCCCTTCTACAGCAGGAGCCGCCATCGACCGGCGACGCTCGCTTCGATGCCGCGCTAGCCGGCACAGCGGAGTTTTTTGCGCGCGAGGGGCAAATCCCTGCGCCCAAATGGGTCGAGGACCACAGTCGCTTCGTCGAGCCATGGTGGTTTGTGGCAAGCAAGCCGGCATTCGAGGCATACGTGCTGGCCCACACTCCAGCCGTGTTCGCGCGCCACGGGGTGTTCATCGCGCGAGAGGTGTTTAATCGTGTCTGAACAGTCCGTACAACGCTAGGCGTGCGTCGGCTGTGCTGAGGTAGCCCGTTCTATCACCGCGGCTATCTCAGCTCGGAAGCGTTCGCGGCCGAAGTGCTCGGCGTTTTGGCGGATCGCCTGCTCGTCCAGCTCGAGCCCCTCGAAGCGTTCGATTGCGGCGGCAAGCCCAAGTGCGCTTTGCTGCTCGAACAAAACTCCCGTGTGTCCATCGATAACGGTCTCCGATGCGCCGCCTACGCTGTAGGCAATGACCGGAAGGCCGGCTGCCTGGGCCTCGACGGGCACGATCCCAAAGTCCTCCTCGCCCGGAAACAGCAACGCGCGCGCGCCGGCCATGAGCGCGTCTCGCTCGGAGTCCTCGACACGGCCGAGCAGCTCGATCTCGGTGTGTCCCGCGGCGGCAGCTCTGACCGAGGGCAGTGCGCGCCCGTCGCCGGCGACCTTCAGCGGACGGCCAAGACGTGCGCACGCGGCCACCGCCAGCTCGACGTGCTTGTAGGGCACCACCCGACCGAACACGAGGTAGTAGTCGCCGGGGTCGCGCGGCAGCGAGAGCAGGCCATCGACGTCGACCGGCGGGTTGACCACCTCCGCGGTACGTCCGTAGTAGCGGCGGATGCGGTCAGCCACGTGATGGGAATTGGCAATGAACACGTCGGGCGAGGAGGCACCCTCGACGTCCTGGCGGCGCAACCGGCGCAGCATCAATGGGAGCGCAAGTCGCGTAACGCGACCGATCGCCTCCCCCTCCAGCAGGCTTTCGTCCCAGGCGTAGCGCATCGGCGTGTGGCAATAGCACACGTGCGGAACCTCCGGTGGGGTGCGCACGTTCTTCGCGCACGCGTGACTGCTCGACAACACGAGATCGAAGCGCGAGAAGTCAAATGAGTGAAAAGCGGCTGTCATCAGCGGCAGCAGCTTTTGATAGTGCTTTACAGCCCCAGGAATCTTGTTGAGTGGGGATGGATGGACGGGTCGTTCCCTGAGCAGGACCGGCCACGGCGTCGGATCGTAGACCGAGGTGAATAGCTCGGCCCCGGGAAACATGTGCAACAGCTCTATAACGACGTCCTCCGAGCCTCCGGGGATCGTGAGCCAGTCATGGACAACCGCCACCCGCGGGAAACGCGCGCGTAGCTCCTCAAGCATGGTTGCCTCGGCTGTGATCGATAGCGGCAAGGAAGTCCTGCCACTCAGCCGCGTACGGCGCCAGCGCATCAGCGAGTCGCTCGAGCTCGCTCCAGCCGGCGTCGGCCTCCCATCCCCAGTGCAGCACGATCGGGATCCACAGGTCACAGGCGGCCTCGACGGCGTGCCGCACCGCCGGCAACACCTCTGCTGCGTGGCCGTAGAAAGGCGCATAAGAGGGTAGGTAGACCGTGTCACCTCGCCATTGCGGCGTGCGCTGAAAGCCGATCTGACCGATCGACTCAGGTCCCCCGCACACGACCTCGAAACGACGGGCCAGCGGATCGAATTGAGTCGCGTCGAAGCGGTTGTAGGGGGGCACGAACACCTTCGGATCGATCCCCAACGCCGCAAGCTCGCCGAGGCCGGTGTCCAGCAGACCGGCAGTCGCCTCCGGGCTCAGCCCACATAGCTCCGAGTGGCGTCGGGGCGAATCGAAGCGCGTGCGATGGGTGAGCCCGTGCAGCCCAAACGACACTCCCTCGCCCGCCAACCGCGCGAGCATCGCGATCTCCCCCTCATCCAGCACTCGCCACCGCGAGCCAGGGGGTGACAGCGGCTCGCGACTTACGCGCGGCAATACCGCCAGCAGGTAGGGGACTCCCGCGCCGGCAAGAATCTCGTGGAAGCGCTCGAAGCGCTCTGTGCCAAAGCGCCCCGGATCGTCCCACGCGAGGTAGTGGGGAAACTCGTCGACGCGCACAAGAAAGCGTGGCGGACCGGCGGCGCGCTCGCCTAGCACGGCTTGCCTTGCTGCCATTAGCGGTGCGATCACATCGCGCTCGAAGCCGAGCCCGCCGAACTTGCGGCGAAGCTGCTGGGCGATGCGTATCGGATGCACTGGCACACCCGATACGCGCGTAGCAACACGGACCTGTCGAGTATCGAGCTCGCTGTAGTGCACAACACCCGCTGTCAACTCGTGCACGAACAGCAGGCGCGCAGTGCGCGCCCCATCCAAATCCATCTCGTTCTGTGGGCCTGGGATCATGTCGGCGATGGCAGATCAGCCACGGCTTCAGGGCCGCGACATCGTGTGTGTGGGGTTCGCCGACTGGGACACCGACCTTCAGACTAACCAGCACCACCTGATGAGGCGGCTCGCGCGCAAGAACACGGTGCTGTTCGTCGAGTCGCTCGGGCTGCGTCGCCCTCAGCTCGCCGGGCGTGACCTGAAGCGGATCGCGAAGCGACTGCGCAACGGCCTGCGGGGAGCACGCGAGCAGGACGGCGTGCACGTGATCTCCCCGCTGGTACTCCCCTTTCACGGTAACCCGGTCGCCCGCAAACTCAACAAATGGCTGCTGCCGCTGCTCGTACGGCGCGCCGCCCGCAAGCTCGACATGCGTCGGCCGATCCTGTGGGCGTATGTGCCCCAAGCCGAGGTGCTGCTCGACGCGCTCGCGCCGGAACTGGTCGTCTACCACTGCGTCGATGACATCGCCGCGCAGCCCGGGATCGACGCCGCCGGCTTCCGGGCCTCTGAGACACGCTTTGCAAAACGCGCAGATCTCGTGCTTGCGAGCGCGCAGGCGCTCGCCGAGCGGCTGCGCACGATCTCAGGCCGTGTGCTCTACGCCCCTAACGTGGCCGACACGGAGCTGTTCGCCACAGCGCTGCACGATGGCCCACTCGACCCGGGAATGGCTGAGCTGCCCACCCCGCGAATCGTGTTCACAGGCGCCGTCGTAAGCACCAAGCTCGACATGAAGCTGCTCGTCGAGCTCGCGCGAGCTCGACCTGACTGGTCGTTTGCGCTTGTGGGACCAGTCGGGCCTGGAGACCCACGCGCCGACGTGTCCACGCTCGCCGCCGAGCCCAACATTCACCTGCTCGGGCGGCGCCCCTACGAGCAGCTCCCCAGCGTCCTGCGGGCGGCCGACGCCGGGGTGATCCCGTATGCGCGCAACGAGCTCACCAACAGCATCTTCCCGATGAAGGTCTACGAGTACCTGGCCGCCGGGTTGCCTGTCGTCGCCACACCGCTACCGTCGCTGGCCAACGTTGATGAGGTGGCCAGCGCTGCCGATGCGGCTGGCATCGCGAGGCTGCTCGAGGACGAACTCGAGCGGGACAGCCAGCAGCGGAGACTGGAGCGCTCGCGGGGGGCGGCCGCCCACTCGTGGGATATGCGTCTTGGAGAGATCGCTACCGCGGTCAAAACCTTGCAAGCATCGGCGCCAGACAGAGAGAAGCAATGAGGTTCCACCACGCGGACAGCGGCCGCTCGGCACTCTCATGAGCCGCGCCCCCAGAGAGGAGCGTGGAGACAGCGAGGAGCAAACACGCGACCTGCTCGTAACGACCCATACTCCCGCCTTGCGCTCTGGCAGGGATGTCCGCACTTATGGGATCGCGCGCGCCCTCGCGATGCACGGAGGCTTGACGCTGCTCTACGTGCGCTTCGGTCCTACAGAGCCCGACGACGCGTTCAAGGCGATCCCGGGTGTGGAGTTGCACGAGGTGATTGCCTCCAGGGGCGTCGCGCGCTTGCTCACTTATGCGAAGGCCCTGCTTGCGGGCGTGCCGGGCGGTCTCGCCCGCGGGATTTCACCGGAGCTCTCAGCGAGGGCAGCCGCTCTGGCCGAGGTTCCGGGCCGTGGAAGGGTGATTGCCGACGGACCGACCGCGGCGGCCGCGCTCGCGACACTCGCTCGGGAGCGTCCCGTGATCTACAACGCCCACAATCTCGAGTCGGGCTTTCGCCACGAGCTCGCCGGTGGGATCCGTGCACAGCACAGGCTTCGCGCCTTCGAGACCGAGCTGTTGCGGTCCTACAGCGAATCGTGGATGGTCAGCGAGGCGGACATGCAAGGTGCGCTCGAGCTCTGCCCGGAGGCGAGACTGCGGCTCGCGCCCAACGTGGTCGACGTTGGAGCGATCCAGCCCGTCGCCGGACTCGCGCCCGAGCTCAAAGCGATCTTCGTGGCGAACTTTGCATACGAGCCGAATCGCAACGGTCTTGCGTTTCTGCTGAACGAAGTGTTCCCGCGCGTGTGGGCGCAACTGCCGGACGCCCGTCTGACACTCGTTGGCTCCGGACTGGAGCACCCGCCTTGCGAGGACTCACGGGTGGAGTTTCTCGGCTTCGTCGAGCAGCTGGCGAGCGTCTACGCAAACGCACGCTGTGCGGTCGTCCCCCTACTGCAGGGCGGGGGCACACCGCTGAAGCTCGTCGAGGCGTTGGCGTATGGCCTGCCTGTGATTGCCACGCCACGAGCCGTAGCCGCTTTGCAGCTACAGGACGGCGTGGATTGCCTGGTTGCCGACGACGGCGAGGCGTTTGCGCACAAGCTCGTCGATGTCCTGCGCAAAGGCTCCCCCGAGCTCGGGCGCAACGCTCGTCGAATCGCCGAGGAGCGTTACTCGATCGAGGCTCTAGGGGCGCTTCTGCGACCCTAGACAGAGCTGGTCCGCCGGTGGCCGACGGCTCTCTACGGGGTCGTGGCCCGCAATTCACCGCGCGATTTTTCAGAGGCGTCCAAAGCACGCCCAAACGCTAAAGAAAGGCCAGCATAGGGCCGAAAGGTTTCGTGCAGGTCTTTAGTAGGCGATTGCCCGGAGAAGCTCCCGGAAGCGCCGTCACAAGTTCCCGACAAAGGCACCCCCGTCGCAAGGCGGGCTCGCAAAGCCAGGGGTCTCACGCAGACAGCCCAGTTTCCGAAGGAGATGACACGGATGTCAATCGCTCGCCCTCGTTTCAGTTGGGCACAAATACAGCCATTGACGACACTGCTCGTGGCATTGTGCCTGGTCCTACTGGCGACCAGTGTCGCAGCGGCAGCCCGCTCCTCCCAGCCCACCGCCACCATCAGCGCCCTGCGCACCGCCGTCACCGCCCGCGCGGCAGCCGACCACAAGCTCGCCTCCAGGTCGAGGGCGTTGAAAGCGTGCCTGCGCAAGCACCCGAAGGGTTGCCAAGCGGCTCGACAGGCGCTCGAGCGGGCGAGTCGCAAGCTCACCAGCACAGATCGGCTCGTCGCGGACCTCAGTGCCAGCGGCACGCATCACCGATACAAAAAGGCACCGGCCACACCGATCGCGCCCCCAACTGGATCGAAATCAGAATTGCCGGTCGGACTCGGTAGCGGCTCGACAGGCAGCACCGGCTCTGGCTCGGCGAGCACAAACAGCGGCAACTCCAGCTCAGGTAGCTCAGGGGGCAGCTCGAGCGCCGGCAGCACGGGGGATTCCAGCGGTACAGGCAGCACGAGCGGCTCTAGCGGCAGCACAGACAATGGTTCCAGCGGCTCGACGGAAGGCACCAGCTCCACCGGCTCGTTTGAAATGGGTGTCGTGGCCGGCTCGGCGCTGATGTATGAGCTTCCGTTCATCCACAAGCTGGGCGCTCACACAGCTCGCATGGAGTTCGCCATCGACACACCAGCCTCACAGATCGCTCCGATAGCCGAAGCTTACGCACGCGATGGCATTCGACCGCTACTGCTGGCCAGCTTCGACGGAACCATCCCCAGCAGCGCCGAAGCCAAGAATCTCGGCACATGGGCGGCAGAGGTGGGGCCCGGTGGCAGCGCCTGGAAGGGCAAGACCTTCCCAGCCGGCACCGCCGTCACAAGCATCGAGTTCGGCAACGAGACCAGCTACAGCTATCAATATTCAAACGACTCTGCCTCCGGCTACGCGACCCGCGCCCAGGAATACGCGATCCGCTTCAAGGAAGCACAGGAATCGATTCAGGCTGTGGACCCAAGCGTCGGGCTGCTCGCCCAGGGCGACCCGGGCAACGCACCCGGCACATCCTGGATGGACAATATGTTCAAGGCAGTGCCCAACCTCGGACAGCTGGTCGCCGGCTGGACAGTGCACCCTTACGGACCCAACTGGCAGTCGATCGTGAACGAGGTCGTCTCCTCAGCCAAGGCTGACGGCGCACCCAGCAGCATCCCGCTTGAGGTAACCGAGTGGGGCCTGTCCACCGACAACGGTCGGTGCTTGGAAAGTAACTACGGCTTCAACCCCTGCATGACCTACCAGGAAGCCGCGACAACGCTGGAATCGACGGTCGCAGCCATGCGCACGGATTACGGAAGCCGTTTGGCAACCGTCTACCTGTATGAGGCTCACGACCTAAAGGCAACCGGAACCTCAACCGAACGTGAGGCTTATTTCGGAGCCTTGCAGAGCAACGAAGCGCCCAAGGGCGCCTACACGACAACCGTGGAGTCGCTGCTCTCCGCCAACCAGTAGAAACTGCGGATCGAGAGGCCCGCCGTGATTGAGGGGCAAGGCCGGGCTCTCACACTGTCTGTCCACGCGAAGTGCGGTCGAGCAGAGCCAGAATCCCGAGCTGCGCGCCGAACAGGACGGTGAAACGCGCGTCGATGCCGGTGAAGCTGGCGGTCGTCTCGATCGTGACAAGACCAGCAATCCCACACAGGGACGCAAGACCAAAGGCCCGCACCAACGGCTCAGCGCTACGCCGCCACACACGCCAAGCGAGCACGGCGGCGCCGACCATGATTGCTATGTAGGCGGCCAACCCGAGGATTCCGAGCTTGAGCCAGTACCACAGCGCCGCGAAGTGCACGTACTGCCGCCCTTCTTCGTGTTCTACAGATAGCGGCTGCACCGATGCCTGCCACGGCACGCCCAGCCCCAGTCCTGTGATTGGATGCGCGCGGATCTCGCCCAGCACGTTCGCACGCTCATCAAGGCGATAACGGTCTTGGACATTGGTGGTCAACTTCGACGGCGCGAGCGATTCGACGCGTTTGACCACTGGAAGCTGCGTTTGAAAGTGGATCGATCCAAGCACCCAAACGGCCGCTGCGATGACAAGTGCCGTCGGCACCAGCAGTCGCCGGCCGGTGGGTGAGATGCCGAACAGCAACACCAACAGCAGGCCAAGCACGGCCGCTATCCAAAAGGAGCGCCTATAAGACAGCACAAGGCAGGTGAGGAGCAGGGGACTGCCCAGCAGCATCCACAGCGGCAGTTTGACGCGAGCCACGACGGCGGCAAAGATCGTCAAGAGCGCGATCATGATCAACCAGTTGGCAGCGGGTTCGTAATACGTGAGCGTCGCGGTGCCTTCGATCGGTTCCCCGTAGTGACCGGCCACCTCGATCAGGCCAAGCACCGCCTTGAAGATCGTCAGCGCCAGGGCGCCGCCGAGCAGCGTCAACAGATGCCTGCGCTCGATGTGCAAATTGGCTATCGCGACCGGCAGCAGCAACAAAGACAGGAGCACGATCTCCAGCAACACCAACTGGCGCAAGCCCAGCCCCAGACCCGCCGCGTGGCCTGTGACGGCGCCGGCGATCATCCCCAGCAAAAGCAATACGAAGCCGGGTAGCAGAGGGCGGGGAATTCGCATCCGACGGCGGTGACGGATCGCATCCAGGGCGATCACCACCACCGCAAGCAGCATCAGTAGATCCACAAGGGTCATACCCTTGTAAATCTCGATGTATAGGTTCGAGGTGAATTTGAACAAGCCAAAGGTAGGGCCCTCGCACAGAATCGTGAGCGCCAGCACCACAACGATCGCCGTCACTGGTCGACGCAACAAAATCAGCGTGCCCACCACTGCTAGCGGCGCCAGCACACCCGCCAATCCAGCCTTGTGAACCGCCAGCCCGGCGATCAGTGCCGTGACAAGGCTCCCGACGGCCGCTACACGCAGATCGCCGACGCCAACCCCACTTACACGAAGGCGCCGCGTCATGGCTCCCATTGGCCTACTCCTCAGCGGGCGGGGCGCCGCAGCGTGGAGCTGGCATGAGAGCCCGGCAACAAATCCTCACCAGCCTGAAGTGTCACTGGGCCATTTGCCTCGTAGGCTTCATAGCCATAACGTGCGGCGTCGCGCAGACCGGTGACCACCAGTCCAACCGGCTCAACCATATGGCGCGAGAGAATCGCATGAGCGCGACGCACCTCCTCGCGCGTGGTCCGGTTCACCCTGGCGACCATGATGGCAGCGTTGATCGCATGATTGTTCAATAGCACTTGTGCATCAGACACTGGATTGAGCGGGGGAGCATCCAAAACTAGGAAGGTCCCGTCCACAGCCAGCTCTGTGAGGATTTCCCCAATACTCGGTGAGCCGAGCAGCTCTGAGGGATTCGGTGGCATACGTCCTGCCGGCAGCACGAGCAGGCTCGGAAGATCCGGTAGCGGTTGCACGAGCAGCTCACCAACTTCCTTGCGCCCAACGATCGCCGACGTTAGACCGTCGGTCATGCGCAGGTGGAAGTGAGTACCAAAGGTCGGACGACGCAAATCAAACTCCACCAGCACGGTGTTGCGACCGGTCAGCGCGATCGCGTGGGCCAAATCGACAGCGACCGTCGTCTTGCCCTCTCCAGACACCGCGCTGGTGACAAGCAGCGTATCGATCTGTCTCGTGACGGCTGTGAAATCGAGTGCGCTGCGCAAGATGCGAAACGGCTCCAGACCCGCGGCTCGGTCCTTGGCCATCGGCGAGGAGAAGGCGCTTTGCGGCACGCCTGCCAGGGCCGGCAGTCGGTACTCCTGCTCGAACTCCTCGATCGTCTTGATCCGCCTGTCCAGGGACTCCAGCAGGAAGATCACCGAGAAGGCAATCGCCAGTCCCACCAGCACTCCGATGATGGCGGTAGTTGAGAGTTTTGTACCCGTTGGCGATGTCGGAGCCGTAGCGAGCCCGATGATGTTGGCGCCGCCACCCGCAACCGCTCGCAGACCACCTAGGCGCTGCTGTGACTGTTCAAGCGCGATGCGGTCAGAGGACCCAACCGGCTGTGCGTCGATCTCCTGCTGAAGCTGACGCTGAGCGGCTTCGATGGTCGCAACCTGAGCGGCGGCCTTAAAGGTTATGTACTGACTTGCAAACGCGTTCGCCAGACGCGCCGAGTACTGCGGATCGCTGGTCGTCGCCGTGAAATGCAGCACGTCGGCGTCGGGGGCTGATTCAACGCTCACTTCATCCAGCAGTTCTTCCGCCGAGGTCGATATGTGTAGCTGACGACGCACGCCCTCCGCGACTTCAGAGGAGTGCGCGATCAGGTTTTCCGTGGCCGCGTCGCGCAGTGGTTCCCCGCTGCCGGAGGCACTCACTTGGAGAGCCGCATCTGGCAGCGTCGTACTTTGAAAAGCGACGCTCGCTGTGGCGGCGTAGCTCTTACCGGCGCGCTCGTGTTGGACAACCAGAATGAGCACGCATGCCACCACTATGCCGACGATCAATAGCCAGCGACGGCGCAGGACATTGAATGTGCTCGAGAAGCTCTCGTTTTCGCGAGCGCGCTCAAAGCGCTCCGCGGCGCTCATGCGATCGGCCCCGCAATCGGGCTGCAGTTCTCTGGGGCAGCGTGCACCATCACCATCATCCCCATCGTCCCCGGCTCAATCATGCTTGAGCATTGCCATGAAGCCGGAATGTAGGCCGGATCATGGATAGCTGTCTTCCCTGTTGAGCCCACGCTAAAAGCGCACCGTCGGTAGCGGGCCTGGGAGGCCAAGCCGTCTGTAGCATCTCGGCGACATGACTTCTATCCTACGAGCAACCACGGCAGGCCTCCGCCGGTCCGGACGTATCGCGGCGACCCGTCTCGGACGAGAGGAACAGGCGCGGGAAGTCATGGGGCGCGTGCGCGAGGCGCGCGCAGCCTTCGGCGTGCACTCGCGCAGGGAGTTGCGCGACGAGCATGCGATGCAGATGGTTCTCGCAACCGCCCTGCGTATCGACTCGAGGGCCATCGATGTGGGTGCCAACGAAGGAGCCGTGCTCGAATCGATCGTGCGGATCGCGCCGCGTGGCCATCACGTTGCGTTTGAGCCGATTCCCCACCTACACGACCTCCTGGCGAGGAGATTTCCCGACGTGGACGTGCGTCGCTCCGCCGTGTCGGACACGGCGGGAACGGCAGAATTCACGCACGTTCCAGACGCGCCAGCCTACAGCGGACTGCTACAGCGAGACGATCTACCGACAGGCACGAAACCGGTTGAGCGAGTGTCGGTACGAACCGAGCGCCTGGACGACGTGCTCGCGGACGGACCGGCGCCGACGCTCATCAAGATCGACGTGGAGGGCGCCGAGCTCGGCGTCCTGCAGGGAGCCGTCGAGACATTGCAGCACCACCAACCTTTTGTGTTGTTCGAGCACGGCGCCGGGGGCGCCGACCTGTATGGCACCCAGCCCACACAGGTCTTTGATCTGCTTGACGACGCGGGGCTGCGGATCTTCGATCTGGACGGCGCCGGACCGTATTCGCGCGAGCACTTCCAGACCACGTTCAACGAGCCGATCTGGAACTTCCTGGCTACGCCGGGCGCCACCAATTGACCAGCCGCCCATAGACGGCTTCGTAGCGCCGCGCCATCGCCGCGTCGGTGTACTGCTCGTGGGCAAGAGCCAGTCCTCGCTCGCCCATGCTGCGTCGCAGTACGGGGGCGCCGAGCAGGCGCTGTAGTCGATCGGTCAGCGCGGCAAGATCGCCCGAGGCCACGACATACCCACTATCCCCATCGACTACCACCTCCGCCACGCTGCCGACGTCAGTCGCAACGACCGGTAGACCCGCGTGCATCGCCTCGAGGATGCCCAGCGGCATTCCCTCCCAGCGCGAAGGCAACGCAAAGACGTCGAACTCAGCGAGCCGGCGTGGCGCGTCTGAGACCCAGCCCGTGACGTTCAGCCGATCCGCGACTTCCAGCTCATGCGCCACTCGCTCGAGCTCAGGCCGCTCTGGACCGTCGCCGACCAGCACCAGCCGCGCGTCCGGGAGCATCGGCAATGCCCGTACCAGCAGCTCGTAGTCCTTCTGCACGGTCAGGCGCCCAAGCGAGCCGATCACGATACCCGCGCTGTGCGCGCGAGCGGAAGCTGAAGTACATGGCGGCACACCGTTGGGCACGGCAAGCACCGAGTCTCGCGGCAGGCCAACGATCTCCTCCACCATGCGCGCACAGCGATCGCCCACCGCGGCGTGAGCGCTCACCGAGCGCATCAGCAGCCTCCGTCCCAGCTTGCGGATCCGCGGAACTCCTACGGCGAGCGGCAGGTGATCGACGGCAAGCACGTGTGTCCCGCGACTCAGAAGACCAGCAAGCTCGCCATAGCCACAGGCCCACGGCCATGCCTGATTGGCGTGCACGATGTCCGGAGCGAATGCACGGACGGCGGACAGGTGCTCACGCAGGGCACTCCAGTCGCTAAGCCCATGCGGACTGCGCACCGTCATCGCCGCGGCGCCGGCGCGCGAAGCGACGATCGCACTGGCTACGCTCGAGTCGGTGGCAAGCACGCCAACATCGATCTCCTGCGAGAGTGCTCCGAGCAGATATCCGAGCGCAAGCTCGGCCCCACCGACCTCGGGCGAGTCGGTGTAGGCCAGCAAGCGCAAGCGCCGTGTCGACTTCACGCAAGCATGCGTTCGTAGAGATCGATGACTGGCTCAGCAGCGACCGCGGGCGTATGGTGATTCATGTAGGTGCGGTAGGCGGCATCGCCCATGCTACGGCGAGCGTGCGGATTATCGAGCAGCCCCAAAGTAGCCTCCACGATCCGCTCGTCGTTGCTCTCGACCACAACGCCACCTTGCGCTCCCAGGCCCTCGGCGCCATCCGGCGTCGTCACCACCGGTATGCCGAGCGCCAGCGCCTCGAGCACCTTGACCTTCAAACCGCTGCCCGCCGTCAGTGGATACAACAGCGCGCCAAGCTCGCGCAGGAAGTCCGTAGCCGAAGGCACACGCCCGCGCCACTCCACACCAGGACACTCAGGCAGCTCCGGGAACGTGGAGCGCTCCATCCCGGTCCCAGCGAGTAGGAGCCTTGCCTGCGGGCGTCGCTCGAGCACACGCGGCCAGACGTCTCTCAGCAGGCGCTCGACGGCTTTTGCCGTCGGGGGCCAGCCGGCTGTGCCGATCAGTCCGACAGTCGATGAATCAAGGGTCGCCCGCGGCGTGTAATAGCGCTCGTCCAGGGCGAGCGGCGCACATGCCACCTGTGCGTGTGGCGCCGCCAAGGTCAGCTCGGCTGCAACCTCAGGGGAGTTGGCGAGCAGCCAGCGAGCGCCACGACAAACGCGGCGCTCGGCACGAACGAGCTCGAGCGCATCCCTGCTCGCACGTCGCCATGGCACCCCGATTCCGCGGTCGCGACGTGTCCGAAAGTGAATCTGAGCGACCGCCGGAGCCCTGGCGTGCGGGATCGCGACCGCCGCCTGCGGCTCGACGAAATGCACAACGTCGACCCCGTCCGACAGGACGCCCACGCGCGCCGCGAACTCGCCCCGGGCAAGCAGGCCATTGGGAGACAGCAAGCGATCGCGCCGACCCTGCCAAGCTGTCACCGGCGCCAGCGAGATCACCTCGATGTTCAGGTCCTCGGGCAAATCGTCCAGCGGTATGGAGCCGATGTTGGCGGCGAGCGTCCGACATTCGACGCCGTGAGATCGAAGCCCGTGCAGCAGCGCGAGAGAGCACCTTGCGGCCGCGCCCCCCTCGGGCAGCGGCACAGAAGGCAGAACGACCAAAACACGCAAGGCTGCGAGAGTATGCCGCATGCTGACGAGGGCTATGGCGCTCCCGCGCCGCTTGCTACACGGCGGCGCGGCCGGTGACGCCAGCCTCGCCGGCGGACGCCACATCGTCTCCAACGTGGTCGTACAGCTCATAGCCCGCGTGATCACGCTGTGCGTCAGTGTGGTGACAGTCTCGTTGACCGCCCGCACGTTGGACCCCAACGGCTATGGGGTCTGGAGCGGGGTGTCTAGCTTTGTGGCTCTTTTCAGCGTGCTTACAGATCTCGGCTTTACCACCGCGGCAATGCAACGCATGTCCGCCGAACCGGAGCGAGAGTCGGAATGGCTGGGAGCGCTGGCAGGCGCACGCACCGCCCTATCGCTGGTTGCAACGGTCGCCTGTGTCATCTGCATTCCGCTGTTTTTGACCAACCAAGGAGACTCATATGCCACAGCGCTGATCCTCGCCACGACGATCCTCTCCACAGGCGCGGCGACACTGATGGCGGTCTTTCAATCGCGCCTGCGCTCCGGGCTTGCGCTGTCTTTCACCGTGCTGCAGAGCTTCGTGTGGCTCGGCGCTGTGACCTTCCTTGCAATCGTGCACGCGTCCGTCGTCGGCTTTGCGATCGCCTACACGCTGCTGATAGCGCTCACCTCGCTCTGTCAACTACTGGCCACCCGCCGGCTTGCCCATATCGCGTGGAGGGCCGGTCGGCGCTTGTGGGGACCACTCACGCGCGTAGCGATCCCGCTCGGCATCGCCGGCGTGTTCATAACCGTCTACTACCAACTCGACTCTGTTCTGTTGCTGCAGATATCCGGGCAGCACGAAGCAGGTATCTACGGCGCCGCCTACGGCTTTCTAAGCCCTTTGGGCTTCCTGCCCACCGCTGTAATGGTGTCCTTCTTTCCGGTGCTCTCGGCGGTGCACCTCAGCGATCCCGCACGAGTCCGTCGCTTGGTGCAGATATGCGCCGACATGATGGGAGTGATCTCCCTGCCGATCCTCGCGGGCACGATCGCACTGTCCGACCAGATCGTGCATCTGCTCTATGGAGCGGACTTCCACCGCGCTGGTGGCGTGCTGCCGATCTTGATGATCGCGTTCGTGTCAATCTGCTTCGGATCGCTCGCCGGCTTCCTCGCTCCGATCGTAAAATTGCAGTGGCGGCTGGCGCTCTACTCAGGCGTCGGAGCGGCTCTCAATGTGGCACTAAACCTGGCCCTGATCCCCTCTTATGGGGCCTTTGGATCGGCCTGGGCCACAGTGGCGACCGAGATCCTCACGATGGCGCTCATGCTGAGCACCAGCTTGCACAAGTTGCGCCTGCGACTGTCACCGTGGAAGCTCTTGCGCACCCTGGCGCTGGCCGCCGCGATGACCGGCGTGATGTTCCTCGCAAGGCCACTCGGGCTATTCCCCGCCGGCATTCTCGGCGTACTGTTCTACGCCGCCGGCCTGCTAGTGACACGGATAGTGAACATGGAGGAGTTGCGCTCCCTGCGAGTCGAGCGGGCTTGAGGGTACGATCCGCGCCCGATGCGCGTTCTGTTCTTCAACGAGGGCAACCTCGGAACGCACGTCCTGGGACACGCACAGCTCGATGCGGCGTTGCGCAGCGGCCTTGAGAGTCAATCCGACATCGAGGCCCGCTTCGCCTCGCTGAGCCCGATGAGCCGCCGAGCGGAAATGATCGCCGGGCATCCGCTGAAGCCGTTGGCGAGCGCGGGGCTTGACTTCAAGACGCTGCGATGGCACCTGGTGGAGTCCATTCGAGCCCGCGTCCAACTAGATCGCGAACTGGCGGCGTGGCCCACGGATGTCGTGCACTTGTACAGCCACGCGATCTCCTTCGGGATGATCGCGACGATGCGCCGAGTGCCGGTCGTGCTGGCGACTGATACCAGTGCCTATGACTGGTGGGCGATGCCCGCTTGGCGCCCCACGCAACCCTATGCGCCGCTCACGATCGCGCCAAGCCGGGCGCTCGAGCGGCGGGCCCTGCGAGCGGCAGCGCTGGTGCTCGCAAGGACCGCCTGGACACGCAGGACACTCGAACGCGAGGCGCCCACGGCGCGTGTGGTCGAGTACCACCCGGGGATCGACCTGAGTCGCTATCGCCCGGTCGAGCGTCGCGAGCGCTCATGCCCCCGGGTGCTGTTCGTAGGCGGGCGCTTTGCTGAGAAGGGAGGCGAGGATCTACTTGCCGCACTTGGCGGATCAATCGGGCGCGATGTTGACCTCGACATCGTCACACCCGCGCCCGTGCCAGAGCGACCCGGCATCCGCGTTCATCGGCTGATGCCGTCCGATCCGCGTTTGCTGGATCTACAGCAACAGGCGGACTTGATGTGCCTGCCGACCTACGGCGACACCAATCCGTGGGCCGTGCTCGAGTCGATGGCTTGTGGGACTCCGGTTATCTCCACGGATGTCGGCGGCATACCCGACATGCTCGGCGGCGACGCCGGAGTGATCGTCCCCCACGGAGATCGACGCGCCCTGGGAGACGCTCTTCGTGCTCTGCTTGAGAATCCCGATCGTCGCAGCGAGTTGGGAGGGCGCGCGCGTGCGCGTTGCGAGGAGCGCTACGACGCCCAGCGCCAATTTCCGATCTTGATCGAGCACCTTCGCAACGCCACCGTCGGCAGGGCCTGAGAGCCTACAGTCATACCCGGGCTCTGCCGATGATGCGACTAGCATAGGCCCCGTCCCACACCCGCGTGCGTCGTTCCGCGCTCGGTAATCGCTGGCTGGGCAAGACCTCGGCCGCGGCACAGGCGGCACGATCACAGACGGCACGACAGAAGGGAAGATCAAGTGGGCAATACGACGTTGGTCACCGGCGGCAGCGGTTACATCGGTGCGCTCCTTGTCCAGGAGTTGCGCGAGGCTGGACGCGAGGTACGCGTGCTCGACTCGCTGCTGCACGGTCAGGAGGACATCGCCGTCGAGCAGGAGCAGGCAGGCGTCGAGGTGATCCGAGCCGACGTGCGCAACGATGACGCGCGCAAGCGCGCTCTGAGCGGCGCCGAGGCGGTCGTGCACCTCGCTGCGATCGTCGGCGACCCCGCCTGTGCACTCGATCCCAAGGCCTCTGACGACGTCAATGTCCAGGCCACACGTGCACTCGTCACCGACGCAAACGACGCGGGCGTCGAGCGACTGGTGTTCGCCTCCACCTGCTCAAACTACGGCCGCATGGCCGACCCCAACGTGCCGATCACCGAGGAGGGCGAGCTGCGCCCCGTTTCGCTGTACGCGGAGCAGAAGGTCGGGATGGAGCGGCTGATCCTGGGCGGCGGCGGCACCACCAAGCCGACGTGCCTGCGCTTTGCGACCGTATACGGGGTCGGGCGACGGATGCGCTTCGACCTGACCGTCAACGAGTTCACTCGCGAACTATGGGCCGACCGCGAGCTTGAAGTCTTCGGCGAGCAGTTCTGGCGTCCCTATATACATGTGCGTGACGCCGCCCGTGCGGTACACACCGTGCTCGAGGCCCCGGCCGAGAAGGTCGCCGGCATGGTCTTCAACGCGGGACGCTCGGGTGAGAACTACCGCAAGCTCGACCTGGTCGAGGAGATCGGTAAGCAGATCGATCGCGGCAAAGTCTCCTATGTACACCGTGACGAGGACCCACGCGACTACAAGGTGAGCTTCGACAAGATCCGCGCGCAGCTGGACTTCGAGACGCTCATGACGGTGCCCGACGGGATCGGCGAGATCATCGCCGCGCTCGACGCCAGTGCCTTTGGAGATCCCTTCGACGGCCGCTACCGCAACATCCCCTGAGCGTCGCGGCACACCGCAACGAGCCATGGCCGCCACCGAAGCGTTCCCCGAGCTGCCGCTGTTCGACCTGCGCCTGGAGGAGGAGGATTTCCAGGCGGTGGCTGAAACGCTGCGCTCGGGCTGGCTGACGCTCGGGCCGCGCACCGCAGCCTTCGAGGAGGCGTTTGCCGCCCACCTCGGCGCACGTCACGCGATCGCGGTCTCGAGCTGCACCGCGGCGCTTCACCTCGCCTACCTCGCCGCCGGCGTCGGTCCGGGAGACGAGGTGATCGTGCCCTCGTTCACGTTCGCGGCAACCGCCAACGCCGTCCTCTACTGCGGCGCCACGCCGGTCTTCGCCGAGATCGTCTCGCGTGAGAACCCAAGCCTCGACCCCGAGGACGTAGCGCGGCGGATCACCCCGCGCACGAAGGCCGTGTGCGTCGTGCACTTCGCCGGCTACGCCGCGGCGGCAGACCGTCTGCGCGAGCTGTGCGACAAGCACGGGATCGCGCTGATCGAGGATGTCGCGCACGCGCCGAGCGCGATGCTCGGTGGCCGCAAGCTCGGCACCTGGGGACTGGCGGGCGCTTTCAGCTTCTTCTCAAACAAGGTTCTGTCGGTCGGCGAGGGCGGTCTGTTGTGCACCGACGACGACGAGGTCGCCGCGTTCGTGCGCTCGCGCCGCTCACACGCGATGACGAGTGGCACATGGGATCGTCACAGCGGGCGCACCGACACGTACGACGTGACTGGACTCGGCTTCAACTACCGCCTCGATGAGCCACGCGCCGCGCTGCTGCTCTCCCGGCTTGGGCGGCTGGAGGCCGACATCGCGCGCCGGCGCGAGCTCACGCTGCGCTATCGAAGCCTGCTGGCAGAGCTGGACGGGCTGATAGTGCCCTTCGAGGACGCCGACGTACCCAGCTCCACCTGCTACGTGATGCCGATCATGCTCGAGCGCGACGGCACCCAGGCTGCTGTCAGCGCCAGTCTGCGTGAGCGTGGCATCCAGACCAGCATCTTCTATCCCTCGATCCACCGGTTCACGGCCTACCGCGAGCGCTTTCCTAACCTTTCGCTACCAATCACCGAGCTTGCTTCGCGCACCGAGCTGACGCTGCCCTTCTACCCGCACATGACCTACGACGATCAGGACAGGGTCGTTGCGGCGCTCGCCGAGGTACTGAGCCCATGAACGACTGGCGCGTACCACTTACCGATATCGCGATGCCCGAGCAGGACGTGGAGGCGGTGCTTGACTGTCTGCGTTCCGGCTGGCTGACGATGGGACCGCGCACGAAGACATTCGAGCAGGCGCTCGCCGGCTACGTTGGGGTCCCCTACGCGGCGACGGTGTCGAGTGGGACCGCGGCTCTGCACCTCGCCTGTCTGGCCGCCGGAGTCGGCCCCGGCGACGAGGTGATCGTGCCGGCCTTCACCTTTGTAGCGAGCGCCAGCGCGGCGCGTTACGTGGGAGCCGAGCCGGTCCTGTGCGACGTCCTGAGCCCACAGGACTTCAATATCGACCCGGAGGACGTCGCACGCCGGATCACACCGCGCACGAAGGCGGTGATCGCAGTGCACTTCTGCGGCTACCCGGCCGAGATCCTTGCGCTCCGCGAGCTGTGCGACGAGCATGGGCTCGTCTTGATCGAGGACTGCGCGCAGGCGATCGGAGCACACGTCGACGACGCCGGACGCCAGGTGGGCACCGTCGGGGAGCTGGGCTGTTTCAGCTTCTTCTCCAAGAAGCAGCTGTGCGTTGGCGAGGGTGGCATGGTCACCACCGCCGATCAGGCGCTCGATGCACGTGTGCGGTTGTTTCGCTCGCATGCCATGACGAGCAGCACGTGGGATCGCCATCGCGGTCACGACCCCGCCTACGACGTGGTCGACATCGGCTTCAACTTCCGCTTGGACGAGCCACGTGCCGCGCTCGGGCTGAGCCGTTTGAAGCGTCTCGACGAGGGGATCGACGCGCGCCGCGAGACCGTCCGGGCCTATCGTGAGCGTCTTGCGGACGTCGTCGGGATCGAGCTGGCGTTCGACGAGGAGGCGGTAGCGCGCGCCTCACACTTTGCTTTCCCCGTGTTGCTACGGGACCGTGACACACGCGACCGCTTTCGCGACGATCTCAAGGCGAACGGCATCCAGACGACGTGGTACCCAGCGCTGCATAGCTTCACTGGGTATCGCCAGTACGCGCCGGCCGACGGGCTCCCACGGGCGGCCGAGGTGGCTGCCCGTCACTGCGCGCTGCCGCTGAGCGCCTCGATGGACGAGACGGCGGTGGACACCGTCGTGGAGGTCATCCGCGATGCTCTCAATCGGGTGGGATGAGCCGCTCGCGGACCGACTCGAACTCTTCCTGGGCCTGCTCGTAGTCGTCGTGGCGGCCGATGTCGAGCCAGTAGTCCTGGCTCGGCCATGCTCTCACCGTCTCGCCCGCGGCGATCAAACGTAGGATCAGATCGGGAAAATCCAGTCGCGCGCCCGCATCGATGTAGGAAAGGGCGCGTGGAGCGAAGCAGTAGACGCCCATGCTCGCGGTGTAGTCGATCGACGGCTTCTCGTCGTAGCCGGTCAGCAGCGTGGGATCGCCGTCCTGCCCAAAGCGCAGTACGCCGAGTGAGATCTGCACCTGGCGCGTCTTGGTCGCGATCGTGGCCGCGGCGCCACTGTCTCGATGGTGTTCGAGCAACGCGCCGTAGTCGATGTCGGTGAGCACGTCACCGTTCATCACGAGCACGTGATCGTCGGCCAACCCGTCGATCAGCGCCAGCGCCCCGACGGTGCCGAGCGGCTCGTGCTCGCGGTAGTAGTCGATCGGGATCCCGTAGCTGTCGCCGTCGCGAAAGAATGCCTCGATCAGCTCGGCGAGATAGCCCGTCGCGATCGTTATCCGCGCGAAGCCGTGGGCCTTGAGCTGGCGCACAACGATGTCGAGCACCGGACGGTCGCCGATCGGCATCAGCGGCTTGGGCAGCACGGTCGTGTATGGGCGCAGACGAGTTCCCTCGCCCCCCGCGAGGATCACGGCGCGGCTCATAGCGCTCCTGCCCGCCTCAGCAGGCCCTCAATCCGCTCGGCGACAACCGGCGCCGCGTAGGTTCGCTCGGCGTAGGCGCGTGCCGCGGCGCCCTCGAGCTCGACCCGTCGCGGATCGTCCAGATAGCGCTCGAGCAACGGTCGCAGCGACGCCGGATCGTTCTCAGGTGAGGCGATCCCTCCGAACTCTGGAGTGATCATGTCGGCGACGCCCTCAGCACCCGTCGACAGGCACGGGCGCGAGGCCAGCATCCCAAGGATCACCGCTCGCGGCGCCCCCTCGGTGGGGCTGGGGCAGAACACGGACACGTCGAAGGCGGACAGCACGTCGGCCACCTCCTCACCGGGAGTCGAGATGAAATGCGCGCGCTCCCCCAACGGCACCGCCAGCTCGCGCAGCTGCGCTTCGGTCTCACCAGCGCCCGCGAGGATCAGGTGGACACGGGTGTCCCGCAACTGCGACACCGCCTCGATCACGACGTCGTTGCGCTTCTTGGGGTGAAAGCGCGAGATGCATCCCACGACGAATGCGTCCGCGGGGATGCCCAGCTCGCGACGTACCCGCTCCCGCCCCGCGGCCGTGTAGCGGATGTCCTCGGTGCGCAGCACGTTTGGCACCACCACCAACTTGTCCGGTCTCACGCCAACCGACTTGACCGAGTTAAGCGTTCCCTGCGAGATACACATCACCAGACGAGCATCTCGCGCGGCCGCCAGGTAGGCGAGACGCGGCAAGCCCTTGCGCAACGGAAACGGCACCGGTCCCCACTCGGCCCACACCACGATGCGCCTCATGCGGCGGGGCAGCATACGTGCCAGCAATTGCTCCTTCTTGTAGTGAACCAGCAGCACGTCATAGGGCTCCTGCTCCCGCAGCGCTTGGCGCAAACGCCTCAACAAGCGCGGCCATCTCAGCGCAAGTCCTAACCAGGCACTGACCGACAGCTTGGGCCCGATGTCGATGGAATGCACCGGCACATCTGTGTCGCGCCCGATGTCGCTCATGTCGGTGAGCATCACCGTGTCGTGACCTCGGACGCCAAGCGCCTGCAACAGCTCGACGGCGGCGAACTCGGCGCCACCGCTCGAGCTGGTCGTCATGATGCTTACGATCTTCATAGACAGCACATTGTCTATCACGGGAAAGACGAATACCCGGATGCAACTCGATCTGATATCGAATGCAGCCCGCATCCTCCACTTGCAGGCACGAGGCGCTTGTATGCTCTGCTCGAAGGTGCGACCAGGGACGACGCGAAGATAGAGTCGATGGACACCAACCTGAGCCCTCTGATCGTCCAGTACCTCTATGTACACGCTCGAGACGAGGCCTTCTTCTATCCCTCCTCACGCTCCTCCGCTTCGGCCACGCGCGTGGCGTGCCGTTATTTGGAGTGCGCCATCGCGCAGGCCGCATCGTTGCGCTTGCGCGACGCGGACTGCTCATTGGCACTTGCCACGAACCTGGAAGACCGGCGGATCCTCGGTCGATCCGGCGTCAAGCTGCTCGAGCGGCTTGACGCGTTGGGCGTACGGATGATCCACGCCGACTACTCTCGCCGCCCAGCAGACGGCAGCGAAATGTTCATGGCCTCTCGCTATGTACTCGACGCGATCCTCGCCGCCGCCGAAGGGCAACCGGAGGGACGACAGCTTTGGCTGACCGACCTGGACTGTGTGTGGCCGAACGCGGATCTGATGTTCTCAAGCACACCCGCGAGGGATCGGATCGGGGCGATCGAGGCTCCCTACGACCCCGACTGGCTGGTCGCCGATGCGGCCACTGTGGGCCGCACGCGTAAAGAGATCGGCGAGCTGGCATCCGAGCTCGGTGGAGGTAACGGCCTCGAGCAACCGCCCCCCTGGATCGGCGGAGAGCTGTTGAGCGGCACCCCGAACGCGCTGCGAGCACTCGTAGCGACGTGCGATGCGCTCGATGAGCAGCTTGCGCACCTCGACAAGGTGCTTCCGACCGAGGAGCAGCTGTTCACGCTCGCGGGAGCACTTGGCCTCGTGCCCTATCACGATCTCTCCGCAGTAGCGCGGCGCATTTGGACGGGGCCTCGACACGGGGCGCCCCGGATTGACGATCCGCTGGTTTTGGGCCTGTGGCATCTGCCCGCTGAGAAGGGCCTGAGCCTGCGTCGTGCCGCACACGAGGTGTGCAGCGGACGCGTCCGCCGGCTGCGCTGCGACTGCGCGGACCCCACGCGCATGGCCCGTCGCTTCAACGTCGCGGGCAATGGATTCCTACGCCGTGTTCGCGACGATGGGTGGCTCGCCGGGCAGCGCGTCACGAGCGCCGTTCGCTCATCTCTGCAGCGCCGCCGCAGGCCACACGTGACATCGGGCAATGCCGACATCTGATTTGTCGAGGGAGAACGCACCGCTCCGAGAGCCCTCATCAGCCGCGCGGGAGCGTGTGGCGGCGTGCTTGATCGTCCAAAACGAGCAGGACCGTCTACCGGTAGCACTCGCGAGCGTGGCCTTTTGCGACGAGATCATCGTGGTGGATGGGGGGTCGAGCGACCGTACCGTGGAGATCGCCCAGCGGACGGGGGCGCGCGTTATCGAGAACCCTTGGCCCGGGTATGCGCGCCAGCGCAATGTCGCGATCGACGCCTCCACCTGCGAGTGGATCCTCGAGATCGATGCCGACGAGCGCGTGTCGCCGGTGCTGAGACGCAGCATCGAAGCGCTGCTGGCCGAGCGGGGAGGTGGCCCCGACATAGCCGTGTGCGCGCTGCGCAATCGATTCCTTGGCGGCGTGCTCGGACCCTCGGCGAAGTATCCGGCGTACCGCTCCAGGCTGTTTCGGCGCGGCGCGTACCGCCACGATCAATCGCGGGCGGTGCATGAGGGCCTCGAGAAGGCCGAGCGCCCGACCATCCTGGATGGGGATCTCCAGCATGAGCTGGCAGCAACCATGGGCGAGGCTCTGTCAGACGTGTGGAGCTATGCCCGGCTCGAGAGCCGTCACTTGCAAAGACCGACAGATCCCAGCGCCTATGTCGTGGGCATCTTGCTGCGTCCGCTCGCGAAGATCGGCTATCGGATCGTGATCGACCGTGGATGGCGCGACGGCTGGCGTGGCTTGTTGAAGATCTGGCTGGACGCTACAAGCGACACGCTTGTGTGGATACGCGTGCTCACGATGGGTGGCCGGCGGGAGCCTTCGGCCGCACCCGAGTCATCGGCCCAGACAACCAGCCATGGACACTTCGGGCGGCGTGCCGCCTCGCTGCCCAAGGTAGTCGCGCTTGCGGGTCGCGGAGAGCCCACGCAGGCCGCGAGGCACTGGTTGGCGAGGCTGCATGAGGAAGGTCTCGACGTGACCCTCGTATCCGAGGAGCCCGTCTCTGACACACAGTTGCCCACGCAGACCGTAGGACACCTGCGACCACTGGCGGCTATGCGCATCATCGACCTCGAGATGCAGATACAAGCGGTCCATGCCGTGGTCCCATTCGGGAGACGGGCGCGCCTGGTTAGCCGCCTGCTACCAGGCTCGCTGCGACCGTCGATCGACGGGTTGAGCTCCGATCTCAACCCCGATGACGCGCTCGCCGCGATCCACAGAGCGAGCCCCCCGGCGCCCGCGTCATAGCCTGAAGGTCTTCTGCGCCTCCTCCACCACGTGCCGCGCGATTGCCAGCGAAGAGGTCGCGGCCGGGGAGGGCGCATTGCGAACGTGCAGGGCACGATCGGTGGCCGAGAACACGAAATCGTCCACCAGCGAGCCGTCGCGTCCCAGGGCCTGGGCGCGCACGCCGGCGAATGCCGGCTCGACGTCGTCGACGCCGATCTCCGGCACGTAACGCGCGGCGGCGTCGAGGAGCGCATTGCGGGAGCACGCGTGGTGGATCTCGGTCATACCCGTGCGCCACCAACGACGGAACATTCGCCACGAGCCGGGCCAGCGCAGCGTGTCGAGCAGATCCTGGCCCGAGATCCGCTGCAGCTCATACGCGTCGCGAGCGCCGGCCAGCAGTGCGGTCGGTCCGATCAGCATCTCGCCCTTGATGGTTCGCGTGAAGTGCACGCCCAGGAACGGCAGAGCGGGGTCTGGAACCGGATAGATGAGCGAGCGCACAAGATCGCGCTTGTGCGGGCGTAGTCGGAGATAGGCGCCGCGGAAGGGAACGATCCGCGGATCGGCATCGGCACCGCACCGCACCGCGAGGCGATCGGCCCACGCGCCTGCACAGAACACGACGTGGCCGGCCTCTATCTCTCCATGCTCATGCACGAGGCGCAGCTTGCGAGGCCCTCCCCGTACGTGCTCCACGCCGCAGTCTGTAACCACGACTCCGCCCGCATCAACCACATCCTGGGCGAGGGCATGTGCGACCGCACCGAAATCGGTGATCCCCGTAGCGGGCGAGAAGATGCCGGCGATTCCGAGGACGTGGGGCTCTATCTCTGACAGCTCCTCCGCGTCTAGGCGACGCATACCGGGAACTCCATTAGCGGCTCCGCGCCGCTCCAACTCAGCAAGCCGCTCGAGCTCAGATGGATCGGTGGCGACGATCAGCTTGCCGCAGCGCTCGTGAGCGATACTGTGCCGCTCGCAATACTCGTACATCTCGCTTGCGCCGGCGACGCACAGACGTGCCTTCAGCGAACCGGGGGCATAGTAGATGCCGGCGTGTATGACTCCCGAGTTGTGACCCGTCTGGTGGCTTGCAAGCGTCGGCTCTCGCTCAAGTACCACGACGCTCGCGCGCGGATGGCGCGAGAGCAGCTCACGAGCGACCGACAGTCCGAGGATGCCACCTCCAACGACTGCCAGGTCACACTTCAACGGCGCGGCAACGGGAGTACAACCAAGGGAATCTGTCACGCCCAAGGACACTAGGGATTCGCCCGCAGCAACGCCCGCACCACCGCGGTGTAGGCGCCCTTTGGCGCGCCGTTCTTGCGTAGCACCCCGAAGTAGCCCTCACGATTGTTGCTATAGCCGGGAGAGCGCTGATCGGCTAGCTGATACACAAAGATCGAGCGGATGCGCGGTCCGTAGCGCGCGCGGATTTCACTAACCGTGGAGCTGAGTGCCTGAGCTGCCTGCGCGTAGGTCATACATGGATTCCAACCATAGTTTTCGGTCAGGCAGGGACCATTGTCGCTTGCGATCCCGAGCTCTGTGATGTAGATCGGGATGCTCGCCGGGGCTCCACGTGCCTGCGTCTGACCAACGAGATCGTCGAGGCTTTGCTGCCACCAAGAGCGTGGTCCGTATGGGTGAACCGTCCAGCCGGCCACCAGCTTGGCGAGGTCCGGCACAGCATCGAACATACCGTTGACCCATTCGTCGCCGTCACCACCATAATCGGCTTGGGCGAGCAGTCCGACCCGTGAGTTTCCTCGCGCTCCGACGATCGCCTGTTGTGCCGCCGCGAACGCGAGAGCATAGGCGCGCGCACGTGGCATATAGCCAGGACAACCAGGTCCGCATCCGCCGAACTGATAGCCATAGCTCGTCTCGTTGCCAAACTCGATGTCTAGCATCGCGGCCTTTCCGTCGGGATGATCGCTCCAGAACGAACCGCCCGGCCCAAAGGCAGCTGCCCAGCTTGCGAGATTCTCTGCTTCTACTCGCGAGGGCACACGACCTTCAAAGCCCGCGAGCGCGAGCACCCTCACGCCTACTCGCGCGTAGGCGCCGATCACAGATGCCATTTGTCGCGGCGAATCGTCGATCGAGAATTCCACGCGCACGAGCTTGGCTCCGAGCCGGCTCGCCTCGCGCGGCTGAACCAGCGGATCCGTGCCTCCCACGATGCCAAGTTCGAAAAGGCCCGTTGCGAAAAGGCCCGTTGGCTTGGTGGATGGCATCGCTGCAATCGCCGAGACAACGATGATCGCCGGCAGGAGCAACGCCACCGAATGCCACCATCTGAGCGAGCGCCGCATGCGGCGAGCGGGCTTCTCAGGTAGTGCGAATGATGAGCACAGAGCAGGGAGCGTGATGAGACACCTTGTTTGGCACAGAGCCCAGCAGAAAACGCTTGGCGCCGGTCATGCCCTTGTTGCCGACCACGATCAGGTCTGCCTCGCGCTCCTCCGCCACGTCGAGGATCGCATCCGCTGGATCTCCTTGGCGCGGATAGACGTTGACCGTGACCCCAGCCTCGCGAGCAAGCTCTGCGGCCGCCTCGAGTGTCGCCTCGACATCCTCGCGGGGACTGATCGCCCACTGCAGGTCCTCGGGAATGTCACGTCGCTCCTCGCGCAATCGTTGCGCCGGCACTGGCTCATAAGCACTCACAAGCTCAAGTGTCGCGCCCACTGACTTGGCGAGATCGACAGCCTGGCGCACAGCCTGGCCGGCGGTATCCGAGCCGTCCGTCCCAACCACAATCGATCTAAACATGACCCTCCCTTGGCTACGGTTCAAGCTGCGCGCTGACTGAACGCACCGATCATATCCGCACAGCGGCGAGTATCGGGCGGCTGCTCGCATATCGTTCTCCTCCAGAGTGATCGACCTCCACTGCCATGTGCTGCCCGGCATCGACGATGGCCCAGAGTCAATCGATGGGTCGGTGGCTCTCGCGCGCGCGGCAGCGGCGGCGGGGACGCGTGTGCTCGTGGCCACTCCCCACGTGAGCTGGCATTACCAGAACGAGGCCGCCACGATTGCGCGACTGACGGACGAGGTGAACGAGCGTCTATCGGCGGAGGAAATCCCACTCGAGGTTCTCACAGGCGCTGAGATCGCGATGACGCGCGTTGGGGAGATCAGGCCGAGCGAGCTCGAGCTCCTAAGCCTTGGCGGGGGACCCTGGGTGTTGCTCGAGCCTCCATTCACACCCGTAGCCACCGGCCTCGGCGGAGTGATCGCAGCGTTGCAGAGCAGCGGCCGCCGTGTGCTTATCGCGCACCCGGAGCGCTGTCCAGCATTCCATCGCGCGCCGGCAACGCTCGAATCGCTTGTCCGCCAGGGCGCGCTCACCTCGATCACCGCTGGATCGCTGGTAGGGCGCTTCGGCGGCCAGGTACGCCGCTTCGCGCACCAGCTGGTGGCGGACGGCCTTGTGCACAACGTCGCTTCGGATGCACACGACGCAAAGAAACGCCCACCGGGCATTGCCGCCGAGCTTGCCGAGGCGGGACTTGGCGAGCTGACCGACTGGTTTGCCCGGGCAGTACCGGACGCGATTCTGAGCGGCAGGGAGATACCTCCATGCCCCGCTGGTATCCCTCAGGCCCCACAAAGATTTCGCCGTGTGCTCGGACGGCGGCGACGGTGAAGCTCAAGCAAGCTTGGTGATGGCGATGATCATCCCGATCAGCACGAACACCACGATTGCGCCCTGCAGCCAGATCCATGTGGGGGACATGAACAGGGAAGCCTAGTCGCGCGAGCGAAAGCATGCACGTGACGCGGGTGCATCCAAGGCGAACTATTGTGTAGCGATGCAATGTGGCACCCGCAGGCTGGCGGTGGCGCTGGCCACGGTGATGGTTGCGTTCGCATGGCTCGCTCCCGCCGGCAACACGAGAACGCTCGGCTCCATTCGAATGACGCCTCCACTGGGAGGGGTCAATATGACGGGCATCAATTTCGGAACGCCGCAGGAAAGCGTCAATCAGCAGATCGCGTGGGCGCGTTCGGTAGACGCCCACGCAATCCGCGTGGAAATCCCATGGTCAACGCTCGAACCGAGCCAGCAGGGCCAGATCTACCAACCCGCGCTGGCCTTCACCGACTACCTCGTGAATCAAGCCTCCGCCGCCGGAATCAAGGTGATAGCGCTTGTGATGGGCACACCCTGCTGGGCATCGTCGGCGCCACCGTCGCTGCTGAGCAACTGCGCGCCAGGGAGGAGCAACAAGGCGGGCGCCTGGCCACCAAGCCAACCCAAGGCATATGGATCGTTCGTAGGGTTCCTCGCTGCCCGCTACGGTTCCAAGCTGGCCGCCATCGAAGTGTGGAACGAGCCCGACCAGGCCAACCAAGACTACCTCGCAGGACCGCAAAAGGCGCGTCATTACGCCGCGATCCTGCGCGCGGCCTATCCCGCGATCAAGCAGGCAGACCCGGAAATGCCGGTGCTCGCCGGATCGCTCGTAGGCTCCAACGGCGCGTTCCTTCGCGAACTGTATGCGGCCGGCATCAAGGGCTACTACAACGGCCTCTCCGTTCACTTCTACAACCTCACGCTCGCCGGGCTGCGCTATACGCACGAAGTGCAGCTGGCAAACGGCGACTCGACGCCACTGTGGCTCAACGAGTTCGGTTGGAGCAGCTGTTGGCCGCGCCAGCGCATCCAGCAAGAACAGGCATGTGTCACCCCGCAGGCGCAGGCGAGCAACCTGACCAATATCTATCGCTCGCTCGCTCGCACCCCGTGGGTTGCCGCGGAGATCATGTACGAGCTGCAGGGCTCGCGCCGCGAAGACTTCGGCACGCTCACTGAAACGGGCGCCCCCAAGCCATCGTTTGCGGCGCTGCGCGGCGTGTTCGTCTCGCCGTTTGGCAAACCGAGCCCGGTGACCGTGCGGCTGAGCCGGCGCAATGGTCGCATCGTTGCGAGTGGCTCGGGACCCGTCGGCGACTATATGCAGCTCGAAGCGTTCAACGGCAAGCGCAAGGTGTACAAGTCGCTGTTCACGCTCAACCGCTTCAACAGCTACTCGATCGCGCTCCCCGCGGCGCTCGGCACGCGCAAACTGTCGGTCCACGTGTTCCAGTACTGGCAGGGCACTGCGCGCGCGGCAAGCGCGAGCACCTGAGCACCCCCAAGCCGGTCGCGGTGTGACCCTCGATCTGTCTGGAGCACCGCGGTGCGGTCTGCTCTAGTCGGCGTTGCGGAACACCGCGACGATCGTCAGGAGAGCGATCTTCAGGTCGAGCGCCAGCGACCAGTGGGCGATGTAGTAATTGTCCCACTCGACGCGTTCTGCGAGCGAGGTTTGCCCGCGCAGCCCGTGCACCTGTGCCCAGCCGGTGATGCCGGACTTGACGCGGTGGCGATCGCCGTAGCGGGCGACGTCGCGGCCGAACAGCTCGACGAATTCGGGACGCTCGGGGCGGGGGCCGACGAGGCTCATGTCGCCACGCAGCACGTTGACGAGCTGCGGCAGCTCGTCGATCGAGGTGCGTCGCAATATCCGTCCGATAAACGTGCGCCGATCCTCGCCCTCGACGCCGCCGGGCGCCGTGTCGACGGCAAGCGTGCTTTCTAGCGCATCGATGTCGCTGGCGGCCCGCGCGGCGAGCACCGGGACGATCCGCATCGAGCGGAACTTGTAGAGGTCGAACGCCGTCCCGTCGCGTCCGACTCGACGCTGGCGGAACAGCACGGGGCCAGGCGAGTTCACGCGCACGGCGATCGCGGCAAGCACGATCACGGGCGAGAGCACGATCAGCAGCAGCGTGGCGGACACGCGGTCGATCACGTGCTTGATCGCGAACTGCACACCCTTGGGGTTGACGCCGGCGAAAGACAGCAGCGGGAGTCCGCCAACTGTGTCGTAGCCGACGCGATCGTTGATCGTGTCGAACATGCGCGGCACGACCGACACCTCGATGCCGAGCTCCTGACAGCGTTGGATCAGGCGGCTGACGCGGGCGTCCGCGACCGAGGAGAACGCGACGATCACGTTGCGCACGCCGCTGCGCTCGACGATCTTGTCGAGATCCTCAGCGGTGCCGAGCACCGGCACGTCGCGCCCGCCGACCTCGGCAACCGAGCGGGGATCGTCGTCAATGAAACCAATGGGAGCCAGCCCATACTCGGGATGACTGTCGAGGCGGCGTGCAACCTGCGAGCCGACGAGGCCGGCACCCATAATCAAGACGGGCTTGCCCACGAGCCGGTGACGGCGCGCCGAGCGCTGGACAAACGCGAGCAGGGTACGGCCCACACCGAGACCGAGCAGCGCGAACAGCCATGCCCGTATCCAGTCGTGTGGGTTCGGTACGGCGCCGTTGGCAAACGACCCGAACATCGCGATCGCCATCGCCGCGACCGAAACGGCGCTAATGACCGGCACGACCGCGTCGAGGATCATCGAACGAAGGCGTGTGCGATAGAGACCACGCAGATACAGCAGCAGCAGCGCGATCGGCGGCAGCGCGAGCAGCGGTGCGCTGACGCTCGGCACCGCGAAGGTGGCGCCGAGACCGCCAAGGGCGGCCACGACTCCGACATACATGAGCAAGAGGTCGGCGGCGGGGCGCAACACCCTCCAGCCCGTGCCCTCGAGCAACCACTGCAGCGGTCCCTGGAAGGCTCCGCGGCGCACATGGTGGGGATATGGGGCGTCGCGACTGACGGGCAGCTGGCCGGTCAGTGGGACTGTCGTGGAGGTTTGTCGGGAAATCGGCATCGTGTTGAGGGGCTCCGGGCGCGTCTGTTTTCTCTATCGACCGCCCGGCGCTACCGCTGTAGCCGGGAAAGTCGCACCGTTAGGACACCCACCAGCGTGAGCGTCGCGATCGCGAGGATCGTGACCAGCGCCTCGCCGCCGGAGATCGCGAGCACGGAGGAGTTGGCTGAGGCCAGGCGCAATGAGGTTGGATACACATAGGCGTGGACGACGGACCCGTTCGTCGTCGCGCCCGAGCCGTGGGTGGCGCTCCCGCCAGCAGACCCACGTGTACCACTCGACCCATGCGCGCCGCCGGAGTCGGGCGGCGACGTTCCGCCGGGCACCGTCCCCCCCGTCCCCGAGTTCCTCGAACGCGTAGAGCCGCCGTCTACGGTGGCGCTGGAGCTGCCCCCCACCGCACCACCGGAAGCTTGTGAGCCCGTGGAGGGTCCCGAACCGGAGCCTCCACGATGACCTCCGAGCAGCGTCGCTCCGAGAATTGCCTGTTCGCCTGTGCCAGGACCGCCATAGCCGCTGAGCAGCGGACCAGCGGCAAGAGCGGGCTGAGCGAGCGACACACACAGACAACCCGCCAGGCCTAGTAGCGATGCTATCCGTGCGTTGCGATTCATTTCCCTACCTTGGGTTCCCTGACTTGGCTTTGAGCAACACAAAGTTTGCTCTCCGTGCCTCTACGGATCGCGCCTCGCCCGGTTGGCGTTCGGCTATATGACATCAGATCGCGCCGTCTATGAACCCCGACAAGGCGCCGGGTATCGGAGCTGATCTGACTGAACCCATACGCTAGCGAACGCGGCGGGCGATCCGTGGAGGAAAACCCGCAATCGCGGGATATTTATCCGAGACGTTGCGCGTTGAGCAGGATTGAGTGGTTCAACGCTTCGACGCTGACCCGCCGGCCCGTGCGAACCGTGCGCAGTGCCTGACGCGCCAGCGGGTCACGCGGGCTCAGGCGCACAGCGCTTTCGAGCAGTGCGAGCGCGCGAGCGCGTTCGCCTAGTTCGGAGGCGATCGCGCCAAGCTCGAGTGTGGCGTAGGTGTCGCCAGGCACGCGTTTCAGCGCCAACGCGAAGTCGTGCTCGGCGCGAACGATGTCGCCATAGCGCAGCGCGATGCTCCCAGCCACGAGATAGGGCCTGTCGCTCAGCGGATTCAAGTTGGCGGCGTCGTTCAAGCGCGCGTATGCCACCAGCGGCGCCTTCGACCAGATGCTCGCGGCGCTCTGTACCTGGCGTTCGCTGAGCCACGGTGCCACCAGCGACGCGACCGCGACCAGGCCGAGTGCGACGACGGTCGCCCACAGGCAGAGACGAACGACTGGGCGGCCGTGTTCCGCGCGTGCCCCAACGGAGCGCTGAACGCCGGCCGGTGCAGTGACGGGAGCGACCGGGCGCCCTAGTGCGGGGCCGGGGGCAGCACCGGTGGAGCGCTCGCCAGCGGGAGCGGAAGCCCGCGCCCGCGCAGGGACCAGCGAGCACGCGATGCCGAGCAGGGCGAACGCGGACGCTCCGAGGCCGGCGAACTCCCAGAACCAATCGAACGAGCCGTGCACGGTCCAATAGGCGAAACCCGCGAGCGCCGCGGCGGCAACCGTTCGCGCTAGGGGATCGACACCGCGCATCGCGCGCCATCCGCCCAGCAGCGCCGCCCCGAGCCCGACGACAGCGAATAGTGCGCCGATCAGGCCCGTCTCCAGGAGCGTGCGCAGCTCAACACTGTGGGGGTAGCGAGGGGTCTCTTCGCTACGACCATGGGCGAGGTACTGCTGCTGGAAGTTGTCCACGCCGATGCCGAGCAGTGGATGGCTATCGAATTCGTTTAGCGCCACGCGGTAGAAGTCGTAGCGGTTGCTGCCAAGCCCGCCCAGCAGGCGGTTGCTGCCAGCCGCTTCGGCGGTGTAGCCGCCCTTGAAGCTGTCCCAGCCATGGCGAACACGAGCGATCGGGTTGCCGGCAACGGCGAGACCTCCAACTAGCAGTGCAAGCAGGGTCGCCAGGGCGACGGCCAAGACCGCGCGGCGCACACCTACGACCGCCCGCGGCGAGAGCGAGCGTCGACTCTCCACGGCCGCGGCCGCGGCGACAACCAGGCCGACCAGCAGCGCTGCGGCGAACATCGCAAGTACCGCGGTGTGGGTCGCTGTGTGCGGACTGGCGCCCGTCCGCAGACGGTCGCCGACGCGCAGCAACAGGGGTGCCGTGGCGGCAATGCCGACAGCGATAGGTGCCGCGGTCGCGAACGTGCGCAGTCGCTGCGGCACGAACACGAATACGAGTACGACCATGACCGGAGTCGCGTATAGCGAACCCCTACTCAGGCTGAGCAGCGCCACGCCGGCTAGCACCACCGAGCCACCGGCAAGCAGCCCGCGCAGGCCCCACGGCAGGCGCGCGCCGCGCGCGAGCAACAGCGCCGGCCAGAACGCCATCAGCCACTGGGCGGCGGTCGCATTGGGGTAGCCGACCGGGTAGCTGAGGCGTTCGCCGGAGAAAAGTGCGGCAAAACTTGCGCCAGAGCTGGTGTCCAACCGCAGCGCCACATAGACGGCGAGCCCGATCAGCGCGAGCGTCCATACGCACAGCAGCAGCGCGGCGCTGGCACCGCGACCGCGCCACAGCGCGAACAGCGCGAACACGACCAAGTAAAGCAGTGTGCGGTTGGCGCCTTCCCACGCGTCGCCAGGCACGCCGGCCCACAGAATCGAGAGGTAGCTGAGCGCGGTGTACGCCGCCAGGCACGCCAGCGCCAGCTTTACGGCGAGCGGGATCTCAGCGAAGCGCAGCGGCACCGCCGCGACAGCGATCGCCAGCAGCGCGAGCAGGACCACACCGCCAGGAGCCCAGTGGGTCACTGGGTAGCCCGCCTGGCTGGTGGCCCACACGATCAGCAGCACGACCGCGGCCAGCGCGGGAACGGTGGCAGGCGCCTGGCTCAGCGACACCTTCAGCCATCGCATCATCGGGGCCAGCATAATCGTCGCGGTGCCTGACTCCAGCGCGAACCGCCCGCACACCGAGCATCCGCTCCCGACGAACGGACCTGTCGCTGACCCATCTGTCGATAGCCGCGCGACTGACGCAAGTCGCCCGGCCGTGCCCGACCGACCTTCGGCGCAGGCAGCCGTGGACGAGGACGGGCTGGTTGCGTTCTACGACGACTCATACGCCCACCAGGGCGAGCAAGCCCAGCTGTATGCGCGCTGGCGCGCGCTCGGAGCCAGAGGCAAGGCCGACCACGTGGCGAAGCTGTGCACTGGGGCCGGCATTCGCCCGGCGAGCACTCTGGAGGTGGGCTGCGGCGACGGAGCGCTGCTGAGCGAGCTGAGCGAGCGCGGCTTCGGTGGCGAGCTGCACGGCGTGGAGATCACCGAGGCGGCGGTGCGGATCGCGAGCAAACGCGCGGAGATCGCCTCGGTGGAGTTGTATGACGGCAACCATCTACCGGCACCCTCAGGCACGTACGAGCTGGGGATCATCTCCCATGTACTGGAGCACGTGCCCGACCCGGCGTCGCTGCTGGCGGAGACGGCCCGCGCCTGCAAGGCGGTGGTGGTGGAGGTGCCGCTGGAGGACAACCTCTCGGCGAGACGCGCGGGCAAGCGCGAGCACGCAGACGAAGTCGGCCACCTGCAGCGGCTGAGCCGCGCCTCGATGCGGGCGACCGTTGCGCAGGCGGGCCTGAGCGTCGCCGGTGAGCTCGAGGATCCGCTGCCGCTGGCGGTGCACCGGTTCTTCGCCGATACGCTCGCGGCCAACGCGGCCGCAACCGGCAAGTGGGGGGTGCGGCGCGGGCTGCACGGGCTCTCGCCGAGGCTGGCGAAACGCCTGTATACGGTGCACTACGCGTGCCTGTGCCTGCCGCGTGCGTAAGCCATCCATCCGCTACATTGCAGAGAACTGGCTGTCTAGCCAAACAAACGGGTACAGGAGCGGAGATATGGCGAGCACGGCAACAACAGCCCCACAGAACGGCAAGGCGCTGGGCAGCCTGCCCACCGACGCGATCTCCTACGAGGACCTGTATGCGCGCTGGGAGCGCGGCAACTGGAGCGCGACAGAGCTCGACTTCACCGAGGACGCGAAGCAGTGGCGCGAGAAGTTCACCGATTTCGAGCGCAAGGCAGCGCTATGGAACTACTCGCTGTTCTTCTGGGGCGAGGACGCGGTCGCCGACAACCTCTCCCCCTACATTGATGCGGCACCGAGGGAGGAGCAGAAGTACTTCCTCGCCACCCAGCAGGTCGACGAGGCTCGCCACGCGGTGTTCTTCAAGCGCTTCATGCAGGAGGTGTGCGGGATCGGCGACGGCTCGATGGACAGCGGGCTGAAAGCGATCAAGCCGCAGCTGACGCCCGGGTTTCGCAAGATTTTCGACCGCCTGGACACGATGGCCGACGAGCTGCGCGCCGATCGCTCGCCCGCGAAGCTGGCGGCAGCGGTAACTCTGTACCACGTCGTGATCGAGGCCTCGCTTGCCCAGCCGGGACAGCACTTCATTTGCAACTACCTGGAAGAGCGCGACGTGCTGCCCGCGTTCCGAGAGGGGATGCAGAACATCGCCGCCGACGAGCAGCGCCACATCGGCTTCGGCGTGAAGCTGCTGGCTGACCTCAAGCGCGAAGACCCGATCGGCGTGCCAAAAGCGGTCGCGAAACTGCTGCAGGAAGTGACGCGATACACCGCACAGGTGCTGATGCCGCCGAACTGGGACGAAACCTACATAACCGTGTTTGGCGCGACCTACGACGAGGTGGGAGTCGAGGGGCTGACCTCGATGACAACCAAGCTACGCTCGGCCGGTATGCCCGCCGAGAGCCTGCCGGGGGCGCCGCTGCTGCCACCCGGGCTAGACCTCATGGAAGTCACCCAGCGCGGGCGCACGCTCGCCCAGGCGGGCATCATCGGCGTGCGCGAGGGACCCTCCAAGCGCGACCCGGAGACGGTGGCGCTGCTGTTCGACACGATCCGCCGCCAGGTCAACCCGAAGCATGGACTCAAGCGACCGACCACGTTTCAGTGGGACTTCACCGACGAGGACGTGTCGACGTGGCACCTGCGCGTGGACAACGGGTCGAGCAGCGTCGAGCAGGGTGAGGCGCTGCGCCCTGACCTGCGCTTGCGCGTGTCCTACCAGGACTTCGCCGACATCGTCGGCGAACGGCTCGACCCACTGCGGGCGGTGGCGACGCGCAAGCTGCGCCTGCGCGGCAACCCGTTGGCGATCAGGCGCCTGACGCAGGTGTTTCCGCGCGGCTGAGGCCAACCCCTTCCCCCCGGTAAGCGTACGGGGGTTTTGGGCTGAGCGAGTCCCTGCGACGGGACGCGGGCGAAGCGGGAGCTGAATTTCGCCCGCGACCGCGTCCGCGCTATTCGATGCCGAATTCTCTTGCCCCGGTGCTGCTCGGCGAATCGATCCTCGCCGAGGACGATTGACCGCCGACGCGCTCCGGACTGAATTCATAGCTGGAAGATTTGCCGTTCGAGCGAACCTTATGGGTCGAATGTGTCCGCACCGCCAACGGGTGCCTGTGCAAGCGACGCGTGCGTACATGAGCGCTCCTTGACACCCGCGACGCGTGAACGAGCGATTTGCTCACCGTCACTGGCCGAGCTGCGGCGCGATGAGTTGGCGTACTGCCGTGAGCGCGGCTTCCCACGAAGCCATAGCCCGCGCCCAGCAGCACCACGGCCGTGACGGCAAGCTTGGTCGTCAGTGAACCCGAGAGGCCGCTCGAAGCCTTCGAGGTCGCGCCGGCGCCAGCCTTAGTGCTCCCGCCGGCAAACCCAAGTCGTGGCAGCAGCGGCAACGGCAGGACGCTTGCCAGGCCACGCAACGAGGCGACGTGGGCACGACAGGCTGGGCACTCGTTGCAGTGCGCTACCGCCAGCGCGTGGCGCTCGCCCTCGGGATCGAGGATGCCGAACGCGTAGGCACGCATCAGCGACGATTGCCGCTCACACCAGCCGCCGGCCTTGATCGTGTCGAGCAGCTCGCCGACCTTGCCCGCGACGCCCGGCCGTCCGGGGCCGGCGCCCTCCATCAGCTTGCGCATGCGCGCCTCGCTCACGCCCATGCGCTGCGCCGCATCAGTCCGTGAGAGTCCCTGCAGGTAGCACAGCGACGCCGCTTCGCACTCCCGCTCGGAGAGCGTCGCGCGCATCGCCTCGAAAACGTGCCGCAAGCGCGTGCGGTCGTCCAGCTCGGAGGCCATGTCCAGTGCCCCGGCGTCCAACTGCTGTGAGTACGACCCCAAATCCCCAAACCCAATCGCCCCCGTGCGACTGGCCGCGCGGCTCTCGTCGATGGCGCGGCGAAACGTCACGAGCACCAGCCACGCCGACGGGTTCTCGATCTCCTCGCCCGCGAGCACGCTCGCATACAGGCCCTGCCATGCCTGCGCGTAGCAGGCTTCGAGGTCGGCCGGGTCGAGCTCGATGCCCTTGCCGCGCAGCTGCGCGCGTGCGACGGCAAGCACCTTGGCACGCAGCCCCGCGAAGTCCTTGCGCAGCAGCCGCTCGGCCCTATAGCGCCTGAGTCTGGCCGGGCTCATGTGCACGCGAGGGCCCCGCTGCCCCGAAGATTGCGAATTGTGCGATTCATCCAACCTGTTCCATCGGATTTCCGCGCGGCACGACACAGCTCGCGGGTAGGCTTTCGACCAATCTCCGGTTCGGCCACATCCACCACCCCGGCGCCACCGCCGCGCTTTGAGGTTCTCGGCGTGCCGCTCGCGGTGTCCAACTACGAGCAGGTGATCGAGTGGATGGACGCGATGGTCGCCGCGGATGCGCGCGGCTGGCTGACAGCGGCAGCCGTCAACCTCGTCATGTCCGCGCGCGACGACCCCGCCACGATGCGCGCCGTGCTCGACGCCACCCTGGCGGTGCCCGACGGCCAGCCGCTGGTGTGGGCGCTGCGGCTGCTCGGCCACGCGCGCGCCACGCGCGTGTATGGACCCGACCTGATGGCTCACCACTGCGCGCACGCGGCACGGGTGGGCACGCCGATCTACCTGTACGGCGGGCGCTCCGAGCAGGCGCTCGAGTTGCTGCGCGCGCGCCTGAGCGAGCGCTTCCCGGGCCTGCGCATCGTCGGCGGTTGGTCGCCACCGTTTCGCCCGCTCACCAGCGCGGAGCGAGCGTGGGTCGTGCGCGAGATCGACGGCTCGGGCGCGCAGGTCGTGTGGGTCGGCACCGGCCAACCCAAGCAGGAGCTGTGGATGAGCGAAATGCGCCCGCTGCTGCAAGCGCCGCTATTGGTCGGTGTCGGCGCCGCGTTTGACTTCCACGCCGGCATCGTCTCCCAGGCACCCTCCTGGATGCAGCGCAATGGCCTGGAGTGGCTCTACCGACTCTCGCGCGAGCCGCGCAGGCTGTGGCGTCGCTACGCGAGCCAAAACCCTCGCTTCCTTGTCGGGTTCCTACGGCAGTGGATGGGCACGCGACGATAACCTGCAACCCCACATGACCGACCAACACAACAGCGCCGACGTCGCCGTGATCGGCCTCGGACGCGTCGGGCTGCCACTGGCGCTGTCGTTTGCCGACCGCGGGTTGTCGGTGATCGGCATCGACAACGACCCTGCCCGGCTTGGCTCGCTGCGCGAGGGCGCGATGCCCTTCCAGGAGACCGGCGCGCAGACGCTGCTCGACCGCGTCGCCGCGAGCGGACGTCTGGAGTTGTCCGAGCGCGTGGTCGACGCGGCGCGCGCCAAGCACATCGTGATCACGCTCGGCACCCCCTCCTTCTCGCACATCGAGATCGACATGCGCGACATCCGCTCGGCGCTTGACGACCTGCTCGGTGCGCTGCGTCCTGGGCACGCACTGACGCTGCGCTCGACCGTCGCACCCGGCACAACCGAGTTCGTTGCCGGCTACCTGGCCAAGCACCGCGGCTTTCAGATCGGCGAGGAGGTGTTCGTGGCGCACGCGCCCGAGCGCATCGCCGCCGGGCGCTTCCTGGAGGAGATCGACTCCTTGCCGTGCATCGTCGGTGGCGTGGGCGAGCGCTCGGGTGAGGTCGTCGCCGAGCTGTTCGGCGTGTTCGACGCACCGATCGTGCAAACCACCCCCGTGCAGGCCGAGCTCGCGAAGATCTGGGCCAACATCCTGCGCTACACGCTGTTTGCGCTGCCCAACCTGCTGATGATGGACTGCGAGCGCTACGGCGCCAACGTGTTCGAGGTGATCGACCTCGTCAACCGCGACTATCCGCGCGGCGGCCTCGCCCAGCCGGGGCTCACGGCCGGCACGTGCCTGCGCAAGGACTTCGCTTTCTCCGAGGAGCGCTCCAACGCACCCGGAATGCTGCTCGCGGTCTCGCGTGTGAACGAGTCGGTGCCGCTGTTCCTCGTCGAAGGCATCCGCCGCCGGCTAGGCCCAGCCGAGGGTGTCGCCGGTCTCGGCTCGCTGGCCGGGCGCAAGGTGGCCGTGCTCGGCCTCGCGTTCAAGGCCGACACCGACGACGAGCGCGACTCGCTCGCCCACAAGCTGATCCGCCTGCTCGAGCGCGAGCTGGCCGACGTGGTGGCGCACGACCCGCACGTGCCCACCCCCACCGTGTCCTTCGAAGAGGCCGTGGACGGCGCGGACGTTGTCGTCGTAGCAGCCAACCACCACGAGTTCCGCGACCGCGCCGCGCTCGCCGCGATCGCCGAGCGCGCGGGCACCGACTGCCTGGTCGTGGACCCGTGGAATTGCTGGGGCGCCGGACAGGTGTTTGCCTACGCCAGCGAGCTGGCCGCACTCGGAGTCCAGCAGCCATGAGTCGCGTGCTCGTCACCGGCGGCGCCGGCACGATCGGCGCCGCCGTCGTAAAGCGCCTGCTGGCCGACCCCGCCTTCGAGGTACGCGTCTCCGACCAGCGCCCGGCGCCGCGCTGGATGCGCGAGGGCTGTGAGGTGCACACCGGCGACCTGCGCGACTTCGAGCAAGCGCGGGTCGCGATGGACGGCTGCGAGCTCGTCATCCACCTAGCCGCGATCGTCGGTGGTATCGCCAACTTCCACAAGCTGCCGCACACGCTCACCGAGGTCAACAATGGCCTCTACAACGCGATCTACCGGGCCGCGCTGGACCACGAAGTGCAGCGCTTCACCTACGTGTCCTCCTCGATGGTGTTCGAGCGTGCCACCGAGTTCCCGACAACCGAGGCCCACCTGCCCGACTGCCCCACGCCACAGTCGGCCTATGGCTTCTCCAAGCTCACCGGCGAGGTGTACGCGCGCGCCGCCCATGCCGAGCACGGCCTGCCGTTCACGATCTGCCGCCCCTTCAACGCCTACGGCCCCGGCGAGCTGCCCGACGCGGAGCCCGGCATCGCCCACATGGTGCCCGACCTGATCGAGAAGGTGCTCTCCGGCCAGCGACCGCTAGAGATATTCGGCTCGGGCGAGCAAACGCGCACGCTCACCCACATCGACGACATCGCCGACGGGATCGTCTGCGCGATGTCCTCGCCGGCGGGCCTCAACGAGGACTTCAACATCTCCGCCTCGCGCGAGCTGACCGTGAGCGAGAGCGCCCGGATCGTGTGGGAGGCCTGCGGCGAGGCCCCTGGCGAGTTCGAACTCAAGCATCTGCCCACCTTCGAAGTGGACGTGCCGCGTCGCTGGCCCTCGGTCGAGAAGGCCAAGCGACTGCTCGGCTGGGAGGCCCGCATCGACGTCGAGCAGGGCATCGCCTCGACCGTCGAGTGGCTGCGCCCCCGGAGGGTCGCCCTCCGGGGCGCACGCTGAAGGCCTGGACGGCAAGCGAGCACACCCCCGTGCGCGCTATTTGCTGAAACCACCCACGCCCCTCCGCAGGGTATTCCTGCTCTAGCTCGCCGTTCTCGGAAAGACGGTTGTCCTCGGCTGCATCTAGTATGTGGAACCTTGGAGGCATCGGGAGAGACGCCGTTCGAGCCGTCCGACGAGACCAGGGGTGTAATCGTTGATGCGGCTCTCGCGCTCGCCGAGACCCAACTACTGGCGCAAGTTGCAGACGATGCGAGCCTCGACGGTCGAGCGACCGGCCTCATCGGCTTCAACGGAGCGTTGCTTGCCGCCGTCGTCGCCGCTAAGGAACTACTCGGCGACTTTTGGCTGGCGCCTGCTTTCGTGGTGATCGTGGCAACTGGGATGCTTCTCTGGGTGCTTTATGGGGGACAGCGCCGCCGTGACCAACTGGGAGACGGAGATCCAATTTCGATGCCTGCTGGCGGTCCCAGTGGCGCCGTGGGGGAGGACGATGACGGCCAAGTGAGTGCAAGGCCGAACAGAGTGGGTGTGAGCCTCGGCGTACGTGCTGGCAAGTTTTACGTGAAGTATGCCGAAGGATCACCGCTGGATGCGCGGGAGCGCCTACTCGACGAGCTGGCGATCGCCTTCAAAAAGAACTTCGATCGGATCACGCGGAAGCGACGCTGGCTCCAGAGGGCTACCCTCTTCCTGATTGTCGGTCTTGCGCTTGCAGCGCTTCTGATTGAGCTTGACAGGCCGACTAAAATGGAGACATGGCCAAAAAAGACACAACCCCACCAAAGCCCCGCCCTTTGCCGGGGCCTACGGGGCTCGAACAGATCGGGACCGGCGGCTAAGTCGCGCAACGCTTCCGGCACCGGCGAGCTCATCGAGATCGCGCGAGAAATCGAAGGGGACGTGCATGGCGTGCTCGTCGGTTTGGCCGAAGAAATTGAATGCGGCTAGGCCTGCCGCCAAACAGACGGCGGACACCTGACGAGGAGATGCTGGGCGGCCAGCCCCGTGGGAACGGTCCCGCAGCCACATGAAGGGCCATTCGTCCGACGGCGACGCCCGATAAGGTCCCCGCCCATGAACAACAAACGCTCCGCGCTCGTCACCGGGATCACCGGCCAGGACGGGTCCTACCTCGCCGAGCTGCTCCTGGAGCACGGCTATGACGTACACGGGATGGTGCGTCGCGCCTCCACCGAGAAGTTCGACCGCATCGAGCACATCCGCGACCGCGTCACTCTGCACCAGGGCGACCTACTCGACCAGCGCTCGCTCGTGGACGCCATGCGAGCCGCCAAACCGCAGGAGATCTATAACCTCGCGGCGATGTCGTTTGTGGCCGTGTCCTGGATCCAGCCGACCCTGACCGCCGAGTTCACCGGCACCGGCGTAACACGAATGCTCGAGGCGATGCGCGAAGTCTGCCCCGAGGCCCGTTTCTACCAGGCCTCCTCCAGCGAGATGTTCGGCAAGGTTCTTGAGGTCCCCCAAACCGAGAGCACCCCGTTCTACCCGCGTTCTCCGTATGGAGTCGCGAAGGCCTACGGCCACTTCATAACAGTTAATTATCGTGAGAGTTACGACCTACACGCGACGAGTGGAATACTTTTCAATCACGAGAGTGCCCGTCGGGGGCTTGAGTTTGTTACACGCAAGATCACCTGGCACGCCGCCGCGATCAAGCACGGCTTGACCAAAGAGCTGCGCCTCGGCAACCTCGACGCTGAACGCGACTGGGGCTACGCCAAGGACTACGTGGAGGCGATGTGGCTGATGCTGCAGCGCGACACGCCCGAGGATTATGTGATTGCTACCGGCGAGGCGCATTCGGTGCGGGAGTGCTGCGAAGTCGCGTTCGATGAGGCCGGGCTCGGCGACTTTGAGCAGTACGTGACGATCGATCCCGCCTTCGTCAGGCCTGCCGAGGTGGACCACCTGATCGGCAGTCCCGCGAAGGCGGAGCGCGACCTCGGCTGGAAGCCGCAGACCACCTTCGAGGAGCTGATCCGGCTAATGACGCGCGCCGACATCGAACTGCTGGCGTCCTGAGTGACCGTCCCTCTGTTCGACACCTCCTCCGCGCTTGAGCCGTTGCGGGAGGAGCTGCGGGCGGCTGTCACGCGGGTGCTCGACTCGGAGCGCTACATCCTCGGACCGGAGGTGGAGGCGTTCGAGCACGAGTTCGCCGCCTACTGCGGCGCACGGCATGGCGTCGGCGTCGCCAACGGCACCGACGCGATCACGATCGCGCTGCGAGCGATGGGCGTCGGGCCGGGCGACGAGGTACTTGTGCCGTCGTTCACGTTCTACGCCTCCGCCGAGGCGATCCCCCCGACGGGGGCAACGCCCGTGTTCTGCGACGTGGACCCGCAAACGTTCTGCATCAACGCGGAAACCGTGGCCGAGGCGATCACGCCGCACACGAAGGCTGTGATCGCTGTGCACCTGTTCGGCAACATCGCGCCCGTCGCGGAGATCGAAGCGCTCGGCGTGCCCGTGCTGGAGGATGCCGCCCAGGCCGCCGGCTCGACCGTCGTCCAGGGGCATCCGGGCACACACGCCCATATCCGCACGCACCTTCGTCCCGGCGCACTCGGCAAGGCCGCCACCTTCTCCTTCTTCCCCTCAAAGAACCTTGGCTGCTTCGGCGACGGCGGCATAATCGTCACCAACGACGCGAGTGTCGCCGAGCAGGCGCGCGTGCTGCGCTTCCACGGCTCCCGCGACAAGGTCAGCTACGAGCTGATCGGCTACAACTCGCGCCTTGACGAGCTGCAGGCGGCGATCCTGCGCGTGCAGCTCCCACACCTCGACAGCTGGTCCGACGGGCGCCGCGCGGGCGCCGCGCACTACTCCGAGCTGGGCCTAGGGGAGCTCGTCAAGCTCCCGCGTCCCACAGTCGGCTCCGCTCCCGCGTGGCATCTGTATGTGATCCGCCACCCCAACGCCGACGCTCTCGCGGCGGCGCTCGGCGAGGCGGGCATCGGCTGTCGCCCCTACTACCGCAGGCCTGTGCACGCGCAGCCCTCGATGCGCGCGTGGGGGCAGGGACTCACTCTGCCCGGCACCGAGGAGGCTGCCCGCACACACCTCGCGATCCCGATCAGCCCGGTGCTCTCACGCGAGCAGGCCGAGCGGGTCGTGGACGCCGTGCGCGACGCGCTCTGATCGCGCCGCGCGATCGCTCGCGCGTGAACAGGTGAATCCTTTTCGCGCCCGCACGCCTCTCATATGCGTATCCATGTTCCGCATGACAGGAGGTTTCCGATGATTTCAGCAGTCCATCCACGTAGGACATACTCGTACCTGGTGGCCGTGCTCGCGCTCGCGCTCTTGGGCTTTTCGAGCACCGCCGCCGCTACGCCAACCGTCTCGTTCACGGCGAAAATCGTGCCAATCCCGGGCTTTCCCGGCACCGGCGTCCTCGGCGCCGGCGCGATGATCGAAGGTCAGGGCACGATCTCCGGAGACGAATACGCAGGCGGCTCCCCACCGCCGCTGACGCAGATCAAGGTCTTCGTGCCCAAGGGTCTGACGCTTCACTCACAGGGTTTCCCCGAGTGCTCCAGCGCGATCCTCGAAAGCCACGAAGCGCAGAAGTGCCCGAAGGGCTCCAAGGCAGGCGGGGTGGGATCAGCCACCGGAGTCGTGAGCTTCGGGAGCGACCGCGTGAACGAGACCGTGTCGTTGCAGCCGTACTTCGATCAGAGCGGTGAACTGGCGTTCTTCGTCGAAGGCAAAACGCCCGCCTCGATCGAATTCCTCGTCGCGGCACACACCGTCGCTTCTTCCGTCCCATCATTCAGCAAGGAAATGATCTTCGAAGTGCCGCTGATCGAAACTGTGCCGGAAGCACCCGACGCGTCAGCCGAGCACGGCTCGATCAGCGTCGGCGCCGCCTACAAGCAGGGAGGCAAGACGATCTCCTACATAACCCTTCCAAAGCAGTGTCCAAAGGGCGGGTTCCCGGGTAAGGCACAGCTGAGCTTCCTCGGAGGAGCGGTCGTGGAAGTCTATTGCGATTTGCCATGCCCCAAACGCTAGTCGCGCGCAGAGCCCGCTCTCGTGACTGACGCCTGTACCCAGCCGTGGCCGACTGCGCAGATCATCAGCGCGGCCCAGCGTGGCGATCGCCGTGCGATCGCCACGCTGCTCGACGGCTCGCACGCACACGTGCGGCGCTTCGCCCGCACGCTCTGCTCGACGCCCGAGGACGCCGAGGAGGCCACGCAAGAGGCGCTGATCGTGCTGTACAGGAAGATCGGCACACTGCGCACGGCGGCCGCGCTTGCGTCGTGGATGTTCCAGATCGTCCGCCACGAGTGCATCCGCCGCACCCGGCTCTCGCTGCACAGATCGCTGCCGGCCGAGCGCATCGAACCGTCAGCCGAAGACGCCGCCCTGGCCCGCATGGAGATGCAGCGGATCGTCGATTGCGTCGCGCGCCTGCCGACCGACCAGCGCGCGGTGCTGGTGCTGCGCGATATCCACGGGCTCTCTGGCGCGGCGACGGCGCAGGCGCTTGGTCTCAGCCGCGCGGCGATGAAGTCGCGCCTGCACCGGGGGCGCACGACACTGCACTCGTGGCTGGAGACGACAGCTGGGGCCACCGGCAACGGAGCATCGAGCGATGACTGATCTCGCTCGATGCTCCGTCGCCACCGTCTCGGCGATCCGGGGCTAGCGCCAGCGCTCGAGCAGATCCTCGTCGCCGACTTCGCGAACGACGCGCGCGGGGACTCCTATCGCGACCGCGCGCGGCGGCACGTCACGGGTGACGACCGCGCCCGCCGCCACGAACGCCTCCTCACCGATCTCCACGCCCGGGGTCAGCACCGCGCCACCGCCCACGCGGCATGCGCGCCGCAGCATCGCACCGCGCAACAGCGTCTCAGACCTGTGGCGCGACATCGTGTCGTCGTTGGTCGTGACCACGCCCGGACCCACGAACACGTCGTCCTCGACCGCCGTAAACGCGGTCAGATACACGTTCGTCTGAATTTTCACCCGCGCACCCACGCTTACGTCGTTGTCCACCACACTGCCACGGCCAATTACCGAATTCGGGCCGACGGTCGAGCGCTCGCGTATGTAGCACTGGTCGCCGAGGATCGCACCGTCGCCGATGTTTGCGCCGGCGAACACGATTGCACCCGCGCACACTGTTACACCCTCGCCTAGTTCGAGCGCGCCTGTCTCGCCTTTTGCCGAGGAGCCGCGGGCAAGGCGTGGGCGCTTGCCGAGGATCGCGCCGTCCTCGATCGTGCAGCCCTCGCCAACGATCGTTCCCGCATGCACCACTACGTGCGCACCAAAGGTGACGTCCTCGCCGATCCGCACGTTCTCGCCTAGGACGAGCCCAGGGGCTTGGGCATCTGCGCTCATCGCGCCATTCCCAGCCACGAGTACGACCCATTCCCCCCCAAAAAAAGCCCTTCGCGAACACGCGAAGCGGCCGGACTCACAGTCGCACCACGTTCCCCACCTCGCGGCCCCGCGTGACGCCGCGCAGGTCGACGACGATCGGGGCGCGCTCGAGGATCAGCTCGTGGTCGACGCTCGGGTGCGCCGTCACGATCAGCGCGAGGTTGGCACCATCGAGTGCCTGCTCGACGCTGACGCTCTCAAGCGGCGGTTCGCGCAGTGCCGGCACGTGCGGGTCGTGGTAGCAGAGCTCCGCGCCCAGCTCGGCTAGTAGCTCCAATATCTTCAGTGCCGGCGACTCACGCACATCACCCACACCCGGCTTATAGCTCACGCCGAACACCGCTATCCGCGAGCCCTTCACAGCACGACCCGCATCGTTGAGCGCACGCTGCAGCTTCGCCACACAGTGGTAGGGCATCTGCTGATTAACCTGTCCCGCCAGCTCGATGAACTCAGTGCTCATGTCGAACTCGCGCGCACGCCAACTCAAATAGAACGGATCCACCGGCAAACAATGCCCACCCATACCCGGACCCGGATCGAAGCGCATGAACCCATACGGCTTGCTCGCCGCGGCATCCACCACCTCCCAAATATCGATCCCCATACGATCCGTCAACATCGCCAATTCATTCACCAACGCGATATTCACCGAGCGGAAAATATTCTCCAGTAGCTTCGTCAACTCCGCCGCCTCCGGACTTGACACACGCACGATCCGATCGCACACAAGCCCATACAGCGCCTGCGCGCGATCCGCACACTCCGGCGTCAACCCACCCAACACCTTCGGCGTGGTACGCAACGTGAAATCCGTACGACCAGGATCGACACGCTCCGGTGAGAACGCCAAATGAAAATCTCTGCCCGCTACGAGCCCTGACGCTTCCAGTAGCGGCGCCACCCGCTCGCGTGTGGTACCCGGATACGTCGTGGACTCAAGCACCACCAGCTGTCCGGCCTTGAGCACACCCGCAAGCGCCCGCGTACTATCCACCAACGGGCCCAGGTCCGGCTCACGATTCGCGGTCAACGGCGTCGGCACACATACCAGCACCGCCTCCACCCGTGCCAGGTCCTCATAGGCGGTGGTCGCGACTATCCGCTGCGCCACAGCAGCCAGACGCTCGGAGGGGATGTCCTCGATATACGAGTGGCCGGCCCGTATCGCCCCGACCTTACGAGCATCCACGTCGAGCGCGACCACGTCGCAACCCTCCTCGGCAAACGCCACCGCGAGCGGCAAGCCGACATAGCCGAGACCGATGATGCCGATGGTCGTCATCTGCCCTGCAGTCTAAGAATCTGCCCTGAGGCGCGCAGTGCGCTCGGCGCTAGGCAACCTTCTCGACGCACGGTGGGGTTAAGCAAACCATATGGTCAACTCGAGTCGATATGGACTGAGATAGATGGATCTTCTGGGCAAAGGCCGCACACGAGCGGAATTCGAACGCTTCGTGGCGAGCCATGGCGAGCGCTTGCTGCGAACGGCCTACCTGATCACGTGGGATCTTGCCGAGGCTGAGGATCTCGTGCAGGAATGCCTGCTGCGCGTCGCGCGTCGCTGGCCGCGCGTGCGAACGATGTCCCGTCCAGAAGCGTATGCGCGGCGCATCCTCGTCAACCTGGCACTGGACGGAGCCAAGCAGCGCGCGCGGTTCAAGTCCGAGCTTGAGGAACCGCAGGGCCCGTTACTCGAGGCGCCGCTCCAGGCACAATCGCTTGACGGTCTGTCCGAGTTCGCCAACCGTAGCGAGCTCGTCGAGGCACTCGGGACGTTGCCCCAGCGCCAGCGCCTGGTGCTGGTGTTGCGCTACTTCGCGGACCTCTCCGAGGCCCAGACGGCCGCTGCGCTCGACTGCTCGCTCGGGAATGTCAAGAGCACGACCTCGCGCGGACTTGCCCGCCTGCGAGAAGCAATGACGCCGGCGGCCACCGGCCGCGACAGCGATCGCCCTCTCCCCGATGAGGACGCTCAAGCACTTTCCCCGACCCACCTCATCCAGACAAGGAGAAGCACCCATGATTGAGCAACTCGAGTCAGAGCTGCGAGAGGCATTCGCCGAGCGTGCCGGCGGCATATCTGCGGATGCCTTCGCGCGACTGCGCCACACCGACTATCACCCCCGATCGCCGATTCAGCGCAAGGCAATGGCGCTCGGGGGTACCGCTGCTGCCGCAGGTGTCGCCGGGATCGCCGTCTCCCTGATCGGATTCGGAGCCGGCACTCCACGGGCTTTTGCCGGCTGGACGCCATCGCCGACACCGTCGGCAAGTGGCCAAACGACCACCGCGGAAGCCGCCTGCAAGGCACACCTGGCAACTCCCGCCGAGCTCGAACGCGCCCGCCAGCAGGCGAGCGGGCGACCCTCCACACCCGGCGAATGGCCCACGAGCAGTGGAGAATGGCGAACTGTCCTCACAGATACGCGCGGGCCCTACACGATCATGCTGCTCGCCAACACGGGCGGTTACCGCAGGTGCCTGACCGGGCCCGGATTCCCCGGCCCCGCCATCGGCGGGGGGGATGGGTCGGCCGCGAGCCAGTCGGTGCCCGCGGGTCAGCTTGGCGGGTTTTCATACGGGTTCTCGGGAGCCATAGACGGACATCCCTACGCGGACACCTCGGGCCGAGTCGGCTCCGGCGTGAGTGCCGTGACGTTCGTGCTCAGCGACGGCTCACACGTGGCCGCGAGCGTCGAGAATGGCTGGTTCTTGGCCTGGTGGCCCGGTTCGCAAACGACCGCGTCCGTCGAAGTGAGCACCTCCGCAGGTACCCACACCCAGCAGCTCAACGACCCGGTCGGACACACCCTGCTCCGGATGGGCCGCTGAGCCGCGGCGCAAGCCGTCGCCGGTCAGCTCCCCACCGCAAACGCGCGGGCCAGCCCCTCAGCGGTGGCCGGCGACGGCGCGCAGTGCGCTCAGGTCCGCCTCGACCATGCGCCCCACCAGCTGCTCGAAGCTCACCCGCGGCTCCCACCCGAGCTGCGCCCGGGCCTTGTGCGGATCGCCAACGCTCGGTGTCTGCTCCGGGGCACGCACGAGTTTCTGATCCACGCGCACGTAGCGCTCCGCATCGAGTCCCACATACGCAAAGGCTGTGTCGACCAGTTGTGCAACCGTGCGCCCCACGCCGCTGGCCAACACGTAGTCCTCGGGCTGCTCCTGCTGCAGCGTCAGCCACGCGCCGCGCATCGTGTCGCCCGCGAACGACCAGTCGCGCACAGCATCCAGCGCGCCCAGCGTCACCTCCTCGGCGAGCCCCAGCTTGATCTGAGCCGCGGCGCGCGTAACGGTGCGCGTAACGAACTGCGGTGGGCGGCGCTCGGACTCGTGGTTGAACACGATCCCCGAGCACGCATACAGGCCGTCGTGCGTACGCATCGCCCCCACGAGCTGGTGCGCCGCGAGCTTCGCGACCGCGTACGGCGAGGTCGGTCGGCACGGCGTGCTCTCGTTCTGCGGACTCTCTGGCGCCTCGCCATACATCGCGCCCGACGCCGCCACCCACACACGCGTGTTCAGGTCACTGTCCCTGACCGCCTCCAGCAGCACGGCGGTCGAGCCGGCGATCGCCCGGATCGTCTCCGCCGGTCGTTCCCACGAGGCCGGGATGAACGATGGCGAGGCGAGGTGATAGAGCTCGTGCGGTTGCGCTTGCTCGATTGCCGCCCTCAGCGAGTCGGGCGCGAGCAGATCGCCACCCAGCAACTCCAAGCGCTCGCGCAGGTGCTCCGAGCAGCCCAGCGTGCGCTCGTGCGGGTCCCCATGCACGAGGCCGCACACCTCATACCCCTTCTCCAACAGCAGTTCGGCCAGAAACGACCCGTCCTGCCCGCTGATACCGGTGATCAGCGCGCGTCTTGCCTGCGTTTGCACGCTGGCAGCTTACGCCTCCCGAGCACGCAGGTCGAAATAGAGGACCGCGAGCGTAAGCGCCGCGAAGGAAGCGATCAAGGTGTAGACAACGATGCCGACCAGCACCGCGGCGACGCTAGTGCTCTGCCCGCCGCCCGTGGCCGCGGCGGCGATGACGCTGATCAGGAACGTCAGCAGTCCGATGGAGATCAGCACGCGGAAAATGTGCCCGTAGTTGCCGGCCGCGAGCTTGGCACTGCGGCGCAACGCCGGCAGCCAACCTTCGTGATCGACTGCCGCCGTCTGCGCGACCACCGACCAGCGCAGCCCGAGGATGATGCCCGGAACGATCAGCGCCACGAAACCGAGCGCGATCAGGATGCCGGCGATGATCTCAGCTGCAGCGACCACCGCCAGCACGCGCAGGCCCTGCAGTGCGACCGGACCGATCCTCGGCCGGCGCCCCGCCCCGATCTCGATCACGGCATGCACGTGCAGCGCGGAGATCAATGGCCCGACGAGGGCGTAGTAGACCAGCTCGAACACGATCAGCGTGCCGGCGTTCCCGCTGCCGCCGCTACCGAGCGGGCCGTCCCCGGTAACGGCGAGCCGCGCCAGCTCGTACGGCGCGATCACTCCGACCGCGAGCGTGGCAAATAGCAGCGGGTAGCGCCTGTACATGTCGAGCGCCGCCCGCAGGATTTCGCCGACCGAACGCTCGCGTCCGAGGTCGATTGCCGGTACCCCCTCCACGGGGCCGCAGCCTAGTACCTACGGCCGACGGTCAGTGGCTCGACCCATCCCATATATCGCCGCCAAGCCGTCGGCCACGACCTCGGGCGCACACAACTCCTGGACACGCTCCCGCCCCCGCCCCGCGGCGGAAGCATCGCGCCAGCGCCGCCCGATCGCCTCGACAAGCGCCGCGGCGTCGCCGGGATCGACGAGCCCCGGCTCCTCGACCAGCTCCGGCAGCGCGCCGACGCGACTCGCCACGACGGGCACGCCTGCCGCCATCGCCTCCGCGGCCGCCAGCCCGAACGTCTCGGCCGAGCGCGATGGCACGATCGCCAGCGCCGCGCCGGCGCGCAGGCGCCGCAGCTCCGTGTCGTCCACGTGGCCGACGAAGCTCACCCTGCCATGCCCCTCACCGGCAGGAGGCGCTTGCGAGTCGACTTGCCCCGCACGCGCACGCAGGGCGTCGCGCTCAGGGCCTTCGCCGGCAACCACGAGCGGCACGCCCGCGATCCGGCACGCGTCGATCGCGACATCGACGCCCTTCTCCGGCGCGAGCCGTGAGACGATCAGCGCATAGGCACCAGACTCCACAATTGCCGGCTGGTTGGTGATTGCTACCGGTGGCGCGAGCACATGCACGCGCTCGAAATCCAGCGGCGCACCCAGCTCGCGCAAACGCTCGCGCGCAAACGCGCTCGGCACGATCGCGGCGTCAACCTGCTCGAGCAGCCGCGTCTGCCACAGCGCCAGCGACGCTCCGTAGGCAAGCGCCTCCGCCCGGTTGCCGCGGCAGTTGTGAAGCACACCCGGGAGCGTGTTGCGGCCATGGCAGCGGGTGCACTCCTCGCCAGCGGTGAAGCACACGCCGGTGGCGCACACGAGCCGGTACTGGTGCAGGTGCAGCACGACGCACGCTCCCTCCGAGCGGGCGGCGGCGAGTGCACGCCAACCGAACAACGGGCCCAGGTTGTGGGCGTGAACCACGCGCGCGCCCGCGAGACGCACCGCCTTGGCCACCTCGCGTGGGGCGAGTCCGCCGCGCAACAGACCGGCCGCCGCACGCGTGCTGCCGAGCCCGGCCGAGTCGCGCGCCAGCAGCTCTGTGGGCTCACCGAGGTGCTCGCGCACGAGCGCCATCAGCTCCTCCACGACGCGCTCCTCGCCGCCGATGGTGCGGTAGCGGTTGTGTAGGAAGAGGATCATCCCCGCTCGCAGCCTATCCCCGTCGGGAGCGCCCACACCCACACCGCTCTGCGCAAACCTAGACTGTTGCGGTAATGCCGCGCGATTCCAGCCAGCCTGCTGCCTCCATCGTGATACCGACACGGGCACGCCTGGACTACCTGCGGGTGGCGCTCGCCTCGATCGCTCCCCAGGCGGCGAGCGCCGGGGTGGAGACGATCGTGGTGGACGACGCCGGCGCCTCGCAGGAAGCACGCGCGCTCGCCGAGCGCTTCGGCGCGCGCTACGAGCCGCACCCCGGGCCGCTCGGACTTAACGTGGCGCGCAACACGGGCGTCGAGCGCTCGACGGGCGAGCTAGTGGTGTTCGTGGACGACGATGTGGAGGTCTGCGAGGGGTGGCTGGACGCGATGCTGACAGGGTCGCGTGCGCATCCCGAGCGGGACGTGTTTACGGGCCCGATAGTGCCACGCCTGGAAGGCTCGCCTGCGCGCGGCTGCGGCAGCGAGCACCCGCCGATCACCGCGCTCGACCTCGGGGCAACCGATACGACCACGCGCTTCGCGTGGGGTGCCAACATGGCGATCCGCCGCACCGCACTGGAGCGCACCGGGCCGTTCGACGTGTCACTGGAGCACGGTGGCGACGAGCAGGAGCTGCAGGAACGGCTAGGCGGGGAAGCGCTGTATGTGGCGGCCGCGGGGCTGCACCACCGCCGCAGCCCCGAAGACGCGCGCTTGCGCCGGCTGTGTCGCGCGGCATACGCGCGCGGGTGCGCCGCGCGGCGCTTCGACGCCTGGCGTGGGGTCGCGCCGTCGCTCGCGCGAGAGCTCGTCACGCTCGCGGGCTGTCTGGGGCACGTCGTGCGCTATCGCTGCCCGTCAGGACTCACCATGCTCGCCCACAGTGCCGGCCGCACACGCGAAGCGGTACACGATCGCGCCGCCCACAGGTCACCCGCACCTGAGGACTTCCTCTCCGGCGAAAGCGGCACCGTGGGCGGCCTGGACGCAGTACGCCGCGCGGCACTCGACAGCGCCGAGGACGCGCTCGAAATCGCCTCGGGGAGGCGCCGGCGCATCGACCTGGACGCGCGCCGCGAGCCTCCCCGGCGCCGTGTGCTTGTGCTGTGCGTGGCGCGGCCCGAGCACAGCACGCTGCTCGCCGGCATCCGCACAGAGCTGGCCCGCTCACGCCACGAGATCGAGTTGCACATCGCCGCCCCCGAGGGGAGAGGCAAGTTCGAGAACCTCAACCTGCTGCTCGACGCGCACCCCGCGGGCGAGCACGATTGGTTGCTCGTACTCGACGACGACATCGCGCTGCCACACCGGTTTCTTGACCGCTTCCTGTTGCTCGCGGAGCGCTTCGAATTCGATCTGGCTCAGCCGGCCCACCGCCGCGCTTCGCACGCAGCGTGGCAGGTGACTCGCCGCCAATCGCACAGCCTCGCGCGCCAGACGCGCTTCGTGGAGATCGGCCCCGTGACCGCACTCGCCCGCTCCACGTTCTCCGCACTACTGCCGTTTCCCGACCTGCGCATGGGGTGGGGCCTGGACCTCCACTGGGCCGCGCTCGCGCAGGAGCAAGGTTGGCGCTGCGGCACGATCGACGCCACCCCGATCAGCCATCGTGTCGCGCCCGCCGCCAGCACCTATTCGCGCGAGCAAGCGCTCGCCGAGGCACGATCGTTCCTCGCGAATCGGCCCTACCTGAGCGCCGCCGAAGCCCAGCAAACCCTCGTCACGCACAGGCGCCTGTGATCGCCCCCACCCACAATTCCACCGTGGCGTGGGAGGAACTATGAAGGTCGCCATCGTCGCGGAGTTCTACCCGCGGCAGACAGACCCGGTATTGGGTATTTGGGCTCATCGCCAAGCGCTGGCAGCGCGCGAAGCTGGAGCGGAGGTTCGCGTACTTGTACTCCATCGCCTCGTACCCCCACGCGCATCGTTCAGCCGCGGCGCAGCGGGCTCAGACGGACCGGCGAGCGCACTGCGCTCGCTCGCGAGCGAGCCCCGCAAACAGACGCTCGACGGCCTCGACGTGACGTACGTGCGCTACGTGTCCCCGCCGCGCTCGGGCTCCTACCCCGCGTGGGGCTCATGGGCAGCGCCCGCGCTCGGCGTGGCGTTGCGCCGCTTGCGCCGCTCGTTCGAGTTCGACCTCGTGCATGCCCACAACGCCGTGCCGGGCGGCGACGCGGCGCGGCGCACACTGAAGGGCACAAGCGTGCTCGCGGTGCGCTCACGGGCATTCGGGGTGCCACTGGTGGTAAGCGTGCACGGCGGCGACGTGCTCTACACCGCCCCGCGCAGCGAGGCGGGCGCGGAGGCGGTGCGACGTACGTTCGGCGCAGCGACGACCGTGCTCGCCAACAGTCGCGGGATCGCCGAGCTGGCAAGCCACTACGGCGCTGGCGACGTGCGCGTGGTGCACCTCGGCGCGGACCTGCCCGCGCGTGCACTGACCAGGCCGGCGGCAGGCGCGCCGCTCGGCGGGCGCACGGGCCGCCGCCACGCGTCGCCCTCGCTCGTGACGGTCGGCCATCTCGTCGCGCGTAAGCGCCACGCCGACGTGATGCGCGCGCTGGCAGTGCTCGCTAAGCGCCATCCCGCATTGCGCTACACGATCGTCGGCGATGGCCCCGAGCGCGTCGCCCTGGAAGGGCTGGCGGCGCGGCTGGGGGTCGCCGAGCGCGTCGATTTTCGCGGGCAGCTCGCGCCGCAGCAGGCGATCGAGGAGGTGCGCGCGTGCACGCTATTTGTGATGCCCTCCACGGAGGAGGCGTTCGGCGTTGCCTACATCGAGGCGATGGCCGGTGGCATACCTGCGATCGGCTGCCGCGGCGAGCCTGGGCCAGAGGAGATCGCGGCCGCCGGCGACGGCTTCGTGCTCGTGCCACCCGGCGATATCGAGCGGCTGACCCAGCGCATCGACGAGCTGCTGTCGGACCCGCAACGACTGCGCGAGGCGGGCATTCGTGCACGCGAGACGGTGGCGGGGAACTTCACGTGGGAGCGTTGCGGTGAGCAAACGCTCGCGGCATACGAGCACGCTTGCGCCCTTCAGGGCCTATCCCCAACGGAGCGTGCGCGCGCGCGAGCCTCCGTGGACCCGGGAACTGACCCAGGGACCCCGAGCGCCTCAGGCGAGCATCCCAGCGCGCCCCGATGAAGCCGGTGCTGTTCGTCACCGGCCACGCGCCGGCCTACCGCGTCGGCGCGTTTGCACGCCTGAATGAACTCGAGCACGTCGAGTTTGCGCTGTTCGGAGGACGCCTCAAGCACGGCGGCGGCGGCGCGACCGGCGAGCTGCCCTTTCCCCACCGTCACCCGCGCGAGAGCGAGCTGTATGCACTGGCCGCCAGCGGACGCTACCGCGCCGTGGTGTGCTCGACGGGGGGGCGCGTCGCACTGCCCGCGGCGTGGGCCGGGGCGCGACAGGCGCGCGTGCCGACGATCCTGTGGGCATCGCTGTGGGCACACCCGCGCAGCGCGCCGCACGCGCTCAGCTATGTAGCGCTGCGACGCTTGTACCGCTCCGCGGATGCCGTTGTGACGTATGGGCCGCACGTCAGCGAGTACGTTCGAAAACGCGGAGCGCGGCGCGTGCACATCGCCCCGCAGGCGGTCGACAACGCGTTCTGGCGATCTCCCGAAACAAGAGTTCCGAGCGATCCCGGATGGCCGGCCGAGGCTGAAACGAAGTTCTTGTTTGCAGGTCGTGCGGCTAGGGAAAAGGGATTGGGGGTGCTCGTTGAGGCCTGGAGTATCACGGGCCTAAAAGCGCCTACCGCCGCGCTCGTCCTCGTCGGTGCGGGATCCACCCCCCCTTGGGTCCCCGCCGGCGGCGCGGTGGTGTGCTTGCCGACGGTATCGGCGAGCGACTTGCGCAACTTCTATGCGGCCAGCGACGTTTTGGTAGTGCCGTCGATTCCGACGCGTACCTTCCGCGAGCCATGGGGGCTAGTCGTCAACGAGGCAATGAACCGTGGACTTCCAGTAGTCGCAAGCGACGCGGTCGGCGCCGCGGCGGGTGCGCTCGTACGCGACGGGCACAACGGCCTGGTCATACCCGCCGGTGACCCGGTCGCGCTGGCCGCCGTGCTGCTGCGACTGGCGCGCGACCCTGTGTTGCGGGCCCGCCTGGGCGAGGCCGGACGGCGAGACGTGCTCGCCTACAACTACGACGCGTGGGCAGCAGGCTTCACGGCGGCACTCGCCGACCTGGGGCGCTCGCGGGGGCAAGCGCAAACTACCGGGGGACGGTGAGATAGCGTTGGGCTTCTTGGACGGGGTGTGGGTCAAATTCTCGAGAAGCTTTGCGCCGGCGCTTGTGGCGCTCGCGCTGCTGAGCTTCGCCTCCACGGCCGCCGCCAACCAAGCGCAGAGGATCCTCGAAAAGTGCGGCCACAACGAACCCTTCAGCGGATACAGCCAGAAGGCCTATCGCGAAGCGCTCAAACAGATGTCGACCACCGGCATCGAGTACGGGGAATGCGAAAGCCTGATCCGCAAGGCCGAGGAAGCGGCGGCTGGCGGCGGGACGGGCGCTACGACCGGTACTCCCTCCGCGGGTGTCGCCACTCCGCTGACTCCAGCCGAGCAACACGCCGTGCAAAGAGCCCATCGCGACGGCTCGACACCGGTCCAAGTCGGAGGCGAACCGGTGCGCCCGGGCGTCGTGCACGCCGACATTGCCTCGGCCGTGAACACGCTACCCCACTCGCTATTCGCCGTGCTCGCGTTCATGCTCGCCGGCGCCCTCGCACTGACCATCGGGGAGGTGCGCAAGCGTGTCCGCGCACGTCATCGCAACTAATGTCCTTGAGCACGGGGTAGCTGCGTGAGCGCATCCGCACAGGCCGTCACAGCTGAACACCAGGTCGTCGTGTTCGCCGAACAACCGGCTGAGGAGCCGGTGCGAGCACCGAGCGAGTCGCTGCAGCCGTGGGCCACAACGCTCGCGACGCTCGCTGTCGCCGGCCTGCTGTGCCTCGCCACGTTCCTAGCCGGCGGCGGACTGAACCTCGCGCCGATGACGACGCTCGAGCTGATCGTCACGCTGCTGGCGGGGGCGCTCGTCGCCGCGGTACTGGTGCTAGCGCCGCCTCGCACCCGCTTCTACGGTCTGTGGTCGATCGGCCTGCTGCTCGCATTCACGGCACTCACCGGCCTATCGGTCGTGTGGTCGGTCGTGCCCGACGCGAGCTGGCAGGACGCCGGCAGGATGCTTGCCTACAGCGGCGTGTTCGCGGCCGCGGTGGCTCTGGCTTGGCTGGCGCCCGCGGGCTGGCGCGCACTGCTCGGCGGGATCGTGCTCGCAGCGATCGTGGTGTGCGCTTACGCACTGCTCACGAAGGTGTTGCCAAACGAGCTGACCGTCGGTCCCGAAGCGAACTTCTACGCGCGCCTGCAGGAACCGTACGGCTACTGGAACGCGATCGGCCTGACCGCGGCGATGGGCGCGATCGGCTGCCTGTGGTTGGGGGCGCGGCGCGCGGGTCACGCGCTGCTGAGCGCGCTCGCCTACCCGGCGATGGGGCTAACGATCGTCACCGTGATGCTCGCCTACTCGCGCGGTTCGCTGGCGGCTCTGGTGGTCGGCATCGCGGTCTGGATGTGCATCGTGCCGCTGCGCCTGCGCGGCGCGCGCGTGCTGCTCGTCGGCGGCGCCGGTGCCGCCCCGGTCGTCGGCTGGGATTTCTCAAGGCACGCGCTCTCCAGCGAAGGAATCGGACTGGCCGCGCGCACGAGCGCCGGGCATCAGCTCGGCGTGCTGATCGGCGCGATGCTGATCGTGCTGAGTATCGCGGGCATCGCGATCGGCTTCTTCGGCGACCGTCGCGCGCCGTCCGCCTCCACACGCCAGGCGGCCGGGATTGCGCTGGCGGTGCTGCTCGGGCTCGTCGTGCTGGCCGGCATCGGCGGGCTTGCCGCCACCAAACGAGGGCTCACAGGCACGATCTCCCACGATCTCTCCTCGCTGACGAACCCCAACGCGCCGGTGCCAGCGAACACGCCTGGGCGACTCACAGCCGTCGGCAGCGTGCGCGCGCGTTATTGGAAGGAGGCACTGGAGGTGTTTGAAGCCCACCCCGCACTTGGCGCCGGCGCCGCGGGCTATGGAACGGCGCGCCTGCGCTACCGCACCCAGAACCTCGACGTGCGCCAAGCCCACGGATATATCGTGCAAACCCTCGCCGACCTGGGACTCGCCGGGCTCGCGCTCACACTCGCGCTGCTGTTCGCGTGGATGGCGGCCGCCGGGCGCGCCACCCACCCCTTCAACCGTCGCTGGAGCGCCCGTTGGCCGAAACGGGGACGCTCGCCGGAGGCAAGCGTCCCCCGGCTTCGGTCGCCGCCCTCGCTGGCCTGGAACAGCGTGCCCACCGCTTACACGCCCGAGCGAATCGGACTGCTGAGCATGCTGTGCGTAGTGGTGACGTTCGGCGTGCACTCGTTTGCCGACTGGACCTGGTACGTGCCCGGCGACGCGTTCGTGGCGCTACTGTGCGCCGGTTGGCTTGCTGGGCGCGGGCCACTGCCAGCAGGCAACCTCGATGCGCCTGCCGGCTCGCCGGACGCGGCGCTCGACCCACTCGCCGCCTCGAGCGCGCAGCCGTACGCGACCGGCACACCGAGTGCGGCTCCACCGGAGCTCGGAGCGCCGGCGAACGGCCTCCCACGCAGGCGGCCGCCTTCCGCACGCGAACTCGGGCCGGTGCGCGTGGGCGTGGCGATCGCGGTCGTCGTCGGGGCCCTGCTGGCCGCTTGGACGGAGTGGCAACCGCAGCGCTCGGTAGATGCTTCCGAACAGGCGGTCGCGCTGATCAAACAGAGCCCGCAGGCGGCACTCGGCGCGGCGCAGGCCGGAGTCGAACGCGACCCGCTTTCGGCAGTCGCGTTGTTCAGGCTGTCGGCCGTTGAGCACGCGATCGGCGAGAGCGCGCTTGCGCGAGCCACATTGCAGAAGGCTGTGCGACTGCAGCCTTCGAACCCCGAAACCTGGCTGACCCTGGGCGAATACGACCTCGTGAGTAATCCGCGGGCCGCGGTCCAGGAGCTGCGCGCCGCCGTATACCTCAACCCCGAGTCGATTGCGGCGCAAAATGCCTATGTGCAGGCACTGCGGGCAACAGGCAACGCGAGCACGGGAACCAAGAGCACCGCAACGACGAGCGCCGGCACCTCCACGGCGGCCGCCCGTCGGGCCCTCGCCACGCTAGCGCTAGCCAAGCGCCGCCCGGTTCAGAAGCGCTTTCGTGTAGCGCTCGCCAGCAACACACGGCGTGCACCCGGCAGGCCGCCCGCACGCCGCACCGCGACGTTCTCGAAGCCAAAGTCGTAGAGCAAAGCGGCAAGCGTGCCGCGCGTGTAGAAGCGCAGATGATCGGCACGTGGATCGAAGCGCTGCTCGAACGCGCTACGACTGAACCCCAGCCATAGTCGCGACAACGGCCCATGGTCGGGCGTGCTGAGCGCCAGCGTGCCACCCGAGCGCAATACGCGGCGCAACTGCGAGAGCCAACCCGAAGTGTCGGCTACATGCTCGATCGTCTCGCCCGCCCACACCAGGTCGAAGCTCGAGTCCTCCAGCGCCAGCGGTACTTCGGGCTCGACGAGCCGCACGTTCAGCTCGGGGTGGAGCACCCGCGCGCGGCGCAGCGGCTCCTCAGCGACGTCGATCGCGAGGACCTCAGCGCCGGCCCGCGCCAGTAGTGCCGCGAAGTGACCCTCCCCGCAGCCGACGTCGAGCACACGCGGCGCACGCGCGACAGCGGCGCGCGTTTGAGCGAGACACTGCAGCAGGAAGGCTTCGCGCAGCCCGGCGTCGGCGGGCACGAGCCCTTCCGGCACTCCCTCCCACACCCCTTCGTGGTAGTCGCGCGAGGGCATCGTGCGGGAAGGATGGCACCTCCGATACGCCCTTGCGGGGCCACAGCAGTCTGGAAACAGCGAGACAATTCTCGGCCACCCGCTACATAACGGGTCCCGAGCGACTATCGTCTGGCCTGTGCGCGTCTTGTGGTCGGGACAGACGTGAAGGGGCCTCGCGGGCCTGGCTCGCGAGCTGCGACGGCGAGCCCGACGCGAATCGCCTTCGACAGTCGTCCCGCGGGCGATGTGCGCGGCGTCGGCCGCTACACACGCTGCCTGCTGAGAGCGCTGCGCGAAACCGCCTCGGAGGGTGTGGAGATCGTGGAGACGCACCGTCCCCGACGCGCCGACGTGTTCCACTCGCCGTGGATGGAGGGCGCAATCCTGCGCAGCCCGTGCCCGATGGTCGTAACGCTGCACGACCTCTCCGCGCTGAAGCGCGCCAGCGAGCACCTGCGCACGGGCGTGCGCCTGCGCTTGCGCCAACTCGCGGTGCAACGTGCCGTGCGCACAATCGTGCCGACCGAGGCTGTCGCTGGAGATGCGGTGAAACAATTTGGGCTGCAGCGTGAACGCATCGCGGTAATCCCCGAGGCGCCCGACCCGTCGATGTATGTGCGCTCGGAGGAGGAAGTGTCTCGCGTACGTAAGCGCTTCTCGCTACCCGAGCACTATCTACTGTGGGTCGGCTCGCTGCGCCATCCCGACCCACGCAAGCACGTCGCCAAGCTGGTTGCCACACCGCGCGAGCTGCCGCTCGTCCTCGTCGGCCCCACTCGCCAGTGGGCACACGAGCTGCCAAACGTGATCCTCACCGGCGAGGTCTCAGACGAGCATCTGGCCGCGATCTACAGCGGTGCGCATGCGCTCGTGCTCGCCTCCGATGACGAGGGCTTTGGCCTACCCGCCGTCGAGGCACTCGCTTGCGGCGCGCCAGTAGCGGCCTGCGCCGTTCCGGCGCTGCGCGAGGTACTTGGCGAGCGCGCCGCGTTTGTCGAGCGCGGCGACTTCAAGGCCCTGATCGAAAGCGCGGAGCGCTCCCGCCGACCAGCCCCCGCACCACCGCGGTGGACTTGGCAAGACGCAGCCAGATCGACCTGGACGGTGTACCAGCAGGCGATCGCCTCCGTGCAGGGCGAGTCGCAACCGGTCGGCTGGGGCTTGGGCGAGCCGCGGGCGGGGTTGGAGCTGGAGTAGAGACTGACTGAACGCGAGTCGGATGCGTTGGAGTGGAGTCGGGACGTCGGGGTTGGGAGACAGTACGCTCGCCCAACTCCTCAGCCGCTCAGCCTGATCCTGCTCGTTTCGTCACCGATGCCGCCAAGAGCGCCCGGAGGCGGACCGGTGCCTTCGGATTCGCCTTCGCACATTTCGCGCCCTTCGGTCGTTTGCTTGCTGCGATTTTCGCTCACGACTGTGTTACCGCTCGGCGAGCGCACCACGATCTCTTCAGGCTCACCGCTCGAAACCAAATACACCAGCACGCCGCCCGCGTGGATACTCGCCGGTATACGCACTCGGTGCAATGACACGAGCTTGCCTTCGACCCTGGCGAGCACCGTGTCGCGCGACTTCTTGAGCTGGCCGTAGAAGATCGAGTATTCGTGGGGCTGGCAACCCGTGGATGTTCGCGAGCTGAGCAGCATTCTGCTCTTTACAAACATTGCGAGCGGGCCACCAGAACCTTCGACCGGGCCTCCTTCTTCTTGTTCGTCTCCGCCTTCTTCTCCAAACCTCTTGGCACCCTCCGCCGGGCCCGCTGCGGGAGGCTCCAAGTCTGTGCCCGTTGTGAGTGTCAAGCGGGAGTAAGCACGACCGAAGAGGCGGTACCGTTCGCCCAGTATCGAGAAATGCAGGCCGCCCCGCGGCACCTGGCCACTGAGGAGTGTGCGCTTCCCACCCGGCAGATATTTGAGTGGATGGGTGGTACACCCTACGATCCGCTCCAGCCTCGCTACGCGTAGCGTTTGACCGTGAGCGTCACGCTCAGTCAGCGACACTGGGATCGGAGAAGGTCCACGCACGACCTGGTAATAGAAGGCGGCCGGGCCACCCAGGCGACGCGGTACGAGCGTCGGGTGGGAGACGATCTGCTTGCCATTGCTCATTCGCAACACCACGGTGCGCGCGGCGGAAAGCACCTGACCTTGGATCGTCAGTAACCCTTGACCGCACATCACCCCGGGGGCGGAGCGAGAGCCGGAGGCCGAAAGGCAGATTTCCGACTCCGAGCCTTCGCCTTCCTGTGCTTCCACATCGACCCTGCACCCCGATATGGAGCTGCCCTTGTGCCGTTCAACCCATACCGTATACGTGGTCCCAGTCGCGGTCCGTCCCGCCCCGATCTTGATGGACGACTTCGATTCGCGAAAGAGCGATTCGAGTTCCTGTTCGTGAGTCCCCAGACCAAGCGCCACGTTGAGTCGTTTGCTCGCGCTTTCGATGGAGCTGCTAACCGTCCGGATCGTCTGCAGCTCCAACGCAAGGGTCTTGCGGACAAGCGCCCGATCCGCCGCGTCGTCCATGAGGGCCAGTGACTCGACCCCCGACTGCCCAGCAAAACGACTGGAGAGTTCGGCGAGTTGCGCTTCTTCGTGCTGCGCGAGGGTACGGGTGGCGGACGCGAGCACCTTGTAGCCACTCCCGACCCAAACCTTGATGTCGGCACACACGTCCCGGACGTCAAGCTGTAGGTCGTCTTCCAGTCCGAGTACCTCCGTATGAATGGCCTGTGCCAGCGCAGCATTGCTTGCGGAAAGAGCCTTAAGTTTGGCGAGCAGAGCGACTCTCAGCGACAAGATAGGTCCCTCCTCAGCTGCCTGTAGCGACAAGGCGATCTCGTTCTGCAGATCGCTCAGCTGCGTTCTCTGTCGTTTCGCTTCGCCTCGCTGTCGTCCCGTGCGCGACGCGCTGGACGCTTCCGGGCCGAGCACCGATTCCTGCGGCGCACCGGCGAGTACCGACGGGCATTCGCCGGCGATCCTGCTCGCAGCACCTTCGTATGCCGCGACCGAGGCCGGCGCCGCTTCGGCGACAGCCTGTACGTACATGTACCTGTCGAGAAGATACGCGTGCACGGCCGCGCGGTCTGCTGGAGTGTTAACCACGCGTCGTGAGCCAGCCAACGTAGCGCCGGGAGCGACGACGCAGAGCACCGCGAGGACAAGCGCGACCGCCAAAACCAGCCCGTGTCCCCTTCGATGTCCCTTCCGCGCCGGCAAACCGCGCGCAGCCTACACCAGAGTGAGGCTCCCTTGCCGCACGATCGGAATTGGTCGAGCGATGGGCACGCGCGCAAACGGCTGGAGGAAGGGGCGGATGAGCCGCCAAATCACCACGACGACAGCACTCGCGGGCGTCGCTAGGTGTAGTTCCTGAGTAGGTTGGTTCATCCGGGTCCCCTTGGAGGCTGGGAGCTGCCGAGCACCCCAGTCCAAGGAGAACCGGATGAACCTGCACGCTAACGCGGCGCTCAGCCTGAATAGGCGCCGGCTGCTTTGTGAGCGAGTTGTTGATGAGACGTGGACGGTGACGAAGGCGGCCGAGGCCGCCGAAGTCAGCGTCCGGTGCGCCAGAAAGTGGGTGGGTCGCTATCGAGCAGAGGGCGAGACCGGGCTGTTCGATCGGTCTTCTGCTCCACACCGGATACCGCATCGCACGAGCGAGGAGCGGGCGCAGGCGATCGCTGCGCTTAGACGGTTGCGGTTCACGGGCCCCGAGATCGCTGAGACGCTCGGGATGGCGCTCTCGACCGTCTCGGGGATCCTGTTGAGCGTCGGGATGGGCAAGCTCGGCCGTCTCGGCCTGGAGCCAGCAGTCCGCTACGAGCGCGAGCGGCCAGGCGAGCTGATCCATATCGACGTCAAGAAGCTCGGACGCATCCAGGGCGGTGCTGGCAAGCGCGTCACGGGCAAGCCGCGCCACAACTGGGAGCGCTCAGATCGCTCTGGAACCCGCCGCAAGATGGTTGGCTGGGAGTTCGTGCACATCGCGATCGATGACTGCACCCGCATGGCCTACGCCGAGGTTCTCCCCAACGAGAAGGCCAGCACCGTCGTCGCGTTCCTTCACCGCGCAGTCGCGTTCTTCAAGCGCCACGGCATGAACGTGCAACAGCTGCTCACCGACAACGGCGGCGCCTACCACTCAAGCGTGCACGCGATCGCCTGCCGCATGCTCGGGATCCGCCACCTGCGCACACGCCCATACAGGCCCCAAACAAACGGCAAGGCAGAGAGATTCATCCGCACCATGCTCGGCGGCTGGGCCTACGGCGCGATCTACCGCAACAGCACCGAGCGCACCGCAGCCCTTGACGGATGGCTCTTCTACTACAACCATCACCGAAAACACTCAGCCCTCAGCCACAAGCCCCCGATCACTCGCCTCAACGAGCGCACCAACCTTCCCGGTACCTACAGCTAGTAAGCCCCGCGCTGCATGATCACCGCGGGAATCGTCTTCAAAATGATCGCGAGATCGAGCGCCAACGACCAACGCTCCAGATAGATGAAGTCGAGATGCACGAGGTCGTCGAAGTCGAGCTCGGAGCGGCCCGAGACTTGCCACAAGCCGGTGATGCCGGGGAGCACTAGGTAGCGCTTGCGGTGCCAGTCCTCTAGCAACTCGAAGTCGCGCTCGGGGAGCGGACGCGGACCCACGAGCGACATCTCGCCGCGCAGCACGTTGACCAGCTGCGGCAGCTCGTCGAAGGAGAAGCGCCGCAGCAGGCGCCCGACTGGCGTCAGGCGCGGGTCGGCGCGGATCTTGAACAGGGCGCCGCTTGCCTCGTTCAGATCCTCCAGGTCCGCCTGGCGCTGCTCGGCGTCGTAGTACATGGTGCGGAACTTCAAGCATGCAAACGGGAGCTGGCCGATACCGGGACGCATCGAGCGGTAGAAGACAGGCCCGCGCGAGGACAGCCGCACAGCGAGCACGATCACGGCCAGCAGCGGGCTCAGCACGATCAAAAGCAGCGTCGAGGCGAACAGGTCGAAGCTGCGCTTCAGCGCGAAGTCGATGCCCTCGAACACGGGCGGGCCCAGCTCGAACAGGGGTACAGACTGGCCTGGCACGAACTCGGCGCGCTGCACCAGGATCTCCATCGTGGAGGGAGCGATACGAACGCGCACCCCACGCCGGTGGCACTGGTCGACCAGCTCGACCGCACGCTCCTGGGGGAAGTCGGGATCGGCGATGATCACCTCATCCACGCGTTCGGCGACAATCACGGCCTGCAGGTGCTCGAGCGTGCCCAGGCAGCGCACCCCGTTGGGGGGCAGTGGCTCGGGCGAGACGAAGCCGACGACTTCAATCGGCGAGCGCGGCCCATCGGCGAGCGCGTGCGCGACGTCGTGGATGTGCTTGCCGGTGCCCACCAATACCGCCCGGCGCTGATAGCCGGCCGCGTGAAGGATCGCACCGGTTGCCCGCTCGTATAGGTAGCGCAGCGAGGAGATGTAGAACAGCGCGAAGGCGAGTGAGCCGTAGAAGATGTAGTAGCTGGAGAAATGTTCGCCGCTGACGACGGCGAAGATCAGCGCGACGACCGCGACCTGGAAGAGCGATCCGACGATGCGCGAGAGGCCCGGGCGCTGCGAGCGCTCGGCGTACAGGCCCGAGCGGGCAAAAAGCAACGCAGTCAGCAGATAGGCGAAAGCGAGATTCGAGCGCGTGCCCTCATACGCGCTGTGCACATCGAAACTCGAGAGCAGCGCCGCCTTCAGCGCGAGCGCCGTGAAGATCGCGAGCGATAGACCGAATAGGTCGAGCGCCAGCAGCGATACGACGCGCAGCCCGCGACGCATCGTGTCCATGCGCAGCAAGAACGACAGTGCCGGTGGGCGCTTGCTGCGCATGTCGCGGTCGGCCCGCGGCGGCGCTCCGATCGGGGGTGGCGCAGGTGCCAGTGTCGGTGCCGACACCTCGCGGGACGAGCCCACCGATACCTCAGCGCGAGCGCCCACCGCCGACCGACCGGGACGGCTGGTGCGCGGAGCGTCCGGGGAACGAACTCCCATCTCGGACTTCACAACAGTTGAGTTTCCCGTATGTAGCGGTCAGAAACCCGCCGGGAGGACACATGCATGCCAAGGCGCGCGCGCATTTGGGAAGTAGTCAAGCGCTCAGAAACCGTTTGGCAGGCGCGACTCACCCAACCAGCTGCTCTACGCCGGAGGTGTCGATCGTGCGCCTGAGGCCGTCGCGTAGGGACACTTCGGGAGTCCAACCGAGCAGCTCGCGCGCGAGCGTTATGTCGGGCCGCCGCTGCTTGGGATCGTCAACCGGTAGCGCCTCGAAGAGAATCTCCGACTCAGCGCCTGCGACCTCCTTGACCGCTTCGGCCAGTTCGAGCAGGGTGTACTCGTCGGGGTTGCCGATATTGCAGGGCTCGTGATAGCCAGACTCGGCGAGCGCGATTAGCCCGCGAATCAGGTCGTTAACGAAGCAGAACGAGCGTGTCTGCGAGCCGTCGCCGAACACGGTCAGCGGCCGGTTGGCGAGCGCCTGGCGCAGGAACGTAGGGATCGCGCGACCGTCGTGCGGGCGCATGCGACTGCCATACGTATTGAAGATGCGCACGATCGCGGTGTCGACACCCTGCTGACGGTGATAGGCCATCGTTAGCGCCTCGGCATAGCGCTTGGCCTCGTCGTAGACGCCGCGTGGGCCGATCGGATTGACGTGACCCCAGTAAGACTCCGACTGGGGATGCTCCAGGGGGTCGCCATATACCTCGCTGGTGGAGGCGATCAAAAAGCGGGCACGATGGCGCTTAGCCAAGCCGAGCGTGTGATGGGTGCCGTAGGAGCCAACCTTCAGTGTGTGCAGCGGCAGGCGCAGGTAGTCAATCGGCGAAGCCGGTGAAGCCAGGTGGTAGACAAAGTCCACCTGCTCGTCGATCTCATATGGCTCGATAATGTCCACGTTGACGTGGCGAAAACACTCGGGATCGCGGATGTGCTCGATGTTCGCGAGCGAGCCAGTCTCCAGGTTGTCCACGCAGATCACGCTATGGCCCCGCGCGAGCAACTCGTCACAGAGATGCGATCCGAGGAAGCCGGCACCGCCCGTAACCAAACATGTAGGCACGGGCAGGACGATACCGGCTTGGGCGCCCAAATATGATCTGCTTGTGGCGATGACCGACAACAGATCCGAGGCCGAGGCCGAGGAGCATCTGACGGTCGCCCCGATCGTGGGGCCCGAGGACTCGCGCCGCTTCACTGATTCGGGAATCGAGATCGAGGCGCTGTATACCGAGGAGGACCTGCCGGCGAATCTGGACCTGGGGACACCTGGAGACTTCCCCTACACGCGGGGCGTCCACAGGGAGATGTACCGCAAACAGACCTGGACGATGCGCCAGTACGCGGGGTATGCCTCGGCGAAGGAGTCAAACGAGCGCTACCGCTACCTGCTCTCCAAGGGCTCGACGGGCCTGTCGATGGCATTCGACCTGCCGACACAGCTGGGCTTGGACTCCGACAACCCGCGCTGCCTTGGCGAGGTCGGGCGCACCGGGGTGGCGATCGACACGATCGACGACATGCGCACTGCCTTCGATGGGATCCCGCTCGACCAGGTCTCGACCTCGATGACGATCAACGCGCCCGCGGCCTGCCTGTTGCTCTTGTACGAGCTGGTAGGCGAGGAGCAGGGCGTGCCAAGCGAGCAGCTGCGTGGCACAACTCAGAACGACGTGCTCAAGGAGTACATCGCGCGCGGCAACTACATCTATCCGCCGCAGCCGACGATGCGGATCACGACCGACCTGTTCCAGTACTGCCAGGAAAAAGTGCCCAAGTGGAACACGATCTCGATCTCCGGCTACCACTTCCGCGAGAAGGGCTGCTCGGCGGTACAGGAGGTGGCGTTCACGCTCTCCTCCGGGATCGCCTATGTGACGGCCGCGATCGAGAAGGGCCTGGATGTGGACGACTTCGCGCCACGCTTGGCGTTCTTCTTCAACGGCCACAACAACGTCTTCCAGGAGGTCGCCAAGTTCCGCGCGGCGCGGCGGATGTGGGCACACATCATGAGCGAGCGCTTCGGCGCGAAGAACCCGAAGTCAACGATGCTGCGCTTCCATACACAGACGGGCGGCGTGACGCTAACGGCACAGCAACCCGAGAACAACATCGTCAGGGTCGCCCTGCAGGGCTTTGCCGCGGTGTGCGGAGGCACGCAATCGCTGCATACCAACGGCTTCGACGAGGCACTCGCGCTGCCAACCGAGCACGCGGCAAAGATCGCGCTGCGCACGCAGCAGATCCTCGCGTTCGAGTCTGGCGCCACCGACACGGTGGACCCGTTCGCTGGGTCGTACTTTGTGGAGTCCCTGACCGACGAGATCGAAGCGCGAGCCAACGAGCTGATCGCCAAGGTCGATGCGCTTGGCGGCAGCGTGAACGCGATCCAGTTCATCACCGGCGAGATCGACGAGTCCGCCTGGGGCTACCAGGAGCGCTACAGGATCGGCCAGGACATCGTCGTGGGCGTCAACAAGTTCGAGGAGGACGACCTCGAGGTGCCCGACCTGCTGCGCGTGGACCCCGAGTCGGAGCGCGAACAGGTGGATCGCCTGAAGGCGTTCAAGGCCAACCGCGACCAGTCCCTTGTCGAGAAGCGGCTGGAGGAGCTGCGTGAGACCGCGCGCGGCAGCGAGAACCTGCTGCCCTACATTCGCCAAGCCCTGAAGGACCGCTGTTCGCTAGGCGAGGTGTGCGGCGCGATGCAAGACGTGTTTGGCAAGTACGCGCCTACGTTCTAATAGGATGCGCGCGTGATCGCGACGGTGCAGTTCTTCGAAGTTGTCCTCGCCGCGCACATCATCGCGGTGGTGTTTGCCTTCGGCGCAACATTCGCCTACCCGGTCTTGCTGGGCGCGGTGAGCAAGGCCGACTCGCGCTCGCTGCCCGCCCTCTACAAGGCGATACACGCGATCAGCGTGCGGGTCATCATGCCGGGCCTCGCTGTGGTCGTGATTTGCGGCATCTACCTCGCCTCCAAGCTGCACGTGTGGAACGAGTTCTTCGTGCAGTGGGGATTCGTCGTCGCGCTTCTCATCGGCGCGGTAGAGGGCATGTTCTTGAGCCCCAGCGAGAAGCGCCTCTGCGAGGTCGCCGACAGGGACGCGGCCGCCGCGGGCGACGCCCAGATCAGCTGGAGCGCCGAGCACGACACGCTCGTGAAGCGCATCGGCGCCGTGGGCGCCACGATGGACCTGCTCGTGATTCTCACGATCTTGTTCATGGCCTTGAAAACCTAGTCTTTTGCTCCTGAGTTCAGCAGGTGCGCCCAGCCCCTGAGACAATCGTCTGTCCTGAGGCAAAGCCATAATCTGTACGTGACCTCAGGAGTACTAACCGGACTCAGCTACGACGCGGCGGTGCGCGCGCTGGACCTCCAAGAGCGCGCTATAGAACAGCTGCGTGCCAGGACCGGCACATTGCTCGCTGCATCCTCCTTGATTGCCTCGTTCCTGGGAGCTCAGGCTATCCAACGCGCCAATGGGCTCGATACCCTCGGCACGCTTGCCCTTATCTCGCTCATAAGCTCGATCTGTCTCTGCGTGTACGTCTTGCTGCCCAAGAGCGGCTTTGTGTTTAGCGTGAAGGCTCCAACTATGTACGAGGAACTCTTTGAGTTCGCGCACGACGACGAAGAGGTCCGTCGGCGCCTCATCTACTGGCTCGAGGAATACTGGCAAGACAACCAGTCCAAGATCGAAATCCTCGGGCGCTACTACTTGGGTGCCGCGATAGCCCTCATACTCCAACTCATCTTTTGGTCGTGGGCACTAGCCGATACAATCTCCTGAAATGCGAAACGCAGGTCAATCACCCTCGCCGCCGCCGCCTCCGCCTCCGCCTCCGCCAGACCTTGCGCATCAGGAGACACGCGGTGGACTTGGCATTCTCACGAAATAGTCGCCTCTCACCGAGCACATAGTTTTGGGCGAGGCGTGAGACCGCTCAAGGTTTCCTTCGCCCCTACGAGAGGCAAGCTAGCTCCCAGTTGCTCATGAGCGCTCATCGGTACGCTGAAGCGATGCGCCAGGAATACAGAGTCGCCGTCGTGGGCGCCACCGGGCAGGTAGGAACGCTGATGCTGCAACTGCTGCGCGAGCGGGAGTTTCCCGCACGGGAGATCGTGCCGTTCGCCTCCGAGCGCTCAGCCGGCCGTGAGCTCGAGGGTGTGGGCACCGTGCAAGCGCTCACCGACGAGACGATCCAAGGCTTCGACTTGGCCCTGTTCTCCGCCGGCGGCTCCACCTCCGGCGAATGGGCGCCCCGCTTCGTGGATGCGGGCGCCATCGTGGTCGACAACAGCTCGAAGTGGCGCATGAACGACGAGGTGCCTTTGGTCGTGGCCGAGGTCAACCCCGAGGCCTTGGCCTCCCACCAGGGGATCGTGGCCAACCCGAACTGCTCGACGATGCAGATGGTCGTGGCTTTGAAGCCGATCCACGATGCCGCCGGAATCGAGCGCCTCGTGATCTCCACCTACCAGGCGGTGTCCGGCACGGGCAAGAAGGCCGTCGACGAGCTGCTCGACCAGTCACATGCGCTGCTGCACGAACGCGAGATCGAGCCACCACGGGCTTACGCGCACCAGATCGCCTTCAACGCGCTCCCGCACGCGGGCAGCTTTGCGCCCGGGGACGACCACACTGACGAGGAGCGCAAGCTCATCAACGAGACCCGCAAGATCCTTGGAGACGATTCGATCCGTGTGAGCGCGACGTGCGTGCGTGTGCCCGTCGTCAACGGCCACTCCGAGGCCGTCAACGTGCAGACGCGCCAACAGCTGAGCCCCGAGCAGGCGCGCGAGCTGCTGCGCACTGCGCCCGGCATCTCCGTGGCCGACGACCCCAACGCCTCGCTCTATCCGCTGGCGACGCTCGCCACCGGCCACGACGAGGTGTTCGTCGGACGCATCCGCCGCGACCCCGGCCACGAGCGGGCTCTGGACATGTGGATCGTCGCCGACAATCTGCGCAAGGGCGCCGCCACGAACGCGGTTCAGCTCGCGGAGCTACTGGACGAGCAGGGGTTGATCGCATCGCAAGTGGTCGATGACGTGAGACCACATGCCTCGGCATAGGCCGGCCGATACGCTTCCGTTCCCGAACGCATCATGGTTCCGGCCACGCGCAAAGAAGTTCCTCGGTAGATATCTCCGCATCCAGTCCAACATCAGTACTGAATCCGCGCCGTGAAACGCCCACAAGCCGAGCCTCAGCGGCGCCGGGGACATGGCTGCGTTGCTCGATGAGATGCTGAGTATCCCGGCGCGTAAACAGAGCATTCTCGCGCCACTTGATCGAACCAACGAACGACACGTCTGTCGGCTCGATCTCTGTGGCTCCGACAAGATCCATCTCGGGGATGTTTGTGCGCGTCCAGTAGCCCCCGACATAACGGGCATCGCCAAAACGCTCGTCGGGTAGCAAGCGCTCAATCGATCGCCGCACAACCGGCTCGATCGCGCCACCCCTGAATGTCGACCAATCGCGCTCGATGCGAGCGAGCAGCAGATCGCTTCGACCGCGGTCGATCTCCTCGACAGCTGGACCCACAAACCGCAACCAGAATCGCAGGTAGGGATCCACCACCACATAGCGCTTGTTCTTGCGTCCAGGGGGGGCCGCATACGGAAGCCGTGCTTGGACGATTCCCTTCTCGGTGAGCACATTCAGCGCGGACGTAAGACCTGTGTGGTTGGCGACGCCACTGCGACGACCGATCTCGGTGAAGGTCATCTCACCATGGCCAATCGCTTCAAGCACGCTGCGTATCTGTAGTTCGGCTGGAAACTCGGCGTCGAGGATACGCATGCCGTCCACAACAAGAGAGCTGGAGGAATCAGCGAGGGAACGCTCGAGGTATTGGCGCCTGGAGGTACCACGGGACCACGCGCGCGCAAGGATCGGCAGTCCGCCGACGATCAGGTAGCGATCGAAGGCCGAGACTGCGTCCACCCCGCTCAGAGCGGCGAGATCTCGCGGACTGAACGGCTGAACGACCAGCTCTCGCGTAGGCCGACCAAACAGCTCGGCGGGATGCTGGGTAAGGGTGCGCATCATGCGCAGGTCGCTGCCGATACATACAAGCAAGACCGCTCGGCGACGCAGCTCACGATCCCAAGCCTCTTGAATGTCGGCGGGGACGCCTGCGTCGGATTCGACCAGGTAGGACAGCTCGTCGAGCACAATCACCACAGGCCGCTCGGGTGTGGCGTCTTGAGATGCCAGGCGAAGAGCCGCGGGCCAGCTGTCGAAGCGAGCGCCCTCTCGGACAAGGTCGGCCGCGGGGAGGGTCGAGTCCTCCAAGGCGATACGAAAACGCTCCAATGCTTCAGGACGGGAACGACGGGGGGCCTGGTAGAAGACATAGTCCTGTCGAGAGTTCTCGACGAACTCCTGCACGAGCCTCGACTTGCCGACACGACGCCGGCCACAGATCCAGACGAATCGCCCTTCGCTCGTGGTTTGCACGCGGGCAAGTTCGTCGGCCAAAACTTTTAGCTCGGTTTTTCGTCCGACAAAAGAATCTTCGATACTCATCAAGAAAACTATATCAAACTAAACTATATTCAAATATACTTTTCTTTTATATACTTTACTATTGTGTTGAGATTCTTTAGTTCCTGACCAAAGAACTCTATGCGAAGCAATCTGGGCATCTGGCAAACCCGCCGGAAGGACTCTCGCGCCGACGCTCGAACCTCGGATCGATGAGCGTCTCTACCGAGGTGCAGCGCACCCTTGTCAAGTCTCCGCCCGAGCTGTGGTCGGAGTTGAGCAACCCAGAGGTGCTCGCCCGTCACCTGTCCGGGCTGGGCGAGATCCGGATCACGAGCGTCGAGCCCGAGACGAAGGTCGAGTGGGAGAGTGAGGATGCCAGCGGCGTGGTGCAGCTCGAGCAGTCGGGCTGGGGCACGAAGGTCACGTTGTCGGTGACGCGCGCCGCCCCTGTCGTGGAGGAGCCTTCGTCGGAGTCTGAGGCGATCGCAGAGACGGGCGCCTCAGAGCCTGAACCAGTCTCTTTAGAGCTCGAACTGAAGCCGGAGCCAGTTGCTGTCCAGCCAGAGCCGGTCGCCGTCGAGCCAGAGCCGATCGTGATCGAGCCGAAACCAGTTGCGGTTATAGAGCCAGAGCCATCTCCCGTGAAGCCCGCGCCCCAACCTGGATTCTTTACGCGCCTCTTCCGCAAACGCAAGGCGAAGCAAGTCGCGGCCATAGAGCCGGAGCCGGAAATCGAGGTCGTCGCGCTGGCGGCGCCCGAGCCAATCTACCCGGAGCGGCCGATCGAGGTAAAGCCTGAGGTCCTCGAGCAGGCTAAAGACCTGGCCGCTGAACTGGCCTCAGTGGAAGCGCAGATGACGACCGAGACGACTGAGCTGCTCACCGGCGTGCTCGACCGCCTTGGCGCCGCGCACCACAGGCCGTTCTCGCGCGGCTGAGCCCGAGGGCATTCACCGCCGTCTAAATCGGCGGCGTACCGCTTAGTAGCTCGATCCACTCGGCCAGCAGTGGATCGACCACGCGATAGCCATCGCCGTCGCTCTCAATCTCAGCTGTTGCAAGCAGCCGCGGAAGCGCCCGCCGGACCCTGTCCTTGGTGAGCTCTAGGCGGTTCAGAACCTCGCCGCGGTAAGGCGAGCCCGCGCCCGCCACGATCGCGCGCATGGTCTTTTGCTCGGAGGTGTCAAACCCGCGCCACTGCGCATCGAACTCAGGCTCCAGCTCGGCGAGCGTTGCCGCGTGAGCAGCGCGCCAGTGATCGAGCGTTCCCGTGGCGCCACGTTCGACCTCCTCCCACAAGCGGTGCGCAAGCAGCATCGCTCGCTGCGGATGGCCCTTGGCGCTGTCGAGCATTGGATTGAGAGCCTCGCCGACTGAGCGGCGGCTCTCACGAAAGTGCTGCTCGACGTATGCCGCGATGTCCTGTGCGGCAAGCCGCTCCAAGTGCAGGGGCACGGCCGAGCCGTAAAGGGGGCGCTCCTTGACCTCGAACAGCTGCCTCATCATCCCTGGCTCGGAGCCGGCGAAGACATAGGAGGCAACCTCACCCTGCAGTTGGATGTGGCTTCGGATCAGACCGTCGAGGTCGTGGATCCGCTCGATGTCCTGAAACTCGTCGAGCGCGATGAAAGCGCGGTAGCCGCCGCTCTGCTCGAGCCTGAGCGGCAGGTCGAGCAATGCGTGAAGCGCCGGCAGCGGGTCCATCTTCGTCCCCATCTGCAGCTTGGCGCTGATGCCATAGGCGCCCAACGAGAGTCCGATGCCCGTCTTCTGCAGGAAGTCCTCGACCTTTGCTCGCAACGTGCCCTTCAGCTGCTTGGAGTAGGCCCGCTCGAAGCGCACCGTCACATCGGCGATCGAAGACACTCGATAGAGGTCGACGAGCACCGGGATCAGTCCCTCGTGTCGCTCACCGTCGCGCAGCACGCGTCTGAGCAAGCTCGTCTTCCCATACTTGCGCGGGGCAAAAAGGCGCACGTAATGCCCGCCCAGCGCATGCTTGAGCAGCGTCGCGGTCTCCTCGTCGCGGTCGATGATCTCCTCGGGCGCCAACGGGTGCGAATAGACAAATGGATTGATTTCCAAAGCCACAGTAGCCAGCTAGACTACCAGATATGCGTCTGCTAGACACCTAGTAAGTAGTCTGCCAGGCGCAAGGATGCCGGTCGGTCCGAGCGGATGCTGTTCCCTGCGGTGACAGCCCGTTCGACTGCGTGCTCGACCGCCTGGGCGCCGCGCACCACAGGCCGTTCTCGCGCGGATAAGATGCGCGCTTGATGCGCGCGAAGGCACCGGAAACATACGAGGAGAAGCTCGCCGAGCTGCAGGACTTACGCGAGGAAGCGCTGCACTCCGCGCCCGAGGCCGAGGAGAAGCAGCACGCGCGCGGCAAGTACACGGCGCGCGAGCGTGTGGAGAAGCTGCTCGACCCGGGCAGCTTCCAGGAGCTGGATACGTTCGTGCGCCACCGCACCTACGAGTTCGACATGCAGAAGAACCGCCCGTGGGGCGACGCGGTAGTGACCGGCCACGGCACGATCGACGGTCGCAGGGTGTGCGTGTTCAGCCAGGACTTCACCGTGTTCGGCGGCTCCCTGAGCGAGGTTATGGGCGAGAAGATGTGCAAGATCATGGACCTGGCGACCAAGATCGGCTGTCCAGTTATCGGCATCAACGACTCGGGTGGAGCGCGCATCCAGGAGGGAGTCGTCTCACTCGGTGCCTATGGCGACGTGTTCGTGCGCAACGTTCGCGCCTCGGGGGTGATTCCGCAAATCAGCCTGATCATGGGCCCCTGCGCGGGCGGCGCGGTGTACTCGCCAGCGATCACCGACTTCGTGTTCATGGTCAAGGAGACCTCGCACATGTTCATCACCGGCCCCGACGTCATTAAGACGGTCACCGGTGAGGAAGTGGGCTTCGAGGAGCTCGGTGGCGCGATGTCGCACAACACCAAGTCGGGCGTCGCGCAGTTTGCCTCCGAGGATGAGGACGCGTGCCTGGAGGACTGCCGCTACCTGGTGAGCTTCTTGCCACAGAACAACATGCAGAGCACCCCCAGGGTGCAGCCCACCGACGACCCGCTGCGGATGGACCCCGAGCTCGACCACGTGGTGCCGGACAACCCCAACAAGCCGTATGACATGCGCGACGTGGTGCGCCTAATCGTGGACGACGGGGAGTTCTTCGAGGTGCACGAGCACCACGCCAAGAACATCATCTGCGGCTTCTCGCGCCTGGATGGGCACGCAATCGGAATCGTCGGCAACCAGCCCAACCAGCTGGCGGGCGTGCTCGACATCGACGCCTCGGCGAAGGCGGCGCGCTTCGTGCGCACCTGCGACGCCTTCAACATCCCGCTGCTGACACTTTGCGATGTGCCTGGCTTCCTGCCGGGCACCGCGCAGGAGTGGGGCGGCATCATCAGGCACGGTGCCAAGCTGCTGTACGCGTTTGCCGAGGCGACCGTGCCAAAGATCACCGTGATCACCCGCAAGGCATATGGCGGCGCTTACGACGTGATGGCCTCAAAGCACCTATTGGCCGACTTCAACTTCGCCTGGCCAACCGCGGAGGTGGCGGTAATGGGGCCGGAGGGTGCGGTCAACATCATCTACCGACGCGACATCGCGGGCAGCCCAACGCCGCAGGAGCGCCGCCAGACACTGATGGACGACTACAAGGCGCGCTTTGCTAATCCCTATACCGCAGCCGAACGCGGATATATCGACGACGTGATCATCCCGCACGAGACGCGACCCAAGCTGATTGCCGCGCTCGACACGCTGCACACCAAGCGCGAACCGGGCCCGAAGCGCAAGCACGGCAACATTCCGCTGTAGTCAGAAACGCCGGCATGGTCAACCGCCGACCCAAGCTCGAACTGATTGCCCCGTCGGCGTCGCCCGTCGAGGCGGCGGCGATCGTGGCCGCACTTGAGCGCTTTATGCGCGACACAGCGCCCCGCTTGGCACCTGCCACCAAGAGTGTGGATCGGTGGACGCGCGCGGCTATGCTCGAAGGCGTCGCGCGCGAGGGTCTGGCCGACGAGCCGGATCCTTGGATAAATACCTAAAAGCCGCTAGGCTTTAGCACCAATCTCTCTTGCCGGTCGCAAACGAATAATCCGGGACCATCAACCCCGACCCCGGACCAGGAGGTCTTCGCCAGATGGAGCCAGTTTCGATACCCGCCGAGCGGCCCACTAAAAAGGGCTCACTCGAGGATCCCGAGATCCTCCAGAACGTCCCCGGGCACGTGATCCCGATCCTGCAGCGGGAGTACGACGACTTCAAGACCGAGGCGACCAAGTTCCTCCAGGGCGACATGCCCGAAGACGAGTTCATCAAGTTCCGCCTCAGACAGGGCGTCTATGGGCAGCGCCAGCCCGACGTGCAGATGATCCGCGTGAAGCTGCCGTTCGGCGGCGTGACGCCGGAGCAGATGGACAAGTTCGCCGACGTCGTCGAAAAGTACGCGCCCCTGGGCAAGGGGCATGTGACGACACGTCAGAACATCCAGATGCACCACATCCCGCTGCCTGAAATCGAGCAGGCGATCAGGGAGATGGGCGAAGCGGGGCTCTCCAGCCGCGAGGGTTGCGGCAACACGGTGCGCAACGTCACCGGCGACCCCTGGGCCGGGGTGGCCGCGGACGAGCTGTTCGACCTCACCCCCTACGCCGGCGCCTATGCACGCTACTTCGTCAGGCACCCCACCACGCAGGGGATGCCACGCAAGATCAAGACCTCTTTCGACGGCTCGCCTCGCGATCGCGCAATCAGCCAGATCCACGACATCGCCTTCCGCGCCCGCGTCAAGGAGATCGACGGCAAAGAGGTCAGGGGTGCAGAGATGCTGGTCGGCGGTGGCACCTCGATCATGCCGCGTGTGGCACCCGCGCTGTACGACTTCGTGGAGCTCGACAATGGCGACTACCTGAAGATCTCCGAGGCCGTTTTCCGCATCTTCGACCGCCAGGAGTGGCTACGCGTCAACCGTGCCCGCGCCCGCATCAAGGTGTTCGTGGACAAGTTCGGCATCGACGAGCTGCGCAACCAGGTCGAGCAGGAGCTCGAAGGCGAGTGGGTCAAAGAACGCGACTTCTCGATTGAGGATCGCCTGTTCCTCGACGACGAGCGCGAAGCTGCCCCCGCGCCTCCAACGAGCTACAACAGCCCCAACGGCGACACCTCCGAGTTCGAGCGCTTCAAGCAGGCCAACGTACAGCCGCAAAAGCAGGAGGGCTTTGTCACCGTCGAGGTGAAGATCGTGCGCGGCGACCTCACCCCCGAGCAGTTCCGCGGGCTCGGGCAGATCATGCGCGAATACTCAGGGGGCTATGCACGCACCACCGTGCAGCAGAACTTCGTACTGCGCTGGGTACGCGAGGAGAGCGTGTACGACGTTTGGAAAGCGCTCACAGCGCTGGACCTTGGCGACCCGGGATCGCGCGAGATCACCGACGTCGTCTCATGCCCCGGCACCGACTCGTGCAAGCTCGGGATCACCAGCTCGATGGGGCTCAACCAGGCCGTGCAGGAGCGCATCGAGGCGATGAACATCAGCGATCCCCTGACGCGCCAGATCCACATCAAGATGAGTGGCTGCCCGAATGGCTGCTCCCAGCACCACGTCGCCGACATCGGCTTTTACGGCGCGTCGATCAAGGTTGGCGAGCATACGATCCCGGCGTACATCCCGCACGTCGGCGGCGTGTATGAAGGCGGCGAGGTCAAGTTCGGCACGCGCCTGAAGCTGCGCCTGCCGGCCAAGCGTGCACCCGAGGCGATCGAGCGCTGGATCCGCCACTACGAGGCCAACCGCAACGACGGTGAGGAGTGGGGCGCGTTCGTGCAGCGCGTCGGTACACCGGAGCTCGAAGGACTCGTCAAGGAGCTCTCGCTGCCGGTCGACTTTGGCCTGGAGACAATGAACACGTTCATCGACTGGAACCGCGACGTGCCGTTCCAGGTGATCCGCGGAGAGGGCGAGTGCGCGGTCTAGAGGACACCCCGGCCGATGCCCCCGCGGGCAAAGACGATCTCGCCGCAAGCCTGAGCGACACATTGCGTGCCGCCGTGGAGCGCCACGGCGAGAAGGTCGTGCTGCTGTGCTCCTTCCAGAAGGAGGAGTCGGTGCTGATCGACGAGCTGCTGCGCATCGGCGACGGGCAGACGCCGGTGCGGATCGCGACGATCGACACCGGGGTGCTCTTCCCCGAGACGCTGCAAACGTGGAGGGCCTTCGAGGAGCGCTTCGGGATCGCCGTGGAGGTGCACGACGCGAGTAACGCGAGCGCCCCGTGGAGCGGCCCTGAGCACTGCTGCTCGGTTGCCAAGGTGGCCGCGCTGGAGCAAGCACTGCATGGCGCCGAGGGCTGGATAACAGGTATCAGGCGCGAGCAGGGGCCCACGCGCGCGGGCACCGAGCCGATCGAACACGACGCCAGGCGCGGGCTGCACAAGTACAACCCGCTGGCGCAGTGGACCGAGAAGGACCTGTGGACGCGAATCTTCGGGCGCGACCTCCCCTACAACCCGCTGCACGACCAGGGGTACGCCTCGATCGGCTGCGCACCGTGCACCCAGCCCGGCACGGGCCGCGAGGGTCGTTGGGCAGGCACCGAGAAGACAGAGTGCGGACTGCACGTGGGCGTGTCGTGAGCGTCGCCGAGCGTCCCCAGCTGAGCCACCTGCGCGCGCTCGAGTCGGAGGCGATCCACGTGATGCGCGAGGTGGCAGCCGAATTCGAGCGGCCCGTGCTGCTGTTCAGCGGCGGCAAGGACTCGATCGTGCTGCTGCGGCTTGCCGAGAAGGCGTTCAGGCCGGGGCCGTTTCCGTTTCCGCTGATGCACGTGGACACCGGGCACAACTTCCCCGAGGTGATCGAGTATCGCGACCGGCGCGTCGCGGAGCTGGGCGAGCGGTTGATCGTGGCGAGCGTGCAGGAGTCGATCGACAGCGGCCGAGCCGTCGAGGAGAAGGGTCCGCGCGCATCGCGCAACCAGTTGCAGACCGTGACACTGCTCGACGCGATCGCCGAGCACAAATTCGACGCGGCCTTCGGCGGCGCACGCCGCGACGAGGAGCGCGCGCGGGCCAAGGAGCGCGTGTTCTCCTTCCGCGACGACTTCGGTGGCTGGGACCCCAAGAGCCAGCGGCCGGAGCTGTGGAACCTGTACAACGGCCGCATCAAAAAGGGCGAGAACGTGCGCGTGTTCCCGATTTCCAATTGGACCGAGCTCGACGTGTGGGAGTACATCGACCAGGAGCAACTGGAGGTGCCCTCGATCTACTTCGCGCACGAGCGCGAGGTGTTCAAGCGCGACGGGATGCTCTACGCATGGCGTGAGGGGACGGAACTGATCGACGGCGAGAGCGTATTCGCGGAGACGGTGCGCTATCGCACGGTGGGCGACATGAGCTGCACCGGCGGCGTGCGCTCCAGCGCCGCCACGCTGCAGGAAGTCGTGACGGAGATAGCGGCCACCCGCATCACCGAGCGCGGCGAGACACGCGCGGACGACCGTGTCTCGGAGGCGGCGATGGAGGATCGCAAGAAGGCCGGGTACTTCTAGTGCGCGCGTTTTTTGGGGCTGCGCCCGCCCACGCGACGGGACGCGCGGCCCACGGGAGCGGAATCTCTCCCGTGTCCGCCAGGCAGGCACCGCGATGACCCTCGACCTGCTGCGCTTTACGACCGCTGGCTCGGTGGACGACGGCAAGAGCACGCTGATTGGGCGGCTGCTGTACGACACCAAGCAGGTGTTTCAGGATCAGCTTGACCATGTCGCGCAGGCAAGCGAGCGCCGTGGCGGCGAGGGCGCCCTCGACCTTGCGCTGCTGACCGACGGGCTGCGTGCCGAGCGTGAGCAGGGGATTACGATCGACGTGGCCTACCGCTACTTCGCGACCCCCAAGCGCCGCTTCATCATCGCCGACTGCCCCGGCCACCAGCAGTACACGCGCAACATGGTGACCGGCGCCTCAACGGCCGACCTGTCGGTGATCCTGCTCGACGCGCGCAAGGGAGTGCTCGAGCAATCCAAGCGGCACGCGTTCATCAGCGCCCTGCTTGGCATCCCCCATCTGGTTGTGGCGGTGAACAAGATGGATCTCGTCGACTATTCCCGCGAGCGCTTCGATGAGCTGGTGGCGGAGTTCGGCGTATTCGCTCAGAAGCTGCATGGGATCGGCACGGGAACGGGCATGGGTCGCGACATGACATACATCCCGATGTCGGCCCTGGATGGCGACAACGTCGTGGATCGCTCCGAGCGCATGGATTGGTATGACGGACCGACCCTGCTGGAGTTGCTCGAGCAAGTGGAGGTGGCTTACGACCATCCCTATGACAGACCGGCACGCTTTCCCGTGCAGTGGGTGATCCGCCCTTCGGGGAATGGATCCCCACCCACCCGCGACTATCGCGGCTATGCCGGCCAGGTCGCGAGCGGTGCATTGCGCGTGGGAGAGGAGGTCGTAGTGCTTCCTGCTGGACAGCGCACGAGCATCGCCGCGATCGACACGTACGACGGCGAGCTCGTAGAGGCGCTCGCGCCGATGTCGGTCACGTTGCGGTTGAGCGAGGAGATCGACATCTCTCGAGGCGAGACGATCTGCCGCCCCGAGCAGGCACCGACCGTGTCGCGCGAACTGGAAGCGGACGTGTGTTGGATGACTGACCAGCCGCTGCGCCGCGGTGGACGCTACCTCGTCAAGCACACCACTCGCGAGGTGACGGCAGTCGTGGACGAGCTTTGCGACCACGTCAATGTGCACACTCTGGAGCGCGGAGGCGCCCCCGAGGAGCTGGCTCTGAACGACATCGGCCGGGTACGTCTGCGCACTAACGCACCGCTCGTGTTCGACCCGTATGAGAGCAATCGACGCACCGGCAGCTTCATTCTGATCGACGAAGCATCCAACGACACCGTCGGAGCCGGCCTGATCCATTAGGCTTCGCGCCCGATGTTCTCAAAGGTCCTGGTAGCCAATCGCGGCGAGATCGCCGTCCGTATCGTGCGAGCCCTGGAGGAGATGGGGATTTCCTCCGTGGCTGTTTATTCAGAGCTCGATCGTGACGCCCTGCACGTGGCGCGCGCCGATGAGGCCTACAACCTCGGCGACGGGCCGGCAGCCGATAACTATCTGAACGTCGAGAAGATCATTGACGCCGCGCGACGCTCAGGCGCGCAGGCGATCCACCCGGGGTATGGCTTCCTCGCCGAGAACGCACCGTTTGCGCAGGCTTGCGAGGACGCCGGGATCGTGTTTATCGGTCCGCCGCCCAGCGCGATCGAAGCGATGGGCTCAAAGACGCGCGCGCGCGAGCTGATGCAGGCCGCTGGGGTGCCGATCGTGCCGGGTACGACCGAGGCGGTCGCGACGGTGGCCGACGCCCTGAAGATCGCCAAACAGGAGATCGGTTTCCCGGTCGCGGTCAAGGCGTCCGGCGGTGGCGGTGGCAAGGGCTTCAGGGTGGCGCTGGTCGAGGAGGAGCTCGAGGCTGCGTTCGAGGGCGCCAGTCGCGAGGGCGAGAAGTTCTTCTCAGACGGGACCGTCTACCTGGAGCGCTATCTGCCCGATCCTCGCCACGTCGAGGTGCAGGTGCTCGCGGATCGCCACGGCAATGTGATCCACTTGGGCGAGCGCGACTGCTCGATTCAGCGCCGCCACCAGAAGGTGATCGAGGAGTCGCCGGCTCCCGAATGGGTTGTGGACGAGGAGCTGCGCGCACGCATCGGGCAGATCGGGGTGGAGGCCGCCAGGGCGGTCAACTATGTCGGTGCTGGCACGATCGAGGGGTTGCTCGCCCCCAAAGAGGACGGCACCGCCGAGTACTTTTTCCTGGAGATGAACACGCGCGTGCAGGTGGAGCACTGCGTGACCGAGATGACGACGGGCGTGGACATCGTCAAGGAAGGCATCCGCGCGGCGGCCGGCGAGCAGCTCACCGTGCGCCAGGAGGACGTGGCGTTGCGCGGGCACGCGATCGAGTGCCGCATCAACGCCGAGGATGCCTCCAAGAACTTCGCGCCCGCTCCGGGGAAGATCGGCGCCTACTCCGAGCCGAAAGGCCCGGGTGTGCGCGTGGACTCGGGCGTGGGCGCCGGCGGAGAAGTCTCGCCGATGTACGACCCGATGGTGGCCAAGCTGATCGTGTGGGACGCCGACCGTGAGCAGGCCACACGGCGCATGTTGCGAGCGCTCGAGGAATACGAGATCGAGGGACTGAAGACGCTGATCCCCTTCCACCAGGCGCTGTTGCGCACCGAGCAGTGGGCCCGGGGGGAGACATGTCGAGACCTGCTGGAGGATCGCGAGTGGCTGAAGACGCTCGCCTTTGAGAAGCCTGCCGCCGAGAGCGAGGACGGGGAAACGGAGAAGGTCGAGCAGACCTACACCGTGGAGGTGTCGGGACGGCGCTTCAATGTGAAAGTCATCGGCGATCCACCCGCCGGCGCGCTTGGCGGTGTGGCGCTCAACGGCTCCGCACCGGCGGGCCAGGCCGCGCCGAAGCGCACCGCGCGCGCCAAATCGGCGAGCGCCGGCGGTCCGGACACGCTGGAGTCGCCGCTGCAGGGCAACATGTGGAAGGTGCTCGTCAAACAAGGCGACACGGTGAGCGAGGGGCAGATCCTGTGCATCATCGAGGCGATGAAGATGGAGAACGAGATCACCGCGCATAAGGCCGGCACGATTGCGGAGCTGCCGATCGTCGAGGGCGAGCCGATCAATGCCGGAGCGCCCATCGCCACGATCAAGAGCGACGCTCCGGCTACCGAGAGTTGAGCGGGCAAACGCCCGCGCTAATCCAGGCAACGGAGGGTTGAACATGTCAACGGTGGACTACACGGCGGTCGCGGCTGGTCTGAGCCAGGCGATTCCCTTCAACGTGCACCTGGGTCTCGAGACGATCACCGTGGCCGAGGATCACGGTGTGGTCAGGCTGGCGGACGAGCAGCACCTGCGCAACCACGTCGGCTCGCTTCACGCGGGCGCTCTCTTCGCCGCGGGCGAGGCTGCCTCCGGAGCGGCTTTCGTCGGTGCATTCCTCGACATCATGGGCGAGATCACTCCCTTGGCCGAATCGGCGCAGATCGCCTACAAGAAGCTGGCCAAGGGCGAGATAACCGCGACTGGTCGCTTCACCGAGGACAGCAACGCACTGAAGTCCAAGCTGAACGAGGACGGGCGCGTCCGCTTCCCGGTCAACGTGGAGATGACCAACACGGACGGGACCGTGGTGGCCGAGATGACGGTCAACTGGTACGTGCGCCGCAACGACGCGGCCCGCTAGCCGGCGATTCGATCGGCGTTCTCCAAGTGGATGTGACGCTGCGCCCCGGTGCGCCGCCCCGCCGGCAGCGCGGCGGCGCGGCCATGCTCGCGTAGCGCGCTCAGATAGGCGACGTCCTCCTCCAGGATGGCCATGGCACGCTCGCTGTCCATCACAGGCCCGTGGCCGGGCACGATGTGACGCGCGCCGGAGAGGAGCGGGCGCAGACGCTCGAGCGTTGTGAGATAGGCATCGACCGTGCCGCCCTCGCCGAGCACGGGGATCTCGACCGGGGATAGGTAGTCGCCGGCAACGAGCACGCCGGCCCAGCCGATCCACACGGCCATCCCGTCGGCGGTGTGGCCTTCGGCCGGGTGGAGGGCAAGCTCCCGCCCACCGATCTCACAAGCTCCCGGCACATCCAGCGCCTGCACTGAGCCGAGCGCGAGCGGGGTGGGACGGCGCACGTAGTGCTCCTCGTCAAACGCGCGCAATTCGCGCTGGACGGCCCCCGGGGCGTCACGCAACCGCTCGCCGCTTGAGACGGCGCAGCCGAGCGTCGCGTCGGGAAAGGCGAGACACGCAAGCAGATGATCCCAGTCAGCGTGGGTCGCCAGCAGTCCGCTTGGCGCGGGGAAGCGCGCTTGCTCGAGTAGAGCCGGCAGGATCTCGAGCTCGTCGGGGAGAACCGGCGAGTCGATCGCGAACGTCTCGGCGCCCGCACCTGGGGCACCTTCCGAGACGTGCACGGTGAGGGGACCGGACGTGCCCGCCGCCCCTGTGTCCGGCTTTGCCGGCGCCACGGAACCACGCACGATCGTGCACGTGGTTTGCCAGATGCGGCTGGTTGCTACGAGGACGTCGGGATGGAGTGAGACGACGCGCACTTATCGGCGACCTCGGCCCGAACCGCTCGGCGAGCTCGACTGCTCAGGCGATCCCGAGCAGCTTGGCCGCCTCGCGCAGATTGGGCACTTCGATGGTGGGCTTGCGCTGCGAAGACTCGAGCACCTGCTTGTTGCGGTTGATCCAGATGACGGGGATGCGCTGCTTGATGCAGGGCGCCACGTCGGAATGGTGGGAGGCCGCAACATGCACCCAGCCCTTCTTCGAGCCAAGGCGCCGAGCGCACTCGACAAAATGGGCGGGGTCGGGCTTGTAGGAGCGGACTTGCTGAGCGGTGACGACGAGGTCGAAGTCCATCGGGATGTGCCGCCGCGTTTGGCCGAGCAGCTTGTCGTCGATGTTGGAGATCAGCCCGAGCTTGTGCTTCTTGGCGAGCTTGGTCAGCTGAGTGCTGGTCTCCTTGAACGGCTTCCAGCGCTGCACGGAGTCGGGCAGGAAGCCAGAGCGTGAGGGTTCGAGCTTCCACTCGAGCCGTTTGGCGATCTCGATCACGGTGCGACGCAGGACCTCGGCGTAGAGCTCGTAGGAGCCGGCCTCGATTTCCTGGGAGATCTCGTGGAAGAGCGGGATCAGGACGTTGCGGTCGATCTCGAAGCCGTCGCGCTCGGCCTCCTTGGCAAACGCCTCGTAGATGCCTGTCTCCCAGTCGATCAGGGTTCCGTAGACGTCGAAGGTGACGAAGGTGATGTTCTTTGGAATAGGCATTGGGCGGGCATTATGCCTCGCCGACGCCTCGGCGCGCGTTGCGCCATGCTCAGATACCCGCTCGCCGCCGCGACCTACCGCACACAAAAGCCCGGCACGGCCCCTTTGGCGCGCACCCGGGCGGGTGGGACTTAAATCCACTAGAGTCTCGCGCCGCGCATGGACCTACTCGAGTACCAAGGTAAGCAGCTGTTCGCCCGGCACGGGCTGGAGGTGTCCGACGGCAGGGCTGTGACCACCGTCGAGGATGCTGTAGCGGCCGCGAACGAGGTCGGATACCCAGTTGTGGTCAAGGCGCAGGTGCTGATCGGCGGCCGCGGCAAGGCGGGCGGCGTGAAGCTTGCCGCGAACGAGGACGAGGCGCGCGAGCATGCCACCAACATCCTCGGACTGGACATCAAGGGCCATATCGTGCGCACACTGTGGATCGAGCACGCAAGCGACATCGCGACCGAGTACTACGCCTCGGTGCTGCTCGACCGCTCCGCCAAGCAGCCGATGGTGATGTTCAGCGTCGAGGGCGGCGTCGAGATCGAGCAGGTGGCAGATGAGAGCCCGGAGAAGCTGGTGCGTCAGCACGTCGACGCACTGAAGGGACTGAGTCGCGAGGAGGCACTTGAGATCGCGACCGAGGGCGGCGCCGATGCGGACGTGATCGAGGGCGTGGCCGACGCGCTCGTGGCGCTATATGAGGTATGGCTCGAGGAGGACGCGACGCTGGCTGAGATCAACCCGCTGATCGTGACCCCGGAACGCAAGGTGAAGGCGCTTGACGCCAAGGTCTCACTCGATGGCAACGCGCTGTACCGCCACCCCGATAACCAGGGCCTGTCCGACAGCGAGAACGAAGACCCAATCGAGCGCAGGGCCAAGGAGCAGGGCGTGCAATACGTCGCGCTCGATGGCGACATCGGCATTCTCGGCAACGGCGCCGGGCTCGTGATGAGCACGCTCGACGTGGTCGCCCAGGCCGGTGGCGCTCCCGCCAACTTCCTCGACGCTGGGGGTGGCTCGGACGCCGCCAAGATAAAGCAGGCGGTCGAGCTGATTCTCGCCAACGACAAAGTCAAAGCCGTGCTGTTCAACATCTTCGGTGGGATCACTCGCTGCGACGAGGTTGCCAAGGGCCTGATCGCCGCTTTCGGCGACATCAAACCGGGCGTACCCTTCGTCGTGCGCCTCGATGGCACCAACGACGTGCAGGGGCGCGAGCTGCTCCAGCAGGCGGCACTACCCAACGTGCACGCCGCCAGGACAATGAACGAGGCGGCCGAGAAGGTCGTGGAGTTGGCGGCGGCATGAGCATTCTCGTCGATGAGGACACGCGCCTCGCGGTTGCCGGGATCACCGGCAAAGAGGGGTCGTTTCACACGCTCAACAACCGCACGTACGGCACGAACGTCGTCGGTGGCGTCACGCCCGGCAAGGGCGGACAGAACGTCGAGGGCATTCCCGTGTTCGACAGCTGGGAGCAGGCCGCCACGGAGGCGCAGCCGAATACGGCGATGATCTTCGTGCCGCCTCGGTTTGCCGCCGATTCGATCCTCGAGGCAGCGGCCGCGGGGGTGGAGCTCGTGATCGCGATCACCGAGGGGATCCCCGCACACGACGAGCTGCGGGTGTACAACACGCTCAAGCGCGATCATCCGAACACACGCTTGGTGGGCCCGAACTGTCCTGGCATTCTCTCCCCCGGCAAGGCCAACGTGGGGATCATTCCGGCGTCGTTCTTCAAAGAGGGCAACGTCGGCGTGGTGTCGCGCTCGGGCACACTCACCTACCAGATCGGCAACGAGATCGCCCAGGCGGGCTTCGGTTGCAGCTCGATCGTGGGCATCGGCGGCGATCCGGTGCCGGGATCGTCGTTCGTGGACATCATCGAGCTGTTCGAGGGCGATGAGCAAACCGAGCTGATCGTGCTATCCGGCGAGATCGGAGGCTCCGCAGAGGAGGAGGCCGCCGAGTACATCGCCGAGCACGTAAGCAAGCCCGTGGTGGCGTACATCGCGGGCTTTACAGCGCCAGCAGGCAAGCAGATGGGCCATGCCGGCGCGATCGTGTCGGGGTCGGCGGGCACTGCCACCGCGAAGGCGCAGGCGCTGGAAGCGAAGGGCGTGCGTGTCGGTCGCACTCCGACGGAAGTCGCGGAGATCGCGATCGAGATCCTTGGTGGAGTCGGCGCCGAGCCTCGATGAGCGGGGCGCCGGTGCTCCGGCAGCGATTGCGGCTCCTCAGCAGCTACGCTAAGGCGAATGGACCAAGAGGTCGCCAAGACGCTGAGCGAGCTTGAGCTGAAGCTTCAGGAGCTCGAGCGCGAGCTGACCTCGCTCGGGCGCGAGCAGCCGGCACGGCCGGCGCATGTGGCGACAAGGCTGGTCGACGAGGCCGTCGAGCGCGAACGCGCAAGCGACGACGACGCGGCAGAGCGCATCGCCGAGGAAGCCGTGGCGGACGGCGACGGGTTTGGCGGACCCGCAGTTTGGGGCGGCGAGGAAGTGCCGGCGCAGGCGGGCACGAGCAGCGAACGCGAGTGGAGCGCCGGGGTTCGCGAGACGGCGTATGGGGAGATACCGATACCGCCCCCACGGGTACTCGATGAGGCACAAGCGCCGATTTCGCCGTTTGCACCCAGCTCAGGGCATGTGCCCGTCACTCCCTACGCGCAAAGCCAGGAGCACACACACGCACTAGGGCACGTACCCGGCGCGCAACCAGCGCCCATGACGCACTATGCACAGGACCTGCCGCACGCGCCTGGACCGGCACATACACACGCAGCGCCGGCGCCCCCACTGTCGTCTGCGCCGCAACCGCTCGACGTGGCGGAGCTGGATCGCTTCAAGGAGAAGCTGCGGCGCACGATGGAGGATTTGATCGACGAGTGCAGCAGACTGCTGTCGCCCAAGCCGCCAGCATAGGATGTCGCCCATGATCTCTTTTGCTCGCGGCGCACCGTCGCTGGACATCATCGACGTGCAGGGCCTCAAGGAAGCGGCGGCGCGCGCGTTTGATAGCGACCCGGCGGGCACGACCGCATATGGGACCTCGATCGGGTATCCGCGGCTGCGTGCCTGGATCGCCGACAAGCACGGTGTGGAGCCCGAGCACGTGCTGGTCACGAACGGGTCGATGCAGGCCGACGCCTTCCTGTTTGAGCAGCTCGTCAAAAGCGGTGACGATGTCGTGGTGGAGCGCCCTACGTACGACCGCACGCTGCTCTCGCTGACCGACCGCGGCGCGCAGGTGCACGCGGTGGAGTTGCAGCCCGACGGGATCGACACGCAGGCGCTGGCGGCGCTACTGGACGGGAACTCCGCCGCGCGGCCGAGGCTGGCACACATCATCCCCAACTTCCAGAACCCGGCGGGGTACACGCTGTCGCTGGCCAAGCGCGAAGCGCTGCTGGGCCTGGCCGAGAAGCATGACTTCCTCGTGTTCGAGGACGACCCCTACGTGGACCTGCGCTTCAGCGGCGAGAAGCTGCCGACGATGCTCTCGATGAACCCAGAGCGAGTCGTTTATGCATCGTCCTTCTCGAAGACCGTATGCCCGGGCATCAGGGTCGGCTACCTGGTGGGTCCGACCGAGCTGATCGCGCAGATCGCCAAACTCGCGACGAACACGTACATCTCGCCGAGCATGGTGTCGCAATCGATCGTGTATGAGTTTTGCGCCTCAGGGGCGATCGATCGCTCGATCGAGACGGTGCGCACGGCGCTCGCCAAGCGCGCACGCACACTCGCGGCGGCACTGGAGCGCGAACTGCCGGAGGCTCGCTTCGTGGCGCCGGAGGGCGGGTACTTCATGTGGGTGGAGCTGCCGGAGGGGACCAGCGTGGATGCCCTGTTCAAGCTCGCGGGCGAGCTGGGCGTCGCGTTTGTGAAGGGCACCGACTTCGTGGCAAAAGGCGGCGAGAACACCCTGCGGCTCGCCTACTCGGGTGTGACTCCCGAGGAAATAGACGAGGGCATCGGCAAGCTCGCCGAAGCCTTCCGGTCGCTTTAGCGTCCGTAGCGCTGGCCTAGCACCAACTGCTCGGGGAGCGCGGTGCGCGGCGGCGGTGACGGGTCGGCCGTGACGGAGACGGTCTCGGCGACGGATGGTGTGAGTACACAACGGGTGCCGTCGGGCGCTTCGACGATCACTTGCTCGTCGTCGTGGGCAACGAGCGTACCCGTGAGTCCGGGCTCGATGCCTGACGCCTTCAGGTAGCGAAGGAGATCCTCGGCCTCGTTCTCGAAGCGCAGGATGCGCACCTCGGCGCCGACCTGCACATCGGCGAGCGGCACGCCCGCGAGGCGCGCGCCGGCGACGATCGGGTGGCCGTGGGGGCAGGTCTTGGCGTCGCCGATCGCGGCGAGCATTTTTTCCTCGAGCACCGGGGACATCGCATGCTCCAGGCGCTCAGCCTCCTCGTGGACCTCGTCCCAAGGTACGCCCAGTACGTCGGTGAGGAAACGCTCGATCAGACGGTGACGACGCACAATGCCCTCGGCGTGTTCGGCGCCAGTGGGGGTGAAGGCGATCGTGCGGGCCGAGTTGCGCGTGATGTAGCCGTCGCGCTCCAAGCGGCCCACCATCTCATGCACGGTCGGAGCCGAGAGCTGCATCGCGCGCGCGACATTGGCGCCCGTCATCGGCAAGCCGGCCTCGTGCAGCCAAAAGAGGATCTGCAAGTACTCCTCCTCGGCGACAGTCGCTGTCGCAGTGCTCTCCTCACTCATGTGTCCAGCCTATCTAGCTTTTGAGCTGCTCGACGGTGCACTCGCGCGGCGACTTGTCCTGCCGCCAGCGCCGCAGCCTCGCGCCATGGCGGATGCGCCCGGCGGAGACGTGGTCGAAGTCGATCTCGACCACCAGCTCAGGACGCAGGGCGACCCACTCCAGGTCGCGGCCTGCGCTCCAGCGGCTTGGATCGGCTGACCCTCGCTCGCCTGTCTCGTATGGGGCGAGGGAATCTACGAGCTCGCGCTTGACCTTGGCGGTGAGTCCGGAGCAATGACCCACGACGCGCAGCTGCTCGCCGTCGTAGAGCGCCAGAATCAGTGCTCCGACGGTGTGCTCCTCCTTGCCTGGACGCCAGCCGGCCACAACCGCGTCGATTGTGCGCACTCGCTTGACCTTCACCATGCCCTTTCGCTGGCCGGGCAGGTAAGTGGCGGAGCGCTCCTTGGCGATCACGCCCTCGGCCTCGCGCAACCACACCGCGGCGGCCTCAGGCGTATCCACCGACACCATCAGCTCCACCGGCGCATCCGCGAAGCGACTGTCGCCGAGCAGGCGCTGCAAGGCCACCCGTCGCTGCTCGAACGGGCGCTCCAACCACGAGTCGTCGTCTTGGGCGAGCAGGTCGAACGCGACATACACGGCCGGCGTCTCGACTGAGAGCCGCTGGATCCGCGAGGCCGCTGGATGCACGCGCTGCCCGAGCGCGTCGAAGTCCTCGTGCCCCGCGACATCGCCTGTGCCCAAACGGGTACGCACAACGATCTCCCCGTCGAGCACGTAGCGGCCCGCCGGAAAGGAAAGCTCTGGGAAATAGCGGCCGAGCGGCTTGCCATTTCGCGACTGCAGGAACACGTCCTCGCCGTCAACGAAGACAAGGCAGCGAAAGCCGTCGAGCTTGACCTCATACACATAGTCCTCGCCTACCGGCAGCGCCTTGCGCGCGAGAGCCAGCGCGGGCTGGATCGGTGGGGTGAGCGGCAGCGTCATCGCGCGCACGCACCCGCGCTCGACCTGCGGCTACTGGGACTTTCCGACCTGCGCTGCTGGCACGAGCAACTCATCGCTGCTTCGCCCGGCTTGGTTGCACGCGGCTGGGCTCGCCGCTCTGCTTGCGGAAGTGGGGCGGCCAGGGCGCGTCGCCGAGGCCCTCGCGCTCGTCGCGTGCGGCCAGCTCCAGCAGCGCGGCAAGCGAGCCCGCGTGCTCATCGATGCTCGCGCTCGGATCGCCACGCTCGCGCAAACGCGCAGGCACCGTGTCAAGGCGCAGCTCGCCCGGCTCGACGTCGGCGACCTCGCTCCACTCGAGCGGACACGAAACGCGCGCGTCGGACACGGCACGAACGGAATAGGCCGAGGCCACCGTGCGGTCGCGCGCGTTTTGGTTGTAGTCGATGAACACGCCCTCGCGCTCCTCCTTCCACCAGCGACTGGTTGCTTGCCCGGGAAGCCGTCGCTCAACCTCGCGCGCGAGCGCGAGCGCGGCGCGGCGAACTTCTGAGAAGTCGTGCTCGGGAACGATCCGCACGAACACGTGGATGCCGCGCGAACCGGAGGTCTTCGGAAACCCGCGCAACTCGTGCTGCTCGAGCACCTCGTGCACCGCGAGCGCGACGCGACGCACCATCGCGAAATCCACACCCGGCCCGGGGTCGAGATCGATGCGAAGCTCGTCCGGGTGATCGAGATCGGAGCGGCGCACCGGCCACGGGTTCCAGTCGACCACGCCTAGGTTCGCGCCCCACACGAGGTGAGCGGCGTCGTTGGGCACCAGCTCGCGAGCGTGGCGTCCGCTGGGGAATGTCACCGTGGCGGTCTGCAGCCAATCAGGCGCCCCGCCTGGCACACGCTTTTGGAAGAAGGGTTTGCCCTGCACCCCGTCGACCCAGCGCTTCATTACGGTCGGTCGATCGCGTAGGCCCCGCACAACCGCCTCCTCGCACTCGATGTAGTAGCGCACGAGGTCGAGCTTGGTGAAGCCTGGCTCGGGGAAGAACATCTTCTCCGGTTTGGATACGCGCAACTCGCGGCCACACACCTCCAGCATGATGTGATCGCCGTCCTCGCCGCCTTTGCGGCCCTTTGCCTGAGCTCCCCCTGTACTCGCCTTACCATCTGTTGGCGCCATCGGATCTACCTCCGCGACCGGCTCGTCAGGCTGCTCAGGCTCAGTTTGTTTGCGTGGCACACCTGAAAGGATGCCAGTCATGATCTCCGAGACCGTGCTCGTGCTGACAGGACCGCTCGGAGAGCGGTTGGGCGACGGGCGCGTCGGCGAGGCGATCGCACGCGGCCTGACCGAAGGTGCAGGACATGAGTGCGATGTGTGTCCGCTGGGGGACGACCTTGGCGCGCGCACCAGCGATGCTTCGAGGCCGCTGGATGCAGCCAACTTCAGCGAGCGGATGCGCGCCGCCAGAGCGGTCGTGATCGTGTGCGCACGACTCGACGACCGCACGCTGGCGGGGAGTGTCGCGTTCGAGGCTGCCACCCGCGCCCGCCAGTCGGGCGTGCCCGCTTACGCTGTGACTGCGCACAACGCGCTCGACCCCTTCGAGGCGCGCATCGTGGACCTGCAGCTCATTCTCAAGGCCGACACTGCTCGCACGCTGAGCGCCGCCGCAAAGAAGCTCGCTGCACTGGTCTAGCGCCTATCGGGATAGGCCCCCCAGCTCACAAGAAGCACTTGCCCTCGCCACGATAGGTGGGGACCTGCTCCACGACTCGCTCGCCTTCGATCAGGTGCAGGCGGTCGAAGCGCTCGCACAGCTCTCCAGCCTTGGCGTGGCGAAACCAGACGCGGCTCCCCAGGCGCAGATCGCGTGCGGCCGCTCCCGTCAGCGGGGTTTGCACCTCACCGGCGCCCTCCTGCTTGTCGAGCGCCAGTCCGGCGGGCAGAAACGGAGTGGGCAGGCGCGCCGCGTCGGCTGGGCCGGATGCCAGGTAGCCACCACCGAGCGCGGTAGCAAGCGAAGCGCTCGGCTTGCGCACGACCGGTAGCGCAAACAGCGCGGCGGGCTCGGGCTGGAAGGTGCTGTAGGCATCGAACAGCGTCGGGCCATACAGTCCCGAACCCGCAGCGATGTCGGTAACGACCGGCTCGCGCGCGGTCAACTGCAGGCTGCCGGTGCCACCGCCGTTTACGAACTCGAGCGGTGGTGCCGAGGCATTGCGAAGCACCTCCTGGACGGCCGCTACCGTCGCGGCGCGGCGCGGCGCGAGCTCGTTGACCGAGCGTCGCTGCAGCGCCCCGATCATGGCGCCGCGCAGACGTCGACCCGGCGGAGTGTCGCCGAGCCCGGCGATCTGGGACTCATAGGACATGATCCCCACGAGCCGCAGCCGCGAGCGGCCGGCGATCTCGCGGGCGAGTGCCGCCACCTGCTCAGGTGTGTGCAGCGGCGAGCGCTTCGCTCCGATCCGGATGCGACCGCCAAGCAGCCACAGGCCGGCGTCGAGGTCGATGCAAACACGGACCGGCTCACCGCTTTTGCCGACCGCCTCCTCGATGAGGTTCAGGTGCGCAACGCTGTCCACCATCACGGCCACGCGCGCAGGCAGTCGGGCAAGTGCCGCCAGCGCCCCCCGGTCGGCCGTGGGATAGGCAACCGCGATGTCCCGAAAGCCTCGCTCGGCCAGCCACAGCGCCTCGGGCAGCGTGAAGGCGAGCGTGCCTTGAAAACCGGGGCGCGCCAGCGCCCTTTCCTGGAGCGCACGGCAGCGCACCGACTTGCTGGCCAGGCGGATCGGCTTGCCCGCCGCCCGGCGTTCCATGTCGGCGGCGTTGCGCCAGAAGGCGTCGAGGTCGATAGCCGCGAACGGTGGCTCGAGCCCGGCGGTGGCGCGTTCCAGGCGCCGCAAACGCGAGACGCTCATTGCGCTGTAATCGACGTGCCCACAGGCCCGAGCACGCGATCGGTCCATGCGTTGGCGAAGCGGCCCTCGGGGTCGAGTCGCGCGCGGATCGCCTGGAAGCGGTTCCACTCGGGGTAGCGCTCGCGCAAGTTCGCGGCGGTCTGGAAGTGGCGCTTGCCCCAGTGCGGTCGTCCGCCGAGATCGCTCATGATCTCCTCGACCGCTTCGAAGTAGGCGCGCCACTGCATCCCGTGATACATGTGCACGGCGACATACCCGCTTTCGCGGCCAGTGGCGGTACTGAGCAACGCGTCGTCGCCGGCCACGGTTCGTACCTCGATCGGAAATGGCACGGCAAACCCGCGCTGCTTGACGATCTCCAGCACCCGCAGCACCGCATCGGTGGTGTGCTCTCGGGGAAGCGCGTACTCCATCTCGGTGAAGCGCACCAACCGTGGGCTGGAGAAGATGCGGTCGGAGCGATCGATCCGCTTGGAGCTGCCCGCGAGGCGCGTCACGATCCGGTTTATCTCCGGTATGCGCTCGGGCAGCCGTCGGCCGATGCGGCAAAACATTTCGAACGTGCGGTTCGTGAGCAGCACGTCATTGGCGTACTCGGCCACCCTGCCGCGCGGACGGGCGGGCTGCTCGGTGCGATTGTTGGTGCGCGTAAGCGCCGTGTCGCAGTGTGGGAAAACGTAGAACTCGAAGTGATCGTTGGCAAGCGCCAGCTCGTTGAAACGCTCGACGGTTTCCTGCAGGGGTGCCTGGGCATCGATCCCGCACAGCGTGAACGCGCTGACGCAGCGGAGAGTCACCTCGGCGACCACGCCGAGCGCCCCCAGACCGACGCGCGCGGCCCGCATCAGCTCAGGGTCGCGCTCGGGTGAGCACACGAGCGTCGAGCCGTCGGCCAGCACGAGCGTCAGCTCGGCGACCTGCGAGGGGATGTTGCGCAGACGCGCGCCCGTGCCGTGCGTCGCTGTGGAGATCGCACCCGCGATGCTCTGCGCGTCGATGTCGCCAAGGTTCTCCATAGCGAGGCCGTGCCGGGCCAGATGGGCGTTTAGTTGTGCGATCGTGATCCCTCCCTGCACCCGCACGAGCCCCGACTCGCGGTCCACGTCGAGCACGTGCTGGAAGCGGTCGAGCACGATCAGCAGCCCGTCTGTGAGGGCGATGTCGCTGAAAGAGTGCCCGGCGCCCGCTACGCGCACGCGCAGGCCGTCGCGCCCGGCGCGCAGTACAGCCTCGGCGATCTCCTCCGTGCTGCGCGGATGCACGATCACCCGTGGCCGGCAGCACTCGTCGCCGGTCCAGTTGCGCCACTCCACGGCGCTCGTCTGGGGATCGTTAGGCTCGCTCATCACATGACCCAGCCCGAGCCTACTCCGAGCCCCGCCCCGGTGCCTGTATCGCGCACCCGCGCGCTGTCCAGTCCAGTGGCTCGGCGCGCGACCGTGATCGGAGCCGGCTCGTTTGGTACCGCGTTGGCGGTGCTCTTGTGCCGGGCTGGACTACGCACGACCCTGCAAACGCGCAGCGGCGAGCAGGCCACGCTGTTGTCGGGCGAGCGCGAGAACAAGCTGTACCTGCCCGGGGTCGAGCTGCCCTCGCAGCTGCGCATCGAGCCAGTGTCCGCGGGCGTGGCGCGAGCCGACTACGTGTTCCTCGCCGTTCCCTCGCGCGGATTGGACAGTGCGATCGCCGCGCTTCAGTCAAGCGAGCTGGGGAAACGCACCGCGGTCGTCTCGGTCGCCAAGGGGCTCGTGCCCCCCGATGGTCGCCCCCCCACGACTGTCCTGAGCGCGTTGTTCGGCACCGAGCGCGTCGCCTGCGTGGGTGGGCCCGCGCACGCCCAGGAGATGGTTCGCTCAGGCGCGGGTCTGGTCGTCGCCAGCGGCGAGGAAGAGCTGGCGCACACGCTTGCGCAAGTGTTCACGCGCGCTGGAGTGGTTTGCGAGCAGTCCAACGACCCGATCGGCGTCGAGCTGGCGGGCGCCGCCAAGAATGCGGCGGCACTGGCCGCTGGCGCCACCGAGGCCCAGGGAGCGAACGCGGCAGGCGCGGCCGCCGGGCACATCTTCGCCGAGGTGTGGCGCTACGCCGAGGCGCTCGGCGCGCGGCCGGAGTCGATGATCGGCCTCGCGGGAATCGGCGACCTGGTCGCAACCGCGCTGGCGCGAGAGAGCCGCAACCGGCGCGCGGGCGAACTGCTTGCCGAGGGCGTATCGGCGCGTGAGATCCCGGCGCGCATCGGTCAGGCCGTGGAGGCACTGGAGTGGGTGCCGCTGCTCGCCCGCACGCTCGAGCAAGCCGGCGTGGAAGCACCCGTGACGAGCGCGCTGGGTCGGCTCATCTCAGGCGAGCTACCACTGGACGACTGGGTTGCGCTCGTACGCACGACAGTTCCCCCGCCCGCCCGCTGGCGCCGCCGACCCGAGCCCGGCTTCTGGCGACGAGCGTGGCGCAGGCTATGGGGGAGCGCGTAACGGGGAGCATGTGTGGGGAGTGCGTAACTCCCTTTTTGTACCTGCTACTATTGTAACTACATATCGTAGTCATATTAGTATGGGGTATAAAAAGAATGACTTCACCGCCACAAGGCAGCGAGCCCAAGCGCAACAACAACGATCCCCAACGCGACAACAAGCCTGGGGACGACAACAAGCCTGGGGACGAAAGCTATCCGGACCCCAAGCATCTCAAGAGGCTCGAAGCAGAGCTTGCCGAGCTCGATGAACGCAAACAGCGCGGCCACGCCACGCGGCCACCACGGGCTCGCGGAAGAACGACGCCCATCGCGGTGCGCTTCGACGAATTCACGATCAAGCGCCTGAAGGACCTCGCCGCACGCCGCAACACCGGCTACCAGACGCTACTGAAGGAGTTCGTAGTCGAACGACTCTACGAGGAGGAGAAGCGCGAGCGCGTCATCGAGTGACCGCCACGAGCGAGCGCGCATCGTGCGAGCCCAAGCGAGCACGTCGTCGTGTTACGGCAGCAAGCGAGCGCGTCATCGACTAACCGTGACGAGCGTGCTCACCACCGCCTCGTACACGCCCGCGCCATGACCCGCCTCGGCGATGCGTACGTTCTCCAAACCCGCCGCTGCCTCGCGTATCGAGGGGTCGCGCTCCACCGCGTTGCCGACGAGCCAAAACGCGCCAACGTGCTGCGCGCAGGCGAGATCCTCGCGCGAGTCGCCCACGGCAAAGGTCTCCTCGCGCGTGTATCCGCGCACCTGCATGTGAAATGCAACCGCCGTGGCCTTCGAGGCACTAGCCGGCACCAGGTGATAGCCGCGCACGTGCGCCAGCTCCGCAAGCGCTGGCGAACGGCGATTGACCACACCATTGTCCACGAGACGCAGGTAGCCGTGGCCATGCTCTGCCAGCAGCGCGTCCACCTCGGCGGCATCCACCAGACCGCGAAACAGGTGCGACACTTCGCGATCGACATGCCACGGCTCGTGGTACTCCAGGCGGCCACGGTAGCGCTCCAGCAGTAGCGCGGGCGCACCGCCACGCTCGATCTGCTGAGCGATCGTCAGCTCACCCGGCAACATCTCGCCGGTCAGCCAGTGCTCCTCACCGCCGGCCGGCGAGCCCGGGCGCGCAGTACTCGGCGATGCGCCACCCTGGCCGAGCAGGCCCGCGCCCAGTACCACGCAGGCGCCCGCCTCGTAGATATAGGCGTCCTGGCCGAGCAGCCGCGCATCCTCGGCTACCTGCATGCGGCGCCGGCCCGACATCAGCACCACCTCGACCTCGGCCCGCAAGCACGCCTCGATCGCGCGCACACCCGCAAGCGACACGCCGCCCTCCCCGTCATGCACGAGCGACGCGCCGCGTCCCAGCAGCGTGCCGTCGAGATCGGCATACAGGCAGCGCACGCTCATCAGCTGCTCATGCTCGCAAATGCCGGGCGCTCGGGCGACATCGTCAACTCCATTGTCTCGCCGGCTGCTCCTGCCTGGGTACGCCCCCCATCCCCTCCATCGACAGGCGCCCCTCCGACACGAGCCGTCGGGCGATAGCGGCGAGCACCGTCTCGGACATTTCGCTGAGCGCCGCCAGCGACTGGTGGCGGTTGCGATGCACGTCGAGATCCACCTGCGCCATCCCTTGGAGCCCCAGCTCGCGCCACACGTCGATCAACATCGCGATCTCAACGCCGTACCCGGTTGCGAACGGCACGCGTTCCAGCAGCTCGCGCCGTGCCGCCACCTCACCCGCAAGCGGCTGGCGCACGCCCGCGAGCTCCGGGTAGAAGAGCGACAGTGCCGGTCGCGCCATCAGGTGGTTCACGCGGCCCCCGCCGTCCGGCAGCGAGATCCCGCCATGCTCGAACGGACGCCGGTAGAACGCCTTTACGAACGACACGCCCGGCTCGCACACCAGCGGCCCGAGTAGACCCGTCGCGAAGTGCGCGGAGAAGTCCTCGCTGTCAGCGTCGAGGAACACAACCAGCTCACCGCTCAGCACCGACAGCGCGCGCCACATCGCGTCGCCCTTGCCGAGCACCTGGCCCGTCTCTGCCAACAGCTCCGCCTCCTGCACGACCTCAGCGCCGGCGCGCGCGGCGAGCTTGGCCGTGCCGTCCGTGGACGCCGCGTCCACCACGAGCAGCTGGTCAATCGCGCCCGTCGCACGCAACCCGGCGAGCACACCGACGATCGCGCCGACCGTCCCGGCGCACTCGCGCGCCGGCAAACACACCGACACGCTCTGCTCGCGCTCCTTCGCGATCCGCTCGGCCGGATAGAGCGAATGATGGAAGGTGCGTGTTGTGGTCCACTGCTCGGCCGCGGGATGGAGCATCGGCTCTACTATCGCAAGCCATGGCGAAGGACCCCCGTCCCCTCAAACACAATCCCAGCTGGGATTGTGTTTGGAAGGTAGAACCGACGTGAAGGAACGCACACTCGACCCATGGAGCGCTCTGATCGACGAGGCGCGCGCGGACGGACGACTCGTACGCGAAGCACGCGAAGGGCCGGGCCGGGCGCGCCTGGTGGGCATACCCCGGGAGCTGCACCCCGACGTGGTGGCGGGTCTCGCTCGCGCCGGCATCGAGCGGCTCTACTCCCATCAGGCGCAGGCTCTGCACTCGGCGCTGCGGCGCACCACGATCGTCACCACCGGCACCGCGTCGGGCAAGTCTCTGTGCTTCAACCTGCCAACGCTGCAGGCGCTCTGCGCGGAGCCGCTGGCCCGCGCGCTCTACCTCTATCCGACGAAGGCGCTGGCCCAGGATCAAGCGCGAGCGCTGAGCACGTTCGGGCTCACCAAGCAGGTGCGACCCGCGATCTACGACGGCGACACGCCCCGCGACGCGCGCGGGGACATCCGCCGGCGCGCCAACATCGTGCTCACCAATCCCGACATGCTGCACGTCGGCATCCTCCCCAACCACGGTGCCTGGGAGCGCCTGTTCAGCCACCTGCGCATCGTCGTCGTCGACGAGGCACACGTGTATCGCGGCGTGTTCGGCTCGCACGTCGCCAACGTGCTGCGACGGCTGCTGCGAGTCGCCGCGGCCTACGGCAGCGAGGTGCGCGTGCTGCTCGCCTCCGCCACGATCGCCAACCCCGTGGAACTGGCCGAGCGCCTGACCGGCTTGGATGACGTCGGCCTGATCGACGGCGACGGCTCCCCCACGCCGCGCCGGCAGATCGCGATGTGGAACCCACCGCTGACCGATAAGGCGATTGGCGCGCGCCGCTCCGCGCTGGGCGAGGCGGCCGAACTGCTGGCACGACTCGTGCGCGACGGCGCGCGCTGCATCTGCTTCATGAAGTCGCGCAAGGGCGTCGAGCTGCTGGCGCGCATGGTCCGTGAAGAGGTGCAGCGCACCGACCCCGAGCTGGCCGAGCGCGTGGCGCCCTACCGCGCCGGCTACACCCCCCAGCAGCGACGTGAGCTGGAGACGCGCTTGAGCGGCGGCGAGCTACGCGCGGTCATCACCACCGACGCACTGGAGCTGGGCATCGACATAGGCGAGCTGGACGCCGCGGTCGTCGTCACATTTCCCGGCACCGTCGCCTCGCTGCGGCAGATGTGGGGACGCGCGGGGCGACGCGGCAAGGGTCTGGCGGTATACGTCGCGGGCGAGGATGCCCTTGACCAGTTCTTCTGCCGCCACCCCGACGAGTTCCTGCAGCGAGCGGTCGAGGCGGCGATCCTCGACCACGAGAGCGCCCAGATCCACCAGGCCCACCTCCTGTGCGCAGCCTACGAGGGCCCATTGGAACAGCACGACGAGGAGTTCTTTGGCCCGCGCTGGGAGGCCCACGCGGAAGCGCTTGTGAGCGCGGGCCTGTTGCGCAAGCGCGTAGCGGGGCGCGGGTCGGGTGGCACGGAGCCGGGCTCGGGCGGTGGCGGTGGACGGGAGCAGTACGTGCCGCGACGCCCCGACGAGTACCCCGCCGCGAAGGTTTCGCTGCGCTCGGCCTCGCCCGACAGCTTCGCGATCGTCGACGTGTCCTCCGGTGAGCTACTCGGGCAAACCGAGGCGGCACGTGCCCACTCCACGATCCACGATGGCGCGATCTACCTGCATCTCGGGCGCTCCTATGAGGTGCGCGAACTGGACCTGGAGCACCGCCGCGCCCTGGTGGCGCCATTCGACGGCGACTGGTACACCCAGCCCAAGCGCGAGACCGACACCAACATCGAGCGCTTGCTCGACCGCCGCGAAGCACTCGGCGTCACCCTCTCCTTCGGAGAGGTCTCAGTCACCGAAACCGTGCTCGGCTACCAGCGCAAGCGTCTGGCCGACCACGCGCAGGTGGACCTCGTAATGCTCGACTTGCCGCAAACCTCGTTCTCCACGCAGGCGCTGTGGTTCGAGCTGGACGGCGCCACGCTCGCCGGCCTCGACGGCAATGGTGAGGGCACCATCCCGATGGACGCCCTGCTCGGTTCTCTACACGCCACCGAGCACGCCCAAATCGCGGTATTGCCACTGATCGCGATGTGCGACCGCTGGGACATCGGCGGCCTGTCAACCAACATGCACCCCCAAACTGGCGGGCCGACGATCTTCATCTACGACGGCCATCCCGGCGGCATCGGCATCACGCGGCTCGCCTACCAGCGCTTCGAGGAGCTATGCCGCGACGCCCACCGCCTGATCGCCGAGTGCCCATGCGAGAGCGGCTGCCCGTCGTGCGTGCAATCGCCGAAGTGCGGAAATTTGAATGAACCGCTTTCCAAGGCGGGGGCGCGCGTGTTGCTTGAGGGCATGGCCAAAATGCCGATATAGATCGAGCATGGTGCCAGTCGCCGCCGTCATATTCGATCTGGATCAAACGCTGCTCGATACCGATGCGCTGCGCCAGGCGCGCGAACAATATGCGTGGGGAGTCGTCTCCCGGGGATTCGCGACGGTGAAGCCGTTCCGATTCAGTCACTTCGGCGAAACCGAGGTCATCGAGCTTGTAGAGCAAGCTCGCACGCGGGGACTGAAGGTGGGCGTACTCACCCGGGGGCCAGGGTGGTACGCGAGTGAGCTGTTGCGTCGTCATGGCATTCGCGTCGACCTGGCGATCACCGGATCGGACAAATATCCTCCCAAGCCCGACCCTGCCGGGCTGCTCGCCGTTGCTCGTGGCTTGGGCGCGAGTCCTCAACAGTCGGTGTACGTCGGCGACAGCGTCGAGGACTTCTGGGCAGCCGCCGCGGCCGGAATGGTTTCGGTCGGGGTTGCGTGGTCCGGTCGAGCACCGGCGACCTGGCGTCACGCATGGCCCGATGTTGCCATCGATCGGCCGGCGACCTTGCTGCGCTATCTCGACGGCGATCAGGAGCTCGGCCCTCTGGCAGAGGTTATGAGCGTTGACGGTTCGCCAACGATCCATTGGGGCAGCGTTCTACGCTTGGGCGGCGGACGCTATGCGCTTGGTCGCTACTTCACGAGCGAGGATCGGCGTCGCAAGGACCATGAGCTGACCCAACTGGTGTTGAGAGCCAAGCGCGGCCGGAGTGCGGATGCCAAGGTCGCCGCGATCTTCGAGGCGTTGGCCATATGGGTTCCCGCTCACCACCGCCCGGAGCTGATCGTCTCGGTACCACCCGCGCCGGGCGATGTCCGCGATCGTTTCGCGATCGCCCGCGCGACCCTCGCCTCGAGCTACGGCGCTCGCGATGGCGGCGATGCGCTGAAGATGTCTCACCCGGTGGACAACTACAAGCAAGCCTCGCGCGCGGCGCGCGCCAAGCTCAATGTCGATCGCTTCACAGCTGGGGCCGTCTCGGCCAAGCGGGCCTTGCTGATCGACGATGTGTTGACCTCCGGCGGTCAGTCGGCTGCATGCCGGAAGGCCCTGCGGGCCGCTGGCTGCGGTTCGGTAACGATCGTCACGCTGGGCGTGACCCAGGATCGACTGCCAGACCCATGTCCGTCGTGCGGCTCGCGTCTCGTCAAGCGAGTACGGCGACGCGACGGCTCACTGTTCTTCGGCTGCACCGCCTATCCCGACTGTGACTACACGCGGCCGCTACCGGCTCGCAAACGCGCTCAATCGACTGGCGCGAACAGCGGCCAGCGCTCCTCCTCGTAGCCTGCGGCGTAATCGTCGTCCTGTTCCCCAACGACCGGGCGGCTCTGGGGCTGTGAGAGGATCTGCTGGGCCTGCAGGGCAAACTCGACTCCGTCGAGCAGCCCCTCGACATCGCTCCGGCTGACGCTTCTAGCCAGAGGCTGGGAGTCCAACCGCATGCACAAGCGTCGAGCATCGGCCCATGCCGGTAGCCGATCGCATAGATCCCGGGCAGGAGTATCGAGCAGCACCGAAAGCCCGGCGCTCTGCTCGTGCTCGGAGAGCGGCCGCGCGCAGAACACCGGCTTGCCTTCAGCGGCGGCGTAGCGGACCGTGTGCATCGTGCCCCCCTCTATCCCCGTCTGGGCGACGACAACCGCGGCCGCCAACGCGGGCTGCAGCCGATCACGTGCCACGAAGTGCGAGCGCTTCGGCCTCACTCCGGGTGCAACCTCTGCGATCAGCGCTCCACCACTATCCACAATCGCCGAGGCCAACTTGGCGTTCTCTGGCGGGTAGATGCTGTCGAGCCCACCGGCCATCACCGCCACGGTGGGAACCCCCCGCTTGAGCGCCACGGTATGAGCGAGTGCGTCGACACCTCTTGCCAAGCCGCTGACTATGCCCCAGCCATCGGAGGCGAGCACGGAGGTGAGCTGCACGGCCGCCTCGCGGCCGAACCTTGTGGGCTCGCGAGTGCCCACAACCGCCACCATCCGCTCGTTGAGCAACACGTCGATCGTGCCGCGCACAAACAGCACTGGCGGAGGATTGTGGATGGTCATGATGCGCTGTGGGTAATCCTCGTCGAAGAAACCGAGCACACCAATGTCGCACCGATCGCACTCTTCGAGCACCTCTTGCGCACTCGCGATGGCCGCTGGCCAAGCAGCTTCGTGGCGCTCCATGAGCGATGCGAAGTCGGCACTCGACAGCGCCGCGCGTAGAGCCGTCTTGGGCCCTACTCGCGGCAGCTTCTGCAACGCAAGCAGGCCCATCGTGCTGCGTGCAAACGTATCGTCCGTATCCGAGCCCCGCGCCCGATCGACATGCTCTGTAGCTATCGCCATCCCACCTGGATATTAGGCGGGCGAGAGGACGCTCTCGAGGTCGCGCAAGGACCCTACCCGCGATTCCCCGCGGCGATCTTCTTCAGGTCGATCGTGGCGTCGTACAGCTTCGCGTCGACACCCTCCTCGAGGGCGACCTCGCGCAGCGGTCGCCCTGAGTCGGTGGCCTTTTTGACGATCGCCGTCGCCTTGTCGTAGCCGATCGCGCCGTTGAGCGCGGTGGCGACCGCGAGCGTGGCGCCAGCCGAGGCCGCACAGCCGGCCTTGTTGACCAGGATGCCGTCGACGCACTTCTCGGCGAACACGCGGGAGGCGCTGCTCAACAGGCGCAGCGACTGCAGGAGGTTGCGTGCGATCAGGGGGATGCGCACGTTGAGCTCGAACTGACCCTGCAGCCCGCCGACCGTGATCGCGGTGTCGTTGCCGATCACCTGCGCGGACACCTGCAGCACGACCTCGGGGATCACCGGGTTGACCTTGCCGGGCATGATCGATGAGCCCTTTTGTAGCTCGGGCAAGAACAGCTCGCCGATGCCGGCGCGCGGACCAGAGCCCATCAGCGCGAGATCGCCGGCGATCTTCGTGAGCGACACGGCAACCACCTTCAGTGCGCCTGATAGCTCGACGAGCGCGTCGCGGTTGGCCTGTGCCTCGAAGGGGTCAAGCGGCGCTGAGATCTGCTTGAGGCCCGACTCGCGCTTCAGGCGCGCGCGCACCTTCTCGGCGAACTTCGGGTGAGTGTTCAGCCCGGTGCCGGTGGCGGTACCGCCGAGTGGGATCTGCCCGACATGCACGAGCGCCGCGGCGACCCGCTCCTGGGCGAGCGCCATCTGCGCGGCATACCCGGCGAACTCCTGACCGAGCGTGACCGGCACGGCGTCCATCAGGTGGGTGCGCCCGGACTTGACCACCCCGGAGAAGCGCTTGGCCTTGATCGCGAACGAGCGCTCCAGCAGCTTGAGCGCCGGCAACAACTCGTTCTGGGCGACGTCCAGCGCCGCCAGGTGCACGGCGGAGGGGAACACGTCGTTTGAGGACTGACCCATGTTGACGTGATCGTTGGCGTGCACCTTCTCGCCGGCGAGCGTGGCGATCACCTCGTTGGCGTTCATGTTCGTGGAGGTGCCCGAGCCGGTCTGGAACACATCGATCGGAAATTGCTCGTCGTGCTTGCCAGCCGCGATCTCACCCGCCGCCTTCTCGATGCTCGCGGCACTGCGCTTGCTGAGCAGGCCGAGTTCGCCGTTGACGACGGCGGCGGCGCCCTTGATGCGAGCGAGCCAGCGCACCACCGAGACGGGGACCGTCTCACCGGAGATCGGGAAGTTTGCGACTGCCTTGGCGGTCTCTCCGCCCCAGAGCTGCTTGTCGGTCATCGAGTCTCCTTGTGCGCGTTCCTTGTTGGTGTCTCCGGCGCGCGTGCGCGGGAGCACCGTGTTCGCAGACTATCTATCCACAGAAGGCGACAAGCTCCCGTGCCACCCCGACCGGGTCGTCGTAGGTCATCAGAAACCCTGTGCCGGGGAGCACACGCAGCTGCGCGCGCGGCAGCAGCCGCAGCGCCTCTTCGGCACCAGCCAGAGGATGCACGGGATCGTCGTCGGCCCACAACAGCAACACAGGCATGTCGAGCATCGGGTAGAGCTCGAGCAGCTGTGTTTGCGCACCGCACGGCCAGCGCCGTGCGCACTTGGCCCACGAACGCGCGAGGTTGGGGTTGCCGGGAACATCGGCGAAGGCGTGACGCATAAGGTCGCCGGCCTCGGGGGCATGTCGCTGGGACATGCGCATCCCGAGCTCCGGAGTAAATACGAGCTTGGTGGCGTGGGTGAGCATCCGGTCGATGCCGGGGATCGAACCGCCGAGCGTGGCGAGTCTCCATGCCTTCCGGCGGCGGGCGTACTCGACAGGGCGATGCAGGCGGTTGGGCATGAGCACCAGCCGCCCGGGCCGCAGCTGGCCCCTCATGACGGCGTGCAGCAAGATCTCCGCACCGGCATCGTGCCCCACCAGCAGCGGGTTGGGGCCAAGCACATCGTCGGCGAACCCGCTCATCACTTCGGCAAACCAGTCGAGCGTGTAGGGATGGCGTGGGCGATCCTCGGAGTCGCCGTGCAGGGGCAGGTCGGGGATCACGAGCCGGTGGCGCTCAGCGAGGCGCTCGACAATCGGCTCCCACTCGCGATGGGAGAGCAAACCACAGTGAAGTAGCGCAAGCGGCGGGCCCGCTCCCACCTCACGGTAGGCCACGCGCGCACCATCGGAATGGTGGTAGAGACGAAGTCTCATCAGTTGCGTGTCGCGCATGGCCACGCACTCATCGTATGGAGACGCACAGCGCTCTCCCGGAAAGTCGGCGAGTGTACGACGCGCCGTCGCTCGCCCGTCCGTCGCGACCCACGAGTGTGCTCCTGTGCGTGCAAGCGATATCCCGGGATGCACGGCCCGTTGCGACGCTTGTGGCAGCGCTTTACAAAGCTCAACATTGCTGCGCATGAGCACGGTCCGCACAAACGCCGCCGCCGCACTATTGGGCGTGAGTCCGAACACGCTGCGCAGCTGGGAGAGCCGCTTCGGCTACCCGGTGCCGGGGCGCACCGAGGGCGGTCACCGTCAGTTCGAGCTGGCCGAGATCGAGGCGCTCAAGCAGGCGTTCTCGGAGACAGGCGACATCTCCTCGGCAATATCGGTGGTGCGCGAGCGCGGCGAGGGTCCCTCCACACCGGCGCGGCTGCGCTCGACGTTTGTCGCGTTCGGCGAGGAGCAGGCCAACCGCTTGATGGAGGAGAGCATGGCGGTGCGCTCGGTGGAGCGCACAGTCGAGACCGTGCTGTTGCCGGCCGTGGAGAGCATGGCCGCCGGCTCGTGGGCGGGCGGGCCCGAAGCTTGCTTTGCGTGGCGCTACGCCACCGGCTGGCTAGCGGCCGCCCAGCGTGTCGCGCCGCCGGCCACGCGCGATGAGGGCGTGCTGATCTTCGACGCGAGCAGGCCGCTGAGCATGGACGCGCTGTATGTGCAGGCGCTCGAGTTGTGCGCCAGGCGCGCGGGCCTGCGTGTGTTGACTCTGCCTGTCGACCTGGACAGCACACGTGTGGGCAGTGCACTGCGTGCGCTGTCTCCGAGCGCACTAATCCTTGGCGGGCGCTGCGAGTCGCTGGAGAGGATCGGACGGCTCGTGTATGCGGCCAGGCAGTACGGCGGCGAGCTGCTGGTGCTCGACTATCGCGAAGCGCTCCCCGACACCGGGGCAAGCACCGTGACACGGATTGGCCCGGGACCAGTAGAGGCTGTGCGAATGTTGCGCGAGCGCCTTGCGAGCGCCACAAGAAACAGCGCAACGGTTCGCGGCGGACCGGCCGTTGGGCCGGCTCAGGACTTCTCGGCTCGGCGCAGCGCGATTTCTAGCGCCAGCCCTTCGATCTCGGTCTGCTCTCGATAGTCCATCGCGGCCGCATCGCCATTGCCCAAGACCGGACTGACAGCTAGTGTCTCTCCGCTGACATACGCCTCATGTTCGCGCGCGGCCTGCATCAGTGCCGCCGCGCCGTCCAACACCAGCTCGATGCGGTCCTCGACCTCCAGGCCAGCGCTCTTGCGGGCATTCTGCACGGCGTGCACAATCTCGCGCGAGCGACCCTCGCGCAGCAGTGAGTCGTCGATCGTCAAGTCGAGCGCCACGGCGTGCGCGCCCTCACGCTCGACCGAGTAGCCCTCGGGTGCCTTCATCGTCAGGATCACGTCCTGCTCGGTGAGCGTGTGCTCGCGGTCTCCGACGGAGATGCCAATACCGTCACCACCGCGCACAGCGGCCGCTACGCGAGCCGGGTCGAGTGCCGCGAGCGCCTTGGCCGCGAGCGGCATGTCTTTGCCGAACAGCGGGCCCAGCGTTCGATAGTTGGCCTTGAGCTCGTACTCGCCCAGCTCGTCCGCGGCCTCCACGAAGCGCACCTGGCGCACGTTAAGCTCCTCGCGCACGATCTCCACGAGTTGCTCGATCGCCGCGCGCTCGCGACCGTCGGCCACGACAACCGCCTCCGCCAGAGGCTGGCGCACCTTGATCTTGGCCTGCGCTCTGGCGCCCAGACCGAGGCGCACGGTCTCGCGCGCGATCGCCATCCCCCGCTCCAGCGACTCGTCACGCGCCGGCATGGCATCGCCCACGGGGAAGTCGCACAGGTGCACGCTTGCGAGTGTGCCGTCGAGGTTGTCGTAGATCTCATCGGCCACGAACGGGCAGAAGGGGGCGAGCAGCTTGGAGACGATCAGCAGGCACTCACGCAAGGTCGCGAATGCCGCCGCGTCGCCGTCCCAGAAGCGCCGGCGCGAGCGGCGCACGTACCAGTTCGACAGGTCGTCCACGAGCTCTGCGATGGCGCGCCCGGCGGTTGTCGCGTCGTAGGCGTCCAGGCGCTCCGCAACCACTTCGGCAGTTCCCGCCGTGCGTGATAGGGCCCAGCGATCCAGATCGCTTACGGAGACGGGCGAACTTCCGCTCCCGATCGCCTCGCGTCCCGTCGCACCGGCTCTCTCAGCCCCAACCCCAACCCCTCCGGCAAGCACACCAGCGTTTGCGTTCGCGTACAGCGTGTAAAAGAAATATGTGCTCCACAATTGCTTGAGGAACAGGCGCACGCCCTCGCCGATCGCCTCCTCGGAGAAGCGGTAGCCGTCCCACGGCTGCTTGGATGTGAAGAAGTACCAGCGGAACGCATCGGCGCCGTACTTGTCGAGCACCTGCCACGGCTCGACGGTGTTGCCCTTGGACTTCGACATCTTCTGGCCGTCGGCGTCGAGGATCAGCCCGAGGCAGACCACGTTCTCATACGAGGACCTGTCGAACAGCAGCGTTGAGACGGCCAGCAGCGAGTAGAACCAGCCGCGCGTCTGGTCGAGCGCCTCGCAGATGAAGTCGGCGGGGAATTCTTTTTGGAACTGCTGGGCGTGCTCGTGGGGGTAATGGTGCTGGGCGAAGGGCATCGAGCCCGAGTCGAACCACACGTCGATGACCTCAGGTACACGTTTCATCGACCGCTTGCATTCAAGGCAGGGGAAATCGACATCGTCTACGTAGGGGCGATGATGATCGGGGAGCGCTTGACCCGAGAGCTTCTCGAGTTCCTCGAAAGAGCCGATCGCGTGCGTATGTCCCTCGTCGCAGCGCCACACCGGCAGTGGCGTCCCCCAGTAGCGCTCGCGCGAGAGCGCCCAATCGACGTTGTTTGAGAGCCAGTCACCGAAGCGCCCGTGCTTGATGTGCGGCGGGTACCAGCTGATCGTCTCGTTCGCGGCCATCATCCGCTCACGCAGCTTGGAGGTGGCGATGTACCAGGAGGGCTTGGCGTAGTAGATGAGCGGCGTGTCGCAGCGCCAGCAGTGGGGGTATGAGTGCTCGTAGTCGCTGCGGCGGAGCAAGAGGCCGCGCGTGTCAAGGTCCGCGATCAGCTCCTCGGTCAGGGCCGGGTCCTTGACAAGTCGGCTCGCAAATCGCTCAACCGTGTCGTTATAGGTCCCATCCGACTTGACCGGATTGAAAAGTGTGTCTGGGGCCCTTGGATCGAATAGTCCAGCTGCTGCGGTCGCATCAAAGTCGTCCGCTCCAAACGCCGGGGCCAGATGCACAAGGCCTGTGCCGTCCTCGGTCGTCACGAAGTCGCCAGCAACAATCGCTAGGCCCTTGTCAGCCAATTTGAATCGCGTATTGCCGAAGATCGGGCCTGAGTAAGTGGGTCCAACCCAGTTCCCATCGAGCCAGTTCCCGACTATGTCTCGACCAGAAAAACGCTCAAGGATCTTTACGTCTTCTCCGAGCACTTTCTCTACCAGTGCTTCGGCAAGGACCAGTATTTCGCCATCCAATTCTGCTCGCACATATTCAATATCTGGTCCTACGGCCACAGCGATATTGCCTGGCAGTGTCCAAGGCGTTGTCGTCCAGATCAGAAGCTTGTCGCCCTCATGCAACGGGCCACCCGGCCTGTATATCGGCAGGCGCACATACACCGACGGATCGACCACATCCTTGTACCCCAGCGCCACCTCGTGCGAGGACAGCGCCGTGCCGCAGCGGTAGCAGTAGGGCACCACCTTGTGTCCCTCGTACAGCAGCCCCTTGTCGCTGATCGTCTTCAACGCCCACCACACCGACTCGATGTAGCTCTCGTCAAGTGTCCTGTAGGCGTGCTCGAGGTCCACCCAGAAGCCGATCCGCTCGGTCAGCCGGTCCCACTCCTCCAAGAACTCAAATACCGAGTTGCGGCACTGTTCGTTGAACTTCTCGATCCCGTACTGCTCGATCTCGGTCTTGCTCTTGATCCCGAGCTTCTCTTCGACCGCGATCTCGACGGGCAGCCCGTGGCAGTCCCAGCCACCCTTGCGCTCCACGCGATAGCCGCGCATCGTCTTGTAGCGCGGATAGATGTCCTTGAACACGCGCGAGAGCACATGGTGCGAGCCGGGCCGACCGTTGGCGGTCGGGGGGCCCTCGTAGAAGACCCACTGCTCGGCCCCGTCGCGGTTGCGCAGCGACTCGCCGAACACGTCGCGCTCGCGCCAGCGCTCCAGCACTTGCTGCTCGAGCTCGGGCAGCTCCTGGCGCGCGTCCACCTCGCGCGGCGGTATCAGGGGATGTCTCGGTGGAGCGGTCACAGGGCGCCCCATTGTAGGTGCGCCCAGCGGAGCCCGAGAACGTCAGGCGACGAGTACAGACTCCAGCTCGGCCTCAATCTTCTTCTTCGGGTAAGCGCCAACAACCGTCTTGACGGCGTTCCCGCCCTTGAACAAGATCATCGTGGGAATCGACAGCACCTGGAAGGCCGCTGCGGTTTGCTGGTTCTCATCGACGTTCAACTTTACGATGCGCAGGTCCTCGCGCTCGGATGCGATCTCCTCGAGCACCGGGCCAACCACGCGGCACGGTCCGCACCAGGGAGCCCAGAAGTCGACGAGCACGGGCTTCTCCGACTCGACGACCTCGGCCTGGAAGTTGGCGTCGGTGACTTCGGTAAGTGTGCCTGCCATGGGAGTCTCCTATCGGGTGGCCGTCTCGTTACGGTTGAGGGCTCGTCCTCACCAACCGCCTACTACCCACTATACAAAGTAAAGGGATGCGGTCAAACCCCTGTCCAGATCCCCGACTCAGCGGGCGCAGCTGCTTGCGCGGCGGGCGTCGGCGGTTGACGGCCGAAGCGCAGGCGTGGCACCAGCCACATCGCCTCCGCGGCGATCCACCACGACATCTTGCTCTGACCCAGCTCGCGGTCCTTGAAAACGATCGGCACCTCGACCACGTTGAAACCAGCGCGCGCCGCGCGGTAGGTCAGCTCGACCTGGAACGCATACCCCTGGGAGCGCACGCTGTCGAAGTGGATCGCTTCGAGCACCTCGCGCTTGAAGCACTTGAACCCGCCCGTCAGGTCGCGCACGTGCAAGCCGAGCACCCAGCGCGCATAGGTGGAGCCACCCTCGCTGATGAAGCGCCGCAATAGGCTCCAGTCCACGACGCCGCCGCCGGGCACATAGCGTGAGCCGAGCGCGAGATCGGCACCGTCGCGGACCGCCGCAAGCAGGCGCGCGAGATCGGCCGGGTCATGGGAGAAGTCGGAGTCCATCTCCATCGCATACGCGGCTCCGTGGTCGAGCGCGTAGCGGAAGCCGGCGAGATACGCCGGCCCGATCCCGTTCTTCTCAGTACGGTGCAACACCTCGACCTGCTCGCGCTCGGCGGCCAAGCGGTCGGCTATCTCGCCGGTGCCGTCAGGCGAACCGTCGTCGACGACGAGGATCTTGTAGGCGCCATCGTTCGCGCTCGCGAGCACCGCGCCAGCGGCAGTCGCGATCGCTTCGATGTTCTCGGCCTCGTTGTAGGTCGGCAGTATCAGCCAGGGCACGTCGGTCGGCAAGCGTCGTACCCTAAAGCGTGTTGACGGATCGCGCAACGCCACTGGCGACTCTGGGGGGACTGTGGGCGGGTATCGCGCTGCTACTTGCCTGCGTGCCATGTGCACGCGCGGCACAACCGAGCGCGAGCACCACCACATCCGGTCTCAGTGCACCCGCGAGCACCCGGCAAGCGCCGACGAATTCGCCCGCAAGCGGTCAGGCGCCAGGCGCGAATACATTCGTAAGCGCGGCGGCGCTGAGCGACTACATCGCTCGCGTAGCGCGCGCGTGGATCCCGTACACAACCGTCGACGGGCGCGTGGAAGACCCGCTGAACCCCGGCGACACGGGCGATAACTACGGCGTGATCCTGCTCGCCGACACGATGCTCAGGGTCGCACGCCAGACGGGCGATGGCGCACTCGAAAGCGCCGGTGTGCGAATTGTGGACTCGGCACTCACCCTGCCGGTGCCAAGCGACCCGTTCAACCTGTTCGCGATTGCCGCGACGATCCACGACGGGCGCGAGGGCAAGTTCCCAACACGCGCGTGGGGACAGATCGCGGTGCCGCTCGCACTGCTCGCCGGACAGATCGGCCCCCCCACAGCTGCCGGCTGCCTCACCGAACTTGGCTGCTACAGCAACTGGCGCCTGGTGTGGGCGGCTGGCGCGGCGCTACTGAGAAGCGATGAAGTGCCCGGTGAACCGGGCACACTGGCAGGCGAAAGCGCGTCTGTCGCGGCCGAGATCGAAGCCGACCTGAACCTCGCCATCTCCTACGCGGGGGCACCACTACGGGCGATCCCAGCGCTCGATGGGCCCGCGCGCGAGCTGTCCGATCCCGGCGCCGAGCCGCCCGCGTATGAGCTGTTCTCGACGTTCATGCTCCAGCTGATCGGCGAATCGGACCCGAGTGCGATCTCTTCCTCGGTGGCACGACTGAGCGCTGAGGCCGACCGCTACGCACTGGCCATGATCGCTCCCGATGGCCAGCTCTCGCTGGCGGGACGCTCGCTCGATGAGTCATGGGTGCAGGCCGCGGCGGCCGCGCTCGGAGTGAGGCGTGCAACGCACGAACCGGCAAACTCGGCGGTGTGGATTGCCTTTGCCGAGCGCGCCAGCAGCTACCTGCTGAGCGCGTATCCGCTGCAGTCAAACGGCCTGCTGCCGATCGTGCCGGGTCTCAATCTCGACTGGAGCCCGTCGATCGTGGACGGATATGCCGCGCTGAACCAATACGAGGGCCTCACGCTGTGGCTACTCTGTGACGCGCTCGAGCACTGGCCGGCTGCGCGGGCACCGCAAGCGTCGCTGCCCGCCGATGGCAAGCGCCTGCTCGCCGACGACCTCGCCTCGAGCGGCCTCGTGTGGGGTCGAGCGGGCGCGGTTTGGTGGGAGCTCAGCGGACGCTCCACCAGCGGCGACCCGCGCGAGGCGCAGGGACTCGTCGCGGTCAAGGTGCGTCGCTCGGGCGGTTGGCACGACCTACTGGCGCTACGCCCGATCCAGCACGGAAAGTCAAGCGTGTGGATGCTTGGGCTCGCACACGGCGGGACCGCGACACCCACCTTCGGGCAAATACAGGGCACAGGTGCCGGCGCAACCCTGAGTGGCAGCTACCGGCGGGCGAGCGGGCGCCTGCTAGCTGCCACGAAGTGGACATTGCGCACGACCGCGACGGGCATCCGCGTGAGCATGAGCGTGCCTCCGAAGGCCACGCTGCATACGACCGTGTGGCTCAGCAGAGGAACTCCGCGACTGTTGACCCCCGGCGCGAGTCGAGTCGCCGGAGCATGCACCGTGACGGCTTCCGGGCGCGCCTGCCCCGTGACCATCTCCTGGAGCGCGATGCGCACCGCACACTTCGCGACGCTCGAAATCGGCGCCTAGAAAAGCTTTGGAATTGATTTCTGGATAGAGCGGCGGAGTTCTTTGGCCACCACCAGTAGCGCTGGGCGCGCAGCGCCATTGGCGCTGACAAGTCCCGCGTCCCAGGTAGCCTTGCGCGCGCTCTTTGGCGTACCTGGCGAGCGCCAGTGGTAGTAGTAGACCCGCGTAATCCTGGGGCTCAGCCGCGCGAGGCTGAAGATGTTCTTGGCAACCCTCGCCGCATACGCCACGCCGTGATCGATCAAGGTGCCTTTGAAGCGCCACCATACGACGCCGCCGACCTCGCTGAACCACACCTGTCCGCGAACCGCCGCGAGGAAGTTCTCGACGGCCACGGGGTTGTCGGTAGCAGCACTGTTGTAGGGGTTAAACGGCCAGATCTTGGGGTAGGGGTGCGCCTTTTCAAGGAAGGCAGCGACCCATGCCTCGACGTTGCCATCGGAGTCAAGGATGTCGGGCGCGGCAATCTCGCAGCCGAGGCAGTGGGCGGCGAGCACGTTGTAGTACTCGGCCGCCAGCCACGGATGGTGCTCTGTCGGTTGGGTGGCGTGGGTTGCCTCGTCCCATGGCGAGAACTCCGTCACCCACGGGAACAGCTTGCGGAACTTCAGGAACGCCTTCAGGAACTGGGCCGGGCTTGGACCGATGCTGTTGTTGTCGGCGTGCTGGAAAGTTATGAAGGGCGTGATGTGGTAAGCGTGCTTGACTGCATCCAGCCACGCCGTGACTTGCGCGAGGTCGCGCTTGTTGAGCGCCGCATTCCACGGCACGACGTCGCGCGCGAGGTTGATGCCCAGCTCCCTTACACGCGGGTCGGCAAACGTGTTCGGTTCGTAGTCGGCCAGCCCAAAACGAAACGCCTGCGCACCCGCGCGGTGGGCGGTGGGCGCGTGCCGGTGCCTGAGCGTGGAGGACGCGCTAGCAGCCGCGGCAAGACTCCCGAGAGCGAGGCACGCCAGCAGCACGACGAGCCGTCGTAGAGCGGAAGTCCGAGACATTTGCCTGAGTATCATTACAGCCAATGAGTCGCTGGCGCGCCGCTTTCCTGGCGGGACTGATTGTCGGGGGGGCGCAGCTCGCGACTGCGGTAGCCAGCCCGAGCAAGGCCCCCAAGCCTCCGGTCGTGCACTCGGCGACGATCGAACGCTCGCCGATCGGCCTGTCGGTCGAGTATCCCGTGCTCGAGCGCGCGCTTGGCAGCGGGCCGTGTCCGAGCCCCGCACTGATCGAGCTGCTGCGCGAACTCGGCGCGCCTTCGCTGCGCGTTGGCGGGGACTCCCAGGACCTGGCGGGAGTGAGCGGGACGAGCGGCACGGGTGCCCCCCTGCGCTTCACGATCCCGCCATCGTTCTGGCCCACGCTTGGTTGCTTGGCCCGCGAAACCGGCATACAAATCACCGTCGGGCTGAACTTCGCAACAGCCACCGCGGCCGATGACCAGGAGACGATTGCCGCGGCCGAGCAGGCGATTCCCGCCTCGCAGCTGAGCTTCTCGCTCGGCAACGAGCCAGACCTCTACACGATCGCGCACGTGCTCCCCAACGAACCGGAATTCACTGTGCCCGCCTTCCGCGCACCGTCGTGGTCGGCAAGCGAATACGCGAGCGAATGGAAGATGCGCCGCTCCGAACTTGGCCCGATCCGCCTCGAAGGCCCCGACCTCGCCGGGAGTGGCTGGAAGCAGCAGATCGGAGTGCTGTTGCGCGAAGATCCGCCCGATCAAATCGACGCGCACATCTACCCGACGACCGCTTGCGGCTCGGCTCCGACGGCGACCGCGCCGCGCTTGCTTTCCGAGCACTCCAGCGTGGGCCTGGTTGAAAAGCTCGCCTGGCTGGTGCAAGCCGCGCGCGCCGTGCAAAAGCCGGCGATCGTCTCGGAGAGCAACAGCGCCTCGTGCGCCGGCAAGCCGGGGCTATCCAACACGCCGGTGGCGGCCGTGTGGGCGGCGCGCTTCGTGCTAGGCACACTGCTATCGGGCTTCCAGCAGGTGCGCTTTCACTCGGCCGGCACGAGCTACGACCCGTTCGTCTTCAACCCCGACGGCACGATCGTGCGCGAGCCACTCGGCAATGCGCTGCTGTTCCTGCACCGCTGGCTGCCACTGGGCAGTCATATCGCCTCGACCAGCACCAACCACTCGCCCGTGTTCAGCGTGAACATGCTCAGCGGTTCTCTGAGGAGCACAATCGTGACCTCGTTCTCCACCCATCCAGTGACGCTGGTGCTCGCTGTCGAAGGCTCGCGCACGCATGTGAGTACCGACGCGCTCGCCACGACCAGCGCGGCTGACGTGCACGGCTCGCTGGCCGTGTACGCACACAGCGTTCGGCTAAAGCTAGAGCCGAACACGATCGTGGCGCTCAGGACGAACTGAGCGTGGCCGAGCAGTCCAACACAGCCATCGCCAACGCACTCGAGGAGCTTGGCGACCTGTACGAGCTGGACGGCGCGATCGTGCACCGCGTGCTCGCCTACCGGACCGCCGCCCGCGCGGTGCGCGAGGCGCCGGTTTCGGTAGCGGAGCTTGCCCGCGCGGGACGCGCAACCGAGTTGGCCGGTGTCGGTGACACGCTGCAGGAAAAGATTCTCGCGCTGATCGAAACGGGCACGATCCCGGCGGCGGAGAAGCTGCGCGCGAAGATCCCGGCGGGGTTGATCGCGATCGTGAAGCTGCCGGGGCTTGGTCCCAAGCGCGCGCGACTGCTGCACTCCGAGCTGGGCATCGACTCACTCGATGCGCTGCGCGAGGCGGCCTTGGCGCAGCGCTTGCGCACAGTGCGCGGGCTCGGAGCGAAGTTTGAGACCGGAGTGCTTGAAGCACTCGAGAAGCTCGACAATGACCCCGATACCGGCGCGAGTCGGCGACTGCTACTGCCGAAGGCGCTCGAGCTCGGCGAAGCGCTCGCCGCGGGTCTACGCGAGCGTGCCGGGGAGCCAACAGAGGTGCTCCTCGCCGGCTCGGCACGACGCATGGCCGACAGCGTGAAGGACATCGACCTGGTCGCGCTGACGCGCAAGCCAGTGACGCTTGCCAAGAGCCTCGCGACGCTGCCGGAGATCGAGAGCGTCGCCTCGGCCGGCAAGGCGGGCGCCAAGGCCCACACCCATTCGGGCGTGAGCGTCGATTTGCGCATCGCAAGGCCGAACCAACGCGGCAACTTGCTCCAGCACTTCACAGGCTCGGGTAAGCACAACGCCGCGCTGCGAGAAATGGCCGTACGCAAGGGCCTGCACGTATCCGAGTACGGCGTCGATAGCGACAGCACGACCAGTACCGCGACCTGCGCAAGCGAGCAGGAGGTGTATGCGCTGCTCGGCCTCGCATACATCGAGCCGGAGCTGCGCGAGAACCGCGGCGAGCTGGCGGCAGCGCTCGAGGGGGACGCAGCGCTCCCGAGATTGATCGAAATCGGAGACATAAGAGGCGACTTGCACTGTCACACCGTGGCCTCCGACGGGCGCAACACGATCGAGGAGATGGCACTCGCGGCACGCGATCGCGGCTACGAATATGTGGCAATCACCGATCACTCCGCCACGCACGGGTTCGGCGACGATGTGAGCCCCGAGGAACTGCGCCACCAGATCGAGCGCGTGCGCGAAACCGACGCAAATATCGAGGGAATCAGGGTACTGGCGGGCAGCGAGGTAAACATCTTGCCCGACGGCTCGCTTGACTATGAGGATGAGTTGCTCGGCCAGCTCGACTGGGTGATCGCAAGTGTCCACACCTCCTTTGGCATGAGCGAGCAAGCGATGACCGAGCGCATGATCGCCGCCGTCGAGCATCCTCTGGTCGACGCGATTGGTCATCCCACGGGGCGACTGATCGAGCGACGCGAACCATACGCGCTCGACGTACACGCGCTGATTGACGCGGCGGCGCGCACCGGAACGATGCTCGAGATCAACGCCAACCCCGACCGCCGCGACCTCAACGATGTGCACGCACGTGCAGCAGCACAAGCCGGAGCGCGCATATTGATCGACTCCGACGCCCACAGCGTGGAGCGCTTTGACGTGATGCGCTGGGGAATCGCAACCGCGCGGCGCGCGTGGCTAGGAGCGGGGGATGTCGCCAACACGCTCCCGTGGGTGCAATTTGCCGAGTTGCGCAAGCGCGCCGGGCGCAGCACTCAGTAGTACTGAGGACTGCGATAGGGGCAGTACAGCTGAACCTTGCCCGCGGGGTTTAGGCGCAGCACCCACACGCCGGTGCCGTCACTCAACGTCGTACATGTTGGTGGAAGGTTTGGTGAAATCGGTAAGTGGACGAGCGCCACGACCTTCGATGCGGTGCTAACCAAGCTCGTCGCGAAGGACGGTTGCATTTTGGCGATCGTCACAAGTGGTCCGAGCCCTTCGAAGGAGAAATCCGGCGCCTCGCTCTGGTCGAGACTAAACGTCACGACTTCGACACCTTCGCGTCGCAGGACGCCCAGCAGTCCCGGCACGTCGCCGTCGCGTTGCGGCCCCGCTACGAGAAACCCAGCGTTCGAATACAGCACCACGCGGTCCGGGTCGGCCTCTGTCGCCGGTGGAGAGTCAACCAGCTTGACTTCGACTTGTTTGCCCACACCAAAGCTGGTTGCAAGGGTGTTTGCGGCGACGGCGAACACGAGCACGGCGGCAAGGGTCAGGCGGGGAACGCGCGGCATGTACACGATCCAGCCGGTGGCAACAACTGCCAGGTAGGGCATCAGCGGCATGTCGTAACGAATGTCGTGGTGCGGTGTGAGCGTTATCGCAAGCCACGCTACAAACCCGCCGAGCAGGAACTCCAGCCGTGGTTGCCAGCGCTCGCCTCGACGCCACACCGTGTGGATTGTCCAAGCCATACCGGCGAGAACGAGCGCGAACAGCGGCGCGAGCAGCTGCGAGTTGAGCGTGCTCCAGAAGTACCAAGTGAGGTTCGCAAAAGAGAACGTGGGCGGGACGTTTCCGGCCGCAGCGCCCGAGTTTGCGCCGGCGAGGTTGGCGATCGTGCTGAACTCAGAGAGATGGTCGATATACCACGGCGCTCCGACGATCAGCGCGACCGCGGCAAACGCGGCTATACCGCGCCAATGTCGCCATCCTCCAAGTGCAAGCGCCGTTATGACGATGCCGGCTAGGAAAAACGGGAACTGCACCTTTACGAGCAGACCGGCAGCGATCGCTAGGCCAGCCCAGGCGGCGAGGCGGGTACGACTGAAGTCCTCGCTCGCGAGCAACAACCAGATTGAAACAGCGACCACCGCGGTCTCGGGCGCGTCGAGCATGAACACGTGAAACTGGGCGATCAACAGAGGCGAGCCGAGCACAAAGATCACGGCGAGCAGCCCAGCTCGCGAGTCAAACAGCAGCTGCCCCGTCTTGTAGCAACCGAGCGCCAGCAGTGACACAAACACGAGATTCTCGGCGATGATCGGCGTGGCGAGATTCACACCGCCGAGGAACATCGCAAGGGCGCCGACGACATGTACCAAGGGCGGGTATTGCGAGACGTTGTTGAACGGCTCGAGCAGGTGACCCAGCTGGAGCTGGTGGTGGAAATAGATCGCCACTTCCAGATGATCGCCCGCGTCGTAGATGGGGATGGTGCGGTCCTGTGTGAGCCACCAGCAGGTGATGCCGAGGAAGGCCGCCGTTACGCCGATGGCACCCCAGGCGCAGGCGCTCCAGCGCGAGAAGTACACCTGCTGGCGAACGCGCGCACGTGGTTGGGATTGAGCCTTGGCGGTGGCGGCCACCACCCGAGTCTAATCCGGTTTGGTTCCAAATACTAGTGAAATCGGGGTAAGTGGACGCTAAGTTTCTAGTTATAACCGGTCGCCGAGCAGCCTCGGCAGCAATTGCTCGGCGACGATCCGATCGACCGCGGCACGCCGGAAGGGCGCAAGCGCCAGCTGTGCGCGAGCGGCGTAGTCGGGCACGGGATCGTCGAGTGCGACGCGCAGGCACGAAGCGAGGTCCTCGCCGACGAGACGCGCGTCGAGCTGGCGCGCGATCGGCAGTGCCACATAGGGGCCGGGCGAGGGCGTGGTCACGAGCACACAACCCTCGGCGAGCGCCTCCAGCTGCGCAATGCCGTAGTCCTCGCGGTCGGCGGCGCACACATACGTACGTGCGCGGCGCAGCAGCGCGCGGTAGCGCTCGGGGGCGAGTAGACCGGCAACACGCACCCCTGGCACTGGAAGCGCATAGCCGAGCGCGCGAAGACCGCTCTCCGACACGCCGGCCACCACCAGCTCTTCCCCGGGCCTGGCTGCCCGCCGCCAGGCATCAAGCATCGTTGCGAGCCCCTTCTTGGCAGGGTTGGCCGCGTAGGCGATCGCGGCTATGTCGCGTGTCTTGTGCGATTCACCCCCCAGCGGCTCGACCGGCACTGGCAGCACCAGGGCGCTGCCGGGCGAGCGCGAGTCGAGCACGCCCGCCGGGACCTCGCGCAGAGCACCCTCGCTCTGGGGGAGCAGTAGCGGCGCTTCGCGCAAGCGCCGGCGCTCAACGACGCGCTGCCACAGACCGTGGCGCCCAGGCCTGTTGGCCGCCGCGGGCGCATCGAAGCGGATCACGCCTGGCTGCGGCCACAACAGTGCGGCAGTGGTCGTCGAGTAGATCAGCGCCCGCGGCCGGGTGCGAGCCAGCTCCGCACGCGCCGCACGGCGAGCCGCACGCGCCCAGCCCAGGTCGGTAAGCATCAGCGTGCGCACCGACGGGGGCGGCTCGGCGTGCGCGATCTGCGCGTTCGCGCCGACGCGGCGCAGGGAGGCAAGCAACTCCTCGTCGGCGGCGCGCAACCCGGCGGTGGAGGCGAGCGAGACGATCAGGACGTCGAGCGCGCTAGGTGGTGGCGCCATCGATGCGTTCCGGGCGCAGCGCCTTGAATCCAGGGGTGCGTCCCAGCGAAATCGCGCGCAATGGGGAGGTGCGCAGTACGTGAAAGCGCGCCCCGTCACGCTCCTCGATCGCCGCCACGGCCGCGTCCTGGCGCCGCCACCACAGAGCCAGCATGATCGCGAAACCGGCGCCGATGCCGGAGATTTGGGGAGCGAAGAACGCGAGACCGCCCGCGAGCACGGTGAACAGCAGCAGGGGCCACAGCCGGTTCAACAGCGTGGCGCCCGGACGATATTCCGGCAGCGCAGTGCTTGAGCGTGCCTCGCGCAACAGGCGCGCAATCGGCGGGTGAACCTCGGCGCGACGCCCGAGCCACAGCCCGACCGCGGTCGCGAGCACCCACCAGCCGACGGAGATCGGCACCACATTCGAACCTGAGGACGGCGCGGCGGACAGGACGGTGACGATCGCAAGCGCTGTGGCGGCGGCGGCGCTGAGCAGGACAGTTGCCCTGAGAAAGTCGACGAAGTGCACGCCTCGTGTCGCGTCAGCGCTGGGCGCGACGCGATGGACGGCAGGATGCGGGGAGAGCGCTCACAGCAATGCCTCGAGCAGACCGCGCACTCCGCTCTGCCCGTCGATGGTCATGTCCGCCTGCTCGAGGAGCTCTGGCGGTGTCTCCTCCGAGCCGACCGCGACACACACGGCAAGCGCGAGCGTGCCAGCCCCAACAAGGGCACGCAGGGCGAGGAACGCGTCGATATCCGTGGTGTCGTCGCCGACATACACAGCACGAGTGATCGGAGACCCGTTATTGCGCGCCTCGCTGCCCGTGAGCAGAGCGCTCACGCCAATGCCCTTGTCGAGCCTGATCGGGGGGCGCACCTCCAGTACCTTGCGACCCCAGTGCACCGCGAAGCCCTCGTGCTCGGCACGCTCGGCGATATCGCGCACGAGCGCAGCAGCGGCGTGCTCGTCGGGGGCTCCACGCCAGTGGAAAGCGGCGATTGCTTCCTTGTCCTCGCTGCGCACACGCGCACGCTGATACTCGGGCGTGTAGATACGTCGTGCGAACTCGCGTATCCGCTCCGACCAGGCTGTCAGGTCGGGGTCGAGCTCGGGGCGGGTGGCACCGGGTCGCAGCAGCTCGCCGCCGTGATTGCCGATGTAGGCGATGCTGCCAATCGCCACGATCTGACGCGCGATCGCGGCGCGGCGGCCACTGACACACCCCACCAGGCGGTAGCGCTTGGATATCTCGATCAACAGCGTGCGCGTGGCCTCGGGTACGTGCGCGTCGTCCGCATGACGGACGATCGGGGCAAGCGTGCCGTCGATATCGAGCAGCACGGCTGCATGGGTTGGATCGGAGCGGAGCGGCTCTAGCGCCTCCACAAGGGTGGCAGCGGGTGACACGACCTTTAGTATGGCGACCCGTGACGGCGGACCGGTCACATCCTGCGCATGACGACTGACACGAAGCTCGATCCGAGCGGCCAAAGAACGCTGAAGCTGGCCGCGATCGGCACCGCCGCCGGTGTGTTCAGCGGTCTGTTCGGGGTTGGCGGCGGCACGGTCATGGTGCCCTTGCTCGTGTTGTGGCTTGGCTACGGGCCGCGCGAGGCGACCGGTACCTCGCTCGCGGCAATCGTGTTCATCGCAGGCTTTGCAGCCGCGACGCAGAGCGCGTACGGCAACGTGCACGTGCTCGACGCGGTGCTGATCGGAATTCCCGCCGTGGGCGGCGTGCTGATCGGCACCTGGCTACAGCAGCGCCTCGCGACCCGCTCGATCTCGCTGTTGTTCGCACTCGTGCTGGTGGCGAGTGCAGTGGAGCTACTGGCGCAATGATCTGCGAAGAGACGCCACAGGCTCACGCGTACGAACGGCCGGCGCAGTGATCGGCCTCCTCGCTATCGGATTGTGTGCGGGCATCGTCGCCGGACTGCTAGGGGTCGGCGGCGGAGTGCTGTTCGTGCCCGGGCTCGTGATACTGCTCGGCCTCGGCCAGCACCAGGCGGAGGCCACCTCGCTGCTTGCGATCATCCCTGTGGCGATGGTCGGCACGATCAAGCAGGACGGGTATGGCAACGTGCGGCGCAAGGACGCGTTGACGATGGGCCTACTCTCGCTCGTGGGTGCAGGAGCAGGCGTGGCACTCGCCAACGCGCTATCGGGAGCGGTGTTGCGCGTCGGCTTTTCGCTGTTGATGGTGCTCGTCGCGATCCAGCTGGTGCGCAAGGCGATGGGCGAACCAAAGGACGCCGATCCTCCACAAAGACCGAGCTCGCACAGAAATAACCCAACTTCGGCCGATAGCGCCTAGACTGAACGTATGGGACTCGATAATCCCGTCCATCTGGCCCTGCTGGTCGTGGTAGTGCTGCTGCTGTTCGGCGCCAAGCGCCTACCCGAGATCGGCCGCTCGCTCGGCACCGGCATGCGCGAGTTCAAGCAGTCGATCAGCGGCGACGGCCACGACTCAGCCCCCAACCAGCAGCAATCCCAGCCGACGCTTCCGCCTGTGCCAACGCAAGCTCCAGCCCAGCCGCCCGCCCAGGCAGCAGCGGCAACCTCAGCGCAAGACGCCTTCGCACAGCGCGACCCGGCGTCGAGCGAGTAGCGCCAAAGGCTTCGCTACCCTCGGTGCAAGATCGGCCCGCTGCTGACCGCTTCAAACGCCGAACCGGGGACGCGCTTGAGCTGGTCGAGATTTTCTTCTCTCCAGCCTGGATTGGGAGCTCCCGTGATGTACCAAGGCGAACCGTTATCGGCGACAATCAGACCGTAGCGCTTGAGCGCACGCATCACGACAAGCGCCTGCCCATGAAATCCGGCGAGGCTGTAGCTCGCTTTTAGGCGCAAGCGCAACCCCATCGGCGGAAGGTTCGGGTCGGAGCTATCTGAAGCAAAGTGGATGGCAGGATGGATGTAGCCGCGCTGGGTAGCGGGGACGGTGACGCGCAGGGCATGATCGATCTGCCCGGCGCGGACCTCGGGGTAGCGCGCGAGCAAAGGGAAGATGGGCAGCCCGGCGGCATCGGCGGATGTCCAGCCTTCTGGGCGCAACCTGTTGCTGTGCAGATCGAACACGGCGCCCGAGCCAGCCAACCAACCCGCTCCACTGCGCCTGGCGGCGTACATCTCATACAGCTTGCACGTTCCCTGCTGCAATACAAGCACGTGCCGATCGCCTTCTTCGCCTGCACCCTCCACGGGCGCATTCGGCGGTATCGGGTAAGGGCCGGGGTCGGATTCTTCGCTGTATTCGAAGCGGACGGGAACCTTGGGCTGGTGCGCCCCGACGATCGTGTAAGGGATGCCGTAGCTCGGGTTCGAGCCGAAGTCGGCGTGCAGGTGCGCCGTGAGGCCGATGCTTGCGATGTACTTCGCGGAGTTGGGATTAACGGGGGCATGAGCTATTTCCTGGTTGAGCGGATTGCTCGCCGGGAATATCTGACAGCCGGCTTCGTGGGGGGCGGCGGCGGATGCTCGTGCCGCGGCGGGAGTGTCGGAGGGCGCCCTTGCAAGAGCGGGGATGCTCGTCGCTACGAGCAGACTGGCGACCGCGAAGGCAAGCCTGGTTGTGCGCATAGTGAACTCCGACGGCTCAGCCCGACGGCGTACCTGAAACCTTCTCCTGCGCCACTACGCTCGGGCGCGCCTCCTGGAGCAATCCCGCGCCGCAGTGCCAGCAGTAGGCGGCTCCGCGACTGTGGACGGCACCGCAAGAGCGGCATTGGCCGTGCACGCCTGCCTCGGCGGCGCCGAGTAGGCGTTCCACCTCACCCAACTCGGCGTCGGCCTTCTGCAGCTCGGCGGCTCGGCGGGTGAGCACGTCCAGGCGATAGTGGTCGCGCACCGCCATCTCGTAGGTGAGCCCGCCAAGGTCCCAGGTAAGTCCGGCGACTTGTTCGGCGAGTTGCAGGCGACGGGTCCGGAGTGCGGCAAGCGAGCCGCTCGGCACTGGGGCAACGTCAGTCATCAGCCGCCCGTTTCGATCGGTTTGTCACCTTCGGTCAGTTTTGCGATTTCGTTCTGGTGCTGTTTGCCGTTGGAGCTCTTTAGTTTCTGCAGCGTGGCGGCGCCTGGTTTGCTCGCCGGCTTCGGCTTTGCCTTGGCAGTTTCTGCTTCTTTCACTTCTTTAACTTCCTTTGCTTCGGCAGCCGCGGCCGTTTTGCTCGTCGTCGCTGTGCCAGAGGAGGACGAGGAGCCGCTCGGCGTGGTCGTGGTGGGGACCGCGGCGGCAGAGGCTGGGAAGTTGCCTTCGATCTTTACGACCGACGCCGATGGCGCTTTGGACGGCGCCAGCCAGTGACCCACCAGCAGTCCGATCAGACCTGCGATCAGGAGCACTGCGAGCAAGCCGAATAGGCCGGAGTAGCGGCGCAACCAGCTGATCGCACCGTCGTCCTGGGGAACCGACGGCAGGTATCCGGTGGTAGGCGGCGAGATGGCGATCGGCGCTACGCGCAGCTCGTTTTCGGCCTGCAGCACATCGAGGAACGCAAGGCGCACCGGTGCACATGGCTGACCGCACGCTAGGCAGTAGCGCTGGTCAGCCGCGACGGGGGCGCCACAGTTGGGGCACTTGGCCCCGTCGCCCTCGGGCTGACTCTGGATCGGATAGACGTTCACGGCAGTCCGCTACCCGAAGGCGCCGCGCACGTAGTCACGCGTGCGCACTGCGCGCGGCTCCTCGAACACCTGAGCCGCGGTTCCATACTCAACCAGGTCGCCGAGATACATAAACGCGACCTTGTCGGCCACGCGCTGAGCCTGGCCGAGGTTGTGCGTGACGATCACCACGGCCAGATCGCGGCGCAGCTCATGGATCAGCTCCTCGATCACCCCGGTTGAGATCGGGTCAAGCGCGCTGCACGGCTCGTCCATCAACAGCACCTCGGGGCGTATCGCGATCGCGCGCGCAATGCATAGCCGCTGTTGCTGACCGCCGGAGAGGCGCAGGGCGGGGCGGTCGAGGTCGCCGCCAAGCTCGTCGTAGAGCCCGGCGCGACGCAGCGCGTCCACGACCAGCGGCTCCAGCTCGCGTCGGCGCGGCTTCTTGCGCGACTGTTCGCGCAGTGCAAACGCGACGTTGTCGAAGATCGACATCGGAAACGGGTTGGGCTGCTGAAAGACCATCGCCACGCGCGAGCGCAGCGTGGTGTCGCGCAGCGCGTGCACGTCTTGGCCGTCGAGCAGTATCTCTCCGGAGCGCGAGGCACTCGGCGTCAGCTCGGTGAGCCGGTTGAGCGTGCGCAAGAGGCTCGTCTTGCCACAGCCGGACGGGCCGATCAGCGCGAGCACCTCGCCCTGGTGGATCGACAGCGATACCGAGTTGACGGCGCGATGCTCGCCGTAGTGGATGCTCACGTCGCGCAGGCTCAACCGCTCGGGGCCCTGAGCCGTGAGCGCGGAACGGATCGCCTCGCGCTGCTGGGGGGGCGCAACCGCAGTGGGGGCACGGTCGAGCACGATCGTGCGCACCGGCGGCACTACTGCGTTTGCGCTTGCCGGTTGCGGTCCAGGCGGGAGGATCGAGTCGGGTGCCGGTGGCACGATCGAATCGGGCCTACCGCCCGCGCGCACGGGCGTGGCCGCGTGCTCGGGCCAGGCCGCGTCAAGTGGGCTCCAGGGAGCCAGCAATGTCTTATCGGTGCTCATCGGACATATTCTCCATCGGACTAATCAGGTTAGTCATCAATAGTAGCTTTGTCAAAGCCGAGATCCCTGGTCGAAGCCGCTGTTGCGCGCGTGGGCGCTGCTGATCCGTCCGACGACCCAGTTGAGCAGGAGGATGAACAGCAACAGCACGAACGCAGCCGCGTAGGCGTTGTTGGGCGACTTGCCTTCGCCGGCGGGCGAGTTGTCGTACACGTAGCTGGTCAACGTGGAGCCCGTGCCGCGCAGAAAGCTGAGTATCGGGATCGAGCCAGCCGGTTCGTTGCGCAGCGACGCGGCCAGCAGAATCAGCACGATCGCGGTGTCGCCGACGATGCGGCTGATGCCGAGCGTCGTGCCCGTGGCAATGTTGGTGCGCACGCTGGGCAGCAGCACCCGGCGGATGGTCGCGATGCGCGTCTTGCCCAGCGCGAACGCCGCCTCGCGCATGTGCGCTGGCACTGCCTGCAGGCCGTCGCGAGTGGCCGCATACAGTGGCGGCAGCGCGATCATCGACATCATCGTGCCCGCCGCGATGAACGAGCGACCCAGCACCACGCCGGTTTCCGAGGTACTCGAGAGCGGGCCCATGAAGCTCAGCTCGAAGATCGCCAGTCCAAAGATCGCGATCACGATGTCAGGCGTGCCCGCGACGATCTCGATCGAGGACTCCACCAGCCGCGCCAGCCACGACGGACGACCGTACTCAACGATCCACACGGCGCTGCACACACCGACCGGCAGGGCGATCGCGACCCCGATCGCTGTCAATACCGCGGTACCGATCAGCGGGTCCAGGAAACCGCCGGAGACGGACCCGTCTTCGGCGATCCGCGGCCTGGTACCAAGCAACTCCGGGCGCAGATATTGAATGCCGCGCACGCCCATATACACGACTATCGCACCCGTCACCAGGCACAATCCGAGCCCGGCGGCCCACGCCGCGAGGTAGATCGCGCGGTCGAGCAGGCGCCATTCCCGCATTGAGGAACCGCGACCGCGACTTGGGCGCGGCGCCTCGGTCGGCTCGGCTGAGAATGGGGAGGCGAACGCGTTCATTGGAGAATCCAAGGGAGATGTGTGGTGTCGATGTTGCTCATCGCAGCTGGTACTTGCGCAAGGGCAACTTGATGAGGTAGGCACCGAGCGACAGCGCGATGGCGGAGAGCAACAGCAGCAGCGCAAACGCATACAGCGTCGCGCTCAGTGCCGGTGCCCCACCGAAGAAGGCTTCGCGGTTATCGACGATCGCGCTGCCGAGCGTGCGTAGCGGCTCGAACAGGAAGATCAGCGGTCCATGCGCGAAACTCGGGGCGAACGACACGTCGCCTGCGACCATCGAGACGACGATCACCTCGCCGAGCGCACGTGCACACGCGAGCGCCGTGGCGGCGACGATCGCCGGACGGATCGCCTTGAGGCTGACCGCCAGTGTGGCGCGCAGACGATGCACGCCGAGCGCCATCGCCCCCTCGCGCCATGAGGCTGGTACGCCGGCAAGCGCGGCGCTTATCAGCGCGACCATGATCGGGGTGATCATCACGGCGAGAATCACCGACACAACGAGCAGGCTGCCGCCTGTCAGCTCGACCGTGTTCTGCACCGAGGTCTTCTCCGGGATCGTGATCAGATGGTTGCCGACGAACGGCACCAGCACGAGAATCCCGATCAGCCCATAGATCACCGACGGCACCGAGGCGAGCAGGCGCACGACCGGGATCATTGCGCCCCGCAACCACACCGGCGCGAACTCGACGATGAAGATCGAGGAGAGCAGCGCGAGCGGCAGCGCAATGACCAGTGCAAACGTCGTAGTCAGCACTGTGCCGTAGATGATCGGCCACGCCCGCACGTGATAAGCGGAGGCAGGCGGATGCACGCTCGTTTCGGTCATTCGCTGCAGCTGACGGTCGAGGTTCCCACCCGAGCCGAGCCAGCTCAGGCCGTTGTGCTGGAACGTCGGCCACGCATGAACCGCGACGAACACCACCATCGCGGCGATGGCCAGGCCAGCCAGCAACGACACCGCGCCGAGCGTGAGCTCGGCGCGGCGGTCAGACCACGGTTGACGCACCCAACGGGGCACAGGCAAGCGCGTCAACGGACGGATCGGTCGGTTGCTGGTCGGTGGATTGCCTACTTGAGGGAGATCCATTGCGTTGAGATGATCTTCTGCGCCGCCGCGCTGTTCTCGATCCAGCCGATGAACGCCGAGGCGGCACCGGTAGCTTTGCCCTTCGTCACCTCATAGAAGCGCGCGACACCCGCGTAGCTTCCGGAAGTTGCGTTGGCCAATGTGCAGCCGACGCCGTTGAAGGCGACATCGTTGACGCCTTTGCTGGCGAAGTACCCGGAGAGGAAGCCGATCGAGTTGGGATCTTTTTCGATCGCCTGACGCTGTAGTCCCTCAGAGGACTCTTCGCTTGCAAGCGTTGACACTTTCTTGCCACCCATCAGGAGCGTCGTGAAGTTGCTGAGCGTGCCCGCTGTGGAGTTACGACTGATGATGTCGATCGGGCCGCTGGCTTTGGAGCCAGACACCTTTGACCATTCGCGGGTCTTGCCAGTGAAGATCGATTCCACCTGCGCCTGTGTGAGACTGGACAGCGTGTTGGCGCTGTTGGTCACGACGCAGAGGTAATACTTGGCGACCGGGTAGAAGTCGAGTCCCGCGGGATCGGTCGGCAGCGGATCGCGCGAGACGTCGGCAATCGACACGCGTCCGGCGGCAACGTCATTGATGCCTACCTGCGTGCCGCCCTGGGTGATTTTGATCTTGACCTTTTTGTTGAGCTTCTCGTACTTTTGTGCGAGCAGCTGGACCAGGGGCGCCGATGCGGTGGCCCCGCTGATCGTGATCGTGCCCGTCGCGAGCGCGAGCGCCGGGAGCGCTATCGAGAGCGTGAATATCGCCGCGAGGAAGGCGGCGACACGGCGAGATCGGTGCATTTGACTGGGGTCTCCGTTCGAATGGTTGACAGCTTGATTTCGGCCAGCCTAGCATATTCTGCATAAATAAGATCAGGATTAGCTATTTTATGAGGATGACCGTCTTGGCCCCGAACACGACAGACCGCCGTAAGGAGCGCACCCGGGCAAAAGACGCCACCCACACGACACGACGATGACCCCACAGAACCCACATAATCCGACAAGCACCAGCGTTCCCGGCATCTCCGCCGACCAGTGCGCAAGCTGCGGAGCGATGCTTGTCGAGGACCAGCGCTACTGCTTGCAGTGCGGCGCCAGGCGTGGTCCCGCGCGTATCGACTTCACGGCGTTTTGGAAGCCGGTGTCTCCGACTGGAGCACAGCTCGAGACGTCGGTTACGTCCGGCGAAGGCGGGTCCGGCGCACCTGCACCGTCACGCCGGCTCGTGGGAGCCCTTGCAGCCGGCGTGCTTGCCGTTGGCATGGTCGCCGGCGCAGCGCTCGGGCCGAGCCCCTCGGGTTCGCCCGCCGACGCCGCCATGCTGGCACAGCGAGCCGTCGCGGCGCTGATAGCGCGCTCAGACGCCAGCCCGCCAACAGGCGCTCCCACAAGCTCGGCGAGCCCAACAGCAAGCGAATCCGCGCCGCCCCCGAGCGCGCCGAGCGAACCCAACAAAGCTGCCTCGAAAGCAACCCCGACCCCAGCATCCTCGGAAAGCTCGCCCCCGAGCGAATCCTCCGCGAGCACACCGTCTTCGGAAAGCTCCGAAGGCTCCTCCACCGGTTCTGGCAAAAGCGAAAAACCCTCGCCCGGCACCCCGATCAAACTGCCTCCCGTCAAGCACATTTGGGTGATCGCGCTGTCGGGCACGAGCTTCAGAGCGGCGCTGGCAGACCCTGGCGCCGACCCCTACCTGGCCAAGCAACTCGTGCCCAAGGGAACACTGCTGAGCGACTACACGCTCAGCACCAGCAGCGCCTTGGGCAATGGGATCGCGCTGCTCTCCGGACAGGGCGTGAACCTCGACACCGAACAAAACTGCCCCACCTACAGCGAACTGCAGCCGCCCACCGTCAATGCGACGACAGGCCTGGCCGAGGGCGTCGGCTGCGTGTATCCGGCGGGGGTGAAGACGCTCGTCGACGAGCTGACCGACGCGAGCCTGACGTGGAAGGCATATGTGCAGGACATGGATCAAGACCCCGCTGTCCCCGCCCCCACTGGGACGAGCGGCACACAGGGCGCCACGACCCCGGGCACGCCAGCGACGAGCGGCGAGAGCCCTACATCGACACCGACCAGCACGCAGAGCGCAACTCAGACAGCCGCGGCCCCGGGCACGGCGCCCGCCGGCGGAGTCACCTGCCGCCACCCCGAACTGGGGACTGTCGATCCCAACCACACACCCGCACCGGGGGACCCTTACCTCACCTACCGCAACCCCTTCGTCTACTTCGACTCGCTGCTCGGCGAAGGCGCATGCGCGAGTAACGACGTCGATCTCACGCAGCTGCAGGGGAGCCTCGCGACACCCGCGAACACGCCGAGCCTCAGCTGGATCGTGCCCTCCGCATGCAACGACGGCTCGAGCACTCCGTGCGCACCGGGAGCGCCCGCCGGACTCACACCCGCCGACAGCTTCCTAAAGGAAGTCGTGCCCGAGATCCTCGCGACCAGCGCCTACAGCAAGGAAGGACTGATCGTGATCGTGCCCGACAGCTCACCGCCCTCGACTCCCGCGAGCGGGGCCGCCCAGCCAGTCGGCGCGCTGCTGCTCTCGCCATTTGTGCACAGCGGCGCGCACGTGTCGGAAAGCTTCAACGACTTCTCGCTCCTGAAGAGCCTCTCGCTGCTCCTCGGAGTACTCCCCTTGGGCCATTCAGGCGACCAGAGCACCGTGTCTTTTGGCGCGACGGTCTACGGAACAAGTGGCAAGGCGGCCAGTGCAGCCACCACGGCCAAGAAGGCGGCCCAGGCCGCATCGGCAGAACAACCGCGGCGTGGAGTAGCGCCGCAAACCGGCGGCTGAAACCCCGCCTTCATGTCAACGAACGAACGGAGATCCCCGTTGTATACACATCGACCCGTCCACCATCGAGCTTCCCTGTGGCTCGTCGCGATCCTGGGCACGATTGCCCTGTCGCTGGCGATGGTCGCCTCGGCGCACGCAGAAGAAGCGCCGGCCGAAGGCAGTCCGAACGACCTGAACTGCATCGGACACATATCGCAGGGCACACCCGAACTGGGAAGCGAAGAACACCAGGTTCGCTACACGTTCTATTGCAACGGCCCGATCACGGGCTATCAGCTGGAGACCAACATCCCCGTGACCGGCTTTGAGCCAGCACCGCTCGTAACAAGCAACGCGACCAACCAAGCGCTATCGGACACGTTTACCTGCGGCGGCGAATTGCCGGGGTGGGCGGATAACTGCGAGGGTTCGACCAAGGCCGGCTGGGAGACCGTTACCGGACAGTTCGCGATCGGCAGCACCCTATGCGCCGAACCGCGTGTCGATCCGCTGCTGAGCGTCACCGACATCTACGTCGAAAAGGGCGTAACGACACAGGCGATCTCGGGTCCGTTCGACCTTGGCCGCCCGCTCCATTGCCCGACCACTGGCTACGCCGGCGGCACACGACTGGACCCTGTGACCCCACTGCCATCGAAGGGCAAGGCGGGTAAGCACAAGAAAGGCAAGGACGGCAAAGCCACCAAGAAAACCGCACAGGGCAAAGCCAAGAAGAAATAGGGCACACGCGAGGAGATAGCCTGCGCATGTATGCGGGCTATCGACTCCACGGCCGGACGGCGGCCAGCTTGGCGCCGTCCGGCCCGCATCCTGCTCGCGGCGCTAGCGCTCGCGACCCTGCCGGTGCTCACCCTAATCGGCTGCGGCGCGGGCACCAGCGCCGATGGATCGACCGCCACACCGATCGCCGCCCAGCTGGCCCCACCCGCGTGCGCCGATGCGACGGCAAGGGCACTCGGCAGGGTCGCCGAAAGCATCTACCACGAGATCGCGGGCGGGCGCATCGCATTGCCGGCGGCCGAACGCGTGGCGAGCGCGCCGAGCGTGATCGCCGCCGTCGAAACGGACCGCGCAAAGGCCATACGGGCGGCTATCGCGCCGCTCCTACGCGGCCAGCTGGTGCGCGTACGCGTCACCGTCGGACAGCGCGTAGTCGCTGAATACGGCACCGCCAATGGCATCGCCCCCGTCAGCACACCGCTGCGAGACGCGGCCGGCCTTCAGATCGGCACGGTCACAGCCTCTGAGGAGGGCATGTACGGCTACGCCAGCACTGTCTATGCGATCGCCGGAGCACAAGTGTTCGGGCGCTCGGGCACCCGCTGGCTTGGCGGCTCGGAGAGCCCCGGCCCGAGCAGTCTCCCCAACCACGGCCAGATCGTCTTCCGCGGCAAGCGCTACGCCGTCTACTCGTTCGCCGGCACAGGCTTTCCCGACCGCGCGCTGCGCACCTACGTGCTGGCGCCAGTCCCGCTCGCCTCCGAATGCGCCCCGACACCCGCCGAAACAGCTACAAACACGATCGGGCAGACAGCCAGGAAGATCTACCGCGAGGAGCAGTCCGGGGCCGCGACCCAGCTCGTCGTGCACGACTTCGAACACTCGCGCGCCTTCCAGCAAGCGGTCGCGACAGACAACCCTGCCGCCGCGACCACGGTCATCGACGCTTTCTTCAAAGGCACATTGCATGTGGTGCGCGTGCGCGCCACGCTCGGTGAAAAGCTCGTGGTCGACGTGGGCGGACCGCACGTGCTGGCCCCGACACGAGGCGACGTGCGCGACGCAAGCGGACACGTCGTCGGCCACTTCCAACTGTCGGTCCAGGACGATCTCGGCTACGTGATCCTCACGCACCGCTTCACCGGCGCGCTCGTGTTCCTACACCAAGACAGCGAACAAATAGTGAGCAGCACTAGCCCCGCCCCGACGAACGTGCCCGCGCACGGCGAAGTCTCCTACAACGGGGTGCGCTACCGCACCTACTCGTTTACCGTCGAAGCATTCCCACGCGGGCCATTGGAAGTCCTGCTGCTGATCCCGCCGGTACCTGAGACCTAAATCATCGTCGTGGTCATCCGCTCGATCTCCGCGATCGAGGTTTGACCGGCGCGCACCTTAGCGATGCCATCGTCACGCAGGCGGCGCATCCCCTGGCCCTCGGCGGCCGCGGCGATCTCGTCGACCGATGCGCGGCTGAGTACCAGCGCGCGCACCTCCTCGGTCACCGACATCGCCTCATAGATGCCGATCCGGCCGCGATAGCCGGTGGAAGTGCAGCGCGAGCAGCCAACCGGCTCATACGCCTCTGACCCATACAGCCCATAATCGGCCAGCAGCGACTCCGGCGCTTTGCTCGGCTGCTTGCAGTGCGGACACAGCATTCGCACGAGCCGCTGGGCGATGATGCAATCGATCGCGGAGGAGATCAAGAACGGCTCGATGCCCATGTCGATCAGGCGACCGAGGGCGCTCGGGGCGTCGCGTGTGTGAAGCGTCGAGAGCACGAGGTGGCCGGTGAGCGCTGCCTCGACCGCGATGTGTGCGGTTTCGCGGTCGCGGATCTCTCCCACCATGATCACGTCGGGGTCGGCGCGCAGCATCGCGCGTAGTCCACCCGCGAACGTCATGCCCGCCTTCGGCGCGACCTGCATCTGCTTGACCCCCGCGATCCGCGACTCGACCGGATCCTCGATCGTGAGGATCGAACGAGTGCCATCGTTGACGGCACCAAGCGCCGCATACAGGGTCGTTGACTTGCCGCTGCCCGTCGGACCGGTCACAAGCACCGCGCCATTCGGCCGGCCGATCGCATAGGCGAAGCGGTCCTGCTCGGTGCGCTGCATCCCCAGCGACTCCAGGCCGCGCACGGCGGCACCCTTGTCGAGGATGCGCAGATAGGCACCCTCGCCATACACCAGCGGCAATGTCGTGACGCGTACGTCCACACGCCGGCCACTGACCGTCAGCGCGAAGCGCCCGTCCTGAGGAATGCGTCGCTCGGAGATGTCCATCTCGGACATGATCTTGATGCGGGAAATGATGTTGTTGGCCATCGAGCGCTTCAGCGTCGCGGTCTGCGATAGCACCCCGTCGATGCGCAACAGCACATGCATGTCGCCCTCGCCCGGATCGATGTGGATATCCGAGGCGCCCTGCTCGATCGCGTCGGCGATGATCGAGTGCACGAGCTTGATGACCGGTGCGTCCTTCTCGCCCTCGTCCATCGTGAATTCAGGCTCTGGCTGGGCGTCATCCTCGACCAGCCCTTCGACAGACTGCTCAACGCGCGAAAGGCGCGTGATCAAAATGTTCAGGTCCTCAATCGAGGCCGAGGCCGAGCGCACGCGCCGGCCCGTCAGCATCGCGATGTCGTCCACCGTCAGCACGTTCGTCGGATCGGCCATCGCCAGCAGCAGCGTGCCGTCTTCCAGGAATCCAACCGGCACCGCCTGGTAGCGGCGGATTGCCTCCATATCGATCAGGTTGACCGCACCCATGTCCAGCTCATACACGGACAGGTCGATGTAGTCCAGGCCATAGCGGTCCGCGACCACGCGGGCCAGCTGGTCGTGGCGCAGGATGCCCTGCTCGACCAGTATCTGACCCGTCGGCTTGCGCTGGGCACGAGCGATCTCAACGGCCTCCTCGACTCGCTCGCGCGTGGCGAAACCGAGGTCCACGACCACGTCGCCGATCAAGCGGCCGGGGCGGCCCTCACCGAGGGCCTGGGTGAGCGCGTCACCCTGGATCGGACGAGAGTGGGCGACGGCAGTCGCCGTCACGCCCGCGCCTGCTCGTGGAGGCGAGAGCTCGCTTACGGACGCACCGGTTGATCTGGGTTGGTCCCCCACCCTGTTGTGATCGGCATTCGCAGCCCCACACTTGACCCGCCGACGCCGTTTCTCACCGGATGCGGGAGCCAGATCCACGCGCGCACATACGCGCGCACGAGACGCGGCGCGAAATTCAGCGGCCGAGACCGTGCTCGAAAGCGCCCTTTACGCCCGCGTCGAGCGCGTTCAGACGCTGCAATGCGAGTGCCTCCGCGGAGGCGAAGCGCTGCGGGCCACCGCTCTCTCCGCCGTGGTGAGCGAGCACGCAGTGCTCGAGCGCCATGCGCCGTTGCATGCCGAGCGAGGGTGGGGCGTGCGCGGCGATCAAGCGCAGCCCCAGCTCGACGTGACCCAACATGCGGCCCTCCTCGGTGCGCACTATCTCAGCCCCATAGGCATATTCGCGCGTCTTGCCGAGGTCGTGCACGAGCGCGGCGCACAACAGCAGGTCGCGGTCGAGTCGCGGATGCACCGCGCACAGCTCGACGGCCAAGGTCGCGACAGCCACCGTGTGCTCCAGTAGGCCGCCGACGAACGCGTGATGGGCGCCCGCGCGAGCACCAGAGCGACCGGTGCCCGAGTCGGGCAGCGAGCAGGGCGCGCGGCGCAGCGCGGCGCGCAGGTCATGGTCGCCGAGAATGTTGTCAAGCAAAGCTTTTAGCCCCGGGTCATACACCTCGCGGGCAAGGTGCTCGATGAAGCCGTCCAGCTCATCGAGGTCCCGGCGCGACACGGGTAGGAAGCGCGCGGCCTCCTCCTCGGACAGCTCGACGCGCGCGATCCGCTCCAGCGCGATCTGCATCTCATCGCGAAAACGCTCGACGCGTCCGCGCACGCGCACGATGTCACCGCGCTCGAAGCGCCCGGCATGCAGGTCGGCGTCGCGAAACACGCGGCCCGTGACCGTGCCGGAGCCGTCGCGCAATTGCACCGTCAGGTAGGGAGCGCCCGAGCGCGACATCAAGCGCTCCTTGCGCACGCACGCAAACACGCCATCCACCGCATCGCCCTCGCGCAGGGTGGCGATCGTGTCGTGTGCGGCCGGCGACACGGGCGGGCCTCCGGACGCTGTGAGCGGCTCTCCGAGCGGGCCCGCGGGTGCCTCGCTTGCATCGATCTCGACGGACATTGGTTGCCCATGATGTACGGTGGGTCGGATGCAGCCATTGATCTGGGATCGACGCCCCGACGGCCTTCGGGCGCCCGCGATGGTGTGCTCGTTTCAGGGCTGGAACGACGCGGGCGATGCGGCGAGTGCGGCAACGGCGTTCCTGGCGCGCTCGCTCGATGCCGAGCGCTTCGCGCGGATCGACTCCGAGGAGTTCTACGACTTCCAGGCCAACCGCCCGCACGTCCAAATCGACGAGAGTCAGGCGCGCGTCATCTCCTGGCCGTCGGTCGAGATTTTCGAGGCGCGCGCCCCACGCGCTCACCGCGACCTTGTGATCGTGCAGGGCACCGAGCCCTCGATGCGCTGGCGCTCCTTCAGCGCGCTGATCGTCGATCTAGTGGAAGCACTCGACGTGCAGCTGGTTGTCACGCTCGGAGGACTGCTCGCCGACGTACCTCACTCCCACCCGGTGGCGATGACAGGCTTCGCCTCCGATCCGGCGATGATGCAGCGACTGGGGTTGAAAGCGAGCAGCTACGAAGGTCCCACCGGGATCGTCGGTGTGCTGCACGCCGCGTGCGGGCAGGCCGGCCTACCGTCGGCAAGCGTGTGGGCGAGCGTGCCCCACTACGTCGCCGCGGCGTCGAGTCCGAAGGCGGCACTGGCTTTGTTGCGCAAGCTGGAGCTGCTCGTCGGCGTGTCCGTGGATGTCTCAGAGCTCGAGCAGGCCGCCGGCGAGTACGAGCATCAGGTCGGGCTCGCGGTGCAATCCGACCCCGATATTCAGGCCTTTGTGGAGCGCCTAGAGCAGCGTGCGGCCGAGAGCGAGCAGGATGCGCTCGGCCCTGGCGATCTACCCTCCGGGGACCTGCTGGCGCGCGAATTCCAGCGCTTCCTGCGCCAGCGCGGAATCGAGAGCTAGGGCCCCGTGGCGATCGCGTAGTTGACGGCAGCCTGGCCCAACGTGAGTTTCTTGGAGCCATATTCGCCCTCGGCCTTCGTCGGCTGGAAGCCGGTCGAGAGCGGCAGCTTTTTGGAGAGCGCATACATCACGAACTCAACCGTTTCGCTCTTGCCCTTCGGCGGGCACACCGCGCTATAGGCGGCCTTACCAGCCGTGTTGGTACCCACAATCCCGCCCGGCGGGGTCTGGCCGGCCGCAACACCGGTCGAGCTTGGGTCGATCCCGCCGACCACCCAGCGGATGCCGCCGCCGCCAGAGCCACCGGGACCCTCGGCGATCGCGAACAAGAACAGTTCGGCGGTTTTCGCGGGCACTTTCGTCCACGACAAGGGCGGTGAGATGCCGGCACCCGTGCACGTGTATTGCGCCGGGAGCGCGCCGTTGCGTTCGAAGGCGGAACTCGAGAGCGAGAAGGCGCCGGGCGCGGTGTAAACCTCGCCGTTGCCGCTCGCCGCCGCCGAGCTGGAGGCGGAAGAAGAAGAGGAGCCTGCGGAGCTCGAGGAGGAGGCGCGAGAGCTGGAGGCAGTCAGGTCTTCGGACTTGCCTTTGTACTGCTTGCAGTCTTCCATCACGTAGCCTGAGTCGCAGCTTGTGTAGCCCTTCCAGTGTGCGTGGAAGTTATTCTCAAACGCGGTCAGCAGCGCGCTGCGCTGCGAGCCGCTCTTGCCGGCCGTCACCTTTTCGGCGATCCGCGCGGCCAGCAGTTCGACCTTGATGCGTGCCAACAGGTCAGCTTCGGTCTGTTGCGATTTGGCGAGGTACTTCTGCAGCGTGCCCGCCTTTGGAAAGCTCTGATGCACCAGCTGGGTGTAGCGCTGCTTGACTTCGGCTTCGGAGACGCTCACGTGGCGAGCCGCCGCCTCGCCCAGCACCCACTGGGAGGTAATCAGAAAGCCGAGCGCCTGATGGCTCGGCGAGCCGGTCGCGCCGAGCGCTGTCTCGACCGCGAGCCAATGCTTATAGCTCGCCTTGGAGATCGGTGTGCCCGCGACATACGCGACGGCGTCGACCTTGGAGGTGTCGGCGGCGCCCTGCAGCGGCGCCGAGGCGGGGGATACGGGGACCGAGGCGGTGGTGGTCGAGGACCCGCCGCCACCGCAGCCCGCGAGCAGAGCGAGCGCGATCAGCGACAGAGCAGGCACGGCGATGCGCGTGCCCTTGTGTCCCCCAACCATCTTGATGCGTCCCTCCATGCAGCAAACACCGTAGTTGCCAAGCCTAAAGCCCAGCATAACGCCAGCTTCCGGACCGCCTTATGCATACAGACTTGCTCACACGCGCGACGGATCGAGGGCATATTCCCCATCTGCACGGCCTCCTATTCCCCATTTGCAAGGTGCCTTACTCCCCATTCGCAAGGTCTCTTACTCCCCATTGTCCGTAGGGTTTTGTAGGCTATATGCCTATGCCCAACCTGATCGAGCGACACGTCAGGCCCCTTGTCGTCGAAGCTCTGTCGGCCAGCCGGGCCGTGTGCCTGCTCGGCGCACGACAGGTGGGCAAGAGCACACTCGCCAAGGAGATAGCTAGCCACGAGCATCCGGCCGCCTATGTGACGCTCGATGACGAGGGCACGCGACGGTCCGCGCTGGAGGACCCGACCGGCTTCATCGCGACGCTCTCGGGTCCAGCCGTGATTGATGAGATCCAGCGGGCACCTGACCTGATGCTCGCAATCAAGGCGCGTCTTGACACCCGCAACGATCGCGGGCAGTTCCTGCTGACGGGATCGGCCAACGTCATCACGCTGCCCACCATCGCCGACGCGCTTCCGGGTCGCGTCGACTACATCAACCTGTGGCCGTTCTCCCAGGGCGAGCTGGAAGGATCCTTCGAGCGCTTTATCGAGCGACTGTTCGCCGGCGAGCCGCCTCAGATCGAAGGCGCGGAGGTGGGGAGGGCAGCTTACGCGCAGCGCGTGGCGGCAGGCGGCTTTCCCGACGCCCGGGCACGCACCGCGAGCACACACTCCCGTTTCTTTGCGAGCTATATGACCTCGATCCTGGGGCGGGATGTCGGCGACGTAGCTCGCGTACGCGACGCGGCCGACATCGGGCGTCTGCTGAGCGTCGTAGCCGCCCGCTCGGGGTCACTCGCCAGCGCCCGCGGCATGGGCGCCGAACTCGGGCTCGACCACAAGACGACGACAGCCCACGCGAAGATCCTCGAAGACCTCTTTCTCATCAAGCGCTTGCCACCCTGGTACACAAACCTCGGCAAGCGCCAGGTGAAGACGCCGAAGCTCTATGTGACGGACACGGGGCTACTCACCCACCTCATCAACGCCAACCCCGATCGACTCGCTCAGGACGCGACCCTCGCCGGCCCGATCTTTGAGACGTTCGCCGCGATGGAGCTGCTGCGCCAAAGCGACTGGTCGGAACTCGAACCCTCGCTGTTCCACTACCGAGACAGCCAGCAGCGCGAGGTGGATGTCGTGCTCGAGCTGCGCAGCGGGGAGGTCGCTGGAGTGGAGATCAAGAGCGCCGCCACGGTCAAGGTAAGAGACTTCGCGGGACTACGCCACCTGCGCAACAAGCTCGGCCCGCGCTTCAAGGCCGGTGTCGTGCTCTACACGGGCGAGCGCACTTTGCCGTTCGGAGATCGGCTTGCCGCGGTGCCCCTGTGCGGGCTTTGGCAGGGATAGTCCGGAGTAGAGCCTGGGGTTTGCTCGGTGATCGCTCCTTGTACTTGCCAGCCCTTCCCCGTCAGGGTCCAGGCGTTGGGTTCTCCGCGAGCGGCGCCACCGCCGGTGTTCTCGATCAGGCCGACATCGCTCAGGCGCGCGAGCAGCTTGGACATCTGGCCCTGGTCGGTGACCTCAGCCGCGTCGGCAACCACGCGGTTGGATGAGCCAGGCTGGGCGGCGATCGCCATCAGCACACGGACCGTGCGATAGGTCAGCCTCATGTCAAGTTCGCCCAGCGGGTTGCGCTCAGCGCGGTTTACGTGTGGCGGTTTGGGGACGGGGCGAGCTAGCTCCTTGCGCGCGGCGGCGGGGCCGAGGTAGGGCAGCACGATCATGCTCGTCAAGGGGGCAGCCAGCTCGAGCAGCCCCCGTTCGGGGACAGGCGAAGCGGCGTCGGGTTCGAGTAGCCGCGAGTGCAAGACCGACAACACGCCGCCGACGATGCCCTCAGCGGCTAGCGGCGGTAGCTCCGCGCCCGCCTTGGATTGAGCGCGCCCTTCGTCGACGAAGCTGCCCATCTGCGCAAGCAACTGCCGGCGACGTTCCAGTGCCTTGGCGCCAGCGCCCATCGATCCGACGATCAGGAGCTGCCCGAGATCCCGCTCCGCATCGAGGAACGAGAGCAGGCCCGCAAGAGCGCTCCCGATCCGCTCAGCCCACGGCGCACGAGCGTCGTAACCATCGAGCACGTACCTCGACGCGCGGCCGACGCCAACCTCGAACGCCGCGAGGAAGCAGTCTTCGCTGTCCTCGAACAGCTCATAGAACGTACGGCGCGAGACCCCCGCACGTTCCACCACATGAGCCACACTCGCGCCGCCCGCGCCTCGCTCGACGGAGACCTCGATCATCGCTGCGAGAATCCGTGCCCGCTGGATCTCACGCATGCGCTCCGCGCTGCTCGTGTGACCCCCGGCGCTGGTGGTCACGGGCCGGGTGCCCCGCTCGGGCACTATGCCATTTGACGCCGCCCTCCTCGTCGGCCTCTTGCCGCTAGCCAACATCTCATTTCTTTCGCTTGTGCTTGATGGACGGGTTCTTACCCTTCTCCTTGGTCTTTTTCTTGGGCTTGGCCTTCGCGCAGCCTGTGACGCTTATCGGCGTGGTTTGGTGGAGTACTGCGCCGTCCTGGCCTGTGAATGCTGTGGGCATTGTGAGTTTGCTCTTGCAGAGGTTCCCGTTCGCGGCGAGGGCTGAGTATTTGCCTTGGGGCAAGCTCAGTTCGAAACTGGCGATCGGGACGTCGGGCACGTTCTTGAACGTACTGCTAGTGATGTTCGTTTTGTTATTGATGAATGTCGAGCCGACAAGATCGACAGTCACGCCATAACCCTGCAGCACCGCGATCAGCGAGGGGAATTCTTCCCCAGCATGACTCACGAAATATGTTGGTCCTTCGATTGGAACGGGTAGGACCGGCGTGATTGCCTTAGCGTGACCGACGATCGATGCTGGTGGACAGTTAGCTGGGTTAGCTTCGAACACCTTCGCCGAGCATGCCTTCTGCAATGTCGTCAATCTCGACGGGAGTTGCTTTGGTAGGTCTACCTTGACCGACTCGATATTCGATTGGGAGGATGCTTGGTTCGCTCCGAGGTTCCCTGTGGGGTATACGATCTTCGCGGTCAGGCTCGCCCCGTTCGCTCGTGATGTTTTCCCTGAGGTTGAGACTTTGAAGTTGGGTTGGAACGCGAGGCTGCGACACGAACCCATCTGGAAATGGCTCGATACCGGCGCCGTCGCTCCTTCAAAGCTATAGGCAGTGCCGGAGAAGCTCATGGGGTTACAGCTCGTTGGGTTGAACATGAATTCTGGACGGTCGATCACGGCGTCTATCTCGCGAATATCAGTTGGTATGCCCTTCACGGTCTTTGGGAACGCCGTCGTTGAGATCGTCAACTGCGATGTATGCGGGTCTACTTCGATCTTTGCTCTGACCACTTCGGTGCCGAGGTTGAATGGGCCGGCGACTATCGGCACCGCGATAGACAGACCGAACGGTGCGCCCTCATACGGGCCCGTCAGATAGATCGGGGCTGGTGGAGCACCAGGCTCCGGCAACACGAACGGGTACGGGCCGGGTCCGACCTCAGCAACCGTATGTCCTATCTGTGATGCGCTCGAGCAGGTTCCTGTGGCTGCTTGTGGTTCCCCACAGAGGGGGACTTTGGCGATCATGCCCAGTAGTCCCTCTGGTGTCTTGAACTGTAGTTTTTCGATGTGCTGCTGCCCATCGTTACGCGACAGCAACATCGTGAAATCCGTATAGCCACCCGCCTGGTCTGTCGTAGCACCAGCGGTCATTGTCGGCGTGAACGGTAGTGGTCCAGTGCAGTTAGACACACTGCTGCCGCCTGGACCGGCGGTGATCTGGAAGTTGCTTTCCGATAGCGCATCAGCCGTCAACGGTGTAGTCCATGGCGTAAAGTCCGCTGTCGCGGTATACACCCCACAGAACTGTGGTGTCACAAGCGCTGCTTGCGCACCACCACTGAAGCTCAACACGAATTCGTTTAGGGGAGCGTCAGGTGTTCCCGGGTCTTGTGGAGTGCCCTTGAATGTGGTCGTTATCTGACCCGTCTGTTCATTCAAATGCACTGTGCCGATCAGCTTCAAATACACTCCTTCGCCTTCAGCCGCGACCAACAACTGCAGGTTCGGGGGATTGGACTGCAGGACATACACGCTGCCTTTCAAACGACCCGGCAACAGAGGCGTTGAGATTTCATCTGTTCCTACCTTCGACGCCGAGGGGCATGATGGTGGCCCGTCCATCGTTTCCTTTTCTGCTTCAGGACCACCGATGTTCTCCTGCCATGGTTGACATGCCGCTAGACCAGTGGCTTGTCCTGGATTGATCGCTACCCCTTCCGGTAGTACGACTGTTGTTTCCTTCAAACCGGGGGTAGCCAGTCCTTCTGGGTTCAGTCCTTGGGGGACCTTGACGGTCGCCGTTAGGCCTGCTGGGGTGTCTGAGAAGCTGGTGTCTGGAGCTAGTTTCACATATGGCGTGAAATGCTTGAGCTTTTCGCAACCAGTGATCGCGACTGGAGTGTTTTCATTGTTGTGCCACGGAACTTCGAATGGTGCACTGTTCAGGCTTTCGTTCTGCCATGCTCCGACCTCTTCAAAGCTGAACTTGTTTTCGCCGGGTTCACGGCCTGGTCCCCCGCACGCTGTCGGCAACGACAACAATGGTTTGTTTGGGGCTCCTGTGTGGTGTTCGCTTGGATTGCCCCAGATCGTGGTGGTGTTCCACACGATCTTGCGCTCGGGAACGTTAGCGTGCTCGGTAATACCATAGTCCCCACCACTACGCACGCGGGCATCGATGAACACGTTGACGTTACCGTCGAATGTGAACGCGAACTCAGCAGCGATACCTGGCGGTGGCACCATATTGAACACTGGCCAATCAAAACTAACCCCTGAGCCCGATATCGAAGCAAGATCTTCACCGATCTGACTGTCGGGGCGACAAAACCCCTCGTTCTCTAGTTCTACGCGGGTACACTTTGGTACCGCACCGGGTTCGCCGACGATCCCTGGTGGGAGGCTCACATTAATGAATCGCGGTTCGCCACCACTAGGCCTTTCATGACCGTTACCAACACCTACACTGGCCGGCTCAAACGCTACCGTGATCGCATACGGGTGCGAACCGGCCTGCGTATCTATCGTACCATCAGCATTGGTAACCCACGCATCCGCATTAACGAGACCGAAAGGTGCTGGTCCCGTACCATAATGCACAGGAACGGTCGCATTTGTGACATTCAAAGCGCCACCACCACTCACGCTCACACGATCCGGTTCACTCGACGGATTCGCCGACACACGCACAGGAATCGTGAGCAGAGCTGGTTCTCCGCTCACTCCAATTGGCGCCATTTGACAAGTGACTGTTGTTCCTTCTGAGCATCCCGCAGACAGCTTTGCCCACTGTTCTTTGTACACCACTTCCACTTCGTTTACAGCTTCCAATCCTGATGGGAGCGTATCCGTTACTGTTGGGCCTTCGCTTCCCTGCGCACCACCAAGATTATAAACGTACAAGGATAGGACGCCGATACCCCCGGGAGGGAGGTTCGTCGGGCCAAAACGTCCGATCACCTCATAACCAGGCGCAGGACTATCAGCCACCGCCAAAGACGCGAACATCAAAGCTAGCCCGCAAACAACAAGGACAGACAGCACGATACGCTTCAACATTATTTCCTCCCCTTGACTGCTGTCCCCATACTCTTATGAGCGTTCTTTGATGACCCGTAGTGTTTTCTCGCCTGCGCTTCGCATATTGCTCGCTTACGCTTGGGCTTCTTGCGACACTCTTTCAACGCGCCAGTCAGCTTTTGTGCTCGCGATAGCGACTTAGCCTTCGCTTTGACCACCGTGATCGTGGGAGCCGTGAAGTTACCGACGCCTTCGAACGTGACGCTCGACGGCGTCGCGAACGTCGGTGGTGGCGCAGGAACACCCTGACAACCAGTACCCGTGCACTGCGGCGGAGACACAGGTTTCGCACCATCCACCCTCACGTCATAAAGATCGAACGCTTCGTTCTGATCTTCGGGAACCAACTGTGCGCGCGTCACCAAGAACACGTCATTGCCGCTTTCACTCGCGCCTACCAACCACGAAGCCGACACGCTCGAGCCACCAGACAGCAAGTACACGCACCCACCATTCACAGCCGATGCTGTCGTGCAAGTACCGGACCCTTCGTGCTCCCACTCATACACATTCTGCTTACCATTCGTGGCCTGTGGGGCCAACGATGAGCTGGAGTCGAAGAACACGCGATCACCGTCCTCACTGATCAATTGCGGAAGACGCGTGTCGCTCCAGCTGACCGGTAGATATCCAGAGGCGCCTTCCCGCGTCGAACCGCACGATGCACAAAACAAACTGTTCGATCCCGCCTCATACACGTACACCTCTTCAGCACCATTATTCGGATACCCATCCGGATAACCAGTCACGCCCAACGACTCGCTCGACATGAACACCAGACTTTCACCATTACTAGTCACAAAAGACCTGGTCTTAGCCAAACCACCAATCCAATCACCAGATTCACTAGGGTCGCCATGCTCGCCCACTGGGATTTCATACCCGTCTCCACCCGAAAGCTTCGCCACAAACCGAATCTGGCCTTTATCCAAAAGATAAAGATTGCACCCGGTTCCAGCTTCGCATGCCTGGACGGTAGCCCCAGGCGCAAGCGCACCCTTCGCCGCGAAATAAACATCTTCGCCATCTTCGCTCACCCCGAGCACACCAACCACACCCGCACCATGACCACCAGTCAAAGCTTCACGAGACACGCCACCGGCTTCCGGTTCCGCGTTGAAACGATAAAGTTCGCCACCTTCCGTATAGAACGCGTAGCGACCATCCGCAGCCGACGCCCAATACCGCGCTTCACCATCAGACACCACAACCGTACACGCATCACCCACAACACTGCATTTACCATCCACGATCGGGCTCTGCGGCTCTCCAGGATTTTCACGCAGATAAATGCGGATAGGCCGCTCTGCAGTAACATTGCGTATCTGTTCCCCGGTATACAGCGATTCAATGCTCGACCAATACACACGCCTACCATCCGCAGAGATCGCCCCTCGAAAATTAGGGTCATTGAATCCCGGTTTGTCAAGTGGTGGTGCACCAAACGTCGCACCGGGCACCACCCTCCCTTCAGGGGACACATCAACCAAATTCAGCTTGCCCTCAACCGAGTAATACAAATAGTTTTCATCGTGTTCTCGGCCTTCGGCGATCCCTTGCTCGGCGATCTCTTGCTTCACGTCATTCTCGAGTTCCATTTCAAGCGCACCATTACCAGCAAGCAACGCATCATTAGCCTCAAACAAAGCATCATTATAATCCGACGACCCTCCAGCAAAAACAGGTGCTTCGCCGCTTGCGCCACCCACTACACCACTAGCTTCGAATTGAGTCCAACCTTTTTTTGCATTTGCAGGTCTGTTCGGGTGAACATTATTGGTAAAAAGTGGCTGATAGAGATCGCTACTCGTCGCACGCTCGTAGAGAACACTATAGCCTTCGCCAAGCGCTTCTGGCGAAAGCGGCGCGTTTTCTGGTTCCGCCGGAGTGCCTGACAAGATTATTCCAGCGGATAGATCGCTAGAAAACCCCTGATAGTAAGTGGCAAAGAGTCCCCCCGGCTGAATACTATTAGTAACCCACCCACTTGCCAGGCGTTTAGCCAAAAACTGGTTACCTAGCCCGTTCCCGTCCTCCCCATTGCCTCCACCAGAAGTAGGTTCACCCTCATACGCCACAGAAGACCCATCAGCCGACACCTGGAACAAACGCCTTGTAGGAATCCCTTCCACGTTTTCACTATAGGTCCTAGGCAAAGCTTCCGGTACATAAACATCTGCATTCTCATTCTCCGGCGGAGTGACCATTTCATAAGCCCGGTCATCAGGCAGACCCTGGCTACCGGCAATAGCCGTTTCGCTTGTCGTAAACGTCGCGTCAGGGGACTGTTCGCTACCAGTGCTGTCGGTCGTGATGATCCGATAGTGGTATTCGCTATTGGGTGCCAGGCCCGTCAACTGTACTTGGATACCAGCTGGCCCATGTTGCGCACTGACGCTCACTTCGGGCGTACTAGACCCATACGTGCTGGTGGGCCCGTACTCCACACGATAGGTCGTGACTTCCCCATGCGGATAGATTTCGGCGTTGACTGTCGCGCTGGTCGAAGTGATGTTCGCGACCGATGCGCCGGCGATCGCAGGTGCCTGATGTCCGGTCAACACCGACACTTCATTGCCCTGAGCCTGTTCCCCAAACGTGTTCGTCGCGACCAGGCAGAACGTATAGTCCTCATTCGGTTCCAGTTCCGCGGCTTCGACTGAGGGTATCTGGAACTGCCTGGCTTCCGCGACTTCGACAGGCGCCGTGTTCTGTTGGAAAGGCGGTTCTTCAGGAGATGCTTTGACGACCTTACAAGTGCCGTTAGTGTTGTAGTCCAGCTGGTAGCTCAAACGGCCGGTAGCACCACCGGGGTTCAACTCCCCTTCAAACGTGGCCGTCGTAGCCGTGACAGCGCTCGCGGGTTCCTTCGTCACGGGAGCTTCAAGCGATGACGAAGTCGTGAACGTAGCTGGTGTGCTGAGGGCCTGTTCGCCTTTGATCCCATTGCGAATGAGCAAGCACACCGAGTATTCGGTATCCGGCGACAGACCCTGAAGCGTTTCGCTGACGGCTTCTTTACCCGCACCCAATGATATGCCAGGCGATGCGGGTGCTTTGCCTTCCCCTACACACCCTGCTTTACCCTGCTTATAAAGGAATTCGTACGTGCCCAGTTCATAAGTGCCCGGAGCACCTTCAACACCCGGGTTCAAAACACCATTAACGACAGCCGTCGTAGACGGAACAAGCGCTTCCACCGACACTTCAGGCGTTTCAGGAGCCACCGCCAACGCAGGCACAGCACTCCACACAAGCCAACCCACCAAAACACAACACACAACCATGACCGGCAGGACCGGCTTACGAACACCTATAGACACAACCCCTCCTCCAAGAACGATCCACACGAAACCCGCGGGACCGCGGGCACAATCCCCCATACGGGGGACAGGCAAAACCCACCCTGAGCACCAAGCCCACAGCGGCAAAAGAACATGAAGCGCCACAATCGCGACGCAGAAGACCAAGCCGGCCCGTACAGCCGGCTCGAACGACGGTCTGGCTCGCGGCTAGCGGCCGCACATTCCCCTTCCCCCTCACGGGGGATCCCGGCCGGCCGCCAGGCCGGACGGAGGGGGTTACGCGTTGAAGCGCAGAGAGAGAGAGAGAGAGAGAGAGAGAGACGCGTCAGCGACGCTGACGCGTCCTATAACGGACCCATCAGAGACACACGGACTCTCAACGACGCTATTCCCCAAAGAAACCACGCGAAATACAACTCCCTCTCAGAAGCGACCCGGTCCCTCTCCCAAGGTCCCCGTCAAACGTTTACGCTGCCGGCCACAGAGACCGACCCAAAACCCGACCTTATGTACGCCGTACCCTTGACGGATACGAACACGTAGCCACTATATACCAAGGCGACGCAAGTTGTCAAGTGGTCTGCCGGGAACGCGTCTGTCGCGAGTTATCTCTCCCACGCCGGGCAGGCGATGCGGTAGTCGCACAGCCCGCACACGCTCGGCGAAGGTGTCGGCTCGAAACGTTGGGCCATGATCGCTTCGCCAACCTCGGCGACGACCCTGGCGATCCAGTCTCCGTCCATCTCCGCACTTGGGACAGGCACCTTGAGGTCGTCAAGCACGTAGTAGTAAGAAAGCTTCTCGGCCTCTACCTGCCACGACTCCCTAGCCCCCACCGCGTACAGCGATAGCTGCACGTCGTCCTTGAGCTGCTCCACGGTCCGGGGGTGCCCTGTCTTGTAGTCGATCATCTCGTAGTTACCGTCGGGCAGCTTGTCCACGCGGTCCACGCGTCCCCGCAAGTGGTGGGGACCGAGCTTGAAGGAGAACGAGCGCTCGAACCAGACCGGCTCGGCCTCGTGGGCCTCCAGGTGCTTGTGATAGAGCACGAGCGCCGCGCGCGCCTTGCTGTGCAATTCGCGCTCCTTATCGCTCTCGCCGAATCCGCCGCGCCGCCAGCACGTCTCAAACAACTCCATCATCTGTCCCACCGTCGTGTGTTCGGCGGCGTGGTAGCGCTCCAGGACCTGGTGCACAGCGATGCCGAAGCGCTGGTGCAAGGTCTGCTCTGAGGGGATCTTCAGGACCCGCCCGAACTTGTAGCGCAGTGGGCACGCCCTGTAGGTATCGATATCCGAAGCCGACAGCACCAAGCCCTCGCCGCGACGGGGCAGGAAGGCTTGCAGGGAGGGTTCCTCGCGACGCGCGAATGCGCTTGGAATCCCAGAGGTCACAACCGGGCGCGAGGAATCTTCCTGTCCCTCCAGCTCGCCCCGCTCCTCGGCGAGCAGGGTTTCATCGAGGGTCGAGGTCTGGAAGATCTCACGCTGCAGGGGCGTGCACGCCGCCAGCAGACGCTGGTTGATGTCTGCCAGCGCCTCCTTGACACTCTGTCCCACGGGCCGCTCCTTCAGCGCGGCTAGCTTGACCAGCTCCAGGTAGCGCACCACGCCATGGGAGATGTCCAGGTCGGTGTCAAGGCGCAGCTCGCCGAGGCGCCCCGCGATCCGGATCGCCCCGCCGAGCACCTCCTCGCGCATCAACTCCAGCGTCTGCTCCAGGGTCTGGGCATGCTGCTCGGAGATCGCCTCCCCGCCGAGCAGGCGCGCCTCCGAGGCCGTCGTCAACTCGGCCGCCAGCTCGCGCGGGCTGCCCTGCAGGCGCGGACGCAGAGCCTCGAAGGCAACCTGGGCTTCGCGATAGAGCTCCTGGAAGTGAGCGATCCGCTCGCACGCCTCGGGCGGCATCTGCGGCGCCTCGGTCGCGGGCCCGAGCGCCGCGATCATGTCGAGCTTGGCCTTGCGCGCGATCTGAACCACGCGCGCGATATCCACCTGGCGCAGCTCGACCGGAGGCCGCCCCAGGGCGCGCACGACCGCGGCCGAGTCGCGCGGGTCGCTCAGCAGGCGCACCCAGGCGAGCACGTCGCGCGCCGCCGCGCGCTCGAAGAACGAACCCGCCGCGGCCGTCGCTCCGGCGCTGTCTAGCGACGATGCGAACGCGATGCTTGAAACGGCCACAACTCAAGCATACGCAAGCTCTGTGGCTCCCCTGCTCGCCGCTTCGCCCGCCCCGTCGTCTGAAACTGAGAGGGCGTCAGACACGAGGCGCCTGGGTGGAAAGGGCGCTCTGTACTTCAAGTCCCTTGGCGGTGAGCGTCCACGCGTTGGTGGCACCACGGCGCTGCCCCTCGCCCGTGTTGACGATCAGCCCAAGACCATCCAAGCGAGCCAGTAGCTTCGAGATCTGGCCCTGGTCCTGAACGCCAGAGGCTTCACCCACTTGCCGGTTCGACGCGCCCGGATGCGCGCCAATCGCGAGTAGCGTTCTGATCGTGCGATAGGTCAGGCGCATGCCGACATCGCGCAAGGGGTCGCCGCTCGGTTTGCGGGCGTGGTTGGAGCGTTGAGGGATGGGCCGCCCCAGCTCCTGGCGGGCCGCGGCCGGACCAAGGTAGGGCAGCACGATCATGCTCATCAGCGGGCCAGTCAGCTCGATCAGCGCAGGCCCACGCGACTCCGCGGCGCGCTGCCGCTCCCTTGTACTGGCACTCACCGCCACGGCAGGAGAGTCGGCGAGCAAGCGCGTATGAATGACCGACAGCACGCCGCCCACGACACCCTCGGCGACAAGCGACGGCGGCTCCCGGTCCGGCTTGCACAGCGCGCAGCCTTCGTCCACCACCGCGTTCAACCGCGCCACCACCTGCCGGCGCCGCTCGAGCGTCTCCGCACCCACACCAAGCGAGTCAACGACAAGCAGACGGCCAGTGTCGGGCTCACGATCCACGAACTCGAGCAGCGCGACGAGTCCCGCGCGGACTCTCTCCTGCCAGTCCGCTCGCGGGTCGTAAGCCTGCAGCACGTGCACTGAGGCCCGAGCCAGCGCTTCGTCGAACGCCGCCAGGAAGCAATCCCTGACATCGACGAACAGCTCATAGAACGTGCGGCGCGATACGCCCGAGCGACCCACGACGTTCGCCACGGTGACGTTGGCCGACCCCCGCTCTGCCACCTCGTCCACCATCGCGGCCAGCATCCGTGCCCGCTGGATGGCGGCGACGTCCTCGGGTCCGATGTCACCGTCGGCGGCGTCTACTTCGTCGCGGGCGGGACGTGCCCGAGAGCGCGTTCCCACCACTGCCTCCTTGACGGACATGATCTGAGCACCCCTATTTCTTCTTTGCTTTCCCGCGAGGATGCTTGCTTTTCGCCTTGGTCTTTGTCTTTTTCTTGGGCTTAGAGCGCCTAACAGAATGAGTTTTGGAGTTGTTGGTGGCAGATGAGGGCGCAGCCGATTGTGAGGAAGGCTTCGTGGATGTCGGCGCGTCTGTCATAGCGACGCTCGAGGCGACGGTGTTGGTGCAGCCAGGAGATCGTGCGCTCGATCACCCAGCGTTCTTTGCCGAGCCCCGACCCGTTGGGGGTATTGCGTTTGGCGATTCTGGGCGTGATGCCCCTTGCGCGGAGCGCCTCGCGGTGCTTGCGGCTGTCATATGCCCGGTCGGCGAGCAGCGCCTTTGGCCTGAACTTGCCGTGAACGCCGGTTGGCGGGACCCGATCCACGAGCGGGATGAGCTCGGTTATGTCGTGGCGGTTACCGGCGGTGAGAGTCGCAGCCAAAGGGGTTCCCTGACCGTCGCAGATCACGTGGTGCTTGGAGCCCGGCCTGCGGCGATCGACGGGCGAGGGGCCTGTCTTTTCGCCCCCCCTTTTGCTCGCACGTGCGAGCTGTCCACGACCGCCCTTGACCAGTCCAACGCTCCCGCGTCTTGCAGTTCGTCTAGGAGCACCTGGTGCAAGCGCTCCCAAACCCCCGCTTCGTTCCAGTCCCGTAAGCGCCGCCAGCACGTCATCCCCGACCCACAGCCCATCTCTTGCGGCAGATCCTCCCACGGAATGCCCGTCTTGAGAACGAACAGGATGCCCGTCAGGGCCTGCCGATCCGGCACCCGCTTGCGCCCTGGATACCGATACCGACGCTCCACACGCGGCAACAAAGGCTCAATACGAGCCCACAACCCATCACTGACCAAAGGTTTCGCCATGGACACCGTCTACGACAACAGCATCCCAAAACCTCTTTTTGTTAGGCGCCCTTAGTCTTGGTGCAGCCGGTGACGTTGATTGGTGTCGTTTGGTGGATGACGGCGCCGTCTTGGCCGGTGAATGCTGTGGGCATCGTGAGTTTGCTCTTGCAGAGGTTCCCGTTCGCTGCTAGAGCTGAGTATTTGCCTTGGGGTAGCTTTAGTTCGAAGCTCGCGATCGGTACATCGGGCACGTCCTTGAACGTGCTACTCGTGACGTTCGTCTTGTTATTGATGAACGTGCTACCAACCAGATCTACGGTCACGCCATAGCCCTGCAGCACCGCGATCAAGGATGGGAATTCTTCCCCAGCATGGCTCACGAAATATGTTGGTCCTTCGATCGGGACCGGTAGGACCGGCGTGATCGCCTTCGCGTGTCCCACGATCGATGCTGCTGGACAGTTAGCAGGGTTAGCTTCAAATGTCGCTGCGGTACAGGCCTTCTGCAGTGTCGAGAGCCTTGACGGGAGTTGCTTGGGTAGGTCCACCTTGACGCTGTTTATGTTCGACTGCGAAGACGCCTGGTTCGCCCCGAGGTTTCCTGTGGGGTAGACGATCTTTGCGGTCAGGCTCGCTCCGTTCGCGCGGGACGTTTTCCCACTGGTCGAGACCGAGAAGTCCGGTTTGAACGCGAGGCTACGACACGATCCGACCTGGAAATGGCTCGACAAGGGCTCTGTTGCCCCTTCGAAGCTGGTCGCGGTGCCCGAGAAGCTCATCGAATTGCAGCTGGTTGGGTTGAACATGAATTCTGGCCTGTCGATCACAGCATCGATCTCGCGAATATCGGTCGGTATCCCCTTCACAGTCTTCGGGAACGCCGTCGTTGAGATCGTCAACTGGCTCGTGTGAGGATCCACTTCGATCTTCGCCCTGATCACTTCTGTACCCAGGTTGAACGGGCCCGCAATGATCGGCACTGCGATCGACAGGCCAAACGGTGCGCCCTCATACGGTCCGGTCAGATAGATCGGTGCCGGCGGAGCGTTCTCCTGAGGGATCACGAACGGGTACGGTCCCGGTCCTACCTCAGCGACAGTATGCCCGATCTGCGACGCACTGGAGCACGTTCCTGCTGCTGCTTGTGGTTCCCCACAGAGGGGGACCTTCGCGATCATGCCCAACAGTCCCTCTGGTGTTTTGAACTGCAGTTTTTCGATGCGCTGCTGCCCATCGGCCCGCGATAGGAGCAACGAGAAGTCCGTATAACCAGCCGCCTGATCGGTCGTAGCTCCCGCGGTCATCGTCGGCGTGAACGGGAGCGGACCCGTACAGTTAGCGGTGCTGCTGCCACCGGGCCCAGCCGTGATCTGGAAGCTGCTCGTGTCCAACGCTTCAGAGACGAACGGGCTCGCCCACGGCGTAAAGGCAACGCTCGAGGTGTATACCCCACACGTAGCTGGTGTTACGAGCGCTGCTTGGGCACCACCACTGAAGGACAACACAAATTCCGTCAATGGCGCGTCCGGAGTTCCCGGGTCTTGCGGGGTGCCCTTGAACGTCGTGACTAGCTGGCCTGTCTGTTCGTTCAAATGTACAGTCCCGACGAGCTTCAGATTGACGCCTTCGCCCGACGCTACGACCAGCAACTGTAGTTCGGGGGGGTTGGATTGCAGGATGTAGACGTTGCCTTGCAAACGTTTCGGTAGTAGCGGTGTAGCGATTTCATCGGTCCCGACCTTTGACGCAGCGGGACAGGATGGTGGTCCGTCGAACGCTTCGCTTTCGCTACCCAAATCCTCCTCACTGGCCTGACACGCAACAAGACCCGTCGCCTGACCAGGATTGATGACGATACCTTCGGGTAGCGTGACCGTCGTTTCCTTCAGACCAGCTGTCGCTAGCCCTTCGGGATTCAACCCTTGCGGCAGTTTGACTGTGGCTGTCAATCCTGCGGGCGTGTCGGAATAGGTCGTGTCTGGTGCGAGACTGATCGTTGGTTCGAAATGCACCAGTTTTTCACAACCAGTGAACCCGGTGGGTTGACCGTTCTGGTCTTGTGAGCTGAACGGTCTGCTCGCGTTGACGTGTTCTTCCTGCCAGGTGCTCGTCTCCTCCGCAGTGAACGTTTGTGGTCCCTGACACGAGGTTGGCAACGTCAAGAACGGTGTCGTCCCAGCGCTTGATCCGCACCCTCCATGCCCGTCGGGGACGCATCCTATGCCGTAGCGTTGGGGGTCGTGGCTGGGATCGCCGGGTACACCCCAAAATGTTCCTCGGAACAATAGTACGCCGCGTTGCGGTACATCCGGTGACTCTGAGGTGATCCCGTAATCCCCACCTGAGCGAACACGCGCATTCAGGAACACCTCGTTACCACCGAGAACATCGAACCCAAACTGTGCAGCAACACCAGCAGGAGGCACGAGATTGAATACGGGGAATTGCGCGCCGCCTTCGACTCCTTTAGCCTCAACTTCGACCAAACCAATGTTGCTCGACGCCGGACAACCTTCTACCCCCGGTTCGCGCGGGTCGCCTTCATCGTCGAATTGTTTGCGTGAACATTGTGGTATCGCGGTCGGGTTGCCCACAAGACCGGGCGGTAGCCTCACATCGAGCGAACGCGGTTCCCCACCGGAGGGCACCATTTTTCCTTCACCGGGTTCGCTGTTGAGCGCGAACGCGATAGTCATCTCATACGGATGCGACCCCGCCTGCAAATCGATACTGCCATCAGCATTACTAAACCATGCATCCGCGTTAGAGAACCCCAGACCAGGGGTTTGCGTGCCGAAACGCAACGGTATACTCGTACTGGTCACACCGCTCGCGCCGCCCCCGCTCACATTCACGTGCACTGCGGCTTCACCGGACATCCCACCAGCGACTTGTACCGGAACCGAGATCTGAGCGGGATCTTCCGTCGACTCGATCGGACCACCGTTGGAATTCTGCGTTATTTCGCATGTCAGGGTTTTCGTGCCAGTCCCTGTGCAACCCGCTACCCCCGTCGTGACAACGCCTTCTGGGAGGGTAACCGTGGCTGTGAGTGGGATCTCAACCGTTTCCATTTCCGGTTCACCCATAGAATTCAGGACAGGTTCGCCTTTCCCGTCAAGTACAGGCACGATCTTCGTGTTGGGTTGGGACCCATCGTTATATATACGTATGACGATCCCGCCTTCCCCACCCGGCGCTATCACCGTCGGCAGCGAAAACCCAAAAGCCTCCCAGCCCGGCGCATCCCCCGCACCCAACGCAGACGATACCGAGAACACCAGCATGCCACAGCCGAGCAAACAACCCACCATCAAACCAATCAACCTGGACCTGCGCTCGTGCGCGATCATGACTTGCCGCCTTTCCTCACGCCAACAACACTCTTCCCTCTCGCCCCTACTCGCGCCCCAAACCGCTTACGCGCACTCGCTTCACACTTCCCGCGCTCCCGACCACGCATCGTCTTACACGCTCTCAACGCATCCGATAGCTTCTGCGCTCTCGTCAACGCCTTCTTCTTCGACGTTGCCTTAGACACGACGGGCGGTAGGAAATTGCCGACCCCACTGAATGTCACGCTCGGTGGGACAGCAAACACCGGCGGTGCAGCAGGAATACCCTGACAACCGGTGCCCGAGCACGCCGGCGGCGATACCGGCCTCGAACCATTCACACTCACGTCATAAAGATTGAACGCTTCATTTTCGATCCCAGCCACAAGCTGAGCCCTCGATACCATGAAAACGTCGTTGCCGCTCGAGCTCTCCGCCACCAGACTGGACGTAGAAGCATTCACGCCACCGGACAACAAATACACGCACCCAGCGGTTTCGTGACAGGTGCCTGAATCGTCGCGCTCCCACTCATAAACATCGACCGTTCCATTTGTGTCCTGCGGAACGAGCGGCTCGCTACTGTCAAAGAACACACGGCTGCCATCGCTCGACATCCACTGCGGGGTAAAGGTCACATTCCAACTTGGTGGCAGAAACCCACCGAAGCTAAAGTCAGCCATTATATTTGTTTGGGGTGCTTCACCACTGGGGTTGCACGATGCGCAGGTCAAGCGATTGCCTTCAGCGTCATAAATGTAAACCTCACCCAACCGGTGGCCGGCAGCTTCGTTGTCATAGCCGGTGAGGCTCTCAAACGCCATGAACACGATACTGTGCCCGTCTGAGGTCACCTCCGCGGTCCGTTTGTCCATTGACACTTGCCAATCACCAAACTTCCCTCCACCCTTGCGATCAAGAGCTTCCCCAAGTGCTTCTTCATTGTCTTGGGATGAGAGCGTCGCTATTAGCTTGCTGGAACCTGCGTGCCACACGTTGAGCTTATATTCACTGTCGACATAGTAAACGTATTCGCCGTCTTCGCTTGCCCCGATCACGCCTTGCACTTCAACACCAGGCGTCAAGTCGATAGTAGCTCCGGTATTTATGTCGTACTCGTAAAGATCGCCTTTTGTGAAGAACACCTTCGAACCATCACCAGTCGCAGTCCAAAAAGTCCCACCACCACCAACAGCTTTATCCACCTGTACAGTCCTCTCCTGCGCACTGCCAGCGTTTTCGGTCATATACACATCACCAGTACCCAAACCCGCCCAGAACGCTCTCGACCCATTGGTTGAGATAACATGACTCAAATCAGGATCATATTCTCCCCTCAAATTAGGACCATATTCTCCGGGACCACCGAACCTCGCGTTCGGTTCAGCACCACCACCCGGCAGCACGTTCACCAAACTCAACTTACCATCAACAGACTCATACAGATTATCCTCTCCTGCACCACCATCCACAGCATTTTCAGTCAACGCATCATTTGCCTCAAAAAACAAGTGACTCATGTCAGTCGACCCACCAACATACGCGAGCACCCCTTTAGAAGCGGAACTGGTTGTGTGGAAGCCGTTACTGCCGAATTCACTCGCTGTACGGTGCAACGGCACAGACTTTGAAAAGAACGGTTCATAGCCAGCTTCACCTATACGATGCCGATAAAGCACCTTATAATTTTCAGCCCGCGCTTCAGTCGAAAGACGCTCATCAAGTTCGTTCCGGGATCCACTTACAGATTCACCGGCTCCTGACTGCAAAACCCCCACAGAAAGATCATTCGAAAAAGCCTGATAATACGGAGAACGAAGACCTGGAGGCTGGAGATTTACCTGACTCCAACCACCCGTAGCAGAGCGCCTGGCGAGATACTCATTACCCTCCCCGAACCCACTATTTCCATCACCGCCTGACGTCGGATCAGCAACATACGTGACGGCATTACCATCTTCCGATGCCTGGAACAAGAGTTGTGTAGGAATACCGGACTGTCCCTCATTCGTGAACTCATCCGTTAGGACGAGGGGCACATAAACGTCAGCATCATCGTTTTCAGGTGGCGTCACCATTTCATACACGCGACCATCAGGCAGCCCGGTCTGTACTGGACTCGCCGCGGCAGTCGTCATAAAGGTCGCATCCGTTGTCTGTTCGCTGCCTGCTTCGCTGCTCGCGACGATCCGATAGTGGTATTCGCTATCGGGCGTCAGATGCGACAGCTCGACTCCTGAGACAAACGATGAGTCGGCGTCGCCGACGCTCACCGGACCAGTGCTAGACCCATATCCTGTCGTGGGCCCGTACTGCACTTCATATGTAGTCGACAATCCAAAGGGGTCGATCCTCAGACTCACACTAGCGCCCGCAGAACCAACATTCCCCACAGATGCTTCAGTTACCGCCGGCGCATGAGTCCCAGTCCGCACAGACACTTCGCTGCCCTGCACTTCTTCACCGAACAAGTTCTCCACGACCAGACAGAACGTGTAAACGTCGTTTGGTTCCAAGCCGGTCGCTTCGACCTGAACCTGCAACTGCTTGGCTTCGGCCACTTCGACAGGCGTCGTGCTTTGCCCACCCGTGCATTTCCCGTTTGTGTTGTAATCCAACCGGTAAGCCAAGGAGCCAGGAGCACCACCGGGATTCAACTCGTCCTGGAACGTGATGGTCGTCGCTGTGACCGTGCTTGCAGGTTCCCCTATCGTCGGGGCTTCCAGTAGCGGAGATGTCGTAAAGGTCACCGGCAGACTCACGGCCTGTTCGCCTTTGATCCCGTTACGCGCAAGCAGGCACACCGAGTATTCGGTGCCCGGCACCAGACCCGACAGCGCTTCCCTCACCGCTTCCTTGCCAGCGCCCAGCGAGATCCCCGGCGAGACAGGTGCTTTGCCTTCCCCCTCACACCCAGCTTTACCCTTCCTATAGAGGAATTCGTAGGTGCCCACTTCATACGTGCCAGGAACGCCTTCCACACCCGGGTTCAAAACGCCATGCACCGTCGCCGTGGTAGTCGGATACACAAGCCCTTCCACAGACACTTCAGGCGTTTCAGGAGCAGCCGCCAACGCAGGCACAGCGCTCCACACAAGCCAACCCACCAAAACACAGCACACAACCATGACCGGCAGGACCGGCTTACGAGCAGCACCCATCGAACCCCTCCTCAGAGCGAACCACAAAGCTGAAAGCACGCCTATAGCGCGCGAGAAACCAACCCGGCCCGTATGGCCGGCTGGAACGACGGTCTGGCTTGCGGCTAGCTGAGAGCCAGCCCGGCCAGAGAGAGAGAGAGAGAGAGAGACGCGTCAGCGACGCTGACGCGTCCTATTACGTCAACCCCGTGAGCACACGGACTCTCAAGCACGTTATTCCCCAATGAATGCACGCGAAATACAACTCCCTCTCAGAAGCGACCCGGTCCCTCTCCCAAGGGCCCTGCTTTACCGGTATGTGTCGACCACAGGGGCCAACCCAAACCCGACCTTATGTGGGCCCGACGATTCCTTGTGGAACGCCAGGACAGAGCCACTATATACCGGAGCTGCCACAGTTGTCAAGGGTCCCTGGGCAAAAAGACTCTTTGACTGAGCGTGAAGGCAAGGCCCTTGGTTTTCGGCTGCCGGGACTAGGCTCTCCTAATGGAAGGCATCGACTGGAACGTAGCTCAGCGCGTTGGCGAGATGGTTGCCGGCAACGAGGACGGGTGGACAGCTCGATCGGGCTCGCGGGCCGAGAGCGTGCAGACCCTGGCCGAAGGGTTTGCCGAGCGCGTGAGCGCCTACACGGGCCTGACCCCGACGGAGCCCCTGCCGGAGATCGAGTCGGTCGACCGCAAGCGCTGGATCGAAGCCAACATCGCGACGATGCGTCCCCTGCTTGACCCGCTCACCGAGCGCGCGGGTAAGAGTTCGGGACCCCTGGGGCCGGCCTTGCGCTCGTTTACCCAGCTATTGCTCGGGGTGCAAGTCGGCGCGGTCACAGGGATGCTCTCCCAGCGAGTGCTGGGCCAGTACGACATCGCCCTGCTCGAACCCGAGCGGGCCCCGCGCCTGCTCTTGCTCGGGCCGAACCTGATGCAGGCCGCGCGCAAGCTCGAGGTGGACCGCGAGGAATTCGGCGCGTGGGTGGCGATCCACGAGGTTACCCACGCGGTCCAGTTTGGCGGTGCTCCGTGGCTGCGAGCACACCTCGGCGGCCTCCTGCGAGAGCTGATCGACGGAATGCAGGTGGGTTTGGGGGGAGGGTTGGGGCGTGCCTTTCGCATCCCCGACGCCTCCGATCTGCACACGCTCGCCGAGCGCCTGCGCGGCGGGGAACTGTTGCGACTCAGCTTGGGCGAGGATCGCTGGGCGCTAGTCGAGCGGATGCAGGCCACGATGTCTCTGATCGAGGGACACGCCGAGCACACGATGGATGCCGTCGGCGCGCAGGAGCTACCGACACTCGAGCGCATGCGCTTGGCGATGAACCGCCGCCGGCGCGAGCGCGGTTGGCCCTGGCGCATCATGGAGAAGCTGCTCGGACTGGAGATGAAGCTGCGCCAGTACGAGCTGGGGCGTGAATTCTGCGATGCGGTCGTCGCCCAGGCGGGCCCGGATGCCCTCGCGGTGGCGTGGGCTTCGGCTGAGATGCTGCCGAGCATGGCCGAGCTCGAAGACCCGGGCTTGTGGCTGGCGCGCACGCGCCCCGCAATCGAAGCCTGACACGCTGCCCCCACTGTCCCAGTGCTAATGCGGCCTCGTGTGCGGTAGCTCACACGAACGCTTGTTCCATCTCCTTGCGGGGTAGAGAAACTCATAGAGGTTCTTTACAGCGTGTTCACCCGCTCTTGAGATTGGCGTGTAACCATCCTTTCAGAGCGGGTTAGGAACATGTGTTCGGTGCTACAGTCAGCACTGACCAGAACAAGTGTGCCCCCCAGCGACAGGAGACTCTCCTCCAGATGCCTACAGCGAAGACGACCCCAAAGACCACTTCCCCCAAGCCCCGTGCGAGCGCCGCTACCAAGCGCTCCACGACTGCCCCGAAGCGCACCCCCAGCACCTCCAAGCAGTCAAGCACGGCCGAGCGCGCCGTCCTGATCCCAGTCGGCGCCGCCCTGATCGCCCGCGAGCGGGTGCTCTCGGAGGTGAGCGACGCGATCGCCAACTACAACAGCACCTCCAAAGCGACCGCTCAGCTGCGCAAGTTCGAGCACCGCGGCGTAACCGCCCGCAACCGCCTCGAGCGTGAGGTCCGCAAGACCCGTGTCCGCGTCGAGCGCGAGCTGCGCCAGCGTCGCCGCGAAAGCGAGGAGCTGGCCTCCCGAGTGCAGGAGCGCATCCTCAGCATCGTCTGAGCACGCGAGAGTCCTTGTCGGACTCAAAGCTTCCCCCGCACCGGTCAGGAGAGCCGGACAGCGGGAGAGTCTGCCGGCCTCATACCCCGCCGGCAGTAGAAGCACCCTCTCCTCCCTCGCCGCCGGGCGGTCCCCCTACCGCCCGGCGGCATTTTCTTTGCCTGCGCCACCTAATTTGGGAGCGATAGCCCCAACGTGCTCAGGTTCCGCGACGCCGGTTTGTCAGAATGCGAGCAGACATGAATCGAGACGAAGTCCTAAAGGCCCTGGAGGCCGTGATCGACCCGGAGCTGCGCCGCTCGATCGTGGAGCTCGAAGATGGTGCGCTCAATCGATATCTCGGCCAACGGCGTGGTGGATGTGACCGTGTCGCTCACGACCGCCGGCTGCCCGATCAAGGGCCACTTCCAAACCTCCGTCGCCCAAGCCGTCTCAGCGCTCGAGGGCGTGACGCACGTGAACGTCTACTTCGACGTGCTCAGCGACAGCGAGAAGGGCGCGCTGCGCGAGAAGCTCGGCCGCGCCACCCTGCCCGCGGGCGCGCTCGCGCAGGTATCCAACGTGCTGTGCATCGGCTCCGGCAAGGGCGGCGTGGGCAAGTCCACGCTGACAGCCAACCTCGCGGCCGCCCTGAGCACCGAAGGCAAGCGCGTGGGCATCCTCGACGCGGATGTGTGGGGATATTCGATCCCGCGCATGTACGGCCTCGGCGCCACGCGCCCACCCGTCTCCCCACAGCGCAAGATCGTGCCTCTGGAGTCCCACGGCGTGAAGGTGATGTCGATCGGCTTCTTCGTGGAGGAGGACGCGGCCGTGGTGTGGCGCGGGCCGATGCTGCACAAGGCGCTCGGCCAGTTCCTGCAAGATGTCGAATGGGGCGCGCTCGACTATCTCCTGATCGACCTGCCCCCCGGCACCGGCGACGTGTCGATGACACTCGCCCAGATGCTGCCCCAAGCCCAGTTCGTGATCGTTACCACCCCACAGGCCACGGCGCAAAAGGTGGCGCGCCGCTCCGCCGAGATGGCCAACAAGGTCTCCCTCGAGATCTGCGGCGTGATCGAGAACATGTCCGGCTTCACGACCCCGAGCGGCGAGCGCTACGCGATCTTCGGCGAGGGCGGCGGCAAGGATCTCGCGGACGAGCTCGACGTCCCCCTGCTCGGCAGAGTGCCATTGACGATGCCCCTGCGCGCACAAGCCGACGACGGCATACCGCTGGTGTTCGAGGACCCAGACGACCCGGCTTCCCAGGCGATCCGCCAAGCGGCCCGCGGCCTGATCGCGATGGCACCAATGGAGCTGCCGACACTGCCACTCGTAGAGGTAGCGCCAAGTGCCCCGCCGCCTCCGGCCAGCCCGAAGCCGGCCGGTATGTCCCTACCGATGGCCTGAGCGCCAACTCCCGACACGGTCGGGGCGCCTTGCGGCCCGATAGGTGGGGCTTGGCCTACTTCGCGTTGGCGAAGTACTCGGCGTTGATCGACGCGAACTTCTGCCACTCGTCCGGGAGCTGGTCCTCGGCGAAGCACGCGTCTACCGGGCACGCCTCGACGCACGCGTCGCAGTCGATGCACTCCTCCGGATCGATGTAGAGCATCTCGGCCGCGTCGTAGCCGGGCTCGTCGGGCGTCGGGTGGATGCAATCCACTGGGCACACCTCGACGCAGGAGTTGTCCTTGGTGCCAATGCACGGCTCGGCGATTACGTAGGCCATTCGCTTCCTTCTCGATTCGTTGTCGGGTCAACCTTTGCTGGACGACGAATAGTAGCGAGGCCGCCCAGTCGCACACCGACATCGGTCACACAGGCGAGCACCGACCCTCGCCGCACTCCGCTAGCTTTGGGCGATGCTCCTGCTCACCGGTGCGACCGGCCTCGTAGGTTCCGCGCTTCTACCGCGCCTGCTCGCCGAAGGCCAGACCGTGCGCTGCCTCGTGCGCGATCCACGGCGCCTGGGACCGCAGCGCGTGCGCGTGCAGATCGCCCTCGGCGACCTGACCGACCCCCCCTCGTTTCGCAACGCGATGCGGGGTGTGGACACCGTCGTGCATCTAGCCGCCTCCACACGCGACCAGCCGCGCGGCTCGATCGAGGAGCTGGCGGCAATCGCCACCTGGCGCATGGTCGAGGCGGCCCAGCGCGCGGGCGTGGAGCACTTCGTGTTCTTCTCGACACTCGGCGCCTCCACGCACCATCGCGCGCGCCTGTTCCGCGCCAAGGCACTCGCCGAGCAGGCCGTGCGCGAGTCTGACATGCGCACGACCGTGATCGCACCCTCGCTCGTATACGCGCCGGGCGACCGCTGGCTGACGCTGATCGAACGCCTGTCGCTGCTGCCGGTGGTGCCGATCTCAGGTCGCGGTCGCGCGGTCTGCCAACCGATCTGGGCCGAGGATGTCGCAAGCTGCGTCGTCGCGGCACTAAACGACACCAACAGCGAGGGCGGCAGCAGCGGTGCCACCCACAAGCGCTATGAGCTGGCCGGTCCGCAGACCCTTACCTACAACGAAGTGCTCAACACAGTGCTGCGCTCGCTGGATCGCGAATGTCCGCTGCTGCCATTCCCCACACCGATCGTCTCGCGCACCCTGCGACTACTCGAGCGCGCGATGCACACACGCACACCCATTACCTGGGACGAGGCTGAGCTGCTGGAGGCAAACATGGTGGCCAAGCAGAGCATCGCCGATGCCCAGGCCCTCGGTGTGACACCACAGCCATTGACCGGTGTGCTCGGCGCCGGCTAAGAAACCGGCGGGCGGCGACCTACCCACGGCGCAGCCGCTTCCACCTGCGATGCAAGCGCCAGCAGCGCGGCCTCGCCGGCAGGCCGACCCACGAGCTGCACACCAAGCGGCAGACCGTCCTCGCCCTCATACAGTGGCAGCGAGATCCCGGGCTGCCCGCTCGCGTTGAACACGGGCGTAAAGGGCGTGAACAGCCCTGAGCGCGTGAACGTGGACATCGGGTCCGGCGCGGCGGTGTCGAGTGTGCCGAGTGGCAGCGGACACTCCGCCAACGCTGGCGTGAGCAGTGCGTCATAGGGATACAGGAACTCCACCAGTCGGCGCGTGAGCGACTGCAGCTGGATTTCAAGGGCAAGGCCCTGCACCGAGTTGAAGCTCTGGGTCATCTTGTGGATCGCCCAACTCATCGGCTCCATGTCGGCCTCAGTCGGCTCGCGACCGGCGACCATCCCGGAGTAGACGATCTGCAGCGCGATGTGGATCGAGAAGACGGCACCGAACAGCTCGGAGAGGCCCTCGATGCGCCACGGCGGATCGACCTCCTCGACCTCGTGACCGAGCGAGCGCAACAGCTCGGCGGCCTCAGAAACAGCCCGTGCGCAGATCGGGTCCACAACCGCGTCGGCGATCGGCGAAAGTGTCGTTGCCGCGATCCGCAGCTTGCTCGGTGCGTGCATAGCCGCGGCCGCGAATGGCTCGGGCGGCGGTGGCGCCCAGGTCGCGTCGCCCAGCTCGTAGCCGGCGAGCACGTCGAGGATCGCGGCCGTGTCGGCGACCGTGCGCGTGAGCACGCCGTCGACGTCCAGCGGCGCTTCGCCGCGTTCGGGTGCCGCCGAGACGCGTCCGCGCGCGACCTTCAAGCCGACGAGCCCGCAGCAGGCGGCGGGGATGCGGATCGAGCCACCGCCGTCATTGCCGTGGGCGACCGGCACCATGCCTGAGGCGACCGCCGCGGCCGAGCCGCCCGAGGAGCCACCGGGCGTGCGCTCCAAATCCCACGGGTTGCGGGTCGGACCGAATATACGCGCCTCACTGACGGGCAGGATGCCGTACTCGGGCAGCGTGGTGGTACCCACGATCACAAAGCCAGCTTGCTTGAAGCGGCGTGTGATGTTGCAGTCGTGCTCGGCGACGTGCTCGGCCAAAAGCGAGCATCCGATCGTGTCTCTCAAGCCCGACACAGGGCGGTTGTTCTTGATCGCGATCGGCACCCCCGCGAACGGGCGCTGATCGCCGGCCTCGATCTGCTGAGCGGTCGCGAGCGCACGCTCGCCGTCGATCTCCACGAATGCGTTGAGCTGCGGATTGAGCTGCTCGATGCGTGCGAGCGAGATCTCGACCAGCTCGCGCGAGGACACCTCGCCGGAGCGCACCATCGCGGCAAGCTCGGTCGCGGGACGGAACATCAGGTCACTGTCGGTCACGGCGCCTCCTCCTCGTTGGCCGCATCGGAGCCTACCTGGAGGATTCCTGCGACGATATGCGCCTGCCCACAAGGCAGCCGGGTCGATCTCGGTGCAATCCAGCGGGATCGACTCTCAACCGGTCATCTCAAGCCTGAAAGCGAGCGCCCATGAGCGAGGTCACGACACAGTCGCCTCCCGTCCCATCCCCCTCCAACGAAGTCCAGTCCGGCCTAGAGGGCGTCGTCGCCTTCGCCACCGAGATCGCCGAGCCCGATAGGGCTGGCGGATCGCTGCGCTATCGCGGCGTAGACATTGAGGATCTGGTCGGCACAGTCCCCTACGAGCAGGTGTGGGGCCTGCTTGTAGACGGCCACTTCCAGCCCGGCCTGCCCCCCGCCGAACCGCACGTGCTAACCGTGCGCTCCGGCGATCACCGCGTCGACGTGCAGTCGGCGCTTGCGATGCTCGCTCCCGAGTGGGGCTTCAACGCGCTGATCGATATTTCCGACGAGCAGGCACGCGACAACCTTGCGCGCGCATCGGTGATGGCACTGTCGTTCGTGGCCCAGTCCGCACGCGATGCCGGCCAGCCGCCGGTGCCCCAATCCGAGGTGGACAAGGGCAGGTCCATCCCCGAGCGCTTCTTGATCCGCTGGCGTGGGGAGGTCAACCCCGACCACGCAAAGGCAATCGACGCCTATTGGATCTCGGCCGCCGAGCACGGCATGAACGCCTCCACGTTCACAGCGCGCGTGGTGGCCTCGACCGGCGCCGACTGCGCCGCGGCGCTGTCCGCGGCCGTGGGCGCACTCTCGGGCCCGCTGCACGGAGGCGCGCCCTCGCGTGTGTTGAAGATGCTCGATGAAGTGGAACAGACCGGCGACGCCGATGTGTGGGTGAAGGCGGCGTTGGACCGTGGCGAGCGACTAATGGGTTTTGGCCACCGCGTGTATCGCGCCGAAGACCCCCGTGCGCGCGTACTGAGGCGCACCTGCCGCGAACTTGGCTCGCCTCGGTTCGAGGCCGCCGAGGCCCTGGAGAAAGCGGCTCTGGCCGAGCTTACGGCGCGCAAGCCCGACCGTGTGCTCGCCACCAACGTCGAGTTCTGGTCGGCGGTCGTGCTGGATCTGGCAGAAGTGACGCCGGACCTGTTCACGCCGATGTTCACGTGCGCACGCGTGGCAGGCTGGTCGGCGCATATCCTCGAGCAGAAGCGCGAGGCGAAGCTGATCCGCCCGACGGCAAAGTATGTGGGCGCGGGCCCGCGGCCGGTGTCCGCTGTTGAATAACCCACCTCCCGCCGTTCTACCGAGAGCCCAAGGAATGAAGGCGCCCTGAACGAACCGAGGGCCCAGCTTCCTGCCGGGCCCTCTGGAACAGCTATCGACCGAATGCGCGTGCGGCTGGAGCGCCGCACGCGCGAGAAACGGTCTGGCTACATCATGCCGCTCATGTCCGGCATACCTCCGCCGGGCATTCCGCCGCCTTCCTTCTCCGGTACCTCGGCGACGATCGCCTCGGTCGTGAGGATGTTCTTGGCGATCGACGCGGCGTTTTGCAGCGCCGAGCGAGTGACCATCGCCGGGTCGATGACCCCGGCTGCGACGAGATCGACGATCTCGTTGGTAGCGGCATTCAGGCCGTGGCCCTTCTTCGCCTTGCGCACGTCGTTGACGACAACCGAGCCCTCCAGGCCCGCGTTCTCGGCGATCTGACGCAGAGGCTCCTCCAGGGCACGCAAAACGATGCGCGCTCCGGTCCGCTCGTCGTCGGAACCGTCGGTGGATGCTCCGTCACCGTCGACCGAGACAGCCGCCGATGCCTGCAGCAGGGCAACCCCACCGCCGGGCACGATGCCCTCCTCGAGCGCCGCGCGAGTTGCCTGCAGGGCGTCCTCGACACGGTGCTTCTTCTCCTTCATCTCTGTCTCGGTAGCCGCGCCAACCTTCACGACGGCGACACCGCCGGAGAGCTTGGCCAGGCGCTCCTGGAGCTTCTCGCGATCGAAGTCGGAGTCGGTGTTCTCGACTTCGGCCTTGATCTGGTTGATGCGGCCCTTGATCGCCTCGGCATCGCCAGCACCGTCGACGATCGTGGTGTTGTCCTTACCCACGACCACGCGACGAGCGTGCCCCAGCTGAGACACCTGCGTGTTCTCGAGCTTCAGGCCCATCTCCTCGGTGATGACCTCTGCTTTGGTGAGGATCGCGATGTCCTCGAGCATGCGCTTACGACGGTCGCCAAAGCCCGGAGCCTTGACGGCCACACCGGTGAAGGTGCCGCGTAGCTTGTTCACGACAAGCGTGGCAAGCGACTCGCCCTCGACGTCCTCGGCGATGATCAGCAGCGGCTTGCCGCTCTGGATCACTGCCTCGAGCACCGGCAGCACGTCGCGCACCGAGCCGATCTTCTGGTTGGCGATCAGGATGTAGGGGTCCTTGAGGGTGGCCTCCATACGGTCCTGGTCTGTGACCATGTAGGGCGAGATGTAGCCCTTGTCGAACTGCATGCCCTCGGTGAACTCGAGGTCCATGCCGAACGTCTGGCCCTCCTCGACGTTCACGACGCCGTCCTTGCCGACCTTCTCGATCGCATCGGCGATGACGTCGCCGATCTCCTCATCGCCGGCAGAGATGGTCGCGACGCGCGCGATCTGATCCTTGCCGCTGACCTCCTTGGACTGCGAGGCGATGTTGGCGACGACCTGGTCGACAGCCTTCTCGATGCCGCGCTTGAGCGCCAACGGGTTGGCGCCGGCCGCAACGTTCTTCAGGCCCTGGCGAACGATCGCCTGAGCGAGCACGGTCGCTGTGGTGGTGCCGTCACCGGCGACGTCGTTGGTGGCGGTGGCCACCTCGCGCACCAGCTGGGCGCCCTGATTCTCGAACACGTCCTCGACCTCGATCTCACGAGCGATGGTGACACCGTCGTTGGTGATCGTGGGGGCGCCGAACTTCTTGTCTAGCACCACGTAGCGACCCTTGGGGCCGAGCGTGACCTTCACGGCGTTGGCGACAGCGTCGACGCCGGCCTCCAGAGACTTGCGCGCCTCAGAGCTGTACTTGAGTTCCTTGTGAGCCATATCTATTCAGATCTCCTTACGCGATCTTGGCGAGAACATCGGACTCGCGCAGCACGAGCAGATCCTCACCGTCGAGTTTGATCTCGGTGCCGCCGTACTTGCTGTAGAGGACCTCGTCGCCCTCGGACACATCGAGGGGGATACGCTTGCCGGCATCGTCGAGCTTGCCGTCGCCGACGGCGAGGACCTTGCCCTTCTGCGGCTTCTCCGTGGCAGTATCGGGAAGGACGAGACCGCTGGCGGTCGTCTGCTCCTCCTCGATGGCCCGTACGATCAGACGATCGCCCAGGGGCTTGAGTTTCATGCTGAAAACCTCCGTTTAGAATGTACTTCGAGACTGGTGGCACGCGCGAGAATCGGCCGACCACCCGTTGGCACTCTCAAGGCGAGAGTGCCAACGACATACCCAATATATAGAAGAAATAACTTGACGAGTCCCGCCGGCCTCAGATCTCGGTTGCAACCCCAGAACCAGCCGGCGTTTTGCCGACGACCAGCCGTTCGACCTCGAAGCCCTTCTTGGTGAGCGACCACGCGTTGGACGCACCGCGCACACGACCAGGGCCGCTGTTTTCGACCAAGCCCAACCGCTCCAGGCGATTCAAAAGCTTCGATATCTGGCCCTGATCGGCGATCCCAGCCGCCACTCCGATCTCACGGTTGGACATGCCCTGTTTGGCGGCAATGGCCAGCAGTACACGCACCGTGCGGTAGGTGAGACGCATCTCCAAGCCCCGCAAGGGGTCGCCTCCGGACGCGCTGGGCCGCGAGCGGCGCTTGGGCGCCGGGCGCGCGCTCTCCCGCTTGGCGGCAGCCGGGCCAAGGTAAGGGAGCACGATCATGCCCATCAGCGAGCCGGTGAGCTCGAGCAGCGAACCGGTATCGCCAGCGCGGCGGCGAGCGTTCTTGGCGCCGCGAGCGACGGACTGTATGGGTGCACCCTCGCGCAGGACACGAGCACTCTCGCGCGCACGAGCGCGCCCAGGGAGTGGAGCGAGCAGACGCGCGTGCAGCACCGACAACACTCCTCCCACGATCCCCTCGGCCGTCAGTGCCGGCAGCGTCGCGCCAGCGCGCGACTGTGCTCGCGCTTTGTCCACCACGGCGATGGCGCCGTCCACGATGCGCTCGCGACGTTCGTGCACCCTCGCACCCGCTCCGAGCGTTTCGACGACGCACAGGCGGCCCATCGCAGGCTCGTCTTCGAGGAATTCAAGCAACCCGATGAGGGCGGTGCGAATCCGCGCCTGCCACTTCTCCCGTGGGCTGTAGCCGTCGAGCACGTATTCCGAAGCACGCGCGATCGCCCGGTCGAGCGCCGCAAGAAAACAGTCTTCGAAATCGTCGAAGACCTCGTAGAAGGTGCGGCGGGAGACACCTGAGCGGGCCACCACGTCGGCGACGGTCGCGTTTGCGCGGCCACACTCGGAGACGACGTCGATCATCGCTGCGACCATGCGGGCGCGCTGAATGTCTGTGACGGGCCCGCCGTCGAGCTGCTCGAGCTCCGCGCGTTGGGGACTGTCCCCGCGCTCCGGCGGACGGGGCTTCGTCTTACGCTCGCGGCCAGCGGAGCTTGGCACGGGGACGAGCGTCCCCTAGTTTTGGGCGCCGCCGAAGCCCTTCATCGCTTCGGTCATCGCAGTCGGCTTGTCGAGAATTTGGGAGAAGCGCACGACCGTCACCGTGTCCTCCGTCGAGACCTGACGCCCGTATATCTGCTCCAGGAACTTGATCAGCTCCTCGTGGCGACGGAACTCGGGGTTGTCGTGCTTGATGTCGCGCGGGGAGAGCTCGGCGACCTTCATCACCTCGACCTGGTCGATGACGGCTTCGAAAATACGCTCGCGCGGGGAATACTGGTAGCCGATCGTGACGAGCACCGCCTGGTTCTTGCGGTACTTGCCGGACTTGTCGCCGAGCCTGATCGTGGCGGTCTTGCGACCCTTCTTCAGCTCATCGGCGAAGATCGTCGAGTAAAAATTAAGCACCTGCACGACGCGCAGGCTACCGGTCTTGCTCGCTGATGACCAGCGCGCGGGCAAGCATGTCGCGCTCGCCCGGGTAGGTGAGCTCTTCTCGCGCACGCGCAAACTCCATCCAGCGAGCTTCCAGAACCTCGTCATCGTGGTCGGCCAGGTCCCCGCTGACATACCGAAACAGGAAGAAGAAAACGCTCTTGGCGACGCGACGGCGTTTGCGCACATACCAGTAGCGCACCTCGCCCACCTCACGCAGCAACTCGGCCGTGACGCCCGTCTCCTCGCGTACCTCGCGGGTCGCCGCCTGCTCGGCCGTCTCACCATCGTCGAGATGGCCCTTTGGCAAGCACAACACCAGCGAACCGTCGGCGGCCTTGCGGGTTGGGACGATTACAAGCACGTTCCCGTCGTGAACAACGACGCCCCCCGCCGACACCTCGTGCGGCGTTTGACTGCCGAAGCCGCGTCGCGGCTTTGCCTGCTTCTCAGAAGACATAGCGCTCGAGCGCCGTGGGATCGTGCACGACCAGGCGACCTCGGCCTTGGGAAATCACACCGGCACGCTCCAGCACAGCAAGGAAGCGGGATGCCGACTCGCGCGAGGAGCCGGCAAGCTTGGCGAGGTCGGCCTGGGTGGCGGTAACGAGCACCTCGCGATCGGACTCGCCGGCCACGGTGGCCTGGGCAACAAGCTCTCCGAGCACCACCGCCACACGACTCTGAACAGTTTGAAAGGACTGTTTGGCCAAACGCTCGTTGGTCTCGCGCAAGCGCCGCCCGAGCGCCACCACCAGACGCGCCGAAATACCGGGGTGCTCGATCATCAAGCGGCGCATGTCCGGTCCGAGCACCGCCACCACCACTGTGCGCTGCACGGCCTCGACAGTGGCCGAGCGACGCTCGTCCTCGAACATCGCAAGCTCCCCAAAAATATCGCCGGGGCCGAACGTGGCGAGTGTGATCGTGCGCCCGTCGGGATGCTCGCGCACGGCGCGCGCACGACCGGAGCGCACGATGTAGCAAGTGTCGCTCGAGTCGCCCTCACGAAACACGACCTGGCCCGGCTCGAACGTGCGCGGCACCGCCAGCTGGGCGATCCGCCCCAGGTCGTCGCCGTCGAGTGTTGAGAACACCGGCACCCGCCCGAGCAACTCGACAATATCCGCCGCCTTGGTGGCACCCATGCCAAGGGGATATCACACACGCCCCGCAGCGCTATCTTCAAAGGATGACACCGCTGCGAGCCCTCAGGTCGATAGCGCCACTGACACTGGCGACGACGATCGCGCTCACCGCAGCGAACGCGGCGACTGTCGCGCCCTGGACAGCCAGCGCGGCGACAATCGCACCCTCGACCGCACACCAGCCGTCGCATTCGCGTGAACTGTGGGCAACCGTGGACGTGTGCGATCCGAAGGACCAACCCGACACACTCGGCATCCGCGGCTCGATGCCGGGCGGCAGCCAGGCCGGCGAGACGCTGTATATGCGCTTCCGTGTGCAATACCTCGATGCGAGCACCGGCAAGTGGCTGGACCTCGGCCAGGGCGCGGACTCCGGCTTTTTGAAGGTCGGCTCGGCGGCGCTGACGCGCCAGGCGGGACGCAGCTTTCAGCTAGCACCAGCCAGCGGCAAGGCGGCATATACGCTGCGAGGCGATGTGATCTTCCAGTGGCGCAAGGGCACAACCGTGCTCGAAGCCGCCACGAAGGCGACCTCCGCCGGGCACACGAGCCTCGCCGGGGCGGACCCCCGGGGGTTCAGCGCGGCAACTTGCACGCTGCCCTAGTGCCTGGCGTTGGTACGGCGAAGCTTCAGCGCGGCCATGTGTACGTGCCGCCCGGCGACACCGAGCGCGACAGCCGCATAGAGCCCGATATGGGCGTGTGCGGGCTTACGCGGCGGTGGCCGGCGCGGCCGTGAACAGGCGCGGGTTGTTCGTAATGATGCCGCTGACCCCGAGTGCCGTGAGCTTGCCGATGCGCGCCGCGTCGTCCACGGTCCACACATACAGCTCGCCGCCCTCGCTCGCGACGGCGCGCACGAGTGCGGGCGTGACGACACGCCAGTGGGCCATGATCGCGTCGACCGCTCCGCTGCGCAACGCACGCGCCGCCCGGCGCGGCAGCAGCGCTCGATAGCCGACCAGCATCGCCAGCGCCGGCACCGCGGTGAGCATGTCGCTGGTGTAGTCGCGGCGCACGCGCGGCACCGACCAACCCAAGCGCAGCGATGGCTCGGCCGCGCGCACGCGCGCAAGCGAGTCGGGGAACATGCCGCTGAGCAGCGTTCTGCTCGTCAGGCCGGCGGCGCGCAGCGCATCCACCACCTGCATCTCATAGCCCGGAAGCTTCACATCGAGGTCGAACTCGACACCCGCGAACTCTGGACCCGCCAGATGGGCGAGTGCCTGCTCGAGTGTGAGCGGTGTGCGCGAGCGCATGTCCTCATAGTCGTGGGCCACGAGCAGCCTGCCGCTGCCATCGGGGCGCTCGCTGAGTACGTCGAACTCGATCATGTCCACACGCTCTGCCAGCGCGGCCGCGAAACTCTCCGGCGTGTTGCCCTGGGCAAGATGCGCCGCGCCCTTGTGGCCCACCCGCCGGGGGCGCGTACCGGCGCGGATGGCATGGTGCGTGGCCACTAGGCACCAGGATAGAGGCGGAGGGCGCGGCGGAAGCCCAGGACACGATCGGACGCTTGCCCATAGTGCCGCGGCCTCGGTCGCCGCCGAAGCCGGAACACAGTCAGGCGCTTGCGCGCGATGGCGCCACCCTGAGCGTCATGGACACTCAGGACACCGCGACGCGCTTGCGCTTGGCGCTCGACACTTCGATCGCTTCGACCGCCGGTCGCGGGCCGACGTAGGGAGCGAGGATCAAGAACGTTAGATGGTCCACCAAGCACGGCAGATAGCGCAGACGGTCGTGCGGTGCGTAGCTTGCGAGGATCGACCAGATCGCGCCGATGATCGCCTCGGATGCGACACCCGGCGCACGGCGCGGTTCCGGCACACGCTGGGTCATCACCTTGATGAACCCGTCGAGTACCCCGCTGACGCGCTCCACGACGCCATTGCCGGCGTCGAACAGGTCGATGAACGAAAGCTTCACCAGACCTGGGTGGGCGGCGCAATAGCCGATCACCGCCTCGACGCCTTTGTGCACCGCATCGGTCCACTCCGTGTCGTTGCGTGTGGCGCGGCGCACCGCGTCGTGGGCTTCGGCGGCAAACTCGTCGACAACCGCCAGTAGGCAGTCTTCCTTGTTGGAAAACTCGCGATGGAAAGCTTCGGTGGACACGGCCGCGGTGCGCGCGATTTCGGCGTCGGTGATGTTCGTGTAGCCCTCCTCAAGCGCCAGCTGCACCATCGCGTCCATCACGGCGGAGCGACGATCTTCGCGCGTCAAGAAGCGCGCGCGTTTGGCAACCAGCCGTGGCGGTCGCGCCGAACCGAGCGTGCGTAGGCGCGTGACCGACGTGGAGCGATAGGAGCTGACCCAGTCGAGCAATTCGTCAGTGAGACCAGCAAGCTCCTGTTGGCGGCCTTCGCGCAGGCGCCTGAGCACCACGTAGCGCACACCGCCGACAATCGCCCGTGGCGCAAGCGGTGGTAGCGCGATGCCGTCTGGTGTGAGGCTGAAACCGGTTGCCACGACACGCTCGAAGGAGGTCGCCGTGAGCTGCAATCGTTTGTGGCCACGCGGGCCGATGCCGATCGACTCGACAAGCACCAGGTGAGCACCGCGCGGGTCGGCGGCGATACCGGCGAGAAACACCCGGCAGGCCGCATACAGGCGGTTGGCCCAGCCGCGCTCGCTGAGCCACGCCTTTAGTACACGCTTGCGTGAGGCCGCGACGAGCGCGTCGTAGGTGGATAGGAAACAGTCTTCCTTGTTTGTGAACTGCTCGTAGAAGGCGCGGCGCGAAACGCCCGCCAGCGCGATTACGTGCGCAACGCTGGTGGCGGCGTAGCCGCGCTGGTAGACCGACTCGACCATGCCACCGTGGATGCGAGCGCGCTGGTGACGCGCCACCTCCTCGCGAGCGAGACCGTGGGGACCGTGTGGGAGACGTTTGTAGAGCGGCGCGGGACCCTCGTAGGAGACGAAGTCCCCCTCGAGCACAATCCCCTCGTGCGACTCGTGCGAGTGCTCCTCGCAGGGCGAGCGGAGCGACTCCTCGACAGAGAGAACGGCCGAGGATCCGCCCTTTCGAGCATCCCTAGCTGTTCCATTCATCCCCATAGTTCGACAAGATAATTTAGGACTATAGGCTTAGCAAGCCGGCTGTTGACGATCCCAATCATTGTTTCCCACTCCGCCGGCAAGGCGTTTGAACCCCGTCTCGGAGGGGTACTTCGCTCGACCCAGAGCGCTTGCTCCGGCCGGCCGAGCGTGGGCTGCGCACTCCCAATCTCCCTCTCATCGCTCCCTCTCCTACCCGTATAGGAACCCGATCTTATTCGAGAAGCTCGAGCGATTCAAGCTCGAAGCGTGAGCCGCCGGGGACCCTGGCGAAAGCCGAGTTCGACCAGGCTCGACTCGATATCGGAGCCGATCGCCGGCTCGCCATCGACTCGCTCGAGCGCGATTGCCTCGACCCGCCCCGCGCGTACCGCATCGGCGAGCGCGCGCAGCGCAAGTGCCAGCGGCGCGTCGTCGCTGGCCTGGCCGTGCACGGTCGAGCGCCGTGCGCCAGCGCGCTGCACCCCATTCGCAACCCGAGTGTGCGCACTCGCCGATTGCTCGGCGAGCGTCACGATTCCGCGTCCACCACGCTCCAGGTAGAGCACCGGACGATGTTCTACGAACACCACGTAGGACCCCGCAACGCGCGCCGGACGGCGGGTGCTGCCCTCGCGTCGAGGCCAGGGCAGCACTGCACCGTAGGGCTGAGCGGGATCGACAGCCGCGAGCACAAGCGTCGCCATCTCGTCCTCAGGCGCCCGTGCGCGCAAGCGCTCCACCGCTCCGGGCAGCGCGAACTGCGCGCCGCCCAGCCCCTCCAGGAAATACCCGCGGCGACACACGCCAAGTGTCTCCAGTTCTGTAAGCGCGCCATACACAGCAGAGAAGCCTCCAGCTACGCCCTCGGCCAGGACCTGCTCGCGCGTGAGCACCCCGTAGCGCTCGAGTAGCAGTTCCGCCTGGGCACGACGCCGGCGACGCGCAAGCTCGATTGCCGACGCGGCGACCTCGCCGCTCGCACACGAGGTGTCTTCGAGAAAGAGCGACCGCGTAAGCGACCAGCGGCCCTGCACCTGCGCGCTTGCGCCGAAGCGTCCGCCGCGCAGCGAGTGGGCGGCGAAGCGTCGCCCACCGCGCAGTGTGCCCGAGCGCCCGCGCGGTGCACCCTCGGGAACGTGCGCCGCAAGCGCTCGGCGTGGCGCACGCAGCGGTGCCCACGCATCGTTGGTGACCTCGCCCTCCCACACCAAGTCCCACAGTGCCTGTGTTAGCTCGAGCGCCGGCACGTCCAGCTCGACGAGCAGGTCAGTAAAGAAGCAGGGCGACTCGGCCAGGCGCGCGCGCAGCAGCGCGTGCTCGCGCTGTTGCGGCGACTCATCCCTGGGAGTCACGCCGCGCGTGTTGCCAGGCGACGCCGGGGAAGAGGAAGGTAGCGAGAGAGAGGAGCCGGCGGGAGGGCCGAGCAGGGCGGCATCCTCGCGGAAATACAGTGCCACGCGCCCGGAGTCCCGGCCAAGCGAGCCGGCACCAACCCACACCACCTCGCCGCTCGCGCACAGGCTGTCAAGCCAAGCGGGAGAGTAGGAACCGGTGCGTGCTCGCAACACGTCGCGCTCCCAGCACGACACCGGCAATGCAAGTCCCTGCAGTGGCACGAGCGCTTCGCGCAGCCGCTCCACGCCGCCCTCCGCTCGCGAGGAGGCACCGTCGCCACTCGTCGCCGAACCTGAGCGCCAGCGACCCACACCTTGCCAGGAGGGCATGAACGCGCTCAGCGCGCGCGGTCCGACCGGCTCGATTTCCTTGCGCAGCGCGGCCAGCGACGCGCGACGCAAGCGACGAAGCACCGTTACGTCGCACCACTCTCGCTCGCCCGCTTGCGCTGCTCTGTCTTTCTCGGCCCCTCCACTCGCCGACAGCGACGACGGGTAGCCAACCGGGCGCAGCTCACCGCGCACAAGCCCGCCGGAGCGCTCCAGCTCGCGCAGCGCCGAGGACACATCGACGCCGTAGCGAGCGTGTAGCTCGGCGCTTGTAAACGGACCGTGCGTGCGTGCATATCGCGCCACCAGCGCCACCAGCGCATCGGGGACGTCGCCCAGAAACGCGCTCGGCAGTCCACCAGGGGGAGGACAGCCAAGCGCATCGCGATACAGCCCCGCGTCGTCAGCCGCAATCAGGCGCTCCTCGCCCGCGATCCTTACGCGCAGCACGCGCCGTTCGCGCTCGAGGGCCGCGAGCATCCGCTGCGAGTCGAGCCCGCGCAGTACCCGTTCGCCGACCTCCTCGGGGCGCAGGTCGCCGAGCATCCGCAGCACGTCGCCGAGCGCGTCACCGTCGGTCGCCTGAGTGCGCTCAGAGCGATGCTGAAGATCGTCTTCGATACGCGCGAGCGCGCCTGCGTCGATCAGCTCGCGCAGCTCCTCCTGGCCGAGCAACTCGCGCAACAGCTCGCGGTCGAGCGACAGCGCCGCGGCGCGACGCTCGGCGCTGGGCGTGTCGCCCTCGTACATATAGGTCGCCACGTAGTCGAACAGCAGCGAACCGGCAAACGGGGACGCACTTGTGGTTTCGACCTCCACCAGCGATATCTCGCGAGTGGACAGACCGCGCAAAAGCTCCTGCAGGCCCGGCAGGTCAAGCACGTCGCGCAAACACTCGCGATAGGTCTCGAGCACGATCGGGAAGTCGGGATAGCCCCGCGCCACCTCGAGCAACCCCTGCGCCTTCAGCCGCTGCTGCCACAGCGGTGTGCGTCGGCCGGGGTAAGCGCGCGGGATCAACAGCGCGCGCGCGGCGTTCTCGCGAAAGCGCGCCCCGAACAGCGCCGAGTTGCCGAGCTCCGCGACGACCGCCTCTTCGACCTCCTCAGGATCGAGCTCCACCAGATCGGCATACGACGCACCGGCAGGCGTGTCTTCATCGATGTCCACGTCGGGCAGACGCACAACGATGCCATCGTCGGACCACAGCGCCTCCCCGTCGATACCGAAGCGCTCGCGAATGCGCGCAGAGATGGCAAGCCCCCAGGCGGAGTGCACGCGGCCCCCGTAAGGGGAGAGCACACACAGCCGCCAGTCGCCAATCTCGTCACGGAAGCGCTCCAGCACGATCGTGCGGTCGCTGGGCAGCACCTGCGTTGCCGCGCGTTGCTCGCGCAAGTATTCGATTAGGTTGGCCGCCGCGCGCTCGTCGAGGTCGTATTCGCGCGCCAGCGGCTCCGCCTCCCGGTCCACCGCCGAGCGCGCAAACGCGCCGATTGCCACACCCAGCTCCTTGGGTCGACCGATCCCGTCGCCCTTCCAAAACGGCACCGCACCCGGCACACCCGGAGCAGGGGTCACGATCACCCGGTCGCGGCCGATTTCCTCAATCCGCCACGACGAGGCACCAAGCAGAAACACCTGGCCCGGGCGCGCCTCATACACCATCTCCTCGTCCAGCTCACCCACGCGCCGCCCGTCCGGAAGCGTCACCGCATACAACCCGCGGTCGGGAATCGTGCCGGCATTGGCAATCGCAAGCTGACGAGCGCCCTTGCGCGCACGCATGCGCCCCGCCGCACGATCCCACACGATGCGCGCCCGCAGCTCCCCAAACTCGCTAGAGGGATAGCGGCCATCGAGCATGTCCAGCACGTTCTCCAGCAGCGCTCGTGGCAGCTCCGAGTAAGAATGAGTGCGCGTGACTAGCGCATACAGCTCATCGACCGAGACGTCCTCCTCAGTCGAGGCTGCGATTGCGACGATCTGCTGGGCGAGCACGTCAAGCGCGTTGCGCGGCACGACCGTCGGCTCGATCGCGCCTTCGCGCATCCGCTTGCACACGACCGCACACTCGAGCAGATCGCCGCGAAACTTCGGGAAGATGCGCCCCTTGCTGACGTCGCCCACGCCATGGCCGGCGCGGCCGATGCGCTGCAGCCCGCGCGCCACCGACTTGGGCGACTCGATCTGCACGACCAGGTCCACCGCACCCATATCGATACCCAGCTCAAGCGAGGAGGTCGCCACCAGGCACGGCAGCTCACCGGCCTTCAGCTGCTCCTCGATCGTCGTGCGCTCCTCGCGTGAGAGCGAGCCGTGGTGGGCACGTGCGATCTCGCGCAGCGCCACAGGCCGATCTTGCACCTCGGGAACGCCGAGCAGGCCGCCCCCATGGGCGGCCCCATCCAAACCATCCCCATCGCCATTTGGATGCTGCTCGTCGCTCGTGCTTGCCGCGGACAGTTCGTTCAAACGCAGCGCCACACGCTCAGCCGAGCGGCGGTTGTTGACGAACACGATGGTCGAGCGGTGCTCGCGCACCAGCGCCAGCAGCTCCGGGTAGATCGCCGGCCAGATCGAATTCCGTGTCGACTCGCCTCCCGGCATCGGCCGCAAGGGGTCGCCACTCGGCGGGCCACTCGGCTCTGTCATCGACTCGACCGGCACGTGGATGCGCAGATCGAGCGGCTTGCTCGCGCCCGCGTCGAGTATGCGCACCTTGCGCTTCGGCCCAACCAGGAAGCGACCGATCTCCTTGAGCGGGTTCTGCGTCGCCGACAGGCCGATTCGCTGCAAGTCGCGCCCGCTCCCGGCGCGCGCCTGCTCCTCCAGCCGCTCGAGCGTCAGCGCGAGGTGCGCGCCACGCTTACTCGCCGCCACGGCGTGGATCTCGTCCACGATCACCGTCTCTGCCGTGCTCAGCATCGCGCGCGCACGCGAACCAAGGATCAAATACAGCGACTCAGGCGTCGTGATCAGGATCTCCGGCGGTTTGCGCGCCATCGCCGCGCGCTCGGCCTGCGAGGTGTCGCCCGTGCGGATGCCCACGCTCACATTCGCGCCGATCCCGCGCAAGGGTGCACGAAGGTTGCGCTCGATGTCATACGACAGTGCCTTCAGCGGCGACACATACACAACCCGCACCCCGCCACTCGGCAGTCGCGAGCGCTCGCCGGAAGGCGGCGTGCGGGTCGTCACGCTCAGCCGGTCAAGCGCCCACAAGAATGCTGCCAGCGTCTTGCCCGACCCCGTCGGGGCCGACAGAAGCACATGCTCTCCGCTCGATATCGCCGGCCACGCCTTCGCCTGAGCCGGTGTCGGCTCGGAAAACGACGCCTCGAACCAGCCGCGCGTGGCGGCGGCGAAAGCGGCGAGTGGATCTGGTTTGGAGCGCGCCACGTCCGCCGAGGCTAGCGCGCTCGCACGCCGGCCAGAGCCCATGTCAACTGGCTCGAACACGTCCGATCGGCGCGCAAAATCGTTTCTCAGGATTGTTCCATTAGACTGCCGCGCGTGAGCGCCGACGACAAAGCGCAACAGCTACCCGGGGACAGCGCAAAGAGAACACGCAAGCGTCCGCGCACGTGGATGCGCTGGATCAGGGTCGCACCGCCAAGCGGCGAGCGCGAGCCAGCCAGCGTCCCTGCGCAAGTCGAGCAACTCGACCTGAGCGCAACGCTGCACACGCTGCCGGCCCGACTCGAGAGCTCGAGCCTTCCCAACGGTGTCGTCGAACTGCTGATCGACGACTTCGAAGCGCCCACCCGCCAACTATTCGATATCCAGAACGGGCGCATCGCGCTCGTGGAACCCGGCACCGCCGTCCCGTGGGCCAGCATCTCCGGCACCGCCACCGCCTGGGCGCAGGCGCTCGGGCCCGAGCGCGACATGACCGAACTGCGACTCACCGGCGACGAGCAGCTCGCGCAACGCGTGCTGGGCGCACTGCCCGCGCACAACCAGCACAGCGCCGGCGAGCAACTCTAAGCTGGAGCTAGTACCTCAGCGCCCGCCAGCGCACGCGGCTCGCCATGCAGCACCCAGTCGGCCACCAGCTCGCCGAGTGCTGGCGAAATCTGGATACCGGCGCCACCGCCACCAACGACGATCACAGACGTGCAACCGAGTGCCGGTCCCACCAGCGGCCGGCCGTCCGCGCTCATCGGATACAGCCCAGCCCAGCCTCCGCTCAGCCGCGAGTCGGCCAAGTCCGGCAGGCGATGCGAGAGCGCATTGGCAAGCGCCCCCAGAAACTCCTCATCGGCACCACGCACATAGTCGTCCGGATCGACGCCGCCGCCTAAAGGCTCATCGGAATGCAGCCCCGCGATCAGCCGCCCGGGGCCCTCGTGACGGAAATACACGCCCTGCAGACCGCTGCCCGGCGTGTAGTCCACCACTGACGGCATCGTGTAGGACAGCTCACGCGCCAGCTGCACCTCACATGCCTGGCGGCGCTGCGCAATCAACTCGACCTGACAGCCGAGGAGCTCCGCCACCCTCCCGGCCCACGGGCCGGCAGCGTCGATCACCATGTCGCACTCGAGCTCGCCCTCGCTCGTCTGGAGTAGCAGGCCGCCGCCATCGCGCTCGCGTGCCGCGAGCAGCTCACAGCCGAGACGCAACTCCACACCGGCTTCCATCGCCAGCTCCGCCAGCAGCCCACAGTAGAGATGGCCGTCGAGATAACCGTCGCTCGGCCCCCACAGTCCAGCCGACACATCGTCGACGCGCATGTCCGGCACGAGTCTCGCGACCTGCGCGCGATCGAGCACACGCGCGTCCTGCACGCCCAGCTCGCGCTGGATCTCCACGCTGCGAGCAAACGCCTCGGGCGCATGCTCGTCATGGCCGAGGCGCAGGTACCCATTGCGTACCACGCGCAACCCATGCTCGCGCTGCAACCTCGTAAACGCCTGCATCGAGCGCACGCGCAGCTCGATGTCAAGTCGCTGCAGGTACTGCGTCTCCACGAGTCCCACCGATAGTCCCGAGGACCCGGCGGCGACATGGCGCGCCTCGATCGCCACCACTCCCCGAACGCCGCGCCGCGCCAGCTCGAGCGCACTTGACAGGCCAAGCGCGCCAGCGCCGATCACACACACTAAGGGACCAGCGTCGCTCACCCTCAATCGCCCACCGGGTCGAACGAGTTTGATAAATCGGCTGCGGCTCGCTCGAACGCTTGCAGAGCGCAGTCGATCGTCTGCTCGTCCATCGGCGTGCACACGCTTATGAGTCCGTCGGCGCCAATCAACACACCACTACGATAAGCCGAACGCCACAGAGCAGGCATGTCGGGCGAGTGCAACTTGGCCAGCGAGCCCGCGCCGGCGACCGTGTAGGCGAGCTCACGCAAGCCTGTGCGCAAGCGCTCGCCCAGCGCGCCAATCCGCTCTATCTCTGGCGCATCGAGCGCTTGCAACGCCGCCAGGCCGGCGCGCATTGACACCGGATTGGCCGAAAACGTACCTGCGATTCCGACCGCACTCGGGTTGTGCGGATCGAACACATCCATCAACTCCGCTCGGCCCGCGAGCGCACCGACCGGCAAGCCGCCGCCGATCGACTTGCCGAGCGTCACGATGTCGCCCTCGATCCCATATAGCTCTTGCATACCCCCAGTTGCCATCCGAAACGTGATGACCTCATCGAGGATTAGCGCGATACCGCGCTCGCGCGTCTGCTCGCGTACCAGCTCGGCAAAGGAGCGCTCGACCGGGTGCAGCCCGGCGCGATTGGGCATCAGGTCGAGCAGCACACACGCCACTCGCCCCGGGTGCGCGTCGAGCAAGCTGCAAAAAGCCTCAGCGTCGCCCAGCGGCAGAACCGGTGCGGATTGACTCGTGCCCAGCGGCACGCCCCGCGCACCCGGCTGCGCCAGCGCATCCCAACCGCCGTGATAACAGTGCTCGAAGCGCACCACCAGCTCGCGCCCGGTGGCGACGCGCGCGGCCCTGACGGCAGCCATCACGGCCTCCGTGCCCGACCCGGTAAAGCGCACCCGCGGCGCCCACCCGATCCGCCGAGCCAGGTGCTCGGCCAGCTCGACCTCGGCCGCGGTGGGCAAGCCAAACGCCGACCCTTGCGCCAGCGCCGCCGATGCGGCCTCGAGCACCGGCGCAAACACGTGCCCGTGCACCAGCGCTGAGAAATCGCAGTGCAGGTCGATCAGCTCATGCCCGTCGGTGTCGGTCAGGCGCCAGCCCTCACCGCGGCTCACATAGGGCGGGTGTGGTGCCACGAACAGCGTCGTGCGCGAACTTCCACCGGGGAACAGCGCGCGAGCGCGCTCATATAGGCCCTCGCCGCTCGCCGCGTGCTTACCACTCACTGGCCCACCAACACTGGCTCACCCGCGGGCGCATACAACTCGACCTTTGAGCCCAGCACCAGATCTGTGCACTCCCGCGTCTGCATCATCGCAACCACCCGACCAAGCCTCTCGACATCGACGCCCACCTGTTGCTCGTCGCCGAACAGCAACAGTTCGGCGACAGTGCCCTGCAGCCGCAGCGCGCCCTCCGAGTGCGCTCGGCGCAAGCTGTGACGGCGCACCGCCAGCGTCGCATCGCCAGCGGACATCGGCGCGATCGCAGCGCTCGCCTCGCAGTGAATCTCGCAACCCGCGCAACGCACCCGCGCCGTCCCGTCGCCAAGCATCACAGCCTCCTCCACCGCAAGCAGGTTGGCATTCGCGAAGAAGCTCGCCACAAACGCGCTGGGCGGGTGCGCGTAAAGACTCTCCGGCGACCCCAGCCCCACAACCTCACCGTCGCGCATGATCGCGATCCTGTCAGACAGCGCAAGCGCCTCCTGCTGATCGTGAGTTACATACACGATCGTCGCGCCAAGCTCGCGATGCAGCGAGCGAATCTCCTGCTCCATCTCCACGCGCAGCGCCTTGTCCAGCGCGCCCAGCGGCTCGTCCATGAGGATAATCTGCGGATCGTAGGCAAGCGCGCGACCAAGCGCCACGCGCTGTTGCTGACCACCTGAGAGCTGGCGCGGATAGCGCGCCTGCAGACCATCCAGGCGCAACAACTCGAGCATCGCGCTCACCCGGCGCTCGCGCTCGGCCCGCGGAGTGCGGCGCAGCTTCAGCCCATACCCGATGTTCTGAGCGACGGTCATATGGGGAAACAGCGCATAGTGCTGAAACACCATGCCCACGCCCCGGCGCGCCGGGGCCAAGCGCGAAATGTCGCGCCCACGCAGGCGCACCTCACCACCGCTGGGGGCCTCGAAGCCCGCAATCGTCTTCAGCAGCGTCGTCTTGCCCGATCCGCTCGGGCCGAGCAGCGTGAGCAACTCGCCCCGATATACACACAGGTCGACCGAGCGCAGCGCGCGCGTGGCGCCGTAGGACTTCTCAAGCGCCGATATCTCGAGGACAAGCTCGCTCATCCCCTGTCACGCGTGAGTCGCACGGCGAAGATCATCGCAGCGCTCGTGCCAAAGATCAGCAGCGTCGCGATCGCGGTCACGACCGGGTCGAGCCCGAAGCGAACCGAGTCGAGGATCGCCCGGGGCAGCGTTTCCTGACCCGGGCCGCCGAGGAAGTTAATGAACACCGACTCATCGAAGCTCGTCATAAACGCCAACACGCCACCCGCCAGAATCGCGGGCGCGAGCAACCGCACCGTGATTTCAAACCAGGCGCGCGCACGACTCGCCCCAGCGACCATCGCCGCCAGCTCGAGCTCCTCCGGGATCCGGCTGAGCGCCGGACTGCACACAAGCAGCATCACCGGGATCGCAAGCGTCAGGTCGGCGAGCACCAGCCCGACATACGTTCCGAGCAAGCCGGTCTGGGCGAACACCCCATACATCGCGACCGCGTAGGCCGACACGGGCAGCACCAGCCCAGTCAAACCGCCGAGCTGCAGCGCGTTGCGGGCAGGCAGACGGCTGCGATGGAAGGTAAACAGCGCCGGCACCACGACCACTGCCGCCAGCAGCGCCACCGGCACCGCGATCTTCACCGACAGCCACAGCGCCGAGCCCCAGCGCGGATCTTCCAGCAGCACTCGATACTGGCGCAGCCCCCACGAGTGCGGCGGAAAATCGAAGTAGCGTTCGCCGGAAAACGAAAGTGCGACCACCATCGCCGGCGGTATCAGCATCGCCAGCACAATCGCTGCCACCATGCCACCGCCCGCCACACGTGTAGCGCGGTCGCCGGCCATCGACCCGCCCAGTAGTCCTCGCGCCGGCGCCCTCGCGGCGGTGCTCGCCATCACGCCACCGCCCGCGCGAGGCGCTCGCGCCCAACCAAGAGCAACGCGCCGCCGAGGACCGCAATTGCCCCAACTAGCAGGATCACCGAAGCGGCGCTCGCCACCGGATAGTCGAAAAACGTAAAGATGTAATCGCTTATGAAGCTGGCCAGGAACGGTGTTTGCGCGCCGCCGAGCAGCACTGGCGTGACGTAGAAGCCCAGTGAAATAGCGAACACGAGCGCCGTTGCCGCCACGATGCCGGGCAGCGCGAGCGGCAACACGACAGTGCGCGCGGCATAAACCCGCGAAGCCCCCATCCCATGTGCCGCGTCGAGCAGGGTCTCATCCACCGAGAGGAACACCCCATACAGGGTGAGCGCCGCATAAGGCACCATCGTGTACACCATCCCGAGCGCCACCGCGGTGGATGTGTACAGCAGCGACACCGAACCAAGCCCGAGCGCCTGCACCAGCGTGTTCAGCGGCCCTTCGGCCGACAGTAGCAGCACAATCGAGTAGTTCTTCACAACCGTGCCCATCCAAAAGGGCACGAGCACCGCCAGCCACAGCAACACCTTCATCGCCGAGCTCCGAGCAGTGCGTAGGTACCAGGCGAGCAGTCCGCCCAACGCAACCGCGACAACGCTCACCAGCGCCGCCGCGACGAAGGTCGTTATCAGCGAGCGCCGGCCGGCGGAGCTTTCGAAGACGGCCGCATAGTTGCCGAGCCCGGAACCGGTGGTGAGCGAATCGACCGTCAGCCTTGCCAACGGGTAGAGCACCAAGCCCGCAAGCACGATCAGCAGCGGTGCCACCAGCATGAGCGCCCAACCATTGCCGAGTACGGGCGCCCAGGCGCGGCCGTGAGCGCTGGTGTAAGTGTGTGTTCGCGGACCCGGGTCGGGTGGGTCCGCGAACACTCCACGCAAGCCCTCAGCGGACATGCGCAGCCTCGCTCCCGCGGCGGGAGTCTCGACTATCCGCGCAGGAAGTTCTCGTAAGCCGTGTCCAGTTCGGTGCCATGCTGGGCATACCAGGAGAAGTTCGGCACCGCCATCTGCTTGTAGTTGACGGGATTGTCGGCGAGCTGTTCGCTGAAGGACGCCGGCAGATATTTCAGCGCTTGCGGGTTCGGCACAGAAATGTGGATTTCCTTTGCCCACTGCGCTTGGTTCTTCGGGTGGCTAGCGATCCACGAGAGCAGCTTGAACGCCGTCGCTTCATGCGGCGCCCCGGCGAGCACCGTCCAGAAGCTCGGTTCGTAGGCGCCGCCCAGCCACACGACCTTGATTTTCACTCCCTGGGATTCAAGTTCGTATGCGCGGTTGCTCCACATGATCCCCATATCCACCTGACCGCTGTGCATCGCCTGCACCTGCTGTTCGCCGGACTGCCAAAACACCTTGATCTTCGGCTTGAGCCCTTCGAGCGTGTTGATCGTGCGTTTTATGTTTACAGGCGTCGTGGCCGTCTGGGAGATCGGCATTCCGGCCGCGACCTCGGCGGTCGTGGCGGCCTCGATCGGTTCGATCCCGGCAAACATGCGCGACTGGGGATATAGCTTTGTGTTGTAGAACTGCGCCATGTTGGCGGGGCAGCTTTTCATCTTCGCCATGTTGCACACGATCACGTTGCCGATGTTTCCGTGCGCAAACCCAAACGACGTTACGTTGACGGCACCGAGCTCCTGTTCCAGTTCAGCCTTCTGGGAGGCTGGCAGCGTCGCCAGCTCGTGCTTGCCCGCAAGCGCATAGGCGGTACCCCCGCCGACCGAGTCAAGCGCGTCCCATTCGATCTTTTTGGCCTGGTTCTGGGCTTCCACCCGCGCAAGCTGGGTGCCGGGCGCATCGACGAAGCGCGAACCCGTTTTGGTTTCGGCGCCGAACGGGGTCAGGTAGGACTTCTGGGTTGCTTCGTCGATCGGACTGCCCCAACCCCCGATCGTGAGCGTGGTCGAGGTTTTCGAGCTACTACCGCAGGCGCTCACGCCCAGCGACACCGTCAGCAGCCCGACCACACCCAGCAATCCCCACCTGCTCCTAACCAATGACCGCATCTGCGCACCACTCCCTCTCCGCTCGGACTCGATGACCTGAAAACCAGCTACCGCACCCAGCTCCCTCAGCGGAACACAGCGTCAAGAGTTCCTCGCGATATCGATTGTTTGGAGTCGAGCACCCGGTTGCCAATGACCGTGAGGATTGCGTGCGCCGCGTAGCGCGCGGTGCGCCCTCCCCCCACATCGTATTGTGGAATCATCTCGCATACGTCAAATGCACCGAGATTTTGAACCTCGGAGAGGACGGCTAGGGCCGCCAACACCTCGCCGGAAGCGAGGCCGTCGAGGACGATGCTGTGTGTACCGGGCGCGTATGCCCCGTCGGTCGCGTCGATATCGAACGTCACATACAGGTGCTCGACGCCCTCACAAGCAATCTCCAGCGCCTCACGCATCGTCTCGAGCACTCCGCGGCGGCGAATCGAGGCGAGCGTGTAGCCCACGAAACCACGTTCCTCGCAGATCCGCAGCTGTTCGGGCTCGGCGATATTTCCTCCGTTCAGTCCCCACCAAACCATGTTCCCGACTGCCTCGTGCTCGCTGATGCGACGCGCGAAGGTGCCGTGGTTGAGGCGACCCATGTCGCGGAATTCGTCCCACAGGTCGAAGTGGCCGTCGATGTTCAGGAAGCCGACCTTCGCATCGGGTGTGCGCGAGCGCACCCCGCGCGCATAACCGATGAAGGATGGATAGGGAACGAAGTGATCGCCACCGAGCACGACCGGCATCGCCCCGCGCTGCACGATCGCGGCGACCGGTCCCGCGATTGCCTCGATCTGTGCCTGCACGTCGCCCTGGTGGATGCGCACGTCGCCCACGTCAAATAGACGAGGCTGCTCTGGAACGGTCCAGACACGGCCATCGTTGACGTTCACATAGCCCACCGGCTCGGTCTGAAGGCCGTAGTAGCCGGCGAGATACAGCGATGCCTCGCGAATCGCACGGGGGGCATAGCGCTGCCCGTTACGCCCCAGTGTCCAGGAGTCAAGCGGAACGCCCAATACCGCCACCGAGCCCGCGGGCAACTCCTGCGGAGCTGCCTGCGGGGCACGATAGAAAGTGCTCGGGCCGGCGTACCAGTGAACCGTGTCGCGCTGGGGCAACCGGCCATCACCTCACGATCGTGCGGCTCTGCTCGCGCATGAATTGCGGTAGATAATACGGCCCCAGGCCACCCTTGCCCGTGAGGCCACTCGCCTTCCACCCACAAAAGGACTGCGAGCGCGGCCACGCTCCTGTGGTGGCACCCGCGCGGCGGTTGACATACAGCACGCCGGCTTCGATCCGATCCAAGAACTCGCGCACCTCACGGTCGTGCTCGCTGAAGATCCCCGCCGCGAGACCGTAGTCGACCGCATTGGCCTCGGCGATGCCAGCGTCCAAATCGACGACGCGCGTAACAGTCAGAAACGGCAGGAACAGCTCGCGGCGCGTCAGCGGATGAGCAGGCGGCAGGTCGCACACCACAGTTGGCTCCACGAAGTTTCCGGTAGCCGAGAGAACATTCCCGCCCGCGACGATCCTCCCGTCGCGGGCGGCACCGACGGCACTCTCGCGAAAACGTGAGACCGCCCGTTCATCCACGACCGGCCCCAGCGCGGCGTTACGGTCAGAGGGGTCCCCGACCGGGAGTGTTGCGGTAAAAGCGCACAGTCGCTCCACGAACTCGTCGTGAACTTGCTCGAGCACGATCGCCCGAGAGCAGGAGCTGCACTTCTGCCCCGACAATCCAAACGCGGCTCTAGCCACGCCCTCCGCCGCCTTCTCCAGGTCGGCGTTGGTAGTGATTATCGCGGGGTTCTTGCCGCCCATCTCGGCCAAAACTGGACGCATCCAGCGACCGTTTGCGAGCACCCGCGCGATCTCCCGCCCGACCGGAACCGAACCGGTGAACGCAATGCCATCAATCTCCCCTCCAACGAGTGCGCGGCCGGTATCGGGGCCGCCGTGCACGATGTTCAGCACTCCTGGCGGCAGCTCGGCGGCGGCGAGCGCCTCGCCGATCAAAGCCCCCGTCCACGGCGCCGCCTCCGAGGGCTTCACGACCACCGTGTTGCCGGCTATCAGTGCCGCGGAAAGCATGTTTACGACCAATGCGGCGGGGAAGTTGAAGGGCGCAATCACCCCGAATACGCCATAGGGCCTGAGCGTCTCGACGTTGCGCTCGTCCACGACAAAGCTCGCCAGCGGGGAGGTGAAACCGTCGGCCACTTCGATTTGCTCGCAATATGTGTCGATCAAGTCGATCGCCTCCTGCACCTCCGCGATCGACTCGACCCGCGTCTTACCTGTCTCCAGACTGATGACAGCGGCCAACTCCACGTGACGCTCGCCGATTGCCGCGGCGAGGGTGCGTATCCGCGCGCAGCGCTCGTCGTAGGGTGTGGCAGCCCATTCGGCGTGAGCCTCGCGCGCGGCACTCAGCGCCCGCGCGACGATGGCGGCATCGGCGACGTGAGCGCGACCGAGGTGACCGTTTGCGTTGGACGGCTCGCGGCGCTCGAACAGCTCCCCCTCGGCACACGAACGCCCGGCAATCGTGTGGGTGAAGGGTTCCGGCGCGGCCTGGCGAGCGCTCGCGAGCGCTCGCTCAAATTCGTCGTCCAGCTGGCCCCCGAGCGAACCACTCGTATAGGTCAAGCGCTCGCTCATGATCTCGGCACAACCTTAAAAGTTCGAATCTTGAATATTCAGTTCTGAATAGTTGGACATTTATTTTAGGCCTCGTCATTTGGCGACTTCAAGCCGTTCGGAAAACCCCGCTTTTGGGGCAAATCCCGCACGAATAAAGCGGATACCCGCCGCTCACCAGGCGTCACGGAAAGTAAAATGCAACCGCCCGCCGAGCCTGCCGCAGGCGACCTTCGGCCCAAACATCATTCCAGCGCGCGTGGAAATACTTGTTGCGATTGAGGTCATCGGCATTCCCAAGTATGATGACTGTTCAAACAGGGGTGCACCCATGTAAAGGCACCTCCGCCACTACGGATAGGGGCCATAGCGCAAATGCCTAGAGTAAGCTCGAATTCTTCCAAAAACGGCCAAGAGGGCGAGTGGTCGATACCAAGCCTTCGCGAGCCACGTTATTCGCAATCGTTGGAGCGAGGACTAGCGATCCTTGGTTGCTTCACCCCGGAGCGTCCGGTGCTCGGTATCGCCGACATCGCGGACGATCTCGGAATGAGTCGCTCGACGACTCACAGGTACGTCATTACGTTGGTTGCGCTCGGGTTCCTAGAGCAGGGCGCGTCGCGTAAGTATCGCTTGGGGTTGCGGGTCACCGATCTCGGTATGTCCGCGCTCAACTCGACAGGTTTGCGTGAGCATTCGCGTCCGTACTTGGAGGAGTTGCGTCAGCGCACCAGCTACACGGTCAACATGTCCGTGCTGGACGGCCCGGAGATCCTGTACGTCGATCGTGCTCGCAGCTTCCGTCGCGGACAGAACAAGATCGATCTGAACCTGCGTCCAGGTTCGCGTCTACCGGCTTATTGCACGTCGATGGGCAAGGTGTTGCTCGCCAACCTTCCCGAGGCTGAGCAGCGCGATCTGATCGGCAACATGACGCTCACGCGTCGCGGCCCCAATTCGATCACGAGCAAGAAGGCACTGCGCACCGAGCTCGAGCACGTACTCGACGAGGGCATGGCGGTCAACGACGAAGAGCTGGCCCAGGGCCTGCACTCGATTTCGGCGCCAGTGCGCACCGAGTCGCGAGAGGTCGTGGCAGCCGTGAACATCGCAGCGCACAGTTCGATGATCTCGCTCGAGGAGCTCGTGGACGCGCTCGGCCCGCACCTGGTGGCCACCGCCGACAACATCTCGGCGCGCCTCGGCTACCGTCGCGACGACGAGAGCTAGAGCGAAGCGTCGAAGTCTGGGGCGGGCTTGCGCCGGCCGGCGTTGCTTGTGCAGCGCCGGCCGTGCAGTCGGTACGTGTACGCTACCCGCCGATGACTCTCTCAGCCAAACAGCTGGCAGGCGGCCTCTGCACGCTCGCGCTCGGCCTCGGAATTTCCGCGTGCGGCGAAACCGCATCGACGAGCGGTTACAAGGGCGAAAGCCACAAGGTCGCCGAAACCGTCTCCAACCTCCAAACAGACGCCACCGCGCTGGACCAGAAGAAGGTCTGCGAAAACGACCTTGCGGCGACGCTGACCGCGCGGCTCGGCGGCAACAAGGAGTGTCAGGCCAACCTCAAAAATCAGCTGCGTGAGATCGACGCACTGACGCTGTCGATCAAGTCAATCGCGGTCAGCGGCGACAAGGCAACCGCGCGTGTAAAGAGCACCTACTCCGGCAAGAGCCGCGTCACAACGCTCCTGCTGGTCAAGGAAGGCTCGCACTGGAAGGTCTCGGGCGTCGAAAGCTGAGTTTGGCTTACGCCAAAGAGCGGCCGTATTGGCGCTCGTAATACGCTCGATAGTCGCCGGAGCGGATCGGCTTCCACCACCACTCGTTCTCGCGATACCACGCGACCGTCTGCTCCAGTCCCTCAACAAAGCGTACGCGCGGCTCCCAGCCAAGTGCCCTGACCTTCTCGGAGGAGAGCGAGTAGCGACGGTCGTGGCCCGGTCGATCGGTGACGTGCTCGATCAGCGACTCCTCGGCGCCGGTCAGCTCGATGATGCGCCTCACCACCTCGATATTGGCGCACTCGTCCGGCCCGCCCGCGTTGTAGACCTCACCAGGCTCGCCGTGTTCGAGCACGTGGCCGATCGCCCGTCCGAAATCGGTCGCGTGTATCCAGTTGCGCACCTGCATCCCGTCCCCGTACACCGGCAGCGGATCGCCGTGCAGGACGTTGAGGATCATCAATGGGATCAGCTTCTCGGGATACTGATAGGGCCCGTAGTTGTTGGAGCCGCGGCAGATCGCAGTCGGCAGACCGTAGGTGTGGAAATAGCTCTGCACGAGTAGGTCGGCCCCAGTCTTGGTGGCCGAGTAGGGCGAAGACGGCCGCAGCGGCGAGTCCTCGGTGAACGACCCGTCCTCGATCGAGCCATACACCTCGTCTGTAGATACCTGCAGGTAGCGCAGCTGGCGCTCGCGCGCCACCTCCAGCAACACGTAGGTTCCCAGCGCGTGGGTTCTCACAAACGCGTCGGGCTCGGCAATCGAGCGGTCCACGTGCGTCTCGGCCGCGAAGTTGACGATCGCATCGATCGGGGTCGTTGCGCTCGCGTCAAGCGCGTTTGCGACCGCCTCGGGGTCCTCAATGGCGCCATGCAGGAAGCAGAAGCCGGGATCGGCGACGAAGTCGTGGAAGTTCTCCTCACGCCCGGCATAGGTGAGCTTGTCAAGCACCACCACCTCATCGCCATGCTCGCGCAGGCGCAAGCGCACGAAATTGGAGCCGATGAATCCCGCACCACCGCAAACCAGGAGCTTCATGGGCACATCATCCCATCATGAGCGCGCATGGCGGCGCTCAGGAACGGTTGAGACCGATCCGTGCCGCCAGATACCCGGCCAAACCGTCGCGCCAGTCGGGCATCGACAGGACATCCTCGCGTTCTGTCTCGAGCACCGAGAACGCCGGCCTGGGGGCTGGCCGCGCCATCTCGGCACTCGATGCCACCTCGACACGACAGTCGATCTCGGCCTGGCGAAATATCTCCTTGGCAAAGCCGTTCCACGACACCGAACCCGCACCGGTGAGGTGCACGAGCCCGCCAACACCTCGTTCGAGCAGCCCCAGCAGCGCGGGCGCGAGGTGTCCCGACCACGTCGGCGAGCCGACCTGATCGTCTACCACCCGCACCGAGTCGCGCTCGCCGGCCAGGCGCAACATCGTGGCGACGAAATTCGCTCCGTCAGTGCCGTACAGCCAGGCGGTACGTACGACCGCGTGATCCGGCGAGGCATCGAGCACCTGTCGCTCGCCGGCGAGCTTGCTCGCTCCGTAAACAGAGCGGGGAGCAGTCGGATCGGCCTCCAGGTAGGCACGCGGATGACCTTCGCCATCGAGCGGAGCGACGCCGTCGAACACGTAGTCGGTCGATATGTGCAGCAAGGGCGTGCCGATGCTGGCTGCGGCGCGGGCAAGGTTGCCGGCACCGTCGGCATTTACGGCGTGAGCGGCCTCGCGATTACTCTCAGCACCGTCGACGTCGGTCCACGCCGCGCAGTTGACGGTGGCTTCGGGCCGCACGCGCTCGTAGAAGGCGAGCACAGCCTGCTCGTCGACGACATCGAGCTCGGGCAAATCAGCGAGGACCAGTTCGTGCCCAGCGCGCTCGCCCACGCGGCGCACGTCATGGCCGAGCATCCCCTTGGCGCCCGTGAGGAGAATCCGCACCGCCGCTCCCTACAGGATCGAAATATCGGAGTTGTCGCCAACCATGAAGCGATACGCGCGCGGCTGACGGTCACCCCGACGAACCGTCACATTGCGGCCGAGCAGCGAAGACTCCATACGACCGTCCAAGTCGCACACGGAGGAGCCGGCTAGCAAGATCGAATGCTCGACCTCGGAGTTCGAAATGCGACAGTTCTCGCCGATGGCGGTGTAGGGACCGATGTAGCAATCGCACAATCTTGCGCCCGCGCCCACGATCGCGGGGCCACGTACGGTCGTGCGCTCAAGATGTGCTCCGGCCTCCACCACCACGCGCCCGTCGACTTGCGAGTCGACCAACTCACCCTGCACCGACTCGGTGAGGTTGTCGAGAATCAACCGGTTGGCCTCGAGCATGTCCTCGAGCCGTCCCGTGTCCTTCCACCAGCCGCGCACGACATGCGGCTCGACGCGCTGTCCCGCATCCACGAGATATTGGATCGCGTCAGTTATCTCGAGCTCTCCCCGTCCGGAGGGCTCAATCGCGCGAGCGGCAGCGTGGATCTGGGCGGTGAACATATACACGCCCACGAGGGCAAGGTCTGTCGCCGGCTCGGAGGGCTTCTCCACGAGCTTGACCACCTGGCCCACCTCCCCCGGCGCGGCACCGGCAAGCTCAGCGACGCCGTAGTTCTGTGGGTCGGGTACCGGCGTAAGCAGGATCAGTGCATCGGGTTCGTGCTTGCGGAAAGCTGCAACCAGATCTGAGATACCGCCTTGCAGCAGGTTGTCGCCGAGATACATCACAAACGGACTGTCACCGAGGAAAGGCTCGGCGGTCAACACAGCGTGCGCGAGCCCCAGCGGCTCGTCCTGCACGATGTACTCGATGCTTACGCCAAACCGCGTTCCGTCGCCGGCCGCCTGTCTAATCTCCTCACCAGTCTCCGGCGCGATGATGATTCCCACCTCGCGCACGCCGGCTGCCGCCATCGCTTCGATCCCGTAGAACAGGACTGGCTTGTTGGCCACCGGCACGAGCTGCTTGGCGCTCGTGTGGGTTATCGGACGCAGCCGCGTGCCCTTGCCGCCCGAGAGGATCAGACCCTTCAGAGACTCCATCCGCCGGTAGCGTACCGACGGGGAGCGATTAGGGCCGGGCCCTCGAGGTTCTCAGTACAAGCCGGCGAGCTTGCGGTGATCCCAGCTCGTGCGCCGCCGCTCGACGAACTCGAGCCCGACGCGCTTGCTCGCCTGCTTGGCGACCATCGCCGCAACCTCCGCCGGCAGCGTCTGGACCGGAGACTCGCCTCGCGATGCGGCGTAGCGCAGCAGTATCTCTTCTCCGAGCGGGCGCACCACATCGATGTCCCGATGCACGATGGCCTCGCACTCGATCATCGTGCCGCGCAGCTCCTCGTAGCGCTCGCACGCCTCGACCTGCAAGGTGGCGCGGGGATCGCGCTGCAGGTTGAGCACCTTTTGCGATGACCCATACGTCCACGCCCAGATTCGTGGGCCGGGCTCACCGGCGGGAACATCGCGCAGCACGTACCACAGTGGCATCAGGTGCGGCCAGCCTCGCGGGCCAACCGTTGCGCACGTGACAGTGCGCTCCTCGGCCAGGAACGACGCTACCTCGGCGTCGCTCATCTTGATCTGCTCGCGGCGGCTCATCGCTTGGCGTCAGCACGCGGAACGGCGCAAGCCACGATCCCAACTCGGCGGCTCACGAAACCCCAGCTGGCACCGCGCGCAGACGCTGAACCGCAGCGAGCACCGCGTCGCGAGCGTCTTCGGGCTCGAGCACAACCGCGTCGCCGGCCTCCTTGAGCACCTCGCGCACCAGCCAGTCTGTGCCGGCAAAGCTCAACTCGACCACGATCGACCCGTCGAGAAGCTCGTCGCTAACGCGCCGCTGCTCACGCGCCCAGCGTGCCCGCTCAGGTGAGATCCACACGTGCGCGATGCGCGACGCCTGCACCTCGCCCGTGCGCATCCAACCCTCGACTTCTGCGCCCGGATCGACCTCGGGACGCGGCTCGAACGTCTCCTTGGTCACGTGGGCGCGCCTAATGCGATCGAGGCGGAAGTGACGCATTGCCTGCTTGTCGGGATCAAACGAGGCTACGTACCAGCCCTCCTGCCCGTTGGTGAGCGCGTAGGGCTCGACGCGACGCAGTGAGAACTCGTCCTCGTTCTCCTTGTAGTAGTCGAGCTCTACCAGCCTGTGCTCGACAATCGCGCGAGATACCGTGCGCGCAACCTCGGAGTCGTCGCTGCGCGCATGGGCGACCTGTAGCCCCTGCTCCATCGGGTCCTCGCCCAGCGCCGCCACGATCTTCTCGCGCGCAGATGCAAGCGAACCCTCGGGGATGTGCTCGCCGATCAGATCGATCGCTGCGACAAGCGCCTTGGCCTCGACGGGAAGCAGTCTTGCGGGCCGGTCGAAATTGTCGCTATAGGGCTCCGGATCGACATCGATCTCACCCTCCTCCTCGAGGACTTCGGCGTACAGCACATATGAGCCGCCGCCGAAGTTGACGACGTTCAGCACGTTTATGTCCTCGCGCAGCTCCTCTTCGCTGATCTGCAGCTGCGCGCGCAACTCGGCGATGTTCACGCGCTTGCTGCGCCGTCCAGCATGGATCAGAATGCTCGCGAGCGTCACGAGCCGTGCGAAGCGCTCCGGACGGATCGCGGCTTCGCCCTGAGCCTCGCGTTCGGTTCCCGCAGCCGTGCGATCCAGGCGCTTGTCGGACGCCGTGGAGGAGCCGGCGCTCGAGGAGTCCTCAACTTTCGGCACACTCTCTGCCAGCTCGAGCGCCTCGCAGTGCAGCTCCTTGAGCAGCGCGAGCCTGCGCCCGTATTCCTCGACCAGCTCGCACGGGCCAAGCAGTCGCGCGTGCTCGCCGAGGCCAAGCACCCACGAGACGATCGTGCGTGGGCTGGAGTAGCTCGTGCGCAGGAGCCTGTCCCCGGGATGCTGCCCCTCTTCACCTGCCGGCCCCATCTCGCCGAAGCGCCCGAAGTGGCGCTCGATCTGCCACGCAATGCGCTCGCTGATCAGCACCTCCGCGACACCTTGCTCCTCACCGAGACGCCACTCGGCCCGGTTGGCGTACTCGCGTGGGTCGAAATCGGCTGGACGCCTGAAGTCGTGCTCGGCCTTGGTCGCATAGGAAACCTTGCCACGGATGCGCGAGAGGCGAAACACGCGGATCGCCTCTCGCTCGTGGGCATAGCCAAGCAGATAGAACTCGCCACCCTGAAACAGCAGGTGGTAGGGGTCCACGCGGCGCGACCCAACCTCGTCGCGAGCCATCGTGTAGTAATCGAAAGTGATCGTCTTGTTGCGGAAGATCGCAGTCTCGACCTTGGCGAGGCGCACCGACAGCTCATGTCCGTCTGCCGAAGCGGTGATCCCGAGTGCTACCGAGCGCTGCTCGGGGGCCCGTAGAGGACTCGGCCGTCCCCATGTGATCTGCTGCAGCGCGAGTCGCAGCGGCTCGGCGTAGGCGAACTTCCCGTCGAGCAGGTGCAGCGCGGCCTGCAGCGCGGCCAGCTCTTCGTCTGAGAACTCGATTGCGGGCAAGTGGAAGTTCTCCGGCCGTAGCGAGTAGTTCTCCTGCTCGGCGGCGCCGTCGGCGGGACGATCGACGGTGAGCTGTATGCGCAGCGACTCGAGCTCCGAGCGGTCGGCATAGAAGCGACGAGCGAACGCGTCCTCGTTCATGCCGCTGTAGCCCTCCACGTCGCGCCTGATCTCAAGCGCCGTGACCGGCCTGCGCTCGGCCATCAGGTATGAGATCAGCGACAACTGGCGGATCAGCTTCTCGGTGTCCTTGGCCATCTGCCATCAAAGATAGAACCCGATGGCGAGACGTATTCGCCCGGGGGCCATCCCGTTCGCTATTTGCGGGTTTTTGACGCCCCTCCGACCACACTCACTTCGCCGGGCGAGGCGCCCCAGCCGGCCGTCGAGGTAGCGAGAGAGGCGCGCTCAGGCCGCTTCGCGCGCGGGAGCTTGCGACGGAGCCGGCGGCTGCCCTTCGGAAGGGCCGGCCTGCTCGCGCTCGCCAAACCATGCGCCCGCTCCGATCGCGCGGTCGAAGTTGGACCAGCGCGCCCCCGGTGGGAGCTCCTTCTCAATCCTGTCGAAGCTTCCCAATCGCCCGCCGAGGTTGTCGATCATGTGCACGAGTGTGGCCTCGCGCGTGCACGGAACCACCGGGCTGCCGTGCTCGAGCGAACCGTGATGGGCAAGCACAATGTGTCCCACCGCCCACGCCAACTCGTCGGGGAAGCCCTCGATGTCCTCGATCATGCGGCGGATGCGGTAGTAGCCGAGCGCTATCTCCCCGTGCAGGCGGCCGAGATCGGTGAGGTCGATCGCCTGGCCTTGCCCGCCTGTCTCCTCCGTATAGGCATCGAGCTTGCCAATGTCGTGCAGCAATGCCCCGGTGACCGCCACGTCGCGGTCGATACCGGGGAATGTCGCCGAAATCGCGCTAACGCCCTGGGCGACGCCGAGACAGTGCTCGAGCAGTCCGTGGCGGTACGCCTGGTGGTAGTACTTGGCGGCAGGGGCCGTCTCGTAGCGCGCCCATAGCGCCGAGTCCTCGCCGAATATCCGCTCCAGCAAGGTGGCGAGATGGGGATTGCGCACAGTCGCGATCAGCTCACGTAGGTCCTCCTCCATCTGCTCTGGCGAGCGCGATGGGCCATCCAGCAGCTGAGCTAGGTCAAAGCTCCCTGGGTCGGGCGCGGCGAGTGAGCGAAGGTTTATCTGTGGGCCAAAGCGCGGGTGCACGGTATAGCGACCATTTACGTACACCGCAGTACCAAGGCTGGCCAGGCGCTCTATCTCCGGCAAGTCCTCCCACACCATTGCAACCACAGCACCGGTGCGGTCGCCGAGCTGCAAACGCAGGTAGTCGCCGCCATCCCGGCGAGCACGGCGCTCAACCGCACGCACCAGCAGCACCTGGCCGATCTCTATGCCGTCTTTGAACTCGTTGACAAGCACGATCTGCAAGTTAGAGCCGAGCGCGGACGGTATCCGTCCAAACCCCGGACACGCGTGCACCTAAATGTCTAATGGCGTGTCGTTAGTTTGGCCATTCGACCCATAGACGTTTCTTGATGCCCCACCTATTGTGTCCAGTTGTGTAGGACATAGTTTCAGCTCTTGTGTAGAGGCTGGTTTACACGGAGAAGCAGATCGCGACACGAGGAACGGGACATGGGGACAGAGACACAAACATCGCAGCAGAGGGATCAGGGCGTCGGCCCAAAAGCCACGACGCCACTACGCAAGACCACCACGAGGGGAACCGCAACGATGACCGCGCACGACTCGCAGGGGCTCAGAATCATCAGCTGGAACGTGAACGGAATTCGCGCGCGGATGCCGCGCATCGCCGAGATGCTGCGACGGGAGCGTCCCGACATGGTGTGCTTGCAGGAGACACGCTGCCCGTTCCGCCACTTCCCGCACAAGCGCCTGGAGCAACTCGGCTACCGCGCAGAGCACAGCCCAGGACGGCGCAACGGCGGGGTCGCGATCCTGGTACGCGATGACCACCGCGTCACGCACCGTTGCCGTTCGCTCGCGGGCCAGCATGACCTGGCACAGGGACGTTGGCTTGAGACGACCTGCGCGGGGCTCACACTCGGCTCGGTATATGTACCCGCTGGTCCCACGCGTGAAGAACTCGACGACTCGGGCAAGCTGGCGTTTCTCGAGGCGGTCGCCAACCAAGCCTGTCACGACCACTACCACCCGCTGCTGATCCTCGGTGACTTCAACGTTGCCCCCTCCGACCGCGACGTCTACGAGCCCACATGGCTCGAAGGCTCCTACCAAACAGCCGCGGCCGAGCGCGAGGATCTGCGCCACATCCTGCACGAGGGAGAGCTGCTCGACGTATATCGCCACCTGCACCCCGAGGAGCACGGCTATACCTGCTGGGACCAGCGCGACGGCCACTATGCGCGGGACTACGGCCTGCGCATCGACCTTGCCTTGGCAAGCAGCAAGCTCGCCGAACACATCACCCGCTGCGAAGTCAAGCACGCCTACCGGCAGGGACGCCGGCCCTCAAACCACGCACCGCTGGAAATCGAACTGCAGGGGATCGGCGATTGCGATGACTGCATGGAGAGCGCAATTGCGGCCTGACACGACAATCCGATCCGACACAAACACCGGAGCCGCCGACCACCCAAACAAGAGGCACAACGCTACCCACCCACACTCAAGCGCGGTTCTGCTGAGCGCCCGAGAAAGGGCGCGCGACGCGTCCCGCTGGCTTGGCGACCGGCAACGAGGGCTCTCGCACGGACGCGACGCGAATCTTGTCTCCCCCAACTCCCACCGTCCTCGCCCCTCGAGGGCGGTGGGAGTCCCACCGGGCGTGTCGGTCTAGTGCCATGGCCCAAGCCCGCCGCGCAGCAGGCTCCTCGGCTCGCACGGCCACAACGGCGTCGTCCTCGTCGCTAAGGCTCCAGGCGGTTGGGTCCCCGATACAGGAACGTGACCTCGCGTACGTTCTCCTGGCCGAGCATCTGCATCAGCAGACGTGTAAGGCCGAAGCCGAAGCCTCCGTGCGGGGGAGCGCCATAGCGGAAGAAGTCGAGGTAATACTGAATCGGCTCGATCTCCACCTGCTTCTCGCGCGCCTGGGCCAAGAGCTGCTCGTAGCGGTGCTCGCGCTGGGCTCCGGTGGTGAGCTCGATACCCCGCCAGAGCAGGTCAAAGCTCTTAGTGAGGGTTGGCTCGCCCTCATGACGCATGTGGTAGAAGGGCCGGACCGATGTCGGGTAGTCGGTAACGAACACAAACTCGCTGCCTAGCTGCTCGGCGACGATCGCCGACAGCGCCCGCTCGCTCGGAGGATCGAGATCGTGCTCGAGCCCAGGCGCCTCATGGCCGTGCTCCTTTAGAAGAGTCTTGGCGTCGGCGAGCGCGATCCGCGGAAAGGGTAGCGTTGGCGCGAGGAGCTCCACGCCAAATGTGCTCGCGATCCGCTCGCCGTGCTCCGTGCTCACCACGCCCAGAACGTGGGCGAGCCATGCCTCCTCAAAGGCCATCACGTCCTCATGGGAGTCGATCCAAGATATCTCGACGTCCACACTCGTGAACTCGGTGTCGTGGCGCGAGGTAAACGACGGGTTGGCGCGAAACACCGGCCCGATCTCAAACACCTTGCCGAAACCGCCCGCCATCGCCATCTGCTTGTAGAACTGCGGCGACTGAGCCAGGTAGGCCGTGCGCTCGAAGTAGTCCAGCTTGAACAACTCGGCGCCCGACTCGCTCGCGGAACCCATCGTCTTCGGCGTATGGATCTCGATGAAGCCCTGCTCGCGCCAGTATTCGCGCATCGCATGCTCCACCGTGGTCTGCACCTCGAAGATCAGGCGCCGGTCAGGGCGGCGCAGGTCCAGGTAGCGCCAGTCGATGCGCTTGTCCAGCGCCGAGTCGGGCGTAACCGGCAGTTCGGGCTCGGCGGGCGAATCCACGGCCACTGACGCCAACCGCACCTCCAGACCGCCGAGCTTCACGCGCTCGTCCGCCACCACCAGGCCCGTGACCGTGACCGCCGACTCGGGCGTGAGCGCGGAGATCGCGTCGTTGAGCTCGCTCGGCTGCTCCTCCTTGGCAAGCACAAGCTGGGCCAGCCCGGTTTCGTCGCGCAACACGACAAACTGCATCCGCTTCTGGTCGCGCACGGCATGTACCCACCCACGGAGTTCAACCGTGTCCTGTAGGTGGGATTTGAGATCGGCTACAACAACGCGCGCCACGGCCACAGCCCTTCACTGTCGGGGGCGGGCCATGCTACCTGAGCGCAACCCCCAGCCGCGTTACGTGACCCGCATCAACCTGGACCTTCGCTACAGCACTGTCCTCGACATTCGCCGCACTGTCCTCGACATCTACCACCGCACTCCGCGGCGGAGTATCCGTCGGCGGCTCGGCCTGCGGTTGATCGCCCTGAGCGCCACGCGTATCGCGATCGACGCAATGCGTAGGGCAATACACGCCACGCACGCGCCCATCCTCCAAGCCGTAGGCGAGCCACACCCCGCTACGCCAGGAGAAGTAGAAGAACCCCTCGACGGTGCCTTTGATCTGTATCTCGCGATGCCACGCTTTGACCACGACGCTCGCGGGAATGCGCGAACGGCAATCGCGGTTGTAGTCGGGATAGCCGCTCCACACGCACTTCATCGGCTCCTCCGCGCGCGCCTGCGGCTCGGGCGACCCCACGCGGGTAGGCCCGAGCCGCTGATCGTCTCGCTCGTTGTGCTGTCGTTGTAGCTTCATCTGTCGTGTGGCTCTAGCTTCGTATGTGCCGCTCTGTATGCCCGATGGCTATGCCTGTCCGACTTACTCGACTGTACTTCTGCATCTGCACACAACCCCGTTTGCCCGTTTGGGACGACACGTTGTCGTCCCAAACGCCTACGAGATTTGTACTTGGGTCTACGACAAATCGTAATACGGGGATTCGTCCAGATGTCCACTCTCGACATTTGTTCTAGACACGGTCGGTCGGGGTTGCGGGCATCCAGCGGACGTCGATAGAGCATCGGCTCTACGCTTGCGGTCCCTGAACGTGAATTCACGCGACCAATTGGAGCGGCATGAGCGACACAGCGAACGACGCCGACGCCGAGTACCACCTGTTCCTCGATCCCGAGGAGGTGCCGGTGACCACAAGCGCGCTGCGCCTGCTGATCTCAGACGAGGCCCATGAGCCTGAGATTCGCCGGCTCGCCCGCGAAGTCCTCGAGAGCCTCGGGGCGACGCCCGACGAGCACGGCAAATTGACGGTTGGACTGAGCCCCGGACAGATGAAGATCACCCACTCCGCCGTCAAGCTTTTGCTCGACGATCTCCAGCGTGGGCAAGCGCAGGAGCGCGAGATCCTGCGCCACATCGTGGCCAAGCTACCCGACGAGCACACGATGCGCGCGATCACGATCGAGTAGGACGCGCATTCTGCTGCTATGGTGCATCAATCCATCCGGGGCATAGGCCCCGGCAAAAGCAGTGCCAGCGCTCGTAGCCTTTGCTCATAGCAATCTCCGCGTTCGCAGCACACATCACACATAACACGGAGGACACAATGGCTACAGGAACCGTCAAGTGGTTCAGCGACGACAAGGGATTTGGGTTCATAACACCCGACGACCAGTCCAAGGATCTCTTCGTCCATCACAGTGGCATCGCCGGCGACGGCTATCGCTCGCTCGCCGAGGGAGCAAAGGTCACCTACGACGCCGAAGCCGGCGACAAGGGACCGAAGGCCGTCAACGTACAGGTCGCGTAAGCCCCAGACAGACTGGCGCAAGTCGCGAGTAGAGGTACGCGTGGGCGGCGCTTGAGCGCCGCCCATAGCGGTCGGATATCCGCCTGGCGTCTCGACATGGTTATCCGGTCAAGCGCGTACACAGGCAAAATAGGCCTCGAGCCAGAGAGGTCGCAACGCGCAAGTATGTGAGCTTCGGCGATGCGGCCAATAGCGGCCTAGGCCACGACGCACGTTCCTACACCGCGGCCGGCGGGCTCATTCGGGCGCGTCGGTTCCGGCCTCCCGGCGTATCGCCGGCGCATATGCGAGCCCGCTCACAAGCGCGAGCGCTGCCGCGAGCAATAGTGGCAGAAACAGGCTCGTGCGCAACAACAGCGCACCCACCAGCGCGCCGGTGAGCATCGTCAACACCGCGGCAACCCTACGCGTGGATCCGGCACCCGAGCCACCCGCCGCGGGAGACTCGGCGGCAAAGCCGGTCAGCGTCATCGTGAGTACGGTCGTAGTCATGTCAGCCACCCCGATCCGCCGCACGGTCGCGTTGCGCACGCCCATCGCAAACGCCAACAGCGCGATGACCGCATATCCCGAAAGCGAGCTCGCGCGCACATCGAACACTGCGCTCAGCACAGCCGCAATCCCGACCGTCAAAGCCTCGATCATGAGCGCGCCGCTGAGGTTACGGGGCTGGAGAGCGGCGACCCTCGACCCGAACACGCCGCCCGCGGCGGCACCCACCAGAAACGCACCCAGCGACACCAGCGGCGCGATCACAGGCAAGCCACCCGCTCCCGCGATACCAAAACCGAGCAGCACGATGTTGCCTGTCATGTTCGCGGTAAACACGTGGCCGAGACCCAAATAGCTGACGGCGTCGACCAAGCCGGTAGTGAACGTCAGCGCCAGCAACGTACGGGTGAGCGGATGTCGAATGCTGCGCGCCGCACGCTTACGTAGCGCATCGAGATCGATCGCTGCCGTCTGCGCGGGTGGGGGCTGTGGCAACGACGGATTCTTGCTCATGGCACCTTCCAGGGAAACGCGCGCACTCTTGACAGCCGAGCCCCGGCCCGAAAGGATACGCGCTCACCGAGCCATACCCGAAGGGGGCTGAACATTCGTTGACGGGCATCTTGTACGGGTTGGCGAAATATTGCGTGCGGCATCGCTTCGTAACGATCGGTGTGTGGTTGGTGGTCACGGTCGTGCTCGTCGGCGTGTCGCACAGGCTGGGTGAAAACACCAACGACAACCTGTCGCTGCCGGGGACCGACAGCCAGCACGCCACAGACACGCTCACCCACTCCTTCCCCGACCAGGCCAACGGTACGAGCCCAATCGTGCTGCACGCCTCCAAAGGCAAGCTCACTGAAGCCAAGTATGCGAGCGCTGTTAACGAAGCGGCCGCTGACGTGGCAAAGGCCCCGCACGTCGCGTCGGTCGTCAACCCGCTCACCCCTCAAGGCGCGGGGGCGCTCAGCAAGGACAAGGCGACCGGCTATCTATCGGTGACGTTGGCGGAGTCGCCCGGCGAACTGTCTGTCTCTGAAACGCAGAAAATCATCGACGCAGCCGACCCCGCCAAGACGGCCGGCCTGGAGGTGGAGACCGGCGGCCAGCTGGGCCAAAAGGTCTCCAAAACCTCGACCGAGTCCAGTGAGCTGATCGGGATCATCGCGGCGATGGTGATCTTGACGTTCACCTTTGGCACGGTCGTCTCGATGCTGCTACCGATCCTCAACGCTGTGCTCGCGCTGCTCTCGACACTCGCGATCGTTCGTCTGCTCGGGCACGTGACCAGCGTGCCAACCGTCGCCCCGACCCTCGCGACGATGATCGGGCTGGGCGTAGGAATCGACTACGCGCTGTTCATCGTGACGCGCCACCTGCGCGGGCTCGACGAAGGGCTCGACGTCCACGAGTCGATCGCGCGCGCGGCCGCAACCTCCGGTGGGGCCGTTTTCTTCGCCGGCTGCACCGTGACGATCGCGCTCGTCTCGCTTGCGGTGGCCAAAATTCCTCTGGTCACGACGATGGGCCTGATGGCGGGCATCGCTGTCGTAGTCGCCGTGCTCGCCGCACTCACGCTGATGCCCGCCCTGGTCGCGGCCACTGGGTCGCACATCAACTCGTTGCGCGTGCGCACACCACCCACGACAGCTCAGTCCAAGCAGGGCGCCTGGGCCAAGTGGGCTGCCGACATCGCCAAGCACCCAGCGCTCGCCGGCTTGGCGGCACTCGCGATCCTGCTGCCTCTCACAATCCCGCTGCTGTCGCTGAGTCTCGGCCAGGAAGACGTGGCCGCGCTGTCCACTTCGACCACCGCGCGACGTGCGTATGACCTGATAACCGAGAACTTCGGACCGGGCGTCAATGGCCCATTGATCGTGGCCGTCACGCTGGGGACGCCTGCGCAGGCACCTCCCTCCTCAGGATCGCAGAGTCATTCCGGCTCGACAACGAGCTCGTCGGCCCAGAGCGATCCGCGTGCCGCCGACCCACGTTTGCAAACGCTGCAAAAGGACGTGTCCTCGACCAAGGGGGTCGCCGCGATCACTCCCATTCAAATCGATAAGGCAGGCACAGCGGCCTACTTCAACGCGATCGCCACCACCGGACCAGCCGAAAAAGCGACACAGGAACTGGTCGAAGAGCTGCGTGCGAGCGTCATCCCGGGCGCTGAAAAAGGCACCGACATGCACGCCGATGTGGGCGGCAGCACCGCGGGCAACATCGACCTGGCATCGCAGATATCCGAAAAGTTGCCGCTGCAGATCCTGGTCGTGATCGCGCTCAGCTTCGTGCTGCTGATTCTCGCTTTCCGTACCGTCGTGGTTCCTCCGCAAGCGGCGCTCATGAATCTACTGTCGATCGGCGCCTCCTATGGCGTGCTTACCGCGGTGTTCCAATACGGCTGGCTGAGCGGACTAATTGGCCTCAGTGGACCGGTTCCGATCGTCTCCTATGTGCCACTGTTCATGTTCGCGATCCTCTTCGGACTCTCGATGGACTACGAGGTGTTCCTCGTCAGCCAGATCGAGGAGCACGTGCACGCCGGCGAGGATAACCGTGGCTCCGTCGTCTCCGGCCTGGTCACGAGCGCCCGTGTGATCACTGCCGCGGCGATGATCATGGTGTTCGTGTTCGGCAGCTTCGTGCTCAACGGGTCGCCCACGATCAAGCAGTTCGGCGTCGGACTGGCCGTCGCGGTGATCCTCGATTCGACCGTCGTTCGCTGCCTGTTGGTGCCCGCCCTGATGATCCTGATGGGCAAGGTCAACTGGTACATGCCGGGCTGGCTCGATCGCGTCACACCACACCTGAATATCGAGGGAGCCGAGTTCTTCCAGGTACGCGACGAAGAGACGCCGGCCGACGCCGAGCCGGTCGCGGGCGCGTGAGCACTTAGGGGAAATCCCTTAGACTGGCCGCCTAGCCAATTGCTGCTGTCCGCGCTACGCTCAAGGCCCCACGACACGCCCAGCGAGACGAACAGGAACGGAGCCCCACCGTGAACAGCATCCTGGAGAACCGTCGCATCAAGCGCCAACTTCCCCCCGGCCCCAAAGTGCCCGCCAGCGTGCAGATGGCCGGCTCATGGCTGCGCCCGGCAGCCGTCTCGTTGCGCGCGCGAGAGCGCTACGGCAAGCGCTTCTCGGTGCGGTTGCTCGGCCAGCCACCATTCGTGGTCCTCTCCGATCCAGAGGACATCAAGCAGGTCTTCCAGGCGCCACCGGAGGTACTGCATCCGGGTGAGGGCGCGCGCATCCTCGAGCCGATCGTCGGGCCCAACTCGGTGATCCTGCTCGACGAGAAGCCGCATCTGCAGCAGCGCAAGCTGATGCTGCCTGCCTTCCATGGCGATGCAATGCAGAGCCTGGCTGAGCTGATGACCGAACTGACTGAGCGCGAGATCGCCACCTGGCCACAAGAGCAGCCAGTCGCACTACACCCGCGCCTACAACAACTGACGCTCGAGATCGTCCTGCGCGCTGTGTTCGGGCTAGAGCAGGGCGCCCAGCTGGACCGCCTGCGCGAACTGCTGACCCAGGTGCTCGAGTTCGCCGAGAACCCGATCTCGCTGCTCCCTTTCGCGCAGCGTGCTCTAGCCGGTCGCGGCCCGATGGGTCGCCTGGAACGACTCGGCGAGGAGACCGACAGACTGATCTTTGAGCTGATCGAGGAGCGTCGTCGCGAAGACGCGCACGGTCCCGACGTGCTCACGCTGTTGCTATCGGCACGCCACGACGATGACTCGCCGATGAGTCCGGCCGAGCTGCGTGACGAGTTGGTCACGGCCCTAGTCGCCGGCCACGAGACGACCGCCTCGCAGCTCGCATGGGGCTTTGAGTTGCTCTCGCGCCAACCAGATGTGACGGCGCGACTGGCACGTGAGCTGGACGAGGACCCCGACAGCGCATACCTGACCGCCACGATCCACGAGATCATGCGTCTGCGCCCGGTACTGATGAACGCCGAGCCGCGTTTGGTCAAGCAGCAAGTGGAGATCGGCGGCGTCAGCTATCCGCCGGGCGCCGTGTTGATCGCAAGCGCCTACCTGGTGCACCACGATCCGGACATTTACCCGCAGCCCAACGCGTTCCGCCCCGAGCGCTTCCTGGAGAGCGAGGGTGGCAAAGCCCCGGGGACCTACACGTGGCTGCCGTTTGGCGGAGGCCGTCGTCGCTGTCTCGGCGCGAGCTTTGCGATGCTGGAGATGAAGATCGTGCTGCGCCAGGTGATCCAGCAGAACCTGCTTGTCGCGGTGGGGCAGACACCCGAGCGAGCGCGCCGGCGCAGCATCACCATTAGCCCCTCGCGCGGATGTGAACTCATTCTGCGTGAGCGCCCGAGCGCGGCGCGCAGGCACGAGACCGACCCACAGCTCGCCGCCGTCGCCTGAGGAGATCCTCAAGCGAGGAGACCGTCGAGCCATAAGCGGCGGTCTCCCATCGACAAACGCCTACCCCTTGACAGCAACGCGGACAGTTTGACAACAAGCGCCCACGGGTACGTCTTATAAGTCGTTCAGGCGGGGTACGGGGGTCGCCTGGCAAGCCAACAGCAGCAGGGAGGCAGAAATGGTCAGCCGGCTTCGGTTCAACTTGCGTCCACTCACGGGCATGGCCCCGCTCCTAGGCATCGCGATTCTCGCGACAGTGCTCGCTGCCATGTGGCTGGCCTCTTCAGCCATCGCCAGCGGACCATCGCACGGCGGAAGGACCCACGGCTGGTCGGGGCGCTCGTCTCATTCTGCACCGCAACATGGATGGCGGGGTCGAAACGGCGGACCGGGACACAAAGATCAGGGCGGCGGGCAGGGGCAGAAAGGTCCAGGCCAGAAAGGCCCGGGACAAAAAGGTCCAGGACACCCGAGACCGCAGCTCAGCTACCTGGCACTCGGCGACTCGCTCGCGTTTGGCTACTCCGAGGCGAAGTTCGACGAACTTTATCCCGAAGAGAATCCCGCCGACTACAACACGGGATACGTCGATGATTTTGCGAAGGTCCTGAAACTGGGCAACCCCGGACTGCAGGTGGTCAACGACGGTTGCCCGGGCGAGACGACCGAATCGTTCATCAACGGCCCGTGCGCATACCAGCTGGAGTTCCCGCTGCACCACCCCTACGTGGGTGGCCCGACCTCCTCGCAGCTCTCCGACGCACTCGCCTATCTGGACGCGCACCCGGAAGCAGTCAACCCGATCACGATCGACATCGGCGCCAACGATGCGCTCGGTGTGATCGAGGGCACCTGCAAGCGCGAAGTCGCGTGCGTAATCAAAGAAGCGCCAGCCCTGTTCGCGCACATCGGCGCGAACCTCGGCCTGATCCTCGCCGATCTGCGTGGCGCCGCGCCACACGCGACGATCATCGTGCTCGGGCTCTACAACCCGTTCGGGGAAAAGCTGGCAGGCGGCGACACGCTGACGGCAGAGCTCAACGAAGTCATGAGCAAAGTAGCCGCGACCGTGGGCGCACGCTTCGCCGACCCACTACCCGTGTTCAACCCACCAGGCAAGCTGGAAGAACCGACGATCTGCCTGCTGACGAACATGTGCACGCCGCTTGAAGACATCCACCCGACGAACCTGGGATACGCGGTGCTGGCGGGGCTGATCGCCAAGCAGTACTTCTTCTAAGGAGTAACCATGCACCGAGCCCGGCGCGCTCATGGCGGCGGGCTCGGTGCAGGCGATCCCTGGTGCCTCACACGCTCGCGCACGTCGGCGTAGCGGGTTACCTCATACACAATCAGCAGAGCCAGCACCGCCGCGAGGATCGCGAGCGTTGCCAGCGATGAGATTTTCAGCGCCAGCGTAATCGGCACCAGGCCAAGCAACACGAGCGCGCACACGAGCCGCCGGCCGCTGAGCGACTGAATGTTGCGGAGGCGAAAGGCGACATGCGCGAGCAGATAGGTGGCTGCCCCGCCGAGCAGCGCGATCGTGGGTACGAGCTTCAGTGGATGCTCGCCGTCGTGCTCGATCGTGACCTTCAAGCCGACCGCGAGCAGCGCGATACCGGCGACCATCGGGAAGTGCAGGTAGGAATAGGAGTCGCGCGCCAATTCGTTGCGCTCGCGACCCTCGTTGGCATTCGACAGGCGCCGCTCGGCGACAAGCGCTGTCACATCGAAGTACACCCACCAGAGCGTTGCCGCCACGATCACGCCGAGCACCGCGGCAGTCACCGCACCGGCATCGATCACAGCACGCGCGCCCACGCCGAGCGCGACGATCGACTCTCCCAGTGCGATCAGCACGATCAGGCCGTGGCGCTCGGCGAAATGTCCCGGCACAAGCTTCCAGCCGTCGGCGCCGAACAGGAACGGGCCGCCCATATCGAGCACCAGCGCCAGGCCCCACAAACCGAGCTGCGGCGCGCCGCTAGTGGCGGCCGCGACGAACAGCAACCCCGCGCCGATCGCGGTGCTGTAGGCGAGACCGGCAACCGAGTGCCGCAGGGCCGGGTCATCGCGGCTTGCGATCGTGAACAGCGCGATGTGCGCGCCGCGCACGACCGCATACGCGCAAGCGAACAGCAGCGCCTCGCTGCCAAAGGCCCCCGGCACGCAAAGCGCGGCCACGAGCATCGCCGCCATCGCCGTGAAGATCACGAGGCGCACACTGCCCTCCTCGGGATCGACAACGCTCGTCAGCCACGCGTACCCCGTCCACGCCCACCACAACATCCCGAGCGCGAGCACACCTTTGAGCAGGCCGATCCAGGTCGGGGTGCGCGCCATCAGCGTCGTGCACTGCGTCAGCGCAAGCACGAACACCAGGTCGAAGAACAGCTCCAGCGGCGTGACCCGCTCGCCTTCGCGCATCGTGGCGGTGAGACGCGGCGTACGTCCCTCTGAGAGCGTGCTCACACGTCCATGTTGGCAAGCCTCGCTGTGACGCGCTCGGCACGGCGCGACATGCGCGCCGTTGTGTAACACGCGCGGTGATGGGACACGTGCGCAGCACACGCAGACGCACGCCCTACGCTTGCAAGATGGACCTAGCCAATGCCACCGCCCTCGTGACCGGTGCGAACCGCGGGATTGGGCGCGCGCTCGTTGCGCGCCTCTCCGAACTGCCGCTGCGGACCGTGCTCGCAGGGGTGCGCTCGCCTGACGCCTTCGAGCCTCCAATCCCGCCGCCCGGTGGCGCGAGCGAAGTGCGGGGAGTGCACATGGACCTCTCCTCCCAGGTCAGCATTGATGAGTGCTGCAATGCGCTCGGGCCCGACCTCGGCAAGATCGACCTGCTCATCAACAACGCGGGCCTGATGACTGGCGGGCTGCTGGAGAAGCAATCGACCGACGAGCTGTATGCGATGTTCCAGGTCAACCTTGTGGCCGTCGCGCACCTGACCCAACGGATTCTTCCCGAGATGCTGTATCGCCACAAGGGCACGATCGTCAACAACGCGTCGATCAGCGGCTATGCGTATTTCCCCGCCGCGAGCACCTATGCGGCCTCGAAGGCGGGGGTGGTGGCGCTCACCGAATCGCTGCGCCGCGAGTTGCGGGGCACGGGCGTACGGACGATGCACCTCGTCACGCCAGGCGTGCAGACCGACATGCTGAGCGCAACCGAGCAGGCGTACGGGCGCCACATGGACACCTCCGGTTGGGACCGTATTCCGCCCGAGGAGTGGGCAGGCAGGGTGGTAAGCGCGATCGAAGCCGACCGACGCATGCTCGGTCCAGGCGGTCGCTCGGGCTTGGCGATGCTCGCCGCCCGTGGACCCGCGTTTGTGCTGGACGCGGTGACCGCGCGACTGTTTACCCGCAAGCCGCGCAACTGAGCATGGCTTGCGCGAGTCGCGCGCAGTTCGCGAACGTCAACCGCTCGCACTCGCGCTACTGAGCACTCGCATGCCCACGCTCCGTTCAGCATCGACATGCCGTGCAGCGCTCGGCGCGGACCAGCCCGGCTTGGTTAGCAACAGCTGCACGTCGCCGATGCGCCGCTCGGCGAAGCCGGCCTCGCAGTAAGCGAGATACAGCTGCCATAGGCGCCGGAAGCGCTCGTCGTAGCCGAGTGCGGCAAGCCGCTCGGTGTTTTGCTCGAAGCTGGCGCGCCAGTGGCGCAGCGTGTGCGCGTAGTGGGGAGTGATGTCGTCCAGGCGCGCGAGGCGCATGTCGGTGTGCCCCCTCACCTCGCGCTCGATGACACCCAACGAGGGTAGGCAGCCGCCCGGGAAGATGTAGGTGTTCATGAAGCTGCGCGAAGCCTTCTCGACCTCGTATGCGCGATCGTCGATCGCGATCGCCTGCAACAGCATCGCCCCGTCGGGTGCGAGCAGCCGCGAGCAGCACTCGAAGAAGGTGCCGAAGTGCCGCCAACCGACTGCCTCGATCATCTCGATCGAGACGAGCTTGTCGTATTGCCCGTGCAGATCGCGGTAGTCCTCGAGCAGCACCGTCACCTGCTCGCGCAAACCCGCGCCGCAAACCAGCTTGCTGGCATAAGCATGCTGCTCGCGCGAGATCGTGGTCGTCGTGACGCGGCATCCGCGGGTGGCGGCCGCGTGCAGCGCGAGTGCTCCCCAGCCGCTGCCGATCTCCAGCAGATGGTCGTCGGGCCCAAGATTCAGCCACTCGCACACGCGCTCGAGCTTGGCGAGCGAAGCCTGCTCCAGCGTCATACCGGGGCGTTCGAACAGCGCACAGGAGTAGCTCATCGTGGGGTCGAGCATCAGCTCGAATAGCTCGTTGCCGAGGTCGTAGTGGGCGGCAATGTCGCGGCGGCTACGACTGCGGGTGTTGGCGCGTAGGAGCGCACGGGCGCGCTGGGCGGGGGCCAGCAGAGGCGCGAAGCGCGCACGCAGGCGGTCGAGTGCACCGGCATTGCGAGCCGCAACGCGCACAACGGCGGTGGGGTCCGGGGAGTCCCACAGCTCGCGCGCATACGCCTCGGCGAGGCCGTTACTGCCGCGCAGGAACATGCGCCAAGCGCGCGTTGAGCGCACGTGCACGGTCGCGCAAGGTGCACCCTCACCAAACACGGCCGTCTGGCGTCCCCGCTCGATGACAGTAAGGCTGCCCGAGCGCACACGCCGCAGTAGCGCGTGGGCGATGCCACGCGCTAGCCAGGAGCTCATCTCGTGCTCCCAACAGGGTGTGGGTGCACCGCGATGCCCCGCAGCTTTAGGCGCGCCGCTTGCGCGTAGATCAGCGCGAGCACGCGCAACGCACTCGCCGGGTAGCGCGCGGTCATGCGCGCCAGCGACGTTTTCGTCAGCTCGCGACGGCGCAGCGAGAGCGTCGCGTCGAACGCGAGCCGGCCCTCGTGGCTGCTGGCGATGTGCACCGACAAGCTCTCGCCCGGCGCCGTCATACGCCACTCATAGCGATGGTCCATACCCATGAACGGCGACACGTGCAGCGCCTTGGCAAAACTGCCGGCGAGCACCGAACCGGGCTCGCTATTGGCTGCGCTCGGAAGGACGTAGGAGTGGCGCTCGCCCCACGGCGTGTTGGTGACCTCAGCGACCACCGCCTGTATCTGCTCGGCGGCCTCGTCCATGCAGTAGTAGAAGCTGACGGGGTTGAAACAGTGTCCGAAGCTGCTGAGGTTGGCAAGCAGGCGAATCGGGCCCATCGGCCGAACGCCGACCCGTGTGGCAACCAGGTCGCGTACGGAGCGAGCCAATGGCGCCCGCTCCTCGCCGAGGTAATCGCGACGGCGAAAGCGTACGAGCCCGGGACGGGGCGAGACCAATTGTCCCCCGAGCAGCGTGGGTAGCTCCTCCAAATCGATGTAGGCAAGCGCGAGGCGATACTGGAACTCGCTCGTGCGCTGCTCGAAGCGCCGGTGGCGCACCGTGCCTTCGTAGATCGCACTCGCGGTGGTGGCGGCGGCGCGATCGGACTTGCCATCAACGCAAACGGCGCTTGCGGCTCGTGCGGGCATCCCTTACAGCCCCACTCCGAAATGCTCGCCGACGGCAAGCGCGCTCAGCACTCCGTCCTCGTGAAAGCCAGAGCCCCAGTAGGCGCCACAGTAATGAGTGCGGTTGCGCCCACTTATCTCCGCGCGGCGCTCGCGCGCACGTATGCCATCGAGGGTGTAGACCGGATGGGCGTAGGGGATCGTGCGGATGACCCGTACCGGATCGATCGCCTCGGTCCGGTTGAGCGTCACGCACAGCTCGCGGTCGGCGCTCAGGGACTGCAGTCGATTCATGTGGTAGGTGACAGTGGCGCTGCCCGTCGGGGTGCTCGTCAAGTGGTAGTTCCAGCTCGCCCATGCGCGACGACGACGAGGTAGCAGGCTCGAATCGGTGTGCAGCACCGCCTCGTTGGACTGATATGGCATTGCCCCCAAAATCTGATGCTCACGGGCGCTGGCGTCGGCAAGTAGCGCCAGCGCCTGGTCGGAGTGGGCGGCGATCACGACCTCGTCGAAGCGCTCGGCCTCCCTGCCATGCGACGTGACCATTACGCGATCCTCGTGACGTTCGATCGCCTGCACCGGCGCGCCGAGGCGCAAACAGTGGCGCCACGGTTGCACAAGCGCGCGCACGTAGCTCTCCGATCCGCCGGCGACAGTGCGCCAGCGTGGGCGCCCCGTCAGCGCGAGCATTCCGTGGTTGTCGAAGAACTCAACTAGAAAGCGTGCCGGGAAGCTCGACATCTGCTGTGGCTCGGCCGACCACACAGCCGACACCTGGGGCACGATCAACCGCTTCACAAAGGCCTCGGAAAAGCCGCCACGCTCAAGCCACTCCCCAAGCGATATGTCCTCATCGCAACCATGCAACAGCTCGCGGGCGTTGCGGTTGAAGCGCACCAGGTCGGCGATCATGCGGTGAAACCAAGGCGTAATGAGGTGTGCCCGCTTTGCGAACAGCCCATTCGGGGAAGCGCTGTTGTACTCGAAGTCGCCGAGCCCATCGCTGACGCCGAAGCTCATGTCCGAGGGCTGGGAGGCGACGCCGAGGCGTCTGAGCAGGCGTTCGAAGTTGGGGTAGTTGCGATCGTTGAACACCATGAAGCCGGTGTCAACGTGATGGGTGTGCTCAGGCGTGTCCACGCGCACCGTGTTCGCATGGCCGCCCGCACGCTCACCCGCCTCGAACACAACGATTTCGTGACGCTGGTAGAGCAGGTGCGCCGCGACCATCCCGGACACGCCAGCGCCGACGATCGCGATCTTCATTGGGAACCCGTGGTACGCATATGGACACCTTCGCACCACGGGCACGGTCGGATCAGAAGAAGCTCACAAATTTCGCTGAGCGCACACAGTGTCCCCCGCGCGCTCAGCGTCGGACATCTAGCCGACAGGCACGAAATGCCGCTCCACACCGTCGAGCAGCTCCCAGTTGCCCCGCAGCGCGGCTGTAGCCCGCGCCACCATTCGCTCGGCCTGCGCGGCGCGCTCGCTCTCGTCGCTCTCGTCAATCAGCCGCTCGATCAGCTCGCGTGCCTGACGGGCATGCTCGACGTCGAGCGTTGCGTGCAGCTCGAAGTACTCGACAGCAGGGCCTTCGGGCGTGTAGCCGTAGCGCTCGAGCAGCCCGTCGAGCTTCGTCTGCGCGATGGTGGGTTGGCTCGCCTCGACCGCGTAGAGCACGGCAAGGTGCTCGAGCAGGCTCTCGCCCTCCACCCAGGTGCGCACACAGCCCTCGGTCTCGCACAGGGGCTCGCGAGCGGACGCTCCACCGGCGGCAGCGGCGAACTCGTCCCACAGCGCGACGTGGCCGCGCTCCTCGGCGGCGTGACGCTCGAGGCCGACCCGATGCTCGGGTCCAGCCGTGGCGGCGGCCGCCTCGGAGGCCTGCGCGAGAGCCACGACCGCATGGCGATACTCGCCGGCATAGAACCCAAGCTCCTCGGCGTTCAGCTCGCCGGCACTCCAGCGCTGGTAGAAGGGGTGCTCGAGCACGTTGTATTGGCGGCGGGCCTCGTCGATCCTGGCAAGTACGTCCATTTGGGGTCCCTTCTCGCGTGGTGGTTGGGTGCAGCCTAGAACTTTGCGGGGCGGATCGCAGGTATGCTTCACCGTGCGATGACCGATGCGGTGCGCACCCCGGACGAGCTGCTGCAGGGTCTACCCGACTTCCCCTTCGAGCCGCACTACCGCGAATACGACGGGTTGCGTCTGGCCCACGTCGACGAGGGCCAGGGCGCCCCGGTGCTGTTCATGCACGGCGAGCCGACGTGGTCATTTCTGTGGCGCAAGGTACTGGTGCCCGTGCGCGATGCGGGCTTTCGCTGCATCGCGCCGGACCTGCCGGGTTTCGGTCGCTCCGATAAGCCGATCGACATCGACTGGTACTCCTACGACCGCCATGTCGAAGCGGTCGCCCCGCTACTCGAGGAACTGGACGTGCGCGGCGCCACCATCGTGGTGCACGATTGGGGTGGCCCGATCGGGCTGCGCCTCGCCGTCGAGCACCCAGAGCGCATCGAGCGACTGGTGATTCTCGACACGGGCCTGTTCACCGGCCACCAGAAGATGACCGACGCCTGGACGGCGTTCCGCGACTTCGTGGAGCGCACCGAGGACCTGCCCGTCGGGATGCTTGTGCGCGGCGTCTGCAAGAACGACCCTGGCGATGAGGTCATCGCCGCGTACGAAGCGCCCTTCCCAAGCGTTGCCTCCAAGGCGGGGACGCGCGCCTTCCCGCTGATGATCCCGCACTCGCCCGAGCAGCCGGGCGCAGCCGCGGGCCAGCGTGTGCTGGACTCACTTAGGGACGACAAGCGCCCGACGCTGATGCTGTGGGCCGACTCCGACCCGATCCTGCCCCTCGCCACGGGCGAGCGCTTCGCCCAGGCGATCGGCCGCGAGACGCCGCGAACGATCGAGAACGCCTCTCACTTCCTTCAGGAGGACGCGGGTCCCGAGATCGGCCGCCAGATCGCGGAGTGGCTAACCGCCGGTTGAGCCGTCAGTGAGCTGGGGTGCCTCTGGCGCGACATCGAGACTCGGCTCAGAGTGCGAGGCTCGCAGCTCATAGCCGCGGCGCGCACTCGCGTCGGCGCCCGCGAGCACACGATCGGCCTTCAGTGCACGGGCGAGGCCCTCGGCGAGCGAGCGCGGGAGCAACACGCCGAGCACGTTGGTGCGCTTCGCCGACTTCGGCACCCACACTTCCACGCGGCCGGTCTGCAGCGCCTCCACGATCGCGTCGGCGACATCCTGGGGCTGCAGGTTCTTCAGTCCGCGTGCCTCGCCGAGACCAGAACCCAGTTCGGTATTGACGACGAACGGCATCACATAGCTGATGTCCACTTGCGCTTTCATCAGGCGCAGCTCGCCTCGCACCGCCTCTGTGAGGCCAACCACGGCGTGCTTGGTGGCGGAGTAGGTGGCGCCCCCGGGCGAGCCGAACTTGCCGGCCTGGGAGGAGATGTTGACGATGTGCCCGCGGTCGCGAGGCACCATCCGGTCGAGCGCGAGCTTGGTGCCGAGGATGACCCCATGCAGGTTGATGTCGATCATGCGCCGCGCGGTCAGGTCATCCTCGTCGACGAAGCGCCCGATCTGCATGATGCCGGCGTTATTGACGAGCACCTCTACCGGCCCAAGCTGTTCTTCGGCACCGTCGAGGAACGCGGCGAAGGACGCACGGTCGGTGACGTCGAGCGGTAGCGCCACGGCACTCGCGCCCAGCTCGCTAGCAGTCTTGCGGGCCGCGTCGAGGTCCACGTCGCCGATCGCGACCTTCATGCCCTGGCGCAGCAGCGCTCGTGCGGTCGCCTTGCCGATACCGCGTGCGGCGCCGGTGATTGCCGCTGTTTGCCCAGCGAGGATTCGGGGCTGCTTGGCCATGCTCTCTCCTCCTGAAAATTGGTTGCGCAGCCAAAACTAGCGCTCCGCGCCGTCGCGCGCACGGGTGGGCCCTGATGGGCGGGCGTCACTCACGGCGAGCGGTGAGCAGATGACGGGCTTTACCGCACCTTCGACGGCCTCGATGGTTTCTAGGAGTGGGTCATCCGATAGCCCATTCGGGTGACCTCCGGAGAGGGGGCCGGGCCCGGACGATCCACGGCTTCGTCCGGGCCCGCGCGAGCAGTGCCATGAGCAGGCAACGGTGCGCGCCACGGCCGAGGAGGCAGATCGGCGATAGGCTGAGGCAGTGGCGTCGTTCATGTTCAACGACCAGCGCATCGCCTACACCGAGTTCGGCGGAGGCCCGGCGGCGCTGGCGGGTGACGGCACGCGCGCGAAGACCTCGCGCCGGGCGAGCGCCGCCAAGCGGCCCGTGATCCTCGTGCATGGCCTGCTGCTCTCCCAGAAGATGCACCGGCCACTCGCTGAAGACCTCGCCGCACGCGGTAACCGCGTAATCACGGTGGACATGCTCGGCCACGGCGAATCGGATCGCCCGCGCGACATGTGGCGCTATTCGATGAGCCAGTTCGGCGAGCAGCTGATCGCGCTGATGGATCACCTGGAGATCCCCGAGGCGGTCGTGATGGGCACCTCGCTGGGCGCGAACACCTCGCTGGAGCTCGCAAGCGTCGCGCCCGAGCGCTTGCGCGGCATGATCGTGGAGATGCCTGTGCTCGACAACGCGCTGCTGTCGTGCGCGCTGACGTTCACGCCGATCCTGGTCGCACTCACGTTCGGCGAGCCAGTGATGAAGCGCGTGGCAAGCCTCGCTAGAGCGCTGCCGCGACGGTTGCTGCCCTACTACGGCAATGTGCTGCTCGACCTGATCCGCCAGGATCCCGGTCCGGGTGGCGCGGTCATCCAGGGGCTTTACTTCGGGCGCATCGCCCCTCACCGCAGCGAGCGGCGCACATTTGCGATGCCCGCACTCATACTTGGACACCGCCGCGATCCGGTGCACCCATTCTCAGACGCGGGCATGCTCGCCGAGGAGCTGCCCAACGCACGCCTGCTCGAAGCCAACTCGCTGGTGGAGCTGCGCTTGCAGCCAGAGCGCCTGACGGAGGAGATCGCCGGCTTCCTCGACGAGGTGTGGGCGCCTCGTAAGCGCTCAGTCAAGAAGCGCTCAGCTTGAGGGCGGGAACAGTTCCAGTTCGTTGATGGAGACAGTGCCGGGGTTGGCAGCGGTCGAACCGGCCGGGGCCTTGGCGAGCCACAGCAGCACGTAGCGGTAGCTCTTGCCCTTGGTCTTCAGCTTCAGGGGCGTGGTTTTCTTCTTGAGCACTTTCAACCCGACGAGGCGCGCCCATTCGGGGCTGCTGATCGTGGTGGGCAGCGTGCTGCCGTTGGCTCCGTAAATTTCGACGGTGACACCCGTGGTCGTCGTGACGACGGCCGCGCTGCCGAGCTTTTGCGGTTCGTTGAGGTCGAGCACGAGGCCCTCTGCCATCTTCGGCGCGACGGTCGCCTGCACCTGGGCGGTCCACGCGGTCTTCACTTCGCCGTCGATCGCGAGGCTTGGATCGCCGAACAGGGTTGCGGGGAAGGAGTAGGGGTTGTAGACGCTGGCGGCGTTCGTGTCGAGCAGGATCGGGCTCGGCGCTTCTTCGCCGGTTTTCGTTTCCGAGCCTTCACCGCCAGCTTTTTCGCTTGGCGCTTTGATCGATTCTTCGGTCGTTTTGGTGGGCGTCGTCGCTTTGGGCGTGGCAGTCGTTTTACTTTCCGGCGGAAACAGCCCGGCACTTTCGCCCGATTCGCCCGAGGAAGATTTGGGTGTGGGTGTTTGCAGCGGGATCTTCTGCCCCGCTTTCACCGTGGTCGGGGTGCCCGGTGTCGGCGTCGCACCCGGAGTGCTGGGCGTGGGTGTTGGCGTCACGCTCGTCGTCGACGTTTTCACGACCAGCGCCACGACAGCGGGCTTGGGCTTGGTCTTGTTGAGCGCGGCGTATGCCGCCACCGCCGCCCCACACACGAGTACGGCAGTCACGCCAAGGATCGCGACGCCGGTACGCCAGCCGGGCCCGCCACCGCCGCGCAGACTCCCGGGCGTGCTCGCACCGCACTGCAGGCACCAGTCCTGCCCCTCCTGCATGGGCGACCCGCACTTCGCGCACGCACGAGGCGCGGTGCTCGGCTCGGGGGCCGTCGCGTCGGGACCAGCTCCGTTGGCGGCGCTGGACGGAGCTTCGCTCCCGGGCTTTGCGAGCGATGTACTCACCGGCTCAATTGTTACACCTCGGCGGGGGATGTCCGCCGGGCAGGATGTCGTTGCCGGTTGGCCGCAAGCGCTCGTCCAGCTCCAGCTGCCAGTAGTAGCGGGTGAACGTGACGTCGCGGCGATACTCGCCAACGTGCGGCTCGACCGGCTCACCGGCGGCCAACCGCACGATCAGCTCGGGGTAGGAGCGTCCGGCAAGCGCCGCCAGTGCGGGCGCCGCAAAGGCGCCGCCGAAGCGCGTGTTGACGTCGGTGATGCGCACACCCAGCTCCGGATCGCGGAACACCTGGATCGTGGCGGGACCGCGCACCCCGAGCGCCTCCATCACGGTGTGCCCGAGCACCACCAGCTCGGGATCCTCTACGACCGTTCCCTTGATCGACTCCCCGCCGCGCGACTCGAGCATCGTGCGCGGAATCGCGTTTAGACAGCGCCCGGCGGCGTCGCCGAGGCAGTCGATTGACAGCTCCGGACCGCCCATCGCGCGCTGCACCATCGTCGGCTCGCGCACATAGTCCACGAAGAAGCGCGCCTGTGCGGCGTCGCGGGCGAGGTGGATCGAGCGTGCACCCGACCCTTGACGTGGCTTGACCATCACGGGGTAGTGGAGCGCATCGAGGTCGGCATCGGGCAGCACCGTGGGGGGCGAGGACAAGCCAAGGCGCTCCAGCAGAAGGTGGGCCTCGTACTTGTCGTAGGTCGCGCGCGCCACCTCCGAGGAGGGCACGAGCGCCGGCAGGGTGGGTGGGGAGCTGGACTCGCGGGCGAGCGCGAGCACCTCGATGTCGAGATCGGTTAGCGGCAGCACCGCGCCGACGCCGTGTTGCTCGCATAGCCGCGCGAGCTCCGGCACATACTCAGGGTCGCTTATCGGCGGAGCGCTTGCGCGCACCTGCGCGGCGTACTGAGCGGGCGCGAGTGGGTTGGGATCGACTGCCACAACCGTCGTCAGCGCGGCAAAGCACGAGACGATGTCGTAGCGCTTGCCAACTCCCGTCAGCATGATGGCGGGGGCGCCGTGGCGAGCGCTGGAACGACCCAATCCCCCCATACCGGCAGGCTCGCGCTCGCCGTGAAGCTCATCCATCCTGCCAACCTCCCGTCTGGCCCTTGTAGAGGCCGCTACCGCCGAGCACCATCGCCACGGTGCGCGCCAGGATACGCAGATCCAGCGCGAGCGAGCGATGCTCGATGTAGTAGAGGTCGAGCTCGATGCGCTCGCTCCACGGCAGCGCGGCACGCCCATTGACCTGCGCCCAGCCAGTGATACCCGGCCGGACCGTGAGGCGGCGGCGCTGACGCTCGGTGTACTGGGCGACCTGCACTGGAACAGTCGGACGCGGACCGACGAGCGACAGCTCGCCGCGCACCACGTTCAGGAGATTGGGCAGCTCATCCAGGGATGTCCGCCGTAGCAGTGCACCGACACGCGTGATGCGCGCGTCGTTCTCGTTGACGGCCAGGCCGGCTCCGATGTGCTCGGCGCCGTCCACCATCGTGCGCAGCTTGAGCAGGTCAAACGCGGCGCCGTCCTTGCCGATGCGCCGCTGGCGATAGAGCGGATGCCCGCGCGACTCCAGGCGGATCGCGAGCATCGCCACGGCGATCACAGGCGCGGCCACGATCAGTCCCAACGTGCCGAGCACGATGTCGATCATGCGGCGTATTACCGCGTCCCCTCTGCCACGTCCCAGGAAGGCGCGGTGCCGTGGCGCAGCCAGTCCCACAGGCCGGCGGCGGCCGAGAGCGTCGTGAGGAAGTAGTAGCGCGCGATCAGCAGGGGACGCACACGCACCAAACCGCCGATCCCGGCGGAGGCGCCAAGGACGACCTGCAGGACGAGCGTGACCATGTAGACGCCTCGCGTCCCGTGCGCCACGAGCGCTACGTTGGCAACGAAAGCGAGGGCGTGCAGGAAGGGGGTGAGGTAGCGCAGAAGCCGGTGGGAGAAGATCATCACGGCGTAGCCGAAGCTGTAGCCGCGTAGGGAGAGCATCCCGCCGCGCAGCACGATCGGCCAAGTGTGGCTCATCATGCGCCGCTTGCGCCGCCACTCGCCCTCGAGCGAGGGGACCATCTTCTCGGTGGCGCGCGCGCCGGGAATGTACACGGCGCGCCAGCCGCGCTTGACCATGTTGAACGGGAACGACAGATCGTGGCCCATGATTGGGTCTACCACGATGTAAGACTCACGCCGAGTGGCATAGATGGCGCCGTTTCCGGCGGTTATCGAGGACAGCCGCGACTCGCTCTGGCGCTGCGTCATCTCATAGCGCCAGTAGAGACCCTCCTGGTTGGTAGCACCCGCGCCCTCGCCGGTCTGCACGAAGCGGACCTGACCGCAGGCATAACCCACGTGGGGGTCGGCGAACGCAGCCACGAGCTCGCGCAGCGCATCCGGCTCCCACAGGGAATTGGCGTCTGAGAAAGCGACGATCTCCCCGCTCGATCGGGCCACGGCTGTGTCCTGGGCGACGATCTTGCCGGCGCGCGGCAGCTCCAACACAAAATCCGCCCCCGCCTCGCTTGCCCGCTGAGCGGTGGCGTCGCTACAGCCGTCGCACGCAACGATTACCTGCAACAGCTCGCGCGGGTAGTCGAGCGCAAGCGCGTTTGAAACCTTCGCGCCAATCACGCCCTGCTCGTCATGGGCGGCAACGATGAGCGACACACTTTTTTGGGGAGGGTTGGGTCGTTCCGGAGTCACCATCGCGGCCTGTGGCGCTGGCGCGAGTACGCGTGCAAGCGCGGCGATGACGAGCGCATAGCCAAGCTGTGTCCACACGATCAGCCCGGCGGACACCCAGAAGACAATCTCCAGCGCGATTCTCATCGCGCTGGATCTCGTTGTTTCTGGCCGTTGGTGTCGCTAACCTGAAGACTGGCCAAAACGTTCGCTGTATCGGCGGGCGTCCTTTGCGGAGGTCCCTGGTGGTCGCCGGAACCGTCTGAACTGCGACCACCAGGGCGCCCCGCTATCTCGTCAGCCGGTCGATGACCAGCAAGGCGACAAGCAGAGCGATGGCCAAAACGCTCGACGTATCGGGCATGGGCGACCTCCTTTCTCCGGAACGTACGGTCCCGGAACGACCCGGAGGGGAGCGCCTTCGATACGTAGCAATCGGTCATCTGGAGAACTCTACGGTCGGCTTGGGACGGCGATTGCGATTTGGGCCCTCAAAGCGAGCGATACAGCTCGATGTGGGCTTGCGCTATGGCCTCCCAGGAGTAACGTCCTTGAGTGGCTGCCCTGGCCCTCACGCACATTTCGGTCAGGGCGGCCCTATCGGCAAGCAGCTCGCGCAGCGCAGTACCGAGAGCGCGTGCGTTGCCGGCAGGGACAATTTGCGCCGCGCCGGTGGCGGCCATCTCAGGGAAGCCACCCACGTCGCTGAGCAGCAAGGGCTTGCCGAACGCGAGCGCGGTGAACAGCACGCCCGACTGGTCGGCCTGCAGGTACGGCAGTACGACGAGGCTGGCACGCTCGAAGTAGGCGGGCAGCTCGTGGTCGTTGATGAATCGAGGGTCGAACTTGACGCCAGTCGGAGCGCTTGCGCGCAGCGCGGAGATGTCCATCTTTGGCATTCCGGCGATCCACAACTCGGCATCGGCGATCGGCGGCTGCCCATCGACTCCGCGCCATGCCTGAAGCAACACGTCGATGCCCTTGTAGGGGCGCATCAGACCGAACATCAGCACGACCTGCTTTTCGGTGGCAAACGGCGCGGGCGACAGCGGCTCGCTGCTCGCCGGTTCAGCGAGATGAGCGAACACACCGTGCGGGATCGTGTGCACGCGGTCGGGGTCGGCGCCTAGCTCCTCGATCAAGCGCACGCGGCCGTGCTCGGAGTGCACGACGATCGCGTCGAAGCGGTCGTACAGGCGCCTTTGTGCGGCGAGTTGACCCCTGCGCGGCTCGCGCGGGAGCATATCGTGGGCGGTGAGCACGAGCGGGCGCCCTTTCGGCAGCAAGTGAGCGTCGAGGTGCTGAACAGGCAACCACTGGAAGTGCACAATATCTGCGGCCCGCGCAGCGCGCCGGTAGAGCAGCATGTCGGGCACGTGCTCGACCAACTTGCACGCCATCCGCAATCGTCCTCCGGGTGCGCCGAGCGCGAGGCGGTAGAACAGGTCGCGTCGCACATACCGCTCGGGCGTCGCGATCGGGCCATAAGCGAAGCGACTTGCGATCAATTGCACGTCGGCGCCGGCGAGCCCCAGCGCACGGCACAGCGCATGGTCGTAGGGTGGTGTGTAGGAGGAGGGGTCAACGACGTGGATGTGCACCGCAGGAAGACAATACGGGCGGCCGTGGGCAGCCGCGTGGCGCCGTGGGCCACGTTCGCGCGGGGAGCGCTGAACTACTGGACCTGGGTGTTTCCGCGCGTGTGTGTCCACGTCGCCGGCTGGCGACGCATGGCGCGGCGCATACCCGACCCCGAACTGCGGCGCTTAGCGCTCGCCGCGCTGAGAAGCGCGGCAACATCGAGGGCGCCGCGGCATTTGCGGCATTTGCGCCGGCCCGCTGGCGGGCGCGCGTAACGACCGCAACCTGCACTTTTCAGGCCGCCTACAACCTGCTGGACATGCTAGGCGAGCAGCCAAGCCCCGACCCGATCCTCGACGGTCGGCGACTACACGAAGCGCTCGTGTACGCGCTTGACCCGCACGGCACGCCGCTTGATTGGTACGAGCATCATCCCCAGCGCGAGGACGGCGGCTACTTGAACCATCTCGTCGAGCAGTGCCGCCAGGCATTTGCGGGACTACCCTCGCACGAACTTGTCGGAGAGAGAGCTCGCGCCGGCGCCGCGCGGATCGTCGCGTTTCAGAGCCTGAACCTGAGCGAATCCCAGGGCGATCACACCGGACTGGAACAGTGGGCGCTGCAGGCCACTCCGCCAGGCACCGAACTGCGCTGGTGGGAGACGGCCGCCTCAGCAGGGTCCTCGCTGGGCGTGTATGCGCTGATCGGGGCGGCCGCCGAAACACGGCTGGATGAGCATGAGACGGATGCGATCGACCGCGCTTACTTCCCGTGGATCGGGTGCCTGCACTCGCTGCTCGACAATCTGATCGATAAACACGAGGACGAGGCTGCCGGTCATCGCAGCCTCGTCGAGTACTACGGTCCGCTGCGCGCTGCGCAGCGCATGAGCTGGCTGGCCGAGCGTGCCGAGCGAGCGGCAAGCGAGCTCACGCATGGGCGCCGCCACACGACGATACTCACCGCGATGATCGCCAACTACCTTTCGACTCCCGAAGCACGAAGCGACCAGCTGGCACCCGTCAGCGACGCGGTGCTCGCGACCGCCGGTCCACTGACCGCGGCGACTCTACTCGTGTTCAGATTGCGCCACCTGAGCAGCGTGTGCTGAGTACAGCAAAGGACAGCAGAACCACAAAGCTGGACAATCTCAGATAGGGTTTCTTCTCAGGTCAAGCGGAGGGACGGCGGGTAGCATGGTCACTACCAGCCAGCCGCGAGGGAGAAGGGGTTGTGGATGCTGGAGTTGCGCGATCTAGTCAAGCACTACCAGACTGCCGGGGAGGAGACCGTGCGCGCGGTCGATGGCGTGTCGATGACCGTCGCGGCCGGCGAGATGGTTGCGCTGTATGGGCCGAGCGGATCCGGTAAGACGACGCTGTTGTTGATGGTGGCGGCACTGCTCACGCCGACCAGCGGCAAAGTGTTCGTCAACGAGCGAGACATCTCCTCGCTGTCCGAGCGCGAGGCGTCTCACTTTCGTCTCGCTGAGATGGGCTTCGTACGCCAGAACTTCGACTTGCTGCCCGGTGTCACGGCAATCGACAACACCGTGCTGAAGCTGCTCAAGAACACGCCCTGGAAGGAGGCTCACCAGCGCGTGCGGCCGCTACTCGAGCGCCTCGGGCTCGGAGGACGACTGACCCACCGCTCGGAGACGCTGTCGATGGGCGAGCGCCAGCGCGTGATGATCGCGCGGGCCCTCTCCACCGAGCCGAAGTTGCTGCTCGCGGACGAGCCCACCGGCAGCCTCGACACGCAACGCGGGCGCGAGGTACTCGAACTGCTCACCGAACTGTGCCGGGAGCGCGGAGTGGCGATCGTGCTGGTCAGCCATGACCCACAGGCCGCCGCCTACGCAGACCGCGTGCTAGCGCTACGCGACGGCAAACTCGTGGACTACGACCCCGATCAGGGCTTCGTCCCTGTCGGGGCGAAGTGAGTGGCCAGGGTGTTGGCACAGGGGCTCGGCCCCGTAGGGATGAGGTGAGCATCCGATGAGGTTCGGCAATGTGCTGCATCTGTACCGCGTGCGGTTGCGTGCACGGGCGCTACAGGAGTGCTTTGCGGTCGTCGGCATCGCCGCCGGAGTGGCGCTGTTGTTTGCTTCGCAGATCGCGAGTGCGAGCTTGTCAAGCTCAGTCGGACAGCTCAACAGCGGCATCGTGGGCGCCGCGCGACTGCAGCTGACCGCACGCAACGCTCAGGGCTTCCCTGAAAAGGTAGTGGCCGAAGTGCGAAAGCTCGCGGGCGTGCGCGTGGCGGCCCCGCTACTGGAAGTACCCGCGAACCTGCATGGGCCCAAGGGCAGCGAATCGGTCGAGCTTGTCGGCGCCGAAGGGGCACTGTTGAAGTTGGGGGGCGCCCTCGTCCACAAAGTCGGGCTCAACCCGTTCGGCGGCGTCAACGCAGTCGTGCTGCCGACGCCAGTGGCCGGCAAAGTCGGCGTGCACAAGTTCGGCAGCATCGTGTCGGTACAAGCCCTGGGGCATGTCAGCGAAGCGGGGCTCTACCAGCGTCTGACCGAAAAGCAGGTCGGCGCGTTGATCTCTAGCCCGATCGCGGTTGGGCCGCTCGAATACGTGCAGGAAGCCAGCGGTCTGGAGGGACGCGTCAGCCGCATTCTGGTCGAGCCGGCGCCAGGACAGCTGACGAGCGTACGCGCAGGCCTCGAGCGGATCGCGGCTGGGCGCCTGGGAGTCGAGGCCGCCAGCTACGACGAAGTGCTGTTCGCCAAGGCGGCGGCGGCAACCAATCAGTCCACGCAGCTGTTCGCGGTAATCAGCGCACTGGTGGGCTTCCTGTTTGCGTTCAACGCGATGCTGCTAACCGTGCCTCAGCGCCGGCGCTTGATCGCGGACCTGCGCCGCGACGGATATACGCCCAAGGCGGTAATCGCAGTACTGATGTTCGACGCGGTCGTACTGGGCGCGATCGCGTGCGTGATCGGCCTGGTGCTCGGCGACGAGCTTTCGATCCACCTGTTTCACTCGAACCCTGGCTATCTCTCCTCAGCGTTTGCGGTCGGCTCAGAGCGTGTCGTCAGCTGGCAGAGCATCGCGATCTCGGTTATCGGTGGGATGGGCGCCGCCAGTGTGGCGGTACTGAGCCCGTTCAAGGACATCGTCTCGCGCGATCCGCTCGCCGCGATCGCCACCAAGGAGGGGACGGGCGGGTCGATCTCCGTGCCGCTCACGATCGGCGGGCTCGTGTGTCTGGCGGCGACGCTCGCGATCCTGCTGGCGGCTCCACAGGCGGCAATCGTGGGGATGGTCACGTTGATAGCGGCACTGCTTGCATTGCTCGCGCTGCCGCTGGCCGCCACGCTTGAGCTCGTGCGCAAGCTCGCGCCGACGATTGTGAGCGCGGTGCCGCATATCGCCGTGATGGAGTTGCGCGCCGGACGCTCGCGTGCGATCGCCATCGCCGCCACAGGCGCGATCGCCGTGTTCGGCAGCGTCGCGATCCAGGGTGCCCACAGCGACCTACTGAAGGGCCTCGACAATGCATCCGCCGACATGAACGCCGCGACCGACGTGTGGGTGTCGCCCGCTGGCGCCTCGGACCTCTTGATGACGACGCCGTTCTCGCCAAACAGCCTGTCCAAGCTGCGTGCGTTGCCCGGGGTGCGCACCGTGCGCTTGTATCGCGGCGGCCTGCTGGACTACAACAACCGACGTATCTGGGTGATCGCCCCGCCGAGCGAAGCCACACCACTGGTGCCGCCCAGCCAGCTCGTGGAAGGCAACGTCGCGCAAGCCGACGCGCATGTGCGCGAAGGGGGCTGGGCGGTCGTGTCGCTGGCGCTGGCCGAAGAACACCACCTGAAAATCGGCGACTCCTTCACGCTGCCGGCGCCGATCCCGACATCGTTCAGGGTGGCGGCCGTGAGCACGAACATCGGCTGGGCGCCCGGCGCAGTGATCGTCAGCGCAAGCGACTACGCAAGCGCATGGGGCAGCACAGATGCGAGTGCTTACAACGTGCTGATGAAGCCGGGCGTGTCACCCACGCAGGGGGCGGGCGAAGTACGGGCCGCACTCGGCGCTGAATCCGGCCTGTCTGTGCAAACTGCCCGCCAGCACGAAGACAAGCTGCGCACGATCACGCGCCAGGGGCTAACGAGGCTTTCGCAGATCGCGACCTTGATCCTGGTGGCGGCAGTTATGGCGATGGCGGCCGCGATGGGCGCGATGATCTGGCAGCGCCGCCCGCGCCTGGCAAAGCTGAAGCTAGAGGGCTTCCCGCCCAACGAACTGTGGTACACGATCCTGTTGGAGAGCCTGATGTTGCTCGGCGTGGGCTGCTTCAGCGGCGCTGTATTCGGCCTCTTCGGCCAGCAACTGCTCGACCGCGCCCTGAACATCGTCATCAACTACCCCGTGGTCAGCTCCGTAGGGGTGGTTGTGGCATTGTCGAGTCTCGCGCTGGTCACCGCCGCGGCCGTACTGATGGTGGCGATCCCCGGTTACTTCGCCGCACGCGTGCCAGCCAGCCTGGCCCTCCAGGACTGACAGCCGTCAGTCCTGGAGGAACTCCTCCGGCTCCTACTTCTTCTTCTTACGATGCGTAGGCGGCGGGCACGGCACTGTGCTGTTGGCCACCACCGTGCTGCCATCGAGGAACCCAAATTCCCCGGAGAACGGAAAACCGCCGGGCGGACACGTTTCCGGCACATCGACCCCCTGCGGGTGGTAGCTAACCTGCTTACCGTGGACGCGCTTGTAGTAGGTGAGATGGTTCGGGCCGATCGTCGAGTTGACGTTGATGATCGACACAGGTGGCCCGTTTGTGACGCTCGGGATCAACGGTATCCCGGCGCTCAGGCTTTCGCCAAACGCGCCGCCGCCCGATAGGAGTTCGCCCTGGAACACGATCTGTGCGTAAACCGGGGCAAGCCCGTTCGCGTAGAACAGCACCACGGAGTTTCCATCGTGGGGCGGACCCATCAACGCGTCGATTTCGGGTATCTCACGACCTGCGCCCTGACCAAACGGAACTTCCACGAATGCGCTGCCATAGCCGATCCGTGAGTTGGGCGGACAACCTGCCAGACCCTTTTCGACCAGCACTGCCGGCTGGCATTCGGAGGTACCGAGCGAGGTAGTTATGTAGTTCATGCCCTTTGGCATGCGCAGGTTGAGGTGCGTCAATGGCGAGGGCAACCCGCCGGTCGTGCTGGCGATCGTGAAGCCAAACCCGATCGTCGTGGAGGCTCCCAACCTGTCGGGCGAGAACGACGAGTGCAGGGTCACCGTCTCCGCGGCCTGCGCCGAGGACGCTCCGAGGGACAGCCCCGAAGGACCCACGATCAGCAGGCATCCGCAGATCAGCGGCGCAAGCTTGAGGGCAGACGCCCTCATAGGGCCCGTCAGGCGGGCCCGAGGTTTCAGCGCTCTGGACATGTGCCTCCTCGCTAGTACGACATGTTGCCGCTCACGCGCACCGAGACTGAGTCGCCTGGGCGGTGCACGGTGCCGCTAAAGCTTAGACCGGAGCCTTTCGCTTTGGAATAGCGGCCACTGCCGCCGGTGATGTTCAACTTGCCGGAGAACGAGGCTGTCGAAGAAGTGTCCACGCGATAGCTGCCGCTCGCGCTCGCCTTTAGCGAACCACCGTTCGGATACACCTGGATGCTGGCGGTCACCTCACGTTCGCCGGTGACCTTCAGCTGAATGAAGATCGACCCCGGAAGCGAACCCGACGCTTTGCCCGACTCTTTCAGTTCGAAGCCTTTCTTGTTGCTCAGGCTCAGATTGGCACTGTCGTTCAGATCGAATGTGCGCGAGGCGTGCGCGCTGGGCGCAGCGCCGGCGGCGCCCGTTCCGACCACGGCGGCGGCCGCAAGCGCACCCAGCGCTAGTGCCGCCGTCGATACCTGCGCCCGTGCGGACAGACGCTTACGTGCTGACATATTCCCCATCAGACCCTCCATATGGCTGTTGATGTCTCGTCCCATGACCGGACTGACCCCTCTCCTCGTGCGACCACTGCGCCCCAATCCTAGTCCACATAGCAGAAAGGTGGGACAGCTGGACAATTCTAGTGCATATCGGCCTACCAAGTTCAACCGTTTAGACGTCACGGAGTTGCGCATCCGCCCTCGCGTTAGGGTCCCTGCGTGAGCGACGTCGAGTTGAGCTACTGCGTGGTCAACACCTCCCAGCGCGAGCTGCTGCTGCAGGGACTCGATGCTCTGGCACGCGAGCGAGCGTCTCTGCCGTTTGCGAGCGAGGTGCTCGTGCTCGATAACGGCTCGCGTGACGGCTCGGCCCAGGCGGCGCGCGAGCATCCGGCGCTCGGGGAGACGCACGGCGGACGGGCGCAGGCCGTGCGCTTTCCTGACGGGGGTGGCGGCAGTTGGCAGGCGGCTGGCGAGGTCACCGCTGTAGAGCAGCGCCGGGGCAAGGCTCTCAACGATTCCGAGTTGCTGCGCCGTGCGCGAGGACGTTACGCGCTGCTACTCAACGAGGACTCCGAGCTGCGGGCGGGCGCCACGCTCGCCCTGCACACGGCCCTGGAGGGCAACCCGCGGGCCGCGTGCGCGGGCGCCAAGCTGTTGCGACCCGATGGCACCGAGCAGGCCTGCGCGTGGCGTTTTCCCACCCCGCTTGCTGGGCTCGCTGGCGTGTTGGGCCTGCACCGGCTCTACACAGTGCAGAGCACCGGCACGCGCACCCGCGAGGTGGACTGGTGTCAGTCCTCGGCGCTGCTCGTACGCCGCGACGCGGCGGCTCACGTGGGCTATCTGGACCCTGATTTCTTCGTGTACTCCGATGAGGTTGACTTCGCACGGAGGCTACGCGATGCCGGTTGGCGCAGCCTGTATGTGCCGAGCGCGGTGGCCGTCCACCACGAGCAGCTGTCGACCGACACGGTATCCGAGCCGCGGATCGTGGAGATGGCACGCAACCGCGATCTCTATATGCGCAAGCACCATTCGCACACGGCAGCGCTGGCTGTGCGTTGGCTGGCTGCCGTCTTCTATGGCGAGCGCACACTCGCGGCGCTCCTGCTGCCGGGACACTCCCCGCGGCGCTACTGGCGCCACGTCAGCGCGAGCCTGTGGCCGTCGCGCGGAGAGGGCCTGCGCGAGGCGGCCGAGCGCTACAACCGCTCGCCCTGAGCCTGCGCCAACTCCTCAAGCAGTACGGCCACGACGCTCTCATCCAGTTGCGAACCGCACGCGCGCAGCAGCTCCTCGCGCGCTTGCGTCGTGGAGCGCGCGACACGATAGGGCCTGTCGGTAATGATCGCGTCGTAGGTGTCGCATGCCGCGACGATGCGTGCCGCGAGCGGAATCTGCTCGCCCGCGAGACCATCGGGATAGCCCATGCCATCCATGCGCTCGTGGCTCGAGCGGATCGCGGGCGCTAGGTGGGCAAAGGCATCGATACGCTCGACCAGTTCGGCGCCCACGACCGTGTGGGTGCGCATCACCGTCCACTCGTCCTCGGTCAACGGGCCTTGCTTGCACAGGATCTCACTCGGCACGGCGATCTTGCCGACATCGTGGAGCATCGCCGCGTAGTGCACCTCACGGGCCTGCTTCATGCTCAGCCCCATCCGCAGCGCAACGCGTTCGGCCAGTTCGGCCACGTCGCTGCCGTGGCAAGCGGTGTAGTCGTCCTTCGCCTCCACCGTGCTGGTCACAACCGCAAGCGTGGTGGTGAACGAGCGCTCGATATCGGCGATCAGCTGAGCCCTATGTAGTGCCGATCCGAGGCTCGTGGCTATCGCCTCGACCAGCACTGCGTCGGCCTCGTTCAGTGCGCCCGCCTCGACGGCCTCAATGTTGAGCACGCCCCACACCGCGCCATCCACCATGATCGCGACGCTCAGCTCCGAGCGCGGATCTGTCTCGGGATCGCGCGAGATGTAGTCGGGATCCTCGCGTGTGTCCGGTACCAGTGCCGTCACTCCCGAGCGTGCCACACGCCCGTTGACGCCCTCGCGCACGGACTGCTCGACCAGCAGAAACTCGGTCATGACCTCGGCCAGCTGTCCGCGACCGGCGATCAGGCGCAGCAAACCGTCGCCGTCCAGGCGCTGCACCGCCGCCAGATAGAAGGCGAACGTCTCATGCAGCTCGTCAACGACCAGCCGCGCCATCTCCTCGACCTCGCGGGTGGCCGCTAGGCGCGCTGTCAAACGCGCGGCGGCACGCAGTTGCGAGCGCAGGTAGGCGAGCTCTCCCGCGGCTGCGATGCTCTGCACGCGCTTATCGGCACGGTAGCGACGCAGCGCCTCGGCGCGACGCGCAAGCTCGCGACGGCCCGCGGGTCGTGGAGGATTGACAGTAAAGTCGCGCACGGTCGCGATATCGGACGAAAACCCCCGTAACTTGAGGGTTTCTGGACGGTCTAAATGGCCTAGGCGAACAATCCCTCAGAATCAGATGTCTCGGAGGGAGTCCTCGGCGTATGCCTCGATGTCGCCGTGGCCCTTGCGGAAGGCCGCCACCCGACGGCGCCCGTCGAGCACGAGCGCGCGGGCCTGCTCGCGCTCGTGCGGCGCGAAGAAGCGGGTGAGTAGCAACAGGGCCGGAATCGTCGCCAGCCACAGAGTGCGCAGCACCAGACCCGACGCACCGGCCGTCGGCAGCAGTAGCTCGCCGGAGACGGCCGCACCAGCAAGGATCGCCGTGAGCTGAGCCAGGCGTCGCCACTCGAAGTCCACGACAAACACTTTGCGTGTCAGCACGTGCATGATCGCCACCATCGCCACGTATGCCCCGCATAGCGCGACCCCCGCGCCGGCGAGACCGAGGTCGAGACCACTCTTCGGCACGAGCACGAGCAATAGCAGTACGTTGACGGCGAGGCCGGCGCTCGCGGCGGGAATGTTGCGCTGCATCGCGCGCGCCCTGCCGGTGATCACGATCATCACCTGGTAGAGCCCATACAGCGTCCAGCCGAGCGCCAGCCACGGCAGCGCCTTGTGGGCGCCGAAGTATTCGGGATGGGCGAGCAGCCGCACGAGCCAGCGGCCCAGTAGTGCGACCGCGGCGACCACAACGCCGGTCGCCAGCACGAAATAGGTGGTGACAAGCGAGTACAGTCGCGACGCCTCCACGTCGCTGTCGATCGAGTATGCGAGCGGGGGCCACGCGTACTGGAAGCCGCGAACGAACACGAACACGACCGTCGCGAGCTGCACCGCGATCGCATATTCGCCGGCGGCTTCGTGGCTGACCACGCGAAACAGGTAATAGCGATCGATGACCTGCAGTGCGTACACGCTCGCATCCGCGGGCACCGTCGGCAGGCCGAACACGAGCATCGCGCGCAGATCACCGCCGCGGGCGCGCAGTGAGAATCGCTTGCGCAGAGTCCACCACAACCCGAGCACCACGAGTGCGCTCGCACCGAAGTTGCCGAGCAACAGGCCGCGCGCACCCTGATCGGCGAATACGACCAGTGCGATCGTGAATGTCACCGTCATCGCCACGTTGGCGCCCGAGGCGATCATGTAGGCACGGGCGCGCTCATCCACGCGCAACTGCGCGTAAGCCATCTCGATGTTCGTAAAGGCCCACAGGCCAACGACCGCGCAGTCCATCAGCAGCGGATTGTCTTCGCCGAGCACGAGCCTCGACAGGGGGGCCGCCAGCGCCACGCAGGCCAGCGAGACAGCTGTCGTCGTCCACGCCACGGTGGCGGTCACCGTGCGCGCGATGCGGGCGCGCCGCTCTTGGTCTGAGTCGGTGAAGTAGAAGCGCACGAACGCCTCCCCCAGACCAAGACGCAACACGATGCTCGACAAAATCACTGTCGTCAGCAGCAGGTTGTACGCGCCGTAAACGCCCGGCGATGCGTGCGCGGTGTACAGCGGCAGCGTCAGCACCGCGATGCCCTTGGCCACGATTTCCGCGGCCTGGTAGGCCGCGCCCGTCTTTACGAGTCGCTTCAGGTAGCCAAGCACCAGGCAGAACCTAACGGGCGCGCCGGGCCTCTACAGTCCCGGTGCTGTGCGTCACCCCGGCGCGGCGACCGGCGAGGAGGCCGAACCTTCGGATGCGCGAGCGCGATTGTCTCCCGCAAAAAATCCATCGCGCGCCACGGCAAGCGCCACACCGACTCCCAGCAGCGTCCAGGTCAGAGGGTCCTCCAGGAAGTCCGCATACACCCACGTGTGCAGCACGAGCGCCGCGAAGCACGCCGCCACGGCTGGCCGAAACGGGGATGCGAGCCGAAGGCGAGTGTCTCCCGGCTTCGGTGTCGGCGGGGAGCGACCAGCGCCGGAGAAGAGCGTGAGGAAGGCGACCGCCAGCAGCGCGATGTACAGCGCGAAGCCGACAATCCCCTGCTCGGCCGCGATCGTCACCGGAATCGTGTGCGAGGCGGAGGTGGCGTTTGCCGATGTCGCGTTGCCGTGGCGCTTGTACTCGGTTTCAAACGAGCCCGACCCATAACCAACGAGCGGTTTTTCCGCGAACAGTTCAAGGCCTCCGGAGATCAGTTTTGTGCGTCCGTTAGTGGCGTTGTTGGCGGACCCGCCAGACCCGTTCAGCCCGAAGTGAAGACTTGATGGCGCCACAGCCACGAACACCGCCGCGATCGCTCCCAGCGCAATTGCCACATACACGGTCGAGCGCAAGTCCCAGCGCCACGCCGCGAGCACCGCTAGCCCGAGCAGTAGCGCTGCGATGCTCGACTGGGAAAAGCTTGTTATGAGCCCGCCCATCAGCCACACCAGCACAAGCGCGCTGAGCACTTGTGTGCGCCGCTCTCGACCCCACAGCACCGCCGTCGTCACAGCAATCATTACCAGTGCGAGGAAGCGTCCGTAAATGCTCGGGTCGAAAAAGAGAGAATTAACGCGAAAGTAGTTGCCGTATTCGTTGGCCGCCACAACCTTCGGGTTAAGAAACAGCGCTTTGCGGTAATACTCGACAAAACCCACGCCCGCGAACAGCACCGCGAGCGCAACCGCCACACCGAGACAGGCGAGCAGTAGCTGCCGCGTCCACGGCGCCTCGCGCAACAGCACGTAGAGCAACCCAAACGGGATGTAGAAAAACGCCAGGTTCTCGGCTGCCTTGACGGCGTCGCTGGAATAGCTCGTCTGCAGTGCATACAGCACCACCGACGCGAGCAGCAGCCAGTCCAATGACATCGGCGGGCGTCCCGAGTCATACGAGCCGGAGCGCCTCATCAGACGCGGCAGCAGGTGGGCGAGCACGCCGGCCGCCACGACGGCGTAAAGCGGTAGCAGCAGGTTGACCGTGCGCCCGTCGCTTGAAATAGGCAGCCTGAACGGCAGCGCGACGATCGCGAGTATGGGAAACGCGCGCGGGTCGCGACGCATCGCAACCGTCAGCACGGCGATTGCCACGGCGGCTGCGAGCGCGATTGCCGCAAGCGCTCCCGCACTCGGTAGGAAGGTGGCAATCATCGCGAGTGACCACCCTGGACGGCGAGCGCACGCTGACACGGCGCACGGCGCGATCCCTGGATCATGGTTTCACCAACGTGAAATTCTTTGGCAGGTAAAGCGAGCGATCCTGCCTTCGTAGTGTCAAACGCACGCGATATTCCCCCGCGGGGGCGATCGGACCGCGGGTGAGGGGCAGTAGCGTTGTGTAGCCGTCCGCACGCCTGAGGATTGTGTAATGGCTGGCCGTGCCCTCGCGACCGCTCCAGCGCAGCGACACGATTTTATAGCGCGGCACCGGCAGTGCGCGCACGAGCGTCGCTACGTTTTCTCCTCCGGTGCTTTCGATTGTTACCGTCACATCGTCGGCGCCGGCCAGCTTGAAGGCGATGTGCTCTTCCTTGTCCTTTCCGCTCGACGCCGGTGCGAACACCGGTGTCAGCTTGGGTTCCTGCACAAGCGTCGGCGTGTGCTTCAACCGCTGAGTGATGAGCAGCGCGACGAAGCACCCGACCACGAGTAGCGCGAACACAATGCGTCCCACGCGCTCGCTCGCTGGGGTGCGGTCGCCGTCGAGACCGTGCGCTGCCGGCGATCCTGCTCCCCCTGCGCTGCCCGGCAATGGCACGCCGGCGGGGGGATACGCGCTCAAGCGCCGCCGTCCCGAGCGAAGCGCTCGACCGTGTCCGAGCGCAATCCCAAGCGCAGCGTCTCGAGCGACAGCACATCCTCGGGCACGATGTTGCCGAGGTTTGCCTCGCCGCCGAAGCGGTGAAGCAGCCACACTTGTTGCTCGCGCTGCGGCGCCTCGAAGATCAACTTCTCGGCGTCGATCGCGTGCGCGATCTCGTCGATCAAGCCCGTGCGCACCTCGCCGTCGGCGCGATATATCCCGGCCGTGCCCGACTCGCGCGCCTCGGTAATCACCTTCCACGCGCCCGCCTTCAGGTCGCGTTCGATCTGTTCCACCCACACATACGGCGCCATGATGAAATCGGCATCCTTGCTGCCAACCTCGGCAAGTACCGAAAATTCGCTCGACAGCTGACGGATCAGGTAGCTCTTGACATCGGGCTCCAGCGCGATTGTGCCGTCGGAAATCTCCACGTGGCGCAGCCCCAGCTCGTGCAGCCATGCCACCAGCCCCTCCACGCGGCCCTGCTTGATCGCAAGCTCGGTGAGCGTGCCGCCAAGCACCACCGGTATCCCGTGCGCCTTGTAGCACTCGAGCTTCGGCTTCAGGTTGGCCGTCACCAGCGCCGTGCCCCAACCGAGCTTGACGATGTCCACGCTATCGCCGGCAGTTTCCATCAAGCCCTCGACGGCAGCCAGCGAGAGGCCGCGATCGATCACGTGCGTGATGCCCTGCTCGCGTGGCTTGCTCGAGCGAGCCGGGATGTCGAGGAAGCCGCTTATTGGACCCTCGCGGTGTTGCCGCGCAACCTCATCCGGTACCCGCTTCGCCAGTGCCATTTGCGACTTCCCCCGCTGGTGGCGCAGCCGCGGCAGGCGCTTCGCCATTGTTCTGAGCTTCGCCGTTGTTCTGAGTTTCACCCTGGCTGCCAGTGCTCTGCGTACCGCTACTCTGCGTGCCATTGCCGAGCAGCGCGGCCTGATCGGCACCCGCGACCACAACCACTGTCGCCGCGCCGGCGAGCGAGGCGATGTTGCTTTCCATCGCCTGCACGTTCGTCACTTTGAGCGCTTTAGCAACCGCCTGCCCATCGGCGCGATGGCCGGGCGCGTACTCGACCACGGTGCTCGCATGGGCACCGCCCGGTGGCACCGCCGCCGACGCCGCGGCGTGCGCGTACCCACCCTGCTGTAGGGCCGCCGCGAGATGGTGCGCGAGGCCGGTCGTTTCCGTCCCGTTGAGCACCGTTACGGCCAGTTCGGCCGGGTTCGACACCGTCGCCTGGGGAGCCGTCGCGGCATGTGCGTTCGCCGGTGGCGTGGAGTGTGTTGCGGGCGCACCGCCACCGCCACCTTTCAGCAGCAAGAACGCGAGCACGACAACCACCACGATCGCTACCACGCCGCCGATCACCAGCGCGGTCGTTCGCCCGGGCGAGCGCTCCGGCTTGAAGTACTTTGGCCCGCCGCCGCCGACGGTGGCCCCAGCTGGAGTGGCCGCCACCGCCGCGGGCGTCCCCGCTCGCTGAGGCGATGGCGAGCGCGGCGGGGAGGGCGAGCGCGGAGGAGATGACGAGCTGGACTCCTCTCCGGCACGCGAGGGGTCGAGCGCGCGGGAGGGAGTGCTCTGGGCCGCCGCGACAGCGGGTGCTGGCGCGGGTGGGCGCTGTGGGCTTGGCGCCGGTGGTACTCCAAGCGGAGTCGCTGGTGAAGCCGCACTCGCGGCAAGTCCGGTCGCTGGAGCGCCCGGGGGCGCCGGAGCCGCTGGGGACGGCGGCAACGCTGGACGCGGAGCCGCACTGGCTGCCTGCGCAGCGGCCGTTGCCGGAGCTGGCACCGCCGGCGCCGACTCCTCTGTGGCGGGCACGGGTGCCTGGCCGTTGGCGGCGACCTGGTCCGGGTCGGGCTTCGTCTCGGGCTGCACGCCTGGTAGCGATGGACTTGCCGGAACCGAAGCGCCGGACGCCGCAACGGGAGTGCCGGCCGTCGGCACCGGAACGGCAGCGCCGGGAGCGGCTTGCCCGGGGGTGGGCGGTCCCGCCGCAACTGCCGGAACCGCGGCGGCAGCGGTTGCGTGCACCGCCGTGGAGACAGGCGCGCTCACGAGCGGCGTCTTGCGTGGTACGACCCGCACGGACGTCGCACCGGTGACCTGTGGCGCAGCTGCCGCGGCTCCAACGCGGGCGGCGGCAACGGCACCTACACGCTGCTCGAACTCGGCGGCGCGCTCTGGAGCACGCCCGGCCCACTCGCGCAAACGCTTGATCTCGCGTGCCTGCGCGAACGCGAGTAGCGACACGATCGCGATCCCGGCCAGCGCCACGAACGCGGCTATCGCGCCGATCTTCGTAAAGGAGTTCGACAGTGATAGCGCTAGCGGCAGGGAGCTCATTGAGCCTCGGAGTCTATGAGGGCGGCAGGCGCATCGCGCCGCGTCCGGATGCCTGGAGGCGCGTTCCCGATACTGACTCGGACAACTCGCCACGCACCGCGGACAGCTCCGACACCTTGGCTGCGAGGCCGGCCGCGTCGCCCTCGTTTACGAGCAGCACGATCTCATCGAACATCGCCTCGACCGTCTCGGGCGCGAGCGGCTCGCGTTCGGCCAGCATGATCTTCTCGGCGGAGGTGTGGCGTGGCTGCTCGTAGCGATTGAACAGCTCCTCGCTGAGCTTCTCCCCCGCGCGACGCCCGACGATCTCGACCTCCACATCGTGGTCTGGATCGAGCCCCGACAGCTCGATCATCGCGCGCGCGAGATCCACGATCCGGACCGGCTCGCCCATGTCGAGCACGAACACGTCGGCGCCACGATCGCCGTCGGAGGCGAGCGATCCCGAGCGGATGATCAGCTGCACCGCCTCGGGGATCGTCATGAAGTAGCGCGTCATGCGCTCGTCGGTAACCGTCACCGGCCCGCCGCGCTCGATCTGGCGAGCAAAGATCGGCACGACGCTGCCGGAGGAGCCGAGCACGTTGCCGAAGCGCACCGCCGCATAGCGGGTGCCCGCGAAGCGGGCGGTCGCTGCCTCCAGCGCGAACTCGGCAAGCGCCTTCGAGGCGCCCATCACGGTCGCGGGCGCAACCGCCTTGTCGGTGGACACGAGCACGAACCGCCCGGCGCCGAGATCGCCCGCGACATGCGCCACCACGCGTGTGGCGATCGCGTTGTTGCGCACAGCCTCGACCGGATTCGACTCCATCAGTCCCACGTGCTTGTATGCAGCGGCGTGAAACACGACGGTCGGATGGTGCTCGGCGAACACCTCGCGCATCCGCTCCTCCTCCTTGCAATCGGCGAGCACCGCCGCAAGTACGGAGGGCTGCACATGACGCTCGTCGTGCAGCTCGCGCTGGATCTGAAAGAGATTGTCCTCGGCGTGGTCGAGCAACACGATCCGTCGCGGCCCCACGCGCGCGATCTGACGGCACAGCTCAGCCCCGATCGAGCCGCCCGCTCCAGTTACGAGCACCGTCTCGCCGGCGAGATAAGCACCGACGCTGTCGAGCGCCATCGACACCGGCTCGCGGCCCAGCACATCCTCGACGCGCACCTCACGCACCTGGCGGGAGAGCGAACCGGCGCTCAGCGCGGTCTGGTCCTGCAGCAGCTCGAACACGGTCGGCAGCGTGCGTACCGGAATCGAGCGCTTGCGACATTCGCGCACGACCCGGGCACGTGTGGAGCCAGGCGCGGAGGGGATCGCGATGATCACTTCGTCAGGGTCCGCCTCCTCGAGGATGCGCGGCAAGTCGCCCTCGGTGTTGCCCCGCACTCTGACCCCTTCGATGCGCAGACCGTGCTTGCGCGCGTCGTCATCGACGAACCCGACGGGTTGCAATCCCAGCTCGCGGTTGCGCAGGATCTCGCGCAGCACAAGCCGCCCGCCATCGCCGGCGCCGACGATCAGTACGTTGCGCTCACTGCGCCCACCCGTTCTGAACGCGCCGAGCGGGCGACGCTCATACAGGCCGCGCGCGAGAACCCGCACCCCGATCAGGAACAGCAGCGAGAGCAGGAAGAACAGCGCGATCACGCCGTTAGGCAGCTCGACCGCGCTCGTACTCGTAACGCGACCGGCGATCTCGTGCGGGATCTGCACGGGCCGCACGACCGCCACCGCCACCACGGTGAGCAACACGATCGCGATTACGGCGCGTGCCACTGCCTCGTAGTCGCGCTGGCCCGAGTAGCGCCAGCGGCGCTGGTACACGCGCGAGAGCAAAAGTATTAGGAGACTGCCGCCGAGCACCCACCACACGGTTCGCTCGAAGAGCTTCTCGTAGCGGCCCTGCGGGCCATTGTCGAAGCGCAGCTCCCACGCCAGCCAATAGGCGAGTGCGACAAGCGCACCGTCGAGCGCCAGCCTCGGTAGCGAGTGCCGGGTAATGGCTAGAGCCGGCGCACTGATCCGTCGGCGCATTGGGCTTGATTCTAGGGCCTATTGGGGCGAGAGTGGGGAAAGCAGCAGCTCTAGGAGCCGACGCGGGTCGCGCCTGGTGCGCGAGGAATACTCGGCGGGGTTGCGCTTGGCCAGCTCCAGCTCCTCGACACGATCGAGCTTGCGCAGGCGCGCTTCGGCGATCAGGCCCTCATCGACGGCGCCGAGGCGGCCCTCGAAGGTTGTGTACACAGGGGTGCCGAGCGCCACCGCCTCCCGATTCATCGTGCCTCCGGCGGAGATCACGAGGTCCGCGTAGGCGATCAGCGATTGCGCATCGATCGCCCGCTCAGGCACGGCGAAGCCGGGTACACAGCGCAGCTCAGCACGCTGGGCGGCGGTGCGGGGCAGCACGACCGACTGCACGCCCTCGCCGGCGGCCGCGTCGCGCAAGCGCGCGAGCACCTCGGCGAAGAGGTCGTTCTCGAAGCGGTGATACAGCGACACCTCCGGCGGGGTTCGCACCACCACGATCGGCCGTGCACGGTCGAGGGCTAGCTCGCCGAGGACGGCAGGGTCGGGCTCGAAGTCGGCGAGGTAGTACTCCTCCTTGAGGCCCTCGTATGGGCGCACCTTGCCCCTGGCGCCGTAGCGATCCAAACGCTCGGGGGGGATCGCCTCCGGCACCACCACGGCCTGCGCAAGGCGGCAGTTGACGTGGTGCTGGACCGCCGCCCACTCGTAGTCGAACATGGTCGAGCAGGGAATGCGCAGCAGGCGTGCGGCCACACTCACGTCGTTGGAGCCGTGGCCGAGGGCGATGTCGAAGGGCCGCGCGCGGCGCCCCCAGCGCACGAGTGCCGCCGAGCGACTCGCAAGGCCAACAGCCTTGTCCACCAAGCGTTCGCCACGGTGGCGACCAATCGCGGTGTGCTCGATGTCGAAGCGCTCGAGCAGTTGCAGCGTTTGCGCGAAGTCGCGCGCGGTCACCTCCACTTCGTGGCCGTCCTCGCGTAGGGCATCGATCACGGGGCGCATCACGAGCACGTGCGGGCTGTTGGTGAGGTCGATCCACACGCGCATTGGTTGGTGGAAGGTATCGTTGCGCGCACATGACCCACGCCCTCGTGCTCGCGTCCATCTCGGAAACGCTCGTCAACGAAATCTCACACTTCGTGCGCGAAGCGGGCCTGCCCGGGATCTTTGCCCTGATGGCGCTCTCCAGCGCCTGCATCCCGATCCCTTCCGAGGTGGTGATGCTGTTCGCGGGTTTTGCCGTCGCCGACCCCTCCCAGAGCGGGTCCAGCCACCACTTGACGATGACCGGGATCATCCTCACCGGCCTGATCGGCACGATGGTCGGCTCGTGGTTTGCCTACGCCGTCGGGCGTGGGGGACGCCTGGAGCTGCTCGAACGCCACGGCGCCAAGTTGCATATGGGACCAGCGCAAATAGAGAGAGCCGACCGCTTCTTCAAGCGCTACGGCGAGGCTACCGTGCTGTTCGGGCGCATGATCCCGCTGGTGCGCGCTTTCGTGTCGCTGCCGGCCGGTATTTCCAAGATGCCGCTCGGACGCTTCACCGTGTTTTCTCTGATCGGCACGATCCCGTGGGTGGTTGCGCTCGCGTTCGCCGGACACGCGCTTGGCAGCGATTGGACGAGTGTGCGCAAGGGCTTCGAGTATGTCGACTACGCGATCGTCGTACTCGCCGTCGCCGGGATCGGTTATGCAGTCATGCGGCGCCGTGCCCGCAAGGCGGGCCCAGTAGCGGAGGACAAGCCCACCGCCGACGTGAGCTGACACGCACGCGATGTCCGGCGTGCTATGGCTCCCGCTGCGCCACGCCGTCGCGCTCGGGATGTTGCACGGACCGACAGAGCTACTGCCGGTTTCCTCCTCGGCACACACGACGCTCGTGCCATCGATCGTGGGCTGGCCCTACGAGCGGCTCGACGCCAGACAACGGAAGTCTTTCGAGGTCGCGCTGCACGCCGGCACCGCGGCGGCACTGCTGCTGAGCCCACCGGCACCGCGGCTTGGTGGCAAAGTGTCCTTCTTGGCAGCGGGCCTGATTCCGCCCGCGCTTGCCGGGTACGCGCTGGGTGGGCAGATCGAACGCCGACTGGGCACGCCCGCCACGATCGTCGCCGGCCTGCTCGCCGGATCTGCCGCGAGCGCAGCTGGCGAGTTGCGCGCACGCGGCGAGCGCGACCCATCGAGTGCCGATGCGCGCGATGGACTCGCGCTCGGACTAGCGCAGGCACTGGCGCTGTTCCCGGGCGTGTCGCGCAGCGGCGCCACGATCGCGGCAGCCCGGGCGCGCGGCTTCTCGCGGCGGGACGCCGATCGCTTGTCGTGGCGAGTCGGCTTGCCGATCGTCGCAGGCGCAGCGACACTCCAGGGATACCGGCAGGCACGCGCTGGCGCGCCGCGCGGGATGGGTCTTGCGCTGGCGGCTGGCGCTGTGAGCGCGTTCGGCTCGACGCTTGCGAGCACAAGGGTGCTCAGTTCCCGGCGCCGTGCCGCGCTGCCACCCGCCTGTGCCGCATACCGAGTCGCGCTCGCACTGCTCGTGGTTTGGGCGAGGCGCGATAAGCCCGACAGGCACGAACAGCAAATCCCAAAAAAATAGAACCCCGCACCTACCGCCCGGCCACAGGGGCATACTCAGGCGTCTGAGGCTCACACCGTGAACAACGTCACGCTCGGCACCACACTCGGCGGTCGCTACCGCCTGGATGCGCGCATTGGCCGCGGCGGTATGAGCACCGTGTATCGCGCATTCGACACCGTGCTCGAGCGAGAGGTCGCGATCAAGGTGATGCACAGCGAGATCGCTTCCGACTCCGACCAGCTGGAGCGTTTTCGCCGCGAGGCGCGCGCGGTGGCGCAGCTCAACCACCCCCACATCGTGACCGTCATCGACGCGGGCGAGTGGAGCCAAGGCGATGATGGCAGCGGCGGAGGTCACGGCGAGGAGATGGCGGGCACCCCCTACATGGTGCTCGAGCATGTTGCGGGCGAAACACTGAAGGAGCTGATTCGCCGAGACGCGCCACTGCAGGCGCCGACGGCACTTGCTTATGGCATCGAGATCGCGCGTGCGCTCGGCGCCGCGCACGGCCATGAGATCGTGCATCGCGACGTGAAGCCGCAAAACATCCTGCTCGGTGGCGAGGGCGGCGCGAAGATCACCGACTTCGGGATCGCACGCACACTGTCAGAGGAAGGTCTCACGATGGACGGTCGCGTGCTTGGCACGACCGACTATGTATCTCCCGAGCAGGCGCTCGGCCAATCCGTGACGGGCCAGTCCGACGTGTATTCGCTGGGGGTGGTGCTGTACGAGATGCTGGTTGGCGAGCCGCCCTTCAAGGGCCCCTCTCCGGTGGCGGTCGCGATGATGCACGTGCGCGAGGAGGTGCCCGACGTGCAACTTGCCCGCCCCGATGTGTCGGCCGCGACGGCGGTTGTGGTGGAACGCGCGACGGCCAAGGACCTGGACCGCCGCTACAAGGACATGGCGAGCATGGTTGCCGACATGGAGGAGGCGCTCGCGATCGAGACGGCCCGCTCGGGGCAGGCCACGGGCGAGGTCACCGCCGTGTTGCGCACCCTGCCCGCGCCGGCCCGACGGTTGCTGCCGTGGCGCACCCGCAACCCGGCGCGCTGGAGCATCTCGCTCGCGCTGCTCGCGGCGGTCGTGGCGCTCGTAATCGTCGCCGTCCTGCGCCACACGCACAGTGGCACCGGCATCTCACCGGACGTGCACTCCCATGCGGGAACTACGCCCGTAGTGCTGGGCCAGTCGGCGGCCAGCTCCTACAACCCGTTCGGCACTGGGCCCGAACACGCGGCCAGCGTGGCTAGCACCGTGGACGGCGATCTCAACACGACCTGGAGCACCGAGCACTATTTGAACGATGAGCTCGGCAAGCCGGGGCTGGGCGTTGCGCTGGACGCGACACCCGGGGTGGCGGCGAGCGCGATCGAGATCCAAACACCCTCCCCCGGGTTCCTTGCGGCGATCTACGGTTCGACTGGCTACTCGACCGCGTCCGGCGTGGGCTCGGGCGGCCGCGGGGCGGGTGCGGCGAGCGCCGTCGCGACGGGCGACACCGACGCGTCTTCGCCCGACGGTGGCGCCAAGGCACTCGCGGCGCTCGGCTGGACCCAGCTCGCGTCCGCTCGGCGCATTGGTTCTCCTACGATCGTCGCGATCAATCCGGGGCGGCTCGTGTACCTCTACTACCTGGTGTGGATCACGAAGCTCCGACCTGGCAGCGAAACGGCGCAGATCTCAGAAATCACGCTGTTCAAGTAGTGCCGCTCACGGAGTGGCGGGCGGGGTGCCGGAGGCGGGCGGCGGGGTGACTGGCGCCGGGGTTGAGGTCGTGGGCGTCGTGGTTGTGGGCGTCGTGGTGGTCTGCTGTCCGACGGCGCCGACGGCGATCGTCACGGTGGCGCCCTTGGCGAGCTTGTGTCCCGCGGCGGGGCTCTGCTGCACGACGATGCCCACCTTCGCTGGTTCGGTGACGGTGCGCGTGACGGTGGCCGAGGCGAAGCCGGCGGCGGTGAGCGCAGCAACGGCCTGCACTTCGCTCTGCCCGAGGACGCTGGGTACGGGGGCTTGCTTGAGAGCTTGCGCGACGACGATTGTCACCGGACTGCCTACGCCGAGCGTCGAGCCTGCGCTTGGCGATTGGGAGATCACGGTGCCGGGCGAGGGTTCTGCGACTTCGCGCTTGACCACGATCACTTTCAACCCGGCGGCCGCGAGCGTCGCGGTGGCGTCGGCCTGCGATTCGTTGGTCACGTCCGGCACACTCGCTTCCTGAGGGCCGCTGGACACGAGCACCGTGACCGCGCTGCCAACCTGCACCTCGGTGCCGGCGGCGGGGTTGGTGGAGATCACGAGCCCCTTGCTCACCGTGTTGCTCGACTGGGACTGGACGTTGGGCGCGAAGCCCTTTTCGCGCAGCAGCTTCGATGCTTCGGCGCTCGTCTTGCGGTCGACGTTGGGCAGCGCGAGGATGCCGGGGCCGGAGGAGACGACCACGCTCACATGTGCGCCCTTCTTGACAGGCGTGCCACTGGGGGGGGTCGTGCCAACGACTAGCCCGCTTGCTACGCGTGCGTTGGCGGCAAGCGTCACCACTGCCAGGAGTCCTTCTCGCTGCAACGAGACAATCGCCGCCGCTTGCGTCTCTCCGGTCACGTTTGGCACTGTGATGCGGTTGGCTTTCGGCTGCAGCACGAGCAGGTAGAGCGCGGCGATTGCTATCGCGAGCAGCGCAACACCGGCGGCGATCCAGACGGCGCGCTTGCGTCGCCGCGCGGCCTCCTGAGGCGACCTGTCGCCTTCCTCGGGAAGCGGCGGCACAACTAGCGCCGCGGCTGCGTCGTGCGGAGCTCCGGGCACCCCGTTGATCGCGGTGGCCGGCGCAAGGGCGGGCATTGGCGCCGGCGCGATGCCCTCGCGCGCCTGCTGTAGCGCTGCGATGAACTCATCGGCACTCGCGAAGCGCTGGGCGGGATCCTTGGCGAGCGCGCGCATCGTGACCGCGTCGAGCGCCGGGCTCACCTCGGGGTTGCGCAGGCTCGGCGGGCTCGGCTCGGCCGAGACCTGCTTGAGCGCGATCGTGACGGCCGAGTCGCCCTCGAACGGCACACTGCCGGTGAGTAGCTCGTACAACACCACGCCGATCGCATATAGGTCCGAGCTCTCGCTGACGGCATGTCCCTGGGCCTGCTCGGGGGACAGGTATTGCGCTGTGCCCATGATCGACCCGGTGAGCGTCATGTCCGAGGCACCAGCACGCGCGATGCCAAAGTCGGTGACCTTGGCGCGACCCTCCTCGTCGAGGATCACGTTGTGGGGCTTGATGTCGCGGTGGATGATGCCGCGCCGGTGCGCAAAGCGAGCGGCGAGCAGTATTTGCACGACGATGTCGATCGCGTCGCCCGGGGACAGCGCGCCGTGCTCGCGCACGATTGCCTTCAGCGAACGGCCAGGCAGGTACTCCATCGCGATGTAGTAGGTGCCGTCCCACTCGCCCCGGTCGAACACGGCCACGACGTTGGGGTGGGAGAGGCCGGCGGCACTGGATGCCTCACGACGAAAACGCTCGACGAACTCCTGGTCTTCGGAGAAGCGATGGTGCAGCAGCTTGAGCGCCACCTGACGCCCGAGCAGCGTGTCGTGCGCAAGGTACACGTCGGCCATCCCGCCGGAGCCGAGCCGCTCGGAGACGCGATAGCGCCCATCGATGAGGGTGCCAGCCTCAACCATGCAGCAGCGCTTCCATTACCTGCCTGGCCACTGGCGCGGCGAACGTGGCCCCCTGTCCGGGGACGCCCTTGAGCGTGACGGCAACGGCGACGGTTGGGTGTTGGGTGGGCGCGAACGCGATGAACCAGACGTTGTTGAGCGCTGTGCCGTACTGCGTTTCGGCGGTGCCCGTCTTACCCGCAACCGTCACTCCCGGAATCTGCGCGGCGGTGCCTGTGCCTCCGGGGCTGTATACCACCGCTTCCATCATCTTCGTGACGCTGGCCGCGGTCGAGGGCTTCATCACGACCGACTGCACTTTGGGGGAGATGTGCTGCACGACGTGGCCGTCGGGTTCGACGATCGCAGTCGTGAGGTGGGGCACCATCAGTGTGCCGCGATTGGCTACAGCGGCCGCCACCTCGGCCATCTGCAGCGGCGTGACACTGAGCTTGTCCTGGCCGATGCCCATGCGCCCGACGTCCACGTAGGGGCTCGTGGGCGCCACCAGCCTTCCGTCGCGCAGGTACTCGCCGCTGGCCGACATTTCTTCGCTTGGGTAGTCGAGCTGGGGCTTGTGGTCGAAGCCGAAGCGACGCATGTAGCGCGCCATCGTGGCCTTACCGAGCTGCTCGGCCACCTGCGCGTAGACGGTGTTGACGGAGTGGGCGAGCGCTTCGGTGAGCGTGATCTGCCCGTAGCTCTCGTTGTCGTCGTTTTTGAGCGGCACGCCGGACACGATTACTCCGTTGCGCCCACTGACGGTGGATTCGGGGGTGAACTGGCCGGTGTCGATCGCGGCGGTCGCGGTCACCACCTTGAAGGTGGAGCCGGGTGCATAGCCGTACTGCACGGTGCGGTTGAGCAGCGGCGAGCCCGACTCGCCCGTTATCCGCTTGTAGGCAGCTTCGGAGGTGAGCGCGTTGGCGTTGAAGCTCGGTGTGGAGGCCATCACCTCGACCGCACCTGTTTGCGGGCGCAGCGCCACGACCGCGCCTTCGTGTTCTCCGAGCGCGGCAAGCGCAACGCGCTGCGCCGCCGGCTGTAGCGCTGTGAACACCATGTTGCCCTGGGACTTGCGACCTTGAAGCTCATTCAGCACGCTCTGCACACTCGTGCCGGTTTCGCCGTTGAGCGCGGCACCGCGGTAGCGCTCCAGGCCAGTCTGGCCGAGTAGTTCGACGTTGGAGTAGCCAACCGGCGGCGTGAACAGTGCACCGGTTGGATAGATGCGTGTGTAGAAGCCGCCGGTGTGGCGCACGCTGCGGGCCAATACCTCGCCATTGGCGGCAAGGATCTCGCCCCGGTCGATCCGCTCCTGCTCGAGCAGGGCTCGCGCGTTGAGTGTGTTGGCGCGCAGCGAGGACGCTTCGAAGACCGTCCAACGCGAGGTGAAGGCGACGAGCACGGCAAACAGCAAAACCACCATGCCATAGAGGCGCACGATCGGACGGTTCACGGCGCACTCATCCTCCGTTCAGCTGCCCGAGTTCGAGCTGGCGTACGAGTTCGCCGGCGTTGGTTTCTGTGCGCAGCGAATGGTCGAGCAGCGCCTGGCGTCGGGTGGGCGGCAACGATGCGGCGCTCACCCCAGAGACGTACTCGGCGGTGTATAGCTTGATACCGCCCGGCAGTTCGTAGGGCAGCCCGTTGAACATCGTCACCAGCCCGCGCTGGTTGGTGCCGATGAAGTAGATCGACTGTATCGTCAGATATGCGGCGCAGAGGAGCAACCCGAGCACGGTGAGCGCGATCAGCGAACCACGCCAGCGGCGCAGTCGTCCACGCGCACGGGCGCCGCGCGAGATCTGTGGGGGCGGGGTCGCTGTGCGCGGACGGCGCGGGACGACGGGCGAGGAGACGGGCACGAGCTCGTACTCCTGTGGCATCGTGGCGCTCGGGTCGGTTTGCGTGTTTGGGGGATTGGGTCGTTCTCCCGACGCAAGGACGGCCTGTGGCGCTGGCGCGAGGGTGGCAGTCGTGGTGTGCCCCCCGTCCTGCGGCTCGACGCCGAGCGGCAGCTCCTCCAGACGGAACAGCACAACCGTAATGTTGTCCTTGCCGCCGGCGGCGTTAGCAGCGGCAATCAGCGCCTCGCCGGCATCGTGGAGCGACTCGTGGGCGAGCAACAGCTCCAGCAGCTCGGCCTCGCCGAGCATCGTGGTGAGTCCGTCACTGCAGATCAGGTACAGATCCTCAGCCCGCCCCCGGAAGGAGCGTACGTCCACTTCGACTGTCGCCTCGGGGCCGAGAGCGCGCGTTATCACAGAACGCTGTGGGTGCTCCTCGGCTTCCTCGGGCGTCAACTTACCCTCGCGGATCAGCTCGTCGACGAGCGAGTGGTCATCGGTGAGACGCAACAGCTCACCCTCGCGCAGACAGTAGGCGCGCGAATCGCCGACGTGAGCGATCGACACTTCGCGCTCGCCTACGTAGGCGGCGGTGATCGTAGTGCCCATGCCGGCATGCTCGGCGCTGCGATGGGACAGTTCGTTGATGTGCGCATTGGCCCGCTCGACCTGTGCGACGAGGCTCGCCTCGGCGTCAGAGCGGTCGGCGAGGCCATCGTGGAACGTTTCGACCGCGACGCGCGAGGCGACCTCGCCGGCCTGCGCGCCACCCATGCCGTCGGCGACCACGAACAGCGGCGAGCGAACGAGCAGCGAGTCCTCGTTGGCGCGACGCTGCAGGCCCGTGTCGGTGCCGCACCAGTGCTCGGCTACGCGCAACATCAGTGGCCCACCATTCAGTCGACCTCAAAGGTGAATTCGGAGTCGCCGATCCGCACGTGGTCGCCGGGATGCAACGGCCGCGGACCGTCGAGCAACTCCTCGTTGAGATAGGTGCCGTTTGTGGAGCCGAGATCCTCGATCACGAGTATGTGTCCCTGCTCGTACACGCGCGCGTGGCGTGAGGAGGCAAACGGATCGTTCAAGCGTATCTCGGCGCTGTCGCCGCGGCCGAACACGATGTCGCCGTCAAGATCGTAGATCATGCCGGGCTCGTGGCCTGGCGCGCGCTCGACGACCAGGCGCGGGGAGCGACCGCGCAGATCGGCCGGACCAAACGTGGAGGCAGAGTGCAGCCCAGTCGCGTCCGGCGGCGGCACCCCAGGGTAGCCGGAAGCGCGGTTTGCGCTGGAGGCACCCGCGCCATCACTACGCAGGTCGCGCAGGGCGCTGCGCGAGACCCACAGCAGAAACAGGTAAATGACGATGAGGAAGCCGAACTTCAACATGACCGATACTGGGGCGAGGTTGTTCATCGCGCGGCATGGCTCCTGGAGCTGAGTGTGGCGGAGCCGTGGGGTGGTGGCGCAGTGTCGGTCATCATGGAGCGATCTCGAACAGCATCTCAGTGGAACCCATCTCGACGCGGTCCCCTGAGCGCAACTCGTGGGGCCCGCGTACAGCTATGCCATTGATGCGTACGCCGTTGGTCGATCCGAGGTCCTCGATCGTCCAGGCCGTCCCTTCTGGGCGCAGCTCGGCGTGGCGACGTGAAACACCGGAGTCATCCAGCACGACGTCACACTCGCGACTGCGCCCGATCGTCGCGCCGCGTGGAGGTACCAGCAGGCGTCTGCCGGCGAGCACGAGCAGCGCCTTGGAGCGCCGCCGTGCGCCAGTGCGCTCGACAGCTTTGCGAACTCGCTCGGAGTTACTGAAGATCATCGTGTTGCCCACCGCTTCGAGCTCCTCAGGTCGCCCTGCCTGACCCTCACGCACGCCGCGCGCCGAGTCCCAGGCAGGTCCACGGACTGGCTCGGCCAGCGCGCGCGGCGCGCTCGGCTGGCGCTGCTCGGAGCGCTGCTCGGCATCGTCCTCGATCCTGGCCATGCGCGCTTCGATGCCGAATTCGCCGAGCGCGAGTCGCTCGTCGGTGTGGAACGCGATGCTCGGGCGCGAGGCGAGCGCGAGATCCTCGCCGCGAGCGTGCTCTAGGAGATAGGCGCACAGCTCGTCGATCACCTCGTGCTCGACACCCTCGTAGCGCGCTCGGTCCTTCGGGGACAGCCACACCGAATACTCGTTTGGCGCATACACGCGCGACACCGAGGCAGTCGTGTTCTCATCCATCTCGCGCGCGAGCTTGCGCGCCAGCTCCATCGGGCGGACCTCGGTCTTGAACACGCGACCAAAGGTGCCTTCGACAAGGCCGGCGATCATGTTCTCCAGTGTTCTCAGCGGATTCATTGTGGTGGGCCCGACCCATGCCGGCGTGAGCATCCACTCTAAGGGGCACGTGCGACGGGGATGCGCGGATAACGCGTTCTGAGCTGTCAAATAGGCCCGCGCAGCGCTCGCGCGCACACTGCGAGCGCACAGCCCATGCCGGCCCCCAGCACCGCGCCACGGGGGGTCGGTTGACTGTCGTGGGAGAACAGCACACCGCTCAAGAGGGGCGTGGCGGCGAGTAGCGCGAGCGTCCACGCAAAGGCAAGCAGCGCGTCGAGCGCCGCGTTGTGGCCACGCACAAGCCATGGCAGGATCGCGGCGGCGAGTGCCCACACCGCCGCGCCGAGCAACAACTCGAGCGTGAACGTTGCGGCGAGCACATGTGTGGCGGCACTCGAGAGCGAGCCCTCCCAGACGGCGCGTGGCGGCAATTTGCTCGGTGGGCCCAGCCACAGGCGTCGGTCGAGCAGCGACTCGGCAAGCGCCAGCCACCAGAAGCCGAGCGCCGCCAGCGCGGCGCGGGCGAGCCAGCCGGAGCGCTGCGCGGCCAGTGCCGGAAAGGCGCCCGCGAGACCCGCGAGACCGAGCGCAGGCGCAAGCGACGCGGCCAGCCAGCCAGGGCCAGAGCGACGCGGCAGGGCGAGCAGCGGGGCCCCGGCGGCCAGCACCAGCAGCGACACGCCGGGGCGATCGACGGCTGCCTGCCAGGCCGCGAGCGCGAGCAGGCAGGCAATCCAGATCGTGCGCGGTAGCGCGGCACGGGTGCGGCGACGCGCTAGCTCGGGCTCGGGCTCCGCTTGCTCATCACGTTGCTTGCTCTGCCGTTGCGCTTCGGTGCGCAACTGCTCGACGGGATGCAGATCGTCCTCGGTGACGCTATATCGCGGCTGCGGAGGGGTGTCCCGATCGCGTACTTCGCGCTCGTGCGGCGCGGTAGCGCGACGTGGGCGCAGCGCCAGCAAGCGACGCTTGGGACCTTGCTCGAGTGCTTCCCCGAGCGCATCGTGCAGGTCGGCGAGCGTGCCGCGACGCGCGGGGTCTGGGTCCAGTGCGTCGTCGATCGCGCTGGTCAGATCACGTGAGAGATCGCGGCGGCGGCACGCGAGCGCCTCGATTGGCTCGCCGATCCGCCGCGCGGTCGCGGCGGGAGTGCGACCGCGAACTGGGTTGACGCCCGTGAGCGCCTCGTAAAGGACCAGCGCAAGCGAGTAGAGGTCAGCCGCGGTGCCCGCCTCATGGCCCTCGCTCTGCTCGGGCGCCATGTAGGCGAGCGTGCCGAGGACGTCTCCGGTGCGGGTCAGCGCGTCGTCGCCGGTCAGCCGAGCCCCGCCGAAGTCGGCGAGCTTCGCAGCTGTCGCGGGAGTGCTGCGCGATGGCGTATCGCGGGAGTGCTCACTCGGTACGAGCACGTTGTGCGGCTTGACGTCGCGGTGGATGACGCCCCGCGCGTGTGCATGCTCGAGGGCCTCGCAGAGGGACAGGCCAATGTCGAAGATGTCCTCGTCGGTGAGCTCGTCGGCAGCGATCAGCTGGGCGAGCGTGTCACCCTCGACCAGCTCGGAGATGAGGTAGAAAGCGTCCTCATCGGCGCACGCCTCATATAGCGACACGATTGCCGGATGGGCCAGGCGCGCCGTGGCGTGCGCCTCGCGCGTTGCCCGCTCGCGATCCTCCTCGCCGGGCAGCGGGATGCGCTTGACCGCCACGGCGCGATCGAGCGCTTCGTCGTGGGCACGCCAAACGGTGCCAAATCCGCCCGCGCCGAGGCGCTCGATCAAGCGATAGCGTGCGAGCAGCAGCTCGCCGCTTCGCCGCGAACGCTCGTCGGAGATGCGAATGTTGCTTTGCGCGAGTGTCTTGGCAGTGTCCACCGCGTTCGCGTTCGCCACCGTGAAGTCCTTTCCCTGCCAGGTGTTTGCGCGATCGTGGCGCGAACGAGAACTTGCAATCCGCTTTCCGGCTGATGGTGGGGTCATACTGGTGAGCTTCACAATCCCTGCAAGGAGCGATCTTTTGTCGTTCTTCGACGACGAGGGCGAGGAGCCGCCGACGACAGTCCGTGCGGCTCCCACCCAACAGCAGCCGCGACCCCAACCGCGCCGGCCGCAGCGGGCGGGTGGCGCGGGCTCCATCGACCACCACACGATGATGGTGCGCAGACGGATCGCGGCCGGCGTCGGCGTGGTGCTCTTGATCGTGATCGTGCTGCTCGTGAACGGCTGCTTGAAGCGGGGCAAACAGCAGGCACTCGAAAGCTACAACCAGAGCGTCAACCAGATCGGTCAGGCCTCGGAAACGGAAGTGGCCAAGCCCTTGTTCTCGACGCTCGCCGGCGCCAGCGGCAAGTCGGCGCTTGAAGTTGAGACAGAGGTCAATCATTTGCGCTCCCAGCAGCAGGAACTCGCCGAACGCGCGAAAGGGCTGAGCGTGCCGAGCGAAATGACATCGGCGCAAAAGAACTTCCTGCTGGCACTCGACCTGCGCACCGAAGGGCTCACAAAGATCGCCACTCTCACTAGCGAAGCGCTTGGCGGACACGCGCAGACGGCCAGCACGAAGATCGCGGGCACGATGGAGATATTCCTCGCCTCCGATGTGGTCTACTCACAGCGGGTCGTGCCACTGATACAGCAAGCGCTCACGGCCGGCGGTGTCAACGGACAGGCCACCTCCTCCAGTCGCTTCCTGCCGAACCTCGGCTGGCTGACTCCCGCAACTGTGCAATCGAACATCACGGGCCAGGCTACGAGCTCCAGCACCGCGGTGACGCCTGGCACGCATGGGAGCGCACTGAAGGGCGTCAGCGTGGGCACGACAACACTTGAACCCGCGCCAGCGGAAAACCACGTGAGCGCGGGCACCAACCCAACGTTTACGGCGATGGTCGAAAACTCGGGCTCCAACCCGCAGACGAATGTCAAGGTCGAAGTGTCGATCTCAAGCGAAGGCAAGACGCTGAAGGCGTCGCATGTCATCGAAAAGACCGAACCAGGCCAGACCTACAACGCCAACGTGACCGTGAACGGCGTCACGCTCGGAGCGGGTGCGCAGGTGACGGTCTACGTGCAGCCGGTGCCGGGAGAGACAGACGTCGAAAACAACAAGAGCGTCTACCAGGTCGTGTTCGGCAAATAGCATGCCGGGCGGCCGCCGGGGGCCCTGCTCTTGCACTCCGAGCGCGTCACTTGCCAGTGCCTGCCAACGCTCGCCGACCGCGTGAGCGACTAAGTTGTTTTCGATGATCGCCACCTCGCTAACCGATACGCAGGGGATCCTTGCGCTTGGCGCGCTAGGCGTGGCGCTGTTCGCACTGATCGGCTGTGGGGTGTTGGCGCGCAATGTGCGACGCCTGCGCTCGGCACAGACGCTGGTACTCGGCGACGGCTCAGAGCGTGACCTGGTCGCCCACAGCGCGGCCTTGCAGGAGGCATTCGAGGCATTGCAGATGTACTTGGCCGACGTGGCGTCGCGCTTGGATCGCCGCCTGGACGATGTCGAGGTTGCGCTCACCGGCGCGATTGCTCACCACGCGCTGGTCCGCTACGACGCCTACAACGAGCTATCCGGCCAGCAGTCCATGTCTATCGCCCTGCTCGACGACCGCCATTCTGGGGTGGTGCTCACGTGCATCCATCATCGCGATCAAGCGCGCGTGTATGCCAAGCAGGTGCACAAAGGAGAGGGTGAGCTCGAGCTCTCCCCGGAGGAGAGCGAGGCGGTCCGCGTCGCACTCGGCGGCGGCCAGAGCGCCGCAACGGCAGCCGCTGTACCTAGCCGGTCCGCGTCGACGGATAGCACCGATGCACGAGGCACATAGCGATGCGGGCGGGGACGCCGGAGAGCTACCGCGCGCCGGATACCTAGGCCCAGAGGGAACCTTCAGCGAGGAGGCGCTGCTCGGCAGCGTGGAGGAGACCGCAGTGAGGCCGGTGGGGTTGGAGACGATTCGCGACGCGGTGATGGCCGTACAGCAAGACGATCTCGAGTGGGCGCTCGTGCCAATCGAGAACTCGGTCGAGGGGTCGGTGACGATCACGCTCGACACGCTGGCTGGCGAGGCGAGCGATGTGGAGATCGTGGGCGAGACGGTGCTGCCCGTACGCCACTACCTGATCGCTCGTGCACCGCTCGAGCTCGCGCAGATCCAGACAATTGTCTCTCACCCGCACGTACCTGGCCAGTGCTCGCGATTTCTGCACGAGCAGGTTCCCCATGCGCGTATCGTCGCGGCCACCTCGACCGCGGAGGCCGTGCGACTCGTGAGCGCGCGCGACGACGACTGCTGGGCGGCGATCGGCACACGCCTGGCCGCCGGCCTGTATGGATGCACGACGATCGCCGAGGGGATCCAGGATCGCGGGGACAATGAGACACGGTTCGTGTGGCTGGCCCGCTCGGACTCGCGACTGGGCGCCCCGCCGCTGCGCGCGGCAAACCGCGGGCGCGGCAAGACCTCACTCGTGTTTTGGGGCGCCGGCGCGGACCACCCGGGCTGGCTGGTGCTGTGCCTCGGCGAGTTTGCCGAGCGCGAGATCAACTTGACGAAGATCGAGTCGCGACCGATGCGCGAGCGACTCGGGCACTACATGTTCTTTGTGGACCTCGAGGGTTCACTTGCCGAGGACGCCGTCGCAGAGGCGCTCGCAGGCTTGCGGGCCAAGTGCGAAGAAATGCGCGTACTCGGTTCTTATCCAGTGGCTTGAACCGCTTGGCCAGGGACTGCGGGGGCCTTATGCCTCGCACTGCTCGGGTACGCCCGCAGGCACCTATCGGGTAGATCAACAGCGGGCGGGCGGGCGGATCGCTACACTGCGGCGCTGAAGATGGAAAGCACGGCGCCCACAGAGCCAGTGGGGTCCGTGCCGCCGTCAGAGCACCAGCGGCACGGACCGAACCCATCGTCGAATTCGACGATGGGTGGCCGGGTGCTCGTCCTCAACGCGACGTATGAGCCGATCAACGTGTGCTCGGTGCGCCGTGCCGTGGTGCTGCTCCTGAAGGAGAAGGCGGAGCTGATCGAGCGCGGACTGTGGGAACTGCACTCGGAGACTTCGACGCTGGCGCGCCCCGTGGTGATTCGACTTGTGAGCTACGTGCACGTGCCACGCGACACCCACCGTCGCAAGATCACTCGCCGCGCGGTGTTTGCTCGGGACGGTTGGATGTGCCAGTACTGCGGATCACGCTCCAACCTGACCGTCGACCATGTGATTCCGCGCTCCAAGGGCGGTACGTCTAGCTGGGAGAACATCGTCGCGTCGTGCGCGCCGTGCAACCGGCGCAAGGGCGACATGCTGCCTCGGCAAGCCGGCATGCACCCGCGTCACAAGCCGCGCACACCGCGAGCCGAGATCTTTATCCACGTCGCCAGCCCTACGATTCCGGCGGCGTGGCGGCAGTACCTGCCTGCCGCCGCCTGAGCCGGAGTCGGAGTCCCGGCTGTTTCAGCAGGCGGCCGAGAGGCATCAGACGGGCCCGGAGAGAGAGGAGCGTCGGGACCTGACGGGCGGCAGTGATGACCTGGAGAGCAGGGTCGATCCGATGGCGAAATAGAGGCACTGCGCTGCGCGTTAAACACGGGGGGCCGCCCTCGACTGGGCGCCCCCCGCTTGCAACTGTGCTGGACACGATCGCGCAGATTTCGCATTGCCGTGCGTGCCTGGTTGGCGCGAACGCGACGTTGCGGACCGGGGGGACAAGTCCGGCGACCTACGCGATGGTGGCCCGGGTTGGAATCCGCTAGGCGGGTCCAGCCGAGTGCTTCGGCCTAACGGCCGGCCACCTCCAGAGTCCCGCAAATACTGTCAGCCAACGTAGGACCACCTCCTTTCTCTGGTCCTTCAAATGTAGCGGACCGAGACGACGATGTGGGCCGGTTCCCTTGAAGTCCTCAAGCCCTGCACAAAACACTTCCTCGCGGCGGCTCACATCTCGAAGGCGCCATGACCACGCTGTCCACAAGCTCCTGCAACCGGCCACATCCGTCACCGATTAGCGGGGCGCCGTGCGCGAGCGGCAGATGCTCGAAGTCGAGCTCCGCCGGTTCTACGAGATCATGATGCGCCGAATCCGGTGCATCATGCGCCGAATCCGGCGTATACTGGTTTTGCCATGGCCCGCCAACGCAGCAACGACCTGTTCCCGACCGACCAGCCGATCCCCGCAAGTCAGATGATCGGTCGGGCGGTGGACGTCCGTGAGATCGCATCCACGCTCGCGGGCGGCGCGAGCATTATCGTGGCAGGAGCGCGACGCACAGGCAAGACGAGTGTGTGCGACGCGGCGCTCGACCGACTGGCGCGGCGCGGCATCTATACCGTCGCGGTCGACCTCTTTCGCATCGCCACCATCGCCGAGTTCGCCGAGGTGCTCGTCGCCGCCACCATCGCCAACCGATCGGCCCTGCGGCGCGCGCTACACCAGACCCGTAGAGCGGGGCGATTCGTCGCGGATGCACTGCAGACCTCGGCAGTGGTGAAGTCGAAGGTCCAGCTAGGGGAGGAGATCGAGATTGCCTTCCAAACGGGTATCGCGGCTCGCGACCCCGAGCGCTACCTCGACTACGCGCTCGCGCTCCCTGGAAGGATCGCCTTGGCGGACGGTAAGAGCATGGTCGTGTTCTTCGACGAGTTTCAAGAGATCTCAAGCCCTGGGCGACCCTTCGGCGATCCCGACCGTCTCACCAAGCGAATGCGCGCGATCTTCCAGCGCAGCACGGATGTGAGCTATCTGTTCGCCGGGAGTATGGAGCACCTGATGCGTGACCTCTTCACTCCCAGCCATCGCGCACTCCATCAGTTCGGGGGATTCCACGACCTGCGCCCAATTGATCGCGATGCTTGGATCGAGGGCCTGGGCGAGCGTTTTCGAGCAGACGACTGCTCGATCGCGGAGGGCGCGCTCGAGCGGATCGTCGACTACGGCGGACTGCATCCTCGCACCACCATGCTGGTCGGACAGAAGAGTCACCTCGCGACCGTCGAACTCGACACGCGCCAGGTAGATGTTGCGATCGCTGAGCAGGGAATGCTCGGAGCACTCAGGGCCGACCGGATCAGCCACGAGCAGACCGTCGAGCGAATCCGTGGCCTGCACAAGCTGGGTCTCGTGGTGGCCGAGCGAATCGCTCGTGGAGACCCGGTCTACCCTCAACTCTCGCGTGGCGGTGTGCGGCGGGCCCTCGAGGCACTAAGAGACGCGGCTCTCATTGAAAGCGCCGGGCGCGGGGACTGGCGCTTCACGAACCCTCTCCTACAACGGTATCTGGCAGGCGGCGACAGCTTCTAACCCCAGATGCGCCGGGCCTGGCGCATGATGCGCCGATTTGGGCGCAAGTGCAGGGCCTCGAATCAGGTTACTCGGCCTGCTCGGACTCCTCTGTCTGTGGTGCTGGCACCTCTGCGGGAACCGTGTCCTCGAGTGACAGGCCTTCCTGAACGCCCTGCTCATCGCCGGCCTCGCCACTGTCCACGACGAGCGCCACGGCGCTAACGACGTCGTCGTCCTTGAGATTCATCACTCGTACCCCGGTCGCTGAGCGGCCCTGTTGGGATATCCCTCCAGCGGAGGTTCGCTGGACCATGCCGCCGACGCTGATGAACACCAGCTCGTGGTGCTCACGCACGACCAGCGCGCCTGCGAGTGCGCCCTTTTGCTCGGTGAGACCGATCGTCTTCACGCCCTTGGCCCCACGGTTGGTCTTGCGGTATTGGCCGATCTGAGTGCGCTTGCCATAGCCGTTCTCGGTGACGACGAGCAGGTCCATGTCGTCACGGGCCACGTCCATTGCGATGACTTCGCCTTTCTCGCCCACGTCCATCCCGCGCACACCGGTCGTGTCGCGCCCCATCGAGCGGGCGTCGGACTCGGCGAAGCGCACGGTGAGACCCGCACGGGAAACCATGATCACCTCGTCGCCCTCTTCTACACCACGGACGGCCAGCAGCTCGTCGTCGTCACGAATGTTGATGGCGATGATGCCGTCGGCCTTGATCGGCGTGTTGTAGGCGATCAGCTCGGTCTTCTTGATCGTGCCGTTGCGCGTCGCGAACACGAGGTACTTCGTCTCGGTGAAGTCGCGTGTGGAGAGCACTGCCTGCACGCGCTCGCCCTCGCGTAGCGGCAGTACGTTGACGAGCGCGCGACCCTTGGCGGTGCGGGATGCCTCGGGCAGCTCATACACCTTTGAGCGGTACACCTTGCCGCGGTTTGTGAAGAACAGCAGATAGTCGTGGGTCGAGCAGATGAACAGGTGCTCTATGAAATCGCCGTCCTTCATGTCCATGCCGGTGATTCCCCGTCCACCGCGCTGCTGCTGACGGTAGGTGGCGAGCGGCAACGACTTGATGTAGCCAGTGTTTGTGATCGTGATGACCATCTGCTGGTCGGCAATCAGATCCTCGATGTCGATCTCGTCCTCGGAGTGGCTCAGCTCCGTGCGCCGCTCGTCGCCGAAGCGCTCGGAAATCTCAGCCAGCTCCTCCTTGATGACGGCCAGCACTCGACCTTCGTCGCCGAGGATCGCGCGTAGCTCGGCGATCCGCTCCGTTACGTCAGCGTGCTCCTGCGCGATTGCACCGGCCTCGAGCGCCGTCAGTTGGGAGAGGCGCAGGTCGAGGATCGCGGTCGCCTGGATCGCGCTCAACTCGTAGCGCTCGACGAGCTGTTCGCGGGCGGCTTCGCGGTCGCGCGAGCCGCGGATCAAGTCGATGATCGCATCAAGGTTCTCGAGCGCGACGAGCAGCCCCTCGAGGATGTGTGCGCGGGCCTCCTTCTCGGCCAGCTCGTGCTTGGTGCGCCTTACGATCACCTCGCGCTGGTGGGCCACGTAGTTGTGAATAACCCCGTATAGCGTCAGCGTCCGCGGCACGTTGTCCACGAGCGCCACCATGTTCACACCGAAAGTGCTTTGCATCGAGGTGTGCTTGTAGAGCTTGTTGAGCACGACCTTTGGGATCGCGTCGCGCTTGAGCTCGATCACCAGGCGCATCCCGCGCTTGTCGGACTCGTCGCGCAGGTCTGAGATCTCGGGGATCTTCTTCTCGTGCACGAGATCGGCGATCTTCTGGATCAGCCCTCCCTCGCCGCCCTTCTTGACCATGAACGGCAGCTCGGTGACAACGATCGCCTCCTTGCCCTGCTTGAGCGGCTCGATGTGCGCACGGGCCTGCACACGCACGCGGCCACGGCCCTTCTCGTAAGCGTCGCGAATGCCGGCGCGCCCGAGGATCACACCGCCGGTCGGGAAATCGGGACCCTTGATGTGCGCCATCAGCCCGTCGACGTCGATGTCGGGGTTTTCGATATAGGCGACGGTCGCGTCAATCACCTCGCGGAGATTGTGCGGCGGAATATTCGTGGCCATACCCACCGCGATGCCCGACGAGCCATTGACGAGCAGGTTCGGGAAGCGAGCGGGCAACACAAGCGGTTCCTGGCGAGAGCCGTCGTAGTTGGGCGCGAAGTCGACGGTATCCATGTCCAGGTCGCGCAGCATCTCCGTGGCGATACGGGCAAGACGCGCCTCGGTGTAGCGCATGGCAGCAGCTGGATCGTCATCGACAGAGCCGAAGTTTCCCTGACCGTCGACCAGCTCATAGCGCATCGAGAAGTCTTGGGCCATGCGCACGAGCGTGTCGTAGATGGCGGAGTCGCCGTGGGGGTGATAGTTACCCATCACCTCGCCCACGATCTTTGCGCACTTGGCATAAGAGCGGGTCGGGCCAAGTCCCAGCTCGTTCATCGCGTAGAGCACGCGCCTGTGGACCGGCTTCAGCCCGTCACGCACGTCGGGCAGAGCGCGGCCGACGATGACCGACATTGCATAGTCGAGATACGCGGTGCGCATCTCATCCTCGAGAGCGCGCGGCTCGACGTTGCCGCCGCTGAGAGTCTCAGGCGTTGCCATCCCTCACCCCCCAAAGCAGATGTGTGACGTCAGGACCAAGCAAGTCAAGGACGTGCCGACCACCGTGTGCTCGGCACATAGGGGAGGGAGGACGCAGAGATACGCAGGTCATGACGTCACACATCCAGGTTGGCTACGGCTCTGGCGTTATCTTCGATGAAGAGGCGTCGCGGCTCGACCTGGTCGCCCATCAGCATCGAGAACGTGCGGTCGGCGGCGGCGGCGTCCTCAAGCGTGACTTGCGCGAGCGTGCGGCTTGCCGGGTCCATCGTGGTTTCGGCGAGCTGTTCTGCATTCATCTCGCCGAGCCCCTTGAAGCGCTGGAGCTTGACACCCTTCTGGGCTACGGTCATCACGGCGGCACGCAGTGCCTCGAACGACGGGGCGCTTTCGTGCGCGTCACCTAGGCGCACCTCAAACACGGGTGTGCCCGCCATCTCGATCAGCTGACGATGCACAGCGGCGAGCTGACGATACTCCTGGGAATCAAACAGGGTTCGCTTGATCCTGTGTGTTCGCGCGAAGCCAGTACGAGTCTCGGTTGCCTTGACGCGCAGCTCTAGCGGATCCTGCTCGATTAGCTCGGTGGCGTGCGTCTCGCCCTCCAGGCCGTCGCGAGAGAGAACGGCGATCGCGTCCTCGGCGCTTTTGACTTCATTGCCGAGTAGCGACGACTCCTCCAGGAACTGCACCATCTCGTGGCCGTGCACGGCGCGCAGTGAAGACGACCAGCCCTCGTACTGCTTGAGCAGTCTGATGAAGCGCTGCCAACGCGTGTCGGTGAGCTTGAACTGGCTGCCGTGGCGGTCAAAGACGGAGAGCTTCTCCCACTTGTCGGCTAGCAGCGTGTCCTCGAGCTCGTGCTCCTTCTCGATATAGCGCTCGCGGCTGCCCTGCTTAATCTTGTAGAGCGGAGGCTTGGCTATGTAGACATAGCCGGCTTCGATCAGGTCCTGCATCTCACGGAAGAGCAGGGTCAATACCAGGGTACGGATATGCGCTCCGTCGACATCGGCGTCGGTCATCAGGATGACCTTGTGGTAGCGGGCATTCTTGAGGTTGAACTCGTCGCGCACCCCGGTACCGATCGCGGTGATGAGAGCCTGCACCTCCGTGTTCTGCAGGACCTTGTCGATGCGTGACTTCTCGACGTTGAGGATCTTTCCGCGCAGGGGCAGTACTGCTTGCGTATTGCGGTCGCGGCCCTGCTTTGCCGAACCCCCAGCGGAGTCGCCCTCGACTACGAACAGCTCCGCAAGGCTCGGGTCCTTGACGGAACAGTCGGCGAGCTTGCCAGGAAGCGTCGAGTTCTCAAGCGCTGACTTACGTCTGGTCAAGTCGCGTGCCTTGCGTGCTGCATCGCGAGCACGCTGCGCCTGAACTGCCTTCATGATCACCGCACGCGCCTCGCTTGGGTTCTCCTCGAGGAACTCTCCGAGGGCAGCGTTGACGATCGACTCCACAAAGCCGGCCATACCCGGGTTTCCGAGCTTGGTCTTGGTTTGGCCCTCGAACTGGGGGTCGCGTAGCTTGACCGAGATGACAGCCGTCAGTCCCTCTCGGACATCCTCGCCCGAGAGGTTGTCCTCCTTCTCCTTGAGCAGACCGTGGTCGCGGGCGTACTTGTTCAGGGTGCGCGTTAGCGCCGAGCGAAAGCCGGACATGTGCGAGCCGCCCTCGCGCGTGTTGATGTTGTTGGCAAAAGAGTGGATTGACTCCTGATAGGAGGAGTTCCACTGCATCGCAACCTCAACCGCGCCCTCCTCGCTCTCGCCCGAGAAGAACACGACCTTGCGATGTACGGTGTCCTTGTTTTCGTTGAGATAGGAGACGAAGTCCTCGATCCCGCCCTCATAGCGGAACTCGGCGGAGTGGCCCTCCGCGCGCTCATCCACGATCGAGATCTTCAAGCCGCGTGTGAGGAATGCGGTCTCGCGCAGTCGCTCCTCGAGCGTGTGAAAATCGAAGTCAAGCGACTCGAAGATGTCCGCGTCGGGCAGGAACGTGACGGTTGTCCCAGTGGAGGAGCCCTCCGCCAGCTTCTCGCCCCGTTTCAACTCCTCCTGGGGGGCGCCGCGAGCGTACTCTTGGGAGAAAGCGTAACCGTCGCGGCGGATCTCAACGAGCAGGCGCTCGGACAGCGCATTGACGACGGACACGCCGACACCGTGCAGTCCGCCGGAAACCTTGTAGCCGCCTCCGTCGCCGAACTTCCCGCCGGAATGAAGGACGGTCAGCACAACCTCCACGGCCGGGCGACCCTCCTTCTCGTGCATCGCCACCGGGATGCCGCGACCGTTGTCGACGACGGTGATCGAGTTGTCCGGGTGGATTGTGACCGACACCTCGGTGCAGAAACCGGCAAGCGCCTCGTCTACCGAGTTGTCCACAACCTCGTACACGAGGTGGTGCAAGCCCATGACCCCGGTCGAGCCGATGTACATACCAGGACGCTTACGAACGGCCTCAAGGCCCTCGAGTACAGTGATGTCCTGCGCGTCGTAGCTGGCGTCGCCCCCCATGGTTGGGTTGTTTGCACCGCTGGTGGCGGCAGGCTTGGGCTGCGAGCTTGAAGTGTCGGTCGCCAATAGTCCTCCGATGACGCGAGAACGCCCCGGCGTCCGGGTTGTTTAGACCTCGGTCCGGGGCGCGGATAATGTTAGAAGAATGATAGCACAACGACCCCTTGCGACCCCCCTTGGTGCCGGGTAGAAAGCCCTGCAAATAAGCCAAAACAGGGCGTTCTTAGGGTGCTTTGGAAGATACCGCTGGCGGTTCGTCCAAAAAGACACGATGCGGTCGTCACATGGTCCTCAGCCGACACGACAGCGGAGCCTGTTGATGTGCTCCTCGCCGAGCGCACGGTTGAGGCGCGTCACTAGCTCCGGACCCATCAGATCAAGCTCGGCAGCCCACACGGAATCGGTGCAGGAAACCGTCAGCACCCCGTCGTGCTCTGCGGTGGGACGACCTGCCTGCGCGACTGCGACCCCGACCGTTTGCTCCCAAATCTTCTGTACACGTGCGAGTGTCGTTGCGGGCGCGAGTCCCGTGGTCAGGTCCTCCAGCGCAAGCGAGAGACGGCGTGGAGCAATGCGACTCACGCGGCTATCGCCTCCTGCAGAATCATCCCAGGCGAGATACGCAAACGCGTAACTGTCCTATCGCTTGCTCCAGGCACGTGAGCGAGGTCGGTAGTGGCCAGCACGCTCTGTCCACCAGCGCGCAGCTCGTGCGAAAGCAGCTCGCGGCGAGCAAGATCTAGCTCGCTCATGACATCGTCGAGCAACATCAGCGGTACACGATCACGCTCGCGTGCCAGCACCGCACGCTCAGCGAGCAACAGGGCGAGTAGGGCGAGACGTTGCTCTCCCTGCGAGCCGTAGGAGCGCAATTCGCGTTCGTCGCGCAGGATCGCCAGCTCGTCGCGGTGAGGACCGTGGGTTGAGAAGCCTCGATCGAGGTCGCTGGGCAATCGTTGCTCCAGTTCAGCGACGAACTCCTCGATAGTCCTCGCGGTCGAGCGCGGGCGGTATTCCAATCGTGGTTCGCCGGTCAATCCGAGTTGGACCGCACGCTCTACGAAGGGGTCGGCGAGTAGTGAAACTACCTCCTCGCGGTGTTCGCGCAGAGCAATTGCGTGGCGAGCCAGCTCCACATCCCAGGTCGGCAGCGTGGTGCGAGAAGCTCTAGAGGAGCGTATGCCAGCGATCAATGCGTTCCGTTGTGCGAGCGCACGCGAGTAATCGCGTCGAGTTGCCGCGCGCGGCGGCCATAGTGCGGTCACGAGCCGATCGACATGGGCTCGGCGCAGCCCTGGAGGACCCTTCAACAACTCGAGACGATCTGGGGAAAACACACTGACGAGCGGCCTCTGCTCAACACTGGCAAGGTGCTCCACGGGGGCGCCGTCGACCGTCATGCGCTTTGGTGATCCAGGCTGAAAACCTATGGTTAGCTCATGATTGCGCTCATCGGCAACTAGGCGCACCTCAACTCGTGCCGCTTGCGCACCGAAGCGAACCAGCTCACGCTCGGTGCGCGTGCGCTGCGAGTAGCCAGTGCAGCCGAAGTAAAGTGCCTCCAGCAGATTCGACTTACCTGCGCCATTGGCGCCGTGTACGACCGTCAGACCATCACCGAGATGCGCTTCCGCGCGCGCATAGGTGCGGAAGTTGCTCAGTTGCACGCTGAGAACCTTCATCTCAACCGGCCCGTGACGCTGTGGCCAAGCAGATCAAGGACGCAGCCCAGGTGGCGCTAGGCACGCAAGCGGGTGAGCACGCCGATACGGGCCGGCCACAACGTCACGTGTTTAGGCGGATTGGCATGATGAGATATACGAACCCGCCGCCATCGGGCGACTCGATCAAACCTGGGCGCAACGGGCTAATGAGCTTCAGCACCAACTCGTCAGACTCGACGCTTTCAAGACCGTCTCTCAGAAACTCCGGGTTGAAACCAATATCGAATGGCTCACCGGAGAACGGCACGGGCAACGCCTCGCTTGCCTCGCCGATATCGGGAGTTTGCGCCGACACCGTCAGCTCCCCCTCCGCAAAGCTGAGGCGCAGCGGTGCGTTCTTCTGAGCAAGCAGGCTGACCCGACGGACAACGTCGGCAATCTCCGAGCTTGCCAGTCGCAACTCGTGCTCGACCGACTCGGGGAGTAGCTGACGATAGTTCGGGAACTGGCCGTCTATCAACCTTGAGGAAAGCACGATCTCCCCAATCTCAAAGATGACCTGGTTCTGACCGACCCCGACCGTCAGCTCAGGCTCATCGCCAGCCTGAGCGATCCGTGCCAGCTCCTGCAAAGCACGGGCTGGGACATTTGCCTCAACGGTTCCGTCAAGCGGGGACTCCAAGCTCGCATGCTTAACGCTCAGTCTGTAGGAGTCGGTCGCAACCATCGTCAGCTCCTGACCACCAGCGGACACCAGCACCCCGGTGAGGACGGGCCGCGTCTCGTCTTTGGAGGCAGAGCGCGCCACCTGCAACGCCGTCTCCACAAAAGCCTGTGTCGGCAGCTTCATGCCGCTAGCCGGATCCGGGGTGGGCAGCTCTGGAAAGTCCTCGGCGCGCAGAGTCCGTAGATGGAACTTAGACGGTCCGGAGATCAGCTCGACGTCCTGCTCGGCCGAACGGAGCTCGAGCGTAACCGTCTCAGCGGGTAGCGAGCGCACCACTTCGAGCAGCAGTCGCGCCGGCAGTACCGCGACGCCAGGCTGAACGATCTCGCCGGCAAGGGGCACCTTCAGACCGACCTCCATATCGGTTGCCAACAACATTGGTGTCTCACCAGTGGCGGAGATCAATACCCCTGAGAGAGCTTGTACGGAGGAGCGCGAGGATGCAACCCGCGTGGCTGTCTGTAGCTGGGTCAGCAACTCATCGGTTGAAAGGGAGAGCTTCACGTATGCACCTTGATGGGTCTATAGGTTTAGTAGGGGCTGTGGAGTTGTGGAGCTGGGGTAGCTACAGGGGATCGAGTAGCCATGCCTGTGGTGTTGCTGTGGAGGAAGGGAAGTGTCTCAAGTGCGTCGGTCATGAGGATGTCGAGGTGAGGCGTGCTCGTAGCTCTTCAACTGTCGCACGCGATGCTGGGTTGTCGGAGATGCGCTGCTCGGTTCGTCGCCAGGCGTGAAGAACCGTGGTGTGGTCGCGGCCACCAAACTCTCGTCCGATGGCTGGAAGTGATTCCCGGGTTAGCTCCCGCGAGAGATACATGGCTACCTGCCGTGGCCATGCGATGCGAGCGGTGCGTGCTGGGGAGAGCAACTCCTCTGGGGAGAGCCCGAACTGCTCGCAAGCTGCTGCCTTGATCTCGGCGATGGAGCGTGGCTGTGGCTCCATCTTGGGGTAGAGACCATCGAGCACCTCAGTGGCCAGCTCGGTCGTCAATGGTCTGCCTGTGAGGGAGCTGAAGGCCACGACTCGGATCAAAGCTCCCTCGAGCGCACGGACATTGACGTCGATGCGTTGGGCGATCGTATCTAGCGCTCGCTGATCGGCGAGTTCGATGCCATCGTGCTGTGCACGCTTGCGCAGGATCGCAAGCCGGGTTGAGAAGTCCGGCGGTCGGACATCGGCGACGAGTCCCGATTGGAAGCGCTCGCGAAGCCTGTCTTCGAGTGCCTGTAGGTCGCTGGGTGGGCGGTCGGAGCTCAACACGATCTGGCTACCGGCATCGTAGAGGTCGTTAAAGGTGTGGAAGAACTCTTCCTCGGTCTTGGTCTTGCGCTCGAGGAACTGGACGTCATCGATTAGCAATACGTCAACGTGGCGGAAGCCGGCCTTGAAGTTGCTCAGCTGGTCGGACCCAAGGGCTCGTAGGAATTCGTTGGTAAAGGACTCGCCTGTCGTACTGCGTACATTCAAGCCGGGGTTGTAGGCGGCGATGAATGTGGCGATCGACCGCAACAGGTGCGTCTTGCCTACTCCTGGGGGTCCGCAGATGAAGAGTGGGTTGTAGGCATGGGCGGGGAGCTCACTGACCGCCAGGGCGGCAGCGTGTGCCAGACGGTTTGAGTCGCCGATTACGAACTGGTCGAAGGTGAGCTTTGGGTTGCCGCAGACAGCGTGAGCAGCCTGTGGAGTGGCTGTGGAGATATCTGTGGATGTCGAGCGATCTCGGCCAGAGGTCGGCTGCTTGCCCGGCGTCACTGCGACTATGTCGATCGTGATGTCCGGGCCCAGCACGGCAGCGACGCAAGCCTGCAGTGTTCGTCCAAAGCGCTCCCTGATCCATCCACACGTCTGGGCGGGCGCCTGGACAATCAGGCAGCCGCTTGTCAGCTCAACGGCGTTGAGTGGCTCCAGCCAGATCCGATAGACGGGATCGTCGATCGTCTGGGAGAGCTCGGCCTTTATCTCTGACCAGATCCGATCGAGCTGGGTATTCACGGCAGCGATGATCTGCTCCTTGCGGGAGAAAGCGGGCGGAAATCATTCGTTTGGGACCCGCGGAGGGCCCGGTCCAACGAATATATCCGAGCCTGCCCGTCCGCGTCTGCGCCGTGGCCCAGCTCACCGCAAATGGCGAGAAATTCCGTTGCTGGGGTCCACTGACACGCCGAGGTGGCGTCGGGCAGCGGCCTCGGCTGGTGTCTATACTTGGGTTCCTGGCGTGAGCCGGTCTGCCGCGGCCGGCTCTGGCGCTCGCGGTCGCGACAGGAAAACGAGCGCGGCCGGAGAACATCGATCATGAAGCGCACCTATCAGCCAAAGAAACGCAAGCGAGCCCGCACGCACGGGTTTCGTGCCCGCATGCGCACTCGCGCGGGAAGGCTCACGCTCAAGCGGCGGCGCAGCAAGGGACGCAAGCGCCTGTCGACTTAGCCACGGGCGCAAGATGATGGCGCAAACACCTCGCCGAGGCCGGCGCCTGTCGCGTAGCGCAGAGTTCGAGCGGGTATATCGCCAGGGCCGGTCGGTTTCCAACCGTCACCTGGTGCTCTATTCGTTCCCCAATCAATCAATCGATCGACCGCGCCTCGGACTGTCGGTGTCGCGCAAGGTCGGCGGTGCGGTTGAGCGCAACCATGTCAAGCGCCTGTTGCGTGAGGCATTTGACGGGGTATTGGCCGAGTTGAGAGCAGGCCACGATGTCGTCGTCGTAGCGCGCCCTGAGGCCCGTGAGTTGGCCGAGCGCGATGGGCTTGCCGGGATTGACCGTGCGCTCGCCGATCTGCTTGGTCAGGCAGGTTTGCGCGAGGGGGAGGCGAGCACCAGTGAGAGTTGACCGCGCCGCCCGTGAGATTGTGCTGGCCCCAGTGATGGTCTACCAGCGTTTGATCTCGCCGGCGCTTCCACGGCGCTGCAAGTACGAGCCAACGTGCTCTCGGTATGCGGTACAGGCGGTGCGCGAGTACGGCATACTGAGGGGCCTCGTGCTCGCTGCGTGGCGGTTGCTGAGATGCAATCCGTGGAGCCACGGTGGGTTTGACCCGGTCGAGGCTCAGCGGCTGTTCGAGGTCGACCAGCGGCGCGCGGGCCGGGTGGTCGGGACACCTACATCCCCCGCTCCACACGATCGATAGCCAGTAAGCCAAGCTCTCAGAATGTTTATCTCCGCCAACATCATCGAGGAAGCGTTTTCGCCGCTGATAAGCGTTTTCCAGTCGATCCTGGTGTTTATCCACAACCATCTTGTGGGCACCAGTTGGGGGCTGGCGATCGTTGGGCTGACGGTCTTGATACGCGCCGTGCTTGTGCCGCTAACGCTCAAGCAGTTCCGCTCGATGCAGGAACTGCAGCGCCTCGCGCCCGAGTTGAAGGCCTTGCAGGAGAAGTACAAGGACGACAAGCAGCGTCAGCAACAGGAGATCATGGGCTTCTACAAGGAGCACAAAGTCAACCCGTTTGCCTCGTGCCTGCCGCTACTCCTACAGCTGCCCGTCTTCATCTCGCTGTTCTACATGCTGCGCACCGACCTAAAGAAGCACATCTGCGGGAATGCGCTCATCTCCCACTACAACGCGCTGCACCACACGACAATCTTGACGTTTGCGAAGCTGCCGACGAAGTACGTCGAACAAACCGGCTGCCAGACCGTTGCCCCAGGTTCGGCCAAGTTCTTGTTCATACCGGATATCACCGCAAAGGCAACCGGCGTCGCGTTGGTAGTGCTGCTGGTGCTCTACGTAGGCTCGCAGCTCGCCTCGACAATGATTATGTCGGCGTCGGCAGACCCTACGCAACGGCGCCTAATGATGGCACTGCCGGTGTTCTTCGTGATCGTGCTCTACAAATACCCGGCGGGTTTGCTCGTGTACTGGATCACGACAAACCTGTGGACGGTCGGTCAGGGTTACTTCGTCAGGCGCAGCTTTGGACCGCCGCCGACAGTGAAGGTCGGCAAGGACGCCTCGCCCGGGAGCGATCGAAGCTCGACCAACGGCAGGGAACAGGACCTGAAAGGGCCCAGAGGTGAGCCAGCTTTGGCGGGCATCGGCGCCGGCGGTACCCCGCCTCCGCCTCCGCGCAAGAAGAAGAAGCGCTCCGGTCGGCGACGATGAACCAGATCGAGGAGGAGCTTCAGGAGGAGAGCGAGGATCCGACGGCGGTCCTGCGGGACCTTCTGGAGGAGATCGTCGATAGCTTTGGGCTCGATGTGGACGTGCGGATCGAGCAATCGGAGGGCGTCTTGACTGGGTCGCTGGAGGGAGAGGACGTCGGACTGTTGATCGGTCGTCATGGCCAGACGATCGATGCGATCCAACACCTGGCGCAGCGCATCGTCTTCCGCGGTGGCTCGCCCGATGCGCGTGTGACAGTCGATGTCGATGGGTATCGAGAGCGCCGCGCCGAGAGCCTGCGATCTATAGCACTGGACGCTGCCGAGGAGTCGCTGCGCTCTGGAGAGCCAGTCGAGCTTGACCCAATGCCGGCGTCAGAGCGGCGCATCGTCCACGAATACCTACGCGAGCGCGACGATGTCGAAACCCACAGCGAGGGCGATGAACCCGAGCGGTATTTGGTTGTGGAGCCTGTTGAGGCTTGAGCTTTCCGCCGAGAGTTTCACGTGAACACTCGGGCGGTGATGGATGGTGGGGGCGGTCCTCGACTGTGATGATTTCACGTGAAACACTCGGCCTGGTACCCATGGATGTAGTGGCCGACGCAAACCCCACGACCGGACGCCTAGGTGCGCGTTTCCGGCTATCTAGAACTCAGCTTGACCAACTCTCGATGGTCCTAGCAAGGCTGGCGGCCGATGAGCTTGCCCCCACGACGGTGCGAGAACCGGGGGCTGCCGTTGACGCGCATCTCGCTGATTCGCTGGTCGCGCTCGAACTCGAAGTGGTGCGCGGTGCCGGAAGGATCGCCGATATCGGTGCGGGCGCTGGGTTCCCGGGGCTGCCGCTCGCGATTGCGCTCCCGGAAAGCCAGGTCAAGCTTGTGGAGAGTCAGGCGCGCAAGTGTGCCTTCATCGAACGCGTCGCGGGGCGCGCCGGGATCGAGAATGCCGAGGTAATGTGCGCACGGGCAGAGGAGTGGCCGGAGGGGATCGAGGCGCATGACGTCGTCCTCGCGCGCGCGGTGGCGCCACAGCCCGTCGTGCTGGAGTACGCAGCGCCGTTGCTGCGTATAGGTGGAGCGCTTGTGGACTGGCGCGGCAGGCGCAATGGAGACGAGGAACGCGCGGCGGTTGAGGCGGCCGAGCTACTTGGGTTGGAGCGCCAGTTGATTGTTCGGGTGCAGCCCTGGGAGGGTGCACGCAATCGCCATCTGCATGTGTTTTCGAAGCTGCGTGCCACACCGGACCGGTTTCCGCGCCGTGTCGGGATGGCCCGCAAGAAGCCGCTCGTAACGTGAGATCGACACTGGCTGAGCGTCGGGTGTCGTTGTTTAGCTGGGAAGATTGTGGAATCGGCCGGCCGACCTTCGATGCCAATCGGCGCTAGCGTGCCGGCGACGATGGGAAAGGTTTATGCGATAGCCAACCAGAAGGGGGGCGTTGGCAAGACGACGACCGCCGTGAACGTGGCCGCGTGCATCGCCGAGGCCGGCTACCGGACGCTGCTCATCGATGTCGATCCGCAAGCGAATGCAACTGTCGGGCTGGGCTTGCCGCGCTCGCAGACGCCCGGGTTGTACGAGGTGCTGGCCGGCGAGAGTACGCCCGCACAGGCAATTGTCGATAGCTCCGTCGAGAATCTCAGCCTGCTCCCCGCGAGCCCCGAGCTGGCCGGAGCGAATGTCGAGCTGCCGCGCATCGATGGCTTTGAGCGTCGGTTGCGGGAGGCGATGGGGCCGATCAGGGATGAGTTCGAGTACATAGTGCTCGATTGCCCGCCCTCGCTTGGCCCGCTCACGGTCAGCGCGCTGGTGGCCGCCGATCGGGTGATCGTGCCAGTTCAGACCGAGTACTTCGCACTCGAGGGTCTCGCCGGTCTGTTGGAGACGCTCTCGCTGGTGCAGCGTGAACTCAACCCACGACTGACGGTCGCGGGAATGTTGCTGACGATGCACGACAACAGGACGAGGCTCGGACGTGACGTGGAGCGCGAGGTGCGCGAGCACTTCGCCGACCTCGTGTTTGACACCGTGATCCCACGCAACGTCAGAGTTGGCGAGGCACCTAGCTACGGATTGCCGGTGACGCACCACGATCCACACAGCGCGGGCGCCGAGGCGTACTTTGAGTTGGCCAAGGAGGTCGCGGCTCGTGGCTAAGCCAAAGCGTGGAATGGGCCGTGGACTCGACGCGATCCTGAGCGTGTCCGGCGAGAACCGGACGGCTGAGGAGTTGCGCGAGCTCCCGGTAGAGCTGATCGTGGCGAACCCGAACCAGCCGCGCCGGCACTTCGACGAGGAGGCCCTGCGTGCCCTGGCCGGGTCGCTCGGCGAGCGCGGGGTGTTGCAACCCGTACTGGTCCGGCCCAAGCCGGGTGGAACGTATGAGCTCGTCGCGGGCGAGCGCCGCTGGCGCGCTGCCCAGATTGCGGGACTAGCCGAGATCCCAGCGCTCATACGAGATCGCGACGACGCCGCGACACTTGAACTGGCGCTGATCGAGAATATGGCGCGCGAGGACCTCAACCCGGTTGAGGAGGCCCGCGCATGTGCGGCACTGGTCGAGGAGCTGGGGTTGACGCGCGAGGACGTCGGACGTCGTGTTGGTCGTAGTCGTGTGGCGGTGTCTAACCTGCTGCGGCTCCTGGACCTGCCGGACGAGGTGATCGAGATGCTCGAGCGCGAGCAACTTAGCGAGGGACACGGACGTGCGCTGCTGCTGGCAGAGGATCACAGCGTGCGGCGTCGCCTTGCGCGCGACGCAGCGCGCGAAAGTTGGTCGGTGCGTGTTGTGGAAGCACGGGCGAGGGATGCGAACAAGGGGCAAGACGCGCGGTCGAAGGGCACGCAATCAAAGGGGCGCTCGTCACGAGCGAACGGCGGTATGCACCCCGATCAAGAGGAGGCTGCCGCCACAATCGCGGCGACGCTCGAAGAGGCCCTTGGCGCTGAAGTTCGCGTGCGGGCCGATAAGAGCGGATACCGTGCCGAACTGTCCTTTGCGAGCCCTGAGGAGGCGGCAGCGCTGGTCAGCCGGCTACGGCCGTCTGATGGTGCGTGATCGTCAGCGACGACCGGGCGTGGACGCTAGAATCGGCGACCGCGGGCGATTAGCTCAGTTGGTTAGAGCGCTTCTCTGATAAGGAAGAGGTCCCTGGTTCGAATCCAGGATCGCCCATCGTCCGCTTTTGGCTCTACTGAGCGGTTTTCCGCCCGCCCGCGCTGACCGTGGCGGGAGCGTTGGAAGGGTTGATATCGCTGCTGCTGCCCGTTGCTGCCCAATCGCGACCTTCTATCAGTGCCTTTAGGCGCTCGGCCTCGCCGTCGCGGCGGTTCATCTGTCGGGCGTAGATCGCAAGCGTGAGGTTCGGTGTGGTGTGCCCCATCTGCGCCATCACATAGGGCGGCGTCTCGCCGATGGCGAACAGCAGCGAGGCGAATGTGCGGCGCAGCGAGTGAGGCGTCAGACCCTCGGGCAGTGGCTCGGTACTGTCCTCGGCGAGTCGCTTGTTGGCCTGCTCGACGGCCTTGGAGAGCACGCGACGCCGGACGTTCGTTGCGCCCTGCCGGTGGCCGTTAGCGGTGCCAAAGACAAGCACTACGGCCGTCGGGTCTAGCCGGGCACGGTAAGCCCCCAACTCGTCGCGGAGTATGGGCAGGATGTTGACGACGCGCACCCCGGCGTCGGTCTTGGCGTCGCGCACGGTGATCGTGCCGCGTGCAAGGTCCACGTCGCGCCAGCGTAGAGACAGCGCCTCGCCAATTCGCAGTCCGGCGAAGACCAGTGTGGCGAGCAGTGCCCGCCGTTGACCTCGACAGACCTTCGCCTTTTGGTCGCGCTGTCCAGCGGCATCGAGCAGAGCCACTATATGGTCGGCCCGGTCAAGCCACGAACGCCGGGGCGCTGTTGCTGGCAGCCGTCGCCGCCTTCCTCGTGCCGGGTTACGGTCGATCAGCTCGTACTCGACTGCGGATTCAAGGATCGCGGCGAGCGTCGCGAGCGTCTTGTTGATTGACGTTGCGCTCAATTTGCCCCCGCGAACCTTGCCCAGCCGGTAGCGGTCCACATCCTCGACCGTGATCTGATCCAAACGCCGCGAGGCAAATGCGGGCAGCAGGTGGTTGGAGATGACCCAGCCCAGCGCTGTCTTTCCGGCCTCGCTGAGCCCTTCGCCACGCTGTCCACCCTCCAATGTTTGGCGCTCGAACCATTCTGAGGCGAACTCGTGGAAGGTCGGCATCGCTCGCGGTGCCTGCACGACTTCCACGACCGGCGGCTGCCAGATACCACGCCGCACGTCGGCGAGGACGTTCTGTAGCTCTGTTTGGGCCTTGGCTCGTGTCCAACCTTCCTCGGCGGTCCCGAGCGTCACGTACTCGCGTTTGCCGTAGGCGCGAAAGCGCAGACCGAACGTTGCGCTGCGTCTGCGCTCATCCACGATCACCTGGCCTGTAGCGGGGCGTGGCATCACTGGCCCCCGATCTGCTTGAGGCGAGCACGCAGGGTCGGCAGGAAGGATTCAAGTGGCCGTGCGAAGTCCATTGCGATCTGTCGCTGTTGCTCCGCCCCCCGCATGTGTTGGTCTGACTGCATGAGGTCGTGCTCGACGGCGAGGCGACGTGTAAGCGTCGTCAGGAGCGCCCACTTGTGTTGGTCAAGGTCGATCTGCACCGCCTCGTCACTGTCGAGCTTGCTCCACCCGATCACGTCGAGTAGCGCAAGGTGCGCGTCGAAGTCCAGCAGCGGCTTGTCGTATTCCTCGGCGTGCAGGTCGCCGTGGCCGTCTTCGCTGACACGCTGGATATCGGATGCGTCCTGCCCGATCTCGGTATGCAAGGCGTTACGCAGGATTGGCACCACGTCGGCGGGGATTGTCAGGGTCGTCATGTCGGTTCCTCCTGTAGTCGGAGGCCCCGGGAGAACTGCTCTGGCAGGAAGCCAAACCGCCGGACTGGTAGCTTGGCTGGCGTGCCGGGAGCGACTACTCTCGGTGCCAGGTCGGGGGCGGTTAGCGCCGCGCCCCGGCCATATTCTTGTTGGGCCAAAAGCATACCGCGACTTAGCCGGAATTGCAATGTCTAGCCACGAGCCTGACGACACCCATGACCACCAAATCCTCGGCCGGGCACTACGGGAATTGCGCGACCGTGCCGGGCTCAAGCAGGAGGAGTTGGCAGCGCGCACGGGTATCGGCGTGACATACATCTCCCAGCTTGAGAACGGGCACCGTGGCGTCCGCTGGCACACTCTCAGGCGACTGCTGCGCGCTCTTGGTGCCGACCTGCACCAACTCGCCGACGCGATAACCGAAGCCGAAACGCGCGACTCACGCCCGAAGCCCTGACGAGTCGTCACGAGTGCTCCCGGTCGGTGTTGGCGAGGTCCGTCGAGCCTTTTATGGGCAGCAAGGGAGTGTCGCTGCCCATTCGCGGACGCGCATGACGTCTCGTATTTGGCTTAGTTGCAGGTGATGGAGTGGGTTGCGACCTGTTGCTACCGGAGCGAGAGGTCCACGCCGCGAGGGCTTGGTCGAGGTCGAACCGGAGTCGCCCGCGAGGACCGTTGCCGATGCGGTGGCCACCCCAATTCCTCGGCGTGGGTGTAGACACATTCGCGTGAGACCCCGAGCGCTGAGGCGACGACTTCGGCGTCTACGAGACGCGCGTCGAGCGCTCTCAGACCAACAGAGCCATCCTCGGCTCTCGTTGGGGTGTCCGTGCTCTCATTCCTGCCGCATGAGGCTCCGGCCTCTAGCCTGGTTGCCAGACGCGCCACAATCAAATCTGCAAGAGGTTCAAGTAGTTCCTCGACAATCGGGAGCGCCAACTCCAACGCAATGCGCCTCGCGAGTGCTTGATTCGCTGTGTCCGTCCCGGTCGGTTGGCCCATTACAGGCCACCCCGGCCGGCGTCGAATCTGTCGGATGGTGTGGGGCGCGTGAGTGTGTCGGTGCGACCCGCCTCGGTCGCGCCGTTACCGGTGGAGGAAGTGGAGAAAACGGAGGGAACGTGCTCGGTGTGCTCGCTTTCCTCCGTTCTCTCCGATATCTCCACGCCGGTTGCGAACCAACGCTCGGCGGGCCTGCCGCCTGTTGCCTGTCGCTTAACGTAAGCAAGCCCGTTTTCCCGCAGCAGATCAAGCGCGGTGTCGATCCGCTCGCCGGTGACACGACCTCCGAGGATCGACCGCATGTCCGAGCGGGTCAGCCCGCCGGGTGCTCCGCGTAGCTCCTTCAGCAGTTGGTCGGCTACACGGTCGCCCAGCTTCGCACTGAAGATGTGACGTGCCGAGTCCTCGCAGTAGCGCCAAAGAGCGAGAGCGGCCCGAAGATCAGCGAGGCGAACCTCTCGGCTCTGGTCCATCAGCGCGTAGATGGTCGCCAGGCGACGGACCTGTGGTGCTGCTCGGCCTGTGACCGCGCCGAACATGCCAGGATGCCCGGCGGTCAGTCGGCTGTACTCGGCTTCCCATAGCGTCCTGGCCTCACCATCAAACGGAATGGAGTGCAGCATCCCGGCGAAGCGCAGGGAGGTTCGCACCGTGTCGGCCAGCTCACCGAGTCTCGCCTGGTCGGGGCTGCCGCCGAATGGCAACTCCTTGGAGCGCTTCGCACAGACCAGCAGAAAGCGGTTCATAAAACCGTTGGCGGCGGAGGTGTCGTCAAGCTCGCGGCGCAGCTCGTCCGGGGTGATGTCTCCGATGATCGAGACGTGTGCGCCGGTCGCACGCTCGGGTTTGCCCTTGGTGAGTGTCCGCACGTCGCCGCTGTCCCACAGGCTGCGCACGGTGGTAGAGAGTGTGCTCCCGTCCCTCCGCATGACGCGCAGCACGCTTGCGAACTCTCCCTCGCGTGCGAGCAGGCGCTTGTCATCGACGCCGTGATCCTCGGTCTCCTCGATGTACTCGCCGGTCGGCTTGCCGCGATCCTTCACGGGAACCTGCTTGGTCTGCGGGTCACGCACGGCGTGGATAAGACCCTCTCCGCTGGAGAGCCCGGACTGCACTCGCTCGCTCGCCCACTCGGGGTCTGCCCCGGCGAACACGGGCTTGATGGCATCCCAACCCGTTCCCTTGCGTCCGTCGGAGGTTCGGCCGATGACGAGCACGAACAGGTTGGTAGCGTGGAACGTGCCGCCGATTCCCCAACCAGGGCCGCGCCCGCAAGCGCTCCCAAACGCCGCGAGCGTGAGCGCCAGCAACGCGGCAGGGTCGGCCTCGGAGTGCGGCTCTACAGCACGGACGATCTCTCCCGCAAGCCCGTGGAACGCCTTCGGTGCGGCCTTCGCCGGCCATGACTGCCGCGTCATCGTCATGCGACGCGCTCCGCGCAGTCGATGGGTTGCAGGGCAGTGGGGCTGTGACTCATGCCGGGCTTGGTTCGAAGCCGACGGTCAATCGTCACAACGCCATCGCAGACCTCTATCCACCCGCAATTCGTCCGGCGGCCCACGCCGCGACCGGTGAGCGGGTTACGATGTGGATGCGTCTGATTCGGGAGCGCCCCTGGCCGGGCGCTTTCGTCTTTCATAGGGACGACCTCCGCTCGGCAGCGTCCAACGCCTTTGCAAGGCGCGCCAACACGTCACCTCGTTTGGGTCGGTAGCCCGCCTCGATTTGGCCGAGATACGCAGGACAACAGTCGGCGAGGCCCGCAAGGCTGACTTGTGATAGTCCAAGCGCCTTCCGTCGTGCACGCAAGTCGTCGGTCACACGGTTTTTTGTTTTAGTAGTTGATGACATGGCGGCTGACGATCACAACGCGCACGCCGCTGCGCAAATTGGAGGCCCGATACGCGCAGCGCCCGAGCTATTGCTAAAGCACAGCGAGATGCATGCGCCTACCTTCGGGGCGATTGAGGAAAACCATCAGCTCTACGACATGGCTGCGTGGATGTACCACCACGCTGACGATCTTGCGCCAAGTCTGCGTGCATCGCTGATTTGCGCGCTATGGCGGGTGTGGCCGCGTGCTCCCGGTCGGCGTAGAGGTACCGGCTCACAGACGCAGACGAGGTTCCACTCCCAGCTCGCGCACTACTGGTGTCAACTCTGCGGGCTCGACCCCGAGGTCGTAGGTCCATCTATTGGGTGGACTCCGGAGTACACGCGCCGGATGGCGCGTGAATACATCAGCGAGGCCCAGGCGGAACAGCTTCACGAGGAATTCTACGGGGTACCTATGGTGACACTCGCCTACCCCGACCGCGACTCGCCCGAATATGTGCCTGACGGAGCGCTGCTAAAGCCCGGCTGGTATGGACAGATGATGCTCTCTGCAGACCCTGATCAATACCGGCTGGATAATCTCGCTCGCATAAGAGAAGAGCAGTCCTCCCATGCAGTCATTACCGCGACGGATGATGATCGGACTAGAAGGACAGGAAGATAAGGTTAGGGCTTCAAAAGTGGCCCCTTTACGGAAGGTGTCTTCCGGCTGTCGTAAGCGCGACCGCTGGTTTGATCACCCTCTGCTGGTGCGAAAGAATGCAAACCCATAATTCAGCACAAAACTATAATGGTCCCTCGACCAGCACGAAATAGCCGATCTATCGTGTGCGTAGCATTCAAATGGTCCACTGCGAATCTTTCTTTTAGACCGCAGGACAAAGGGATGTGATCGAGGTTCGTAGAGCATATTACAGACTTCTGTGTAGTGAGCTGGACCTTGCGGATAGAGGACGAGACCACTCATTTGGCTCCCACATTCCGCCGTGGTGATTTCTGGTTCTTCCCTACGGGTTGCCTGGGAAATACAGAGTACCTCGGGTGGCCTCCGGCCAATAGCTGGTCCAAAGGCACATTCAACCCGGTGATCTTCCGAGATGAAAACATTGGGAGTCTGGTGTCCTGCTGCCAGTACAGGAGACGAACAGGCAAGGCAGGCAAGCAGGACTAGCATTGATATGCACTTAAGCATGATTCATTCCAGCTCCTTTCTTGTCAAGGATCGAGTCGATATCCGCAGTGCTTGCAGACGCGCGCTGCCGCGAGGATTGTCTCTGCGCAGTCGGGGCAACGCTGAGTCGCCTCGTCCTCGGACGCTGTGACGATCTCTGAGGTTCGCATTGTCCAGCCACCGAGTAGTGCAAGCAGAGCGCCCGCACCGGCGACGTATATAGCGATCCCGAGCGGAACGACAGTCCCTGCCCCGGTTTCTTCGGGTTCGCCGCTGAGACCGATTGGATAGAGCGTTCGCAGGCCCGTGTTCTGTGCGACGTAGATTGCCATGCCCACAGCAATCACGCTCAGCACAAGGACGCTAGTCGCCTGTTTGCGCTGTCCGCTTGTATAGCTGCGCAGAGCTACGACGACTATGGCTGCGCCAACGACTAGGAGCCACCATTCGCTGTGCTGGATTAGGCTGTTGCTCTGTACCCGAGCGAATGCGCCGCCGGGCTCATCCAGCGGCAGGAACGATGCGAGCGCAAACAGCAGGCCGCCAACGACGGCCATCGTCGTACCTACTGGGTTGATTGCGTACCGCGTCTCGACCAGACCAGCGTTGGCGGGCATGAGTTTTAGCTTCGACCGCCTTCTGATTCGAGAACTTCCCAACGATGGTTCGGTTCGCAGACCCGCCTCCCACAACATGTCCGCGACTGACTCTCGTGTCTCGTGTGCCATGTCCGTGTACCCGAAGGCGCTCATCAACTCGCCTGCCCGCACACGCAGCGTGCCAGCCTCGTCGAGCTTGCGACGGTAGTGCTGTGCGGCGTCCTCGCCGACTGTTTCCACCAAGTCACCCATTATTGCCTGTCTTCCGAACGATTCGACATGCGGCTTTGCATCGCACGCGCATCCTGACAGATTCCCTATTGAGGTATCGGTCAGGTCCGTCGAGGGTGCCGGGCTATGCCCATGCCCGATGCAGACGACCCGCGTTCGACGTTCGGGGACAACCTCCGATCAGCCCGAGAACGCGCTGGGCTTACCCAAGAAGCTCTCGGCCATGTCGCGGAGCTTCATCCCACGGAGGTCAACCGCATCGAGCGCGGCCGACGCAACCCCGGCCTCATCACGATCATCAGGCTCGCCAAAGCACTCGACATCCCAGCGAGCGATCTGCTCGTTGGGTTGTAGACGAGCGACATCGCACAGACCCTCACAAATCCTGCCGGTCAGAACCCCGTGATCCTGGATCTGGGACCTGCGCGGTTCGGGTCTCTAGCCTCGGCTTCCTCAGGATCTTCAGAGCGCTGTTAACGCGCTGCTACTTCGGCTATCCACGAGTTGTGCTGCCTCCAGTACGCGACATCCGCGACTTGGCCCAGGAGGTTGGATACGTCCGGGCCGAGATCGGCCTTACGGTCATCTAGGATGGCCATCAGCCGGTAGCCATTGGCCTCTTTCAGGTCCCCGAACTCGACGTAGACGGCAGTCGCGATGGCCCAATGCCGCTCCCCGCCGATGGGCTCGATGACGGTCTCCGTGTCCGGCACGAACAACGTCGCTGTGTAGGAGTGGCCAGAGGCGCCATCGAGGGTGCGCCCTGCTTCGACCTCGATGTCCCGTTGGTGGAACTTGTTCGTGATGACATCAACGAACTCCGTTTCCTTTGGCCGTGAGCGTCGCATGTACGCGGCAGCCTCAGTCACTCCGGCAGCGGCACGAGCAATGCGTTGGCAGGCGTCGGCGATATCAGCGCCGTTTTCGACGGTCGTGGTGAACTCACCAGCCTCGAACGCGATACCAAAGCGCTGTGCGATCCCCGTTGCCGGGCTAGCAATCGCTCTAGTCCCGATCTGGCCCAACAGGGTCGCACCGGCAGCACCTCCGTCTGAGACGACAAACCTGCCGTCGGGGGACTGCTCTACAAGGACGACCACACCATCGCCATCCGGGTATTCAAACGGCGTTAGGATTCGCAGGCGGCCGTTTTCGCAGCGCGCGTCAACCTCGCTGTCGAGGAGGTCACGAAGCTGCTGGGCTATGTCGGACTCGGCGATCATGTCGGGATACGTAGCTGCTCGTCAGATGGCGGCGGCTGGTAGGAGCTGCCGGGATCTATGTTTGCACGCTCACAAAACGCGATAAAGGCTGATGCGTGATTCGGTGCCTGTTCAAGCTGCGTCTCGGGCCGCGCGAGCGTCATGTCGAACTGTGGATGCCAGATGTGCTCGTGGTCGTGATCCCGGAACTTGCGCGGCCAGCCGGGTGGCCGAGGCGGCGGGTTCCTATGACTGTTGGGAGGCGGCTGGGCGTCCCAACGCAACACCTCGCTCGCCTGCCGTAGGAGCTTGAAGGTCCAGTGCCGAGGGTGATCGAGGTGGAAGACCAGCACCAACTCTCCGCGCCGGACGCCACGCGAGACGACCGGCAGACGAGCCATGCGAACCAGCTCGCTCCTTCTGACCCACCGGACGCGTGCGGTGGCAGGGACTTCCTTGTTGAGTGCGAGGAACTCATCGACATCACCTTGCGAGAGCGCCACACGCCTGTATTCAACGCGCCGAAGGCGCGTCCTCCAACCTCCAGGAACCACGAGTCGCCCCTGTTGGCACCCGCTTGACCGATGGTGCCGCGCGCCCGGAGCACTATTCCAGCACTATGTGGGCGAGCGAGACGGCGAGATGGACAGTCAAGCGCTCGGGACTGCCGCCAGAAGTGCCTTCCGTGCTGCTGGCGTGAGCGTGTTGATCTCCGCGCGTAGCTCGTCGAGCACTTGCTGACGTGCTTCAAGGCGAATCTGCTCGATCTGCTCCGCCCTGAGCTTGTCGCCGTAAATCTCGGGCTTGCGGCACTTCAGGAAGAAGATCATCTCTGTGGTGCCGCCTGCAACCGCGCGTTCATAGAGTGTGGTCTCGACCGCTTCAACACAATGCTCGACGGTCTCGTGCATCATCGCCGCGAACAGCGGATTGCGGGCACGCTGGTCATAGACGGTGCGGCGGCCGACACCGGCCGCCTTGCAAGCCGCCGCGACCGTGCCCCGGAGTTGCAGCTCGGCCAGGAACTTCAATCCCCAGTCGGGCATCGACTCCTTTTTAAGCTGTGCGGTTGTGCGGGCGGGCTGGCTCGCCGCCAGGGAGCTTCCCGTGGCTTCTCTCGCGGGCTTCGCTGCGGCCTCGGCCTTCGTGATGGTCGGCATAGGTCTTCCTTCTCAAGGACCCTGATTTGGCCCCCACTATCTTCGCACTATCCACCGGGCTGGCCCTCAAAGCGTGGCTCCGGCTTGGTCCGATCCTTTGGGCAGCACCTCCGATCCGCTGCCCAAACCCGGCCGGATCGCGCCAAATCCTGCCGTATCCAAGACGTAGGCCGGACGTCGGCATCTTCAACAAACACCGGCGATCCGGACGTTTCGGGCGCAAACGGCCCCCGGCCTGATAAGGAAGAGGTCCCTGGTTCGAATCCAGGATCGCCCATTACGCGGGCCCCCTGTGTAGAGAAAGACAGGGAGTTGGCCAAATCCCGTAGACGAGTCACGAGATAGTCTGTCTACGGTCCGTAAGGTGCGGTAGCTTCAGCCTATGACTACCACTCAGATCATCGAGCGGGCCGGTCGGTTGCTGGCCGAGGCAGCTCCGCCCCAGTCGAAGGTGCTCCTCTTTGGATCACATAGTCGCGGCGATGCCAAGGTCGATAGCGATTTCGACTTTCTTGTGATCGAGCCCTTCATCGCAAGCAAGGCTCAGGAGATGGTGCGATTGCGTGGTGTTTTGGATCCTCTGCGTGTCGCGGCTGACGTTGTAGTCGTCTCGCACGACTACGCCGAGGAGTGGGGCGAAGTTCCCGGCACAATGCTTCACGACGCGCTGACGGAGGGACATGTCCTCGCCGAAACATGATCTGTGTGATGTGGCCGACCTGTTTGCCCGCAAGGCCCGCAGCGATGAGATCGCACTCGCAAAGCTGGTCTACCGCGGAATAATGCGATCGATCGCGACCGCCTCGCCTGAATGCGTGTCGGGGTACACGACGATGGCCGTGGGGGCTCCTCCGAACCAGGCGCTCATCTCGCCCTCGCCCACGTACTCGGCCGCTCGCTGTGAGCCATCGCCTTGTATGACCCACACGTCCTGTCCCTTGTGAAAGAGGCTGTCGCCGATGTCGGTCATGGCTAGCACGATACCCCTGTCTTCGAGCAGCGTCAAAACACCCGGCATATGCGCCCGCCTACGAATGCACGGCCAGTTGGATCGGCTGTCCAGCGGGCATCTGGTGATTTGGGACCGCTGTCCAAAGCGCAATGTGCACCGTGAGCCGAATATTGCTGCATGAACAGAGAGCAAGCAAGATCGGTTGAGGGCAAGATCCGGTTGTGGGTCCTGGAACAGGAGCACGACCGGCGGATCCAGCGGCAGTTGGCCGGGTCTGATCATCGTGTTCGCGGGCCGGTTCAGTCGAGCGGCACTGGCCGGGACGGCCGACTCGCCCGCTACTGAACGCCCCACGACACCGCCATCGACTGCCGCTAAAGACCAAACGCTAGGGCATGTTCAAGGAGCCCGACGGCCAGTGCGTCCAGGCGAAGTTGCTCACAAGCGCGATGCCACAAGGCCTGCTGCGAGTAGCACCATGCCCAGCGCACATGCCCTCAGCGCGCCCTCCATCGGCGCCGCGATGCTCGCCGCATCTAGTGTTTCTGTCGTGCCGTCGGTGAGGCGGCGCTCGCCGTCTACGCCCATGGTGCGTCGTCGTAGCTCACGTACTGGCGTGCTGAGGCGCCGCTGCGCGAGGCTCAAGGCGAAGCATGCCCCCGCGACCAGGATCGCGGCGGGCCGCGGCTGCGGCGAGCACACCCAATATCCCGTGAGTGCCGGAAACGCACCCCACGCCAGCGCGAACCACGTGTCCGAGTGCAGGAGCCCTCCGAAAAGCTCCAGGTTGTAAGCGAGGGCCAGCACGACGCCTGCAAGCACAAACACCAGTAGGGATAGCGAGATCGTGAGCGCACCGACCACTCCGATGGCGGACGCGCACGCAAGTGACAGTGCCGCAGCCGTCGCGAGCGTGCGGCTCGAGACTTGCGTTTCGAGTGGGCGACCGTGCAACTCGTCAAGCGCGTGCGCCGCTATGCCCACTGCGAGTAGAAACGCGAGCAGCGCCCACAGTAGACGATCCCCGTAGAAGTGGGGTGCGACCGCAGCGCCGATTGCTACGTAGCTCAAGTGCCAAGCGGTGTAGGGCGGGTGCAACAGTGTCAGCGCGTCGCGCCAGCCACCAGGGCGCAGGGCATAGAAGGCGGGGCGCTCAAGCCGACTTGGTGTCGCCATCTGGGTTCACCTCGCTTGCTTGCTTGGTGCCCCACATGACCACGCCGCCACCCAGGCTCATCGGTCGTACGCTTACGTCACTGATACCCGCCGCTTCCCACAGTTCGACCACGCGTGTCAGCGGATAGCGGTCGTAGAAGTCGGGGATGCTGCGCGCCAGGAACCGCCCGGTGTGCGCCCACTCGCGCGAGACGATCCTGCCGAGCGTCGGCAGGCCCACGTTCGTATACAGCCACCACAGCCATCGCCACACGACGTTTGCCGGCACAGCGAACTCAAGCGAGGCGATCCGCCCGCCAGGCTTCACCGCCCGTGCCAGCTCGGCCATCGTCGCGCCTGGGTCGTCTACGTAGCGCAGTAGGTAGGTGAACGTGAGGTGGTCGAATTCCTCCGCACCAAACGGTAGTCGCTCGGCTTCGCCCTGCACGAGCGATACGTGCTCGGCGAGGGTCTGGTCGGTGGCGATCCGTGCGCGGGCGCCCGCGAGCATCTGCACGCTCTGGTCGAGGCCCACGACCTCGCATCCATAGCGGCGCACCAGCTCTGCTGCCACCAGGCCCGTACCCGTCGCTACGTCGAGTACGCGCTGACCAGCCGTCGCCCCGACGCTTGCGACCATCGCGCGCCGCCAGCGCGGGTCCTGGCCAAAGCTCAGCACGGCGGCCACGCGGTCGTAGTGGCGTGGCAGCGGCGCAAATAGCTCCAGCGCCTCGCGCTTGCGCGCGCCTGGCGCGCGTGCCGATCCCTCGACCTCGCTCACGGCGAAGGTTGGCGATAGATCGTCCCCATCGACATGATGGTTCCCGTTCCACGCGCCGAGCACGCATCTGCGGTCCCGACGCCGGGGGTGGCGCAAGCAGAGTTGCAGCCTTGTGCCCGCTGGCTAAGGCAACTGAGCCGGCCTGCCGATGTAGGGTCCGTGGCAACTCCATCCCGACTGCTCCCGGCGCGCGCTCAAATGGTCTTCGCGACCGTTGCGCTTGCGGCTTCGCTCTTGCTCGCCTTGCTACTCGCGGCCGCCCCAGCTGGAGCACTTGTTACGACGGTAGGTCCCACCACAGTCGGTGTCCAGTCCCGGAGCACGCTGCCTGGCATAAGTCCGATCGTCGGGCATCCACTCGATCGGGAAGAATTCAGTAATCCAAGCGGGAACCCCATCGTCTCGGCGAACAAGACCTACGCGATCTACTGGGACCCAACCGACCATTATCACGACGACTGGCAGAGTGTCATCGATGGTTTCTTCCACAATATGGGCGCCGTCAGCGGTTCATATGCCAGTGGGTTTGCGGTCGACGCACAGTACACCGATAAGGCCAATCAGCACGCCCTGTTCAAGTCGACTTTCGAGGGTGCCTACACCGATACGGATCCCTATCCCGCATCGGGCTGCAAAGACCCCCAACCTCTTGAAGGACAGGATCTGATTGGAGCGTCTATTGGCAAGAACGCTGAAGGTGAATCAGAATACGAACCAGTTTGCCTGACCGACCAGCAATTCCGGCAAGAGCTTGAAACTTTCATTTCCCAGCATTCACTGCAGAAGGGGATGGAAACCATTTTCTATATTTTGACGCCTCCAGGTGTCACGGCATGCCTCGACGGAGGCGGCATTACCGGTCACTGCTCGGACTTTGTCGGCACGGTTTCCGAAATGGAAAAAGCCGAATTTGCTAGAGTGACAGCCGAATACAACAAAGAACCATATGTCGAATCCGAAGACTATAAGAGCTACAAAGATAGCTTTTGCAGTTACCACTCGGAGGTTAACCCGACGAATCTAGCGACAGGCGACGAAAACACCATTCTCTATGGCGTGGTGCCGTGGACCGCAGGTGGACTGGGAGATGGACATCTTACGCCCAATGACCAGGCCACGCCGGCGTACGACTGTCAGGACGGCGGTTACGACCCCAGCGCCAAACCCGCCGGAAAGCACGAGACACCCCCGGACCAGCAGGAGCCGAATCAGGTGAAGTGCCCCAGCGAGGATGGTACTTGCGACAAGGGCCTCGCAGATCTGATCGTCAACCAAATCGCGAGCGAGCAAGAGGATATCGTTACAAATCCTCTACTCGATGCGTGGCAGGATCCTTATGGAAACGAGGCGACGGACGAGTGTCGCAATTGGTTTGCGCCAATCATTGGCGGCGCCAGCGCCGCTGAAGAAGGGTCGGACGCCGGAACGCTCTACAATCAAGTTTACGGCGAAGGTGATTATTATCTCAACACGGCCTTCAACCTAGCTGCGCTCAAGCTGCCGTATCCCGCTGTTCCGTGCATACCGGGGATTATCCTCGAACCGCATTTCACCGCACCCAATACCGTCAACGCAAATGAAATAGTCGGCTTCGACGGTATGGAGTCCGACATCACCCTAAATGCCGGCACCGCCTACATCTCTAACGGACATCCACAGCCGGACTACGCCACCTACAGTTGGAATTTTGGCGATGGCACGCCGGTTGTAACAGGCAAAGCGCCAGGCGCCCCGACGGTTAACTCCCCTGGCGTGACACCTTGCTCAGAAGCGTGGGAAGCGCCGTGCGCGGCCAGCGTTTACCACTCCTACCAATATGGCGGCACCTACGATGTAACGCTGACGGTCACCGACGTGGGGGGCAACACGGCAAGCGTCACCGAGCCAATCACCGTTGATGGTCCCCCGCCCCCGCCCCCGGCACCTGCACCCACGCCCTCAGGGACACCTGCAGGTGGCTCCGGCTCAGGCTCGAGCGGCTCCGGTGGCTCCGGCTCAGGTTCCTCCGGCGGCCAAACTGGCACCACCTCCTCAGTGCCCGTCCCCGTCGTAACGGCGGCCTTCGCCTCCACGTCGCTGAAGAAGGTCAAGAGCGGCGGCATACCCGTGCACTACACGGTCAACGAGCAGGTCGCGGGTAGTGTGCAGGTGCTGATCGAAAGCTCGGTCGCCAAACGCCTTGGCATCAAAGGTCAGCTCGCGACGGGTCTCGCGAAGGGTACGCCTAGCGAGACGATCATCGGCACGGCCGTGCTCGTCACGACCAAGGCCGGCACCGGCACCATCCACGTCAAGTTTGCCTCAAAGACAGCCGCCCGTCTGGCGAGCAGTCACAAACTGAAGCTGACACTGCGCCTTGTCGCACGCAACGCGTCGCGCACGCATCCGGCGACGACTACGACGCTCAGCACAGTCGTCTTTAGCTAGAGCCCCGGCGGGTGACGCACGGCGTAACCGGCGAGGGAGGGCGTGTCCAAAATCCAGCGCGAGGCATACGGCCCGCTGCGCCCTGCCGTGTCGAACCACACGCCGTTGACATCCATAAACGTGTGGCCGGCGTTGGCGTAGATCGTGATCCAACGGCCCGGGCCAGGTTCGCCCCAACTCGCCAGGTCGCCCGACACCAGCGGCGCGCTCAGCAGCCCCCCGGCGGCGAGCGCGTAGCTAACGGAGCCGGAGCAGTCGTACCCGTTGGCGACAAAGGATGCGTGGCCACCACCCCAGATGTAGGGGAAGTCGGCGATCGCATTGCCGCCGGCGACGACGCGCTGTACCGCTTCCGGTACGCCTGTCGGGATCGGGATCGTGCCGTTGCCGCCCACCGAGGACCCGCCTTCGGAGCCCGCGGTGGCCGTCAGCGCCCGTGCCTGGGCGCGCTGCTGCGCTTCGGCGTGTTCCTCCTCGCCCAGCTCCTTGCGGATCTGTGCATCGGACGCTGCGCCGGGCGCGATGGCCGCTTCACCGGCCACGCTTGGCGTGGACGCTGCGCGGTGATGCACCGAGGCGGGTAGCGGAAAGCTCTTGGATTCTTCGGGATCGCGCACCTCGGCCACTGCGACGGCTTTCGTTGAAGCGGCGCCGGCTGGTGCGCCGCCACCGGTTGCGCTCGACTGTGTGCCGGCGGTCTGGCCGGGTTGCGTGCCGGCCGTCGCACCGGGGTGGGTCGTGCTACCGACTGCCCCCGACTTGTCGCTCCTGGTGGCCTGGCTGCCATGACCGAGCCCGCCGGCCGCGCTGCCCGGCCGCGCTGAGTTACCCGCGTGTGCCTCACGGCCCCCCAGCCGCGTGGCCGTCGCCTTAGCTGCACCCGTCGGAGTCGAGTGGCCGCCGCCCGCGAGCAGCAGGGCCGCGACAACTACGACCGCGACGAGGGCGAGTGCGCCCGCAAGCACGCCGCGCGACAGCGGCAGCCTCGCGCGCGAGCCGGGCTGGACTGTGGTATCGGACCCGCTGCTCACCCTCGGACAGGCTAGCGCCGTCAGCCCCGCAACTGCGTCGCTTGCAGGATCCAGGGTATGCGAGGTCAAGGCCGCGCAGGGTCGCTGAGGGCGCAGAGTCAAGGCCAGACATGCTCTCGACTCCGCAAGATCGATGCCATGCAGGGTCGCTCCGAGGCTGCCTTAGATACCCTGGTTGGATGCCCGTGCAGGAAACCGCCGTAGACGTGCGTCCCGGCGCCACTCAGCAACGCGCCGCGCCGCGACCTCACGTGCGAGTGCTGCACGGTATGCGTCGCCCCGCCAACTGGCTGCAGCTGATCCGTTTCGCGATCGTGGGCGCAAGCGGGTACGCGGTCAATTTGATCCTGTACGCGCTGTTCGTGAAGATCCTCGGCGTTGAGTACCTGGTGGCCGAGACGGTCGCGTGGATTGTCTCAGCGGGCAACAACTTCGTGTGGAATCGCCATTGGACGTTCAAGGCGCGCGACGGACAGCTTCACGCACAGGCGGCTCGTTTCTTCGTCGTCACGCTCGTGGCGCTCGGATTCAATTTGATCGTGCTGCGGATTCTCGTGCAGAGCGCTGGCATGGACAAGGTGGTCGCCGAGGTACTGGCGCTGGCTGCATCCACCCCGCTGAACTTCCTTGGCAACAAGCTGTGGAGCTTTCGGATGCGTGGCTAACGCGCCTTCGTGATGTGCGCGGTTCGGCCGAAGCGCGAGGTTGGGCACCTATACTCTGGATTTCCCCCTTTGGAGGAATGTCGTGCAGGAAATGGTCATCTACGGTGTCAGCTTCGACATGGTCGGCAAGCAGCCGATTGTGCTGCTGAAGACGGTCGATGGCAACAGGTTCCTGCCGATCTGGATCGGCCACCCCGAGGCCGCGTCGATCCTGATGAAGCTGCAGGGTGCCAGCACCCCCCGCCCGATGACGCACGATCTGTTGTGCGACATGCTCGGCGAGCTGGACGTCAAGTGCACACAGGTGGCGGTCACCGAGCTGCGCGAGAACACGTTCTTTGCGTCGATCACGCTCAGTGTCGGCGGTCGCGAGATGGAGATCGACTCGCGCCCCAGCGATGCGATCGCGTTGGCGGTGCGCGCCGGTGCCCCGATCTTTGCCGCCGAGGAGGTCATTGCCGAGTCGGCCATCGAGTTCGAGCACAACATGGAGGAGTCCGAGGACGTGGTCGAGCGCTTCAAGGAGTTCCTCGACGAGGTTACGCCCGAGGATTTCGCCGCTGGAGACTCTTAGCTGCTGCGTCGCTTGGCCTGGCGCTCACCGCGCTTGGGCAGCTCAACCACTGGTGCCAGCTCGGGGTCTGCCTCTCGCTCCCGCGGCTCGGCAGCGCGAGCGGCCGGCTCGCCGCCGGTGAGCGTGCCGAACAGGCCAACCTGCTCGCGCACGACCTTGCCGATGCGGCGGATGCCCTCGCGGATGTTCTCCTCTGCCACGCCCGCGAAGTTCAAACGCATCGACGACGCGCCGCGACCGTCGAGGTAGGCCGCGCGGCCTGGCACGAATGCGACGCCCTCGCTCTCCAGGGCTCGAGCGAGCAGGTCGGTCGTGTCGATGTAGTCGGGCAGTGTCGCCCAGATGAACAGCCCGCCCTGTGGCCTGGTCCAGCTTGCGGCCGGCCCGAAGTGCTCGCCGAGCGCCTCCAGCATCGCATCGCGTCGTTCGCGGTAGAGGGCCTTCAGCGACTCCAGGTGCGCAAGCCACAGCGGCTGCTTGCCGCTCGCCCCCCGCTCCTTGAAGTAGGCATCCACGAATAGCTGCGTCACCGGCGAGGAGCACAAATCGGCCCCCTGCTTGCAGAGGTTGAGCTTTTCCAGCACCGGTCGTGGCGCCACTGCCCAGCCCAGGCGCACGCCCGGGGAGAGGATCTTTGAGAAGGTGCCGAGGTACACGACGAAGTCCGATGCGCCCCCGCGTCCCGCGGCAAGCGCGTCGAGCGAGTGCAGTGTCGGTAGCGGATCGCCCTCGTAGCGGAGCAGCCCATAGGGGTTGTCCTCCAGCACCAGCAGCTCTCGCTCGCGTGCCACCTCCACGAGTCGACGCCGCCGCGCCAGCGACATCGTCACGCCGCCCGGGTTTTGGAAGTTGGGGATCGTGTAGATGAACTTCGGGCTGCGTCCTTCAGCGCTCAGACGGTCGAGCGTCGCCTCCAGCTCGTCGATCGGCATTCCGTCGGAGTCCATCTCGATCTGCACCACGTTTGCCTGGTAGGCGTCGAACGTGGGCACCGCGCCGGGATATGTGGGCGCCTCGGCGACGATCGTGTCGCCGGGGTCGATGAAGGCCTTGCACATCAGGTCGATCACTTGCTGTCCACCGGTCGTGACGAGTACCTCGTCGGGGTCCACCGAGGTGTCTTCGGCGGCCATCACCTCCACGATGCACCGCACAGTGCACGCCATGCCCTCCGTCGGCCCGTATTGCAGCGCCCGCGCGGTCGACTCCGCCGCGACCTTCGCCATCAGCTTTGCGTACAGCTCGGGTGGGAATGTCCCCGTCTCGGGCAGTCCGCCCGCTAGCGAGATCACCTCGGGGCGTTCGGTGAGCGACATCATGTCGCGCATTGCCGAACTGCGCATTCCGTGCGTGCGCTGCGCAAACAGGCTTTCGTAGCGCGCCAGTTCGTGGGCTGTAGGGCGCGCCCGCTTCCCGCCGCCGGGGGCGTCGTCTATCGTCATCGGGCGCTCGCCTGGTGCGGGTTCATACCCGCTCCAAGGTAGCGCACGCCCCAAACGCTTACATCTCCTGCAACGATCTCCTCCGCGCCATGAACGGTCTCGTCTTCTACATCGGTCTCGGTCTCGGTCTCGCCGCCGCTTGCGGCTTGCGGCCGTTCCTGCCGTTGCTTCTGGCCGGTGCCCTCGCCTCGAGCAAAGCGCTGGGGGTGACGTTTAGCCCGGGCTCCTTCAGCTTTCTGCAGGCCGACTGGTGGCTGCTCGCGGTCGCTGCTGCGTTGGTACTCGCGTACGCGCTGCAAATGCTGCTCGGGCTCGCTCCGGCGATTGATCCGAGTGAGCGCACCACGAGACCGGACCCGCTCGCCGCGGCGATCGCGGGTCTGAGCCTGGGTGCTGGAGCGGTTGTTTTTGCGGGCACCCTCGCCGCGCACGGCGACGCCCCGTGGCCCGGCATCCTTGGTGGCATCTTTGCAGCCGGCCTTGCTCAGCGAGCAAGCGGACCGATCGTCGTGCGAGCACGCAAGCGCCTGCCCGATCGCGGCGCGCGCGAAGCGTTGACGCTGTATCTCGATTCTGCGGCGCTGCTGCTCGCGGCCCTCGTGGCTGTGCTGCACCCGCTCGGCTACGTCGCGATCGCGTTGCTCGCGTGGTTTGTGTGGAGGATGCGCTCTCGCACCGAGCAGAAGTACGCGGGCCTGCGAATCCTGCGCCGCTAGCCCACGTGCGCCGCCCTCCAGCCACAGTCGCGAGCTAGCGTGGCGAGCCAAGGCGCTCGACCCCCCAAGCTCCTGTTGTGCGTGATCGACGCGATGGCACCCGCCATGCTCGAGCGCACCGTGGCTGCCGGCGATGCGCCGACGCTCGCGGCGCTGATGGAGCGCGGCACCTACGTACCCAGCTGCGTCGCCGCGTTTCCCTCGGTGACGCCGGTGTGCGCCGCGTCGATCGTGACGGGGGAGTGGCAGGATCGCCATGAGATTCCCGGCATGTGCTGGTACTCGCGCGCCGAGCAGCGCTATGTCGAGTATGGGTCGAGCTTTCGCGCCTCCCAGCGTGTGGGCCTCACGCGGCAACTGACCGACACCGTTTACAACATGAACGGCGCCCACCTCTCGCGAAGCACCGATACGGTGTTCGAGCGCCTCGACGACGCGGACGTGCGCACGGCGGGCACCACCTACCTGATGTATCGCGGCCGCCACCTGCACCGTCCGCGTCGCGACAGCGCACTCACGCGGATCGCCTCGACCGTACTGCGCCACTCCGTGATGGGCCCACGGGAGCTGTTCTACGCCGATATTTTCGCCAGCCGAGACACGGGCTGTCGCTCGAATCTGGGGATGCCGGGCGTGCGCGACCAGCACTCCGGCTGCGTCGGTGCCTACCTGGTGGAGCACGAGCTGTGCGACTTCATGCTGCTGTCGCTGCCCGACAACGACTGGCATTCCCACCGCGCCGGTCCCGACGGCCAGAGTTCCTCGCTCGCGCTCGCCGACGTGCAGCTGGCACGCGTCATGAACGCCGCGGGCGGGTTGGAGCGGTTCCTCAGCGAGTATGCGGTGATCGTGATGGCTGACCACTCCCAGGCGCCGGTAGCGGCTGGCGTTCCCCTGGTCGAGGAGTTTGCGCAGCTGGACGTGCTCGCGCCCGGTGGGCGCTCGGGGGGTCGTGCGCGCAGGCAGAGCGCGCGGGTCGCCGTGTGCCCATCGCAGCGGGCGGCGATGGTGTACGTGCTCGACGAGGACCGGCTCGAGCGTACGCGCTCCGACGTGGTGCGCTGCGCGCTTGGTATCGACGGCGTCGAGCTTGTGATGTGGCTCGAGCTCGACGCCGCCGACGGTGACGCCGAGGCGGTGATCGCGCGCCCGGGATGTGGAGAGATGCGGTTTTCTCCGGGTGGGGATTTTTTGGATTTGCGGGGTCGTTCCTGGGACGCCGAAGGGGCTCTCGCGGTACTCGGCGGCGAGCTTCGCGACGGTCGGCTGCACACCCCGGAATACCCCGATGCGCTCAGCCGAGTGTGGTCGGCGCTCACCTGCGCCACTTCCGGTGAGGTGCTGCTCTCGGCCGCACCCGGCAGGGAGTTCGCCGACCTTGGCGGGCAGGTTCATGTCGGCGGCGGCTCGCACGGGTCGCTGCGCGGCGAAGACTCGCTTGGTGCGCTGATCCTGTGCGGTGTGGAGCTCGCGAGCGAGCCGGCCCAGTGGGCGATCCGCGACGTGCCGGCGCTCATCGAGCGCCACTTCGAGCTGCACCCGCGCTGATCGCCCCGGTCCGCCGGTACCCTCGCAGGATGTTTTCTGGGCGCACCCTGGCCGGCCTGCTCGCGCATGCACGACTGCTCCCGCTGTCCATGCTCGTGCTCTGCGCGCTTGCCCTCGCCCCACCCGCGGTCGCCACGACGAGTACCACGAAGAGCGTGTCCCCAACCACGCCCGCGGCGGCCAGCGTGAAAACCGTATCCGCCACCTCTCACAGCAGGAACGACCCTCAAATCCATACCCAACCCCCAACCGGCGAATCGACCGCGACCGTCGTTTTCAAAGAAGCCCCGCGAGCAACCATCGAGTCCAAATCGGCGGTCAAGGCGACGACGACCGAAGCGGCCGAACCGGAAGCGCCCGTGCCCGTACCCGCTTCGACGATGCCGCCGGTCGGTCGCCACCTGTCCTCCGATCAGGTGCTCGAAATCGCCAGCCGGCTGCCCAAGATGCGCGCCGTGCGCGCCCACTATCGCGGCTCCTTTGGCGATGCCTACCTGAAGGGCGCCACGCGCTGGCAGGTCAGCTATTTCTCAAAGCAGGGCAGCGAGATCGGACTCGTGTACATCGCCGATCACAACGGCAAAGTACTCGAACAGTGGACCGGTTTTCAGATCGCGTGGTCGATGGCGCGCGGCTATCCGGGCGCCTTTGGACGCCACGTGAACGCCCTCTATATCTGGATTCCCCTGTGCGTGCTGTTCTTCGCCGCCTTCTTCGACTGGCGCAAACCGCTGCGCCTGCTGCACCTCGACCTGCTCGTGCTGCTGTCGTTCTCCGTGTCGCTCGCGTTCTTCAACCACGCCTACATCTACGCATCCACGCCACTGGTCTACCCGCCGCTGGTGTATCTGCTCGTGCGGATGCTGATGCTCGCCCGCGTCGGTCGCCGCCCGCGGGCTGAACGCCAAGCACCGCCGCTTCGCCTGCTCGTACCGGTGCCCTACCTGGCGGTTGCCGCGATGTTCTTGCTCGGCTTTCGCATCGCGCTCAACGTGACGGATTCGAACGTGATCGACGTTGGCTTCGCGGGCGTGATCGGGGCTGAGCGCCTAGCGCACGGGCAGTCGCTGTATGGCGGCTACCCGGCCGACAACGAACACGGCGACACCTACGGTCCCGTCAACTACGAGGCATACGTGCCCTTCCAGCAGGCCTTCGGCGGCGGCAACAGCTGGGACGAACTGCCCGCCGCGCATGGCGCCGCGATCCTCTTCGACCTGCTGTGCATCGGTCTGCTGTTCCTGCTCGGCCGTCGCGTTCGCGGGCCTGGTCTCGGCGTGGTGCTCGCCTACGCGTGGGTGGCCTACCCCTTCACGCTGTATGCGCTGGAGAGCAATTCAAACGATTCACTCGTAGCGGCGCTCGTGCTCGCGGCGGTGCTCCTTGTCTCCTCACCGCCGGCGCGTGGCGTGTTCGCTGCGCTCGCGGGCCTCACCAAGTTCGCGCCGCTGGCGCTCGTGCCGCTCCTGTGCACGCACGGTCTCGGCGGACTCTCGCGTGCTCGCCGCGCCCGTGCGGTGCTCCTGTTCGCACTCGCGTTCGTGGTCACCGCGGTGGTCGTATCGATCCCCGCGTTCACCCACGACTCACTGCACACGATCTTCGAGCGCACTCTCTCCTACCAGGACAATCGCGAATCGCCGTTCTCGATATGGGGTCTGTACGGACGTCCGCCCGCGATCGAATACGCACAAGCGGCAGTGCAGGGGGCCGCGCTCGCTTTGGCGATCGCGGTCGCGTTCCTACCGCGCCGAGCCGACCTCGTCGGCTTGGCCGCAACCGCCGCCGCCGTCCTGATCGCGGTGCAGCTCGGCATCGACCACTGGTTCTATCTCTACATCCCCTGGTTCTTCGGCTTGGTGATCTTCGCCCTGCTGGCGCAGCTCAGCTGGCCGGGCGCGCCGGAGCCGGGCGAGCCATCAAGATCTGCTCAATCGAGTCGGCTCGCAGCGGTCTAGAGCAGCGCACCAGCACACCCATCAGCCACGGATCCTCCGTCGATGTTTCGAAGCGCACCGGCATCTGTGTAACGAGCGACTCGATTGCCTGCTCGCGCTTGACTCCGATCACGCCCCCTCGGGGGCCGGTCATGCCGACATCGGTGATGTATGCGGTCCCCTTCGGTAGCACGCGCGCGTCGGCCGTCGGCACATGCGTGTGGGTTCCCACGACAGCGGTCACTCGCCCGTCCAGGAGCCAGCCGAGTGCGACCTTCTCGCTGGTCGCCTCGGCGTGCATGTCCACGAGGATGTGATCGACATCGTCGAGCTTCTCGAGTGCCACTTCGATCGCGCTGAACGCCGAGGAGCCGGTCTTCAGGTAGAGATTGCCGCTGAGGTTCACCACGCCGAGACGCACGCCGTCTTTCTCGACCACGCACAGGCCGTGCCCGGGCTGTCTGGGCAGGTAGTTCAGCGGCCTCACGATCGGCTCCTTGGTGTCCAGGTAGGAGTAGATCTCGCGGCGGTAGTAGGCGTGGTTGCCGAGCGTGATCGCGTCGACGTTGTTGCGAAACAGCTCCTCGGCCGCCTTTGGAGTGATCCCGAGTCCGCCCGCCACGTTCTCGCCGTTGACAACAACGAACGTCGGCTGGAAGCGCTCGCGCAGGATCGGTAGGCACTCGACCAGCGTGTGGCGCCCGATGCTGCCGACGAGGTCGCCCACGAACAGGATGCTCGCCTGCCCGCCGTCCGTTGCTTTGCCCGCCTCGCCCTCAGCCATACTCCACCCATCGGTGGAGGGTCGATGACAACCACGGTTGGAGCGCGTGCTCCGGTGTCGCGATGAGCGAGCAGGCGAAGGCACAACCGCCTACAGCCGGCGAGCGTGAGCTCGTGGACGCTCCTGCGGGCACCGCCGACACCACCGCGTCCGCGCCGCCGCGCGTGATCGTGCCGCGCTGGGTACAGCTTGTGCTGCTGCCGATCTCGCTGCTCGCGTTGTGGGTGCTCGCGAGGGCGGCGGGCAAGGTGCTGTTGGTGTTTGTCGTGGCTGCGGTCATAGCGTTGATCTTGAACCCACCGGTCGCGTTCCTCCAGCGGCGCACGCCCTTGCCGCGCGGACTGGCGGTGCTAGCCGTGTATGCCGCATTCTTCCTGACTCTCGCCGGAGTGGGCTTCCTGCTCGCTAACCCGATCGCCAACCAGGTTCGCACGTTCACGCACAATCTCCCCCACATCGCCAACGAAGCCAACAGTCAGATCGGGAGCTTCCAGAGCTATCTGAACAAACACGGCGTCCACGCAAAACTCGTCGCGCAGGGCAAGACCGCTCTGCAAACGATCGAGGACAAGGTCTCCAAGAGCGCTTCCAAGTTCGTCTCATTCGGCGGTGCGCTGCTCTCCGAAGTGGCCAGCGCGCTGGTCGATCTCGTGCTCGTGTTCGTGCTGTCGGTCTACATGCTGGTCTATGGCCAGTCGATCGGCAAGCTCGCACGCACCTGGATGCCGCCAGGCGACGGCACGCGCGCGGATGACTACCCCGCGCTCGTCCAGCACGCCGTGTCGCGCTATGTCGGCGGCCAGCTGCTGTTCAGCCTCGTAATGGGCACCTCCACGGGCCTCGCGCTGTATCTGTTCGGCGTGCTCGGGATCTTCCCCGACGGGCGCAGCTACGCGCTCGCGTTCGCCGTGTTCTACGGCGTGATGGAGCTGGTGCCCTACATCGGCCCGATCCTTGGCGCGATCCCGCCCATCGTGCTGGCGCTGTTCACCGACCCGATCAGCGCGCTGTGGGTCGCCCTGCTGTTCGTCGGTCTGCAGCAATTGGAGGGCCATGTGGTGGCGCCGCAGATCTTTAGCCACACCCTGCGCATCAACCCGCTGCTCGTGATCTTCGCGCTGTTGCTCGGCTTGCAGCTGTACGGAGTGGTCGGTGCGCTGCTCGCGCTACCGATCCTCTCGGTGCTGCGGGAGACCGCCGTCTACCTCCATCGCCACCTCAAGCTCGAACCGTGGGAGCGCCTGTCCCCGCCAGGGGGCTCCTCCCCTTCAGGGGGTTCCTCCGGCGGGCTGCTGTGAGCAGGCCGCGCGACGCCACTCATGTGCGTGTGGGGCTGTCATGAGCTCGCCTGAGCGCTCCAGGGACGAACCCGTCCTGCGCGTGCAGTCGCTGAGCAAGCGCTATGGCTCGCGCGAGGCGCTGCGCGACGTCAGTTTCGTGGCCCATGCGGGTGAGATGCTCGCTGTGATAGGCGCTAATGGCGCCGGCAAGACGACGCTGCTCTCGATCCTCGCTGGTGTGCAGGCGCCTAGCTCGGGCAGCGTGCATCGCGGTGCGGGCGAGATCGGCTGGGTGCCACAGCAGCCCGCGCTCTACTCCAAGCTGTCGGTGGCCGAGAACCTGCGCCTGTTCGCGCGTTTGGAGCGGGTGGACGATCCGGACGCGGTACTGGCGCGGATGCTCGCGCAAACAGGCCTCGCCGAGCGCGCCGATGAGCGCGTGCAGACACTCTCCGGTGGCAACCAGCAGCGTGTCAACGTGGCACTCGGCTTGCTCGCCGACCCGCCAGCGATCTTGCTGGACGAGCCGTCCTCAGCGCTTGACCCTGCACAGCGCGAGCGCCTGTGGGAGTTCATCGCGGCACTCGCCGCGCGTGGCACGAGCGTCGTGTTTTCCACGCACGTCGTCGCCGAGGCCGCGCGCTACGCGCAACGCGTACTCGTGCTCGACGAGGGCAGCCTCTTGTTCGACGGCACGCCATCGGAGCTTGTCCGCAATGGCGATGGCGATGAGGACTTCGAGCAGGCGTTCGTGTCGTTCCTGCGCACACGGGGGCGGGCATGAGACGCGCACTGACATGCGCTGTCGGCACTCCCATGCCGGTGCTCGCCCAGCCCGCGCGATGGAGCGGCCGATGAGGTGGCTGCTCGGCAAGGACCTGCTGATCTTGCGCCGCTCGCGGCTGCTGGTGGCCCTGCTCGTGTTCTATCCCGTCGCGATCGCGCTGCTGATCGGCTTCGCGATCTCGGCTGGCCCCTCCAAGCCGCGGGTGGCGATCGTCGACGAAACCCCACCGGGCGAGACGATCGTGCTCGGCGGCACACGCGTCGGCCTTGACGAATACACCAACCAGCTGTTCAGTCAGGTGCAGGTCGTGCGTGTCTCTACGCGGGCGGCCGCGGCGAGCAAGGTCGCCTCCGGCGACGTGCTCGCCGCAATCGTCATCCCCTCCGACATCGTCTCGAAGATCTCCTCAGGCGTGAGTCAGGCACGGGTCGAAGTCATCTACAACGGCAACGCGCTGCAGCAGTCGTTTGTGCGCTCGGAGATCGACTCGACGCTCGCGCAGGCCAATCTGGCGCTGTCTGAGCAGATCAAGAGCGTCGCCGTGCACGATCTCAACCTGCTGCTTGCCGGTGGTCAGCTCGGAGCGCTCGGCACACACGAAATCATCGGCCTGCGCCATCTTCCCGCCACGCTCGGTGCGATCGCCGGACGTCTACCGCCTGGCAACGATCGTGCGACGCTCACGCGCATCGCGGGGTTTGCCAGTCTGGCCGCGAACAACCTCGGCATCGCCGCCGACGTGCTCACCACCGTGAGCCAGCCAATCGCGGCGCACAGCACCTTGCTACACGGCAAACGCACGCCACTGGACACCTACGCGGTGGTGGTCGCGGTCAGCATCTCGCTGATGTTTCTGTGCGTACTGCTCGCCGCTGGTGGTGTCGCGCTGGAGCGCGAGGAGCACGTTCTGGCCCGCTTGACGCGCCGCTCGCCGGGCGCCTCGATGCAGAGTGAATCGTCTGCTCCGCGCTCGCGGCGCGGTGCGGGCAGGGCGCTGATCTCCCCCGAGGGACTGCTCGCCGAGAAGGTGCTGCTGGCTGCTGGCTGCGCCTTTACGGTGGCCCTCGCGATGCTGCTCGGCGTCAGCGCCTTCGTGTCGCTCGACGCCTCGCGCATCGGCCTGTGGGTACTGGCGCTGGCCTTCGGTGCCCTGGCCTTCGGTGCCCTGGGTGTGGCGATCGGTGCGCTGGCCCGTGAGGTGCGCGCCGCTTCGCTGCTCGCCTTCCTGCTCTCGCTACCGCTCGTCTTCCTGGCGCTGGTGCCGAGTGGATCGGTCGCCAGTGGCCTCTACGACGTGATCGGAGCCGTCTCGTTCGTGTTCCCTTACAAGGCGGCCCTGCAGGCACTCGACGCCGCCGTCAACGGGGCGTCGCCGGGCGTCGGCGTATCGATCGCGCACCTCGCCGGCCTGGTGCTGTTGTTCGGCGCGCTCGCCCGTCTGGGTTTGCGCCGCGCGGAATAGCTCTGCGCCTTGCGTTTGTCGGTGCCGGCTCGCGTGCATCGCGGTGCGGGCGCGCCGCGAGGGACGAGTATCCTCGAACGCGATGGCTTTTCCCGTAACGCGTATGCGCAGGCTGCGCGCTTCGCCGGGCCTGCGTGGGCTGGTGCGCGAGACCGAACTGCGCGCCGACCGGCTCGTACTGCCGCTCCTCGTCTCGGAGACCGCGACCGCGCGCGAGCCGATCAAGGGGATGCCCGGCGTGCAGCGGTTGCCGTTGGCCGACGTGGTCGAAGAGGCACGAGAGGTGGCCGCGCTCGGACTGGGAGCGGTGCTGCTGTTTGGTGTGCCCGCAGAAAAGGACGCCGAAGGTTCAAGCGCCTGGGAGGAGAATGGGATCGTGCAACAGGCCGTCGCCGCGATCGAGCAGACGCTGCCGGAGCTGCTCGTCATCACCGACGTGTGTCTGTGCGAGTACACCGACCACGGCCACTGCGGAGTGCTCTCCTTGGCATCGGGCTCCCCCCGCGTCGAGAATGACGCGACGCTCGAGCTGCTCGCCCGCACCGCTGTCAGCCATGCGCGTGCCGGAGCCGACATCGTGGCCCCTTCGGACATGATGGATGGACGCGTCGGCGCGATTCGCGCAGAGCTTGACGCCGAAGGCTTCGCCGACACCCCGATTCTCGCCTACTCGGCCAAGTTCGCCAGCGCGTTCTACGGCCCGTTCCGCGAGGCGGCCGGCTCGGCCCCCGCGTTTGGCGATCGCCGCGGCTATCAGATGGACCCGGCCAACGGCCGCGAAGCGCTGCGCGAGGCGCTGCTCGACGCGAGTGAGGGGGCGGACATGCTGATGGTCAAGCCGGCGCTTGCCTATGGGGACCTGATCGCAGCCGTCAAGCGCGAGACGCGGTTGCCCCTCGCGGCCTACAACGTGAGCGGGGAGTACGCGATGGTCAAGGCCGCCGCGGCCGCTGGCGGCCTAGACGAGCGTGCCGCCGTTTGCGAGATCCTCACCTCGCTGCACCGTGCCGGTGCCGATATCGTGATTTCCTACCACTCCAAGGACGCCGCCCGGTGGCTGTCCGAGGCAGACTAGGAGAGCAGCCGATGTCAAGCACCAGCGATACGACCACAGACGGCATAGCGGCAGACATCGCCAAGGGGCGCGCGGGACTGAAGACGCGTAGCCGCAAGTACGGCGCGGCGATTCCGCTCGACGAACTTGACAAGCGCCTGCTCAACCTGATGCAGGGCAGCTTCCCGATCGAGCCGCGACCTTACCTGCGCGTGGCCGAGCTAGCCGAGGTCGAGGAGCAGGAGGTGCTTGCACGCGTGCAATACCTGCTGGACGAGCGCATCATCCGCCAGGTAACGCCGATCTTTGACACGCGCGCCCTCGGCTACTCCTCGATGCTCGTCGCGGCAAAGGTCGATTCCGAGAACCCGCATCGCGCCGCGCAGGTCATCAATGCCCACCCGGGCGTGTCCCACAACTACCTGCGCAACCACGAGTTCAACCTGTGGTTCACGATCGCCACAGAGCCCGACTCGCCGCTCGGGCTAGAGGGAACGCTGCAAGCGCTTGCCACCGAGGCTGGCGCCGAGTCGGTGCGCCAGCTGCCCACCCTGAAGCTATTCAAGATCAGGATGGACCTGGAGATGGAGGGCGACACAGAGGCTTTGTCCAAGGCAGCGGTGGCCACCGAGCCGATCGAGCTCGAGCGCCAGCCATACGACCAGCGCGACATCGAGGTCATCAGGGCGCTGCAGGGCGACATGCCGGTCGTCGCCGAACCATACGCGCCCGCCGCTGCCGCGCTCGGTCAGGACCAGCAGTGCTTCCTGGACCATCTTGCGGGGATGCAGGAGCGCGGCTTGCTACGGCGCGTGGCTGCGATCCTCTACCACCGCCGCGCCGGCTTCTCGGCGAATGGCATGGGTGTATGGAAGGTGCCCGACGAGCACATCCACGACGTCGGTCGCCAGATGGCGGCGGTGCGCGGCATCTCCCACTGCTACCAGCGGCCCACCTACGCCGACTGGCCCTACTCGGTGTTCACGATGGCCCACGGTCGCTCCAAGGAGGAGTGCGATGCCGTACTGGACGCGATCGCGCAAATGACGGGCATTGAGGAGCGCGCCACGCTGTACTCCTCGACCGAGTACAAGAAGATCCGCCTGCTCTACTTCACCGACGAGTTCAAGGCGTGGGAACGCGAGCACGCCGGCGTTTGAAGCGTCCCGCGCCGCGCTCAGAACGATCCAATGCCGGCATCCCTGACAGATACGCGATCGGCGGAGCTGTATCGCCGCGCGCTTGAGCTGCTACCGGGTGGCGTCAACTCGCCGGTACGCGCGATGCACGCGATCGGTCGCGATCCGATCTTCGTAGAGCGTGGCGCCGGGGCGGAGCTGACCGACGTCGACGGCAACCGCTACGTCGACTACGTGTGCTCGTGGGGGCCGCTGATTCACGGTCACGCTCACCAGAGCATTTTGGAGGCGGTTGGCGCGGCAGCCGCGCGTGGCACGAGCTTCGGAGCACCGACCGCCGGCGAGCTGGACCTTGCAGCCGAGGTCGCGCGGCGGATTGAGTCGGTGGACATGCTGCGCATGACCTCCTCGGGCACCGAGGCCACGATGACCGCCCTGCGCCTTGCCCGCGCCGCCACCGGTCGCGAGCGGATCGTCAAGTTCGCGGGCGCCTATCACGGTCACCTCGACGGCCTGCTTGCACAGGCCGGCTCAGGCCTTGCGACGCACGCACTGCCGTCGAGCCCAGGGGTCCCGGCCGCGACCGCTGCCGCGACGACGGTGGTGCCGTGGAACGACTTCGATGCGCTTCTAGCAGCCACCAGCGGCGAGCCGCCGGCCGCGATTATCGCCGAGCCGCTGCCCGCCAATATGGGGCTCGTGCCAGCCCGTGAGGGCTTCCTAGCACTGTTGCGTGAGCGCGCCGACGCGATCGGAGCGCTGTTGATCTTCGACGAGGTCATCAGCGGCTTCCGCGTGTCGCGCGGCGGCGTGCAGGAACTGGCCGGCGTAGAGCCGGATCTCACGATCATGGGCAAGATCCTGGGCGGAGGGTTGCCGGCGGCCGCCGTTGGCGGACGTGCCGAGACGATGCGAATGCTCGCCCCCGCCGGCGAGGTGTACCAGGCGGGCACCTTGTCGGGCAACCCGCTTGCGGTGGCGGCTGGGCTCGCCACGCTGCAGTTGCTAGACGACGACGCCTACCGGCGACTGGCGTCCTTCACCGAAGATCTCGCTGGCGGTCTGCGCGAGGCCGCGGCGGCGGCAAGCGGACCCAGCGGGGAGGGATATCCGGTCCAGGTAGCGAGTGCTCCAGGCCTGCTCACGGTGTTCTTTAGCGATACACCGGTCCTCGATCTGGAGGGCGCTCGCGCGTGCGACCACGAGGCGTACGGTGCTTGGTGTCGTGAGCTGCTCTCGCGCGGGGTGTATGCGCCGGCCTCGCAGTACGAGGCTTGGTTCCCCTCGCTCGCTCACACCCCCGAGCAGCTGGAGCTGACGGTGTCCGCCGCGGCCGCCGCTTTCGCGGAGCTGAAATGAGCGCGCCGGTGCTCGAGGGCTCCTCACTGCAGCGGCTGCGTGACCTACTACTGGCCGAGGGGGGGCTGATGGCGAGTCTCGTTGCTGGTGCATCTCCCGACGGTGCGCCCTCGGGAGACGGCTATGCCGCCAGCGATGGCGCAGGTCCGAGCGCCGACGCTTCTACACGCCCCGCCTCGTCCGGCGCTCGCCCCGACGGGCCGGCCCAAATTGTCGCGTCGGGCCCTCGCGCAGCCGGCCGAGCAGCCGAGTACGAGCTGCTGATCGAGACGATCTACGAGGGCTATCTGCTGCACTACGGCGCTCCGCGCGTCGTCTGCCCGCCCGAATCCGACCTTGCTCTGCTGGCTGGCGACCGCCTCTATGCGCTCGGGCTTGCCCGGCTGGTCGAGCTGGGCGATGTCGAGTCCGTAGCCGAGTTGGCGGACACGATCACGCTGAGCGCGCTCGCCCACGGCGCCGGTCGCCCCGAGCTCGCCGAGATGGTATGGATTGCTGGGGCACGGGCGGTCGGTTGGGGGGCGAGTGTCGAGTACGAGCATGCCAAGGCTCTCGCACGTGCCGCGTCGCCCGCCGCCGTGGCGGCGATGCGCGAACTCGCGGCCGGCTGAACACCCGCCGAGTGAACACCGCCGAGATATCATGGAAAGCAGCGCGCCCCGGTCCGATGGTCCGTGCCGGCACGGTCGGGTGGGCCTCTTGGTAACTCGCTGGGCGCTCACTCGATATTGTTCCCGCCGTGTCCGACAAGCACAGCCAGCATAAGTCCCGCTACACACTAGATCGTCAGATCCCCGGAGCTTTCGAGGGGGAGACGGTCACACGTCGCAGGTTCATGACGATCGGCTCTCAGGCTGCCGGCGGGGTAGCAGCCGCTTCCTTCCTGTTGCCGGCGCTTGGTTTCGCGATCGGGCCGATCTTCAAAGAGGCGCCACACACGTGGGAGAGCGTCGGCCCAACCGACATGTTCCCCGACAACAACTACATCCCGACCGTGATCACGCTCACCCCGGGCATCGGCGAGGCTGGCAAGGCCACGGTGTATGTGCGCAAGCGCAACCCGCTGCTCGATATCGACAAGGCTGACCTGCACACCCAGTTCATCGCCATTACGTCGCGTTGCGCGCACCTCGGTTGCCCCGTGCGCTGGGTGGATGCCGCCGAGCGCTTCATCTGCCCTTGCCACGGCGGCGTGTATGACCTGCTCGGCCGTCGCGTCGGCGGTCCGCCGGTGCGCCCGCTCGATCGCTTCTACACACGCGTCATCGATGGATTGGTGCAGATCGGTCCGCGCTTCAGCGTCAACAGCGAGCTGGAACGCTTCTCTCCGCGCGACCCGGGCGAGCCGATCGACGGCATCGGTCAGTACATGTATCCCTCGCGCCCGTCGGAGAGGAAGTAACGCACGATGGCTAAGCGTCGCAAGCTGCCGGCTCCCCCAATACCCTCCGCGCTGCAGGCTCCGCCGCCGCGCCCGGGCGAGGGCAACGGCGCGACACCGATCGACCACGCCGCCGAAGCCGGCAAGACTGTCGTTGACTGGGTCGACGAGCGCACCTCGCTCAGCGGCGCCGCCCGCTGGATGATGTTCCGCAAGGTGCCCAAGGGCACCAACTGGTTCTACACGCTCGGCTCGGCCACGATGTTTGCCTTCCTATCGCAAGCGGTCACGGGCGTGTTCCTGGCGATGTACTACCGCCCCGACCCCTCCGGCGGAGCGTACGAATCGATCCGCCACGTCACCAACGAAGTGTTCCTCGGGCAGTTTGTGCGCGGGATGCACAAGTGGGGCTCGAGCGTGATGGTGATCCTCGTGTTCCTGCACATGGGCCGCACATTCTTCTTTGGCGCCTACAAGTATCCGCGCGAGCTGAACTGGGTGATCGGCGTGGTGCTCTTGATCCTTACGATGACGATGTCCTTCACCGGCTATCTGCTCCCGTTCGATCAGCGCGCCTACTGGGCCACGATCGTGGGCGTCAACATCAATGGCACCGGGCCCCTGATCGGCCCCTATCTGAGCGACTTCCTTCGCGGTGGTGGCGAATTCGGGGCGACGACTCTGTCGCGCTTCTACGCGATCCACATGCTGCTCGTCCCCGGCCTGCTCGCCGCGTTGATCGGTGCCCACCTATACCTCGTGGCCAAGCTGGGCACAACCGCGCCGCCGTGGATCAAAGCTGAAAAGAATCCAGAGCTGCGCAAGGTTGACGCATGAACAAGCGCGAGAAGGAGGAGTACCTCCGCGAGTACGCGGTCCTGAAGACCCAGGGCAAGCCGTTCTTCCCCTACGCCGTGATGAAGGACTCGCTGATGGCGTGCGTCGTGATGGCGGTCATCATCGGAATGTCGCTCCTGTTTGGTGCCGAGCTTGGCTCGAAGGCCAACCCGACGACAACCACCTACGTACCGCGTCCGGAGTGGTACTTCTTCTTCCTGTTCGAGGTTCTGCGCGTGATCAAGCCGCCCAGCCTTGTGCCGCTCGCCACGATCGGTGTGCCCACGCTCGGCATGATCCTGCTGTTTCTGTTGCCGTTCTACGATCGTGGTCCCGAGCGTCGTCCCGAGCGTCGTCCTGTCGCGACCGTGACGGCCTTGTTCGTGATCGGTGCGATGGCGCTGCTCACCTACCAGGGTGCCAACGCAGGCTCGCCGACCGTCATCGAAATGCCCACGCCGGCAGCGGTTGTGCAAGTGGGCGGACACGAGCTGGCCGAATTCGAAGCGGGCAGGAAGGTCGTTGCTCAATCCGGCTGTCTGGGGTGCCACAAAATCGGCGATAACGGCAACTCTGGTCCAGGACCCGACCTGACCCATATAGCTTCACGGCTACCGGGTCCGGGGATTGCGCGCACGCTCGTCAACCCGACGGCACCAATGCCGTCCTTCAAGAACCTCCCGCCCAAGAAGTTCGCGGCGGCCGTCTACTTCCTCTCGCTGCTGAAGTAGCGCGGCAGGCGATGCCCGCTCAGCGACGAGCCGAAGCGGAGGCAAGCACCGGGCGGCTGGAGGCGAGCCAGGTACGGGCGATGTTCGACCGCATCGCGGGTGTGTATGACCTGCTCAACACGGTGATGACGGCCGGCTTGCACCATCGCTGGCGCACTCGCGCGGTCGATCTCGCACGTGTGGGGCCAGGCAACCGCGTGCTCGACATCGCCACCGGCACCGGCGACCTGGCGCTCGAGCTGGCCCGGCGCGTATCGCCGGGAGGGGAGGTGATCGGAAGCGACTTCTCCGAGGGGATGCTGGCCCGCGCACGCGTCAAGGGCGCCAAGGCAGTCGAGAGTGCCGCCCTCGGCGGACCGCACGCCGTTCATGCGGGCGCCGATTCCCAGAACGGCACGCTCGATTCAAAACGCGCTCATGGGCCCGCCGTCCTGCGATTCGAGTTTGGCGATGGGCTTGCGCTCCCATATGCGAGTAACTCGTTCGATGCGGCGACCAACGGTTTTGGGTTGCGCAACTTCTCCGATGTGCAGTGCGGCTTGCGGGAGATGGCTCGCGTCGTACGCCCCGGGGGGCGCGTCGTGGTGTTGGAGCTGACGACGCCCACGCGACCCCCGCTATCGCTGTTCTATCGCGTGTGGTTCGACCGCGTGGTACCCACGATCGGCAAGCTGACCGGTCCCGTGGCAGGGCTGCTCGGACGTCGTTCGCGCGCGCGCGCGCTGAGCGAGGAAACCTCGATCGCGCAGGCATACACCTACCTTCCCAACTCGGTCAAGCGCTTCCATTCGCCGGCGGAGCTCGCCGCCGAGATGGAGCGTGCCGGGCTGTGTGAAATCGGATACGTGCTGATGGCAGGCGGCATCATCGCCGTCCACGGCGCTACCGTCCCCGCGTGAGGGCTTTGCAGGTCGGAACCAACATGGCGGCGGACGTCGAGGCGGTTGAGGAGATCATGCGTCGTGGCGGTCCAGCGCTGCGCGAACGCATGGCTCGCACGGAGACTCATTTGGAGAGCGTTGCCGCCGAGGCGGGTGTTCCGCTGGCCACGCACGCCACGGCAACCGTACTGGCCGGCGGTAAGCGGCTGCGCCCGCTGTTGGTCGTGCTCGCCGCGGAAGCCGCCGGCATCCCGCAAGACCCCTCAGCGGAGCGTTTGCTCAAGGAGGACGAGCCGGTTGACGGTTCGAACCCGGGATCAGAGCGCGAGCGGGATCTCGTGCGCGCCGCCGTCGCTGTCGAGCTTGTGCACTCTGCGACGCTCGTCCACGACGATCTGATCGATGGCGCCCACCTGCGCCGCGGTCGTCCGACGGTTGCTGCCGTGGCTGGACGCCAAACCGCGATCGCAACGGGGGATCTGCTGTTTTCCCGAGCCTTTGCGGAGCTCGCTCGCAACGGTGACTCAGAGCAGCTGCGCGCGCTTTCCGACGCAAGCTCGGCGCTTGCCGCGGGGGAGCTGTTGCAGCGCGAGGACGCGTATGCGCCACACATAACGGTTGAGCGCTACCTGGAGCGCTGTAGGTTGAAGACCGCGGCTCTGTTCGAAGCAGCGTGCAGACTTGGAGCGCTGGTGGCGGTGCGAGGTACGCCCGCGCTTGCGGTAGCGCTCGGCGAATTCGCCGAGCGGATCGGACTCGCGTTTCAGTTGCTTGACGATGTGCTCGATGTGTCCGGCCCGGCGCAGCGAACCGGCAAGGCACGCGGCACCGATCTGCTCGATGGCACCGTCACGTTGCCGCTGATCCTCGCGCGTCAACGCGACCCGCGGATAGCGACGGTCGACCTCGTCTCGCTCGAGGGTCCTGAGGAAGCGGAGGCGTTGTGCGAGCGGATCGCGGCCACCGGTGCGCTCGAGCAAGCGCGCGACCAGGCCCTGTCGATTGTCGCGGAGGCCAAGGCATCGCTACCGGCGTCGTTGCCCGACGGTCGCCATGACCTGCTCGACCTCGTTGCCGACGCGGTAGTCGAGCGCTACTGCTGAGCCGAAGACCCGTCTCAGCGGGTTCTAAAAGTCGCTCGGCCCGATCAGGTCCAGCTCCAGCGCGCGCGCGAACAGCTCGACCTCTTCGGTCATGTTTGCGTGCGTGAGCTGCTTGAGGTCGCTGAGTAGCGCGCCGGTGGCCTTGTCCAGCTCTTCGTCGAGTTCTTCGACAAGCACTTGGCCAAACACGCCCTCGCGACGCAGGCTGCAATCGGGGCAACGCATAGAGATGCGCCAGCGTCCCGGGGACTCCTCGGACCAGTCCAGCGGATGCATGAGCTCTCCCTGGCAGCGCGGACACATGTGCAGCTGCTCGTGTTGGGGTGCATGTGTCGGCGTCGGCGTGGGTGAGCTGGCACGGGACGGTGTGTGTTCGGACGTGGACGCCGGTGCATGCGTGTGCCCGGCCGCGGGTCGCGGCGCGTATGGCTGCTGCTCTGTGAGGCGGTGGCCGGTGCTGTCGAGATACACGACCTCGATCTGCCTGCCGCTTGGCAGCTGCACGTGATGGCGTGTGCGATGTTCGCGATCCTCTTGCATTGTCTCTCTCTCGCTTCATCGACGCTCGGGCGAGCGGGCTTTAGCGGGAATCTCCGCACACAACCGTCGTCCTTTGAGCCGTCGCGTTTGGTCTATACCCGCGCGCGGGCAGTGGTAGCGCCGACTGCATGCACCGGTGCGGTGATAGCGTCAAATGGTCATGGCGACGGCGATCCGCACGGTCGGCCACGAGGAGCGGCTCAGCATCGTGGACCATCTCGAAGAGTTGCGCACCCGACTGATTGTGAGTGGGGTTGCGTTCGCGATCGTGTTCTGCGTGTGCTTCTGGCAGAACCACGCCTTGCTCAACTTCATCAACACGCCGCTTCACAAACAAACCGAGCAACAGGTCCGCCGCGGGGAAGGGCCGGCGGGAGCGACCTGGCTTGCCCAGCAGGGGGTGCTCGAAGTCGCCAAAGACACGCAGTCGATCGCTCGCGCGCTCAGTGTGCCGGCTAGCGGCCTGCCGGCGGCGACTAGAGCACAGCTCGCGGGCTCGATCCCCAGGCTGCAAGCGGATGTCGCAAAGATTCCTCGTACTCCGAGCGGGCTCGATCCGACCACGCTCGGGCCAGGCGAACCGCTCACCGCGACACTTACGGTCGCGCTCTACTTCTCGCTTGTGATCGCGCTGCCGCTGATCCTGTTCGAGCTGTATGGCTTCGTGCTGCCCGCCTTCAGTCCGAGCGAGCGACGCGTGGTAATGCCGCTGCTGATCTCGGTGCCGTTCCTGTTTGCGGCTGGCGCTGGGTTTGGCTATGTCGTCGTGCTGCCCACCGCCGTGCACTTCCTGCAGAACTTCAACGCTAGCCAGTTCAACGTGATGGTGCAGGCCAACCAGTACTACAAGTTCGCCGCCACCGTACTACTGGCGATGGGTCTTGCCTTTCAAGCACCGGTCGTAATCCTCGGTGCCGTGCGTGCCGGGCTCGTCACTCCTCGACAGCTGCGCCGCCACCGCCGCTACGCGCTGCTCGTGTGCGCGGCGATCGCCGCGTTTCTGCCAGGGGACGCTTTCACGCTCGTGTTGGAGACGGTCCCACTGTATTTGCTCTACGAGATGAGTATCCTGATTGCGTCGGTGCTCGCTAGAGGCGAGACGGCGCAGACGACGGCTGCAGGGGACGGGCGCCCTCCGGAGAAACCGCCGGGCGGATCGGGAACGTCCAACCCCTCTGGACCCTCGTCGGGCGACGGTCCAAGCGGCGCGGGAGCCCCCTCAAGGGGAGGAGCGCTAGAGGCAACACCGGCAGGCACCCCCAAGACAACGGCTGCAGAGATGATCGATCACATAGACCCCGAGCTGTCCAACTGATGCTGTTCGACTTGAGAGCACGCGGCAGGCGCCGTACTGTGCAGGTCGTCTACCTCGGCCTTGCACTGCTTTTCCTCGTCGGCTTCGTCGGCTTCGGCGTGGGTGTCGGTGGCGGCAGTGGCGGCAGTCCCATCGAAGCCATCTTCGGCAGCAAAGAAGGCGCGGCGAGCGCCAGCTACACCAAACAGATAAACGAAGCGGAAAAGCGCACGCGCAAGAATCCGGGCGAAGCGGCGGCATGGGCGCAGCTGGCAGAAGCTCACTTCCACCAAGCCAGCGGCAGCGAATACTACGACGAAGAAAAGCAGGAGTTCACTGCCAAGGGCAAGGAACTGCTCACCAAGGTGGTGCGCGCGTGGAACCGCTACGTGGCGCTAAAACCGAGCAATCCGCCGCTGACGATTACCAACGACATGGTCAGGGTGTTTGGCGAAGAAGGTCTCAACGACCCCGCCGAAGCCGTCGCCGTGCTGCAGTTCGTGATACCGACGAAACCGCCTAGTGTTGCGCTGTACGGCGATCTCGCCAAGTACGCATACCAGGCGAAAAACACCAGCGTCGGCGACCTCGCGGCCGCGAAGACGCTCAGCCTCGCGCCTGCCGCGGACCGTGGCAAGGTGGCTGCGGAGCTGGCCGAACTAAAGAGCAACCCGACGGGCAATCCTGCCAACAGGACATACAGCGCCACCACGAACGGCAAGGTCTACACCGTCAAAGTGAACTCGAAGGGTCAGGGCACCGTTCTGAAAACCAGCCCTGCTCCGGCCACGACGAAGGCGCCCGCGACCACAAAGAAATAGCGAGTCGAGGCAGGTGTGCTCACAATGGAGGCCCCCCCCGGGTACACGGCACGCCTACTGATCGACTGCGCAGACCAGCCGGGCATCGTCGCCGCAGTCTCTGGCTTCCTCTTCGAACGGGGCGCCAACATCGTCTCATCTCACCAGTACTCCTCCGATCCGAGCGGAGGGCGCTTTTATCTGCGCACCGAGTTCTTCCTGGAGGCGCTCGCCGAGGATCGGGAGCACTTCCGAGCCAGCTTCGAACGCGAGGTGGCACAGCGCTTTGCGATGGACTGGAGGATTCGCTATTGGGGCGAGCGTCAGCGCGTCGCGATTCTCGTCTCACGCCACGACCACTGCCTCGTTGACCTACTCTGGCGCTGGCGCCGGGAAGAGCTTGACGCGGAGGTGGTCGGAGTACTCTCCAATCATCCGGATCTCCGTGAGGAGGTTGCCTCGATGGGCGTGCCCTTCCACCACGTGTCGGTGGCCAGGGAGGACAAGCGCCCGGCCGAGCAGCGGATGCTCGAGCTGCTGCGCGGCAATGTCGATCTCGTCGTGCTTGCGCGCTACATGCAGATCCTCAGCGGCGACTTCCTAGACCGGCTGGGTGCTCCGGTCATCAACATCCACCACTCCTTCCTTCCGGCCTTCGCCGGCGCAGATCCATACCGGCGAGCGCGCGAGCACGGCGTGAAGTTGATCGGCGCGACTGCCCACTACGCAACCGCCGAGCTAGACGGAGGGCCGATCATCGAGCAAGACGTCGCCCGCGTCGACCATCGCCAGAGTGCGCGCGAGCTCGAACGCGTGGGTCGCGACATCGAGCGGGTTGTACTCGCCCGCGCCGTGTCGCTACACCTGGAAGATCGCGTAATCGCCGATAGCGGGCGCACGATCGTGTTTTAGGCCTACCGCCTGAGGGTGCGTGTGGGCGACCCCTCGCGCGGTGGACCTGCGTCGGCCTTGCGCGGCGGCGGCCTTCAAGCGGCGCTAGCCTTGGCTAGAATCCTGCCGACACCGGCCCTCGCAGGTCGGCGCCCTCGCGGGCCGTTAGCTCAATTGGCAGAGCAGGGGCCTCTTAAGCCCAAGGTTGTTGGTTCGATTCCAACACGGCCCATCCATCGTGTGACGTTCGATGTGCGCCTTCTCGCGACGCCAGCCCCGGGCATGGAGCACTCAAGAACCGCCGGCTGCGCCCTCTTTCACGGTTGCACCGGCGTGTTGTCTGGAGGGGCATGGCACGTTGGCGTTGGCGCTCGTGCGGCTGCCGTCGAGAAAAGTGAAGTTGGCGCTGAAGGCAAAGCCCTCGCGCGGACACTTCCTGGGCAGCAGGATTCCTCGGGGCTTGTAGGCGACCAATCGTCCGCGGATACGTTCGTAATACGTCAACCCAAGTGGACCGAGGGTCGCTTTTAGCTGCACGACCGACACGTCGGGCCCGCCTGGCAGGCTGGGTACCAGGGGAACGGCGATGTCCACGCTACCGCCGTAGGGTACAGCTGCGGGTAGTAGCAGCCCGGTGAACGGGATCTGTGCGTATACAGGTGTCAGGCCGCTGGCGAACAGTAGTAGCGCCAGATGCCCGTTTTCTTCCGGTGCGCGCAGGATCGTGACTGTTGCATGCTCGCGATAAACATGCGGTCCGATCGGAACTTCGGCGAGCGCGCTGCCTTCTCCCATGCGCGAGTCTGCTGGGCAGCCTTCGGGACCGAGTATTTCGAGCGTTGTCTTGGCGCACGTTTCTAGACCCAGTTCGCCGACAGAGATCCCGATGTTCTGCGGATAGCGTACGTCGAGCTCTGTCAGGGGAGGTGCAACGAGCCCGTCGGTGGTCGATATTTGGGCGCTGAACTCGAGTGTCGTGTTCTGGCCCAGTCGCTCGGGCATGAAGCTGGCGTGTAGGACTACGGTGGGCGTGGCCTGCGCGACAGCTGGCAGGCAGGCGCATATCAGTAGCGATATCAGTAGATCGCGGGCTCGGTGCATGTGACTCAATTGCCTTGACCGCGGAGCTCGCTCAGAAGGAGAGCTTGCCCGTGGTCTGTATGAGCACCGAGTCGCTCCTGCGGTCAAACACGCCGTACAGCCCGCCGTGGCCGCGTATGTGCGCGTAGCGACCGCTGCCGCCGATGACGACGAATGTGCCGCTGAAACTCTGGTAGCGCCCGGAGCCGTGGGGGGTGGCTTGTCCGCGACCATCGATCGATCCGGCACTGGTACGTGTGGTAAAGGTGCCGCTGAAGATCGCGCCGGTGTTCAGCGCGGCTCGCATCGAGCCGACGACTGCGCCGGAAACCGGACCTTCCTCGAACAGCTGAGATCCTTCCGCCCTGACGAGATGCAGATGTCCTGCGGTCGTCGCGTTCAGTGACCCGGCGGTGCGTCCGATGTCGAGATGCCCAGCAGTCGGCTCGGAGCTGTAGGACTCGACCGGGCTGATCAGCATCGTGCATCCGACGAGTAGCGCCGCTAGCAGCGCGAGCCGCCTTCTCGGGCGCTCGCAATGGGTTCTTATGTCGATTACGGACATATCGAGTATTGCGGCGGTGGATTGTGCGCAGCGGGCGATCGATACCCCTCACACCATATCTCGAATTCGTCCTCCTGTTGGCCAGTTCGCTCGCGTCAGCACTGCGCGGCGCAAGGCTTGTTTGGGGAGTCTCGGCCTCTGCTGGCAAAATTCCAGATGCGTGTCGCTAAACGATCACCGGGATCTGCGCTTAGTGCTGCCAGTGCTGCGGCCGGTGACCGCTGGGTTGGCGGTGCTCCAGGACTAGGCCCGGGCGGCAGCGAGACTGGTCGAATTGCGCCGCGGCTTGATGCAGTATTCGGCGATCAGCAGGCTCTGCCGCCAAGCTGGCACGACAGCACGGCCGGCCGAGTGCCCATAGCCGTCACGCTCTATCTGGCGCAGGATCTCACGGTAGAGAGCAGCGCAGATCGTCATGCCGGGTTGACCGCTGGCTAGTAGCGAGGTCGCGCCTGCCGCTTGCTCGTACAGTTCGTCGGCCCGCGCGATCTGGTCGCGTAGAAGCTCGGCCCGCCCTCCTGGGAGGGGGACTCCGAAGCGCTCGATCGTGCTTTGGGAGATGTAGAGGCGCCCATGGGTGGCGTCCTCGTCGATATCGCGCAGAATGTTTGTCCGCTGCACCGCCCTGCCGAGCGTGGCCATCCTGGTCTCGCACTCCGCGCCGGCGCTTCCGAGTATATGGGTGAGCATGATCCCGACGGAGCCGCCCGCCTGCTGGCAGTAGAGTTCGAGCTCCTGTTCGTCGCGGATGACGGCGTGTGAGATGTCGTGACGCATCCCCGCGCAAAAATCAAGGAACGCATGGGCCGGCAAGTTGTGACGCTGTGAGAGTTCCTTCAGTATGCGAGTCTCGTAAGTGTCGGCGGGTTCGTTGCGAGCCCAGCGCTCCACGGCCTCGACTCGCTGCGCGGCGTGTGGCCGCTCTTCGTCTACCAAGTCGTCGAGTGTGCGTAGAACGTTATATAGCCTGTAGACGTCTGCCCGCGCCTCGCTTGGCAGCATCCTCAGTCCTGGGGCGAGCGTGCTTCCGTCCGCCACCTGAGCCTTTCCCCCATTATCGGCATTATCCATATGGCTCATTGCCCGTGAGTGTTTACAGCCTAGCGTAAGCTCCGCGACCGTTGCTAGCCTGGGTGTTTTAGACAGTAATAGTCACAGCTGTGGTAAGCCACGATGTTCCTACTCGTTGCCTTCTGTGCGAATTGTCTGCAATCCACCGGTTGTTTGACCACATTTTGCCCTCACTCGGTCGAAAATGCTGCCTTTGGACGGAATCCGACGGTTCGTAGAACGGCGATGGTGCTTGCCAGGATAGAGATTGCAACGGCGATTAGGATCGTACGCAGACCAAGCGACCACGCCGCTGAAAATTTTATCGGCGACCCAGTGCTGTAGTGCAGCCAGCTATCGACAAGGTATTGCCCAAAGATGCCACTGGCCATGCCGATCAGGCATCCGCCGAGCAGCACGCAACCACTCTCATAGAAGACGAGGCGTGCCAGCTGGCCAAAGCTCATGCCGATCGATATCAGAGCATCGAGTCTTCCTCTGCGCTGCCACACCGCGGAAATCATCATCGCGATAACTGTGGCTATGGCTGCCACCAACACTACAGCCGAAGTCTGGTTCAGGCGTGAGAGTGTGCTTCCCAACACTCTGCTGACCTGAGTTTGGCGTTCTTCGGCTGTTTGTACGCTCAGCGCTGAGCCGGCAGGGAGGGCTTGCTGCACTGCGCGCATACCAGTTGCGAGTGGGATCCCCGATCTCAGTGTTACAGCCAGCTGGCTGGCGTCGGCTGTCTGCCATAGCCTGCCGTAATCGTTAGCGTTTAGAAGCACCGTGCCCGGTAGCCACCCGTAATTGGAGATTGTCGCCGCGAGCCGGAATCTCGCAAAACCCGACGGCGTTGGTAGATTGAACGACTCGCCGAGTCGCAGGTGGCGTTCGCTCGCGATGGTCTGGCTGATTGCTGCCCAGCCCCCCTCGCGCAGATGTTCCGTTGCGAGTGCCCAGTCGCCTTTCACCAATTGGCTCTCTGCGATCGGGCTCGGTACTTGCGGAGGGACGCCGATTACCCACACCCGACGATTGGGTAGATCCAGGAACGACTCGCGGTAGGCCAGCACAGAGCGCACGACCTTGGTCTGTTGCAGTCTAAGCTGCGTCCCGGCGTATGCAAACGGTTGTGTGCCGTATACGTTCTCGGCGCCCCCCGGTCTGATCCACAGATCGGCGTTCGATCCTGTCTCTTCGGCGCCCGCGCGCACGGCTCCTTGGACATCTGCGACGGAGCCTCCGATCGTCACCATCAGGAAGACTGCGATCGTGCCTGTTGCAAAAAGTGCAACAGGCCTGGTGGGGGAGCTCAGAAGCTCACCGCTCGCGAGCCGGGCGGAGGGGTCGCTGGAGTGCTGTGACGCGCCGCGGGCGAGCTTGATCGCGTAGCGCACGGTCATCGGCAGGCACAACACGAGGCCGCCGGCGAATGCCACAAGGGCGATGACGGTCGCCGCCGGCCACAGCAACGAGGTGGCGATCGAGGCGCATACGAGTGTCGCTCCGCAAATGAACACGAGCGAGTCACTGAGGCGGGGCCGTCGAAGGAGCGAGAGTGCCCTACCGGTGAGCTCGGGTTCGATCGCGCTACTGCGCAGAAGCGCTATTGCTGGCAGCGCCGCGGCGACGAAGGCGGCGAGGATGCCAGCTGCAAATGCGATCGATAGCGTCTCGATGCTCACGATACGCTGGGCTCCAATTGGGAACGCGGCTGTGAGATACCCCGGAGGCGCGCGGTAGGCGAGCAGCGAGATCGCGTCGCCCACGAGCAGTCCGAGTATCGAGCCAGCAATGCCAAGGATCAGTGCATCGAAGGCAAGCGACGCGACGATCGCGCTGTCCGGCGTCCCGAGCTGGATCAAATAGGCGAAGAACGCTCGCCGCTCACCGCTCGCGAGCAGTAGTGCGTTATAGGCCAAGATCATTCCCACGACGAGGCTGATCGCGCTGAAAAGCGCTGTCAATTGCGCCTCGGGCTTAGCGGCGCTCGCCAGAAGCTGGGCTTCGGCATCGACCGCTCGCACGTTCAAGGTCTCTCCAAAGCGCCGGGTTATGGCCTGGCGAACTTGCGATTCTCGCCCGGGGGCGGGCTCGATCAAGAGTCGCGTGATGCGGTTGGGTAGTCGGGCGAGCGTTTGTGCGACGGGCAGCGAGGTTGCCGCGACCGGGCTTTCGGCGAGCGCTCCGAGATCACTCGCGGGCACGATCGCGTCGAGCGTCAGATGTTCGGTTCGTGCGCCGACCTGAATCGCTACGGTACTGTCGCGCACAGCACCGATTGCTTGCGCGGTTGGTTGGGTCACGACCAGTAGTCCGCGTCGCGACGCTTCGGCGTAGCTTTCGAAGCTTGAGATCAGTTTGCCGTCGAGTGCCGCCAGCCGTTCGTCGGCGCCAACAAGGGTCAGTGCCTTACTGCCTTTCGGACCGACCATCGTGATCTGCTGAGTAAGGATCGGCGCGGCGGCCCGGATGTCGGGCATGCCTGCGATCTTTTCGCCGACGCTTGCGTCGAAGCCTTCGGGGGACCTGGAGGCCACTTCGAGCGTTGCGCGACCCGCGACGCCGTGCACAAGTTCTTCAAAGGAGGCGGTGATACTGCTGTTGGAGACCTGCACGGCAAACAGCAGTGCCACCCCCGCGGCGACGCCGACTACCGCCATGATCTCCCGCAGCGGCTGCACGCGCAGGTGACGCCGGTAGAACAGGAGCAGCGTGCGCAGGCCGATCATCGACCGAACTCCGCGACTTCGGTGTTGTAGGCGACCAGTTTTCCGTCGCGCATCGCGAGCACTCGGTCGGCGTAGCGGGCCACGCGCGCGTCGTGGGTCACCAGGACGCACGCTGCCCCGCGTTCGCGTGGGAGCGCACTGAGCAGATCGAGTACGGCGTCGCCGGTTTCGCTGTCGAGGTTGCCGGTGGGCTCGTCGGCAAGGACTAGCTTTGGCTCGCCCACGAGCGCCCGCGCGATGGCCGTGCGCTGTTGCTCGCCACCGGAGAGCATTGCCGGCGAATGGCTCGCGCGAGCCAACAGGCCGACGCACTCCAGGGCCGCCCGCGCGCGCTCATGCGCCTCGTCGCGATGGATGCCTCGCAACAACAGCGGTAGCGCGACGTTCTCTTCTCCGCTCAGGCCTGGCACCAGGTTGAAGTTCTGAAAGACGAACCCCAGCTTCGTACGGCGGTACTCGAGCACATCTCGCTTGGAGAGCGCTCCCAGATCGCGTCCCTCAAAACACGCCTTGCCAGAGTCGCAGCGCAGCAATCCGGCGGCCAGCAGCAGTAGCGTTGTCTTGCCGGAACCGCTCGGCCCGAATAGCGCTACGAGTTCGCTGGCGTTGATGGCGAGGCTCACCTCGTCGACCGCCCGAATCTCACCGGCCGGCGTCGAGTAGTGCTTACACGCCCGCTCCAGCTCAAGCATCGGCTGCGGAGCGACGCGCAGCCACCGTCGGCAGCGTGTAGAGCTTGGCCGGTGGATCCATAGGCTCCTCGCCAATTAGCTTGCCGTCCCGCAGATAAAGAATCGGGTCTGCTCGCAGCATCTCTCCGGCGCCAGTGTCCGCTACCAGGACGGCCATCTTCGCATCCACCGCAAGCGAGCTCAGCAGCGTCATCATCGTGTCTTGCTCGATCAGTGACAGGCCTGCGATCGCGCCGTCGACCAGCAGCAGCCGCGGTTCGATCACCAGCGCGCGGGCGATCGCGACCCGCTGACGCTCGCCCTCGGAGAGCTCCTCGAGGTTCGTGCTGGCGCACTGTCCGGCCTCGCATGCGAGCAGGAACTTGCGGGCCAGTCGTCGTGCCACACGATTCTCGCAACCATCGACCAGCAGCGGCAGTTCGACATGCTCAAGCACGTTGAGTCCTGGTGCCCATGGCTGGTCGCTCCAAACACAGCCGACCTCGCGACGTCGGTAGCGTCGCCTCTGCGCATCTGACATCTCGCTCACGGGTTCGCCCTTGTAGGTGACCACGCCGCTGTCTGGTCTCTGGAGCCCTGCGGCAATTCTCAGTAGCGTCGTCTTGCCCGACCCGCTTGGCCCGAAGATTCCCGCGATCTGACCGCGGGCCAGCTGGAGGGTGACGCGATCCAGTGCGATCCGTGGCCCGTCCGGCCTCTGGTAGGTCTTCGACACATGGTCGAACTCGAGGATCATCTCAGTGGTCTTCTGTCGCGAGTGACCGATGTGCGCGCGAGTGCTGTCCTGCGCGACCCTTGGCACGACTGTGTCCGTCGCGCGAGGACTTGATGTGGTCAACCCTCACGAGCCTGCCCCTGCTCGTCCAATGGGGACAACGCGCGTCGGGCGGCCATCTTGCCAAACAACTCCCGTCTTGCTTGCAGGCCGTCAGGCGCGTGTACCGACGACGCCACGCTGGAGCGCTCTTGGGCCGATGGCCAGATTGCCTCGCGTGTGAGCAGCCATGAGACCATCTCGCGGGCGTGTCTAGCCCATCGCAGCTCGGCTTCCAACTGGAAGATGTCGGCACTCAGATTCAGGCGAAGTAGAACGTGGTCGGCGCGCACCCGCGGTCCTTCGGCGGGGCTCGCCTCGCGCATCCGCGAAAGCTCCTTCAGGCGCGCCGCGCAGTCGAGCTCATAGGTGTCGATCTGGGCCAGCGCATCCTTCATGCGCTCCGGGCCCGCAAGGGTCAGCTTTACCAGCAACGGCCGCCGCGACAAGCGTACGCCGCCGGTGCTCGCCTCGAACCAGCGCTCGAACTCCTCCACGCCGGTGGCGGTGATTGCGAACACGTGGCGATCCTCGCGACCGTCCGTGTCGCCCTCGACGCGCTCGATCAGCCCATCGCGCTCCATGCGATCGATCGTCTGATACAGCTGGCCGGAGTTGACCGCCCACGTAGGACCCAATCGACTCTGCAGGCGATCGGCCAGCTGGTAGGGGTATGCGGATTGATGGAGCAACAGCCCCAACAGTGCGTGCTTGGCAGACATCCGACCTCCTCTAAGCCCGAGCCGCTCATCCCCTTGCGCGGATGCATCCCGGCAAGGCAAACCCTACACCCACCGCACAATCGGCGTCGGATCCGACGTCCGAATACCTACTTAAAGGGTCTGTGTCCGCATCCCTCATGAGGCGCGCGTCGATCGAAGTGGGACGCGCATGTGCCGCAAGAGCGCCTGTGAGCGGCGCTTTACGCTCCGCCTACATACGCGGCAGCACCCGACCCGGAGGTTCTGAGGGACTGCTCGAATGCCTACTTAAAGGTATTGGCCTCGTGCCTGGCGCACTGCATGCTTATCGACATGAGCAAGGAGGCGATCGTCGACCACGCCCAGGAAAGGATTCGGGTCCTCAGCCGGCACGGGCGAGAGAGGTCGGGAATGCTCCCTGCTTGCCGTGCCAAAGCGCGGATGCCGCGCGACGTGGATCGCGAGAGCAGAGTTACTCCTCGCGGTTGCAAGGGGGCGCGTCGCGCGGCTCCCGCAAGGCTGTGCCAAGCGCGGAGTAGGGCCACAGCCAAGCGTGGAAAGCCCACAAGGAGGGAGCACAGATGAGCACACGATCCGAGACCCGTGCAGTCGGCGGTCGGCGGCCAACCCCGCCGAAATCCCTACCGCGCCTTCGAGAGCCGCGCTACTCGCAGTCGCTCGAGCGCGGCCTGACGATCCTGGGGTGCTTCTCGCCTGAGCGTCCGATGCTCGGCATCGCCGACCTGTCTGAGCTTGTCGGGATGACTCGCTCGACGATCCACCGCTATGTGAGCACGCTCGTCGCGTTGGGATACCTAGAGCAGGGCGCGGATAGGCGATATCGACTCGGCCTGCGCGTGACCGATCTCGGCATGTCGGCCTTGAATTCGACTGGTCTGCGTGAGCACTCGCGTGCCTATCTCGAAGATTTGCGCCAACACAGCGGCTACACGATCAGTCTGGCCGTGCTCGACGGTCCTGAGATTCTCTATGTCGATCGCGCGCGCAGCTTTCGTCGTGGCCAATACAAGATCGACCTGAACCTACGTGTCGGGTCGCGACTGCCGGCGTATTGCACCTCGCTTGGCAAGGTGCTCCTGGCGTTTCTGCCGGACGAGGAGCAGCATGAACTTGTGGTCGGAATGGCCTTGGCCAAGCGAGGTCCCCACACGATCACCACTAGGAAGGCGCTTCGAGACGAATTGGCGAAGGTTGTCGAGCAGGGGTTTGCTGTCAACGACGAAGAGCTGGCGGCGGGCCTGGTATCGATCGCGGCGCCCGTGCGCAGCGAGAATGGCGACGTCGTCGCGGCGCTTGCGATGTCAGCTCACACATCGATGATCGAGCTGGAGGGCTTGGTTGATCAACAGTTGCCGGAGTTGCAGGCGACGGCCAACGATATTTCCGCTCGCCTCGGTTTCCGCCGCGACGACGCAGCGCGCTGAGTCCCATAGCCCGGCAAGCGGGTTTTGCGAGGAGGACACAAGGCGAGGATGCCGCGCCGCCGACCGCGAGCATCTATGTCGGTCTGCGCGAGGCTCGACGTGTTATGCCGCCGTGGGTGTGCCCACGTCCGGCCCGATCAGCGAGGCTCTGCCGGCGTCGGTCCACACGACCTGATCGCGGCCAGGCCCAACGCCGAGTAGCGTCACAGGAGCGCCGACCTGCTCTTCGATGAAGCGAATGTACTCACGCGCGGCGTCGGGCAGGTCGGAGGGCGTGCGGCACTCGCCGAGATCCTCGCTCCAGCCGCGTAGCTCGGTCAGCTCGGCGGTCGTATGGTGCAGGACAGTCTGGTGGTAGGGGAAGTCGCTGAACTCGGCTCCCTCGGCACCACGGTAGCTCGTGCACACCTGGATGCGGTCTAGCCCAGAGAGCACGTCGAGCTTGGTCAGCACCAGTGCCGTGAGTGTGTTCAAGCGCGCCGCATAGCGCAACGCGACGAGGTCGAGCCAACCAGTGCGACGCGGGCGTCCAGTGGTCGTGCCGAACTCCCCGCCGCGCCGGCGGATCGTCTCGCCCATCTCTTCGTGCAGCTCGCTCGGGAACGGGCCCGCACCGACGCGCGTTGTGTAGGCCTTGGAGATGCCCCACACCTCGTCGATGTCCTTTGGTCCGACGCCCGTGCCGACGCATGCCGCGCCTGACAGCGGGTTGGAGGAGGTCACGAACGGATAGGTTCCGTGGTCGATGTCGAGCATCGCCCCCTGTGCGCCCTCGAAAATCACCTTGTGACCGTCGTCGAGCAGCTCCCACATCAGGCGGGCTGTGTCGGCGATGTGCTGCTCGAGGCGGTGGCCGTAAGTGAGGTACTCCTCGGTCATCGTGTGCAGGTCGAGCGTCGGGTCCTTCTCAAACGGGCGCAGCGAGAGGCGCTTCGGCTCCATCGCAGCAACGATCTTCTTCTTGAGGATCTTCTCGTCGAGTAGGTCCTGTACGCGGATGCCGAGGCGTGCCGCCTTGTCCGCATAGCACGGTCCGATTCCGCGCCTGGTCGTGCCGATTTGAAGGCTTCCAAGCTTCGCCTCGCCAGCGGAGTCGAGTAGCAGGTGGTAGGGCATGATCAGATGTGCGTTGGCTGAGATTCGCAGCCCGCTTACGTCCACTCGCCGTGCGCGAAGGGCATCCAGCTCCTCGATCAGCACTTTCGGGTCGATCACCACGCCGTTGCCGATCACGCAGCGCTTGCCCGGGTAGAGGATGCCGGAGGGGATCAGGTGCAGCTTCCACTCCTCCTCGCCGCGCACGATCGTGTGCCCGGCATTGTTGCCGCCCTGGAAGCGCACCACCGCGTCGCTGCGTTCGGCGAGCAGATCGGTGATCTTGCCCTTGCCCTCATCGCCCCATTGGGCGCCCACTATGACTATGCCTGGCATTGCGTCATCAGTCTACGCAGGTGTCGCGCGCTCAGGCTGACTGCACGTGAATGCTGCTGTCGTGGCGCTTCGGTTGGTATTCGCTTCGCTTGTCATGCCCAAACAGCGGTAGCGGCTCGCCGCATATGGCGAGCAAGCGCGAGAGTGTTCGCTCGCCGAACTGTTCTCTGAGCTCGGCGATTTCGAGGTTGGTCGTCAGGATCATCGCCCGCTCGTCCTCGTAACGGGTATTGATGATCGAGTACAGCTGCTCCAGCACCCAGTCTGTCTTGTTCTCGACTCCAAGGTCGTCTATGTGCAGGAGATCGACCGAGGTGAGGCGATCCAAGAAGCCCACCATGCCTCCCTCGGCCTCGATCGCGCTGCGAATCAGGTTCAACAGCCTCGGTAGGGAATAGATCGCGACCGTGCGCCCGGCGTCTAGGGCGGCCTTGGAGGCCAGCATCGCAAGCGTCGTCTTGCCGGTGCCGATGTCCCCGACAAGCCACATCCCGCGTCCTTCATCCAGACGCGCATCTATGTTGCGCACATAGCTGCGTACCGCGGAGACGACCGGCTCGGGCATTTCCGGAACTGGCGGTCGGTCAAACGATACGCCCTGGTAGCGCTTGGGCAGGCGTGCCTCAAGGCCGGTGGCCCTGCGTTTGGCGATGTGCCCCGCGCGGCAACGGCAGTCAGACGCCGTGTTGGTGGCCTCGTCCACGATGAAGCCGCTGCCGTCGCATAGTCCGAGCGGACAGTCGCTCCGATTGCGCGAGGCCAGTACGGCGAGCGGGTCGGTATTCATGCTGCGTAGCGGCCCTCGCCCGCATAGTTCATGAACTTGGGGTATTCCTTCTGAAAGGTGAGTGTCACCTTGCCGACCGCTCCGTTACGGTGCTTGGCGATAATCAGGTCTGCCTCGCCGGGTCGCTCGGAGTCCTCGTTGTAGTACTCGTCGCGGTAGATGAACATCACCAGGTCGGAGTCTTGCTCGAGGTTGCCCGACTCGCGCAGGTCAGAGAGCTGGGGGCGCTTATCTGGACGCGTCTCAACCGCGCGGCTGAGCTGTGAGAGCGCGATCACGGGCACACCTAGCTCGCGTGCCAGGATCTTCAACCCGCGGCTCAGCTCGCCCACTGCGGTCACGCGCGAGTCGTAGCGACTGTCGGTGCGCATCAGCTGTAGGTAGTCGATGATGATCAGCCCGAGACCGTTCTCGCACTGCGAGTGCAGACGGCGCGCCTTGGCCCTGATCTCGAGCATTCCCACATCGCTTGAATCGTCCACCCACAGGGGCGCGTCGGCGAGCCGCTGAGAGGCCTTCAGAATCTTCGGCCAGCGTTCTTCCTTGACGCGGCCCTTGCGCAGCTCCTCGCCCTTGATTCGTGCCTGAGAGGCCACGAAGCGCTGGGCGAGCTCCGCCTCTGCCATCTCCAGTGAGAACAGCGCTACAGGCCGGCCGTGTTCGACGGCCGCGTTCTCGGCGATGTTGCACACGAGCGCGCTCTTGCCCATCGCGGGTCGCGCGGCGATGATGATGAGATTGCCGGGCTGAAAACCACCGGTGATCTCATCGAGATCCTTGAAGCCTGAAGGGGCGCCTGTTAGCGAGGTGCCCTCGATCGACAGCCGGTGCAGCTTGTCCAGCTCCTCGTGCAGTACCTCCTCAATCGAGCGGAAATCCTGCTGACGATCGTCGCGAGCAACCTCGAGCATCGTCTTCTCGGCCTGCTCGACCAACTCGCGCGGAGCGCTCTGGCGCTCGAGCACGCTCGACTGGATGTCATAGGAGGCCGCGAGCAAGCGCCGTAGTAGCGCGTTCTCGCGCACGATCTGTGCATAGCGCCGTGCGTGACCCGCGGCGGGCACAACGCCGGTTAGCTCGTCCACGGCGGCCGGCCCCCCGGCCGCGTCGAGCTTGCCGGTCTGGCGCAGCCGGTCGCTTACGGTCAACACGTCCACTGGCTCGGACTCGTTGTAGAGGGCCAGCATCGCCTCGTAGATGAGGCCGTGGCGGTCGCGGTAGAAGTCCTCGGAGCGGAGTCCCTCTTCGATTACCAGCGCATACAACGAGCGATCGGAGAGCAGGATCGCGCCGAGCACCGACTGCTCAGCGTCGAGGTTGTGCGGCGGCGCGATCACGCCGATGGGTGTGCTGTTGCCGTTGGCTTGAGAGACGGGGCACATACTCAGCGCGAGTCTAAGCCCGCCGGCCTCCGGTCACGTGCGTCGTTCCCGCAACTCGCAGGGAAAAGATCCTCGCCAACCTCACGAACAAATGTTCGCAGTCGAGCCGGACCTACTTCTGCGCGACGACCATGGTCTTGACCGTTGCCGTCACTCCATCGACGACATCGACCACGACCATGTAGGTGCCGACGTTCTTGATCGGCTCGGGCAGGTGTACGTTGCTCTTGTCGGTACGCAGCCCACGGGCGTCGCGGATCGCTGCGGCGACATCCTGGGCGGTGACCGATCCGAACAGGCGTCCGTCGGCGCCAGCCTGCTGGGCGATCGTCAGCACAGTCTTGTTCAGCAGGGCTGCGTTGTCGTGAGCTTTCTCGACGTATTCGCGTGCCGCCCGCTCCGCCGCCTGCTGGCGCTGACGGATCGACTCGATCGCCCCGCGCGTGGCGGGTTGGGCGAGCTTGCGGGGGATCAGATAGTTGCGCAGGTAGCCCTTGGAGACGTCCACGACGTTTCCCTGCTCGCCGAGATCCTCGACATCCTTGATGAGTATTGCTTCGGGCATATGGATATGTGGTCCTGGCGTGTCGTCTGGTTGAGGAAGGAATTCGTTGCGGTGAGGCGCTTACCCGCAAAGGGCTGTCTACCGTTCGCGGTCCCGGTCGCCGCGTTCGCGTCGGGGATGGTCGTCGCGGCCACCCTCGTTTACGTACGGCAGCAGCGCCAGCTCGCGTGCGCGCTTGACCGCACGCGCGATCTGGCCCTGATGGCGCCGGCACGCTCCGGTGATCCTACGGGAGCGGATCTTGCCCTTCTCGGAGATGAATTTGCGCAGTGTCGCGACGTCCTTGTAGTCGACCTGCTCAACCTTGTCGCGGCAGTGCTGGCAAGGCTTGCGCCTCCCTGTGCCGGGTCCACCCTTCTTATCTCGACGGCGAACAGGCTTGCCGCGACCGCGCTTTGCCACTGGAAATCCTTGCTTTTGAACTAGAACGGAATGTCGTCGTCGCCAGCTTGGCTGGCGACCGGTGCGGGCTGGAAGTCGCCGCTGTCAACCGGCACATCACTACCCTGAGATGCTCCGCCACCCGAGTATCCTCCGCCTCCGGAGGAACCCTCGCGCGACCCGAGGAACTGCACCGACTCGGCAATGATATCGATTGCGCTGCGTTTGGTGCCGTCCTGTGCTTCCCACTCGCGCCATTCAAGCCTTCCGTCGATCGCGACGGGCCTGCCCTTGGAGAGGTATTGCGCCGCGTTTTTCCCCTGCGCTCCCCACACCTTGACGTTGAAGTAGTTCGGCTTGTCCACCCACTCGCCGCTGCTTCCGTCCTTGCGCCGCGTGTTGCAGGCGACGCGCAGCTCGCACACTTCGGTCCCGCTCGGCAGCGAGCGCAGCTCTGGGTCTGCGGTCAGATTCCCGGTCATTACGACCCGGTTGATGTTGCTGGCGGCCACGGCTGTTCCTTTCGCCTTGCTTGATGTCTGTAGCGGACGCTACCGGGAACCGCTCTCGCGCGCACGCGGGGAGGTGCGAAACACCTCATCCCAGTAGGGGGCGCTGATGCCGAACCCCCGCGTGTCGTCCTGAAAGTGGTGGCGCATGTGCCGCTCGCGCAGCATCCGTCCGACGCGCGTGCGGGGCCGGAAGTGGTGCACGTAGTAGTGGAGCATGTCGTAGGCGAGATAGCCGGCGAAGAAGCCTGCGCCCACCGCGGGCGCGTAGTGCTGGCCGAACACGACGTACAGCACGCCGAACACGATCGCGCCGAGCGGAATGCTCACGGCCGGTGGCATAACCAGGCGCAGCGGGTCGTTGGGGTGCTCGTGGTGGATGCCGTGGATGATCCAGTGCATCCGCGCCCCGATGCCGTGGTCGGGCTCGAAGTGGAACACGAGCCGGTGCAGCCAGTACTCGAACAGTGTCCACAGCGCGTATCCCAGCACGAACAGTCCGAGCACCTCCTCCACCGCGAGAAATGAAAGGCCCCAGGCTGCCAACACTACGATCGCCGGCGCGAAGATCAGGATCGGCACGACTGGGTGCACGCGCGAGAAAGCATCGAGCACGCGCGACTCGAACATCGGCGGGGATGCGCGCAATACGTCGGTACGTCGCACGCTCGGGCCGTCACCGATTGGCTGCTCACTCATGAGTCGCCGCCCCGATGTGTGCAGAGCAGAGTCGAGCGCCCCCCACAGTCCTTGTCCTCAGCAGCCGCACGCCCCTGAGTGTATTACGCGACGGCCTGCTCCTCGGCTACCGCTTGCTCAGGCTGCTCGTGAGTGGGCGCGGGCTCCTCACGGGTGGGTGTGGGCTCCTCGCGGGTGGGTGTGGCGCTGGAGCGCATGTCCGGTGCATCTGGCGTACCGGGCTTGAGCTTGTTGATGCGAAAGCGCACCACGCCATCGGCGATGCGCAGCGTGCGGTTGAGCTCCTCGATCAGCTCAGCGGTCGAGGCGTGGAACTGCAGCAGGTGGTAGTCGGCCGTGGCCTTGTGGTCGATCTGATAGGTCAGTGCCCGCTCGCCCCAGTCGTCGTGGCGCAGCAGCTCGCCCTTTGCCGCAATCGTCGTGCGCACATCGTCGACGATCTTGGTGCGCAGCGGCTCCTCGACTTGTGGGTCGAGCATCAGCACGAGGTCGTATGTGGTGGCGGGCAGAGTCATTTGCGTGGGACAGCGACGGGCGGGGGATCATAACAAGAACGAACAGCAATCCCTCAAATCGGCTCTGCGGTGCGCTTGGCTCGGATGTCCGCCAGTTGCTCGTCTATCCAGTCCCCGGGGTCGCGCGAGGTCACGATCTCTATGAGCCCGCTCGCTCGCCGCGCTCGCTCACCGGCCGACATGTCAAGCGCGGCGTGGATCGAGTCGGCCAGCTCCTGGATGTCGAACGGGTTCACTGAGAGGGCATACTCGCCAAGCTCCTCGTGTGCGCCCGTGTTCTCGGAGAGGATTGACACGCCAGCGCGTTCGTTGACGATCGGACCCTCCTTCGCGACCAGGTTCATGCCGTCGAACATCGCGTTTACGAGCAGCACGTCATAGTGCTTGTAGGCGGCCATGGCCTCCTCGAGATCGTCGCGTAGCTTTAGCTGGATCGGCATCCAGTCCGGGGTGCCGTGGCGATGGTTGACGACTGCCACCAGCGCCTCGATCCGTTCCAGGTACTCCGCATACTCGGGCACATCGGTTCGCGAGGGCATCAGTTGTGCCACGAACGTCACGCGCTCGCGGAACTCCGGGTGCTGCTCGAGGAACAGGTCGAACGCGGAGAAGCCGCGCAGCACATTCTTGGAGAGGTCCGCCCGATCCACGCGCAGGATTAGGTGGTCGCGACGGCGACGCAGCAGCTCTCGCTCGAATTCGCCCACACGCTCGCTCCTCGCGACCTGACGGGTCGCCACGTGGTCGATCGGCAGCGGGTAAGCCCGCACCCACACCTCCCGATCGCGGAAGCGAACCAGCCCACGCTCGAAGTCGACCTCCAGGTCCATCAGGTCACGGCAGCACTGCAGGAAGTTGCGCCGGTAGGAGCGAGTGTGAAAGCCGATGATGTCGTTTGCCAACAGGCCTGCGTAGATCTCCTCGCGAATGCGTGAGGGCAGCACCCGCCAGGAGTCCGACTGGGTCCAGGGGATGTGGACGAAGTGATGCAGGAACACGTCCGGACGGGCGCGCCTGACGAGGTCCGGCAACGTGTAGAGGTGGTAGTCGTGGACCATCACAACGGGCTCGCTGAGATCCGCGATCTCCTCTACGACTGCGCGCGCGAGGTCCTCGTTGACGGCGTTGTAGCCGAACTCAAACGCCTCGATCTCGTGGCGGCGAATGTCGGGCGCGTTTGACAGATCCCACAGGTAGTGCTGGATGAACCACAGCATCGGGTTGGCGAACACGTTGTAGAAACGGTCGTAGGCCTCCGGGTCGCTGGCGACGAGGCGCACCATGTACTCCCCGCCCGCGGGCGAGCGCACCGGGAAGGCCTGTCCCTCGTGCGCGCGCGACACGCGCACGTCGTGCTCGTTCATCGCCGAGGCCACCCACACCGCGTCCCGGTGGGAGGCAAGCCCCGTGAGCGCGGTCACAAGCCCACCCGACCCGCGCTGCACCTCGTCGCCCGGTCCGAAGGTAACCGGTCCCCGGTTGCTCACCAGCACGAGCGGCGAGCGCTGGGATGGGGCGGGGGGTGAGGGTGTTTTGTCCAATTTCAAAAAGGTTTGCGATAGCGACTACAACATGTAGTTACTATGGTGAATTGCACCAAAATTAGTATTACCCACGCGCTCACCCCCGCTCGGCGCGTGCATGTCCGTGTCCGCTGGTTCTACCCCTCCGCCAGCTCCCCAAAAATCCGCAGGTAGTCGCGCAGGTAGCGCGGGGTGAGGAAGTGCGTGCGCACGTGCTCCTTGCCGCGCCGTCCGAGCGTCTTGCCGAGCGCCGGATCGCCCAGTAGCTCGAGCGCGCGCTGCGCGCACTGCTCGACCGTGTCCACTAGAAAGCCGGTGACGCCGTCCTCGACCTGTAGCGGTATACCACCTACATCGCCGCCGATAAACGGCCGCGCCTTCCAGATCGCCTCCGAGACGGTCAGCCCGAACCCCTCGCGCGTGGACTTTTGCACGGCCACGTCCGCATGGGACTGGAACGCGTTTACCTCGATCGCGCCGACGTTGTTGAAGTTGTTGAGGATGTGCACGTCGGGGTCACCGCCGGCGTGGGCGATGGTTGCGTTGAAGAAGTCCCAGCCCTCCGGGTCGTCGCTGGCCATCGAGCCCACCAGCGCTAGCTGCACCTCGGGGATGCGCTCCTTGACGAGCCTGTAGGCGTCGATCACGCCTAGCGGGTCCTTCCAGGGATCGAAGCGCGACACCTGGCAGATCAGCGGGCGGTCCACGTCGATGCCGAACTGCTCGCACACGTAGGAGGCGTCTTCGGGCGAGAGCGCCATGTTCTTCGGCATCAGCGGATCGATCGCCGGCGGCACGATATTTACGTTCCCGCCCATGCCGGTGGGCACGTATGCGGCCATGTGAAAGAGCGACTGTGGGTACTCGGAGATGTAGGGCAATAGCCGCTCGATCGTCGCTGGGTTGGGAGTCGACAGGTCGATGTGGCAGCGCCAAACCCAGCCCTTTGCCTTCTCGGGCACCAGTCGGTATAGCCCGGCCGGCTGCGGGTCGTGCACCAAGCACACGTCCCAACCGTCGGAGAGCTCGCGCGCGTTCATCTCGTTGTACTGTTCCCAGGTGCCCCACTGTTCCTCGTCGAGGTCCTGCGGGTTGCCCTGCAGCGCGTTGTGCATGAGCTTGGTGGCGTTGAAGAACTCCTCGCGCCCGTAGATCACCTGCCACTCGCAGTCAAGTCCGACGTCGCGCATCAGCGGCACCAGCGTGTAGAGGATCTCCGACACCCCACCGCCGAAGGCCGTCGCTGAGACGTGTACGACGCGCCTGCCCTTCAGCGGCTCGGCGAGCTCGCGGATTTCCTCGATCAGCTCGCGCCCGCAAATGTGGGTGTAGTCGGCGAGCGACTTGTGTCCTGTGGCGACGGGCTGGAGCATTGGCGGACCGCACGATACCTGGGGTGGCCCCCCTGTGCCCCGAACGGGGTAGAAGGACTGCGGCACTCACTCGGGTCTGTTGTCTGTTTGGGCGAGCCCGCGGCCGTGTGTAGTCGCTCGCCCGCGACCGGCCCGGGGGAGTTGCCGCTCCACGCGTCTGTGCTCGGGTGCGGGGTACGCCGGGACCCACACCTCCCGCCCGCCGTCGGGCTATGGTCTAGCGCTGATGTTCAACGTCCGCATCTACCGCGCGGCGTTTGTGCCGCTGCTGTTCGTCGTGGCGATAGCGGGGTTTTCGCTCATGGGTCGCTCGACGTCGCTCAGCTCCACGCTCGCGCCTGAAGCGTTTGACGGCGCGCGCGCATACGCGAGCTTGCAGGCGCTGGCGAAGCGTTTCCCCGACCGTCAGCCTGGTAGCGCCGGCGATGACGAGCTCGCCGGCGAAATCGCGAGCACGCTGCGGGGGTTGGGCGGTTCGGCCGGCGGCGGTTTCCAGGTGTCCACGCGTCGAATGAGGGCCCAGACCATTGACGGCGAGCGCACGCTCACCACCGTGATCGCCACCCGCCCCGGATCCAGCGGCGAAAGTCCGATCGCGATCGTCGCCCATCGCGACGCCGCTGCACCGGGGTCGATCGCCGAACTGTCGGGTACCGCCGCGCTGATTGAGCTGGCGCGCGTGTTCTCCCAGAGCGAGACGCGCCGCACGATTGTGTTGGTGTCCACCAGCGGCGGCAGCGGGGGGTACGCTGGGGCCGCTGATTTCGCACAGAACGGTGGGCGGCCGCTTGACGCTGCGATCGTGCTCGGCGATCTCGCCGGCAGCGCTGCGCACAAGCCATTTGTGCTCCCCTACTCCAGCGATCTCAGCGTGGCGCCGGAAACCCTGCGGCTCACACTCGCCTCTGCGATCTCCCAAGAGGCTGGCACGACCGCCGGCGCGCCCAGCGCTCTCGCTCAATTCGCGCATCTCGCGTTGCCTCTGGCCACGGGCGAGGAGGCGCCGCTAAACGCTGCTGGCGTGCCCGCAGTGCTCGTTCAGGTCAGTGGCGAGCGTGGCCCCGCCCCCGGCGCGCGGGTCAGCGAAGCGCGCCTTCAGAACTTCGGCAGGTCGGTGCTCAGCGCCGTGTATGCGCTCGACGAAGGCCCCAACATCGCCGCTCCCGTCTCCCCGCGACTGTCGCTCGGGCGCGATGCACTCCCCGGTTGGACGATCGAGCTGATCGCGCTCGCGCTGTTGTTGCCGGCGCTGCTTGTCGCTGTGGATGCGCTGGCGCGCCTGCGTCGTCGTCGCGAAGCCGTGCTGCGCTGGATTATCTGGACGCTCACCGCGGCGCTCCCGTTCTTCGCCGGTGCACTATTTGCGATCCTGATCGGACGGCTCGGGCTCGTCGCGGCTCCGGCCGGACAGCCACCGGCGCTGTCGTTGCGCGCCGACGGTTCGGCAACCCCGGCACTGCTCGCGACAATGCTTGTGCTGGTGCTCGCGTTGCTTGCATGGCCCGCGCTTCTGCGAGGAGTGGCACTGCCTCAGCGTCCTTCTGTCGACGCGGCGGGCCTTGCGGTGCTGCTGGTGCTGTTGGGCGTGGCGCTGATCGCTTGGGTGTTCAATCCGTTCGTTTGCCTGCTGCTCCTACCGGCGCTGCACTTGTGGTTGTTCGCGGTATCGCCGAGTGTCCGCGAGCGTGTCCATGGCCGGGCGCTTGCGCTTATCGCGGTACTGCTCGGCGTGTTGCCGCTCGTGCTGTTGCTCGCCGCATACGCACACGAGTTGGGCCTGGGCGCCACGGGTTTGGCGCAGAGCATCGTGCTCGCGCTCGCGGGTGGGCAGGTCGGAGCGCTGGCGGCGCTGCTCTGGAGCATCGCGCTTGGTTGCCTGCTCGCGATCGTGCTGCGTGTGCTGGCAGCCGTGCCCGCCGACTCTAGGAGTGCACAGCCAGCGGCCGAGCTGTCGACGCGCGGTCCTGTGTCCTACGCTGGGCCTGGGTCGCTCGGCGGCACCGAGTCCGCGTTGCGACGCTAAGCCATGACCCCATCTCCACGCAAGAAGCCCGCGGCAGGCGACCTGTCGCTTTCGCGCCCCGCCGCGAGTCGGAAGGACGGCGTGCCGCTTGCGGGCGGTGTGAGTGCCTCGGCGGTGGGAGCCTCGCTTAGCGCAGGCGCGAGCATGACGCCGCCGCGCCGCCGCCGCTCGCGACTCCCCAGTGCGGTCGCCTCGCTGCTGATTCTCCTCGGTGTGCTGCTGCTGCTCGACGCGGGTGTGACGCTTGTGTGGCAGGAGCCGATCACGGCGCTCTACTCCTATTTCAAGCAGGAAAGCCTGCGCAGCGATCTGCATACGCTGGAACGAGCCGACACCACAGCCGCCGCGCGCGCGACGCTCGTGCGCCTGCACCAGCAGCGACGGCGGATCGAGTACTTGGCGGCCGAGCTGCAGCGTCACGCCAAGAACGGGTCGGCGGTCGGCTCGATCCACATACCCACGATTGGTGCCGACTACGTCGTGGTGAAGGGCACCGGCACCTCCGAACTGGAGAATGGTCCCGGCATCTATCCGGAAACGAATTTCCCGGGAATTCCCGGCACGACGGCGATCGCCGGTCATCGCACAACCTGGCTGGCACCCTTCCGCGGCCTTGGCGGCCTACGCCGGGGAGCGCCGGTGGTGCTCGACATGCCCTACGCGCGCTTCACCTACCGGGTCAGCGGCTCGCGTGTGGTGCTGCCCACAGATGTGTCGGTCATCGACCCGGTGGGCTACTCGCGACTGGTGCTCTCGGCGTGCACACCGCCGTTTAGCGCCACCCATCGTTTGATCGTGTTCGCTCGCTTGATCTCCACGGTGCCACTGGGGGCTGCTCGCGTGCCGCACACCCGCGTGTCCCCCGCCGAAGCGTTCAGTGAAGAACGAGAGCTACGGAAGTCGGGGCTACCACCGGTGCTCAAAGCCGGTCAGCGCTTGCTTGCGCCCCTCGTGTCGTAGCACCACACCGGGCTCACCCTCGCTGACGTGGCCGACCCATGTCAGCTTGGTGCCGACGCGCTGGCAGGCCTGGTTGACCCGCTCGGCTCGCTTGCGCGGCACGCACACGCACAGCTCGTAGTCTTCGCCGGCGGTGGCCGCCGCCTGCCACACGGGTACCCCGAGCCGCTCGGCCGTAGCCTGTGTGTGCTCGTCGGTCGGTAGCTCCTCGAGATCGATCTTCAGGACAACACCGCTACGGCGTGCGAGGTGCAGCGCATCGCTGGCCAAGCCGTCGGAGAGGTCGATCATCGCGTGGGCCCCCGCTGGGGCGATGGCACGGCCCTCGAGCAGTCGTGGCAACGGGCGCCGCTGGCGGCATCCGAGCGTGCCGGTCACGCCGACGAGATCTCCCGGTCGCGCCCCGTCGCGCCCCAGTAGCTTCTGGTCGCGCTCGGCCCATCCGACGATCGTGACGCTCGCGAACAGTGCGGGTGCGCTCACCACATCGCCCCCGGCGATCGTTGTACCAGTCAGCTCCGCCAGCTCCTCCGCGCCGAGCATCAGCTGCAGCGCCTGCGCCTCGCTCACATGCGAGGGGATGCCGAGCGCGACGTACGCCTCGCCGGTCTGTGCGCCCATCGCCGCGATGTCCGATAGCGCGCCCGCCAGCGCCCGCCAGCCGACGTCCTGAAAACTCAACTGTGGATCGTCGAGCTCGAAGTGCACGCCCTCGACGATCGTGTCCACCGTGGTGACGCACAGCTTGAGTGCTTTGACGACCGTGGCGTCGTCGCCGATGCCGCGCACGAAGCGGCCTCCACGCGTCTTCACGGCGGCCTCGATCGAATCGATCAGGGAGAGCTCGGCGATGCCCGTTCAGCCGATCCGTGAACGATGCGAGGAACTCAAGCGTTGCCCGTTCGGTCGGTTTGCACGGAGGTTGGTTTGGGTGAAAAATGCACGTTCGGTCAGCGTCCGAGGCGATGCGAGGAACTTATCGGTGCCTGTAAACGATCCGCGCTCGGTCGAGGTCATACGGGGACAGCTCGCAGCGCACACGATCGCCGGGCAGGATGCGAATCCGAAAGCGGCGCATCTTGCCCGCTACGTGACCTAGCACCACATGATCGTTGTCGAGCTTGACGCGAAACATCGCGTTCGGTAGGGCCTCGATGACCTCGCCCTCGAATTCGACCTTGTCTTCCTTAGCCACGAATCGCTTCCTGTCCGGGTCTCTGCGCGCTCTCGGCGGCGACCCTGTGTTGGAGTGTGCACCGTCAAACTACCAGCGTGGGCGAATCGAGGCATGCGTCAATGGTGCTCTGCGCGCTGCTCAGCGGTTCGGCGGTTCGGCCCCGCCGGTTCCGCCGACCCGCGGTTCGGCCACTTTTGGCATGGGTTGCGCCGGTTCGTGTATGGCCGGTGCTGGTGTGCGCTGTTCGGGTTCTCTCGCGCCCGCCGGTTTTTCGCTTTCGCCGGCTGGGCCGGCGCCCGGCTCTTCGACTGGCGGGGCGTGGGATTCGCCTTGGGCGCCCTTCTTCTTTTGCGTGCCGGGTTTCGCGCTCGTGACCTGTTCGCCTTCGTAGGGGGTCTTTACCGAGGCCGCGCCAGTGGTTGCATATTTGCCGAAGAACGGCTGGTAGGAGATCGGTTCGGTGGGCGAGGGGAACTGGACGCACGGCTGACCTTCGGTCACCGCCGCCATGTAGGTATGCCAGATTTCCGCGGCTAGGTAGCCGCCTTGCTGCGCCTCCCCGTGCACATCGGTCATCGGGGTCGCCTTGATGGGGTAGCCCATCCAAACCGAGGTCGAGTAGTTGGGCATGTACCCGTCGAGCCAGGCGTCGGTAAATTCGCTTGTGGTGCCGGTCTTCGCGGCCGTTGGGCAGTCGATTGCCGAGCGCGTCGCCGTGCCGCTCTCGACGTTCTCGTGCAGGATTTCGGTCTCCTCGGCGGTTACTCCGTTGGAGAGCACCTTGACGCGGTGCGGCGTGCCCCAATTGGTGTCGGTATAGCCGTCGGGAAACACGACCTTCGTGATCGCGATCGGCGTGTTGCGGTAGCCGCCATCGGCAAGCGTGGCGTACACGTTGGCCATTTCAAGTGGACTCACCCCCACCGTCAGACCGCCGAGCGCCTCCGCCGGGTAGCTGTCCAGATGCTCCTTCACGCCCATCTTGTAGGCCATCTGCGTGACTGTTTCCTCGCCGAGGTCGGCCGCCAGCTGGGCGTAGACGGTGTTGTCGGAGGCGAGTGTCGCTTGTACTAGGTTGATCGACTTGTTGAGCGAGGTGTTCTCGAATGTTTTGACTTCGTAAGTGGGGTAGGCGGGGAGCCAGCCGGGTGTGAGCGTGTGCGAGAGGTAGTAAGTGCTGTTTGGATCCACGCCCCTGGACAGTGCGTCGGCGAGAACGATCGCCTTGAACGTCGAGCCGGCCTGGCGATGACCTTCGGAGGCCAGGTTGTACTGCGACTGGTCATAGCTCTCAGACTCCGCCATCGCTTCAATGTCGCCGTTGTGCGGGTTGATCGTCACGATCGCCGATGCCGGGTCGCCCGGCTCGTCGAGTATTTCGGCGATCGCGTTGCGGGCCTCGCGCTGCATGTTCAGGTCGATCGTCGTATACACCTTCAGGCCACCCTTCTCAACTTGGTTCAGCCCGTAACGTTCGACGAGTTGGCGGTGCACGAATTCGAAGAAGAAGCCTTCCTGACGCTGGGTGTAGTAGTTGCCGTGCCGGACTTCCAGCGGCGCCCGTTCGGCCGCCGCAGCGGTCGCGTGGGAGATGTAGTGCAGTTCGGCCATCTTGGCGAGCACCTCGTTGCGGCGAGTGCGCGCCGCCGCTGGATACAGGAAGGGGTTGTATTGCGAGGGGGCCTGCGGTAGTCCCGCGAGCAGTGCGCTCTGCTGAAGGTCGAGCTGGGAGGCGCTCTTGTCGAAGAAGATCCGTGACGCGGCTTGCACGCCCAGGGCGGTCTGCCCGCCGACGGTGCCGTAGGCAACCGTGTTCAGGTAGTCGGTGAGAATGTCGCGCTTGCTGTGGTGTTTGGTGTATTCGATCGCGAGCTTCGCCTCGTCGATCTTCTGCTTGAAAGAGTGTGTGTCGCTGCCGAGATACAGGTTGCGCATCAGCTGCATCGTGATCGTGGAGGCACCTTGTAGCGCCTGTCCGTTCAGGACGTCCTTGACCGCCGATCGGAAGATGCCGGTCAGGTCCACGCCGTTGTTCTTGTAAAAACGCTGGTCCTCGATCGCGACTGTTGCGTTGCGCAGGTCGCTCGGCATCTGCGAGGTCTCGATCGGCGTGCGCAGTTCGTCGGACTGGATGAAGCCCAGCCGTGTGCCGTTGGCAGCGAACACCTGCGAGGAAGCGCCGGCGATGCTTGCTTTCAGCGATGCGAGGCGCGGCGCTGACTGGGCGACCGAGAGCACGTAGCCGACGGCCGCAATCGCGCCGATCGCAATCGCGCCGGCGAGCCCGGCCAGACCGATAAGCACGAAGCGCGAAGGCCCTGAGCGATTGCGGCGCCTACGGCGCTGTCTTGCTTGTCGTGACATCTCACTCGCCCCCGACTGTGACTGTACCGTCTCGGGGTGTGATTTCCTGCCAGTAGCGCGGCTGTCGCCTACGCCTCGCGCCACCCCCACGATGAGCTCCGACACCGCCGAGATGGTTATCGCAGATCCCCCGAGCGACCTTGTCGTCTCGGCTGGGTCTGTCCTACCCCGCAGCTCGCTGACCGAGCGCGCCCGAGCGGCGAGCGGCGAGCGGGCCGTCGCGATGCGCGACGTGTGGCGCGCCCTGTGGTGCTCGCGGCTGTTGGTATGGGTGGCGGGCGCTGGAGCCGTCGCGACGCTTGGGTTTGGCCCTGCGCGTCACGCCTTCAATCCGCCGGGATCGACAAGCGGCTTTGGCTGGCTCGGCAACGCGCTCGCTGCTCCTGCCGCGCGCTGGGACGCGGCTTGGTACTTGACGATCGCGCACTATGGCTACCGGCCGGAGCTTGGCTCTCTGACCGCCTCGCGCACCGCCTTCTTCCCGCTCTACCCGGTTGGGCTGCGAGCCCTCTCCGATGTCGGCCTCGCACCGGTGATCGCGGGTGTGGTGCTGTCGCTGGCGGCGTTTGCGGCGGCCCTCTATGGACTGCACCGCTTGAGCACGCTCGAAGTCGCGCGGTTGCGCGACGCGTTGCCGGGCGAGCTCGATCCTCACGGGGTGGCGCGTCTAGCGGTGATGCTTACGGCGTTTGCACCGATGGCATTCTTCTTTTCGGCTATCTACAGCGAGTCGCTGTACATGGCGCTGTCGGTCGGCGTGTTCCTATGCGCACGCCGGGGTCAGTGGGCGAGCGCGGCGTTGCTCGCCGCGCTCGCGGGGGCGACGCGCAGTACTGGCATCGTGTTGATGTTGCCGATCGCGCTGCTCTATCTGTACGGCCCGCGCGAGGATCGCGCGCGCGACTTCCCGCTTGCGCGCGGGCTGCATCCGCGCTATCGCTTGCGAGCGGACGCGTTGTGGATCGCGCTCGCGCCGCTTGGCCTTGGTCTGTATATGGCCCACCTCGCACTCGCCGGCGGCGACGCGCTCGCGCCGTTTCACGCCGAGGCTGTGTGGAGCCGGCACTTCGCCGCGCCCTTCGGTGGGGTGTGGGACGGCGCGAAGGCAGCGTTCGAGGGTTTGCGCCAGCTGCTCTCCTTCCAGCGCCAGCGCGTCTACTATCCGGCCGCGGGCGGTAGTCCGTTCATCGACGCGGGACACAATCTGCTGCTGTTTGCGTTCCTGCTTGTGGCCATACCGGCAATGGTTGGCGTGCTGCGACTGCTGCCGCTCGCATACGGCGCATATGTACTCGCGGCGCTCGCATTGCCGTTGTCCTATCCGGTTGCGCCTCAGCCGCTGATGTCGCTTCCGCGCTTTCTACTCGTGTTGTTTCCGCTGACCATATGGTTCGCGGTGCGCCTCTCGCTGCGTCCGCTGCTGCTCCAGCGTGCGGTGTTGGTGTGCTCCGGTGTGGCGATGGCGTTCTTCGTCGGCGAGTTTGCCACTTGGCATTGGGTGGCGTGAGCGTGGACGAGCCACTTGAGGGCCACGCGGGGTCGGCGGAGTCCTCCTTGCCGGATACCGGATCGCCTGCAGGCTGGTCGCTCGAGCCCGTGCCGTCTGAGTCCGACACATCCCAGCGGATGTTTGCGAGTGGCTCCTGGGTTGGACTGCCGGCGAACGACTGGCGAGCCTGGACAGGCTTTGCTGCACTAGCCGCCGCGCTCGCGCTCGCGCTGATAGGTGGTCTGATCGTGGATATCCCCGCGCTCGCGCTGGGGGTGAAAATCAGCACCGGACACACCCCGCCGGGCATCGAGTTGGCCGACACCGTGGTGCAGGACATCGTGTTCGTGCTGACAGTCATCCTGTTTGCGCAGCTCGGCGGGCGGACCGTGCGCTCCTGGCAGCTCGGCTTTCGTCCACCGGCCCCTGGCTGGTGGCGGGCGGTACTGACGGTGGTGGTCACGTATGTGGTGTTTTTCCTCGCCAGTGCGGTGTGGGCGGCGGTGCTCAACGAAAGCACCAAGGAGGAATTGCTCAAACAGCTCGGTGCGAACGAAACGGCGTTGCTGCTTGCGTTGAGCGCGCTGCTCACGACGACGATCGCGCCGATCTGCGAGGAGACCCTGTTCCGAGGCTACATCTTTCCGGCGCTCTCAAAATGGAGGGGCTGGCTGCCGGGCGCGCTGTTGACGGGAGTCCTGTTCGGTGGCGTACACGCCGGTTCGGCCCCTGTGATCGACCTTGTCCCGCTGGGTGTGCTCGGATTCATGCTGTGCCTGCTCTACCGTCGCACGGGCTCGCTGTATCCGTGCATCGCTACGCACTCGCTGAACAACTCGATCGCGTTTGGGGCGCTCGAGGGTTGGTCGGTGGGGCAAACTCTGCTGCTGATCGTCGGTGCGCTTGCGACGATAGGGATGGTCGGACTGTTGTTTCGCGCGCTCGGGGCTATCTCGGAGATTCCCACGGATGCCACCGTCGTCACGACCGCGTACGATCGTCTGCGATGAGCATGCTGCGCAAACCGGCAAGGCCGAGTGGACTCGCGATCGTGGCACTGTGTGCTGCCTGCCTTTTCGCGGCGTGCCTGTCCGCGGGCGCTGCAAGTGCCGCCCAGGCAACTGCCAAGCGTCCCGTCAAGGCGCCGCCTGCTCCCGGCACTGTTGCCTACCGTGTGCTCCACATGCGCGGGACCCTCGGTCATGGCGCCCATGGAGCCGCCGTGCGCTTGCTCCAAGACGAGCTTGCGCGACTGCGCTACGAGGTACCCGTCAACGGCCACTTCGACGAAGCCACAGGCCGCGCTGTGCTGGCCTTTCGCAAGATGATTGGGCTGCAGCGCGTGGAAACTGCCAACGCGGGCGTGTTCCAGCGGTTGCGAGCCGGCGCGGGGCGCTACCGGGTGCGCTATCCCCATGACGGCGATCACATTGAGGCCAACCTCACCAAGCAGGTGCTTGTCGAGGTCGAACACGGTGGACGCGTGCGGCGTATCTACACGATGAGCTCTGGCAAGCCTTCCACCCCCACCGTGCTCGGCCGCTTTCGGGTGTACCTGAAGACGCCCGGCACAAACTCCGAGGGGATGGTCGACTCCAACTACTTCATCCGCGGCTATGCCATCCACGGGTACGCCGAAGTGCCTGTTTATGCCGCCAGCCACGGATGTCTGCGCATTCCGATCCCCAATGCCGCGGAAGTGTTCGCGTGGGTGCAGGTCGGGTATGCGGTGGATGTGTACACCGAGGGCGGGGTTTTCTAGTCCCGCACCGACGGTTTGGCATCGAGCACGCCGTCCGGCGGGTTTGCGCAGCGGCAAGGCAGTGTCCCCGCGGCGGTTATGCCGAAGTGAGGATCAGAGGCCCAGCCGCAAGAAGCGCGCGACGAACGCCAGGCCGAAGCCGTACACCAGCAGCACGAGCAGCGTGTCCACGATGTGGATCGTCCATTCGCTGGACCCCGAGGTCACGCCCGAGAACGGCGAGGAAAGCGTCGAGAAGACTTCGTTGAGCTTCTTGTGGACAGTCCCCTCGTTCTTGGTTTCAGGCGTTCTGGTTTTGAAAGCTTCCGATTCAGGGGTCGCGTTGATCTCAGTCGTCTGATGGTTCGAGGCGCTGCCGGTCTGGTTCACCGCGAACGTGAGAAACCACGCCACCGCGATCAGGCAGATTACGGCCGAGGCGAGGCGCAACACGCGAGCGAGCATCGGGAGCAGCACAGCCGCAGGTTAGTCCTCGCACAGGACGGGCTGGACAGACGTTTGAGCGCCACACCGTCTAGATTGCGCTGGATGTCCGCATCGCCTCCAATCGCCGGCGTGCTCGAAAGCGCACATGCCCAACTCGTTGCCGAGCTGCGCACGCACGCGCTCGTGATCGGCGAGGTAACGCTCACGAGTGGTGCCACTGCCTCTTATTACGTCGACGCTAAGCGCGCGATCCTGCGACCCGAGGGGTTCCAGGCGCTGGCCACCCTGGTAGCGGCCAAGGTGCACGAGTGGGGTGCCACCGCGGTCGGCGGCATGACGATGGGAGCAGACCCCGTCGCGTGCGCCGCGCTAGCCGGTGGTGTGCAGGCAAAGGCCTTCTTCGTGCGCAAGGAGACTAAGGCCCACGGGCTGCAGCGGCGCATCGAGGGCCCACTGCTCACACCGGCAGACCGTTGTGTCGTCGTCGAGGACGTGGTCACGACTGGCGGCTCGACGCTCGCAGCGATCGCTGCGCTCAAGGAGGCCGGACACACGATTTGCGGAGTCCTAGCGGTGCTCGACCGCCTTGCCGGCGGCGGGCCCGCGATCGAAGCGGCAGCGGGCGCGCCATACGCTCCGCTCACGACGATCGACGAGGTCTATCCCGAGCGCGAGGGGCGCTAGCCTTCGCGGCGAGCCCTCGTAGTCCAATGGATAAGACGACCGCCTCCTAAGCGGTAGATCCAGGTTCGACTCCTGGCGGGGGCATGGCGACAGACTGGGCAGGATCGTCGATGACCGTGCCGGAGACCACCGAGCCCTACCAGCATACGGTCGGCGCGGCCGCCGCGATGCACGACTCCTCCTGGCGCCCACTCGGCGACCCCGCCAAGGTCGCACAGGTCATCCTGCGCGTCGCCGCTATGGACGAGCCTCCCCTGCGCCTTCTTCTCGGCAGCGAGGCGTACGCGTATGCGACCGCCGCCGCCCGGGAACAGCTCGCCTCCGACGGTCGGTGGCGCGACCTGAGCCGCTCCACCGACCGCGACGATGCGACGGCCGCTGAGCGCGACCCCCTTGGGAGCTACAACTCAGCCAATGCTGTTTAGCTCAGTAAGCTCGTTCTCGGAGAGGGCGAGCGCAGCGCCTTTGATGTTCTCGCGCAGGTGCGCGACGGATGAGGTGCCGGGGATCAGCAGGACGTTCGGGGAGCGCTGTAGCAACCATGCGAGAGCGACGGCCATCGGTGTGGCCTCCAGACGGGTGGCCACCGATTCGAGTGTGTCGGACTGAAGTGGAGTGAAGCCGCCGAGCGGGAAGTAGGGCACGTAGGCGATGCCCTGCGCGGCGAGGGACTCGATCAACTCGTCGTCGACCCGGTGGGCGAGGTTGTAGAAGTTCTGCACGCACACGAGCGGTGCGATCGACTGGGCCTCGGCGACCTGCTCCGCGGAGACGGTGCTGACGCCGAGATGCTTGATCAGTCCTTCCTGCTGCATCTCCGCGAGCGCGGTGAAAGGCTCGGCGATCGAGCCCGGCTCGGGGCTATCGAACCCCCCGACGCGGAGGTTGACCACATCAAGTGTTTCGAGACCGAGATGAATGAGGTTGTCGTGCACGGCTTGGCGCAACTGCTCGGGAGACCGCGCGTGTGGCCAGCCGCCCTTTGCGTCGCGATACGCCCCGACCTTGGTGACGATATGCAGATCGTCCGGATAGGGGTGCAGGGCCTCCTTGATGATCTGGTTCGTGACGTGCGGGCCGTAGTAGTCGCTGGTGTCGATATGCGTGATACCCAGTTCGATTGCCTCGCGCAACACGGCTACCGCGGCGTCACGGTCCTTTGGCGGCCCGAAGACGCCGGGGCCGGCGAGCTGCATCGCGCCATACCCCACACGAGTGACCGTCAGGTCCTCGGCCATGGTGAACGTGCCGCCGGGAAGTGTTTGCGCTGCCATCGGCAATCCCTCGTTTCGTAGTCGTAGGTCAACGGGCGTCCGGGCAATCGAACCCGACCGGACCACTCCAGTGATAGACGCATCATGAGCACCGTCGGTGCAAACGTGTTCGGCCAGGGCGGATGGGTGGTGGGTTTCGCTTACGCCACCTGCGTGGTGGCCGACAGCCGGTCGACCTCCGCGGGCGTCAGCTTTAGCGTGGCGGCGGGGAGGATCTGCTCGAGCTGCTTTGTTGTACGCGCGCTGGCGATCGGGGCGACGACCTGCGGCTGGGCGAGCAACCAGGCGAGCCCGACGGCGGCGACCGCCGTCGCGTGGGTCGCCGCGATCTCGTCGAGCGCCTCCAGTACCGCCGCGCCCCGGTTGTCAAGGTAAGCACGGGCGGCTTCGGCGCGCTCGGACCCGACGGTCTCGCCGCCAGGCCGGTACTTGCCGGTCAGAAAGCCCTTGGCCAGCGCGAAGTAGGGCAACACGGCAAGATCCCAGGCTTCGGCGACAGGCAGCAACGTGCGCTCAAAGTCGCGCTCGACGAGGTTGTAGTGCGGTTGCAGGACCGCGAACTCCGCAAGCCCGTGCGCGCGCTGGAAATCGAGTGCCGCTGCGAGCCGCTGCGCCGTGTAGTTGGAGGCGCCGAGGTAGCGGACCGTGCCCGCCTTGACGAGTGCGTCGAAGGCGCATAGCGACTCCTCCAGTTCTGTCTCCTCGTCGTCGAAGTGCGCGTAGTAAAGGTCAATGTGGTCGGTCTGCAGGCGCTCAAGCGAGGCATGCGCCTCGCGCTCGATCGTGTCCGCCCGTAGGTTGCGGACCGCTCCGTGGCCGCCGCCGACCTTCGTGGCCAGGACGATCTCCTCACGGTTCCCGCGAGCAGTGATCCAGCGCCCGATGATCGTCTCCGAGCGGCCATGCTCGACCAGGTAGGAGTTCGCGGTGTCGATGAAGTTGCCGCCCGCGGCGGTGTAAGCGTCGAGGATGGCGCGAGACTGCGGCTCATCGGCGGTCCAGCCGAACACGTTGCCACCGAGGCAGATACGGAACACGTCGAGGTCGGTGCGTCCGAGAGCGGTCATGTTCCCAAGGTAGCCGTTGCCGCGGTGCGGCTATGCCCTGATCGAATAAAGACACCCCACGCGCAGAGAGGCTTTTTAGTTCGCCGCCGTGCCAGCGAAACGCTCATCTCGCCACGGTCACGCTCGCGCGATAGGGGTGCAAGCCGCGACGTCGTGCCGGCTTGACGCGCTTCCAGGCTTGCGCGATGGGAGCTGTGAGCGTGGTCGTGCCCGGGGTCAGCGCCCGGAAGGCGTACACCATGACGGGCAGCGTGTAGATCCCGTTGCTCGGGCAGAGCGCTACGCGCCGCAGCACGCTGGGGTCCGACGAGCGAGCGGCGGCCCAGGGGAAGACGCGCGGGGGAGGCTTGGTACCGGTGGGCCAGGAGAGGTACTTCTCGGCCTCGACCAACTCCACGTAGACGACCGCGCCCACCTTGACTCTGAGCGTGGCGCCGCTCTTCGACGCGATCGAGAGTGTCGTAGGGGACCTCACACAACCGTTGGGGCCCTCCCCAGGGGAGCTGTCCGCGCGCCCGCAGGCCGCGAGCACAACGGCACAGAGCACAGCGCCAGGGAGAGCCCTCGGATACCTCATTCTCCACCTATACGTCGATCGCCCCCATCACGTCACAAGGTAGCCGCTCCACGACCCAATACGCGTGACCCGAAGGCGTGGAGGTGGCGGTATTCCCATGGATTGATCAGGCGTTGCATGCCGGGCCGCGGGGAAGACGTCGACCATTGGCGCGACGACCTTTCCGAGCGGCGTTGTCGTTGGCTGCGTTCATCGAGGCGTTCTGCTCACCCTCGCTTCAGGAACCTCAAATAGAACGCCGCGAACACCAGGACAATTCCGATGTTCACCATCAGGCGCTCCCAGAACCGATGCCTGAAGAACAAGACGTCCACGCCGACCACGACGGTTACCAGCGCGAGCACGTAAAGCACGACGCCTGTGGGCTTTCCCATTGTTCCACCCTACTGCTCGAGGATCGCGTCGCGGCCCCGGATGACGCCCCCGGGTCGGCGGTGCAAGCGCAACGTTCTCAACGGTCTGTATCGGGCACGCATGTCCGGCGCGCCTATCGGGTATCCCGCGGTTAGCGTCGCCCGGACCGGTGTAGAAGTCAAAGCTCGCGGAGCCAACGAGAAAATGCCGAAGATGGAATCGCGAATCGACATCATCACACTCGCCGTATCCGATCTGGAGCGGGCACTGTGCTTCTACCGAGAGGGCCTCGGGTTGGAGTCGCGCGGGGTGATCGGCACTGAGTTCGCCGGTGACGATGTCGAGCCGGCCGGGGCTATCGCGTTGTTCGAGCTACCGGGCGGGCTGATGCTCTCGCTCTATCCCCGCGCCGAGCTCGCGAAGGACGCCAAGGTCCCGCTCGGTCCGCCGAAGAGCGGCGAGTTCAGCATCGGACACGCAGTCGCAAGCAAGGCCGAGGTCGACGCGCTGCTCACCCAAGCCGAAGCCGCCGGAGCCACGCTTACGGACCGGCCGCACGACCGTCCATGGGGGATCTACTCCGGCTACTTTCGCGATCCCGACGGACACCTCTGGGAGATCCTCTACACCCCACGGCTCGTCCGCCCGCAGGAATAGTCGCATCGTCAAGAATCAACAACAAGGTTGAGGAGGTAGGTGTTCGTGGCGAGATTCGTGACCATCGGATATGGAGATCGCGCCGGTTACGACCGGACTGACCCCGCAATCCGCGATGCGGCCCATCAACACGACGCGTGCCTGCACGCGAGCGGAGCATTGATGGGCAGGGCCGGCCAGCCTGTGCAAGTGCGCAACCACAACGAGTCGTGCGTGGACACGAGCGAGGGATCGTTCCTACGCTCCGACCTTCCAATCGCGGGATTCATGGTCATCGACGCCACCGATCTCGAAGAGGCGGTCAGCCTTGTCTCCAAGACCCCTTGTGCTGTCGCATACGGTGTCGTCGAGGTGTGGCCTCTGGAATTAACGCCGTAGGGGTTGGTGCTCGACACCCAAGGGCCCAGCGGCGGATTCTGGGTTTAGGCAGCAGACGGAACTCGCTGCCTAAACCCAGCCGAATCCCCCCACATCGCTGGGTATCGGTCGTGATCGAGAGCCGGAAGCCGTCCAGCGGCTCGACGCTGGTGATACGGATAAGTGTAGGGGTCGTGTCCATGCCCGACAGGCCCCGTGTTCTCTCTATGCCGTGGCGGCGGGGCGCCGTTGGGCGTGCGCGTACAGCGTCTCGGGTGCGATGTCGGCACCGTTTGGCCACACGATCGTGCCGGCTTCCGCGTCGGCCTGTAGGCGCGCGAAGTAGGCCGGATCGTGCAGCGGCTCGAATACACCACCGTAGTCGAGCAGGTAGGAGAGATCGACATCGGCTGTTGTGCCGTCGCCAAAGCTGACACGTACGGCGTAACCGTCGAGTAGCTTGGCCTCGGTAAGGAGGGGTGTGCTGCGCATAGGGACAATGGTAGAGCGTTCAGCGCAACGGGTCGATGGGTTGAAGCGGCTCGTTGCGGCGCGCTCGACCCCAGTTATCGCGCAGCTCGGCCTCATGCGCCCTCGCCCACTCGATTACGAGCCGACGGCCGCGCGGCGGCAGCCCGCCGGCGATGATCGCCATGCTCTCAATGTCGATCGTGGCCTCGTCCTCTCCGTAGGTAGCGTGGAAGTGTGGGCGTCCTCGGTGATGTGTCTCGTCGAAATACATCCAGATCACCAACCCGTAGAAGGCGCTAATCCGTGGCATCAGCGCCACATCCCAAATGCGTGTGCGGGCTGGGTCATGTCACTTGAGTTCGTCATTGTCGATGCAGGCTACTCGCCGACCGCGACGGTTTTTTTGTTTGGGTACTGGCTCGATTCCAGTGCCCAAACCCCACCGAATCGTGCCCAATCCCGCCGAAACCGTGGGCACGCCGAACCGCAGAATCGCCTATAGATCCGGCCTTTCGGCCCTCTTCCCACGCTAGCCTCCTAAGCGGTAGATCCAGGTTCGACTCCTGGCGGAGGCATGGGGCGGATCGCTTGTGTTGGCGCGGGGTTTGGGTATTTAGCTGCGCGTAGGCATGATCTCGGTCAAAGCCTATTCGGTGCCTTAGTGCCCAGTGGTGCCCAATCAGCGCCGGACGACGGGTCGCAGGCGCTCCTGATACGGCGCAGACGCGGCATCATGGGATGGCCGATCCGTTATGCGGGTCTTCAGCTGCGGTTGACGGCCTGCGTTTGCTCACGCAGCGCTGCTCGTTCCAGCTTGCTGAGCTGCACCGAGATCTCCCGTACCTGCACGAGCTGATGCCCAATAGGGTGGTGTTGTGGTTGGCCACTATGAGAGCTTCTTCAGCGTAAGCGCGTCCGCGTCTGCTGCCATCTTGGGGTTGCTCGTCGTCGCCGTATCGGTCGTCAACGCGGACGACGCGGACCCCACAACTCGGGAGTTGCGAACTGTGTTGGCCGGGAGCGCGTTCGTCGTCCTGGTAGATATCTTCTTCATCTCGATCGTGGCGCTGACCGGGGGTGCAGTCGTCTTCGGGCTATCTAGCATCGCAATGGCGATCGTCGGCCTGTTGGCCACGAGACGTCTGATACCGAGGGCAAAGCGGGCTGGAAACTTCTCCTCCAGCTCTAGAAACAGAGAGCTGAACATTGCCTTCGCGTCAATTTCGGTTGTGGGCTATTCAGCGCAGCTCGGCCTCGCCGTAGCGCTCCTGGCGAACATCCACAGTGCCGTACTGCAACGTGCTTTGGTCCTCGTCATTGTGGCTTTTTATGGCAGCGCCCTTGCTCGGGCATGGGAGGTCACCGGGATAACCCGGCGGGGATAAGAAGAACACGCCGGCTCAAGGCGACCGGGCCGGCTCCTACAGCACCCGCGTCAATCAACAGTGGCGCATCTGCTTCAGGTGGACGGTGGCGGGGGCCTGGGGGTTGAGGAGCGGATGGCTTGCATGGCGAGATGTCCGTCTGCCATGCTTGTGCAAGCATGAGTTACAACGCTGACGGGATGCTCGCAGTCGAGCGTAAATCCAACCCTTTCATACGTTCTCCGACGGGCGGAAGGGTGCTGAGCGCGATGATGCTGCCGTACTTCACGGTGTGGCCGCCGATGGGTTTTGGGGTGCTGACGACCACTGGTCGCAGAAGCGGTAAGAAGCGGCGCAAGTGCATTCATGTGGTTCGTAGCGGCAGCCGTGCTTACGTCGTGATGATCAAACCCTTTATCGATGCCAAGGTGTCGGCCTGGGTGCTGAACATCCGCGCTGAGCCGAACGTGACCCTGCGTATGCGGGGCGGAACGTTCGCGGGTCGAGCGCGAGAGCTCGACGATGAAGGGGAGTTGCGGCAAGCCAGGGAGCTTTATTGCAGATCGGTCAGCCCATTTGACTACATGGAGTGCACTTTCCATCGCGGGTTGCGGCCAACTCGGTCGAAGATCGAAGAGTTGCATCGCGCCTGGTTTGACACGGGCATCCCGCTCGTGGTCGAGCTGGGGAATTAGCTGACCCCGGCGAGCAGCTGCACCCGCTCGCTGGGCGTTTTGTAAACACCGGCGCGCCGGGAGCGTCAGAGCGCACAAATCGTGGCTGCTATCTTCGCGCCACCATGCCCACCCTGCAAATCGTCATCGCCAGCACCCGCCCAGGCCGCGTCGGTCTCCCCGTAGCGCGCTGGTTCGAGCAGAGGGCGCGAGCGCACGGCGGCTTCGACGTCGAGCTTGTGGATCTCGCGGAGATCAACCTCCCCTTTGTGGACGAGCCAAACCATCCGCGGCTGCGCGAATACACCAAGCAGCACACCAGGAATTGGAGCGCGAAGGTAGAGGCTGCGGACGCGTTTGTGTTTGTGATGCCCGAGTACAACTATGGCTTCAACGCGCCCCTGAAGAACGCGCTGGACTACCTGCATTACGAGTGGTTGTACAAGCCGGTCGGGTTGGTGTCATACGGTGGCATCTCGGCAGGTACCCGCGCCGCGCAGATGATCAAGCAGGTCCTGACGACACTGAAGATGACGCCGCTCCCGGAGGCCGTGTCGATCCCCTTCGTAGCCCAGTTCATCGATGACGAGGGAGAGCTGCAGGCCAACGAGACGATGGAGCGCTCCGCCGACGCAATGCTGGCGGAGTTGGTGCGTGTAGAGGCAGCACTGCGGCCGCTGCGCGCGTAGCGTCGGTTCGCTCCGAAAAGAGCCACTCTAAAAGATGCAGCTCTTGCGGGCGCGGTAGCTCTTGCGGCCGCGCCGTCGCCTTCCAGGCTGCAAAGACCGCCCGTCAGGCCGTCAGCGACACGCGGTCGCGTCCGGCCGACTTGGCGGTGTACAGCGCCTCGTCGACGCGTGTCATCAGGAGCTCCGAGGATTCGCCGGGCTCTCCGATCACCATTCCCGCCGAGCATGTTTGCGCGTAGGGCACGCGGGCGCGCAGGCGATCCACAACCATCAGTGCGTCCGCGGGTGTGCAGTTGGGTAGCAGCAGCGCAAACTCCTCGCCTCCGATCCGCGCGAGGAAATCGCCGCTGCGAAGCTCCTCGCGCCAAGCGGCCGCCGCCTCCTTGAGCAAGCGGTCGCCGGCGGGGTGGCCGCGGGTGTCGTTGAATCCCTTGAAGCGGTCGAGGTCGAGCATCGCCAGCACGAACGGCTCGCCGTCGAGCAGCGAGTGGTTGAGGTTGGTTTCCCAGGCTCGCCGGTTGGGGAGCCCCGTGAGCGCATCTGTGCTGGCCATGTCGGTCAGTTGCGAGAGTAGGTCTGCGCGCTTGATCGCGGCGGCCACCTCGTGTGCGAGCAGTGCGATCAGCGTGGCCCTCGTGCCGCCGGCTCGGATCTTTTTGTGCCAGCCGACGACGAGCACGCCGGTTGGCTGCTCCTCGCTGAACACGGGCTCGAACAGGATCGAGGCGGGACGGCCGATGGTCTCCCACATCGTGCGGTCGAAGGGTCCCGATGGGTCCCCTTCACTCCACAGCAGCGAGCGGCGTAAGGCGAACGCCTCGCCCGCGACCGAGCTGGTTCCGGTTGCGATCTCAAGCGGCGGTGCGTCGATGCCGGACATCGCGGTCGCACTCAACGCGCCGTCCTTGCCGCTTGGCTCGTAAAGCAGTGCGATGCTCGCGTTGCTGATGGACATCGCCGCCTCGCACACCTCAACTCGGGCCCGGGGACTGTTCGACAACCCGCGCATCGCGGCTGCGACCCGCTCGAGGGCCTGCTCGCGGTGCTCGGCTTCGCTGGCCTGAAAGCGAACCTCCGCCACAAGCCACTGGGTGGTGAAGCCGATGATCGCGCTCACGGCTAGGAACACCACGCCGGCGCGGTACTGACTCGTGGGATAGGCGGATCCTCCGACAAGCAGCAGCGGAGCTAGAAAGAACACCGCCACACCGGCGGTGACCACGCAGAGCTGACGGCGGTCGCCGTACAGCGCCGTCCAGAACACTGGAAGCAGCGCAACCACGGCGACGCCTGAGTTCGATCCGCCGGCCGAGCCGCGCAGCAACGTCACCGCGGCTAGGAAGATCAGCGACGGGGGGATCTCTCTGACTTGCGGTGAGGAGCTGGGCCAGCGCAGGATCCTGACCAAGCCGGCGAGGACTCCTAGGCCGATGGCGGCCGCGTACTCGACCCAGTCGACTTTGCTCGCCACGACTGCCACGACCGCTGCCAGTGTCGCGGCTGCCGCGAACGGAGCCAGGTTCCGCGCAACATGTTCGGTGCTGGCGGCATTCTCGCCCAGCGCTTGTCGATCCCTCATACTCAAAGTAGTCGGCAAGTCTTCCGCGCTGCTTTACCGCTGCAGACCCTCCCGTCGCGCTAAAACTGTCGAGCGTCGGTGCCGATGAAAGGCTGCGCTTCCTTTATCCGGTGCGCCTACAACGATGCCCCCCAGCTCAACACAACATTTGCCAAGCGTGAGCAAGATCGCGAGCCGGTTGAGGTCTGCGCTCGTACTAGCTGTCCTAGCGGGCCTCACCGTCTGTGCTCCGCTGGCGCTCGCGCTGCGCACGCATCGCGACGCCACCGCCCATGCGGCTGTGATTGGCGGGCTGCCCGCGCAGTCCGGTGCATTTCCGTCGCTCGCCTATATCGTGGACTTTCAAGGCAAGATCGCCTACCAGTGCACCGGCACGGTCATCGCCCCGAGTCTGGTTCTCACGGCTGGGCATTGTGCGGAGAACATGGAAACCGGGGCTCCCTACAGTGCGTCCGGCTACCGGGTGGTGATCGGCGCCGTCGAACCGCTTGTGCCCAACCTACCCGTCTCGAGAGTCCTCGGGGTAATTGTGTATCCGCGGCTGTCGCGCAAGTTCGATAGGGGTGACGCGGCGCTCCTGGTTCTCTCGACGCCCACCACGGCGCCACCCATCGCACTGGCGAGTGTCTCCACCGCCAAGCGCCTCGCCGTGGCAGGTGCGGAGGCGACGATGGTTGGCTGGGGCAGGACCTCCTCCGAACAGCTGACGCTCACCGAACACCTGCAATCCGCCGCCACCGCCGTGCAGGCCGGCAAATGGTGCAATCGCAACGCTCCGCCCTTCTTTGCGCGCAGTGAGATCTGCACGATCTCCCCGCCGAGCTACACGACAGGTGTGTGTGAGGGAGACAGCGGTGGGCCGCTCCTGGTCGTGGGACCGAGTGGCGAACCGGTCGAGGTCGGCGTCGCGGATCATGTGTATGACAAATGCTCCACGCACCATCCGTCCGTGTATGCCGGCGTGGGTGCGCTCTCATCCTGGATAGGGAGCTGGGTCGCGGCCTACGAACGCACGCCGCCTCCCCCATCTTCCGCTCCGCCGACGACTTTGCCTCCGGGCACCTCGCCCCAGCCCGCGCCTTCCTGAGTCTGCCGGCGGCACTCGTGCGGGGAACGTCTGGCGGGCCCGCATCTTCCTGAGCCTTGCCGGCCGTGACATCGCTGGGAACCTTGGGTCGAATCGTGTCCTCCTAAAGTCGCCGCCGCCGCGGTCCGCGGCGAGGACAGATGGCCACCTGGCGTGTCGCGGCGCACACATGCCCACACAACGGGCAGACTCCATACGGTGAGCCAAGCGTCCGTCCCCTTCCCGGCTGCACCCGAGTTGCCCCGCCGGCGCAGGCGGCTCGTGCTGGCGATCTGCTGCATGAGCCTGTTGATCGTCGGGTTGGACAACACGATCGTCAATGTCGCGCTGCCGTCGATCGGTCGCGAACTGCACGCATCCGTCTCGGAGCTGCAGTGGACCGTGGACGCCTACACGCTGGTGCTTGCCAGCCTGCTGATGCTCGGTGGCTCGATGGGCGACCGCTTGGGGCGACGCCGCGTGTTTCAGACAGGGCTCGTTCTATTTACGCTTGGCTCGTTGCTGTGCAGTGCCGCGCCTGGTCTGGGATGGCTGATTGCGTTCCGGATGCTCCAGGCCGTCGGTGGGTCGATGCTCAACCCGGTCGCGATGTCGATTATTCGCAACGTGTTCACCGACGCACGCGAGCGGGCGCAGGCGATCGGCACGTGGGGCGCAACGATCGGTATCAGTCTTGCCCTGGGCCCGGTGCTGGGCGGAGCGCTCGTGCAGGGGGTCGATTGGCGAGCGATCTTCTGGATCAACATTCCCGTTGGCCTGCTTGCACTTGTCCTCACGATGCGCTTTGTGCCGGAGTCCCGCGCGCCCCGCGCGCGGCGCCTGGACCCGGTTGGCCAGGCGCTCGTCATCGTGCTGTTTGCTTCGCTCACCTACGCGATCATCGAGGCGCCTTCGGCCGGGTGGCTTTCGGCCCAGACGATTGGCCTGTTCGCGCTCGCGCTCGCGAGTGTCTCTGCACTAGTGCCGTACGAGGCCCGTCGCGGCGAACCGCTGATCGATCCGCGCTTCTTCCGCAGCGTCCCCTTCTCGAGTGCGAGCGCGATCGCCATCTGTGCGTTTGCCGCGCTCGGGGCGTTCCTGTTTCTCAACACGCTCTACCTGCAGGAGGTTCGCCATCTCTCGGCGCTCACCGCCGGGCTGTATACGCTTCCGATAGCTGCGATGACACTTATCTTCGCGCCGCTCTCGGGCCGGATTGTGGGTCGTCGTGGGCCGCGGATCGCGTTGCTCGCGGGCGGATTCGGGATCGGACTGGGCGGGTTCCTGCTGACGTGGACGGACGCGAGTACTCCGCTGGTCCTGTTGCTGCCCGCCTATTTCGTGTTCGGAATCGGCTTCGGCATGGTCAACCCACCGATCACCAATACCGCCGTGCTCGGGATGCCCGAGGCGCAGGCTGGGGTGGCTGCCGCCGTGGCGTCCACCTCGCGTCAGCTCGGCCAAACGCTCGGTGTGGCGGTCGCGGGTGCGATCGCCGCGGCCGGTGCGGCGACTGTTGGCCCCGACTTCGTGAGCGCCAGCCACATCGTGTGGTGGCTGCTAACCGGCTGCGGAGCGGCGATCGTGCTGCTCGGGTTGCTCAGCACAACCGCCCGCGCAAACGCAAGCGCCAAGCGCGCGCTCAGCTCTCCGGCGCATCCCCCTCATACAGCGACTCGCACGCAAGCTCCTGCGCTTTCGCGCCCCAAAGCTTGATCTCCAGCAGGTCGTGACGGTAGTCGTCGGGGGCGATCAGGCTAAAGCGCTGCTCGACCAGTTCGCATTGATCTACCGTCGCGCGCCCCAGCTCGGCGGTAACGACTCGCCCGGCGCCCACCAGGGGTCGTCCCCACACGAGCGTCATCGCGGCAACGGCCCCGTCGAGTCCATGCCAGGAGCCGATCACCTCGTCGCATACGTCGAGCTTCCACTCGGGGTTGCGCTCGGCGGTCTCTTCGGTGTAGTCGCCGCTCGCGGAGAGCTCCGTCGGTTCTCCGTCTTTGCCGAGTGCCACAAAGCGCACATACCCATACAGCTCGAACCCGGTCGAGGTGATCGACGTGGCGGGCACATAGCGGCGTCCGTGCCAGCTGCGGTCCGGGTACCAAACGATCTCGCCCGGCTCGCCGAGATCCTCGCCGTCGCCGTCAAGTTGCGCCCACACGGCGCGCAACTCTCCCTCCAAGCGCTCGGCCCAACGTCCGTAGGGCAGTCCTTCCTGGGGAGGTTCGGCGGCAAAGCAGGGAACGAGGCGTTCGATGGGCGGCACGGGCGCAGCCTACCGTCACGCCTGTCGCAACACCCCCGCCGCGTGCTCGGGCGCCACGATGTTGAGGTTCACGCCCGTGGACAGCTCGAGGCCCGCGAGATGCGTGAGCCGCGGTGCGATGTCGATCCGCCAGCAGAAGCGCTCGGCCCCGCGCGGCGCCGTCCTTACCCACATGTTCAGCGGCGGGCTCGAACCGAAGTGGCGCGCCAAGCGCCGTAGCCCGTCGTGCAGCAGCTCGGCTCCAAGTGGCCCGTCATCCTCGAAGCGCATGCGCCCGGCCCGTGGCACGAGCATCAGTTGGAAGGGCACGCGCGAACCGTATGGCGCGAGCAGTACCGCCTGCTCGTCGATCGCCACGATTCGCTCGCCGCGGCGCACCTCTTCGGCAAGTAGGTCCTCGAGCAGGCTGCGACCCATAGTGCGGGTTGCGTACGCGCCGTAGCGCTCGCGCTCGCGCGCCACCTCGCCGGGTACGAAATCGAGCGCATACAGCTGCGCGTGGGTGTGCTCCAGCGAAGCGCCCGCCTCGCGGCGCTCGTTGACGATCAGCTGCACATACGCGCTGCTCTGGTGTGTGCGCATCCGCTCGCGCCATGCCTCCATCGCGCCCACGACGCGCTCGACGGGCAAGTCGGCCAGCGAGGTCACCGGCTCGGGGGCATTGACGATCACCTCGTGCGCGCCACTCGCCGGAGTCGCGTGGAACAGGTCTGGTTGCGCGTCGGGCGGCGGCGCCTCTCCATCCAGCGCGAGCGCTGGATACAGGTTCGGTACGACCCGCACGGTCCATCCGGGGGAGTTGGGCTCCCCGCCGCCCGGTCGCACCGCATATAGCTCCGGCGGCGTGCGGTCCTCGTGGCCATTGGCGAACGGGTCTTTCTCGACGTCGATCTGCTGGGCGGCCGGGCAGCGCGGCTCGCCGCCGGGTCGCAGCGAGCGCTCGCCGGCGACGATCGTCTTGTGCCCGCTCAGCGGGTCCATCCTGATCTCAGGCATTCAGTGCGTAACGTTCGACGTCGTGGCGCAACTTCCCCACGCTTGGGAACTGGCCCTGCCAGATGAATGAGTGCCCGTCGCGAGCGATGAACACCGTTGCGGGCGTCGATGGCGAGTCGGTCAGCTGCTCGCCGAGTTCGCCGCTCTGGTCGTAGTAGCTCGGGTAGCTCACTGGGAAGGACTTTAGGAAGGCCGCCGCATCGGAGCGGTTGCTGTCCGCCGAGTCGATGCCGATGAAGGCCACGCGCCGCCCGTATTCCGCGGCCACTCGCTGGAAGGCACCGAACTCGGCTCGGCACGGCTCGCACCACGAGGCCCACTTGTCAATCACCACGGGGTATCCCGCAAGCGCGACCAGTCGAGCGTGCAGGGCGCTCGCGCCGCCCCCGAGCAGCGCGTTGGCCTGAGCGTGCAGTGCCTGCAGCGGCGGCGGTGAGCCGGCCAGCAGCGCGCTGACCCGCGTCGCGCTCAGCCGCTCTCCCGCGGAGGTGCCGGTGCTCGAACTGCCGGGCAGCTTTGACACGCCGATGGCGACTATCGCCACGATGGCGAGACACACGAGCGTCACGAGCGCGCGGCGGAAGGTCATGAGGGGAAGGGTGTCAGATGACGGGACGGCTGTGTTGGGCTTGCGGGTGTTCCGATTGACCCGCGCAGCGCCGATGTTCGGGCCGAAAGTCCTCGGCCGGCAACCGCGGCCCTTCAATTCCCCTGGGTTGTGTTGTATCCTCGCAAGACAAGGGAATGGGGACTGACCGGTCCCCGTGCACCTCCTGAAGCCTCACCGGCACGTGCGCCGGTATCGCGAGTCACGTGGAAGCTTTTCCGCGACGGCTCCATCTCGAAGTCCAGAGCCTCTATGGCCGAGTCCACCGCAGTGGCCCACGCGGCCGCGTCCATTCCGAGTTCCGCCGAAATCGCTGGCGCGGAGAAGCTTGTGCGCGAGCGTTTCCTGCACGATGGGGAGGATGCGGCCGTCGCGCTTGCCGCGGGATCGCCCCGCCGACGTGCGCTCGACCAGGCACTTGCCGAGCTGAAAGAGGGAGCCAAGCATCCCTCCACCTCCTGGCGGCGCGAGTTCTCGTTGCTGCTCGGCCTCGAACGAGTGCTCTCCGAGGATGAGCCGAAGCTGGCCGATGGCACCGTGCTCTCCGCCCACCAGGTGGATGCGCTGTCGGGCACGCTCACGGCATTGCTGGCCGAGGCGCAGCGCACGGCCGCGAGCGGCAACGGGCGCGCGGCGGCGGCGGCTTCGCCCGAGCTGCTGGCCTCCGCCGCGATCCTCGGCCCCGACGGCGACGCCCTCGGGGATGCGCCAGACAACGGCAAGCGACCCGCCGGTAAGCAGGCGGGCAAGTCCTCCGGGACGGGCGAGGATGGCGGGGCGAGCACGCGGACGGGACGTGCCGAGCAGGACGAGGACGACGATGCCGAGGAGGACGAGGACGATCTGGACGACGATGAGGATGAGGACGACGAGGACCTGGGCCCCGTCCAGCGCGCGGCGCCCGATGAGGATGAGGACGACGACGATTTCGATGAGGAGCCGGAGGAGGTCGAGCCCGAGGGCGAGGCTGAGCAGGACGTCGAGGAGGAGTCCGATGAGGAGCCGCGCGACTGGGTGGAGGAGGACGAGGAGGACGTATCCGACCAGCCCGAGGATCCCAATGCCGCCAAGCGCTTCTGGTTCGAGCACGCCACCGGCGCAGGCAAGACGGTGGCCGCACTCGGTTTTGTGGAGGCCTCGCAGACCGGTGGCATCCTGATCCTCACCCACCGGCGCAACCTCGTCGATCAGTTCCATGGCGAGTTGCGCCAGCGCGGCTACCAGAAGCGCATCTCCCGCCCGCTCTACGTGGGTGAGGACTCGCCCAAGGGGCCTGTCACGGTCGAGACCTACCAGTGGTTTGTACGCAATGCGGGCCGTATTTCGAGCGCTTACACGATCGTGATCTGCGACGAGGCCCACACCGCGCTGGGCGAGAAGACAAGCGGCGCGATTCGTGCCTGGACCGGCCCGATCTTCATCGGGATGACCGCCACCGGCGCTCTGATCGCAAGGCACGTCACCGACCTGTTCCCCACGCAAACCTCGCGCTTTGACCTCGCCCAGGCGGCCCGTCGTGGGGTGATCTCGCCGCTGCGCTGCGTGCGCATATCCCCGGGCGTGGGCGTGCGCACGATCGCCAACGTGCCTCTGCGCCGCGGCGAGGTGGACACCGAGTTCGACCAGGAGGAGCTGGCCGGGCTGCTCGACCAGCAGCCCTTCAACATGGCGGCCGCCAACCTCTACAAGACGCGCTTCAACGGAGTGCCCGGCGTCGTGTATGCGGCGGGCGTCAAACACGCCTACAACCTCGCCGAAGCTTTCCGCGCCGAAGACATCAAGGCGATGGGCGTCTCCGGGGAGACGCCCAAGCGCGAGCTGGCGAACATCCTCGCTCGCTACGAGCGCGGCGACATCGACGTGCTGATAAACGCGCAGCTGCTCGCCGAGGGCTGGAACTCACCGCGCGCCACTGTCTGCGTACACCTCGCTCCCACCGCCTCCAAGCGCATCTACCAACAGCGTGTCGGCCGCGTCACGCGCCGCCACCCGGGCAAGGAGGCGGGCCTGGTCGTTGACTTCGTGCACCCCGCCACCAAGAACGACGATCCTGTGGTGACATTGCACTCGCTGCTCGACCGCGATGTGTACAGGGGCGGCGCGATCGTCGTCGGCCCGGTGCGCCGCGGGCGCGGGCGGCGGATGCGGGTGGAGCGGCGCGTGCTACCGGTATGCGCCGAGGAGGAACGCCGCTTTGAGGTGTTCGAGCGCGAGCTGTGGCGGATCGCCGTGGAGCACCTCGACTATGGCGAGCAGCACGTGTGGGCTGCCTTGGCGGGCGCCCGTGTTACCGCCAACGGTTGGCGGCGCGCGCGCGCGATGCTTCACTTCGACCGCACCGGCGAGCTGAAGGCACGCTTCCTCATCACCACTGTGCAGCGCAACAAGAACTCGCAATTGCGCCTGAAGGCGCTGGCGGAGATTGCCGCACTGCGTGACCCCGATGCGTTTGACACCGCGATTGATATCGCCGGCAGTTGGCCGCGCGACGAGCGCAGGGAGGCCGCCAAGATCATGCTGCGTGCGCTGGTCGAGCGGCGCATCGGCCGCCGCGATCAGGCCAACGCGTGGATCTGGCGCTTGGCGGAGTACACGCGCGACGTGCACGAGGAGTATGCGGTGCAGCGCTGGCCGGAGACCAAGCGCCTGCTCGGGTTGCTCGTCAACTCGGCCGGCGGCGCCCACGCCCGCAACGCGCGTCGCCTTGTGCACGCGGCCCGCAAGCAGGACCGTCGGCTGGCGGCCGCGTTGCTGGCCGCCGCACTCGCGCACACGCCCGAGGCCGAGGAGGTGCTGCGCGGCGCACGCACGCGCATGGCTCGTAAGCCCCCGGCACTCGCGCGCGAGCTGCTGCGCAACTTCCCCAAGCGTCGCGCGCGCGGCACTCGCCGCAGGCGCAACAACCGCCGACCCGGCAAGCTTTCAAACCCGACCGAGGTGAACCTCCCCGGCATCGAGGGTCGTGATGGCGCCGCTGGCGAGTCTCACGAGCAGGCGGCCCGCATCGTCGATTCCGTGCGCGCTTCCCTCTCCCCCGGCCCAGACAACGGCGCGGCCAAGTAGCGCGTCGCGCTCGCGCCACGCTTCGAGCACGGTATCCGCCGGCTCGGCCAGGCGTCGTTGGAGCGCCTCGATCAAGCGCTGCAGCATCGGCTCGATCGCGCTGGGGGGCAGCTGGAGGCTGGCTGCGTGCTCGCGCAGCTCGGCGGGTAGATCGTCGCGGCGCACCGCCACGTTGATGCCAATGCCGAGCACCGCCCAGTTTTCCTGAGGGCGTCCCTCCACGAGGATGCCCGCGAGCTTTGCGAATGTCGGCACGGGCGCCGGGTTGGCGTTGGATGGCGTATCCCCGAGAGAGTCCGGTGAGCTCGCCGGTGTGCCTGCCACTTCCACGACGATGTCGTTTGGCCACTTCAGGCGAGTTTCGATCTCGACCGCATCGCAAACCGCCACTCCGGCGATCAGCGACAACAACGGCGGCGGCCAATCGGAGACCGCGGGCACCCAGCCCGGAGGGCTGGATCGCAATACGAAGGAGCAGAGCAACGCACTGCCCGCCGGCGCCACCCAGTTTCGTCCCTGACGTCCGCGCCCGGCGGTCTGCTCGGCGGCGGTGACGAGCGTGCCGTGGGGCGCTCCCGCTAGCGCCAACTCGCGCGCTCGCTCGTTGGTGGAGTCGGTGATGCGCAGGTGAACGCGCGGGCACCCCAGCCCACCGTCCGCCTCGCTGGTGTTGCTCGCCGGCGTTGCGCTCACTTCGCTCGCGGCTCGGCCGCGACGGCATCGGCCAGCAGCGCGTCCACGAGCCCGTCGATGTCGTGGCGCTCCGCCTCCACGGCTGGCTCAAGGTCGTGCTCGCGCAGCGTTGCACTCGTAACGGGCCCAATCGAGACGATGCGTGTGGTGGGCGAAAGCAGCGTGACGGACGGGCGCGGGTGTGGGTCGCCCGGGGAGGCTCCGTCGCGGGCTCGCACACCGCTGGCTGCCTCCAGGAAGAAGCGCACCGTGGAGGAGGAGGTAAACGCGATGTAGTCGGCTGCGCGCGCTTGCTCCAGCGTGCGCGCCGACAGCGGCTCGGCGATCGTTTCGTACAGCGCGAGCACGTCCACTTCCGCGCCGCGTGCCCGCAGCGCGTCTGGCAGCACGTCGCGGGCTTGGCTCGCGCGTGCCACGAGCGCGCGGTTCACACGAAAATCCGCCAGCGCTTCGATGAGCGACTCGGCGACGGAGTGCTCGGGCACGACGTCGGCCACGATGCCATGCTCGGCAAGCGCGCGCGCAGTGCCCGGGCCGATCGCGGCAACCCGTGCGCCGGCGAGCGAGCGGGCGTCCCCGGGTGGGTGGGTTCCGTCGTCCAGTCGCTTGAGGAGGGCGTGCACGGCGTTGGGGCTCGCCACGCACACGAGGTCATACGGCGAGGGGTCAAGCGCTGGCCCGTCGAGTGTGCGTGTGCGGATCGTCGGGGCCTGCACAACGCTTGCTCCCAGCTCGGCCAAGCGCCGCGCCAGCTCGCTCGCCTGGGAGCGCGCGCGTGTTACCGCCACGGTGCGCCCCGCAAGCGGTCGAGAGGGCAGCCAGTCGAGCGTCTCGGCGAGCTCTGCCACCGCGCCGACGACGGTGATCGCGGGCGCCTGCACGCGCTCGCGCATTGCCACCTCCGCGATCGTCGCGAGCGTGCCGCTGACGGTGCGCTGGTCGGGCAGCGTGCCGCGTTCCACAATCGCTACTGGCTGCGCGCCCGGCCGCCCGGCTGCGATCAGCCGCTCGGCGATGTGCGGCAGCTGGCGCACGCCCATGTAGAACACGAGCGTCCCTGGGAACGCCGCGAGACCCTTCCAGTCGAGTTCGGCAACCGACTCCTCCTGCTCGTCTGCCGCCCGCAATGGGGGGTCCTCGCTCGCTCCCGTTCCGCCGTCAGGCGTTTGCTCGAGGTCCTGGTGGGTGTCCTCCTGGGTGTGTCCGGTGACGAGCGCCACCCCGGTCGATAGGCCCCGGTGTGTCACCGGAATGCCCGCATACGCCGCGGCGGCCACGCCCGCTGTGATCCCGGGGACGACCCGGAATTCGATACCGGCGTCGCGCAGGGCAAGCGCCTCCTCGCCGCCGCGCCCGAACACGAACGGGTCGCCTCCCTTCAGGCGCACCACCTCGCGCCCGGCGCGCGCGCGCTCGATCATGAGCGCTTGCGTGCGCTCCTGGGGCACTGCTTCGCCACCGCCCTGCTTGCCGACGAACAGCAGCTCCGCATCCTCGCGCGCGCCGTCGAGCGTCGCTGCTCCGATCAGCCGGTCATACAGGATCGTGTCGGCGCTCGCGATCGCCTCGAGTGCGCGTGCGCTCAGTAGGCCGGGGTCGCCCGGTCCGGCACCCACGAGCCACACGCGGCCCGCTCGCTTAGCTTTGCTCAACGGCCATTTCCTCGGCACGCAGCAGCAGCTCGCGCGCGCCAACCGCCTGCAGCCGCTCGGCTATGCGTCGGCCCAGATCCTCGGGCTCGTAGAAGCCGCCCAGTAGCTCGTCGGCGAGCCACTGCGAGCCGTCTGGCAGCCCGACCCAGGCGCGCATGTGCAGGCAGCCGCAACCGGCGGGCACGGCGTGCGCGCCGAGCGGGGTGTGGCAGCCGGCACCGAGCGCGCGAGCCACGGCGCGCTCAGCCTTCAAGCAGGCTGAGGCATCGGCGTTGAGGATCTTCTCCACGCTTGCCAGCACGCGCTCGTCTCCCACGCGCGCTTGCAGCGCCAGCAGTCCCTGGCCGGGGGCGGGCACGAAGCTCGTGAGGTCCAGCTCGCAGCCGATGTCCCTCCCGCGGCCGAGCCGGCGCAGTCCGGCGGTCGCGAGCACGATCGCGTTCAGCGAGGCGGCATCGCTGGCGCTGCCCTCGCCGGTCTCGGCGACCTCCTCGGCGAGTTTGCGCAGGCGCGTGTCCACGTTGCCGCGCAGGCTCACGATGCGAAGGTCTGGGCGCACGGCGCGCAGCTGGGCGCCGCGCCGCACGCTGCTCGTGCCGACGTTCGCGCCCTGGGGCAATTCCTCAAGCGAGCGCGCACCGACGAGCGCGTCCGCCGCGCCCGCGCGCAACGGCGCTCCGAGCAACTCCAGCCCATTGGCAAAGTCGCCGGGCACGTCCTTGGCCGAGTGCACCGCGAGGTCGATGTCGCCCTTTAGCAGCGCCTGCTCCAGCTCGGCCACCCAGCGCGACTTGTCTTCCACGGGCGGTTTGTCTTGCACGAGCGGCTTGAGTGCCGCCCTGTCCCCGCGCGTGCGCACCACGACGATTTTTGGCTCGGCGACGTCCGGGTGCGCCTTGGCGAGCATTCGCGCCAGGAGTCGCGCCTGGGTGAGCGCAAGCACGCTGCCGCGCGTCCCGATTCGCATCGTCCGGCTGGCCTCCAGACCCTAGGAGCCCTTGCGGGCGCTCTCGATCGATCGCACCTCGGCTAGGTTTGCCTCGGCGCCCTCGGTGTCCGCGTCACCCTGCACGGAAGCGGGCTCTTCGTCGAGTCCGAACAGCTCGCGCACAACCTGCAGGCTTGCGTGGACACCTGCCTGCCCCCTATCTTGGGGAGTGCCCTTCAAGGTGCGCTCCTCCGAGAGGCTGCGCAGGCGGATCGTGGGCTCGTGCAGCAGGCGGTTGAGGATCGCGCGCGCGATTGCCTCAACGCGCATCAGGTCGCGTTCGCTCGCCAGCTCCCAGCGGCCCGCGTTCTCCTCGAGTACCTGCTCGACGATGCGGTTGCCGTGCTCACGCAGGGCGGCAACCGTCGGCAGCGTCTCGGCTTGGCCGAGCCAGCGCGCGAAGCGGCGGATCTCGTCCTCGACGATTTCCTGTGCCTGTGGCATCACCTCGGCGCGCGCGCCGAGGTTGCGCTTGACCACGGCCTGCAAGTCGTCGATGTCATACAGCGTCACGCCGCTGAGATCGCCGCAGCGCGAATCGATGTCGCGCGGTACCGCGATGTCGATCAGCAATAGTGGTGCCCGCCCGCCCCGCCCCGCGCGCTGGGCCATCACCAGCTCGAGCTCCTCGCTGCCTACGATCGGGTGCGGCGAGGAGGTGGAGGACACCACGATGTCGGCCTCCAAGAGCTGGTCGGGCAGCCCGTCGAGTCCGACCACCGAGCCGCCAAAGCGCTGGGCCAGGCTGAGTGCGCGGTCGGCGTGGCGATTGGCCACAAAAATTGTGCCGACGCCCTGCTCGGCCAGCGCGCGCGCGGTCAGCTCGCTCGTCTCGCCGGCGCCGAGAATCACCACGTGGCGGTCGGAGAGGTCGCCGAGCACATCCTGGGCGAGGTCGACCGCGACCGATGGCACGCTCACGCGGCTGGCGCCGATACCTGTCTCCGAGCGCACACGCTTGCCGGTGGTGAGCGCGGCGGCAAACAGACGGTTGGACAGCGGACCGGTCGTGCCGGCGCTCATCGCCGCCTCGAACGCGCGCTTGACCTGCCCCTGGATCTCGGCCTCGCCGACGATCATCGACTCAAGGCCCGCGGTCACGCGATACAGCTGGCGCGCCGCGTCGCAGTTGCGCGGTGAGTAGATCGCCCCGGCCAGCTCGGTCGGGCGGATCGATGCGCGGCGGGCGAGCATCCCCAGCACGTCGGCCTCGGCTTTGACAAAAGCCCCACCCGCCCCGCTGACGACGAGGTACAGCTCGGTGCGGTTGCACGTCGAGATGACCACCGCCTCGTGCGCCTCGGGCGTGCCGACGATCTGTTGGGCCAGCTCCACGCACTGCGACTCGGTGAAGGCAAGCCGCTCGCGCAGCGCCACCGGCGCGGTCTTGTGGGAGATGCCGAGTGCGAGCAGCTCGTCAACCTGCCTGCCCCCAGTCATTGGGGGTGCCCTCTGGGTATGCCCATCGGGGTGCTCATACCGTCTCGCCCGCCTGCCCCTCGCGATGGGAGGCGCCCTTCAGGGTGTGTTCCTTCTGCGTGCCCTCTGGGTATTCGCGTTCTTGCGTACTCAGTTCCCGCACCTTGCGCTCCACGCGACCGAGGCGCACTGCCATGATCGCCACGTAGATCAGCACGATCGCGAAGAACACGATGTAGGCGGCGGCAACGTAGCCGTCGTTGGAGTGTTCGGGCAGGGTCGTGGCGAGCAGTGCGGTCATTGGTAGCCGAGGATTCGAGAGCGTGCTTTGAGCAGGATGCGGGTGCGCTTGGCGGCCAGCTCATACGAGCACAGGGTCGCGAACAGCAGCGCCATCGCCACGAGCGAGACGAGGAACGTAAAACCCATCGACGCGGGCAGGTTGGAGGAGCTGCCGAGCACGCGTGGGTGCAGGTAGGAGGCCGACAGGCGCACGGCGAGGAAGTTCATCGGCACGAATGCGCCGGCGGTGATCGCGAACACCGACGCGTAGCGTGCCTGGCGCTCGGGGTCCTCGATTGCGAAGCGCAGCGGCTGGTAGGTGGCGTAGAGCAGCATCACGATCAAAAACGACACGAGCGTGGGCTCGCTCCACACCCACCAGTGTCCCCACGACCCGCGCGCCCAGATCGAGCCGGTGATGAGCACGCCGATGCCAAAGATCAGGCTCATGTGGATGACCACGTAGGAGCGCAGGTCCCAGCGCGCGTCGCGTGTGCGCAGGTGCGCGATCGCCATCAGCCCGCCGAGTACGAACCCGAACAGCGAGACGATCGCGAGTGGCACGTGCAGGTAGAAGATCTTCTGCAGGAACCCTTCTTCGGCTTCGATCGGGGCGTAGAAGAACACAAGGCTCAGCGACACGCAGAACGCGAGCACGGTTGAGATCGAGAGAGCGCGGAGTGAAGGGCTGCGCATAGTGGGCGTTTGAGGTCTGCCGGGACCCCTAATCCTCCAAGAGGAAGTCGAATACGGCGTAGGCGACGAGGCCGAACACAAGATCATAGAGCGCGAGCGTGCCAAGCCAGCGCAGTGGCACCCCACCGGCGTGCGTGAGCTGAAGTAGGGGGGCGCTCGCCCGCGCGCAGCCGATCACGACTGGTACGAGCAGTGGCAGTGCGAGCAGTGGCCCGAGCAGGTCGCGTGCGCGCGTGCGTACCGCCAGCGCCGCCACGAGTGTGCCAATCGCCGCCACGCCCAGGTCGCCGAGCGCGAGCGGAGCCAGCAGGCCCGGTAGTGCCTGACCGAGCGGTGGGCCGAGCAATAGCAGCGCGAATGCCGGCACTGCGACCAGCTCCAGTACGAGCAGGTAGGCGAGTAGCGATGCTGCCTTGGCCAGCAACAGCGCGGTGCGGTCCACGGGTGCGAGCAGGAATCCGTCGAAGCCGCCCTGGTCGGCGTCGGCCACGAACAGGCGGTTGATGCCGAGCATCGCAGCGAACAGGATTGTCACCCACAGGATGCCGGCGGCCTCCTGCCCGCTGACGGTGTCCTGCTGCAGCGCGAAGTGAAACACCACGAACGTGGTGACGGCAAACAGCGACATTCCCGGAATCGACTCGAGCGTGCGCAACTCGACGAGCAGCTCCTTGCGCAGCAGGGCGAGGACTACTTTTGCTGTTCCGGGCGGCGCATGTGGGCCGTCGGCCCTTGCATGCACTTTGTCTAGCCCCGTCTCGCCCGCCGCATGCACCTTGTTCTGCCCGTGTGTTCCGACCGGTGCATGCACCGGTCGGCCGGGCCGCACATGTGCGGCCCGGGACGGAGCCGCATGCGGCTCCGTCTTCCCCGAAGGGGGAGGGATCGGTGCGCTCATCGGTACAACTCCGCGATCGCGTCGGTGCCCACGCTTGCGGCGTTCGCCAGCAACGACATGCGCCCGCCGCGCAACCCGAGTACGAGATCCGCTTCGGCCAGGCCTCGCCCCGGATCGTGGCTAGAGACGACCCGTGTACATCCCGACTCGGCGCCGATCAGCGGTTCCACCAGATCTATCGCCGCCGGGTCGAGGTTGGCGTAGGGCTCGTCAAGCAGCAGCAGCTCGGGGCTGTGCAGGGTCGCGCGCGCCACCGCCACGCGCTGCACCATCCCGCGCGAGAGCGTTCTCACCGGCTCATCCGCTCTGGCGCTCATCGATACCGCGCTCAGCTGTTCCTCGACGCGCTCCGTGCCGATGTTGTGCAGGCGCGCGTGATAGCGCAGGTTCTCGCGTGCGCTCAGCTCCCGATAGAGCAGTGACTCGTGGCCAAGCAGTCCAATGCTCCCGCGCACGCGCCAGGCGTCGTTGGGCAACTTCGTGTCCAGTACGACGACGGTGCCCGAGTGGGGTCGCAGCAGTGTCGCCAGCACGCGCAGCAGCGTCGTCTTGCCGGCCCCGTTGGGCCCGAACGCGACAAGCGTGTCGCCGGCGGGTAGCGTCAGCGAGACGTCCTGTAGCGCCGCGCGTTCGCCGTAGTTGCGGGTCAGTCCGCTGAGCGCAAGTGCCACCGGCCTGTCCGCGAGCGCTGTGTGCGGCGCCGCTTGGACTTCGAGGTCCGTCATGTGAAATCAGACGGTTGCGAGGCGCTGCTCTTGCTCGCTCTGAGCCTTTGCGATCAGCTCGCGCACGACAGCCTCACCTGCCTGCCCCCCGTCATGGGAGGCCTGCGCCCCAGAGGGTGTGTCCTTCAGGGTTCGTCCCTCGCGCAGCAGCGCCACCGGGTCGGGATCGCCGTTTACGATCCCCTCGAAGAACTGCTTGCGGTCCTGGTAGGTGGGCAGCGTGCCCTTAGCCCACCCGCGCACCTCGTTGAGCAGCACCGCCAGCTGCGCATAGGGCTCGCCGAACTGTTCTGAGATCTCGCGCTTGATGCGCTTGGCCAGGGCCGGCGAGGCGCCTGCTGTGGAGATCGCGATCGCCAGCGGTCCCGTGCGCACGATCGCGGGCAGGATGAAGTTGCATAGCGGTGGCACGTCCACGACGTTGACGAGCATCGCGCGTCGCTCAGCGTCGTCGTACACGGCGATATTCACGTCGGTGTCGTTGGTGGCGGCTATCGCCATGAACACGCCCTCCAGGTCCTGCGGTCCGGCGTAGACGCGCCGCTCCCAGCGAATTGAGCCCTCCTGCGCGTACTGCACCAGCGCCGGCTCGGCCTCGGGGGCGATCAGCGTGGCCTCGCCGTCACACGCGAGCAGTCCCTCGACCTTCTCCAGGCCGATCTCCCCACCGCCAACCACTAGGCAGCGGCGACCCTTCAGCTTCAGGCACGCGATATAGAAGGGCGTGGAGAGCATGTCCGCGACGCAGCTCTGGTCGCAGATCCCCTTGCGCAGTTGGCAGACGCACTCCTTGCCTGCGTAGGCCTGGGCGGGCATCCCTACAGGTTAGGTGTTTGCGGGCTAATTTCTCGCCGAGGAGGGGCCTGAGGACGGAGGATTGTATACAAAAATTCAACGATTCGCGATAGTGACTACCAAATGTAGCTACTAACGTGAATGGAGTAAAAAGTTCATATAACGACAGACGTCACCGGCGCCCAATTGCCCGCAGGCCGACGCGCGCCAGTGCGACGCCGCCCTGACGCCAGGCGCGTTCGCGATCGCCCTCGCGGGTGGAGCGCAGGCGTGCGGCTGTGCTCGCCGCGCGCGCCGACAGCTCGTCATACGGGCCCCACCACAGGCCGCGCACGCCCGAGGGATCCCACGTGATCAGCTTCTCCTGCGCGCACGCGCGCAGGCCCGCCTCGCCAAGCGTGCGCCCGAGGCCGCTGCCGGCGGCGGCGCCCCACGGGCCGCGCGACACGGCAGGACTTGGCAGGTGATCGTTTAGCCACACCATCCCCGCATCCAGCTCGCGTGCGATTCGCATCGCGCGATAGCGGTCGGCGCTCCACACAGAGGCGCCGAGTCCGTAGGCGCTGTCGTTGGCCAGTGCGATCGCCTCCGATACAGAGCCGACCGTCATCACCGCCAGCACGGGACCGCCGATCGGCTCGCGCATGAGGCGCATCTCGTGCGTCACACCAGTGAGCACCGCGGGCGCGTAGAAGGCCCCTCCGAGCGGCCCGCCGCAGTGCAGTGTGGCGCCAGCGGCGACCGCGTCGGCGACCAGCTCGTGCACGTGTTCGGCTCGTCGCTCCGAGGCGAGCGGGCCCATGTCCACATGTGCTTCGCGTGGGTCCCCAACAGTCATCCCGCGCGCGCCCGCGACGAGCCTCGTCAGCAGTCGCTCAGCGACCTCGGGAGTGGCATAGATGCGCTCCACCGCACCGCGTGCCTGCCCGGCGCCCGCGCACCCAGCCCACAGCGCGGCCGAGGCCGCGCGCGCCACGTGGGCGTCTGAGAGCACGAGCATCGCGTCCTTGCCGCCAAGCTCGACCGCTACCTCCTTCTCGCGCGAGACACACTCGCGCGCCACCGCTCGGCCTGTCGCCGGCGAGCCGGTGAACAGCAACTTGTCCACGGGCGCGCGCGCGAGCTCGAGGCCTACCGTGCCGCCGCCGTGCACGACCCGCACCAGCCCCTCCGGCAGACCGGCACGCGCAAGCACGCGTGCGATTTGCTCGCCCGCCAGCGAGGCGCGCAACGCAGGCTTGAACACGACTCCGTTGCCGGCCAGCAGCGCACCCGCGATCTGGCCGAGCGGTTGCGCAAATGGGGCGCTGCCCGCCCCGATCACGCCAACCACGCCGTAGGGCTCGTAGGCGATGCGGGCGCGCTTGGTCAAGAACAACGAGCGATGAACCCCCACGCGCCGAGCGCCGAGCATCTTCGCCCCGTCCTGCGCGACCCACTTCAACGCGTCGATGGCGGCCAGCAGCTCGAGTGCCGCGACCTCCGTAGGCGGGCGGCGCTGCTCGTCAGCGATCGTCTCCCGCAGATCGTCGAACTCGTCGATGATCGCCTGCGCCATGCGGCGCATATAGCGCGCACGATCCTCCAGGCGCAAGAGCGCCCACAGGGGCTGCACCTTGGCGACTTGCGCGGCGACCTCCTGGAGGTCTATCTCAGCAGCGTCCAGGCTCATTTGAATACTTCAAGTTTCCCGAGAGGGTGCCGAGGAGGATTGTCGAACCATGCACTTGGTGGCACACATTACGAGACTCGCCGGTTCGCGAGGAGGGGGCGTACCCATGGGGGGGCACAAGGTGCATGGAGTTTTCAGGGCAGCGATCAGAGTGGCGATCGTAGGATCGCTGGCGATCGCGCTGGTTGTGGGCATCGCCGCGTGCGGTTCCTCCTCGACGTCCTCGAGCACGGGCCCGGCCACGGTACTGATGGGCACGCCGCCAGATTCGCTGGACCCGGGCCTGGGAGCGACCACACAATCGTATGAGGCGACGTGGCTCACATACACCGGTCTGGTCACCTACGCGCACGCCGAAGGCGAAGCGGGAACCAAGCTGATCGCCGGACTCGCGCAGACCCTGCCGACCGTTACCAACGGCGGCAAGACTTACACGTTCACGCTGCGCAAAGGGCTCGTCTACTCAAACGGTGCGCCCGTGAAGGCCTCTGACTTCACTCACGCGATCGAACGCGCGATCAAGCTCGGGTGGACCAACAAGAGCTTCCTCACAGAAAACATCGTCGGAGCCGAAGCGTTCGACTCAGGCAAGGCCTCCTCGATATCCGGCATTCGCACCAACAACGCGACCGGCGCGATCACGATCCAGCTGGTCGCGCCCTACGGACCGTTCCTGAACGTGCTCGCCTTCCCGGCGGCGGGCTTGGTTCCCGGCGACACGCCGATGAAGAGCCTCTCGGGCGATCCGCCCCCTGGCGTCGGTCCGTATGAGATCGAGAGCGTTGTGCCCAACAAGTCCTTCGCGATGGTGCGCAACCCCCACTGGTCGGAGGAGGCGATTCCGGGCATCCCGGCAGGACACGTGAACGTGGACGTGAGGATCGTGTCCAACAACCAGACCGAGGCCGAGCAGGTACTCGACAACAGCGCCGACGTGTTCGACTACAACGACACGATCCCGCCAACGCTGCTGACACAGGTCGAAAGCCAAGCCAAGGAACGCTATGCCAAGGAGCCCACAGTCTCCGGCGAGTATTTCTTCCTGAACACCAAAGAAGCGCCGTTTGACAATCCGCTGGCGCGCGAAGCCGTTACCTACGCGCTCAACCGCCAGGCGCTGCAACGCCTGGACAGCGGGATGCTCGATCCCGCATGCTTCTTCCTGCCGGCCGGTATGCCCGGTCATCCGAGTGGTAAGTGCCCGTACGGCGAACCGACCGCTGAACCCAATATCGCCAAGGCCAAGGAACTGGTGCGCCAGGCTGGTCTGGAGGGCGCGCCGGTGACCGTGTGGGGCGGATCGCGCGCGCCGCACAAGGAATTCGTGGACTACTACGCGAGCATGCTCAATGCGATCGGGTTCAAAGCCAGCGAGAAGATCGTCGCCGACGCCCAGTACTACCAGACGATCGGCAACATCTCCAACAAAGTGCAAACGGGCTGGCTCTCCTACAGCCAGGACTTCCCCAACCCGATCGACTTCTACCAGCTGCTCGACGCCAAGTCGATCTCACCGCAGGAAAATCACAATCAGAGCCAGGTCGACGATCCGCACATCCAAAGCGAACTTGCCACGCTCGGCCCGGTGCCCTCCTCGCAGCTGAGCACAGTCGTCGGCCGCTGGCAGGCGCTTGACGAATACACCGCCAAGAAGGCATACATGGCGGTGTTCGGCTACGACGAGGTGCCGAAGTTCTTCTCCAACAAGGTCAACTTCAAGGCGGCCGTGTTCCACCCCGTGTATGGCAACGACTGGAGCACGCTCGAACTGAAGTAGGGGCGGCCGTCCAGCGGCGCCACCCGCCACCCAACCAGCACGCCTCCGCTCGCGTGTGGCGTCTGGCATCCACTGGACCGATCGCCCTAGCTTTGGGTAGCCGCGACGGCGCTCCCATGACTAAAGCGCGGGTGGGGACGCTGGCGATGATGAACTTGTGAAGGTGCTTGCGCGCAACAAGGTCGCGTCCGCGTTCGCTGCGCTGTTCGTGGCGATCGTCGTGCTGTGCCTGCTCGCGCCGGTGTATGCCAAAGACATCGCCCACACCGGGCCAAACACCAACCACATCACCGAAACCGTCAGCGTCGGCGGCAAACGCGTGGATGTCGTGTCCGTGCGGGGCGTGCCAATCGGGCCGACCTGGAAAGCACGCTTCTTCCTCGGCGCCGACTCCAACGGCCGCGACGTGGCCGTCAGGCTGCTGTACGGAGGGCGCAACTCGCTTGAGATAGCGGCGATAGCGACGCTGATAACGATGCTGCTCGCGATCGTGCTCGGCACGCTCGCCGGTTACATGCGCGGCCTCACCGACGGTGTGCTCTCGCGCTTGTTCGACCTCGTGTGGGCCTATCCCGCCGTGTTGCTCGGCGTCGCGCTCGGTGTGTCGCTCGCGGTCGGCGGGCTCGATCTCGGCTTGTTCACTTTGCACAGCGGCTCGCTGTTGCTGCCGGCATTCGTGATCGGCATCGTGTGCTTCCCCTACGTTGCCAAGCCGTTGCGCGCCGAGGCGCTATCGCTGCGCGAGCGTGAGTTTGTCGATGCCGCTCGGGCAATGGGAGTGTCGCCCGTTCGTGTGATGGTCGAGGAGATCCTTCCGAACCTCGCCTCTACGATCGTCGTGTTCGTGCCGCTGATGGTCGCCAACGCGATCCTGCTGGAGGCCGCCCTGTCGTACCTTGGCGCCGGCGTGCAGGCCCCGAATCCATCGTGGGGCACGATGCTCGCCGACGGCATCCGCCTGATTCCGGGCGCCATCCACCTGGTGCTTGTGCCGGGACTAATGCTCGTGTTGTGCGTGCTGTCTGTGAATGTGTGTGCCGACGCGGTGCGCGACGCGCTCGATCCAAAGAGCACTATGCGGGGGCGGCTGTAGTGGCCTGGTTTATCGTCCGCCGCGTCGGATCGCTGATCGCGGTGCTGTTCGCGATCACGGTGCTCACGTTCCTGATCTTCCAGGCGATCCCCGACGGCAATCCGGCGCTGCGCATGGCCGGACGCCTGGCGAGCCCCCAGGAGGTACGCGACATCAGCCGGCAGTGGGGCTTTGAAAAGCCGATCTACGTGCAATACGTGAAGACGATGGAGCAGGTGCTCGACGGCAGCGTCATCTCCTACAGCCAACAGGTGAACGTCGAGCAGGAAATCGTGCGCGACCTGCCGCCAACGATTTCGCTGGCCATCGGGGCAGGCGTCGCATGGCTGTTGTTCGGGGTGCTGTTCGGGCTGCTCAGCGCGGCGTATGCCGGGCGCCTGCTCGACCGCGTGCTGACCGTGTTCGCGCTGGGCGGCATTTCGATGCCGGTGTTCTTCCTCGGCGCGATCATGCTCTACTGGCTGGGTTACGAGTGGCACCTGCTGCCGCTGGAAGGGTATGTGCCGCTCACCAGCGACCCATGGGGCTGGTTCACGCACATGCTGATGCCGTGGATCGCACTGTCGGTCGTGTCGATCGGTGTGTACTCGCGTGTGTTGCGCGCCAACGTGCTCGACACGATGGGCGAGGACTATGTGCGCACCGCACGTGCGAAGGGCCTGTCGGAGCAGCGAGTGCTCATCCACCACGTGCTGCGCAATTCGCTGATGGGCATCGTCACCCTGTGGGGTCTGGACTTCGCGTGGGTGATCGGCGGCGGCGCAATCCTGGTGGAGTCGGTGTTCAACCTCGGCGGCGTCGGCGAGTACGCGGCACAGTCGATTGGCCGTCTCGACGTGCCACCGGTGATGGTCATCACGATGCTGGTGGCGTGCGCGGTGGTCGTACTCAGCGCACTCGTGGACGTTGCCTACGCGGTGCTCGACCCGCGCGTCAGGTTGGCGGGATGAATTCGGAGGGACTGCCTGTGCCCCCAGGGGCGCAACCCGCACGATCGGCAGGCGAGCACCCAGTCGGTTCGCTCTCCCACCAGCCCGAGCGCGAGCCCTTGCTCGACGTGCGCGATTTGAGCGTGACGTTCGCCACGCGAGCGGGAAGCTTGACCGCGGTGGACCGCGTGTCCTTCCAGCTGCACCCCAGCGAGGTGCTGGCGATCGTCGGCGAGTCGGGTTCGGGCAAGTCGGTGTGTGCAAGCACGCTGATGGGCCTCACGCGCGGCCCGAACACGGCGATCGCGGGCAGTGCACGCCTTGAGGGCGATGAGCTGATCGGCGCCTCGGAGTTGCGCCTACGCAGCATCCGCGGCGCGCGACTGGCGATGGTCTTCCAAGACCCGCAGTCCTCCTTGAACCCCGTGCATCGTGTTGGCGATCAGATCGCGGAGCAGATTCGTGCACACAAACCGCTGGTGTCCAAGGCGCAGGCGCTCGACCGCGCCGGTGAGCTGATGGAGCGCGTGGGCATTCCGCGGGCGCGCGAGCGGGTGCGCGCCTACCCACACGAACTCTCAGGCGGTCAGCGCCAGCGTGTGATGATCGCGATGGCGCTGTCGCTTGGCGCGAAAGTGCTACTGGCGGACGAGCCGACTACCGCACTCGACGTAACCGTGCAGGCACAGATTCTCGCCCAACTGAAGGAGCTGCGCGAGCGTGAGGGCCTCAGCATTGTGCTCATCACGCACGACTTCGCAGTCGTCGCAGATATTGCCGATCGGATCGCGGTCATGCAGGCCGGGAAGATCGTCGAGCAGGGCGCTGCCGAGGAGGTTTTGTATGAGCCGAAGCACCCCTACACGCGCGAGCTGCTGCGCGCGCTCGTGCCGCCGCCGCGGCCCCGTCCGCTGCACCCCGTCGGCTCCTCACCGCAGGAGCGGCCGGTGCTTGAAATCGAGGAGTTGTGCGTCAGTTATCCCGGCCGCGGTGCACGCGCAGCTGCCGTGCAGGCTGTCGATGGCGTATCACTGAGCGTGAGCGCGGGTGAAACGCTTGCGATTGTGGGCGAGTCGGGTTGCGGCAAGACGACAACACTGCGCTGTATCGCGCGGCTCCTTGAGCCCACGAGCGGTGCGATCCGCTTGCGCGGCCGCGATCTCGCGGGAGCGCGTCGGGGCGAGCTTGCCGCGCTGCGCCGTGATCTCGGTGTCGTGTTCCAGGACCCGCAGGCATCGTTGAACCCGCGCCGTCGGGTGGGGGCCACACTCGAGAAGGCACTGCAAGCGCGCGCCCCGCGGGGTGCTCGCGGACGGACAGGGACACAGGTGCGCACCGGCGCCGTTGAGCTGCTCGAGCGCGTCGGGCTGAGTGCCGCGCACGGGGCGCGCTATCCGCACGAACTATCTGGCGGGCAGCGTCAGCGCGTCGGGATCGCCCGCGCGCTTGCCGGCGATCCGAGTCTGCTGTTGCTTGATGAGCCCGTGTCCTCGCTCGATGCCTCGATCCGCCGCGGAGTGATTGAACTGCTCGCCGATCTGCAAGCGCGGCTCGGGTGCGCCTATGTGCTCGTGTCCCACGATCTGAGCACCGTCGAAGCGATCGCCGATCGGATCGCCGTTATGTATGCGGGCAAGATCGTCGAGTTGGGCGACGCGCGCGAAGTGCTGGAGCGCCCGACCCATCCCTATACACAAGCTCTGCTCGCTGCCTGTCCGCGCTTGCCCAGTGGCGTACGATCCGCGGAATGGATGGACCGGGAGATGCCGCTTCAGCAGGACGACCTGCCGCCAGCGGAGACCTCGCGGCCGACGCGACAGCAGTCCTTCGGCGGCTGATCCGCTTCGATACGGTCAACCCGCCCGGCAACGAGCGCGTGGCTGTCGAGTATCTGCGGGACATCCTCACCGATGCCGGTTTTCAGTGTGAGTTGCTCGGCGCCACCCCGGAGCGCCCGAACCTGGTGGCGCGCTTGAAAGGCAAGCAGGACGGTCCAACCCTGTGCTACATCGGCCATGTGGACACCGTGCTCGCGGACGCGAACGAGTGGACGCACGACCCCTTCTCTGGCGAGATTGCCGACGGCTTCATGTGGGGGCGCGGCTCGCTCGACATGAAGTCGCAGGTAGCGGCCGAGGTGGTTGCTGTTGCGGCTTTGGCGCGCGAGGGCTGGCGTCCCGCCCACGGCGAGCTGCTCGTGGTGGCCGTCGTAGATGAGGAGACCGGCGGCGAGCTGGGCGCGGAGTGGCTGTGTCAGACCCACCCCGAGAAGGTGCGTTGCGACATGTTGCTCAACGAGGGTGCAGGCCCACACTTCGAACTGGGTGGCCGACGCTATTACGGAGTGTGCTGTGCCGAGAAGGGTGTGTTTCGCTTCACGGTCTCAACCAGCGGTGTGGCCGGACATGCGTCGATGCCGAAGCTCGGCGAAAACGCGCTCTTGAAGATGGCGCCCGTCTTGAAGCGGTTTGCGTCGCGCCAGCCGGAACTGCAGCCGACGGCCGAGCCGCTCGCGTTCCTGCGCGGTGTAGGCGAGGACGAGCACGACCCGGCGGGCGCGCTTGCGCGCCTGGGCGAGCAGGACCCACGGCTGCTCACGATGTTCGAGCCGATGTTCGGCGTGACGTTCGCGCCGACCAGGATCAGCGCCTCGGAGAAGATCAACGTGATTCCATCCGCCGCCGAGCTGCGCGTGGATTGTCGCGTGCCGCCCGGTTTGGGAGAGCAGGACGCGAGGCGCGCGATCGAGCAGGTGCTCGGCGACGTCGACGGGCTGCGGATCGAGTTCACCGAGCGCGTGAGCGGCAACCGCTCACGGATGGATTCGCCATTGATGGCTGCGCTCGAGCAGTGGGTATCGGAGCACGATCCGGGCGCGAGCACAGTGCCCACGGTGATGCCGGGCTTCACCGACTCGCATCGTTTCCGCGCCGCCTTCCCCGAGTGCGTCGCTTACGGCTTCTTCCCCCAGCGCCACCAGTCGCTGCTGCAGACACAGGCGCTGATGCACGCCGCGGATGAGCGCATCGACCTGCGTGACCTGGCGTATGCCGCGGAGATGTATCGCGACCTCGCAGTTCGCATTCTCGCGTGATTTCTGCATAATGGTGGTGTGGAGCCACGGATGGTGACGCTAGCTACATCCCTCGTGACGGACATCCAGGAATGGTCCTACCAGTGGTCCGGCCTGGTGATGATCGTGTTCTTCGCGGTGATCATCTTCGTGATGATCCGCATGCTCAAAGTGATGCCGCGGGTCAAGCCGCAGCAGATCAAGCCGTCCTCTAATCAGTCGGTCGCTTGGAAGGACATCGCCGGCGTCGACGAGGCAAAGGCTGAGCTGCAGGAGATTGTCGAGTTTCTGCGCGACCCCAAGCAGTTTGAGAAGCTCGGCGCGAAGGTGCCCAAGGGCATTCTTCTGCACGGCCCGCCAGGCACCGGCAAGACGCTCCTGGCCAAGGCCGTCGCGCACGAGTCGGGCGCACAGTTCTTCGCGCAGTCGGCGGCCGCGTTCGTGGAGATGTTCGCCGGGCTCGGCGCGGCCCGCATCAGGCGTCTGTTCGCGATCGCACGCAAGCACGAACCGGCGATCATCTTCATCGACGAGCTCGATGCCGTCGGCGGGCGCCGCGGCGCCGACCTTTCGGGCGAGAAGGACCAGACGCTCAACCAGCTGCTCGTGGAGATGGACGGCTTCGCCACGAGCGGTCGACTGGTCGTGATCGCCGCGTCCAACCTCCTGGAGAAGCTCGACCCGGCGCTCTTGCGACCCGGTCGTTTCGACCGTCAGATCTTCGTGACCCCGCCCGATGTGAAGGGACGGACGGGCGTGCTCGGCGTACACACCCGCAACAAGCCGCTAGAGAACGTGGACCTCGGCCTGGTGGCGCAGCAGACGAGCGGGCTGACCGGGGCCGATCTGGCCAATATCTGTAACGAGGCGGCGATCTTTGCCGCGCGGCGCAAAGCGCGCACAATCACCGACCAGGATTTCGACAGCGCGCTCGAGCGGGTGATCGCAGGAGTGCAGTCCCGTCGCGTTCTCAACGATCACGAGAAGCGGGTCGTCGCCTACCACGAGGCCGGCCATGCCCTGTGCGGGGAGCTGTTGCCCTCGGTCGATCGCGTACACCGCATCTCGATCGTGCCGCGCGGGCGCACGCTCGGCTACACGCTCAACCTGCCTGCCGAGGATCGTTATCTAAAGACGCGCGAGGAGCTGCTCGACTACATGACCGTGCTGGTCGGCGGGCGCGTGGCCGAGCAGATCGTGTTCGGCGCGATCACCACGGGCGCCTCGGACGATCTCAAGCGCGTGGCCGACATCTCCCACTCGATGGTGCACGACTACGCAATGGGCAGTGCTGGCGTTGGTCGCACGCCCGACGGCAACGTGCGCCTGTCGGAGACGACATTGCGCTTGCGCGACGAGGAGCGGCGCGAGCTGATCGACGAGGCACGTCGCGCGGCGCGCAGAATGATTCTCGCCCATCGCGCCCAGCTCGATGCGCTCGCCGGCCAGCTACTGGAAAACGAGGTGCTCGAGCGCGACGCGATCGAGCGGATCATGGCCGGCGTGCCGCGTCTGGAACGCCGCCCGGGCGTCGGCTTGCGCGTGGTGGCGGCCGTGGTCCCGGCGGAGCTGCCCGCTGGCGCGCCGCTCGCCGTGCCTGCCAGCCCGTCGCCGCCGCCAGTGGGCGGCTAGTCGCGCTGGCCGTCCAGTCGGTGTGCCGGTGTGCGGGATCGCCGCGCCGCGAATACACTGACGCCAGCCATGTTCAACCGCATCGACCACATCGGCGTGGCCGTCGAGGACATCGACGCCTCGCTCGCGCTGTACCGCGACGCTTTCAAGATGTCGGTTGCCCACCGTGAGATCGTGGAGGAGCAGGGCGTCGAGGCGGTGTTGCTCGATGTCGGTGAGAACCACGTCGAGCTGCTGGCGCCGCTCGGCCCCGACACTCCCGTTGGAAAGTTTCTCGCCAAGCGCGGACCCGGCTTGCACCACGTCGCCTATCAGGTGTCCGACATCGAGGCGACGCTGGCGGCTCTCAGCGAGGCCGGTCAAGCGCTGATCGACAAGCGCCCGCGTGTAGGCATCCGTGGCGCGCTCGTGGCGTTTCTCGAGCCAAAGGACACCGGCCGAGTGCTCACCGAGCTTGTACAACCCGTGGAGGTCCACTGATGCCCAAGAGTCACCGTCGCGTGAGCGTCGGCTTCCAAGGCGGGCAGGTACTAGCCCTGCGTGTCACCGATGAGCAGCTCCAGACACTTCACCACGCGCTCGGCGCCGGTGGCTGGCACGAGCTCGAAACCGAGGAAGGGCCAGTACGGCTCGACCTCGGACAGGTCGTGTATGTCCGTAGCGAGGACAGCGATCGCGGCGTCGGCTTCAGCGCCTAAGTGGCCGACGACGGAGCCCTCGTCCGTCTAGGCAGACTGTGAGCTTCATATGAGCACGCGTATCGGCATCGTGGGGCTGCCCAACGCGGGCAAGTCTTCGCTATTCAATGCGCTCACGAAGGCGGGAGTTGAGGCCGCCAACTATCCCTTCACCACGATCGAGCCAAATGTGGCTGTCGTGCCCGTGCTCGATGAGCGGCTTGTTGAGGTTTCTCAGACCGTGGGTGCCTCGGAGATCGTGTGGGACACGATCGATTTCCACGATATCGCCGGTCTTGTCGCCGGCGCCCACAAAGGCGAGGGGCTTGGTAATCGCTTCCTGGCGAACATTCGTGAGACCGACGCGATCGTGCACGTCGTGCGCGCGCATACCGACGCGAACGTCGTCCATCCCGAGGGCCGCGTCGATCCACTTGCCGACATCGATACGATTGAGACCGAGCTGGTGCTGGCCGACCTGGAGCAGGCCGAGCGGCGTGTGGATCGCGTTGCCAAGCAGGCCAAGGGAGGCGATCGCGTGGCGATCGCCGAGGAGGCCTGGCTGCGCGAGGTGGTCGGCGAGCTGCAGGCGGGGCGGCCCGCGCGTGGGGTGCCGGCGCCCGAGGACGCTCCGCACGCGTTGCGCGACCTGGGGGCGCTCACCGCCAAGCCCGTGCTGTTCGTCGTCAACGTGGACGAGGGCTCAGAGGAGGTGCCCGCCGTCGTGGCCGAGCACGCCGCCGCCGAGGGTGCGGGCGTGGTGGCTGTCAGCTCGCGCATCGAGTCCGAGCTGGCCGAGCTCGAGGAGGAGGAAGCAGCCCTGATGCGGGCCGAGCTGGGTGTGTCCGAATCGAGCCTGCACAGGGTTGTACGTGGCGCCTTCTCGCTGCTTCGCCTGATTGCGTTCTTTACAGCGGGCGAGGCCAAGCCGGCGCAGTCGTGGCATCTGCGCGACGGACTCACCGCCTGGAACGCCGCCGGACAGATCCACTCGGACATCCAGAAGGGCTTCGTCCGTGCGGAGGTAGTTGGCTGGCGCGAGCTGGTCGATGCCGGCGGCTACTCGGGCGCGCGCGACCGCGGCACCCTGCGCCTAGAGGGGCGCGACTACGCGATGCGCGACGGGGACGTCATCACAGTGAAGTTCACGCCCTAGACCAGCCGCTACGGCGCCTGGTCTGCCAACTGCTCCAACCGCTCTGTCAAGCGCTTCATCCCGATCTCCCTCGCGGCCGCCGCGCCGCCAGCAAAGTCGGTGGGCGTGTCGGGAGGGAGCGTCACGTCAATCTCCACGAGCGTTGCCACCCGCCTGAACGTGCGCAGCAGCTTGGCATTCTCGTTCAGTGTGTTTGCGATACGCGGTCGCAGTGTCCCCTCGTCATTGGCCGCGGCCTCCAGCAGCGCCTCGAGCGTGCCGTAGTCGCGCAGCAGCTGTGCCGCGGTCTTCGCGCCGATTCCCGGTGCGCCCGGCAGCCCGTCGGAGGGATCGCCGCGCAAGGCAATGAAGTCGGGCACCTGTCCTGGCGCGATGCCGTATCGCTCCCGCACGTCGAGCGGTCCCAGCGCTACGCACGCCCCACCCTTCCCCAAATCCAAAACCGCCACCTGCTCGCCGACCGCCTGATACAGGTCGCGATCCGCGGTGAGCAACAGCGCCCGTCCGCCGCCATCCGTCTCGGCGCGCGCGAACGATCCCATCGCATCGTCGGCCTCGAGTTCGTCGGCATTTGCGATCGTCCAACCGAAGCTGCCAAGCAGTGCGGGAGCGCGCTTCCACTGCTCGGCCAGCTCCGCCGGCATCGGATCGCGGTGGGCGTGATAGGGGGGATAAGCCTCCACGCGATAGCGCGCCTGCTCAGCCCCGAAGCACGCGACAACGGCACGCGGCGGGTCCGTTTCGAGTGCCAACAGCAGCGCGTTCACGGTGCCGAGCAGCGCATTCACCGGCTCACCGTTCGTGCCCTTGATCGATTTGGGCAGCGAGAAGTACGCGCGATACAGCAACCACGGCACGTCGGCGATCAGGAGCGGCTGCTGCATTGCCCGTCAGGGTAAGGCGTCGGCGGTCCGCTCCGCGGATCAATCGCGCTCACGACGAAACTCGGGGCCGTCGATGCACCGAGCTAGCCGGAGCTCACGCCGCCTGTGCCGCTCACGCGCGCTGGCTGCGCTACGGGCGTCGGCGAGGCCCCACCAGACCCGCTCACGGGCGTCGGCGCCGTCGTCGGTGCGGGCGTCGGCGCTGCCGGCCCGCTTGTGTCCGGCTCGGGTTGCAGTCCCTTCGCGGTCTTTACGCTGAAGTACGCCCAACTCGAATACAGGCCGAGGCGTGCCTCCAGTTCTGGTCCGCTCACGAGCGTGCGACCCTTGGAGCCGAGCACCGCCGCCTGCACAACTCGTGGCGAGGTGCCGCGCCTCAACACCTCGATGCCCTCGAGCGTCCCGTCCACCAGTCCGCTCAAGCGCGACGTCGCCGAGGCGAAGCTCATCGAGACCGTCCAGCGGTGCAGCGCTCCCTGGTCATAGGGGTCGCTCACCCCCACCAGCCACGGCTGCGGTGTAGCTCCCGGGAATCCATATTGAACGCTCTCGGTGTGCCCGCCGGAGCTGGCGAAGAAGTAGGTGACCGCAGGCTGCCCGCCATAGGTCACGATCTGTCCCGCCGTCGCCGCCACTGCCGCGTTCGAGCGGGAAGTTTCCGCGGCTTTGCCGAGAAACACCTGCGAGCGGTCGTCGGAGTACACGTCAAATTCCGACCCGCCCGCGTCGGATGTGATCGCGTACGTACGGCTCGCCACCGCCTGTGCCTCGAGTGCCGCCATCGGCCAGCTGGCCGACATCTCGGCGGACACAACGCCGCGCACATACGTTTCCAGTGGCACATTCTTCACCTTCGAGCCCACCAGTACCTTGACGATCGTGTTGGCAGGCGCCTGCCCGAGCGCTGTGCCCGTGTAGTAGTGGGCGAGAATCGCGCTGTAGGACCAGCCGTGTTCGGCATACCCCAGCGCGCCGTCCTGGCTCATGCCCACGCCGTGCCCGTCACCGGCCCCGTCGATCACCAGCGTCGCCGCGCGCGCCGTACTTGCCTGCCTAGCCCTCGCGACAGAGGAAGCTCGGTGGGGTGCCTGTGCTCGGCGCGGTGCTCGTGCCCACGCGGGTGCGCTTGCCAGCGCCAGCACCAGCATGGTGCACACCGCGATTGACATGCTCCGCGAAAGGGCATGGAAGCGCTGATAAGTTGGTCTTGTGAGGAGCATCCGTGCTCGGAGTTACGTACCCGGTCAGTCGATCGCGATCTCGGCGCAGCGAGTTGGCAAGAGGAATTGCATGCACTCTGGTTCGGAGGAATCCCATAACTGCTTGAGCGCCGCACGATGACCGTCACCGAGGAGCGGGCGGTCCTGGAGCGCGTGCCGAACAAGCTGTACATCGGTGGCGAGTGGCGCGCGGCCAGCGGTGGGGGCACGCTCGCGGTCGAGGATCCGTCCACCGGCGAGCCGCTGATCGAGGTCGCGGACGCGACCCCCGAGGACGCGCTCGATGCGCTTGGCGCAGCCGCCGACGCGCAGGCCGCTTGGGCGCCCACCGCTCCCCGTGAGCGGGGGGAGATACTGCGTCGTGCATATGAACTGCTGATCGAGCGCGTCGACGATCTCGCGCTCACGATGACGCTCGAGATGGGCAAGGCGCTCGGCGAATCCCGCGCTGAGATCCTCTACGCCGCCGAGTTCCTGCGCTGGTTCTCCGAGGAGGCAGTGCGCATCCACGGGCGCTATATGACCAACACGACCGGAGCGGGCCGCATTCTCACGATGCGCCAACCCGTCGGCCCGTGCGTGTTCGTCACACCCTGGAACTTCCCGGTCGCGATGGGCACACGCAAGATTGCCCCCGCGATCGCTGCAGGCTGCACGATGGTCGTCAAGCCAGCCCAGCAAACGCCGTTGTCGATGCTCTCGCTCGCGCAGGCGCTGGAGGACGCGGGCTTGCCGGCGGGTGTGCTCAACGTCATCACCGCACACCGCTCTGGTGCGGTCGTCGAACCCCTGCTGCGCGATCCGCGCACGCGCAAGCTGTCGTTCACCGGCTCCACCGAGGTTGGTCGCACGCTGATCGCCCAGTCGGCCGAGCAGGTCTTGCGCGTCTCGATGGAGCTGGGCGGCAATGCTCCCTTCATCGTGTTCGAGGACGCCGACCTCGACGCCGCAGTGGAGGGCGCGCTGATCGCGAAGCTGCGCAACGTGGGTGAGGCTTGCACCGCCGCCAACCGTTTCCATGTGCATGAGTCGATCGCCTCCGAGTTCGCGGCGCGGATGGCGCGACGCATGGCGGCGCTAAAGGTTGGGCGCGGCACCGAGTCGGGTGTGGACATCGGCCCACTGATCGACGGGCGCCAGCGCGACATCGTCGCCGAGCTGGTCGACGACGCGGTGGGAAGGGGCGCCAAGTCGCTGACCGGTGGCGAGTCTTTGCCGGGCGCCGGTTACTTCTTCGCGCCCACCGTACTTGCTGAGGTGACCGCCGACGCACGCATCCTGAGCGAGGAGGTGTTCGGGCCCGTAGCACCCGTAAGCGCTTTCTCCACCGAGGAGCAAGCGCTCAGCGCCGCCAACGCAACCGAGTATGGGCTCGTCGCCTACCTCTACACGCGCGACCTCGCGCGAGCGTTTCGTGTCGTCGAGGGCATCGAGGCGGGGATGGTGGGCGTTAATCAGGGCATCGTGTCCAACCCCGCCGCCCCCTTCGGCGGCGTCAAGCAGTCTGGGTTTGGCCGGGAGGGCGGCTTTGAGGGCATCGGCGAGTATCTGGAGACGAAGTACGTCGCGTTGGCTGTCTGAGGGCGATCGGCGGACGACACCGGCGCGGGAGCGCAGACGCGCGGACTCGGCTGGGACTCAGCAGGTTTAGACAGGCCGAATGCGGGCATAGGGGTTGTGTGCCTACGTTCCCGCGCTGTCCACAGAGCCCAAGATGCGAGTCGGTTCGCGTAGCTCGTCTTCGTTGACTCAAGCGCAAGCCAGTTGCGGTCGAATATACGAAGAGCCGTAAGAACGGAGTGCTTTTCGTGCGTGAAGTCACAAAGGTTGGCTTTCAAAGGACCCCCCACCGCCGGGTGGCGCTGACGCACGGCCTCGCTTCGAGCGATCCAGCGGCACCGCCGGCGGACGCCCAGCGGGAGGCTCAGCCGCGCAAACTGCGCGCGCTCTTAGGTGGCGCGGGCGGCGAGCCGACTCTAGCCGATGGAACGAGCACCAACCACGCCTCCCCCGAGGGACGGCGCCCGAATGGGCGGCCCTCGCGACGCAGGGCACCCTTGCTAGCGCTTCCAGCGCTCGCCGGTGTGGCCGCGCTTGCCCTCGGCGGAGTCATACCGACCGTGATCGGCGCGCTTGTGCTCGTGCTGGTAGCCGCCGCCGCCGGCTGGGTACTCGGCGACGATCGTCGTCGCGCGCTGCAGAGCGAGGTGGACGAGCGCAACGACGACCTACGCCGGGCGCTCTCAGAGCTCGAGATCGCGCAGGCAGAGACTGTTCGGCGCCTGTCGATGGCGGTCGAGTTTCGCGACGAGGACACGGGCGCTCACATCGAGCGCATCGGGCGCTTCTCGACGCTCTTGGCCGAATCGATTGGCATGAGCGTCGAGTTTTGCCGACGCATGAGCCATGCCGCGCCCCTGCACGACGTGGGCAAGGTCGCGATCCCCGACGCGATCTTGCTAAAGCCCGGCTCGCTCACCGCCGAGGAGCGCGCGATCGTGGAGACACACGCCGAGGAGGGCCACCGCATGCTGCGCGGTTCCTCCTCCTCGATCCTCGACATGGGCGCGACAATCGCGCTCAGCCACCACGAGCGCTGGGACGGCAGCGGCTACCCGCGCGGCCTGGCAAGAGAGGAGATCCCGATCGAGGGCCGGATCGTCGCGATCGCCGATGTGTTCGACGCGCTCACTAGCCATCGTGTGTATCGCAAGGCATTCCCAGTCGAGAAGGCTGTGGAAATGATGCTCGAGGAATCCGATCGCCACTTTGACCCGGTGTTGCTACACGCGTTCATGGAGGTGCTCGGCAGCTCCGGCGCCGACGCTCGTGCGCGCGAGCGCTCGGATCCCCGCTCGCTGCTCGTCGGTGCGCTCAAGATCTACACGGACGCGATGCGCCTCGGCGACGCTGAGCTGGCCGAGGAGGCAATCGCCTCCGCGATCGAGGACGGCATCAATCCGGCGACGCTCAAGGATGAGGTGCTCGTTCCCGCAATGCGCCACATCGAGGAACTGCGCCAGAGCGGGGAGATCGACGTGGACACCGAGCAGCGCGCGGATGCCATCACGCGCAGGGTGATGGCCACCATGAATCGCTATTTGCTCGCTCGCGGGTAGGAGTTTGGCTCAAGCGTCGGGCTCCGTTGGGTTGCGGCGAAACGTCGGTCACGTGGGCGCAACTCGACTCGTGTCCGCCACCCAAACTCCACTCTTTGGCAAGCCTGAGTAGGCTTCCACACATGTCTAAGCACGCAATCGTTACCGGCGGCGCCGGGTTCATTGGCTCGCATGTTGTCGACGCCCTCTTGGCCGATGGCCATGAGGTGACCGTGATTGACGACCTGTCCTCCGGCAGCGCCGCCAAGGTGCCCAGCGGCGCGCGCTTGTGCGAGCTTGACATCGTCGATCGTGTGGCGCTCGACCGGGTGTTCGAGGAAGTTCGCCCAAGCGCCGTATTTCACCTCGCCGCACAGGCGTCGGTGACGGCGTCGGTGGCCGATCCGGGCCGCGATTGCGCGGTCAACGTGCTTGGCACACTCAACGTAGTCGATGCCGCCACCAAGCTCGGAGCACCAGTGTCGTTCACCTCCACCGGTGGCGCGCTGTACGGCGACGAGGCGCCGCTGCCGACGGGCGAGCAGCGCATCCCTGCGCCCCTGGCTCCCTATGGAGCATCGAAGTGGGCAGCCGAGGCGTACCTCAACACGTGGTCGCTGTCCTCCGGTGTGCCCCACGCGGTGTGTCGCCTGGGCAACGTATACGGCCCGCGTCAAAGCCCCCACGGCGAGGCGGGCGTTGTCGCGATCTTCTCCGAGCACCTCCACACAGGCAAGACGCCCAAGATGTTCGGCCACGGCAAGCCCACGCGCGACTACGTGTACGTGGGGGATGTGGTGTCTGCGCTGATCGCCGCCAACGGCACGCGCGGCACGTTCAACATCGCCACCGGCGTCGAGACCGATGTGGCGACACTGTGGAGCGTGCTGAAGGAAGCAGCCGGCTCAGACATCGAGCCTGAGCTTGCCGAGTTGCGCCCAGGGGAGCTACAGCGCAGCTGTCTGGACACGAGCCTCGCGGCGAGCGAGCTAGGCTGGCGGGCAACGGTTGAGATCGGCGACGGGTTGCGGCGCACTTTCGCTGCGCTGGTGGAAGAGTTCGAGGGCGCCGCGCGCTGAGGGCGTCGGACGCTGCCCTCGTGATGCACACACCCGTCCGGGTGCGGATCGCGCGCCTGTGAGCCAGCCCTGGCGGCGCACGAGCCGATAGCATCGGACGTTGCGGCGAGATAGCTCAGCTGGTAGAGCACACGACTGAAAATCGTGGTGTCCCGGGTTCGAGTCCCGGTCTCGCCATCTTCCCGAGAACCCAGGCAAACACGGGCGATTCGAGCGCGCGATGCCAGCCGTGATTCGAATCGTGGACACTACCATTCGCGGGTACCGGTACCTTTTCGGTTCGGCTCTCACCATCGCGCGGCCGCGAAGCGGCAGGATCCCACAAGCACGCGACGAAACCCCGTTTCGAGATTCAAGTACTGATGAGTTCTTGGCTGGCTCCGCAGAGCGCGCCAGCTGGACATAGCTCGGCGGCCACCCTGCGGCGAGGATTACGGATTCCGGCGAGCGCAATCAGGCCTCCGCAGGCGACGAGCACGGCTGCGATCGTGTCCGCAACGCGGAAGGCATGCACGGAGGAGTCCTCGAAGGTCGCTCGTAGGAGAACCCGCTCGCCGGGGGGTACTCCAGTTAGGCTGGGCGAGCCGAGCGGCTGTCGCTTGGCGTGGTTGATCGCCGCGCGGCCGCCGGGACTGAGCGCGGTCTGTCGTAGCGTCGCGTCGACACGACCAGCGAAGACAATAGAGACGACGGCTCCCAGCACAGCGACCGCGAAGAGCTGCGCGACGCGTGAGAGCGTCGTATTCACCGCGGCTGCGATGCCCGCGTGATCCTCCTCCACTGCCCCGAGGACGGTGGCGGTCAAGGGCGCGACAAGCATCGCGAGCCCCAACCCGAACACGAGCAGCGCCGGCAGTACCTGGCTGACGTACTCGGCGCGCTGATCGACACGCACCAAGAGCAAAAGGCCGCAAGCAGCGACGAGTGCCCCGAGGCTTATCAGCACCCGTGACCCGATACGGTCCGCGAGGGCGCCGAAACGGCGAGAGAGCACGATCATCAGCGAGGTGACTGGAAGAAGCGCAAGCCCCGCCTGTACGGGGCTGTAGCCGCTGACCTCCTGCAGAAATACAGGCAGCAGAAAGATCACACCTCCTAGCCCGAGGTAGGCAGTCAATGTCGCCACGTTTCCGATCGCGAAGTTGCGCTCGCGAAACAAGCTCAACGGGAGCATCGGCGCCCGAGCTCGCGCCTCGTGCACAATAAACGCCATCGCTCCCAGAACCCCTACCGCGAGCGAACCGATCACCAGGGTGCTCCATCCACGAGCCGGCTCCTCGGTCACAGCGAACACTGAACCCGAGAGCGCGACCGCCGCCAAGATGGCCCCGAGGAAATCCAGACGCCCGCCGATACCCGCGCTCGCGCTCGGAGGCACGCCACGAGCAATCAGCGTCACGGTCACGAGTACGAGAGGCGCATTGAGCAGAAAGATCAGGCGCCACGAGCCGGCAGCGATCAACACTCCCCCGACGAACGGCCCGATAACCCCGACGATCGAGCTGAGCGCGGTCCATGTCCCAATCGCTCTGGCCCGCTCATCTTCGGGAAATACATGGATGATCACCGCCAATGCGCTGGGCGTCACCAGCGCCGCGCACACCCCCTGCATCGACCGAAACACGCACAACTCGGGGATCGACGACGCGACTGCGCAGAGAGTCGAAGTGAGGCCGAATCCGGCAACGCCAACCAAGAACACGCGCTTCTGACCCAATACATCCCCAAGCGATCCACCAATCAACAACAGCGACCCGAGCGCCAGCAAGTACGCGTTGGTCACCCACTGCTGGCCCGCCAGACCACCACCAAGATCGCCGCGAATCGCCGGCAAAGCGACACTCGTTACAGTCGCGTCGAGGAACACGACGCTCGTACCGAGCACGGCTGCGAGCAGGGTCAGCTGCTTCTCGCGCGAGGTAGCTATAGCTCGGATGTCTATCAAACACGGAGTGCGCCTCGATGTATTCCAGTGGATCGGCGTCGTCGGGGCAAAATCTCAAGTCGGAGATCGTGCATTCGGAGTAAGTCTGGCGCGTCGCCTCATCCAGCATTAATCAGCGCTGCTGGCTCTGGGGCACGATTACCTCGAACTCAAGGTCCACTTCATTAACCCTGCACAGGCCGGGCCACTGCCACCAGCCCTCGGTCGCGCGGGCCCTCCGGCTAGTTCTCGGACAGTGGCTCGCCCAGCGCGGCCAGCATCAGCTCAACCCACGTGTCGAGCAGGGTTTCGTCCTCTACTGGGGACGGGACGTTGAGAACGTCGCGCAGCAGGCGGGAGGAGAGCAGCGCCCCAAGTCCGACTGCCGCAATCGCCTTCGCCCTGGCTTCTGGTATCGCATCTTCAGCACGCTGGTCGATCCAGGTGGCGAAGCCTTGGAATGTGGAGTTCACGAGCTGGTCCACGGCAGCCGTCAATATCTGCGGGCGGCTGCGCGCTTCGGAGGCGAGAATCCGCAGCAGCTCGGACTCGCTGTCGAGCTCGGCGAGGATGTAGCGGGCGATCAGGATCAGTTCGGCTTTGAGGTCTCCTAGCGGGGTGAGCACGCCGCGGATCTCACGGAGCGCTCCCAGGCGAGCGAGTTGGCGCTCGATCCCCGCGGCCAGCACGGCTTCCTTGCTTTCGAAGTGGTGGTAGAGCCCACCGGCTCCAGGAGTGAGCCCAGCGGCCTGCTCGATCTTTGCGATGCTGGTAGCTGCGTAGCCACGCTGGCCAAACAGATACATCGCCTGGTCGATGATGCGCTCTCGGGTCGTGCTTGACATACCTCACTCCTAAGTATACGCTTAGGCTCAGTCAGTAAAGTCTGACCATAGGGGAGAATGGTTGTGTCCGATTTCGCGCATCCTCCGGATGCATTCGACGCGAGCGACGATGGCATCGTGGGGGGGAGAATGCGGCGCACCGCCCCGCTGGTCGGTTTGACCGCGCGTACTGCTGGCGAGGCGGTCGTGCTTGGGCTGCGCACCAGGCTGACGGATGCCGACAGGGCCGACGCCTACCGGGCTGAGTTTCACATCCGCGCGGCAGAGCGCTACGCGGATTTGCTGGGCCGATCCAAGGGCGCGCTGATGAAGGCGGGGCAGCTGCTCTCGCTTCCCGCCACCACGCTCGCGGTGCCAGAGGAGTTCCGGTCGGTCTACGAGGCGGCGCTAAGTTGTCTGCGCGACGATGCTCCGCCGATGCCGCCGCGGCTGGCCCGCGAGGTACTCGAGCACGAGCTCGGCTGCCGAGCTGAGAGTGCCTTCGCCGAGTTCGACTGGCAGCCACTCGCGGCCGCGTCGATCGGGCAGGTACACGCCGCGCGGTTGCACGATGGTCGCTCGGTCGCCGTCAAGATCCAGTATCCGGGGGTGGCGGAGGCGATCGTCGCCGATCTGAAGAACACGGAGCTGCTGGCGACGTTTATCAGCCTGATAGCGGGTGGCTTGTCCTCGCAAAAGCTGAGCCTTGACATTCGCGGCGCAGCCCGCGAGCTGGGCACTCGCATCGCCGAGGAGCTCGACTATCGACTCGAGGCTGCCAACCAGGCCGAGTTTGCCGATTACTATCGCGGACATCCGTTCATCCATATCCCCGATGTGGTTCTCGATCTGTGTACCTCCCGTGTGTTGACTCAGGAGCTCGTGCGGGGACTGTCCTTCGGTGAGGCTCTGACCGCCGAGCAGGGCCTGCGCGACCAATGGGCAGAGGCGATCTACCGTTTTGTCTACGGCACATACAAACGCCACTGTCTCTTCAACGCCGATCCGCATCCGGGCAACTACGTGTTCCACGAGGACGGGAGCGTGAGCTGTTTGGACTTCGGCTGCGTCAAGCGTTTCCGCCGCGATCAGGTGCAGGCGATGGACGCGGTCGTGAGTGAATGTTTTCGTAACAACGTGCGCGGAACCTGGCGGGCCTGCGTGGAGGCCGGTTTCTTCCGCTCCACAGATCCCGTCACCCCCGAGGAAGTGTTCGACTTCTGGCGACGCGACTGGGCGATGCTGTGGGCCGAGCGACCCTTCAAGATCACGCCCGAGTATATGGCAAAAAGGATCGAGCGCAGATGCTCGCCGAGCGGACCGTCGGCCAACGTGTTGCGATATTTCGCCATGGATCCCGACTACACGCTGATGGGCAGGATCGAGATAGGGATTTCCATAACGATCGCGCCGCTCTGTGCTCGCGTCCACTGGGGTTCGATTGCAGCCGAGGAGTTCGATGGCGCCGCGCCGATCACTGAGATGGGCAAGCGCGAACACGCGTTTCGCGCGCGCTCAGGTTCCGGCAAGCGCCTTTAGCGGTGTCATGCGAGTTACCCGCCATGCTGGGTAGATTCTGCCGAGCACGCCGATCGCCACGCCGACGAGCAGCGCGCTCCCGACGTCAACTGCACCACAATGTCCGTCTCCTCCCCGGAGCGCCCGGTCAATTGCCGTGCCTGTTCGATCGCCAGCACGGCGCCCGAGTCCTCGAATAGCACGCCGGAGTTGTAGACACCGGCGACCCGAAAGGCGCGTCCCTTAACGGTAAGTGTGGTTCCGGGAGCAAGGTGCAACTGTTCGGCGAGGCGGTCCCCCACAAGTATTTCGTGTGCGGCCGAGTGCGGACGGATACCCTTGACGAGAACGAGGTTGTGAGTGAAAAAACCGCTGGGATCGGCTCCAAACACGACGGCCGCAGGCTCGGCCTTGATGGTTTCCACCATCAGCAGCAACGGCGTCGCGTGAGCAACATCGGAGCGGGCAGTTATCTGCCCTACGATCGAGGCGGGCAAGATTGAGGCTGTCGGGTCGGACACGTTGGCCTGGAAGATGCCTAGCTCCGAGCCGCCAAGGTGGACGAATTCGTTTGCCGTGTACTTCCACATTTGCTCGCGCTGAGAGTGTGCTTAGCAGCAGGTGGCGCTGGAAGATGAAGTCGACGATCTCACGGCGTGCGCGCGCTGTATGCGCCTCCCTCCAGATCGCCTGCCCATCGATGTCGAGGAGGTGGGTGTGTGGGCCGTCGTGGATGGCACGGTCGACGTGCTCGACTTCGTCTCTGCGCTCTTGCTCGTCGAGGAGCTGGTGGACATGCTGCCTGAGGATTTACCACAACCAGCGAGCAGTAGTGCGAGGCCGATCAGTGCGCCTAGCAGGACAAGGGTCTGCCGATTGTTCATGGCTTTAGTCTCACCCGGACCGATCCTTCGATCATCGTTGCAAGCAGCTGCACGAGCTCCGTAGTCTCTACTGAAGGTCACTATAGGAGTGACTGGCATGATCGAGGAGATGCGCGCGATACAGATTGAGCACCCCGGCGTGCTGCGCCTCTCAGAGCTTCGGCGCCCGCGCCCGGGGCCCGGTGAGATCCTTGTGCGGGTGCACGCGTGCGGTGTGTGTCGCACCGACCTGCACCTGCTCGACGGGGAGGTTGAAATACCCCATCCACCGATTGTGCCCGGCCATCAGATCGTGGGCACCGTGGTGGCGCGCGGCGAGCCGGACACAGAGAGTGAGTCGCGACGCGGGGCGCACGACGGGGGCGGCGAGACGGAGGACTCTGACGCTGAGAAGGAGACGATTCAGCCAGGCGCCCGCGTTGGCATCCCCTGGTTGGGGTGGACATGCGGTCGCTGCCGCTACTGCCTCAGCGGTCGGGAGAACCTGTGTGACCTGGCGCGCTTCACTGGGCGCGACATCGACGGCGGCTTTGCCGAGTTCACCGTCGCGAGTGAGCGCTTCTGCTTTGCGCTGCCCGATGGTTTTCCAGACCTTCAGGCTGCGCCGCTGCTGTGCGCCGGGTTGATCGGCTACCGGGCATTGGGGATGACTGGCGATGCCGAGCGCATCGGTCTCTACGGATTCGGGTCCTCGGCGCACATCGTCGCCCAGGTTGCACGCTTTCAGGGCAGGCGCGTGTTCGCCTTCACACGGCAGGGAGATGAGCGGACACAGGCGTTTGCGCTCGGAATAGGCGCCGAGTGGGCGGGCGACTCGCTCGCGACGCCGCCCGAGCAGCTGGACGCAGCGATCGTGTTCGCAGCCGCCGGCGAGCTCGTGCCGCAGGCTCTGCGCGTGCTGGCAAAGGGCGGCGTGGTCGTGTGCGCCGGCATTCACATGTCCGATATTCCGAGCTTTCCCTATGACATCCTGTGGGGCGAGCGCGCTGTTCGCTCGGTCGCCAATCTCACGCGCCGCGACGCTAGGGAGTTCCTCGAGCTCGCGCCGAAGGTGCCAGTCCGCACCGACGTTCGTCCCTACGTGCTGGAGGACGCTGGGCAAGCACTTGAGGACCTACGTGCGGGGCGCTTTATGGGTAGTGCGGCGATCGAACTCTGAGTCTGACGAGCGCAACGGCAGCGGCCGTCTCGGGGCGTCGTGAATCGCGCACGGTGGGCCGGGAGTTGGTGGCTGGTGTTCTAACATTTGCGCGCATGGCGGAGCAGGTCCCCGCGGTATGCGATGTGCTCGATGCAATCGAGCGTCGCAACTGGGCGTGCCTGCGGCGATTGCTGCATCCCGACGTTCACTGGAGCACCGCGGCCGAAGAGCAGCTGCACGGTACGGACGAGGTGATCGCGCGGCTCTCTGGCGATCCACCGCCGGCTCCTCCCTCCTACCATGAGCTTCGCGATGGGCTGATGTATCGCTGGATCGATTGTCCGGGTTGAGAAGACCTTCCAGACGTAGGTGGTTGGGACCGCTTGTCGGCCTTGGTGCAAGTGTCGGTGGACTCGCTTATCGTTGCGGGAGCATGAGTCAAGAACTCTGGAGCACCATAGACGGCTATATCTGTGAGCAGCTGCTCCCACCGGACGCAGCGCTGGACGCGGCTCTCGCCGCTGGTGAGGCCGCCGGCCTGCCGCCGATCGCGATCACCCCTAATCAGGGCAAGATGTTGGAATTGCTTGCGCGCATACAAGACGCACACAACATCCTTGAGCTGGGCACCCTCGGTGGTTACAGCACGATCTGGCTTGCCCGTGCGTTGCCGGCGGGCGGACGCTTGATCACACTCGAGCGCGACCCAGGCTATGCCGAGCTTGCTCATGCGAACATCGCGCGCGCCGGCCTAGCGGACACAGTGCAGATCCGCGTCGGTCCAGCCCTGGAGACCTTGCCAGAACTGCACGAGGAGGGCGTCGGACCATTCGACTTGATCTTCATCGATGCCGACAAGCAGAACTACCCAGGGTATCTGGAGTGGTCGCTGAAGCTCTCGCGCGTAGGCACGCTGATCATCGGCGACAACGTCGTGCGTGCCGGCTCGATCCTCGACCCAGATGTAGAGGCCCCCAGCTTTGGTGACGGTGGGGTGGCGGCTGGCGTGCGGCGCTTCTACGAGATGCTGGCGGCCGAGCCGCGCGTGAGCGCGACGGCGATCCAGATGGTCGGCGCCAAGGGCCACGATGGCTTCGCCCTAGCCCTCGTTACCGCGCTTTGAGCGTCGTCAAGCTTGCCAGCGCCGCGCGGCGATCAACACCTGTGCACGCCGCTTCTCTGAGCGCGCGGAATGGGCGTGGGACGGCCGGACACGGACGAGACAGCTCACTTGGGTGCTCGACTTCTATTGCGACGTCGCGTGGGTCCGCTATTGGCGCGGCTCTCACTAGCACGGCAAGGAATGGCTACAGGTTGCGGACGCGGCGACCGATCTCGCGGTCCTGCGGGTAGCCGGCAGACTCCCAGAACGCTGCGGCTACCTCGTCCTCATACCCGACGAGGGCTGTGATCCTTTGAGCCCCTTGATGGTGCAAGTGTTTCTCGCCTGCTCGCACGAGCGCCAGGCCGATGCCTCGACGGCGATGCTCGAAGCGAACCGCCAGTCGATACATGCTGCCCCGCCATCCGTCCCACGCGGCGATCAACACGCCGAGGATCTCGCCGTCGCCGTCGGCTACGAGCAGACTCCCGGGTGCCTTGGCGAGCAGCTGCTGCAGAGGTTGTCCCGTTCGCTGTAGAAGTCTGCGGTGGCGGTCCGGGTGTGATGGTTACACAGTGACTGCGATACGCGTGTCCTCCGGGGTCGTGGTGTGAATGAGGGCGCGCTGTGTGGATGCTTGCTGTGCGGCGAGATCGCGTTCGACGGCGTGTGCGAGCTTCGCGAGGTCTGAGTAGCCGACGACCTTGCGGAACTGGGTCTCGGCCTGGAGCATCCCGGCGGCTGTCCAGCGCAGGCACATGTCGCCGTTTTGCCAGCGCTTGACGTTGCGGGAGCTGCGGCGGATGATCTCGATCATCGACTCGATCGGGTTCGTCGAGGTGAGGGTCTTCTTCAATCGTCCGCGGATCCCCAGACGGGTGAGGGTCAGGGTCTCCTCCAGCCCCTCGTTCAGGGACGCGGCGGCCCCGGGATGGGAGTGCTCCAGCTCGCCGGCGAGGCCCCGCAAACCTTCCAGCGCGAGCTTGTGATTATCGCTTGCCCACGCTCGCAGCAGGCGCGCCTTCACAGCGGGCCGGTCGCGTTCGGGGAGGTGATCGAGGACGTTGCGTTCCTTGTGGCGGATACAGCGTTGCACCGGCACCGGGCCGAAGACCTCGTCAACGGCCGCTCTGAGCGCCTTGCTGCCGTCGAGGACGACAAGGACGCCCTGCTCGACGTCCAGGCCACGGCCGACGAGGTCGGCGAGGAGATGCGCGGTAACGGTCTTGTTCTCCGTCGAGCCGTCCCATAACCCCAGCGGGAGCTTCACCCCGTCGGTGCTGACACCCAAGGCGACTATGCAGCAGCGGCCCTTCAGCTCGATCCCGTCCACCATCAACGCCGCGAGGCGCACGTCAGCGAGATCACGACTCATCAACGCGTCCAGATGCTCACGCGTGCGGCCGACGAACTCGCGGCTGACCGCGGACTTCGACGCCGAACGCTCACCAGCGCTCACCTGCTCACCGACGGGCTCACGGGTCCGTGTGAAACGGCGTGTGCTGACCCCGGCGAGCATCTGCTCCAAAACGACTCGCGTCAGGGGGTCACGGTCAGCGAAATACTGATAGGTCCCAAGCGGCACCTCGTGCTCGTCATCCGTGGTCCTGGCACGGGGGCGCTTCACAGCGACCCGCCGGCCACCAAGGGTCACCTCGCCGTCAGTGTGGCCGTGACGCACCGCGGTGCGCGCCGGGCTCCTGGCGTGCTTGGGGCCGACGACCTCATCCAACTCGGCCTCCATCATCTCGCTCAACACCCCCAGTCCGACACCCACGCTGAGCGCCAGCAGCCCGTCCTTCGCGGCGCTGGCCAGCTCCCCCAGCGCATCCTGCACCCCTGGCGGCAAAACCCTCCCAGGGCGTGCGTCCTGCTCCTGCTCTACGGTTCTCATGGCGGTTCCTCTCGTCTCGATGGACTTGTTTGCACTCGCCACGGTCCCAGCGGGACCGGACGAGGCGGAGGAACCGCCACCTACGAACTTCTACACGCCCCGGGACAACCTCGCTGCTGCATATCCTCGAGACGATCGGTGGTGGTTGCGTGCTCGCTGCGAGCCAGTTGCCATAGCTCGAGGATGGCCGAAGCCTCCAGTGGGCTACCCGCCCGTACAACGAAATCCCGCTCAGTCAAGCGGTAACAGTAGCCGACTGGCAAAGCGAACCGCCAACGATAGGTTGACCTGCTCGTAAACACCGATCGGTAAGCCATACGCTGCACGGGTGCTAGTCGAAACCGAGCGGTTGGTGTTGCGGCGGCTTGCGATGGCCGACCTTGACGAGTTCGCCGAGTTGCATCGCGATCCCGAGGTCGTTCGCTTCGTGCAGGCGCTTGACCGCGTACAGGCAGAGAAGCGACTGCAGGCCAACGAGCAAGAATGGCGAGAGCGCGGTCATGGGTTGTTGGCGGTTCTCGACCGGTCAAGCGGCCGGTTGCTCGGTCGGGTGGGTTTGAGGTACTGGCCGCAGTTCCAGGAGACCGAGGCGGGATGGTTGCTGGGCCGTGACGCGTGGGGGCACGGATACGCGACGGAGGCAGGCCGAGCCTGCCTGAACTGGGGCTTTGAGACCCTGCCTATTCCTTACACTACCGCCATGATCAACCCAGAGAACACACGCTCAATACGGGTTGCGCAGCGACTTGGCTTTGAGCCTGCCCGCGAGGATGTGTTGCTCGGCTATCCCGTCATCGTTTACGCCCTCGAGCGCGAGAACTGGGCCAGCCTGGATCCCGTGGCAGGAAATCGAACATGCAGCTTGCGAATCCAGCTGCCTACGGGACGGTGGCTGCGTCTTCTCGAGGAGTCAGATTTGCAGGAGCTGTACTCGGTCATCGAGACTAACCGTGATCGTCTGGCGCGCTGGATGCCGTGGGCGGCGGCCCAGACGATCGATGACACCTTGATCTTTATCCGGGGCACACGTGAACAGCTGGCGAGGAACGATGGCTTTCAAACTGCGGTGATCGATGACGGCCAGATCGTGGGGATCGTCGGCTTCCACGGCATCGCTTGGCAGCATCGTTCAACCAGCATCGGCTACTGGTTGGCCGGATCGGCGCAAGGCCACGGCACCATGACCAACGCTGTCCGAGCACTCGTCGATCACGCGTTTGGGACGTGGCGACTTCACCGCGTTCAGATTCGCGCAGGCATTGATAACCCGCGCAGTCGAGCGATTCCCGAGCGCCTCGGATTTACCCAAGAGGGAGTTGCGCGCGCAGCCGAGCGGGTAGGCGGCCGCTACATAGACCAGGTCATTTATGCGACTCTCGCCACCGACTGGCTTGCCTGAAATCGAGACGACCATATTTCCCGGCGTCCGTGAGATTTAGATCAGTCCGTTGAATACTGGCGCGGATCTCCCGCGATGCTCGGGGAGTCGGGTGCCAAAGCGAGCCGTCGAACCAAGTACAAATTGGGGGCCATTTGATCTCCTTGGGCGGGCGTTGAATATCTACTCTGGACCGTACGATCAACGCGAATGTGGGTGGAGTTCACCTGCGATAAACACTGATCAACATCGCGCTGGAAGGCTTGACGTCGATCGTCGCCATCGATTCGCGATTGAGTGAGACTGGCACTTCCTTGGGTCCACGCCATGTCCCATTGGCGGCTATCGTTCGGCCACCCAGTGTCACATCTGAGGTCGCTGTGAGCGAAGGGGCGGTAAGTATCGTGGCACGTGCGCTTGTGTATCGACCGGGGACTTTGAGCAGTATCTTCTGGGTGCGCGATCCCGCGGGCGCGCTGTCGACGATCACCACGTGAACGGCACCGGAAGGACTCGCGAAGGCGGTTGTGTCCAAGTGGGGATCGTGGGAGGAACTCTGCACCCGCACGGCGACATCGCCGAGGAGGGCTCTGGTGAAAAGAAGTGCGTACCACTCTGGCTGTGGGCGTAGCCGGCCCGCGAACAATCGCGATCGTGAGGTGGCGCACAGCGGTGCATATCCGCCGCAGTTCTCGAGGTGGCCATGCAGGTTTACCCCTGCGACCCCGGACGCCATCGCATGAACGATGAACTCGACCGCCCACAAGGCCGACGCGAAGTTATTGCTTACACCGGTTTGGCCGCCACAGGAGACGCTGTTGGTCTCGTCGACACGGAATGGTATGCCGGTGGCGTGCGAGACCGACGCGTATGCGCGCAGCGATCGTTCCATCCCTTCACGCGTCTGCCTGCTCAACAGCCTTTCGATACTTGGCGGGCGCGCATCGTGGCAACCGAGCGAGTAATAGTGTCCAGTCAGCAACGAGGGGCGTATTTGCACTGCCTCGGGGCGGACCCAGTCGGGGATCGCTCGACCGCCCGACCCGGACACGTCGGGGCCTGCCAGTGCGACGTCCGGCGAGACCGCGTCGATCAGCCGGCGGTAGGTGTCAATCTCGTTGCGGTATGGCGAGAAGGCCCATGTGGGAGGCCGCAGGCCATGGTGGGCATACGCGTTTGGCTCGTTGCCGATCTCGATGCCGGCGAGCCGTCCCCGCAGGTTCTCTCGCGCGTCGGCTACCTCCTGGGCAGCGGCTTGCGGTTTGTCGTGGACGAGATCGAGTCCGAGTAGCACCTGCCAACCTGTCCTTCGCGTCAGCTCCGCGAGTGAGCGAAAGTCTTCATTCGTAACGGCGGTCGCGGGCCACAGAGGACCTGTCCGCGACATGCCAGTCCACGAGGTCCAGTCGGCCGAGATCCCTCCGAAGCGCATGACGCCAGGACCGAGTGAGCGCAGCAGCGCCACAAAGTTGCCCATGTGCGCATAGCGAGCGATCAGCGGAAGGCTCGACATCTCAAAGGAAAGCCCCGTGAAGTCTCGAGGTACCACTGGCCCCAGGTGGCGCAGCTCGACGGTGACCGCTATCGGCTGGTCAGGTGCTGCCGAGCTCCGCTCGTCATGGTTGTGCCAAACGATCAACCCCACAGCCCCCACGACCAGTGCTACCAGAAGCCAGAGCAGGCCCCGCATCAGCCAGCGCGAGGACCTCCTGAGGTTATTTGGTGTGGGGTCCACGGAGATCACCGACTCGTACGTGTATTCCCCGCTTGGACTACGCCCGTGCTACCCCTCGGGCTTCGTCGCGACTGGTGCCTACCTCGCAAGCGGCGCAGGGTAGCAGCCACAGGGCCCCATTTACTCATGCCTGCTGGCCTCCGGAACCGACGGTCGGCCTCGAATATTCCGCCGGCCCACACAGCAGACTGGTTTTCTTCCTTCCGTGGAGATCAGGTCGATTAGCGACGTGATGATGGGCGAAACTGCTCGGCGCGCAAACCATGTGCTGATGGTGGCGATGCCGCTGGATCTCGCGTAACCAGGACCCGCAAGCTGCGCGTCGTCACGCCCAGGCGATCTTGAGCTGGCGGTGCTCTAGCTGCTCGTCTTGCGGCGTGCCGCTCGTCTGGACATTTGGATTAGCGCGATTTGGCCTGTCCTTCCGCCGAACGCGATCGCTGTCGAGGTCCGCTTGCCTAAACCGACCGGGTAGTGAGGGGGGTTTCTCTCACTCCGCTCGTCGGTAGCGGATGTGCGTGGCGAGCGGAGAGTGGAGTACCTCGACCGGCTCGAACCCGAGGGACTCGACTCCGTCGAGGAGCCGCTCGCCGGACCCGAACAGGATGGGGACCACATCAAGCGTGAGTTCGTCGATCACTCCGGCGGCGAGCGCCTGACGGACAGTCGAGGCGCCGCCTGCGATGTCGATGCCATCCTCGCCGGCCGTCTCACGCGCCTGAGCGTACGCGGCCTCGAAGCCCTGTGTGACAAAGTGGAAGCTCGTGCCGCCCTCCATCTCGATCGGCTCGCGTGCGTGGTGGGTGAGCACGAAGACCGGGGCGTGGTAGGGCGGCTCGGAGCCCCACCATCCATCCCAGTCCTCGTCCCACTCGCCGCGGATCGGCCCGAACATGTTGCGGCCCATGACGTACGCTCCGCGCGGTCGCATGAGCCAGCCCTCTGCCGTCGCGTCGGCGTCGTTCGCGCGCTCGTCGCCGAGGTGCCAGCTGTGGACCTCCCTGCCGCGCTTCCCCAGCGGATTCTCCCGGCTCTGGTCCGGCCCGGCGACGAAGCCGTCGAGCGAGATCGACATGTGGCAGGTGGTATCCGACATCGGCGTCCCCCAAGTAATTGCGATTTGCAAGCGTCGGCACCCTACCGCACGGGAAATGTAGTGGCAAAGCTGCAAGTACCATCTACGTCATCGCGACCGTTCGGCCAGCGAACCTTGCTCAGGCTGCTAGATCAACGCGGCAGTGGAGGTGATCGGCGACAACTGGTCACTGCTCGTCCTGGGGTTGACCTTCGCGGCGGCGGTGCTTGGTCTGCATCCCGCCTGCTCCCGCCCGAAGCGAAAGCCGCCCAACTTGCAAAGGCGGTTGGAGTCCGGCGACTTCGGTGTCTCAGAAATGGAGCCAACCGACCTCAAGTCGAACCGCATGGTGCGAGTGCCGGGCGGACGCCTCGCTCTGCCAAGTGGATCACCGCTGATCAACAGCCGAAGATACTTTTCGATCTCCATGCCGGGAGTCGCCCCGATGCTTGGTGCGGTGCTCGCCTAGGATGCTCGACCGTCGGCTCATGAGACGAGCGTCTATGCCGTGGGGCCTTGCCCACTCGCCTGCCGATAGAAAGACCAACTATTAGAAAGCGCTTCCGAAGTCATAGTGATCCGCCAGTGGCAGCGGCAGAGCCGAACGATCGATCCAGTCGTCGGCCGCCGGCCATGAGGGCTCACGCTGCGTTGGCAGTCGCCTTATGCGCTACGCGCTCGAAAGCGCGCACGCGTCTGGTATATCAAGCGTCTCGCTCTGGACCGACTGCAAGAACACGGACGCTCGTAAACTCTACGAAATGCTCGGCATGAAGCCGACCCGAACTCGGCGGGTGAGCGAAACCGTTGAGTGGGTGCGCTATGAGCTGGATCTATGAAGTCACTGCGCTTGCTACCGAGCATGCTCCTGAAGTCTTATGAGTATGGGACGAACGACAAACGCCTGCAGCGTCACGCCGTGGAGCGAGGTCCCCAGCCACTAGCAGCCATGTCGTCTGCGTTGATCGACCGAGGTATGCCGCGCAAACGACCAGCGCGAAGAAACCACTGGGTCGAGCGCTCATTACGTTACCGCTGCACCAACGTCGCGGATAACTATCTGAATGGGTGAAACTGCTCGGCGCGCAAACCATCCGCTCGTGATGGCGCCAGCCTTTGAGATCGACTGAGGAGCGGCAGCGAAGTACGCCCCAAATCACTCAGTCACGGCATACGCGTGCAGCAACCGCTCACAGGTAACGGCTCTGGCTACCGTTCCCTGGTGCACACACTCCTGTCGCGCCCCTACTCAGGAACTTACATCTAAGGCGCGACGAGGGTGCTCTTAGGGTCGACCAGGATCTTCGCGTGTCCTTCGGGATCGCCGAGCGACTCGAAGGCACCGCCAACGCCCTCGAGCCCCACCACGCCCGTGACCAGTGGGCCGGCATTGACCTTTCCCTCGGCGAGCATGTGCAGCGTGTCACGGAACTCGATCGGCGTGTAACCAAGGACGAAGCGTAGGTCGATCTCCTTATTAATCGCCATCGCCGGCCTGACCCGGTCTGCACCCATACACACGCCGACCACGACGATGCGCGAGAACAGCGGCGCACTCGCGATGATCTGGTCGATCACCCCGGGCACGCCGACGCACTCGAAGATCACCGGGCTCTTGGGGGTGGTCAGGCCGAGCGCTTCGGCCGAGCGCCAGAGGTGGTGCCATGGGACCGGCACGCGTTGCATTTTGTCCATCGCGCCGACAGCGAGGTCGAGTGCGGCCGGCACCGTGACCAGGTGCCCATGCTTCTCAGCCGAGGCATGTGGCGATTCGTGAGCGGGGTCGACGACGATGTCGGCGCCGCACGCCTTGGCCAGCGCACGGCGTACCGCCGAGAAGTCGCTCCCGATGACGGTGTGCACGCCACTGGCCTTCAGCATGCAGATCACCGACAGCCCGATCGGCCCGCAGCCGATGACGATCGCGACGGTGCGCTTCTTGAGCTCAGCTCGCCGCACAGCGTGCCAGGCGACAGCCATTGGCTCCGTGAGCACGGCGACTTCAGGTGAGAGGCCATTGGGCACGGGAACCGTCAGAGACTCCTGCACGAGCATCTGCTCGGCATAGGCGCCGGGGGCCGCCGTCGACAGGCCGATGGCCTGAATGGCCCCTCGGGTGCGAAGTAGCGGAATGGCGACGACCGTTGTCCCCGTAGGGATCGCCTTGCGGCACCCGAGGCCATGCTCGGCTATCTCACCGCAGAACTCGTGGCCCATCACGACGTCTTGGTCGGAGCGCATGAAGTCCTCATAGCCCGTCTCGCGAGCCACGGCTGCCATCTCATCGCAGTGGTGACGAGCGTGGAGATCAGATCCGCAGATGCCACAGCGCAGCACTTCGATTAGCACCTGCCCCCCCTCGGGTGAAGGTGTCGGTCGCTCGACGACCTCCAGCTGTCCGTCCCTGCAGCTGACGGCCTTCATGCGGCGCTCTTGACAGTCGATCTGTCGAGCGCACGCAGCAGTTCCACCCAACCAGATCCTGGTAGGTCCGGATCGACGGCGCGCTGAACACCGGTCCCGAGCCCGAGTGCGAGGATGATCGTGCTCAGTGCCTGAGCGTCGATCGGGAAGTCCTCGCCGAGCCGGGAGGTGATCAGCGCAGCCCAACCCTCGCGAATTCGCGCGTAGCGGGCGGCAATGGAGGCCCGGTAGCTCTCGTCGTGGGCGCTGAAGGCGGCGAGCTCTATCTCCAAACGCGTCCACTCCGGCTGGCCTATCGTCCCCTCGGCCCACACTGCAAGCGCGTCAAACCACTCATCAAGGTTGACGGTCGCATCCAGTGCGTCCTGGAGGTCCCGCGCGGTACGCTCGTAGAGTTCATCGATCACGGCGATCCCCATAGCGGTCTTGCTGGGGAAGTTGGAGTAGACCGCACCGCGGGTGAAGCCAGCCTCCTCGCCGATCTGCTCGAGTGAGGTGATCTGGAAGCCGTTGCGCAGAAACAGGCTGGTGGCCGAGTCGACGATCAACGCACGCGTCCGTGCCTGCGATTGTGCACGCGTAAGGCGGGTCACGGGGCAAACGCGTAGTCGTCGAGGTCGAAGCGGGCGCTGCGCCAGGCCGCCTCGAGCGTGAGACTGGGTCGAAACGGTGCGTCGCCGTGCTTGTCGAAGTAGTAGCTGTTGGCGTTGCCACACGAACCCCGGAAGAAGACCTGGTTGTGCCGGCGCCCGAGCATCGACTCGAAGTAGCGGCGGTTGGCCTCGGGCGTGATCTCCACCCGCGTCGCGCCATCGCGTCGTGCGCGCTTTAGGCAACGCACGATGTGGCGCATCTGGGTCTCGATCAGTCCGAAGTAGGACTGGCCGTTGAAGCCGTAGGGACCGAGGATCGAAAAGGAGTTCGGAAAGCCGGGCACGCTCACGCCCTCGTAGGCCTGCAGTCGGTTGGCATCCCACCACTCCTCCAGATGAACGCCACCTGTCCCGAGCATCTCGAACGCCGGTATGTTCCCCGACTCGAACACCTTGAATCCTGTGGCGAGGACCAGCACGTCAACGGGATGCTCGACTCCCTCGGCCGTGCGAACACCCGTCGGAGTGATCGCCTCGATGGCGGCGGTCTCGAGCAGCACGTTGTCCCGGTTGAAGGTGGGGATGTACTCGTTGGAGAAGCTTGGGCGCTTGCACCCGAGCGAATATTGCGGCGTGAGCTTCGCGCGCACGACGGGATCCCTGACCTCGCGCAGCATCCTGCGCGCAGAGCCTTCGCCGCGCGCAGTCAGGCTCGGGAAGATGCCGGCGAAGTGCGCGGCGAGCACGAAGGTGAGCTCGACGAAGGCCTGGCTGGCCCAGCGGGCGGCGAGCTCGGCGCCGGGTACCGAGCGGAGCACCCGGCGGGCGAGCGGGCTCATCGACGCATCGAGCTTGGGCAGGCACCAGATCGGAGTGCGTTGAAAGACCGTGACACGTGCGACCTCCGGGGCGATCGCGGGGATGATCTGGATCGCCGAGGCGCCGGTGCCGATCACGCCGACGCGCTTACCGCGCAGGTCGACCGAGTGATCCCAGCGCGCTGTGTGCATGGTCGTGCCAGCGAAGGCCTCGATGCCGGGAATCTCAGGCGGTTTGGGCTGAGTGAACACTCCCGTCGCGCCGATCACGAATCGCGCCGTGATCTGCTCGCCGTTTGCCGTCTCGATGTGCCACGCGTGCGCGTCCTCGTCGAACCTCGCCCCGACCACCTTGGTGTTTAGTCGGATGCGGTCGCGCACGTCGTACTTATCGACGCAATGCTCAGCGTAGCCCTTGAGCTCCTTGCCTGGCGCATATACGCGCGACCAGTCGCTCCGCTTCTCAAAGGAGAACTGGTAGCTGAACGACGGGATGTCCACTGCGATCCCTGGATAGGTGTTCCAGTGCCAGGCACCCCCGACACCGTCCCCAGCCTCGAGCACTACGAAGTCGTGGAAGCCCGCCTGGTCGAGCTTGATCGCCGCCCCTATGCCCGAGAAGCCGGCGCCGATCACAAGGACCTCGTGATCCACTGCGATATCCGGAGTATCCATATGCTCAAGATATCGAGAATGCTCGCCGAGCGCCGCGGCGGGCTGGCCACGAGCGCCCATCTGGAACGGTCTCGGTACTTTGCGCACAGACAAGTTCAGTGGGCGAAACTGCTCGGCGCGCAAACCATGTGGTTCTGGCGCCGACGCTTGACTTGGGTTGAGATGGCTGCTGGCGCTGGCCGGGCTGCGCGCACACGCCGGCCTGCAAGCGCTTGTCGCAGGAGAGGGGCGCTGCTCGGCGGTACGGGTCCCCGGGGTAACGTTGCTTGACCATGGCAACGACCAGAGACAGCAAGGATGTTCGGTGGGCGAAGCTGGCGAACGTGCTCGCGGAGGCAGCGCGAGCCGGACGCGTTGACCCGCAAGACGCGCGGACCGTGCTGGTCCATGCGCTGAGAGTGCGCAACAACAACGCAAAGCTGCAGATTCGCCCGCGCTCAACGGGCGCCCAGGCCTCCATCGACAGATACGCGCCTGATCCGCCGCCGCCGAACGGGTCTCCCGATTCGCTCCACGCCGATCACGTCTATTGCTTTCCGCACACCGGCCCGAAGCTGACCGAGTTCTTCAGCCGTATGACCACCGTGGACACATGGCTCCGCGAGCTGCAGAAGCTAGATCAAGTCGTTTGCCTGACCGCTGCTGAAAACGAGACCGTCCGGCGAGTGGAGAAGGATCTGGCTGGTCCGGAGAAGTACGACCGGGCAGGCATCGTCTTCGTGGACCCAACGCCGTGGGGCCATTCGGATGCTACGCCGAGTCGGATAGAAGCACTGCCGGAATAGGCATTCCGAGAATCCGGCCCGAACCGCTGCAGACATCGACCGGCCCCAAGCGCTGATACCGCGACGATGGCTCGTGAACTGCTCGCGCGTAGGTAGGACATACGGTTCGTGTGGCCGCAAAGTCGGCGTTCCGTCCGCCGGAGAGGACAGGCTTCCTGGTAGAAAGGCGAAGCCGCCGCGCTCCGCATGCAAACGTCGCGCGACGGCTCCGTAGTGCATAGGGCGGCCCTTTGTGGCCGCCCTATCTACGCGGCGAGCCGGTCTTCTTCAGCCTCGCCTGTGCGGCGCGGAATCTGAGCCTGCTCCTCGGACTGGAGGGTCCGGAGGAACGCGCTCATGCGATCCACGTCGCCCTTGTCCAGCCTTGCGGGCAACCTCAGCTGTGCCATCAGCCCGCCCCTCAACGGGAACGGGTAGTCCACCAGGGCAGCGCCGCCAAGACTCGGCGCCGGCGTCCCCGCCATTGCCGGTGTCTGGGCCGTGCGAATCTTCGCTGCCTTCGGCTTCGCCTCCCCGTCCTTCTTCGGGGATGACCCACCGCGCTTGAACACTGGCGGACGGCCCGTGTTCAGGTAGTGCTCGTGGGCCTCGATCGCGTTGCTGAGCCTGCGTCTGTACGCCACGATGCTCTCCGACTTGTACTGCGATCCGGCGAGCGTTTGGAACCGCGCAAGGTACTCCGCAACATCAACGCCTGAGAGGTCAAAGGAGAGGTAGTCCTCGCCCTCCACCGTCTCAAACACCTTCCTAGTAGCGGTCTTCCATGGCTCCACGTGGGTAACGGGCGCATAGCCCTTCTCCATGAGCCAGTCGCAGTACGCGAGCAGGCCCTCAACGGTACGGTTTTGCATTACTGAGCCCATTGGTTTCACCTCCTTTCGCTTGGGCTTGCTCAGGGTCGCATAGCGTCCGGATGGATTTTTTGCGCGATCAGGTGCGCCGACCGCCTGCACCGTCTACGCATCCCCGCACACGGGACCCCACCATCCGCGTCCCATGCAGACGCCGTGCGCGGTGTGCCACGCGCGCCGCGCCGACGCCGACGCTAGAAAGCCAGTGTTTATGCCGTTTTCGGCGGACACCTCGCACGACGCGGCGTCAGGTGCATGGCGCAGGCACGAACGAACGCCACCAACGAACGTGGTTGTCCCTGTCGATGCCTGTGCCGCCGCGAGCCGGTGGGCGGATGGCGCCCGTGGAACCCCAAAGCGTGGAATCGTCGCGCCTCGTGGCTATGGCCTGCGGGATAGACTGGGCTAACGCTATGCCTGGTGTGAGATGAGCCGTTATGCCGCCGCCGTGTGCATGCGCGGGCATTACCGCGACACGATTCTCGACCTTCGCTCGCCTGGCGATGTCGTGGAGTCGTTTTGCAGCAAGTGCGGGGCGCCCGTCATCTCGGCCTGCCCGAAATGTTCCGCGAAGATACTCGGCTCGTATGAGGGCGTCATCGCGGCTGGCCCAGAGGCACCGGAGAACTTCTGCTTCTCCTGCGGCGCACCGTACCCGTGGGCGGACCGCGAGAGCCTGATTATGCAATTGCGGAACGTGCTGGAGTTTGAGCCCGGGCTGGACGACGCGACGCGCCTAGAAGTCGGCGAGCAGATTGCGGTGCTGTCCACGCCCGACGAAGACAACAAGCGTCGCCTGCGTGCGGGCAAGGCGCTCCGTGAGCTGGCGCCGAAGGGCTGGCTGGCAGCGCAGCCGATCCTGCAGACCCTCGTGTCTGCCGAGCTGCGGAAGCAGCTCGGCCTTCCGCCAGGGTAGGCCAGCCGCTCTCCTGGCCTCGTATCAATTAGCTGCTGCGTTAGGCAGGCTTGAACTGCCTGCTAGACTCCCACACGGCTCGTCATCACCGGGCCTTTGGATGGGCATAACGGCTTTCGACACGTCGAGCTTCTTGCGAAGAAGCATCGGATCTCGGGGCCGGCCCGAAGAAGGGACCGGGGTGACAACCGAATGACTCACACCGCGATCGAGGTCGCGGGAGCAGTCACCGGGTGTCGGCTTCGTGCTCATCGGCGCGGCTGCACCTGACACGTTCAGGGCGCCCAGCGCCGAAAATCAAAGCACGAGGCCAACTGACACCCGAGACATCGCGACCGAGCGTCCACCATTACTCGATGAATCGCGCCACTTTGGCGCGTGTGATCGTCGCGTTCTCGACTAGGAGGATGTGGCGGGCTCTCTTTCGGGGGTCGGTGCACTCGGCGGCGGTCCGCGGGCCACGAAGGTCTCTGACGAGATCACGAGGAAAGCGAAATGGACATCAGCAACACAAACCCATCCGCCCACGCCGATCAAGAAGCCTTTCCGATCGGTGCCGGCGCGTTTATGAATCTCCCGCAGGTCGCCAAGGGTCAGTCCGTGACCGCAGCAGCTAGGAAGTTGGTCCGAGGTCTGGAGCTGAGCGATGACGTGCTTCTCCGGGTCCCGGAGGAGGAGGCGATGGCGATCGCGACCGCGACCGTAGACCCGACACAGCTCCGGCTTGATGTCGAGCGCCGGCGGGTGTCAATGCATCGCACGCCTTCTGGACACGTTCTCGTTTCAGTGCTGGTGCGCGTCTGGGCGTCCGGCGTCTCGTGCGATGGTGCGAACGGCCGCGGTCGCACCGAGGCGCGGCTCGCAGGAGAGGCTGTCTGGCCCCATCCTGGCAGTGTTGGAGGTGAGCCCTCTATGAGGTACACAACGCGGAGTATCGACCGCATGCGCGAGGCGGTGCGTGCGAACGCGCACAGAATCGCCAGCCCGGACATGCGGCTACGACTTCGAGATCACGCCGACGGCGTGTGGAACCCGATTTACCTCGTCGCTGGCCGCCTGATCGTGCAACCCACAGCAGAGGGCGACGTCGAGTCCGAAGCTGCCTTTGTCCACACGGCCGAGGGTTCCACTCGGCTCGTCACTTGCCAGGAGGGTCTCGATCTCGATCGAGACCTACCACTGAGCTTCGCAGGCAACACGCTCGATCTCGTTCGACGCGCTCGAGCTTATGTGGCGGGGCGTCTCGCGGTTTCCCCGAGCTCGTCCGATGTGCACCATGCCGTGAAGGTCGCGACACTACCTGCCCATATCATCATCGGCGTGCTTGGGCCGGATGGCCTGCCGGCGACGACCGCGTTCCCGGAGGTAATCTCGGAGTTCGTCCAGAGCATCCACGAGGAGCCCCGTCCTTGGAATGCGATCGCGCAGGGCGGCGTGCGTGGTGAGCGTCTGGTGCTCGACCTCGCTGATGGCGGGTTTCTCACCGACGAGCAAGCGATCGATGTCGTCGGTCGCAATGATCACTACGATGTCACCCACTCTCCCAACGTGATTGCGGGGCGACTGTTGCGTGCAACGAGCCACCCCAATGCGAGAACGATTGTCAGAAGCGCCATCCTGCAGGACCCCAGTCGGCAGCGGTGGAGTGGCAACCGTTATGCACAAACCGTCGGCCCACTTCTTCTCGGGATCTACCGGGAGGTTCCGGGTCGGCAGAAGAACGTGGTCGCCGCCCTCACCCAGGAGTTCCAACCGCCGGCGCTCGGCGGCACGGGTTGGAGCGTGCGCGAGGACCACTCGGTGCGCGATCTCTTGGACGAAGCACTAGCGCACCTCCAGGAGAGTCCAGGCACCGTGTCGGACGCAGCGGTCGAGCTGTGCGCCCGGTCGCTTGGAGGTCTCGCGAGCCTGGGACTCGTCTATTCCGATCAGGGCAGCCAGGTCAACGACGAATCGTGGCTACGGGGTACCGTCGCACAGGTTCTCAGCAAGCTGATCGTCTGCACAGGGGGTTTGAAGATCCTCTGTGAGGCCGCAGAGCGGGCTGAGGACGGCAGTAAGCTGATGCCCCATCTGTATGAGGCCGACGGCGAGGCGGTTCTCAACGCCGACGGAAATCCTCTGCACCTACATCCGGATCAGGGTGCCAATGTCCATTTGCGCGAATTGGCATTCCGTGAACGGAAGCCCGACAAGGAAGATGAGGAGGAACCTGGCGAGCGGTCTCCGTTCGACCGATTCGTCGATGCTCAGAAGCGTACGAGCGACATCGCCGGACAGCTCACGCAACTTGTCGAGGATCTGTTCGAGATCCGTGATTCTGATGGCCAAGCACTCATCGAAAAGCACGGCCTTGATCGCTCGATCATGGGGGAGCTTCCAGCCGGAATGAGCGAGCTGCGTGATCTCGTGCTAGTCAGCCTCGCCGACGATAAGGCAAACGACGACGGTGACGAACACGATCCAGAGGACCTAGAAGCCATCGAGGACGCACTGATGGGCGACGAGCCCAACTTCGACGTTCAGGAGACGGCGGCCTAGCTGGCTGACATAACGCCCCGGTCCTCAGCTGTGGACCGGGGCGTTATGACGCTCTTGGAATAGCAGCAGCGACGAAGTGTCAAGGTGCCCGGAATCCGATCTCTCTGTGACGACGCGCTCGGCTCTTGAGATCCGGCGCGGGTTCTGCTCTGCTCTGCGCGCTGGTCGACAATTGAAGCGGCCGAGCGAGCGTTGATGGCGCCCGCCCGGCCTTTAGCACCGAAGGGCGTGCCTTCGATGCCACGGAAACCGTAGCTGTCTGCGGCTGGTGGGTCGTGCTCGCGTGCGCGCTCCTCGGGATATCCGAAAGGAGCCAGGGAGATGTCCAGGAGCAAAGACGGAGGCAAGCGGGGAGCCGGCGTGCGGTCCTCACGAGTGCAAGGTGGTCGTGACGGCGAGTTGCGCCGGTTCGAGCCGGTGTCCGATGACATGGTGCTCGCGGCTGTGGAGCGTGCGGAACGCCATCGGGAGCGGAAGGACGAGGGCGTGATGATGAGCGACATCGCAGCGCATCTGGGGTTCGTTTATGGCTCGTGGACGACGCGGCGGCTGCGTCCGCAGATTGAAGCGTTCATCGCTGCCGGGCTGCTCGTGCGTTCGCGTCGGCACGGGGTCCTCATTTGGGGATTGACGAGCAGCGGGCGTAGGCGCGTCGCGCGTGTACGCGGGTCGGTGGTGTTGCCGGAGTCTCCGCAGCATCGTGTGTGGCGGCACGCCCGGACATTGGCCGCCGATCGGATCGACGGGCTCCGGGAACGGGTGCGCGGCGTGCTGGATGACGCGACGGGCGTTCTCGACGCCGACGGGGTCTGTTCGGATGCGTGGTTCGCGCTGGCTGAGCGTCTGGAGTTGGCGTGCTGCCAGCTCGGGTCGGCGACGTATTGCCTGTCGGAGTGGGCAGAGCCCGACGACGCCAGCGCGGACGTTGACGACCGCACGGAGCCGGGGGACGAGCAGATCGACCCTGATGAGTTGGGCGGTGTGCGTTATCGGCGTGGTGGGCGTCGCAACGTGTGGAAGTGGGCGGACGCCTAACCCCGGCACACCTTTGCTGCGCTCGGTGTCGGCGTAGCGCCCGTTGTGCCTGTGGTGTCTGCTGACACGGGGCTGACACAACATAAAAATTGGTGTCGGGCTGTACTGAAACGGCTCGAAATTGGCCTTCGTCTATTGGAGCCCTTGATCGGGTGCAGGCCGAATGGCGTGTTGTCCCGTTGGGCTCTGGCTTGGCGGCTGTTGCCGTCGTAAGGGTCACTCACCGACACCAGAAAATATGGACGATTACATTCGTGCCGCTCGCCCTCGCGTGCAGCGGCTTTCACGTGAGCTGGAACTCGAAGCGATCCGGCTGCTCGCCGAATTGCTCGCAGATGCCGCGAAAGAGCGCCGTGGCGTTTTGCCCGGCGCTTTCAAGCGCGAATTGCGCGCGCCTATGCCCAGCGCCACACCCATCGGCGACACGCCGGATTCCCCGCATGGGACCGCAAAACGCCACGGCTCCCAGCGTGCGACAAAGGGAGGTAAGTAGATGCCCAATGCAATGTCTACGCGACCAGCGCGTGTAGGGAGCGCGTTTGCTTGGGAGGTAACGAAGCACACGACCGAGCGTGACCGGGAGATCGCATGGTTGCTGTACTGCCAGAAGATCTTGACGACCGATCAGCTACGGCTGTTGTTCTTCGGTTCGCTGCGTCGTTGCCAGGATCGTCTGCTGTGGCTGTATCGACATCGAGTGATCGACCGGTTCTATCCGGCGGGGCCGTTCTCGCTTGGTAAGCCACAAGCGCACTGGCTACTCGATGAGGTCGGCGCATACCTTGCTGCTGCTCGCCTGGGACGTGACCGGCGTGGCCTTGGCTGGGATCGCCAGCAGGACTTCCACGAACACGCGCAGCTCGCTCACCGACTGGAGTGCAACAGATTCGTATGCAGCGTCATCGGCGCGACCCTCAACACACCGGACATGTGGGTCGCCGCGTGGGAGGCGGGCTGGGGTGCGATCAAGCCGTACTGGTCACACCCGGCATACGAGATGGCGCGCCCGGATGCCAGCCTCACGCTGAGCACACACCTCGGGCTCGTGGTGGCTGCGGTGGAGTGGGATCGCGCGACCGAGCCGATGGCGACACTCGCCGGGAAGATCAGCCGCTACGCCACGACACTTGAGCAAGCCCGCGGCCTGCGCTGGCACAACGTCTGCTTCGTCGTCCCTGGCGAGCGCCGCGCACAGCGCCTGGTCCAAGAGGGCAGAGAGGAAGCATGGCAGGTGCCGAGCGCGCGCTTCTGGATCACGACCACAGACGATCTCGAAACGTGTGGGCCGCTCGGGGAGGTCTGGCGCTGCCTTGACTACGAGGAGCGGCCCTGCGGGATGGCGGATTTCGAGACGCTGGACGGTGCCGAGGTCACGGCGAGGGAGCGGGCTCTCGGCCGGCGCTGGCAGATGCCGATGCCTGAGCGTTGGGCGGCGCTCTCCCCGCTCCGCACACCTGGCCGGCCGCAGGACACGCCGACTGCGGTAGCGGCGGAGGATGCCGAGCTTGCCCGCGAATGGGAGCAGCGCCGCGCCCAGGAACGCACCGAAGCCGAACACGAGAGTCAGCCCCCAACAGTCGATCGCCCTTGGGTCGGTGAGGGCTTGAGATCGGGCGCGGGTTCTGGTCTCCTCGACCACCGGCACGATCACGAGCAGGAGGAGCCTTGGCGATGACTCGCGTATGTCTCTACACCCGTATCTCTACTGACGAGGAGAACCAGCCGACCTCCTTGGCTTCCCAGCATGAACGTTTGGAGGGGTTCTGCAAGGTGCAGGAGGACTGGCGGATCATCGCCCACCACGAAGACCGCGCCACCGGAACCAAGCTCGACCGGCCCGGCCTGCAAGCCGCGCTTGATCTCGCCCGCCAAGGCAGGATCGATCAGCTCCTCGTCTACAGGATTGACAGGCTCAGCCGCAAGGTGCGCCAGCTTGCGAGCATCGCCGAGGAGCTAGACACCCTCAAAGTCGTGCTGCGCTCGGCGACCGAGCCATTCGACACGGGCTCAGCAGCCGGCCGCATGATGCTGCAAATGCTCGGCGTGTTCGCCGAGTTCGAGCATGCCACCATCGTCGACCGCGTCACCAGCGGCATTGAGCGACGCGCCAGGGAAGGACGCTGGCCCAACGGACGCATCCCATTCGGATACGCACGCAACGAGCAAAAGCAACTCGTCCCCGATGAGCGCACCGCTCCCGTCATCCGCCGCATCTTCACCCGCTACGCGGCCGGGCGGCTCGGTGCCGCTGCGATCGCCCGGCGCCTCGTGGACGAACATGCGCCCGCTCCGTCGCGTGGCTGGCAGCCCAACATCGTGCTCTGGGTGCTGAGCAACGAGGCGTATGTCGGGCGTGTCCACTGGCGCGACCAGACGTTCCCCGGCCTGCACAAGCCGCTGATCGACCAGAACACGTTCGAGCGCGCACAAGCGCTCCTGAAACAGCGCGGAGAGGACCTCGCGATGCGCGCCGCAAGCCGCGCTGAGTTCCTACTCACAGGGCTCGTGCGTTGCGGGCGCTGCCGCCGCGCATACGTCGGCATGTCCGCCAAAGGCAACGGCGGCACCTATCACTACTACGCCTGCTCAGGCAGACAAAAGCCGCCTGTCGCTTAGCGGGGGCACTTGGCGTCTGCGGCGCTCTTTAGCGTTGACCTAGACTCAAGATAAGGCATTTGGATGCCGAGATTGCGATAAGGAGGTCAATGATGCCTGCCGTAAAGAAGGCGCTCCAGCGCCCTCAATGTCCGCGCCCTGGACACGAGAATAGCCGGGTATGGCTCAATGGGCATCGAGGGACCGAAGGCCATAAGCGCCCAGTATGGAGGTGCTTACCGGCGAACGGCGATAAGGCTCATCGCTTCTCCGAAGTTCTGCCCCGGCAGACCACTAAGGACGGGTTCTGCGATGAGTGCGAGCGTGTCTATCACGAGAACGAGGGTCCGCAGGGCGCTCGTGGCTATCTCTACTCGATACGTGAGGTCGCTAAAGCCTTGAAGCACGTCGGGGAAGGGAGCACGTACAGGGAGGCCGCGTGCGCAGCTCGCCAGCACGCCGGGCGTGGCCGGAAGTCTAAAGGCGGGACCATCTACTCTGACCACGCTCAGCTCGTGAGCGATTACATCGAGACCTTTGCTCCCGTCGTGTTCGAGCCACACAGAGATTTTGAGTGGCCCGACACCGGCTCAGTCCTGTTCGATGAAGTGCCGTTCCGTATCAGTACGGCCGTCCCTGGAGTTAGCAGTGGTATTCAGGGCGGAGCGCGGACGTTTTCGATCCTGGCGGCGATGGGCTGGGATAAAGAGCGTGAAGTCATGCGCCTTTACAAGCTCGAAGCCTATCCCGAGCGAGTAAATATGGTCCCGGCCTGGATTCAGTTTATGCGCTCACTGGGCGGCGAACCGAAGCGCATCGTTACTGACCGTGGGAAGCCCCTTGTGAAAGCTACGCGTGTCGTGTTCCCTAACGCTGAGATTCACTACTGCGAGTATCACTTGATGGAGCGTTGTTACGTCCAGCTACGCAACCTTGGGATAGCCACGAAGGGGACTCCCGCCTATGACACGGTTGAGCGGGCTTTCACGTCCCCTAAGCGCTTCGATGAAATGGAGGAAGCGTGGCTTGCGACTAAACACAAGAAGAAGCTCGGGAGCTATATCAGACGCATCCGGCCCATCGTTCTACCACAACTTGAGAAACGCCCCGAATGGCCGGACAAGGCAAATCCGAATGGCACCGGAGCCCTAGAGCAAGAATTGAATTGGCTCCGCTCAAAGATTGATTATCGCGCTGGTCAGTTCAGTAACCGAGAGCGCTTGAATCGAATGTTGACACTTATGCTGCTCAAGCGGAACGGTCTTGCGGATGAGCGCGAGTACGCGGAACGCATCCGCGAGTGGCTACTAACGAATGGCGGTCATCCACGTATCAAGCGACGCGAAGTAACAGACCCGCTCAACCAGCCATCACTCAGGCCATAGTGTTAACTCTCCGAGTAGGGAGCCTTCGTCTTACTGGTTCTCATCCGTGAGCCAGTGCTTAACTTCTGGCGGGAATAGTGAGCGTGCAATGACCAATACAATGCCTACTCCCTGTACGACAGTTGTACTTAACCAGACCGTCATTGTCGTGGATGGAATATTCCAGTGGTTATAGAAACCATACAGAACGAATATCGCATCTACGGCACCGAATTGCACGATGACACCCCACGAAAAGCGCTTCGCCATATTGGTCCTCAGCTTGTTGAGATCCGTGAAGAAGGTAGCAAGGGCCTCTTTCTTTCTGACTTCAGCTTCATCCGACCGCTTATTATGGTCCGGGTCTGTATATGAAGTGCTATACCGTCCGGGGTCTACTGGCGCTCTATCTGAGGCGCTTTCCAGTGCCGTCGTACTTCTGCTCAAGCTCGTTTGGAAGTGCTCGGTAGGTTCGTCGGCCTGCTCAGTAGAACTTTTATTACCCTGAGCAGGCGCGTCACTACCCGGCATCATTTCAGACCAAGTTTCCTCAACCGAAAGTTCATAGCCGCCGGAGAAACCCCACACTTGTATGCGAGAGCGACAGCCCCCAACTCCTCATAGTGATGGACTATTGCCTCACGCGGCATAAGTAGGCTGGCAGCAAATTTATTGGCATAGACCTCTTCAGGGTCTGTTCCTCCAGACGAAAGTAAATCTCGGAAATCTACATATTCCCACTCATTGCGGTATGCCAAGTCTTCCAGTTGGCTACGTTTGTTGTAATGACCAAGTTCGTGAGCACACGTGAATCGTTGCCTATTCGAATTATCGTGTGCGTGTACGTAAATCTCTGGCTCTTCTCGTTCTCTCTTGACTAACATTCCCGCAACGTCACCTTTCAAAGTGGCCGTGTATGTCTGAATACCGAGTCTCTGAGAAATTAGAAACGGGTTAACCGGCAGTGGGAAGCTGTCTTTATCGTCACCGGAAAAGACCCAAGTGACTTTCAATAGTTGCCTGGCCTGGATTTCTGGTTCCTCCATAGGAGGCAGACTGTCCAAGCAAAGCATTCCTTCGGCTTGTTCAGTATCTCTTACACGCATAGGCCAAGACTACATCCGTGCGCTAACTCCGGCTCTTATTTATATTGGGCTACATTTTTGTTCCAGAATACGAAAACTTCACACTGCCTCAGTATTGTTTTAGCTTTGAGTTATGGGGCGCGGCCAGCTCTTACTGACCGTCCTTTCCGGGGTACGGAGCGAACTGAGTATCGCCAGCACGGAGAATTACATCGAGGCGGTGGTCTCCCCGCGCTTGTTATCGAACCGCCTAATACTAAACATCGTGATTGTGTAAAAAGGTATTTCCTCAGGGGTAAGGAGTGTGATGAGATTACCTCTTTTGAGTTCGATAAGAACGAATACTAATATCGTCTTATCCTCGCGCGGTGAAGCGCACTTTAACTTTTAGTTGTTATCACCCTCCGAATCAAGACCATCGACCCACTCATTGAATACGATGAGAGCAGTGAAGCCGTAACCTTGAATACCGGAGCCCAAGCAGTCAGGGCACCCGATAATATGAATGTGGTCAATGAGCTGCTGACCATCCACACACGCTGGGCAAGGGGCGATACTGCCGTCTGATGGTGGTGGGGTTTGACCGAACGCTTTAGAGGCATAGAGAGAGTCCCCTTCTACCGACATAACCCCTCCCCGTGCTCAACCTCAGTAACGCGCGGAACAACACAAGCGAGACGAGAACTCATTAGCCGCTCCTTATATGGGCAGGCAGCCGTGAGCAGTAATCAAGCACGCTCAATCAAGGCACGATAATACGAGAGCTAAGTGATAGCGCTTATGATGCCGAACGTGCCGGGACCACATTTCCCGGTGCCACGCCCCCGGCTGTTCTCGCAGCGCGGGGGCACTCTGTAGGACGCGGTTCAAACTATCATGGTTTCTCGATCATTTTTGTCGCAAACCGCCGCAAACCTACCCGCCCGAAGTGCCCCCGCTAAGCGACAGGCGACAAAAGCTCGGACGTAAAAGCTGTGACGGGGAGCGCATCCCCCGCGAGAAGCTAGAGGGCGCGATCCTCTCCCAGCTCACCAGCATCTACCGCGACGGCGGGCTCATCCGCGACGCGATCGAGCAGGCCGCCGCGAGCGATGACACCGACCGCACCGCGCTCACAGAACAATGCGCCTCGCTCGCCAAGGAGATCACCCGCTCCGAACGCGCGATCGACCGCTACCAAGACGCCTTCGAGGCCGGCGACCTCAACCCCGCGCACTTCAACGAGCGCCTAACCACGCTCAAAGCACGCCTGGACACTCTCCACGACCAAGACAAGACACTCGCCCACGAACTAGCTGCAGACACGCCCAGCGCACCCGACGCGGCAGCACTCCGCGCCGTCGCCGACCACCTCGATCAAGTCATCGAACACGGCGAGCCAGAGCAAGCAAAGGCGCTCCTCGCGATCCTCGTCGCCGAGTTGCGCGTCAACAGCCGCAATGAGATCCTGCCCACCTACCGCGTCGGCGCACCCGTGGTTTGCGCGCCGAACAGTTCAGTGGAGCCAGCCGGGATCGAACCGGCGACCTCCTGCTTGCAAAGCAGCACCCTCAAACTTAAATACCCTTATTTTCTGGGGATTTAGGTCTCTAGGGTGACGTTAGATTCGGTTCAATCGACCGTCTGGGGAACACGCTGGGGAACACGCTCCGAGGCGCGGAGTACTATGCGGGACATGTCTACGGCCAAACCCGAGCTTGCGCCCAACGGGCACCTGCAAATCACCGGGGCTCGTGGCAACCGGCGCTGGCGTGCTTTCTGGTGGGATGCGGATGGCAAGCATTCCCGGGTGTTGGGGAGGGCATGGGTCCAAAGTTCCGGCAGGCGCACGTCGCGCGGTGCGACGATCTGGCATTCAGCTGACGGATCGAAGCCCGACTCTTCGTACTTGACGCCGAAGGAGGCTGAGGCTGAGCTACGTCGGTTGTTGGAGCACGATGCGTTCAAGTCACCGACGCCGCGCACGCCGCAGGGCAAGCTCGTGACATTCGCGGATGCGGCTAAGGCGTGGCTCGATCATGGAGAGCGAAAGCGCAATCTGAAGCGCTCTACGTTGCGCGACTATCGTCAGGTGTTGCATGCCTACCTGCTTCCGCAGTCCGAGGGCGAGGAGCCGAGTGATACGCCGTTTGGGCGAGCGCCGTTCGCCCTGAAGCCGCTACGCGACATTCGTCCTAACGATGTCAAGGCATGGTACGACGCCCTGCCCTATGGACGCACAGCAGAGAAGCTGTTGATGGTCGTACGAGCGATCTTTGCTCACGCGCGCGCACGTGGCTGGATCGAGACTGATCCCTGTGCTGCGGTCGAACGCCAGCAGGTGCGCTACAGCGGCGACTACGACTTCTATAGCGGCGAGGAGATAGCGGCTCTCGCGAGAGCCGCGGCTGGGGAGCAAGACGCAGCTGTATATCTGACCGCAGCCATGACGGGGCTACGACGTGGTGAGTTGGTGGCACTGCGCTGGCGTGACATCGACTTCCCCGGCCAAGCGATCCGCGTGCGCGCCAACTACTCTCACGGCGAACTCGTCACACCCAAGAGCGGCAAGGTGCGCAGCGTCCCGATGGTTCCCGAGGTCGCCCAAGCGCTCGCGCGGCTTGATCAGCGCGAGTTCTTTACAGGCAACGAAGATCCAGTGTTTGTCGGTCAAGTTGGGCAGCATATGGACGCAAGTGCGCTGCGCCGTCGGTATGCCGCCGCTGTCAGGCGTGCTCAGCTGCGGCCACTGCCGTTCCATTCGCTACGTCACCACTTTGGATCGATGGCCGTCAACAGCGCCACCCTCGTCCAAGTCCAGTCGTGGATGGGCCACGCGCACATTCAGACGACCGCGCGCTACCTGCACGCCAAGAGCCAGGCGGATGATGCTGTGCTCCTTGCCAGTGCGTTCGCGCCCTCGAGGACGGGTGTGGCGCCATCCATGCGCGCTTCTGCCGGTTGAACGAATCGCCACTAATGCATTCTGCGAGCGCTCAGGGCGCCTTGTGTGCTTCGCGAGCCGCGACGAAAGTCGATCCGTCCGGGCGGAGGGGGTAGGATGCCCGTATGGGACGCTCAATCGACGCTCTTGTTGCCGGGGCTTCCAGTGCACTCGACCTGACCCCTCCTGTCGCCTCAACACCGCCCGACATCTCTTTGGCATCGTACTGGCGTGCGACCGGGGCATACCTATGGCGCGGTGTGGAGTCTCAGCAGTCGCTCTATGAGGCTCAGCGGCCGTTGTTTGACGCCGACGCGCTTCCATCGGTAAAGCAGTAGGTGGAGGGGGAGTCGGCAGACCCCTCTTTGGGGTCAGATGAGTCTGGCCAAGAACTCGCGTCAAGCGAGCCCCACCCATCAGAGGCGAGCCTTGCTGGTGCCGGTTCTCGAGCAGAGTTCCAGATGGTCGACTACAGGGGGCCTCTGCCGCCTCCGTCCATGCTCAACGACTACAACAGCGTGTTGCCTGGCCTCGCTGCACGCATCGTGCAGATGGCCGAGACTGAGCAAGGTCATGCCCACCGTATGCAACGGTGGGACGCGATGTTGCGCTTCACTGGCCAGCTGGCGGCATTCATCATTGCCTCGGCTGGCCTTGTGATCGGCGGTCTGCTGATCAACTCGGGGCACAACATCGCCGGCTTGGCCACGCTTTTCGGCGGCCTCGGCCCCGTCGTTGGAGCGTTCCTCTACCGCCAAATCAAGGGGAGCGGCACTTAGCTAAGCGGGGCTCGCTCGCGCCGGACTCCGCGCACAGCCTTGAGGTCTCATTCTCAATCTCGTCTGCGGGCACGCCTTGGAAGCGCTCCGCTGCGCGGTCGCTGGCCTCGCCTCCGAGCTGGATGCCTGCGACGACGATATCGGCGACCAGGATGGGCTTAACGCCATCCCACGTCTGCGTCTCAAGGACTCTCGACTACGTCCAGGCACACACTCCTTGGTGCCGCTGTTCCGTCCCGCCACCGACGAACACGGAGAGGACCTGCGTTGAGGTCTATGCCACGATGACGAACTACCTGACACAAACCACGATCGTTGCGTGCCGATAGTCGTTAACCCTATACCAACCCCGTCCCATCCCTCCCACTGCGTTACAGCTGGGAGGTTTTTGACCGTCGTGGCCCACCCAATGGGCCTTCAACAATCAAGACCTTACGCGGGCCGCGACGGTCAAAAACCGAACCAGCCCGTCAGGGCTGGCGGTTTACTCCGCTCCAGCGGATTCCAAATCCGGGACGCAGTCCCGGCTCGAATCCAGACTTGCGGCCTCAGACATCTCGCGCAGTTGCCTTGTTAGCTGCCGGATCGCCGCCCACACCAAGCCGCTCGACGTCACTCCATACCTGAGCCGCCAACCAGGACGGTCATCGGGACCTGGGGAACACGCCTGGGGAACATTTTTCCATTGACCGTATCTGTTTACGATCAAAAATGGCTTGTTTGCAGGTGATTCTCCTATGGAGCCAGCCGGGATCGAACCGGCGACCTCCTGCTTGCAAAGCAGGCGCTCTCCCAGCTGAGCTATGGCCCCGCGAGTCCTCAATATACGCGCTATCGGGCCGGCCGCCAGTACTCGTCGGAGCGGTGTTCGTGGTGGCGCACGCCGATCTTGAACCAGCGAGAACGTGCCCAAACCCCAAAAAGCGGCGGTGGCGCGCCAGTTGGCATCGCTCAACCGCCCACGCGTACCGTCAACCCTTCCCATGTGCCCACGATCGGTGGGTGGATACCAGTGAGCGTCGCAAACAGGTGCGGCGACACATACACCTCGACGAGGGCCGCAGCGACGAGCATGGGCAGTGCGATCGCGACCGTCACCACGGCAGCCGCCAGCAGCTGATCCCACTCTCCCGCTCTGCTTGCCGTGATCCAGGCCGCGAGTGGGAGGAACAGCGCGACCAGCTCGGGAATTGCATGCGGGAGCACGCTCAGCAACAGCAGTGCCGGGGACACATTGAGGAAGTGTGCAACGCCCGCAAGCGTTGTGCCCAACACGTACGCCTGAGCTGATAGCGAGAAGGCAGTCGCGCACACCACGAACGTGATCGCAATGGGTCCTCCATGCTCGTGCACCCACAGCGAAACGCCCTTCTTGCCTTCGGCTTGTAGCGGCAGCGAACTGCCAGCGATAAATCCCGCCATGCACGCCGCCGCGTGTAGTGCAAGTACAAGGAGGTTGCGGGACAACACTTCGCCGACATTGCCCAGGTTGCCAACCGCAAACGGAGGGCGCAGCTGCAGCACCTGAGTGTCGCTGGAGGACAGCGCTGATATGAGCAGCACCGCAGAGAGCAGCCCAGCCGCGGCAAGTGCAGAACCGGCAAACCAGCGGCCCAGAACCGGAAGTGGCCTTCGTTGCCACGCTCGCAGCGTCGTGCGCGTGCGACGAGCCCCGTAATAGAACGCGAGGGAGGAGGCGTCCACCCCCTCCCATCGACCGCTTGCCAGGGGACCTTGAGGCGCTACCCGTCGAAGTCAAAGTCGCGCGGCGGTCGCTGCTCGAACCAGAGCCGCTCCTGCTCCGGCGTGTCGCGCAGGAAATCCGGAGTCTCCTCAAGCACGTCCTCGACCGGCTCGGCGACCTCGGGGTCGACACCGGGCCGAGTGTCTGTGTCTGTGTCGCTGTTCGGCGCAGCCAGTTCTATCCGCTCGCTTGCGCTAACCCCTGGAGACTCCCATTCAAGCGACTCATCCGGGCCCGCCTGCGTGTGGGCGGCGTGTCTGGCGGGTGCCGCGCGCACCCCGCTCGATGTCTCTCCTCCGCGCTCGTCCTCCAGGCCTCGCTCAAGCTCCGCCTCCATGTTGATCTCAACGGTCTCCTGGCTTGTGGCGCCAAGTGCCAGTGGGTTCTCCTCATGCGTCGAGTCCACCTCCGAGAAGAACGGCCCGGCGGCGCTTGGCTGCGCATCCGAGCGGACCGCATGCTCCACTGGGGCAGCATTGGCTTCACCGGGCATCGGCCCGAGCGCATCTTGCTCTGCCTGGGTCACGTCACCCGGATCGGCTCCCCTGAGGCGCTTGAGCTCCAAGTGCTCTCGGATGGCGTCATCGAGCAATCCCATTGCGCCCGCAAACCATACTGCGCGCCCCCGCTGGGACGCTCTGATAGGTACCGGGTGGACTCCCGGGGTCATCGCGTTGGGCCTGCGGCGGGTATGCAAACGCGATCTATACCAGCGCGTGCGCTCGGCGACTACACTTCGCGTACCCGCTCTTGCTCGCACGGGCGAGAGCCTGCGGGGCTATAGCTCAGTTGGGAGAGCGCCTGGATCGCACCCAGGAGGTCGCCGGTTCGAGTCCGGCTAGCTCCATACCTAAAGATCCCTGCATTTGGGCGGTTTTTGGCGGCGCGGAATCTCGTGGGATCGCCATTGATCGGGGATGATTTGAGGCACTAGTGCCTGAGATCGTGGCGATTACGCCAGATTGCGTTGGATTACTGGCGGTTCGGGCTCGCTTCGGTGCGCGCGTCGAGCTATGGTCGCGGCTGTCCAACGAATATAGGTGGCCCCGGCGGCGCGCTAACGCCCCGGGGCCCGGCACCGAGGAATAGAGCCTCGATACGCTGCCGATTCTCTCGCATGGCCGCTTTTCGCGTGCGATGGGGCGGCGTGCTGATCGCGTCTTGCTCCTCGGTGTTATCCGAGCGAAGGAGCAGGTGTGTGATGCCAAAGAGAGACGACAAGCAGGGACGCGATAGCGGCCACCGGTCGCGGGCGAGGAGAGTGGCTCGCCCGCGACGGAACCTTCTAAAGGACGCACCGCCAATGCACAATGCGGTCGGCGGGGGTGAGCTGCGAACGTTCGAGCCGGTTTCCGATGAGATGGTGCTCGCTGCGGTCGACCGCGCTGAACGTCACCGTCGGGTCAAGCCCAAAGGTGTCACGTTGGGAGAGATCGCGGCGCACCTGGGGTTCGTCAGAAGCGGATGGACGACCCGACAGTTGCGCCCGCGACTGGACTCATTGCTCGTGGATGGTCTGCTGACCTACAGTCGCCGTCACAGCGTCGATTGTTGGGGTCTCACGGACGGCGCGCGCCACGCAGGCAGGGTCGAGGAGTTGCCGGAGTCACCTCAGCACCGAGCGTGGCGCCAGACACGCGCGCTCGCAGCAGAACATGTCGAGGAGTTCCGGGCACGCGCGACCCGTGAGACGAAGGCGGCGGTCGCGCTGTTTAGCGCTCGCCAACGGGTCCGCTCGGACGAGTGGTTTCTGCTCGTGGCACGCCTCGAACACGCGTACCGACAGCTTGGCGCTGCCACCTACTGCCTGTACGAGTGGGAAGAGCCCGACGACGCACGCGCGGACATCGATAATTACGAGGGCATTGAGGACGAGCAGCTCGAGACAGCGATCCGCGATCGGTTGCGCTACCTGCGCCACGGTCGGCGCCACATCGCCAACCCGAACGACACTCACGACCATAACGGGCACGCGTCAGTTGCGCTCGACAAATCGATCATCACCGTGCCCGCAGAAATGGTCAGCGAGTTGCGCGATGGGCTGCACACCGTTCTTGGCGACGCCGCACAGGGCATCTCGCTAGTTACCGACAACGGCGGCCGTGAGTGTCATCCCGAGTGGTATGCCGAACACGGCGAGCGCCTCGAACGGACGTGGGCGCTACTCGACTTGATTGGCTGGGGCGAGCCCAAGCAACCAGCAGCCATCAGGATCGACCTGCGTAAGCATCACCAGGCGGTAACTGAGGCGTTTCGTGTGCGTTTGCAGGTCACGGCAGACAGTCTCAAGGAAGCCCACACGGTCGACGCCGAACGCGCAGAGCACGGGGAACCATCCAAGCGAGACGCGACCACCAGGCGAGTACGCACGCTGCGCGAGTTCGCCGCCGCCATCCAAGACCTCGTGGATCACGGATGAAATAACGCGCGTGATACCGGGAGCCAACGCTCCCGTCTACTAACCATCGAGGAGGACAAAGATGAAGACCACCAAGCCATCAGCCGAACAGTCCGTCACAAGTCTCCTTTGCGATCATCCCCACGCGACTGTAGCCGAAATCGCAACGGTCGGAGCGTTGGGTCGCTCGACCGTTAGCAAGGTGCTCGCGAAGCTTGAGAGCGCAGGGACGGTCAAACGCAGCACGGGCGGGCACGATGGCGCCCGCCGGCTACCGGACCGCTGGCGCCTCACCCGCCGACGGGCTTGCAAGGCACACCCCGCGGCCGATGATCGTCTGCGACCCGGACAGCTCGACGGGCTCGTGCTCGATTACATACGCAAGCACGCGAACGGCGAGCCGCTCGGACCGACAGCGGTCGCCAACGGCCTCAGACGCTCATCAGGCGCCGTCGGCAACTGTCTCGCGCGACTGGCCGCCGCCAGCCAAGTTCGCCAGGTCGGCGAGCACCCGCGACGCTACGAACATAGGTGATCGCAGTGACAACCACTTCGAATTCACCGACGAGAACATCGTGCTCGGTGAGGTGTGCGCGCGGCAAGGACAAACAACGGTGATCTCGTTCAAGTCTAGGATCCTGTAGGGGTCCTGCGGAGAACGAACGCGTCCGTCCGCCGAATACAACGTGCAGAGTTGTCTCCCTATGCCTTAGTTCAGCGTCGTTGAAAATGACTGGCCGCCTTGCGTCCAGTACAGCGTACTTCCCACAACAGACTGAGAGCTCATACCGATGTTCATACCGCCAACCGACAACGCCAGCGAAGACGGGTCGATGTTGGTCCCAGACGCCACAAGACGTGGTCCCGACTTGTCCAGCGCATACACGTCGAAGTACGGATAGCCGGTTCCATTAGGAGTCGCAGACCGCTCGTAGTCATCGGCGATCCAAGCCACCGCGCCGTCGCTCTTTAGAGTGAGTGACACAACGTTACCGACACCGACGTATTCCGGCATAGGTGTCAAAGGCTGACCTGTAGGAACTCGCTGAACTACCCGTCCGTTCCGCAAATTACGGACAACCACCCGCCATTCCGCGCGGCCACTCTCATAGCCGCCGATAGTAGATTCTTGATACGCGACCATCGAGCCTGCCAGGGTCTCGTAAGCTATTCCTCCTGCTCCGCCAGATGACGCGTATGGTAGTGGACCGAGAAAGACGGGCCGGTGCCCATATACACAACCGTAGACGCCCAGATATTCGGGAAATGCATGAGGTTCCGTAGCCTTGTATAGCTGCGCATGCGAATTGGCAGAGATTAGACGGGAGTGTCCTGGCCTACACTTTGTGGCCACCCCGTGCGGGCTGGCGAAAGTACTTGCCCGCCCGGGCGTCGGAAAGAAGGCTAGCGCACATGTCGCACCTATAGCAGTTAGTCTCATGGTACTCATAACACCACTATACCGCTCAAGTTGCGCGGATAACCGGGAAGTGCAGTGCACCATCGATTCGTCAACCAAAAGCGTTTGCGGCGACCGGTACCAAGCTGCCACGATAGCTGTCGTTCCCTAGCTGTCCAGATCCTCCTTCACCCCAGCAATCTATTCCGCCTTCGGAGAAGCGTGCACACGTATCAGACGCGGTCGGTTGACCAATTTCTATTGCACCCGCGATGGTACTCACGGAGACCGGCACCGTACTACTTTCAGTCGTCCCATTTCCAAGCTGTCCACTTCCGTTTGCACCCCAGCAGTCAATATCGCCCCCTGAGAGCAATGCGCACGTGTGATTTTCACCTGCGACGACGGCGGTCGCATCGGTTATTCCGTAAACTGGTAACGGCAAGAAGCTCCTCCCTGCTACCGTTTCGTACCCGAGCGCACCGTAGCCGTTTTCACCCCAACAATCGATGCTACCTCCTGACAGCACCGCACACGTATAGTTGCCGCTTGCCGTGATAGCGATAGCATCGGCAACGCTAGTCACTTTCTGGGGCGTGGAATACTCTTCATTAACACCTTCTTCGTGGTCTCCGATTCCCATCTGTCCTGAAGCGTTATTACCCCAGCAGTCGACGCTTCCGCCAGACAATAGCGCGCATGTATGGGTACTTCCGACGGCGACGGCTGTGGCGTCCGTAATCCCGTCGACTTCCACAGGGGTCAAGTTAAAAAATTCTTCGCCTATCACCCGCGGTAGTTTAATCCCATTACCTAGCTCACCTCTTACGTTTTCACCCCAACATTCGATATGCCCTCCCATCACTATTGCGCAAGCGTGGCCGTCACCGATGCTAACCGACGTGGCGTCATCGATACCGCTCACAGATACCGGGATTGAACTAGCAGTTTCCGAGCCATCTCCAAGTCGGCCGTCTCGGTTTTCGCCCCAACAGTCAACACCGCCACTGGAAAGAACAACGCATGAGCTGGACAAAACTGACGAGATAGAGGTCGCCGTAGTAATCCCACTTACACGAACCGGCGCCAGACTTAGCATTTCGCTCGTACCATTCCCGAAGTCACCAAACTCGTCCTCTCCCCAGCAATCGACTTCTCCGTTTGACAGTACTGCACAGCTATGCTCACTGCCGGTAGCGACGGATACGGCATCACAACCCCCGGTCGTAAACGTCTGGTCACCTCCCACGCCTGGTGTTCCGTCGTTTGCTTCGTTTTCAGCCTCAGCCTGGTAGTGGTAGGTGGTGCACGGCTCCAATCCGCTCAAGGAGACAGTCTCGTCTTGCGCCCCTTCATCGTCGGTGATATCGGCAGCCGTCGTCGTAGACCCGTATGCGGTCGTCGTACCGTACTCGACAAGATATTTGGTGGGCAATCCTTCTGGGTACACGTCGAGCACTACGGTACCTGCGCTCGCGGTAGTCGTGGCAGTAACCTCAGTCTTGGTAACAGCTTTCGCTGGACAACCTTCGAGTCCGAGCACTAGCACACAGTATGCTTGACGAGGGTTTTCCGCAGGGCGATGATCTTCTTCTGTGACGCCTTCACCCGGAAGCAACGCACTGTCAAACGCGTGTGATTTAGCGGCAATAGCCGCCGTGTTGGGACCGTGATATAGGTAGTAGTATGCCCATTCGATATGTTCGGAGGGCCTATTTAGACGAAGAAAGTCCTTAGGGCGCCTAACAAAAAGAGGTTTTGGGATGCTGTTGTCGTAGACGGTGTCCATGGCGAAACCTTTGGTCAGTGATGGGTTGTGGGCTCGTATTGAGCCTTTGTTGCCGCGTGTGGAGCGTCGGTATCGGTATCCAGGGCGCAAGCGGGTGCCGGATCGGCAGGCCCTGACGGGCATCCTGTTCGTTCTCAAGACGGGCATTCCGTGGGAGGATCTGCCGCAAGAGATGGGCTGTGGGTCGGGGATGACGTGCTGGCGGCGCTTACGGGACTGGAACGAAGCGGGGGTTTGGGAGCGCTTGCACCAGGTGCTCCTAGACGAACTGCAAGACGCGGGAGCGTTGGACTGGTCAAGGGCGGTCGTGGACAGCTCGCACGTGCGAGCAAAAGGGGGGGCGAAAAGACAGGCCCCTCGCCCGTCGATCGCCGCAGGCCGGGCTCCAAGCACCACGTGATCTGCGACGGTCAGGGAACCCCTTTGGCTGCGACTCTCACCGCCGGTAACCGCCACGACATAACCGAGCTCATCCCGCTCGTGGATCGGGTCCCGCCAACCGGCGTTCACGGCAAGTTCAGGCCAAAGGCGCTGCTCGCCGACCGGGCATATGACAGCCGCAAGCACCGCGAGGCGCTCCGCGCAAGGGGCATCACGCCCAGAATCGCCAAACGCAATACCCCCAACGGGTCGGGGCTCGGCAAAGAACGCTGGGTGATCGAGCGCACGATCTCCTGGCTGCACCAACACCGTCGCCTCGAGCGTCGCTATGACAGACGCGCCGACATCCACGAAGCCTTCCTCACAATCGGCTGCGCCCTCATCTGCCACCAACAACTCCAAAACTCATTCTGTTAGGCGCTCTTAGCAGCGAGACGTTGAAGTTCGGGGTGCATAAACAAACGTGTTTGCCTTTCACTTTGTTGCAGCAGCACCCCTTGCTCTGTGGCCCATATGTGAGCACTATGAAACCGCTCCTTTGTGGCACGTACATAGCCTTGCGCGCCTGAGTTTACGTAGTCGCCAAGCACCTCGGCACCTTTTTCGTTAACTCCCTTTACCTGTTCCAAGTCCTTGTAGTCATGGAAGCCCCATGTGGTCGGCTTTACTGCGACCGGAAATTTGTGCGTACGCTCAGCCTCGATAATGGTCTTCTGATAATTGGCGATGTATTCGTGGTGGTTGCTATATTCTTGGAATTCACCAGCTACCACTGTGCAGTAATGTCTACATCCTACTTCGTCTGCGGCGCGCTGTGTCTCTCCCCACAAATATGCCGCCTTCTGTGCTCCGCTTGGGTCGTGTTGCAGGGTCGTGCCTGCGCTGTCTGGCTCGTTCCATGACCCCCATAGCCTGACGGCTGGTCTTTCCGAGTTACCATTTATCAGTGTTTTCATCAATGTCCTTGCGTCCTTGCGGTATTCTTCCAAGCCCGCTTCGTGTTTAGGGCATGGGTCACTGCCGGGGATTGGTTCGCACCGCTTCAACGTGATGAAGGGTGTCAGGCCCGCCGCCTTGACGGCCTTCAGCCAGTTATTGAGGTGGTGTTCGGTTGGCGACGCATTATAGTTGAGGAACAGTCGGGCTCTTTGAACGTGGAGGGGTCCGCTCTTTAGCTTGGGGTCCAGGTTGTCAACCCATTTGGTCCCTTCTTGTAGCCCAAAGGTCTTTTCGTTTGGATCTGAGAACCCGTAGTGGCCGCTCGGGGCTTTTGCGGCGCTGGCTTGGTTGGTCGGCGCAATCACGGCGATTTCGGCAGTCGCAGGCCATTTGGTACTTTCGCTTGGGGTGATAGTCGCGGTGACCGAGTTGCCTTCGACTTTGAGAGTGGCCGGTACAGTGTTGCCCGCAGCGTCCAAGACAGTGGGGACTTTGATCACCATTACTGTAGTGTCGGTTGTGTGTTCTTGGGCATAGGTCATTGCGCTGTTGGCGTTGTCGTATCTCGCTTCGGTTTCTTGTGGGTGGAGTTCTCCCGCTTTGGGTGTCACTTCAGAAGTAGAGGTTGTCGGTGCGGGGGGGAGTGGTTCAAGGAGCCCTTCTTCTTCTAGGGAGCTTTCGAGCGCGTTTTCGGCGGATTCGCCTTTTGCGCCTTCGCTGCCGGGTTTTTCTGCAGCTTCCGTTTCCGGCGATTCAAGAACTTCACTCGGCAGTTCAGATTCTAGAGATGGCCCGGAAGAAGGTTCAACTACTGCGACGTTGCCGTCGGGGAGTTCCTCGAGTTCCTCGTTGGAGCCGATACCTACTTCCCATGTGAATGACGTTGGCGCTTGCGCTGAACGCAACTGTAGGAGCATTGTGGCGCCGAGTGCGTCAGGGCGCACAAAAGTGTCAGTCGCATGGGAGGTTTCCGCGAAAACAGCTGCCGTGCCGTTAACGATCGTTGGGGTGGTGGTCGCGTTTGTCGAGGTGTCTACTGGCACGACGCTTAGTTCGCCACCGGCGGTGTTGATCGTGAATTCACCAGGGGTTTCCTTAGATATTGTGGCGCTGGTCAGCCCACCTGTGGAGGATATGTCTTCCCCGGTGTCGCTGATTCCCGGTTTAACAGACTGTTCTTCAAGGGTCGCTGTCGTCGCCGGCGCGAGTATCGACGGATCGGTTGCCTCCGTTATTTCCAGCGCTTCTGTCACGTTTGCTGTCGTGCCCGTGGTCACGAGCACCTGCGTCGAGATTGCGCTCGCGCTGGCGACGGGGTTGGTGGCCGTTACCTTGATACGCAGCGTCGATCCGACGTCGCCGCTTACGGTCGTGTAGCTTGAGTTGGTGGCGCCTGTAATGGCTGCACAGCTTTCTCCGTGGGAATTACAGCGTTCCCACTGGTAGTGGTAGCGAAGGGGCTGTGAACCCGACCAGTTGCCGTTACTGGCAAGCAGCTTCGCGTCTTCCCTCGGGGTCCCATTGACTGTGGGAGCTTCGGTGTTCTCAGGTGCTTTAGGTGCGCTCACCATTTCGCTTTGATATGAGGTTGCACTCGTAGCGCCTTCGGAGTTTTCTCCCGTGACGATGACTCTCACAGTGGAGTCGACATCCCCTTCAATCAGTTTGTATGTGCTACTTGTGGCTCCGGTTATATTTGTACAATCTTCGCCTTCTTCGTTGCACTTCTGCCACTGGTAAGTGTAGGAAATGATTTCGCTGCTCATCCATGTACCTACTTGTGCGGTCAGTATTTCCCCGGACGTGAGATTGCCTTCAATCGACGGTAGGAACAGATTTATGGGTTCGCGTGATTCATGCCCGATTACAGGCGTCACCGCAGATATGACACTTTCTTTGCCCGCGGTACCTTCGGCCGTGACAACCACCCTCAATGTTTTCCCGACATCGGTCGAACTAGGCGTATAGGATGCTTCTGTCGCGCCGGTTATCGTGCTGCAACTTTCGCCTTTTTCGTTACATCGTTCCCACTTGTAACTATAGGCTAGCGCCCCTTCGCCAGACCACATTCCTCTGTCCGCTGTCACTGCCTGAGCAATCTCGTCCGTGCCGGTAATCAAGGGTGCTACGACGTTGGTCAGTGTTGCGCGGCCGATGACGGGCGTCGCGGCCGACGGAGCTGTCGTGCTTCCCCTTTCGTTGGTGGCGGTCACAAGTATCCGTAGCGTAGACGCTACGTCGCTTTCAGTAAGCGTGTATGTGCTCGCCGTCGCGCTGCTGATAGCGCTACAGCTTTCGCCATTTTCGTTGCATCGCTCCCATTGATAGTTGTAGGTAATCGCGCCTACGCCGGGCCAGATTCCGGTCGTAGCCGTCAGTGTGTTTCCCTTTAGTCCGGTACCGGACACAGTAGGGGCCGCTTCGCTTTCCGGAGCGCTTTCCGCAGCGATCGGCTGTGTAGCAGCAGAGGTTTTTGAGGCCGTGCCAAACGTTTCACTGGCGACTATGCGCACCCGTAGGGTGTCACCAATGGTTTCACTGCCCACCACGTAGGACGAGGCCGTGGCGCTTTCGATGTTTTTGCAATCGCCGCCGTCGCTATTGCAGCTCTCCCACTGGTATGTGTAGCCGACTGTTTCCACGCTCAGCCAGTCACCGGTGTTCGCCGTGAGCGTTTGTCCATTTCGCAGCGTGCCCGTAATATTTGGCGCAACCGTATTCATCACGACCATAAAGCCGCCGATGACTTCGGTTGTTGCCGAAAAGGCCGTAACGGATCCGTGCGCGTTGCTTACGCCCACTCGGATTCGAAGCGTCGTTCCGATATTTTCTTCGTAGAGCCCATATTCCGGTTCGGTGGCACCAGCGATGGGCGCACATTCTCTGCCTATCGCATTACAGGATTCCCACTGGTAGCTAACTTCCGTTTCAGTTCCGCCCCATTGACCAGCATTGGCGTATAGTATCTGGTTGGTATTGGGGTTACCAGAGATAGACGGTGCTTCAAGCTCGCTTGGGGCTCCCGGTTCGATCTCAGTACTAGCCAAAGATGCTGCGTGCGCCGAGCCGAGCGAATTCGTTGCGGTAACGACGACTTTTAGCGTCGTTTCTAGATCCTCCGATGTGAGCGTATACGTCTGGCCGGTCGCGTCTTCTATACTCTGACATTCTTTACCGTCAACGTTACAGTTCTGCCACTGATATGTATAGGACATCGGCGTAGTCCCGCTCCAGCCGCCGGTGCTCGCGCTGACGACTTGCCCGTCTCGCGCAAGACCGGAGATGACCGGCAGTGCAGTGTTCGACGGGGGGGCGGGCACTATGACAACAGCACTAGCAAGTGATATCGCTTCGCTCGATCCTATGGAGTTTTTCGCGGTCACCGCGACTCGTATTGTTTTGCCTACGTAGCTTGATGTTATGCTGAACGCCGAACTAGTCGCACCAGATACGGGCGAGCAGCTTTCCCCTGAACTGTTGCAGCTCTGCCACTGGTATGTGTAGGTGAACGGTTCGCCGCCCGCCCAGACCGCCGTGCTAGCGGTGAGCGTCTGACCTTCTTCGGCTTTGCCCGAGATCACCGGCAATTCGAGGTCTGTCGGCGGACCAGCTGTTATCGTGACGCTCGCCGCAGAGGATGCGTTTTCGCTCCCCACCGAGTTAGACGCGATCACGATCACGCGCAACGTGTCGCCAACCAGCGAGTTCTGCACACGATAGCTCGAAGTAGTCGCACCGGAGATATTTGAGCAGCTTTCGCCTTTGCTATTGCAGTTCTTCCATTGATACGTGTAGGAGATTGGAGCAGTACCTTCCCAGCTACCGTTGCTCACCGTCAGTAGCTGGCCGCTCTCCGCAGTGCCGGAAATGGCCGGAAGGACAGTGTTAGATGGAGCGGCCACGACGACAGCACTAGCAGACGATGTCGCTTCGGTCGCGCTCACAGAGTTTTTGGAGGTGACGGCGACTCGTAGTGTTTTGCCTACGCTACTTGAGGCTAGTTTATACGTCGAGCCGGTTGCGCCTGAGATATTTGAGCAGCTTTCCCCCGAACTGTTGCAGCTCTTCCACTGGTATGTGTAGGAAAAAGGTTCGCCGCCGACCCATATGCCGGTACTTGCGCTGAGTATTTCGCCCTCCTTCGCGGCACCGGAGATCACTGGCAATTCAGTATTTACGGGTGGACCAGCTGTGATAGTAGTAGTTGCCGCAGACGTCGCTTTTGCGCTTCCAGCCGAGTTAGAGGCAGTGACCGTCGTCCGCAATGTATCACCAACCTGCGAATTTAGGACGCGATAGCTCGATGTCGTTGCGCCAGAGATGTTCGAACAACTTTCGCCTTTGTTATTGCACGTCTCCCACTGGTAGGTGTAGGAGATGGTAGGCGTACCTTCCCAGCTTCCGTTGGTCACTGTGATCGTCTGGCCACTCTCGGCTGTACCTGAGATCACCGGGAGCGCAGTATTGACTGGCGGGCTAGCAGCGACAACTGAAGTGACGACCGAGAGGACGCTTGCGGAGTTCGCCAAATTTTTGGCGGTGACTTCGACCCGCACCGTGCCACCTACGTTACCGGACGTTAGTTTGTAGGTCGAACCCGTCCCACCAGAGATTGTCGAGCAACTTTCGCCTTTGCTGTTACAGCTTTGCCACTGATAGGTGTAGGTGATTGGTTCGGTTCCTGTCCAAGTGCCCGTGCTCGCCGTGAGCGTTTGGCGTTCTTCGACTTTGCCAGAAATCACGGGCAGCACACTGTTTGCCGGCCCGATGGCGTAGGCCGTCAGGCTAAAGTCCGCACCCGCCGCTGTCCCTGCGGCGGCACCAGCGAGACCTTTAGTTTCCACGGGTTCCTTCTCGGTAATGGTCGTGCCATTGCCGAGCTGCCCGTCTTCGTTATCTCCCCACGCCATCACTTTGCCGTTTTTCAGTAGGGCCAGACTATGGTATTCACCGCCGGCCACTACGATAGCTTCGGTGATAGCTTTGACTTCGACGGGTTCCTTCTCGGTGGTGGTCGTGCCGTTGCCGAGCTGCCCGTCGTTGTTATCGCCCCACGCCTTGACCTTCCCGGTTTTCAGGACCGCGAGGCTGTGGCTATGCCCAGCTGCGATTGCTGTGACTTCGCTCAGTCCTTTGACTTCGACGGGTTCCTTCTCGGTGGTGGTCGTGCCGTTGCCGAGCTGCCCATCATTATTATCGCCCCACGCCTTGACCTTCCCGCTTTGAAGCAGTGCCAGGCTGTGGAATTCGCCACCTGCGACCGCACTCGCTTCCGTGAGCCCTTTGACTTCGACGGGTTCCTTCTCGGTGGTGGTCGTGCCGTTGCCGAGCTGCCCGTCGTTGTTATCGCCCCACGCCTTGACCTTCCCGGTTTTCAGGACCGCGAGGCTGTGGTCGGTACCTGCCGCGATTGCCACGACTTCGCTCAGTCCTTTGACTTCGACGGGTTCCTTCTCGGTCGTGGTCGTGCCGTTGCCGAGCTGCCCATCATTATTATCGCCCCACGCCTTGACCTTCCCATTTTTCAGAAGTGCCAAACTGTGATCGGCGCCCGCTGCGATTGCCATAACTTCGCTCAGTCCTTTGACTTCCACGGGCTCCTTCTCCGTGGTGGTCGTTCCGTTCCCGAGTTGGCCGTCCGCGTTGTTCCCCCAAGCCATCACCTTGCCGTTTTTCAGCAAGGCCAGGCTGTGCTGTTCACCCCCTGCTACGGCGGTGGCTTCAGTGATGACCTTTACTTCCACCGGTTCCTTCTCGTTGGTGGTCGTGTTGTTGCCGAGCTGGCCGTCGTTATTCTCACCCCACGCAGCAGCACCAACGGATTCCGAGGCCGAGGCAGGCGCCACGCACGCCAAGACAAAGATCGCGACCAGAGCCACCCAAGGTAGTCGGGTACCCCACCCAGAACTGCCAATCCGTACCCGAACTCTCCCACTAAACATGCGCAGCCTCCCTAGAGCTTTCTAACCTCGCGGCACTTTGCGGTGGATAGTATCGGGAAAGGAGAGGGCAAGGTTCGACGCGCACGAACTGTTCACAAAAATCTTCGCAATTTGCTACAAACTTACCCGCCGATATCGCGGGTGCCTAGAACGGTGGAGGCGACCAGCGGAACGCGTCGCGAACGATGCCCTGCTCCTATTGGTCCCGACCCGTTACCGGAACGGGCCGAACTGGCAAACAAACGGGTCGCCTAAACCGGGTCTGTCCGATGAACGGTGGATCTGGCTTGGTCTGACCGAAGGGATGGACCATGACGGAGATAGCCGGTCTGACCGATCAGGAGGAGATGATCGGATCTATGACTACAGATATCGTTGATCAGAAGCAGCTTGCTGAGCAGCTCTTGGAGCAGGCGAAGGAGCAGAACATTGAGCTGGTCGGCCCTGACGGGCTGTTGGGCCAGCTGACCAAAAGCGTGCTTGAGACCGCGCTGGACGCGGAGATGAGCGAGCACCTCGGCTATGACAAGCACGACCCGGCAGGGCGTAACAGCGGGAATTCGCGTAACGGGACGCGCGCCAAGACAGTGCTGACGGAGATCGGCCCGGTCGAGATCGAGGTGCCCAGGGACACCGAGTCGACGTTCGAGCCGCAGATCGTCAAGAAGCGCCAGCGCAGGCTCACTGGTGTTGATGAGATCGTGCTGTCGCTGACCGCGCGTGGGTTGACGACCGGGGAGATCGCCGCGCACTTCGGGGAGGTCTATGGTGCCAAGGTCTCCAAGGACACGATCAGCCGGATCACCGAGAAGGTCACGGGCGAGATGACCGAATGGTTGACCCGTCCGCTCGAGAAGATTTATCCCGTGATCTTCATCGATGCGATGGTCGTCAAGGTCCGCGACGGACAGGTGATGAATAAGCCTGTCTATGTCGTGATCGGCGTGACCGTCAACGGTGAGCGGGACATCCTGGGGCTCTGGGCCGGCGATGGCGGCGAGGGCGCGAAGTTCTGGTTGAGCGTGTTCACCGAGATCAAGAACCGCGGCGTCGATGACGTCTGCATCGCTGTCTGCGACGGCCTGAAGGGACTGCCCGAGGCGATCACGACGACCTGGGAGCTCGCGACAGTCCAGGCGTGCGTGATCCACCTGATCCGCAACACATTCCGGTTCGCCTCACGCAAGTACTGCGATGAGATGAGCCGCGATCTGAGGCCGGTCTACACCGCGCCGTCAGAGGCTGCCGCACGCGAGCGCTTCACCGAGTTCGACGCGAAGTGGGGCAAACAGTACCCGGCGATCAGCAAGCTCTGGGAGAACGCCTGGAGCGAGTTCATACCGTTCCTTGACTACGACGTCGAGATCCGGCGCGTGATCTGCAGCACCAACGCGATCGAGTCGCTCAACGCCCGCTACCGACGCGCCGTCCGAGCCCGTGGACATTTCCCGAACGACACGGCCGCGCTGAAGTGCCTCTACCTCGCCACCAGAGCACTCGACCCCACAGGGCGAGGCAGAGCACGCTGGGCAATGAGATGGAAGCCCGCCCTCAACGCGTTCGCGATAGCGTTCGAAGGAAGAATCAACTAAAACCACCAAGCACATCCACCGTTAATCTGACACTCCCGCCGGGGGTGCGGTCATTAACGCAAGATCCAGGTTAAGCGCGGGTGCCGGCTGTTCATTGACCTCGGCCTTATGACGCGCCGGGTCAGGCTCACCTTCCGTCGAAAAATCTTGACCACTCATGCCACTAGCTGCTCGAACAGGCGATTGAGCGTCGCACGCGGGTCGGATGCCAGGCCAGTGTGAACCTCGCCGGGCACAACGATGGTCGAAGACGGTGCCACTAGCCAGTGGAAGCGCTCGGATAACGGTTGGCAGGCGACCGCGCCGGCCTGCGGGTCGCCGGCCGCCACCCGCTCGAGCGTCTGTAGTAGGGCTGTGAGTGCGTCGAGGTCCAGCGTCGGATCGAGAGCCCGTAGACGGCTGTGGGGGAGCATCCAGCGCAACCCCAGGAAGTCTGCTCGACGGCAGAAGAGCACCACGCCGATGTTCACCGACTCGCCGCGCTCAACGTGTGGAACGGCGCGCAGCAAGGCGTAGGCGAAGGGCTCATCGGTAGGCATCGCGAGCCTGTTCTATCTCCTGCACAAAGCGGCGCGGAGCCGCAAGCCGCGCCCGCAGGAAGTCGAGGTACGCCGCCGAGTCGGCCCATTCGGGTGGTACCAGAGCGACGAGGCGCTCGAGCACATCGTCGGGTAGCAGCGCGGCGAGGCGCTCGTCCGCCGCGACAGCCGTGCCTGCGTCGCCGAGCAGGACGTGGTCAGCGATCGTCCCGAAGGGCTCAACGGCAGCAGCGGCGGCGTCCCAGCCCGCCTGCTCTGAGCTGTGATGACGGAAGAAGGCAGCACCATGGTCAATTAGCCACAGGTCGCGATGCCAGCACAGCAGATTGGGATTGCGCGGTGTGCGATCGACGTTCAGCACTAGTGTGTCGAACCACACGACGTCCGCTGCTCGCTCCGGGGCGGGCGGCTCGAGCGGGTTGTATGCCAGTGCGCCGGGGAGGAAGTCCAGTCCGACGTTCAGGCCCTGCGAAGCCCTTAGTAGGTCCTGGATCTCCGGGTCGGGCTCAGCCGCGGCGATTCTGGGATCGAGGGTGACGAGCACTATCTTGGGCACAGGCAGTCCCAGCTCGCGACCGATCTCGCCTGCGAGCAGCTCGGCCGCCAACGCCCGCGGGCCCTGCCCCGCGCCGCGCAGCTTCACCACGTACATCCCGTCGTCGTCAGCCTCCACCAGCGCTGGCAGTGAGCCTCCCTCGCGCAGGGGTACGACATAGCGGATCGCGTTCACGGTGCGCACGACCGACACGCTATTAGCTATTGGGGTCGATCTGATTGTGCCCATGCGCGTTCGGCGTCGCGCATCATCGGCGGGTAGACGATCAGGTGCCGGAAGGGCCTGATGGCTGCCATGTAGGCATGTCCGAGGAGTCCGTTGGGCTTCACCAGAACCGCCATGCGCGCACCAAAGCCGCCGGACTCGTGCGGCACGCGTCCGATATGCATGACCCCGTGCATCGTGCCGTTGGCGATCTCGGCGGCCCACTCGTCCTCCAGCAGGTACAGCGACGTGAAAGGCAGGACATCGAAGGTCGGCCCGATGGGCGCGTCGCGCAGATCGGGCGGCAGGCGATCGCGAAGCGTCGGCGTGCGCGCGTCGAGCCCTGCGTCTGGCCGATCCCAGCCGAACAGGTCGCCGAGCTTCCAGCGCAACGTCCACAGAGCGCGGGCTGCGCGGGAGGAACCCTGTGCCGGGTCCAGCGATGCGATCAGCGCCACCAGCCGGGGGAAGTCGTCGGGGCCTCCGATGCCGGGCAACTGCCAGACGTCCTCGAGCCGAAAGTCGGCGGCGATCTCATGGATGCGCCAGGGATGGGAGGTGTGCGCGCTATTCGGGAGTCTCGCTTGTCCTGTCATACCTGTGATGCTGGGTCTTGATCTGTGTGCTCGATCGCGCTGCGCACCAGGGCAAGCGCCACTCGACGGTGGATTGGGGACACCGGCGGCCAGACGAACGCTGCGAGCCATCGGTCATAGCGAATGAATGACGCGAGCGATATTCGCCCTTTATCGACGTGCATGACTACGTGGCCGGTCAAGAACCATGAGGCAGCCTCAATCCTGATCCAGTTCTCACCACGATCGGCGATCTTCCATCCGAGCAGATGATCCGGGGAAGGTTTCAGCTTTAGGCGAAGGCCGAGGAACACGCGCTGGACGAATGGGATCAAGAAGAGCAGTCCGCGCGGCAGGCCGTTCAACGTCGCGTGGATCACCTGCTCGGGTTCTGCCGGCGTCGCGTCGATCGTCGCGGTGACGATGTCGGCGTAATTGGCGTTTGCAAGCACACCTAGAGAGCGAATCGTCCCGGGAACCTCGCGCCGCCAGCGGATGGTCGAGATGGCTGCGCGCCTGTCGAGACGGGTAGGGAGAGGGTCGGAGTGCTGGGGCGGGGCAGTGGACATTGGTCTACTCGCCAAGATGCTAGCATACATACATGCATGTATGTACATATGGCGGACGAACACAGCAAGGCCGATGAGTTCCACGAGAGTGTCGGCGCTGTCAGCGCACGAGCGTCTGACTCAGGCTGAGCGCCGCGCCCACTCGCGCAGCGCGTTGCTCGAATCCGCCGCGCGCGGTCTCTCTCGATACGGCTATAGCAACCTCGTGCTCGAGGACGTGGCACGCGAGGCTGGGTATACGAGGGGCGCTCTATACCACCAGTTCAAGGACAAGGAGGACCTGGCGCTGGCCGTGATCGAGTGGGTCAACGAGAACTGGATGCGCGAGGTCGGCGAGCCCGCCGCGCAACAGTCCGACCCGGTCGCCGAGCTACTGGTGCTGGCACGCGGACACGCCGTCTTCTGCCGACGTGACATCGCGCGCGTCGTGATGGCGCTGCGCTTGGAGTTCGCCGGTCAGGATCATCCGGTGGGGCACGAGACCGAGCGGATCTGGGAGGCCGGCGTCAAGCGCTGCATCAGGCTCGTCAACGCCGGACGCAAAGCTGGCTCGATTCCACCCGGATCGCCCGCCCGAGCAGTGGCATTGGCGTTGCTTGGCGCACTCGAGGGAGCCGTGATCGCACTCGCCGGGCATACGCCTCACGACGAACTCCTGGCCGCACACGCCGTTGCGGGGGTGCTGGGGATCGACAGCCATCGAACAGAACAGAGGCCATAGCTGGCATCGGTGGCTAGATCTGCTTTACGCGGGCGAGGCTTTCCTTTAGCGCGGCCATCAGGTCGGGCACGGGGTCGGGCTCTGGCTCGAGGGCGGGTATCTTGACTTCACCGGTGCGCCGCTTTGCCTGGATGATCTTCAGGAGCCGCTTGCGGTGATAGTCCTCATAGCGCGTCGGGTCGAAATCGCGGGTCATCGCGTCGATGATCGCGACGGCTTGGTTGATCTCGCCCCGGCGAGGTGCGTTAGCGGGAGCAGAGGGGACAGCCGGGATCGAAGCTGGGTCGCGGATTTCATCCGCGAACAGCATTGTTGTGAGGGAGAGCAGGCCATCACGCTCGCGGACGGCTACGAGGTACTCCTTGGAGCGCAGCACGACGCGGCCGATCGCGACCTGCGCGGTGCTGGACATGGCGTCGCGCAGCAGCCTGTAAGCGCGGATCACACCCTCGGACTCGGAGTCCGCAAGCAGGAAGTAGGCGTGGTTGAAGTGCGCAGGGTCGATCGCGTTCAGGTCGACGAACTGTTCGATCTCGATCGTGCGGGTACGCTCGGGAGCCGCGGCGGCCAGTTCCTCGCTAGAGAGGATCACCTGCTTGCCGTCGAGCTCGTAGCCGTGTCCGATCTGCTCCCAAGGGACCCCCTCCTCGTCTTTCTCGCAGATCCGCCTGATTTCGATTCGCTCGCCCGTCTGCGCGTCGATCTCGTGGAAGTGGATGTCGCGGTCGCGTACCGCGCTGACCATTCTGACCGGCACGGCGACCAGGCCGAAGCTGAGTGTGCCCGACCAGAGACCGCGGGCCATCAGTTCTTTGCCTCCGTTCTCTTCTTGGCGTGAGCGGAGGAACGTTTCCTTCGAGCCTTGAAGGAGCGTTTGCGTGGGTGATCGTCGATGCTGCGCTGCAGCGCGACGAGCAGATCCGTGGGCGGCTTTGGCGACTCGCGTGGAGGTGGCTCGATCTCCTTGCCCGCCGCCTTGCGCTTGATCAGCTCGAGCACACTGGCGCGGTAGCGGTCCTCGTGTTCGCCGGCGTCCCAAATCTCTGCGAGCGTGTCGATCAGTCGCTCGGCCATCTCGATCTCCTGCTTGGTGGGCGCGCGGCGTAGCGCCGGGGCGTTGATGTCGGTGCTGTCTATGACCTCGTCGGCGAAGCGCATTGTGTACAGCTCAAGCGCGTTGTCGCGGGATCCGAGCGTCACGAGATGCTCACGGGCGCGCATCGCAAAGCGCCCGACTCCCACCTTGCCGCTGCGCTGGAGCGCTGCATGCAGGACACGGTAGGCGCGCTCGCCGCCGGGCTGCGCACCGAGGATGTAGGGGCGGTTGTAGTAGACCGGGTCGATCTGCGCGGCCGCGATGAAGTGCTCGATCTCGATGACCTTCGGGCGCGAGCCGCGGGCAGCGGCGATCTCCTCGTCCTCAAGTACGACTTGCTGGCCACGGCTTGTCTCATACGCCTTGGCGATTCGCTCGGTGGGGACCTCGCGGCCGGACCTGCTACCCACCCGGCGGTGCACTATTCGGCAGCCGTCGCTGAGACGCACCTCGCGGAAATGCACCGCGTGATCTTCGACGGCGGAGAACAGCTTGACGGGAATGCAGACACTGCCGAACGCAACAGTCCCATTCCAAATCGAGCGGGCGGCCACTGCTCAGCTCCCGAGCGCAGGCAGTTGCTGGCGCAGCGAGCCGACCTGGGCGAAGAGGTCCCCGCGCTCCTCGACTCGGGCCGGCACTTGGCGGGCGTCGAAGCTGAGCAGCGCGGGGTCCCGGGCGTCCCGACAGGCCGCGACCTCGGTCCAGTCGACGGGAGTAGAGACGGTGGGGTGCTCGGTGGCGCGCAGCGAGTAGACCGAGACGGTCGTCTTGTGCGGGTCGTTCTGGCTCCAGTCGATCAGCACCTTGCCCTTGCGCTCGGCCTTCGCCATCGCCGAAACGACGAGCTCGGGCTTGCGGCGCCGCAGGAGATCGGCGACCGCGTGCGCGAAGGGCTTGGTCTGCTCGTATGTGATCTCGTCTTCGTTGAGGGGCACATATACCTGCAGACCCTTGGACCCCGAAGTCTTCGCGAGCGTTGTCATCTCCAGCTGCTCGAACGTCTCGCGCAGCTCGAGCGCGACCTCACAGCACTCCACGATGCTCGCCGGCGCTCCGGGGTCCAAGTCGAATGCGAGCGTTGTAGGACGCTCGAGCATGCTGGCGAGGGAGAGCGAGGGATGCAGCTCGATGTCTGCGAGGTTCGCGAGCCACACGAGCGTCGGTAGGTCCTGGCAAAGGGTGTAGTGGATCTCGCGTTTGCTGTGCTCGCTCCAGATCACCGTCGTCTGCACCCACTCGGGGCGGTGTGGGGGTGACTGCTTCTCAAAGAAAGACTCTCCATGCACACCATCGGGGTAGCGCTTGAGCGTCAGCGGACGGTCATGCAGATGAGCCAGTAGCACCGGCGCGATCTGCGCGTAGTAGCCGATCAGATCGGCCTTCGTGAAACCGCTGCTCGGATAGAGAACCTTGTTGAGGTTCGTGAGCTTCAGCGTGCGCCCGTCTACATGGACCTCCACCCCGCCCCGCACACGATGTCCACCCTCTAGCAGAGCCTTCATCTCCGCGGTCTCGGCCGGTGGCGGGGCGGGAATCTCCTCAGGGGCGACAGGGCGCTCGCGCACAACCTCAGTGGCGCGCTTGTCCTCGCGCAGACCCTTGTAGGAAGGGTGTCTGAGAGTGCCGGCACGGGTCCACTCCGTGAACTCGACCTCGCACACCAGCTTCGGTTCTACAAAATGAGCGCCCTTCGGTGGCTGGGGGCCCGTAAAGGGCGAGTCTTTGCGGCCGAGCGGCTCGAGCAGGCCTGCTAGGCGCTCCAACTCCTCCGCGTCGAATCCGGTGCCGAGCTTGCCCGCATAACGAAGCGCGCCATTCTCATGGACGCCGAGATGTAGTGCGCCAATGCGCTGGGCACGCGAGCCCTTCCCCTCCGTCCAGCCGCCGATCGCAAACTCCTGGCGTTGCACGTTCTTGACCTTCAGCCAGCTGCCGCCGCGTCCGCCCGGTGTGTACGGTGAATCCAGTCGCTTGGCGACGATTCCCTCAAGGCCCTGCTCCTTGCTCGCCGCCAGGAACGCCGTCCCGTCCCCGGATTGGTACTCGGGAGTGTGCCAGTGCTCCCCGTCCAGTTCTAGCGCCTGCAGTCGGGCATGGCGCTCGGTGTAGGGGAGATCCATGAGGCTGTGCCCTTCCAGCCACAGCAGGTCGAACAGCACGTATGTCACGGGCTGGGTCTGCGCGACGCGGCGGACCGCTGCCTGGCCGCGCAGGTGCATCCGAGACTGCAATGCCTGAAAGCTCGGACGGCCCTGCTCGTCGAAAGCGACTATCTCTCCGTCGAGGATCGCCTCGCGGGAGCCAAGTGGCCGGTTCAACGCTCGCAGCTCCGGATAGGCCACGGTCACGTCGTTGCCGTTGCGGGTGATGAAGCCGATGCGGCCGGGCTGAGAGTATGCAATCGCGCGTACACCGTCCCACTTCACCTCAAATGCCCATTCGGACTCATCGGCGGGGAGCGTCGAGAGCCTTGCGAGCATCGGCTGGATGAACTCGGGCATCTCCTGCGCGCTGGGGTCGGCGGGTGCGTCCATGCGGTGGATCATCCAGTCCTTCTCCGTCTTGCCGGCGCTAAACAGCGCATAGCGGCCCTGGAGTTGCTCTCCGTGAAAGACGACGACGACCTTGCCCGGCTCCCACTTCTCGCACTCATAGGTCCCCCGATCCCAGATCGTGACTTGCCCGGCGCCATAGTTGCCGGCGGGAATAGTGCCGTGGAAGTCGATGTAGTCGAGGGGGTGATCCTCGACGTGCACGGCCTTGCGATTGTGCTTGGGGTCCTCAGGTATGCCGTTGGGGATCGCCCAGGAGGCGAGCGCTCCATCGTGCTCCAGTCGCAGATCCCAGTGCAGGCGTCGGGCGTGGTGCTCGTGTACCACGAAGCGCGCACCGGACCCCACCGCCCTTTCGGGTGCGGGCTCAGGAGTCCGGTCGAAGCTGCGCTTGTGACGGTACTCGTCGAGCCTGCCCGTCGTCTGCTTTGTCGCGCTCATGCACCACGAGACATACCCCGATTCGCCCCCCGGCTAAGCCTCAGTGTATCCCTGGCGCAGTAGATCGAGCAGCGCCTCCGGCGGTTGTGCGGCCCCGGGTCGATGCGGCTATTTTCCGTCGCACAGTACTTACAGAATGAGCTGAACGGCGGCGGCAAGAGCGCTTGCCGCGCTCGCGATCGTCGCCGCCGAGCCGGCTGTGCTAGCGATCTGCGTCAGCTTCGCCAGAACCCTGTTCTTGTCAGGCTTGGCGCCCTGGAGCTCGGCGGTCACCTCGTGGTGGGCCGTGACTAGCTCATTGCGCGTCTTGGTTGAACCCTGGAAAGCCTCCACTGCCTGCGTCAGATCATCGAGCTTTTCCGTCAGCGGATCGATGTTCGTCGCCTCGATCCTGCTGTTGTTGCCCACCGCGAGGTTGCCAACGTTCTGGACGTTGCCAACGATGCCTGAGTTCACCCAGTCGCCCATCCCGATTCAGAATATTAGATCATCGGTCGGCATTTGATCCCATCTGTCGGCCTCGATCCGCCATCAGCCGTGCCCTCCGGAGCCCGCGTTCTCGCCGCCACCAGGCTTACCACCGGACTCGCCGGCGCCGTGTGTGACGCTCATGGCACCGCGTACGCGATTGAAGATGCCCGCACCGGCGCCGGCCGCAATGTTCCCCGCCGTGATCGCGCCACCCCCTGTCATAACGCCATTGTTGATGATCGTCTGGCGCGATTCGTCCAGCGGACTGGTGTCCACGCCGTGGCTGGACAGCACCTCGATGACCTTGTCGAATACCAGCCGTTCGAGGAACTTTGCGTACATTTCCTTGTCCACCCGCTGAAAGAAACGGCGGTAGTGATTTGAGCGCACACGGTCCAGCGCGGTGCGCGTAGCACCGTAGTCGAACAGCGGGTTGCGTTCGACCTCCTTTTGTTGCCTGCCCGCCTCACGAGTGCTGGTTAGCGGCTTGAAGATCACCCGGGGCGAGCGTGGCCACAGACCGATAGTCGCCACCCCCGAGCGCCTCGCGATCGACAGGACCTCCCGCAACTCGATCGTCGCGGCCATGCCATCGGCGCGGTGGATCTCGTCCCTCAGCGGCCCCAGCAGGAAGTTGTTGAACTCACAGAACATGCGACCACTGTGGACCGGGAAGCGCAGGTATAGCGACATCACCAGCTCTCCCCGCCAGTCGATCACGCGGATGCACTGATAGTGGCGGATGCGCTGCGTCGAGGTGCCAACCATGCTCCGCAATACCTCGTCGTCCACGTTCACCACGGGGCGCGCCATCGCATTGGGCAACAACATTGGTTCCTCGCGGATATCCGTGCCGTGGACATAGAGACGATCTTCGACCGTGAGGTTTGGGATCGCTGTCGCTTCGACCGTATCCCTGATTGCCGCGTATATCGCCTCCGGCTCGACGGGAGTGGGCTTGGCTCCTTCGAGCTTGCCCTTACTCAAATCGACTACCAGAGACCAGCCTCCCACTTCAAAACCAGCGCCCACAAACGGCAGGAAACCACTGTAAACGGTGGTGTTGCCATGTTGGCTCGCGGCGAGATCCTCGATCCGCCTGGCCATTCTCGGGTCGAGCGGCTGCGGTGCATCCTGAGGCGAGAACACGTGGGCGTTCAGCCGCTTGACAACCACGTAATAGGTCGACATCCACATGTCCCAGAAAACGACCGCCCAGGCCAGCAGAAAGGAGAGCACCAGAAAGCCCAACGACCGCAGGAAGAACAGTGCCACCAGCGCGAAGATCACATCCGCGCACAGCAGCGCGTCCCGCGTGGTCTTCTGCCGGCGCGCGGCCAGACAGTGCTTCGCCACCGGTGCAATGTCGACCCCATACGGTATTTGTACGGAGCGGTACCGCTCGTGGAGCACTTCGTCGACGACATCCTGGGCGAACGTCCCGTCCAGGTATGCGGCTACGCACATCAGACGCGTAGCCTCGGTCCAGTCTCTTTCCGCCGCGCCCCCTCCGGGGGCCGGCGTTGACGGACGCGGCGCCGGCGGTACCGGCGGAGCCAGAGACGGCGCAGGCGGGCGCGGAGTCGGAGTCCTTACGAGCTCCTCCTCCGTTATCCGCAGCCTCTCAAGCTGATCGACGTCAGGTTGTTTTGTATCCATTTATTCGTGTAGTTCTTGCAGATCGTCGCTGCGCAGAGGAGCCTACCTTGTCGGCGCGGTGCAAGTCAAGGCCGCGCCGGCAGGCCAGCGGACCACGTGTTCACCACCGCCACGCCACGCCTGAAATAGCTTCTCATCAATCACAGGTGGCATACACTTCACTGATCTTCCAGCCTTCCGCGCCGTCCGCGAAACGGAAGTTGACATATCCGCTACCTCCGGAGGCTATCCGGTAGTGAGCATCGAGGTACGCCTGCGTGGTGTTGTTGAACTGGATCTGCCCTTTGGAGAGTCCGACCAATGTATACGCACCGCTGCCCTCTTCAAATTGGCTCTCGTAGTCGCCCAGTACTGTGCTGCGGCCGTGAGCCACCGTGCATCCGTCCGCTGCCAGCCCGCGCCTGCTGACTTCGGGCGCCAACAGCTTCGACAGTGCCGAGAGGTTGTGCGCGGAGTAAGCACTCGCGTAGCCACTCAGCAGTGACATGATCTTCGCGCGGTCACCAGCCTGTTCACTCGGGGTTGGCCCAGAGGGTGCTGGCGGCGCCTCCAATGCTGTGCTCACTGTCGCGGGCCGCTGTGTCGTTCGCGCGTGCTCGCGCGATCCGCTCGACAGCGCCCCCGTCGCTAGCGCAGCGCCCATGCCCACCGCCAAGACCGCGATGACCGACGCGGCGACGAGTGCTCCCCGGCGCCGACGGCGGTGTCCGGCAAGTGCCGGCGCGCGCGCGGCTGGGACCTGGGTAGAGGCGGCGGATGCCTGCGGCAAATATCCATAGTCGCCCACGGAGTTGGCGGCGGCAGGAGCAGGAACCGGAGAGAGTGGCTCTACCGGTGGGTCTTGAGCCACCAAGCGCAGTAAGTCGCTCTCTTTCACTCCTGCCTGCACAAGTGTGCTCGCGCCGTCTATCGCACACCCAGACGGCAGGTGCTCGAGCCGGTAGGAAAGAGCTTGCCCGCCGGCTCCGAGGATCGGCAGTTTCATCGCCTCCACCAGCCTGGGGATGATGCGGTTGACGTCCACCGTGTCAGGCAAGCTCACCGGCTGCGTCTTACTATCCGTCGCATCAATGACAGTCAGGTCCATGTCTCTCCGTATGCTCGCGGACCGGCGGATGGGGCGGGTATAGCCCCGCCTACCACGGCACCGCCGCCGCGGCCGGCAGCCTATACGATTCCGGGCATCCGATCTCAATTCATGCGCCCATTGATCGTGCGCGATCAAATCGATTGAACTTTTACACGCCCGTCGACACGCACACTCAGAAGCTCACCGGCGGAACGCTCAAGCACATGCCCAGGCTGGCCGCGGGTCGGCCCTCCACATGAGCGGCTTTATCGCTTCCTCGATCGCACGTCGCCGCATCGTCCTGTCGATCGGCGTGATGTTCGTGGCCGCCGCGCTGGCGATCAGTGTGGGCACACTCAGCGCGGGGCATAACAGGCCCAACACGCACCCACACGTGCGCGTGCTTGTAGCGCGCAGCGGCGAAAAGCCGGCTGGTCCCGCCACAGCCGGTGTGCAGCCGGGCAGTGAGCCACCGGGCGCGGAAGTCGACGGGCCCACCGACGGCGCGTCGGCGGTCGAACGTGCCGCTCCCGTCCTCGGCACGGGAGCCTCGGCCTCCTTCAAACGCTTTGCCTCCGGCCTGCCGGGACCCGTCGAGCTGACCGTCGCCCCACTGGGTATCGGCATGCACATGGATCTCGGGGGCGATCGCGCAGCCCACGGATGGAGCACCACCAAGGTCGCCGTCCTCGCTGCACTGCTCCAAGCTCGCCAGGAAGACCTTACGCCCGAGGAGCGATCCTGGGCGCAGTCCGCGATCACTGAATCCAATAATGAATCCGTCCTCGATCTGTTTCACGACCTCGAGCAGATCAAGGGCGGCCTTGTGCCAGCGAGCGAATTTGTACAGGAGCTGTTCCGCCGAAGCGGGGATGAGGAAACCGTCGTCGCCACGGCCCCGCCACCGCCGGGCGCAGTCACTACGTTCGGTCAGACCGAGTGGAGGCCGAGCAACGCCGCTAAGTTCTTCAGCGCCCTCGCGCGCGGGTGCCTGCTCCAGCCGGCGGGGACCAGCTACATCCTCACCTCGATGCGGCATATCGAGTCGAGCGAGAGTTGGGGACTCGGCTCCGTAGGATTCAGCAGCGTTGCTTTCAAGGGCGGTTGGGGACCCGAGTCGACCGGTGCTTACCTCGTGCGCCAGTCGGGCATAGTTGATGTCGGCACCTCGCGTGCTATCGCCGTCGCCATCGTCGCCTTCCCGCCGTCCGGTAGCGCATCGTTCGAAACGGGCACCGCCATGCTGACCCAGACTGCCATGTGGCTTCGCCAGCACCTAGTGCTGGTGCCGCGGGCACCTGTTCCCTGCGCTGACGAGCGATGATCTGGCACGTTTTGGGCTACCGTCGGGCACTGAGCGCAATCCGACCTTCAGCTATAGCCGCAAAACGGTTCGCGTCGAGTCCATTCTTGACGCAGATGGCACAGCCGGCCACCGGAAGGTTCAGCCGATCGGGGCCAACGAATTGCCCGGCGCGATGCTCGAGCAGTTCTGGGGCGCAGGCACTCCGGCGAAGCGTGCGGCGAGCCAGGCGTTGGCTTCGGGGAGCCACACCGCTGCGCTTGGAACGTGGCTCAGATGTTCGTATTCCTCGTACTGCACGGAGACGCCGCGGCCGCAGTACTCGCGCGCGAGGCTGCGCACGTCGCCCGCGATCATCACGCCGTCGCCAGGGCCGATGCCTTCCTTACTGCCCGTGGTTCCTTCGAGTTCACCTCCGTTGCCCTGGCCAATGAACATCGGCATGCTGGGTGTGCCGCGACTGCCCATGATCAGTTGGTTCACCACTTCGACGTAGACGGGTACGCTCTCCGGTGTCTGGTATTCGGGCTTCGCCATCTGCGCCCAGGTGAGACTCGGGTACTCGCCGAGCAGGGTCTCGATCGAGGCGCGCTGGAGCTTGTTGTAGAGCTGTAGCCCGTATTCGTTTAGGTACGGCGTGAGGTCGACGTGGAAGGCTCGCGAGACTCCGATCACCGACATCGGAATCAGCCCGGCCCAGACGGTGCTGCCTTCGACGTAGTGCAGGTTGTGGGCGGGATCGACGAGCACGCCGCCCATAGCCGCGCCGACGACGCGCGAGCTGATGTCGGGTGCGTAAGAAGACGCGAGCTCGGCGGCCCACCCGGTTGCGATCGCGCTACCGGAATAGCCGATCAGGCCGATCTTCTTTGCTCACGCCGCTCCGCTGGCGGGCGAGGCGAGCACTGCACGCAGCGAATCGAGCGTGTTCATCCCGTACTCAGGGCCCGCCGAGAAATCTGCCGTCTCGCCCTCGGTGTCGGGCACAACGACGGTCTCCCCCGCGAGCAGCGCGGGCGCGATCAAGCCCGACTCCGCGGTCGGGATCAGCCCGCCCAGCGTAACCCCGCCGGAGATGGCGTATGAAGGCTCGTCTTCGGGGTTGAGTGAGTCGTAAAAGGACTGGTAGGAGACAATCGTGGGAGCCCCAAGGCGCAGCGGTGGCTGCAGCACCGAGGTCACGTTCACCGTCGGCGCTCCCGTCTCACCCGTTGATCGATAGAGCAGCCGCACCGCTTTGATCGGCAGCGGCACGCCCGCCACATGGTAAGAGAGCGTTCGTGTCTTCAGCACGGTGCCCGGCGCGATGTTTGCCAGAGGCGTGGAGCCTTCGTAAGAGTAGAAGGGATCCTCCTCGGGCGGCACCGCTGCGCCCGCTGCGGGCGCCGTCAACGCCGTGAAGATCACGAGCAGGCCGGTCGCGAGAATGCCCGCTCCCAACTTCATACCAGGCCTGATCACAAAACGCATCAGGTCCACCACTACCCCGTTGACGCTAACGGCAACCGCAACGAGTGGTCAGTGGGCAAGATCGACTATTCAGACGCGACGGTTGCCGACGGCATAGTCTGTTTGACCGTACACTTCCGTCGGTGACGGGGAATAGGAGGTTTGGCGAGTGGAGTCCTCTTCGAGTCGTTCAGGGACGCTCGGTGCTGTTGACTGGCGGACTCCTAGCTTTGTTCTTCGCGCTTGTGTTGCCTGTAGTGGCTCATGGATCCACCGGGATGCCCGCCCATGGGCCGCTTTCTGAGAAGCCCACGATCAAAGTACACAAGGGGCCAGCACCGAAAAGACTGGTGATCAAGGACATCATCAGAGGCCATGGCCCGAAGGCGAAGAACGGAGACGTGCTGACGGTCAACTACGTTGGTGCTTTCTACAGCAACGGCAAGGTCTTCGACAGTTCCTGGCATCGCCATGAACCGTTTACCTTCACACTTGGACAAGGTGAGGTCATCGAAGGCTGGGAACGAGGCATTGCGGGCATGCGCGTTGGGGGACGACGCGAATTGATCATCCCTGCCGTTCTTGCTTACGGCAGCAAGGGAAGTCCACCGACCATACCTCCAAACTCAACACTGATATTTGTGGTGGACTTGCTCGCCGCATAATCTCCTGTCCATGTGCTTCCATATCCTTGACAAGCGTGGAAGCTTTGGGCTTGCTGTGGTCCGTCGCGGCAACCCGCGCCGCGGGATAGAGGCGTACGCTGTGAATACATCCGTATGTTACGTCACGTATTACCGCGGACCAGCGATGGGCGTTCAATGACTGGCACGCTCAGCCTTGGTGCGGTCTTGCGCCGCACGTTCGGTACCTACACCGAACGGGCATTACTGCTGTTGGCAGCGGCCCTTATGCTCGCGATCGTCATTTGGCTCGACGACGCGCTATTCAAACACGCAGCAGCGGTCGGGGCGAGCCTGGTAAACCTCGTGCTGTTTGCCCTATTCGCATGTTTCGTTGTGCTGGTGGCGGCCGAGCTGTGGGATGGCGGGACTCGACGTAGCTCCAGCGAACTGCTACGCAGCGCGTGGTCGGCGGTCGGACGACTGTTGTTCGTCGGCGTGATTGCGGGTATGGCGATTGGATTCGTCGGCTCGTTTGGGTCTGGACTTCTAGTCGCGCTCATCATCGGCGCAGCGTTTGCCGCTGGCGCTAGTCTGGTGACGTTCGTTGTGGGCGCGCTGTTGATCTCGATCGTGCTGCTCATACCGGAGCTGTATCTGCTGACGGTCTGGTCCGTGTTTGTCCCGGTCGTCGTGTTGGAGCGCCCGAGTGGCCTGCGTGCGCTGGGCCGCAGCCGCGAACTGGTACGCGGAAACGGTTGGCGGGTGCTAGTTCTGATCTTCCTCCTCATACTGCCCCTATCGGTAGGCACCACCGCAGTCGAGGGTGGCCAGTATTTGCTCGGTGGCGGGCCAATGTTCGTCGTAGAACTACTGCTAGCGACCCTGATCGCGCCGATCCCCGTGCTCGCCATGACCGCGTTGTACTACGAGCTGCGCGGGATGGAGTGGGCCCCAGCGGCCACTCGCGAGCCAGTACCGGACCCTGCCTAACCTCCTCAAGAAGGTCCCCTTCGGCGTCTACTGGTTTCCGCCGCGAGGCCCGCGCTCATAGCGTCTAGCTGGGTATAACCGGACAGTCATGATACACTCCGTTCCCAGGTGCATGATGTATCCCAAACGGGCCGACCACATCGTCTGACTCGCGAGCAGCAGCGTCGTCAAACGCGCGAACGGTTGCTTAGTTCAGCGCTTGAAGTCTTCGAAGCTCGTGGTTATGCCGAGAGCTCGCTGGAGGAGATCGCGGAGCGAGCCGGCTATACACGTAAGGCTGTTTACTCGAATTTCTCGGGCAAGAGTGAGCTCTTGCTCGAGATAGTGGAACAGCGGTTCCAGTCCCATATCGACCGCATCGAGGCGCTCCTCGACAAAGAGGCCTCAGCCGAGCGCAAGGCGCTCGACGTCGGTTCCATGTTGGCGGACTATTTGAGCCAAGAGCGAGCGTGGGGGAAGCTCTTCCATGAATTCTGCTCGGTTGCGTCGCGAGACGAGAAGATCGGATCACGCTTTCGCGATTGCTTTCGAGCCCGCAAGGATGCTCTCGTCCGCCTGCTGGAGAACGAGGTCAGAAGCCGGGGAATTGAGTTGACGATCCCAGCGGATCGGTTGGTCATGGGAGTCTGTGCCCTTTTCACCGGGCTATCTCTTGAAAAGGTAATTGACCCGGTAGAGGTTGACGAGGCACTGTTCGGAGAGATGCTGGGGTTGGTAGCCGCAATCGTAGTAGTGCCCAAGTCGTGAAACGAAAATAGAAAGATGGCTATGTCCCTACTTGGAAAGTTCACAGAGGTTGTCCCGTAGCTCGTGGAAGTTTGTAGTGGCGGTCCCTTTCGCCTCGTCCGGTCCCGTTGGGACCTTGGCGAGTGCGAAATCAGTCCATCGAGACGAAGGGAACCGCCATGAAGACCGTAATGCAGGAGCAGGACAGCCGCTCGGAGGGTTTGCCGCTGCGGGTGCAGGAGGCGCTCGGGGAGCTGGTCGGGGCCGCGAAGGAGGGGCTGCTCGCGTTGAGCGTGGGGGTCGGGCTGGGCGTGTTGAGCGAGATGATGGAGGCCGAGCTCGATGAGGTCGTGGGGCCCAAGCACGCGACCGTGAAGGAGCGCAGCGCTGTCCGTCATGGCCAGGAGGACGGAACGGTGACGCTCGGTGGCCGGCGGGTCGCTGTGAAGCATCCTCGTGCCCGCACGCCTGATGGGGAGCACGAGGTGCCGCTGGCGACGTATGCGTATTTCGCTGACCGTGACCCGTTGAGCAGGGTGGTGTTGGAGCAGATGCTCGCGGGTGTTTCCACGCGCCGGTTCGCGAGAACCCGTGAGCCCATCGGCGAGGCCGTGGTCCGGTCAGAGCGTTCGACGTCGAAGTCGACGGTCAGCCGCGAGTTCGTCTCGCGCACCGGCGAGCACTTGGCGGCGCTGATGGCCCGTCCGCTCTCGGATATCCGCCTGGCGGCGTTGATGCTCGACGGGATCGAGCTGAAGGGCCGCTGCTGTGTTGTGGCCTTGGGCGTCAGCACCGAGGGGGTCAAGATCCCGCTCGGGCTATGGGATGGCTCCACGGAGAACAAGACCGTCACCGTCCATCTGCTCGCCGACCTCGTTGGCCGTGGTCTGGATGTCGAGCAGGGTGTCCTAGTCGTCCTGGACGGCGGGAAGGCTCTCAGGGCCGCCGTCAACGAGGTCTTCGGGCCCGTCCCGGTGCAGCGGTGTGTCCGCCACAAGGAACGCAACGTGCTCGATCATCTCCCCGAACGCGACCGGCCGGCAGTGAAGAGCCGTCTGCGGAAGGCGTGGGCCGCGGAGAACTATCAGCAAGCACTCGACGGGCTGCAGCTGCTCGCCGGGGAGCTCAAGCGCTCTCACCCCGGCGCAGCCAGTTCGCTGCGGGAGGGGTTGGAGGAGACGCTGACCCTGACCCGCCTCGGGGTCCGCGACAAGCTCAAGACAACGCTCCAAAGCACGAACCCGATCGAGTCAATGATCGGCACCGTCCGGCAAACGAGCCGCAACGTCAAGCGCTGGCAGTCCGGCGACATGTGCCTCAGATGGACCGCCGCCGGGATGCTCGAGGCCGAGACCCAGTTCCGCAAGATCATGGGCTACAGCGACCTCGCCAAGCTCGCCCTCGCCGTCGAAGCAGACCTCGCCGCCCAGCACACGACGATTCACACCCCGAGCGAGGAGGACACCCCCACCGCTCTCACCGTGTAACCATCACACCGGAACCGCCACCACGAACTTCCACGGCGAACGGGACAACCTCAAGTTCACATCCTCAAGCTCACAGTTCATCAACAAGCGCGGCTTGTACGCCGGGCGCCGTTCGACGAAAATCCATGTTGCCATCTATCGGAAGACCGGCGGAAAGATGGGCGGCGCTCTCCCAGGCTGGCCTCACGCCAGAATAGCCTTGATCGACCACACGGGCGCGAAGAGTGGGATCAAACGAACATCTCCCGTCATGTATCACGAGTACGGCGATGCGATCGTTGTGGCGGGCTCAAAGGGCGGCCAGTCAACGCATCCTGCCTGGTTTCACAACCTCATGGCAAACCCCGACACCACGATCCAGATCGGCCCTGAGGTTCGCGAGGTCCACGCCCGCCAGGCCACCGACGAGGAGTATGACCGCCTCTGGAAGGAGCTGGTCGAAATGTTCCCCGGATACGACTTCTATAAGCGCAACGCCAAAGGACGGAGGATCCCGATCGTGATCCTCGATCGCCGTTAACTCCGATGGCGTCTGCTGCTCAGCTACGCCCGAGGTCAGGAGAGGAGGACTGGTTGGTGTCGTGTGGCGCGTGTCGGTGAGCTACTTGGCGAGCGCGTGCTCCGAGATCCTCTCTGCGTTGTTGAGCGGCTCGACTACGAGTGGTAGGCTCCGATCCGTGGCGGCATATGCGTACGGGCGTGGGGTGAGGAGATGGGCGGTGAGCTTGGCCGCGTTCGCTGCGCTGAGCTGCTTTGCGTGGGGCTTGGCCGAGTCTGCTGTGGCGTCGGCTCAGGACTATGGATTGCCCTCGCCGAGTGAAGTTCAGACCGAACCGGCTGAAGTGATCCCGGGTGGGGCCAAGCTGATGGGCAAGCTGAACCCGGGCGGCCTGCCGACGAGCTACTACTTCGAATACATCGCAGACGATGCGGTCGAATGCGTGGAGGTGGAAGACTGCTGGCCCCAGACCGTCCACATGGGGCCGATCACCGGAGACTCCCAGCAGCAGGTTCCACCAGTCGAAGTGACAGGCTTGAGAATGGGAGAAACCTATCGCTACCGGCTGGTTACGAGCAATGCCGATGGCACTTTGCAAAGCAACGTAGCGACTTTCACAGTTGGCTTCTCGCCCGTGATCACCAGCCTCCAGCCCAACCATGGGCCGACATCCGGTGGGACAACGGTCACCATCCACGGCGAGCCCCTCGAAAACGCGCGGTCGGTGCACTTTGGCACCGTGGAAGGAAAGATCCTCCACGAAGAATGCGACGGAGAGTGCGAAATCGCGCCGTACAGGACGCTGGTCGTCGAAAGCCCCCCGCATGCCGCCGGTACGGTCGATGTGACGGTGGAAACAGCACAGGGCGTAAGTGTCACTGGTCCGGGCGATAAGTTCACTTACGGCCCGTCGGGCGGACCCTCGATCGAAAGCGAGTCCGTCTCGAACGTGACCCCGACCGACGCGACGCTCGAAGCGCAGATCGACACCGAGGGCCTGCCGACGCTCTACCAGTTCCGGCTCTCGTCCATCTGTGGTGGGAAGGGCGCATGTCTCTACGTGATCGACTACCCGTTGCCAAGTGGGCTGCTCCTCGGCTCGTTCGACGATCAGAGCGTCAGCCTGGACCTGAACAGCGCGGGCGTGACACTGCAGCCAGGCGGTACCTACTACTACTCGGTGAGTGCTACGAGCACCGCGGGCACAGTAGAAGATCCTACCCAGAAGCTCACCACGCCCGAAGACACGGTTCAGCCGCTCAACACCGCGACTCCGCTCCTGTCCGGCGCCGAACAGACCGCTGGTGCCGACAGCGGCGATCAGGCCGCCGGGTCAGGAGTCTCGTCGCTCTCATCAACATCGGGTGTGAAGGCTCCTGGTAAGACGACGATCAAGCTCAAGTCGCTTACGAACGCGCAGAAGCTGGCAAAGGCGCTAAAAGTCTGCGAGAAGAAGCCGAAGGGCAAGCGAGCGGCGTGCAAGCAGCAGGCGCACAGTAAGTACCCTGCGGCTGCGTCGAGGGCCAAGAAAGGATAGCGCCGTCAACGACGGTAACGTGGCTAGGCAGATGGGAGCTCAGCGATCTGCGACCAAAGGATGCGCAGGTTCTGGGAGAAGACAGTTGGCGGGACTGCTGGAATGCTGAGGCTCGCGGCCTTGATCCACTCCGTGGCACGATGGTGCCCAAGAGCCTTGGCGTGAGCCGCTAATCTCATCAGCGCGATCAGGCGGGCGGGCCCAGCGTCGTTGTGGCTCAGCGTTTCGCCGTTGTCGAGAGTGCGCTCGTCGTAGGGCGGCCCAACAAGCCCCTCGTCGGAAGGCCGAACAGGCGGACGATTCGTCAGAGCAGACTTGTGTAGGCTCTCGGCACTATGACGCGAAAGGGGAGCGAAATGATTGCCGAACAAGATATCGAGGAGCTAGTCGCAGCCGCACCGGTGTGCGAGAATGAGTCCACTCCGGACTTCGCTGGTGTCTATGAGGCATTCTCGAGGGTGGGCGTGAGTCCGGACGATGTTGTCGCTGTCAGCCAATGCCAGTTCGGGACGGCGAATGTCGAGGCTTTGGTCGACGGTAACACGATCGCATTTGTCTATCCGACCGGTGTGCTCTGCACAACGGGCAAGCGGAAATTGATCGGTAAAGACGTCAAGTATTCCGAGGTCAAATTTGCACAGTGTCGCGCTTTTGCGCCATGTGAACACACCGATGATCGTGGATTTGGCAAGTACGGCATCGAGTTCGGAGGCCCAGGAAACGTTCTGCTCGGTCGCGTGTATTGGCGATGGGAGGCAAAACGGTTCAGGGACTCAACTCAGGCGATCATGGCCGTTGCTGAAGAGCGCGACCGCATTCTTGGGATCGTCAGCGAGTTTCTCGGCTAGCCTCGCCTGCGCGTTGTAGATCCGGCTCTCCATAGGACCACGCGTGTGCTGTCCTCGAAAGCAGCGCACCCCGGCGCTTCCAGCAAGCAGATGGAAGACTCTCGTGTCGGCTGATGATCGATAGGCTCGCGCTGACTGTGGGGATCTCTCCATATCGTCGGCGTCGAGCCGCCACAAGATACGCTGCCTCGCTGGTTCACTGCTCGATTGAGTGGAGTCGAGCTTGAATCAAGGGCGAGTCGCGGTGAGTAGCTGCGAGTGACCGCGGTCGAGGCGAGCTACGGAGACATCAATAAAGCCGGCGACGCGTGCCATATGTTGCAGTTGCTCGTCAGTGTAGAAACGCATCTGTTGTGCGATCAGAGGCGGCGCCATCCACGGTGGTGGATTGGGTGCTGTGGTGTGTATAGCGAGACGTCCGGCGGGCCTGAGCACGCGACTGAGCTCCTGCAGTGCGCGAGCGGGGTCTTGCAAGAAGAAGAACGCATTGGTCATCGCTGCGCAGGTGAATCGTTCGGCGTCGAAGGGCAGCTCCTCGGCGCGGGCGTGGATCACTTCGAGGCGTCCGGCGAGGCAGGCCGTGGCATTTCGCTGGCGTGCGAGGGCCACCATGTCGGCGCTGTGGTCGATGGCTGTGGCCTCGCAGCCGCTGGCGAGCGGCAGGGCGAGGAATGTGCCGCCTCCGCACCCGATCTCAAGCAGCCGATCGTCGCTCCTCAGCTCAAGCACTGCGAGTGTCGCCTCGAAGCCCTTGAAGTGTGAGTGGGGGTTGCGATACAGAAAGCGCCCAAAGGTTCCAGCAGGGCGCCTGGCGACGACATCGACAAGACGGTCCCGTGTTCGCCGTTTCATCGTCAGTGCGGGAGCAGTCGTCGTGGTGCTCGGCGCTCCCATGCGTCGGCAAGCAGCTCGCCTACGAGCGTGGGTGGGGCGTGTGCCAGGTCGACCTGCACGGCACTTAGGCGTTTGCCCCACCAGAGCTCGCTGCAGACGTTTGGTATCGCTTGTACAGCGCTGTGTATTCCACACTCATCGAGCATCGCGTTCATGCGGCTCTCATCCCAGAGCGTCGCGAAGGTGCGCTCTGCCACTCTGAACGAGGGTCGTCCGTGGTGGTCGCGTTCGACCGCCTCGGGCAGTGCGAGCGCCATGCGCCGCGCCTGCTCAGTGGTTGTCATAGGGGTCGTAGGTGCCGAACGACCACAGGTTGCCCTCCAGGTCGCGGGCGCTGTACTCACGCGACCCATAGTCCTCGTCGGTCAGCTCGCGAACGATCTCAGCACCAGCCGCTAGGGCGCGCTCGTAATGATTGTCGGGGTCGGCAACCACCATGTAGATACTCGCTGTGGAGGCGCGCGCATCTGGTGCATGACCGCCGAGCCAGCCGTCCGGCCGCGACTGCCCGAGCATCACGAGACCTGCCCCGAACGCAAGCTCCGCGTGGTTCACGGCGCCGTCCTCGCCGCGATAGACGGCCTTCTCCTGAAAGCCAAACGCGCGCTCCAACCATTCGATCGCGGCGTTTGCGTCGCGGTAGCGTAGTGCGGGAAAAATGTTCGGATGTGCCGTAGATGTCATGCCGTACTCCTTCGATTTGCCGGATCGATCTCAACCTACTCAGGTGGTGGTGTCCTGTCTTGGACAAATGTGACCCCGTCGCCGACCGTCCCCTGTTCGGGTAGCTGTCGTGCGAGAAAGTCGGTTGGGGTGATGCCGGCCAGCTCCCGAAACTCGCGATTCATGTGAGACTGGTCGTAGTAGCCGCAGTCGTAGGCTATCTCGGCCCAGCGCTGCGGGTCTTTGCGCAGGCGGGCGCAGACTCGCTCGAAGCGCAGCAGCCGACCGGCCGTCTTCGGTCCCAGCCCGACCTGCTCTATGAACAGTGCGCTGAGGTGACGCCGACTAGCCCCCAGCTCCGTCGCGAGTACCCCGATCGCTACACGCCCGGCGGTTTGGCACAGACGCAGCCACGCCTCCTCGACCAGCGGATGCGCCGCCGTGCCGTCTGACACACGGGTGGCGAGAAACGCATCGAGCAAGTCAAAACGCATGTTCCAGTCCGGTGTCAGCTCGATTTGTTCTGCCAGCACGCGCCCGGCCGTGCCGAACAAATCCTCAAGCGCGACCACTTCGCCAGTTAGCTCCCGCAGCGGCATGCCGCAGAGCCTGTACGCACCCAACGGCGTGAGCTTGACCTCGACCGCAGCCCGCCGACCACCGGTCTCGACCAGCTCGGGGCGATCGTCGAGGCCCGCGATCCACGCACTTGGCAGCACGCCGCGATCGGTGCGCAGCGGCTCGCCGATCGAGATCATCAGCGTCAAGCATGAGGGCGGCGGCTCCAACCAGCGAGCGAACGGCAGCGAGTCATGCCACCAGCCGACATACCCGCCAGCGATCAGCGAGCGCAGGCGCCGATCAGGCGAACGCATCGTGCGCGAAGGCGTAGCCGTCGTCGTCAGGGTGACACGCTCAACCTCACTGAGCTGCTCCATACTTCCCCAGGGTAGGACGTAACGCCGAACGGGGCAAAGGCTCATCGCTATCCGCGATGCTCTGCGCTACAGGTCCTCGTCCTTTCTGTGCCACGGCCCCCGGCAGCTCGAAAATCTCGGTACCAATTGAGTACCAAGTTTGTCCGTGGGCTTTCGAGCGGAGTCAAGAACGGCTTGGTTGTGCGGGATTCTCAGTGCGCCGTGCGGGACTCGAACCCGCCCCGCCGGATTAAAAGTGGCTCTCTGGGGGGTCATTTGAGGTTCTTGAGCCCGTAGATATGGGGCTTAGGTGTGCTGAGGTGGGGTCAGATATGCTCGTTTCGCGACCAATTTCGCGACCAATTTCTGAGGGCCCGCAGATGGTGTCCGGTCGTCGGTTTAGGTGCGCTGACGGGTGTGTTTGGACGTTCTGATCGCGGTCCGCCTCGGACCGCTGAACTCGTCGTCCAACGCTAGGGGGAAGGTGGCTGGTGTCGAGTAGAGCGCCTAGCTGGACTACTTGACGAGCGCGTGCTTGTGACCGTTAGCCAGCTTCTGGTACTCGGCGGCCTTCTCGGAGTAGCCGAGGCCGGTGAGCAGTGTTGAGTCTACGAGGGCCACCATCGCGTTTGGATCGCTGAGGGACATTGCGTGTCCGTCGGCGACGACATATGCGCCGGTCGGTCCGTTGTAGTCGATGATCTTCGGTTGCTTGCTCGCTGGCATTCTCAGTCGCTCTCGAGGGGTTGTGCTTCCTTTAGCTTAGCGGTCAGCAGTGCTTGCAGCGGGCGATATGACTGGCGGCCGTCGATCCGCAGTGCGGCTCCGAGAGCCAACTGGTGCTCGGCGTAGTCATCGAGGGCCACGCACGCGAGGCCGCATCTCACGAGCGCATATTGAAGGAGCGTAAACGCAGTTCGGCCGTTGCCGTCCACAAACGGGTGGATCGAGAGTGCCTTGGTGTATAGACGTACAGCCACGAACACCAACTCATCGAGCGACACGCTGTTCTGGGTGTCGATAGCCTCGATCGCCGTATTGAACTCTGCGCACGCCTTCTCCAGGCGTGCGGGCACGCGCGCGCCAGCGGTCGCACGGGCAGCACTCGGGATAGGTCGCTCATTAGTGCCGATTACGATCCCATACTGCACTTCCTCACCCCGCGCTCTCAGACGCCCGGCGTCGGTGGGAAAGGTGCTCGCGAAAACAATCTCGTGCAGTCTGCAGACATCTGCGGTCGAGATCGGCCGGCGTGCGACTCCATGCGCAACAGCGCTGATCGTGGCTAGCGCTACGTTCTCGGCGATCTGCTCCCAGGTCTGCTGGGGCGCCCTGCCCTCGGCTGTGTAAAACGGTGACTCCGGATCGTCGTTGAAGGGTCCGAAGGTTTGTGCGGCCGCGCCCTGGGCTGCACTCAGTAGTCGATCTACCGCCGTCTGGTCGGCACTGTTGAGCGCTATCGGAGGAGCGCCATCCATTGGCTCGTGCGTGTCCACGAACTCACTCTATGGCTAGTTTCGGCTCACGCGAGGGCTGGCCAGCAGTGGCTGATTCTGCTTGCGCATTGGCTTCGGAGGGGTCTTTTTCGGCAAAGGCGTCGGAGAGGCGCCGGGCCGCGTCGGCCTTGGACTTGTAGTGCAGGTAGCGCATCGTGGTCTGCACGTTTGCGTGACCCATCCACTCCTTCAGCTCGACGATCGACTCGGCCTTCTCCACTGCACGCGTGCCAAAGGTGTGGCGCAGGTCGTGGAAACGCAGACGTCGCAGCCCCGCGCGTTCGAGCGCCTTGTGGTAAACGGTTCGTACCTGATTTGAGTCGAGATGACCTCCGATCAAGCCCGCAAACACGAGGTCATCATCGCCTATGAAGTGCTCGCGCTTGCTCAAACGAGCGAGTGCCGTGGCGACGTCAGCGACCATTGGCACCGAGCGTCCCCTGCCGGACTTCGGGCTGCTCTCGCCGCCGAGGGTGAAGCTACGCACGACGCGGATTGTCTCTGCAGCGAAGTCCACCTCACCCCAACGCAGTGCCAGCAGCTCGCCCATGCGAAGGCCCGTGAACGCCGCCGTCAGGAACAGTGCTGAGTACAGCTCGCTCGGTGCCGCCCTCACGAGCGCGCGCACCTCCGTCGCTGAGAGCACGTCGATCTGGCTCGCGTGCCGCACGCGTGGGCGCTCCACGAGTGCCATCGGGTTCGAGGGGAGCTTATAGACCTTCATCGCGCGCTTGAAGATCCCGTTCAGCACAATCAGATACTTCTGGCTCGTACGGTTACAGCACGACAGTCCCGCGCGCCAGTGTTCGATTGCATCCGGCCCGAGACGCTCAAGCGGCGTCTCTCCGAATGTCTTGTCCAGGCGCTTGACCATGTGCTTGTAGTCGGAGAGGGTGCTCGGCTTCACGTCGCGGTCGTGCTCGACGTAGCGCAGCCACTCTGCCGAGGCATCGGCGAACTTGGCGCCCGTGGTTCTCATGCCTGCGAGGGTTCCGCGTCTTGCGTCGGTGAGGATCGCCTGCAAGTGCTCCTCGGCCATGCGTCGCGTGAAGTAACCCGCCGGCGCACGTCCGCGCTCAGTCCACGCGAAGCCGAGACGGCGCTTGACGTGACGACCGTCGGGCAGTCTGTAGCGAAGGTAGTACACAGCGTTGCGCTTACCCTCACGTAGGTACACGTGCCCGCTGACACGCTCGTCTGTAGGGTTGACCTGCATCAGGATTTCCTTCCTGTTGCCGGGCGGCGGCCGGCTCCAACGGCGCGCCGCCATTTGCGTTGTCTGTTGATTCTACGCCACATTGCGGACAGAACGATGCGGTGTTTGGGGTCGCTGCGGCTCGTTCTCCGCCATGCCGATCCGTTCTTCGCGTAGCCATGTTTGTAGGTCGTCGGGGTCGAAGCGTACGTAGTGTCCGAGGCGGTGGTGGGGGATTTTTCCTGTTCTGGCTTGGGCTAGGAGCCAGGTGTAGGGGACGCCGAGGAGGGTGCTTGCGGCCTTCGCGTCGATTAGTGGTGTGAATGCTCGGCGAATGTGGTTTTTGAGGCGCGCACTGAGCCATCCTGGGTTCCGCGGAGACTGTGATCTGACCCGGGTTTCTTGGAGTCGACGGTCTGGAATCAGGCGGCGATCTCTTGTTGTTGTTGGTGTTGGTTCTCGTATTCGGTTGGTGTGAGCATGTCCAAGGCGCTGTGGCGTCTGCGGGTGTTGTGCCAGGTCTCGATGTAGTCGTGAATCGCGGTGGCTAGTTCGAGGCGTGTCTTCCACTTTCGGCGGTTGAGTAGCTCGACCTGCATGCGCGCCCAGAACGCCTCGACCATGGCATTGTCGAACGGGGCGCCGACAGCACCGACCGACGGTGCGAGACCGGCTTCTGTGACCTTCTGGCTGAAGACCCAGGACGCGAACTGCACCCCCTGGTCGGAGTGAATGATCCCGCCCTCTGTCGGCGATCTTCTTCTGAGTGCCATGCCGAGAGCGTTGGCGACGAGCAGCCCGGTCTGGCGGCTGTCGATCGACCAGCCCACGACCATCCTGGAGAACGCGTCGATCACTGCGCAGCAGTAGATCTTGCCCTCCCTGGTTGGGTGCTCGGTGATGTCTGTCATCCACAGCCGGTCCGGGCCGTCGGCTCTGAAGCGTCTGCGCACCAGGTCCAGCGAGCTGGGCTTGCCGACCCTCGCGCCTCTCGGGAGACGGCGTTTGGGTAGCCCGTAGATCCCGAGGCGCCTCATCAGCAGATGCACCTGTTCCTTGCCGACGTGGATCCCGCGGCCGTATCTGAGCTCGGCGGTGATGCGGAGCGTGCCGTAGGTGCCGCCGGAGTCCTTGTGGACCTGGGCGATCTCGCCGGCAAGCCAGGCATGCCTGAGCGTCCTCGCTGACGGCGGACGCACCTTCCAGTCGTAATAGCCCGAGGGGGCAACACCCAACATCAAGCAGGCCCTCTGCACATCAAACCCCTGCCCGGTCAGGGACGCAATCACCGGGTAGAGGCTTTTGGGGGCAGGTTCTGCTCCAAGAACACCTCGTTGACCTTCCTGGAGACCGCCAGCTCGGTCTCGAGCTGACGGATCCGTCTCTTCGCGGCCGCGAGCTCCATCTGCCCCTCGGTGCTCAACCCGGGCGCCTCACCACGATCAATCCGGTCCTGCTTCAGCCAGCTGTAAATGCTCGCCTGCGTCATCCCGAACGTCTCAGCGAGCTGCGCGACACGCGTCCCGGAACGCGCGAGCTCCACGACCTGCCTGCGGACCTCCACTGGATACCTGCTGGGCATTACTTCCTCCTCGCTGAACGCCGGAGGATTCCAGAAACACAACTCCACTAAACCCGGGTCAGATCAAAGTCTCCGCCAAACCCAGGATGGCTCAGTGGGGATCGTGCTTGTCCTTCTTTGCTTGCCTGACCGTCACACGCTCGTGCTTTATGGGCTTGGGGTTGGGTTGCTCGTGTTGCTTGTTCGGGTGTCGCAGTCCCTGGGGGGTTCACCCACACTCGACGTGCCCGCATCGCCCGTGCCGGTCGTCAGTGCGGCGGCTGTGCGGGCCAAGTCGTTGCGCCTCGGCGGCGGTGCCTATTTGGGATTGGCGGCTGGGGGCGGATGGGTGCTCGCCGATCCGGAGCACGCGGTGATGGTGCTCGGACCGCCACGGTCGGGGAAGACCGGCTCGATCGTGATCCCATCCGTTTTGGCGGCGGCCGGGCCGGTCGTCTCGACGGCGACCAAGCCCGACGTGATGGACGCGACGTGGCGCACGCGGTCTGAGGTGGGGCAGGTTTGGTTGTTTGACCCCTCCGGCGAGCGCGGTGAGTGGCCGCGGGAGATCCGGCGCTTGTGCTGGTCGCCTGTTCCCGCTGCCGTGAGTTGGGACGGGGCATTGTTGATGGCGCGTGCGATGGCCGCGGGTGGATCCTCCGCGAAGGGCACCAGCAACGAACAGCATTGGCGCGAGCGCTCCACAGCCTTGCTCGCGCCATTGCTTCACGCGGCTTTTCTCACCGACCGACAAGTTGTGCAGGTCTTGACGTGGGTTCTGCGAGCGGAGTTGGAGCCGGCACGCAAAGCCTTGGAGGATCACGGTGCGCAGATCGCGGCGGATGTGCTGGCGGGGATCGCGAAAACCGAGGAGCGGGAGCGCTCCTCGATCCTCTCCGCCACCGCCGGAGTCCTAGCCGCTTATAACGCCGATGCTGTGCGACGCAACGCCGCGCACCCCAATTTCGATGCGGACCGTTTCGTCGCCGGCGCCGACACGATCTACATCACTGCTCCCGCGCACAAGCAGGCTTTGTGTGCGCCGTTGGTTATCGGGCTGTTGGAGGAGATACGCCATGCCACCTACCGTGTCGCGCCCGAAGCGGTCCGCGATGGACGGCCGCCCGTCTACGTGTGTCTCGATGAGGTCGCCAACATGGCCCCGATCCATGATCTGCCCGCGCTCGTCTCAGAAGCCGGTGGACAGCATTTGCATGTGATGGTCTGTTTGCAGGATCTTTCGCAGGCTCGCAGGCGCTGGGGGGACAATGCGGCCGATGGGTTTCTTTCCCTGTTTCAAACGAAGGTGATCCTCAGCGGCATCGCCGACCCCCAAACGCTCGAGGCCGTCTCGCTTTGTCTTGGGGAATACGACAGGCAGGTTGTCACGCACACGCTTGGGCGCTCACAGGCCGAGAGTGGGTTCTTTGAGCACTCGCGGCCCACCGACACCGAGAGCGTTGCCTACCACACGACTCGCCAGCGGGTGCTCTCTCCTGGGGAGATCGCTCGGCTCCCGCCCGGGCGGGTCTTGCATTTGCAGGGAACACGCTGGAACTTGATTCGCAGCACGCCTTGGTATCGGAGCTTGCCCTGGAAGCGGATCGCTTCCTCATCTGGGCCGACATAGATGGCCATGACCGCCGGTCAGCGACCGTCTGGCGGCAGCACGCCATACCTGTCCCAGTACACGATAAGAGCGTTGAGGAGATCGTCCAGCACACCCCTCAGCCCGTATGCCTGGCCGGGCGTGGGGCTTGTGATCGCTATGGGCGAGGTAGCTGCGAAGAAAAGGACGTTGCTGCGACAACAAAGTCGGTAACAAGCGACGGTCAAACAGCGGAAGTTCGTTAAGTCCGTTTCTGACTTGTACCGTGGGAATGCTGGCGATGTCTGAGGCTTCTCCGTTCCTCTGTCGGTAGGCCAGAATCGTTCGATAAGACCGGACACGACAGGGCGGTTTTGAGTACGATCGGTTGGTCCGATGACACCAGTGGAGAGGCGTTCCAGCCCGAAGGGCGATCTAACTCCGAGTATGGCGGTGCTCGGCCTGCTCTGCGATCGCCCCGACTCGGCATCGCGTATAGCGATTCGCCTGGAAGAGAGATATCCCCACGGTCGCTGGGCGAGGACGACCAACTACGCGATCTTCTTAGAGCGCCTAACAGAATGAGTTTTGGAGTTGTTGGTGGCAGATGAGGGCGCAGCCGATTGTGAGGAAGGCTTCGTGGATGTCGGCGCGTCTGTCATAGCGACGCTCGAGGCGACGGTGTTGGTGCAGCCAGGAGATCGTGCGCTCGATCACCCAGCGTTCTTTGCCGAGCCCCGACCCGTTGGGGGTATTGCGTTTGGCGATTCTGGGCGTGATGCCCCTTGCGCGGAGCGCCTCGCGGTGCTTGCGGCTGTCATATGCCCGGTCGGCGAGCAGCGCCTTTGGCCTGAACTTGCCGTGAACGCCGGTTGGCGGGACCCGATCCACGAGCGGGATGAGCTCGGTTATGTCGTGGCGGTTACCGGCGGTGAGAGTCGCAGCCAAAGGGGTTCCCTGACCGTCGCAGATCACGTGGTGCTTGGAGCCCGGCCTGCGGCGATCGACGGGCGAGGGGCCTGTCTTTTCGCCCCCCCTTTTGCTCGCACGTGCGAGCTGTCCACGACCGCCCTTGACCAGTCCAACGCTCCCGCGTCTTGCAGTTCGTCTAGGAGCACCTGGTGCAAGCGCTCCCAAACCCCCGCTTCGTTCCAGTCCCGTAAGCGCCGCCAGCACGTCATCCCCGACCCACAGCCCATCTCTTGCGGCAGATCCTCCCACGGAATGCCCGTCTTGAGAACGAACAGGATGCCCGTCAGGGCCTGCCGATCCGGCACCCGCTTGCGCCCTGGATACCGATACCGACGCTCCACACGCGGCAACAACGGCTCAATACGAGCCCACAACCCATCACTGACCAAAGGTTTCGCCATGGACACCGTCTACGACAACAGCATCCCAAAACCTCTTTTTGTTAGGCGCCCTTAGAACTCGCCAAGCGTTGCGCGATTGAAAAGGTCCGATCAGGTACGACGGCGCCCGATGACATCTACAAGACGACACCTCTAGGCGCGACCGAGTTTATGGAGTGGCTACGCGAAGCCGTGAAGGCTCCTCCGCGGATACGCGATCCGGCGCAGGCATGGGTACAGCACTCCGATGAATCCGAACTGCCGGAGATCATCCAAGCTATTGAGCAGATGCAGAAGAGATGGCGTGCGGAGTACGAAAAAGCTCAGGAACGCCTAAAAAACGAGCTGAAGCTCGGCAGACTCGGCCCATCGGACGGCTCTGACTGGCCTGGCCGGGCGCGGTATGCGGTCCTGGAGGACACGGTGAGGATGTGCGGTTTGCAGGTGAAGCGGTGCATGGCACTTCGGGCGCGGCTTGAAAACCAACGACCTCAAATCTGCGCCTTTCCGTCCCATCGCCGATTTTTGGCTTTGCTGAGCGGTTTTCGGCATGGTTGAGCGGGTCTCGCCGCTGCGCGGCCACGACGAACTGCGGGTGGAGCCGCTAGAAACCGCTAGATCCGCGATTGCACTGGCGCGGATTTGGCGCGAGAGCGGGCGATTCGGGGGCCATATGGGTGCTCTGGCGTAGCACCGTTTCGCGGCCAATTGAGCCTGTGCGTGCCTGCATCCGCCGATACCGATCAACTCTCTAGCGCGTTCGTGAGGGCGACTGTTGGGTTGGGGCTTGCCCGTCCGTCGCGGGTGTGCTAGTCGTTGCCGTCGTCGCTGTGCTTGAGTCCGGCGTGCTCTAACAGGTCGACGGCGATCACGGCGAGGACGTTGATTGTGATCTCCCGGTAGCTATGCCACTTGTTCGATGAGCAACTCGGTCTGCAACCCAAATGCGCTACCCGCGCCCTCTATCGCGAGCTGCTCGGACAGCGGTGGGCAGGCGGCACGGACAGACATACGCGTGTGCCAAGCGATGGTTTCATCAAGCAGCCGCGTCCCTGCGCTCGGACTGAATGCGGGTGTCCGTTGATGGCGTGTCCTGTGCGCGCTCGGAGAGGCAGTGCTCGACGCGCGTCCGCACCTTCTCTAGCCATTCGAGCCTTCCGTGCAGGTGGGTGGCGACATCCTCATCGATCATCTCGCGGGCGAGCGTCTCCCACTCGCTGGCTTCCGCCGGCGGGCACGCGTTTTCGGCGGTGTAGGCGTCCAATTGGTCGATGCAGATCTGTTTTTCGATGTCGATGATCTTGAGCAGCTGGTGCGCGTTCTGGGGGCCAGCCAGTGCAAGCTTGAGGTAGAACGTTTCACGGTGCGGACGTGAACGGCGGGAGTGCTTGGCGAGCCACTTTGCGAACGCGCGTTCGCCCTTATCTGTTATCCGGTAACTCTGTGAGCCTCCTGGGGTCTCTGGTGGGCTCAAGCGCTCCACACAGCCTTTGTCTGCAAGATTGTGAAGCATGTCGTATACCTGACCACGGTTGATCGCCCATCCCGGCCCGAACAGTTCACCGAAGCGAGTCGCGAGTCCGTAACCATGACGCGGACCCTGCAACAGCAAGCCCAAGATCGCATATCGGGTGTCTGGGACCATAACCGTACGGAAACCTTGGTTTCCGCAGAGCGCGACAATACTATATAGCGCACGAATCCGATTCTTGGCATAAGGCAGGAGTCCAGACCCCGTGGAGACGCTCGCGGTATCGTAAGCACGCTGTGGTGCTTGAACTTCGAGATGTTGGCCAAGTATTCAGCCGGGGAGAGCGCCTCGTCGTGGCGCTCGATCATGTCAGCCTTGCGATCGAGTGCGGTGAGTCCGTTGCCATCTATGGAGCGAGCCGTTCGGGTAAGACCACGCTGCTGCGTGTCGCGGCTGGTGAGGTGACGCCCACCTCGGGCTTGGTGCGTTACGATGGCAAGGACTTGAGCACCCTCAGTAAAGGCCTGCGCTCGAGTCTCCTGCGCTCGGAGGTATCCTGGGTGCCGGCGTCCCTGGACTTCCACCCCCGCCTGAGCGTTCTTGAGCAGATCACTCTGGCTGGCTACGTGAGATCACGCAACCATGCCCGCTCGGAGGAGGAGGCTCGCGAGGTGTTGAAGACCGCGGGGCTCGAACATGGCGCGGCAGCGAGACCTTGCGAACTCTCGGACGGCGAGCTGCGTCTCGCAGCACTCGCGCAGGGAATCCTAAAGCGTCCGCGCCTGCTGCTGGCCGATGTGCCCGCAAGCACCCTCGATCCGATAGAGCGCGATCGCATCCTTGATTTTCTGCGCAGTTATGCCTCAGAGCGCGGCGCCGCGGTGCTGTTCAGCGCCGCTCACGCTGATGAGACGCTTCGCTGTAGCCGGTTTGTGCGACTCGATTCGGGGCGCCTGACCGCTCCTTCGCGACCGCCGCTGCGCGGCGAGGTCATCGAGTTTTCTACGCAGAGAGCGGCTGGTGATGGCTTCGATGCTTGAGCTGGAAGGGGTGTGCAAGTCCTATCGCACTCCCGCGGAGGTTGTCGTCGCCCTGAACGAGGTCTCGCTCGTGGTCGAACCGGGCGAAGTCGTGGCGGTGCTGGGGCCAAGCGGATCCGGCAAGAGCACGTTGCTGCTGCTCCTCGGGGCGATGCTCTCTCCAGATAAGGGCTCCATCCGCTTTCGCGGCAGCGATCTGGGTGCGATGTCAGAGCGAGAGCGGGCTCGTCATCGGCGCCGCGACGTCGGGTTTATCTATCAGGATTACAACCTGTTTCCCGGAATGAGCGCTCTGGAGAACGTGGCCTTTCCCCTGTGGCTGAATCGCATCGGATGGCGTGAGTCCCGGGCGCAGGCGGGCGTGCTGATCGACCAGGTGGAGCTTTCCCACCGTGCCAGCTTTCTGCCGGCACGGCTGTCCGGCGGTGAGCGCCAGCGAGTTGCGGTCGCGCGCGCTCTCGTGGCCAAGCCGAGTCTCGTGCTTGCCGATGAGCCCACCGGCAATCTCGACAGCGCGCGCGGCGAGCAGGTGCTAGCTGCGCTGCGCGAGCTCGCATGCGGTCAGGATGCGGCCGTGATCTTGGTGACCCACGACGCGCGTGCGAGCAGTTATGCCGACCGGATCTACGAGCTGAAGGACGGACACCTGCACGAGTGTGTAGACGACGAACGGCTTGCGACGGGCTAGCTGGTCGTGGAGGCGGGCAGCGTCAAGGAGCTTGCAGCGAAGACGGACTCGGAGTCGCCGCGCGCGACGAGCGGAGAGGGTTCTCGCCTCTACCTACTTCGCCTCCTTCCGGTGGTCTTCCGCCTGTATTGGTACCGGCTGCGACAGCAGCCAGCGCAGGAGGCGCTGGCTCTTGCCGGCATCGCGATCGGCGTGGCCCTGATCTTCGCCGTCGAGATCGCCAACACCTCGGTGCCGGCCTCCGTGCGGGTTCTTGAGCACGGCATCGCTGGCAGCGCAAGCCTTGAGGTTGCCGCTCGCTCGCCGGAAGGCTTCGATCAAGGACTTGTGAGCAAGGTCGGGGAAGCTCCGGGAGTCCGCGGAGACGCTGGCATCCTCGACGCTCGAGTAACGGTGATCGGTCCCCGCGGCCAGCTTCCTCTAACTCTGGTGGGTGCCGCTCCCGGCATTGTCCCGATCGGCGGGCCACTTGCGCGCAATTTCCCGTGGGAAGCACTTGTGAACAATGTCCCCGCAGGCGGGCAGCCCACTGGGCTCGCCCGCCTGCTGCAGGAGGCCCAAGTGGAGCCGATCGCCCTTCCCGAAGGCGCCGCGCGCGCGGTGGGTGCGTCCGTTGGTCAGCTGCTTTCGGTTGACGTGTCCGGGCGCTCGGTCGTCGTGCTCTGCGGCGGGATCTTGAGCGCCCATCAGGTAGGTGCTGCGGCCGAAAGCCCGATAGCGGTCGCGCTGCTCTCTGTGGCGCAGACGATTACTGGCCTTGCCCATCGCGTCACGCGCATCCTGGTCTTGCCCAAGAGTGGACGGGAAGCGCTCGCGAGGCGCATCTTGACGCAGCGCTTCGGTGGCACGCTCAATGTGCGTTCGAGTAATAGCGAGGTTACCTTGCTCGAAGAGGCTACGCGCTCGTCAAATCAGGTCGCCGCCCTATTCACCGCGTTGAGTGTGGTCGTGGGGGTGCTGTTTGCTTACAACGCGATGCTGCTATCGCTTCCCGGGCGGCGGCGTTACGTGATGCGTCTGCGCAACCAGGGTGCTTATCGCTACGAGCTTGCTAGTCTGATGGCACTTGAAGTCCTCGCTCTAGGGGTCGTGGCTTCGCTCGTGGGACTTGTCCTCGGCGACCTTCTTTCGAGGAGCGTATTTGGTTCAGTGCCTGGCTATCTTGCGGCTGGCTTCGCGATTGGTACCCAGCGCGTAATCACGCCGGTGGCGGTGCTTGTCTCGATCGGCGGCGGCATACTTGCGGCCGCCGTTGCAACCGTCGGTCCGGCGATTGGCACGCTGCGACGACGACCTTTGGAACAAACGAGCGAGTCTGCGGAGGCGTCGCTCTCTCCTGGGCGGCTCTCGGGACGCGTGGGGCTCGCCGTAGGGACCGTCGCGATCATGGTGACGGTTGTGGTCGCGCTACTCGTTCCGGGCAGCAGTCTTATCGCGGTTGGTGCGTTGGCGGTTGGGCTCGGCTTCGTACTCGCGCCGACCGTGCCGTGGCTTATTCAGCGCTGCGTTGGAGTCGCGATTCGTCTGCGTAGTCCACCCGGTTATGTCGCCGCGATTGAGCTGAAAGCCGCCCCTATGCGGGCCACGGCGGTCGTCGCGACCAGTGCGATCGCCGTGTACGCGATCGTCGCGATTGGTGGCACGCTAAATGACATTCGTCGAGGTGCAGAAGCGGCCACACGAGACATCGTGGGCGCTGCGCCGGTCGGTGTTTTGGCGAGTAGGTTGGAAGACGATCCATTCCCGGTACAGCAGTTTGAGCCGGGGCCGGTGCTAGCGCGTCTCCGTTCGGTGAAGGACGTCGCTCGGATTGAATTGCTTCAAGGCTCGTTTCTCGATACTGGTCATCGACGCCTTCTCGTGATCGCCAAGCCGCCAGATGATCCGAGCCCGGTACCCTCCTCTCAGATCATTGTAGGGGCAGTGAATAGAGCGGCGAGCTTGCTCAGGCGGGGGGGCTGGGCAGCACTGTCGGCAACGGTTGCCTCCGAACGAGGCATTCATATCGGCGATCCATTTGTGCTGCCGACCCCGTCGGGATACGAGACGTTCCGACTGGCGGCGACAATCACCAATTACGGCTGGCCGCCTGGCGCTATTTTGATGAACAGCAAGGATTACACTCGGTTGTGGCGGACCAAAAGCGTTACGGCTATGCGTATCGGTTTGCGTCCCGGCGTAGATGCTGCGCGGGGTCGCCGGGTAGTCGAAGGGGCGCTTGGGGGAACAGGTCTGACTGTCCGGACGGGGCGCCAGGATGAAGCTAGTATCCGCGCGGTTACGAACCAAGGGCTAGTCCAGTTGGGGCAGATATCTACGCTTCTGCTGATCAGCGCGGTGCTTGCCGTTATCGCGGTGATGTCAGGATCAATCTGGCAGCGCCGTGGGCGGCTGGCCACGTTGAAGCGGATAGGTATGTCTAGGGGCGGACTGGTGGCCACCATATACCTCGAGACAGGTATTGTGGTGCTACTCGGGTGTTCGATCGGCGCAGCGTTTGGTCTTGGGGCTGAGCCCCTTGCCACGCGGTATATACGCGAAAGCACTGGGTTTCCCGAGATTTTCTCGCCCGCGTTTAGTTTGGCCTTTAGCACGCTCGTGGTGTCGATAGCGATCACGATGCTTGCCACGGGATTGCTAGGCTATCTTGTTACACGCCATTCGGATTCCGTGTGAGAAGACAGAAATGGGGCTTGCGAGTCTAGACGCGGAATTGCAGACCGACGTACTCGAGGAGGTATGGGGCTATGCCGTGGCCAGCTCGAGCAAACAGACCCGCTCAAAGGTTCTGCTGGCTGCCGAGACTGCAGCTCGCGCGGGCAGAGCCGATCCTTGTCCCCGCACCGACATCGCAGCAGTCGCCGTTGAGATGTTCCATCTCGCGACTCTCCCGCACGACGATGTGATGGACGACAGCAGTATCAGGCGCGGGATAGTAAGCCTACCTGCCCGCTATGGAGCGCCGCTCGCTGCTGCCGCTGGTGGGCTGTTCTTCGGTAGGGCATTGACGCTGTTTGCCCGTTGCGGGCAGGACGCTGTCTCGGCCGCCGTGAAAGCGGCAGAGCGTATGTGCATAGGCCAAATGCTCGAGCTACAAGACCGGTATAACACCTCTAGGACACCTGCGTGCTACATCGAAGCGATCAGTGGCAAGACAGCAGGCATGTTTCGGCTCGCCGCCGAACTCGGAGCGATGCTCGGGGGCGCCGACGAAATAGCGCAGCGCCATCTCACGCAATATGGGATCGCCTTGGGAGTAGGGTTTCAGCTCATTGACGATATCCTCGATTTCACAGGAAACCAGGAACAGATGGGCAAGCAATGCGGCAATGATCTGAGCAACGGCAACTACACACTGCCGGTGATCTATGCGCTTGAGGAATGTCCAAAGGTGGGTTCGCTCTTGCGAGAAGACGCGCCGGTCGAGAACGTGATCAAAAGGATACTCGAAACAGAAGCAATTGTACGCGCAAGCGTTGATGCGCAAGACCGGATCTTGCAGGCCAAGAATGCAGTACGGGTGTTGCCGGAAGCCCGAGGGTTGCTGATGACTGCGGACGCCGAGTTTGAACGGTTGAGCGTGTAGTCATGGCGGCGAGCCCTCCCGTGCTGGGTGAGGCAGAGATCGCCGTCGTTGGCGCCGGCCCGGCGGGATCGATCGCCGCGTTTACGCTGGCCGAGCGCGGGCATGACGTGATACTGATCGATAAGCATTCATTCCCGCGGGACAAGGCATGTGGCGACGGCCTTACCAGTTCTGCGGCTACTTTTCTGAACGAGCTCGGGTTGGATCATGTTCTCGCTGGTGCGCAGCCGATCGAAAATGTGCGAGTCTTCGTGGACTGGCGAGAGCGTGAATCCATCGCAATGCAGACTGGCTCAGCCGGTCGGTCGCATCAATCGTGCTGTATCCCTCGCGAGCAACTCGATCGCGCGCTGCTTGAAATGGCCTGCGCCGCGGGCGCGCGTCTGATACACGGATATGTGACCCAACCGCTGCAAAGCGATGGGAGCGTGGTCGGCGTCGAGCTTATACGCGGATCCGAGCGGCTGACAATTCACGCACGCTACGTCATGGCCGCCGACGGCGCCACTTCACGGCTGCGTCGCCAGCTGGGCGGCCTTCCGCGATCAGGAACATTTGCATATGCTGTGCGCCAGTATGTAGGCAGCGACCGGACGTTCACCCCCTCATTTGAGATATACGCGCCCCTCCCGGACAATGTGACGAACTACGGCTATGGCTGGGTTTTTCCTGTTGGCGATAGGGTCGCAAACGCTGGCGTCGGCTACCTGAGCACGCGAGGGTTGCCGCGTCCGCGATCCATCAATAGGCTTCTGGATTCATTCTTGGTAGCTTTGCAGCAGTATCAGGACTTTCGCCTGGGCAGCCTCGAGCCCATCGGGCGAGCAATTGGCGGTTCGTTTGGAGGGGATTTCTTGGCCGAGCATTGCCAGCTTGGCGGGATCATCTTCCTGGGTGATGCTGCGCAGACGACGGACCCTATCACCGGCGAGGGGGTCGACCAGGCAATGAGGAGCGCTCACACTGCAGCTCTCACCCTCGATCGGGCAATACGGCGAGGAGTAAGGCACATAGAGGTTGGTCGCGCAATCGGGCACGCGAATCTCAGGCTTGGCCAGGATAGCTCCATGATGGCCCGACTGGCACACGAGCTGCTAAAGCAACGCGACGCACAGCAGGGAGACTCGGCAGATCGCCTGGGCGCTTCGGGTCCGTTGCTTTCGACCACGGCCGCGATGCTGACCGCAGACATTGCGCACCCCTCTCCAATGACTACCCCGGTTGGGGAACTCGCGTTGCGGCTCGACTGTGTGGATCACCTCGCTGCACTCGATCAGAGGTTGCGCGAAGTGATCCGCAACGAGTTCATCCTGGTTGCAGAGCTGCTCCAGCGCGAGGTATGCACCGGTCTCGGGCCGATCGCAGCGCTCATGGTCATCGCCAGCGAGCTGGCCTGCGGGTCAAAGCCAAACAGTTGGTCGGTGGATGCCGGGGTGTGTGTCGAGCTGCTGTCCGCATATCCCACGATGCTGAGTCGCATGAGCACGGCAGATACCCAATACGCGAGTACGAATAACGCGCTGGCGGTGATGATCGGTGATTACAGTCTGTGCCGGGCGCTGGCCACTGCACCTGACCTGGGCTCGGAGGTTAGCGAGGCTATTGGCAAAGCGATCGAGGCCAACAGCGAGGGAGTCGGGTTGCTGGTGCGTGACCAGGCCCAGGTAGCGCGTCCAGTAGGACGATACATGGAATGGGCACGTCTCACTAGCGCTACCAATCTCTCACTTGCTGCCAGTTTCGGTGCTCATCTGGCCGGCGCTGATTCATCAACGGTGAGTGCCCTGGGAGCCGCGGGCGAGAGCCTCGGGCTTGCGGTAAAAATTTGTGAGGATATCCTTGCGCTAACTGAGGATGACCCCATGACAGGTCGTCATCCTCGCAATATTCTCGAAGAAGGTCATTTTTCACTGCCAGTTCTGCTCGCGCTCACAGAAGATCCACCTCTAGCTCCTCTCCTGGTAGGTAAGAAGGAGAGCGCTGAGTGGGATGAGATAGTAGGCCGTATAAGGAGAGGACAAGGACTGACCCGGGCCGCAGAGATCTGCAAACAATATGCAGAGAAAGCCGAGAAGACGGCAGTCGGAATGGGATGGGATAGCAGTCCACTCGTAGCACTGTGTAAGCTGCCAGTGCGGTGTCTTACACGACTTTACCCTGTTACCACCACCTGAGCTCGATCGACGGCCATCGGACTGCAGCTCAGTTGGTAAAATGTTTCCGCGTCACTCGACCGGCCGAGTTGTGACACATGATGAGACATGAGCGTGGTCTGGTCTGGGCAGGGCGTGGCTGGTGCTACCTAAGCGCGATCGTCTGGGCCAGGGAGAGAGTCGACAGGGCTTCGCGCCCCATGAGGACGGCGTCGTCATCGAAACGGCGGGTCGCCGAGCACGGCATCATCTCGGGGGTAATGACGCCACCTGTCAATAAGCAGACTAAGCGTCTGAATAGATACGGATAGCCCTACCGGGTAGGGCTACCGGATAGTCCTACATCTTGACGGCGATGCTTCTAGCGCCTAGCGTTGATTGACGTGAATGCGCGCCACCACCAACTGGCCAACGCATCCTTCCCTTGTTCACCGGAACAGAGAGGGCTAGACGCAGACCGCCACCATATGTTGGTGGCGGCATCGAAGAACCTGGTTCGTACAAAGGAGATCGGATCCTCGGCTAGCCTGGTCCAATTACGCGGGGGGACCTGGGTAGCGAGAACGATAGGGGAGATGCTGCTCGAGTCCGCGACGAGCGCTACCCGCCCAGGCGCTCGTGGGGTAGAGATAACCTGGGCCCGCGGGGGGTGGATCCCGCGTTTGCTCAGGTTGCTGCAGAGTATCCGTGCGAAGGCCGTAGCTACACATTTCTTGACGGCTACGGATGGCAAAGACTATGTGTATAATGTTTTCTCGATCTCTAACGAGTTGTCGATTATGAGCCCGAGCGTCAAAGGTTCGCCTGGGGACGGCGAATGGTCGATACCGAGCCTCCGCGAGCCGCGTTATTCCCAGTCGCTCGAGCGAGGTCTCGCAATCCTCGGCTGCTTCACGTCAGAGCGTCTGGTGCTCGGTATCGCCGACATCGCCGACGACCTGGGAATGAGTCGCTCCACCACGCATCGTTACGCGATCACGCTCGTCGCGCTCGGGTTCCTCAAACAAGACGCCTTGCACAAGTATCGCCTCAGCCTGCGCGTCACCGACCTCGGCATGTCGGCGCTGAACTCGACCGGGCTGCGCGAGCATGCGCGACCGTATTTGGAGGAGCTGCGCCAGCGCACCAGCTACACCGTCAACCTGGCGGTGCTCGACGGCCCGGAGATTCTCTACGTAGATCGCGCCCGCAGCCTCCGGCGCGGGCAGAACAAGATTGACCTGAACCTTCGCCCCGGCTCGCGTCTGCCCGCCTACTGCACCTCGATGGGCAGGTGCTGCTCGCCAACCTTCCCGAGGCAGAGCAGCGCGAGCTGATCGGCAGCATGACGCTCACGCATCACGGCCCCAAGTCGATCGCCAGCAAGAAGGCGCTGCGCGCCGAACTCGAGCACGTGCTCGAGGAGGGCATGGCCGTGAACGATGAAGAGCTCACAGAAGGTCTCATCTCGATCGCGTCTCCACTTCGCACTGAGAGCCGTGAGGTCGTCGCTGCAATCAATATGGCGGCTCACACGTCGATGATCTCGCTGGAGGAGATGGTTGACCGGCTCCTGCCGCACCTCTTGGCCACCGCTGACAATATCTCCGCCCGTCTCGGCTACCGGCGCGACGGTGAGGCCGCGAGATGAGTCATCAATCCGTTGGCACCGGCAGCACAGGAGTGGGGCTGGCGAGACATCAGGAGTCCTACGACGACGAGTTGCTGCAAGCAGCAATGGGGCTACGCATTTTCTGCTGTTTTTCTCGGGAGAAGCCGTCACTCACGACGCGCGAAATATGCGACCTTGGGGGCTTGCATGAGAAAGATGTCATGCGACTGGTATTACGTCTGGCGCGCCTTAGCTATCTAGAGGCCAATGCTTCATCACATGGTGCGATCCTTTGGACCATGACGCCCGATGAGTGGTGAGCAGGGTTTTCCGATGTCTGAAGCAAGTCTCTACGAGAGGGATCTGTACGTCGAGATTATAATGTCTTGGTATCAAATGCAACCACATGGCTTAGGCATCGACCACGCCTTCCGACCATATGTTTTGGGTGCCGGGTTCGCTAGTTCCGTCAGAGATAGTGAAGCCCATGTTAAGCTAGAGCATGTCGGCGCCATGTGCGCGCTAGTGGTCTCTTCGCAGCCCTGGCAACTAAACGGACTACGTAAGATCCTAGATACACAAAACATCGGGCGCATACCAAAAACGGGATTGGATCCTCTTTGTGCGTGGTGGTATCCACTGGGTAAACCTTACATTCTTGGGATCCACTATTGGGAATTGGGTAATGGCACCGTAGAGCTACGACGTCTTAGTAGATTTGAGAAGCCACCGCCGATCCAGCTTGGTCGTGTCGCGGCGGAACAACCCTACGGTGGTGCTGAAAGCAGTCATGTATAAAGGTGATGTGGATGACTCCATATAGCCATTTTGCCCAGTCAACGGGCGGCCGATAGGCAGCGTTTCCGGCCTCTAAATATAGCCCGAGATCACACATCCAGAAAGAAAGCGTTGGGACGCGATGCTATCTAGAGCACCCAACCTATATGCCCTATCTCCAACTAAAGTTATGCACTCCGAGACGCCGCGGCCAGAGCTTCTGCAACGCGCTACTTTGGATAGAGGGTCGACTACACACGTCACATCATCGCTGACGGCTAATCACGTCGACGCTATGGCGAAGACACGACATGCCGAGTTCACCGTGCACCCGAAAGCTCACATCACCGTGGCGATAGGCGAGTTCGGTGAGCTGGTAAAGCGAGGGTTGATTGAGGTGCTCACAAAAGATCAGACGCTTCGACTCGTCACGATGCCGCAGCATGACACCCACTATCGCCGGTGGCCGAACGCAATAGTTATAGACGGGGATCGTTCTCAACCGTCGGCCGCCGAAGGCCTGCGCGCTGTCATACCGTCGATTGGCATCATCGCACTTGCCAACAGTGCGGCACGAATCCGCCGGATTCGGGGCTTAGATACTTTGACCACTTGTCTTTTGAAGGAAGACACGTCCGTCTCTGAGTTGCTGACTGCCGTACGACTCGCCGTCTTCCTAGCCGGCCAGAGACCCGCAGATTCATCTCCCTCGCCGGCCACGCACCCATCGGTTGAGGAGCTTACCCTGACGGTTCGGGAGAGAGAAGTTATGGCCTGCGTTGCCGAAGGCTTGACACACCGTGCGATCGCGCAGCGACTCACAATCAGCATAGAGACTGCTCGTACGCATACCGCACACATTCGCAGCAAGTTCGACGTCAAGAGCAATCGGCAACTGATCGCTATCGCGGCACGACTCCGGAGGACATCACAGATGTCTCCATAGGACGCCGCTCAACCGATATAGGACTGTCTGTCCGGAAGTTAGTCTGACAGGACGATGTTGAGTCTCGTTGACCGGCCAGCAACAATTTCGAAGGATACGGTGCTGCCCACCCCCCGCCGATCATCGGAGAGGGCACTCCAGGTGCCGGCAGGTAGCGCAAACGTAGATATCGAGCCAGATGCGACGCCAGGCGCTCCGTTTAAACGTTCGCCAAGCCCAGTGTGTGCCGTTGAGCTATAGCCCTTAGAAGAAATAACGCTGCCGACGGCGTTCTCAATGGCGATCCCGCCCGGACACATCGTTACGGGACGGAAACGAGGGTAGATCAGCGTAATTTCCACCCACCCGTCGTTTGGCGGAAGATCAGGCGGTGCTCCTGTTGCTTTCCGGGTCACCTTCGTGGGACACACGCAAGCAAACGAGATGCCCCAAGTCGGGCACACTGGACCGGAGCTTCGATGGCGACGAGTGGCCCTGTGTCTAACTACTGTGTGCTTGGTTCCTGACGGGGGGCTTACTGCAGACGCAATCTGTAGCGGGGCACCAAGCCAGAGCATGCTGACTGTAACCCCAAGGGTGAGTATCCCGCTGACTATCATCCTCATTGCGTCCGAAGTATAGCACAACCACGGCGCGGTGGCGTGGTTCGAGCGTGCGTCGAATGTATCCAGTCCTCGGACTAGTTAATCGCGACGTACCCTATTCTCACTCACCCGTTGCGGGGACAGGTCACAAATCACCTGTTTTGGGGGATAGACGCATCCGAGTCAACGGGTTAGCGTGACGATTTACAAGTTGTGCCAGTCAATCGAACCGGGTACCGCTCTGTGGCGGAACTTATGGACTCTATTTTTTGGGGGTCGAGGATGTCGACAGCCGCTCACCGCTCACGCAGGAACTTGACATGCCTTGATGGGCTTGGGTTGGCAGGGGCAACATGTACCGATAGCCCGGACAACCTTACGATGCAGCTCCTGCGTCCACAGCGAGTTCGTCGTTGGCACTTGGCACTGCGCGTACTGTTCACCTGTGCGTGCGTCATGGCCGCAGCGTATTGCGCTTCACCCGCCTCGGCGCGAGTGGCATTCAGAACTGAGCCTGGGGTCAACCTAGAAGCTTCGCATCAGGGGCTCGGCCCGACAGGTAAAGTCCCCGCTTGGGCCCTTCATAAAAGCGTGTATTTTTTGCGTCGCCCTGATACGCTGCCTCCCGCCGCTGCTTCGGCGTTTGCCCCACCCCTCGAAGGAAGCGTTGCTCCGGAGTTTGAAGGACATAACACAAAGAGTGTTGGATGTGAGGAGTACAATAAATCCGGCGGCTGTGAACATTACTATGCGCCTGGCCTCCATCGATACGCTAAAGGTCCTCACGGCGAAGGTGGCGAAGTGATCCACGAACCGCACGTCTACCTTATATTTTGGGGAAAAGAATGGGAAACCGAAGAAGGCCTTGAAGGCTTCCGGCTCGAAAATTGGATCACAGACACATTCGTGGCCCTCGAAGCGGAATATGGGACCGACGCCACCTATGAGGGTTTGCTTGCGCAATACCACGACGATAGCGGCTTCATTTCTCGTAAAGAGGTCATCGCCGGTACATGGCACGACAATTCGGTCAGTTATCCGACCAACATTAAACCGGAAGGCATTTCGGCCGAGATCAACAAGGCAATCACTGACGCAACGTGGCCGCTGTCGAGTAAGAATGACATCTACTTGGTGATGCCTGCTAAGGCCGCTACGTGGGAAGCCACTACCGTGCCGGAAGAAGGTTGTGCCTTTCACGGGACGCTCAACGAATCAACCGAACCCGGCAAATCTAATATAAGCGAAGCTGAGTTTGGCTTCGTGCCCTATCAGGGTTCAAGCAAGTTCGGGACAGGTTGCCTTGAAGATCTTCCCGAAAAACACACTAACAAAGAATTTGTGGAAGACAGTTTCCGCGAAACCGCCGATTCGCTGACACATGAGTACGCCGAGTCGGTCACCGACCCTAGTTATAACGGTGGTATTAGGGCTTGGAATAACTCAGAAGGCTATGAGGCGGCTGACATGTGCCAAGGTGGCGATGGAGGCGCCACCAAGTACGGTCCTGTGAATGGCGTGTGGGTCGCACTCCTATGGAGTGACGAAGAAGCTGAGGCTCACGGTAACAGCGCTGGTTGCACAACTAGCGATCCTCCGGCACCGCCAGGGTTGCCACCCGCGACTACCACGGATGCGCCGACTTCAGTAACCGCGTATGAAGCGACTCTGAACGGCTCTGTGAATCCAAATGGATGGGACACAACATATCAATTCGAATATGGAACTACCGAAGCATACGGCACCACCGTGCCGTACCCTGCGGGTAACGCCGGTCTTGGGGAAGAAGCGGTGGCAGTCAGTGCGCCAGCCGCGAGCCTGACCCCTGATACTACCTACTACTATCGCCTTGTCGCTGTAAACGCAGCGGGCGCCGAACGCGGTAGCGCTCACACGTTTACGACGCCGTGGCCGCCGCCAGAAACCAAGATCAAGGTTGCCGGTCACGTCGGACCCACGATCGCGACCCTGAACGGCGAAGATAAGGCCGAATACGGGTCGCCGCAAACTTGGTACTTCGAATACGGCACCACTACCAGCTACGGCTCTAAGACTGCTGAAGTCAAAGAAACCAGCCACACCAATTGGCAAGCGGTATCCGCTGGCGTCACCGGACTAGCGCCCAACACGCTGTATCACTACCGACTTACGGCGTCCACAAACGGCGGCACCAGCCATAGTCCCGATGCGACTTTTACGACGACGCCATCACCCGAGGCCGTGACTGAATCACCGACCGCGATCGGCCCGAGTGGCGGCACGCTCAACGCCTCTATTAATCCCGGTGGGCTCGCCACGACCTACCAGTTTGAATACTGGCCGACTGGCAAACCGGCGGAAGTAACAGACGCCCCAGCGGTCGCTAAAGAAGCGGGCGCCGGAACGAGTCTCATCCGGGTGAGTCAGGCCGTCACTGGTCTGACTGAGCATGGCGCATACGGGTACAGGATTCGAGCAAAAAACAGTGTCGGAACGACCTACGGGGAAACAGTTACCCTCGTCGCGACCCCGCCATACGTACCTGAGACGACGGCAAATCCAGAAGCAAAGGAACCCAAGCTAATCGACATATCCTGCTCGTCAGCTATCGCGTGCATGGCCACCGGGGAAGACAACGCCAAGCTTGGGATGCTTGCCGAGCGCTGGAATGGGACAGCATGGACGCTACAGTCCGTACCCAACGTGCCGGGCGCGACGGAAGGCGATCTAGGCCCGGTAGCGTGCACGTCGGCGACGAGTTGCGTGGCGCTTGGAACGTACAACGCAGGATTCATGAGTGAGACCTGGAACGGCAGTACATGGCAGGTCGCGACGCTCGAAGCGCCGAATAAAGCGTTCACGGCGTGGCCGCGGGCTCTGTCCTGTACCAGCGCCACGAACTGCATGGCCGTAGGGCAATATGCTCCCAATGGTACTTACTCTACATTTGCCGACCATTGGAACGGCGCGACTTGGGAACCCGAGGCACCGCCGAACCCGGCTGGCTATTCGCTTGCGACCCTCGAAGGTGTGTCGTGCGTTTCAACAACCGCGTGTACCGCCACAGGCACCTACTACCTCAACCCCGAAGAAAGCCGGACGCTCGTAGAGACCTGGAACGGATCGACATGGACGATCCAGACCAGCGCAAATGTCACGACCGGGACACAGGGGCTCAACGGCGTGTCCTGCACATCTACGTCAGCATGTATGGCCGTCGGTTGGGAGAACCCCGGGACCGGCAGCAAGGTGCTAACCGAGCGCTGGACCGGGACTGAATGGAAGGTAGTACCCGCCCCCGCGCCCATTGGCACTGTCGAACAGCAAGGCAGCCTGGAAAGCGTCTCCTGCACCACAGCCTCGGCGTGTGTGGCGGTGGGGTACGCACTCGTGGACACCTGGAACGGGACGGAATGGACTGTCCAATCGTCGACTCTGCCGAGTAACGCAGGAAGCGAAAATAACCTAAGAGGTGTTACGTGCACGTCCTCGCTCGCTTGCACCGCCGTCGGGACCTACTGGGGCAAAGGAACAGAAGGTGAGTTCACGCTTGCGGAGGCGGTGGTGCCGCCGTTCGCGAAAACGACCCCTGCGACTGGAATCACGGGGACGAGCGCGACGCTCACGGGCGAAGTCTATCCCGAGGGACAGGAAACGACCTATCAGTTCGAATATGGACTCACACCATCATATGGGAGCAAGGTGCCGATCCCAGAAGGCAAACTAGCCGCAAGCTGGAACCCGAGCAAACCGACGCAAACGGTTACCGGCCTACACCTTGAAGCCAGCGCCTACCACTATCGCCTCGTCGCAACTAACGCGTACGGCACCTTCTACGGCGAAGACCAAACCATTAGTGCGGTCACATGGGCGATACGGTCGACGCCGACGCCTACAGGCGCTACCGAAAGCGCTCTACGCGGAGTCTCGTGCGTGTCACTCGCGACATGCAGCGCGGTAGGCGAATACAAGAACAGCAGTGGCGCCCACGTCGCACTAGCGGACGGCTGGAACGGAGGCTCATGGACCCTCCAGACGCCTGCCACGCCGACTGGCGCAACTGCGACCCAGCTCGACAGCGTCTCCTGCACTGCGTCGAACGCGTGTACAGCGGTCGGGTCCTACACGAGCAGTACGGGAACCGTTGCGACGCTGGCGGAGCGATGGAACGGATCAACGTGGGTTGTCCAAACTACCCCAACCCCTAGCGGCGCCTCCAAAAGTACTTTTGAAGGCGTAGCGTGCTCCTCTGCCACGACGTGTATGGCGGTCGGTCAATACGAGAGCGAAGGGTACGACCTTACCCTGGCCGAGGAATGGAACGGTACGGGATGGACCATCCGGACCACTCCAAACAGTACCGGCGCCTTTAACGATCTCGATGCGGTGACATGCACCGCCGCGACGGCATGTACAGCCGTGGGCACCGCCTTCTCGGAAGTAATCGCAGAGCGGTGGAACGGCACAGCTTGGACCCTTCAGGCAGCGTCCACACCGACGGGCTCGTACTCGGCGAGTCTGCACGGGGTGTCCTGCGCGAGCGCGACATCCTGTACCGCAGTCGGCTATTACAGCACCGCGTTCATTAGCCGGCAATACCCAATCAGCGAGAGCTGGAACGGCAGTGCATGGTCAAGGCAAACGACCCCCGAACCCCTCGGTACCACGTTTGAGTGGCTCCGCGGCGTCGCCTGTAGCTCTACGACCGCATGTACGTCAGTGGGGTCCGTGGCGTTCAAACTCACACTTTCGGGCGAAGATACTGTCGGTGACGGCTGGAGCGGAGCGGAATGGGCGACGCAGCCGACTGCCAACGTGGCCGGCGCCGCTGCCAACGAACTCGCTCAAGTGTGGTGCGGTGCAGCCAACAATTGCATGGCTGTCGGCCAATACACCAGCAGCACAGGCACTCGTGCGGCCCTCGCCGAGGAATCGACACCGTAGATGACGATCGAGCACTCCAGCAGTTGTGGCCCTTCCGGCAACCCTGTTCGGAAGGGCCACAAAACACACACGGGGTTTGGTAGCATCGAACTTACTGTGGGTAAGTTGCTGAGCAGGCGTTTGCGGAGCGTCACCGACCACCTCACCTACGTGAACGTGGCGGCGACGATCGCGCTGTTCGTGAGCCTCGGAGGGGTGTCGTACGCGGCGGTCGCCATCCCGGCCCACAGCGTGGGCGCCCGACAGCTCCGTCCTGGAGCGGTCACCACAACGGCACTGGGTTTCCCGCTTGGCGCCGCCGGCATTACAGACTCAAGCGTCGAGGATCTCACCAGGACGCCGTGCAACGCGCCCGCACCACCTGGGGTCCCGTCGGCGGTGGCATGCCCGCAGTTGAAGCAAACAGGAGTTACGGTACCCGGCCGCGAAGTTCATCTGAGCCTCAGAGTACCGGGAGAGGTGCTGGTCTCCTCGATCGCCGGTCTTCACGACGAAGGCGCGCCCACTGCCAGCGCTGTCGTGACGCTGTATCTCATCGTTGACGGAAAGTTGGCCACCAACAGCAGCTCGTCGATCGCTGGCGGTCAATCGGTCCAGCTTCCTGCACAAGTCGCGGTCCGCCTTCCTGCAGGAGCCCACAGCGTGGGGGTCGAGGCACAGGCCAAGTACTCCACCCGCGAACCGGGCGACGTAATGGTCTCCCCCGTCTCGCTTACAGCGACCGCCCTGCCGCCCGTAAGCTAAGCGGAGCGGGTCGTTACTGCACGGCTTAGCGTGGGCGAGTAACTGTTGAACTGGCTGACGGTCGCTGGAATGACGGTTAAGAAGGGTGTAGCTGAGGTCAGGACGAGTCGGAGTCGTCGTCCACCCATTGCTGTGCTGCGTCTCGGGCGCGTGCCCAGCTGTCGAATAGGCGTCGCAGAGCCTCGTGTCCGGCAGCCGCGGTCTCCGGGTCCGTACAACCGTCCGGTGTGGCGAAGGGAATGCGCCGCTACTCGATCCCTAGCCCGAAACTGTGGTCTCGGTCGAGGTCGCGCTCGTCGGAGTGTCCTTGTGTGAGCTGGGTGGCCTCGCGGTCGCGTTCGGCTTGCTCGGCGCTGGCCTGGCGATCCTCGGCCTGTTGGTAGTCGATCTGGGCTGAGGGGTCGGGGGCGTCTTGGGGGGCGGCGCTCTCGACCCCGGGTTCTATGCCCTGGCTTTGGTGGTGGTTGGTGGTGTTCTCGGGTTTGGGCTGGTTGGTTTGTTGGAGGTCGCGGTCGGTGGTGCGGTCGCTGGTCATGGGCTCTCGTGTGATACTTGCTTGTTGGGTTTTGCTTTGTTGCATTTTCTCGGCGAGGTTCTCGATTGCTTCGGGGGTCATTGCTTGGGTTCCGAGGTCTTGCTTGCTTGTGTAGATGTTTGTTTGCTCTCTTGCTCTGGTTAGGGCGACGTATGCTCGCTCGCGGTCTGTTTGCCAGCCTCCGATCAGTGCGAGGGCCTTGTTGGCTGTTAGTCCTTGCGCCTTGTATACGTGTTGGGCGTACCCGAGGCGCAGGTCCCTGAACTGTTCAGTGTTTACGCTTACCTCGCGCTCGTTTGCTCCGTGCGTGTCGATCGTCAGGTTGTGTTTGTCCTTGATGTCTTTGATAGTGCCGAGCGTCCCGTTCTCCACTCGTGGTTGTCCGCCGGGTTGGAAGAGTGGCTTTGTGAAGATCACTTGGTCACCGGCGGCGAGCTGGTAGGGGCGGTCTGGTAGCTCGGCGCGGTCGTTGCCCAGCTCGCCTTGCATGTCGCGGTATTCCTGGGCTTGCTTGTTGAGCCGGTCGAGCTCTTGGTTTGAGCTGTCGGTCAGCATCACGGTGCGGCCCTCGGGGTTTTCCAGGCGTTGCTCGTTCCAGTCGGCGACCATCTTCTGTGCTGCCTGCTCGCGGGTGTCTGCGATGTGTAGGCGTTCCTTGGTTTGGTAGGCGGCGAGCGCTGTGAGGTTGTCCCGTAGCTCGTGGAAGTTTGTAGTGGCGGTCCCTTTCGCCTCGTCCGGTCCCGTTGGGACCTTGGCGAGTGCGAAATCAGTCCATCGAGACGAAGGGAACCGCCATGAAGACCGTAATGCAGGAGCAGGACAGCCGCTCGGAGGGTTTGCCGCTGCGGGTGCAGGAGGCGCTCGGGGAGCTGGTCGGGGCCGCGAAGGAGGGGCTGCTCGCGTTGAGCGTGGGGGTCGGGCTGGGCGTGTTGAGCGAGATGATGGAGGCCGAGCTCGATGAGGTCGTGGGGCCCAAGCACGCGACCGTGAAGGAGCGCAGCGCTGTCCGTCATGGCCAGGAGGACGGAACGGTGACGCTCGGTGGCCGGCGGGTCGCTGTGAAGCATCCTCGTGCCCGCACGCCTGATGGGGAGCACGAGGTGCCGCTGGCGACGTATGCGTATTTCGCTGACCGTGACCCGTTGAGCAGGGTGGTGTTGGAGCAGATGCTCGCGGGTGTTTCCACGCGCCGGTTCGCGAGAACCCGTGAGCCCATCGGCGAGGCCGTGGTCCGGTCAGAGCGTTCGACGTCGAAGTCGACGGTCAGCCGCGAGTTCGTCTCGCGCACCGGCGAGCACTTGGCGGCGCTGATGGCCCGTCCGCTCTCGGATATCCGCCTGGCGGCGTTGATGCTCGACGGGATCGAGCTGAAGGGCCGCTGCTGTGTTGTGGCCTTGGGCGTCAGCACCGAGGGGGTCAAGATCCCGCTCGGGCTATGGGATGGCTCCACGGAGAACAAGACCGTCACCGTCCATCTGCTCGCCGACCTCGTTGGCCGTGGTCTGGATGTCGAGCAGGGTGTCCTAGTCGTCCTGGACGGCGGGAAGGCTCTCAGGGCCGCCGTCAACGAGGTCTTCGGGCCCGTCCCGGTGCAGCGGTGTGTCCGCCACAAGGAACGCAACGTGCTCGATCATCTCCCCGAACGCGACCGGCCGGCAGTGAAGAGCCGTCTGCGGAAGGCGTGGGCCGCGGAGAACTATCAGCAAGCACTCGACGGGCTGCAGCTGCTCGCCGGGGAGCTCGAGCGCTCTCACCCCGGCGCAGCCAGTTCGCTGCGGGAGGGGTTGGAGGAGACGCTGACCCTGACCCGCCTCGGGGTCCGCGACAAGCTCAAGACAACGCTCCAAAGCACGAACCCGATCGAGTCAATGATCGGCACCGTCCGGCAAACGAGCCGCAACGTCAAGCGCTGGCAGTCCGGCGACATGTGCCTCAGATGGACCGCCGCCGGGATGCTCGAGGCCGAGACCCAGTTCCGCAAGATCATGGGCTACAGCGACCTCGCCAAGCTCGCCCTCGCCGTCGAAGCAGACCTCGCCGCCCAGCACACGACGATTCACACCCCGAGCGAGGAGGACACCCCCACCGCTCTCACCGTGTAACCATCACACCGGAACCGCCACCACGAACTTCCACGGCGAACGGGACAACCTCAAGCGCTGTTGTCGCGTTGCCTTCGCGGATGTGTGCCCATGCTTCTCGCTCCCACTGGTTCTCCGCTCGGTGCACCTCTGTGAGTTGGGCGGTTGGGGCGCAGTCCGTTACGTGGTCGAACAATCCTCCCGCGCCTATCGGGGACAGTTGTGCGCTGTCGCCGACCAGTACGAGCTTTGTGTCCTTCTCGGCGGTACGCTGCACGAGCTGGCTGAGACGGTTCGTGTCGGCCATCCCCGCCTCGTCCATCACGATGACCGTGTTCTGGTCGATGCTGATCGTCCCCGACTTTATTTGCGACAGCAGCGCGTCTGTCGTTAGGGAATGGTCGGTCTTCGCGTCGGCTCCCAAGCGCTCCGCCGTCGCGCCCGCCACCGCCGTCCCGATCACAGCGTACTCGTCGTTTTTCCATGCGTTGGTCGCGGCGCCGAGCACTACTCCCTTGCCCGTCCCGGCCTGCCCGATCAGCGCCGTTATTCCACCCCTGCCCGTGATGCTTTGTAGTGCTTGGCGTTGCTCTTGGCTTAGCGGACCGCCGATCTCGCGCTGCGTGTTTCGTTCTGCCTGTATGAGCGATTGTTCGCGCACCGGTGCTGCTTGCTCGTTCGCGCGCTGCTTGACGGTCGCTATCGTTTGCTGCTCGCGCTCGCGCAGCTCCCTTGTCGTCCACTTCCCGTCGCGGAGTTGGATCAGCTCACCCGTGCGCGCCAGGTCTTTGACGAGTTGTTGTGCTTCGTTTGGGTGGCACACGCCGGCGGAGCGCTCGTAGGCGATCGCATACAGTTCGCGCTCGCTCACCATCGAGGTTTTCTCCGTCACCGCCCGTATCAGCTCCCCCGAGAAGCCGGGGGAGTCCGCGACGGTGTGGTCTTGGGCTCGTATCTGCTCGGGTGCTTTGAACAGGCCGCGCGACTTCTCGGGCGTGAGGCCGTGCTCGGCTGCCAATCCTCGCCATGCCTCATCCACCTTCTCCGGTGTGAGCGATGACTTCGTTCCGCGGGTCCCCGTTGTCAGCTCGGCCAGCTCGCGCGCGTTGGGCTCGCGACCGTACTGCGTCCTGAAATCCCGTGCGGCCTGGCGGATCTCGCTGGTGCGTGTCGACCAGCGCTCCGCTAGATCCTTCGGCACGTCCGGGATCGCGAAGTAGCGCGCGTCGTTACCCGTCCCGCGCTCGACCTGTATCCCGAGCGCCTGCAGGTTCTGCGCCAGCACCGAGCGATACCACGCACCGTTCTCCCTCGCACTCAAGAAAATCTGGCGGGAATCGACGGCAGCGAACTTGCCGTCCTCGCGCTCCGCCGCGAGCACCACCACGTGAGTATGCAACTGCGGGTCTGGTACCCCTTCTTTCTCTTGGGTCGCCGTCAGGCGGCTTGCGTTGTGCGTGAACTTCGCCGCCACCACGCTCCGTGCGCTCTGCCATTTCAGCTCGCCTGCTTCGCGCACCCGCACCAGCTCCACGTCGCGCTGCATGTGCCCCATCGCGCTTGACACCGCGTCCTTGTGAGCCTTCTCGAGTCGTGCTCGATGCTCGGGCGAGGAAGCAGCCCACAATGCCGAGACATCCTTCGGTGGACTGAAGCTCATATCGATCCCTGCGACTCTCGTGCCATCACCGCCCGCCGGTCTGATCTCACGGCCGTCGTTCGGGGCCTGGCCGTTCATCAGCGCGAGCAGCTGATCGCGTGTTACTACTCGGTCGGTTGAGAGGCCCAACGACGCGAGCGTCATCGGCGCGCCGTGCCATTCCCCGGCGGCTCCCTCGCCGTCCTCGTCTTCGGGGTCGATGTAATAGTCGCCTCGTTCAGAGGTCGAAGTCAGATACGTCGCGTATTTGTCCGCGTCGACGCCCTGCACCTTGTGACTGGTCTGCATACTCTCGACCGTACGATGCACCTGTTGGTGGCACAAGGGCTTCGGGGTGAAAGCGCAACTCAGCTCGGTTCACATTGCTTCAGATGAGCAGTCTTAACACTTTGGTAAGCGTATCCTTTGGGTTACAGCACTATCGGTGCGTATAGTCTGCATCGCGTCGGGCTGGCCTTCTTGGGGCGACTGCACTGCTTCCTGCCTGGGCTTGGTCTGAGCTGCGTTTCACCCTGGGTCGAGCGGTCGGGGCCGACTCGGCCCGGACCCGACCCCGACGGGTGAGGCTTGGCTTTCTTCTACCGCGGGCTTCTTCTACGTGCGGTTGGGTGTCTATCGCTCGATGATCTCGATGGCGTGTTCCTCTAGCGGGATTGTCGCTGTGATGTCGAGTGTGGCGAGGAGGTCTTGTAGGCGGTGCAGGTGGTCATAGAGGCAGAGTCGGCGCGTGTGTATTACGGGTAGCTGGTCGTGGTCGTGCTCGGCGGCGATGGTTTCATACGCGTCCTTGGCGAGCAGCAGGTGGGAGGCCAGGGTGGTGGTGTGCTTATGCCCGGCGTAGGTGGAGTAGAGGCTGACCGCGGGCTCGGTAAGGATGGTGGCGAGGACGAGAACATATGCGCCGGCGCTAGTGGCGGTCGTGTAGGCGGGTGTCGGTACGCCGTCGATCAGCAGGCGGATTGGGATGTCGATCGGCTCCGACACCGCTGTCACGGTAGCGGTCCTGCTGGGTGGGCTGGAGCGGTGAGAGCGAGCCTGCGACGGGCCCTCGCGCCGCCGCAGGCCGTTGTGTGCGTTAGCGCTCGCCGCGGTCTGCGACCTCGGGCGTCGTGATCGCGATGAACTCGAACTCGCCGCCCAGCAGCGGTACCTCGTGTGGGGCGCGGGAATGCCCACTCGTACAGCTGCAGCATGTTCAGCTCGCCGCGTCGCATCGCCACGACGCGCTCTTGTGGGGTCATCGCCCAGAGTGCTTTGTAATGCGGCTCCAGTTGCGCCTTGTAGTGCAGTAGCGCTGTGATGATGTCCGGCGCCGTGTCTGCCATGGGGTGCCTCCTTGCGTCGTTGTGGTGTGTCTGACGCAGCCACCCCGCCGCGCGCAGCGCGGCGATAATGGGTGAGGCAGGCACACCACACCCCTGGGCATCGCGAGCGTGGTTGCTGTGTGAGGTTGCTCAGGCGAGCAGGGCGATCACGTCTTTGGTCTCGAGAATCGGGTGGGCTCCTTCTCGGATCAAGCGGTTCGGGCCTCCCGCGCTTTCGTCGGTGATTCTTCCCGGCACCGCCGCCACCTCGCGGCCGAGTTCCAGGGCCGTCTCGGCGGTTTGCATCGCCGCCGCGCCTGTCGTTGCCTCGATGAGGATGACGAGCTGGGCAAGCTGCGCGATCAGGCGATTGCGCTGTAGTAGTGGGTCTTGCGGGTCTTGGCTGTGGCGTTGGGAGCGTTGCTTGAGGGTTTGAGCTTGTGCGGCCCCCAACACGCAGCCGCGCTCCAAGATCTTTGCGTGCAGGTGCTTCTGACCGTGTGGATAGGGGATGAGCGGCGATCCGGGCACGACTGCGATCGTGGGCTTGCCTGTTTGTAGCACGGCGTGGTGTGCACTTGCTTCGATTCCCTCGGTCAGGCCCGCCACGATCGTCACGCCTGCATGTGCAAGCTCGCGGGCGAGTCTTGCCGCGTTTCCTGACCGTAGTAGGTGCTGTGGCGGGCGCCCGCTATTGCCACCACCGGCCGTGCCAGAAGCTTCTGTAGGCGCTCGCTCGTGCCCGCGGCGGATAGCGTCGGGGGGCTGGGGACGCAGTCCTTTGGGGTTGTCATTTTCTTGCTCCCGCAAACTGCACCGTTTGGGCTATCACCTCGCACGCCCAGCGGTCCTTGATCTTGCGTGAGCTTATGCGGCCCGCGAGGGCTATCTCGTCGCCCTTGCGCAGGTGGTCGTTTGCGGTTCTTGCCTGGTGTGCGAATGCGCGCACGGGGATGAAGTCGGTGTGGTCCTGCCACTGGCCGGTCTGTGCGTTGCGCGCCCGGTAGTGGCACGCGACGTGCATTTCGCACACCAGCTGGCCGGAGGGGAGGACTTCGAGCCTGGGCTCGCCGGTCAGGTTGCCGCTCAGGGTTATGTGGTTGAGGTTCGTATGCACTTGTGCCTCCTTGCGCCCTTGTTTGCTCGCCCTTCTTGGAGGCTACGGGTTGCTTGGGACGGTTCTCGGCGCGGGGACTCGGGAGTAGGCGATGACGCTCAGCCTGCGGAAGTCCAGAACGTCGGCGTTTCGTAGTTGCGAAAGAGCCGAGCTTCCTAACGCAATCTTAACCCAACTCTCTGGGGATCGTGTATAATCGCGAGCCCGGATATGGAAAGGAGGACAGTAGAACAAGACGAATCGAGTTAGACATAAGGATCGCCAGCGGACGAAGTGTCGAACCATCTTCCTCTAAAGCAGTAAACCGCGAAGCCGCAGCTCTCCCGTAAGCGGGATCGAGCGCGAAGCACGACATTCATCCGAAGACACGGCAGCGCACCACGACAATACGTGTAGTGCTGTCCCGCTGGTCTCTCACCGGAGCAAAGTCCGGTCGTGCGATGTGCGTACGCGTGGCGTGCGGCTTGCGTAGCGACGACGACTCCCCTGGCGATCTGAGCGTCTGACTCATGAACGGAAAGGTCATGAGTATGTTCAGCAACCCGAGGAGGGAAAGCATGGATGCGAAGAGAGACAGTTGGTATGCGATGCCCCATCGCGAGTTTCGCGAGTGGACGGGCGTTGAGCTGGGTGACACCCGGCAGGTGTATGCGCGCGATACGCGCGCGTCGAGGAAGGCGCCGCTGGTGTTCATGCCGGAGGGCGAGGCGAGGCGGTTCTGGCGCGCGGCGCGCGAAGGTCGGTTGATCTGTCCCGTGCCGGGCTGCCCGGACCCGAGGTTGACCACTCGCCACGGCGATGATCGTCGCGATCATTTCGTGCACAGGCAGGCACCGGGGCTGCGACACGCCGACTTCCCGGCGGAGGTGACCCAGCAGATGCTGCACCGTTGGGCGGCAGGACTGGACGAGCGTTTGGAGGTGCTCGACGATCAAGTCGTGGCGGGCGTGAAGGTGACGGTGCTGGTGCGCTCTGTGACGGGCAGGCAGGTCGCGTTGTGCTACTCAAGTGGCGCGCTGGGAGCGGAGGTGTGGCAGGAACAGCATGCAGCGCTTGAGCGCGCTGGGATCGCTGGGGTGTGGCTGCTGCCACCGCGGGCACGGTACTTCTCCCCGCCCCAAGCACAGCCCTCGCCGCCCGGCGAGGAGGCGGAGGGCTTGGTCCTCGATACGCACTTGTTCAAAACGATGCGCAGGGAAGGGTCGTGGCCGCTGATAGTGAACATCGAGCGCGAAGAGGTCGCGAACCTGATTGTGCCTGGCAAGGCGGTCGCGACCAGGCTGGGATTGCCAAAACCACTGTTCGCGGAGGACGTCCTGCATGTGGTGGTGAGCCCGCTCGCGAGCTGCACCCTGTGCAAGGACGGGATGGCGAGTACGGCTGTGAACAAGTGGCAGCTGGAGAAGATCCGCGAGGGGTACCGCAAGAGGATGGATCGCGCTCACGGCGCGCGCGAGCGCGTCCATAGCGCTCGCCGCGAGCAGCGTGTGCGCGTCGGGCACGCGGACATTCCCACGGCTTATCGTGCCTACGACGAAGCAAGCCGTGTGCGCAGAGCACAGCAAGCGCAAGCGCCCACGGCAAACGCCGTGGCAGGCGTGGCGCTCGCGGAGCGCCAGCAGACGATGAGCGTCACGGTAGAGACGCCCACGAGCGTGGAGCTGCGCTCACCAAGCGAGTCGACCGAGCGGGAGCACTATTCCCCCGGACAACGGGCGATGGTGTGGCTCGCCGGGAAGCTGGCGCGCATATTCCAACCGCGCCCGGTGGCCTGAGAGGCATCTAACACGACGCGTGGCGGCCGGCGTGCCTTTTGTGGGCGCCGGCCGCCGAAGCGTCTCGACATCGCGAGGATCACCGAGCTGGCCTAACGTTTGCGCGTGGTCGCGACAGCGAGTCGGACTGATGGAACGACGCCGATTACTTGTCGGCGGTGATGGTATCCAGAGCGGTTCTGCGGGTGTTCAGCGGGGGCGCTTGACGCGAGCAGACCGATCTCAGATCGCCACTATTGGATGCTTGCCACCGACAGGTCGGCGAAGCAGTAAGGGGTATACATGAGGCCGAACAGGTTCCCGTCGGCGAGGAAGGCGTTGCGCACGTGGCGCAGCGCGCTGTCCACGGTCCCTCCCGACTCAAACAGCTTTGCGAAGAATTCCTGGGCCAGCTCCATCGCCTGGGACTGCTCCACCCGCACCTCCGTGCCCACGAAGCCGGCCGCCTGCCCCTTGCTCACGAACGCTCTCAGGTAGTCCACCAAGTCCTCTGGGGTGATCCCCGCCGACCCGCACGCGTTGACGAACACCAGCGGTCGCGGGTCGGTCCACATATAGCGCTTGCGTTTGGCCGCTACCTCCATCCAGCCGATCAGATCCTGTGGCGAGAAGCGCTCGTTCTTGCCCATTCCCAGCATGGTCGTCTTACCGTTGCGCTCGCCGTGGCAGAGGAAATACAGGATCGGCAGGTCGTCCTCGATCAGGATGCGCAGCTCTCCCACCGTCGGTGCTTTGTGGAGTGCGAGCCCCCCGTCAGCGCTCGCGAAAGTCGCGGCAAGCCTCTCCACGTGCTCGGCCAGTCGCTTTCTGTCGATCCCGCGCTCGCTCTCGCCCACCACTGCCCGGCTCCCGGCGGCATAGCGAATCGTCCTCGCCGGGCGTTCGGTCGAGCTCAACAGCTCGATGCTGTACCGATAGCCCCAAAACCCAAACGGACACAGCACTCCCTCTGCATGGCTCGGCTCCTGCGCATGAGGACAGTCGCGTGCGTCTGGCGCCACCATCGCGCCCGCCCCGTCCCAATCGACGACGACCGGGCATATCTCCAGCTTCTCCGGCGGGATTGAGCTGGAGAGGAAGATGTCATACACAAAGCTCCACGGCAGCGTAAAGGTCGAGCCCTGCGTCATCGCCACTTGGAGCACCGCATCCGGGGTGGCCCCCGCCACCTCGCGCACGGCCCTCTGCAGCTTCGGGTCAAGCGCCGAGTACAAGTCCCAGCCCAGCGGCGCGATCCGGCGCAGGTTGTGAATCAGCTGATCGCGCCGCTGCTTGCGCCCGCGGGGCGCCTCGTCGGTCAAGCGTTTGCGCAGCTCCGCGACCTTTGGACCCACACGCTGGTGCTCGACCGGGAACGTCACCGGCTCCCCAAGCGCCTCGCCGTCCGCGTCGCCGGCCCTCACTGTCAGCTCGTGGCGCTCGCCCGGGCTGTCGTTGGCGATCACCGTCACCCGTGGGCGCTCAGAGATCACGCTCACGTCTGCTCCCAGTCGCGTCGAGAGTGTGAAGTCGGTTCTCACTTCGAGGTTTTCCCCCAGCTGTGCGTCCACCCTTTGGGACTGCAACACGGTGTTGCGGTACAGGTAGCTCAACCGTGCTCGCGCGCTGCCGCGCCGGTCTGGGGCTCTCAGTACAAACTCCACATATCTGCTGCGTCCGTCCTCTGCCACCGCCGCACCGCCATCGGTCGGCAGCAGCAAGCGCCGCTCCACCACCGCCCCTCTGTATAGGTCGTCAGACTCGGTCCCCACCGCGAAGTCGCTGCTGCTCAGCAGCACATCAACCCACACATCCTCGGTGGGTAGCAGATCCTCGGGGAACGCCACAGCACGCTCCACAAGCGAATCCAGGCGCAACGCGCCGATGTCCACGCGCAAGTGCGCCAGCTCATCGGGCGCGAAGCATTTGAGCGGATAGCCGTCGCCGTTGAGCATGCGCACGTTCGCATAGCGCTCGCCCCCACGTGGCGCGTCTGGCGGAGGCTTCGCGGCGGCACCTGGTTGTGGGCCGGCCGACGCTCCCAGCTCCCTGTCGAGCAAGTCGAACAGCGTGTCGTCATCAAGGGAGGTCCCCGCTGCGCCATACACGGGGGCGCCCTCGCCGCCGGAGAGTGCCTCCGGCTCCCGCGAGCCTGCGCGTTTGCGCACGCGCCGACGCCTGAGTTTTCGCTCGCGCTCAGGCTCAGCTCGGCGTCTCTTGACCTGCTCACGTCGCGTCGCCGCCGCGAGAGCCAGCGCCGCCAGTGAGATGGCGAGCTCCGGCAGGATCTCGGGAACGGAGATCGAAGCGAGCATCATCAGGTGCGGATCAATCGCCGGTTCCGAGCCAGGTAGAGCCTTTGAAAAGTGTGTGTCCCAGCACCAGATAGCCGAAGAAGCCTCCCGCCAGCCCGATCGCGTAGCAGCCGAACAGCGCCTGGCTGTCAAACAGAGTCGTCACGGCCGCCCCACCCACGGCGGCGATCACGCTCGCGATGTCAGACAGCTTCACCGCGTCGCCGCTGCGGCGCAGCGTCCTATACGTGATCCAGCCGATCACCACCCCGAAGCAGACCGCGCCGGCTTCCCCAGTCGACATCCCGCATCTCCCTTTTTCGAATTTGTGCGGATGCCAAGATAGCGGGAACGATGCGTGCACGTGGCTCCGCCGCCGTTGGCGCTAAAAATGGGCTATCTTTCCGCTTCGTATGGTCCTCTCAGTCCACATACACGGCATTGTTCGTCTATCGGATGGATTGTGGGGGCAAATCGACTATCTTCGGAGGTGATGACGATCGCTGCTAAGAGAGGCCGGACTGCGCCCCGTCCCGGGGGAGTGGCGGCGCTGCGCGAGAAGAAACCGCTTGGTCCGGACCAGTTCGCGGGCGTCATCGACACGCCCACGACCACGAGCAAGTCCGCCAAGGCAAAGATAGTCCGCTCCAAGGCCTCGCTTGCCGAGGGTCTGTCAAGCGCTGACATCAAGAAGCTCGAAGCGACCGAAAAGCGCTACGCCGAGGCGCGTCTCGCTACGACGTCCAACGGTCGCGACGCGCTCTACGACTAACAAGTGCTCCCCGTCGACTTCGCGGCCGGCGAGCCCCGGCAGTTCGACCTTGCGCGTGACTGGGGCGCTCTGCGCAGGCGCTACGGCGGGCTCGGCCCGTCGCCCACGCTCAACTGGGTCTACGAGCATGTGAGCAACCTGGGCGCCACCGTTGCGCTGTTGGAGCACGAGTACATCGACGGCGATTACCGCGACGAGTACGCCCACTTCTACATCCAGGTCTTCCGCAGCCTGCCTGACCGCTGCGAGCGTCTGCACTTCTGGGCCGGCCGGCGCTATCTCGGCTACTGCTCGATCCGACCGATCAACGGACAGCCCGTGTGCCGCACGATGCTCGATCCCGGCAAAGGCTTGGAGGACGCGGTGTCCTGTGTGGTCCTGGCCAAAGCACACCCCTACGGCCGCACGCTAACCGTCCCCGCGTTCCCCTTCATCAGCCAAGATCGTCAGTACGGGCGCTGCGCCCACGCCGTGCTGTGGATGGTCGCCCACTACCACCATCTTGCCAACGCAACCCCCGCCTGCACGATGTCAGACATCGTCAACGCCGCCGCCGAGAGCGAGATCGAACGGACGGTGCCCTCGCGAGGTCTAACCGAGGAGCAGATCGGGCGCACCCTGAAACGCATCGGCCTGCCCGCGGTTCGCTACCCCGTCCGCTCAGGCGGCGAAGAGAGCGAGTTACTGCTCCCCGAAGCGGAAGTCAGCGCACTGGTGCGACGCTATCTGAACTCACGCATCCCCCTGGTGCTCGCCACGCCCGGGCACCTCACGGCGATCATCGGTGCGACTGAGAAAGACGGGGTGCTCGAAGTCATTCGTTGCGACGACGAGCAGGGCGCCTACTGCCCGCAGGCGATCGACATGGATCCCAACAGCAAGGAACGCTGGCTGTTCTTGTTCGTGCCGCTGCCCGGGCGCATCTATCTGGTCGGCGAGGAGATACTCAGTCCGGGGCGCAACACGCTCGCCGCGCTCACTCAGCGGGCGGAGCTCCAAGAGCATTCGCTGCATGAGCGCAAATTGCGCTACCGCGAGTACGTCATCGACTCGCGCATCTACAAGACCGCGCTGCAAACGCGCGGCCTGCCACAGCGCACCGTCCAGGGGCATCTGCAAGTCTCTTGTCCGCGCTGGATCTGGATTGTCGAGATGCAGGATGAGGAGCTGGCTGAAGCGGGAGCGCCATGCACGCTCGGCGAGGTCGCGATTGACGCCACCAGCGCCAAAGGCGATCCCCAGTTCCTGTTCGCCAACGTGCCGGGTCTGCGCGCCACGTGGGGTCCCCAGCAGTTCGGTCCGCACGTAATCGCGGAGGAACACCCCTTCGCGCCGTATGACAGCGGCACCGCCTTGAATCTCTAGGCTTGCGCTCCCTTTAAGCTTGCGCTCCTGTGCGGGGGGTAGCATCCTTGCAGGGCTTCATGTCTCCCACCTTTGAGCTTCCTCTCTACGTCGCCGCCGGAGGCGGGGGAGACGTGCTGGGCGCGCTGATGGTCGCGGTCGGCGAAGGGCGTGCGCCCGAGAGTCTGCACATCGCCACATTCGCGTGGGAGCGCAAGCGTTTTGACCCGCGGCTCGGGCCGCGCGCCGTCCACGACTTCCGCGATCTCCATGCGCCGGCCGCCGATGTCTGGCAAGTCACGCCCGCCAGCCGGCTGCGCAGCGGACGCTCATTCCTGCCCGCCCTCGTCAGTGCGGCTCGCTGCAATCTCTACCTGCTCGATCCCACCTGCGGAGTGCGCGGGCTGCGCCGCCAGCTGGCCGCGCTTGGCGACTACCTCGAGGCTGAGATTACGGTGCTGGTCGATGTCGGCGGCGACATTCTCGCCGAAGGAGGAGAGTCCGGGCTACGCAGCCCCACCGCGGACGCGATGGCGCTCGCCGCCGCGTATGGCACGAGCCGACCAAGCAGTGTCCTGGTCCTTGGGCTCGGGCTCGACGGGGAGCTAACGCGGGCGCAGTGGCGCGCTGCCTGCGGGTCTGCCGCCGATGCCCGGCGAGAGCCCGAGCCGGTCACGAGCCTGCAAGCGAGCGCCGCCGACTTCATCCGGCCGCTGCTCGACTGGCATCCCTCGGAGGTCACCGGGCTCGCATGTCTCGCCGCCCTGGGCTACCGGGGCAACGCCGAGGTGCGCGCCGACGGGCTGCAGGTCAGTGTCGATCGTCACGCCGCTGGTGTGCACTCTTTCGAGCACTCATGGGTCATGGCGCGCAACCGCGTCGCCCAGGCTGTCAGCGACACCTGCTGCCTGGCAGAGGTCGAGGCAGCAGTAAGGGCCACGGTCGGGCGCAGTGAGTTCGACGAGGAACGCGATGTGCTCGCTCGGCGCGAGCGCTACCGCACGCAGTGGCTCACCGCCGAGGAGTTGCAAGTGCTGGAGCTTCGCCTGCTCGCCTACAGCGAGCTTGCGAGCGAGCGCCAAGTCCGCTTTCTCACGCTGCGGCGCGTCAGCGAGCTGTTGGGGCTCTCTCCGCGGCCGTTTCGCCAACTGCGCAAACACCTGCTTGCGCGTCACCCCGAGCGGCTCGAGCCGCCCGTTTGGCGCTGTGAGCGCTGAGCCCTCTGCCCTCGGCAAGCCGTCTCGGTGAGACGCTAGCTCTGTTCACCACCAACCTTCCGGTCGAGCAGTGGCCGATCGTGAAGAGCAGAGACATCTGGCGAGGTCTCCCCGCAGATCCTCGGCGTCTGCGCTCTGTAGAAGAAACCGCCTGACCCACGCACACGCGTCGAGCACCTTTCAGATTTGGTCGTCTCCGGTCGATGATCCCAGAGATCGATTCGAATGAGCGGGAGACGGCTACATGTCGGCTGACGAGGACCGGGTCAACATCGTTGAGTACTGGCGCGGGGTGGAGTTGCTTTCTCCTCAGTCGCTTGAGAGGGTTACGGAGGACGATGAGCGGGTTTCGCGGGTTGAGGTGGGGGCGCCGCTTCCGTGGGAGGCTGGTCATGGGTTGCGTTCGCTTTGGTTGGGGGATAAGCAGGCTTGGCGGCATTTGGTGTTCTTGGGTGTTTATTCGCTTGATCGTGCTTTTGGGGATGTTCGGCTGGCTTATCCTGGAGGTGAGGGGATGGCGGATGAGTGGCCGCGGGCGGGGGAGAGTGCGCTTGCGGCTTTTGTCGTCGCCGATGATGGGCGGGCTGTTCTTGGCTCGCCGGTGCTTGCCAGTTGTGCTTGGGCTATCGGTCAGGCTTTGCGGGAGGGGCCCTCTTCGGTTGGTACCGCCAGCTGTGAGCGGATCCTCTCTTCGTTTCGCTCCGAGTGGGAGGAGGAGGTTGCCGCCGCGGCCGATGATGAGCGCGCTCGCGAGCTCGAGGGGGAGGGGTGGTTTGTCGGTCGTGAGCTTGGCGGCGAGGATCTGGGCGCCTGCCTTGGCCTTGTTGGTCGGTTGTTGGAGTTGGATCGGTTGCCCGAGGATGCGGAGTTGCGTCGTGCGCTTGAGATCAGGATTGTCAGTCGCAAGGTCCCCGCGCGCGAGGCCCATGCTGCTGGTTCTCGCGAGCTGTTGAACAGTTTCTATGCGGAGGATCTTCGCAAGGTCGGTCGCGCTGTCACGCAGGGTGTTTGTGGGCGCGCTTTGCGTGAATACCTCACGCCCGCGAGCAGGATCGACGTGGAGGCGCGCGTGGATGTCGAGCGTGACCTGACGCATGTGCGCAGGGCGCTCTCGCCGCGTCGCACCCCGCTTGGTCGCTGGCCGAGTCCGAGCGCGCATGTTCCTTCGCTTGGGCAGCAGCTTGGCCTGAATGAGATCCTTGCCGACCGCTTGCGTGGGGTTTGGGCGGTCAACGGACCGCCCGGCACCGGCAAGACCGTGATGCTGCGCGACCTGCTTGCTGCGCTGGTCGTGGAGCGCGCCAGGAAGATGGCCGAGCTTGACCCGAGTGAGGCGTTCGGGGAGCCGCTGCCGTGGCGGGGGCGGCGTGTGCATCCCCCGGTCGCGGCGTTGTGCGGCTATGAGGTTGTCCTGGCGTGTGCCACGAACGCGGCGGCTGAGAACGTGAGTGCGGAGATCCCCGCGGTGGACGCGATCGACTCGCGCTGGCTGGGTGCGTGCGACTACTTTCCGGACGTTGCCACGCAGATGTTGACCCCTGCGGGCTGCGACCCGCCGCGGGAGGCGTGGGCGATGGTCGCGGGCGTCCTTGGCAACCGCTCCAAAAACAAGGCGTTCGTAAGTCGGTTCTGGTGGGACGGGCTGCGGGAGTTGCTCGATCCGGCGGAGTCCGAGTCGGGTTCGGAGTCGGTGGGGTCGGCACCGAGCTGGGAGCAGGCTGTGGCGTGTTTTCGGGAGGCGCTTGCGTGTGTGGAGAAGAGTCAGGCTGAGCGGGCGGTCTATGGCGACCTGTTGGACGCGCACGAGGATGTGGTGGCCGAGTTGATGGCAGAGCGCATCGGTACAGATGGTGCGCGTGTGGGTTTGGCGGAGATTGAGCGTGAGCTGGCCGAGCCGCGCGAGGCGGCCCGTGTTGCCGTGAGCGCGGTCGCGCGCTGCGTGGATGCGTTGCGCGCGCATGAGAGCGTGCGGCCCTCGGCGATGGAGCGGGTTCGCACGCTTGGTGGCGCGATGCGCGCTTGGCGCTTGCAGCGGGCGCGATTGAGCGTGGCGCTCGAGGCCGCTGAGCAGGCGGCCGGTGAGATGCGCGCGCGCCTGGCGCCGGTGCAGGCGCGCGCGGCCGAGCTTGGCGCTTCGCTTGCGCGCCATGAGGAGCGGCGACTTGCCGCGGAAGCGCGGGCGCGGGAGATTCAGGTTGAGATTCCCGTTGTGCGCGAGCGCTTTGAGGCGGATTTTCCCGATGCTGTGGTAGCCGATGAGCGCTGGGCAGAGCCCGCGGAGCGGGATCGGCGGGAGCGTTGTGCTCCCTGGATCGATGATGGCTACAACGCCGCTCGTGTCGAGCTGTTCCTCTCCGCGCTTGCTTTGCACCGCGCGTTCATTGAAGCGGCCGCCCCCAAGATGCGCGCGAGTCTGCGTTGCGCCACCGAGCTGATTTCAGGACAGGCTGGTGGCGATGTCTCCCCGCAGGCCGCGCGTGCTGCGTGGCAGTGTCTGTTCCTTGCTGTTCCCTTGGTGAGCACAACGTTTGCTTCGTTTCCGTATTTGTTTCGCCATCTGGGCCAGGAGGATCTTGGCTGGCTTTTGATCGATGAGGCCGGCCAGGCCACGCCGCAAGCCGCCGTTGGTGCGATTTGGCGTTCGCGGCGCACGGTTGTTGTTGGCGACCCTTTGCAGCTGGAGCCGATCGTTCAGCTTCCTCGCGGCATCGAGTCTGTACTCAGGGCGGAGCATGGCGTCGATCGTGGATGGCTTTGCAGCGATCCTTCGGTGCAAACGCTTGCCGATCAGATTTGCCCGCTTGGCACCTACCGCGGGCGGTTGGGGGGTGGGTTGCACCCTGAAGGGCACAGGCAGTCCCTTTGGGTTGGTATTCCCCTGAACGTGCATCGACGTTGTGAGAGCCCGATGTTCGAGATCGTGAACGAGGTTGCCTATGGTGGGCAGATGCTCAACTGCACCCCCGATCGTGGGGAGTTTCCGCTGGCCGCGAGTCACTGGATCGATGTGCCCGGCGCGCCTTCCAGTGGGAATTGGGTTGCGGCGGAGGGTGCGGCACTCGAGCAGCTGCTTGCCGGCCTTCGCTTTGAGATGGTGGACTTCAGCGAGGTTTTTCTGATCACGCCGTTTCGGGCGGTCGCGCGGAACATCGCGAAGTACCGCAGGAGTTATAGGGGTCTGACCGCGGGCACGATCCACACCGCGCAGGGTCGCGAGGCCGACATTGTGATCCTGGTGCTCGGGGGTAGTTCGCGGCGGCCCGGTGCGCGTGCCTGGGCGGCTACTAAACCCAACCTGCTGAATGTCGCGGTCAGTCGCGCTCGGCGGCGGCTGTATGTGATCGGGGATCGTGAGGCGTGGTCGCGGTTGACGTATTTCGAGATCCTCGCGGCGAGTCTCGCACCGGTGGTCGTGTCTGCGTAGCCGACTGTGCCCGCTGCGGGCTGGCTTGACATGTGGTTGCATGTTGTGTACAGTGCTTTTCGTTCTCGTGTCTTGTTTGGGACGCGGGGACTAAAACATAAGATTGGGTTTGGGTCGGTCTTCGTGGTCGACAATCCACTGGTTTGACGGGGTGCCTTGGGAGAGGGACCGGGTCGCTTACAGGGAAAGAGTTGTTTTTTCGCGTGTTTGCTTTGGGGAATAGCGCAGTTGAGAGTCATTGTGCTCGTGGCGGGTCCGTTATAGGACGCGTCAGCGTCGCTGACGCGTCTCTCTCTCTCTCTCTCTCTCTCTCTCTCTGGGACAACTGCCTTCTAGGGCATAGTTCCCTTCGCCGCGGGATCGCTCCGCGGTTTGCTGGACGTAGCGTCCGGTTTGATGTCTCGCGTCTTCTAGGGCGCTCGCGCGCTTCGTGTGCGTGTTTTGGCTTGTCGTGTTCTCCCACACGCGGGATGCCTGGTCGCTTGGCGGCTGGTGTTCTGGCATATCCGGGCACGCTCCTGGGGGCCTTCTCTCTCGGCGCCCAGGAGCCCGCCCGAATCGTGGGGAGGCCGTGATGGCTCGCGTGCAGGAATCCTCGCGGGCTGTGAATGGGGTGTTGGGGCGTGAGCATCTCGCTCAGATCCAGCGCGCACGGATTCTCTCGGCGATGGTCGACGTGACGCTCGAGTATGGGGCGGGGGAGGTGAGCGTCGCGCATGTGGTTGAGCGCTCGGGTGTGTCGCGGCGCACGTTCTATGACTTGTTCGCCGATCGCGAAGAGTGCTTCCTTGCGGCGTTCGATGAGGCACTCGCCCGCATAGCAAGCACGGTTGTTCCGGCGTTTGAGGGTAAGCGGGTGTGGCATGAGCGGATCAGGGCTGGTCTCACAGAGATCCTGGGCCTGTTCGAGGAGGATCCCGGGCTCGGTCGGTTGACGATTGTTGAGTCTCTCCTGGCGGGTCCGCGGGTGCTCCGGCGTCGTAATGCTGTGCTTGCCTGCCTGATCGCGATTGTCGATGAGGGTCGCGGTGAGACAGGTGCTGCTTCTGGTCCGCCCGCGCTGAGTGCCGAGGGTGTGGTCGGTGCGGTCTGCTCGATTCTCTACGCACGCCTGGCCGCCATACCCTCACAGCCCGTGGGCGTGTCGGCGATCGGGAGCGCTGAGCAGTCCGACAGCGGAGAGTATGGGTCGTTGTTGTCGCTCACGGGCTCGCTGATGAGCATGATCGTGTTGCCATATCTGGGTAAGGCAGCGGCGGGTCGGGAGCTTGCGCGAGCGCTACCCACGCCACGCACCAAGAGTGGTGTGGATGACGGTGGGGTTTTTCCGTTTCGCGATCTGGGTTTGCGCGTGACGTATCGCACGCTTGTGGTGTTGGAGGCGGTCGCGAGCAATCCTGGGGCTTCCAACAGAGGGCTCGGTGATGCGGCCGGGATCTCCGATCAGGGTCAGATATCGAAGCTGCTTGCGCGTTTGGAGCGTGTGGGGTTGCTCAGCAACCAGGGTGGCGGGCATGTGAAGGGCGAGCCGAACTCGTGGCGGCTGACCGGTCAGGGACGCTCGATCGTGGATGCGATCGCGATAAGCGCTCGCGACGGGAAGGCGAGGGTGTGATGGGGGCAGGGTTGGGTTTTTCAAATCGCCTCACTGGCTGGGGCTCATTCGGGGAGGCATTTGTGTCTAGTAGAGCAATCGTTATGCGCCGGTTCGTGCTTGCCGCCGTCACGGTCCTTTGTGTCGGAACGGGAAGCCTGGTGTTCGGGAGCACTCTGGCTCTGGCGGCTGTTGAAGCTCCAGAAGTCTCGGTGCAGACGCCTGTGCCGGCGACGTCGGCGACTGTGCATGGTGTTCTGGATCCTGGTAAGGAAGGATCGCCGGGCACCTACGAATTGGGGCGCTATGAATTCCTGTATAGCAAAGCGTCTAATAAAACCGGGTGTGGGGGCGAAGGTAAAGCGCCTGCCTCGCCGGGTATAGCGTTGGGCGCCGGCAAAGAATCTGTTTCGGAAAGCCTGCCCGGTCTTGAACCGAGTACGGAATACGCGGTGTGTCTCGTGTTCCATAACGAACTCAAAGAAGAAGCGGTGAGCCCGGAAGTGCTGTTCAAGACTGCGGCGTTGCCGTTGCCGTTGGAAACTCCGATAACGACGAGTCCCGTCACAGCGATCTCTGCTAGCTCGGCGACGTTGCATGGGGTCCTGAGTCCTGGAGGCAAAGGCGAAGCGGGCAGCTACGAATTCGTGTACGAGCGCTCCGTGACGGACTGTCGACGCTTTAATCCACATACGGCTTTGCAGGAAAGCGAATACGCTACGCCCAGCGAAAAAACGTCGGGAGCCAAAGAAGAAGTCTCGGCTCCTGTGAGTGGATTGTTGCCTGGCACGGCTTATGCGTTTTGTTTGCTTGCTCGTAACGAAGCTGGGGAAGTCGCTCTAGGCTTGCCGGTGTTCTTCACGACGGAATCGGCGTCTCCGACAGTCGAAGGGGAGTCGGTCTCCAAAATTGGTGCGCATAGCGCGAGCGTGACGGCGCAGGTCGATCCCGGTGGTATCGCGACCAGTTATAGCGTGCAGTATGGGACGACTACGGCTTACGGGTCTGAAGAACCGGGAGCTACGATCTCCTCTTCAGAAGCGAACACGGTCAGCGTTTCGTTGGCGAATCTCGAGCCGAACACCGAATATCATTTCCGGGTCACTGCGACGAACAAGGATGGCTCGGTCACCGGTAATGATATGACGCTCTTTACGTACCAGGCCGAAGTATCGGGCCTGCCGGATGGACGCGTATATGAACTGGTAAGTCAATTTGATAATCCGGACGCGGAAGTCTTCGATCCGGATGAAGCCGCGGATATGGACGGATCGCGTTATTCGATAGAACCGTATGGTGCTGTGCCGGATGGTGACGCGGTAGTCTTCACCGGTTCCCATGGGCGTGGCGGGAACGGGGTCGAAACGCAAGAAAAAGCTGATGAGTATTACGCATTGCGCTATCCGCAAGGCGGTTGGAGTATCAAGAACATCAGCGCCCCGGATACTCAGGAAGCTGAATATCTTGGTTTCTCGAGTGATCTGTCGGTGGGTGTCACTAGCGCGGGAGTCGAACCGCCGATCGTGACGACTGAAGCGCCGCGCAATGGTCTGGAAGGCTCCGGAACGTTCGGTTCGTCTATCAGAGTTCTTTATGCGCGTTCACCTACAGAAAATGTTTTTCGGCCTTTCTTTAAAAAGGTACCTTCGCATCGGGTATACGATTATGAATTTGTAGAACTTGTTGTGGGCGACAAGAATCAATTTCATACTCAATATGTGGGTTCTTCTGCGGATGGTAGTTATCAGTTGTTCTCTGCGAACGAAGACCTGCTCGAAGGCGAAGGTCGTCTGGAAGATGAATTGAGCGAACAGGTTGAGAAAGAAATAGAAACGGATAAGGAAGCTGTGGCGCTCCTGAAGGTTGCGCATGAAAGAACCGAACAGGTGGAGGCATTGGAAGCTGTCGGGGACCGTCAGGAGCTGTATGTGTCTGTTGGTGGTAAGCCATCCTTGGTGAATGTGTCGTCTGGGGGTAGGGTGGAACCGGACGCGGCGTTTGCTGATAGCGCTCCGATTTCGGCGGATGGTTCTCGGATTTTTTGGGAGAGCGAGGAACCAGTGATTCCCTACGAATTCACCGCGCAAGGAGCTGTCGCCTTTGTGGAGCGGCCGAAGGCTCTTTTTGTGCGCGAAGATGGGTCGAGGACTATTCAGGTTTCGCCAGGTCCTGCACAGTTGCAGGCGATTAGTCCTGATGGTAAGTATGCGTTTTATATTGAAGCGGGACGGTTGTGGCGGTTCGACGTTGAAAACCAGACGCGTGTGGAACTAGCCGGATCTGAAGAACACGCGCAGGGTGTTGTCGGTACGAATGAAGCTGGCGAAGATGGCGCGTACGTGTATTTCGTCGCTCAGGAAGTCCTTACGGCTCAGCCCAATGCGGCTGGCCAGTCTGCTGTTGCGGGGGAAGACAATCTTTATGTAGATGAGCCCGATCCTCAGAGTCCGGGTGGTTCGAAGACTGTTTTCATCGGGGCGCTGTCTGGTGTGCCGACGGCGCGTTTGACGCCTGATGGTCATGGTCTTGTGTTCTCCTCAAACGAGAATTTGATTGGGTCTACATATGGTGATGAAGGCTCTGAAGAGGTGTATGTGTATGACGCGGGTGATGCGAGTTTGTTCTGTGCGTCATGTCGTGCGCAGGCGAGCGGCGGGAGCTTGGATAGTGGGCACCGGTGGATCTCTGAAAATGGGGATCTCGTGTTCTTCAACAGTAGTGCTCCATTGGTCGCGCAGGATGTGAATGGGGAGCAGGACGTGTATGAGTGGGAGCGTGACGGGTCTGGCTCGTGCAGAGAGCAGGATGGTTGCGTGTACTTGTTGTCTAATGGTGTTGAAGGTGCTGCTACGTTGGTGGATGCGAGCGCGAATGGTAGTGATGTGTTCTTTGCTACTCGTCAAGCGTTGGTTCCTGAAGTCGATAATGAGATCATGGAGTTGTATGACGCGCGTGTGGACGGGGGCTTGCCTGTCAGTCCACCGGAATGCACGGGCACGGGCTGCCAGGGTGTACCCGCAGCCGCTCCAATCTTTGCGACTCCAGCGAGCGTAACGTTCGCCGGCGTCGGAAACTTCCCGCCACCAGCCACATCGGCAGCACCAACGGCGAAGGCTAAGCCGCTGACGCGTGCACAGAAGCTCACAAAAGCATTGAAGGCATGCCGTAAAAAGCGCGATCGGGGACAACGAGCCGTGTGTGAAGCGCACGCACAGAAACAGTATGGGGCGAAAACGAAGGCTAGAATGTCAACCAAGCGGGAGGGCAAGTAAATGCTCAAGAGACAGAATATACTCGTCCTCTCGTTGTGTGTGACCCTATTCATGTTGCTTGTGGTGGTCTCATCGGCATTTGCGAACGCTCCGGGATGGGGTATCATGGGCGATACCGCACCGACGAACCTGCCACCCGGTGGCGAAGGAGTAGTTGAGATCTACCCGTTTGACGTTGGTGGGGAAACTGCTAGCGCTGGCGCGATCGTGACAGACACACTGCCTGAAGGCTTGACACCGACAGGTGTCACGGCGATCTGGAATGGTGCCTATAAGAAGGGCGAATGCGCGATAGCGAGCCAAGTCGTAATGTGCGAACTACCCGAACGGACGTCTGTTTATGAAGATTCTTTCGTGAAGATTGTCGTGAGGGTCAATCCCGATGCGAAGGGTAGTCTTCTTGATCGGGCTAGCGTTAGTGGTGGTGGCGCGCCCGAGGGGGCGAGTGTAGCGTTCCCGATCACGGTAAGCTCGACACCAGCGAGTGCTGGTTTCGCGGATCTCGACGCGTGGGCTGACAACGCGAACGGCACACCAGACACGCAAGCAGGCTCACACCCCTACGCTCTTACCACAGCGTTCGCACTGAACAAGATCGTCGCAGAAGGTATCGATGCCAAAAAAGGTGATTTTGAAAATGAAGGTCCGGCTGGTGGTGGGATCCGTGGTTTGAATGTGAATCTACCACCCGGTATCGTTGGTAACCCCGACGCCGTTCCACAATGCACGCGCCAAGAGTTCGAGAGGGGCTTTGCGACGGAAGGCTGTCCGGCGGACAGCCAGGTGGGCTGGAATAATGTGACGGGTGGAAGGGAAACTTTGGTTGCGGCTTCGCCCGTGTATAATATGGTTCCGCCGCCTGGGGATGCCGCGCAGTTCGCGTTCCGTGCTTTCGGGAAGTTTGTGTTCTTGAATGCTGGGGTGCGCACAGGCGGCGATAACGGGATTACCATACACGTCAACGATATTCCCCAGGCCAGAGTCGTGTTCGATAAGACAACGATCTGGGGTGTCCCCGCGGACCCTGGTCACGACTATGAACGTAGGGGCGTCTCAGAAAACGGATTGTGTCAAGGCAATGAATTTTATGGCGAAAGGTGCGTTGCGGGTGTTCCGCCGAGACCGTTCTTGACGTTGCCGACATCGTGCCAAGGACCACAAGAATTCACGGAGGAATATTTGGGAAACTGGGAAAACGAAAATTATGTCGCGCCGCCGATAAGCGTGGAGACGCACGATAATGAAGGTAATCCCGTGGGGTTCACTGGTTGTGAACGTTTGCAGCCGTTTGTTCCCTCGATCGCGATCGCGCCGGACACTAGCTATGCCGATACTCCAGCGGGACTGTCGGTGGACGTGAAATTGCCTCAGGAATTGAATCCGGAAGGGTTGGCGACACCTGGTTTGAAGAACACGACTGTAGTGTTGCCTGAAGGCGTGGTGATCAATCCCGGTCAGGCGACCGGTCTTCAAGCCTGTCAACCGTCGCAGGAGGCGCTGGGCGCACTGCCCGACGGTGAAGTCAACGAGGGGCCAGTATCTTGCCCATCGGCATCGAAGGTCGGCACCGACGAAATCACGACACCAGTGTTGCCGGGGAAGTTGTTGGGGAATGTATACATCTTGGGACAAAACCCTCCTGACCTGCAGTTGTTGATGACTGCGTCTGGGTTTGGCGTGAACGTGAAGCTCGTCGGGACCGTCCACTTGAGCGAAGCGACGGGTCAGTTGACGACGACGTTCGATGACACGCCCGATTTCCCCGTCAACGAATTCAAACTGTCGTTCAGCGGTGGCGCGCAAGCGGCACTGGCCACCCCGACCAGGTGTGGCACCTACAAATCGGCCGCTGATTTCACGCCATGGAGCAGCCCGTTCGTCGAAGACGCGCTGGATACGAGTCGTTTTCAGATCACGTCCGGACCAAATGGTTCGCCGTGCGTGGATCCGATGCCGTTCAACCCGATAATGACTGCTGGTGCGACGACCGATCAAGCAGGGGGCTATACGGACTTCACGATGCTGCTGCAGCGCGGCGATGAGCAGCAGCGCATCAAGAACCTGTCGTTCAAGACACCGCCCGGTCTGCTGGGCATGATCGCGAAGGTCCTGTTGTGTGAGGAACCACAAGCCGCACAGGGCACATGCTCTGCCGCGTCGCAGATCGGACATACGGTCGTCGGTACCGGCCCCGGTCCCTATCCGTTCTACATCCCGCAAGCCAGCGCTCCGCCGGCGCCGATCTACCTGACCGGACCATACAAGGGCGCACCGTTTGGGTTGTCGATAGTCGTACCGCTGATCGCCGGACCGTTCAACCTCGGCACCGAAGTCGTCCGAGCGACCATCAGGGTGGACCCACATACCAGTCAAGTCACAATCACGACAGACACCTTGCCGTTTACGGTCAAGGGCATACCAACCGATCTACGCTCGATAAACGCGGTGATAGACCGTCCTGAATTCATGTTCAACCCAACCGATTGCAATCCGATGAGTTTCTCGGGCACCTCAACAAGCGTCGAAGGAACCACAGCAGCACTCTCGACTCACTTCCAGGTCGGATCCTGTCAAGCGTTGAAGTTCCAACCGAACTTCAAGGTCTCAACCTCAGGCAAAACGTCGAGGGCGGTTGGGGCGAGCTTGACCGCGAAGATCGTCTACCCCGTCGGGAACCTTGGGTTCAACCAAGCATCCTCACAGTCGAACATTCAGGCTGTGAAGGTGGATCTACCCAAGCAGCTACCGTCCAGGTTGACGACGCTGCAGAAGGCGTGTCCGGCCAAGACGTTCGAAGCGAACCCCGCCAACTGCCCCCCTGCGTCGATCGTGGGGCATACGAAGGCGATCACTCCCGTGCTATCGGTCCCGTTGGAAGGACCGGCGTATTTCGTATCGCACGCTGGGGAAGAATTCCCGTCGCTGATCGCGGTACTGCAGGGTGACAACGTGACCGTCGATCTCGTGGGATCTACATTCATCGATACAAAGACGAACATCACGACCAGTACGTTCAAGGAAGTACCCGACGTTCCGATTCAGAGCTTCGAACTGAACCTACCGCAAGGCAAGTATTCGGCGCTCGCAGCGAACGGGAACCTCTGCAAGAGCAAACTCGCGATGCCGACAGCGTTCACGGGACAGAACGGTGCGGTGATCCATCAGTCCACGCCGATCAGCGTCACGGGTTGCCCGAAGATCAAGAAGGTCAAAAAGAAGATCAAGGGCAGAAAGAAAACTAAGGCTAAAGCCAGGGGGAGGAAGTAGAGGTGTAGTCAGCTGTCGGTGCGGTGCTCGCGGTCCCCGCGCCGCGAGATGCCGACTGGGCGAACGGCCGCGCGGGGTGCTGCAGTCCGGTGAGGTTGCTCGAGTGCAAACGCGGTGGGAACCGGGTACTACCGCGTGAGCGGCGTCACCTACGACACTGGTGCGCTGATCGCAGCCGAACGAGGCTCCCTGTCGGTCTGGGCACTGCACCGCCGGCTGCTGGAGCGCGGCGTTTGTCCCACCGCGCTCGCGCTCGCCCAGGCGTGGCTTCGGGTCCCCAGGCACAACTCTCGCGTCTCTTGCGGGGATTGTCGCATCGAGCCGCTGAGCGAGCCCCAGGCCCGCGCCGCCGGAGCCGTGTTGGCGAGGGATCGCGGCGAGGACATCGTCGACGCTGTGGTTGTGGTGGGAGTGCTTGCACGCGGGGATCTGCTCCTCACTAGCGACCCCGACGATCTGCGACGCGTACATTCTGCAGGGAGACTGTGCTCGGGGGCCGACATCATTGCTCGATTTCATGGATTGCCTGCTCGTCAATGGGGATGCTTGCCTCGGTCCCGTCGCGTTGCAGGAGGTCTTGGAGTTGGTGCAGGTGGTCGTATAGGCAGGTTCGTCTGGCGTGCATCACGGGCATCTGGTCGTGTTCGTGCTCGACGGTGAGGCATTCGCTGTGGGCGGTGGTGAGGATCAGGTGGGTCGCCAGGGTCTTGACGTTGGCGTGGCCTACGTAGACGGAGTGCAGGTCGATTGCCTGGTCGGGTATTACCGTCTCGATGGCGAGGATGTAGGCGCCTACGCTGGTCGCGAGCGTTTGTGAGTGGACGGGCTTGTCGTCCAGCGCGATCGCGATCGGGATCTCTGCTCGGTGATGCACTTGCTTGCAAGCTAGCGCTTGCGGCGGGCGTCGAGCGACACGCGTGTTTGCGTGCCGCTCGGTTTGCCAGTTGCGTTCAGTGGGGTGGGTTCTTCGCCTCGGCGGCCTCGGGTGTGAGTGCGGCGATGAACCAGAACTCGCCGTTGAGCCGGGGGACCTCGCGGGGTGCCTTTGCGGCCCACTCATACAGCTGGCCCCACGTCAGCTCGCCGCGGTGCATCGCCGCCACGCGCTCCTCGCGGCTCATCTTCCACAGCGCCTGCGAGCGCTCGCTGTGGCTCGCTTGTTGCCTTGCGAGGCTTCGTATCATTTCCTGGCTCATGTCGCTCATCTTTTCCTCCTTTGCGAGGGTTTGGGGGTGTGCATGACGCAGCCCCCGCCGCGCTTTGCGCGGCGATAATTGGCAAGGCAGGCACGCCCCCAACCCGTCTGGGGTGGGTGGACGTGTGGCTGGCGGCGGATGGCCGGGGGAGGATGACCCGCGCGGGTCAGGCCGGCCACCCAGCGCCCGCCACGCCGGCGTGCCCGCTAGAGGCTCAGCCGATCCATGTGCTGGGCAGCGCGGGTTGGGAGCACCAGCTCGGCGTGTGTGTGTACCAGTCCGGCCGCGCGCAGTTCGGTGAGCGCGTCGGTCACCGCGAGTTTTGAGGAGCTGAGCGCCCGGTCCAGCTCCTCGCGAGTCCATAGGCCCCGGTGCTCCTCGCTGAGTAGCGCCATCAAGACGGCTGCTTGCACGTCCGTCGGGTCCAGGTCCGGCTCATTGCTCTCAGGGGTGTCTGGGTCTGAGTCGATACGTTGTGTCTGCATGGGAAGGGTCTCATCCTTTCTGTGCCACGACCCCCGGCAGTTAGCGCTGCGCGGGGGTCAATTGGTGTTTGGGGGTTCCCCGCCAGCTATAGCTGGCGGGGGGTTGGAGGTCAAGCGCGACGGCGGGAATCTGGCTTGGTTGCGTGGAAGTTGGCCGGGGAGCGCTCGTTTGGGGGCGCTGAGGCGGGTCGCAGTCCTTGGGTGGTTGTCGTGGAATGCGTCATTGTCGCCGGCGTGCGGGACTACACCTCGATCTTGACGGCCGGCAACACGTCGAGGATCGGATCGACGCCGTAGCGGCGCAGGTGAGGCTCGCAATCGAGCATGAACACACTCCCGATCTGGCAGCGCAGCAGGGCCGGCGTCCCACCCAGCGCGTTGCTGAGGCGTCTGCGCAGGCGCGGAGCCACGGCCTTGTCCATGACCTGCTGCGGTTGCACGTCGGCGACGGCGATCGAGCCGTTGGGCGATTCGATAAGGCGCATGTCGAGCTGCATCTAGACCTCCTCGGTCTTGGGTTCGATGGGGCCTGGGCTTGCCGGTTTGTGTATGGCGAGCGATCCCAGGACAGACTCCCTATGGGTAATAGCTATATCGAGCAGCCCGGACAGAGCTTTCGAAACAGCCGCCAGATCGGCGGCTACGTGGTTGCGTGCCATGGCTCGCCGAGTAGCTGACGGGGGCAAAACTTATTCACAGGGCCAAAAAGACCGGTCTTTGCGGAGAGATATGCCGCTTTCCACAAGTGCCTGTGGATATGTCGCTAGGAGATAGCGCTAGTTGCTCACAGGTAGCGGCGGGTTGCGCACAGGACGTCCCTGTCGAGCAGGGAAGCCGACGGGAGGATCAGCTAGACATAGCCTCATGGCAACGTCCTACTCGCCCAGCGCCGCGATGGTGCGCACCGCCCGCAACGAGATCGACCGCATCGAGCGCGCCTTGGCCGTCACCGAGCAACGCCGTACCGCATTGCTAGCTCAGCTGGCGGACTTGGATGCCGAGGTCGAGGGCTACGCGCGGCGACGCCAACTCCTGGCCGAGCTGGCCCAGGTCGAGCAGGCCGCTCCAACCGCACAGGCTGGTGTGGTGCCACCGCCGATCGCGGCGCGAGCCGTAAGGGGCCGTGAGCTGAGGCGTGCAGCTGGAAGGTTGCTGTGGGCGTGGAAGGGCACAGATCCGATCCACTACCGCGAGTGGTTCGAGCGCGTCCTCGCCGAGGGCTACGCGACCGGTGGCAAGGACCCCGCCGCGAGTTTCCTCACCAATATTCGCGACTCGCCCGCGGTGGTTCGCGGCTCGGCGCAGGGCTTCTATCGGTTGGACCCCAGCAGCGTCGAGCGTGTCAGCCAAGCCATCGGGGAGGCGCAAGCGGAGCTGGCCGACGTCTCGCAGTCGATCGAGCGGGCCTACACAGGAGATACGCAGCATGGTCCCGTCGAGGCTCTTCGCAAGCACAGAGACGGCATCAAGCAGCAGATCAAGCGCCTGGAGGCCGACCTGCAGGAGGTCCGCTACGTGCTTGGCGAGGAGCCTGTCGCGCAGGGAAACGAGTCGGTGTCCGGCCCTGCGCTGCGCGCCGCTTGACTCAGGCTGCTTGCGCTAGGGCGCCCGGTCGGTATCCAGTGCGTTGTCTGGGGTGTGCTGCCGGCTCTACGCCGGTTGAGCTCGGTGTGTTTCGGGGTCTGGCTTGTCCGGCAGAGCTTGACGGTTGCGTCGGGCCGTCGTTGTCGATCGGGAGGCAAATCTCGCGACCAATTCGCGACCAATTTGGCTTTTCGATATCGCGTTCCAAGCGGAAATGGCTTGCTTGTGCGGGATTGGCAGTGCGCCGTGCGGGACTCGAACCCGCCCCGCCGGATTAAAAGTCCGGAGCTCTACCCGATGAGCTAACGGCGCGCAGACAGGTCAAGTGTGCCATATGGGCTGGCGACGCGTCAGCGCAGGCCGAGCGTGTCCAGCGGCTCGGCGTCGGGGCTCTCGCCGGCGGCGACGCGCAGCAGCTCCTCGATGCGGGTCAACTTCACGCGCGGGCGGCCGTGTGGCTCGCCTCTTGCCTGCTCGTGGCGGTCTATCTCAGACCAGCCCTCGTAGGTCACGAGCGCCGGCACTCGCTCGGCCAGCAGTCGCTCTATCGACTCAGGGGCCGGGTCGGTCGGCCTTAGGTGAGCGCTCGCCGCCAGATCCTCGAGCAGCGCGTCCACCGTCTGCTGAGCGTCCTTCTTGTTTGTGCCGATCACTCCCGAGGGTCCGCGCTTGATCCAGCCCACGGCATATTCGCCGTGGTGCAGTCCGTCGGGGCCAATCACACGCCCGTCCTCGTTGGGAATCGTCGCGGAGCGCTCGTCAAAGGGCACGCTCGGCAGCGCGATCCCGCGATAGCCGATCGCTCGCATCACCAGGCCCGCCTCGATGCTCTCCGTCTCACCCGTCGGCACTGCTCTGAGCCGACCATCCTCAGTGGCCTGTAGTGCATTGCGCGCCATGGCGACGGCTCGTACGCCCCCCCCATCCCCCAAAAACTCAAGCGGCGAGAGCAGGAAGCGCAGGACGATGCGCTTGCGCTTGTTACTCAGCGGTCGTTTCGCGTACTCGCGCAGCACCGCCACGTTTCGCTGAGAGGTTGGGTCGGCATTGGGGTCCTCGACAGCCAGCGCGCGCTTCAGCTCCTCGGGGTCGACGACCACGTCGGCTTCCTGCAGCTCGCCCAGCTCCAGCAGCTCCGGGTTCGTAAACGCGGCCTGAGCCGGTCCGCGGCGCCCTACCACCACGATCTCCCTCACACTGCTCGCGTCGAGCACCTCCAGGGCATGGTCGGCGATGTCGGTCTGTGCCAGCTCGTCGTGGCTCAGCGTCAGCATCCTGGCCACGTCGAGCGCCACGTTGCCATTGCCGATCACCACCGCGCGCGTTGCCGACAGGTCGAAGTCGTGGTCGGTGTAGTCGGGATGGCCGTTGTACCAGCCGACAAAGTCGGTCGCCGGATGGCTGCCGGGCAGCTCCTCGCCGGGGATGCCGAGCGGACGGTCCGCCGGCGAGCCGGTCGCATACACGATCGCGTGGTAGTGCTCCGCCAGCTCCTCGCGGGAGACATCGCGGCCCAACTCGACATTGCCGAAGAACCTGAAGCGCGGGTGTGCCGCCGTCTTCTCGTAGATGCGCGTCACCGACTTGATCTTCGGATGGTCCGGCGCCACGCCCGAGCGCACCAGTCCCCAGGGGGTCGGCAACCGCTCGAACATGTCGACCTCGAGCGTCTCCGGGCCGCCCTTGAGCAGGTGCCCAGCCGTATAGAACCCGGCAGGTCCGGCGCCGATCACTGCTATTCGGATCATATGGGCACGGCCCGACTCGAACGGGCGACCCCCTCGGTGTAAACGAGGTGCTCTAGCCAGCTGAGCTACGCGCCCTGGGGGAAATCTTTAGGTTAGAGACTCTCGCCTCTGCCAAGCTGTGAGCATGGTAGTACGGGGGAGCAGGCGCAGGGGGACTCGAGTGGGGCTCGGCGTCGGTGCTCTGCTCGTGCTACTGCTGGTGCTCTCGCAGGTGTTCCTGCCGTCGCTGGCCGCCAAACTCGTGAGCAATCGCCTCGCGCGCTACGGCACGGTCAAGAGCGTCAGCGTGAGCGCCTGGCCGGCGCTCGAGCTGCTGTTGGGCAGGGCCGATTCGGCGACGCTCGCCGCCGGCTCGCTGTCGGTGCCCTCCACCAAGCTCGCCTCGCTGTTGTGGGAAGGGCACAACGTCACCAATGTCACGATGAGCGCCGACACAGCCACACTCACCTCCGTGCCGAGCCTGCCAAGGGGTTTCACTGTGAGCGATATGCGCATCGAGAAGCGCGGTGCCGCGATCCGCACGAGCGCGACTCTCACCGCGCACCAGCTGCAGGAAGCGCTCCCCAGCGGCTTCACCATCGAACCGCTGGCAAGCAGCGGTGGGCAGGTGGAAGCGCGTGCGTCCGGCGGGCTGTTCGGAATTCAAGCGTCGATCGTCGCGCTCGTGAAGCCACTGGAAGGGCGGCTCGTGGCCGAACCCGAGGGCTTTCCTCTGGCGGGCCTCGCGACCGTCACGCTGTTCTCCGACCCCCATCTAAAGGTGGAGTCAGTCGGCGTGCGGGTGCTGCGTACCCAGCCGCTCACCTATGGGCTGTCGATGAGCGCCAGCCTGGAGTAGCGGCGCGCTCGTGCGCTCGCGCACGATCATCGGCAGTCCCCGCTTCGGGCTGATCGTCGGCATCTGGCGGATCTCCATCGTGAAGTCGTGTGGCAGCTCGAGCGCGAAGCGGGAGAGGATCATCGATGCGATCGTGCGCACCTCCAGCTGGCCAAAGCGCATCCCAATGCACGTGCGCGAACCGCCGCCGAAAGGAATGTAGGCGCCCTTTGGTATCGCCGCCTTTGCCTGTGGCGCGAAGCGTTCGGGACGAAACTGCTCGGGGTCTGAGAACACGTCCGGAAGGTGGTGCGACGCCCACGAGCTGTAGTTGACGTACGCGTTGGCGGGCACTGTGTGTCCTTCGAACTCAAACGCCTTTACCGACTTGCGCGGGCCAACCCACGCGGGTGGATACTTGCGCAGCGTCTCCTCCAGCGTCATCTCGAGCCGCCTCAGCTCCCCACCCATCATCAGCGCAGCGTCGGGCCTGCCACTGGGCAGCAATGTGCGCTGCTCGGCCGCGACCGCGTCGGCCACCCACGGGTGGCGCGCCAGCTCGTAGAACATGAACGACACGGTGGAGGTCGTCGTGTCGTGGCCCGCAAACAGCAAGGTCATCATCTCGTCGCGGATCTGCAGGTCGCTGAGCGTGCCACCGTCCTCGTCCTGCGCGTCCAGCAACAGGCTGAGCACGTCCTCGCCACGCTCCCCGCTCGCGCGCCTACGGGCTATTTCCGCGTACAGCAGTTTGTTGAGCTTTTTCGACGCCACCTGCAGTCGCGCCCACGGCGTGCCCTGTGTGCGGAGGAAGCGATACTGATACCCCGACGCGTAGAAGGCCAGCGCCTGCTCGAACAGCGCCGCCGCATCAATCGAGCGCGCCGCCTCACCATCCGGGTCCAGGCCAAACAGCGCCCGCATCGCCACGCGCGTAGCGAGATGGCGCGTCCACGCATACAGGTCGATCGTCCTGCCGGGGATCAGCTGCTGAAGCGCCCGCTCGGTCTCCTCGATCATCGTGTCGATCGAGGCCGCGACCCGCTCGCGGTGAAACGCCGGCAGCATGATCTGGCGCGAGCGCTTGTGATAGGGGTCGTCGGTCGTCAGCAACCCGTCACCGAGCAGTGCGATCAAGTCGCGGAAGTGCGACTCTCGCCACTGGAAGTTTTGCGCGTGGGAGACCGTTATGTAGTGGTTCGCCGCTGGACCCAGCATGAACACCACGTTGCTGTGGAGCAGGCGCAGCGTAAAGATCGGGCCGTAGCGGTCGTACGCTTCGAGCAGCAGCGGCAGCGGATCCTCGATGAAGCGCCGTGTGCGGTTCAGGGAGAAGTGAGTGTCCCCGGGTGGGTAGCCAACGGTGGCGGCGCGCTCGTCCCTGAGGTCCTGGGTGAGGATGCGAAACGGGTTTTCATGGCGCAGCGGCGGGGGCTCCAGGGTGGGCATGGCGTAAGCGTAGAGGACTCGGAGGCGGTTTGGCTGGCCGGCCAGCTTGGAGCGTATTTTTGGGTGGTTCCGTGCGGGTGGGCGCTAGATGCTTGGGCCGCCGGCCTGCGTTGGGTGGTGTGTCGGTGGCTGGGTCGTCCGACTATCGCGCCGTACCTCGCGGTGTGGCTGGCCCTGCGATACTCTGCGCTACGCGCGTAGCGGAGTCCCGTGCGCTTGCACGGGGGCGTAGCTCAGTTGGTTAGAGCGCTGCCCTGTCACGGCAGAGGTCGCGGGTTCGAGTCCCGTCGCTCCCGTAGTCGCTCGATTTTGCTTGTGCTTTTGCTCTGCAAAATCGTGTTTCTGAACCGGGGATGCTCTGTTTATTGGCGCGATCTCCGGGAGTGCGCTTAAACACGCGCGTCTGCTTTCCCTGCAAATCCGGTGTTTCCGTGGGGTCGCGGGTTTGAGGGGTCAAACCCGCGACCCCACGCCTTAAAGAGCGGTTTCTAGTCGTATCAGGGCTCTTTGCGATCTTTGGCCATCAGATCGCGCCCGCGGCGTAACCACCAGTCGGCAAACCAATTCAGGAAGGCGTCGACTTCGGAATCGGGGTCTCCCACTGAACGTTGGGTGTCCCGCTGACGCCGGCTTTCTGTGCGTTGTACGAGGCGGGCGTGGCAGAAGCCGCTCCCGGTCGATCCAATTGCACGCGCTTATCCTAGGATGGCCCGCAGGAATTCTAGCCCTGCGAACTAGCAGTTTGAAGACAGGCTGCGGGCGGCTCCGCTGGAGGATGACTCAAAGTCGAGCCTGGATCGTCGCTTACCATCGCATTTGGCAGGTTGCGGTAGCGATCTACGGGCCGTCGCTCGGTGCTGAGTTTCGTCCGGTGCAGCAGCGTCGTTGCTGGTGGTCTGGGCTTCTGCGACTTCTGGGCGAAGCAGGAGCATTGCGCGTGCGTTGGGATCGTGTCTGGACACCCTTGTGGCTTCTGCGTCGGTGTAGACTCGCTGGACGACATGCGATGGTTGGCCTTGTTCGGAGGGAACCTGTGGGGGGCTGCAGCGGTGGCCGTCGTGCTCGTGGTCGGCGTGCCGATGGCGTTCGGAGAGGTTGCGGCCTCGGCTGCGGGAACTGGCACGGTCGTGGCCTGGGGCTTGAACTACGATGGCGAGCTGGGTAACGGCACCACGACAAAGAGCGACGTGCCGGTGGCGGTAAGTGGACTGAGCGGTGTTACGGCGATCTCAGCCGGCGAGGAAGACAGTCTGGCCTTGCTGAGCAACGGCACGGTCATGGCCTGGGGCGATAATCAACAGGGGGAACTTGGCATCGGCACGACGACCGACAGCGATGTGCCGGTGGCGGTTTGCGCGGAGGCAGCGACGCCGCCTTGCTCGGAAGGCAAGGGGAACGTGTTGAAAGAAGTCACGGCAATCTCAGCCAATGGGTCCCACGGTCTGGCCTTGCTGAAAGACGGCACGGTCGTGGCCTGGGGAACGGACGGGTACGGAGAGCTGGGCGACGGCGACACGACCAACAGCGACGTGCCGGTGGCGGTCAGCCTGCCGCTCGGGGTCAGGGCCACGGCCCTCTCAGTCGGGGTGGAGTACAGCATGGCTCTCGTGGAAAACGAAACAACCCACGAAAAAACGGTCATGACCTGGGGCGATAATCAACATGGGCAGTTGGGCGACGGCACGATGATCAACAGCGACGTGCCGGTGGCGGTGAGCGGACTGAGTGAGGTCACGGCGATCTCGGCCGGTGGGTCCCACGGCCTGGCGCTACTGGAAAGCGGCACGGTCATGTCGTGGGGCGAAAACTACGAAGGCCAGCTGGGCAACGCCACCGACACCGAAAGCGACGTGCCGGAAGCTGTTTGTGTGGTTGGGGGAACAGCTCCGTGCGCTCAACATCTGAGTGGCGTGACGGGCGTCGCAGCCGGCTTGTTCCACAGCCTAGCCCTGCTGGAAAACGGCACGGTCATGGCCTGGGGCGAAAACAGCCACGGGGAGTTGGGTGATGCCACCGTCAGTGGTCCTGAAAGATGTTTCTTTGGTCCCTGCAGCGAGACGCCGGTGGCGGTTAGTGGACTGAGTGGGGTCACGACGCTCTCGGCGGGCAACGCTCATAGTCTGGCGCTGCTTGAAGACGAAACGGTCATGGCCTGGGGCGACGCCCCAGGCGACGGCAGTGAAAGCCCGAGCGACGTGCCCGTCGCCGTTTGTGCGGTGGGGGAAACAGCTCCGTGCGCTCAGCATCTGGGTGGGGTCTCGGCTGTCTCGGCGGGCGCGTCCCACAGTCTGGCTCTGGTGAGCGGCGTGGCGCCCACGGTGACGTGCAGCGCGGCCGGCTCGACGCTTTCGATCGCGACTAAAGGCTCGGCCACCCCCACTGAACCCGTGATCGTGACGGCGAGTGAGGGCAACTATGTAGTGTCTCTCGGTGGCGCCCCGCAGTGCACGGGCACGTCTTATTCCGTAAGTACCTACACGACCGTCGATGGCCCGAGCAGCGGGTCGGTGACCTTCGAGCCTGGTACGGCCACCGGGTTGACCTTCACGGGTGCGAGCGGTGCCGCGAACACGCTCGATCTGGTGGGCGCGCCTACAGGTCTATCTGTGGTTGCGATGAACGGTGACACGTCCGGGAACCCGGGGCAACTCACGATCACGCCCGCCGGCGGGTCGCCGGGCAGTGACGGTTTCTCCAATGTCACGATCGTCGATGGAGCGTCCAGTGGGTCGATGACCTTTGATCCCGGGACTACGTCCGGGGTTGCCTTCAACGGCTCAGAGGGCGCCACGAACTTGGTTGATTTGACGGGTGAGCCGTCGGGTGTGTTTACGGTTTCTGCGAATGCTGACACGCTGGGGAGCCCGGGGGATCTGACGATCACGCCCGCTGGCGGCTCCCCTGGGATCGATAGCTTCTCCAACGTCACGATCGTCGACGGCGCAACCAGTGGGCCGACGACCTTCCAGTCCGGTACCGTATCCGGGGTCCTCTTCAACGGCTCAGAGGGCGTCACGAACACACTTGACCTGACGGGCGAGCCGCCAGGCTCGTTTATGATTTCGGTGAACGGCGACACACTCGGGAGCCCGGGAGATCTGACAATTACGCCCAACGGTGGGTCGCCAAGCGACGATAACTTCGTCAACATCACGGCTATTGACGGCCCGAGCAGCGGGACGGCGACCTTTCAGCCAGGAGCCGCGTCCGGGTTGACCTTCACCGGCGGGGCTGGTGCCACGAACTTGGTTGATTTGAGGGGTGAGCCGTCGGGTGTGTTTACGGTTTCGGTGAACGGTGACACGCTCGGTAGCCCGGGGGATCTGACGATCATGCCCGCCGCCGGCTCCCCGGGGAGCGATAGTTTCTCCAACGTCACGATCGTCGATGGCGCATCCAATGGGCCGACGACCTTCCAGGCGGACCCGAACCTGCTGCCGAGTTCGCTGGTGGGTGCACCGCCACCGTTGGTGTTGTTCGTCGGCAACGACCCAGCTAGCGGCGGCAGTGTCATCGACCTCGGGCCGTTCGCAAGCCCCGACTCGATGGGTGAGCAGGTAACGGGGCTGACCGTCGCGCTCAACGGCGACAACGCTGGGGGTCCAGGACAGGTGCAGGCTGACGTCATGGGGACCCCAGTCAGCTTCGTCGACTTCTACGGTGTCAACACGGTTATCGGGTCGAGCTCGCTGCCGACCACCTTGCAGCCCGGGAGCGCCACCGGTGTGACCCTGATCAACGTCACACCAGCGGGGCAGGCGATCACGTTTACCTCGACACCGCCCTCACCGGCGACGGTCGGCGGCAGCTACGCGGTATCGGCGACCGGCGGCGGTTCGGGCAACTCGGTGATGTTCAGCATCGACACCTCGAAGACCACCGCGGGGGCGTGCTCAAGCTCAGGCGCCAACGGCGCCAACATCTCCTTCACCGGGACGGGCACATGCGTGATCGACGCCAACCAGGCTGGAAGCAGCGAGTACCAGCCGGCGCCACAGGTACAGCAGACGATCACAGTCACCAACCCGTTGCAAGGCACCCTACCTTCGGCTCCCACGATCACAAGCGTCACCTCGGGTGGTGGCAGCTCCAGTACCGGGAGCACCGCGAGCGTCCTCACGCCGGCCCAAATCGCGGCGCTAACAGAGCTAATCGAGGGCGAGATCGTACCGTCTGGCAAAAATGTGACGATTACCGCGCTGCTAAAAAGCGGCGTGGTCTCGATCTCCTTCAGGGCGCTCCAGGCCGGAACCGCTGTGATCGACTGGTATGAGATTCCGTCCGGAGCGCGTCTTGCGAAGAAGACTAAGCCCAAGCCGGTGCTCGTCGCGTCCGGGCGGCAGAGCTTCTCGGCAGCCGGAACAGCGACGATCAAGATCAAGCTGACCGCCACCGGCAAGCGGCGGCTCAAGCACTCCAAGCAGCTCAAGCTGACGGCCAAGGGCACCTTCACCCCCACCGGCGAGACGCCGGTCAGTGCCGTGAAGGCATTCGTACTCGAGCGATAGAGGCGATCTCCTTACCGCAGTGTCGTTTACCGTGGATTGAGCTGTGCCGGATCGGCCAGGGATAAGCCGACTAACGCCGGACAGCACCGGTCCGGAAAGCGCCGGGAATACCAGGCCCAGGGGAGAAGGCCAGCCGGCATTGCCGGCGCGCAATTGTGATCTCGCCGACCAGGCTCCCCGGTAGACGGTGGCTGATCGTCCCTTACCGCGACCAACGACCCACCAAGGTAGCCAAGGGCCGCCGGTCCGCAGAGTATTGGCCTCCCATGTCGTCGCGGGACATCGTGAGGCCGCCGGCGCCACCGAGCACGGATCGCGGTGCGGCGCACGGCTTTCGCCGGTAGATTGGGTGGTGGTGTGCCGGGAAGCCTGGTCGGCGAGCCCTCTCAGGGGGGAACCCAGGTGACCTCAAACCAGCTCGATGCGCCGAACATAACGCCCGCTGTAGGCGCCACTCGCGAGGTTCTGCTCCGGGTGCTGGGTCGTTTGCGTGCCTGACCTGGCTCTGGGCGCTGCCTTTGTGCTCGCCGCCGCGATCGGTGTCGCTACGAGCTGGGTGCTCGTAGTACGGCTTGAGCGTGTCGGTAGCCGCCTCGGTCTCTCCGAGGCGTTGCTGGGGATGCTCGCGGCGCTTGCGGCCGACGCACCTGAGATCACCGCTGCGGTCACAGCACTCGTGCGCCATGACCAGGGTGTCGGCGCGGGTGTCGTGATCGGCTCAAACGTCTTTAATCTTGCTGCGCTGCTGGGCCTTGCCGGCATCGTGGCCGGCGAGGTCGCGCTACACCGCCGCGTGATCGAGCTTGCCGGCGCCGTCGCATTGTGGACCTGCCTTGTGACGCTCGCTCTCGTGACGGGTGTCTGCTCGCCGCTAGGCGGGCTCCTCGCGGTGCTGGCCGTGCTCGTGCCCTACGCGGTGATCCTCGGTATACGCCACGATCGATTGACTCGCCTTCGCCTCCCCGCGACATGGGCGAGCTGGCTGGCGGCAGCGATCAGCGAGGAGGAGACGGAGCTCCAGGGCGCGATCGATCCCGCCCGTGGTCGCGCTCGCGACGCCGTGATCGCGGCGGGTGCGGTACTTGTCGTGGTGGGCGCAAGCATCGCGATGGAGCGAGCAGCCTCGGAGCTGGGTAGCCGCCACGCCGTCCCTGGGATCATTGTCGGCGCCCTCGTCCTCGCCGCCGTCACGAGCCTTCCGAACGCTGTCGCAGCGATCTACCTGGCCGCGCGTGGGAGGGGAGCGGCGGTGCTCAGTACGGGGCTGAACAGCAACCTGTTCAACATCCTGGCAGGGCTCCTGATCCCTACGACGATCTTCGGTCTCGGCGCACCCTCAGCGGAGACGACGTTCGTCGCCGCCTCTTACATGGCGATGACAGTGCTCACGCTCTTGTGCGCATACGTTTATCGCGGCCTGCATCGCAGCACGGGGATCGCCATGGTCGGTGCCTATCTCCTATTCGCGGGCGTGCTCATCGTGACTGCGGCCTGAGCGGTTCACCGCTCGGATTTACCGCTAGTGCAGTGCTCCCGAAGTGGCTTGCTGTTGTAGGCTCGCGATACTGCAGGGGTGTCGGGTACGGTAGAAGTATGGGCATCGCGACGCGGAGCCGGGCACTCGCTGCTCGTTCAGGCCAGTCGCGATCGCGTCGTGGGCAGGCACTCGCTTTCCGCGCAAGGCAGGGTTTCGCGGGCAGCCGTTGAGGGTTCCCAGGGCCAGCCTCGAGCCGGCCGGCGATCCGTCGTGCTGGGAGGAGCGGCATCGTCGGCTGTCAGGTTCTCCAGGCGACGCGTGTCTAGGAGGTATGCACGTCACTTATCTCATTACCACGATCCTGGCGGCACTCGCGAACGGCTATGCCGCCTGCTTGAACTTCGTCGACGCCGAGTCGGTCAAGGTCGTCGCTGACCGGGTACAGGTCTCCCAGCGGTGGATGGTCCCGCTCGGCACGCTGTTGGCCTCCGCCGCCGTCGGGCTTCTGACAGGCTTCGCCGTGCCGGCGCTCGGGACGGCGGCGGCGATCGGCCTCGTCCTGTACTTCATTTGCGCTGTGATCGCTCACCTACGCGTCCGCGACCGCCAGATCGGCGGAGCCGTGTTCTTCCTGCTGTTGGCGGCGGCGGCCCTAACCACGAGCATCGGCTACCACAACCACTGGTGACGATGTGATCCTGGGAGCGAGGAACTGACGATGGACGAGCACGAGTGGCTGACCGAACGGTTCGAGCAGCACAGACCGCATCTCCGCGCGGTCGCCTACCGGATGCTCGGATCGGTCAGCGAGACCGACGATGCCCTGCAGGAGGCATGGTTGCGGATTCGCGACCAGGACCCCGGGACCGTTGAGAACTTGCAGGCCTGGCTGACGACAGTCGTCGGTCGCGTGTCTCTGAACATGCTGCGCTCCCGTCGAGCGCGACGCGAGGAGCTCTCAGTACACGTCCCGGATCCGGTGGTCGGCTTTGACGAGGATGACCTAGAACACGAGGCACTCCTGGCCGAGTCCGTTGGTCTGGCTCTGCTCGTGGTTCTCGACGCGCTCACTCCCGCCGAGCGACTCGCGCTTGTGCTACACGACGTGTTCGGCGTGCCGTTCGCCGATATCGCGACCGCGCTGGATCGCTCCGAAGCGGCCGCGCAGCAACTCGCCAGCCGCGCCCGCCGCCGCTTGCGCAACTCGCCCGAGCCGGACCGTGACCTCGCGCGGCAGAGACGTGTCGTTGACGCGTTCTTCGCCGCCTCGCGCGACGGCGATTTCGATGCCCTCCTGAAGGTGCTCGACCCCGACGTCGAGCTGAGGATCGACGGCGGGGTCCTGCGCGCAGATGCCTCGCTTGCGCTGCACGGCGCGGACGCCGTGGCCGCGCACACGGCCACCTACTCGAAGCTCTACCCGTCCGTCAAGGCGGCGCTCGTGAACGGCGCCGCCGGGGCCGTGGTGGCGCCGCATGGGCGCGTGTTCTCGGTGATGGCCTTCACCGTCACGAACGGGAAGGTCGCCCGGATCGATGTTCTTCTCGACCCGGAGCGTCTGGCGCAACTCGATCTCAGCATCCCGCCGACCGCGGGCCAACACAGTTGATCCCGAACGAGCTTTCCGCGCAACGCAGAGAACGGGCACGGCGCTGACGATGCTCGTGTTTGGAAGCGGAGCAGGACTGCGGTGAGTCGCATGATGTGGTTCTGGCGCGAGCGAGAGGCGGTTTTGTCAGCTTGGGAGCGTTTGGAGAGCGGCGAGGATGTCGTCGACCTCAGTCCGGCCGGTGTAATCGGGGTGGATGTCGACGAACCGCACAACGCGGTTGCGGTCGACGATCAGGACGGTCGGCATCGGCAATACGGTGCCGCCGTCCGCACGAGTGGTACGGATGTCGACGCCGAGCTTGCGCTGTGCCGCGAGGCCGTCCTCGGAGGGCTCGAACGTGAGTCCGAGCGATGAGGCGAACTCGACACCCGTGTCGCTAAGGACGGTGTAGGTCAGTCCGGCCTTCTCCCGTGTGCTGAGCGACGCGTCCGGCACCTCCGGCGAGATCGCGACCAGACGGGCCGAGTATGCGCCGAGGTGAGGCAGAAGATCCCGTTGGTAGGTACGAAGCGTGACGTTGCAGTACGGGCACCAGCCGCCTCGGTAGAAGACCATGACGGCAGGACCACCCGCCGTTAGCTCCTCCAGCGTCCGGGCCTGGCCCGTCGCGTCGGACAGTGCGAACGGTGCCAGCGTGTCGCCAACGGACACTGCCTCGGCCGGGACTCCGCCGGCGGTAAGCGCGGCCTGATCAGACTCGAACACGGCGACTACTTCCGCGGGCAGCCGGCTGGCGGCGGCTGCTTTCACCTCGTTGACCTGCTCGGCGATCGTCGTCATCACTGCCCTGTTCCTTTCGTCGCGTTGTCCCAGTTTGGACCATTCGGTCCACTAAGGGCTGAGCCTACCAGACACTGGACCAGTCAGTCCAATCGGATAGAATCCGCCTTGTGAAGAGCGCTCAACCGGCGACCGTGAGAGGACGCGAGACGCGCGAGCGGATTGTTCGTGCCACCGCGGAACTCGTCGCCGAACGCGGGGTCGCGGGCACGTCGCTCGACGATGTCAGCACCCGAGCACACGCATCCAAGAGTCAGCTCTACCACTACTTCTCCGACCGCGACGACCTCATGCGCGCGGTCGCGCGTACCGCCAGCGACGACGTCCTCGGCGGACAAGTCGAGCTGTTCGCGCAGCTCGACACGATCGACGGTTTGCGCGCCTGGACCGATGCGCTCGTGACCCTCCAGCAGACACGCCGCGCGAAGGGCGGCTGTCCGATCGGCTCGCTCGCCGGCCAGCTCGCCGAACGAGACGAGGGCGCTCGCCTCGCACTCGCCGACGGCCTCGACCGTTGGGAGTCCGCGATCCGCGAAGGACTCGAGCGAATGGCAGCCCGCGGCGAGCTACGACTCGACGCCGACCCTGGCGCGCTTGCGCAACGCACGCTCGCAGCCGTACAAGGCGGCCTGCTTCTCACCCAGATCCGGCGCGATCCCAGCCAGCTCCGCTCAGCCCTGGACGGTGCACTGGACGCAATCCTCGCCGCTCGCGCCCTGCCCTGATCCTCGGCACCCCATCCGCACGTCCGCTTCCGGCCCTGCGCGGCAGCGACTCGTGGGCCGCAAAGCAGGGCCGCGCCCCCAACACCGCCCCAACACTTCACTAGTCAAGCCAAGCGGGAACCTACAGCTGAATAGGTGCATAGTGCAATAATGGCATTGTGCATCGGATGTCTGCGGCTGGGAAGATCGGTGAGGGGCCTGTGGATAGCGACGGGCTCGTGGACGCGGTGTTGGGTGCGAGTCGTGCGTTGGTGGCGGTTGCTGCGCGTTCGTTGGCGGATCTGGCGGAGGATGTGACGCTTGCTCAGTACCGCGTGCTTGTGGAACTGGCGGCGCGCGGTCCGCAGCGTCCGGCTGATTTGGCGAGCGCGCTGGGGGTGGATCGTTCGACGGCTACGCGGATGTGTGATCGTCTCGTGCGCAAGGGGCTTGTTCAGCGGCGGAGGATCAGCGCGGATCGCCGGGTGGTGCGTATCTCGCTGACCGGAGCGGGGCGTGCATTGGTGGAGGAGGTGACCCGTCGTCGTCGCGTTGAGATCGCAAAGATCTTGCGGCGGATGCCGCGCGCTGAGCGGGCCTCGGCGCTTATGGCGTTGCGTCTCTTCGCCGATGCGGCCGGCGAGGTACCGGAGCAGGATTGGTCGCTGGGTTGGGGCCAGTGAGGAGGGGGCGCGCGGTATCGACGTGGCTCGGCGGCTCGCGGTTGGGGTTGGTCGTGATGGCGCTGCTGGTCGGGGCGGGGGCGGGGTTGGGCGCGGTCGTCTTTCGAGAGTTGGTGTATGCGGTCACGTGGATCGCGACCGGGCACGAGCAGTTTGGCCAGCAGGGTCGTGTGGCGAGTTTGCACCTGGCGTGGCTGGGTATCGGTTTCTTTCTTGTGATCCCTGTGCTCGGTGGTCTGCTCTATGGGCCGCTGATCCAGCGCTTCGCTCGCGAGGCTCGCGGCCACGGGGTGCCGGAGGTGATGCTCGCGGTCGCTGAGAACGGGGGGCGGATTCGCTCGCGGGTGACGGTCGTCAAGGCGCTCGCCTCGGCGATCTGCATCGGCACGGGCGGGTCGGTCGGACGCGAGGGGCCGATCGTGCAGATCGGCTCGGCCTTCGCCTCGACGGTCGGCCAGCGGGTGCGTATGTCTGAGCGCAATCTGCGGATCATTGTCGCGTGCGGCGCCGCGGGCGGGATCGCGGGCACGTTCAACGCGCCGCTCACGGGCCTGTTCTTCGGGTTTGAGATCGTGCTGCGCGAATTCTCACTCGACGCATTGTTCGGCACTGCTCTTTCGGCGGTCACCGCCGATCTGATCAGCCGCGCGTTCTTCGGCTCCGCACCGTTCTTCGCCAGCTTCCCCCACAACATGCTTCCGCCGCCGGACGCCACCTACCTGCTGATCGCCGTGCTCGGGCTCGCCGCCGGTCTGCTCGGCGTGGGCTTCAAGACCGTGCTGTATGGCATGGAGGACTATTTCGATCGCGTGTGGAAGGGTCGCCCGGAGTGGGCGCGCCCCGCGGTGGGCGGTATCGCGCTCGGCGTGTTGCTGCTCGCGCTGCCACAAATGTACGGCGTCGGCTACCCGGTTATGGAAAACATCGTCGCCGGGCACGAAGCGCTCTGGCTGATCGTGATCCTGATGGTAGGCAAGGTGCTCGCCTCGAGCCTCACCCTCTCGATCGGTGGCTCCGGTGGCGTGTTCGCGCCTTCGCTGTTCACCGGCGCGGCCGGCGGCATGGCCTTCGGCCTCACTGCCCGTCACATCTTCGGAGGCGACATCGGCCCAGCGGCGATGTACGCGGTGATCGCGATGGGTGGCGTCTTCGCGGGCGCCACCCAGGCACCGCTGACCGCGATCGCGAGCGTGCTGGAGATGACCGGGAACTTCACTCTGACGCTTCCCGTGATGCTCGCCTGCGGGATCGCCGCGGCTACCAGCAAGCAACTCACCTATGGCTCCATCTACACGACCAAGCTGTTGCGCCGCGGCATCGACATCGAGCAGCCAAAGGCCACCAGTGTGCTCGCGACACTCAGCGTCGCTGAGGTGATGCAGCCGGTCACAGACGACAATGGGCGAGCTCGCCTGTTCGCGCAGCCGGAACTCGAGGCAGAGCCGGCTGCGGTCTCGCACGAGCTGCTAGCCAGGCTTGCCGGTTCCGTGAGCGACGTCCGCGAGCCGCAGGTGCTCTTCGGCGACGAGGACCTAGAGCACGCGCTGCGACAGCTCGTGCTCTACGGCCACGACGGGCTGCCCGTCCTCTCCCATGACGAGCACACGCTGCAGGGGTGGGTCACGCGCGAGGATGTCATGCGCGCGCTCATAGGACGCGTTCAAGTATCGGCACGCGAGATCGAGCGAGGCGCCGAAGCCGCCGAGTTCGCCGTCAAGGAACCACACAAGCAAATCCACGTCCCCACCACGCCCCTGTACGGCTATGAGATCCTCGAGATCACGATCAGTCCGCAGACGACCGCCTGCGGACGCCGCCTCGACGAGATGCACTGGCCAGCAGGCACCAGCATTCTCGCCGCCAGCGAAGGACACAAACTCATCGCACCCCGCGCAGACATCGAGCTGCGCCCGGGCGAGCGGATCATAATGCTCGCCCCCGCCGCGGTCTCCCTGGACGACATGCGCCAGGGGACTGTTGTATCGCAGCCCTGATCCTGCCGTCCCAACGCCTCTGTTGAGCGCAACGTCAGCTAGCTCTGGACGCTCGTTGCAGTCGGTAGCCGAGATAGAAGTGGAGCGCCGCTGGCGCAATCAGCAACGCCCCCACCAGACGCCGGAATAGCAGAGAAAGGCGGTAAGGGCGAGCAGCCATGGGCTGCTCAATCCTTGAATGTCGAGGCGCCGTGGTCCCCGAAGGGCTCGTCGCGCTCGCGCACGGCCTCGCGGAATCCGGCCTGCATCGCACGCCGCTGGAAGTCGTACCCCTCGGCGGTGTGACGCGCGATCCCATCCAGGAGCGTCCCCAGGATCTGCGTCTCGTGCAGGCCCTGGGCGTGGAGCGTCTGGTTGACGAGCAGCTTCATCATCCGCAAATGGTTGACCGGCAGGCGAGCGATCCGCCCGAGCAGGATCTCGGTGCGCTCGTCGAGCTGCTCGGGCGGGGGCGCCTCGATCGCCAGTCCCCACTCAAGCGCCTCCTCGCCCGAGAGGCAATCGCCGGTGAACAGCAATCGCTTGGCGCGCTGGGCCCCCAGCCGATAAGCCCACATCGAGGTGGTGGGCGCGCCCCACACACGCGCCGGGGGGTAGCCGATCTTGGCGTCGGCGGCGATCATGAGCAGGTCAGAGCACAACGCCATGTCGGTGCCTCCCGCGACGCAGAAACCCTGCACCTTGCAGAGCACCGGCTTGCCAGCGTAAAACAGCGACATGAAGCCGCGCACGTTGCGGCTCATCATCGCGTAGTCAACCATCGCGTCCCACGTGCCCGCCGGGTCGTGGTTGGCGGCCATCACAGCCGGATCCAACGGCGAGCCCGACTGTAGGGCGGGGTCCCCCTCGCCCAAGCCTCCACCGCCCTCGGCGCTCTCGACGAGGTCATAGCCGCCGCAGAATCCCTTGCCGTTGCCCGCCAGCAGCATCACGTGGACCGCCGGGTCCAGGTCGGCGCGCTCGACGCAGCGCTCCAACTCGTCGATCAGCCCCCGCGTGATGCCATTACCGCGCTCGGGTCGGTTCAGAGTGATCCGCGCGACCCGGTCGGTCACCTCGTAGGTCACGTTTCGCAGAACGTCGGCCATCGCCCGGACAGTCTCCCATGGGCACGCCCCCTATGTGCCGACCCAGTCCACCGACGCCTCATGGTTGTAGTGCTGTGCAGTCCCGGATACGCAAGCTCGGCTTCGCGCGGAAGGGCCGAGCCGAGAGACGCACTGAGTGCATCCACGACACTCGCCGGAGCGAGGTCATCGGCACAACATCTAGCTGCCCCCATATCCCTCAAATAAGCCGATAGCGAGTACTAAGCGTGCAAGCGCCAGCTTTCTACAACCGGAGTCGGATGCGGTGTCCAGAGAGGGTTTGACCCCCGTCGCTCCCGCTTTTGTCACCCGCTTTTCCGGTCTGCTTTGGGGTGTTTGGTATGCGCTTCGTTGGCCGCGCCGAAGTACTTTGCAAACGCTGCTTGTGGCTTGACGACGCGCGTGCGCCATCCTCGAACTCCCTGCACGCGGTCGAACAGCTCGTCGGTGATTCCCTACGCGCTGCAAGCGCACTTCGACTTCGTAGTCACCGACCGTGAGGGCCTCGCCGAGATCGCCGTCGAGTTCGATGGACCCCAGCACCGGCACGACCCTGGTCAGCGCCTGCGCGACGAACACAAGGCGCGCATCTCCCGCAAATACATGCTGCCGCTGGTGCGCGTCGGGCAACCGCGTTCAAGTCGGCCGACCGCCGCACCCTCCTCGAATGGCTGCTCGAGGTCTGCTGCACCTATGAGGATTTGCACAGAGCGTGGCGCGAGGTCTGGGAGACTAAGAGCGCCTAACAGAATGAGTTTTGGAGTTGTTGGTGGCAGATGAGGGCGCAGCCGATTGTGAGGAAGGCTTCGTGGATGTCGGCGCGTCTGTCATAGCGACGCTCGAGGCGACGGTGTTGGTGCAGCCAGGAGATCGTGCGCTCGATCACCCAGCGTTCTTTGCCGAGCCCCGACCCGTTGGGGGTATTGCGTTTGGCGATTCTGGGCGTGATGCCCCTTGCGCGGAGCGCCTCGCGGTGCTTGCGGCTGTCATATGCCCGGTCGGCGAGCAGCGCCTTTGGCCTGAACTTGCCGTGAACGCCGGTTGGCGGGACCCGATCCACGAGCGGGATGAGCTCGGTTATGTCGTGGCGGTTACCGGCGGTGAGAGTCGCAGCCAAAGGGGTTCCCTGACCGTCGCAGATCACGTGGTGCTTGGAGCCCGGCCTGCGGCGATCGACGGGCGAGGGGCCTGTCTTTTCGCCCCCCCTTTTGCTCGCACGTGCGAGCTGTCCACGACCGCCCTTGACCAGTCCAACGCTCCCGCGTCTTGCAGTTCGTCTAGGAGCACCTGGTGCAAGCGCTCCCAAACCCCCGCTTCGTTCCAGTCCCGTAAGCGCCGCCAGCACGTCATCCCCGACCCACAGCCCATCTCTTGCGGCAGATCCTCCCACGGAATGCCCGTCTTGAGAACGAACAGGATGCCCGTCAGGGCCTGCCGATCCGGCACCCGCTTGCGCCCTGGATACCGATACCGACGCTCCACACGCGGCAACAAAGGCTCAATACGAGCCCACAACCCATCACTGACCAAAGGTTTCGCCATGGACACCGTCTACGACAACAGCATCCCAAAACCTCTTTTTGTTAGGCGCCCTAAGGACTCTGGGAAAGACTGGCTCGACGATCTGCCGGATGTCGAGCTCGACGACTTTGACTACCGCAAGTTCTGGGCGCTCGCTGACGAGAACGTCCCCGGACGGATCATCTGCGCACCGCTCGACGCTTTCCATCAGGCGCGCGAACGCATCGGCCGTGCGACGGCTCTCGAACACTGCCGCTGCAAGGGCTGGTTCCGAGAAGGTCGCAAAGAACCCACCGTCTGTCATATCGCCCTCGAAATCGACGAGTCGGCATGGCTGCTTGGTACGGGTCGGGCCGACCTACGCGGCGTTTATCCGTGGATTAGCGGCCTCTCGCCCGCGCGAGTAGCGCAGGACATTGCGCTACTCGACCTCAATCGCCAGCTCGACTACTGGGAGCGTCACCATCAGCGCGCCATGAGCTGGGAGAGTGTGCAGACCACAGTCGCCGGCTGTAAGCTGCTGCTAATCGCAACCCCGAGCATATCGTCGCAGTTCGAGATGGCAGAGCATGTCTTGAGGAGCATTCGCGGATGGGGCATCGACACCAACGACCCGCGCGTCCGGGCTCGAGTGTTCATGTCCCTCGATCCCGATCCAGACGAGCGCGCACTCCGCCTCGGTTGGGGCAGGAAGACTGGGAGGAACGACCGAGAGTGATCACGGGCGTGTGCAGCGCGTCGGTAGTTATGAAAGTCGGCGCGACCGAGCAAACACTTCCTCGGCTACCTTGTTGTCGAGCGTGTCGATGACCGAGCCGCCTAAACCGACCCGTATTTACCACATCACGCACGTTAAGAATCTGGCGTCGATACTAAACGACGACGGGCTTCTATCCGATGCCGAAATGATTGCTCGGGGAGGTCCCCAGCTCGCGATTGGCATGGGTGAGATCAAGCAGAACCGAATGCGGTTCCCGGTGAAGTGCCACGACGGAGACACGGTTGGAGAATACGTACCTTTCTACTTCTGCCCGCGTTCGATCATGCTCTATCTGTTGTACATGGCGAACCATCCCGGTCTCACCTACCGTGACGGGCAGGGCCCCATCGTCCACTTCCAGACCGACCTTGTGAGCGCGGTGGATTGGGCAACAAGGTCCGGCACTCGCTGGGCGTTTAGCCTCGCGAATGCGGGTGCGGCGTACGCGCCCTTCAGGAAGGATCTCGCCCAGCTCGTCGAGGTCGACTGGGGCGCTGTGGAGGCGACCGACTTCCGAGACGCGAAGATCAAGGAGGGCAAGCAGGCTGAGTTCCTGGTCAAGAGATTCGTTCCTTGGAACCTCGTCGAGCGCATCGGCGTCAGTTCTGCGCACGTCCAATCCGAGGTGCTCGCCATGCTCAACGGTGCTGCGTATCAGCCTCCCGTTGACGTCCTACCCGATTGGTACTTTTGAGACCTTCATGATCGAGTATACGCAGGGCGACATCCTCCAATCTGACGCCGAAGCCCTCGTCAACACAGTCAACTGTGTCGGCGTCATGGGCCGCGGAATCGCGTTGCACTTCAAGCAAGCCTACCCGGCGAACTTTAAGGCGTATGCCGCTGCCTGCAAGCGCGATGAGGTCCAGCCTGGGCGGATGTTCGTGCACGACACCGGACGGACGGCGCCTCGGTGGATCATCAACTTTCCGACTAAGCGCCATTGGCGTGGCAAAAGCCGCATCGAGGACGTCGAATCTGGAATGGGAGCGCTGGTTCACGAGATCCAGGATCGCGGCATCCGCTCGGTGGCGATCCCGCCACTCGGCAGCGGCCTCGGTGGGCTCGCCTGGAGCGATGTGCGTCCGGTGATCGAGGCCGCATTGGCGGATATGCCAGACGTGCGCGTGACCCTCTACGAGCCGGGTGGCCAATCCGAGTCCGCGCCAGTCAAGCCCGTCCCGAAGATGACAGCCGGGCGCGCCGCGTTGGTCGGCCTAATACGCCGCTACCTGACCGGCATGATGGATACGTCCATCAGCCTGCTTGAGCTGCACAAGCTCATGTACTTCCTGCAGGAGTCGGGTGAGCCCCTGAAACTGCGCTACGTCAAGGCACCCTACGGTCCCTACGCCGAGAATCTACGGCACGTCCTCCATGACGTCAACGGACACCTAATCGAGGGGTACACTGCGGGCGGAGATGCGCCGACCGAGCAAGTGACGCTGATGCCCGGCGCAATCGAGAAGGCCGACTCATTCCTGGCTGCTCACCCGGAGACCCACGAACGGTTCGATCGGGTGAGTGAGCTGGTCGAGGGCTTCGAGACGCCATTCGGACTTGAGCTGCTGGCGACTGCCCACTGGGTGGCTACCAACGAGAGCGCACACACAGATCAGGCGATCACCGATGCCTTCTACGCATGGAATCCGGGCAAGGTGCAGTTTACTCCCGAACAGATCGCCATAGCCGTTGGGCGACTCCGCGAAGGGGGCTGGGTGGGCGGCCACGGATCTAAGCAGGCCGTTCTGGGATGAGCGTGAGTCCCTCGACTTTGGCGGCATGTGGAGCTGACGGTCCCAGGTGGCGAAAGCAGATCGTCGCGGGGGAGCACGAGGGCGGCCGCGAGATGTAGCGTCCATGCTGCGCAGTTCGCGGTCGATGGCGAGTTCGGCGGCGTCTTCGGCCAGGCGCTGGTCGCTTCGATCACGTCGAACGAGGTCCACTCTTCGCGCACAGTCACTTCTCGTCTGACTCCCACACTCACTTTGGCATCGTGGGTACGGTGTTGTCGCGGGCGCACATCGGACTTTTGAGTACTGGGGCTTGACTTTGGACCAATGGTCCTGTACCGTAGTGCACGTCTGGCTTCCGTGTGTGGGCGCCAGGCCTGAACATAAGGTCGGGTTTTGGGTCGGTCTTCGTGGTCGACTAGCAACTGTTTTGACGGGGACCTTGGGAGAGGGACCGGGTCGTTACGAGAGGGAGTTGTAGTTCGCGTGTTTTCATTGGGGAATAGCGCAGTAGAAAGTCCGTGTGCTGCTGATGGGTCCTTTATAGGACGCGTCAGCGTCGCTGACGCGTCTCTCTCTCTCTCTCTCTCTCTCTCTCTGGCACGCTTGGCTAAGCGACGCTAGGCCCTTCCGTTCGGCCTTCACGGGCCGTTTGGGATCCCCGAAGGGGGTAAGGGGCAGAGCTGGGCGTCTAGGCGTTAGCTCTTCTCGCCGCGGCTTGAGCCTGCGGCTCGCCGGGCAAAAGGCTCGGCTTGGTTTCTCGCGCGCTGTTGACGCGCCTTCAGCTTGTTCTTCGATCGCCGTGGGCCGTGGGTCAGTGGCGGTTTTGTGCTGCCCGTATGCGGGCGGATATCGCTCTGGTTCTCGTGAGGAGGGGATGTCGTGTCGCTGAGTGTTCGCAGGCTGGTTCCGGCGGTTTTGGTTGCGTTTGGCGCGTTTCTGTGCCTTGGTGCCACCGCGTTTGGCGCGCCACCGGAAACTCCGGGTCCGGTAACGGTGGGGGTGCCTGTGGGTGCTGCCAAAGTGAGCGTGTCTGGCACTTTGAGTCCCAACGCGGAAGGCCATCCAGGTACGTATGAATTCCTTTACAACACTTCTAAAACCGAATGTAAGGGTGGTTCTCGTGCACCTGATTCGCCGGGTATCGCACTGGGTTTCGAGCATGAAGAAGTATCAGAAGTCCTGACTGGGCTTGCGCCTAGCACTGAATACACGGTGTGCCTGCTGGGGCGCAACGCTAAAGGCGAAGAAACGGTTGGGCCTGCGAAAACCTTCACCACGGCGATGGCTGTTCAAGCACCGGCGACTTTGTCGGTGAGCGCTATTACGGCACTCTCGGCAAGCTTGCATGGTGTGCTAAACCCTGGTGGTAACGGCGAAGCGGGTAGCTATGAATTCCTCTATCGCGCGTCAAGTAGCGAATGTCAAGGAGGAGGAGCGTCTGGGGGGAGCGCATTGGGAAAAGAAAAAGAAGCCGTCCTCGCCGACGTGAATGGGTTGCAACCTAATACCGAGTACACCTATTGTCTGCTTGCGCGCAATGAAGCAGGGGAAACCGTCCTGAGCCCATCGGCGACGTTCACGACGCAAACTGAGAAGCCGAGTATCGGTAACGAGTCAGCGTTGGGTATCGGTACGCACGGTGCCTTGGTCAGCGCGCAAGTCGATCCGAACGGGCTACCCGCCACCTATCATTTCGAATACGGCCCGACCACAGCCTATGGATTCAACACAGCTGAAGATCCCGTGGACTTGGGAGAAGGCGATGTCACGGTGGATGCTCAGCTGGCTGGTCTGACGCCGGGCGCCCAGTACCATTTCCGCGTTGTTGCGACTAGCGCGGCGGGCAGCGAACTCGGTAGCGATTCGGTATTTACGGTATATCCGGAAAACGCGACGGGGCTGCCCGATGGGCGAGTGTATGAAATCGTCACCCCTCCAGAAAATTATAACGCGGACGTTTACGAACTTTACGAAGGTAGTCTGCTAACAGAACGGTTGTTCCAGGCGGCGGCTGATGGGGACGCTGTTGCTTATGTCGCGTTGCCTACGACGGGTGGCAATGGGTCTACGGGCGATGGGAACGCGGGCGACGAGTATCTGGCGACGCGTTCCGCGCAGGGAGGGTGGAGTCAGGCGAACATCACGCCGGCGGGAAGCGGTCCCGGGACGGCGTATCAGGGTTTTTCCAGTGATCTCTCGGCCGGTGTTTTGGGGACCCATCATCCGGCTCCGCTCACGACGACGGACAGTCTATCCACGCCCGGACCGAACGTCGAAGAATACTCCGATCTCTATACGCAGAGGTTTGACGAAAATCTCTACCGCCCAGTGTTCGCGGGTACGCCTCCATACCGCAAAGGCGAGGGATATCGAGGAGAATTTTTTGGTCCTCCTGGTAGCGGTAGCAATTACCCGAACACTGAACAAGAACTACCCGTGTATGCGGGTTCTTCGGGTGATCTCGACGATGTGCTGTTCGAGGCTAACGGTGCGTTGCTGAACGGTGAAGGGCCGCCGGCGCTCGAAAGCGAACTCGACAGTAACGTCGAGCATGAATTCGAAGAGGCTACAGGACCAGATTCGGAAGCGTTTAGCGCGGTTGACGATCGTGCTGAGTTGTATGTGTCTGTTGCCGGCCGGGTGAATTTGGTGAACGTGTTGCCCGACGGGAAGCTTGCTCCAAACTCGACGTTTGGGGGACCAATAGTGAGCGGTACGGGGCATCCTGAAGGAGAATTCGAACGGCCAGATTTCAGTAATGTGATTTCTGAAGATGGCTCTCATATTTTCTGGACCGATTTGGAATCGGGTTCGGACAGGGAACATGTTTTCGTGCGTGAGAATGGTATGAGCACCGTCGCGGTGTCCGAGGGTGCGGCTCAGTTCTGGACCGCGACGCCTGATGGTCGTTATGCCTTTTACACTGAAGCGGGGGTTTTGTGGCGGTTTGATGTGGAAGATGGGTCGCGGGTGCAGTTGGCTGGTGGGAGCGGTGGCGTTGTGAGTGTTGTCGGTGTGAATGAGGTTGGTGATGATGGCGCGTACGTGTATTTGGTTTCCAGTGAAGCGCTTGAGGGTGCCGAAAACGATGCTGGGCAGAAACCTATCGATGGGGCGGACAATCTTTACGTTTATGAGGACGCGGAGGATGGCGGCCCGCAGACAATGTTCATTGGGACGTTGGCTAGTGGTGATGTATCTGACTGGTCGGACTCGGTTGGAGGGCGGAAGGCGCATGTCACGCCCGACGGGCATGGTTTGGCGTTCACGTCCAGCGAGAACCTGACTGGTCAGGCCCATCCTGGCGAGGGGGGCCAGCAGGTGTATGTGTACGACGCGGATGATTCGAGCCTGTTCTGCGCGTCATGCCGTCCGCAGGCTAGCGGCGGTCATTTCCCGAACAGCGCCAGTTTGGTTTATGCCTTCCGGACGATCTCAGAAAATGGAAACGAGGTGTTCTTCGACAGCAGCGCGCCGCTTGTTGCCCAGGATGTAAACGGCAAGCAGGACGTGTATGAGTGGGAGCGCGACGGCAGCGGGACTTGCGATGAAGCCGATGGCTGTGTCTACCTGCTCTCCGGTGGAATCGAAGGTAGTGCGTTTCTCGTGGACGCGAGCGTCAATGGCAGTGACGTGTTCTTCGCCGCGCGCCAGAAGTTGGCTCCCGAAGACGGCAATGAAGACGTGAACTTGTTTGACGCGCGCGTGGACGGTGCGCTTCCCGTAGCCCCGCCGGAATGTACCGGCACGGGTTGTCAGGGTGTGCCCGCGTCGGCGCCTATATTCGCAACGCCCGCGAGCGTGACGTTTGCGGGGGTGGGTAATTTCCCCCCGCCGACGGCGTCTGCGCCTATGGCTAAGCCGAAGTCTAAGGTCGCTAGATGCAAGAAGGGATATGTGAAGAGAAAGGCTAGATGCGTGAGGAGTCCGAAAGCGAAGAAAAGCGCTAAAACGAAGAGATCCAGTCGTGACCTGGGGGGCAAGTAAATGTTTGTAGAGCAAATCACGCAGGTTGCAGCGGCACGTGGGTTCGTGGGGCACGGTCGTTCGTGGTATCGGCTGACCGCGACTCTCGTTTCTCTGATTTCTCTTGTATTGCTGGGTATGTTCAGTTCTGTCGCCAGGGCTGAAAGCTCCGCGCCCGGCTTCTACGTGTTTGGCAGATCTGATCCAACCAATCTGCCACCCGGCGGAGAAGGAGCGATCAGACTGTACGTGTATGACCTAGGAGCTGTAACTGCAGGTCCTGTGGCACTCGTGACCGAGACGCTGCCTGAAGGTGTGACCGCGACCGGCGAAGTACAATATAGTGACCCTGCCGATGGGAAAGGCGTCCGTGAATGCACAGTAGCGTCGAAAGTGGTGACGTGCGAATTGAATTCACTGAGGCCTGGCGTACCGCTTGTGATGTCGGTCCTGGTAAAGGTTGGTGCGGGTCTGTCCGGTAGTGCGGTCGATCATGTCACGGTCGGTGGTGGTGGTGCATTGAATGTGACGAACGTGTCGGTGCCACTCTCGTTTGGTTCGGATTCCCCGAATTTTGGGTTCGAAAATTACGCGACGTGGATAACAAGCGCGAATGGAGCGCTCGACACACAAGCTGGATCGCATCCGTATGACCTGACCGTCGCTTGGTCATTGAATGATGTTCTCACTGAAAAACTTAATGGCACTCCTAGCACGAATGACGTGCCCGCTGGTGGTGAAGCGCGTGTGCTGAATGTGAACCTTCCGCCAGGTATCGTTGGCGACCCCCAGGCCGTTCCGCAGTGTCCACGTGAAGTCTTCGATGAATATTTTGCTGAAAAGACCTGTCCGGCCGATACGCAGATTGGCGATGAGCAGGCAAATCTCGGTGGTCCGGGGCTGCCGGATATCATTCCGGTGTATAATCTGGTGCCGCCACCGGGCGTGGCGGCGCAGTTCGCCTTTATCCTGGCCGGTAATCCGGTATTTTTGGATTCCGGTGTGCGTTCAGGGGGAGATAACGGCATCACCACCCATGTCAACAATATTCCTCAGCGTCACATCACGTTCAACACGACGACGATTTGGGGTATCCCCGACGAAGCGAGCCATGATGTAGAACGCTGCTATACAGGCGGGGCCGGAGACGAATCAATACAAGAATGTATAGAAAAGATACCCACGTCTTCGTCTTCGTCTGCGTCAGCGAAGCCGTTGTTGACGATGCCGACGTCATGTGGTGGGCCGCTGGAATTCACTGGTGAATTGCTCGGCACTTGGCAAGATGAAGACTTGACCGCACCGCTCGGTAGGTATTTCGAGAGCGATGGCAAAGGGGTGCCTGTCGGATTGTCGGGTTGTGAACGGTTGCAGCCGTTCAAGCCGGCGGTTTCGATCGCACCGGACACGAGCTATGCCGATACTCCCGCGGGATTGTCGGTCACAGTCACGATGCCACTGGGCCTGAATACCGAAAGCCTTGAAACACCGAACCTGAAGAACACTACTGTGGTGCTTCCCGAAGGGATTGTGATCAACCCCGGCCAGGCGACGGGTCTGGTGGCGTGTCAACCGTCGCAGGAGGCGTTGGGATCGGAACCGGATGGTGAAGTCAACGAGAGAGCCCCCTCGTGCCCGGCGGCGTCGAAGGTTGGGACCGATGAAATCGAATCGCCGCTATTGCGCAGCAGGCTTAATGGGGACGTGTATGTTCTGCAGTCAAACCCTCCGGATCTGCGGTTGATGATCGCGGCATCTGGTGACGGCGTGAACCTCAAGCTCGTCGGGAACGTCCATTTGAACGAACAGACGGGGCAGCTCACGACCACCTTCGACGAAACCCCGGACTTCCCGTTCACGAATTTCAAACTCAACTTTAGTGGTGGCGCGCAGGCCGCGCTCGCGACGCCCACTGGTTGCGGGGTGTACGAATCGACTGCCGATTTCGTGCCGTGGTCTAGTCCGTTTATCGGGGATGCGTTGGATTCGAGTCGTTTTCAGATCACGGATGGTCCCGACGCTTCGGCATGCGTGTCTCCGATGCCGTTCGCGCCGACGATGACCGCTGGTGCTATCACCGATCAGGCTGGTGGGTTCACGGACTTCACGATGCTCCTTCAAAGAGGCGATGAGCAGCAGCGGGTAAAGACCCTTTCGTTCAAGACGCCCGAGGGTTTGTTGGGGATGATCGCGAAGGTCCCGGTGTGTCCCGAAGCGCAGGCGAATGCAGGAACGTGCTCGTCTGCTTCGCAGATTGGGCATACGGTTGTGGGTGCTGGTCCTGGCCCGTTCCCGTTCTATATTCCGCAGGCGAGCGCGCCACCAGCCCCGATCTATTTGACGGGCCCGTATAAGGGCGCGCCGTTTGGCTTGTCGATTGTGGTTCCCTTGATCGCGGGCCCGTTCAACTTGGGCACCGAAGTTGTGAGGGCAAGGATCGAAGTTGACCGGCATACCTCGCAGATCACGGTGATCACGGACCCGCTGCCGCAGATCGTCAAGGGCGTCCCGGCGGATTTGCGGTCTATCGATGCTGTGATCGATCGTCCTGAATTCATGTTCAACCCGACTAGTTGTGCACCAATGAGCTTCTCCGGTACAGCAACCAGCGTGGAAGGAGCCTCAGCGCCACTAGCCAGTCATTTCCAGATGGGGTCCTGTCAAGCACTGAAGTTCCAACCGAACTTCAAAGTCTCAACGGCAGGAAAAACTTCGCGGGCCGACGGCGCGAGCCTTACCGTGAAGATCGTATATCCGACGGGGAACCTCGGGTTCAACCAGGCATCCTCGCAGTCGAACATCGCTTCAGTCAAGGTAGACTTGCCCAAGCAGTTGCCCTCTAGGCTGACGACGTTGCAGAAGGCGTGTCCCGCGGCGACGTTCGAAGCTAATCCGGCGAATTGTCCGCCAGCGTCGATTGTAGGTCACGCAAGGGCCTTGACACCTGTGCTGCCCGTCCCGATCGAAGGACCAGCATATTTCGTCAGCCATGCTGGGGAAGAATTCCCAAATCTGATCATCGTCTTCCAGGGGGATAACGTCACGATCAATCTGGTCGGCTCCACATTCATCAGCAAAGCCGGGGTCACCAGCAGCACGTTCAAGCAGGTCCCGGACGTCCCAATCGGCACGTTCGAACTGAACCTGCCGCAAGGCAAATACTCCGCGCTGGCAGCGAACGTCAACCTGTGCAAGACCACGCTGAAGATGCCGACAGCGTTCACGGGCCAGAACGGCGCGGTGATCCACGAGACCACGCCCGTCAGCGTCACCGGCTGCTCGAAGGCAAAGAAGCCCAAGAGGGCTAAGAGCAAGATCAAGAAGGCGAGCAAGCGGAAGAGGAAATGAGATGGCTGCCACGCAGCGAGCGATGAGCCAGGCGGCTAACAGCCACGCAGCTCCCGTCCGCGTCAGCGGACGGGAGGGTGGTCATGTCCTCGAGATGCAGCGCCGCCGGTTGGTACTGGCGACGAGTGAACTGGTCATGGAGGACGGTCTGGAGGGCGCGAGCGTGGGTCTGATTTGTAGGAGGGCGGGCATGTCTCGCCGTACGTTCTATGAGATCTTCGAGGACCGCGAAGCCTGCTTCTTCGCTGCGCTCAACGTCGCCGTAGAGCGGATAGGACGGAATGTCGTCTCCGCGTACGAACGAGATGGCCGCTGGTATGAGCGGATCAGGGCGGCGCTCATCCAGCTGCTGGAGAGCTTCGATGTCGAACCTGGTCTTGCGCGTCTGTGCTTGGTCGAGACGCTAAAGGCGAGCCCTAGCGTCTTGAAGTATCGCCAAGAAGCGCTCGACAAGCTGATCGCCGCCGTCGACGAGGGCCGCCACGAAGCGAAAGCGGGTAAGGGCCCTGTCTCGCTGGCAGCGGAGAGCACGGTGGGCGGGGTCCTGTCGGTCGTGCAGGCGCGGTTGCTCTCCAGTGGGCTCTCAGCAGCCGCGGGTCCCCGAGCACAGGACCTCGATCGTTCGTCGCTGATCGATCTCCTGAACCCCCTTATGAGCATGATCGTTCAACCCTACCTGGGGTCAGCGGCTGCCAGCCGCGAACGCGACCGACCGGCTCCAAGGCGCAAGAAGGCTCTAATCAAGGCCACTGGGAACGCTACGGGATCCGACCCGTTCAAGGATCTGCCGATTCGCTTTACGTATCGCACCGCTCGCGTGATGGACGCGATCGCCTCGCAGCCAGGGGCCAGCAATCGCGAGGTTGCGGATGCGGCGGGCGTCAGCGATCAAGGGCAGGCCTCCAAGCTCTTGCGGAGGCTCGAGGATCACGAGCTGATCGTCAACCGAGGCGAGGGTCAGGCCAAGGGCGAGCCGAACTCCTGGCAGCTGACAACCCGCGGAACAGCCGTGCAAGCAGCCATCGCCGGATAGATAGCCAAAGGGGCTGCGCTACCGATAGTGCGGCCCCATGACTGGGGGTCAATCCGGCGGGTTGATGACCGATCGACCCCTCGAACTCGACCGTGATGCAGGCTGAGTCTTGCGCTTGCGCGATAGCTGGGGCTGCCGAGCTAGAACACACCGCTGCCCATCACCTGCCGGACAGGCACGAGGCCAGCGGGCTCGCCCCCGGGCAGGTTGATCGGACGCGCGGAAAATGATATCAAGTAGCTATCACTTTACCTATGCCCGCTGCACAGGAGGGATCATGAACCAATCCGACGAGCCATTCCGCCAGCCTGAGGCGACTCCGGTCGGGCACTCCGGTGTCCGCGTCGAAATCCACGAGCGTCCCGCGTGGGCGATCAGCGGCTGGGCCGGCGTGCTCGTCGTCCTCGCATGCATCGCCGCCATTATCTTCATCGTCGAAAGCTCAATCGCGGCGCTCGCCATCGCGCCGGCCTTGGCAGCTCTCGTCATCTCGACCTCGCTGGTGATCGTACAACCCGGTCAGACAAAGGTCGTGCGCTTCTTCGGAAGCTACGTCGGCACCGTACGTCGTAGTGGCCTGTGGTGGATATTGCCGCTGGCGGACCGGCGGAACCTGAGCATTCGGGTCAGGAACTTCGAGACCAACCATCTGAAGGTCAACGACGCCGACGGCAACCCGGTAGAGATTGCCTCCATTGTCGTTTGGCAGGTGGCCGATACCTCACGGGCGATCTACGCGGTCGACGACTATGTCAACTTCGTGCAGGTCCAGGCCGAGTCGGCGTTGCGCCACGTCGCGACCACCCATCCCTATGACGATCCCACGGGCGAGGGCACGTCGTTGCGCGGCTCGACCGACGTCGTTGCCGCAGAGCTCGCCCATGAGGTGGCCCAGCGGGTCGCCATCGCCGGAGTGGAGATCGTCGAGGTGCGCATCAGTCATTTGGCCTACGCCTCGGAGATCGCCCAAGCCATGCTGCGCCGGCAACAGGCAAGCGCCGTCGTTGCGGCCCGCTCACGCATCGTCGAGGGCGCCGTGGGGATGGTTGAGCTGGCCCTCGCGCGGTTGAATGAGCGCGGCATCGTCGAGCTCGACGAGGAGCGTAAGGCGGCGATGGTGAGCAACCTGATGGTCGTGCTCTGCGGTGACCAACCGGCATCCCCGGTCGTCAACACCGGCACGCTCTATACGTGAGCAATGAACGCAAGCAGGTGCTGCTGCGCATCGACCCGGCGGTCCACGATGCCCTGGCCCGATGGGCCGCTGACGAGTTCCGCAGTCTCAACGCCCACGTCGAGATGCTGCTGCGTCGGGCACTTGACGACGAGGGCCGGATGCCTCAACAAGCGGGGCCGATGCCCAAGCGCGGCCGCCCCCTCACCCGCCGCGGTTGACAGAGGGACGTTTACTAATACAACCTGCGCATCGACAGCGCATGGGCAAGCAACCGTACCCGCCGTCTCGCCGACACTCCAGCTTTTCTCACCTCGCTTTTCTGGTCTGCGAACATGAGCGCAGTGACTATTGCCGAGCTTTGGCGTCGCGGCCAGGTGGGCTGGCCGCGACGTTTTCCGATTGCGCAGTTCCCGAACCTGTCGCTTCTACTCGCGTTCGCGGGGTGGGGACTGGCAGCCGAGGCGGGTGGTACCGCGCATGATGTCGGTCGCGCGGTCTTCACGGTCGGCCTCGCCGTCTGGGCCTGGGAAGAGACGGTGGCCGGGGTCAACTGGTTCCGTCGTCTCCTTGGGGCGGGGGCGCTCGTCTGGATCGTCGCTGGCCTAGCCGGCGAGCTCAGAGGCCACTGAGCGAGTTAGCGCTGCTCGTCTGAGGTTCACCTGCCAGTTGGCCAGTGGGAGCAGGAATAGGATCGCTCCGAGCCCTATGAGTATCCATCCGGCAAGGGTCGCGATGGTGCCGACGAGTGACCATCCCCAGGCGTTCAGGAGCAGGCCGCGCAGTGTCTCGCCTTGGAAGAGGGTTGCCTTCTCTTCAGCCAGCTTTGCGTTGGTTGGTGCGGCAAGGGCTGCTGTGCTGACCTGTGCATAGGTCTGTCCGCCGGCGATCTTGGAGAGGTGCACGTTGATGAAGTTATTGGCGTACGCCTTGGCCTGGCTACCCGTGGTCAGTTGCTGACCTGCGTACTGCTTCACACCGGGCAGCAGCGCGGGGCTGCCAGCTGCAGGGAAGAAGATCTTCTGTGGGACGAGTTGGTCGTGGACGACCTTCTTGTCATAGCTGCCTCCGACGACCGCGAGGATTCCGACAATCATGATGCCCAGCGCGGCGACCATGGCGATCGAGGTCAGGCCGGTGAGTTTCGCGAGTAGGGGGTTCCGCGGTGACTGAGGGCGCGGCGAGGACTGAGGTTGTCCATTGGCAACAGGATCGGCAGTTTCGAGGGGCGGGACGCCGTTGCCGGTGGTCGCGGGGGATGGAGGGAGCATTACTGAGCTGGGCACGGTATTCCTCATTTCGGTAGGTGTGCGCATGAGCGCCAGCGACCAATCGAGCACCGCGGACTTGAACAACGTAGCATGAAATCTAGATCTAGGAAATAAATTTCTAGGAAATCAAAATCTAGATACGCTAGTCTCTGTCTATGGCCGAGCCCACCACTCACCGCTGGAAGTTCCTGACGAACCACGCCCAGGTACTCGCCTGCATCGCCCACGATCCGGGCGTGCTTCTACGAGAGATCAGTGAGCGCGTTGGAATCACCGAACGGGCCGCCCACCGGATCGTCACGGAGCTCACCGACGGCGGCTACATCACGCGAGAACGCAACGGGCGTCGCAACCACTACACGATCCAGTCCGGCCTCCCGCTCCCCGACCGCCTTGGCCGGGTGCAGCGGATCAGCGACCTGCTCACGATCCTCATCGGCACGAGCGAAGAGATACCGGATGCGTGGGTGCGCGCTCGATAGGGGCACGCTGCCCGCCACTGGTACGGTAGAGACGTCCATCGCGCTCTGAACAGGCTGCGATCGTGCGCTCGCCGGGTCCTTCCTGACCTCTCTGCCTCGCGATCGCGGCCCTTGAGAGGCTCGTAAGGAGCGTCTGTGAGTGTCGTGGCTGCTGAGTCTGACCGTATGTCCCCTCGTTGGTCCTCGGGGAGCCCGCCGAAATATTCCGTTGCCGCGAGGTCGTCCCGACCAACCGGGACGCCCCTGCACATCGCGATGCTCGCTCCGCCTTGGATCTCAGTTCCCCCGCCTGGGTACGGGGGTGTGGAGTCGGTGGTCGACGCACTTACGGAGGCGCTTGTTCGGCGAGGGAACTCGGTCACGCTGTTCTGCGCCCCGGGCTCTGTGTCGAGCGCGCGTGTTGTGACCCTGCTCGAGGAGTCCCATCCCGATGAGATCGAGCGTTCGCTCTACGAGGTCGATCACGTCGCGCGGGCGTTTGAGGAGATCGACCTCGCCTCCTACGATCGCGGCTTTGATGTGGTTCACGATCACTGCGGCTTCACGGCCCTGGCGATGGCCGATCGCATCGACACACCGATCGTGCACACCCTGCACGGGCAGTTCACCGCCAACACCGCGGCCTTCTATGCTCGCCACGGCCACAAGGCGGCGCTCGTGGGCATCAGCCGTGCGCAACTGGAGTCGGCGCCGACGGGGCTTCACTCAATCGGTGCGATCCCGAACCCCATCGACGTGCGGGCGTGGCCGTTGTGCGAGCACAAGGATGACTACCTGCTGTGGATCGGGCGCATGACCGTCGAGAAGGGCCCCCACCGCGCGATCGCCGCCGCCCGCATCGCCGGTGTGCCACTTGTCTTGGCGGGTGTCATCCAGCCCGGCCAGCAGGCGTTCTTCGACCGCGAGATCGCGCCACACATCGATGGCGAGCGCGTTCGCTTCGTGGGCGAGGTCGGTGGCTCGGTCAAGCACTCGCTCTTCGCCGGTGCTCGCGCGCTACTCATGCCGATCCGCTGGGAGGAGCCCTTCGGGATGGTGATGGTGGAGGCGCTGGCTTGCGGAACCCCGGTGATTGCCTTCCCCGAGGGCGCCGCCCGCGAGCTCGTCCTGGACGGGCAGACTGGATTTCTGGTCGAGGACGAGCAGGCGATGGGCGCGGCGGTCGCCCAGCTTCCCCGTATCGCCGCACGGGACTGCCGCGCCTGGGTCGCCACACACTGCGATGTCGATGTGGTCGCCGCTGCCTATGAGTCTGCCTACCGATCGGTGATGCGCCAGCCGTCAGAGATGCGCCAGCCGTCAGAGACACTCGAGCTTGTCTGAGCGCACTCTGAGTGTGTTGGACGGCAGCACCTTCGTCGTCGGCGATCGCCTCGGCGACGTGCGCGAGGAGGCTGGTCGCGAGCACGGCTTCTACTGCGAGGACACCCGCTTGCTCTCGCGCTGGGTCTTGTGCGTGGACGAGGCGCCACTGGAGCTTCTGGGCCTGGACCAGAGTGCGCACTTCTCCGCTCAGTTCTTCCTCACTCCGCGCGTGGGGCCGGATGAGGAGGCGCCGTGCTCGATTATGCGCAGGCGGCTCATCGACCACGTGTGGATGGAGGAGATCTCAGTAACCAATCACCGTCATGAGAACAGCGAGATGCGGGTGGTGCTCGAGATTGACACCGATTTCGCCGATCTGTTCGAGGTCAAGGACGGCAGGGTTTCAAAGCGGGAGGTGAGCTGTCACCACGACGATCGCACTCTCACACTTGCCTATGAGTGTGCCGGCTTCCGGCGCTCGGTCACGATCTCTGCCAGCGACCCTGCGGTGGTGACCCGCGAGGGCTTTGCCTACTCGTTGCGGCTCGCCCCCGGAGAGCGGTGGTCCACCACTTTCACCATTACCCCCTTTGCCGCGCAATCGGGCGTCTCGTTCGCGCAGCGCGAGCCACGGGGCGCCCTGGCGCAATTGAGTGCATCTAAGTCGGTCGAGCTCGAGGAGTGGCTGGCCCGGGCCCCGGTGTTGCAGACACAGGACGCCTCACTGGCACACACGTATCGCGCGAGCCTCAGCGATCTCGGCGCGCTGCGACTGCATCCCGATCTCTTGGAGGGCGCCACCCTTCCGGCGGCTGGGCTGCCGTGGTTCATGGCGCTCTTCGGCCGCGACAGCCTGATCACGAGCTTCCAGGCGCTGCCTTACCTGCCCGAGCTGGCCAGCACTACCCTGCACGTGCTTGCGGCCCGCCAGGCGCAGGGGCACGACGACTTCCACGAACAGGAGCCCGGCAAGATTCTGCACGAGCTGCGCTTCGGTGAGCTCACCGCGCGCGGAGAGCGCCCGCACTCCCCGTACTTCGGGAGCGCCGACGCCACGCCCCTGTTCCTCGTGCTGCTTGATGAGTATCACCGTTGGTCGGGCGACGATGAGCTCGTCCGCACGCTCGAGCCCCATGCTCGTGCTGCGCTTGACTGGATCGAGGACAGCGGGGACGTCGACGGCGATGGGTACGTCGAGTACGCCCGCCGCAACCCGACCACCGGACTGGTCAACCAGTGTTGGAAGGACAGCTGGGACGCGATCCAGTTCGCCGACGGAACGCTGGCCCGGGGGCCGATCGCGACCTGCGAGATCCAAGGCTACGTGTACGACGCGCTGCGCCGCTCGGTCCGCCTGGCCCGTGAGGTGTGGGGCGACGAGGCGCTCGCAGGACGCCTGGAGCGTCAAGCCGCCGACCTGCGCGAATGCTTCCGTCGCGATTTCTGGATGCCGGAACGCGGCTGTCATGCACTGGCGCTGGACGGCGAGAAGCGCCAGGTGGACAGCCTGACCTCCAACATCGGCCATCTGCTGTGGTCGGGAATACTGGACGACAGCGAGGCAGCCACGACCGCCGAGCAGCTACTCGACGAGCAGCTCTACTCCGGCTGGGGAGTGCGAACTCTCGGTACCGGCGAGGCGGGCTACAACCCGCTCGGGTATCACACAGGCACCGTCTGGCCTCACGAGAACTCGCTGATCGCCGCTGGCCTGGCACGTTATGGCCACAACGAGGCGGCGAGCACCGTTGCCGCTGCGATGCTGCGCGCGGCGCCGTACTTCGAGCATCGCCTGCCTGAGGTCTTTGCCGGCTACCCCGCGTCGGTGACCTCGGTCCCCGTGGCGTTCCCGACGGCCTCGCGTCCCCAGGCATGGGCCGCGGGAACCCCGTTGCTGCTGCTGAGTACGCTGCTTGACCTCCATCCCGGGCGCACCGATGCGGAGGTCGAGGTCCCGTGCGGCATCGGGCGCGTCGCGCTGCACCCGCAGAAAGACTAGTGTGGGTGCGGTGGACGATGATGAGATTCGTGCCCTGGTGACGCGTTTGGCGCGTCCTCACCTCTCCGGCGGCGAGGTGATCGAGCGTGCGGCGATCCTCGCCGAGGGCGCCGACTCGGCAGCGGTCATTGAGTGGATCACCGCCCACGCTGGGATCCCCGAGGCTGCGGCCGCGACATCGCCCAGACACGGCCTGCACGGCTCGCGTCTGGGTGACAGCGCCGGAGCGGAATCCAGGACACCGCTTCGCTTCGTGCTGCCGGCAGGCACGCTGGCCTGAGCCTTATCGGCAGTCTTGGTCGATCAGCCCGCGAACGAGTGGAATTCGCCGAGGGCGCTTGGCAGAGTGGGCGTAAACGGTTCGAACTTGTAGGGTTTGGTGGTATCGAAACCGGCTTTTTCGGCTGCTTTCTTTTCCGCGAAGGGCAGCAGTGCTTCGACTGCTTGGCCAATGTCGCTGAGCAGTAGCGTGCGCTCGTAGCCGTTGTTGTTGGGCGGTTCGATCGGTTCGGCTACTTTCTGGAATCCGGTGATCTCTTCGATGGGGCCGCCGTTTGTGGCTGGCACGTCGCCTCCTATGACCCGTGCGAGGGTGCGGTGATCGGACTCGATGCCCATGATTCGGGCCGCCAGGACTCTTAGATCGGGAGTGCTGAACTCGCGCACCCCAACCAGATAAGCGGCGATGAACGCATCCTCGAGCGTTACGAGGACGTTGAGCGTTGTCTGCGTGTCGGCGAACATGTTGGGCGGGTAGTAGAACGTCGTGAAGGGAGTTGGCTTGCCGGTCACACTTTCCTCGAGCAAGTAGTGGGACATCTCCTCCTGCAAAGCGGCCTTCAGGTAGCCCTGATCGTCCTTGGGAATGTTCGCGAAGAACGGCGATGTGCCGATGATGTTCGTGTAGGTCGTGACCGCCAGTGCCTCGGCGATCTGAGCGGCTCCCACTATTTCCAGATCGCTGGGTGTGGGCCCGCTCGGCGCTTCGCCCGCTTCAGGCGTTTCAGGCTTTTCGTGCCTGTGGCGCCTATCGTGCCCATTGTATTTGCCGTGCCTCGATTTGGCAAACGCGGTGGTAGGCGCGAGCACACTCAAGCTTGTCGCACCGACGCCCGCGACGGCCGCGCCCTTGAGGAAGCCCTTGCGTGTGGAGGGCCCTGTCCATGCGTCCTCGACTGTTCCCAGATCTGTACTGATCTCTGCGCTGATCTCTGTGTCGTCGTGGTTATCGTGCATCGATGTCTCCCTTTCCTTGATTTGACGTGCCCGCCGTGGCCGCGACAGCATGGACGGCACCCAAAACGGGGACACCCAACCGCAATCGCGTCTTCACACTGCCATTCGCACGAAGACCGCCGTCGGATCACTCCGGCGGAATCGTGTGTTGCTTTAGTTCGGTTTTTGGCAGTCGCCGTCGGTGCGAGCGGACAGTGCTAGCGGACGATGCGATGCTCAGCGATCGAACTCCAGCACCGAGCGAATGCCGTCCTTGAGCTCCATCAACTCAAACGCACGGTTGACCTCGCCAAGGCTCATGCGATGGGAGATGAAGGGGTCGACGTCGATGTCGCCTTGTAGGTAGCGATCCACCAGTTGAGGTACCTGATCGCGGCCCTTGACTCCACCGAAGGATGACCCGCACACTCGTCGCCCGGTGATCAGCATCCGTGGCACGACATCGAGCGTCTCGCCCTTCCCGGCGACTCCGGCCACCGTGCACAAACCCCAGCCCATTCGAGCTGCTTCGACTGCTTGGCCCATCACCGAGACCAGTCCGGTCGCCTCGAAGGTGTAGTCGGCGCCGAAGCCTCCCGTCATCTCCAAGACCCGTTCCACCGTGTGCTCGTCGGCCTGCCAGCAATCGCTCGCCCCCTGCCCTCGCGCCAGCTCGAGGCGCTCGGGCGAAAGGTCCACACACACGATCCGCTCAGCACCCTGGAGCCTGCATCCGGCAACGGCACCGAGGCCGACCATGCCGGCCCCGAGGACGACACATGTCGAGCCGGGCTCCACGGCGGCCGTGTACATCGCGGCACCGAGACCCGTCGTCAAGCCACAAGCAAACAGGCACGCTCGATCGAGTGGCGCATCCCGGTTCACGCACGCGAGCGCGATCTCTGGCAGGACCGCGTACTCGGCAAAGGTAGAGGTACCCATGAAATGGCGGATCGGCTCACCCGAGCGCGAGAGACGCGCCGTGCCGTCGGGCAGGTAGCCCTTGTTCTGCTGCTCGCGGATCGCCAGGCAGAGATTGGTCTTGGGGCTGAGGCAATGCTCGCACTCGCGGCATTGCGGTGAGAAGAGGGTCACCACGTGGTCTCCGGGCTTCACCGAATTCACACCCTCGCCGACTGCTTCGACAACGCCGGCTCCCTCATGTCCGAGCACTGTCGGCGCATATCCGGAGGGATCGACTCCGGAGGCGGTGTACATGTCGGTATGGCAAACGCCGCAAGCCACCAGGCGCACAAGGACCTCTCCGCGACGGGGATCGGCAAGATCGACCTCCTGAACCACCAGAGGCTGACCAAACTGCTCGAGCACTGCGGCACGCATCTTCACGAGGCTCTCCTTCCGGCGCTTGACGGAGCGGCTCCAGTGAAGCCGAATGGACCCGACCTTAGACTAGGCCGCGTGTCTGGACGGCCAAAGGGGGATGACGGGGTGGGCGGGTCCGATTCAACGGTCACGGCAAACGCACAGCTGCCCGAGCTCGACCAAAGTGCGCTTGCCGCGCTGGGTGAGGTGGGACGCGGCTGGGCGGGGTGCATGCCGCCCCGGCAGGTCTGGGAGCGTGCGCTGCCCGTCGATCGCCATCTTGATTTCAGCGATCCACAGCAATCGCGCAGCGGACGTTTCGTGCACATCCGCAGCGCACCACGCGAGTCGGATGACGCATCACGCGAGGCGGATGACGACGAGCTCGAAGCAACGGCTGAGGCGGACGAGGCCGACTCGCGCTCGGGCCGTGTGGTCCATGAGCTGCGGCGGGTGCTGATCGGCCCGGCGCTGCGCAGCACGGCGATCGCGGAGGAGCGCATGGGCCGCCTGCTCGCCCTCGCCGTGCTCTCGCCCGACGCGCTCTCCTCGGTGGCCTACGGGCCGGAAGCGATGATGGCGATCCTCGTGCTCGCCGGCTCGGCCGAGCTGAAGCTCTCGCTGCCGATCGGAGCCGCCCTTGCGGTGCTGATGCTGTCTGTCGGCCTCGGCTACCGCCAGGTGATCCGAGCCTACCCGCACGGCGGGGGTTCCTATATCGTCGCGAGCGACAGCCTCGGCCGCAGGTGGGGCCTGCTCGCGGGCGCCGGGCTGATCCTCGATTACATCCTCACGGTGGCCGTGTCGGTCGCCTCCGGGGTGGAAGCCGTCACCTCGGCGATACCGTCGCTTGCCGCGGCGCGGGTGGTGATCGGACTGGTGGTGATCGTGCTGTTGGTGGCCGGCAACCTGCGCGGTGTGCGCGACGCCGGCGCCGCCTTCGCGGCTCCCACTTACCTGTTCGTGGTCGCGATCGCACTGGTGGTCGTCGCCGGTCTCATCAAGGCGGGCTCCCACGGCTTTCACCCCACCGCCGCGGCACCACATCGGGCCACCGAGGCGCTCGGCGTGCTGCTTCTGTTGCGCGCGTTTGCCTCCGGCGCGACGGCGATGACCGGGATCGAGGTGATCTCAAACGCGGTCCCGGTCTTCCGCCCTCCGCAAGCCAGGCATGCTCGCCAGACGCTCACGGTGATGTTGGGACTTCTGATCTCGATGTTCATCGGCGTCGTGCTCGTCGCCCATTTCGACGGCGCCGCGCCGAGTGGGAGCGAGACGGTGCTCTCCCAGATCGCACATGACAGCGTCGGCGGCGGCATTCCCTACGGCTTCGTGCAGGTGGCAACGACGCTCGTGCTGCTGGTGGCCGCCAACTCGGCGTTCAACGGCTTTCCGCGGCTCCTGTACTTCATGGCCCGTGACGCATACGTCCCAAGACTGTTCCTGCGCATGGGCGATCGCCTCGCGTTCAGCAACGGCATCCTCGTGCTCGCTGTCCCCGCGGCCGTGATCTACGCGGCCTTCGGTGGTCGCACCGCTCCCCTGATCCCACTGTTCGCGATCGGTGTGTTCCTCGCCTTCACGCTCGCCCAGGGCGGGATGGTCGCGTACTGGTGGCGCCACCGCGAGTCGAAGTGGCGCTCGGCACTGGCCACCAACCTGCTCGGCGCCGTCCTCTCCGCGCTAGTGGTGCTGATCGCCGTGGTCACCAAGCTCGCCGAGGGTGCCTGGGTCGTGGTAGTGCTGGTGCCGCTGATCGTGTTCGCGTGCGGGCGCATCCACGCGCACTACTTGAGCGCCCGCGAGGCGCTCACGCCACGACCCGATGCGCCACGGCCCGAGCCGGATGGACAAACGCGGACGACGCGCGTGGCGCCGCCCCGGCTGCGCCCGGAGGTCTCCGCACACCTGGCCGAGACGCAAGATGACCCATCTGAGGTGCACAGCTTCGCCGTCGTCCCCGTCGCGGTGCTCGACCTCGCGGCGCTACACGCGCTTGCCTACGCCGTCTCGCTCGCCCAGCCGGTGCTCGCGCTGCACCTCAGCCCCACCGAGGAGGAGGCCGAGCGCTTCCACCGCGCGTGGCATGCGTGGGGAGACCATTTGCCACTCGAGGTCGTCGTGTCCCCGTACCGCTCCACGGTCGCGCCGCTTGCCAACTACATCGCCGCTCTGCACCGCCAGCGCCCCGACGTGATCCTCACGCTCGTCGTGCCCGAGATAGTCGTTGCCAAGAGCTGGCAGCGGATTCTCCACAATCGCACCGCCGCACGCCTGCGCTCCTCTCTGCTCCCCTACGAGGGCATCGTCATTACGACGGTCCCATTTCACCTGCCTAGGTAAGGCGTCCGACAGACCGCCTCGGAGGCGCAGGTGAGCATTCGCTTTGTGCGGCGCCGCAGCTAGCGCTCGCGTGGGTCGGTGCTTTCGAGCGGCCAATGGCGGACGACGCCTGGGCGCCATTGATCGTTCTCCTCGCGCGTCAGGATGAAGCGGCTGATTGTTTGCTGGCCACCCTCGTGGTCCCCGTAGAGCAGATCGACGGTCAACGTTTCACCTGTGAGGAACGCCTCGCTTAGACCCTCACGAAAAGGGTCGTCGAGCTCGCGTATTGCTCCCTGCCAAAAACCGATGTCCCCTGCGGGCACGTACAGGTCACGCGATTGTCGGCGATGCTCCGCCGGCTCGGCGTGCCCGGCATCCAACTCGGGTCGCCCCGACGTCAAGCGCCAGGCTTGAAGGACCGCGAGACCGTTGCCGACGTTACGCAGTGGGATCACGAAGTAGTAGTTCTCCTCCTCGCGCTCGACCGCGGCCATACCGCCGTCGACAGTCACCATCCGCCCCTCGCCGAAGCGGACCGTCTCGGGCGGATCGGTCACACGCGAAGGAGCGATGACCGGCCGCAGGCCGAGCAACAACGCTCGCTCGGCGATCGCCGTCGAGCGCTCTGCGATACGTGTCGAGCGCTGCCCGAAGCGCACCGAGGAGAATGTCGCGACGGCGAGCACGAGCGTGCCGCCGGCGGTTGCCAACGAGGCAATCGTCGGCCAATCAACGGCGAGGGGCAGCATCATCGACTGGATATTCTCGTTGCGAGCGGACGACCGAGCTTGATGACTGACAGTTAGTTCGGGGTGCGCTCGTACCGCGTGACGCCCTCGAAGTGTGGCGCCCACGGTTGTGCCGAGCGCGTCCAGATCTCGGCTGTCGGCTCAAACCAAGACATATCGTCGATCGTCCCTGCCTTCAGGAAGGCGACTTCCGGCATCGACTCGATCGTGCTGAATATCGGTGACCCGCAGGTCGAGCAGAACCGACGCTCGGTGGTGCTCTGGTAGTCCTCGCTGGCGGTCTTGAACGAGGCGAGTGCGTCGCCCTCGACGGTGAGCGCCTTGCTCGGTACGCCCACGATGGTCGAGAACGCCGTCGCGGTTTGGCGCTGGCAGTTCGAGCAGTAGCAAACCCCTTGCCAGACTGGCGCGGCATCGACGCTATAGGTCACGCCACCGCATAGGCAGCGGCCTGTGATGGGTGTGGGTATATCGGCCACGCACCAATGACTTTACTAGCGCCTGCTTGCGCGCGGAGCGATCCGGCTGGCTGGAGCCTATTCGCGGGTGCACTGCTCGGGTCTCAAGTAGCGCCGCCGAATCCCAGCTCGTTGCCGTCGGGGTCGCGATAGATCACCTTGCGTGTGCCGCTCGAGTATGTCTCGCGCTCGTCGGGCTCGATGCCGCGGGCAGCGATCTCGGCTACTCGAGCATCGAGATCGTCGAGGAAGATCGTCACCACCGAGTTGCCAGCGCCATCGGCATCCTCTACGACGTACACCGACCGGTTCTCGGCAAGCGTCCACACAGCCTCGGTGGCGTGGGGGAAGAACGTCGGCTCGCCCAGCAACCGCTCATACCACAATCGGGCTGCCTGGAAGTCCCGCACGCGCAGACCCGCGAAGAGGTGCAACGACATCACTGCGAGTCTAGGGAACGTCGCGACAAAGGCAGCGCGCTCTGGCGCTGCCTGCCCAGCTTATGCTCGGCGTAAAGCTTTTGTCAGACGTGACGAACCGGAGCGTATAAAAAGCAGGTGGCAAGAGCCGGTGAACCGCGGCGTCGGCCCTCAGTTGACCAGGTCGACGAGGCCCTTGATCGCGAGGTAGGCGCCGGCCGCGGCGGATGCGACGATCGCGACCGTCCGCCCGTTGTGGGCGAACCATCTGTTGGTCTTCTCCAGCGCGCGCTCGGCGTGGCCCGGAATGGTCAGCAGCAGCAGCATTGGGACCACGATCAGCCACAGCATCACCGCGACTGTTACGGCGAGGTCCAGCAGCTCGGTGGAGGTTGAGAGTTTCGCGTCGGCGATCGACTTGACGGCACCGATGTAGATCGGGGACGGGATGACGTACAGGATGATGCCCAGCACGAATGCCAGTCTGCGATTGTCAAGGTAGCGGTCGATCTTGGAGGGGCCGCTGGGTGCCTTCGGGTCGGCGTCGGCTTGCGGTCGCTTCCTCTGTAGTCGAACGGCGAGCGCGATGAGCAGCAGGCCGAGCGCCAGATCGATCGCCGTGCTCGCCGATCGACTGGTGGTGGTAGTCGCACCGAGTTCTTCGAGCAGGAACAGCATCGCGGTGCCCGTTGCGTATGTCGTGAGGAAGGCAGCGAATACGAACGCGAAGACGCGCGAGCGCAGCTGCTGACCGCGTCCGAGGGCGATCACGGCCGCGACGGCGGGCGGATAGATCGATGCGGCAAACGCAAGTGCTAGGGCCTGGGGCGGCAAGTCGGGGACGCCTGTTATCTCAACTGGTTGACGCGATTGTGAGCCAGGCCGAAAAGTCTTCCGATCATCGCTCCCCAGAGCATTTGGAATGGACGTCCGGTCAGGGTTTCTGGCCCAATCGGCACGTGGAGATCGCCCAACGCTACTTCCAGGGTCAGTCGGATGCCATGCGCCTTGGTATTGGTCGGAATGTCATAGCGGTCGCATAGAGACTGACCGCCTCCCAGTTGGGCGGTAGTGTGTTACTTGTTCGCCATGTCTCTGATCGCCGCGAATAGCCCTCACACCGTAACCCGCACGATGGACCGCCTGGTCGCTGCGCTGGAGCGTCGCGAGATCGCGGTTTTCGCACGGGTCGATCACGGCGGTGGGGCACGCGATGCCGGGCTACCGCTGGCCGCGGAGGAAGTGCTCATTTTCGGCGACGCGCGAGTCGGCACGCTACTCATGCAGGACGATCCGGAGATCGGCTACGAGTTGCCTCTGCGGGTGCTCGTTTGGGACGCCGGCGGCCAGACGAGGATCGGCTATCGCGCACCCGCGGAGCTCGCCGACAGCTATGCGGTGGCCGATCGCGAGGAGATCCTCCAGCGGATGGGTGCGCTGCTCGAGGCGCTCGTCGCGGAGAGCGTCGACGCTCACGGAGCACACTGACCAATCGCGCTAGCGGCCGAGCAACGCGCCTCGCCGCGATCGCCGGTGCCACGACCAACCTAGGGTCATTCCCAATTGCGGGACCGCTCGCGCGGGCTCACACTGCCTTCATGCTCAAAACACAACTGACCCTGAGTGGAGGCGAGCGCAAACATGTCCACCCCTGTGCCTGATCCAAACCGTCGTCCGCGCCTGGTGCGCACGCGACGCGGTCGCTTGATCGGCGGTGTGTGCAGCGGCCTCGGCGCTCACTTCGGCGTCGACCCGATCCCGTTTCGTATCGCCTTCGTTGGGCTTGCGATCTTCTCGGGGATCGGCATTGCGCTGTACCTGGTGCTGCTGCTGTTGGTGGCGGAGGAGGGGGCGGCGCACGCGCCGATCCATCTGAGCCGCTCGTCGTGGCGGTCTGTGCTTGGTGTCATCGCGATCGTCACGGCCGTGGGGATAGCCCTTGGCGCGATCGGCCATGGTGCGCACCGCGGCGCGTGGGGATTTGGCGTGGGGCTTGGCTCACTCGCGCTTGTGGGTGTGCTTGCCACATTCCTTTGGCGGTGGTTGCGAGCGTCCGCCGCCAGCGGGACAGACGAACAACACGCGAGTGCCGATCGACGACTGTTGCGCTGCGCGGCGTTCGTGACGGCGGTGCTTGCCTGGATGGTCTTGCTTGCCGCGGCGGGTGCGTGGCTTGCGGGCATCGACCTGCAGCTTGCCGCCTGGACGGTTGTCGTGCTCGGCGTGCTGCTGGTGCTTGGCGCATACGCGGGCTGGGCCCGCTGGCTGGTGCTGCCGGGTGTCACTTTTGCCCTGGCCGCGGCGACGATTGCGGCCGCCCATGTCGATCTGCACGGTGGCATGGGCGAACGCACGTATCGTCCGCAAACGCTTGGCGAAGTGCGCGGCGACTACGAGCTGGGCGCCGGGCGGCTTGAAATCGACCTGCGAAACGTTGCTTTTCCGGCGGGCACAACCAGGTTGCACTTGCGCCTGGGTGTGGGCGAGGCGGTCGTGCTGGTGCCCAAGAACGTGTGTGTCGCGACCAGCGCGAGCATCGGCGGCGGCTATGTCGGAGCGCTTGAAAACCGCGGCGGTGGACTCGACATCAAGTGGTCGGAACGTCCGGTCCCGCCGCTGGGCACACCGCGGCTGTTGGTGGATGGGAGCGTCGGACTCGGCGCGCTGCTGGTGGCCGACCATCCCGTCGAACACGACTGGAGAGGATGGGGCGGATGGGGTGAAGGTGGCTGGTTTGCCAGCCACTCTCACCGCATGGCGCTTGGCACAAACGAAGCCTGCCTGCCAGCGACCGGGGTAAATCGATGAGGCGCCCGCCAAGTGTCACAGTGCTGTTCACGGGCATCGCGGTGCTCGTGCTGGGCGTGCTGCTCGTGCTCGACGCCAATGGCACGATCGACCTGCGCTTTGCCTACACCGCCCCCGTGCTCGTCGGTGCTTTCGGAGCGGTGCTGCTCGCGAGTGGCCTTTCCAGCCGCCGCCGCGGTCGCGGGTGAGAACATGAACGTGTATGTCCCACTCCGCGAACTCGCTGCGCGGCGGTCGTAGGATCGCGATCGGCACCGCCTTGCTGGTGCTCAGTGGCCTGCTGTTCGTGCGCGCGGCGGGACCTTGGCCTGGGGACGCTGTCGTGTGGCCGCTCGCTGTGGCTGTGCTGGGGGCGTTGTTGATCTGGCGTGCGCCGGCCGTCGTGCCCGGGCGCAGACACGGTTGGGCTGCCCATCGCACGCCCGAGCAATCGCAGCGGCGCGAGCCGCGAGGGCGGGTGCGCGAGTCGCAGGAGCCCACGCGGGAACTGACAGCGCGCGTGCGCACGTTCGGCTGGCCCGAGGTGAGCCGCGGTGGGCTCGGCGTGGCGCTGGTGCTCGCCGGTGGGTTTGCCTTCCTGTGGGCCAACGGCGCGCTGCGACCCGCGGGCGAGGCGCTGCTTGCGGCGCTCGCCGTGTTGATCGCGGTCGCCCTGATTTTCGCTCCCTCTTGGCGGCGCTTGGCGCGCAGCCTCGCGGCTGAGCGCACCGAGCGCATTCGCTCGCAGGAGCGTGCCGACGTGGGCGCGCACCTGCACGACTCGGTGCTGCAAACGCTCGCGCTGATCCAGCAGAGCGCGCAGGACCCCCGGCAGGTGGCGGCGCTCGCCCGTCGCCAGGAGCGCGAGTTGCGTGGCTGGCTGGCAGGTAGTGACTCGCGCGAGGCTGGTGACACACTTGCGAGCGCCCTGGACACCGCGGCGGCCGAGGTGGAGGGGGCAACAGGCGGTTCGATCGAGGTCGTGGTCGTCGGCGACTGTCCATTGCGGGAGCACACCCTCGCTGTCGTTGCGGCTGCACGCGAGGCAATGCTCAACGCCGCCAAGTTCGCGGGCGAAGCACCGGTCAGTGTGTATGCCGAACTCTCCGGTGAGCGGGTGCAGGTGTTCGTGCGCGACCGCGGAGCAGGCTTCGAGTTCGATGCGGTGCCGCCGGAGCGACGGGGTGTTCGCGAGTCGATCCTCGGACGGATGCGTCGCGCCGGCGGTAGCGCCACGGTGCGCTCGTTGCCGGGCGGGGGCACCGAGGTCGAGATTGCAATCGCACGCGAGCGCCGATCGTGAATGAGATGAAGGCATGGCCGGAATGCTGTGAACGCGGTGAAGCCATGAACGGGAGAAAGCGATGACGGGGAGTGCGACGGCGGAGAGAAGGATGAGCGGGAGATGGCGATGAAAGACGAAGCTCTGCCCCGCGTTGCGATTGTCGACGACCACGACCTGTTCCGCGCCGGCGTGCGCGCGAGTCTCGGTGAGCGGGTCGAGGTGGTGGCCGACAGCGGCAGCGTCGAGGGTGCGGTGCGCGCGATCGAGGAGCTCGCACCGGACGTTGTGTTGCTCGACGTACACATGCCCGGCGGCGGCGGAGTCGAGGTGATTCGTCGTGTGGCCGACAATTGTCCCGACGTTCGCTTTCTCGCGCTCTCGGTCAGCGACGCTGCCGAGGATGTGATCGCGTTGATCCGCGCGGGCGCGTGCGGATATGTGACAAAGACGATCTCAGGCCCCGAGCTGGCCGACGCGGTCTGTCGCGTGCGTGAGGGTGACGCTGTTTTCTCTCCTCGCCTGGCCGGCTTCGTGCTTGACGCGTTTGCCGGCGAGATCCCGGCCGCGCAGATCGACCCGGAACTCGACTTGCTGACGCCGCGCGAGCGCGAGGTACTCCAGCACATCGCGCGTGGGTACATGTACAAGGAGATCGCCGTCCAGCTCGGCATCTCGGCAAAGACGGTCGAGGCACACGTCTCCGCCGTGCTGCGCAAGCTCCAGCTCTCCAGTCGCCACGAGCTGACCCGTTGGGCTGTGCATCGGCGTTTGGTGGAGGAGTAGTCCCACATTGGGGATGTCCGTGGCACATGTGCCACGGACCCTGCCGGCACATGTGCCGGCAGGCCGACCCCTACATGTAGGGGTCGGAACGGAGCCGCACATGTGCGGCTCCGCGGGTCGGCACTTGTCTTGAGTTTCGCGGTTAGAGTCCGGCGGCGGCCCATGCTTGTTGGACGAGGTTGATTTCTTGGGGGGTGGGGTCTCGGTGTGTGCCCGGGTGATATTGGGCGGCGAGGATGACGCGTCTGAGCTTGGCGAGCATGTCGGCGAACGACGGGGTCCTCTTGGTCCGGTACCACGGGGCGCGTTGGCGGTGCTCTGAGACGACGTCTGGGTGGTGGCCGTGCAGCGCGTACCACGCGATCGTGATGCTCATCGCTAGGAACTGGAATGGGACGGTCCGCTCGACGGCGTTGATGGTTCGGTTGCGGGCGTCACCGACGCCGAACAGTTGCTTTGCCTGCTGAAATGAGACCTCGATGGGCCAGCGGTCGGCATAGCGCTCGATTGTTTGCTTAGGGGTCGCGTCGAGTTCGGTGGTGAGGAGTACCGCAGCCGGCTTGCCCTTCGGCCTTGTGTGCTCACGGACGATGATGACTCGCACGGGGGCCTCGGGCCCCAGTGGCTCCCACAGACCCTCGACGGTCAAGTACCTCACGGTTTGCGTCCGCTCATACCAGTGCACGGTCGTGCTTGCCCATCGGCTATCTGGATCGCTCGCGAGCTGCGCGACCGATCCCAGCTTTGGGCCCCACGAGCGTGGGCGTCCACGCCTACCACTGGTGGGCGGCGCGGGCGCATACAGTGCCGCCTGTTGGCGGAGACGGAAGATGACCGTGACGCGATCCTCCAGCCCTCGCCACGCTCTGCCGGCATACGCGGAATCCCCCAGCACGCGCAGCGCACGGTCGGGCATCCGTTCTGAGAGCAGATCGATCATTTGCCTCGCCAGCTGCGGCTTGCCCGGACGCTCGGGGTCGCTCTGCTTCTTGCCGAACTGCTTGCGCTTGGGCCGCCAAAGGCGAAACAGCACTGGCAGACAAACCGGACGATCCAGGAACGGCAAACGCAGAACGATTCCCGCGACGACCCAACTGTTGCCCCACTTAGCAACCATCCGTCCGCGGTGCCCGCTCACATCACGGTGCCAGGAACAGGCGTGCACCTTAGCGCCGACCCGACTGAACAGCGAGTCATCGACGGCCACCACGACCGGCTCGCCCGACTCCAGCAGCCGCTCGCAGATCATGCTCGCCAACGTCAGCCCGACCCGATCGGCTGACCAGCGCGCACAAGCGAAGAAGCGGTGAGCGCGAGCGTGATGGCATACCCCAGACTGTCTCGCGCCCACGAGCATCCCAGTGACCGTCCGCAACCCTGTCTGGGAGATCTGGCCGAGGACCAGCGCCCTGAACGTCTGAAACGTCGGCTGCGTGAAGCAAGACGAAAAGAGGGACAACAGCCCCTCCAGCGAAGCGGGAACATACAAGGGCATCGGCCGTGACCTCCGTGAAAGCCGCGCGCGACCGGGCCACACACCCGCAACGCACGGTCGGTATCGATTGACACCAACCGCTTCGCAGGCACCGCCGGTGCTCCTCCCAACCCAAAACCGCGAAACTCAAGACATGTGCCGACCCGGACAGCATGAACTCCAGGTCGTCCCGTCGCGTCGCATTTGACGCGGGAACCTTTGCGCGCAACGATGGACGCAACCGATTTTGAGAGGAGACACACATGTCCCGCATGATGGCCGATTGCCGCCGCTTCCCAAGCGAGTCGAACTGTTCCCTGGTGATCATCGGCGAGGAGGATGAGGTCGTGCGCGCGGCCTCTGAGCACGCCGCGTCGGTGCACGGGCACGCAAACACGCCCGAGATGCACGAGCAGATTGTGCAGATACTCGAGCCAGCCGACGCCTACGTGTCCGGGCCCCGCGCCCAGGAGCCGCTTCCGGGCTAGAGGAAACAGAGGTAAAACCCGAGCTTTAGATCGCCACGGCAGAACCCATAGCGGTCGGAACGGAGCCGCGCACGTGCGGCTCCGCGTGTCGGCACGTGCGCCGACCCAAACAGTATGAACAGCGGGTTGCTACTCGCTCGCCAGCGCCGCCAGGATGTCGAGCTGTGCCGCACGCCGCGCCGGGATCTGCGCCGCGAGTACGCCCGCGAGCGCCGCGATTACCAGCAGCGCGACGAGCGTGCCCACCGGTATTGAGAGTACGTAGCCCGAGCCCGACAGGGCGAAGACTGTTACGAGAATCGCTCCGACCACGCCGATTATCAGCCCGAGCACACCCCCGATCAGCGAGGTGATCAGCGACTCGTAGCGGATCATCTGGCGGATCTGGCGGCGCGAGGTGCCGATTGCGCGCATCATCCCCAGCTCGTGCGTGCGCTCGTAGATCGAGAGCACGAGCGTGTTGACGATTCCGAACAGCGACACGATCACCGACAGCGCGAGCAGCACGTAGACGAGCAGCAGGAACTTGTTGACCTTGTTGCTCTGTTCCTGGGTGTACTGCGCCGCGGTCTGCGAGTGGGCCTGCGGGAAGCTGCGGCGCAGGAGCGCGTTGATCCCGTGTTGTACTTCGGCGCCGCTCGCGCCGGGGGCGTAGGCGACGAAGTTGATCGCGTCTTCGCGTTGCCCAAACGCGGTGCGTGCCAGCGAGCGCGAGATCGTGAGGTTGGAGAGCAGGCCGAGCACTTCTTCGGAGACGATGCCCCGCACCGCCAAGCTCACCACATGATTGGAGGGCGTTGCCACCGACAGGCGCTCTCCCACGCGCAGTTTGTGGGCGCTCGCGAACTTCTTGGTGATGACCGTGCCACCCTGCCCGAGCGTGGCGAGCGTCGCGTTCGAGCCGTGTTCCCATTCGATCTTGTACATCCTCGCGAACGATTCGGGTTCGATCGCGGTCATGGTGCTCTGTTCGTCGATCACCGGTGCGCCCGGCTCTGAGGCGTTGCGCACCCTGCCCTTTGTAAAGGCGATCGCGGTGACCTCGCCTACGCCGTGGATCTGTCTGACCGCGGGTGCGACCGCCGCGGGGATGCCCCCTTCGTTATGGGAGTTCTGCACGATCAGGTTGCCGGCGAAGGAGCGATTGACCGCATTGTCGATCGTTGTCTTCGTGCCCGCGGCGAGCACCGAGATGAACGCTACGAGCCCAAGTCCGACGGTCAAAGCGAGCGCGGTCACGAGCGTGCGCCCGGGCTGGCGCACCGAGTTCTCGCGCGCGAGGCGTCCCGTGATGCCGCGCCAGGCCACGAGCGAGCCGATCGCGTGGCCGAGTGCGGGGATCACCCGGTAGTGACGCGGCGGACGCTCCCCGCCTCGCTTCAATCGGGCTCTCAGTCGCAGGCCACGCAGCACGATCACCACCAGCAGGACCAGGGCGGCACCGCCGCCGACGATGATGCGCAGTGCCACTACAACCACGAGATAGAGCGCGAAGCGGATCTGCAGGGCTCGCCGCGTGGGCAGCGGCCGCGGCGGGATCTGCACCCCCTCGCGCATCGCCGCGATCGGCGGCACGCGCGTCGCGCGCATCGCCGGGAAGAGTCCCGCGAGCACCGTCACGACGATGCCCACGCCGAGCGAGACGATCACGGTGCGAGCCTCCAACACGGTGCCGTTGTCCGGCAGGTCCGCCCCGAATGCCTTGAACAGCCCGTCGAGCGCCGGCGCGAGCGCGATCCCGCCCAGCAGGCCGATCGTCCCTCCCACGACGCCCAGCAGCAGGCCTTCCTGGATGACCGTGCGCATGATCTGTGCGCGCGAGGCGCCGAGCGTGCGCAGCAGGCCGAACTCGCGTGTGCGCTGAGCGACGGTGATCGAGAAGGTGTTGAAGATGATGAACGCCCCCACCACGAGCGCGACATAGGCGAAGATCAAAAGGAAAGTGCGCAGGAAGCCCAGCTTTTCTTCCAGTTCGGAGGTCTGGTTGGCGGCTTCCTGGGCACCGGTGCGCACCACTAGCGTCCTCGGCAGCACGGCACGCATGCGCGAGGCCAGTTCCTGCGGCACCACGCTCGGGCTCGCAGCGACGTTGATGCTGTCGTATGCGCCCGGTTCACCGGCCACATACTGGGCTTGGCTCGATTGCAGCAGCGCGACGGTCGTGCCGCCGAAGGATTCGCTGCCCGCGAACTTGGCGATGCCCGAAATCGTGTAGCGCCGCGCCGGGGACCTACCCGCGATCACGATCTGCTGACCGAGCGTCAGACGATTGCGCTTGGCACTTGCCTGATCGATCGCGACCTCGCCAGCAGTGCTCGGCAAGTGACCGACGGTTGCGGTGAATGCCTCGAAGCGTGGCGGTTGCAAGGCATCGACGAGCCCAAACGCGCCGCCACTGGTGAGCCGCTTGCCGGACGTGGTGAGCAACGCCGCGCTGGTTGAGATGCCTCCCGAGGCCGCCGCCACGCCCGGCACGGCGCGCACGCGGGCAAGCGTCGCTTCGGTCAGCGCAGAGGCCTGGGAGCCACCGAGCGTTTCCTTTTCGGTCACGACCACCGACTTGTTTGCGTAGGCGCTGCCAAACACTTCCCCGAAGGCATGGTTGATCGTGTCGGTGAGGATGTAGGTGCCCGCCATCAGTGCAACGCCCAGCGCGATCGCGATTGCCGTCAACAGCACCCGCAGCTTGCGCTGCACGAAGCCGCGCAGCATCAGCTTGAACATCAGAGGCGACCTCGCGACACTGGGCTGCGGTTGCCATTGGCCGGCAGAGGGATGCCGGCGCCCATCAGCCCACGGCCTTCATCAAATCCAGCGCCTGCTCGGCGCTCCCCGCCTTGCCGTCGTGCACGATCTGACCGTCGGCCAATACAAGCAATCTGTCCGCAAACGAGGCCGCGTGTGCATCGTGGGTGACCATCACAACCGTCTGGGAGAAATCGTCTACCGCCTGGCGCAGCAGCGCCAGCACGTCGCCGGAGGACTTGGAGTCGAGATTGCCGGACGGCTCGTCCGCAAACACGACCGCGGGGCGGGAGATCAGCGCCCGGGCGACCGCCACGCGCTGCTGCTGGCCGCCGGAGAGCTCGGCGGGCCGGTGACTGAGCCGGTCGCGGATGCCGACTGTGTCCACAAGGCGCTCAAACCACTCGCGGTCGGGCTCGCGGCCCGCGATCGACAGCGGCAGCAGAATGTTCTCCTCTGCGTTCAGCACGGGCAGCAGGTTGAACGTCTGGAAGATGAACCCGATGTGCTCGCGACGCAGTTGCGTCAACGCACGGTCATCCAGCGTGGTCAGCTCCACGCCGCCGACGCTGACGGTCCCGGAAGTTGGGCGATCGAGCCCCGCTAGCAGGTGCATGAGCGTCGACTTGCCCGATCCCGAGGGCCCCATGATCGCCGTGAAGCGTCCGGTCGGAAAGTCCACGCTCACCCCCGCCAAGGCATCCACGGCGGCCTCGCCCTCGCCGTAGCGACGACGCAGCTCTCTTGCCTGCACGATCGCATCGCTGGATTCGTTCATGCGGGAGGACGCTACCGGTTGATCGAGACGCATATCTGCAGATGCTATGCCCGGCAGCCGCAAAGCAAAACCGGGTACCCGGTGCTCACATCCCGCGACTACTCGCCCAGGCCGTCGGCGGCGAAGGTCTCGCGACGCCGCTCATGTCGCTCCACCACGCTCGCAAGCAACACGCTTACCTCGAACAGCAGGTAGAGGGGCACCGTCTCCAGGGCAAGGGTGACGATGTCGCCTGGCAAGAACGCTGCCACCGCGGCACAGGCGAGTAGCGCGTAGCGGCGATTGTGTCGTAGCTGGCGTGGCGTGGCGATGCCTGCTCGCGTGGCGACGAGTATCCCGACGGGGACCTGAAACACGAGCCCCATCGCGAGGAGTATCGCCGCCGCGAAGCGGTAGTACTGGCTTGCCTGCACGAGCACGTTGAACTGGCTGCTGTTGAAGTTCCCAAGGAAACGCACAGCGGCGGGCAGCACTACGAAATACCCAAACAGCACGCCCACCGCGAAGAGGACCGGGATCGCGAGCGTCAGTGGCGTCGCGACGCGTCGCTGGGATGGGCTGAATGCGGGTAGCAAGAACCCATACAGCTCATACAACAGAAGTGGCAGCGCCAGGATCATCGCGAACATCAGCGACACGCTGATAGTGGTTGCAAAGGGCTCCCCGATGCCGAGCGTCACCGGCTTGTTGCCCTGCGCCGGCGCCGAGAGGCGCGAAATGTCTCCGTCAAGCTGCGCGCCCACACTTCGCAGTGTGGCTCTTGCCGCCGGCGTGGCGCCGCTGCCAGGGTGCGCGAGGGCACTGACGGCCGTCTGCAGCTCGAGCGCCAGTGCGCGCGTGTTCTGTTGCACCGCATACGTGGCCCCCAGCGGCCCCTCGCCGGCCTGCACCTGCTTCTGTGTTTGGTGGGCCAGCGGCGCGTTGATTATCTGCAGCAGCGCGTGGTTTTGCCAGAAGCAGAACCCAAACGCGATCGCCACCGCCAGCAGACACACGATCAGGCGCGAGCGCAGCTCCTCCAGGTGATCGACGAGGCTCAGTCGATCCTCGTGCCCGATCCTGCCAACGGCGACGGCCATCTCTACGCCGCTTCGTGGTGGTGGACCTCGACGGGCTTCGGCGCGATGTCGACTTTGACCGGGCTCGGCGCGAGGTCGGCCTTGACGGGACTCGGCGGCACTTCCGCCGTGACCTGGTTGTGGGTCAGCTCGCCGCCGATCGACTCCTTGAAGCCGCGCATACCGTCGCCGAGCGAGCGACCGATCTCAGGTAGGCGCTTGGCGCCGAACACAAGCAAGAGAATTATCAGCAGAAATGCAATATGAATCGGATTATCAAAACCCATGAGTCAGCTCCCGGGTTGGGGTTTCCCATCCAGCGGGAGGATGGGCGTGTCGGTCCATACGCTCAGTGGCCCCCGGCGGATCATCGACCGGCCAGCCCTGTGGATCTGGCGGGCCCAGACATGTGTCCTGCGAATCGCTGGTGGGCCGAGTTGTGTGGCCGGCATACCGTCGGCGTGGCGAATTGCGTGCCCTCCGCGGTGCCGTGCGCGAAATGCGAGTGATCCGCTTCGGGCGCACGCGCGTAGAGTCAGCGCTTTGGTAAATAGGCGCTCAATCTCTGAACCCCTGTGAGGCGGCCGGGTCGCAGCCTCTCTGGAACTGTCCGGCGTGGCTCGGGCAGGCTGTCGTCGCCCGCCGGTGGGCTGCATCGGCTTGCTGACGAGGACCTGATGGATCTCGTCCAGGGAGGCAACGCCGAAGCGTTCGAGCTTGTGTACGACCGTCATTGCGACGTCGCGTTCTCACTGGCCTACCGCATCTGCGGACGCCGCGCCAGCGCCGAGGACGTGTTGCAGGAGGCTTTTCTTGCCGCATGGCGCAGCGGCGCGCGCTATGACCGCCAGCGCGGCAGTGTGCGCAACTGGATTCTGCGCATCGTGCGCAACCGCGCGATCGACGCGTTGCGCCGCGGTTCGGTGCGCGACCGCCACAATCTCGACGATGAGGGCATCGTCGAGCGGCTGCCCGCCGAGGAGCACACCGAGGAGCGCGTGCTCCAGCTCGAGCAGGAGGGAGCGGTCAAAGATCTACTGAAGGAGCTTCCCTCAGAGCAGCGTCGCGTGATCGAGCTAGCCTATTTCGGCGGCTTCACACACACCGAAATTGCGACGATGCTGGAAATGCCCATCGGCACCATCAAGGGACGCATGCGCCTCGGACTCGCCAAGATGCGTGTGGCAATGCCAGGTGAGGAGAGTCTGCTGCGATGAGTTCAGGTCGCGACATTCCGCAAGGCGGTGGCGAAGTGCCCTCCCGCGGCGAGGAGCACTGCGGCGAGGCTGCCCTCTATCTCCTCGGCCTGCTCGACACGCGCCAAACAGCGGCATTTCTGACGCACGCAAGCGCCTGTGCGGTTTGCCGGGATGAGATCGATGCATTGCGCCCGGCCGTAGACATCCTGCCGGTCACCGTCCCACTGGTTGCGGCGCCCAAACACGTCAAGCAGCGTGTGATGAGCGTCGTGCGCGAGGAGTCCCAGTCGCGTGAGCGCCCAGTCGCCTCCGAGCGACAGTCGCGGCGGCTGTCCCGGCGCCGGGTCGCACCCGCGCTTGTCTTTGCGGCTCTGCTGGCAGCGGCGCTTGCGATTGCGCTCTCGGCACCGTTCGGGGGTGGCACTTCGCGCGTGGTGAGTGCCGAGGTAACGCTCAGGGGCGCCAGCGCGGCGCTTCATCGCAGCGGCGGGCAGGCATGGCTCACAGTCGCCGGGATGCCACAGCCCTCAGCTGGGCATGTGTATGAGGTTTGGGTCAAGCGCCCCGGGCACAGTCTGCCGCAGCCGACGACCGGCCTGTTCGCTCCCAACTCCGACGGTGCCGGCGCCGTTTACGTACCCGGTGGGCTGAGCGGTGTGAGCGAGGTGCTCGTAACCCAAGAGCCCGCTGGTGGTAGCCGGGTGCCGACGAGCGCCCCCGTGGTCATCGCCCGCGTGAGCTGACTCCGACTACCCGAGGTCAGTGCGAGTGCGAGCTAACCCTGCTCATCTGAACCTGTCCATCCGAGCCGACCCCGGGAGCCCGCGCGATGACTTCTCGCGCGGGTCCGGAATCGGCGGAAGACAAGCCGGCTCAGACGATGAAGCCGGTTGCCTTCACGGCCGCGAGTACCTTCGCGGCGGTCAGCGGCGTGTCGAACGGGCCGTTGGGTGCGATTTCGTTGCCGGCCGGTTCGTTGAGCAGCCCGATCACACTGGCGTGACGCGCCTCAACGGTGAGGATCGACAGGGCAGCCTTTACGTAGGCCGCCTCCTTGATGTTTAGTGCCTGCCCGGAGTAGGCGTGCACTCCCGTGTTCTCCAGCACCTGCGAGGTCGCCATGAACGTCGTGGGGCTGGTGTTGGCACCTTTGAAATCGAACTTCGGTTCCTTCGCCGCCTTCGATCCGAGGTGTTCCTTGAGGAACTTGACGTGAGCGTTCTCATCGCTGGTGACGACCTTCAGGAATGCTGCCGTCTGCGAGTTGAGCGCCATGTTGGCGGCGGTCGCGCCGTTGTAGAAGGCGGCCTCCAGATACTCCAGGGTGAGCGCGTAGTTGAGGATCCCCACATCGCCCTTGCCGAAGCTCGCGGGTGGCCGTCCCGCGCCGCCGCTCGATGCCAGCGCCGCGGGAGCGAGTGCGCTCAGCAACGCGCCCCCGCTCATCGCGCCCGCGCCCGCCAGGGCGGTCTTGCGCAGAAATGCCAGGCGGGTGTCCCCAGCGGGGCCTGCCTTCTGCTCGAGCTGCTCGACTGCCACTGCATGCGCTTCGGCAACGGCGCCATCGGCGTCGATCTCCTGGAGATTGATGGTGTTAGACATGGTCATGCTTCTCCTTGCATTGGGTGCGTGTGCGGACGAAGTCGAGCTTCGCCCGCGAGGTAGCCCCTTACTTCGGCTCAGACCCAAATGCAGATCAGTGTCTTCTTCTCGCGACGACCATCAAGTCGCTAAGCGAGGTATCAGTTATTCGTCTGTGGAGGTGCCTGCGCGCCTCGTCACCTGCCGGTCAGGGTGCGTCGGCAGTTCCACATGGCCCCGTGCCCGGTGCCGTGGGTTCATGCGTGCCGACGGTTCGCGAGAGAAACGCTGTGAGTCGTTGTTGGAATAGCGCGGGGTTTACGTTCCAAGCCTCTGTGTGGCCCGCGCTGGCCACGCGGTAAAAGGTGACCCACGCGGGTAGCTCTTTGGCGAACTGTTCGCTGGTCGCGATCGGCACGATCTTGTCCTGGGTGCCGTGGAACAGCAGGATTGGGACGTGGAAGGAGCTGGGGTGCTGCAACGCATCGAGGCTGTTCCAGTCGGCGTCGATGCGCGCTCCGATCGCCCACTCGACTGGGAGCGCGAGAAACGAGGGCAGCCCCATCTCTTTTGCGTTAAACGCCAGGATTGCCTTCCAGGACAGCGCGGGGGCATCGAGCACGATGCCTGCCACGTGTGCCGCCAGCGGCGAGCGCTCCATGAACTGTGCCACGATCGCCCCGCCCATCGACGCGCCCACGAGGATCAGGCGCTGTGCGCCGTGCGCGAGTGCGTAGCTAGCGGCCGCGGCGAGGTCGCGCCACTCGGTCAGGCCCATGTGGTGCAACCCGTCGAGGCTGGCTGGAGCGCCGAGATCCTCGCGGTAGCCGATCAGCAGAGCCGGCAGTCCGTCGCGGTGCAGGCTCGCCGCCACGCGCAGATCGCCTTCGAGGTTGCCGTTAATCCCATGCACTACGATCGCCCAGGTGCCTGAGTGCCCGGGTATGAACCAAGCCGGCATCGGTCCGAGTTCGTCGGGGTAGAGCACGCTGGAGTAGGGCAGTCCCAGCGCTCGAGTGGGGTTGCCGACATAGACGTCGGGATCAAGCGTTACCTTCATACCCGCAACCATGTACCCGTCGGCGACGCACAGTCGTCGCGTCACCGTGTCGGCTTTGCTGCCCAGCACTTCGCCGACGACCGCGTGCCCGGTCTGCCAGTCCAAGCCGTATATGCCCGGTCGCTGGGTCGCTTCCGATCGCGACAACACGACTTGCCCGGGCGGCAGTCTCTCAACGGTTGTTCCCGGCTTCGAACCGAAGCGTTCGGGTACCAGCACCTCTGAGGCAAAGTGCCAACTCACCAGCACCCCGATCGCGAGCGCGAGCACCCCGATCGCAAGCGCCGCGAGGATTCTCCTGCGCCGGCGCTTGCGCCGCCCAGGGGAGGGCTCATGGCTCGCTTTCTCTGCGGCGGGCAGTGTGTCCGTAGCGTCGTCGGAGGGCGGTCGCATCGTCGCCGAGGTTATCGAGCCGTGCCGTCAGCGACGATTGGGGATACAGCAAAGTTGCGCCGACCCGGTCGCGAGCAGCCTTCCCTCGATGTCCCACACTCTCCCGCTGACGCCCATCAGGCCGTGATCTGCGACGACGCATTCGTGGTCGATCAACAGCCATTCGCTGCTGGGGCTGAAATGATGAAACCACGCGCTCGTGTCGAGGTTGGGCGCGAGATATTCCCAGTCGCGGTGAAGGCGATGCGCGGCGGGGAAGCCGTACGTATCGAGCAGTATCAGCGAACGTGCGGCATCGAGGAACGGATCCTCAAAGCAGGGCATCGGTCGATAGCGTGTCCACTCTTGGATGACCGGCTCGCCCGGTTCAGCGGAGACGCTTTGATCGATCGGACGCCGCTCGATGTTCTTCCAGAAGCTGAAGGGCGGCAGGCGGCTGACGGGAAGCAGCTGGTCGTAGGACTTCAGTGCCTCGGGTCGCGGAACAGTAAGCGTCTTAGGATGCTGGTGGCTATACCCCGGAGCGTCGGCGGCGGTCTTCACCAGCGCATGGAGGATCGGCTTACCGGCCTGCGTCATCTCCACACGAAGCGACTCGGCGCGACGTCCCTGCTTGAGCAGGCTTACCTCCAGCTGCACGCGCTCGAATGCGGGTGAGCTGAGGAAGTGACAGTAGAAGCTCGCCGGTTGTCGAATCTGGGCGAGCTCGCCGGCGGCGCGCAGTGCGATCGCCGCGAGATACCCGCCATTGGGACCCCAGATCTCCCAGTCCTTGGACAGGCTGGCCGTATAGCTGCCGTCCGCTCCCTCGACGCACGTATCGAACTCGAGATCCCCGGCGCTCCGCATCGCAGCGTTCGGCATTTTGTGCTCCTTTGTGTTCTCGGCCTGAGCGCGGCTGGGGACGCATCGTCCCTCGCGGGCGGGGATCGTTAGAGAATACGTCCTACGCCAACGGCCCGCGGGTGATTTGAGGCTTTGCGCCGGGCGGCTATGGTGGAGTCGCAGGTTCACGTCCGAGCTCGACAAAGGAGAAGCCATGTCTTGTTATGCCACCGTCAACCTGTTGGAGGTCGAGGACTCTGTGGGTGAGCGGGCTCCAGGTATCGAAGGCCGCTTCGGGCGCAAACATCTTGACTCCCGCGATCTTGGCGTGAGCCTTTTCCGCTATGCGGCGAATCTGCGCAGCCCGATGGCCCACAGTCATCGCGAGCAGGAGGAGGCCTACCTCGTCGTAGCCGGTTCCGGACGTGTGCTGCTCGACGACGAGCTTCTGGAGCTGCGCCAGTGGGACGTGGTGCGTGTTGCCCCGGAGGTCGTGCGCGCGTTCGAGGCCGGCCCGGAGGGATTGGACATCGTCGCGGTTGGCGGTCCCAAGCCTGAGGACGGCGACGGCGTCATGGGCAGCGCGAACTGGCCTGACGCGGAGTAGTCAGACGCGGCGGGCGCCGGAGCGTCAGCCAATAGCGCCCTCTGATGCGGGGGTGCCCACGGTCGCCTCTTCGTGTGTGAAGTCGGCGCCTGTCCGCGCGCCCAGTTGCTCGGGGACGAGAAAGCCCGCCCCCAAGCAAACGAGCAGAAAGCCTGTCGCCATCAGGAACGTGTCGGTGAAGCCAGTGACCGTCGGCAGCCCGTTCGCCGTGTTGGCCGCGATGAAGGTCGCCGAGAGCTGACCTCCGAGCGCGCCGCCCAGCGTGCGCATAACGGTGTTCATGCCGCTCGCCACACCGGTCTGCTCTGGTGAGACGGCTTGCACGATCAAGTTGCCGAGGGCCGCGAAGGCAAGGCCCACCCCGACCCCGAGCAGTCCGGAGGCGATCAGCAGGTCGTAGGGATGGTTGTGAGCAACCGCGAGCAATGCGAAGGATGCGGTGGTGAAGGCAGTTCCCACAAGTAGAGCGCTGCGCGAGCCGAAGCGGCCCGAGATGCGCCCGGCGCACAAGCCCAGGATTGTCATCCCGATCGTCGTCGGCAGCAAGTAGAGCCCCGAGGTGACCACCGAGGCGCCGAAGCCGAAGCCCGTGCTCTTTGAGAGCTGCGCTATCTGGGGAATCACGATGAACGAGGCGTACATCCCGGCCCCGAGCAGGAATGCGGCCGTGTTAGTCGTCCATACGCCCCTGATTCGCATCATCGTCATGTCGATCAACGGGTTCTTGCTGCGTACCTCGACGGCGATCCAGGCGACCGTGACGGCGATGCCGACTGAGAGCAGGCCAAGCGTCTTGGGCGAGCCCCAGCCCCACGTCGTGGTCTGGCTGATCGAGATCAGTACGATCGACATGCCGATGGTCATCAAGCTTGCGGCGAGCCAGTTCACGCGTCCGGGAACGCGAACCGGAGACTCTGGGATGAAGCGCCACGTCGCCAGCGCGGCGAGCACGGTCGGGATCAAGGGAAGCCAGAACAGCCAGTGGTAGTTGAGGTGCTCGATGATGACCCCGGCCAGCACGATCCCCGCGCCGCCGCCAACGCCAAGGATCGCCGAGAGCAGGCCGATGCTGCCTGCCACCTTCTCGCGCGGGAACTCGTCGCGCACGATCCCGAAGGCAAGCGGGAAGATGCCGCCGGCAGCGCCCTGGATGAATCGCCCCACGACAACGATCGCCAGCGAACTCGACACGGCGGACAGGAGCGTCCCCGCGGCAAGGATCACGAGCGTCCACAGCAGCATCTTCTCCTTGCCATACATGTCGCCCAGCCGGCCCAGAATCGCGGTCCCGACCGACGCGGCCAGCAGGTAAGCGGTCAGCAGCCAGGTGACGCCGGTCTCGCTCGTGTGCAGCGCGTGCTGGAAAGTCGGCAGCGCCGGCAGCACCGCCGAGCTGAGCATCGCGTACGCCAACCCGCCGAGTGCGAGCACGGCGAGGATCAGCGTGGGGTGGGTGCGCTCCCTTGTGGTCTCATCCCAGCCGGACATTCGCCTCACCATAGCTCCGCCTGGTTCCGCTTTCGGGGGCAATGTCGCCTGAGCTGAGGACTTACGGTGTCCCTGATCGAGCTTCGGCTATGCGCCAGTCGAGATCTGGCTAGGCGCGAGGCGATGCCATGCCGGTCCCAGGCGTGGGAAGGGCTTGCGGCAACTCGCGTACAAAACCCTTGCTGAGCACGCTGAGGACGAGTAGCGATCCGAATATGGCCACGGCGTCGATGCTCTCGCGACCCTGCTTTGCCCAGTAGAGGTCTTCGAGGTTGAGCCACAATGCGAACTCGTCGAGCGTGAGCGCCGCGCCGCTGCCGTACGCGGCCGCGGTGATGCGTGAGGAGCTGCGTTCTTCGGAGATGCCGATCTCGAGCATCCACAGGTAGCCGACCGTGAGCAGCCCCGCGATCCCGAAGGTCATGTGGTGGATGTGGCGTCCTCCGGGAGTGATGTTCTTGAACGGGCCTCGTTCGGCGCGGATCGCATGTGTGATCCCCCGAACGCCCGCGAACGTCAGGAAGAAGGAGCCGGTCGCGAACAACTGGCGCTCCTTGCGGCGGTCGCCGAAGTGCTTGTAGTAGAGCGCGCGAACATCGCGCGCGGGGGCTAACCACGACCGGGCTCGCGGCTGCTCAGGTGCTGACAGGTCTTGCGGTGTCATCGTCGATGTCAACCCTAACGGGACTGCGACCCGATGTGTGCACAGGCCCCGGGCGAGCTAACAAACGATTCGTCGGCCGAGCTCGACAGGAGCCGCTTATACGCAATGATTGCGCGATGCCCGTGCCCGTCGAGCTAGAGGTCAGCGCTCCGTTTGCCGGTGTGGTCGTGGCGATCGAGCACGCCCCCGGGGCGTCGGTGCGTGCCGGGGGCGTGCTCGTCGTGCTGGAGGCGATGAAGATGGAGCACGAGGTCATCGCCGAGAGCGATGGGGTCGTGCGTCGTGTGGAGGTCGCGGCGGGAGATGCGATCGAGGCGGGAGAGTTGCTGTTGGTCTTCGCGGCCGTGGATCCGGCCTCCAGTCAGCCACGCGATGGAGCGTCTCGCTCCGGTGGAGAGTCCGACACCGTCCGGCTGGGGGACGGGTCGAATAAGGCCGGTGTGGAGGGCGATGCGGTCCGCGCCGACCTCGCCGCGGTGCGTGAGCGTCACGCTCTTGGTCTTGACGCCGCGCGCCCCGAGGCGGTCGCCCGTCGCCGCGAGCGGGGTCGGCGCACCGCGCGTGAGAACCTGGCCGATCTCGTGGACGAGGGCAGCTACGTCGAGTACGGCCCGCTGCTGTTCGCCGCTCAGGAGCGGCGACGAGGAAAGGACGAGTTGATCGCGAGCACGCCCGCCGACGGGCTCGTCGCGGGAGTCGCGGATGTCGAGGGCAACCCGTGCGTGGCGATGTCCTACGACTACACGGTACTCGCGGGCACACAGGGGATGCGCGGGCACCTCAAGAAGGACCGCCTGTTCGAGCTAGCCGAGCGGCGGCGCCTGCCGGTCGTGCTGTTCGCTGAGGGTGGAGGAGGTCGTCCTGGCGATGTGGACTTCCCGATCGTCGCCGGTCTCGACTGCCGCGCGTTTCACCTGTTTGGCCGCCTCAGCGGCCTGGTGCCATTGGTGGGGATCGCCTCGGGCTACTGCTTTGCAGGTAACGCCGCGCTGCTCGGTTGCTGCGATGTGGTGATCGCAACCGAGGACTCGAGCATCGGAATGGGCGGCCCCGCGATGATCGAGGGTGGTGGCCTGGGCATCTATGAGCCTGGCGAAGTCGGCCCAATCGGCGTGCAACACACAAACGGCGTTGTGGACTTGCGCGTAGCCGACGACGAGGCGGCGGTGGCTACGGCCAAGCGCTATCTCTCCTATTTTCACGGACCCGTCGAGCGGTTCGCCACGCCCGACCAGCGCTTGTTGCGTCAGATCGTTCCCGAGCAGCGCAAGCGGGCCTATGAGGTGCGCCAGGTTCTACACGCCCTGTGCGACGAGGACTCGGTGCTCGAGCTGCGCGATGGTTTTGGTGCGGGGATGGTCACTGCGCTTGCGCGCGTGGAGGGCCGGCCGCTGGGGATCGTCGCCAACGATCCCGCTCACCTGGGTGGCGCGATCGACGCCGATGCCGCCGACAAGGCAGCGCGCTTCCTGCAGATGTGTGACGCATTCGGGTTTCCGGTCCTGTTCCTGTGCGACACGCCAGGTTTCATGGTTGGTCCGGCCGCTGAGCAGACCGCGACTGTGCGTCACTTCTCGCGCCTGTTCGTGATCGGCGCCAACCTGGAGATTCCGATCGGCACGATCGTGTTGCGCAAGGGCTATGGGCTCGGTGCGCAGGCGATGGCTGGCGGTTCTTTCAATGCGCCCTTGTTCTGTGTCGGCTGGCCCACCTCCGAGTTCGGGGGTATGGGCCTGGAGGGCGCGGTGCGCCTGGGCATGCGCCGCGAGCTCGACGCGATCGAGGATCCTGAGGAGCGCGAGCGTGTGTTCCAGGCCACGGTCGCTGCCGCGTACGCGCACGGAGAGGGATTGAACATGGCCGCCTATGGCGAGATCGACGACGTGATCGACCCGGCCGACTCGCGCCGCTGGATCGCCACGCTGTTCGACCCGCCGACCGTCGATTGGCGCCGGCGGGCCGGCAAGCGACGCGCCAACGTCGATACCTGGTAGCTACCCAGACTCCGGCGGAGCCTGCAGCCGGGCGCGGAACACGTGAAACGACCACCCCTGGTAGATCAAGACCAGCGGGAAGAAGATCACGGCGACAACGGTCATCACGCTCAGCGCGTAGTGACCGGAGGCCGAGTTGTTGACGGTCAAGTTGTACGCGGCGTTGGTGCTCGAGATCATCACGTTTGGATACAGGTCGATGAAGATCGAGCCGACCATCGCGGCGATCGCGACTGCCGAGGCGGAAAAGGACAGGCCGTCGTGGTCGGTCATAGCCAGGCGTGCGGCGAAGGCCACTGCGATCACAGTGAGAATCTCAACGGGTTGGGGCACGTCGGGGCCGCCGGCGACGCTGCGCGTCCAGATCACCCAGCCGACCACCAGTGCAATCGCGACCCAGCCGAGTGGCCGCGCGACGGCGCGAGCACGCTCGCGTACATGATCTGTGGTCCTGAGCTTGAGGAACGTGGCGCCGTGCAGCAGGCACAGCGCCACCAGCGTCACGCCGGTCCATAGGCCATATGGTGTGAGTAGGTCGAAGAAGTTGCCTGTGTACTCGTGGCTGGAGTCGATTGGCAGGCCGTTCAACAGATCGCCGAGCCCGACACCGAGCAGTAGCGGGACCAGCAGGCAGCCGATCGTCAGCGCCCAGCGCCACGTCGAGCGCCAGCGTGGGTTCTCGCTCTTCTCTCTGAACTCGAGTGACACGCCGCGTGCCATCAGCGCCACCAGCACGAGTAGCAATGCCAGATATAGGGCCGAGAACATCGTTGCGTACCAGCCGGGGAAGGCCGCGAACATGCCAGCGCCGGCGACGACCAGCCACACCTCGTTGCCGTCCCACCAGGGGCCGATCGTGCTCAGCGCGCGTTTGCGCTCCTCCTCGGTGCGACCCACGAACGCGTGCAACATGCCGACGCCGAAGTCGAAGCCCTCGAGCACGAAGAACCCGATCCAGAAGATCGCGAGGACGACGAACCAGATCGTGTGAAGTTGCACCGGGCTCCTAGTAGCTCATGGCTGGGGTCGGGGCGTTTGCGTTCGAGCCGGTCCCATCGGGACCGTCGTCGGGTTCCAGGTCCTTGCGCGCATAGCGCAGCATCAGGATCAGGTCGGCCGCGCCGAGCGCGATGTAGATCAGCACGAACGCTGTCAGACTGATCCAGATGTCGGTCGAGGTGACCGAGGGGGAGTTGGCGTTGATCGTCTTCATCAGCCCCTGCACGATCCATGGTTGGCGACCGCTCTCGGTCAGGAGCCAGCCGGCGGTGTTCATCACGAACGGCGTCACGACCGCGAATAGGCCCGCGCGCAGGAACCACTTGGAGCGGTCGAGTCTGCCCTTGTGTACGAGCCACGCTCCCCACAGCGCCAGCAGCGCGATCAGCGACCCCAGGTAGGCCATCACGCGCATCGACCAGTACTGGATGAACACGTCGGGGATGTAGTTGCCGGGGCCATATTTCTCGACGTCTTCTCTCTGCAATTGGTTGAGTCCCACAACAGCGCCGCTCCAAGTCCCGGTCGCGAGGATCGAGAGCAGATGCGGGATCTCGATGACTTGGGTGGGTGTCTGGTCGTTGCTGCCCCCACCGACCTGAAAGACCGAGAACGAGCATGGCTGGCAATTGCTCCACTGCGCCTCGGCGGCGGCGATCTTGGCCGGCTGGTAGGTGGCCTCGATCTCGCCGAGCTTGTTACCCACGAACATCTGCAGCAGGATCGCCGGCAGCAGTACCAGCACCGACAGTCGGGCGGTGTGGTGGAAGGCGTCGACCTTGCTCTGCTTACGCAGATGCCATGCGGAGATGGCAAGCATCACCAGCGAGCCCGTCACCAGTGAGGCCAGGATCACGTGCACGTAGCCCCATAGGAACGTCGGATTGGTGAACAGCGCCCACACGTTGTTCAGTTCAGGCTGGCCGTGACTGTTGAGGACATAGCCGACGGGATGCTGCATCCACGAGTTGGCGGCCAATATGAACAGCGCCGACAACATCGAGCCGGCCGCTACCAGCCAGATGCACGCCAGGTGCACGCGCCCCGGCAGCCGATCCCAGCCGAAAATCCACAGACCGAGGAACGTTGACTCCAGGAAGAACGCCGCCAATCCCTCCATCGCGAGCGGCCCTCCGAACACGTCGCCCACGAAGCGCGAGTACTCCGACCAGTTCATCCCGAACTCGAACTCCTGCACGAGGCCGGTGACAACTCCCACTGCGACGTTAATCAACAGCAACGTGCCAAAGAAGCGTGTCACGCGCTTGTACTCAAGCTTCTGGTTGCGATACCAAGCCGTTTGCAGCAGTGCCACCAGGAAGGCGAGCCCGATCGTCACCGGCACGAACAGGAAGTGGTAAATGCTCGTTGTCGCGAACTGCCAGCGGGCGAGGTCGTTAGTCATCGCTGAACATCCTTGCTCCGGCCGGATTGTCGGTCATGCCTCGACACCATTACCCATCTCGCGGCGCCACACCTCGGCGTAGCGCCCGTCGAACCCGAGCAAGTCGGCGTGCGTACCGCGTTCGAGCACCTGACCGCGATCGAGCGCGATCACTTCATCGACATCTTCAAGCTGAGTCAGCCGGTGCGTGATGAGCAGCGTCGCCCGATCGTGTGTGCCGGCGCCGGCGAGCAGGTCCGCAACGATCGCGTCGGCCGTCTGGGTGTCGAGATGCTCGCCCGGCTCGTCGAGGATCAGAACGGGAAAGTCGGCAAGCAGCGCCCGTGCGATCGCGAGGCGTTGGCGCTGCCCGCCCGACATGCGAGCACCACGCTCGCCGACTTCCGTGGCAAGCCCGTCCGGCAATTCTTCAACCCAGTCCAGTAGCCGCGCCTCGGCGAGCGCATCGCGCAGCTCGTCTTCGGTCGCGCCGCGCCTGGCCAAGCGCAGGTTCTCCTCGATCGTGCTGTCGAACACGTGGGCGTCCTGGCTCACCAGCCCGACCACGCGCCTGAGCTCGTCGCCGTCGAGGTCGGAGATGTTCACCCCATCCAATTCGACAGTTCCACCCTGATAGGGCAGAAATCTCAGCAACACCCCCGCGAGTGTCGACTTGCCGGCGCCGCTGGGGCCGACGATCGCCACGCGTCGGCCCGGGCTCAGATCGAGCTCGATCTCGCGGAGGGCCGGGCGCTCAGCGGCTGGATAGGAGCAGCTCAGTCCACGCACCTTCAGCCTAAACTCGCTCACCTGCGGAAGCACAAGTGGATGCGCGGGCTCGGTTACGGGCGGCGGCGTGTCGATCACCTCCTGCACACGCGCGGCCGCGCGGCGCACGCGTTGCAACGTCTGCGTCGCTGCCGGCAGGCCGGTCACAAGCTCGAAGGCCACGAGTGGGATCAGTGCGATGCCGGCCAGCAGCACGCCGTCGAGTCGTCCCTCGTGAACGGCGGCGACGCCGACGAGCAGCGCACCCCACATCGCCAGTCCCGAGCAGAGGGTCGTCAGCCCTTGGCCAGTGCCTGCCGTGCGCGCGCTCGCCTGGGCGATTTGGGTGAGTTCGGCCTCCGCCGCCAGTGTGCGTCGCAACTGCTCGGGTGCGGCGCCGTTCACGACCAGCTCGGGAGCGCCTTCGAACAGATCGACGACAGAAGCTGTCAAGCGCCCGCGTGCGGCTGCCTGCCGGGCCTCGGTGCGTGCGGCGAGCTTCCCGGTCAACCATGGCACGAGCACGCCCGCGATTAGTAGTGCCACCAGCAGGATCAGGCCGGCGGCGGGCAGCATCAGCCACACAAGCGCAACTGTGCCCGCGCCAACAATTAGGGCGATCGCGAACGGGGGCAGCACCCGCAACAGCAGGTCCTGCAAGGAATCCACGTCATGGACCAGGCGCGCCAGCAGCTCGCCGCTACGGAAGGCGGGCAGGCCGAGCGGCGCCAGCCGCTCCAACCGTTCATAGACGGTGACCCTGATGTTGGACAGCACGCGGAAGGCGGCGTCGTGACCGACGAGGCGCTCCCCATAGCGACACAGACCTCTCGACAGCGCGAAGAACTGCACCCCGACGATCGCGATCGCCACCACGGACTCCTGTGGGCGCTGGGAGGAGCGGGAGATGAGCCACGCCGAGGTGGCGATCAGGCCGATCGCGGCCGCCACCGCGCCGGCGCCCAGCAGCGTCGCGAGCGCCAGCCGCCCGGCGGCGGGCCGTGCGATCGCGAGCGTCCGCAGCAGCGGGGCCTCGGGTCCATCGTCGGCGAGATGAGATGCGGAACCGACAGAGGACGTCGCGAGCGCGCCTGATCGCTCGGTCGCGGCTTGGACTCTCATGCCGGCACCTCGATTGCGCTCAGTGCGCTTGGTCGATCCATCACGGCTTGGGTTGCTGCCGCCACCTCAATGCCGCCAAGCGTGACTACGCGATCTGCCAGCGATAGCAGTGCGGGACGGTGTGCGACAAGCACCACGGTACGTCCCTGAGACAGGCGTTGTACGGCTTCCAGCACCTCGTGCTCGGTTTGCCCGTCGAGGTTGGCGGTCGGCTCGTCGAGCAGCAGCAGCGGCGAGTCGCGCAAGAACGCCCGCGCGAGCGCGACCCGCTGACGCTCACCGGCGGACAGCCCGGCGCCACAGTCGCCGAGCACGGTGTCGAGACCGTGGGGCAGGTCGGCCACGACATCGGCGAGCCCGGCCTCGCGCACGGCGTCCCACAGCTCCTCGCCGGACGCGTCGCGGCGACCGAAACGCACGTTCTCGGCAATCGAGGTGGCGAAGAGGTGCGGTCGCTGCGGTACCCACGCGAGTTGGGCGTGCCACGCCGCGGGATCGAGATCGGCCAGCTCCACATCGCCGACGCTCACCGTTCCTCGCTCGGGCACGGTCAAGCCGAGCAGCACGCTCAGCAGCGTCGACTTGCCACAGCCGCTGGGACCGGCAAGTGCCAATATCTCGCCTGCCTCAATGCTCAGCGAGACATCATCGAGCGCCGGCTCGGAGCGATCCGGGTAAGTGACACACAGTCCCTCGACAGAGATGTCCGCTACCGCCATATCGGGCACCGCGCGCCTCGTGCCTCGGGCCGGCAAAGGCTTTTCAATCACCGCGAACACCTGCTCCGCCGCGGCCATGCCCTCGGCGCTGGCGTGGTAATTGGCGCCGAGGCGGCGCAGCGGCAGGTATGCCTCCGGAGCAAGCACGAGCGCGAACAGCGCGGTGCGCAATCCGAGCTCTCCGCCCATCAAGCGCAGGCCGATCGCGACCGCCACGAGCGCCACCGAGAACGTCGCCACCAACTCGAGGATCAGCGAGGAGAGAAATGTGACCCGCAGCGTCGAAAGCGCGGTGTCGCGGTAGCGCTCGCTGGTCTCGCGGATGCTCGCCGCCTGCGCCTTCGCGCGCCCAAATACCTTCAATGTGGGCAGCCCGGCGACCACGTCGAGAAAGTGCCCTGCCAGACGCTGCAGCGTGCGCAGCTGAAGGTCCATGCGTTCGCGCGTGGTGGCGCCCACCAGTGCCATGAACAAGGGGATCAGCGGGATCGTGAAAGCAATGATCGCGGCTGAGATCCAGTCCTTGCCGACCACGGCCGCCAGCACGACGAGCGGCACGATCACGGCCAGCAGTAGCTGCGGTAGGTACAGCGAGAAGTAGCCGTCGAGCGCATCCACCCCGCGCGTGGCGAGCACCGCCAGCTCACCTGTGCGCTCTCGTCGCGAGCTGTCCACGCCAAGTCCGGCAACGCGCTCAAGTAGCGCGCCGCGTAGTTGTGACTTCGCGCGAGCCGAGCAACGAGCCGCGGTCAGCTCGGCCCCCCACGCGACCATGGCGCGGGCCACGACCACGCACAGCAGCACGATCAGCGGGGTTTGTAGCTGCGCCAAGCTCTTACCGTTTGAGAACGCCCCTGCGACGACGTCCGCCAGTAGCCACGCCTGTGAGACGATCAGCAGTGCGCTCAGGGTGCCAAGGCCAACCGAGGCAATTAGGAATGTGCGAGTCGCGCGCGCATACTGCAGCAGTTTCGGGTCGAGTGCCCTCACTGTGCGTCATCCGCTCCAGTCGGAACGCGCTCGACGTCGGCCAGATAGCCCTCCATCACTTGGTTCTGGGGATTACCAAGACGCGCGCTGATCCAGTCGATCAGCACCTTCAAGCGCCCGCCCCGAACGCCGCCGAGGTAATACATGTGCACGGTCAGGTAGGTGAAAAACGCCAGCCGTCCTGAGATTTCGTGACCACGAATTTCACACACAGCCTTGCCACGACCAACGACCGCCAGCGCACCCTTGTCCAGGTAGTGAAACGGAGTGGAGGCGCCCGGCGCGCCCTTGTGGATCGCTTTTGCCGCATGACGCGCCTGCTGGATCGCCACTGTTGCGAGTCCTGGGTAGGGCTTGCCGCTCGGGTCGGCGAGTAGCGAGGTGTCGCCGATCACCGAGATCTCGGGATGACCAGGGACCGTCAGGTTGGGTTCGATCTGCACGCGCCCCGCGCGATCGGTGGAGGCACCGGTCGCCTCGGCGAGCACGCGGGAGAAGCCGACCGCCTGCACGCCGGCGGCCCAGATAACCGTTCTCGCGGCGATCCGCTCGTCCGTGCTGTTGACCGAGGCCGTCACACCCTGCCCGTCGATCGCGGTGACACGGGCGCTCTCGCGAACCGTTACCCCGAGCGAGGTCAGCTCCTTGGTCACCTTGCCCGACAGCCGCTCACTGAAGGCGGCGGTCACGCGTTCGCCGGCGTCGAGCAGGATCACCCGGGCGTTGCGGGGATCGATGTGCCTGAACCCGCGCTTCATCCCATGCTGGGCGATGATCCTCAGCTCCCCCGCGAGCTCGACGCCGGTCGGGCCGCCGCCGATCACCACGAACGTCATCCACTCACGCTGCTCGGTGGGGTCGCTCGCGCGCTCTGCCTCCTCAAACGCGCCGTAGAGCCGATTGCGCAGGTCGAGCGCGTCCGCGAGCGTCTTCAGGCCACAGGACACATCGCGCCACTCCTCTTTGCCGAAGTAGGAGGTCTCCGCCCCGCACGCCACGATCAGGCTGTCGTAGTCCAGCCGCTCGCCGCGGTCGAGAATCAGCTGGCGGCGCTCCGCGTCGAGACCGGTGGCCTCGCCCATCAGTACCGTGATGTTCGAGTTGCGCCTCAGTGCCGTGCGGATCGGCGAGGCGCACTCGCCCGCCGCCAGGCCGCCGCCCGCCACCTGGTAGAGCAGCGGCTGGAACAGGTGGTGGTGGGTGCGGTCCACGAGCGTCACGTCCACGTCGGCATGGCGCAGCTCGTGTGCGGCCGCCAGGCCGCCGAAGCCACCGCCGACGATCACCACGCGGCGCCTCACAGGCGCTCGAGCAGGTGGTCGCCCACGCGTAGCGCGTTGGCCATCGCCGTCAGCGCGGGGTTCACCGCGGAGATACTCGGAAAGAAGCTCGTGTCCACCACATACAGATTGTCGAGTTCGTGTGCCTTGCAGTTGGTGTCCAGCGCCGAGGACGTGGGGTCGGTACCGAAGCGGCAGGTGCCCGCTTGGTGGGCCACGCCCGCGACCGGGATCTTGTTCTCCAGGTATGCCCAGCGCGGGATCAGATGGTGCTCGTGCATGCCCAGGTGGCCGAGCAGCGAGCGCAGCTGCTCAAACAGGCGGTCGCGCGCGGTGTCGTTGCTGGCGTGATAGCTCAATGTCAGCTTGCCCTCGCGGTCGACGCTCACGCGGTTCTCGGCCCGCGGGATGTCCTCGGTGGAGAGCCAGAAGTCGACCGCGTGCTCAGCCACGTCCGCCAGCGAGAAGGTCGGCGCGAGCTTGGTCATCAGCGGCTTCTCGCCGCGATACATGTCCGCCACGGACTTGCCCACCATCTGGATGTTCCCCATCGGGAACTCCCATGCGTCGCTCGAGAAGTAGTAGTCGTTGACGCCGAGTGTCTTCTGGAAGACGGTGGGGTTGGGCTCCTTGGAGATCGCGAGCACCGCCTGGCTGTTGTGGAACATGTAGTTGCGCCCCACCTGGTCAGAGCCGTTGGCGAGGCCATTCGGGTGCCTGTCGGTGGCGGAGCGCAGCAGCAGCTTGGCGGTGTTGGCCGCGCCACAGGACACCACCACGATGTCGGCTGTGTAGGTCTCACCTGTGCCCTTGCCGACACTCACGCCACCGTTCTCTCCCGCGCGCTCCACCACGACCTCGGTGATCGCGGTGCCCGCGGGATTGGTGTTCAGCGCCACCACCTCGGCGTTCGTGAGCAGCGTGACGTTGGGATGCTCCAGGGCGGGACGCACGCCCAGCACCTCGGCGTCTGACTTGGCGTGCACCAGGCACGGGAAGCCGTCGCAGGTGGAGCAGCGCACGCACTTGCTGTAGGGCATGTTCCCCTCGTTCAGCATCACTCCACAGGGGGCGTGGAAGGGGTGCAGTCCGGCCGCTGCAAATGCATCGGAAAGTTGAGCGATACGCGGCTCGTGAGAAACCGGCGGGTGCGGATAGGGGGCGGAGGCGAACGGTTCGGTGGGGTCCTCGCCGCGGGAGCCGTGCACTTCATACAGCTGCTCGGCCTTTGTGTAGTAGGGCTCCATCGCCTCGTATGGGATCGGCCACGCGGGGGAGATGCCGCCGTGGTGGCGCAGCTCGCCGAAGTCCTCGGCGCGCATCCGGTACAGGGCCGCGCCATACATCTTGGTGGCCCCGCCCACGCAGTAGTGCACCTGCGGCTGGAAGGGCTTGCCTTCGCCGTCGTACCACGTGTCGGGGGAGACGTAGCGATTGTCGACGAACACGTCCGCGGCCGACCAGTTCTGTGGCTCGCGCGGTAGCCAGTCGCCACGCTCGAGCAGCAGGATGCGCTTGCCCGATGGGGCCAGGTGGCGGGCGAGCGTACCCCCGCCCGCGCCGCTGCCGATGACGATTACGTCGTAGTGGTCGCTCATGAGATCTCCGCCAGGCGCTCGACGAGGATGATGCGCGCCGCGGCCTCGATCAGCGCGAGGTGCGAGAAGGCCTGGGGGAAGTTCCCCAGGTGGCGGCCCGTGCTTGTGTCGAACTCCTCGGCGTACAGCCCGAGCGGCGAAGCCACGCTCAACAGCTTTTCCATCAGGTCACGGGCGCGCTGCTGCTCGCCGACAACCGCGAGTCCCGACACCAGCCAGAAGGAGCAGATCAGGAAACTCCCCTCTTTGCCCGACATGCCGTCGTCGGTCTCATCCGTGCGGTAGCGCAGCACAAAGCCGTTCACGGTCAGGTCTTCGGCGATCGCCAACACGCTCGCGCGCAGGCGCTCGTCATCGCCGGGCAGGAAGCCAAAGATCGCGGCCAGCAGGTTGGAGGCGTCGAGTGCGTCGGTCTCATAGTGCTGGCGCAGGACCCCATCCTTGGTAAGTCCGTGGGCGAGGATGTCCGCCCTGATCTCCTCGGCGGTGGCGTGCCATGCGGCCTGCCGCTTGCTGTCGCCGCGCATCGCCGCGAGCTTGGCCGCACGGTCCATCGCCACCCAGCACATCAGCTTGGAGGACACATAGTGCTGGGGCTTGCCGCGCGCCTCCCAGATGCCCTGGTCGGGCTGGCGCCAGACCTTGGTGGCGCACTCCGCCTGCGCCTGCACGATCGGCCACAGCCTGCGCGGCAGCCGTTCGGAGCGACGCGTGTGCAGCAGGATCGAGTCGAGCGCCGCGCCGAACACGTCGTTCTGGCGCTGATCGAACGCGCCGTTGCCGATCCGCACGGGCGCCGCCCCCGCATAGCCGGAGAGGTCGTCGCGGGTGGTCTCGGTCAGGTCGCGCCGCCCGTCGATTCCGTACATGATCTGCAGCGCCCCGTCCCCGTTGGGCTCCAGGTCGGCGACGAACTGCATGAACTCCTCCGCCTCCCAGTCGAGGTTCAGGTAGTGCAGTGCCTGCAGCGTGAAGGTGGAATCGCGCAGCCAGGTGTAGCGGTAGTCCCAGTTGCGCTCGCCCCCGGGTGTCTCGGGCAGCGAGGTCGTCAGCGCCGCCACTGTCGCTCCGGTCGGCATGTAGGTGAGGCCCTTGATCGCAAGCGCCGAGCGCTGGATCGGATCGCGCCAGCGGTGGTCCGGTATGCGTGCGCGGCTCAGCCAGCCGCGCCAGAAGCTGGCGGTGGACGCAAGCCGTGCGTTGGCGTCGTCGATGTGCTCGGGCGCGGCCAGCTCCTCGGCCCAGGAGAGCGAGCAGTAGATCTGCTCGCCCTGTTTGAGCACGTGGCGGGCCCTCACCCAATCGCCCTCGACGCCTACCGCCATATCCGTCTGCAACCTGATCGTCTGCTCCGCGCCGCTCGCATCGGCTCTGTGGCCGTCGTCGCTGACGGCCCACTTTGCCGTTTCGCGCCCGTAGTCGAAGACCGGTTCGCAGGTGAGTTCCATCTCGACCTCGCCATCGAGGCACATCGCGAGGCGCACGAGCACGTGGTCGGCGTCCTGGTCGGCGGGAGGGCGGGTGTGCGGTGTGATGAGATCCTCGCCGCGACGCGGTCCCAGGATCAATGCCTCGCGCACGATCGCCCAGCCGCTCGTGGTCTTCCAGGTTGTGAGCAGAATGTTGGTTCCGGGCTCGTAGTTGCGCGCTGTCGGTACATTGATTCCGAACGGGCCGAAGCGAAAGCCCCCAGCTTGACGGTCGAGCAGCGAGCCGAACACGCTCGGAGCGTCGAAGCGCGGCACGCACAGCCAGTCGATCGTCCCGTCGGGGGCGACCAGTGCGCCGGTGTGACAGTCCGACAGGAAGGCGTAGTCGGCGATCGGCGGGAAGGGCGAGGGCATCGCCGCGCTCTGGGGCATCGTGTCCGCCTCGACCCGGCTGTTGGCCTTGCCGTCGGCGCTCGTGCTCGTGCCGGCGCCCGCCTTGCCCTTCTGGGCTGCGCCCGTCGTCCTGGCCTTGCTTGACTTGGCCGGGCTCACGACGCCACCCACGGCCCATGCCAGCCGCCGTAGTGAGCCACCAGCTTGTCCGCCTCCGAGGGACCCCAGGTTCCCTGTGCGTAGGGATGCACGGGCGGCGGCTCTTTGAGCAGCGGTTCGAAGATCCTCCAGGTCTGCTCGACGCTGTCCTGGCGAGTGAAGCGCACGCTGTCGCCACGCATCGCATCGAGCAGCAGCACCTCATACGGGGTCGGCGCCTCGCCGCCCTCGTCGGCGAACTCCATGTCAAGCTCGATCGCCTGTGGGCCACCCTCATCGGCCCGGTGAGCGTCGAGGATCATCTGCACACCGGTCGTGGGGTCGAGCTTGACCACGAGCTGGTTGGGCTCCGGTCGGCGACGCCCGTGCTCCATGAAGCCAAGGCGAGGGGGGTTGCGGAACACAATTCGCAGCTCGGTTTGAGTGATCGGCAGATCCTTGCCTGTGCGGATGAACCATGGCACGCCCGACCAGCGCCAATTGTCGATGTCTAGGCGCAGCGCGGCATAGGTCTCAGTGGTCGATTCTTTGGCGACGCCGTCGATGCTGAGGTAGCCGTCGTATTGACCGCGCACGTAGTGCTTGGGGTCGGCCGCGGCGGTGGAGCGAAACACGGCGAACTTGGCGTCCTTCAGCGTTTCGGCGTCGTCGCCTGCGGGCGCCTCCATCGCGGCCACGGCCACCAGCTGCATGAGGTGGTTGACGACCACGTCGCGCACCGCGCCCACCGGGTCGTAGAAGTGCCCGCGGTCCTCCACGCCGAAGCTCTCGGCCATCGTGATCTGCACGCACGCGATGTGGTTGCGGTTCCACACCGGCTCGAGCATCGTGTTGGCAAAGCGCAGGTACAGGAACTCGTCGATCCCCATCTTGCCGAGGAAGTGGTCGATCCGGTAGAGCTGGGGCTCCTCGATGTACTGGTGCACTTCCGCGGCGAGCGCACGCGCGGACTGCAGGTCGTGGCCGAAGGGCTTCTCCACAACCACGCGCGCGTTCAAGGTGGCGCCACTGATGGCGAGGCCTTTGATCACGGTCCCAAACAGGAACGGCGGGATCTCAAGGTAGAAGACCGGAGACTTAGCGCCGCCGAGTGCGTCGGCGACACGTGCGTAGGTGCCTTCGTCGGCGAAGTCGCCAGACACGTAGCTCAGCCTCTCGGCAAAGCGTCTGAACACGCGCTCGTCGATCTGCTCGCCGCACTCTTCGATCGAGGTGTGCGCTCGCTTGCGTAGATCCTCGATGGTCCAATCGTCAGCGGCGACGCCCACGATCGGGCAGTTGAGCAATTCGCGTTGCTCCAGTCGGTAGAGCGAGTGGAAGGTCATCACCTTGGCGAGATCCCCGCTGATGCCGAACACTACGAGCACGTCGGCTGGGTCGGTGTAGGCGCCGGAGGCGGTCTGCGCTGCGGGCCGGGGCTGTGCCGCTGTGCTCATGGGTGCCTTTCGAGTCGATGAATACCGGTCCTCAGGATGTTCGCGGATAGTGTCGCCGATTGCCAGCGGCACACATCACCCGCTTCGGATGACTTGCGTCTCTTGCGTCCGCACGACGAGCGCGTCGCGCGGGAATCTTGCGTACGGTCGGGCACGTGGGAGCATGGGTACCCGATCGAGCCGTTCGCGACGCGAGCGAATCGCGACGGCCAGTGGCGTACCGACGTGGCGCTAGGCATCTGGGTAGGGTTGACAACAGCGGCAGCTTCGTGTATAAGTAGCCCATGCTCGTGTGCTTTGTGGTGCGTGGGCGGTACATAAGGTCGGGTTTTGGGTCGGTCTTCGTGGTCGACTACCAACTGTTTTGACGGGGACCTTGGGAGAGGGACCGGGTCGTTTTTAGAGAGGGAGTTGTTGTTCGCGTGGTTTCTTTGGGGAATAGCGCATTTGAGAGTCCGTGTGGTATTGGCGGGTCCGTTATAGGACGCGTCAGCGTCGCTGACGCGTCTCTCTCTCTCTCTCTCTCTCTCTCTGGGACAGCCGGTCTCTAGCCGCTAGTCCCACTTGCCGCGGTCTTGCCGCTGGCATTGCTGGTCGTAGGGGCCGGCTTGGTTCTTCTCGCGCGCTAGGCGCGCTTTCAGCTTTTTGTTCTTCTGCCGCCGCGGGTCGTGTGCCCGTGGCGGTCTTTGTTTGCCCCCCGCATGGGGGGTGCTGCCCGGGCTCCCCGCGCTTGCGGGACAGGCGGGCTGGGTCTTGTCCGGGTCTTTGTGAGGAGGGGTCGTGCTCTTGAGCGTTCGCAGGCTTGTGGTCACCGTTGGCGTCGTTTGCACGTGTGCGTTGGGTGTGGGTGTATCCGGTGCGGTGGCTGAAGAAGCTCACCCTGGGTGGCAGGTGTTTGGGCGTATGACCCCGACAGTCTTGGCGCCTGGTGGTGAAGGCAAACTCGCCTTGTATGTGTATAACGTGGGTGCGGTCAGTGAAGCTGAAGGTCCGACGGTTGTGGACACAATGCCCGCCGGCCTGGAAGCGGTAGTCGCGAATTTGTCGCCTGAATGCTCTGGTACGAGTGAGGTGGTGACGTGCACTTCTGGGCCGTTGCGGCCTGCGGAGGGGCCTGAAACAATCGGGATTCCCGTTCGTGCTACCGCGGATGCGTCGGGTGAAGCACTCGATCATGTCACAATGTCTGGTGGCGGAGCGTTGGCTTTGACGACCGGTACGGTGCCGATACGGTTTAGCACTACATCGCCGGGTTTGGGGTTTGCAAAGACGGATCTGTGGTTCTCCAATGCGAATGGGACCGCCGATACGCAGGCTGGCTCGCATCCTTACACTTTGACTTTCGCGTATTCGGTTAACAGTAATGCGTCGGAAGAACCGACCGGTGGTGAAGCACTCGATTTGGATGTGAAGTTTCCCCCTGGTTTGGTTGGCAATCCGACCGCGGCTCCGCGTTGCACTCGCGCCGAGTTCGACAACGAGGTTGGTGCTGAGTATGAAGGTGAAGGACGATGTCCGGCGGATACTCAGGTTGGGGTCGACTCGGCCGTTGTCGGGGGGGTCGGCGCGGAATTGCCTGTCTTCAATCTTGTGCCGCCGCCCGGGGTGGCGGCACAGTTCGCCTTCGATATCGACGGGATCGACGTGTTCTTGGACGCGCGTGTGCGTAGCGGTGGGGATTACGGGATCACAGAGCATGTCGATGATCTACCCAAGCGTGAGGTCGTGTTCAATAGCACCACGATTTGGGGCGTTCCAGCGGAAGCAAGCCACGATTTTTTGCGTAGAGGTACGGGTTGTGTGGAAGATGGCATGGGAGGGTGTGGTTCAAAGGCGCCGCTGGCGGGGTTCTTGACGCTGCCGACGTCCTGCTCGGGCCCCAAAACCGGTGTCGCCGAAATCGTCGGTACATGGGAAGACGAACATGCGCACGCATCCCAGGAATTCACGACGCACGATTTCGAAGAAACCCCTTCCGGCTTCACTGGTTGCGAACGTCTAGTGCATTTCGAACCGACTGCGAATATCGCTCCCGATACCACGTTCTCCGATACTCCAGCCGGTTTGACGGCGACAGTGCGCATACCGCAGGGGTTGAACTCCGAAGGCTTGGCCACCTCTGGCTTGAAGGAAACGACGGTCACGTTGCCTGAAGGCGTAGCGATCAATCCTGGTCAAGCGACAGGTCTGGTGGCGTGTCAGGTCTCTGAGGAGAACGTTGGCGGCCCGGAATCAGAAGACGAATCGGAGGACGGTCCACCGTCGTGCCCGGCCGCGTCGAAGGTTGGGACGGATGAAGTCGCGACACCGTTGCTTGCGAACAAGTTGAAGGGCAACGTATATATCTTGCAGAACGATCCTCCCGAACTGCAGCTCCTGGTAGCTGCTTCGGGGGAAGGGGTGAACTTGAAGTTGATCGGGACCGTTCATTTGAACGAAACTACGGGTCAGTTGACGACTACGTTCAAGGGCACCCCGCAGGATCCTGGGACACCGGATGCGCCGCTAACGGAATTCTCACTGTCTTTCAGCGGTGGTCCGCAGGCAGCGCTGGTGACCCCGGCCACGTGTGGTGTGTACAGCTCGACCGCGGATTTCATACCGTGGGCGAGCCCGCTCGTGGAAAGCGCTTTCTTGCGGAGCAGTTTTCAGATCACGAGTGGTCCTGACGGTAGCGGGGTCGCGGCTTGTACTGGGCCGTTGCCGTTCACGCCCAGCATGACCGCGGGTGCGACAACCGATCAGGCTGGTGGGTATACGGACTTCTCGATGTTGCTATCGCGCGGCGACGGGCAGCAGCGCATCGAAAAACTGCAGTTCAAGACCCCAGAGGGCCTGTTGGGCATGATCGCCAAGGTTCCCCTCTGTGGGGAACCACAAGCGGCACGGGGAACATGCTCATCAGCTTCCCAGATTGGGCATACGGTCGCTGAGGTCGGACCGGGACCCTACCCGTTTGTGATTCCAGAGCCCGGTGCTCCATCGGCGCCGATCTATCTGACCGGGCCATACGAGGGTGCACCATTTGGCTTGTCGATTGCGGTGCCGGTCGTAGCGGGTCCGTTCAACCTGGGCACAGAAGTGATCAGGGCAAAGATAGAAGTTGACCCGCATACAAGCCAGATAACGATTTCAACTACGGCGTTCCCGAAGACGGTAAAGGGGATACCGACCGATATTCGTGAGATCGACGCTGTTATCGACAGGCCGGAATTCATGTTCAACCCGACGAGCTGTAATCCCATGAGCTTCTCCGGGACGGCTCGTAGCTTCGAAGGCGCCACGGAGCCGCTGTCTAGCCATTTCCAGGTTGGGTCTTGTCGAGCATTGAAGTTCGCTCCTGATTTCAAGGTGTCCACTTCAGGAAGAACATCCAGGGCAAACGGTGCGAGCCTGACCGCAAAGATCATCTATCCCACGGGGAGCCTTGGAGCGAATCAGGCCTCCTCGCAATCGAATATCAATAGCGTCAAGGTAGACCTGCCAAAGCAGCTCCCTTCCAGGCTCACCACATTGCAGAAGGCGTGCACTGCCGCTACGTTCCAGGCGAACCCGGCCGACTGTCCATCGGCGTCGATCGTCGGTCGCGCCAAGGCGCTGACGCCGGTGTTGCCGGTGCCGCTTGAAGGACCAGCGTATTTCGTGAGTCATGCCGGCGAAGAATTCCCCTCGCTGATTGTGGTCCTGCAGGGGTATGGCGTTACCGTGGAACTAGTCGGCACGACGTTCATCAACAGCAAGACAAACATCACCAGCAGCACGTTCAAGCAGGTGCCCGATGTGCCGATAGGCCTGTTCGAACTTGTATTGCCCCAAGGCAAATACTCGGCTCTCGCGGCAAACGGGGACCTCTGCAAGACAAAACTAGTGATGCCCACCGCCTTTATGGGACAAAACGGTGCCGTCATACACCAGTCCACACCAGTCGCCATCACCGGCTGTCCCAAGGTCAAGAAGGCAAAGCAAACAAAACCAAAGAAGAAGCCCGCAAAAGCCAATCACGCTAACGGCAAGAGAGGCAAATGATCATGCGTACCCACACACAATCAGTCATACGTAGCCTCGCACTGCCGCTCATCTTCACGACTATATTTGCACTAGTAGTCAGCTATTCAGCTCAAGCAGCTAACCTACCCGATGTTCGCGTCTATGAAATGGTGACACCACCAGAAAACTATGACGCAAACGTGTATATCCCAAGCGCTCACGCCTATCAGAGTTTCCCGGGAGAAGGTATTTACACGAAGCGACCATTCCAAGCATCTACCAACGGTAACGCGGTTGTGTACGTGGCCGACCCGATCCACGGTGGCGCGCGCAGCGGCCTATCATTTGGCGACAATTATATGGCTACCCGCAATCCAGACGGCGGGTGGGCACAGACAAATCTACAACCATTTGGATTTTCGGATGCCGCCTATCAGGCATTCTCCAACGATCTGTCGGTAGGAGTGCTGACATCCGGGAGCGGAGAACTTCCGGAATTTCCTGCACTGCCGGGAACGGAAGCGCCTGGCGAAGGCTATGATGTTCTCTATACACGAACAGCCAGTGGCGGTGATTATCATCCGTTCTTTACGCAAAGACCACCAAACAGGTCACCGGTGGAATTCGAAGCCTACGGTGTCCCTCAAGTGTCTAACCAACCGGGAGAGCTTGCATTCGCCGGCGCCTCAGAAGATTTTAGCCGTTTGTTCTTCGAGGCAAACGATGCGCTGGTCCCGGGCGCCGTCAATAGTGGCAGTGAAGAGAACAATCTTTATGAGTCGGTAAATGGACAGCTGAATCTGGTAAACATATTGCCGGATGGGTCCTCGAAAGCAAATGCAACATTTGGCGGAATGCTTGGAGGTCTCGAAAGAAAAGCTCTCCCTGGTCATGAGCCCGATTTTAGTCATGCGATTTCTAGCAATGGATCGTTGGCCTTCTGGACTGATCTGAACACCGATGACCTGTATGTAAGTGAGGGTGCCGGCACGCCCGGCGAGAAAACCCTGCAGATAGATGTGTCAGATGTGGGTGGTCTTGGTGGAGGGGGTCAATTCTGGACAGCGAGTAGCGACGGATCGAAGGTTTTCTTCACCGACTCAGAAACAGCTGATCTAACCAGCAATACGGTGCCCGGGAGCGGCGTCAATCTGTACGAGTACGAAGTCGGCCCGGCCGTGGGGCAACCCGGAGCATTGAAGGATCTTACCCCTGTTTCCGACGCGGGAGTCGAAGGTGTCGTGGGGGCAAGCGAAAACGGTGAATATATTTATTTTGTAGCTACTGGTACGCTTAGTAGCAACGAAAATACTGATCATCAGGTGGCGACCTCGGGTGCCGACAATCTCTACGTGTTGCACGACAACGAGAGTCCAGTATTCATCGGTAGCCTTTCTCCGGAAGACTATGATGAAGCTCAGCCATTTCGACCTGGCGAGGGCCTATATTTTGGTGACTGGCAGCCAGGGCTCGGGGTGCGCACCGCAGAGGTGACGCCCGACGGGAAAAGTCTGGTGTTTATGTCAAAGGCAAGTCTCACGGGATACCCAAACGAAGGGATCGAGGAGGTATATGTCTATGACGAGGACGACAGCCGCTTGTCGTGCGTGTCGTGCAACTCGGATGGCACACCACCCGAACCCCCAGATCCTGAAGGCGTAGGCGGGTTCTTGCCGATCAGTTGGAGTAACACGCGGCAATCGCAGTGGATCTCCGATAATGGAGGTCGCGTGTTCTTCGATAGTGAGGAGCCGCTTGTTCCCCAGGACACGAACGATAGGCAGGACGTATATGAGTGGGAGCGCGAAGGCGAAGGCTCGTGCACACAGCCCAACGGGTGCGTATATCTGCTCTCGGGTGGTGTGAGCGAATCCGCGTCATGGCTCGAGGGTATGAGCGCAAACGGCAGTGACGTGTTCATCGATACGCGGGCGAAACTAAGGCCGGAAGATCAAAACGAAAACTTCGACCTGTATGACGCGCGTGTGGATGGAGTGGAACCTGTTCTTCCGCCCTCGTGTACGGGCACTGGTTGTCAGGGTTTGCCGGCGCCTCCACCAACGTTTGCGACGCCACCGAGCGTCACGTTCGAAGGTGTGGGGAATTTCCCACCGCCTGGACCTATGCCTGCCGTGAAGACAAAGGCGAAGACGTTGACGCGAGCAGAGAAGCTCGTGAAGGCTTTGAAAGCGTGCCGCGCCAAGCACAACAAAGCGAAGCGGGTCGCGTGCGAAGCGCAGGCAAGGAAGCGCTATGGGTCGTCGGTCAAGGCAGGGAAGTCAGGTGTCGACTCGGCGAGTGGGAGTAAGAGGTAGGGATGATGGCGGCATTGTCAGATGCTCGGGTGGGGCTTGTCAGTCCGGGTGGGCATGTCGCTGAGATGCAGCGGCGTAGGCTGCTGTTGGCGATGTGCGATGTCGTTGGCGAGAGAGGCCTCGATGGTCTGACTGTCGGGCGTGTCTGTGAGCATGCGGGTGTTTCACGTCGTACGTTCTATGAACTGTTCGCTGATAGCGAAGAGTGCTTGCTGGCCGCGCTCGAGGATCAACTGGGACGCTTGGCGGAGGATATTCGTCCTCAATACGAGGACCAGGGTTCGGCCCGGACTGGGATTCGTTGGCGTGTGCGTATCAGGGCTGCCCTGTTGGGTTTGTTGGAGCATCTCGATACCGATCCGCACGTTGCCCGCTTGTGTGTGATGGAGACGCTACGCGCCGGACCTAGAGTCTTGGAGCGTCGTCAGCACGTACTCGAAGCTCTCGCCGGCGTTGTCGACGATGGTCGCTCAGAAGCGCGTGCGGGGAGTGAGCCGCCACCGTTGACGGCTCAGGGCGTCGTTGGTGGAGTGCTATCGGTCATCCACGCCCGCCTGCTAGAAGACGCAGGGGATCCCGCGTCTTGGGGAGATGGGGCACGATCACGTGATGACGTCAGGCGAGCACCGGATGTTGCGAGGCGTCCTTTGGTGGAGTTGACCGGCCCGTTGATGGCGATGATCGTCCATCCCTATCTCGGAGCGGCAGCGGCACGCGCCGAGCTCGAGCGTCCGGTGGTTGTCACGATGCACAGTACGCCGCGCCCGACTACCGATCCTTTCAAGGGTCTACCGATTCGCTTCACCTACCGCACCGCCAGAGTACTCGCCACGATCGCTCAGGACCCCGGCACCTCCAACCGTCATATCGCCGAAAGCTCAGGCATCAGCGACGACGGTCAGATCTCGCGCCTGCTCGGACGCCTAAGCAAGTGCGAGCTGGTCGAGAACGATGGGCAGGTCAAGGGCGAACCCAACGCCTGGAAGCTCACCCAACGCGGCCACGCCATCCACGAGACGATCACCACCCGCGTCGGAATCCCATAAAGTGGCCCGCAACCTCAGGTTGAGTCGCTGCGTCCACGTGCCTGATTGATCTCCTGTAGCCGCTCGGCCAACTCCGGCTCCGCCTCGTCGGGCCGGTAAAAGCGCGCGCCGACGGCGCTCTCGGGTGCCAACTCTTGTTCGGCGAGATGCCCTGGATGGGAGTGGGGATTGTCATAGCCCTGGCCACGCCCACCCGAGCGCAGCTGGACTGGTGGCGGAGAGGCGCCATGCTCGCGCACGAACTCGCGGGCGGCGCCGATCGCGCGCTTGGCGGCGTCTGACTTCGGCGCCAGCGAAAGGTAGATCGCGGCTTGCGCGAGCGCGAACTGACACTCGGGGAGGCCCACGTGCTCGACGGCCGCGGCAGCCCCAGTGGCGACGGTGAGCGCGTTTGGATCGGCGTTGCCGATGTCCTCGCTGGCGAGAATCACCATTCGCCGTGCGATGAAGCGGGGATCCTCACCGCCCTCGAGCATCACCGCCAGGTAGTAGAGCGAAGCGTCGGGGTCGGAGCCGCGGGTTGCCTTGATCCAGGCGGAGATCGTGTCGTAGTGGCTATCGGCCGCCTTGTCGTAGTGCACGATCCGGCGCTGTAGCGCGTCTTCGGCGTGCTCGACCGTGACTCGGTCGGTGGCCGTCTCGCAGGCAAGCTCGAGCGCGCTGAGCGCCGTACGCGCGTCGCCGCCGGCGCGAGTGGCGAGCATCTCGAGCGCCCCGTCGTCCACCTGCACCTCGCCGTGCTCCAGGGCGCGGCTCAGCAGCGTAAGCACGTTCTCCTCCGTCAGCTCCGCGAGCTCATATAGGCGCGTGCGCGACAGCAGCGCCCGATTCACCTCGAACGCCGGGTTCTCTGTGGTCGCCCCGATCAGCGTAACGAGCCCTTCCTCCACCGCAGGCAGCAGCGCATCCTGTTGGGCCTTGTTGAAGCGGTGGATCTCGTCGAGGAAGAAGATCGTCTCGCGCCCGCCACGCCGTCGCTCGCGCGCCCGCGCCAGAACAGCGCGAACCTCGGCGCGACCAGCCTCTACAGCGCTCAGCTCCTCGAAGGCAGCGTTTGCGCTCGCGGCGACGATCCGTGCGAGCGTGGTCTTGCCGCTGCCGGGAGGCCCGTGCAGGATCATCGAATGCGGTCGTCCCTGCTCGATGGCGGTGCGCAGCGCCGAACCCGGTCCGAGTAGGTGCTCCTGGCCCACGAAGTCCTCAAGCGTGGCCGGTCGCATCCGAGCGGCGAGCGGCGCATTGTCGGAGGCCGTTGGCACGGCAGTCTCCGCGTCGGCGGGGTCGAACAGCGAATCCATCGCTCACAGTGTGGCGCAGGCCGGCGCACAGGAACGAAAGTCAGCACCGAGCACCAATGAAGTAATGATATTATCATTGTATCATGGGTCAGCTACCTGTATATCGCACACCTGCCCTGGACTCGATCGAGACCGAGGTCTTGAGGCTTATCGATCAGCTTCGGGAGGATCTTCAGCATCGCGTGGCCCAACCTCGGCGATGGTTTGGGACGCTCCGACGAATGACCTTCGCGCGTGCGGTTCAAGGCTCCAATAGCATCGAGGGCTACAACGCCAGCCTCGATGACGTGGCTGCGGCGGTTGACGGCGAGCCGACACTTGATGCCAATGAGGAGACTCAACTCGCACTGGCCGGCTACAGGGATGCTATGACGTATGTGCTCCAAGTAGCCGAGGATCGGGAGGCGGAGATCGATGAAGGCATGATCAAGGCCCTGCACTTCATGATGCTGAAGCACGATCTAGCCAAGAGTCCTGGACGCTGGCGTCCTGGCTACATCGGTGTCAGAAACGACGCAACCGGGCAGATTGTCTACGAGGGGCCCGATGCCGAGGGGATCCCCGATTTGATTGATTCTATGCTGGACGCGCTAGCCGAAGACGACGCTCCTACGCTAGTCAGGGCTGCGATGGCACATCTCAACCTCGTGATGATCCATCCTTTTCGCGATGGTAATGGGCGCATGGCACGGTGTCTGCAAACACTCGTAATCGCGCGCGATCGAATCTACGCTCCAGTGTTTTCGAGCATTGAGGAGTATCTTGGCCGTAACACTCAGGACTACTATGACGTTCTTGCCGAGGTCGGGCAAGGGGCTTGGCACCCGGAAAACGATGCACGTCCGTGGATCAGATTTATGCTGACCGCGCATTACCGGCAGGCGAAGACGCACCTTCGGCGCGTTGAGGAGATCGAGCGACTCTACGGCGCGTGCTGCGAGCTAGGGGTGCGACACGGACTTCCCGAACGCTGCGCGGCTGGGCTCTCAGACGTCGCCCTCGGCCTTCGGCTCCGGCGCAACTCCTACCTGTCTGTTGTGCGGTCCTCTACTGGTGAGGAGATATCCGAGTTGACCGCCAGTCGGGACCTCCAAGCGATGGTCAGGGCAGGTCTTCTAACGCCGCGAGGCGAGACGCGTGGGCGCTACTACGTCGGTTCCTCGGTGATGCTCGATGTACGTACCGCGATTCGCGCGGGTAGGCCCCCGCGTGAGGCGTACGACCCATTCCTCATCGCCAGGGAGGAACTCCAGCTCTCGCTTGATACGGACTGAGCGTCGACGTAACCATGTTATTTGGGCGGTTGCTCACCCTCGTGGTAATCCACCGTATCGCCCGCCCGAAACATCGCGCGCAGCCCTCCGCCGTCCGGTAGCCGCTCGAACGCTCCGACCTTGCCGGAGTCCGGATAGATCACGACGTCGGGATCGCCGTTCGGACTAAATGCGAGGAAGCGCACGACTCGATCCGTGCGGTTAACGAGCTGATGGGCGCCGTCCTCGCCACGGAGAAACGCCACGACCTCGCCCTCGGCAAGCTCGCGCCACCCCTCGGGAGTGCGCAAGCTCGGCTGACCCTCGAGTACGACCACCAGCTCCTCCTCGCCGAGATGGTGGTGATACGGGTAGGCGGCTTCGCCCGGCGGCACCTCCCATAGGCTGAGCCCGAGCCGCTCGCTGCCGGCCTGGCGGCTGACGCGAGCGCGCTGGGCGCGAAAGCCAGGCTGCTTGCGGGGCTCGTCAAAGAGGGGATCGTTGATGTTAGGCATGGGTGAAGCCTATGCGTGCGCTCGCTACGCTGCGTTTGAGTGCGCCGCACACCCACAGCCCCACATGCCGCCGCCTCGCTGATCGTTGGCTACGCGGTCGCCGCATACACCGGCTCACGGCCGCTTGGCGGGATTGTGCTGGCGATCGGCGGACTGTGGTGCATTCAGGTGTGGGCACGTAGGCATGGTACCCGCACTGCTGTGACACTTGGGTGCGTTGGTTTCGCCGCGCTGGTGTTCTCACACGTGCTTGCATTGGCTGTCGGAGGGTGGCCGTCGGTGCTGCTCGTCGCGGCCGCAACGGCGTTTGTCGTCTGGGCATGCGCCGATCGGCACGTCCTCTCTCCCGCCGGTTAAGCGATGAGTTCGGCACCTCGCGATCCCGAGGAGTTGGAGGCGTCTGGCGCCCCGGTTCGTGCCGAGATCCCGCCCGCCACGAGACCCGGTGCGGTGTACCTCACGGTCTCGAATCTCGATCGCTCGGTGGCCTACTACGAGAGCGTCGTGGGTCTTGTGGTCCGCGAGCGCGGGGCCGCCCAGGCGTTTTTGGGCGCTGGTGGTGATGACCTACTGGTTTTGTTCGAGCAACCCGGCGCCACGCCGGCACGAGGTTACTGCGGCCTCTACCACTTCGCGCTGCTGCTCCCAGAGCGCGCCGACCTCGCGCGCTGGCTGGCCCATGCCGCGCGCGACCGCGTGGCGCTCGTCGGCCTCTCAGATCACTTCGTCAGCGAAGCGATCTACCTCAGCGATCCCGACGGCCACGGCATCGAGATCTACTGGGATCGTCCGCGCGAAGTGTGGGAGGGCAGGGTCGCCGAGCACATGACGACGCTCCCGCTCGACACGTCGAGCCTCTTCGGCGAGTTGTCCGATCCGGCGAGCGAGCCGTTCGAGGGACTGCCGCTGGGGACGAGCATGGGTCACGTCCACCTGTGCGTTTCGAGCATCGCGCCGACGATAGCTTTCTATCGGGATGTACTCGGCTTCGCGCTGATGGCGTCGCTGGGAGGTCAGGCCGCCTTCCTCAGTGCCGGCGGCTACCACCATCACATAGGCGCCAACACGTGGGAGAGCGCGGACGCCGGTCAGCCGCCAGAGGGCTCGGCGGCTCTGAGACGAGCGACGATCGTGCTCCCAAATGAGGTTGAGCACGAGCGTGTGGTGGCGCGGGTCGCCGATGCCGGACAAGAACCCATCGTGCTGGAGGACGGGGTACTCGCTCGCGATCCATCGGGGAACCCGATCGTGCTGGCCGCCTGAACTACGGTTGCGCGTCGCGCTCTTGATGCTCGGCCTCGGTGAGCGCCGCCACGTCGGAGAGATCGATGGGCCGCGCGGCCGCGCGCTTCATCTTGATGAGGTCGTCTCGCGAGGCGACCGGGATCGAGTGACCGCCAAGTGCGATCACGAGTGCCCGCTCTCGCAGTTGGAGGAAAGGCGCGGCGCCCGGCGCGTCGTGCAGGACGTCGATGTCGCCGTGGCGTGTGGCAAGTTGCCAGAGGGTCGAGCGTGGGAGCATTTGCGCGTCGATCTTCAGGTGCTCGCTACCGGGGTTCAATACGCGGGCTTCCAGATCCCCGAGTGCGGTCGCGAGCCGCTCCAGATTGAGTGGTGTAGGCGAGGGGATCAGATCGATGTCGTTGGTCATCCGCGCATGGCCGTACACCTGCACCGCGATTCCGCCGATCACGACGTACTCGACTTTGTGAGCGTCGAGCACGGCGAAGATGCGCTCGGCGTCGAGCGGCTGAGGGTCAGTCATCTGCGCGTGCTCGCCGGCCGGCCTCTGTCAGTCTTCCGGCCATCTTGTTCCACGAGAGCGCCAGTTCCAGGCGTTCCTCCGGAGTACGGGCAAGAGTGCTTGCCATGTGGGCCGGGTCCCAGTCGATGGGTAGGCGACGGGCGCTGAGAACTGGTTCCTCGCCCATCGCGAGCAGCAGCTCACGCAGCGTGGTGTACGTGGGCGACACGAGCCCACGCTCGATGCGGCTGATCGCTGCCTGTGTGGTTCCGGCCCGCAACGCCAAGCGGCGCTGGCTCAATCCGAGCCGCTCACGCGTCGATCGGATCAGTTCTGCCGGATCCATGATGCCATAAATGATATCAAGCGGTATTTCGAGATCGTGGGATGGCAAGGCGACCGCGTCCATCGCACTCGTGGGCGTTGTCCGGGTTTGGATCCATCGGATGGTCGAGTCGCATGCTCGCTACGCTGCCTCGCGGTGCCTCGTACGCCCACAGCACGCTACATCGCCCTACTGCGCGGCATCAACGTCGGCGCGCACAAGCGCGTAGCGATGGCTGATCTGCGCTCGCTGCTGACCGGCCTTGGCTACAGCGATGTGCAGACGCTGCTGCAAAGCGGCAACGCGGTCTTCTCCGCGTCCGCCGCACGCAAGCCGCAGCGGATCGCACTTGACTTGGAAGGTCGCATCGCGGATGAGCTTGGTGTGAACGCTGAGGTCGTTGTGCGCACGGCTGCCGAACTCGCGAGCGTTGTCGAGCGCGATCCGCTTGGTGCTGTTGCGGTCGATCCAAAGCGCTACCAGGTGAGTTTTCTCTCGGCCGAGCCTGCTCCGGATGTTGCTCGCCAGCTGGCGACGCTCGATTTCGCGCCCGAGCGGTTTGTGCTCAGTGGGCGCGAGATCTATGCGTGGCATCCGGACGGCATTCACACCTCAAAGCTCGCCAAGCTGCTTGGCGGCCAGCGCCTGGGCGTGGTCGCGACGGCGCGCAACTGGAACACCGTTGTGAAGCTGCTGGCGATGGCTGAAGGTGGCTGAAGGGGAAGTGGATCTGGTGACGTGAACCTGGTGGCCGCTTCAGAGCGTTGCGCGGCTACTCAGGTTCACGAGTCGGTCATGCCGTGGCGGTGGCCGCTGCGTCGGCTGCTGCCTCGCTGGTGTCCAACCGGTGATATTCGGCCAGCAGCTCCCCCTCACGCTCGTGCTTGGGGAACATCGTGAACACGAGCAGTGCGCCCAGTGCGATCGCGACGATGCCGGCTGTGTAGGCCCACTGGTCGCCTTTCACAAACGACTGCTGCGCCCCCGTCACGATCGCTTTGGCGTACTGCGGATAGCGCGAGGCGGTGTCGGCGGCGCTGGAGAACGACTTCTCCAGCTGGCCTTCGACTTCGGTTGTGAGGCGTGCCTTGTCGGGAGAGTCGGCGACGGTGGTCGCGACGGCCGCCGCGTAGCCCGCGGTGAGCAGCGCCCCGAAGATCGACTGCATGATCGCGCCGCCCAGGTCGCGCTGCAAATCGGCGGTACCGGAGGCCATGCCGGCGCGAGTCACCGGCACCGAGCCGGTCAGCGAGTGCGAGGCGGGCGTGCCCGCGAAGCCGACGCCCGCGCCGATGAACGCGTATCCGAGGCCCACCTTCCAGTAGGAGATGCCCTGTTTCCACAGCAGCAGCATCGTGAGGAACCCGAGCATGCAACACGCATAGCCGACGAGCAGGGTGAAGCGCGCACCCTTCGCGTCCACGAGCTTGGCCGAGCGCGGCGCGATCAGGACCATGAACACGGCCGCGGGCAGGATCGACAGACCGGAGTCCAGTGTGGAGTAGCCGAGCACGTTCTGCAGGAACTGCTGGCCTACGAACATCGCGCCCATGAGCGACCCGAACACGACGATCCCCGCCAGGGCCGCGACCCAGAAGACGCGGCGACTGGCCACTTTCAGGTCGTAGAGAGGCTCGGGTGCACGGCGCTGGCGCAGTACGAATGCGACGCCCGCGCTCACCGCCACGATCGCGGTGACGAGCACGATCGTTCCCTCGCCTTTGACCGGCGCGAAGTTGATCGCGAGGATCACGGCCGCGACCGCGAGTACCGACAGCACGCCGCCGAGGTTGTCCACCAGGCCGGTCGTCTCGTTGACGTGGGCGGGCACATAGCGCCATGCCCCATACAGTGCAACGAAAGCGAGTGGCAGCGTGATGAAGAACACCGAGCCCCAGTGGAAATGTGTGAGCAATGCGCCCGCGAGCAGCGGTCCCAGCGCGGAGATGGCTCCGCCAAGACCGGACCACAGGGCGATCGAGCGCGTGCGTGCGGGACCCGACCACAGTGCTGTGATCAGCGCAAGCGTGGTCGGGAAGGCCATGCCCGCCGCCAAGCCGCCCAGCAGGCGCGCGATGAACAGCACCGTTATCGACGGCGCCAGCGCTGCCAGCAGCGCGGCGGGGATCGCCAGCGTCGTGCCGAGCATCAGCATCATCTTGCGTCCGTAGCGATCGCCGAGGGCACCGAGGTAGAGCACCGATGCCGCCAGCCCGAGCGAGAAGCCGACGGCGATCAGGTCCAGGCCGGTCTGCGAGGCGTCGAACGCCTTGCCGATGTCGGGCAGCGCCACGTTGGCCACCGCCAGGTTGAGGTTCGCCACGGCCGCCACCGCGATCAGCGCTGCCAGCACCGCCTTTGGGTTTTGCGGGGAAACCGAGGGGTCGGCGTCCGCTGCGCTGGACGTGGCTGTTCCGGTCGCTACGGCGTCGGCGGTCGGGTTGCCATCGGGCGCTGTCATCGCGGTGATCGCTCCGCCACGACCAGTCGTCCACTGCCGGCGGCTTCGCCGCTTGGATCCATCCCGCCCGGCCCGCGCAGAATGTAGGCAATGCCCACCGCAATCAGCGCTCCAGCCAATGGGCCGACGATGTAAACCCAATAGTGCGCGAAGTTGCCGAGCACGAGGTCAGGACCGAATGAGCGCGCCGGATTCATCGAGGCGCCGCTGATCGGGCTCGACCACAGGCCGGCAAGCACGATGTAGCCGCCTACTCCCAACGCCGATAGCGCACCCACGTTCTGTGCGCTGGAGGCCGTCCCGAGGATCGTGCTCACCAGGCCGGCCGTCAATGCCAGCTCGATCAGCATCGCCTGCCAGTCGGCGATGCCCGGTCCCGGCACAGTCGCACCGAGCTGGCCGACCTTGCCGAACACAGCCCACAGGAACACGCAGGCGAGCGTCGCGCCAATCAGCTGCACGACGATGTAGCCGAGCGCGCGCTTCCACGGAAAGTCGCGGCGCAGCCCGAAGGCGATCGTCACGACCGGGTTCAGGTGGGCGCCGGAGATCGCACCCATGAACAGGATGATCGCCATCACGGTCAGTCCTGGGGCGGTGACGGCGGCGGTGCGGCTGATCTGTCCGTGGCTGACGGCGCCGACGACGCCGCCTCCGGCGCCCGCCATCACCAGCAGGAACGTGCCGAGCAGCTCGGAGAATAGCCGCCGCCACTCCAGGCTCGGATCGTCCATGTCGGCGCGGTCGGGGCTCTCCAGCGTCAGCAGCGCGTCTCGCAGGCGGGCTATCTCGGTACGTCTGAGCCGCTCCTCCCCGAGGGAGGGCGACTGGGTGGTCCTCTCGTCTGGCTCGGGCGGGGGCGTCGAACCGGGCTCTGGTGGTGGCATCAACTCGGGCTCCGGTGGGGCGATCGACTCCGGCTCCGACCGAAGCGTAGATCCGACTCCGTTGGGGACGAATCCGCTATGACGACCACTTCCCCTGGCCGTAGCGCGCCAGCTCCAAGCGCGCCACGACACCGCGGTGGACCTCGTCGGGACCGTCGGCCAAGCGCAGTGCGCGCGCGGCTGTCCACGCACCGGCGAGCGGCACGTCGTTCGATAGTCCTGCGCCCCCGTGCAGCTGCATCGACATATCAACTACCCGCTGCGCCATGTTTGGAGTCGCCACCTTGATCTGCGACACCGCGCCGATCGCCTCGGGGGCTTTCCGGTCAACCAGCCACGCGGCGTGCAGCACATGCAGGCGCGCCTGATCAATCGCGATCCGTGCGTCGGCGATTCGCTCGCGGTTGCCGCCGAGGTTGGCCAGCGGCTTGCCGAACGCCGTGCGCTGTGTCGCGCGCTCACAGCCGAGTTCCAGTGCCAGCTCGGCGAGCCCGATCAGCCTCATGCAGTGGTGGATGCGCCCTGGGCCGAGTCGTGCCTGGGCGATCGCAAACGCCTGCCCGGGGCCGCCGATGATCGCGCTCGCGGGTAGCCGCACGTCTGTGAACGACACTTCGCCGTGTCCTCCCGGCGCGTCGAGAAAGCCCATCGCCTCGAGCATGCGCTCCACTTTCACGCCGGGCGTGTCCATCGGCACGAGCACCATCGAGTGCTGGTGGTAGCGATCGGCGCTCGGGTCGGTAAGGCCCATGAAGATCAGCGCCTGACAGTTGGGGTGCCCGACGCCCGTGCTCCACCACTTGCGACCTTTCACCACCACCTCGTCTCCGTCGAGCGTCGCGGTGGCCTGCATGTTGGTCGCATCTGAGGATGCCACCTCGGGCTCGGTCATGCAAAACGCCGAGCGAATATCTCCATCCAGCAGCGGGTCCAGCCAGCGCTGCTTCTGCTCGTGGGAGCCGAAGTGCCACAGCACCTCCATGTTGCCGGTGTCGGGAGCGTTGCAATTGCACACCTCAGCGGTGATCAGCGAGCGTCCCATGCGCTCGGCCAGCGGCGCATACTCGACGTTCGAAAGCCCCGCCCCGCGCTCGGCGTCTGCCAAGAACAGGTTCCACAATCCCTCGCGCTTGGCGATCCGCTTGAGATCCTCGATTGCGGGCAGTACCACCCAGGGATCGTTGCGGGCGAGCAGCTCGCGCATGTACGGCTCCTCGCGCGGTCCCACCTCCTGCTCCTGAAAGGTGCTCAGGCGCTCCAGGAGCTCAGTCGTGCGTGGGGAGTGCTCGAAGTCCATCTGTATCTCCTAGCTGATGGCGGTGGCGCCGTGAGGACGCGGGTACGACCCTATCCCCAAAACAATTCCAGCGTCCGCTCGCCGCGCGCCGGTGTCCCCGCTGCGAGCGGCCTGACACACTGACTTCACACAACCCGAAGCGAGGAGCCCGCAAATGGATGTCGTCAACCACCAGTTCCGTCTCGCCTCGCGTCCGCGGGGCATGGTTGGGCGCGAGAACTTCGACTACATAGAGGAGCCCGTCCCGGAGCTCGAGGAGGGGCAGTCGCTCGTGGAGGTCCTCTACATCTCTCTCGATCCCGCGATGCGCGGCTGGATGGCCGAGGGCCGCTCCTACATCCCGCCTGTCGAGATCGGCGAAGTCATGCGTGCGGGTACGGTCGGGCGGATCGTGGAGACGCGCGGGCAGAAGTTCGCCGCCGGCGACCACGTCTCAGGTTGGCTCGGGGTGCAGAGTCACGCGGTGTGCGACGAGAACAGCGTATTCAAGGTCGATGTCGATAGGGCCCCGCTGCCCACCTATCTCGGTGCGCTTGGCATGCCCGGCATGACCGCCTACTTCGGCCTGCTCGATGTCGGCGCGCCCAAAGAGGGCGAGACCGTCGTCGTCTCCGGCGCCGCCGGTGCGGTCGGCAGCGTCGTCGGGCAAGTCGCGCGGCTAAAGGGTTGTCGTGTGGTCGGCATCGCCGGTGGCCCCGAGAAGTGCGAGTGGATCGTCAGCGAACTCGGCTTCGATGCCGCCATCGACTACAAGAACGAGGACGTCGCGGCGGCGCTTCGCGAGCAGTGCCCCGAGGGCGTCGATGTCTACTTCGACAACGTCGGCGGCGACATCCTCGACGCGGCGCTGGCGCGTCTCGCGCGCGGCGCACGCGTGGTCATCTGCGGCGCGATTTCCCAATACAACAACCTCGACTCGGTCAAGGGTCCGTCGAACTACATGTCGCTGCTGGTCAACCGTGCGCGCATGGAGGGCTTCGTGGTGATCGACTACATGTCGCGCGCGCCCGAGGCCGTGAGCGAGATGGCCGGCTGGATCGCCGAGGGCAAGCTCGTCGCGCGCGAGGACATCGTCGAGGGTCTTGAGAGCTTTCCCGATGCGCTCCAGAAGCTGTTCCGGGGGGAGAACGTCGGGAAGCTGGTTCTAAAGGTGGGCGACAGCTGAGCCACTTTCGTCACAAAGGTTTACAGATGCGCTACTGTTGTAAACCAGGCTGATCGCGAACATCGAACACCAGGAGGTAGCGGAACGATGAGCACCAATGCACACGAGATAGCGGCTGCGGACACTCTGGCGGTGCCCAGATGGCGCGACAGCAAGCGCTATGCCTGGTTGCTCGGCCTGATTGTGCCGCTATTGCCTTTCATCTCCTGGGGTTTGGTCGAAGTGACCGGGCTTGGCGTGTTTTGGTTCTACGGTCCGGCGTTGATCTTTGGCGTGTTCCCGCTGCTCGACCTGCTCGTCGGGCTGGATGCGTCCAACCCGCCCGACAGCGTCATCAAGTGGCTGGAGCAGGATCGCTACTACCGCTGGTGCACCTACCTGTTCCTGCCGCTGCAGTACGCCGGGCTAGTTTTCGCGTGCTGGATGTGGTCGCACGGCGGCCTCTCCACGCTTGAATCGGTCGGGCTTGCGCTGACCGTGGCGATGGTGGCGGGGATTGCGATCAACACCGCGCATGAGCTCGGCCACAAGCGTGCTAGCTCCGAGCGCTGGCTCAGCAAGGTGGCGCTCGCTCAAACCGGCTACGGCCACTTCTTCGTGGAGCACAACCGTGGCCACCACGTGCGCGTTGCCACGCCCGAGGATCCCGCCAGTTCGCGCTTGGGCGAGAGTTTCTACGAGTTCCTGCCGCGCACCGTAGTCGGCAGCCTGCGCTCCGCGTTTGAGATCGAACGCGAGCACCTCGCACGCGACGGTCATCGCTTCTGGAGCATCCGCAACGACATCCTCAACGCGTGGCTGATGTCGCTTGTGCTGTTCGGCGGACTCGCACTCGTCTTCGGTGCGGTCGTGCTGCCCTACCTGCTGATCCAGGCGGTCATCGGCTTCTCGCTGCTGGAGGTCGTCAATTATCTAGAGCACTACGGACTTCTGCGTCAAACACGCGATGACGGGCGCTACGAACGCACCGCGCCCGAGCACAGCTGGAACAGCAACAACGTGGCCTCCAACGTGCTGCTCTATCACTTGCAGCGCCATTCCGACCACCACGCCAACCCGCTGCGCCGCTACCAAGCGTTGCGTCATTTCGACGAGGCGCCCCAGCTGCCCACTGGCTACGCTGGGATGATCGTGGCCGCCGCGATCCCGCCCGTGTGGCGGCGGATCATGGATCGCCGCTTGATCGAGCACTATGGCGGTAACTTCTCTCAGATGAATATTCACCCACGCACACGCAGGCGCGTGCTCGCGCGCTATGAGCGCGGCGGCACGCCGGCGGTCGGCTCTTGACGAGCACCGTCTCCTCCCGCACCCCGCGCGCCAGCCGCGCCAGTGGTGTGCGGCCGCGTGGGTCGGGCGTCGCGGAGCCCGAGCCCGCCCTGCCCTACCGCGCGGCTGCCCGTGTGCTGTTGCGCGACACGATGCTCGATGCGGTCGGGCGGTTGCTGTCCGACAGGCCGTGGGCGCAGATCACGATGTCCGACGTTGCCCGCGCCGCCGGGGTTTCGCGCCAGACCCTCTACAAGGAGCTGGGCACGCGCGACGAGTTCGCCCAGCAGTTCGTCATCCGCGAGGGCACCCGCTTCATGAACGAGGTCGAACAGGCGGTGCTCGCGCGGCTTCACGACGTGCACGGCGCGATCGAGGCTGGCCTCGAGGTCTTCCTCACGATGGCTTCCGAAGACCCGTTGCTGCGGATGTTGCTGGAGGACGATGGAACCGGGGGGATGCTGCCGCTGCTGACTACCCAGAGCCGCCCGGTGTTCGAGTGGGCCTTCGAGCGCCTGTCGCAGGCGATGCACGCGGGTTGGCCCGACATCGACAGCGACGCCGCCGAGGTCCTCGCCGACACGTTCGTGCGCCTGGCGCTCAGCTACGTCACGATGCCACGCTCCACCCCGCGCGAGTCGGCCCAGATGGCCGCGGGACTGCTTGCCCCCACGATGGAACGTGCGGTGGGCGGGGCTGGCGCCACGCCCTGAGCTTCAGCGCAAGCGGCCGCTCCTAGCCCTTGATCGCCGGCGAAGTGGACAGCACTTCGCCGCCCGCCCCAAGCGCCTGGACCGCCACATAGGCGTGGGTGCCGGGCGCCGCGATCGACGTCTCAAAGCCCGACTTGGCGGCGCTCGCTACCGGGGACATCGCGCTCGAGCTGGCGCCCGCGAGGACCCGCCAGCTGGCGACCGTGGTGGCGCCATTCCAGCTCGCATACACGATCGTGCTACCGCCCGCTCCCGCCGCCGCGGCGACCGCGGGAGTATTGGCTGGGGTGCCCGACCACGGGAAGCGATAGCTGCGGTAGGACTGGGTTTTGGCGGGTAGGTGGGCGTTGTAGAGCACGGTGCCGTTTGGTGCGTATTCGGTTACGTACGGTTCTGCTCCCCAACCGATGAAGGCGTTGCCGTTTTCGAGCATTTGCACGTCGCCCTGGCTGCCAGCCGCCAGCGGTTGGGAATGCTCATACTCGGCGATCAGCGTGTCGGTTTTGGTGACTGGGTTGAGTGCGATCACGATCCCGCGGGACTGGGGGTGCACCTTCGGTACGCCGCCATTGTCGAACACGCTGATGTCGCCGTCGGGCAGCATCTGTGCGTCGTGCTGATAGGCGGTGGCGGCGCCGGCGCCGAGCTTGAGCGTGCTGTGCTTGCCGCCGATCTGTGCTGTCACCTGGCCGCTTGCGGCGCTCAGCTCATACAGCGCTGAGGTGTTGCGCGAGGAGATTAGGATTGACCCGTTCGACTGGGCGTCGATCGAGTTGATGTGGAAGTAGTCAAACGGCCATTCCCCGCTGGCGGTGGTCGGGGAGGCGTAGGAGTTGGACAGGGCGATGTGGTCGAGCGGGTTCCATTCGCGCCTGACGAGGTGTGTCTTTAGGTCGATTTCTTGGAAGACGCTGTCGGTCACCGCCCCGTCCGCGGGGCCGCCGACCGAGGTGAGGTTGCAGCGGATTGGGTTGAACGAGGTCAGCAGCGCGGTGTCGTTGGGCATGATCCGGAATTCGTGCAGGTCGGCAGGAAGGCCGTTGCCGGCGGGGAATTTCGCGACCTGCTGGTAGGCGGAGTTGTCGATCACCTCTTCGCCCTGGCCAAAGCCCTGCGGCGGGATGTATCCCTGCCACCACGTCAGCACCGGCTTGCCTTCGTACTGCTGCACCTGCAGGTTGGTCGCCTCGATGCCCGCGGGGAGCGGGTCGAACCACACGAGATTTCCGGAGCTTTCGAAGATCATCGGACCGTCCTGGCCGACGCCGGAGTAGGGCGCCACGAAGATGTCGCCCGGGCTCTGCTGGGGCAGGTTGGCGCCGACCGTTATGACCGGCACGTGCAGATCGGGGCGCGAGTGAAGCACGTCTAGTTCACCGGCTTTGGCGGGCGCGTTGGGGGTCGAGGCGACATGTCCGAGCGGGTCCTCCACAGCGGTCGTGAAGTGGAACGCAAACGGCGCGGTCTTGCCTTCGCGGCTGACCTTCCCGTGGACGGTCACCGTCTCGCCGCCGAGGAACGGCTTGTTCGGCACAAAGCTCGCGCCATCGCCCTGGGCGTAGGCCTCGAGGTGTCCGGGGTGGCTGCCTGTGCTCGAGCCGCTCACCGAGATGTCGGACAGTTCGGAGGCGGGAGCGCCGACGAAGCTGATCTGGGTCCGGTAGGAAGCGTCGAGCGAGTCGGGTAGCGGGGAAACCGCGACGCTAGTGCCCGGCAGGATGTCCGAGCGGTTCAGCTGCGAGGGCACACACTGTGTCGCCGAGGGGCCCTTGTAGGCTGTGTTCTCAGCGGCGATCCGCTGGGCGGCAAAGGCCAGCGAGGTGACGGTGCTGAGCACGATGCTTGCGGCAAGCAACGCCAGCGTCCGACGCAGCAGGTTCAGCTTGAGTGTGTTGTTGGCGAGTGGATCGCGGGGCATGGTTTGGAGTCTCCCTGAACTTCTACGACCCTACCGCCGCAAACCCTGGCCAAACCTAAGAAGTTGCGAGGAAACTGCGTAAGAACTTACGAAAGTGAGTGGTCAGAACACCGGGGACTCGGTGTAGCGGCCGAAAACCTGCTGCAGGGACTCTACGATCTCGCCCTCTGAGGCGCGTGCGCGTGCGCACTCGATCAGCGGGTCCATCAGGTTGCGCTCGGTGGCGGCTGCCGCGCGCAGCTCGGCGAGCGTGCGCTCTACCTCAGCGCCGCTGCGCGCGGCGCGCGAGGACCGCAGGCGCTCGATCTGCTTGCGTTCAAGCGCTGGGTCGATGCGCAATATCTCGTGCTCGCCCTCGTCGCCCTCGGTGAAGCGGTTGACGCCGACGACAACGCGCTCGCCCGCGTCGATCTGGAGCTGCAGCTCGAAGGCGGCGTCGGCGATCTCGCGCTGGGGGTAGTTGCGCTTGACCGCCTCGACCATGCCGCCGAGCTCGTCGATCTTTGCGAAATACTCGTAGCAGCGCGCCTCCATCTCGTCGGTGAGCGCCTCCACGAAGTAGGACCCGCCCAGCGGGTCGGCGGTGTTGGCGACGCCCGACTCGTGCGCGATCATCTGCTGGGTACGCAGCGCGATGCGCACCGCCTCCTCGGTGGGTAGCGCCAGGGCCTCGTCGTAGCTGTTGGTGTGCAGTGACTGGGTGCCGCCGAGTACGCCCGCCAGCGCCTCGATGGTGGTGCGCACGATGTTGTTGAGCGGCTGCTGGGCGGTCAGCGATACGCCCGCGGTTTGCGTGTGGAAGCGCATCAGCCACGAGCGCTCGTTCTTGGCGCCAAAAGTCTGGCGCAGCTCACGTGCCCAAATGCGCCGTGCGGCGCGGTACTTGGCGATCTCCTCGAAGAAGTCGATCTGCGCGTTGAAGAAGAACGACAGTCGCGGCGCGAAGTCATCCACGTCGAGGCCGCGAGCGATCGCCTGCTCCACGTAGGTGAGCCCGTCCTTGAGTGTGAAGGCGAGCTCCTGCTGGGCGGTCGATCCGGCCTCGCGGATGTGGTAGCCGGAGATCGAGATCGGATGCCAGCGCGGCATGTGGCGGGTGCACCACTCGATCATGTCCCCGCACAGGCGCATCGCGGGGTCGATCGGAAAGCACCACTCCTTCTGGGCGATGTACTCCTTGAGGATGTCCGCCTGGATCGTGCCCGACAAAAGCTCGGGCGCGATCGCGCCACCGGCCCCGTCGCCATCCTGCTCGGCGGCGACCACGAAGTAGGCGAGCATGATCGCGGCGGGCGCGTTGATCGTCATCGATACCGACACCTCGCCCAGGTCGATGCCGGCAAACAGTGTTTGCATGTCATCGGTCGTGTCGATCGCCACGCCCTCGCGACCGACCTCGCCCAGAGAGCGCGCGTTGTCGGAGTCGTGGCCCATCAGGCTCGGCATGTCAAAGGCCGTCGAGAGGCCGGTTTGGCCGTGCTCGAGCAGGTAGTGGAAGCGCTCGTTGGTCTCCTCGCTTGTGCCAAAGCCCGCGAACTGGCGCATCGTCCACAAGCGCCCGCGATACATCGACTCATACACCCCGCGCGTAAATGGGTAGGCGCCGGGTCGCCCGATTGGGTCGCGCTCGGGGTCGCCGATGCCCGCGGGCAGATCCTCGGGCGTGTAAAGCTCGCGGACCGGCTCGCCCGATAGCGTGCGGGCCTCTTGACCCGCTGCCCGTTGTCCCGCAACCCGCGCTGAGGAGGATCCTTTCAAGTGATTGCAAGATACCGCCTACCCGCCGGGGGGTTCAGCTCAGCGCCCTTGCGGGCGCTGAGGGGTTTCGGAATCTGGTGGCTGGCTTGCGCGCTGTCGATTGGCGTTTGCGCGTGCGGCTCCTCGAGGGGTTCCGCGCCCACGACGGGCGCCGCGGCGAGCGTCGCTGCGTATGGCCTGCCCGCGCCGCTTGCCCATTCGATGCAGGCCACGCTGATCCTCGACTTCACCCCGAATGCTGTTCACGCCGGCATTTACCGTGCGCTGGCCGCGGGCTACTACACGCGCGAGGGCATTCGTCTGCGTGTGGTCGAACCTACCTCCACGCAGGAAACGCTGAAGCTGATCGATGCCGGCAAGGCACAGTTCGGACTTGCCGACGGCAGTGACGTGGCGTCGCTGATCGCGGGTGGGGGCGACGCGCAGGCCGTGATGGCGCTGGTGCAGCGCCCGCTCGGCGGGCTGATCGCGCTGGCGAGCGAGCACCTTCGATCGCCAGCCGGTCTGGCGGGCAAGACAGTTGGCATCACCGGCGTGCCCTCCGACCTCGCGGTGCTCGACACTGAGCTGCGCGATGCCGGCGTGAGTCCGAGTCGCGTGCATGTCGTGACGGTTGGCTTCAACGGCCCCCAAGCGCTGCTTGCTGGGCGGATCGCGGCGTTCACCGGGTTCATTCCCGACGAAGGCGTAACGCTGAGAGTGAGCGGCCATCCGGTGACAGCGTTTGGGCTCTCCCAGTACGGCGGCCCGGCCTATCCGGGGTTGGTGGCTTTTACCACGCGCCAGGAGATCGCCTCAGACCCTCAGCTCGTGCGCGACTTCGTGGCGGCCACCGTGCGCGGGTATGAGGACACGCTGCGGGATCCAGCGCGCAGCTTGCAGGAGCTGCTCGCTGCGAACCCGGCGTTGCCGCGCAAGCTCACGCGGGCGTCGCTGGCTGTGTATCTGCCGCTGTTCGCGGGCGACGGGCAGGTTCCACTCGGCACGCTGCAGGTGGCCAACGTGGCGGCGATGTCGAAGTGGATGGTGGGCGCCGGCCTGATCCATGCGCCGATTGCCCCCGCGCGCTACGGCACTAACGCGTTCCTGCCGTAGCCGCGCGCTGGGCAGGAGCTTGCCCAGCGCGGCGGGAGCTCGCCAACCAGGCGATCGACGAATTGCGGGAAAGCCGCGGAGGGCGAAAATCACTCGCACATTCCCCTTCGCGGTGCTACCTTTTGTTGACTGCAAGGAGACGGGGCGTATCGTGCGGGTGTTGGTTACGGGAGTGGGTGGGTTGGTTGGGTCCAACGTGGCGGCGGTCGCGGCTCAACAGAGTTGGGATGTGCTTGGTTGCTGGGGCGAGCGGCCGGCCGAGGTTGCCGGGGTGCAGTCGATCGGGGTGGACATGGCCGATCGCAAAGCCTGCGTGCGTGCCGCGATGGAGTTCGAGCCGGACGTGCTCGTGCACGCCGCCGGCGGTGTCGCGCTGAGTCGCTTCGAGCGCGAGCCATACATCGCTCAACTCGATTATGTGGGCGCCGAGCACACGCTTGCGGCCGCGAGCGCGGTGCGGGCGCGCTACGTGCTGGTGTCGTGCGACTGGGTGTACTGCGGCTATCGCCCGCCCGGTGCACGCTTCAGCGAGCGTGACCTGCCCGACCCCGTTAACGCCTACGGGCGCTCCAAGCTCGCGTGTGAGGAAGTCGCAATGCGCTCGGGCGTGCCCTGGCTGATCGTGCGCCCTGGGGAGGTGTATGGAGTCAACGTGTCGCGCCCGAGCGGCGGCGAGCATCGTGTCCCCGAGCCGTGGGAGCGCTCGGGGCTCACGTTGTGGTTGCTGCGACGCTTGCGCGAAGGCACGCCGCTGCCGGCTCCCGCGACGGCGTGGCGCTGTCCGACCTACGCCTGGGACTTTGCCCAGCGCCTGTGCGAGTTGGTGGCGCAGGGCTGTGAAGGCGTTTACAACACGGGCGGACCGGTGGCACTCGGGCGCTACGAGTGGCTGCAGTTGCTGGCGCGCATCGGCGGCTGTCAAAACGGGCTGGTGCGCGAGGGCAGTGTGGCTGCCTATTTGCACGCCTGCGGTGAGGATGTGCGCGTGAAATTGCCCCCCAATACGGCGCTCTCCGAAGAGAAGACGCGCGCTGCGATCGGGCTCGCGGCGGTCGCTCCGGAGCCCGGCTTGAGGTCGATGCTTGAGCAGCTGCGCCATATGCGCGTGCCTGCCGGGTCCCGAGCACGCTAGTCTCCGCCACTGCCTGTTACACAATCGAAAGGGAGCACTCATGAACAAGAGCCAGCTTGTCGAGGCGGTTGCCGCCGACAGCGGTCTCTCCAAGGCGGATGCGGGTCGTGCGGTCGAGTCGTTCGTGACCACGGTCGGCAAGACGCTGAAGAAGGGCGACGAGGTAGTTATCACCGGCTTCGGCAAGTTCTCCGTGGTCAAGCGCGCCGCGCGTCAGGGCGTCAACCCGCGCACGGGCGAGAAGGTCAAGATCAAGGCGTCGAAGGCTCCGAAGTTCACCCCCGGGGCGAGCCTCAAGCAGACGGTGCACCCAAAGAAGTAGGTTCAGCGACCCTACCCTCACCGACATGGCGCTCGTCGGAGAGTTGGAGCTTGCAAGCTTTGACTACACCGACCCCGAGCTGAAGGGGGAGCGCTTTCACACGGCCATGCGCGAGCTGGCGGCTGAAGGATGGCTGGCGGCTGGGCCGTACGGGTATGTGGTGCTCGACCGCGAGGCGGGCGAGTTCTTTCTGCGGACACGCTCGGCGATCTTCCCCGGTATGAAGATCGCCGAGCTGTTCGATGTCAAAGACGGACCGCTGTGGGAGGAGATGAAGCGCAACATCCTGCACGTCAACGGGTCCGACCACACCCGCTTGCGCAGCCTCGTCAACCCCTCGCTCTCGCCGAGAGCGGTGCAGCGGTGGCGCCCGGCGATGAGGGATTTTTTGGAGAAGCTGCACGTAGCAGTGGCGAAAGCCGGCCGTTGCGACTTCGTCGAGTCGTTTGCCAAGCCCTACCCTTCGCAGACGATTGCCACGGTGATGGGCGCGCCGCTGTCGGACGCGCCGCGCCTGCACCACTGGTCCAACTGGATTCAGCGCCAGTTCGACGCCGCCTCGATGATGAACGAGCGGCCCGGGATCGAGCGGGCGGTGGAGGAGTTCTATGAGTATGCGCGCGCGTTGCTTGCCGCGCGCCGCGACGATCCCGGCGAGGATCTCATCTCAACGCTGCTTGCCGCTGAGGAGCAGGGCGAACGCTTGGACGAGGAGGAGTGCGTCAACCTCGTGCTCAACGTGCTGATCGGCGGGGTCGATACGACCCAGAGCCAGCTCGCTCACACGATTCGTCTCTTGGCCGAACACCCCGAGCAGTGGGCGGCGCTTGTCGCCGACCCCTCGCTTGCCCCGCGCGCGGTCGAGGAGGCGCTGCGGTATGAGCCGATCACGCCGTTCACCGCGCGCATAACCGTGGAGGAGCTCACCTATCGCGATGTGACATTCCCGGCGGACACGATCGTGATGGTGTGCGCCTTTACCGGCAACCGCGATGGCGTCGGCCCCGAGCCGCAGCATTTTGACATCACCGCCGAGCGTCCCAAGGCACGCGCGCTGACGTTCGGCGCGGGTGTGCACTATTGCCTCGGTGCCAACCTCGCGCGCCTAGAGCTGGAGGAGGGTCTTGCCTTCCTCGCACGCGAGATGCCGCGCCTGGAGCTCGACGGCGAGCCGACTTACGAGAGCATCCTCGGCATCTACGGCCTCACCGAGCTGCCGATCAAGTTCGGCTCCCAATAAGAAGACGCGCTCACACTGCTGGCGGCGGCGCAGGCGAGAACGGCGGGAATCACGTAGCTGCGCGAAGCCCTCGCCGCTTGTTCACCTGAGTCCGGACCAGCCGCCCTGCTTGCCACATTCCCAGCGCGGCGGCGGCACCCACCGGACCAATCGGTGGTATTGCGGCGCGGGCGTCCCATGTATGGCTCGCCGCCGGGGTGATCAGCGCAACCCAGGCCATCGCGAAGCACAACACACCGATCTGTCGTGGTCGTCCCTTCGGCAGGAACGGGGCGAAGAACGTCGCTAGCATCAGCACGGCCATCAGCAAGCCGTATACGCGCGAGTGGGTCTCGTATTCGAGCAGAAAGCTCAATAGGGGATGGTTGATCTTGTAGCCGTTGGCGCCGTAGTAATTCAGTCGGGTCTGTCGCGCGATCTCCTGCTGCTCTGGTTCGAAGAGAACTTCGTGATAGAAGCCGGCATAGCCATAGCCGATCTCGCTGTGCGAGCTGAACACGATGTTCACCGGCGTGACATACGCCAGGACGCTTTCGAAGACCGTCTCGAGATATTCGAACGGCTGATGAAGGATCACCGCTCTAGTCCAGGCGGCGATCTTGCTATTGCTGGCCAGGCTGGACGCGAATGGGCCCGCGCCTTTGCCAAAGGCTCTGTCAGCAGGTGAGAGTTCGGGGTCGAATGTGTACTGTTCGACCTGTGCCTTTCGCTGCGATGGCGGCGTGCTTTCGCAGAGCACGCTTGTGCCCGGCGGCGGAGTGAACTTGTTGCAATTCGCAAACGGCGCCACCCGTGAGTACAGGTTCCACGCGCCGGCAGGCGTTGCTAGCCCCCAGTAGCCGGTGTGCTTGTGCTGAGTGATGACATATGGAGTGAGCACGCAGGCCATGCTCACCAAGGCGACGGCGCTGGCAAGCAGTCTGCGCCGCCAGGTTCCTCCCGACCCGAACAGCAGCCAGAGCAGCAGCACCACCATCAAGGGGAGCGCGACGACACGCACGGTGTTGGCGAGACCCAGCGTCAGTCCCGCCAAGGCTGCCCACACCGGCATTCGGGCACCAGCGGCGTGGGTCGCGAAGTAGAGCGCGAGCGCGAGCAGGAATATGAACAGCGACTCTGTGAGCGGGGTGTGCTCGAGAAACATCTCTGCACCGTTGAGCGCCACAAGCGCGGCGGGCAGCAACCCCAACCATGGCGGACCCCCTGCCTGGCGGACGGCCAGAAAGACGAGCAGTGCGCTGGCGAGTCCAAAGAGATGCTGCAGCGCGATGACCCACGCCAAGTGGGTCGGCCAGAGCGCATGGAGCTCGCGGATGAAGAGCGGATAGCCCACCTCGCGGGTCGGATCGACCCACAGATGTTCGCGTGCCAGCCCAACATAAGTCACGGCGTCGGGGAACCCAAAGAACGCCGGCCGCCACGCGGCCAGAAAAAGCAGGCGCATGACGGCGCCCGCGAGAAGAATCAGCAGCAGTCCGAACAACGCAACTCGTCCGCCACGCGTACGCGGCCACTTCGACGCTAGTGCTTTCAGCGGACGCTGGATCACGCCCACCTTTGGGCCAGTTTTCAGCTTGGTCGCTTGATCGAGTTGCACGGAGAGTTGGATCCTCGCGTCGTCCCCGGGTCCACCATACCGATGGGCCGCTGGCCGCGGTCAGGCAGGATATAGGCCTCCTCCGACGGCAGCGTGGCCGCACGCATCGCCGGTTGTCCAGCGATCGCGTCCGCTCAGGGGGCCGTCGAGGCTGGGGTGCCCCACGCGGGCCGAACATCCGTCGATTTTATTCAGTCGAAGATTCCGTTCTGTCGGCATGCTGGCCGCTAAGCAGACACGTAGGCAGTCAATTGACAGGGGGGCCACCCGGGGCCCGCGAGCGACACAGGTGTCGAGGGCGGCTCAGCCGCCGGTCCGACCGGAAAGGAACATAAGGCAATGTTCAGTACAGAATGCACCACACCAGCCCCCACGGCCTGCCTCCCCCCGCGGACGCTCGCGAGCGTGCTCGCGGTGCTCGCGCTTGCGGTGGCCTGCGTGCTTGCGACCGCAGCGGTTGCGGTGGCGGGCCAGTTTCACGTGTATGGCTGTCGCACGCCAGGTGGGGCGGTTGCTCCCACCGTTGGGTGGAGTGGGAGCGCGGTGGGGACGGCCGATTCAACCCAAGACACGTGTGGCTCTGGCGGGGCGCTGGTTGCGGCACTGGGAGATGGAACGACTCACGAAGTCGAAACGAACTATGCAAGGTGGACCTTCAGTGCTCCGGTCGAAATAAAGCTCGCTGGCGCCACGCTATGGCGAGCAGGCGATGCAGCTGGCGGTTGGTCCACAAATGCCACATACGAGTTTTGGCTTGCTGGTCCGGAAGACGAGGATGCTGAAGCCGATGTGTTTGACCAATGCGTCGCCGAGTTTGGTTGCCCGACTGGACTCGGCAACACTGGCACTCCTATGTCGTCGTCCAACCTTGTAACGGTGCCATCCGAAAATCTCGGCACCGACCTATACACGACAGCGTCGTGCACGGGCAGCGCGAAATTCGTTTGCCCGAGCGGCAAAGGCGACCCCAACGGCTACGCCGCGGTCGTCTACCTCTACGCGGCCGACCTCACGCTCGAACAAACCTCCCAGCCGGTCGTCTCGAGCGTGGAAGGCGAACTTGCCACGGCATCGACGCTTAACGGCACGGCCGACCTTTCACTCCACGCCGAAGACGGTGGCTCGGGTGTCTATGAGGCAGTGTTCACGGTCGACGGCGTCGAAACCGGCTCGGTGTTGCTCGACGAAAACGATGGCCACTGCCGCAACGTCGGCCCGGCCAGCGATGGGCTGCCGGCGTTCCTCTACCCGCAGCCATGCCCGTCGTCGCTGACGGCCGACATCCCCTTCGACACGACCGCGCTCAGCGACGGCACCCACCATCTGGTGGTCACGGTCACCAACGCGGCCGGCAACTCGACGGTCGCGCTGGACCGCAAGATCGATGTCGCCAACGATCCTCAGGTCGCCTCGCCGGAAAAAGCATCGCCCTCCTCGGGCGGCTCGCAATCGGGGTCCGCCGGTGGCGGGCAATCGACAGATACCACACAGAACAACTCCCAGTCCCAAACAAGCCCCACTCCACAGCAGGGCAGCGACAACGGCACAAATGCATCGGCCGCTGCCGCGCTGCACGTGCGCTGGAGCACCACCGCGCGCGCCGCGTTGCGCGATACCGGGGGACGCGCGAGCACCGTGCTCGGGCAGCTGCTCGCGCCCAGCGGTGCGCCGATCGGCGCGGCGCTCGTGAGCGTGCTGTTCACGCCGAGCTATGAGGGTGCTCGTACGGTGGCGTTGGCAAGCGCCCGTACCTCGCCGCTCGGCGCGTTTCGTGTGCGCGTCCCGGCCGGCACGTCCTCGGGTCGGCTCACCTTCGCCTACAGCGCAACGCTCGGCGCGGCGGCCCCAAGCGTCACCGCCGCGCTCTCGCTGTCGGTGCCTGCCACGCTCGCGCTGCGCGTCACGCCGCGAGTCACCGCCGCGCGCGGGCAGATCGTCTTCGCCGGCACCCTGCACGGCAAGCCGCTGCCGCCCGGTGGCAAGACGCTGGTGCTCGAGGCCCGAGCGCCGGGCGGCTCGTGGCGCCAGTTCCAGGTGCTCTCGACCGGCGCTGGTGGCCATTACCACGCGAACTACCGCTTCCGCCTGCCCGGCCCGGTCACCTACGAGTTCCGAGCCGTCTCACCGGCGGAGGCCGATTTTCCCTACGCTGCCGGCATTTCGAATGTGGTGACTGTAAGGGAGCTGTAGGGCCCCTGATCGGTAGGGCCCCTGATCGGCTTGTTGCCGCCCACGCTATTGGCCATGTGACACGTAGTTGGACACCGCCCGGCGCTACTGCTCCTCGGCGTCTGAGCGCTTGAACCGCAAGTTCAGGTGGTCGGCCGGGTCTTCGTCCGCCTTGGGCGGGTCGAACCGACCTCGGGTCAGGGCGCGGATCGTGCCATCCTCGGGATACTCCACCAGCTCGGGCATCACCTTGTTGGACACCATCAGGTATCGCACCGGCTCCTCAGTTCGATTAGCCAGCGTGTGGCCGCCGCGGCGGCCCCGGAGGAAGGCGACGATGTCCCCGGGCGCGAGCTCGGACTCGCCCTCGAGCGTCCGTAGCGTCGGCCGGCCGGAGATCACGATGGCCAGCTCCTCCATTGCGTGGTGGATGTGCAGCGGGACGCCCTCGTAGCGCGGAGCCAGCTCGTACAGCGTCCCGCCGAGCAGCTCGCCCCCCGCGGCCTTCACGACCGGCTCGGCCCGCAGGCCGGAGCTCTTCCTGCTGAACCTCTCGGCAAAGATATTCGGCCGCGTGCCGCTCACGACAGCGATCATAAGGCGCTGTGACGCGAGGTGCGAGCACTGCTGGCTCGACACGGCCTGGGCGCCGGAGTTCGAGTAGTCGCTGGACGAGAGCGCCGGGGACGCTCGTCAAGGCCATGCAGCATCGGTGCGCTAGCGTATTTCGCGATGGAGCCCTCCTCAGTGATAGATCGTTCCGTCGACGCGCCGCTCGACTACTCCTCCTACACCGGGCAGGCACCAGCCTCACCGGCCGGGCCCGTAGATGACACGGAGCCGCTGCACGCACCGCCGAGCGTCCCGCTACCTCGTGCAGTGCAAACTCTGCGCTTCACCAAGCGACAGATCCAGTTCGTATTCGCCGCGCGACGCCAACTCGGTGAGGTGTTCAAGGTTCACTTCGTGGTGATTCCGGGCGGGGTCGTCGTGACCAGTCACCCCGACCACGTTCGCTCCCTGTTCACCGCCAAGCCCGAACTGGTGCCCTCGTTGACCGCCGAGTCGCCCTTGCGTCCGATCGTGGGGCCAAACTCGGTGTTGACCGCGAACGGGCCGAGCCATCTGCGCCAGCGCAAGCTGCTGCTGCCCGCATTCCACGGCGAGGCGATCGAGGGTTACGCGCAGATGATTCGCGACGTCACCGAACGAGAACTGGACCGCTGGCCCGTTGGCCGCCCGTTCGCTCTTGCCCCGCGGATGCAGGCCATCACCCTCGACGTGATCATGTCGGGCATCTTCGGCATCGAGGGCGCTCCCGTAAAGGGAACCGTCGAGCATCGACTGAGGCGCACGATCAAGCAGCTGGCGGCGGCCTCAACCTCTCCAATGGCCTTGTTTGGCGAACTCTCGAACCTGGGACGCGAGCAGCCCGTCGGCCTCACGCGAGCCGCGGTGGCCCTGTTGGACCGCGCCACTTATCCCGTGATCGAAGAGCGTCGTCACGCCGTCGACCTCGATGAGCGGGGAGACATCCTCTCGCTGCTATTGCGTGCCACGGACGAGGACGGCGAGCGGATGACCGATCACGAGCTGCGCGACGAGCTGCTCACGCTCGTCCTGGCCGGCTTTGAGACGACCGCCAACTCGCTGGCCTGGACTTGGGAGCGCCTGGTCCGTACCCCGGCAGCGTATGAGCGCTTGCGCGACGCGGTGCGCTCAGACACTCAGTCCGCGGAGCATGTCGAGGCGGCCATCATCGAGGGTATGCGCTCACGTCCGGTGATCCCGATCATCGGGCGCCGAGTCGCCGTGCCTTGGCGACTTGGAGAGTACGTGGTACCGGCGGGACAGGGCGTGAGCATCAGCATCCTGCTTGTTCACCATCGCGAGGACCTCTACCCCGACCCATTCACCTATCGCCCCGAGCGCTGGCTGGATCATAGTCCGGGCACATATGAGTGGCTGCCTTTCGGCGGCGGCACCCGTCGCTGCCTTGGTGCGGCGCTGGCGATGGCCGAGCAGCGTGTGGTGCTCGAGGCCATGGTCCGCCGCCTGGACTTGGAGGCCGACCGGCCCGAACCCGAGCACGCGCACCATCGCAATGTCACCATGATCCCGGCGCGCGGAGCGCGGGTGATACTGCGATCGCGCGTCCCCGGATGAGCAGCCACGTTTAGCCTACCGAGCGACGATCGAACCAACGAGAAGGGACCTGCGGCCATGCGACTAACGACGACGACGCAAGTCTCCGTCGATGGAGTGATGCAGGCACCCGGTGGATCGGACGAGGACCGCAAGGGCGGATTTGAGCGCGGCGGATGGGCCAGGGGGCGCCCCGACAACGAGGTCATGACGTTCATCGTCGACCGCGGCACCTACGCGTGGCGACGCCCGTCATCTTGAATGGCTGCGCGAGCAGCTTGGCGAGCGCTTCCTCGCCGGCGCCGTGCTACACACCGGTCCCCGTCCCTTCCGGCTCTCAGAGCGCATCTTCGCGCTGCCGATTTGTGTGCTGTGGGGGTGAGGGGTCTCGCTCCGCTGGGCGCTCGCTACTCTGCACCGGTGAAGGCGGTGATACTGGCAGGTGGCTTCGGCTCGCGGCTCAGCGAGGAGACCGCCGTGCGCCCCAAGCCGATGGTCGAGATTGGCGGCAAGCCGATGCTGTGGCACATCATGAAGATCTACGCCGCCCACGGCATCGAGGATTTCGTCATCTGCCTTGGCTACAAGGGCTACCTCATCAAGGAGTATTTCGCCAACTACTACCTGCACACGTGCGACGTGTCCTTCGACCTGGCGGGCGGCACCATGGAAGTACATCGCTCCGCCACCGAGCCATGGCGCGTGACGCTCGTTGACACGGGTGAAAGCACGATGACGGGCGGGCGCCTGAAGCGTGCGCTGCCCTACGTAGGTGAGGAGGAGTTCTGTTTCACCTACGGCGACGGTGTCGCCAACATCGACATTACCGCGCTTGTTGCTTTTCACCGTGAGCAGAATGCACTCGCGACCGTGACCGCCGTGCAACCGCCCGGGCGCTTCGGCGCGCTGGATGTGAGCGGCGAGCGGGTACGCCAGTTCGAGGAGAAGCCGCGCGGCGACGGTGCTTGGACGAACGGTGGCTTCTTCGTGCTCTCCCCAGGCATCGAGCGCTACTTGCGCGACGACAGCACTGTGTGGGAGCAGGAGCCAATGAGCTCGCTCGCTCGCGAGAGCCAGCTTGCCTGCTACCGCCACCGTGGCTTCTGGCAGGCGATGGACACGTTGCGCGAGCGCAACAGCCTGGAGGAGCTATGGGCTTCAGGCGAGGCCCCCTGGCGGGTGTGGGAGTGACCACGTGAGCGTCAGTTCATCCCCTTCGGACGCATCGGGGCAGTTGATCGCGCCCGGCATGAGCCCCTCGGGTGCGGTGGACCCGGCCTTCTGGAATGGCCGCCGCGTGCTGCTCACCGGTCATACCGGCTTCAAGGGCGCGTGGCTTGCGCTGTGGCTGCAGTCGCTCGGCGCGGAGCTGACCGGCCTCGCAAACGGTGTGCCCACCGATCCCTCGCTGTATGAGCTGGCGCGCGTCGGCGAGGGGATGAGCGCCGTTGTGGCGGACGTCCGCGACCCCGAGGCGCTCGCGGACGCTGTGGCAGGCAGCGAGCCCGAGGTCGTGATCCACATGGCCGCCCAGTCGCTTGTGCGCCGCTCCTTCGCCGAGCCGCGCGAAACGTATGAGACGAACGTGATGGGTACCGTCAATCTGCTCGACGCGGTGCGCCGCAGCGCCGGTGTGCGCGTGCTCGTCAACGTCACCTCCGACAAGTGCTATGAGAACCGCGAGTGGGAGTGGGGTTATCGCGAGTCCGAGCCGATGGGCGGTCACGATCCCTACTCCAACTCCAAGGGCTGTGCGGAGCTCGTGACGGAGGCGTATCGTCGCTCCTTCTTCGGCGACCCCAGCGGGCCGCGCGTCGCTTCCGCGCGCGCTGGCAACGTGATCGGCGGCGGCGACTGGGGGGCGGAGCGACTGCTGCCCGACATTGTGCGGGCGGCGCTCGCGGGCGAGACCGTCCATATCCGTAATCCGGGCGCGATCCGTCCTTGGCAGCACGTGCTCAACCCGCTCAGCGGCTATCTCGTGCTCGCCCAGGCGCTTTGGGATGACCCCGCGCGGGCAGCGGGCTGGAACTTCGGGCCGGCCGACGAGGACGCGCGCCCGGTCGATTGGATCGTGCAGCGCATGGTCAAGCTGTGGCCGGGTGAGCTGTGCTGGGCACACGACGAGGGGACCCACCCACATGAGGCGCACTATCTGAAGCTCGACTCCTCGATGGCCAGGGCGCGCCTCGGCTGGCGGCCCGGCTGGGATCTGGGGCGCGGCCTCGACGCGTTGGTCGGCTGGTACCGCGACACCCAGGCGGGCGCGGACCCGCGCACGGTGACGCTGAAGCAGATCGAGGCTTTCCAATACTCTGCGGAGCCATCGTGAGCGCACAAACGCCCTGCCGATTCTGCGGCGCCCCGGTCGAGGCTGTGTTCGCCGACCTTGGCATGTCGCCGCTTGCCAACTCCTATCTGCCCCCCGAGGGGGCAAACGCGATGGAGCCGTTCTACCCGTTGCGTGCGCTGGTGTGTGGCAAATGCTTTCTCGTGCAGCTGGAGGAGTTCGAGACGCCCGAGCGGATCTTCTCCGACTACGCCTACTTCTCTTCCTATTCCTCGAGCTGGCTGGAGCACTCCAAGAACTACTCCGAGCTGATGATCGAGCGCTTTGGCCTGGACGGCTCCAGCCACGTCGTGGAGATCGCAAGCAACGACGGCTACCTGCTGCAGTATTTCCACGAGCGCCGCATCTCCGTGCTCGGCATCGAGCCGGCCGCCAACGTCGCCAAGGTGGCTTTGCAGAAGGGTATCCCCACGCTCGTCGAGTTCTTCGGAGTGCAAACCGCGACCTCGCTCGCCGGTGAGTCCTCCGCGGATCTGCTGCTTGGCAACAACGTGCTCGCGCACGTCCCCGACCTCAACGACTTCGTGGCCGGTATGCAGATTCTGCTGAAGCCCGGCGGGGTCATCACGATGGAGTTCCCCCACCTGATGAGTCTGATGAACGACAACCAGTGGGACACGATCTACCACGAGCACTTCTCCTACTTCTCCTTCTTGACCGTCTCGCGCGTGTTCGAGGCGCACGGCTTGCGCCTGTTTGACGTGGATGAGCTACCCACCCACGGTGGGTCGCTGCGCATCTACGGCTGTCACGCCGACGACCAAGAGAAGCCTGAGAGCGCCGCTGCCGCCGAGCTGCGCGAGCGCGAGCGCGAGGCAGGCTACGAACAGCTGGAGACCTATCTCGCCTACAACCGCCGTGTCGAGCAGGACAAGCGCCAGATCTTGGGCTTCCTGATCGACCTCAAGCAGCAGGGTCTGCGCGTTGCCGGCTATGGGGCGCCCGCGAAGGGCAACACGTTGCTCAACTACTGTGGCATCGGCTGCGACTTCATCGACTACACCTGCGACCTGAACCCGCACAAGCAGGGTCACTTCCTGCCGGGCTCGCATATCCCGATCCGCTCGCCTGAGGCGCTGCGCGAGGAAAAGCCCGACGTCGTGCTGATCCTGCCATGGAACCTCAAGGAGGAGATCGTGCAGCAGCTCGGTTTCATTCGCGAGTGGGGGGGCCGCTTCGCGGCGCGCACACCGGAGCTGACGCTGCTCTCGTGAGGTTCGCACCTACACCGCTCCCCGGCGCGTGGGTGCTCGAACTGGAGCGGCTAGGCGACGAGCGCGGCTGGTTCGCCCGCACTTTCGACGCCGAGGAGTTTCGCGCGCATGAGATTAACCCCGAGGTGGTGCAGTGCAACGCGTCCTTCAACGCCCGCCGCGACACGCTGCGCGGAATGCACTACCAGGCCGATCCTCATGGCGAGTCAAAGCTCGTGCGCTGCGTACGCGGGGCGATCCATGACGTAGCCGTCGACCTGCGTCCCGACTCCCCCACCTATCTCGCCTGGCATGGGGTCGAGCTGAGCGCCGAGAACGGACACGCCTTCTACATTCCCGCAGGGCTAGCCCACGGCTTTCAAACGCTTGCCGAGGACAGCGAAGTGCTCTACCAGATGGGCCACCGCTACGTGCCCGAGGCCGCGCGTGGGGTGCGCTTTGACGACCCCGCATTTGGTATCCGCTGGCCCGAACCGCAGGGCGAGCTGGTGGTGTCCGAGCGCGACCGCTCCTACGCTGACTTCGTGGTGTAGGAGATCGCGATGCCGCGACATCTGCCCCCAAGTTGGCTTCGATCGTCTCCGCGCGATATCCGACGCACAGCAAGGCCCTGGTGATGCCGTAGGTGGCAGCGGTGCAAGCACGGTCGTCCAATAGCATGGCCAGTCGTGAAAATGCCCTGTCCGTTTTGCGGTGGCGAGTCCCATGAGGAGCTGATCGCCGAGGATCGCAACCGTGGGCTGAGCGAGGCACATTTCGTTTACCGCCGCTGTGAGCGCTGCGGAACGCTCTTCATCGCGGAGATTCCAAGCGATCTTGCTCGCTACTACCCCAAGGACGCCTATGCGATCCCCACCGGGCATGAGCGCCAGCTCGCGGTCGAGGCCGAGCAGTGGCGTGTGCGACTGCTGCGGCGCTTCGTCGAGCCGGGGCGCCTCGTGGAGATCGGCCCGGGCTTCGGGCTGTTCGCACAGGCCGCCGTCGAGGGAGGCTTCGAGGTGACCGCGATCGACATGGACACTAACGCGATCGAGCTGCTGGGCCGACACTCGGGGATCGAGGCAATCGCGAGTGACGCTCCAGCCGAGGTGCTTGCAAAGCTGCCGCCGAGTCGGGCGATCGTGCTTTGGCACACAATCGAGCATCTCCCCGACCCAGCCGGACTGCTCGAGAGCGCCGCCGCCAACCTCGAGCCCGGTGGCGTGCTCGCGCTCGCGGCGCCCAATCCGCGCTCACTCCAGTTCCGGCTGCTCGGGGCCCGCTGGCTGCACCTCGACGCGCCGCGACATCTGCGCCTCATGCCGGCACCGGCGCTCGTCGATTGCGCGCACCGGCTCGGTCTGCGCCAGCTAGCGATGACCAGCTCGGATCCGACTGGCCTGCAATGCAACCGCTCCGGTTGGCAGTGGGCGCGCCGCTCTCCGCTCCCGCAGCACACACCGACTCGTGCTTGGACGCTCTTCACGGGCGTGCTCACGCGGGTACTGCGACCGATCGAGCGGCGTGGGCTGCACGGCACCACCTACACGGTCGTGTTCGAGAAGCCGCGCGCCTAGCAAAGCCGTTTGGCGCCCGCATGGGCCTCCAGTCGAGGACGGCGCCGGATCAGTGTGGTGTTGAGCTCACGTCGAGGGCCGCACCCGGCGGCAGGATCAGCGGGAGCAGGTGTACATGGACGGGAGCTCCGCCGGCTTCGCCCTCCATCAGGCGCTCGAGCGCCAGCTCGGCACTCGGGAACGTCATCCGCCGCTCGCTCTCACCGAGTAGTCGAGCCGCAAGTGCAGGCACACGATCGGCAAGCGCCAGGCGTGCCATCCGTGGAAACGGGCGCGGGCAGCGCAGCAACAGTCCGATGGCGTCGCCAGCGCGGAGCAGCCGGTAGCGCCAGCGCCTGCTCTGCCATCCGTGCTCGTCGAGCAGCAAGCGCATCTGTTCGCGCAGCTCGGGATCCTCCAGGCGCGCGGTCTCGCGCGCCATCGTTCCCAGGTATCGCGTCCACTCGACGGGCGCCAGCTTGCGCGAGGCCGACTCCTCACGCACGAAGCAATACTCGTTGACGACGGCATTGGTGATGCAGTGAAACCCTGGCACGGGCGCCGAGGCGTTCATCTCGACCGCGCCGAGATGGTTTTGGAAGTCCGCGACCGCGGCCGAGCGCACCCCGCGCGCATAGGTCGCTCCGTTGGACTGGGCGAGTCCGTAGTGGATCAGCGGGCACGCGTCGCGATAGACGATCGTGTCCACGACGTCAAGGCATCGAAAGCCGAAGCAGTGGTCGGGGGAGATCGATGCGAATAGGCCGCCGAAGCGGTTCGCTACCGCGTCGAGCACTGCTTGAGGCACGATGCAGTTCATCATGCGCGGAATGCATGGATGGAAGTACATGTGCGCGCAGCGTCTCAGCAGGTGCTCGACGCTCAGCTCGAAAGTGCGCCCCGAGCGATCCTCCAGGCGCAGGCGGACTGGCGTGGCGGTGTCGTCCACCGCGTCGTGGTTGTAGGAGACGACGTGTCCGGGGTGGGCCCGGGCGAGTTCGATCAGCCCGCCCAGCGAACCCGGGCGCATGACCATGCGGTCAGTCAGCATGCTCACCAGCGGCGCTGGGAAGCGCTCGCGTAGCTCGCCAAACGCCCAGTTCCAGTGGTCGGTCATCGCGAGGTCGCTGGGCGGGCGTATGTACTCGACGCCGTCGAGCGCGCCGCAGCTTGCCTGCAGCCGCGTTCGCGCGTCCTCGTCGGTGGAGTTGTCCGACACGACGATGCTCACATCGGCGCGCCTTTGCGCCAGCAACGACTGGACCGCGGCCAGTGCCATCCCGGGCCTGTTGCGCGACGGCACGAGGACTGTGAGGTTGCGCTCTGGCATGGTTGATCGCTCGCGTGAGGTCGAGCGGTACCCGCAGTTTAGGGCGCGCGACGCTGGCCCCGATCCGTCGTTGCGCCGACCCCGACTCGCTCGCGACGCCGGCTCTGACTCGCTTAAGGCGCTGGCCCCGATGCGCACACGACGGCCGATCGCCTGGGTGTGGTCGGCCTCCAGTGGGCCTGAGCTTACGATTAGAGCAATGTCTTCTACTAAGTCGCCCGTGCCGGGCCCTGTGGCGAGCGCAGTCGAGGGCGACGTTCTCGACAGCCGGCGCGCCGGGCCGCTCGCCCTGCGGGGCAGTGTGATGCGCGTGGGCGGCTACGGGGGCGGGATGTTGCTCGCGCTGATCTCCGCGCCGCTGCTGATTCGTCATCTCGGGCAGGTTGGCTTCGGCCACTACGTCACCGCGATCGCAATCGTTACGATCGCCGCCAGCCTGACCGAGGGCGGCATCAACGCGATCGCGTTGCGCGATTTCGCCTCGCAAACGGGTGAGCGGCGCAATGACTCGATGGCGCACCTGCTCGGCATCAGAATCGTGCTCAACGTTCTCGGTGTGCTCGGCTCGGTCGCCTTCGCCCTGATCGCCGGCTACAGCCCGGCACTGGTGCTCGGCACTGCCGTCGCCGGCATCGGCGTGATGACTCAATCCACGCAAAGTCTCGTCTCGATCCCCCTGCAGGGCTCGATGCGCTTCGGTTGGGTGGCGGGCGCGGACCTGCTGCGCCAAGCGGTCTCCACGACGCTGATCGTCACGCTCGTGCTGCTCGGCGCGCAGCTCGTCGGACTGCTCGCGGTCGCGATCCCAGCCTCGCTTTCGGCGCTTGTGCTCACGATGTGGCTGGTGCACGGGACGATGCCGCTGAAGCCGGCGTTTGAGCTGCGCAAGTGGCTGCCAATGTTGCGCGAGACGTTCCCGTTTGCGATCGCGATCGCTCTCAACAGCGTCTACTTCCGGATGACGGTCGTGATCGTCTCGCTGACTGCGAGCGAACTGCAGGTTGGCTATTTCTCGACCTCCTTTCGGGTCGTGGAAATCCTCATCTTCCTGCCGGCGCTTGTGGTCGGAGCGGCCTACCCGATCGTCGCGCGCGCCGAGCGCGACGACCCCGAGCGATTCCGTCATGCCACGCAGAGGATGTTCGAGCTGGCGGTGCTCGGCGGCGTGTGGATCGCGCTGGGGCTGGAGCTGGGTGCCGGTTTCATCGTCGAAGTGCTCGGCGGAGCCGCCGCCGAGCCTGCTGCCGCCGTGCTGCGCATCCAGGGACTCGCCGTGATGGGCACGTTCGTTGCGGTTGCTTGCACGTTCCCGCTGCTGTCGCTGCGCCGCCACCGCGAGTTGTTGCTCGCCAATGCGTTCGGGCTGGTGGTCACACTCGCCCTGTCGCTATCGCTCGTGCCTGTGCTTGAAGCTCGTGGCGGGGCAATCGCGACGCTTGGCGCGGAGCTTGTGCTGGCCAGCACGGTCACGCTGATGCTGACACGTGCCCGCCCCGGTTTGCGCCTGCCTTTGAGCGTCGTTCCGATCGCGTTTGCGGCAGGCCTTGCGGGGGTGGCGGCCGGTCACCTCAGTGGGGTGCAGCCGGTGCTCGAGGTGCTCATCGGTAGCGTCGTATATGCCGGCGCGCTGAAGCTCGTGGGTCGGTTCCCGCCGGAGGTCGGCCACGCCCTACTGGCACACAGAACCGCCGGAGGCGACGCATGAAGCGGGTGCTGCTGACGGGTGCGAGCGGCTTCGTCGGCCGTCAGGTGCTCGTTCCCCTTCTCGCGCGTGGTTTTGAGCTGCACGCAGTGAGCTCGCGTGAGGCGATCCCCCCCGAGTGGGACGATGCGCGTGGCGGGCCTGCCGATGGGATCGGCCTGATGGAGAACGCGGTCACATGGCATCACGCCGACTTGCTCGCCTATGACGCCGCGATGGCGCTCGTCGAACGGGTGCGGCCTACGCACCTGCTGCATCTCGCCTGGTATGCCGAGCACGGACGCTTCTGGACATCGACCGAGAACCTGCGCTGGGTCGAGGCAAGCCTGCGCCTGCTGCGAGCGTTCGGCGAGGCAGGCGGCGAGCGAGCGGTGATGGCCGGCACCTGTGCGGAGTACGACTGGTCAGTTTCCGAACGCTACGTGGAGGAAGGGTCCAGGCTGACGCCGCAGACGCTTTACGGCGCCAGCAAGCATGCTCTGGCGAGCGTCGCACAGGCATGGTGCGAGCAAGTGGGAATCTCGTTTGCGTGGGGCCGGATCTTCTTCCTGCATGGCCCAGGCGAGCACCCTGAGCGTCTTGTGCCGTCGGTCGCGCGCGCGGTGCTCTCAGGGCGTCCGGCTCCCTGCTCGCATGGGCGTCAGCTGCGCGACTTCCTCTACAGCGCCGATGTGGCTGGGGCGTTCGCCGCGCTGCTCGATTCCCCTGTGCGTGGCGCGATCAACATCGGCTCGGGCGAACCGGCAAGCATCGCCGAGATCGTGCGGCTCGTCGCGGCAGCGGCCGGGGATCCAGAGCTTGTGCGCCTCGGTGCGCTGGTGGCACGGGAGGGAGAGCCGACGGAACTCGTCGGCGACGTCACGCGTCTGCGCGAGCAAGTCGGGTGGACGCCACGGTTCACGCTCGCGCAGGGCGTCGGGCGCAGCGTTGCCTGGTGGCGCGAGCGTGGCGAGCCGGCGAACGGATGAGCTGGTGAGTGGGCGAGGCGTTGCATTGGTTCTGCAGCCAGCGGATGGGCGCGACGAAGGCGGCGGAGCTGGCAATGACTAGCGCCGGGCTATGTTTGGTGTATCTCGCGTGGGCGCCGCTAGGCCCTGAGCCTGTCGCGCGCTTCGTCGAGTCCTATCGCCGTCACGATGCCGGCGTCGAGCACATCGTGGCGGTGGCGCTAAAGGGGTTGCGCGCCGGCCAGGATCGCTCGCCGTGGGAACGCGTGCTCGCCAGCGTTTCGCACAAGCTTCTGGAAATGCCAAGCGGCGTGCTCGACCTCGGCTCCTACCGGCAGGCTGTCGAGTGCGTGAGGGCCGAGCGCTACTGCTTTGTCAACACCGGCAGCGAGGTCCTAAGCGAGGGCTGGTTGGGTCATCTCGACCGCCATCTGTGCCGCACCGGTGTCGGGCTCGTGGGGGCCGCTGGTTCATATGAGAGCGCTTACACCTCCGCACCCCGTCCGCTGCGCCCATTCCGCCGCGACTTTGACCCCTTTCCCAACGCTCATATCCGCACCAACGGGTTTGCGCTGACGCGCGAGGTGCTCATCTCGCTTGACTGGCCGCCGCCGCGGCGCAAGCTGGAAGCATGGCGACTAGAGAGTAGCCGCCGCGGCATCTCCGCGCAGGTGCGCAAACGCGGTCTGGAGCTTGTGGTGGTCGGGCGCGACGGTCACTCCTACCCGCCCGAGTGCTGGCGCGAGAGCGCTACATTTCGCAGCGGTGATCAGCTCAACCAGATGCTCGGCGACAACCGCACGCGCGAGTACGAAACGGCGAGCCCGGCACGCCGTCTTCAGTTGGAACGGTTTGCCTGGGGCACGCCCAAGGGCGAGTGATCGCCCGCCGCACGCTTGAGAGTGTGCAGCGTAAGCTCGGCGAAGCGCTCCCAGGTGAACTGGCGCGCACGCTCGCGTGCGTCTGCGGCGAGCCTTGTGCGCAGCGACTCGTCATCGAGTAGCCCCCCCAGGACACGCGCGATCTCGCCGGCGTCGCGCGGGTCGGCGTAAGCGACGGCCTCGCCGCCGACCTCCGGCAGCGAGGAGACGTTCGAGGTCAACACGGCCGCACCGGCTGCCATCGCCTCGAGCACCGGCAGCCCAAAGCCCTCGCCGAGCGAGGGGTAGCAGAACACCGCGCAGCGGCGATACAGCTCCGCGAGCGCCGCGTCGGAGACGTGGCCGAGCATCGTGCAGTGCTCGCCCAGTGCTCGCAGGGCGCGCAGCGTTTCGCCCGTTTCCCAACCGAGCGCGCCCACGACGACGAGCGGATGCTCGCGCTGAAGGCTCTCGTCGAGCAAGCGGTAGGCCTCGACGAGTCGCGGCAGATTCTTGCGCGGCTCAAGCGTTCCCACCGCAAGCACGAAGCCCTTCGCCGGCAGGCTGGCCGCCTCGGCGGAGTCGAGTACGGCCGACAGGGCAGGGGTGACCCCGAGCGGCGCCACGACCACGCGGCCGGCAGCCATCGGGAAGTGGTCCAGTAGCGCATCGGCTGTCGCTTGCGAGATGCAGAGCAGCGTCGCCGAGCGTCTTGTGGCAGATCCGAGCGTCAGGCGCTCGATTACCGTCGAGCGTCGGTTCGGACGCATCGAGGGTTCGAACGTGGTGAGGTCGTACACGATCGTAACCGCGGGTATGCGCAGAAAGGACATGGTGAGGTAGGAGTTCGTCGAGAGGAACACGTCGCACTCGCGGTTGGCGCTGCGCGCGGCGAGTACGTGCCAGCGCGGGTCGCGCGCATCGAGCAGCCGCCAGCGAAAGCGCTCGTCCAGCGACTCCTCCCATGCGTGGCGGGCGTAGAGGACGTAGCGGCAGTCACGGTGCTCGCGTGCCGCGAGCGCTCGCAGTAGCTCGCGCACGACGCGTCCGCGACCCGCGGGCACCTCGCTCGCGGCGCGTGCGTCGATGCCGATCGTCAGTGGCCGTTGGTCGTTCATGGGCTGGGGTGGGTCAAGGGCTGGGTGGGATTACCGATCGAGTGCGCAAACGGCACGATGGGGCTTTGGCGGCCAGTGTGGTGCTTCGACGGTCACAGCGGCGGGACCTTCGCGCTCCGGTGAGGCTAGCCTCAGGCCTCAATGCACGTCGGCCTGAACCTTGTCTTCCTCGTGCCCGGTGAGACCGGCGGCATGGAGGTCGCGGCGCGCGAGACGATCCCGGCCTTGCTCCAGGCCGCTCCGGACGTGCGTTTCACCGCGTTCATCAACCGCGAGGCCGCCGCCGCCAAAGACGGCCCGTGGGGCGAGCTGCTGCCGGCGGTGACCGTGCCCGTAAACGCGCGCAACCGGGTGCAATGGGTGCTTGGCGAGCAACTGCTGCTGCCGCGCCTGGCGGCCCGTGCGGGCGTCGATTTGCTGCACAGTCTCGCGAGCACCGCGCCCGCGCGCGGGCGCTTTCGTCGCGTGGTGACCGTTCACGACCTGATCTACGCGCGCTTTCCCGAGGCGCACGCCGGCATCCGCGACCTGGGGATGCGTGCACTCGTGCCGCTGGCAGTGCGCCGCTCCGATCGGGTGATCGTCGATTCGCACAGCACTCAGCGCGACCTGATCGAGCTGCTCGGCACGTCCGCCGAGCGCATCGACGTGGTGCCCCTGGGCATCGGCACGGTGGCGCGCAGCGAGCCCCTGTCAGAGCGTGAGCTGCGCGAGCGACTCGGCTTTGGCGAGCGTTCCGTTGCGCTCAGCCTGTCGGCGAAGCGTCCGCACAAGAACCTGCTCGCGCTGATCGGCGCGCTTGCGCTGATTCCGGCCGAGCGCCGTCCGCTGCTCGTGCTGCCCGGCTACCCCACCGCGCACGAGGCGCAGCTGCGCGAGCATGCGCGCTCCGCCGGCGTAGAGAGTGACGTGCGCTTCTTGGATTGGCTTAGCGGCGAGGAGTTCGAGGGGTTGTGGCGGGTGGCAAGAGCGTTTGTGTATCCGTCGCTATACGAGGGCTTTGGCCTGCCTGTGCTCGAGGCGATGGCACGCGGCGTACCGGTCGCTTGCTCAAGCGCGTCTTCGCTGCCGGAGGTGGCTGGCGAGGCGGCACTGCTGTTCGATCCTAACGATGAGCGCGCGATCGCGGTGGCCCTGGAGCGCCTGTTCTCCGACGCGCCCGAGGTCGAGCGCCTGCGCGCCCTGGGACTACGGCGAGCGCGCGAGTTCACCTGGGAGCGCACCGCGCGGCTGACACTCCAGAGCTATCGCAGGGCGCTCGGGCGCGAGGCATCGCCCGCGTCGTAACTCTCCAGCACGATCTCGAGCGATGACTCCAACGACAATTCCTCTGCGTGCTCTGCGAACCAGCGCGCCGTGCTCTCGCGCATCGTCATGCCCGCCTCGTACACGCGCACGATCGCGTTGGCGATCGCTTCGGGGTCGGCGCTTGCGGCCACCACGCCGTTGATGCCGTCTTGCACCAGCTCGACAGCGGCGTTGTCGGGCGCGGCTACAACGATCGCGGGGGTGGCATGGGCCGATGCCTCCGCGACGACCATGCCGTAGCCCTCGCGCTCGGAGGGCAACAGCACACACAGGGCGCGGCGCATGTCGGTGTCCACCTGCTCGCCACCGGCAAAGCCCGGTGCGGTAATGAAGTCGCCGGCGTCGTGTTCGGCGATGGCGCGGTGCAGTGCCTCGCGCTCGGGGCCGTCGCCGTAGAACACGCCCTGCAGCCCCTCGATCCGCCGCGCCGCGAGTGCGACCGCCGCCACACCGACGGTGACGCGCTTCTCGGGGATCAGGCGCCCGGCGAACAGCACGAGCGCCTCGGCCTGGCGGGCGCGCGGCGACTCGGCCGACCCGCCATACAGTCCGCGCAACACCGCGATCGGCCCGCGCAAACCCTGCTCGCGCAGGCGCGCCGCGTGCAGCTGTGAGAAACAAAACGCCCGCTGGGGCACAAGTGCGCACAGGCGCTGCACGAGCTCGCCGATGCGCCCGCCGATGCCGCCCAAGTAGGTGTGCCAGTAGTCGCGGCTCCACACCTCAAACCAATCGACGATCAGCCCGTAGCGTCCGAGCGGGCGCGCGAGCGCGGCCGCCAGCAGCGAGAAGTAGGGGAAGGAGCAAGTGTGCACGACGTCATAGCGGCGACCGTGGCGCAGCAGGTGCCACAGCACACCGGCGCCGAACACGAGCGGGGGCAGGACACGCCGCCGGCCGGGTGTGCCTGAGTCGGAGCTTGTGTAGAGGTCCATGCGCGGACCGGCAAGGGCGACGCGAATGCGTGGGTCGAGATCGAGCTGCTCGCCGCGGGGCCACTGGCGCAGGGTCAGGTAGGTGACCTCGTGCCCGTCGGCCGCGAGCCGCTCGGCGAGGTTGCGATACCAACGCTCGGCGCCGCCCACCGTGTAGGGGAATAGGCAGTCGTAGATCAGGCAGACGCGCATGTGGAGCGCCTGCCAGAATAACCGCCGACTCGCGCGGGCGAGTGCCGCGGCTTTGGCGCCTCCGGGCTGTCCGATAGGATCTGGGAGCGAAAAGCGCGCCGTTTTCGATACGCGGTGCGCTGCTTTTCGGCTCGTGGAGGGTTATCTTCGCGACGGCCGAACCTGCAAACGAGTGGGCGCGGGACGAATCAGACCATGAGCACCGCACAGAAGAGCAGGCCTGCGAGCGTCGAGGCCACCGAGGAGCCGCGATCGACACTCGTGTCGGTGGTGATCCCCTGCCTGAACGAGGAGGAGAACATCGAGGAGTGCGTCAGCACCGCGCTCGAGGTGCTCGAGCGTACGGGCATCGACGGCGAGGTACTGGTCGTGGACAACGCCTCTGAAGATGACTCGGCGGCGCTTGCGGCGGCCGCGGGTGCGCGTGTGGTGTCCGAACCAAGACGCGGCTATGGCAGCGCCTACCTGGCGGGCTTTGCGGCCGCGAAGGGTCGCTACATCGTGATGGCCGACGCCGACCTCACCTATGACTTCAACGAGATCCCCCGCTTCGTGGCCGAGCTCGACAGTGGCGCCGAGCTCGTGATGGGCGATCGCATGGACAACATCCAGCCCGGCGCGATGCCGTGGCTTCACCGCTATATCGGCAATCCGATCCTGACGGGCTTGCTCAACCTGTTTTTCCGCACGGGCGTCAAGGACGCGCACTGCGGGATGCGCGCGCTTCGCACCGACGTGCTGCCACGCCTGGACCTGCGCACGACTGGCATGGAGTTTGCCTCAGAGATGGTGATTCGAGCCTCCAAGGAGAAACTGCGGATCGCGGAGTTCCCGATCGAATACCACCCGCGTGGCGGCGAGTCGAAGCTGTCGAGTTTTCGCGATGGCTGGCGCCACCTGCGCTTTCTGCTCGTGCACAGCCCCACGCACCTGTTCATCGTGCCCGGCATGGGCCTGGCCGGGATCGGCACGCTGATCGTGGCGCTGGTCGGCGGGGGACTGGACTTCTTCGGACGCTCGTGGGGCATCCACGCGCTGATCGGCGGGGCGCTGTTGATGGTGGTCGGCACACAGGTGCTCGCACTAGGACTTTGCGCGCACGCGTATGGCACCTACTACATGGGCGAGCGCGATCCGTGGTTTGACAAGATGCGCGCGCGCTTTCGCTTGGAGCACGGGCTGGCGCTGGGCGGTCTGTTCGTGCTGATGGGGCTCATCCTTGGCGGGATCATCGTGGGCACGTGGATCTCCCATGGTCTGGGCTCGCTGGCCGATGAACACATGGCGGTGGTGGCGGCGACGCTGCTGATCGTCGGTATACAAATCTTCTTCTCCTCTTTCTTGCTCAGCATTCTCGGGTTGCGCCGCAGCGTCTAGGTAGGTCAGCGGCACGTGCGCTACCTGATGGCCGTAGTTGGGGCGCCCCTGGTCATGTGGGTGTTGTGCCTCGGCTGCGGACTGGCGCTCGAGCGCGTGCTGCGCGTGCGCCTGCGCAATGCGCTGCTCTTGCCGCTGGGGTTGTGCGTCGCGCTCGCGCTGATCTACCCGGGGTACGCGGCGGGCGCGGGCGACGGGCTTGCGATCGCGCTGCTGGCGGGAGTGGCCCTCGCCGGGCTCGCGCTCGCCACCGACGGTTTGCGCACACGCCTAAACCCCGGCTGGCCGGGTGCCGCGGGACTCGCGATCTACGTGCTCTACATGCTGCCCGTGATCGCCTACGGGCACTGGACCTGGTCGGGCTATGGCTTCGTCAACGACTCCGCGTTTGAGATGCTGCTTGCGAGCCACATTCAGGGCTACGGTCTGACGCTCGGCAACATTCCGCTCACTAGCGCGCAGCAGTTCCTGATGTCCTACCTGAACAGCGGCTACCCGCTTGGCACGCAGGCGCTGCTGGGCACGCTGGGCGCGCTCACCGGCACCGACGTGGCGGTGCTCTACCAGGGCTTCATCGCCAGCATGGCGGCACTGGCTGCGGTCGCGCTGGCGAGCGCGATGCGTGGACTGTTGAGCCCACGCCGCGCGGCGCTTGCGGGCGCGGCGGCACTGGCGGCCAACCTCACCTATCAGTACGCGATGCAGGGCGCGATCAAGGAGATCGGGCTGCTCGCGACGCTGTGCGCGGGGGTGGCGCTCGGACGCGAGGCGATCGCGCTCGGGCGTCCCTACGTGGGGGCGATCCTGATGGCGGTCGTCGCGGCGGCGGCGATGGCGAGCTACAACGCGGTGGCGGTCCCGTTTCTCGGCGCGCTCGTGCTCTTTTTGGGATTGGGATTGATGTTCGTGCGTGGCGCCCGTCCAAGCATTCGGTGGAGCGGCCCGCTTGCCGTTGGATTGGGCCTGGCTGTATTGCTGTCGATCCCCTCGCTCCTGTCGTTCAAGACGTTCTTCAACGTCGCAAGCGCCGGTCAGGGTACGACTGGCGTCGGGGCCACTCAGTTCGGCCAGCTCTTGCGGGTGCTGCCGCTCAGCCAGCTCGGCGGTGTATGGCTGGCCGGCGAATATCGTCTGGCGATCGCGTCCCATCGCGCGGGGGAGCTGACCGCGCTCGCGACCGTCGTCGTGCTGCTCGCGATCGTGCCGTGCATCGTGTGGGCGCTGAAGCGACGCCAGCTGGCTGTGCCGATCGCGATTGGGATGGTGGGGGTGATCCTGCTGATCGTCTACCCGCGTGTGAGTCCCTATGCGCAGGGCAAGCTGCTTGCGATGTGCAGCCCGCTGGTGGTGCTTGCCGGTATCGCGGGCTTGCTTTGCCTGCGCGGCCGTCGTGTGGGGCTCCTCGGGGTCCTGGCGGCGGGCGGGGTAACGCTTGCGATCATCGCCTCCGACGTGCTCGCCTATAGCCACGCGCGCGTGGCGCCGACGGCCCAGGTCGAAGCGATCCGCCAGACCGGCGATCGTTTCGCTGGGCGCGGCCTGGTGTTGTGGAACGAGTTTCAGGAATACGCCAAGTACTTCGCGCGCGCCGCCAAGATCAGCGTTCCGTTTGAGGCGCTTACCCCGCAACAGGTGCAGTTGCGTGCGCCGACGGAATTCTACGGGCACTATTTCGACCTTGACGAAGAGCTGCTGTCGTTCGTGGAGGGATATCCGATCATCGTCACGCGCCGCTCGCCCTCGGCCAGTCGCCCGCCCGCCAACTACAAGCTCGTGTATGAAAACCCCTATTACCTTGGTTGGGAACGAGTGGCCTCACCGCAAGTACTCGAACACCTGCCGCTGCAACAGCAATACAGCCCCTCCCAAACAGTCCAGTGCACCGCGCTCGCACCGATCGTGGCGAAAGCCCCCCACGGCTCGAAGCTGGTGGTGGCGATCGCGCCCGAAGTCAGCTGGTATGCGCCAATTTCCGATCCAACCCGCTCGGGCGGCTGGACCCCAGATCCAAACCTGCCGGGTGTGCTTGAAACGCACACCGGCGGACATGCCGAAGGCGTGCTGAACGTCAAGCGCTCGGGTACCTATCGGGTGTGGGTACAAGGCGATTTCCCGCGACCCGCTCAGGTGCAGATCGCGGGGCATACCGTGGGGTCGGTGTCGGGCGCCAACACGCCCGGGCAGTGGCTGCGGGCCGCGACGCTGTACCTGCATGCCGGCAAGTACCCATCGCGCGTGGCCATCACCGCGGGCCACCGGCACTTCGGACCGGGGGAATGGTGGCCTGGCAAGCTTGGTGCGGTGGAGCTGCAGAGCACGAGCCCCGGGCATCTGAGCACACTCGCGCTATCGCACTGGCGCACGCTGTGCGGCATGCAAGCCGACTGGGTCGAGGTGGTGCGTCCGTGAGTGTCACGGTTGCGATCCCGGTACGCGATGGCGGCACGCTGCTTGCCGGCACGCTCGCGGCGCTTGCGCGCCAGAGCGTCGCGCACGAGCTGCTCGTGTGCGATTCGGGCTCGCGTGATGGGTCTGTCGCGCTGGCGCGCTCGCACGGCGCGCGCGTACTCGAGATCGCGCCCGAGCGCTTCAGTCATGGCGGCACGCGCAACCTGCTGCTCGGCGAGGCGCGCGGCGAGCACGTCGCGCTGCTTACCCAGGATGCCGAGCCGGCAGACGAGCAGTGGCTTGAGCGACTGCTCGGTGGGTTCGAGCTGGCCGAGGATGTGGGCATCGTGTATGGGCCATACCGTCCACGTCCCGACGCGCCTGCGGCGGTGCGGATCGAACTGGAGCGTTGGTTTCGCTCGCTTTCCCTCGACGGGCTCGCGAGGGTGGAGCGGCTGGATTCAGCGCTGGCGGAGGAGGCGGGCGCGGATGGCAGCGCTGGCGCAACGGCGCGCCGTGCGTGCTCGTTGCCGGCTGTGGAGCTGATTGGGCGGCGCGGCTTCTTCACCGACGCCAACGCCTGTATCGCGCGCGGCGCCTGGGAGCGCGTGCCTTTCCGTGAGGTCCCCTACGCCGAGGACAGAGTGCTTGCGATCGACATGCTGCGCGCCGGCTACGCGAAGGCGTTCGTGCCGCAGGCGGCGGTGCTGCACTCCCACCGCTACAGCTCCCGCGAGCAGTTGCGCCGCTCCTTTGACGAGGGGCGCGGGCTGCGCGAGGTGTACGGCTGGCGCGAGCCCGCCTCGCCCGTGCGCGTGGTACGCAACCTGCGTGGCGAGCTGGGCGCGACGCGACGCGAGCTGCTCGCGGGCGGCGTGCCGTCGGTGCGCCGGCAAGCGACGCTCGTGGCGGCGACCCGTCACCATGTGCTGCGTTTGGCGGGCGCGCTGCTCGGCTCACGCGCCAGTGTGCTGCCCGCCTGGGCGCGACGGCGGCTGTCGCTGGAGGGCCGCACCAGCTTCCTGCCGCTGGATCTAGATCTACGGGACAACCGCACGTGAACGACCACGACACCAAGCAAAAGCGCGCGTCGATCGCACCCTCGCAGAAGATCGCCGCCGATGCCCTGGAGGGCGAATTCAAAGGGCCGCTCGCGGGTTTGCGCAGGCGCATCTACTTGACCTACCGCTACCTGGGCTGGCGCACGCTGCTGTATCGCGTGCTCACATTCCCCTTGCGCTTCACGCCGCTGCGCCACCGCCTCAGCTTGCGCTCGCGCACCGGCGAGGACAGCTACCGGCACGCGCTCGCCTGGTATCGCACGCACGGGCGGCCGGTGTGCATCGTGATTCCCAGCTATCGCGACGCCGAGCGGGTGGCGACGCTCGTGGCGAGTATCCAGCGCACTGTGCCGGCAGGGTTGGCGCGCATCGTCGTGGCCGACGACGCAAGCGGCGCCGAGCACGTGGCCGCGTTGCATGCGATCGAGGGCATTGAGGTTGTGGAGGGGCAGTCCAACAGCGGGTTCGCCGCAAATGTGAATCGTGGTCTGCGAGCCGCCGACGAGCAGCTCGACGTGGTCGTGCTTAACTCCGACATGGAGGCACGCGCGGGCTGGCTTGCCTGCCTACAGTTCGCCGCCTCCCAGGAGGATGACGTGGCGATCGTGGGGGGGCGGCTGCTGTATCCCGACGGACGCATCCAGTTCGCTGGCACCGCGCGCAACCTCGGCGCGCCAGAGTGGTTTGACCATCGCTATCGCTTCAAGCCAGCCGATTGGGGCCCTGCGGCGATCCCCGGAGCGGTGCTCGCGGTGACAGGCGCCTGCATGTATGTGCGCCGGGCGGCTATCGAGCGGATCGGGCTGCTCGACGAGCGCTACCCGATGGCCTATGAGGATGTGGACTGGTGTCTGCGCGCATGGCAGGCGGGCATGCGCGTCATGTATTTCCCCGGAGCTTCGCTTTACCACCACGAGTCGCAAACGCGTGGCACAGACGTGGGTGAGCGCGAGCGCGAGTCACAGCGCGTGTTCTGGGAGCGCTGGGGCGAGTTCTTCGACGCGCGCGATGTGCACACGCCCGAGGGCAAGCTGCGCATCGTGTACGTCACCGAGGGCACCGGCGTCGGCGGTGGGCACCGCGACATCTTCGAGCACCTCAATCGCCTGGCCGAGCGCGGCCACGAGGCTGCGCTCTACACGCTTGGCGAGCAACCCGACTGGTTCGATTTGCGTGTGCCGGTGCACAGCTTCGAGTTCTACGACGAACTGGTGGAGGAGCTCGCCCCGGTGGATGCGATCAAGGTCGCTACCTGGTGGAACACGGCGATGCCGGTGTGGTACGCGAGTGTGCTGCGCGGCACCCCGGTGTATTTCGTACAGGACATCGAGACCAGCTACTACCCCGACGACGAGTCGGTGCGCCACGCGGTGCTCGACTCCTACCGTCCCGAGTTTCACTTCATGACGATCTCCGGATGGAACCGCGAGCGCCTTGGAGAGCTTGGGCTGGACGCCGAGTTGATTCCGCCAGGCATCGACCTGGACACGTTCCGTCCCCGCCCCGAGGTCGAGCGTCGCGGGGACATGGTGCTTGCGCTGGGGCGCACCAACCCGCTGAAGAACCTGCCGTTGACAGTCGATGCGTGGCGGTCCCTGCCCAAGCCGCGGCCGGAGCTGTGCATGTTTGGGATCGAGCCCGAGCTGGCCAGTGAGGAGGGTATGCGCTACGTGGTGTCGCCCAGCGACGAGGAGGTCGGTGAGCTGTTCAGCCAGGCCACGGTCTTCATCCAGACATCCACGCACGAGGGTTTCTGCCTACCGGCGCTCGAGTCGATGGCAACCGGCGGCGCGGTCGTGTGTACCGACGCGCACGGCAACCGCGACTTCTGCGTGGACGGCGAGAACTGCCTGATGCCGCGGGCAAGCCGCGAGGCCGTCAGCGCGGCGCTCGCGCGGTTGCTTGGCGACGACGAGTTGCGCGAGCGCGTCGGGCGAGCCGGGATCGAGACAGCCGCCGAGTATGCGTGGGAGCGGCGTATCGACGCGCTTGAGGGGTTCTTGGAGACTGTCGCGCGGCCGCGTGAGACGGTGGTCTCCAGCGAGGTCGTGCCAGGGCAAAGCTAGCCGTCCTGTCCGCGTCGCGGTGGGTTAGAGGTCCTCAGCGATGTGGGGGGCGGCTCGGTTGAAGACCCAGAAGCCGACCAGGAGGACGATCGCCACGATCGCGAGTGGCTCGAGCAGGTAGATCCAACCCCCGAACAGCTGCCCCGCACTGAGCGTCCCGTGGTTGACCATCGCGTGGCGGAACTGCTGGAAGACGGTGACCAGCGGGTTCAGTAGATAGATGTGCCACAGCACCGGGTGGTGGCGGAGTTCCCTTCGCACGGTTTCGGCCGGAATAATGAGCGGCGAGGCATAGAAGAGGATCTGTGTGAATACTTCCCAGATCGGCTGGATGTCGCGGAATTTCACGAACATCGCCGACAGCCACATCGCGACGCCGGTCGAGAAGAGGATCAGCATCGTAAGAATCAGGGGCAGCTCAAGCCAGCTGAGCATTGGCCTCACGCCGGAGATAAGCCCGAAGATAAGTACCACCACGAGGTTCATCGCCAGGTTAAAAAGCCCGAGCAGGGCGATCGAAAGCGGAATGACCAAGCGTGGGAACTGGATCTTTCGCACTAGATTCTCACGATCCACGACGCTGCGCACGGCGGCGCTCGTGACTTCTCCAAAAAAGGTAAACAGCACGATCGAACCGAGTAGCTGCACGCCGTACTTGGCTTCGCCTGGGAGGCCACTCTTGCCAACTTTGCTGATCACGACGAAGAAGATGTAGAGCACGGTGAACAGCAGCAGCGGTCGCATCACTTGCCACACATAACCGAGTGCCGAACCAAAGAACTTCAGCTTGAATTCGTTGCGCGCGATGTTGTATGTCAGGTGCCAGAAGCGCGGCCAATCGTCGGTCAGGGCTCGTGGGCCGCGGATCGGCTGACCCAGCGGCTCGGACAGCGTCGGCGCGCTCATCGGGCTTGCTCGACCGTCGGGATCGCGTTTGGCGCGGGCGGCACGAGCTCGCCCCGGGTGACCTCGGTCTGCACCGGGATCTCGACCATGCCTCCGCTCGCGACGACGCCTCTGACGAGAAACGACATGCCACCGGCGAAGCGGTCGATCACATTCAGGCCAGAGCCGCGATGGGTGATCGTGAGTACTGGGTGATAGCGGCCCGGGGCGAGCATGTTGTGGAAGGAGAACGCGAACAACACGCGCTCGCCGGCGGTGAACTCACCCGTGCGCTCGCTTTTCTCCGCCGTGGTGGCGACCACCACGGGCTGGCGGTGCTCGTTGAGCAGCGACATCGTCACGGCGGGGTCGCTGACGTCCTCATTGAAGGTGACAAGCACCTTAAGCGTGAGCGGCTCAGACTGGGGCGCGATTGCGCTGCGCTCGTCGCGGTCGTCGCCAAGCCACACGTCGCTGACGCGTGCCGCGCCGTCGCCCATACGGGAGCTGCCAACGTCCTTGTCCTCCTCATAGGCGATGTTGCGCCCGAAGGCGATCTCGAGGTAGCGGTCGGCAACATCGCGCGGGTCGCCGATCGTCACGATCTCGCCGCGCTCGAGCAGCATTGCTCGATGGCAGAAGCGGGTCACAGCACCCATGTCGTGGGTTACGAACACGATCGTGCGTCCTTCGTCGCGCATGCGGTTGAACACGTCGAAGCACTTCTGCTGAAACGCGGCGTCGCCGACGGCCAACACCTCGTCGATCAAGAGGATGTCGGCGTCCACCTGGATCGCAACCGAGAAGGCCAGGCGCACGTGCATGCCCGAGGAGTAGTTCTTGAGCTTCAGGTCCTGAAACTCCTCCAGTTCGGCAAACTCGATCACGCGCTGATAGCGGGCGCGAGCCTCGCTTGGGGAGAGACCCAGCATGATGCCGTTCAGCGCCACGTTGTCGTAGGCGGCGAGGTCGGGATTGAAGCCGACGCCCAGCTCGATGAACGTCGACAGGCGCCCTTTGCACCAGATCTGCCCGGCGTCGACACGGTAGATGCCCGCCAGGCACTTCAGCAGCGTGCTCTTGCCGCTGCCGTTGCGCCCGACGATCCCGAAGAACTCCCCGGGGGCCACGGCGAAGGAAATGTCGCTGAGCGCCTTGAATTCGTCGTGGCGCGAGCGGCGCAGTGGGTGCAGCGCACGCTCCTTGAGCGTATGCGTGCGCTCCTCGGGGATCTTGAAGGTCTTCTGAACGTCGTGGGCGGCCAGGGCCGGTGTCATCGCGTCGCTGGTCTGTAGGGCCATCGGGGGTAGGGTATCGATGGCTCACCCCGGCGCCCCCGCTACCCCCACGTATTCAGTGCCTATCTCCCCGTTTGCATCGCCTAGCTCTCCGCGTTCGCAGGGATGCGACGGTTCAGGCATAGAATGCAGATAATTAGTCAAAATGCAATAGAATCTGTGTCGTGCCGGGAAGGATATACAACGCTCTGTTCGATCTGGCCAGCGATCAATACGGCTACGTCACCGCCGATGAGTCCATCGAGATGGGGATCGGCAAGGACCGGCTCCCTGCGATGGCCGCACGCGGTGTGGTGGAGCGAGTAGATCGAGGTCTGTATCGATTCCCAGCGGTGCCCTCCACTGCGCTTGATCAGTACATGGAGGCGATCTTGTGGCCCCACCGCACGCGTGGTGTGATCTCCCATGCCAGTGCCCTGGCGTTGCGGGACCTTTGCGACGTGAATCCCGCGCACATCGACATCACGGTGCCGAAGACCTATCGGGTGACTCGCGTCCCGCCGAGCGTCTACCGCTTGCATCATCGCGATCTGCTGCCCGTCGATGTCGGATGGCACGAAGGCATCCCTGTCGTCACGCCACTGCGTGCGATTCTGGACGGCGTAGAGGCTCATCTCGGGCAGGGCTTGATCCGCCAAGCGATCGAGGCAGCCGGCAAGCGCGGTCTGATCGATCGTAATACGACCCGGCAGCTCGAGCGAGACCTGGACACCAGGTGAGATGAGCTTTCCCAAGGACAAGCCGCCTCACAGCGTCAAGGTGCTGCATAGTTGGATCGCGGCTTACGCAAAGGAGACGAGTCAGCTACCGGAGAGGGTCATGCGCTCGGTGTCTTACATGATCATCTCGACTGCGCTCAATCGCGCTCGCGATGACGCCGGCACGGCGCTGTTCCCGGTCAAGGGTGGGGTAATGATCGAGCTACGGGCAGGCCTCCGTGCTCGCGCCACGAGAGATCTAGATGCTGTCTTTAGGACCGACTTTCGCAGATGGCTCGACCGGCTTGATCGGGCGATTCGCGAGCCGGTCGGTGACTTCGCGATCACACGCGCCGAGCCAGAGCGGGTCGGGCAGACAAGCACCCAGCGCTTGCAGTTGTTGATCGACTATCGAGGCAGGCGGTGGGCGCAAGTGCCGCTGGAGATCGCGCCCGCAGAAAGTCCTGACGTTCTCGAGATCGAGTATGTCAAGCCCCTGCGCATCTCCCAGCTGGGCCTGCCGGAGCCGGAATTGGTCGCAGTCGTGGGTATCCGCTACCAGATCGCACAGAAGCTGCACGCATGCACTGAGACATTCCAGGCGGGCCCCGAGAACGACAGATTCCGCGGTCTGATCGATCTCCTGCTGCTACGCGACATGCTCGGTGAGACCGATCTTCCGCGCGTGCGCGAGGCGTGTGTGCGGATCTTCGAGACTCGTAATAAGCATCCATGGCCGCCGAGGATCACTGTCTACGGGTCTTGGCGAGCTCCTTATCGCGAGATGGCTCGGGAAGAGGGCTTTGGGGTGCAGGAGGTGGACGATGCCGCGCTTCTCGTCACGGAGATGATCGTTCAGATCGACGCGGCCGTGTTGGTCAAGTAGTGGCCTTCGACCAGTGAGCGGGCTACAGTGCTGAGGCTCGATGACGTCTACGACCGTCTCTGAGCTGGACCTTGTGCCTGACCGGGGCTCGGCCGTGATCTGCATACCGGTGCTGGCGGCCGACGAGCCGACGCTTGCCACCGTACGCGGTGTTCTCGAGCGCTCAGGTCCCGCGGTCCCGATCCTGATTGCCGGACCGGCCGCACAGATCGAGGAGATCGTCGAGGGCCTCCCGGTCGAGCTAGGCCAGAGGATGATGGCCTTGGTGGTGCGGGATGGTGGCCAGGTCGCCGCTGTGAACGAGGCGATGCGAGTCAGCTGGCCCGCCGACCTGGCTGTGGTCGTGCCCGGGTGCCTGGTCACCTCGAAGTGGCTGGAGCGCCTGCGCGAGGCCGCCACCAGTGACTCGGTTGTAGCCAGCGCCACGCCGCTGTCGATTGGGGGCGGCGGTGTGGATCTGTTGGCTGTCGAGTCGCATGAGCCTGGATTGTTGGCCCATGCCGATCTTGCGCGACTTGCATTCCCGACGGAGCTGAGATCGGTATCGGCGCTCAGCCCGGGCGGCGAGGTCGCCGAGCGGGCGGCACGGCAGGTTCGCGACAACGCTCTGAGACTGCACCCGCGGATCGCGACGATGGGACCGGGCTGCGTCTACATCCGGCGTGCGGTCTGGGAGTTGGCGGGTCCGCTCGAGGGCGATCTGCCACTGTGCGTTGCGCTCGATGGGATGGCAAGGCGCGCGACGGCGCTCGGCCTAATCCACGTGGCCGCGGACGATGTGCTCATCTTCGGCCTACCCGGTGAGCGGGGTGGGCCGGCGTCGATTGCGCCGCACGGCGAGCCGGCATCCAGCGGGCAGCTCGACAAGCGGACGCTCGCGGGAGAGGGAGTTGGGCGGCACGCGACAGAGGATCTGGCCGGCGTGGCAGCCACGCGCCCGGTCCGGGAGACGCTGGGCGAGGACGAGTCGCTGCCGCTGTGGCGCTCTCTGGGTCGCGCTCGCACCGCGCTGTGCGGACTGTCTGTGACGATCGACGCGCGATCGTTGACGGCGAGCGTCGGCGGGACCCAGACCTACGTGATCGAGCTGATCCTGGCGCTGGCGCGCGAGCCCGATCTGACCGTGAGGGCGGTGATCGCGCCGGACTTCTCCGCGCGTGCGAGCGATGCGCTGGCGACCGCGCCGGGGATCGAGCTGCTCACCTACGAGCAGGCAGTCGACAACGCTTCGGTCACCGACGTAGTGCATCGGCCACAGCAAGTCTTTACTCCCGACGATCTCGCGCTGCTGCGACTCCTGGGCCGACGGATCGTGGTCGGCCAGCAGGACCTAATCGCCTACCACAACGACACCTACCATTCGAGCGTCGATGCGTGGCGGGCATACCGCCGCACCACCCGACTGGCGCTGGCGGGAGCAGACCAGGTGGTCTTCTTCTCCGAGCACGCCAGTCGCGACGCGCTGGCCGAGGATCTGCTTCCCGAGCATCGCGTGCACGTGGTCGGGATTGGCGCCGACGCACTCGAGCCCGCAGGGCTGGTCGGCGATCCTCCTGGCGGTCTGGGCGCGGAGGAGCCGTTTCTGCTGTGCCTGGGGGCCGACTACGCGCACAAGAACCGACCGTTTGCCATCGAGTTGCTCGCGGCCTTGCGAGAGCTCGGTTGGGAGGGCGGGCTGGTGCTCTGCGGGACGCGAGTCGCACACGGATCCTCGCGCGAGCGCGAGAGCGAAATTCTCGCGCGCGACCCCGAGCTCGCGCGCAACGTCGTCGACCTGGGGCCCGTCGAGGAGGCGAGCAAGCGCTGGCTGTACGGGCATGCTCGCGCGCTTGTGTACCCGACGCTGTATGAGGGCTTTGGCCTGATCCCGCTCGAGGCCGCACGCGCCGGCCTGCCGTGCCTGTTTGCCGCGCAGGCGTCGCTGGCGGAGCTCGCTCCAGACGCGGCAAGCCTGATCCCGTGGGATGTTCACGCCAGCGCGCGCGCCGTGCTTCCGCTGTTGAGCGAGGGGCCTGCTCGCGACGAGCACCTGAGTAGGCTGCGCGAGCACTCCGTGCCTGGCTGGGGTGAGGTCGCCAAAGCTTTGCGTGCTGTCTATGAGCAGGCGCTGATCGCACCGCCCTCTGAGGCGGCGCCCCGGGTCTGGCAGGAGCTCGATCGTGAGGAGTACATCGTGCGCCTGGACGAAGACATCGCCAAGCTCAAGCTGACCGCGCAGCAGTACCAGGACGCCTATCACTCGCTCGCCGAGCGGGTCAGCTTCGGTCTGCCCCTGATCGACAGCGACGGCCTGCTGAGCATCGAGCAACAGCGGGCGCTGATGCGAATCGCGTCGCGTGGGCAGCTGGGAGCGCTGGCGCTGGCGCCCCTGGGTCTGTTGGGACGCGGCGAGGGGCGGCGTCGTGGCTCGTCCTCATGATCTCCGCGGCCGGGCGTCGTGCGGGCGTTCAGCGATAATGCCTCGCCGCTGCGATGACCGCTGAGGATCAGACCACACCTTTGGCGCGGGCCGCCGAGTTCGTCCAGCGTGGGCCGGCTCCCGTGCCCGGGCTTTCAGCGCGCAGCCCGCGCGGGCTGCTGCGCCGGGTAGTGCTGCGGCTAATGCACCCCTTTACCCACCACCAGCGCGAAGTCGACGGGGAGATCGTGGGCGCCCTGCGCCAGCAGGAAGCGGAGCTCGAACACCTCGCCGAACGCCATTCGGAGCAGATCGAGCGCCTGGAGGATCTGGCGCGCGAGTTGATCCTCACCGCCGAGCAGCTGCGCAAGGACGCCGTCACGGAGACCACAGCAGTCGCCGGTGCGGCGCACGAAGCCCTCACGACGATCGACGCCGTGCGGGAGGAGTTGAACGCCGCCCCCTACATGGCAGGCGCTCCGTTTCAGGCGCTCCAAACGCCGGTGGGGGAGGCGCTTGGCTTTCGCTCTCGGGAGTGGCTGGAGGAGCAGGGCTCGGACTATGCGGCGTTTGAGGACCTGTTCCGTGGGCCCTCCGAGCGCGTATTGGACGTGCAGCGTCCCTACCTCGAGCTTGTCAGAGACCACCAGCCGGTGCTTGACCTTGGCTGCGGGCGCGGCGAGTTTCTCACGCTACTAGCCAAGGAGGGCATCGCCGCGGCGGGCGTCGACGGCGACGGCGGCATGGTGGCGCGCTGCCAGGCGCGGGGATTGGACGTCGCCGAAGCCGACATCAACGAGCATCTGGCGAGCCTTCCCGATGGCACGCTCGGCACGATCTTCTCCGCGCAGGTGATCGAGCACCTGCCCTACGAGCAGCTGCGGCGTATGTTGGAACTGGCGCTGGGCAAGCTGCGCCCGGGGGGGTTGCTGATCGCAGAGACGGTCAACCCGCACCGCGTCGCCTCGCTGAAGACGTTCTGGGTGGACTTGACCCATCAGCATCCGATCTTCCCCGAGGTCGCGCTCGCGATCTGCGGTATCGCGGGGTTCGAATCGGCGTACGTGTTCGCGCCGACGTTCGCCAGCTTCGAGGAGGCGCGCCTACGCTCGCCCGCCTACGCGGTGGTCGCGAGCGCGCCGCGCTCGGGCACAGCCTCCGAATAGCGTCGATCGCCGGGGCCCGGTGCCGGGGGAGCGGTGTGGAACGATGTCGCCCGTGCGCTTGGTGTGCCTCACCACTTCGACAACCGTTGCACAGGCCGGTGCACTCGCCGCGTCGGTGCGTCGCCATCTTCCCGGGTGGCAACTCGACGTCGTGCTGATCGCTCACGAGGGATTAGGCGCCTCGACTTTCGAGCCCGTGCTGTTGGACTCCGCCGCGAGCGGGTTCGAAGTCGACGTGGAGGCCCTGATCGCCTGCCACGACGAGCTCGACCTGATACCGCTGGTGCTGCCGCGCTTTCTGGAGTCCTACTCCAGAAAGGTAGGCGGCCCCGTGCTGCACCTGCCACCCACCGTGTGGGTCACAGGCGATCTCCAGCCGATCGCCGAGGCGCTGTCGGAGCACAGCGTGTTGCTCGCCCCACGCACGACCCACGATCCTCCGAACGACGGGCTCGGTCCATCTGTGGTCGAGCTGGAACGGTTCGGGCGGATCTCGGACACGATCATCGGGGTCGACGGAGGCCCGGAGGCGCGCGGCTTTCTGCAGTGGTGGGCCAACCATCTCGAAGCGATGCTCGGATCGTTGGATGGCGCGGAGGCGCGCGGACGCCCGGAGGACCGTCCGTGGCTTGCGCGCATGCTGGAACTCGCTCCCGCGCGGTTCGCCACCGTGGTGCTCGACGATCCCGGGTGCAATGTGAGCGCGTGGAACCTGCATGAGCGAGTGCTCGAGTCAACGCCGGCGGGAGTGACTGTCGATGGCGAGCCGCTGCGCTTCATGGACCTCGCGGGCTTCGAGCCCGACCATCCCTACCGTCTCAGCGCGACGGCGAGTCGGGTGCGCGTCAGCCGCTCGGCGACTCTGCGCGAGCTGTGCACCGAATACGCCGCCGAGCTGCGCCAGGCCGGCTGGCGAGCCAGCAAGGACAGCTATGAAGTGGGCCGCCGGCTTGCCAACGGTCTCATCTACGACGAGGTGCTGCACATGCTGCACAGCCGTGCCACAGCGCTTGGCGAGCATTTCGGAGACCTGTTCGCGGATCAGGGCTCACAGGCGTTTACGGCGTGGCTTGCCGGGCCGGCGCCGCGGGGCGCCGCGCATGGGATCACCCGCTACGTTTTCTATCGAGTGCTTCGCGAGCGCCCGGACGTGATGCGCGTCTATCCCGATCTCGACGGACCCGACGGCGCCGAGTACGTGGCCTGGTGTCGGGCGTTTGGCGGCGAGGAGCTCGAAATCCCCGAGCGCTTCATGCCTGTGCTGCCCTCGCCTGAGGAGATCGGCGGGCAAGCCGGCGATGAGCGTGAGCGCCCCGAGCCCGAGCCGTCGCGGTTGTCCTCGCCGCCGGCGTGTCCGGCGGTGCGTGTCAGCGGCTACCTTGGTCACGCGCTCGGTCTCGGATCGGCCGCGCGCGGCTACGCGCAGGCGCTCAAGGTCGTGGGGGTGCCCACCAGCACCGCGACCGTCGCGCTCGAACACATGCAGTTGCCGGACGAGCTCGATGCGGATTACGGGCGCCACGAGTTCGAGGACCTCCTCCACGACGGCCTCCACGGCTTCGAGCTGGTGGCGGTCAACCCCGACGAGCTTCCCGCGTTCGTCGATCGGGTCGGAAAGCGCTACTTCCACGGCCCTCGCATCGGCATCTGGGGGTGGGAGACCAACAGCATTCCCGCGCGCTGGGCCCCCGCCTTCGATCTGGTGGATGAGATCTGGGTGTACTCGCGCTTCATGGCCGAGAACATCGGCGCGGCGACCTCAGTTCCCGTGATCGCGCTGCCGCCCCCGGTCCAAGCGCCCGCCCTGGCAAGCGAGCCCCTTCGGTTGGGTGTCCCCGACGGCTACCTATTCCTGTTCGTGTTCGACTACCTCAGCACGATCCAGCGGAAGAACCCGGTTGGCTTGATCGAAGCGTTCAAGCGGGCCTTCGAGCCGGGGGAGGGGCCACAGTTGTTGATCAAGACGATCAACGCGCCGCTGCGACCGCTGGCCGAGGAGGCCGTGCTGTGGGCCGCGCACGGGCGCGATGACATTCACGTGATCGACCGCTCGCTGAGCGGCGCGGAGCGCGACGGGCTGATGGCGGCGTGCGACTGCTATGTGTCGCTGCACCGCTCGGAGGGCTTCGGCCTGACGATGGCCGAGGCGATGGCGATCGGCAAGCCTGTGATCGCCACCGGCTACTCGGGCAACGTCGACTTCATGAACGCGGCCAATAGCTATCCGGTCGACTACGAGATCGGTTTAGTGGGGTCGGATTGTGAGATCTATCCGGCCGACGGCGAGTGGGCGCAGCCAAGCGTGGAGCACGCCGCGCAGCTGATGCGGCGCGTGGTCGAGCGACCCGAGGAGGCGGCGGCGATTGGGGCGCGGGCGCGCGAGGACATCGCGCGAGAGCTCTCCCCGCAGGCCACCGGGGCCGCGATGCGCGCGCGCTTGGAGGAGCTATCGGGATCCACACCGCGACTTCCCGATTATCACCCGATTGAATAAGGCTGCTTCGCGGCCTCAGCGACGCGACGGGGCCGGCACGTCAGCACTGCTGATCTGCCAGCGGAATCCAGGACCGAACTCAAGGCCCCCTTTGTGCCGAGCGGCGGTCGCCCGACCGTGACCTTGATCGCCTCAACCCGCGTCCAAGTCGACGATTGCGGGCACGGGCTCCGGGTGCGCCGGATGGCTCCCGCCGACCAGGAAGTGATTCGGCGCTCGTAGCGGAACGACGTCTGGGTCCGGCATCACCGCATCAATATCCGCGCGCACGAAGAACGCATTGTTGCCAGTCAGCTCGGTGTGTACCAGGCGATACCCCTTCTGCTCGCCGAGGGACCGCAGCGCGCCAAGCGACGCGCCGTAATTGTCGGTGCCCTGCCACGCACGCTCGGGATCGTAGGGTTGCACCCAGCGTGCCTCGAGCGGCCACTGCGCGTTGTACTCGATCACCACAATCCTCGGGGAATAGCTCTCGAGCGCCTGCCATATCCAATAGTCGTTGCCATCCACGTCGATCGAGAGCAGGGCGAACTGCGAGGGCACGCCAGCCTGCGCAAAGAGCTTCTCCACATTCTCCGGCCCCACATGCGCACGCTGTGTGCGTACGGCAGGATTGGCCGCGTACTTCCTGCTCAGCTCGTTGAACGCGTCGTCGTGTGACTCCATGAACAGGCCCGACCATCTCAACACGTCAGCCAAGAACACACAGTTGCCCTCGACCCCGCTCTGAATGCCGAACTCCACGAACCAGCGGTTGGCTGTCCTCACGCGGCGCAACAGCTCAGCCAGCACGCCGTCCTCGCCGTTCTGGGAGAAGCAGCGATACTCATAGCGGGTAAGCGGCTCGTCGGGTGCCGGCGCCGTGGTGTCGAAGTGCGTGTGACGCCGCGTGAGCTCATCGAGGGCGAGGTAGATGCTGCGATCGCTTGTCACGACCATACCTCCGCCCAGCTCTTGGCCCAGTGGTGGACCATGTAAGCGTCGGGGAACGCTTCATGGCGACGCTCGGGTTCGTCCCAGCGGTAGGGGTAGAACAGGTGTGCGCCAAAGATCGTCACCTCCGGCTCCTGCTCGAGTATCAGGCTCAGCATGTACGGTCCGTTGGCGTCCACCGAATGTGCGCCAGTTCCAAGCGTGCACCTTGCAAGCCTGGCGGCCCGCAAGAAAGCGCGATGCCCGGGCACCGAGCCCAAAGCGGCGTTGCCCACACGCCCCTCGCGCTCCAGCGCCGCGAATGCCTCGATACCGCCTAGCAGCGGTTCGAGCGCTTGCAGGCACTCGACATCGGTGTCCACGTACACGCCTCCAAAGCGGCTGAGCACCTCATAGCGCATCAGGTTCGACAACTCCGAGTGCGTGCGCGCCCGCTTGCGTTCACCCTCGCCGATTTCAAGCTCATCCAGATCTTTCTCGCTCCACAGTCGTATCTCCCAATCCGGATTGTGTCGCTTGAAAGTTGCGCCGAACTGCTCGTACTCCGGTGGCATCGGATCTTCGCCGACCCATACACGGTGGACGGTCGGCGGAATGAGCATCCGCGACGTCTGCCCGTCGGGAAGCCATGTCTCGCGCAGTCGCCTGCCGGTGGGTGTAAGTCCCACGGGGTTGCCGACGTCCACCGACACGCGACAAGCGCAGTCAAACCAGCGCACGTCCTCGTGAACCACGTCGACCTCGAGCACGTAGGCTCCCGCGAGCGGCGGTGCCTCGACGTGCACGGGCGCCAGGATGCTCTGTCCGGGTCTCACCGGGCGGGTAAAAGCCGAGCGGTGTCCCTCGGGGATCAGAACATTCCCGTCTGGATCGAGCCAACGGTAAGAGAGGCGGATCGCCGGCTTTGCGTCCAGTTGCGCGGGCCAGCTCTCACTGCCCTCGTTGTGCACGTGAAAGTACATGTGACGGTGCTCGGAGGGCGCGAGCGCCGGTGAGGATTCGCCAAGCTCGATGCGTGTGCGGTAGGCGTCCTCGCCAACCCGGCGCCCCTCCCACAGGCGATCCATCTCCGCCAATGACACGAGCGGGATGTCCGCTGTGGGTGCCGACTGGACAGGCACAGACGACGGGTCGAGCGCTTGCGCGATCCCAACACGGTCCTCTTTGGGCACTGCGCTCAGCTCCAGCGAGTCGCGCAGCTCCGGAAGGTAGAAGGCCTCGTTGAGTCGTCCTCCCCCCGCGGCCGACAATCGAGGACGAGCAACCTCGTAGCGCACGATCTTGTCGAGCCGCTCCTGCTCGGTGGAGAGCAGCAGCTCCAGATGGTAGAAGGGCTCCTCGACATACTCGATGGGGGACACCGGTTGGGCGTGGTCGTGTGTCAATCCGCTGAAGCGAAGCGTTCCGTCGTTGCGTGCCAACCTGGGCACGAACCCCGTCGACCAGGGCAAGCCGGCGAGAAAGCGGTTGCAGTCGGGGTACAGCCACGCCGTGGGAGCCCAGAACTGCTGCACCTCCCGCGAGGCGAGCATCGTCGGCAGTCGTCTGAGGAATGCTTGGCTGGGGAGCTCGTCTCCATCGAGCCGCAGGATCCAGTCGCCTTGACACTGGGCATACAACCATGCCATGTGCCGCTCGGGGAAGGAGAACTCGATGCGAAAGAGCCGGTCGGCAATCGAGGCGTAGCCGGCGAGCGTGGGCTCCTCGACACGAGCGTCGGCGGCGATCACGATCTCCTCGGCATACGGGCGCAGCGGCTCGAGGATCGCCGCTACACGAGACGCCGGATCCGCGGTCATCAGGCAGACAGACAGTGACATCACGTGCATTATCGCGCCGGGGCACCGGCCTCGGTGTTGAGCAGCGTTGTAGCGTGCCGCTCAGATGATCGTCGACGAATTGCACACACGCTCGATCGCCGGGCGTGTCGAGCGCTCCGCGCGCTTGCGATGGGTGGGTGGCGAGTTTCGCTTGCGCATCGAGGTGCCCGAGGGATTCCAAGCGCGGGGGAGCGACGCCACCTCCTACATGCTCGCAGCCCTTCCGCTCGCGCTCTATCGCGGCGAGGATCTCTACGTAGATGCGCCGGTGTCCGCGCTGACGCTGCGCGCGACCGAGCGCATCCAGTCGATCTACGCTTCCTGGGATCCGGCTGTGCGCCGCTGCCGGGTGCGCGTACGCGACGAGCTTCCACTTCGCGCGGCTGAGCACGGCCACGGCTGCCTGTTCTCTCGCGGCGTGGACTCGATTTACAGTGCGCTCGTACCACACGGCAGGCCGCTGACGCACCTGATCTTCTGTGACACGCTCGCACCGTGCCAGCAGGAGTCGGTGAGGAAGCGGGAAGCGGCGATCGTAGAGGAGATGGCCAAGTTCATAGGCCTGCCGGTGCTGCGAATCTCCACCAACCTGCGCGACCCTGGCGCGCAGCTGATCGACTATCAGGACATGCACGGGGCAGGTATCGCATTCATGGCGCAGTCGCTCAGCGGCGGTCTTGGACGGGTGGTGGTTCCGAGCGGCTTGACCTACTCGGTTGCGGGCCCCGCGGGTTCGCATCCGCTGCTCGACCCGCTCTTCGGGAGCGAGTGGCTGGAGCTCGACCACCACGGGCTCGAGCTGGGCCGTCCGGGCAAGGTTGCGCAGATAGCGGCGCTACGGCCTGAGCTCCTGCGCCAGATCAAGGTCTGCTACTCAGAAGACACTGCCGGCAACTGTGGTAGATGTCGTAAGTGCCTGTGGACGATGATGAGCCTTCAGGCGGCCGGCGCCTTGACGCAGGCAAGCCTGTTTCCCGATCGCATCGACCTCGATGCGCTGTCGGAGGTGCGCCTCTCCGAGTTGCTGCAGCGGCTCTACTGGATGCAAGCCGCCGAAAGTCTCGGCGACTCCGAGGAGGATCGAGCGGTGCGCGAGGTCGTCATGCATGTTCTGCGTCGCTCCGCACGTCCCTCGGTCCGCGAGCGCGCGAGCGCGACACTTGCTTGGATGAAAGGTCAACGCGAGTGGCCCGGCTCGTCCCGATCGCCGTCTCCCAGTGGCGTGTTTCGCAACCACACCAACTCTGCTATTGCGGTGTTGCGCGAAGGCGTCTCCTACCCCTACGGAATAGAGTCGGCCACACCTCAGCCCGCACCAGCATTCAGCGTCGGCTCACTTGCGGCGGACTGGCAGCCGCCGCCCGAGCAAGACCACACGCTGGTCGGTCTGGTGCGCCTGCTCGACCCGCTCGCCCGTCGCCACCGTTATGCCGCCGGGACGATCCCGCCCTACCCGGGGGCAGCCCGGGTCGAGGAGCTCGGGGCTCTGCTCGCCGAGTCCGGCGAGGGGCGCATTCCTGTTTGGATAACCCAAGAGGGACTGCTCCACACCGACAGCTACAGGCCGATGCCGCCAAAGCTGGATGCGCGTGTCCTTCTGCGCTGGGTGCTGGCCCCGCAGCGCTGGCGCGATTTGCTGACCTTCGATGCCCGCATCACCGAGACACTGAGACGGGCGGTCGATGGCCTGCAGGCGATGCACAGAGGGCCCGATCGCGACATCTTGCCCGTCGGTGAGCCGGTCGGCTACCTCTACACCAGTCCCACCACAGGACGGCTGCAACTGCTCTCTTGGATGCACCCTGTCAATGGAGATCAGCTGCTCGGCACCCGCGAGGACATGGGTGGGAGGCTCGGCTACAGCGCTGCCACAACAATTGGGTTTCTACAGGCCGCTGCACCAACCAGCGGCACGCTCGCCGCCTCCACGCCGCTGATCCCCTGGGCGTCGCGGTTTGGCCGCTGAGCAACCCAGCAGGTGTCGCTGCTCTCAAACCTGGCCGGCGGATCGGCGATCAGAGGCTTTGCCGCAGCTGCGCTGTGAGGGTTGCTCGGATCTCATCGACGGCGCCAGCGCCGGATCGCGCGCAGGCGAGGGCTCGCTCGTGGGCCTCAGAGGTCAGACACCACGCAAGCAGTCGCTCCAGCTCAATATCGTCGATCGCATCGACGGCGAGGGCAGCCGGCCACGCGAGCGCCTGAGCCTGAGCCAGCACCTTCGCTCCTCCCCATACCGGATCCACCGCGATGGCCGGCACGCCTTGGAGCAACGCCAGCACAAGCCCGTGTAGCCGTGTCGTAAGAACGACATCGGCTCGCCCGAGCAGTGCGAGCACCTCGCCGGCCGTTCGCCGGCCCGGAGTGTCCGGATTCAAGACCGTGTCAACCTCGAAGCTCGCCACTTCACGCGAGGCGAGCAGGCGGGCGAAGGCGTCGTGCGCCACGTCCACTCTCGCTCCGGGGTGCGCTTCCATCCTCACCAGCGCAATCACCGGCGGTCGCTCGGTGTGAGCAGCCAAAGCTATGTCCGGTCTGGGGCGCCCATCTCCGTCGCGTGCGAGCACCAGATCGAATGGTCTCCAGTCTGCCTCGACCGGCATCGAGACGTTGATCGCGACTCGACGGCAAAGGGCAAAGCGGTCGATCAGTTCGCGGACCGCAAGGTCTGGGCCGACTGGCCCGCAGGCGAAGATCAGGTGGCTGTAGCGAGCGGGAGATACGCGAAACCAGTCGACCCCTCCTCCGAGTCTTGGCTCCTGCGCTAGGTCGTATGCGATCCCCTGCTCCTCCAGCCATCGGCAAATCGCATCTCGCACCAGCACGTCTCCCGCGGTGGCGCCGCCATCGCGGAGGCTGAACCAGCCGGCGATGAGTGCCCTCAACTTCTCCGCTCCTCATCCACCCAGCTCTTGGCCCAGTGGTGCACCGCGTAGGCATCGGGGAACGTCATGTCCGGGCTGACCGTCTCCTCCCAACTGTATGGATAGAACATGCTCGTCTCGAGGATCGTCAGATCGTGCCCCTGCTCCAATAGCAGGCTGAAGAAGTAGGGACCGTTGGCGTCCGCCGAGTGCGCGCCGGTGCCCAGCGTCTCCCGCGTCAAGCGGGCCGCGCGTCCAAAGACCGGATGGCCGGCCACGGAGCCGAGAAGTCCCACAGCGGCGCGCCCGGGAGCCTCGAGCGCCGCAAACGCGTCGATCCCGCGCAGGATCGGAGTCAGCGGCTTCAGGCACTCGAAATCAGTATCCGCGTAGACCCCGCCAAAGCGATGCAGCACCTCGTAGCGCACGAGGTTTGAGAGCTCAGAGGCGCTGCGCGCCCGCGTGCGTTCGCTCTCACCGATGTCGAGCGTGGGCAAGTCCTCATCGGTCCACAGCCGCACCGTCCAGCCGTGGTTGCATTGCGCGAAGGTCTCCCCGAAGCGCACTTCGCGCGCGGGCATCGGCCGCTCGCCGAGCCATACGCGGTGAATCGTGCGCGGTATGCGCAGCCGTCGCCAGCGCGCGCCGCCAGGTCGGGGAGTCTCACGAAGCGGTGTGATGCCCTGCGGAAGATCCCTTCTGTCAACCACGCGTGCGGGCAGGCGAACCTGGCATTCAAACCAGCGAAGGTGCTCGTGGACCACGTCCACCTCCAACAGGTAGTCGCCCACCTGGGCGGGCGCTTGCGCGTGCACCGCGGCGAGCACACGATCGCCAGGCTGAACCGGCCGGGGAAACGGTGAGCGAGGCCCAGTCTCCTCGAGAGGCGCCCCGTCGGTTTGCAGCCATCTGCAGCCGAGCCGTATCTGGGGTGTTTGCTCAAGGCTCGCCGGCCAACGTTCCGCGCCCAGGTTAGTCACATAGACGAGTATCGCTCTGGTTTCCACGGGTGTAAACGACACAGTGGGCTCATACGCCTCGATCCTCGCGCTAAGTGGAACCTCGTGAACAACCGACCCCGCCAACGCCCGCCTCGGTCCCTCCACACCCAAGACAGCCGGGTTGCCGTCGTCTCTGGTTGTGGCTCCTCCCGAGGTGGCGAGCGCGTGCGCAATCGCCGCATGGTCTTCCTCTGGTACTGGCTGGATGTGCAGTGACTTGCGCAGCTCGGGCAAGTAGAAGGCCTCGTTCAGGCGCCCTCCTCCGACCGCCGTCAGATGGGGTCGCAATATCTCATGGCGGATGACCCTGTCGCGTCGTTGGCGTTCATCTTCGAGCAGCAGCTCGAGGTTGTAAAACGGCTCGGTCACATATTCATGCGGAGCCGATGGTCCCGCGTGTGGGGAAGTAAAAGGCGGTTGGAGAGGTGTGCCGTCGTTGCGCACCAAACGGCTCACGAAGTCCATCGACCAGGGGTGCTGGTCGATGTAGTGCTTCTCATCGCCGAACAGCCACCTGCGCAGCACCCAGAACTGCCGCACCGTTTGCGAGGCCAGCATCTCAGGCAGTCTCCTCAGGAACGCCCGACTCCCAAGCTCGCCGCCGTCCAGTCGCAGGATCCAATCGCCGGTGCATTGTCCGTGCAACTGGCCGAGACGTTGCTCATAGGAGCAGGAATCGATCCTCAATAGCCGGTCTGCGAGCTTGGAATAGTCGGCGAGCGTCTCTGCTCCTAGGCGTGGGTCTGCAGCGATCAGGGTCTCGTCGGCGTAGGGACGCAACGGCTTCGAGTGCCGCCGCGACGCATGACGGCGGATCGGCGGTGATGAGACAGACAGAGAGCGACATCCGATCGCATTATGCTCTGGAGCGGCTCGACCGTGGCGGCCGGAGACCAGCTACGCAGGGTCCGCCAGCGAGCAGCTGCTGACGGCACGCATGGCCACGAGTCACGGGCCTTGCCGAGCGCAGCGGGCTTTTCTACGGTTTTGCCCGCGTGCTGCGGCGGTAGCCGATCGGCTCTAGGCCAGCGGCTCGGATGCCTGCTGTGAACGAGCCGAATCTGCGCTTGATGGTGGATGCGGACGGGTAGCCGTCGGGGGAGTCGTCGCACTCTTCCTTGGTGGGAGCCCGGCCGAGCTCGCGTGCCATGCGTTGCAACGCGTCGATCACCTGTTGGGGGCTCCACGGCGGGTTGTATGGCGGGTAGCCGGCGGCGGCCATCATGCTTGTCCAGCTACCGAACACGATCTTCGCCGCGCTCGCGGGCGGCCAGTGGGGGAACTCTTGTTGCCAGCGGTTGGGTATTCCGTTGTTGGTGGGCCGCCAGTCCACGTTGGTGGGTGGCCGTCCTTCGAGCTGCTCCCACGCCGCGACCGCGTCGAGCAGCTCCTGGGCGCTCCAGCGCTTGGGATTGCCGCGACGGGTTGCGCAGCGGTGGCAGAGCTCGGCGCCTCTGACGACCGGACCTGCGCACTCCGAGCAGGGATGCGCCTTCAGATAGCCATAGACGGTTACGCGGCTCACGCCGATCTCCGCCATGATCTCCGACACAGAGGCGCCCGCCGCTGACATCGTCTGCGCCCGCGCGACGCGCTCGGTCAGCGGGAGGTCGTGTTCGCGGCGGACGAACGGTTGCAGGCCGGCGGCTTCAAGCGCTGCAGACCAAGAGCGAAAGTAGCGGTACACCGTTGTGTTGCCCGGCCAGCGGGGGTGCTCGCGCTCCCACTTGCTCTCGGCCTCGCTCATGAACCCGGCGCTGCGTGCCGAGCCGGGGCACCACTCCCACGAGCGCGGAGGAGATCCGGTCTCGCTCGCCCACCGGCGTATAGCCTCGACGATGCGCTCGGCGTTCCACGTGTCGTTGCGCGTATAGAACCAGCGGGGATAGCCGCGGCGCGGTGTGACAGGCCCCTGCGCTACCGCCATGCGTGTGTGCGAGCAGCGGATTTGCTGTCAGATAGCAGACAAGCGTGTTGCATCGCGCGCACACTACAGAAGTCCACAGTAGTTTTCCTAAACGGAAAGACTCTGACTATTTGACGTTAGCATCAGACCGCTGTCTCTGTTAACAGCAAAGGCCGATGGCATCGTGGAGCGTACGCTCCACGGCATGAAGGTGGTCGATCAGCCCTTTCTGGAGCCGGATTCAATGTGGTTCGGTCGCGACTTCAGCTCGCTGCGGCTGGATTACGATAGCGACTGCCGCAGTGTTTCAGACTGCGGCAAGGGCCGGGGCGAGGACTTCGGCAGTCGTCTCAACCGCATCCGGAATCGTGACCACCAGGCGTCCGTTGCCAGCCAGGATGCGGCGCGGACCCATCACTGTAAGCCCGACGATGCGACCAGTTCCCGGCGAATATCGGATGACGTGGCCCTCCGGCGTCTCCTCCCCCTCGCCCGCCTGCGGCTTGCCGGCATGCAGGTAGAGCACGTCGTTCTCGGCGTCGTAGTCGGCGTGATCAAAGCTCAGTCGCCCGATCGTTATGTTCACGCGCTCCATAGCTTGGGGTCCTTCCAGTTGGCAAACGCGGAGACGATCCGCGCAGGCATCTGTTCACAGCTTACGACGACCAGCAGCCAGCGGCTAGGGCCAACGCCGTGTGCGTAGTAGCGCTGCGTGCCTCTTACTCGGCGGGTGCCTTCTTCATCAAGGACAGGGGCTGGTCAATCGATCGGCGGCGACAGCAATCTCAGTTGCCCCGGGCAAACCTCACGAGGTCTTTGTATGCGTCGGTATTTGCGGCCTTGATCAGCGCGGCTATGTATGTCGCTCGACTCGACCCATCTATATCGAGGTTGGCGCTGCCCCAGGTGAATGGCTCGGCTCCGATTGAGGTCAAGTACAGATCGGCCATCATCCGAGTGCAGCGACCATTGCCGTTGCTGAAAGGGTGGATGCTGACCAACCGGCAATGGATCCGAGCTGCCAGCTCGTCGGATCCGAATACTCCGCGGGTGTGCCAGAACGTCGCGTCGTCAAGCAGTAGCTGGGATTGAGTGGGGATCAGGAAGGGTTCGACGCCGATGTTGGTGGCGCGCCGCCGTAGGGTTCCCGCCCATCTCCACACATCGCCGAACATGCGGCGATGCAGTTTCAGCATGAATCCATAGTCGAGTATCCCTGCTGCCCCGAGAGAGCGTGCCTGCTGTCGAGCCCAAGGAAGCGCCTTCGTGATGTTCTCGAACTCCACCTGGTTGAGGTCCGCGCGCGTAGCCACGAAGTCCGGTATGAGGCCCTCCAGCTCCTCATCTTCGATGGGAGTCGCTCCCGGTGGCTCTGGCCCGATGGTGCGTGCATTGAAGCGAGGAAGCGGCTGATCGGCGGGTGGGGTGCTCATGCTCGCGTGCTGAGCGGTTTCGTTACGCGCGCCAGAGCTTGCCGTTAGCGACAAGCTGCTGTGCGTAGCGCTCGACTGCCTCCCTTTGTCGACCGCTGTCGATCTCCTGCGCCTCGAGGGCCATGGTGCGTGCGGCATACCCAAGGAGTCGCGAGGCGGTTGCCTGGGCCTGGTTCATGACCGTCTGCTCCAGCGTGGAGTTCGGCACTAGGGCATAGACAAGCGTGCAGTCGAGTGCGGCGCCTACTTCCGCCAGCTTCCCGATGGTAATACCGCCATGGAGCTCGGCTCGCTCTAGCTTGTTGACAGCTGCGCTCGACACCCCGAGGCGCTCGGCAAGCACGGCTTGGCTCATCCCCAGCGCTCCCCGGATGGCACGTATCCAGCCGGAACGAGGGCGTGCTTCGACTGGCGCGAGGTCGGCGGCTCCGAACTTTCGGTCCAGCTCACGTCGAGCTTGTGCGGCTCTTTCGGATCGCTGCATACCTATAGGTTAGCATACAAGAGGATGTTGCAACCTATAGGCTGATAAATCTCTGTAATTCACAAACTATAGGTTGCCGGATCCGGGCTGAGCGGGCACGGTCACGGGAAGCCTTGAAGCTAAGCGAGACCCACGTGGGGCGTTTGCTCTGACCGACCACGATGATGTGGAGTTGTTCCTCAACCCACCGATCCCGGCGGTCAGGTCGTATCCCTGAGCGGGAAGCGCCGTCGGATGAACTCTTGGAAGTGGGGGACAGCGAACTCGCTTAGACCGTAGGAGGGGCTGTAGATGAGGCCCTTCTCGATCAGGCGCCCACGGGTCGGTGCGACACTCGCCGCGGTGGGCGGCCGAGCTTGGCGGCGATCTCACCCGAGCGATAGGGACCGTCGCCGAGGTCCGCTATCGCGGAGAGATAGTCGAGCTCTGTCTGGCTCGCCCTGCCGATGCGCACCTGGAAGAAGCTCTCGTCGAGCTCCAGCTGCACCAGGTCGTGCGCTCGCTTGACATCGGCGAGCGCGATTGCCGGCCCGGCGGCCAGCGCCAGGCGTATAGGGGTTGCCGATCGGATAGATCACCGGAGTATGCCGACCTATACAAAGATCGCCTTTGGTGGCGTCTTGGGGCACCGCAAGCTCCCCGCCGAATCGTACTCGGTCACTCTCATGGCAAGCAACGCCGACGGGCGCTCTGGGTCGGTCAGTCTCCGATTCAGCGTCGTGCCCTGAGAGCTCCAACCGGATGTTCACAGCCGCCGCGCCCACAGAGCCTACATTCCGCATTTGCAGGTGATCCGCTCCGCATCTGCATCATCTGCAGCTCGGCGTCTGCGAGCAGCGGAGTCAGGGCCTCGATCCGGGAGAGCGACTGGCGCGTAATGGGCAAGCTACGCGATGAGCGTGGCACAGTGTTCAAGGCGGGTGTGGTGCTCTATGCCGGCCGACAAACGATTCCCCCCAGCGACCGCATTTGGGCTATCCCGATCAGCGGGCTGTGGGAGTGAGACAGGTAGGACTCGCGATCAAAGATCGTCTGGTGTCGATAACCGACTCCGACGCCCGGCCGATCCGCAAGGGTGGCACTCGGCGTGATCGTCAGGACCGGCTACGGATACGTGCGCGAGGATGGAATCCATATCATCCCAATAGGAGCGCTTGGACCGTGACCCTCGATGAGGTGGCTGTGCTCTTATCGAGGCGCATCAGTCGACCGACGCAGCTTCGCGAGCGGCACGACAACGATACGGTCGAGCAAGGGCTCGATCAGCATGCTCATAACCTCGACCATCGCCTTGTCATTGTCCAGCAGATCGACCACTCCACCCGTCAATCCGGCAGGCGCCGTTTCGATGGCCTCGGTCAACTCGACTGTGTCGAACAGGGTGATTTCGTGGATAGCTGGCATCAGTTCTATCTTAGGGGGTCGGGAAGGTGTTTACCAAGCGTGGTGCGGCGTCCGGATCGATGTAGTGCCAGGCCGATTGGACCTTTGCTGTGCGCGTGCCGATCGTGAGGTCCAGTCGAATCTCGCAGCTCACTCCCCCGTCGACCTCACGAACGGAGCCCGGGAGCGTCTGCCTCGCGCCCACAGCGGGCAACCTCTCCGCATTTGCAAGGACCTTCATGTTGATCGAGCGTCACGCGCGCGCCCTTGTCGTCGAGGCCCTCGACTACAGTCGAGTGGTTCTTGTGCTGGGTGCCAGGCAAGTTGGCAAGAGCACTCTTGCCAAGCAGGTCGCCACCAACGACCATCCAGCGACTGTCGTCACACTCGACGATCAGGCCACCCGGGACGCCGCCCGCCGGGATCCACACGGCTTCATCGGGGGGTTGCGCGGACCCGTGCTGATCGACGAGGTTCAACTGGTCCCAGACCTGCTCTACGCCATAAAGCAGACGGTCGATGAGGATCTCACCCCGGGGAGATTTCTACTCACCGGCTCGGCAAACGTCCTCACCGCACCGCGCATATCGGAGTCCCTGGCGGGACGGGTCCGTATGATCGAACTCTGGCCGCTTGCGCAGTCGGAGATTCACGCCAGCTGTTCGCGTACTCAACGAGCGCCAGCGTCGGGAGTGGTATCGCGACTACGTTCAAGGAATCGTGCAGCGCGACCTGCGAGACATCGCCTCGGCCCAAAAGTTGGTCGAGATGCCCACATTGCTGCGGCTGCTCGCCATAAGCTCCGCCAAGCTTTTGGACTACCGCAAGCTAGCTCGCGATCTACAGCTCTCCGACAAGACCGTCAGTGCCTACGTAGGGCTGCTGCGGACCGTGTTCCTGCTTCACGTTGTTCCGGCTTGGCGCCCTGGCCTACGCTCGCGGGAGCTTCACACACCCAAGGTGTATTTCACCGACACGGGATTGCTTGCCCAGCAGCTCGGTGTCAATGAGCAGCGGATCGCCGAGGACGATCAAGTCACTGGCTATGCGCTCGAGACGTTCTGCGGTATGGAGATACTCAAGCACCAAAGCTGGGCTGCGCAACAATCGACTCTGCGCCACTATCGCGTTCACGACGATGAGATCGACATCGTTCTCGAGGCCCAGTCATGTGAGCTGGCGGCGGTTGAGGTGAAGGCCAGGGCATCGATCCGGGAGAGCGACTGGCGCGTGATGCGCAAGCTACGCGATGAGCGCAGCACCGTGTTCAAGGCGGTGTGGTGCTCTATGCCGGCCGACAAACGATTCCCCTCAGCGACCGCATTTGGGCTGTCCCGATCAGCGGGCTGTGGGAGTGACTGGAGCGACCGAATACCGGCGATATCCGGTGGTACACGGGCATTTCCACGAGGAGCTTGGGGCGCGACCTTTGCCATCTTCGCGAACAGGGCGCGATCGAATTCGTCGCTTCCGGGCAGACAGGGTTTGACGGACGTCGGGCGGACTTCGAGGTGAAGCTCGGGGCGTAGTGAGCCGATCGTCGAGCGTGAGCATGGGTGCTCGCTCGTGGCTATTTCCTTGGGGAGTGTGGTCTTGCCGACCTGCTTGGCGCCAGCGATAGGCACGACGCGTGCGTCCGTCAAGGCTTCAATGACGGTCGGCCGTATGCGACGCGCGAAGAGCTGCGTGGTCAAACGTCACTCCCCAAATGGCTGTTTCGTGGCGCGTAGATGGCTGATAAGCCTTGCACAAGTGGCTAAAAGGCCCTCTTGGGTTGGGCTCGTTCCACGGCAAGCCGAGAGTCTGTAAGCAGCGTCGTGAGCGGTCGGATTTTTTGGGAGACAAGATTCGCCCGGCGATCCGTCGGGCGCCCACGTCGCCGGCCGCCACGCTCTCGTCGCACCGCTAGTCCAGTCGTCATGTCGGCATTATCCGGTCAGGGAGACTCCGCAGATGCGTTCCGCGGTCATCTCCTGAACGCCGCACGTGGACGTCGACGGTTGTCGATCTTGGAACCGGGACGGCGTAGACAGTCTTTCCTGAGTTTCAACGCCTGCACACGGTGATTGCATCAGCATACGCGCTCAAGTCATAGCGCCCGTCCGGTCCCCAGCGATCAAGTTGGCACTCGACCCGAAGGCCGCGCTCGGCCGCGAGCGCTGCGAATAGGTCCCGCGACATCGGAGCACGCCAGCCATGGCGCGACGGCAGTTCCCCGCGATTGCGCCCGTCCGCGTGATGCACCACGGCTGTTCCGCCGGGCACAAGCGCACGCGCGATTTCCTGAAGATACGCGGCCTGATCGCCGGGAGCCAGATGAACGAAAACATCGAACGACCACACGGCGTCGATTGAGCCATCCTCCACGCCAGGCAGATCGTGGCCGGAAGAGAGGACGTACTCGATGCCGGTATCGCCGTTGAACCGTTCTCGGCATAGCTGAAGCGGTCGCTCGCTTACGTCCACGAGGACGAGCCGCGACGCACGCGCTGCGAGAGTCTGGGACCAACGGCCGGCGCCCGGCCCGATCTCCAGGGCGACGGTCGCTGCGGGAATCCAGCGTTCAAGCACCTCTTTGATGAGCGCCTCCTTCCACTCGGTCGAGGCGTTCCACTCCTCGCCGCGCCCACTCCAGTCATAGTCGCCCCAGCGTCGACGATGCTCGTCAGGTGAGTTTTCGTGCCAACGCAGATGCGCCGGCCCGAGCACGCCGCGCCTCTGCTCGGCCGTTAGGCGGCGGTCTTCTACTGTCCAGCGACAACGTCGCGCCGCCGCACGTACGCGATCACGAACAAAAATCAACATTGGTATTCGATTTCTGATATCAAGGTACTACTGCTATATCAAGGTAATGTCGGTCACTGATAAGCGATTGTAACAACCGCAAGGCTAACCCGCGAACCTGCGAACGCCGAGGACCAGTCACCCACCAGCGTCCATACTGACTAAGAGCGCCTAACAAAAAGAGGTTTTGGGATGCTGTTGTCGTAGACGGTGTCCATGGCGAAACCTTTGGTCAGTGATGGGTTGTGGGCTCGTATTGAGCCGTTGTTGCCGCGTGTGGAGCGTCGGTATCGGTATCCAGGGCGCAAGCGGGTGCCCGATCGGCAGGCCCTGACGGGCATCCTGTTCGTTCTCAAGACGGGTATCCCGTGGGAGGATCTGCCCCAAGAGATGGGCTGTGGGTCGGGGATGACGTGCTGGTGTCGCTTACGGGACTGGAACGAAGCTGGGGTTTGGGAGCGCCTGCACCGGGTGCTCTTGGACGAACTGCAAGATGCGGGAGCGTTGGACTGGTTAAGGGCGGTCGTGGACAGCTCGCATGTGCGAGCAAAAGGGGGGGCGAAAAGACCGGTCCCTCGCCCGTCGATCACCGCCGGCCGGGCTCCAAGCACCACGTGATCTGCGACGGTCAGGGAACACCGCTGGCCGCGACTCTTACCGCCGGCAACCGTCACGACATCACCGAGCTCATCCCGCCGATCACGCCCCGCCGATCGGCGCTCACGGCAAGTTCAGACCAAAGACGCTGCTCGCCGACCGGGCGTATGACAGCCGCAAGCACCGCAACGCACTCCGCGAAAGGGACATCACACCCAGAATCGCCAAACGCAACACCCCCAACGGGTCCGGGCTCGGCAAAGAACGCTGGGTGATCGAGCGCACGATCTCCTGGCTACACCAACACCGCCGCCTCGAGCGTCGCTACGACAGGCGCGCCGACATCCACGAAGCCTTCCTCACAATCGGCTGTGCACTAATCTGCCACCAACAACTCCAAAACTCATTCTGTTAGGGACCCTAAGTCACAATCGCACCCCGTCCCAGCTGTGCGTACAAGCCCACCTGGAGCAGACGGTGCGCTGGCGCGCTTCTGAACAGGCTTAGCGCCACCACTCAGTTATTCCACTCGCCGGGTCCAACGTGGATTTGAAGCCATCTGCAGCGAGGGCTGCAGATACCTCGGGATATACCTCAACGGTGTAAATACGATTCCCTCGTGCCTGCTTCAGCGCTTCCAGGGCTTCAGCCAGCTGTTCGTAGGTGAGCAGATTGATCGGGCTGCTCACAGACGCAATATTTCCAACGTCAGCGTAGTAGGCAACCTGATGACCGAGCGGTACGAGGAGCAACACCGATTCTCCTTTATGGCTGGTACGGCGCACAAAAGCGACAGCCGTCATATGTCATATGGCGCGGGAAGTGGAGAGCTGGCGGCGATACGGCGCAGTTCCGTCCACGGCATCGGAAACTGCGCGATCGAAGTGGAGGCCACGCCGAGCGAGATCAATACGCCACCCACAAGTACGAGCGACGAAAGGCGCGTACTTACACGATTGGCGGCGAGCGCGCGTAAAGCAAGCAACGCGAGCAAGGCGACGCAGAGCGCCCAGATTGAGAAGAGCACCACCAGGCCGGCGGGATGCGTGCGCCCCATGTAGTAGTTCCCCGCCCCAAACCCCAGGATTCCGCTGTAGAAGAGAGCCGCCGTAAAGGTGTTGTCCGTGGCCCGATCCCTGTATCTCAAGGCGGCGACCAGCACAGACGCGCCAAATGTCATGTCCACCAGCATGTACGACCACCCAGAGGCGTCCCAATGAGCCCATAACCCGCGAGCGCTGGCACGACGCCTACCGCCGGCTCGCCCGATCCCTCCCTGGCGTGCTCGGCCAGATCACCGCCCGCGCTTAGGCGCACACGATCCGCCTCGCGCTCATCTACGGCAGATTGAGTTCCATTTTCGCGCGATGCGTAGGTTGGTGGGGCGAGTCCGCCAAGCGGTCTGGCGCGCGCTCTCGATAGTCGAGGACCGTCGCCTGCTGGCCGAGCAGCGGCGTATGGTGCTCGGCCAGCGCACTTGCGTTGGCGCGGGAACTCCTCCATCGATAACCGCCAACGCTGGTCAAGGTATGACTGGAGCGGACGAGGAGAGGAGTGGAACTCTTCGTCCGACTGGAAGCAGACGCTGGTTGATGACGTGCTTATCCGTTCGATCCCAGCGGACGCGGTCGTGCTAGAGATCGGGCCGGGTGCCGGACGTTAGTCAAAGTTTCTGGCGGAACGGGCCTCACGTCTTGTGCTAGTGGATGTAAGCGAACGGCCGCTCGAACTGTGTCAAGAGCGTTTCAGCGATCAGGCACACATCCAATACACCCTCTGGTCGGGGAGCGATCTGCCTGGCATAGAGGACGGCTCGATTGAAGCCATATGGTCGTTCGATGTTTTGTGCACGTGTCGCCGCTCGATCAGGCAGCCTACCTTGAGGAGATCGCTCGTGTGTTGGCGCCCGGTGGAATAGCAGTTGTGCACCATTCCGACGGGCGCAACCGTGGCTAGATGCCATCCCGCCACGGTTGGCGCTCACCGATGTCGCGGCCTATTCGCAGCGTTGGCGGCCGAGCGCGGGTTGCGAGTCGAGTATCAGCTGGATTCATGGGGACCCGTTGGGCGCTATGACCTCAGCGGCTATGGGGATGTCATTACTGTTTGCAAACGTTGAGCATCGTCGGATCGACGTTATGCCTACCGCGACCGTGCTTGATAGAGGTGGCTGAACTGTATTATTGAGTTAGGTCTAGCGCGACGGCCGCCACTGTATTTCAGATCAGTGGCGGAATCGGTCAGGGGCGGGCAATGCTTGAGCGGCGTAACCCCCGCAGGTGAGTCCACGTCGATCCCCAAGGGATTGCGCCACCGCTGGCGGTGCGTTGGCACCAAGGCTTGGTGTTCGAGGCGGAGCATCCAAGGGGCCGCAGCCAGGCCCTCGCGTCGGATTCGACTTGTCTCGCCCGATCACACATGGGTAGTACTAGCCGTCTAGAGGGAATGACCGGCCCTCGTACTTTGGTCGCCTGATCAAACTCACGGGGTTGGGCCAGGAATTAGTGTGTTCGTGAGGTGTCTGGGCACACTACCTGGCGAGGCTACACCAGCATATAGTCGCTCCTGCCCTGCGAAGAAGCAGATCACCGCTCGCGCCGACTATAGCTGATAGGGCGGAGATCGTTGAAGAAGTGCGCCACCGGAGCGATACCGAGTCGGTGGAGGCGAATGCTCCCCGCGAGTGGGAGCGCACGCTCGCGGCCGTGGGGAGGGCTGTCAAATGACGTGCATCAGTGCCCGGAGCAGGCACGAGGCTGGGTACGGGCGAGAGGCTCGGATCGAAAAACAAAGCGCTCGACGCTGTGCCTACAGGGGACAGAGCGCTAGCAAAGGCGTACCTTCCCGTGGACTCACGCAAGGACCTGCGTGCCGACGGAGCGGAGAACGGCCCTGGCATGATGCTGTCCGTGCTTCGGATCGCAGTCATCTCGCTCATCCTGGTCGCGCTCGTTACTGGCGGCGTGAACCTCGCTCTGGCCAGGTCCGGACGCGCGACCGCACCGATCACCAAGGCGGAGGCGGACGCGTTCGCTCATGTCGTGAACTTGAAAGCCTCTGATCTTCCAGGAGCCAAAGTCCTTCAGGGCGCCATCTTCGGCCCAGAAGCCGTCCAATACGAAGCGCTGAAGTGCGGTCTGCAGAGCAGGCCGGGCATCGTTCCGGTTGGGGGCGGGGAATTGTGGCTGGTCAACCGCCGCGCGCAGGTCGGCTCGATCGTGGTGGTTGCACCCAGTGACTACCTCGCTGAGGCCGAGATCGCCGGGCTTGAATCGCCGGGCGGTCGCAAGTGCCTCGCGCGCTCTCTCGGCCGCGCCCTCGCCTTCGAACGGCACCATCAACTTGAGCCGTCGCACACCGTGAGAGTCACGTTCGTCCCCGTTGCCAAGCTGCTCGGCGGGGCTATCGCAGTCCACGTCCTTGCGAAGTTGCCTCCGATTGAAGGGGTGAAGCTGAAGGCGAGATACATCAACGTCGATGCAGCGTTCTTTCGTGTGGGTCCTGCCGACGTTGCCTTTTTCGCGCTCGGCGCTACCCGGTTCCCTCCGGCGACCGAAGATCATCTGCTTGTGCTGCTCCACAGTCGCGCGGAGGCTCAAAAGCTCTAGGCCGGCCCATACTCCACGGTGGAGTCGCCGCTGGTCCACGCAGCCGCCACGCAGAGTGCTCCTTTCCAAGCAAAAGCAGGCGCTGTTGTGGACATCGCTCACGCTTTCGGGTCGAACGAGGATCTCAACACCCCAATTCTCCAGCTCAGCCGGACATTCCCCGCCCCGGACCACCCGGGGCGGGGAACTTAATTCAAGATCAGGGCTAGCCGATATGGACGGCGGGCGGGTGAGCCACGGTGTAGAGCAGGATGCCGCCGACGTCTTGTCCCCGCAGTCCCAGCGCGGCCAGCAGGGGAATCCACGGGCCGCCTCGGCTCGGGTCGATGACGATGTGGCTGACATAGTGGGCGGATATGTATTCCTTTAGCGCGGGCGCCGACGGCGCGATGTTGCCCAGCAGTTGGCCCACGGCCGGCACCGCGTCGAACGGCGTCGGCACCAGGCTGGAAATGTAGCCCTCTGGCATGTAGTAGGAGAAGCCGTCCTCCGCCTGCCAAAGCATCGACATGTCGTTACCGCCGAACGGCAGCACGAGCACCGTCTCGCCGGGTCGCAGGTAGCGCCGGTACAGGTGAGTGGAGAAGAACGGCGGGTTGTTGACCGTGGCGTCGAACGACGGGTATGTAACTTCTGGAAAGAGCAGAACGACTCCAACAGCGATTACAGCCCAGCGCCAAGACTTCCCGCGAGACGGAGTCGAGAGCCAGGCGGCCAGACCGATCGAGACGGCAAGGCCGGTGAAGAGGACGAATCGCGAATTGGCGAGATCGTTAAATCCGCGTACTTCGTTGACCCACTGGAACGGGAGCGAGATGGTCTGGAATCCCGCGATCCGCAGGTGCGAACCGAACGCTCCAATCAGGCTGACGACCGTTCCAACGCCGACGAGAATCGCCAGCTTGCGACGCTGGCGCGGGTTGGCGATCCAAGCCATAAACGCAAGCACGAGCGGAAGCGAAAAATAGCCGCCGCCACCCTCGAATGTGGAACTCAACGGCAGAAAAACCTCGTGGCCGAGTGCTGTCACGCTTTCGGGCACGAAGAAGTTGAGCACGTTGAGGCCGTACTGGTCCGAATAGCTTGGGTTCCCAGTTGGAAAGCCGGGGGCGAGCAGCGCGTAGTAGAAGAAAGGCGCTCCCACGGCCAACGCCAGAAAGCCGGCCAAGATCGTGTCAACGAGCAGCCGCACGACGGCAACGCGCTGGGTTCTGGAGGCAACGATCAGACCGGCGATCAACATCGCCCCGCCCAGCAGCACGCACTCCCCCAACTGTTCGGTTGAGAAGCCCGCCTGCATCAAGAACAGCGCTGCCATCAGCGGGATGTAAACGCGCCGCGACAGCTCGCTGTCGAGACGGCGCAGCGCCACGAGCACCATCAGTGGGATCAAGAACGTCAGGACCAGATTGAGGTTGCCGGTCATACGCAGGATCTCGTATGAGCTGAAGCCGAAAAGGTAGCCGGCCGCAAGGGCAGGCAGCGGCCTGTCGATCAGGCGCCGACAGAGCAGGAAAGTTGTGAAGGCGCCAAGGGCGGGGGCCAAGATGCAGAGCGCGTTGTAGGTCACCACCGGGCCGAACAGCTCCGTGACAGGAAACATGAGAAACGCCGCGGTGGGCACCATCGCGCCTTGCGCGACGTTGACGCCGCTGGGCGTCCACAGATAGTGCGTGACGAAGGGATTGAGCCCGTGGATCAGCGCATGTGGCCACCACACGAACGCCCACATATAGGAACCCGGGTCATTCGAAACCCCACATACGCAGGCAGCCGAGGGATAGCGCACGGCGTGGCGTCCAAAGATGACGATCGACAGCGCGAGATACAGTAGGAACGCGCTCAGCTTCTGGTGGCTGGTGACACGCTCGCCGGTGGACCTCAGAGTGTTCCTCAAGAACGAGTGAGCCGGCAGCGTCTCGAGCTGGCTAATCATCGGGCGGAATAATATAGGGCGGCTCTCTCGATTCGCGCGGGTGCTAATTCGTGAGCTCGGCGTGCCTTGTGCGAGCATGTTGCGTAGGGCATGCGCACCTGCTCGAAGAAAGGGACAAGCCGAACACGCCCGAGACGGTGTCGGAGAATTTCGGGAATCTCTCGCGTGGAGCATCCCTCCGAGTAACGCACGCCTGCAAGGGCCCTCGTTGGCATGAAGCGATGGGTCAGCCCCAAACACGCTCGGACTTGACTACCGACCCTACGAACTCCAATCTAACCTTATCGATCAGGGGCTCCTTTATCGGCGAAATCACATCGCGCACGGTGAGCACCTTGATGACGATTTGACCGAATTCGAGCAGCTGCACCAGGCGATAACGGGTCTTAGGTCGATTTGCGCCGGCGCGTAGCCGCAGACGACAGAAGTCTGCCTGGTAGGATGCGTAGGAAGATGGGCCTGGCGCGGGTCGCACAAAGGGCGTGGCTGGTAGCGGTGAGTGCGCTCGCCGCCGCCTTCGGCACGCTCGCTCTCTCCTCGCTTGTGCCGAGTGCGGCGCTGGCGGCCGCCGAAGCGCCCGTGATCGAAAGCGAGACCTCAAGCGGTGTCACCTCGACAGACGCCACACTGAACGCGACGATCGACACGAAAGGCTTCTACACGAGCTACGAGTTCGAGGTTGCCACGAGTAGCAGCTACGACAACACGCGGAGCGCGTGTCCGTTGCCGCTGCCGGGGTTTGCCAACTGCGCGGCGATCATAGGTGGGCCGTCTGCACCCGAGATCGAGCCTGCTCCCGAACACATCGCGGCGGGGTTGGGGGTTCGGTCGGTGAGCATCGACTTGGCAAGTATCGGGGCGACTCTTCAGCCGGGCACCATCTACCACTATCGGGCGATTGGGGCCAATACGAGTAATGGCCAGACCGTGTATGGCTCCGACCAGACGTTCACAACCTCCGCGGCGCCTGGCACGGAGCCCCCGACGATTGAAAGCAAATCGGCGACGATCACAACCCCAACCGAACTCACACCGCACAAAAGCCGCGTAGGGAACGTAAAGCGTTTGGGCCGTCGGTCGGAGAAGCACAAGAAGACACGCAAGCACAAAAGCCGAACAAACACGACAAGAAAGCCAAACGGCACAAAGCCTGATCCCTCGGCATTCGAGGGGTTTAAGCAGTGTCGTAAGCGCTCCGGCTTTTCGGGAAGACAAGATTCGCTGGGCGATCCGCGAGCTATTCCGACGCGTATGGACTGGACCTACTCAATCCGTTTTCCCGACGGTCGTCACTTGTCTGGGAAAATCCGCGTTTGCTTCCTTGGGGCAACTTACGAGCACGGAAATGGCTCTGAGGCTGGCTTTTAGCGGAAGGTCGATAGGCGCGGTGCTTACTGTATTTACACAGTACCTGGTTCGCCTGCTGCCTAATCCGCCTCTCCAACCTCACGACGCCAACGAACAGTGACTAATGGTGCGCATCGCTGTCAACTGCACGCCCTGGGGAGGCTCTGGCTCGGCAAAAGGTTCTTGTGGAACACCACCGGGCACCAGCGGGAAGCTCAAAGTGATCGCAGCTCTGCGGATCGGGGCTACGCCAGTTGTGCGCACACACGCCGCGATTGTCTCATTGGGGCCGACGCGTGCGCGCACTCCTTGTTGAGGAGGCACTGTCACCGGCACGACCGCCTTGAAGCGAAGGGATACCCAGGCTGGCTTGTCGGTCCCGCCCACTACTAGCATATGCAGCGGGGCTTGCACCCATGCCAGGCCGTCCCCGTCTAGTCGTAGTAGTGGTACGGCGACGCCGGAAACGAGCGTTGCATCCAGTGTCCCTGTACGTTCCTCCAGGGCCAGTGAACCGGTCCTCGCGATTACGTGTCTTCCGGTCTGAACGCCACCAAGCCTCGTCAGGACATAACGATAGTTGGGATTAAACTGCGGGTTTCTCGGGTTTGAATTAGTGAGATACGCAAGACCGCCGTAGTCTGTGTATTCGCTCGGAACGGACACGTGTCCGTGGCTTTGCTCGAACCCGAGGAGGTAAACCAACTCGAGCTCCCCAGGTGCGTGACGGGGGTCTTGTCCGAATGCTTCCAGGTCGACCGATCCATCGTGCGGTAGGTGCGACAGGAGCGCCCCGTCGGCTCCATCGAGGAAATATGCGCCGTCTGCGAATCGCAATCGCTCCTGATGTGTACGTGCTCCCACCGCCACCACGGCGACGATCGCCACAGCGATCCCAAATAGCTTGAGATACCAAGCGGGGGCTGTCGCCAGGCTTGCTATACCAAGCACTAGCAGACCAATTGCGAGCGGTGCTATCGGTAGCAATGTGCGATCCGTGCAGTAAGAACAATTGTGAGCAGCGCTTGTGTACTCGCCCATAGCGGCATAGACGAAGAGGAGAAGCAGGGGTATCAGTGCGGCCGGTTTGCGTCTGACGCCAAACAAAATGACTGCGATAAACAGAAGCGGAATAAGCGCTCCGATGAGAATTTCCTTGGGTGAAGCCGTCTCCAATTCCGTCAAAAAATAGAATTCGCGCGTCTGGAGCAACCATCCTGGCAATACGGAAATAGGAAGGTGGTACAGTGGCAGGCCACTTAGGTAATACCCACCTTCGAGCACCTGGCGCCAGTAGCGTACATCGCGCATAAAGGCCACGACGTCAAAGAGGATGCTCAATGCGATCATGAATATCAAGCCAGCTATGATTCGCAATAGCGTTCGACGGTTAAGTTGGCCTCGCAACCCGTCGCGAATGCAGAGAAAAACAAGGATGGCCGCGGCAGAAATACCAACCGCCGGTACAAACAGGGGATATAGGGCCATGAGTCCCGATAGCAACAGTGCAAACAGGACGAGGGCGGTAGCGCGTCTAGTGCGCAAGGCGTCGACGCCGACCGCTAGGAGCGGCAGAATCACAGCGAGGCCACACGTAGCTGGCTGGCTTCCGTCGGTGATCAGCTGTAGAAAGAAAGGTCCCGCAAATAGGACGCCAGCCAGCGGTGCGGCCCACCGCGGCTTGGGCACGGCGTAGCGCACCGCGCCGAACGCGCCGAGGGCGCCGACGACGAGAAATATGACGAGAAATAGGCTTTGGGTGTAAGTTGAGCCGAGTCCCAAGAGCTCGTTGAGATTCGCGGACAGTGGAACGGCGTCAAATTGTTGGTCCTGTGAGGCGGCTCCGGCCCAATACATCTGTGCAAAATTCTGACCAAACGTATTTGCCTTATGCTCTGCTGAATGGCTCGATTCTTCGGCAGCACCGTCTGCCTCTGCAGTGAATGCAAATGCATCCCAAACCTCAAAGCCGGTTGGACCGACAGAGTAGCGCTCGTGCAGCGTGTAGCTGAGCGGCATAGCGACCACAACACAAACAATCGCCAGCGCGACCGCGTCGTATAGCGATAGGCGTCGAGCCAGCAGCGCTATGCGCCGCCAGTACGGCGCGACGGGGCTATTACCCGGGTCGGCGAGTCCACGACGCAAGGCCACAGCAACCGAGGCGACCGCGAGCACCGGTAGCAGCCAGTAGGTGTTGCGTGCTCCGGTAAACCAGATGAGGGTCGTGAATACGCAGGTCGCAAGGCACAGGCCAAGAACCGGAGCCATGGCCACGCGCGCAGCGGCGCCAAAGCGTTGACCAAGGAAAGATGCCGGTCCGCTTCCCAGGAGGAACAGCGTAATCAGCATCGCCAACTCGCGTGTGGATATGTCTAGCCAGATATGCAATGTCGATGGTTGGGTTTGACGGTTACAAACGGCTCGCGACGGTCGCGTTCAATCGTCTGCATTGCAGCCTACACGGTCGGCACGACGTCTGCCTTGACTGGTGCGAGCGGCAATGGAAGCCGTAGGCATCGGAAGGAGGGGTGCTCATGTCGGACCTGGAATCGCATTGCATGAAGAGTATCCCGAGTATCAGCTGGTTGGGCATTCGTCAAATGCGATTGTCAAGGACCTAGGCGCACAACGTAATAGGTAGCGGGGTCGGTGTATCGGTTGACCCGGTCAATCCGAGTGGTCGAAGCTTGATGCTGCAAGTCACCCGAGCCTGACCCCTAACCTCGGCGCGACTCTCCCAGTCTACGGACGCACGATGTCTGAAGGTTCCTCGCGAGTGCAAAGCTCAGACCGAGTATCGATTGCGGGCTAGCACGCTCGGGTTCAACAAGTCCGCGACCTTTCCGCTATGGCGAAAGTGCCACCGAGGCTGATATGCGGGGTAAAGCTATGTCGCCCCAAAGAGCTGATGCCAGCCCATGCCCGCGCGGCGAGCAGTATGCACATCGACTTTCCCGATCTTGCTCGTTGCGTAGTCGAGAAACCAGATGTTCTTATCGGGACCGGAAGTGATCCCCGTTGGCTGACTGCCGCCCGGAACATCGTATCGGTGACGGCGCCCGACGTCGTGATCTTCCCCACCTTGCTCGCGCTGGGGTCCGTGAACCACAGGTTGCCATCAGAACCGGCGGTGATCCCACATGCCGAGGTCAGCGCGTCATTCCTCCAGCGCGCTGGGGCTGGACCCGGCGGCAACGGCGTCGCCGCCGAGCGGGGATTGTTTCCAGCCTTCGTGATACCACCAGTCGGTGAGCGTATTTTTTTCTTTGACGTCGACGAAGAACACATTCGCTTCGCTGCCGACCATCACTGCCGAGGGGCTCGTGCCGGCTGCGACTTCGTCCCCATCAAACGGGGATTGTTTCCAGCCTTCGTGATACCACCAGTCGGTGAGCGTATTTTTTTCTTTGGCGTCGACGAAGAACACATTCGCTTCGCTGCCGACCATCAGCGCAAAGGGACTCGTTCCTTTCGCGATTTCGTGGCCGCCCAGGTTGGTTTCCTGCCAGCCGATCCCCGGCGCGTACTGCAAATCGGTCAATGTATCCCCCTTGGAGGCATCGACGAAGAACACATTCTCTTCATTGCCCGCCACAACCGCACTCGGACTCGTCCCTTGCGCGACTTCGTCTTTGCCGAGATGAGACTGATTCCAACCATCGTGATACCATCGATCGGTGATCGTGTTGTGTTCCTTCGCATCGACGAAGAACACGTTAGGTTCGTGCGTGCCGATCATCACTCCAGAGGGGCTCGTGCCGGCGGCGACTTCATCCCCACCGAACGGAGCTTGATTCCAACCATCGTGAGAGTACCAATCGGCAATCGTATTGTGTTCCTTCGCATCGACAAAGAATACATTGGGTTCGCTTTCGACCATCAGTACAAACGGGCTCGATCCTTTCTCGATTTCATCGCCGCCAAAGTTGGTCTGCAGCCAGCCGGTCGGACTCATCCACCGATCAGTCATCTTGTCGCTTTCGCCAGCATTGACAAAAAAGACATTTGCCGCGCCGCCCACCATCACCCCGCTTGCCGCCGTGCCTTTGGCCATTTCGCCGCCGCCAAAGTTTGTTTCGAACCAGTCACCGCTGTACCAGCGATCAGTCATCGTATCGCCATGTTTGGAGTCGGCAAAGAAGACGTTCGTCCTAGCCACAGGTGTGTTGAACGTCCTGTCTTCGCCGTAGCCCCATTCCCCATTGTAGTTCTCGGCCACGATGCGGTAATGATACGAATTACCAGGCGCCAGTCCGTTGATGATGTTAGAGACCCGCACAGGGGTCGTTCCGGACCCGACTCCCGCGCCGCCTGCGGGCACTGTGCTGCCATATGAAGTCGTTTCCCCGTACTGGAAATAGTAGTTTGTAGCGATGGTGTTCGGGTTGACGCTGCCGTTCAAAGTCGCTTCTGTAGGCTTGACGCCAGTTGCCGCTTCGGTCACGGCAGTCGGCGGGCCTGGCGTGTAAAACGTCTGGTCGCTCCCGTAGGTGGTTCCAGTCGCGCTGCTCGCGACCAGCCGATAGTGATAGAGCGTGCCCGGCGCCAGACCCGAGACGTTGTTCCACGTGTAGATCGTGCTGGTTCCGCTGCCAATATCCATTCCTTCGCCTGCGGGAATCCGGGTTCCGTAGCTGGTGGTCGGTCCGTATTCGAAGTAGTAGTGAGTATCGAGCCCATTCGGATTGACCTGACCGTTAAGCTTGGCTGACGTTTGTTGAATTTCGGATGCCGCTTCGTTTGTCACAGTCGGATAATGCTGCCAGACCCGCACATAGTCCACGAGGATTTCATCGGGTACGACGAGTTCGCCGCCGTAGCCGCCTGGGGGCACGTCGTCCATGATCAGGTACTGAGGTGTGGCATTGATATAGCCGTTTTTCACTTCACCGACCTGCGACCCGTCGTAGTAGAACTTGAGTACGCCTGGCTCCCAATCCACGCCGTATGTGTGCCACCCCCCGTAGCTGGTGCCAGATTGGCAGCCTTGTGTTTCTTCTATCGGAGATACGTGGTGATGCCACGTGTGGCAGGCCTTACCCTTCAGGCCCTCCACCGTGTCGATCTCGTTTTCCTCGTTCTCGGGGAAACTCCATAGCGCCGGCCAGTCCGGTATGCACCCCCCTTTCGGACATTCTGGTTCTCCACCCCAGCCGACTATGTAGACACGCCATTCGACGTAGCCGTAGGAGTAGAGGAAACCGCTGTGTCCGGGCTTGCCGTCGGCTGGATCCGACTCGACCAGCGCCCCGGTGTCTGGATGTTTAGTGCCACCGCATGTGCTTTCTTGCGCTCTTACATGCAGGTAGAGGTAGCCGTTGCCCGGTTGGGACACCAGGCTCGGCGACGTACACTGCCCGTTCATATCTCCACCTTGCCACCATTCGGGTGTCCATAGGGCCGTGTTGAGACCGTTGGCGCTGAATTCTTCATTCAGCGTCTGCGTCCAGTTTCCCGACGGAGGCCCAGCCATGGACGCCGCAACGTCGACAGCCATGAGGAAGACGACTGCCGCGACGGCCGACGCAGCCAGCATGGCCATGACTCGACGAGCCCGCGAAATCGTCGCTTTCCGTCTCCCACGCTTGCTGTTTAGCTCGTATCCGTCCAGCTTCGATGTTGCGTCCAGCCCCCGGCGTGACATCCCTGCCTCCTCGTATAGGTCCGGCAACCCTACAAGTCCGGATAAATCGATATGACCAGATGTACATCGCCAATGCGAGTCGCAGCAATTGGACCCTCAGCAATGTGGCCTGACCCTATAGGTCCGGCGGCCGCGATTACAAGATGTCACCAAAGACACGTGTCGAGAATCGATGAGTGAATCACGAGACGGGTGCCCGGTAACTATTCAGGTGCCGATCCAGGTTTGTAGCGACGAGAGGGCGTGAGGTGCCTGTGTCCGCGTCGATGTGGATGTCGAGTATGGCTACCTCGTAGCGTTTGTCAGGTGGCGACCAGCTCGCGGCGGTTGCCCGTGGTGGTGACAGAGAGCATCTCGACGGTCTCGCCGACGATGGTGCCTGGGCATCAGTCTCGTGTCAACACCCCGCCGGAGGCGCAGTCTTGCTTCCCGATTAAGTCGTCCTGCTGGTGCCGGTGAATAAAGAACTCGCCACGTTGCTCGCCTTCGATTCCAAGCTCTTCGATAGCTTCGCGAACTCCCGGATAGTCCGGGTGGGCGTAGTCGTCAAAGAGCACCGACGCTCCTGGGCGCAGATAGGGTTGCCACGCCCGCACCTCTGCGACCGTCTGCTCGCGCATATGTGACGAGTCGATGTAGAGCAAATCGATCGGCTGCTGATCTAGGGGGCCGGCGGAGCCAGGTGCAACCACTAGCTCGATTCGCTCCTTGACATCCGACCCAACAAGTTCCAGATAACGTGTCGCCTCATCGCGTTTGAGCACGTCGTAGGTAACGACCCGGCGCTGACGATCATCAAGCGCGAGCGTGACTGCTGTCCACGCGGTCGCCGTGCCAAGCTCAGCGACCCGGCTGCAGCCCCTTGCCAACTCAAGCAAGACCCGCATGTCTGCCGGTCGGGTGACCGATGTCACGCTGAACAGATCATTTGTGCGCCACGCCAGCCGCCTAGCGCGCCAATGAAACCACAGCACGGGCAGGTGAAGCCCTCGTAGACCCCACATCCAGTACAGGTCTCGTCGTAGCCTTCCCAGCCATGCTCGTGTGGGATTATCGTTCATCATATCGACCGTATTGGTCGGTAGTGCTGTCGTTGTATGAAAGGCCAAGGATTGGCGAACGTCTCCAGCCAGTCTGACGCATCTGTAGTGCAAAGTAATCCAAGCCCCAAGTCTCCGCGCGCAACCCCAGAGATGGATCGGGCAGCAGATCCGGCAGGTCGTTGCGGGCGTGGCCCTTCAGCATGGTAGAGCGGCAGTGAAGGTAGACCTCACGGATCTTTTGCTCGTTATCCACTGTGGTGTCGATATGTAAGTTGCCTGGCAATCTGCAGGATGGTCGGTGATCGCCCACTGGGTCTCGCTTTTGAGGAGCAAGCCCCCACATCGGACGCCGATGTGCTCGACGCCAGGCTCGTCTGTCTCGGCGACGATCCCGGCGGTCACGCAATCGAGGTCATAGCCGTCGAAGAGTGTATCGAGTTCAGCGCGCTGCCCCACACTCTCCGAGCTGGTTGCTCTCGCCCGCCGGGTATATGCCAGTTCGCCTTAGCAGACAATTGTCAGTAATGTCGATTTTTCGACTTGACAGGCGCTGTGGCGTACTATTGACTGTCGCCCGGATGGTCGCTGACCGACATGTTTCCGATATGCAGACCGAGCCGATGAGACGTGCTGTCCGCTGGTTTCTCGGGCTGGCACGAGGGCTCTGAGCGTTGTCGTCGGCTGGGGGTGCGCTCCTTTCGAGGAGCGCCGAGGGCACGCGCGAGCAGGCGCGAAAACTGCAGCGCCGTCGTCTGCTCGGCGCGATGGCTCACGTTGCTGCGCTGGAGGGCTACCGCCGGGTAACGATACGCGCGGTGTGCGCTCGCGCGGCTGTCTCGCCCGCGGTGTTCGGCGATCTGTTCGGGGATTTGGACAGGTGTTTCCTCGCTCTGCTCGATGGCGTGCTCGAGCGCTCCTTGAAGCTGACGGTTGAGGCGTTTGAGGCCGAGGCGTCCTGGCAAGATGGAGTGCTCGCTGGCCTGGAGGCGCTGCTTGTGTTTCTGGAATCCGAGCCGGTGATGGCGAGGGTGTGCCTGGTCGAGGCGCTCGCCGGTCCGCGCGAGGCGGCGGGGCTTCGCGCGCGCTTACTCGACGCGCTAAAGCCGCTCCTTGAGCGGGCTCGGGAGGGGCTCACGCCCGACTTGCAGCCCTCCGGGCTCACGGCGGCGGCGACAGTCACGCTCGTGACCGGCGTCCTTCAGGAACAGTTTGTAAGTCGCGAGCAGCCGAAATTCATCGGGCTGCTTGGCGAGCTGGCCGGCGTGGTCGTCGCTCAGTACCTTGGCGTCCGCGAGGCGAGACGGCAGATCGAGCGTGGCAATGCCCGTTCCGCCGTGCTTGAAGCAGAGTTCAAAGCGCGTCCGCAATGCGCGCCCGTACAGATCCCCAAGGAGCTGCGCCACGCAAGCGCCGACCGTATGCGCTTATCCCTCGCCCACATCGCCGCCCACCCGGGCGACAGCAACCAGGATGTCGCCGAGGGCATCGGCCTGTCCCATCACGGGCAGATGTCAAAAACGCTCGCGCGCCTTCACGCGCTCGAGCTGCTCATCAAGCAGGCCGGCGGCGCCGGACGCCCCAACGCCTGGTGGCTCACCCCCCAAGGCGAGCGAGTCGCCGGCGCGCTGGAGGGCTGAGCCCAGCGTCCCCGCATGCGCTTGCGGTGGCGGCGCACCACTGGTTCTCGATCCTCACCCGCCGCGGGGCCAGACGTACCCCGCACCCGTACTTCCTAGAGCTCGCCAAAGATGCGCGAGAGCGCCAGTTGGAGCAGGCCCTGATCGATGACATCCAGAGGTTCCTGCTGGAGCTCGGCACGGGTTTTGCCTTCTACGGGCGCCAGCGCTCGCTGCTTGTTGGGGAGCGAGTGGCCGACGCTGCGGGTCGACGTGATGGCCAATGGGCAATTGCTCGGGTCCGTCGACTACGACCACGAGAGTCCGTGTCCATCCACCACGCGCCTATCGCTGCCCGCTGACGCCGAGGGGGACTCCGGTGAGATGCTGGTCGCATGGCAAGTCCACTCTCCACGTTCTCCTAACGAGCTTGGTCTATCGAAAGACAATCGCCCATTGGGACTATTCGTGGAACGAGTAACCATTCTGAGCTTGGCTTGAGATATCTCCCGAGACGGATTCTCAAGTTGCCGGGTCTTGTCGATCGCAAGGGATCGCGTAACGGCACCAGCGGTGCGTCTGTGTTTGGGCGTGCTCCGCGCCTGCCAAACGCATCGACTCGCGTCCGAGCGCTGCCCTAGTAGGGAACATCGCGGCGAGTTCCCGCGAAATGTTTCCAACTTCCGTGAGGCCCCGGCGCAGGCCCGCAACCTCCCACGCCAGGCATCCTCGGCCGTCGTGTCTGCTGCGATTCGCGCCCTGCCACCCTTCCAATACGCTGCATCGGCCCGGCTTTCAGCGGCGCGCGGTTGTTGCTGACGCCGTCGCTTGCGCCTAACGTTAGGTAAAACGAAACGAACGGCGCCAGCGGCGCAGCAAACAAATTTTTCGCACGCACCGGACTAAGGTCATTGACAGCTTATCCAACGAGTCCTATCAGCTGGTACAAATACCGGTTGCGGTGGTATTCTGTCAAACCAACCGATTCACAGAGAGGGTGACGGGGAGGATGTCGGACATGCGGCGCTCGGCGCCTTCCGTGGAGGAATGAGTTAAGCGATGGCTAATCCCCGGAGCAAGCTCCACAAGCAGCGAGAATGGATGCGCGGAGGCTCCGCTTCGATGCGGGGAGTTCTGCTCGGGCTGGCACTTGAGCGCCCCGGTCACGGTGGCGATCTCGCCAACCGGATGGTCACGCGCCTTGGTAGCACCTGGCGCCTAGACAGCAACGATGCCTACCGTTTGCTGGAACAACTTGAGCGAGAGGAACTTCTCGTATCGCGCGAGGAACCGCGCAAGAACAGTGCGCGCGGCACGATGATTGTCTATCACCCCACCGAGAAGACGGCAGAAGCGCTGTCGCTATGGATGGAGACGCTGCTTCCCCGTGAGCCCGTTCGCCTGGGCCTGCACGCCAAGCTGGCCGTCGCTCGACCGCAAGACGCTCAGCGCCTGCTGGTTGCGTTGCGCGACTACGAGCAAAAGTGCCTCGCGCTGGCTCAGCTAGTCGCCCCCAACGGTCGCGAACAGCGCTCATGGGCAGCGCTCTACATGGACTGCACCCGCGAAGCCGTCTACACCCAGCTGCGAGCCGAGATCGACTGGGCCGCCGCCGCGCGAGATCGCATCGCCGAGTACGCAAAACGCCAACCGTCGCGATGACGCCGCCACGGCGCGTTCCGCACACGACGTGTCGGCCGCCGCGATGACAGCTCTGCTGCGCATCCGCGACGTCTGCAAGTCATACCCCGACGGCAGCGGCCAAATATCCATATTTGAGAAAGCGTCGTTGGAACTGAGCGCCGGCTCACACGTCGGCGTATACGGCAAGCGCCGCTCGGGCAAGTCCACCCTGATGCGTCTTGCCGCCGGTATCGACCGTCCCGACTCGGGCAGTGTCGTATTCGACAACCTCGATCTCAACCGCATCTCGAGCACTCAGCGCGCACGCTTGTTGCGCTCCAGGCTCGCCTACATCGCCGCGGGCGATTGGCGGCCCAACCCCGGCGAGACGGTCGCCCAGCATCTCGCAGTGTCGCTTTGCGGCAGCGGTTACACGCTACGTCAAGCCGAACACAGGGTGCTGCGCGAGCTCGATGTCGTCGGGGTTGGTGCCGCCCAAGCCAACTCCCCCGCTACACGACTGTCGATGGTCGACCGCACACGAGTCATGCTGGCGCGAGCACTTGCCCGCGAACCGTGGCTGATTGTGGTCGACGACCCGGTACTCACCCCGAGCGTGACAGAACGCGACAATCTCTACGGTCTGTTGCGCTCCGCCGCGCGTGAGCGCGGCGTCTCCCTGCTCGTCAGCTCCGAGGATCTGCATGCGCTGCAGGGTTTCGACGTGTTCGTCTCGATCTCCGCCCGCGAACTCTGCTCGAGCGACACGACCGCCAAGATCGTGCCGTTCCCCGCTCCTTCGCGACTCGGCACGGTCCGCGACACAGGCTCATGAGCGCGCTCGCGCTGCGCGACGTCATCAAGCACTATCCGAGCGGGGGGGACACGGTGCGAGCCGTAGACGGTGTGACGCTTGAGATACAACCGGACGAACTTGTCGCACTTTACGGTCCGAGCGGCTCAGGCAAGACGACGCTGCTATTGCTCGCCGCCGGGCTAATGGCCCCCGACCGTGGCAGCGTGCAGTTCGCCGGTCGCGACATCGGTGGCATGTCGGCGCGCGAGAGCGCAAGTTACCGGCTGCGCGACGTCGGCTTTGTATTTCAGTCCTTCCACCTGATGCCCGGCACCTCCGCGCTCGACAACGCACTCATCAAGCTGCCGGTCAGCGGCTACACCGTCCGCGAAGCGCGCGAGAAGACCGCCCCTTGGCTGCAGCGGGTGGGGCTCGGCGCGCGCCTGCACCATCGCCCCGAGCAGCTCTCGATGGGAGAGCGACAGCGCGTGGCGATCGCCCGTGCGCTCGTCGGCGAGCCTCGTCTACTACTGGCCGACGAGCCGACCGGCAACCTCGACTCCGCGCGCACCCGCGAGATCCTCGCGCTCCTGCGCGATGTCTGCCACGAACGCCACATTCCCGGCCTGCTCGTCACACATGACGCCGAAGCGGTCCAGTTCGTGGATCGCACGATCACGCTGCGCGACGGACGATTGCACGAAGGCGTCGATGGCGAGCTGCTCGCGCTCTCCTCATGATCCACGCAAATCCCAAGATCCTTGGGGTGCGCCTCACGATGCTCGTGTATCTCTACCGTCGTCGCCTGCGCGCCCACCCCATGCAGGAGCTACTCGCCGGCGCCGGCATCGCCGTCGGCGTGGCGCTCGTGTTCGGTGTGCTGCTCGCCAACTCCAGCCTCACCAGTTCCGCCGACCAGCTGGTCCACGATCTCGACGGTTCCGCACGTCTCACGCTGGTCGCGCGCTCGAGCAACGGCTTTCCCGAACAGCTCACCGAAACGGTCAGGCGTCTGCCCGGAGTGCAGATCGCCACGCCCGTGCTGCGCCAAAACGTGACGATCTCAGGCCCTCGCGGTAGCCAGACAATCCAACTGATCGGGGTCACCCCGAGTCTGGCCACGCTGGGCGGCCTGGCCCAGCAGGAGCTCAGCACCGGACCTCTGTTGCTCTCCGGAGGAGTCGCTTTGCCGACGGGCGTCGCGAGTGCCGTTGGCGCACACAGGGGCAGCAATGTGACGATCGCGGCTGGCGGCCACGTCCATACTCAGATCGCCAATGCCGTGATCGGCGGCGAAGCGCTCAAAGCGATCGCCGGCGCACCGATCGCCGTCGTCCTGCTGCCGGTCGCCCAGCGATTGGCGCAGCGACCCGGGCGCATCACCCAACTGCTGATCGAGCCGCGACCGGGTGGTGACGCGCTCGTCTCGCGCGAGCTGCAGCGCATTGCAGATAAGCGCCTGAACGTCGAGCCCGCCGATTACGAACTGCGGCTACTCGCCGTGGCAATCAAGCCCAACAGTCAATCGACCGCACTGTTCTCGGCGATCAGCGTGATGGTCGGCTTTCTACTCGCCCTCAACGCGATGCTGCTCACCGTTCCCGAGCGACGACGCTTCATCGCCGAGCTGCGCATGCAGGGCTACGCCCCGCCGCAGGTCCTCCTGCTGCTTGCTTTCCAAGCGATGATGCTTGGACTTGTTGCCTCGCTTGCCGGCGTTGCGCTCGGCGAGTTGCTGTGGCATACCGTCTTTCACCGGGTACCTGACTACCTGACGGTCGCATTCCCAGTCAGTGCGGCCCAGTCGCTAAATATCGTCACGGTCGTGCTGGCGGTCGGGTGTGGTGTGCTCGCGACCGTGCTCGCCTCGCTCTCGCCGGCACTTGACCTGCGCCCCGGTCGCCCGGCCGATGCGGTCTTCCGTGAGGTGGGCGGCCACGGCGAGCTGCTGCGCCCGCGCACTGTGCGACTGGCCGCCCTTGCCGGACTTCTCCTCATCGCGCTCGTCGGAGCGCTCGTGGCCCTCGCGCCGACACTCACGATCTTCGGCGGAGTCGCGCTAGCGCTGGCCACGCTCTGCCTGATCCCGGCGGCGTTCAGCGGGATCGTGCGGTGGTTCCCGCGGCTCACCGAGCGCAGTCGCAGCGGCACTCTGATCGTCGCCGTGTCCGAGCTTCGCGCCATCACCACCCGCTCTATCGCACTTGCCGCGATCGCGGGCTTGGCGGTCTACGGGAGCGTTGCGATCGGAGGAACCCGCGATGACTTGCTGCGCGGAATCGAAGCGGCCACCGCCCAGTACCACAGCACGGCCGACGTCTGGGTCACGGCCGGCAACGACGTCTTTAACACCGATAGTTTTGCCACGGCCAGCCTCCCCGCGAAGATCGCACGCGTCGCGGACGTGCGATCGGTGCGGATCTATCGGGGAGGACTCACCGATGTCGGCGACCGCCGGCTATGGGTGCGTGCACGTCCGCCCGGCGATCCCACGATGTTCGAATCCTCGCAAATGGTGAGTGGCAACTTCGCGCGCGCCGATGCGCTGATCCGTGCCGGTGGGTGGGCGGCCGTGTCGAGTGGATTTGCCGACGAACGCAACCTCCACATCGGCTCTACATTTGAACTGCCCACTCCATCCGGGACCTTCCGTCCGCGCTTGGCGGCGATCACCACCAACTCCGGCTGGCCAGCGGGCACGATTACGCTCAACGGTTTGGACTACGCGCGCTGGTGGCACACGGGCGAAGCCGCGGCGATCGAGGTCGATCTGCGACCGGGCGTGAGCGCTCTCGCCGGCGCCCGAGCCGTGCGCGCCGCGCTCGGTCCGCAAACACGCCTCTCGGTGCAAACGAGTGCGGCGAGCGCGAGCGCAGCCGACGCAAGCGCTCGCCAGGGTCTGCGCACACTCGGTCAAATATCGACACTGCTGCTAATTGCCGCGGCATTGGCCGTAGCGGCGGCGCTGAGCGCCACCGTATGGCAACGACGGGCCCGGTTGGCTTCGCTGAAGATTCAGGGCTACCACCCTGGACAGCTGTGGCGCGGCCTGTTGTTGGAGAGCGTTGTGATGCTTGGGATCGGCTCGAGCGTGGGGGCGATCGTCGGTGTCTACGGCCACACGCTCGCCGCTCGCTGGCTAACGCTCACTACAGGCTTCCCGGTGCCATTCTCGATCGGAGCCGCTCAGGTGTTCCTAACGCTTGCCTCGATCACCGCGATCGCGCTTGTCGTGGTCGCGCTGCCGGGATTGGCCGCCGCACGTGTCCCTGCCCACCTCAGCCTACGAGAATAAGTACTGACGCGCGTGTCCCTTCGCGGGTGCGTAATCCTATTTCTGTGGTTCGGGTAATGTGCAAGAGCGGACTTTGGCGCGACGCGGACTTTGTGCGCGCGGCGCGTCGTTACTGGTTGGCGGTTTTCCCCCGCGTAGCTCGCGAGATTTCTCGCCAGCGCACGCTTGCCGCCCGTATCCCAGACCCTGTGTTGCGCCGCCTGGCGCTAGAGGCACTCGTGCGCAAGCGCAGCAATCTGGAGGGGGCAGCCGCGTTTGCGGCTCTGGTGGGGCACGCAAGTCGCCCACGCGTCGTTCGTGCGCTGGTCGGAGCGCAAGCGATTTGCGACTATCTCGATCTGCTTGCCGAGCAGCCCAATCGCGACCCCATAGCCAACGGCTATCGCCTGCACAAGGCGCTACTGGTAGCAACCACGCCGGGCGAATCCCACTGCGAGTATTACCTGCATCACGCCCACAGCGAAGACGGCGGCTATCTGCGGGGGCTCGTGGAGTCCGTTCGCGAATCGCTGAGCGGACTGCCGCTGCTGTCGCTGGTGCTCGAGCCAATGCGTCGCGCGGCCGAGCGCGTTGCCTTTTATCAGTCCTTCAACCACGGCGACACTTCGGGGTCCTACGAGCCATTCGAGCGCTGGGCTTCGGCGGAAACGCTCTCCTCGAGCGGCCTGCGTTGGTGGGAGACCGGCGCCGGCGCCGGATCGACGATGACGCTCTACGTATTGATTGCCGCGGCGGCAGATCCAAGCTTGCGGTCCTCGGACATGACAGCGATCGAGAACGCCTACTTCCCTTGGATCGGCGCGCTGCATTCGCTGCTAGACAGTCTCGTGGACCACGAGGAAGACATCGCCACTGGCGAGCGCGGGTTGATCGACTGCTACCCCTCCCCGCTCGACGCCGCAACCCGAATGCGCGCGATCGCAAGAGAGGCACTCGACCGTGCCGCCGCGCTGCCCCAGGGTCGGCGCCACGAGTTGATCGTCGCCGCGATGACGAGCTTCTACCTGTGCGAGCTAAGCGACTCGGCTTCGCCGCACGCAAAGCTAGTGGCTCCCTCGGTGCTTGATGCGGTCGGGAGTTTGGCGGCCCCCACTATGGCCATCCTCTCTGCGCGACGATCCCTGCGCGGTGCTCCGGCGAGTGCGAGCCTGAGCACCAGCGAAAGCGAAAGCGGGGGCGCGGCACCGCGGCATGTTGCCGGCGTCGCCAGCGCACCAGAGCCGCCCTGCGCTGCTGCTGCTGCCGCGAGCCAAGCCGGCGCATCTTGAAAGTCAAGTACCGGATTTTCCCCTTTTCTTAGTGCCCTGCTTTCGGCACGATAAGGGAGTAGCACGAACCGACGCCCATTCGGTTCATGTCTATTCGGTCCCTTGCCCTCCGGGGGGGGCAGACGGTCCGTCCACAAGCGCCGAGTGCTCGCGCTTGTGGACGGGCTCGTCGTTTAAGCCATCTGGCCTTCGCGTTCGGCTCTCGCACATTTGTGCTTGCTCGCCCGTGCGATCTTCGTGCACGGTCTCCCAAGTGTCTGTTGCGAGCTTCGGCTGTGTAGCCTGCGCGTTACTCGCTCGCGCTTCGACGCCGCACTGTCGCCGCGCGCTTGGTGTTTCCCCTGCCCATGCAGAGCATCCCCACCCGCATACCTTCACTCGCGCTCGTCGAGCCATCCGTGTACGGCGACGAGCGCGGCTTCTTCTGTGAGACCTACCGCCGCGAGTGGCACGCGCGGCTCGGCATCCCAGAGGTCGAGCACTTCCTTCAGGACAACCACTCGCGTTCCGCCAGGGGAGTCGTGCGTGGGATGCACTTCCATGTCGGCGCCGGTGTCGCCAAGCTCGTGCGCTGCGCCCGCGGGCACATTTTCGATGTCGTTGTCGACCTGCGCCGCGGCTCGCCAACCTACGGGGAGTGGGAGGGGTTCGAGCTCGACGATGAGCTGATGCGCATCCTCTACGTGCCGGTCGGCTTCGCCCATGGTTTCTGCGTACTCAGTGACGTCGCCGACGTCATCTACAAGCAAACCGCCTACTACGATCCGGCGATCGAGCGCGGCATCGCCTGGAACGACCCCGACGTGGCGATCCGCTGGCCGCTGCCGGTCGAGGAGCTGATCGTCTCCGCACGCGACTCAGCCGCGCCTGCGCTACGCGAAATCTCCTCTGAGTTGTCGTTTGAGTTTCACAGCCCTACAGGTCGGTAATCAAGAGCCGATAACCGAGATCGAGCTCGGTACGCCCCAGGATCTCACGGTTTCGTTCATGCCAGCGATTCGTGTGAAGGTCCTCTGCGAGCTTCTCCAGTCCGCCCAGTAGGGGCCTGGCGCCCGCCAGGTGAAAGGTGGAGATATTGACGCGCACCCGCCGGTCGAGGTATGCGCTCGGGCGGCACCAATAAGAAGCAAGGAAGCCGTCGGCGCAGTCGCGCGGGATCGGCACCGTTTCGATGCGCACATCCTCGCCCATCGCCGCTCGCTGTTCATCGATCCCCGGGAAGCGCGCGCAGTCCAAGCGCCCAAGCTTCGGCAGATAGTCGCGCAGTAGCCAAAAGCGCTTGGCAAAGGAGGGGTCGTAGGTGAAGATCACCACGCGCTTGCGCGCCACGCGTCGCAGCTCCTGTACCCCGACCCGCCAGTCCGACCAGTGGTGCAAGGTCATGCACGCCATCGCCGCGTCCACGCTGCCCGAGTCAAGCGGCAGGCTCTCGGCGTGGCCCCTAATGGCACGGGCCAGACCGGGCGCCCGCAGGGCAATCATTTGCGCGGATGGCTCGATCGGCAACACCTGGCGATCGTGTGGCTCATACGCGCCCGCGCCCGCGCCCACGTTCGCGATTGAGTGAGCGTCGCCGAGCGCTTCGCGAATCCGTGTAGCGATGCGCGGATCGGCTTGTCGGGTGGCCGTATATTCACCCCCGATATCGTCGTAGGTACTTTCCGGGAATTCGTCCCTTAGATCCATGCGTGAGTAATCAAGTGTTTCCATGTTGTTCTAGGGAAATATCCTCGATAGCGCCGACGACAGCTCTCGCGCAGTCCCCGGCGGCCCCTGTTATCGCTCTGTTACCAGGATAGATCGATGAGCCGGAAAGTCGAGCTCATATACTCGAAAATCGACAGCATCGCCTCGTTTTAGCCGCTCTCACCGTATTAAGCATTTGCTCGCCGAGGACCGTTGTTGTCTCCGGGGAGACCCTAGAAGCGGCGTGCTGTCGCCCGCGAGGCGCCGTCGATGCAATGCTTAGGAGCGATGGCTCAGCGTCTCGACCACTTGCGCCAGCGCGCGCGAGATTTCACCGTCACGCCGGTTCAGTATGCGAAGGCCGCGTATATCGCGATGGCTGCGCTCACCCTGATCGTGATGAGTGGCGCCGCCGTGCGGCTCACGGGCTCTGGGCTCGGTTGCCCCACCTGGCCGCGCTGCTACGGCAACGTCTACCCACCGCTGAACAGCCACGCGGTGATCGAGTTCTCCAACCGCACGCTCACCGCCCCCGTGTCGATCGCCGCATTTGTGGCGTTCGCGCTCGCTTTCCGCCGCCGTCCCTACCGTCGCGACCTGATGTGGCTAAGCGCACTACTACCGCTCGGCGTACTCGCCCAGGCGGTGCTCGGCGGACTGACGGTGCGTGGACAGCTCGATTACGGCTGGGTAATGGCTCATTTTGCGCTGTCGATGCTCGTGCTCGTGGCCGCAGTGGCGCTTGCCTGGCGGGCCACCTACGAGCCGGGTGCCCGTCCGCGGGCCCACGACCGCACGCTCGCGCTGTGGGCACGTGCCAGCGTCGTGCTCGGCGGCCTGACGATCTTCGCCGGTACCGCCGCCACCGCGGCCGGCCCGCACGCGGGCGGCTCGCCCGGACAAAAGATCAATCGTCTGGACTTCGACGGCACAGGCACGATGGACTTCGTGATCCACCGCCACGCGGAGGTCGCATTCGTGTTTGGTCTCCTCGCGCTCGTTGTTTGGTGGCTTGCGCGCCGCTCCCACGCTGATGAGATCGTGCGGCTGTACTCGAGCATCACCTGCGGGCTGATCGCCCTGCAGGGGGCCGTCGGACTAGTCCAGTACGAGAACCATCTGCCCTCAGAGCTTGTCTGGATACACGTGAGCGTCGCCTCGCTCACGTGGCTGGCGGTGCTGTGGACAGCGTGCGCAGCCGGTCGCTTGCAGCCTCGCGATGGCAGTGTTCCCCGGAAAATGGGGCCTGAAATGCGCGAGGAGCAGGCCTCTGAGCGTGCGGACGTCCTTGCCACCCGTTAGCCTGGCCACAGCAACGACACTCGAGAAGGGACTGCCATGACGAAGAACGAGCTGGCTGATGGGGTTGCGCAACGCACGGGTCTCGCGGGAACGCAGGCTCGGCAGGCGTTGGAGGCGACGATCGAGTTGATCTCCGACGAGCTGGCGGGCGGAGGCGAGGTCGCTCTTGCCGGTTTCGGCAAGTTCAGCGTCAGCGCGCGTGCGGCCCGACAGGGACGCAACCCCTCGACTGGGGAGACGATCAACATCGCCGCCAGCAAGGCGGCCAAATTCTCAGCGGCAAGCGCGCTCAAGAAGCGTTTGAACTAGACCGCCACAGCGTGCGCTATACGGAGTAGATGGACCTCGACCGGCGGCGAGCACGCCGTGAGGCGCGCAAGCGTGAGCTTGCGCGCCGACGGGCACGGTGGCTCGCCGTTCTGGCGCTCATCGGGATCGTAGTGCTGGTGGTCCTAGCGCTGGTCGCATTGCGCGGTTCCTCAAGCTCCCCGAAGTCCGCCAGCGCGAGCGCCGGCTCCGCCGCGACGCATTCGGGCGAGGCGGGCGCAAGTGGGAATACTGGAGTTGGCCGGCGCGGTTCGGGTCCGGATACCGGTGGGGAGAGTTCCGCCGCGAACAGCGAGCGTGGCACGGCCGGCACGAGTCGCGGCACCCCCGGCACCGAGTCGGTGCCGATCCTGATGTATCACGTGATCAACCCGCCGCCCGCGGGCGCCAAATTCCCCGGGCTGTATGTGGCGCCGGAAGAGTTCGCCGCCCAGATGCAAGCGCTCGCGCGGGCCGGCTTTCATGCCGTGACGATGGACCAGATGCTCGCCAACTGGACGCGCGGCACGCCGCTGCCCGCCGGCAAGCCGATCGTGCTGAGCTTCGACAACGGTTACCAGTCGCAGTACACCCAAGCGCTACCGGTGCTGCGCCGGCTCGGATGGGTGGGTGTCGAGAACATGCAGCTCACCGGCCTGCCGACCTCTCAGGGTGGGCTCAGCCGAGCGCAGATATCGGGACTAGTCGCCGCCGGCTGGGAGCTCGACACGCAGGGCCTCAGCCACGCCGAACTGACCAAGCTCGATCCGGGCGCCCTGCATGAGGAGGTATCGCTCGCGCGCACCGAGGTGCAGAGCCGCTACCACGTGCCAGTCAACTGGTTCTGCTACCCCTCCGGCCACTACAACGCGGCCGTCGTTGCCGCCGTGAAGGCCGCCGGCTATGTTGGCTCCACCACGGTCGTGCCCGGTTGGGCCGGTCCCAGCGAGGACCGCTACCGGCTCCCACGCCTGCGCGTGCTCGGCGAAACAAGTCCGGCCGAGCTGCTCGTGGAGATCGCCGCGATACGCACCAACCCACCGCCGCCAGCCTCCTACGAAGCGAGCGGGTGAGCGTGGGCCGAATGAGAGTGTCGGAAAACGGGCGAGCGCGGGAGCGAAAGGGCGGCGAATGCGGAGCGGCAAACGCGCGAACGGGGGGAGCGAGCGGGTGGGTCGCAAGCGTGCAAGCGAACACGAGGCGCACTGTTACTCGTGGCGCTGCACTTCGGCCAGACGGATCGATAGGATGCCGCCGATGAGATTGCCGACAGCCTCGCCACGCACGCGCGAGCTAACGACCAGCGGATGGTGCCTATGACACACGTGCCCGGATGGGGCTCCTGGAGCTTTGACCCCCTCGCGATCGTCGGATTGCTCGCGGCTTCCGCTCTCTACGCACGCGTCTACAGGCGCGCCGCTGCCCGCTCCTCTGCTGTCGGTGTGGGCCACTGGGTGTTCTACGCGGCCGGCATCGCCGTGTTGGCGATCGCGCTGCTCTCGCCGCTGGACGCGATCGGCGACAGCTATCTGCTCTCGGCACACATGGCCCAGCACGTGCTCCTCTCCGACGTCGCGCCCGCTCTGCTGCTGCTTGGCCTGCGCTCGCCGGTACTGCCGCTCGGCCTGAGTCGCTCGGCCCTGCGGGCGGTCGCCCCCGGTGGAGGACGCTCCGGTCGCACGCTTGCCATACTCACATCGCCATGGGTGGCGATCCCATTGTGGGCACTCGCCACCTGGGTGTGGGCGATCCCCGCCGTCTTCGACTTCGCCGCCCAGCACCAGGTCGTGCACGCATTCGAGCACGCCACCCTCTTCTACACCGGTCTCGCCCTGTGGTGGCTGATCGTAGACCCGCTGCCGCGCGCACGCCTGCGCCCCAACGGCCAGCGACTCGCCCTGCTCGGCTTCAGCCGTTTGGCCTCCGCGGCCGTCTGCCTGCCACTCACGTGGATCTCGACCACCGAGTACCCGCGCTACGCGAGCGCTCCGCGCGTCTACAACATCTCGGCAATCGCCGACCAGCATCTCGCCGGCGCCGGCATGTGCTTCATCGAGTTCCTCGTCTTCGGCATCGCCTTCGCCACAGTCTTCATGAGCATGCTCGGCCGCGAGGATGCCCGTGTGACGCTGGCCGAGCAGGTTGCCGCCGGGCACTGAGGCCACGCCGCCTCTCTCTAAGGTTTACATCCGCGCTCTGGCGATGTAGAGCGTCCGGTCGATCCAGTTGCTGGGAGCGGGCCGCGCCTGCATCTCGCGTTCAACCACCGAGATGATCGTTCCAAACTCGCCGTGATCGATGCCGACGATGATCGCGCAGCCGGCATGCTTTCTGTTTGCCTCCGCCCAGCGACGTGCGATGACCGAGAAGTCCTTGACATCAAAGGTGATGAATATGCGCTCTTCCTCCGCGGCGAGCGCGAGCAGTTGCTCGTCGTTGCTGCCGTCAAGGTCGCGCTCCTCATCCGCGGCTCGCAGATCATGGCCACGCTCGCGCAGCGGGGCTGCCACGCGCCGTGCTGAGATATGCGCATCGAGGAAGAGCCTCACGGATTGTCTGGTGTTCTGCTCAGACGTCTACGCGACTGACTTCTATGAACGGGAATTCCTCTTCGAGTTGCTCGATCGGACGCCGGTTTTCGGCGATAGCTATGTCGATCTCCTCCGGAAATCGCTTGTAGTAGTCGAGCGCCAACTGGATCTGGCGTTCGCTGGCCGAACCGCCTTCAGCCATGCGCTTGACTGAGTTGATGTCACGGTGGGCGTCGATGATTTGCCATACGTCGAGTGCCGTTCCGATGACCCATGCCCGTCGTTCCCAGTCGGCTCCTCGGAAGGAGATCCCGGGAAACAACCTCATTCGCATAGCCTCCTCGGCGAGCCCTTCGACAATTGCGCCCATGCTACGGCCGGTGCGCTGTGCCTCCGCCTGGACCAACGCCTCCATCCTCTTCGACAGGCGCATGCTGAAAGGGGCGGACTTGGCGGGCATCACCTCATTGTATTACGCTGATTACAGCGTAATTTTCAACCACAACCAGTGTTGTTGCCGCAGCTGCTGCACGTGTAGCAAGACCCCGTGCGCTGCATCATGCCTCCGCACTGGCTGCACGCCGGGCCGAGGTCCAGGCCCTGTAGGCGGGCTGGGACGACTGGGGGAGAATCGGTCAGTGCGCTGGCCGCTGGGACGCCGTCGGCGCCGGCGCTTGCCTCGGGGCCGGCCGTGTCGGAGGCGCTCATTGACTGGGCGGCCTCCTGGGCGGCCTTGCGGGCCCGCACCGCCGGGGTGAGGATGCCGAGCTCCTCCTGCGCGTCGGTGTCCAGGAAGCGCGAGGCCAGCCAGCGCATGATGTAGTCCGGCATCGACTTGGCAAACGGGATCTCCGGGTTGCCGGTGATGCCCTCCGGCTCAAAGCGCATGTAGCTGAACTTCTGCACCAGTGTTTCCAGTGGCACGCCGTACTGCAGTGAGATTGAGATCGCGGTGGCGAACGAGTTCATCATGCCCCTGAGCGTCGATCCCTCCTTGCCGATATCGGTCAGGAAGATCTCGCCCACGGTGCCGTCCTCGTACATACCGGCGGTGATGTACCCCTCGTGTCCGCCGATCGAGAACTTGTGCGTGATCGACTGGCGCTCGCGTGGCATCCGCTTGCGTCGCGGGCCGGCCTCGGCCAGCGCCTTGCTGACGGCCTGCTCGACGATCGCATCGACGTCGGCGGGCGCCGGCGCGTCCTTCTGCGCATCGGTGCGCAATGCTTGTGCCGTCTTTGAGCCATCGCGGTAGATCGCAAGCGCCTTCACACCCAGGCGCCATGCCTGCGTGTAGGCGTCGGCGATGTCCTCGACAGTCGCCGTCTGCGGCAGGTTGACGGTCTTTGAGATGGCGCCGGAGATGAACGGTTGCACCGCGCCCATCATCTTGATGTGGCCGGCGTGGGAGATTGCGCGCTCGCCGACTGCCACGTCGAACACGGGCAGGTGCTCGGCCGCCAGGCCGGGCGCGCCGATGATCGTGCCGTGCTCGGCCAGGTGTGCCTCGATCTGCTCGACCTGCTGCTCGGAGTAGCCGAGCGTTTGCAGCGCCAGCGGCACGGTGCGGTTGACGATCGTCATTTGCCCGCCGCCGACCAGCTCCTTGAACTTCACAAGCGAGAAGTCTGGCTCCACGCCAGTCGTGTCGCAGTCCATCAGGAAGGAAATCGTGCCGGTGGGCGCCAATACGGTTGCCTGCGCGTTGCGATAGCCGAAGCGCTCGCCCAGCTCCACCGCCTCCTCCCAGGAGCGCCTAGCGGCATCGAGTAGCTCCGTGTCGACGCAAGTGCTCTCGGGGATCTGGTGGGAGGCATCGCGGTGCATCCGCATCACGCTGTTGTGCTCCTCGCGGTTTTCCTGATAGCGCTCGTAGGGGCCAAGCGCCGCGGAGATGCGCGCGGACTCGCGATAGGCGCGGCCGGTCATTAGCGCCGTGATCGCCGCCGCCGTGCCCCTGCCGGCGTCTGAGTCATACGGCATGCCGTTACTCATCAGGTACGCGCCAAGGTTGGCGTAGCCGAGGCCCAGTTGGCGAAAAGCGCGTGCGTTGACGCCGATCTGCTCGGTCGGATAGCTGGACGGACCGACCACGATCTCCTGGGCGAGCAGCATGATGTCAACCGTGTGCTCGAAGGACTCCACGTCGAGTGTGCCGTCGGCGCGGCGGAACTTCATCAGGTTCAGCGAGGCCAGATTGCAGGCCGAATCGTCGACGTGCATGTACTCGCTGCACGGGTTCGATGCGTTGATGCGTCCGCTTTTCGGGCTGGTGTGCCACTGATTGATGGTCGTGTCGTACTGCACGCCCGGGTCCGCGCAGCGCCATGCCGCCTCGGCGATCTCGCGCATCAGCTCGCGCGCGCGAATCGGCTCGCCGACCGGCTTGCCGGTGGCGCGTGCGGTCAGATGCCAATCGCCATCCTTCTCGACTGCGCGCATGAACTCGTCGGTGACCCTCACTGAGTTGTTGGCGTTTTGATACTGGATCGACTTGAACCCGTCGCCGTCGATCGACATATCGAAGCCGGCGTCACGCAGCGCTTCGGCCTTGTCCTCCTCCTTGGCCTTGCACCAGATGAACTCGCGGATATCGGGGTGGTCGACGTCGAGCACAACCATCTTGGCCGCGCGACGGGTCTTGCCGCCGGACTTGATCGTGCCGGCCCACGAGTCGGCGCCGCGCATGAACGAAACCGGGCCCGAGGCAGTGCCGCCCTTGGCCAGCGGCTCCATCGAGCCGCGGATGTTGGAGAGGTTGATACCCGAGCCGGAGCCGCCGCGGAAGATGTTGCCCTCGCGGGTATTCCAGTCGAGAATCGACTCCATCGTGTCCTCGACGGACAGGATGAAGCAGGCACTGCACTGAGGCGACTCCTCAAAGCCGACGTTGAACCACACGGGTGAGTTGAACGCGGCCATCTGGTGCAGGAGGATGTGGGTCAGCTCGGCCTCAAATACTTCGGCGTCCTGCTCGCTTGCGAAGTAGGCGCGCTCGCGGCCCCAGCCAGCGATCGTGCCGGCGACGCGGCCGATCATCTGCTTGACAGAGCGCTCGCGCTCGGGGTGGCCGATCTGCCCACGGAAGTACTTCTGCGCCACGATATTCGTGGCGTTTTGGCTCCAGGTCTTGGGAAACTCGACGTCTGCCTGCTCGAAGGCGACGCGGTCGCCGTGGCCGATGCGCGCGTCGCGCAGCTCCCACTCGACCGTATCGAAGGGGTGCGTCTCGGGGGAGGTGAACAGGCGCTTGACGGTCAACGCCTCGCCGGCGCTCGTGTCCTCTCCGATCGTGGGGTGCGGGGTTGAATCCATCGGCCTTACCTCCTCTGCGCCGTGTTGTGCGACGCCCACTCGACTCTTCTCACCTGGGCCGAGCATCGTCCCGCGCTTGCCGGACGGATTGCCGTTAACCCTTATTTTAGAGGGATTTTGTTCTTTTCCGGCTGCTGAGGAGGCCGCTGGGCAAGCGAGATAGGACGCACCGACCGCAGTGTGCGCTGGCACATGAGGGAGGGAGGACGCAGCCCAGCGGCCCCCTCAGCGACCCAATCTGACCCAGTCTGAAAACTCCGCCCACGTCGCTGAGGCGCGGTAGTTTGCTTCGCGCAGCGAGTACATCAGCGACACGGTCCAGCGCGGTTCCAGTGCCAGCCAGCGCGCCACCGCCCACGCGATCGCACCGAGTGCCAGCAGCGCGCCGAGGATGGCGAGCGCGAGCACTCCGGCCGACAGGTGTTTGCTCTTCGCTTTGGTCTTGCCGACGGCAACGACGGTGGTGGAGCCCGCGTGGGTTGTGCTGGTAGGGGTGCTCGTTGTCGGAGCCGTCGCCGGAGTGGTGGTGGCTGGGGCAGTGGTGGCTGGAGTGACCGATCCCGGTGTGGCTGAGCCTGGCGCGACCGTGCCCGGCTGGGCCCCGCCGGCAGTACTCGGAGTCGTCGTGGCTGGCGTGCTCGCGGCGGGGGTCGTCGTGACTGGCGTGCTCGTCGTTTTCGCCGGGGTCGTCGTCGCGTGCACCGTTGCGGGCACTTTGACCCCCAGTAGCTTCTGGGTCGTCGTGTTCGCGGCGAGCGCGGGCGATGCGCTCGCGAGTGCCGCCAGCACGCAAACCAGCCCCGCGCAAGAGCGAGCGCGCGCGCGCTGCGGGTTGGGTTTCCTCGCGGCAGTCATCGCAAGCCATGCTAACGGTCGCCCGGGACTACCGATGCGGCTTGCTTACGTCGCTTGTACGTGCGCGCGCGCAAGCGCGCCATCCACACCCACGCCGGCACACGCACGCGGCATGCCCCGCGTTCAAGTGCCGTGCGCGGGAATCAGGTCCTCGACCGCCGCCAGCGCCTGGGCGAGCACCTGCTCGGCGGGCAGCTCGGCGTCGATCGCTCGGATGCGGTCCGGCTCAAGGCTCGCGAGCCGCTCATATGCCGCCGCGATCGCTTCGAAGAAGCGCTCACTCTCGCGCTCCAGGCGGTCTGGCTCGGCGCCGCGGGTTTGCTGGCGAGCGCGGCCTGTGGCGAGATCGATGCGCAACAGCAGGGTGCGCGCGGGCTCCAGGCCGTCTGTGGCGAACATGTTGATGTCGCGTACCCGCTCGATGCCCAGCTCGCGGCCCGCGCCCTGGTAGGCGAGCGAGGAATCGACGAAGCGGTCGAGCAGCACCCACGCGCCGCTCTGGAGCAGCGGTGCCACGCGCTCCTGCACGAGCTGCGCACGCGCCGCCGCATACAACAGCGTCTCCGCGCGCGCCGACACCCGCAGCGCCGGGTCCTTCACCAGGTCCCTAATGCGCTCCGACAGCACCACCCCGCCCGGCTCGCGCAACAGCTCGGTGTGCACGCCCCGCTGTGCGAGTGAGGCGGCGAGTGCGCTCGCGAGCGTCGACTTGCCAGCGCCGTCGAGCCCCTCGATCGTGATCAGCGTGCCGCGAGCCACGAGCGCACGCTACACACCGGGCCGGCCCGCAAGGCTTCCGGCGATGGCATGTTTGTTTTTGGGAGCCCGTCATCGCGGGGTAGGCGTCTGGGCGTGTTGCTGTGGGCGGTGTATTCGCGTCTACGATGACCCCCGTGACGCCAACCGAAGCAGCGGGCACTTTGCCGGGCATCGCGCAGCACCCACACGCGCGCACCGTGTTGCTTGCCGCACTCCCACCCGCGGGCTCGCCTTCGCACGCCTACCTGTTCTGCGGGCCGCCCGGCAGCGGTCGCCGCGCGGTGGCGCGGGCGTTCGCGGGTGCCCTGCTCGCCGATGGCGCCGCGCGGCCCGAGGTGGTGCTCGAGCGTGTCGCGCGCGGCACGCATCCCGATCTCACCTGGGTCACGCCCAGCGGTGCGAGCGAAGTGCTCGTGAGCGACATCGAGGAGCCGGTCGTGGCGGCCGCGACGCGCACGCCGTTTGAGTCCTCGCGGCGCGTGTTCGTGCTCGAGGCGGCGGGCAGCATGAACGACCAGGCCGCCAACCGGCTACTGAAGACGCTGGAGGAGCCACCGTCGTTTGCCCACCTGATCCTGCTCGCCGAGCACCGCGAGGACGTACTGCCAACGATTGCCTCGCGCTGTCAAGAAGTGCGTTTTGACGCGCTCCCGAGCGTGCTCGTGCAAGAGCGTCTGGTCGCGGACCGCGGCGGCGAGGTGGCAGAGCCGACGCTGGCGGCTTGCGCGCGGTTGTGTGGCGGCAACGTGGCGCTCGCCGAGCGCCTGGCGAGCGAGCGCGGCGCCGCGCTGCGGGCGTGGGCCGAGGGCTTTGCGCGCGCTGCACTGGGCACATCGGAGGAGGGATGGCGTATCGACGAGCTGCTTGCCGACGCCAAGCTTGCCGGCGAGGAGGCGGGTGCGATTGTCGGTGAGCGCTTGCGCGAGCAGGCCGAGCTGTTGCCGAGCAAGGAGCGGCGCAAGTTCGAGCGCGATGGAGCCGACGCGGTGCGTCGCGCCGAGCGTCGCGCGCGTACCGAGGCGCTCGACCTCGGCCTGCGCCTCCTCGAGCTGTGGCTGCGCGACGTGTGGTGCGTCGCGTGCGGCGCCGGCGAGCTCGCTTTCGCAGTGGATCGTCGCACCGAGCTTGATGCCGACGCCGCTGCACGCCAGCCCGTATCGCTGCTCGCTGGCGTGGAGCTGGTGCGCGACACGCGCCTGCGTTTGGCACTCAACGTGAGCGAGGAGCTGGCGCTCGAGGCGCTGGCCTACAGGCTGGCCGCGAGTCTGCGCTGCTAGTCGGTCCGGGCCGGCTGTGCGATTGGCCCGAGATTGGGCTCGATGCCATAGGTATCAAACGCCCTGAAGCGCGAAAACAGCCGATTCTCCGGGCCGTGGAAGTCGGCCGAGCCGGTGCTCAGCAAGCCAAGCTCGGCGCAGCGGGCGGCCAGCAGTTCGGTTTGCTCGCGCGTGTGCGTCACATAGAACGCCTCCACACCGTCCATCCCAAGTGCGCGGAAGCGCTCGATTGTGGCAAGCACCTCCTCGGCGCCGTCAATGTCCCAGAAGGGGTGCGCCCAGATCGCCACGCCGCCGGCCGCGTGGATCGCCTGCACTGCCTCAGCGACTGTCGGCGTCACGCGCAGCGCAAACGCTCGGCGTCCATCGATCAAATAGCTTTTGATGAACGACCCGATGTCATCGATGTTCTCGGCGCGCAATCGCTGCGCGTTGGCCGGGTGGGAGAGCGCGGCTTCGGCGAGGTGCGGCCGGCCGATCGGCTCGCCCGCGCTGACGCGCACGTCGATTGCTTGCTGGTCGAGCTCGATGCCCAGCTTGCGCAGGTTGTCCGCCATGCGCAGTGTGCGCTGCTCGCGGTCGGCGAGAAACGCTGCCAGTGTTGCGTTGAACTCGGCGTCGGTGTGGTCCACCAGGTAGCCGAGGATGTGCAGTTCGCGCGCGCTGGCGCTCTCGCTTGCCCCTCGCGATGGGGGGTCGCCCGTGGCCCCCGACGGAGCGTCGATCGCGGAAATCTCGATCGCGGGCACCACCGCCACGCCATTCTCGGCGCCAGCGCGCAATGCCTCCTGCACACCCGCGAGCGTGTCGTGGTCAGTGAGCGCCAGCAGCTCCACGCCCGCCTGTGCCGCGGCCGCTACGACTTCGGCTGGCTCCAGTGCGCCGTCGGAGCGAGTCGAGTGCGCCTGCAGGTCAAAGCGCGGCGCGCCGGTTGGTTCGGGCATCGGCGAAGCGTACGCGATCACCCTCGAAGCAAGGCTCCACCAGTGGCGTGACGCGTTCGGCGACGATTGCGCGCAGCACTCGCACCGCCGCGTGATAGCGCCCCGCCGGACCGGACAGTGGCTCCGGCTCGTCCTCGCGCCGGCGCAGGTGCGCGTGTGCGGCGTCGGTCTCCTGTGCGCGGGACATCGCCTCGCCCCACATCGCCTCCAGGTAAGCGCGCGCCGCGCAGACCTCCTCCTCGGGTAGCTGCTCGCGTCCCTCGAGGTGGCGCAGCACCGGAATCACCTCCTGGTGCAACCAGAACTGCTCGGCGTCTGCGCGCAGCAGCAGGCGAATGTCTGAGGGTATGGACGAATCGAATGATGTAGACATTGAGTTTGGCCGGGTCGTTGGGATTGCGGCCTGCTATTGCCTTCGGCGCTGCCCGACGCCTGCTTTAGGTGCATGGCCGCACGTTCCACGCTTTTCTTGCGAAGTTGGCCGGCGAACGCTCATCGGTCGAACAGTTGGCCACGGCCGAGGTCGACGGTAAGGCTAAAAATTGGATAAGAGCCGCGGTCCGCCGCCAGCACCGGCGGGCAGGTTCGGGCCGAGCTGCGGATTGTGCGCACCGAGCAAGCCGGTGTCCTAAAGATCGCGCGCGAGGGTGGTCGATGGGAAGAGTAGATGTCGATCGTCGACGGCCACACCGCGCACGTGTTCAAACGCCGCGATCCCCTGGACCGCATGCCAGGCCAGTACGCGCGCGCGAGGTTCTTGCGTCTGAGCTTGCGCACGCTCGCGATCCTTGGCGTGCTGGCGGTGCTCACGACCGTGCTCGGACGCGTCTTCGGGTTGCGCAGTCCACTGTTCGTCGGCTCTGAGCTGGCGCTGCTGATCACGATGTTCGTCATCGTTCGCTACGTGCTGCCGCTGGTGGCGCGCCACGACCGCGGCGCCGCCGGCGAGGAGCACGTCGGTGGCCTGCTCGACGAGCTCACCGCCGCCGGTTGGAGTGTGATCCACGATGCGAGCTTCGGCCATGGCAACGTCGACCACATCGCCCTCGGCCGCGCCGGCGTGTTCAGTGTCGAGACCAAGAGCCACCCCGGCCCGGTGCGCGTGCGCACAATCCACGGCGGTGTGGTGCGCCAAGCCCAGGAACAGCGCGAAACACTCGAAGAGATCGTCGGCGAGCGGGTGGAGCCGCTGCTCGTGTTCAGCCGCGCCTGGGTAGACAAGCCGCTCGCCCGTCGTCGCGGCGTGCGCGTGATGCCGGCACGGATGCTGCTCGGCTATCTAGCACGCCACGCGCAAGCGCTCACGCCCGAGCAGGTCGAGCACGCTCGCGAGCGCATTGCCGACGCTCTCACCGAGAGCGAGCCGGCAGCCGATAGGCTGCTGGTGTGGCCACCGCCGTCGCGCAACCGCTGAAGGAGCCAAGCGAGCCCCTCTCCGAACCGCCCGCCGAGGCGCTTCCGCGCGGGCCACGACTGCCGGCGCTCGCGCTGACGCTCGCGTGGTCGTTCGCGCCCACCTGGGTAATGGACCAGTGTGCGCGACGCTACGGCGACACCTTCACGATCGAGTTCTGGCCGAGCCGGCGCAAACTAGTGCTGATCAGCGACCCCGATGCGGTCAAGACGGTCTTCACCGCATCGCCGGAGGTAGCGCCCTCGGCAGCCGGCGCTTCGCCGATCGCCTCGATCATGGGGCCGAGCTCGGTGATATCGCTGATCGGCCCTGAGCACATGCGTCAGCGCAAGCTGCTGCTCCCGCCGTTCCACGGCGAGCGCATGCGCGAGTACGCCGATGTGATCGTGCAGGCGACGCGCGGCAGCATGGCCAGCTGGCCGCTCGGTGAGCCGATGCGCCTGGGCGAGCGTACCCGCGCGATCACGCTCGAGGTGATCCTGCGCGCCGTCTTCGGTGTGGAGGCCGAGCGCATGGGCACGCTGCGCGACGCGATCGGCGGTCTGCTCGGACGCCGCCAGACGGTGGCGCTGGTGGTGTATGCGCTGCGCCGCCCCACCGGCGAGCGTCCGGCGGGTACGATCGGTCGCGCGCTCGACCGCTTCGACGCCGCGATCTACGATGAGATCGCCAGCCGCCGCGCGCAGACAGATCTCGGTGAGCGCAAGGACATCCTCTCGCTGCTGCTGCTCGCGCGTGACGAGGACGGCGAGGCGATGACCGACCAGGAGCTGCGCGACGAGCTGGTCACGCTCCTGCTCGCCGGCCACGAGACGACCGCGACCGCGGTCGCATGGGCAGTGGAGCGGCTCGTGCGCCATCCGGAGAAGCTCGCGCGGCTCGTGGCGGAGATCGACGCGGATGAGAGCGATGAGTACATGCAGGCCGTCATCTCAGAGACGCTGCGGGTCAGGCCGGTGGTGCCACTGGTCGTGCGCGTCCTGCACGAGCCGCTGAGCGTCGGCGGGCGAGAGTTGCCCAAGGGTGCACGCGTAGTGCCCTCCATCTATCTGACCAACCGCAACCCGCGCGTATATGAGGCACCTGAGGAGTTCCGTCCCGAGCGCTTCCTCGATAGGCCGCCCGAGACGTTCTCCTGGATCCCCTTCGGCGGCGGCATCCGCCGCTGCATCGGCGCTTCGTTTGCCACGCTCGAGATGAAGCTGATCCTGAGCACGGTGCTCGGCGAGCTGTCTCCGAGCCTGTCAGCGCGCGATGCCCGCTGGTCACGCCGCGGCGAGTGGAACCACAGGCGGGCAATCACGCTCGTACCCTCGCGCGGCGCGCGAGTGGTTTGGCGCCGGCGCTAGCCGGTCTCGCGCTGGGCCGCGCTGCGGCGGGCAGCGTCTCCGCCGAGTACCGCCCGGAGCGCGAGGTAGCTTCTCAGGGGTGAGCGCAACCGTCTCCCCACCGCCATTGCCACAGCCGCCGCTATCGCCGCCCGCGAACGCTGAGCGCGAGCGGGCCACCCCCGAGCAGTTGCTCGAGCGCTTTGGCCTGCGCGCCTTCAGGCCGGGTCAGCGCGAGGCGGTGCAGGCGGCGCTCAGCGGGCGCGACAGCCTGGTCGTGATGCCCACCGGCGGGGGCAAGTCGCTGTGCTACCAGCTCCCCGCGCTGGACGGCGAGGAGCTGGTGGTGGTCGTGAGCCCGCTGATCGCGTTGATGGCCGACCAGCACAAGCGCCTAGAGCAAGCGGGGGTGAGTGCGGCGATGCTGGCGTCCGGCATGGAGGAGGGGCACAACGCACGGGCGCTGCGCTCGATCTCCTCCGGTGAGGCGAGGCTCGTGCTGACCGCTCCCGAGCGGTTTGCCTCGCGTGCTTTTCGCGAGACGCTGGCCACGCGCAAGGTCGGGCTGTTCGTCGTGGACGAGGCCCACTGCGTGGCCGAGTGGGGCCACGACTTCCGCCCCGACTACCTGCGCTTGCACGACGCGATCGAGGCGCTGGGGCGCCCGGCCGTAATGGCCGCCACCGCGACCGCCACGCCGCGCGTGGCCGAGGAGATCGCCGCGCGACTTGGCCTGCGTGACTGGCTGGCGGTGCGCTCGGGCTTTGACCGCCCCAACCTCACTTTTGACGTCGTCGCTCTGGAGGGCACGGGCGCGATCGCGCGCAAGCGCGCGACGCTGCTACACGCGCTCAGCAGCGAGCAGGCGCGACCGGCGATCGTGTATTGCGGCACGCGCAAGCACACAGCCGAGGTGCAAGCGTTGCTGGTCGAGCACGGAGTGAAGGCCGTTTGCTACCACGCCGGCATGCCCCCCGACGCGCGCCGCGCAAGCCAGGATGCGTTCATGGGCGGGCGCGCCGAGGTGGTGGTGGCCACCAACGCGTTTGGCATGGGCGTCGATAAGGCCGATGTGCGTACGGTTGTGCACTGGGCGCTGCCCACGAGCCTCGAGGCCTACTACCAGGAGGCAGGACGCGGCGGGCGCGACGGTAGCCCGGGGCGGGCGCTGCTATTGGCCTCGCGTATGGACCTCGGCCGCCTGATCCGCTTCATCAAGGAGCGCGAGACCAGCGTCGATGACGTCAAGCGCTATGTCGGCAGCCTGCGTGCTTGGGCCCAAGACGGCATCGCCACAATCGGTCACGGCGAGCTGGCTGAGCGTGAGCGCGTGCTGCTCTCCATCGCCGAGCGCGCCGGCGCGGTGAAGCTGGCGCCCGGCGGTCCCGAAGGTCTGCTCGTGCAGCTCACCGGCGAAGGCAGTCCCCGCAAGGCCTACGAGGCGATCAAGGCCGCCAGGGACCGCGGTTGGGAGTCCTACCGCTCGATCGAGCGCTACAGCTCGAGCGCCGACCGCTGCCGCCGCCGACAGATCCTCGACCACTTCGGCGACAGCGAGCCGTGCGCGCCGGAAGTGCGCTGCTGCGACGTGTGCGAGCCCGACACCGAGCTGGTCGAGGCCTCGCGTCAAAAGGTGTCGGTGGCGCGCAAAGCTCCGCGCACGCGGGCGCCCGGGACTGTTCGTGGGGCCGGCGCCGAGGTCGATGTTGCCCTCGATCCCGTGGAGGAGGGCCAGTTCGAGAAGCTCAAGGCGTGGCGGCTGGGACGCAGCGAAGGCAAGCCCGCGTTTACGGTTGCCGCCAACGCTACGCTCGAAGGCATCCTTCGCGCCCGGCCAACCACGCTCGAGGGGTTGATCGAGGTCAAGGGGATCGGGCCGGCGTTCTGCGAGCGCCACGGCGAGTCGTTGCTTGGAGTGCTGGCCGAGCTCTGATCGAGTCGCGACGTCGCTGGCATCCATATCCGCGCCGACGCGGTACCACAGCGGCAGAAAAATCGAAAGCCGACGGCCGGAGTCGAACCGGCGACCCCCGCTTTACGAGAGCGGTGCTCTGGCCATCTGAGCTACGTCGGCATCGTGCTCCAGCATCGTACCGAGGCACACCGGAATCTGTAGGGAAAGCAACTGCCATGGTGCAGGGGCGGCAACGTTCGGCATTGGACTACCGCGTCGTACAGCCGGAGCCGCTGTCATTCTGCCCTGGCTAGGCTCAGTGCCTCGCACTGTGGAGTTTCTTCGCGCGCTTGGGTTCCTCAAGCCCATAGGCCGCTCACGGGTATGGCCCACAGGCGGTCACCGAGTGGCAGTGTCTGCTCGCCGGCGTGCAGGACCGCGCCGGCGAGGAATTGATCGGCGAGCGCGTCCCTGAGTTTGATGAGGCTCTTGGTGTCATCGCCTGAAAGCGACACCTTCGCCTTGATCTCGATCGCCACAATCTGTCCGGCGCGGTCCTCCAGCACGAGGTCGACCTCGGTGCCGCGGCGATCACGGAAGTGGTAGACCTGCGGCTCTACCTCACTCCAGCTGACGAGCTTGAGTATCTCCATCGCGGCGAACGTCTCCAGTGCGACGCCGGCGACACGGTCGTCCTCGGCGATCCTGCGCTCGTCCGCGCCCAGCAGATGCGCCAGCAGACCGCCGTCAGTGACATAGACCTTTGGGGCGTGCAGCACGCGCTGAAGGAACCCGGGCCTCCACGCCGGGATATGGCGCACGAGAAAGATGGCTTCCAGCAACCCTATGTAGCTCTTGACGGTCTTCTCGTCCAGGTCGAGGGAGTCGGCGACGTTGGCGTAGCGCAGCAGGTTGCCCGAGCGTGTCGCCAGCAGCGAGAGCAGCCGCAGCATTTCGTGTTGCTTGTGCAGGTCGGCGATCGCCTGCAAGTCCCGCTCGAAGATCGTCGTCAGGTAGTTGGCATACCAGTGGTCGCGCTGCCGGCCGGTGCGAGAGCGTGCCTCGGGGTAACCGCCTGCCGCGATCCTCCCGGCGAAGGCCGCGAGTGTCGACCTACGCGCACGGGCGCTCACGAAGGCCAAGGGAGCACTGCCGTTGGTGCAGAAGGCGCGAGGACGACTCGGCTAACACGAAACCCTATGGCCAGACCCAGATTCGAACCTGGGGACGCCACGATTTCGGCCGTGGGGCGACGAGCTCGACCCACACTGCGCCTCCTAGCAAAAGCCGCAGACTTACGGGTTCTGTTGAGGCGAATCATTACTTATGTTAGATTATAGACGCGGCCCGGCGGGGCGAACCTAGAAATAGCTGGCCTTTTTCGCGCTGGGCTTTGATTTCCGTCGAACCCGCACGGGTCGAGTCCCGCGCGGGATGAAAGGTGGTAGTGATGAAAAAGTCGAGAATCTTTGTCAGCCTACTGGGCCTGACAGCAGTCGGCGTGCTATTTGCGGGCGTCGGAACGTCGTCCGCGTTTCAATGGTTATGCTCCGGAGCAGCCATCACAGTCAAAGGTAACTGCTTATTCTTAGGCTCAAACTTAACCGTGTTTGTTCTCCAAGACACCGGGGCCGAATATTCCATCGAATGTGCCGTCGAAAAGATCTCTACCGAAGGCACGGTAGGTCCCGGCACGGAAGACGAAACCACTTTGATGAAAGTCTCGAAAGAAGGGCAAGAACCGGTCTGTAAACCGACCGCTAAAGCATTAAACTTGGCCGGGGAAGAAGTCCCAAACAAGTGCAGTAAAGTAGTAAAATTTATCGCGGTCGATACACCATGGAAAACGACGCTGATAGAAGAAGGAGCGGGGCCGGTATGGTGGGACTTAATCAATACCGGTAATGCCAGTGGTGCCGGCTGGGAACTAAGGTGCACAGTCCTCGGGATCGAAGTAAGAGATGTGTGCATTAGTGGGACCACGGCTGAAAGTGGTTCCGGGGAAGCGGCGTTAGTGTTACTTGAAAACGGCGGGGAATTCGTGAATATGTTTTACAACGAAACCGCGTTATTCCCAGCCCAGTATGCCAACTGCTCGATTGGTAGCGTGGAATCCGGGTTAGCGAAGGGGGAATTCCAACTATCTGGTGAAAGCGGGGGGGTACAAGTGCCGCTTAAAATTGGCTAAGGTCCAGCTGGCCCTTACTTGATCGTTGAGAATAGTTGAGTTGGGGGCCACTTGTGGCCCCCAACTCAAGCCCACAGCGACGAACATGTCGCAGTGTCCGTTGCGGCGGAGGTCCTCGATCGCGTAGGCGTAGTGCTTTCTGAGCGTGCGTAGGCTGGTGCCGCACTCACTGGCCGACGGTTTGTGGGTCCTCGGCGCGCAGGCGCAGGGAGATGTCGCCGCGGCGCAGGGAGTAGGGGTGGCACTGAGGATGGCAAAGAGCTCAGGCTGCAGGGCTGCTTTCTCGACCGCAGGCGTGAAGAAGCGTTGACCCCAGCCGCCGGCCTGGTTTTCGCTGAAGTGGCAGGCGCCTGTGCGTGGGTCGCGCTCGCCGTGCGCGAGGCCGGCGAGATCGCCGGAGATGATGAAGTCGAGCTCTAGGGCTGGGTGGCCGATGGCCTGGAGCGCCGAGCGCCATTCGGCGAGGTCTTCCCGCAGGAGAGAGGGGATGGCGAGCGCAACGAGCGGCGTATGTTGCCGCGCGGTTCAGGCGCGAAGCTGCACCCGTTGGTGCGGATCTCGCCCACCAGGTTTGAGCTGGCGGCCCAGCTGAGCGCCGCACAGAGGACTCGCCAGGCTTGCTTTCGCGTTCCCTTGGGGACACCTTCGCGCAGCATCTGCTCACGCCACGCCGCTGGCGCTTGGGGCTCGTTGAAGCGCTCCCGCCTGTCGTGGTCGTAGAACCGACCGCGGAAGCCCATGTTTGGCGGGTTCTGGTGGGTCCTTTTGTGGTTGGTGGCTTGACATGTGGTTGCGTGTTGTGTACAGTGCTTTTTGTTCTCGTGCTCGTGTGGGTGTGGGGGCTAATACATAAGATTGGGTTTGGGTCGGTCTTTGTGGCCGGCAGCATAATGTTGATGGGGACCTTGGGAGAGGGACCGGGTCGTTTTTTAGGGAAAGAGTTGTGTTTGCGTGTTTGCTTTGGGGAATAGCGCTGTTGAGAGTCCGTGTCGTCTTGGCGGGTCCGTTATAGGACGCGTCAGCGTCGCTGACGCGTCTCTCTCTCTCTCTCTCTCTCTGGGACAGCTGCCTTCTAAGGGCTAGTCCTCTTCGCCGCGGGAATGCTCCGCGGCTTGCTGGGCACGATGCCCGGCTTGGCTTTCTGCGTCCGCTAGGGCGCTCTCGCGTCTCTAGTGCGTGTGGCGCGCGTTTTGGCTTGTCGTGTTCTCCCACACGCGGGACGCATGGTCGCTTGGCGGCTGGTGTCCTGGTTTATGCGGGCACGCTCCTGGGGGTCTTCTCTCTCGGCGCCCAGGGGCCCGCCCGACCTGTTGTGGGGGTGGGGTCCTGATGGCTCGTGTAAAGGAGTCCTCGCGGCGTGTGGGTGGGGTGTTGGGTCGTGAGCATCTAGTTCAGATTCAGCGCGCACGAATCCTCTCAGCGATGGTTGACGTGACTATCGAGTACGGCGCGGGGGAGGTGAGCGTCGCGCATGTGGTTGAGCGCTCGGGTGTTTCTCGGCGCACGTTCTATGACTTGTTCGCCGACCGCGAAGAATGCTTCCTAGCCGCGTTTGATGAAGCGCTCGCTCGCATCGCGAGCACAGTCGTACCGGCGTTTGAGGGCAAGCAAGTGTGGCCTGATCAGATCAGGGCTGCTCTCACAGAACTGTTGGGTTTGTTTGATGAGGATCCTGGTCTCGGCCGGTTCGTGATCGTTGAGTCTCTCGCTGCGGGCCCACGGGTCCTTGAGCACCGCGACAGTCTGCTCGCCCAGCTGATTGGTGTTGTGGATGAGGGTCGCGATCAGACGGCTGCTGGTTCTGGCATACCGGCGCTTAGCGCTGAGGGTGTGGTTGGTGCGGTCGTATCGATTCTCTATGCACGCTTGGCTGTCGGTCCGTCTCGGCTCGTGGGGGTATCGCCGATCTCGAGTGCTCGTCGGGGGGCGAGTGTGGAGTGTGGGTCCTTGATAGCGCTCACGAATTCGCTTATGAGCATGATCGTCTTGCCGTATCTCGGTAAGACAGCGGCGGGTAGGGAGCTCGCGCGAACGGTACCCGCCCCCCGTACCGTGAATGGTGCGGATAACTGTGTGGTGTATCCGTTTCGCGATTTGGGGTTGCGTTTGACGTATCGCACCATGCGGGTCTTGGATGCTGTCGCGACGAGTCCTGGTGGGTCTAATCGTGTGCTTGGCGATACGGCTGGGATCGGCGATCAGGGTCAGGTATCGAAGTTGCTTGCGCGTTTGGAGCGTGTTGGTTTGCTCGCTAATCAGGGTGGTGGGCATGTGAGGGGTGAGCCGAACGAGTGGCGGCTCACAGAGAAGGGGCTAGCGGTTTACAAAGCGATCGAAGTTCAGGGAGGCAGTCGTGTCAAGTAGCTTGTTTTTTCTCACAAGAGGGGTTGGTCGGATGCATACTTACAAGCTGGTCTGCATGACTGTCGTGACGATCGTGGGTGTGTTGGTGTTCGCGAGTGCTTCCGCGTTCGCGGCTAGCTTGGAAACACCGGAGAAGGCTCCCGCGAGCGACATCCTGGCTACTACAGCCGTATTGCATGGCGTGTTGAATCCCGCGAGTAGTCGCGATACAGAACCCGGCTCCTACGAATTCCTGTATCGCCAGTCCCCTACCGAATGCGACGACGGTCTTCCTGAAGAAGACAAGACGACACCCGAGATCATGCCCCCACTCGGACACGAAAAAGAAGCTGTAGAAGCACCAGTCGGTGAACTGTTGCCGAACACGCAGTACACGTATTGTCTCCGCGCAACAGACGAAGCCGGCGAAGAAACAGTAGGACCCCCGGAAACGTTTACGACGCAATCTGAGGCACCGAGCGCCAACGACGTAAGCGTATCTCATCTGGGGACTGTCGGTGCGAGCTTGAGCGTCGAAATCAACCCGGGCGGTCTACAGACCACCTACAGCGTTCAATACGGCAACACGACTGCCTACGGGACTGAAACCACGACCGCAAAGCTCTCTCCGGTGGTTAGTACGGTGAGCGTCCCGTTGGCGGGGCTTCAACCAAACACCGAATATCACTTCCGTTTTGTCCTCGGTAACTCGGATGGAAGAGTCATTGGTCAAGATGAGACGCTCACAACATATCCACCCGAAGTGCTTGGGTTGCCCGACGGGCGCGTGTATGAACAGGTAAGCAACTTCGGCATCGCTGACGCCGAAGTATATTTGCCCAGTGTATCACCTGATTATTCGATCTTTGCCGGTGGAGAACATGCGTTTGAGTCTTCGGCTGAAGGTAATGCTGTTGCGTTCGCCGGTTCACCGAGCACAGGTGGTAGTGGGAGCGGCGGCAATGGTCTAGGTAATCAATATGTGGCGTCGCGTCTCCCTGGGGGTGGTTGGCAGCAGGTAAACACCTCACCTGACAGTTTTACGGGTGAAGGTGTAGGTTCGTTTGTACCGTTCTCAAGTGACCTATCGTTGGAGGTCGTCCGCACGCGGGCGTTGCCGCCATTTGTTACGGCAGAAGAGCCTAGATCGGGGCAGACGACCGCCGAAGAAGCAGCTGAGTATGAGGTTCTGTACTCCCGTTCTTCTAGTGGACATTCATATAACCCCCTCTTTACGGCGATTCCTCATCGGTCACCGGAAGAATTCGCGGCCAATGCCGCGGGTTTGTCGGCCGATGCCACTTACGTGCTGTTCTCAGCAAACGATGCTTTGCTAGAAGGCACCGGGTCGCTGGAAAAGGAACTAGAGGGTGACGTCGAAAAGGAAATAAAGATAGTCTCGGAAGTCATAGGACTCGAAGAAAAGATTAAAGAGGTCAATGAAGAATACCTCAAACTCCAACAAGAAGGCGATAATGCCCAAGACAACCGAGAATATGCCAAGGAACAGGAGCTACGGAAAGAAGCAGAAGTTAAGAAAGACGAAGAAGGTAAAATCACAAGTGAAATAAATGCACTGAAAGTAATGGATAGTCAAAATGAGTTGTACGTCTCTGCCAATGGTAGGTTGGGCTTGGTAAATATATCGCCCGAAGGCAAGGTGGTTCCGGGTGCGGCGTTTGGTCGCAGCCATATGATCTCGAGAGACGGCTCGATAATCTTTTGGACCGATTTGGGTACTGGCGTAGTGTATGTACGCGAGGATGACTCGATAACTGTCCCTGTCTCTTTGGGTGAGGCCGAATTCGCGACAGCGAGCAGCGACGGGCAGTATGCATTCTATATTGAAACAGGGAAATTGTGGCGGTTCGACGTGGAAAACAAATCACGAATTGAACTCGCCGGGTCGGATGGGGGAGTGCAAAGTGTGCTAGGCACGAACGAAGCTGGCGAAGATGGAGCGTATGTCTATTTCGTAGCTCAGGAAATACTCACTGATCAGGGTAATGGCAGTGGAGCAAAGGCCGTTACGGGGGAAGACAATCTCTATGCGCTTGAGCCCGATCCGGAAGTTGCTGCTGGTTCACGGATCGTGTTTGTTGCGACGTTGTCTGGTGTGCCGACGGCTTATATGACGCCTGACGGGCAGACGCTGGTGTTCTCTTCTACGCTGAATCTGACGGGCCATTCTTATCCTGACGAAGGCTCAGAAGAGGTGTATGTGTATGACACGAGCGATTCAAGCTTGTTCTGCGCATCCTGTCGTGCGCAGGCGAGTGGTGGGAATTTGATCAGTGGACATCGGTGGGCGTCTGAAAACGGGGATCAAGTGTTCTTCGATAGTGAAGAGCCGCTGGTGGCTCAGGACGTCAACGGTACGCGAGACGTGTACGAGTGGGAGCGCAACGGCAACGGAACGTGCAGAAAAGCAGACGGGTGTGTCTACCTGCTCTCCAACGGGATCGAAGGACAGGCAACGTTGATCGACGCAAGCACGAGCGGCAATGACGTGTTCATCGCGACGCGCCAGCGTTTGATTGCGGAGGGACAGAACGAAGAGATGGAGCTGTACGACGCGCGTACCGATGGAGTCCTACCAGTCACCGCACCGGTGTGCACCGGAACGGGCTGTCAAGGTGTTCCGGCGTCCGCACCGATCTTTGCGACGCCGGCTACGATGACATTCAACGGCGTCGGTGACTTCCCGGCACCGGGAAAACCGAAGGTACGCTCAGGGGGCAAAACAAAATCGTCGTCGCGTACGCAAAAGCTCGCGAGAGCGTTGACGGTGTGTAGAAAGAAACACGACCAAAGAACCCGCGCGGTGTGTGAAACAAAGGCACGGCGACATTATGGAGTTAAAGTCGACACCAAGAAGAACAGGCGAAGGGTGGGTAAGTAAACATGCGCAATAGGGGATTCGCAAAGCTTTGGCCACTCGTGGTATTTACAGTTCTTCTCGTGCTATCTGTTCCGCAAGCCTCGGCGCTGGCTCCTGGGTGGGAGATTACCGGTAGTGCCGCACCTACGAATCTGAGACCGGGAAGTGAAGGAGGTATCGAATTGGAGGTGTACAATCTCGGCGCTGGGGACGCTAGCGCCGGCGCTGTGGTTACTGATACGCTGCCTCCCTACCTAAAACCGACAGACAAAGTATCGACGCAACCGGGCGGGGGCAAATGTGCGGCGGAAGGTCAGACCGTGACATGTATTCTACCAAAGGTGGCGAATAGTCAGGAAATCATTTCCGTCTATATTGGAGTCGAGGTCAGCTCGGGTGCCGTTGGTAGCGAGACAAATACGGCGAGCGTGACAGGAGCTGGAGCGTTGAAGGAAGCGAGGACGACATTCCCCGTGGCGTTCGGGTCGACATCGCCCGGGTTTGGGTTTTCAGGGCTGAACGAGTGGATAACAAACGCCGACGGCACTACTGATACGCAGGCCGGCTCGCATCCTTACGACATGACTGTCGCGTTTGCGCTCAACAGGACCAGTTCGAGCGAAAAAACGGAGGAACTCGGCAAAGGCTTTCCCGGTGTACTTATTCCCCAGATACCAGCTGGCGGTGAGTTGCGGAACATAAATGTCAACCTGCCTCCAGGTATCGTGGGTAACCCAGAGGCTGTACCGCAATGCTCGCGCCTCGCGTTGGACCAGATTGCGGCCGGCGATTTTAATTGTCCCGTGGCGAGTCAGGTAGGGTATGATCGTTCCAATATTGAAGGCTTCGGGCTGCTGGTCAACGCACCGGTATACAATATGGTCCCACCGCCAGGTGTGGCGGCACAGTTTGCGTTCGATGAGATAGGCGTTCTTGTGTTTCTTGATGCCGGTGTGCGCACTGGTGACGATAACGGGATCACCGAGCATGTAGAGGACGCACCTGAGCGTAACATCATATTCAACACAACGACGATTTGGGGCGTACCGGCGGAAGCAAGCCACGACGAACAGCGACAAGGACTGACATCTACAGGAGAAGGTTGTGGGCGGGGTGAAGATTGCTCGGCTGGTGTGCCACCGAAACCGTTGTTGACGTTGCCGACGTCGTGTCAGGGTCCGCAGGAACTTACGGCGGAATTGTTGGGTACGTGGCAGGACGAATCGTTGTTGGCCCCTCACGCGAGCGTGTTGACGAAAGACAGTGAAGGCAACCCGGTTGGTTTCACTGGTTGTGAACGGTTGCAACCGTTCAAGCCCGAAGTGTCCATCGCACCGGACACGACGTATGCCGATACGCCCGCTGGACTCTCTGTGGACGTGAGGATGCCACAGGACCTGAACCCCGAAGGATTGGCGACACCAGGATTGGAGAATACGACGGTTGTGTTGCCTGAAGGTATCGCTATCAATCCGGGCCAGGCGACTGGTCTGGTGGCGTGTCAACCATCCCAGGAGGCGCTGGGTACGCTCCCTGACGGTGAAGTAAACGAGGGTCCAGTGTCGTGTCCGTCGGCGTCAAAGGTCGGCACGGATGAAATCTCAACACCGCTATTGCCGAACAAGCTACAGGGCAACGTCTACGTCCTCGGATCCAACCCACCGGACCTGCAGTTGCTGGTCACCGCCTCAGGGGAAGGCGTGAACCTGAAGCTGATCGGCAACGTACACCTGAACGAAACGACAGGCCAGCTAACGACGACGTTTGAAAAGACGCCTGATCTCCCGTTCACGGACTTCAAACTAGCGTTCAGTGGTGGTGCACAGGCAGCACTGGCTACACCGACGGGTTGCGGAACATACGAATCTACCGCGGACTTCAGGTCATGGTCGAGCCCGTTCATCAACGACGCGTTTGAATCTAGCCGGTTCCAGATCACGTCTGGTCCTAACGGCAGTCCGTGTGTGTCGCCCCTACCGTTCGCGCCGACGATGGCCGCGGGCGGTACCACCGATCAGGCTGGTGGATACACGAACTTCACGATGCTATTGCAGCGTGGCGATGAGCAACAACGCATCAAGAACCTCTCCTTCAAGACACCAGAGGGCCTGCTGGGCATGATCTCAAAGATCCCACTGTGCGGGGAACCACAAGCCGCCCAGGGCACTTGTCCCGCGGCATCGCAGATCGGACATACCGTCGTGGGGGCGGGACCCGGCCCCTACCCGTTCTATATCCCCCAAGCCAGTGCTCCACCAGCACCGATCTACCTAACAGGACCATATAAGGGCGCACCATTCGGCTTGTCCATCGTGGTGCCGATCGTTGCCGGCCCGTTCAACCTCGGCACCGAAATCGTGCGGGCCACGATCACAGTGGACCCGCACACCAGCCAGATCACGGTCACCACAGACCCCCTACCCACGATCGTAAAAGGAGTTCCCGCTGACCTGCGCTCGATAGATGCCGTGATCGACCGTCCAGAATTCATGTTCAACCCAACCAACTGCGATCCCACGAACTTCTCCGGCACAGCCACCAGTATCGAAGGAGCAACAGCGGCGCTATCGGCTCATTTCCAGGTCGGGTCCTGTCAAGCATTGAAGTTCGGACCAAACTTCAAAGTATCCACCTCAGGCAAAACATCACGAGCTAAGGGCGCGAGCCTCACCGCGAAGATCGTCTACCCCGTCGGGAACCTTGGTGATAACCAAGCATCCTCACAATCAAACATCGCCTCGGTGAAGGTTGATCTCCCCAAGCAGCTACCGTCAAGGCTCACGACGTTGCAGAAGGCGTGTCCAGCCAAGACGTTTGAAGCCAACCCCGCGTCCTGTCCCGCGGACTCAATCGTCGGTCACGGCAGAGCGATCACACCACTGCTCCCCGTTCCTGTGGAAGGACCGGCGTATTTCGTCTCCCACGCCGGGGAAGAATTCCCGAACCTGATCGTCGTCCTACAAGGAGACAACGTCACCGTCGACCTGATCGGATCGACGTTCATCAACACCAAGACGAACATCACCTCCAGCACATTCAAGAACGTACCCGACGTCCCCATACAAACATTCGAACTCAACCTACCCCAAGGCAAATACTCAGCACTAGCCGCCAACACCAACCTCTGCAAGAGCAAACTGGAGATGCCCACCGCATTCACCGGACAAAACGGTACAGTCATACACCAAACCACACCCGTCAACGTCACAAGCTGCCCCAAGACAAAGAAGAACAAGACAAAAACAAAGGGCAAAACGAAAGCAAAGGCAGGAAAAAAACAGGGCCGCTAGATGAGGTTCAACGAGTGCTCAGCGTCTTCTCGATCTCGTGGGTGAGTAGGTACAGGTCAAGGTTATCTTGGTCTTTGGGGTCGAACGGATGAAAACCTAGACTCTCCCACCAGGTGCGTGAGTGCTCATTCAGGGCGCTCACGACTACCGCCTTGCACGCCGCCCGGGAGTTCAGCTCGATGGCGTTCATCAGCACGTGCGCCACGAGCGCCCTGCCGATACCTAGGCCGGCGTAGCGGGCGTCCACGGCGAGGCGTCCGAGCAGTAGGGCCGGCACGGGGTCTCGTGCTCCCTTGGCGAGGCTCTCTGGGGCGGCCGAGCGGTCGATGCAGGTCATCGCGATGCTCGCGTAGGCGACCACCGTGTCGTTCTCGTTGGCGATCGCCCAAGTGGCGGCGGTGTCGCGGCGACGATTCTGTCCGGCGTAGCGACGCAACCACTCGTCGAGCGCCGACTCGCCCGAGTCGAAGCCGCCGCGGTCGTGGCGGGTCCGGTCAAGCGGCGCGGGGCGGCGAAGCTCAGTCAATCCACCTGAAGGAGCGCGGACGCTCGAGCCCCTTGGCAAGGCGCTCGTTGACTCGTGCGGGCGCCTGAAGTGCCTGCTGGAAGGCTTGTGCCGCGTGCGCGTCGAGTCTGATCGTGTGGCGCTCGGCGAGCACTTCCTCGGCTCTCGCGGCAGCGGCTTGCAGCACGAATGCGGACACGTTCACGTGTGAGGCCTCGGCCGCTCGCTCGAGCAGCGACTTGTCGCTGGGATCCACCCTGATCTGCAGGCGCTCGGCCTTTACAGTCGGTATGTACTCACAATGGCAGTACGACAGTGGTTTTGTCAAGCCCCTTTGTTTCACGATACGTTGGCTACGCTTTACGCATGCTCGACTACCTAAGACGCCACCACCTGGCCATCGTGGCGCTGTTCGTAGCGCTCGGCGGAACATCCTATGCGGCGACCCAGCTGCCTGCCAACAGCGTCGGCACGAGGCAGATCCGCCCCGGTGCGGTCACCCCGTCGAAGCTCTCGCCCGGGCTCGATGCCGAACTGCGCAAAACAACGCCCAAAGCGCAAGTCGCATGGAGGGATCCGGCGATTGCGACCGCGATAAGCGCCGCTGGGCAGACGGTGCTTTCCCAGAAGATCGTCACCGTCGCGGCCGACGCTCCATGGGTTGACACTGACACGTCGGTCGCCGCCGGGCAGCACCTGTGGGCGGACACGCGCAGCGACGGCAAGTGGAGCGGCAATCCCAGGTATTTCCCCTACTCCGATGCAAACGGATTGCCCGTCTATCCCGGCGCTTATCGCGTCGACGCCGGCGCCCAGGTCGATTCGCTGATCGGCTTCGTCGGTAACACCCCGGTCAACGCCCCCGAAGTCTCAGTGAGTGCCTCGGCGCAACCTGGAGGGCCCGGCGGGGTCACCAACCCTGGGCTTGTCGCGGTTGGCGACACACTCGTGAATTTTGCGCCCTCGACAACGGGCACGGTGTGGCTCCGCAACAACGACAACACCAACTACTACTCAGATGTCGGGCACCAGATAGTAAAGGTGATCCTCACCACCGGCGGCTCCTGAGCCGGTAGTGCTAAGACTCGCTCGGGTCAGTCAGGGCTCAGCCGACAGTCGCGGCAACCCCGTCGACCCTTCGTTGCGCGGCCCATGTCCTGTGGGCGAGCAGGCCGGTGAGCGTTTCCCGGCCAGGTTTGCGGATATGTGCCGAACACTCCCCTGAGAGGCACTAGCTTTGGTGGTATGGACACTGGCTCAAGCGTGCGTAACCAAACGTTCGATGCGGACTCGACGGAATACTCACAGTCGGTTATTGAAGGCTAGATTGTGCAGGCTGTCTATTACAGAGATCGGAGTGGCCACCAGCCTGTCGATGAATTCATCGATGATTTGCCGTCCAAGCACCAGGCAGCCATCGATTTTGCTATCGACCGCCTTAACGATATGCGGCCGGACGAGCCCCCGCTATCATTCCCGGCGACGTCACAGGTTGATGGTGAGCTGCGTGAGTTGCGCTGCCATTACGGCCCCGTTCTCTATCGCGTGCTCTATCGGCGGTCAAGGAACCTGTTTGTCCTTTTGCACATAATGCGCAAGAACAGCGGGGCCATTCACCGGGCAGACATCGAGACCGCGCGTGCTCGATGGGTCGACTATAAGGCGCGGATGGATGCTAAACGCAGCGTGCCACCGCGTGCCGCGGGCCAAGATGCCCCATAAGGAACAGTGCCATCATCTTACCGATTTTGGTAAGATGGCCGAAGTAACCGATGAGCGAGCAGAGGATCACATGACGAGGCAAGCGAAGGCAATCTCCCCAATCGGCATGTCTCATAAGGAGTCCATGCGCAGACGTGCACGCAATCCCGCGTATCGGGCTGAGCTTGAACGACTGGCTCCTTACGAGGCATTGGCTCGAATCGTCATACGCCGTCGCGGCCAGCTGGGCCTGAGCCAGGCCGAACTGGCGAAGCGCATGGGTACCAGTCACTCCGCCATTTCGCGCATTGAGAGTGGCCAGCACCCGACGACCGTGCAGACACTTCGCCGGATCGCGGAGGCGCTGGGAACACATCTAGTCGTCGGCTTCGCAGACGACATAGTCGGGTTGGGCAGTGCCGACATGGATGTGCGCCGAGCGGACTTGATCGCGGCTAGTTGATCGTTGCAAACCGTCGGGGAAGGTGGCAAGTCCCCGAGCCAGCTCTAGAAGATGCGTCCTCGATCCTTCGAGCGCGGGCTCACGTGCGCGCGCCCTACCGCTTCGGGCAGGGCACGGTCGGTTCGTCGGTCACCGTTTCGCCGCTGAGGAAGGTTACTTCGACCTTGCCTTTGAAGCCGCCCTTCGGGCAGGTCTTCGGCACGGTGCCGTAGGAGATCAGCTTTTTGCCCTGCTTGTACGCCGCGCCGATCACGCCTCTGATCGAGAGCGCAGACCCGTAGGGGGCTTCCGGCACCGTCACGACGAGCGGCACCGCTGCGCTGAACTTCGGCCCGAACGGGGGCGGCGCCGTGGTGAACCCACCGGTCGTGAGGATTTCGATCGATGCGGGACTTCTGCCTTCGGCGAAGAACGCAAGCTTGTTACCCGGCGCGAAGAATGCTTGCAGGGTCAGCGTCTCCTGCACGCGCGTGCCACCGAAGCTGACGACGCCCTGCACTTCGCCCTTGGAGCCGGCAATCGACTTCTTCGGGCACTTCTGCACTTCGTGGCTTTCGAGAATCGCGAGCGAGCAGGTGGCGAAGCCCTGAGGATGAAGTTTCACGCCGGCCGGCAGCTCGACCACGATGCCCGTCACCGGTGAGGGGTACCCGCCGTATTCAGTGCCGGCGATCGACATTTCCGCTTCCAGTGCGGCGCCGGCGCCCAGAATGTTGCCCGTGCCCGGATAGGTCGGGCTTTTGGGGGAGCCGGGGTTGACGGGGATCGGCACGATCTTCGCTTTCACGGTCACCGTCGGCGTTGCCGTGGCGGTGACGGGAAGCGCAAGGCCCGCAAGGGCCAGGCAGCACAACACAGACCTCGTAACCAGCTTTCGCATCGGACCCCTCCTGCTCGGTTCGTCTCCTGCACTCAGCGTACAGGATTGGGTAGTGCCTGTGCGTGGGTTCGGCGATGTGCGGATTGGTTGCGCTGGCCGTAAGGCGCCGGGGTGCGCTGAACCACGCGGGCGTGGCGTTGTGCGGATTCTGACGTCACGCAGCACGTGCGTCGAGCGACGTGGCCACCGACGTGGCTGATGGCGCACCGGCGGTCTGCAGCGGACGCAGCTCCTCGCTGGAGGGCACTTCTCGGCGGTCGAGGCGACCGTCGTCCTGGATCACATACGCGCCCATGCTGAGCAGTGGCGGGGAGTATGCGTGCAGGGTCACGGTCGGGGTGTCGCCGACGTGGCGCACACGATGAATGTCGGTTGGCGCGAAGCGGAAGCTCTCGCCGGCCTCGTACACCGCGTCGGTTGGCTCGCCGTCGAGCGTCAGCCGCTCCTCGCGCACGCGACCGCTGACGACCGCCACCGCGCCGGATGAGATGTCGTGGTCGTGAAAACCCGTGTCCTGCTCCTCCATCCAGCAGATCAACCATGCCGTCACGTGCTCGTCGCCGATCAGCTCCTCGTACACGCGCTGGTCGGGGTCGTGTTTGACGAGGTGGATCCACAGCTCGGGGCAGCCGGCTAGGTCGCCCACGAAGCGCTCCAGCTCCTCGCCGCCGAGGCTGCGGCCGTAAGGGCGGCGCACGTAGGGGAACGCGGATGTCTTCGCGGCGCGCATCATTGCGCCGCCTTCTCCATCACGAGCACACGCCTGGGCCTGGGCTTGGTCAGCCGCGCGACGGTCGGTGCCGCCTCGCGCTCCAGGGCACGTCCGGCGGTGCGCGAGAGCAGTGTCCAGTCGATCCCGGCGCTCTGCTCACCCACGCTGCCAAGCGTGTCGAGCACGCCGCTCGCTGGATCGACCACGGGACGGTCCGACCCGTACAGCAGCTGCTCGGCGCCGACGGCGTGCACCATTGTGTCCACCGCGCGCGCACCGTAGGAGGAGGTGTCGTAGAAGATGAGCGAGTCGCGCTCGCGGTTCTCCGGGCCGCCGCGTGCGATCAGTCGCTCGGTGTGCAGCGGGGCGAGGCCGGCGAGCATCGCGAAGATCGCGCGCAAATGCGGAAACGCGCGTCGTGCCGAGGTGGCAAATAGAAACCAAGCAGCCTGCATCTCCGCGACGTAGTGAGTGAGCGCCGGCCACCACAGCGGATCGCCGAGCGACGCCTCGTATGTGGGCTGACGTGCTCCGCGCCCGGGGTGCACAAACAGGGGTGCGCCGAGGCTTTGGATGCGCGCCAGCGCGGGGCATAGTCGCGCGAGCATCTCCACGCCTGAGAGCGCGCCCGCGGGCAGGGAGATGCCGACGCAGCCGCGGTCGAGCGCGCGATCGACGTCGTAGGGGTCGAGCTGGTCGAGCGCGAGCGCGCCCCACACACCGAACTGCTCGCCGAGCGCGAGCGCGCCCTCGTGGTAGGCGTCGATCAGCTCCACCGCGCTCGCACGCGGCAGCAGCTCGATTCCCAGCGGGCTCGACAGGCACACGAGCGCGCGATCGAGTCCATCGCGCTCCACGAGCTCAGCTCTGGCGCTGGGCGCTTCGCTGTCGAGGTCGACCACATACGGCTGCTCACCGGCGAGAAACAGCACGGTAAGTCCGTGTTCGCGGCGGATGAACGGCAGCTCGCGCCGGCGCGAGAGCGCCTGCACCAGGGGCTCGGTCCATAGGTGTTGGTGGATGTCGATCTTCATGGCAATCTCCAGATTCTCGATCAGATTTATGAAAATTAGCACGTGGCGGCGCGAAGTGCAAGCGTCGAAGGTGCGACGGCCAGCAAGTCGTCGGCACCGCGCGCAGCGCGTTCGATGACACAAAGCACGGGCGCTCCATGGCACTAGACACGGGCGCTCCTTGACATAAGACGCGGGTGCTCCATGACGCGAAGCGCGGGCACTTCCACTCGCCGCCCGCTGGCGCAATACCGTTAGCACGTGCCCACTGCACTGCCAACGCAGCAAACAACCGTGCAAGGCCTGCGCACCCGCTACCTGGTGCAGGGCACCGGTCCGCCCGTGCTCGTGCTGCATGGCTGGGGTGCCTCGATCGAGGCGGCCTACCCGATCGTCACGGGCCTTGCACCGGTGGCCAGTGTGTATGTGCTGGACCTGCCCGGCCACGGGCAGAGCGATCTGCCGCCCGCTCCGTGGGGGGTGCAGGAGTACCAGGCATTTGTGGCCGCCTTCATGGACGCGCTTGGCATCGAGCGCCCGGTCATAGTCGGCCACTCAAACGGCGGGCGCATCGCGATCCGCATGGCCGCCACCGAACCAGCCCGCGCCGCGCGGCTCGTGCTGGTCGACTCAGCCGGTATTCGGCCCAAACGTACGCTGCGCTACTACCGTCGCGTGGGCATGGCCAAGCTTGGCAAGTACGCCGCGCGCTATCTCGGCGCGGCGGGCGAGCGCTTGCGCGCGCGCATCGTGGGGCGTGTCGCCTCGGCGGACTACGCCGCCGCGGGTGAGATGCGTCCGACGCTCGTGCGGCTCGTCAACAGCGACCTGCGCGAGTACCTGCCGCGAGTGTCCGTGCCAACGCTGCTGGTGTGGGGGGCAAACGACACCGACACGCCGCTGTCGGACGCACGCTTGATGGAGAAGCTGATCCCCGACGCCGGCCTGGTTGTGCTGGAGGACGCCGGCCACTACAGCTACCTCGACCAGTCGGCCCGCTTCGCGCGGATCGTGTCGCACTTCCTTGCACCGCCAGCCGGCGGTGGGGTGGGCGCCCCGGAGCGCGAAGCGGCGGGTAGCGGCGAGTTGGGAGCCGCTTCGGCACAGATCACGGGAAGCGAGCCGACGGCGGACGCCGCGGAGCACACGCCCGACACATCGAAGCAGCGCACATGAGCACCTTCGAGGGCATCTGCACCGTCCTCGCGACGCTCGCCGTCGCCGGGCGCCTGGCCGGGCACCAGCATCGCCTGCTACACCTCTTCCAGCTCGAGCACTACGAGCCTGCCCGACTATTGCTGTGGCTGCGCCGCCGCGGCGAGCTGCTCGCGCCCCGCGAGCTGGCGCCCGTCGCGGCGCTGTATGGCGCGGCGATCGCGCTTGCCGCCGCCGGCGGCTCGGCCACGGGCTGGGTGTGTGGCGCGGCGCTGCTGCTCACCGTGCCACTGGCCCTGCTCGGTGTGCGCGACTGGCGCCGCCCGGCGGTCAAGCCGCTCATGTTCACCGAACGGGCGCTGCGCCTGCTGATCGCGGCGCTGCTCGCGCCTGCCCTACTTGTGCTCGTCGCGATTTCCCTCGCCGGCGCGGGCCTGCAGCTCGCCGGGCTGATCGTGCTGCTGGCGCTCGCCTTGGCACTGCTGGCGCTCGCGCCGTGGACGCTGCTCGCGGCCAACATCGCACTGCGCCCGCTGCAGAGCGCGATCAACCGTCGCTACGAGCAGCACGCCCGCGACGCGCTGCACGAGTGGTCGCCGCTGGTGGTGGGCATCACCGGCAGCTACGGCAAGACCACCACCAAGTTCTGCGTCGGTGAGGTGCTCGCCGCCGACCGCCCCACACTCGTGACCCCCAACAGCTACAACAGCTTCCTTGGCGTGCTGCGCACGATCAACGAGCAGCTGGAGTGGCGCCACCGCGCGTTCGTGGTCGAGATGGGCATGTTCCGCCGTGGCGACATCGCCGAGCTGTGCGAGCTCGTGCACCCCAGCATCGGCATCGTCACCGCGATCGGCCCGATGCACCTGGAGCGACTCGGCTCGATCGAGGCGATCGCCGCCGCCAAGGGCGAGCTGCTCGACGCGCTACCCGCCGGTGGCCACTTCATCACCAACGCCAGCGATCCCCGCTGCCTGGAGCTTGCCGCGCGCGCGCATGTGCCCGTGACGCTGTTCGGGATCGACGATGGCCCGGGCGGCGCGGCTCCTGTCGCAGCGGCGTCAGGGGCGCTCGGCTCCTCCGCGGGAACGACCCATTCCCCCCAAAAAAACAACCCATTCGTGCAGGTGATCGCGCGGGACATTGCGCTCGCCGACGGTCGCACGACGTTCCAGCTGCAGCTCGACGGTCCGGACAGTCCGGCGACGCCCGTGTCGGTGGGCTTGCTCGGACGCCACAACGTGCTCAATCTGCTCGCCGCCGCCGCGGTCGGGCGGGTGCTCGAGATCGAGCCGGCGCACATCGCCGAGGGTCTCGCCCAGGTGCAGGCGCCGGAGCATCGTCTGCAGCCGATCACCAATGCTCGTGCGGGTGTGGTCGTGATCGACGACGCCTACAACTCCAACCCCGACGGCGCTGCCGCCGCGCTCGAGGTCCTGCGCGAGCATCCCGCTTCGCGTCGCCTGCTGGTCACGCCCGGCATGGTCGAGCTGGGTGAGCTGGAGACCGAGCTGAACCGTGGCTTTGGCGAGCAGGCGGGCGCGGTGTGCGACATCGCGATCCTCGTCGGTCCTGTGCGCACCGCGCCGATCCGCGAAGGGCTCGCCGCGGCCGGCATGAGCCCCGCGAGCATCCACGTCGTGCGCGACATCGGCGAGGCCACCGAGCTGCTCGGCCGCCTCACGCGTGCCGGCGATGTGGTGCTGTTCGAGAACGACCTCCCCGACACCTACGAGGAACCGCAGGGCGTGCTTGTGGCAAGCGGGTAGTTTTTTTGGGGATGGGACCCCTTCCGGGGTCCAGTGGCACGTTGCCGCGGTGCCCTGTCGCCTCGGCACATAAGCTACGCGTGTATGCCAGCGAGCGGACTCAAGGTGGGCGTGGCGTTCGGCGGGCGCTCCGTCGAGCACGACGTCTCGATCGTCACCGGCCTGCAGGCGCTTAGCGTGCTCAGCGAGCGCCACCTGCCCGTCCCGATCTACATCGCTCGCAGCGGCCGCTGGTACACGGGCGAGGCACTGCGCGAGCTGTCGGTCTACCAGCAAGACGGCGGCGACCCCGAGGCCGAGGAGGTGCACTTCGACCTGCACAACGGTCGCCTCCTGCCTGCCCCCCGCGGTGGGGGGCGCGCGGGTGCGGGAGATGTGAGCGGGGAGGGCGGATCGTCGCTGCGCTCGCGCTGGCGCGGCGCGGCGTCGCGTTCCGCGCCCGAGCCGATCGAGCTGGACGCGGTTGTGCTCGCCACGCACGGCACCCAGGGTGAGGACGGCTGCCTGCAGGGCGCTCTGGAGCTTGCGCGCCTGCCCTACGTCGGCCCGCCCGTGGGCGCGGCCGCCGCCGCGATGAACAAGATCACCACCAAGGCCGTGCTCGCGCAAGCCGGCCTGCCCGCGCTTGACTATCTCGCGCTGTCCCGCGCCGACTGGGATCGCGATCGTGCGAGCGTCGCGGCGGCGGTGCGCGAGCGCTTTCCCTTCCCGCTATACGTCAAGCCCGCCTCGCTCGGCTCGAGTGTCGGCGTCAACCGTGTCGATGGCGATGGTGGCCTGGCTGAAGCATTGGAACTGGCCTTCGAACTTGACCGCTCCTGCTTGGTCGAACCGGCCGTGGAGGGCGGCATCGAGATCAACTGTGCGGCCGTCGGTCGCCCCGGCATGCAGTCGCGCGCCTCGGTGTGTGAGCAACCGCTCGCCGCCGATGGCTTTCTCTCCTTCGATGACAAGTACATGTCCGGCGGCAAGAGCGAGGGCATGAAGGGTGCGCAGCGCCTGATCCCAGCGCCGATCTCCCACGAGCTCACCGAGCAGGTGCGCGAGCTCGCCGTGCGCGCCTTCGCTGCGTTTGGCTGCGCTGGCGTGACGCGCGTGGACTTCCTGATCGACGCGAGCCAGCGCGTGTACATCAACGAGCTCAACACAATTCCCGGGTCGTTCTCCTTCTACCTGTGGGAGCCTGCGGGCCTACCCTTCGCGGATCTGATGGACGAGCTGCTCGACCTCGCCGTGGCGGAGCACCGCGAGCAGCTGCGCACCACAACCGTGTTCGCTACCAACCTGCTCGCCCAGCGGGCGGGCGGCGCGAAGGCGGGGGAGAAGACTTGAGCAAAACTTCCCATCACCCCTCTCCATCCTCCATTTCACATGGAGGATGGAGGTGAGTGGGGAGGCGGCCCTGGCGGCCCTGGTGGCGATGGGCGGTCGCTCGCTCGAGCGCGAGATCAGCCTGCGCAGCGGCCATCGTGTCGAGCGTGCGCTGCGAGCACTGGGCTACAGCGTCAGCGCACTCGACGTCGGCGCCGACTTCGTGGAGCGCGTGCTCGAGTCGCAACCAGGCTTCGTGTTCGTCGCGATGCACGGTCGCGGGGGCGAGGACGGCACTCTGCAGGATCTGCTGGAGACGCTCGGCGTTCCCTACACGGGCTCCGATCCGCTTGCCAGTGCGCTGTGCATGGACAAGGTCCTGTTCAAGCGCATGCTGCGCCTGCACGGCATCCCCACTCCGGCCTTCCACAGCTTCAACGAGACGGCCTTTCGCGAGCTTGGCGGGGCCGGCACGTTTCCGCGATTGCTCCAGGAGCTGTCGTTGCCCGCCGTGGTCAAGCCGGTCGCGCAGGGTTCGGCGATCGGCATCAAGTTCGTCGCGAGTGCCGAGCAGCTGCCGAGCGCGATCCTCGGCGCGTTTGGCTACGGCGACCGTGTGCTCGTCGAGGAGCGCATCGTCGGCCGCGAGCTGGCAGTGACTGTGCTCGACTCCGCGCTCGCCGGCGAGCGCCCGCGTGCGCTGCCGATCGTGGAGCTGTTCACCCCTGAGAGCTTCTACAGCTACGAAGCCCACTACACGATCGGCCAGCTGCGCATGGAGGTACCGGCACAACTACCCGAGCCCGTACGCGCTCGGGTAGAGGCGGCCGCTCTGGACAGCTACGCGCTGATGGGCTGCCGCGACTTTGCGCGCGTGGACCTGATCCTTGACGAGCACGAGGTGCCGCAGGTGCTCGAGATAAACACGATTCCGGGTCTCACTGAGACGGGCATAACCACAGCCGCCGCCGAGGCCGGCGGGCTGAGCTTTGCAGACCTCGTAGGCGCAATCGTCGCGCGCGTGTCCCCGCACTAAGTGCGGGCGAGCGGAAGTTCCAACCGCTCGATAATGTAGCGTTATTACCAACAGACGATTGTATTCTCAACCATGGGCTCGGCCACCTGCCCGGAGCGTGCCGCATGCACGTCGCAGGCACACGTGGTCGCGCGGCTCGATCAGCGAGGTGAACTGCGATGCGCAAGGACGATGAGCACAAGCATGGCGCCGGCGAGGGCGACATCGGTCACGACGAGGCCGGCCAGGGCAAGGCGGATCAGCGCGGGATTGGTGCGAGCGCGGCGGGCAAGCGTGAGACGGGCAAGCGCGAGGCTGGCAAGCGTGAGGCGGCCAAGACCAAGGCTCGCAAGAGCAAGGCTAGTGCTGGCGGCAAGGCAGCGACCGGCAAGGTAGCGACCGGCAAGGCAGCAGCCGGCGGGACCGCGACCAGCAAGACTGCGACCGGTAAGGCAGGCGCCGCCGACAGGATCGGCGCTAGCAAGGGCGGCGGCACCGCCGCCGACACGTCTGGGCCGCGGGTGCGGTCGGTCCCCGACCCGCGCCTGTCGCGCTCACTGGAATATGGGGTGGCGATCCTGGAGACGTTCTCCGCCGAACACCAGGAACTAGGCATCGCGAGGCTCTCCGACATCGTCGGGATCAGCCGCTCGACCACGCACCGCTACGCCGCGACGCTGGTCGCTCTTGGTTATCTCGAGCAGAACAGCAAGCGCAAGTACCGCCTCTCCGCACGCGCGGCGGACCCGGGAAGCGCGGCGATCGCGGCTGTGCGCCGGGACATCCACGCGCGTGCAGTGCTCGAGGAGCTGCGCGAGCAAACCGGCCACACCGTCAGCATGGGCGTGCTCGACCGCGCTCGCGTCACTTACGTGCACCGCCTGTTCGGTCATCGCGCCGGGCAGTACGCGATCGACGCGAGCCTGGGGGTGGGCGCAAGCGTGCCCGTGCACTGCACCGCGCTTGGCAAGGTGTTGTTGGCAAGCCTCTCCGATGCCGAGCGTCGCGAGCTGCTCGCGGGCCTGCGCCTTACGCGACACGGCCCCAACACGATTCTCAACAAGCGTGCGCTGGCCGCCGAGCTGGACGGCATCAGCTCGCGCGGCGTCGTGCTCAGTGACGAAGAGGCGGTGCATGGTGCCCGCTCGATTGCCGTGCTCGTGCCGCGTCCCAGCGGCGAGCATCAGCTCGCGATCGACGTCACGGTGCCTTCGGCTGCCTACACGATCGAGCAGCTCACCAAAAAGATCGGCCCGCGCGTGAAGCGCGCGGCACGGCTGATCTCCGGCGAATAACGCCTACACGCGCAGCAACCCTTGCTGCAGCGCGTAGCGCACGAGTTCGGCGCGGGTGGCGAGCCCCAGCTTGCGGTGGATGCGCGCGCGGTGCGTCTCGATCGTGCGTGGCGAGAGCCCCAGCTTGTCGGCAATCTCGACGCTCGTGTGTCCCAGTGCGATCAGTCTCAGCACCTCGCGCTCGCGCGGCGTGAGCTTGCCGGTGTCGGGCGAGGCTTGGCCATTGTTGAGCTTGGCGGCCAGCAGCGGACTCACGTAGCGCTTGCCGCGCGCGGCGTTGCGCACTGCCGCTGGCAGGTCGGAGTCGGCCATCTCCTTCAACACCAGTCCGAGCGCGCCGTTGTCGAGTGCGCGCTTCGCGCAAGCAGGGTCGTCGTTCATTGTCAACACCACGATGCTCGTGTCGCGCGCTGCTTTGCTCATGCGTGTGAGCGTCTCGATACCAGATCCCGAGCTCGACATGCCGAGGTCGAGCACGAGCACATCCGGGCTGCGATCGCGCACGTGACCCAGCACCAAGTCAAGGCTGTCGGTCTCGGCAATCACATTGATGTCGGCTTCGCCCTCCAGCAGCACGCGCAGGTTCGCGCGCATCGCAGCGTGATCGTCAGCCAGCAAAATCGTGATCGGCATCGAAGCCGAAGTCTGCGCGTCAGCGTCGGATTCCCCGGAATCCGGCACGGCAGCTAGGCGGAGAACCGGGAACATATAAGGACAGTAAGCATCCGCGCCACCACTACCCAGCGGACAAAGTCCGGTACTTGCACGTGGAAAAGCACTGAAGTTCCCGCTCGCCGCGAACATTCGTGCCAGTCAGTGCCTCGGCGTCGCGTGGGCGCAGCGGTTCCGTAGTTCTCTGCAATGCAACGGGGGACTTACTCGGCTGGCGCGAGCACCACCCTTTCATATGCTTGCCGCATGTCCACCGAGCCCACCTCTGTCGGCGATCCTCAACTCGACTGCGCACCGCACGACCTCCGACGCGAGGGCTGGTGCGGGTGCGCGTAGGAATACTCACCGGCGGGGGTGATTGTCCCGGTCTGAACGCTGTGATTCGTGGGGTCGTGCGTCGTGGTGTGGACCTTGGCGGGAATAGCTTCGTCGGCTTCCGTGGCGGCTGGGCGGGTGTGCTCGACGGCGAGAGCGTCGAGCTATCGCGCGAGAGCACCGCCGGCATCCTGCCGCGCGGGGGCACGATCCTCGGCACCTCGCGCACCAACCCGTTCTCTGCTCGTGAGGAGGGTGGCGCTAGCAAGGATGGGCTCGCACGAATCGAGCAAACGTTCGAGCGCGAGCGCCTCAGCGCGCTGATACCGATCGGAGGCGAGGACACGCTCGGAGTCGCTCTGCGACTCGCGCGCGAGGGTCTGCCGATCGTGGGGGTGCCGAAGACGATCGACAACGACATCGGCGCTACCGACTTCACGTTCGGCTTCCACACCGCCGTGCAGATCGCGACCGACGCGATCGACCGCCTACACACAACCGCCGAGTCGCACAACCGTGTGATGGTGGTCGAGGTGATGGGTCGTCATGCCGGTTGGATCGCCGCCTACGCGGGCATCGCCGGTGGCGCCGATGCGATCCTCGTGCCCGAGCATCCGTTCGACCTCGAGGAGGTGTGCGCGCGCCTGCGCCGCCGTCATGCCCGTGGCGTGACGTTCTCGATCGTGGTCGTCTCCGAGGGTGCGGTCCAGCGCGAGGACACCGGCGTGGCGCCAATCGAGCGGACGGTGACGCAGAGCGGCGATGAGCCCTCCAGCGACATCGCGGGACAGCCAGCAGACGAGTTCGGCCATGCGCGCCTCGGCGGCATCGGCGTGGAGCTGGCGCACCAGATCGAGTCGCTCACCGGCTATGAGACGCGCGCCACGATCCTCGGCCACGTGCAGCGCGGCGGCACCCCCACCGCTTATGACCGTGTGCTGGCCACCCGCTTCGGAGTGGCCGCGATGGATGCTGCAGCGGCTGGACGCTTCGGGCTGATGGTGGCGCTGCAGGGTCCAGATATCGTCGAGGTCGCCCTGGCCGACGCGCTGGCCGAGCCGAAGCTGCTGGATGCGCGACTGTTCGAAACGGCTGAGGTGTTCTTCGGCTGAGGTCTCCCCGGGGTCCTACCCGGGAGTCGCGGCGGTGCGTGCTTCGGCGCTCGCGTTCTCGACGCGCTGAATCGGGAAGCTGGCCTTGACCATGGTGCCCTTGCCGGGCGCCGAGTCGATCTCAAATTCGCCGTCGAGCAAGTGCACGCGCTCGTGCATACCGAGCAACCCATACCCGTCGGTGTGGTCACTCGGGTCAAAGCCGCTGCCGTCATCGCGCACACTCACGGAGATGTTGGCCTCGTCCTCGTGCACCTCAACAACGGCTCGCTTCGCACTGCCGTGCTTGGCAGCATTGGTGAGCGCCTCCTGCACGATCCGGTACATAGCCGTCTCGATCTCGGGAACGTGGCGGGTGTGCTCGGCGAACAGGTCGATGCTCACGTCGACATCGATGCCGTGACGCTCGGCTCGTTCGCCGAGCGCCTGGATCGCGGCCGCCGCACCGAGCTCGTCAAGCGAAGCGGGGCGCAGGTCGGTGATCAGCGCGCGCAGGTTCGTGATGCTTTCCTCCAGGTGGTCGATCGCGCCGGTCACTGCCTTCTCGAGCACATTGGGCTTGCCCGAACGCTTGGCGGTGGACAGGCCCACGCGCAGCGCGCTGAGACTCTGCAGCGTCTCGTCGTGCAGCTCGCGCGCCCAGCGCTGGCGTTCCGCCTCGGCCGCCGCGAGCCGCTGGCGCTGGCGCTCGGAGGCCACCGATTGCGCTGTTGCCACGGCAGTGGCCGCGGAGGCGGCGAATGCTTCCAGCAAACGCTCGTCGTCGATCGTAAACTCCGGCCCGTCGTGCGCGCGATCGATCGCGACGAGCACGCCATAAGCGCGGTTTTGGAAGACGAGCGGCACCAGCAGTCCGCCTTTGGCTGCCACGCCGAGCGTGCCCAAGCCATGTTCTTCAAAGCGCGCGCGGGTCAGCGGTTCCTGCAAGCGCTGTGCGCGGCGCGTGCGCAGCGCGGCGCTCGCAGCCGAGTCGCCGAGCGGCACCTGCCGGCCGATCAGCCCGGCTGGCAGCTCGCCCGCGCCAGCCGATACGACCAGCCGCCCGCGCTGCACCAGCTCGATCACGAGCAGGCGCGCGTCGACGAGCGCCCGTCCCCGCTTGGCGACAAGCTCGAGGATCACCTCGAGGTCTGTCTCCGCGCCGACCGCGCGCGCGATCTGCGTGGTGGCGTGTAGCGCCGACACCGTCCGTTCCAACTCATCGCGATGTTGTCTGGTGCCCGTGTAGCGGCGCGCATGGTCGATCGCGAAGCCGGCAAGCTCGGAGAGCATCGTCACCGCCTCCTCGTCAGCCTCGGTGAACTGCTCCCCATGCAGCTTCTCGGTCAGGTAGAGGTTGCCGAACGGCGTGCCCTCGATCAGGATCGGCACTCCGAGGAAACTCTTCATCGGTGGGTGCCCGTGCGGGAAGCCATAGGAGCGCGGATGTTCACTGATGTCGCTCAGCCGTAGCGCGGTGGGATGGTGGATCAGCTCGCCGAGCACCCCGCGACCGTGCGGCAGGGCTCCGATTACCTGGCGTTCGGAGTCCTCTATCCCGATCGTCAAGAATCGCTCCAGTTCGCTGCGCGACTCGGCAAGCACGCCGAGGGCGGCGTAGCGCGCCCCGGTCAGCTCACGCGCGGACTCGAGCACGCGGTTGAGCACGACCTCCAGGTCGAGCTCGGCGAGCACGCTGCGCGCGATGTCCAGTACGCCTCGCGCGGCGCGGTCCATCAGTGGCCCTCACGGATGCGCACATACCGGGGCTTTTGGGCTGACTCTCCGGCTGACTCGATCGTCGATGGTCTGCGCAATGTCAAACGGCCTGCCACCGTTGCTCACATCCCATGTCTCCGTGGCCCCTAACCAACGGCCAGGTCACGTAGCTTAGCGCACAATGTAAGCGTTCGTTCCGAAAATCATTTACGCGATTGGCTCGAACAATTGGCGACCAGCCTCGCCGAACGGCCGTTCGAGCCCAGGGCGATCGAAACCATTTGGGAAGCGCTGGGGGAGCGGGGAGTGGGGAGACCCGAAGCGGATCTGGAGCGTCAGAGCAAAGGCTGGCGGAAAACGGAAGGGGGGAGATTCGAACTCCCGAGACGGGGGTTGCCCGCCTGCCGGTTTTCAAGACCGGTGCATTCAACCGCTCTGCCACCCTTCCAGGTGTGCTCAGAAGATACTGAGATCGGCTCTAGAACAAGGACTTCTGCGTTATGGGTGCTCTTGTCGTCGATGCAGCTGCTCATCGGGCGCCCTCCAGTCGATGTCTCCATCGCTCCCAGCGATGAAACCGTCCAGCGACACCCCCATCGAGTAGATCAACTTCCTCATCGTCACCTCTCAGCTGGCCGAGTAGATCACGGTCACGTCGGCCTCGACCTGGCAGGTGTTGTTGCTTTCCTGTGCCTTGTGGGCCTTCTTGGTCTTGTGTTTCTTGGGCTTTACGGGGATCGGTGTCAACTGGCCGCTCGTGCTGCCGGTGGCCGCCGGGGCGCTTGCGCTGCCCGACACGCCGGCTGTTGCGACTCCAGGGAGGAACCCAACCCCGCAATAGCCGAGGTAGTCCTCGCTCTGCTCGGTGAATGTCTGCAGCGGGCCGAGCGTCAGCGAGAGCTGTTGTGCGACCATCTGCGCCTTCGTTTGGGCGTCGCCGATCGCGGCGGTGAGCGCCTGGTTGTAAGCGGCTTGCTGCTGGGCGTCGCTGGCTTCGGAAGGTACTGACGCACCGCCTGTGCCGTTGACGCTGATCTGCTGGCCGGTCGCTGCGACCGCTGTGCCCGACAGGGCGAGCGTCGCTGCGCCTGAGAGTGCGAGTGCTCTCAACATGCTGGCTCCCTTGATCGTAGGTGGTGCCGACAGCGTCCCACAGCGGCGTCGCGATCGGCAAACCAACGCCTCCGTGGATGTTGCATCGCTAACGCCAGGGAGTGCTCGACAAACGGTCGATCGTGACCTTTGTCTATCGAGGATTGTCCGTGTATTGCCGAATAGTGTGGTGTGAAGTTGCTTCGCCTAGTCGCTATCCCGAGTGCTGTTCTTGCGCTGATGTTCGCGTTCTCCAGCGCACCCGCGCAGGCTGTGGAAACGGGCGTCGTGATCAACGGCGCCGAAGGGCTCTCCCCGCAAGCCTCCAGCGAGGTCTCGGGTCTGGGTGTTGGGTGGGTGCGGGTGTTTGCTGCATGGAACATCTTCGAACCGAATCGTGGTCACCCCAACGAAGCTGAGATTGACACGCTTGAAGCAGGAATCGCGGCGCTCCCCAAGGGAACGAAGGTGGAGGTCGACGTGGTCAACACGCCCCAGTGGGAGACGGGATCGAGCAACCCCGCGATGCCGCCGCACGACCCCGCTGACTTCGCTCGCTTCGCGGGCGCGCTCGCCAAGCGCTTGGCCGGTCGCGTAGCGGCGTGGGAGATATGGAACGAGGAGGACGCCTCGCTGTGGTGGGCCAGCGGGCCCGACCCGGCCGCCTACACGGCGCTCTTGAAGGCAACCTACCCTGCGATCAAAGCCGCCGATCCCGGTGCCACCGTCGTGCTGGGCGGCCTGACCGGCAACGACTACGAATTCCTCTCTCAGCTCTACGCCGACGGGGCGAAGGGCTCGTTCGACGCGGTAGCGGTGCACACCGACACGATCTGCGACGTTGCCTCCCCATATGAAATCTTGCGCAACGGCCGCACCGACCAGCGCATCAACCGCTGGGCCTTCCTCGGCTATCGCACGGTGCACGAAGTGATGCTGGCCAACGGCGATAACAGCCCGATCTGGATGACCGAGCTTGGCTGGAGCACCGATACGCAGGTGTGCAATTCAGGTGCGTGGGCGGGCCAAAAGCCCGCAGGCGTAACCCCCCAGCAGCAGGCCACATTTCTACTTCAGGCATACCACTGCCTTGCTCAAGACTCCTACGTGCAGGTGGGCATCTGGTACGGCCTGCAGGACATCGAACCGTTCGGTAGCCCGCGCGGCAGCTATGGGCTGCTCGAACCGAACCTCGCGCCGAAGCCCGCCTACGGGGCGCTGGCCGAATACGACCGCTATGGCGATCGCCTGAGCGAAGAATGCGGTAGCTCCCAACAGGGGCCTGCGATCAAGCTCGTGAGCCCCAAGTCGGGCGTGCGCTACTCCAACACGCTGCCGATCACCGTCACCGCCAGCGACAGCAGCGCCAAGGTCTACCAAATCTCCCTGTATCAGGAAGGGCACATCATTCGCAGCTTCTACGTACACGGCGGTGTGCCGACGCTCAGCGGCCACATGGTCTGGTACGGCGCACGCCTACTGAAGCCCGGCAAGCACACGCTCGTTGCGAAGGCCTTCGACGAGCGCAACAACGTTAGCTCCACATCGATCGTGATCGTTCGCATGGTCAAGCACAAAAAGCGCAAGCGCCACCGCAGCAAACACTGAGCGCCGAGCGTCTAAACTGGCGTGCTCGAGTCCTGGGAGAGGTGGCCGAGCGGCTGAAGGCACTCGCCTGCTAAGCGAGTATGGGGGTCAAACTCCATCGAGGGTTCGAATCCCTCCCTCTCCGTTGCGCTCAGGCCCTGTAAACACTGGGTTTCTGGCGAGAATGGCGGAAGCGACCTTCGCCCCCAAAGCCCGACCTGAGTGCCGTATGGAGCGTTTTTGAAGCGATGGTGCAGGTGCAGGGCGATCTTATGGTCTGGCATCCGACCGTTGCGTGAACCCCCAACGCTGGGCTTGCGCTCCCTGCCTTCGTCGCCCCGAGCGATGAAGGTCGCCTGGTTGGGCAGTACCCGTGACACTGGGCGATAGGCTCGGCGATCAAGATGGCCGAGAGTGACCCGCACGTGAAGACTCAGCGCTACCGCGACGTGATGAGCTATGAGATCGGCGCGCGCATCATCGTGGAGTTCACGACACCGACGCGCGGGCGTGAGGTCGTGGACTACGCAGTGATCCTCACGGTCGATGACGAGGCGGGCGAGGCGGTGACGGTGCGCGTGTACGACGGGGCGCACGGCGTCAACGATATGCACCGGCACGACCGATCCGGGGAGAAGGCGCCTGCGGAGACGTTCCATGCCGGTACTCTTGGAGAAGGTATGCGGGCCGCGATCATCGCAGTTCGCGCCGGCTACAAGGAGATGATCGACGCATGGCGCGCAACATGAACCCTGGCGAGTCCTCCACGGCGAAAGCGATGGACCGCGCGATCGACCTGGCGATCGAGGGAAGCTCGCCGTATCCCGAGCACGCCTCGTTCGTGGACGCCGACTCGCCCCACGCCGGGCACGAGATCACGCGCTCTCTCGATGAGGGCTACGCCGTCGTGCTCGTCTCGGCTGATGGGCGCGAGCGAATCATCACCGCGAAGACGCTCGTCACGAGCCGCTGATGACATGAACATGGACCGGAACTATGTAGATCTTAGATCTGCTCATCGAGGCCCCCGAGCCTGTTCTCTCTGGACTTCGCTTGCCCCGAGAGACCCGATCCACGCTCCACTCAATGCCGCGATTGCCGCCCGGCCGGTGGGCATGGAATTCACAAATGCATACCCACACCGGATCATGTTTCGAGAGTTGTCCTCTTGCACACCGTCCTGTCTGCTTCAGGAGATGCCGGACATGTGTCTCGGGAGATCGCGGACAGCTAGCGTGATTCTCACGGTCTGATCGACCGAACCTCCGACGGAGTCTGCGCGGGCTTCTACCCCCGCGTTTCGACCACGGCCTGTGCCGCGATCTCGCTACCGGCAAACGGAGTAAGCGCGATGTACATCACGTGGTCGATCAGCTCCATCACCCGCTGCGTGCGCCCGTGCAGGATGTAGTCGTGCAACAGCTCGAAGATGCCGCCCACCGATGCTTCGCGCATCACCGGCGCCGGCATGTTCGGGTAAGTGCCCTCGGGGCCGATGTCGAGCAGCTCGATGTAGGAGAAGTTGGCCTCGTTCACACGGCCCGTCATGTGCGGATAGGCGATCAGGATGTCCACGCACGCCAGCCGTGCGATCGAGGGCTCGGAGGCCAGGATCTCCAGTAGCGCGGTCAGGCCGAGCCTTACGTTCTGAGCCCAGCTGAGGCGCAAATCGAGCGAGCGGTTGATCGCCGCCGTCGCCTTCGCGTGACCCATCTCGAAGGTCGCGAGAAACGCTTCCTCCTTGTTGTCGAAGTGCTCGTAGAAAGTTTGCAGCGAGATCGCCGCTTCCGCCACGATCTCCTCGAGGTTCAGCGCCGGGTATCCCTTAGCGGCGGTCAGGTTGGCGACAGCATCGAAGATCCGTTCGCGCTGATTGTGGGCGACGAAGCCTCTCGGCAGGCTGTGCTCGCCTCGCGGCAAGCCGCGTGGTGCCCAGCGCGGCGAGGGCGAGAACGTGCCTGGTGCTCTGCCGCCCTGAAGGTGTCCATGCCGTCGTGGTCGCGGGCGCTCGGGAATGCCCTCGGGTGTCGGATAGAAGCCAACGATCCACGTCACGACGTCGGGGGTCAGCTTCTGCAGTTCGCTTTTCAGCGATCTGGTCGAGCGTTCGCGGCGCACACGCGAGTAGAGGATCGTGCGCAATCCGCCCACGATCGCTCTGGCGACAGGCTCCGGCACCGTCCCGGGGCCGGGAGCCTGCTCGAACACGTACGTGAAGAAGCGTGCCAGTCGCTCGGCGTCGCGCGCCCAGCGCTCGATCCCGATGGGCCCTGCGGCGCCCATCTCCACCGACACCAGTCGCGCTGCGTCGGGACGGTCGCTGGAGGCGTCGAACACGGCGCGCACGATCGACTCGATCTGCCCCGTCCACTCCTCCTCCGGGTCATACGACTCCACAACCCGCGCCGTGAGGCGCTCGATCAGCGAGTCATAAGTGGCCAGCAGGCACTCCTCCTTGTTCTGGAAGTGCTCGTAGAAACTGCGTCGCGACACGCCGGCATTTGCCACCAGGTCGGAGATCGTGGTCGCGACGAACCCGCGCTCGTCGATCGCCTTGATCGTCGCTTCGTACAGACGCTCGCGTTGATCGGCGGCGACCTGCTCGCGCGGTAGCGCCTGTGGTCCGCGCGGCAGTGCTCGCTCGCGCGCCTTGCGTGGTCGGGTCCGTTCTGCCATCCCTATACCATAGCTCTTGACAAGCTGCGTAAAGGATGATTTATTTGTTTCCTGATTAGATGTCTCCAACTCACTGGGAGGTCACTGACGTGGACGACATCAGAGCCTTGAACCCTTTGCAAACAGTAGTTCCAGCATGTGGTCAAGTCCGATCTTGCGACCGGTGGGAGGCAAACGAGGAACGCTTTCGCAATGCGCCAGATCGGCATTATTCTGTAAGCACCGTACTATTAGTTGTGCGTTCCGGCAAATATCCGGGAGGCGGGTTGGACGACTTGTCGCATCGCCGGGCCGACATGGAGGTTGGATTGACATGAGAGGATTAGCCTGCGAGCAGACATTGATGGCGCGCGCGCTGCACCCGCGCTGGCCATATCGTCGCTCCCACTGTCGCCACGACCTGCACTGGCTGGTCCGCGTGCGCGCCCGTCGCCGCTGGTGCTCGCATGGTCGTCACCACTCGGTTGCGGGGTTCCCGCCTCGCCAAAGGCGCCCGTCGGTACGTTGACGGGTGGCATCGCTAGGATCGCGGTATATGGCGGTAGCCCCCGAGTCCAGTGCGCCGCGCACCTCCTCGCTTCCCGACGGCGAGGCTGAGCTGCGCAAGCTCTCGATCGACACGATCCGCGGGCTGGCGATGGACGCCGTGCAGAAGGCGAACGCGGGTCATCCCGGCACAGCGATGGCGCTCGCCCCGCTCGGCTACACGCTCTACCGCCACGTCCTGCGCCTCAACCCCGCCGACACCGCTTGGCGCGACCGCGACCGCTTCGTACTCAGCGCCGGCCACGCGTGCATCCTGCAATACGCGCTCACGCACCTGTGCGGCTTTGAGCTATCGCTCGAGGACCTGCAGAGCTTCCGTCAGTGGGGCTCACGCACGCCCGGCCATCCCGAGCGCGGACACGTACCCGGCGTTGAGATCACCACTGGGCCGCTCGGCCAGGGGGTCGCCAACGCCGTCGGCCTGGCGATGGCCGAGCGCTTTCTCGCCGAGACCTTCAACCGGCCTGGTTATGAGCCCGTAGACCACCACACCTACGCGATCTGCTCCGACGGCGACATGATGGAGGGCGTCAGCCAGGAAGCCGCCTCGATCGCCGGTCATTTCGGCCTCGGCAAGCTGATCGTCTGCTACGACGACAACCGCATCACGATCGACGGCAGCACCTCGATCTCCTTCGACACCGAGAATCATGTCGCGCGCATGCACGCCGACGGCTGGCACGTGCAGCGCGTCGCCGACTCCGAGGACGTCGAGGCGCTACACCAGGCGCTACAGATCGCGCGCGCAGAAACCGAGCGCCCATCGTTCATCTCGGTGCGCTCACACATCGCCTACCCCGCGCCCAACGCCGTAGATACGGCCAAAGCGCATGGCGCCCCCCTCGGCGAAGCGGAGGTGCGCGCCACCAAGACGGCAATGGGCTTCGACCCCGAGCTGAGCTTCCATGTAGAGCCGAGCGTGTATGAGCACATGAGCCTACGCGAGTCGGGCGCTGCAGCGCAACGCGAGTCCGAGCAGCGCGAGCAAGCATGGCGCGAGCGCTACCCGCAGCTCGTCGACGATTGGGAGCGGGCCTGGTCGGGCCGCCTACGCGAAGGCTGGAGCGAGGCGCTTCCGAGCTTCGCCGCTGGCGAGCAGATCGCCACGCGCTCGGCCGGGCAGAAAGCGATGGCCGCATTCGGTTCCTTCGCGCCAACGATGGCTGGAGGGGCTGCCGACCTTGTCGAGTCCACCAAGACCGTGTTCGAGGGCGCCGGCGAGTATTCCCACGTACACGTGGGGCGCAACATCCCCTTCGGTATCCGCGAGCACGCGATGGGCGCGATCGTCAACGGACTCGCCGCGCACGGCGGCATGGTCAAGCCCTACGGCTCCACTTTCCTGGTCTTCTCCGACTACATGCGCGGGAGCGTGCGCCTGTCGGCGCTGATGCAGCTGCCCGTCGTGTGGGTGTGGACCCACGACTCTGTGGGCCTCGGCGAGGACGGCCCCACTCACCAGCCAGTCGAGCACTACGCCGCGCTTCGCGCCATACCCCACCTATGGGTGATTCGCCCCGCCGACGCCGGCGAGACAGTCGGTGCCTGGATGCTCGCCCTCGAACGCACGGACGGCCCTGTCGCGTTGCTGCTCTCGCGTCAGAACCTACCCGTGCTCGACCACTCGCAGGCCGATGCGGTTGAGGGGGTGGAGCGCGGCGCGTATGTGCTGTGGGAGTCGGGTGCCGCCGGGAACGGCAGTGGTTCGGGTACTGACGCGGATGGTTCGACCGGTCCTGGTGGTGGCGAGCCCGAGTTGGTTCTGATCGCCACCGGCAGCGAGGTTGCCCCAACGCTCGCGGCGGCGCGCCAGCTCGCCGGCGAAGGCACGCGCGTGCGGGTCGTCTCAATGCCCTGCATGGAGCGCTTCGAAGCCCAGTCGGCCGAGTATCGGAGCAGTGTCATCCCGCGCGATGTCCGCGCGCGGCTGGCCGTCGAGGCCGGCGCCAGCATGAGCTGGTGGAAGTGGGTCGGTGACGGCGGCGACGTGATCGGCATCGACCATTTCGGCGCCTCCGCGCCCGGGCCCGTCGTGCTCGAGAAGTTCGGTTTCACCGCCGATTCGATTGCCTCCCGTGCCCGCGCCCTGCTCGGCCAGGGAGGCTGATGGTGGGTCGCCCGCTGCTTTACTCGGGAACGACCCCATATCCATAAAAAAATTCTGTCGAGCAATATTGACCCTGCCCGCTCGTTAGGAGCCAAGATGCCGTCAACCAAGCTTTCACCCCTGCACAGCCTCTCCGCGCTCGGTCAGAGCGTGTGGATCGACTTCCTCTCGCGCGAGGCCATCCGCGGCGGGCACCTGGCGCAACTGATCGACGAGGACGCGGTCGTCGGCGCCACCTCGAACCCGACGATCTTCCAGAAGGCGATGGGCTCCGGCGACGCATATGACGAGCAACTGCGCGAGTTGGGAAGCAATGATGTCGAGCAAGCATTCTGGGCGCTCGCCGAGCAGGACATCCGCGAGGCGTGCGATCTCTTCGCGCCGATCTGGGAGCAGGGCCTCGGCCGCGACGGCTACGTATCCCTGGAGGTCGATCCGCGCCTGGCATACGATTCGCAAGCAACGTATCGGGAGGCCATGCGCCTGCACAAGGAGGTCGATCGGCCCAACCTGCTCGTCAAGATCCCCGCCACCAAGCCCGGCCTGGCCGCAATCGAGGACGTGATCGCCAATGGTCACTCGATCAACGTCACGCTGATCTTCTCCCTGCAGCGCTACGCCGAGGTGGTCGAGTCCTACATTCGCGGCCTCGAGCGCCTCGTTGCCGAGGGCGGCGATCCACGCAAGGTCGCCTCCGTCGCGAGCTTCTTCGTCTCGCGCATCGACACCGAGGCGGATCGCTTGCTGGAGGAGATCGGCGGGCATGAGGAGCTGCGGGGGCGCCTTGCCGTCGCCAACGCCAAGCTCGCCTACCGCCACTACCAGCAGGCCTTCAGCGGCGCGCGCTGGGACTATCTGGCGGGCAAGGGCGCCACGCCACAGCGGGTGCTGTGGGCCTCCACCTCAACCAAGAACCCCAGCTACCCCGACACGCTCTACGTGGACGAGCTGATCGGGCCCGACACGGTCAACACGATGCCCGAGGAGACCGTGCGCGCATTCCAGGATCACGGCTCGCCGCGACCGTTGCTCACTGAAGGTCTCGCCGACGCCCAGGCCGTCTTGGACGAGCTTGCCGCCGCCGGCGTCAGCTACGACGAGCTCACAGACACGGTCGAGCGCGAGGGTGTGGAAAAGTTCGAAGCCAGCTTCCACGAGCTCCACGACTCGCTCGCGGCGAAGCTCGGGTCGCTCGCGCCGGCGTGAACCTGCGCGCCGCCGTTTCCTGCGCGACCGGCTGTGCGGCCGCGCCGTTCATGTCAACCTTGATCGCATGCGCCAGCGCACCCCCGAGCAGCTCGACATAGAGCCCACCCCAGCGTCATTCACGGGCAACGTGCCTCAGCCGGCGTCGGAGCGAGGCGCGTGGGTGCTCGCGATCTCACTTGGCCTACTCGGCGTACTCGTGCTCGGACTCGCGCTCAGCGGTGTTCTCGGCAGCGTCTCCAGTACCAGCGCCGCCGCACCACCGCCGGTTTTCAAGGTCGTCGCCACCCCGACACCAGGCGCGACCAAACCTGTCAGCGCCGACAAGCCGGCGGGTGCGCACGCGATCCTCGGCGATCCCTCGCCAGTTCAGGCCCACCGCGATCTCGCCCTATACGAAGACCCGGCGAGCACCCACCTCTCCGAGCGCTGGATGCAGGGCTTCTACCCGATCTACGAGGTCGCCCAGAAGACGTTCGGCGTCAACTGGCTGCTGATCGCCTCCATCCACAAGCAGGAGACCGACTTCTCAACCGCACCCAGCACCTACCACGGGCTCAACTTCGCCGGTTGCTGCGGCGGGCCGATGCAGTTCAACGTCATGAATGGGGACCCCACCCGCCCGGCCGGGAGATCCGACTCCACCTGGGCGCTAGTCAGCGACTCCTACATCTACGGCGTGCGGCCCTCGAGCTACGACCACATGACCGCCACGCACCCCTCGATCTACGACGACTTCGACTCGATCATGGCCGCCGCCCACCTGCTCTCTGCCGATGGCGCGGAAATGGAATTGAACGACGCCGCCTGGAACGCCGCATACGACTACTACGGCCACGACCTCACCGGCGTCACCTACGCCGACCAAGTCCTAGCCCGCGCGATCGACTGGTCCCAGCACGGGTTCTGCATCAACTGCGGCCTGGAAGAAGCGATGGTGCAGGCCGTCTACAGCGCCTACGGCGCGTCGGTGGCGGCTACCTACGAAGCCGAAGCCGCCACCATCGCGCGTGCCAAATCTAGGCGGCGTCGGCCTGCGCGATCAGCTCCCCGGCGACACGGTCGGTAGCCGCACCGGTCCCGCCGAGCAAGCGCCGCGACAGCTGTGCGCGGCGGAAATACAGCGGCGCGTCGTGCTCCCAGGTCGCGCCGATGCCGCCGTGCACGGAGATCATCGTGCGCGAGCCATGGTCGAGCGCGCGCCCCGCAACCGAGCGTGCGGCGCTCGCCGCCAGCGGAAACTCCGCCGGCGCGCCGTTTCGCGACCAGCCCGCGTAATACAGCAGCGAGCGACCGTTCTCGAGCTGGCGCAGCACCTCGGTGAGCGAGTGCTTCACCGCTTGATAGGAGCCGATCGCGCGGCCGAACGTAAAGCGCTCCTTGGCATAGGCGACCGACACGTCGAGCGCTGTCTCCACGCTGCCGAGCGACTCGGCGGCGATCAGCGCTTGCGCGAGATGCCACGCGCCCGCAAGCTGGCCGATCCTGGATGATCGGTCCACGGGAGCGTCGAGCACAGTCGCGGGTGCGTCCTCGAGCGTCACGTGACCCAGCGAGCGCGTCGCGTCATAGCGGCGCACAGCCTGCACCGACACGCCGGCTGCCGACGCCTCGATCGCGACTCCCACGGGCTTATCGTCGAGCAGTGCCACGCCCACGAGCAAGTCCGCGCCCGGAGCGTCTGGCACGAACGCGATCGTGCCGCTCACAAGCGCCCCGCCTTTGCCGTCGTCCTTAGCCTCGGGGGCACTCGGGCGCGTGCTTCCGTGCGCCGGATCCACACACCACCCGTTCACCAGGTCGTTCGGAGGCATCGCCGGCAGGTATGCGGCCCGACGCTCGCCGCTAGCAATCGGCCCGAGCAGTGCCGCAGCGGCCGGAGAATCGTTGAGGATCGCGCTTGCCGGCAGGTGTCCGAGTAGCGCCACAGGCGCAAGCACGCGCCCGCACTCGCCCATTACGAGCATCGCGTCAAACGCGTCCAGCCCCGCTCCGCCGTGAGCCTCATCTATCAACAGGCCCGGCCAGCCCGCCTCGCAAGCGGTCGGCCACAAGTCGGGTAGCGCGCCGTCGTTGCCGCCTGCCTGTGCACCGTCATGGGGCGCGCCCTCTTGGGTGTCAAGCGCCTCACGGGCAGCCTCCAGCGTCTTCGTGCGCGAAAGCGTACCTCTGGCCGCCTCGCGTAGGAATTCCTGCTCGTCTGAGAGTGCCAGGTTCATGCCGCCGCTCCTTCCTTGGAGCGCAGCTCCGAGAATGGGATTCCCTTGTCCAGTCGTGGCTCTGGGGGCAGCCCGAGCACACGCTCGCCGATCGTGTTGCGCAATATCTCTTCGGTACCGCCCGCCGACTTCAGGCCGGGCAGGAAGGAGATCATGTAGGCCCACTCGCTGCTCTCGTCGAGCGCGTCCGGGCCAACCACATCAGCGATCAGATCGCCGGCTTTGATCGCCCCATTGACGATCGTCACCTTCGCGAGGCCCGCCTCCGGGCCGGGAATCTGACCTTTCTGCAGCGCTGTCAGCGTGCGATATCCGGTGAAGCGCACCGCCAGCAGTTCGCTTGCGATCTCACCGAGCTGCTTGCGCACCTCCGGGTCACGCCGGCCGTGCTCGTCGGAGGCGATCCCCTTGGCGAAGCGCACGGAGTTGTACCCGAGCCCCTCGCCACCGAGGCCGATCGTCACGCGCTCGAACATCAGCGTCGTCAAGGCCGTGCCCCAACCGTTGCCGACGCCGCCCACGACCGCGTCCTCCTCCAGCTTGACGTCGTCGAGAAACACCTCGTTGAACTCGGCCTCGCCCGATATCTGGCGCAACCCCCTGACGGTGACGCCGGGCGCATCCATCGGGATCATGAACATCGTCAATCCCTTGTGCTTGTGCTGCTCGGGATCGGTCCTAGCGAGCAGCAGTCCATAGGAGGAGAACTGGGCGTTGGTCGTCCACACCTTCTGGCCGCTCAACCGCCAGCTGCCGTCCTCCTGCTGGCGGGCACGCGTCTGTACCGCCGCGAGATCCGAGCCGGCCGCGGGCTCTGAGAACAGCTGACACCACACCTCGTCGCCGTGCAGCATCGGTCCCAGATAGCGGCCCTTCTGCTCCTCCGAGCCATGCGCGATGATCGTCGGGCCGAGCATCCCCACGCCGATCGCGTCGAGAATTCCAGGCACACCCGCTCTGGCGATCTCCTGGTTGCAAACGACCTGCTCGATCGGTCCAAGGCCCTGGCCGCCGTACTCCTTCGGCCACGTCACTCCGGCAAGCCCCGCCTCGGCGAGCTTGCCCTGCCATGCGCGTCTGGCGGACACGATCTCCGCCTCGTCTGTGAGCGCGTTCGGTCCGCTCAGAACCGGCGCCTCTCCCTTGTGTTGCTCAAGCCAGGTGCGTACCTTGACGCGGTGCGCTGCTTGCTCGGGCGTATCGTCGAGATCCACTGTGCTCTCCCTTGGCTGACTGGCCAGTCAATATTGGTCTCTAAGGCTACTCCCTGTCCGGCGAGCGTGACTCCGGCGCCGGCAAATGGGAGTTGCTCCGTCGCTTCGCGCTAACGGCCCGCGGGTATCTGCGGCGAGGCGATCGGACGCTTGTGGTACACCTCGGCAAAGCCGGCGTTGAGTAGCGCCTCGGCCTGCTGGCCCATGTCGGGTGAGTGCAGCAGCACGACGCCAAGGCTCACCCCGTCGCGCTCTGCTGTCGCGACCAAGCAGTCGCCGGCCAGTTCGGTATAGCCCGTCTTCATGCCCGTCGTGCCCGGGTACCCATACACGAGCAGCGGGTTGTTGTTGTACAGATACAGCTTGCCGCCCTTGATCGGAAACGGCAGCACCGCTTCGGCGCTGCGCACGACACGGGCGATGCGTGGCTGGTGCAGGTCCACGTAGGCGAGCTCCGCAAGGTCGGCGGCGCAGGTGTAGTTGCGCGCGTTGGTGTATCCCGAGGGGGAGTTGTAGTGGGTGCACCCCAGTCCGAGTCGCGCCGCTTCGGCGTTCATACCTTCCACGAACGCACCCACACTGCCGGACACGTGCTGGGCAAGCGCCACCGCCGCATCGTTGCCGGATGGCAGCAGCAGCCCGTACAGCAGCGACTGAGCCGGTACGTGCTTGCCGAGCGGCAGCACGCCGACCTTTGAGCCGGCGGCATCGACCGCCTCCCTGGTGATCAGCACCGGCGAGTCGGAGCTGGTCGAGCGCACCACCAGCAGCGCCGTCATCAGCTTCGTGAGGCTCGCCATGTGCAGATGCTCGAGCGGGTTCAGCTGCCACAGCACGCGGCCGCTGTTCAGGTCGAGCAACAGTCCGGCGCGCGGTGGTTGTGGGAAGGAAACCTGTACCGGATCGTCGTTCGCGCTCAGGTCGAGCGGTAGCTGAGAGCGCCCGAGCGCCGTGCCCGCGGGCGAGCGAGCGACCGTCGCCGGGGTGCTGCCACGCGTATGTCGGGTGGTCCTGGCGGTCCCGGATGGCGAACTGTGCGTCGTGCCCGGGTGCACGAGCCCGAGCAGGATCGCGAGCGCCGCGGCCAGCACGAGCAGCGCACCGCCCGCCATTGCGCGACGACGCCTGCGTCTGCGCCTCGCAAGCGCGCGGGCGCGACGCGAGCTCGAGCCCGGGGCGAGGAAGGGCGAGTTGCTCACCGCACGGCTCCGCGCTGGCTGCGGGCAGCAACGCGCCGGATGGCGCGCTGTCCAGCGTTGCCGTACCAAGCAACGCAGTGACGACGTGCGATGCCGTGCCCGGCGATGCTCATGAGAGCACTCTCATCAACGTGGAGGATTGCGCAACGCCCCGACAATTCCAACCGTGAGCAACACGAGCACGAACACCGAGATCACCGCCTCGCCGGTCAAACCGTGTTCGGCGATCCCCCCGATCGTCAAGAAAGCGAAGCCGAGGATGAACGCCAGCGAGATGGCGAGCACGACGACGCGGCTCATCGGGATGGGATCTCGCTGGCAAAGATCGGGCGAGCCTATCCGCTCGCGGCGGCTCCCCGATGCACCCCCGTCGCGCCGGTGTGGGGGAGCGGGGTTTCTACGCGCTCGCGGCGAGCGGCCCGTGGCCCGCCCGCGGTTGCGGCACATGCTGGTCGGCGTGATAGGAGGAGCGCACGAGCGGGCCGGCGGCAACATGGTCGAAACCGAGCGCATACGCGGCCTGCTCCAGCGCCGCGAACTCGTCTGGGTGCCAGTAGCGCACGACCGGCAGGTGGCGCTCGGAGGGGCGCAGGTACTGGCCGACTGTGAGCACCTGCACGTCGTGCTCGCGCAGTGTCTCAAACGTCGCCACCATCTCCTCGTGAGTCTCGCCGAGGCCCACCATCAGGCCCGACTTCGTGACGACCTCGCCCTCGCTCATTTCCGCGGCGCCGCGCAACACGCGGCAGGAGCGCAGGAACTCAGAGCCGCGGCGTGCGATCGGATACAGCCGCGGCACCACCTCGACGTTGTGGTTGAACACGTCCGGGCGCTCAGCGATCACGCGGGCCAGCGGCATCTCCTGGCCCTGGAAGTCGGGCGTCAGCACCTCGATCTGGCAGTCCGGGGCCTGTTTGCGCACCTGGCGGATCACACCCACGAAGGCGGAGGCGCCCTTGTCGGGCAGGTCGTCGCGGTCGACCGAGGTGACAACCGCGTGGCGCAAGCCCATGCGCGCGATCGATCTCGCCACGCGCGCGGGCTCGAGCGGATCGTTCCACGTCGGCTTGCCGGTCTTCACGTTGCAAAACCCGCAGCGGCGTGTGCACGTGTCGCCAAGGATCATGAAGGTGGCGGTGCCGCGCTCCCAGCACTCACCCACGTTTGGACACGCGGCCTCCTGGCAGACGGTATGCAGGTTCTCCTCTTTGATCAGTGCCGACAGCTCGCGATAGCGCTGTCCACCGGCTGGCGGCACTTTGAACCACGGCGGCTTGCGCTCGCGTAGCGGGCGCACATCCGTCCCGAGCACCTTCAGCACGTCCATGCCGCCCGGGTTGGCGCGGGAGCGGGTTGCGCTCACGCTGGCACCGGGACGAGTCCGTGGGCCTCGCGGAAGCAGCGCGCCATGCGCTCGGCAAAGGCGTCAAGGCTGCCCTCCGGCTCGTGACCCAGCTCGCGTGCGATTGAGGTCATCGTCACGTCCGGCAGGCCACATGGCACGATCCAGGTGAACGGTGTGAGGTCGTTGCTGACATTGACGGCGAACCCGTGCGTGGATACGCCGCGCGACACGTGCACGCCGATCGAGGCGATCTTGCGGTCCTTGACCCACACGCCGGTGTAGTCGATGCCCTCCGCGCAGCGCGAGCGGGCTTCGATGTCGTACTCGCCAAGCGCCGCCACGATCGCCGCCTCCATTTTGCGCAGGTGCGCGTTGATGTCGCCTACACGCATGATCGGGTAACCGACGAGCTGGCCGGGCCCGTGGTAGGTGACCTTGCCGCCCCGGTCGGTTGGCACGATTTCGATGCCCCGTGCGCGGTAGAAGGCCTCGCCGAGCGACAGCTCTTCGTCTCCCGCGCGCCTTCCACGGGTATACACGGGCGGATGCTCCAGCAGCAGCAGAGTGTCGGGGATTTCCTCGGCCTGGCGCTGTGCTTGGACTTCGGCCTGAGTGGCGAGCGCGTCGCGGTAGGGGATCGTGCCGAGATCGACCACATGCAGCCCATCCAAAGGAGCTGCGCGTTGTGTCGAGTGGGCGACCGCCATGAACTCCTCCAGCGTAGCTGCCTACAGCGTCAGCGCCGCCGGCTCTTCCAGCAGCTCGCGGATTCGTGCAAGGAACAAGGCCGCATCGGCTCCATAGAGAATGCGGTGGTCGCAGGCAAGTGTGAGGCTCATCGTGTTGCGTGCGACGAGCTTCTTCTTACGGACGATCACCCGCGGCGCGACCGCGCCGACCGCCAGGATCGCGGCCTGTGGCGGGTTGACGATCGCGGTGAACTCGCGGATCCCATACATCCCGAGGTTTGACACGGTGAACGTGCCGCCGCTCAGCTCCGGTGGCGTGACCGACCCGTCGCGCACTCGTTCGGCCAGTGTGCGCGTCTCCCGCGCGATCTCGCCGAGCGCCTTCGTGTCGGCGTCGAACACGGTTGGAACAACCAGTGCCCCACTGGTGGGATCCTCGGCAGCTACGGCAACTGCGACGCCGACGTTCACGCGCGAGTGCAGCTCGAAGCGCCCGTCGCGGTAGCTGCCGTTGGCGCGCGGGTAGTCGCGCAGGGCCAGCGCGCACGCCTTCACGATCATGTCGTTGTAGGTGGGCGCGTCGGCGTGTGAGAGCCGCTTCAGCTCAGCTCGCAAGTCCACACAGCGCTCCATGTCGATGTCGGCCGTGAGCGTGAAGTCGGGGATCGTTGCCTTGGACTCGGCCATGCGCCGCGCGATCGTGCGCTGAGTACGCGAGAGTTCGACCGCCGTAGTCTCGCCCTTCGAGGACGCTATGCCGTCGGTGTGGGTGTCCGCGTCGGTGTGTGGTGCGGGCTGTGCATCGGGTGTATCGGGTGTATCGAGTGCCGGCTGGGGTGGTTGCTCGCCGGCCTTCGCGGCTGTTGTCGTCTCGGCGGCCTCCACGTCGGCCTTGACGATACGGCCCCCCGGCCCGCTGCCGCTGAGCGCCGCAAGGTCCACGCCCGTGTCCCGCGCGATGCGCCGCGCGAGCGGGGATGCCTTCACGCGATCTCCTGCCGATGCCGGCAGGTGCCGCTCGACGAGCGGAGGCGATTGATGGGGTTCCTCGCCTGTGGCTGATTGCCCGGAAGGTTGACGGGGTTCGTCACGGGCGGTCGGTTGCCCGGACACATCCGGTGCGCTCGGCTCGATGGCGGCGCCGTTGCGGTGCGCGCCGGCGTCTTCGCCCGCCTCCCCGATGCGTGCGATCGGCGCGCCCACGGCAAGCGTGTCGCCCTCGCGCGCGACGATCTGAAGCGTCCCCTCGGTGTCTGCCTCGTAGGTCATCGCCGCCTTGTCGGTCTCGATCTCGACCAGCTCCTCGCCGCGCGCCACGTGCTCGCCGTCTTGCTTGAGCCAGCGCAGGATCGTGCCCTCCTCCATCGTGTCCGACAGGCGCGGCATCGCGATCTCGCTCATCGCGGGGCAACCGTTGTTTGTGGGCTGCCGAGAGGCGGCGCACCGTTTGCGCTGCTCGCCTCTCCGCGCTCCAGGATGCCAAGCACGGCCCGCACGATCTGCGGCTCGTGTGGGAAGGCGATTTCCTCGAGTGGCTTGGAATAGGGCATTGGCACGTCCGCGCCGCTGACTCGCGTCACCGGCGCGTCGAGGTCGTCGAAGGCCTGTTCTGAGATGAGTGCGGCGAGGTTCGCGCCGACGCCTCCGTGCGGCCAGCCCTCCTCGACGACCACGCAGCGATTGGTCTTGGCGACCGAGCGGAGGATCGTGTCGAGGTCCAGCGGGCGCAGTGTGCGCGGGTCGATCACTTCCGCCTCGATGCCGTGCTCGGCGGCAAGCGTCTCGGCGGCACGCTCGGCGGTGAGCGCCATCCGCGAGACACCGACGATCGTCACATCTGAGCCCTGGCGGGCAACGCGGGCGCGCCCGAAGCTCAGCGGCTCCTCGTCGCTCTCGTCCACCTCCCCGCGCACCCCATACAACGACTCGTGCTCGATGAAGATCACGGGGTTTTCGTCGCGGATTGCCGCCTTCAGCAAACCGCGGGCGTCGGCGGGGGTCGAGGGGACGGCCACGAGCAGGCCAGGCACGTGCAGGAACATCGCCTCGAGGCTGTGCGAGTGGGTTGGGCCGAGCTGGTGGCCCGCACCCTGAGGCATGCGCACGACCAGCGGCACGCGCGCCTGGCCGCCGAACATGTAGTGGATGTGCGCCGCGTGGTTGACGATCTGATCGAACGCGAGCAGTGCGAAGTTGACGGTCATCAGCTCCACGACGGGACGCAGGCCGACCATCGCGGCTCCCACGCCCACTCCGACGATCGTGTTCTCGGAGATCGGCGTATCGAGCACGCGCCGCTCGCCGAAGTCCTCGAGCAGGCCGGACGTGACCTTGAAGGCGCCGCCAAACACGCCGATGTCCTCGCCGAGCAGCACGACGTTCTCGTCGCGACGCATCTCCTCGCGTAGCGCCAGTTTCAACGCGTCGCGGTAGCGCATCTCGGTCATCGCCGGCTCGGCTCGTGTGCCGTGCTGTTCGTTGCGGCGCCGGCCGCGGGCGGATCGTGGTACCAGCCGTGGGTCTCGCCGTCCAGCACATACACGTCGTCGTACAGCGTGTCGGGGCTGGGGAACGGCGAGCGCTCGGCGAACTCGACGGCCTCCTCCACGCGCACCACGGCGTCGCGGTCGATTTGCTCGCGCTGCTCCGCGGTGAGAATGCCTTCGCGCTCGAGCAGACCGGCGAACGCGGGAATCGGGTCGCGCTCGCGCCACTGCAGGACCTCCTCCTTGGTGCGGTAGTCCTCGGGGTCTGCCATCGAGTGGCCACGGAAGCGGTAGGTGACGGCCTCAACCAGCAGCGGTCTGCGCTCCTCGCGCACGCGTGCGAGCGCCTCAGAGACGACTCGGTGGGTATCGAGGATGTCCATGCCGTCGCAGCGCACCCCCGGCACGCCAAGCGACTCGCCCTTGCGCTGCAGGTCGGTGACGGCCGAGTGGCGCGCGAGCGATGTGCCCATTCCGAACATGTTGTTGACGACCATGAACACGACCGGCAGGCGCCACAAAGCGGCGAGGTTGAGCGTCTCGCCGAAGGTGCCCTGGTTGGAGGCGCCGTCGCCGAACGTGCAGAGCGTCACATCCTCGGAGCCGCGCTGGTCGCAGGCGAGCGCGATGCCGGCCGCGATTGGCAGGTTGCCGCCGACGATCCCATACCCGCCCATGAAGCGTCGCTGCAGGTCGAACATGTGCATCGAGCCGCCGTGACCTTTGCTGCAACCGCCGGACTTGCCGAACAGCTCCGCCATCACCCGCTCGGGCGGGGTACCGCGTGCGAGCGCATCGCCGTGGGAGCGGTAGGTGGAGACGAGGTAATCCTCGTCGCGCAGCGCCCGCTCGGCACCGACGATCGTGGCCTCCTCGCCGATCGACAGGTGCAGGAACCCGCCGATCTTCGCGCGTGCGTACATCTCGCCGGCGCGCTCCTCGAAGCGACGGATCAGCACCATCGCCGCTAGCCACTCGCGGGCGATGTCGGGCTTGGGAAGGTGGGCATCCCCTCCCTGGGGGCGGCCGGGCAATGTGGAGGTCATCGATCTTCCACGGTACTCCAGCGTGCGAGGAAGTCCTCGCGATCCATCTGCGCAAGGTCTGCTCGCAGTTCGCGAGCGCGGCGCGAGGCGGTGTGGGGTGGGCAGTCCCAGAAGAACACGACCTCGCCGCCGTCGATCTCGACGACCTCGATGTGGTCGACACGGTCGGGACTGGCGAGAAACGCGGGTGCCAGCCCGCCACGGCGCACGATCAGGCGAAAGCAGCGGTTGGCCCTCACGGCTGGTGCCGTCCCGCCGCACTGGCGGCGATACCGGCTGCTACGACCTTCGCGCTGGTGTCGTCGCCCGTGTGTTGGGGCAGGGGCGCGCCAAGCTCGCGTGCGTGTGCCGCCGCTTGCTCGAGTGAGCGCTCGCCGTGGAACACGCGCTGCCCGACACGGATCGCCGGTACGTCGCTCACGCCCAGCGCCGCGGCATCGGCGGTGGCGCGCGACAGCTGCTCGCCGACTGAGCGAAGCTCCGCTCCCTTCAGCACGGCCGAGGGGTGCATCTCACAGGCGGCGGCGGCGATCAACACGTTGTCGGCCTGTGCCAGCGAGCGTCCACCCGCGTATGCCTGGCGAAACGCCGCCTGCACGAAGGCCACAATCCTGCCGATCGACTTCGCGTACGTCGCGGCGCGCATCGCGAAGGCGCTGTCGAATGGGAACGGGTCGGGCCAGCGCATTTGTTGCAAGCCCAGCTCTTGTGCGCGTCGCTGCACCTCCGAGCGGAAGATGTCTTCCTCTTCGCGGCAGCGGAAAGACTCGAAGGACTCGGCTCCCGGTAGCTCCCTCGCGAGCAGCGGCTGCCACTCGGTGGCGATGGGCATTGTGTGCAACACACGCTCGGAGGCCAGGTAGGCGAGCGGGCTGGCGAGGTCGAAGTAGAAGGCGGCGTCCGGTGTGGACATCGCTTCGAGATTAGCCGTGTATGAGCCAGCCGTCGGCGGCGCGGCCAGCCTCCATCACGGCCTCCGACAAAGTGGGGTGCCCGTGCACGATGCGTGCCACCTCGGCGAAGCCGCCCTCCATGGCGCGTACGTTGACCAGCTCCTGAATCAGCTCGGTGGCGCGCGAGCCGACGATGTGCCCACCCAGCAGCTCGCCATACTTGGACTCGCCGACGAGCTTTACCAGGCCCGTGCGGTCGCCGTAGACGGTGCCGCCGCCGACCGCGCCATAGGGGACCTTGCCGACGATCACGTCATAGCCCTGCTCGCGTGCCTGCTCCTCGGTTAGCCCGAAGGAGCCGACGTTGGGTGTGCAGAAAGTGGCGCGTGGGATGTCCACGTAGGAGAGAGGGTGGGTTGCCAGGCCCGCCGCGGTCTCGGCGGCGATGATGCCCTCGTCCGATGCCTTGTGGGCAAGCGCCGGGCCGTGCACGAGGTCGCCGATCGCGTACACGCCGGCGGCAGTGGTGCGCTGGGCGCCATCCACGCGCACGAGGCCATGCTCGTCCAGCTCTACGCCCGCGTCCTTCAGTCTGAGCGCGTCCACGTCGGGGCCGCGGCCGGCGGCGATCGCGAGGTAGTCGACCTCGGCGGACTCCGATCCATAGCTAAAGCTGACGGCGCTGTCGCTGGAGCTGACACTTTCGACCGGCGTGCTCGTGTGGATGTAGATGCCCTGGCGCTTGAGGCCGCGCTCGACCAGGCGTGAGATGTCGGCGTCCTCGGTGGGCAGCACACGGTCGAGCACCTCGAACAGCGCCACCTTGCTGCCGAGTCGCGTAAAGCCCGAGGCGATCTCAGCACCGGAGGCGCCCGCGCCCACGACGGCGAGGCGGGCCGGCAACTCCGGTAGTGCCCATGCCTCCTCGGTGCCGATCACGCGCCCGCCAAACTCGACCCCGGGGATCGAGCGCTTGACCGAGCCGGTGGCAAGGATGACGGTCCCGGCGAGCAGCTCGCGCTCGCCCACACGCACGCGAACTCCTCCCTCGCCCGCGCTGCCGTCGCTCGTCACGGGCTGGGGCGCGAAAGATGCCTCGCCCTCGATCAGCTCGATGTTGTTCTTCTTGAAGAGTCCGCCGACACCGCCGACGAGCGTGTCGACAACCTTCTCGCGACGGCCCTGCACCGCGGGGTAGTCGACCTCCACGCCGCTGACGTTCAGCCCGTAGTCGCCGGCCTCGCGAATCTCTGAGAGCAGGTCGGCGGAGCGCAGCACCGCCTTGGCGGGAATGCACGCGTAGTTGAGGCAGCGTCCCCCGACCTTGTCCTTCTCCACGACCGCGGTCTTCATGCCGAGCTGCGCGGCACGGATCGCGGCGACATACCCGCCGGGACCGGAGCCGATCACTATGCAGTCGTAGGAGGTCTCAGCCATTTCGGGGCGAGCCTATCGCACGGCTGCTCTCAAGCCCGCCGTCGGGCCAGGCGCAGCTAGAGCAACCCCTCGCCCGAGCCCCGCTCGCCCGCCTGGATGCGGCCCATGATCCGCACTAGCTTCCAAAACAACCACCCAGCCAGCCCGATGCTGAGCACGCACAGCCCGGCGGCGAGCCACGTCTCGGCGACGATCAGGGCGAGCGAGGTGACGATGATCTGAAACGCCAGCAGCGCCTCGAAGCCAAGCACTGCCCAGTAGCGGCGCTGGTACATGCCCGCGGCGAGCGCCAGCAGCAGCATCGCGAGGAACACGCCGCCCGGCAGCGAGCCGCCGTGGCGGGAGAGATTGTGGACGGTGCTCACCCCAACCAGGATCCCCAGCGCAAGTGCGACCGCGACGATGACCGCGACGAGTAGCGCCGTTGGGCGCTCACTGGGACCAAGCGGTGCCAGTGCGGCGCGCGCATCCAGCTCGCGCTGCTGGCGCGCGATCAGCCGCTCCTCGCGCGTAGGGGGTTGCTCCTCGCGCGTAAGGGGTTGCTGCTCGGCGGTCATCGCGGCATCGCTGCTATCCGCCGCCATCGCCGTTCCACAAAGGCCGCAGCTCAAGCGCCCCGCGCAGGGTAAGCGCCGCGCGCTCGGGGTCCCGGGCGTCGCAGATCGCGCGCAGCACGCACACGCGCGAGGCGCCGGCGTCGAGCACCGTGAGGATGTTTTCGCTGTCGATGCCCCCGATCGCGAAGAATGGGACCCTGGCATTGGCGGAGGCATAGTTCACAAGCCCGGGGCCGACGGGTGGGCGGCCGAGCTTGGTGGGGGTGGCGTGCACGGGACCGACGCCGATGTAGTCCACATATGGCGCCCCGTCGGGTGCGGCTGGCAGCGCCGCGTCGATCTCACTCGGCGCGTGCGTGGAGAGGCCGATGAGCATGTCGGGACCGACGATCTTGCGGGCCTCTGAGACCGACGTGTCCTGCTGTCCGATGTGCACCCCGTCGGCGCGCACCGCCGCGGCGATGTCGGGGCGGTCGTTGAGGATGAACAGTGCGCCGTGGGCATCGCACGCATCCGCGGCCACGCTGGCGGCTTCGGCGAGAAACTCGTCCTCGAGGTGCTTCTCGCGCAGCTGCACCACATCCACGCCACCAGCGACCGCTTCGGCAATGAAATCGGCGAGGTCGCGTTCGCCAGGCATGCAGTCGCACACGAGATATAGGCGTGCAGCGGCCAGGCGCGCACGGCGCTGCTCACCGGTGGGATCGGGTACGGGCCGCAGGTGGGCCATCGCACGCAAGTTTGACAGCAGTGCGCCCGACACCCGGAGGTCGTGTGCTCTCGCCGCGAAGCGACGGCGCAAGAGGAGCGCGGCCGGACGCCCTCTAGCATCAACGCCATGAGCAACAGTGGCGAATCGACGGTCGATCTGGCGGTTCTTGGCGGCGGCATCGTGGGCCTGTCGGTGGCGTGGCGAGCACGTGCTCGGGGAATGTCGGTGGCGCTGCTCGAGCGCGGTCGAATCGGCGCAGGCGCGACGCACGTGGCGGCCGGGATGCTCGCGCCCGTGGCCGAGGTCGAGTTCGGGCCGGGCGGACAGCGGGTGCTGGAGCTGGGGTTGCGCTCGGCCGGGATGTGGCCCGATTTCGCCGCCGAGCTACAGCAGGCGAGCGGCATCGACGTGGCGCTGCGGCGCACCGGCACGCTTGTCGTGGCCCGCGACGAGGACGAGGCGCGCGAGTTGGAGCGCCAGCTCGCGTTTCGCGAGTCGCTGGGATTGCGCGCTACCCGACTACGCGCAAGCGAGGCACGCGAGCGCGAGCCGGCGCTGGCGGCGACGGTCAGGCTCGCGTTGCACGCGCCCGACGATCACAGCGTGGACCCGCGCAACGTGACCGCGGCGCTGCGCCGCGCGTGCGAGCGGGCCGGCGTGGACTTGCGCGAGCAGACCGCTGCGCTTGCCGTGGAGCTCGACGCGAGCGGCGAGCGGGTCATCGGGGTGCGGGTGTCGAGCGATCCGAGCCGCGATGCGCTCTCGGCGAACTTCGACGCTGAGGAGGGCTCGGGCGGGGATTTTTTTGGGGAGGATGGGTCGTACGACGTGGTGCAAGCACGCGAGGTGGTCGTGGCGATGGGTGCGTGGAGCGGCGGCCTTCAGGGATTGCCGGAAGGCGCGGGTGTGCCGGTGCGTCCGGTGAAGGGCCAGATCGTGCGCTTGCGCGACCCCGTCGGCCCCGGTTTGCTCGGGGGTGTGGTGCGCTATGAGGGCGGCTACATCGTGCCGCGTGGCGACGGGCGCTACGTGCTCGGAGCCACGGTCGAGGAGCGCGGGTTCGACCCGGCGCCGACCGTCGGCGGCGTGTATGAGCTGTTGCGCAATGCCCATGAGCTGGTGCCCGGCGTGAGTGAGCTTCAGATCGAGGAGTTGAGCGTGGGCTACCGTCCGGGCACGCCCGACAACGCGCCCATAGTCGGGCCCGGTGCGTTGGCTGGGTTGACTTGGGCGACCGGCCACCACCGCAATGGCATCCTCCTCGCCCCTCTTACGGCTGAGCTGGTGGTGGCGTCTCTGCGCAGTGGCGACACGTCGTACGACCCAATATCCATCAAATGATTTACCTCAACGGCAATCCTCGTGACGACGGCGCCGGGCAGACAGTGGTGGGTGTGCTTGAGCTGCTCGATCTCGCGTCCGACGCGCGCGGTGTGGCAGTGGCGGTCGACGGCGAGGTTGTGCCGCGTGCCGGTTGGGCCACGTTCGCGATCCGCGACGGTGCGCGCGTGGAGGTGCTGACGGCGATGCAGGGAGGATGATCTGAGCATGGCCGACTCCCACGCTCCACAGCACGCCCGGCAAGGGCAGGGCAAAAACGGACACGTCCGGAGCGCGTCTGTCGGTCAGTCGGAGTCTGACCCGCTCACGATCGCCGGGCGCACACTGCACTCGCGACTGCTGCTCGGCACGGGCGGCTTTCCCTCGCTTGAGCTGCTCGCCGAGTCGATCCGCGCGAGCGGCTCGGAATTGGTGACCGTCGCGTTGCGGCGCATCGATCCGGCGGCCAGGGGCTCACTGATCGACGTGTTGGAGCATGAGCACGTCGAGCTGTTGCCCAACACCGCCGGCTGCTTCACCGCGCGCGACGCGGTGCTCACCGCCAAGCTCGCGCGCGAGGCGTTTGGCACCGACTGGGTGAAGCTGGAGGTGATCGGCGACGAGGACACGCTGCTGCCCGACGCGCCCGAGCTGCTGCGTGCGGCCGAGCTGCTGGTGGACGATGGCTTTGTGGTGCTCCCCTACACGACCGACGACCCGGTGCTCGCTCGTCGGCTGGTCGATGTCGGCTGCGCGGCGGTGATGCCGCTTGGCGCCCCGATCGGCAGCGGCATGGGCATCCGCAACCCCTACAACATCGCGCTCATCCGCGAAGCCGTCTCGGTGCCGGTCGTGCTCGACGCGGGCGTGGGTACCGCCTCCGATGCGACGCTCGCGATGGAGCTGGGCTGCGACGCGGTGATGGTCGCGAGCGCCGTCTCGCGTGCCCAGGACCCCGTGGCGATGGCCGGCGCGATGCGCCACGCGGTGCAGGCCGGTCGCCTGGCGCGCGGCGCTGGGCGCATCCCCAGGCGAACCTACGCGACCGCCTCCTCCCCGGACGTGGGGCTGGCTGAGTTTTAGCCGGCCGGTCGTCCCAGTTTATTCCACGACTTCGATGGTGCCGTTCATCGTCGTCGGGTAGCCGGTGCACTCGTAGTGGATCGTGCCCGGCTTGTTCAGCTTCAGTTCGAACGTCCCGCCTTCGGGCAGCTCGGCGGAGTCGAACGTGTAAGGCCCGCCCTCGCTCTTGACGTTGCACTTTTCGGTGTTCTCGTTCGTCCACCTGAGCGTGCTGCCCACCTTCGCCTTGACCGTGTCGGGTTCGATCGCAAATTCGTGGTAGGTGATTTTGATTGTGCCGCTCTGCACGGGCGCGCTGGCGGGCGGGCTCGCGTAGTTGATCTTGCCCGGCACGGTCAGTCCGCCCTTGGTGCTCGAGGTGCTCGACGCCGTTGTCGTGGTGGTCGTGCTCGATTTGCTCGACCCGCATCCGGCGGCGAGCAGCACGACGGCGCAGGCCATCGCGGCCGGCCACATAGACTGACGGGCTATGCCTCCCCACTTCCTCACAGGCGCCGAGCTTAGCGCGGGCGAGCTCGACGCGCTACTTGACCGTGCCATCGAGCTGAAGGCCGCGCCGCTGTCTTCGCGCGCGCTGGCCGGACGCGGCGTCGCGCTGATCTTTGAGAAGCCCTCCACACGCACGCGGCTGTCCTTTGAGATGGGGGTGCACGAGCTGGGTGGCCACGCGGTCGTGCTGCGCTCGGGCGAGATGCAGCTCTCGCGCGGCGAGTCTCCGCGCGACACCGCGCTGGTGCTGTCTCGCCATGTCGCCGCGGTGGCGATCCGCACCGGACCCGACGCCCTCCTCGAGGAGCTCGCCGAGTACTCGACGGTGCCGGTTATAAACATGCTCACGGCCCTGCACCACCCCTGCCAGGCGCTCGCCGATCTGATGACCGTGCGCGAGCATTTCGGCGGCCTCTCCGGACTGCGCCTCGCCTATGTCGGCGACGGCACCAACGTCGCCCGATCGCTGGCGATCCTCGGCACGCTCGCCGGCATGGATATCGCGATCGCGTCCCCCGAGGGCTACGCGCTCGAGCGGGATCTGTCGCTGCCGGCGGGCGCCGAGGGCTCGCTGACGCTCTACCGCGACCCTCGTAAGGCGGCGCGCGGAGCGCACGTGCTCTACACCGACGTGTGGGTGAGCATGGGCGAGGAGGACACCGCCGCCGATCGTCGCGCTGCACTCGCTCCCTATCGCATCGACGATGCCCTGCTCGACAGTGCGGCGCCCGAGGCGATAGCCCTGCACTGCCTGCCCGCCCACCCGGGCGAGGAGATAACGGCCGAGGTGCTCTACGGCTCACGCCAGCGTATTTGGGATCAGGTCGAGAACCGCCGCCACGCACAGAAGGCGCTGTTGGAGCTATTGGTGGAGCCGGTGGGCTCGTGAGCCCGCCCGTTGCTGGTGCCAAGCTCGCCGCCAACGGTCTCGACACGAACGCACCGGTCGCGGGCGGGACGCCAGTGCTGCCCAAGCGTCCCGAGCGCGGTGAGCAGATCGAGCTGCAGGTCGAGTCGCTCGCGCACGGCGGCGAGGGCGTTGGGCGGCTTGGCGATGGCGGCTATGTCGTGTTTGTCTCGGGTGCCGTTCCCGGGGATCTAGTTCGTGCCGAGGTGGTCAAGCGCAAGCGCAGCTACGCGCACGCTCGTGTCGTGGAAGTCTTGCGGCCCAGCCCCGAGCGGATAGCGCCGACCGCGATGCATCCTGGGGTGCCGTGGCAGGTGCTGCCCTACGAGCGTCAGCTGCAGATCAAGCACGAGCAGGTCGATGACGCGTTGCGGCGGATCGGCAAGCTGGATGGGTTTGAGCTTCAGGAGATCGTGCCGGCGCTCCAGCAGTGGCGCTACCGCAACAAGTTGGAGTATTCGTTTGGCAAGGGATCGGACGGCGAGCTGGTGTGCGGTTTTCACGCGCCGTCGGGCTGGAACATGGTTGAGCCGATCGAGGATTGCCTGCTTGCCTCCGAGCGTGGCAACCGTGCGCGGGAAGCGGCGTTGCGTTGGTGTCGCGAGCAGGAGCTGCATGCGTGGAGTCGTGGAGGTCGCCCAGGCGGCGGGCGCGCCCGCGCCGAGGAGCACGAGCAGCCGCTCGACGCGAATGCTCGCGAGGATGTGCGCCGCTCCCGTGAGCAGCGCACTGGCCCTGCCCCCGACGGGCGACCGTTCCTGCGCAACCTCGTTGTGCGCGAAGGCGGCCACAGTGGCAAGCTTCAGATTCGCCTCGTCAGCACCGACGGCGAGCTGGAGGCCGGCGCGTTTGCCGCGGCGCTACTTGCCGAGCTTGGCGAGGACACGCTCAGCGGTGTGCTGTGGACACGCTCCTCCTCGCTCGCGGAGACCACCGCCGGTGGCGAGACCGAGCTTGTATGGGGCGAGGCCGAGCTGCCCGAGCGCTTGGGGGAGCTGGACCTGCGCATCTCCTGCGAAGCGTTCTTCCAAACCAACACCGAGATGGCCGAGGTGCTGTATGGGATCGTCGCCGACTACGCCGCCCTGGAGGGGTGGGAGCGCGTGTATGACCTGTATTGCGGCATCGGCACGATCGCGCTCACGCTCGCTTCGCGTGCCGGCGAGCTGTGGGGGATCGAGATCGTCGAACAGGCCGTCGCCGACGCGATCGCGGGCGCCAAGCGCAACGACGTCACGAACGCCCACTTCTTCGCGGGCGACGCGCGCCTGGCCCTGCCCGAGCTGATCGAGCGTGCCGGCAAGCCGGACGTGGTCGTCGTCGACCCGCCGCGCGCGGGCCTCTCCCAGAAGGTTGTGCGACGCATAATCGACGCCTCGCCCAGGCGGATTGTGTACGTATCGTGCAACCCCACCACACTCGCGCCCAATGCGGCACAGCTCGTGGAGGCTGGTTGGCGACTGATCAAGGTGAGGCCCGTGGACATGTTCCCGCAGACGCCTCATATTGAGTGCGTGGCTTTGTTGGAGCGGGTGTAGGTCGGCGTAGTCTTCAGATAGTGCTCGCTATCTTGACATAGCGAGCACTATCTGAAATAATAAAACGTATGGCAGACACGTCTCGTCCCTCGCTTCGCGATGAGCAGAAGGCGCTCACGCGCCGTCGCCTGCTCGACAGCGCCGAAGCCGTGTTTGCGCGCAGCGGCTATCACGGCGCCTCGGTCGAGGAAATCGCGCGGGAGGCCGGTGCGACAAGCGGTGCGCTGTACTCGAACTTCGCCAGCAAGGAGGATCTGTTCCTCGCCCTCTTCGAGGAGCGGATCGCCACCGACGTGGGCGACTACTCGCAGATCGTCGCCAAGGCGGCGACATTCGAGGAGCAGGCTCGCGGAGGGGCGGACCACTGGATGGAGATACTGCGCGAGCGCCCAGACTATTTCCCCTTGCTGATGGAGTTCTGGGCCTACGCGATCCGCGAGGAGGGGCTGCGCGAGCGCCTGGCCGCACGCTTCGCGGCTCTTCGCTCGGCGAGTGGTCGCCTGTTCTTGGAGGCGGCGGAGCGGCAGGGCCACCCGCCAAATGTCGATGTAGGCGAGTTTGTGGGGCAGCTCATCAACGCGCTCGGCGATGGCCTGGCTTTGGCGAAGCTGGTCGATCCGGACGCTGTTCCCGACACGCGCTTCGGGGACATGCTCCTACTCATCTTCAAGGCCTTTGATGCACTTGCACGCCAGGACCCGAGCGCGGTCGACCCGCAGAGTGCGATCACCCCACAAAAGCCCGCTACCAGAAGGAAGGGAGCAAAGAATGGCTGAGCCCCCAGCGACTTTCGATCTAGGTATGCGTCCGGCGACCGCCGAGGACATCGGGCGTTTGAAGGCGGTACTCGCGGAAGCATTTCTCGACGACCCGGTCTTCAGTTGGTTGATGCCCAAAGACGGCAAGCGGCTTGCACAATTGCGGCGCTACTTCGGACTCGATCTGGGTCACTACGCGCTGCCGCACGGGCGTGTGTGGACGACAAACGACCTCACCGGAGCCGCGCTGACATTGCCGCCAGGCAAGTGGCGTGTGCCACCGCGCACCACCCTGTTGCACGGCAGTGCCTTCGGGATCCATATGCCCAGGGCGGCAAGGATGGGAGCCACGATGGAGTGGCGCCATGCGCGCGAAATCCGTGGCCCCCACTATTACGTCCGCGACATCGGCGTGCACCCCGATATGCAAGGCAATGGCCTCGGCAGCGCGCTGATGCGCCCCACGCTCGAGCGCTGCGACCGGGAGGGCGTGTCCGCCTACATCGAGGCCTCAAGCGAGCGCAGCGCGGCGCTATACGAGCGCTTGGGCTTCCGCCACATAAAGGAGCTGCACGTCGGTTCCAGCCCGCCACTGTGGCTGATGATTCGCCCGCCCGTCGCGGCGCAGTAGGGTTCGCGCCACATGCGCGCCGCAACGATCCGCGATGGAGAGGTTCTCCTAGAGGAGCACCCTGACCCCGCTCCCGGGGACGGCGAGGTGCTTGTGCGCGTGCGCGCGGCCGGACTGAACGGGGCCGACATGATGCAGCGGCGCGGACTGTATCCCGCGCCGCCCGGCTCGCCTCAGGACATTCCCGGCATGGAGCTTGCGGGTGTGGTCGACGCGATTGGGCGAGGTGCCGAACGGTTTGCGGTCGGCGATCGCGTGATGGCAATCGTCGGCGGTGGCGCACAAGCCGAGCTGGCCGTCGTGCACGAGCGCCAACTGATGCCTGTACCGGCCGGGCTCGACTGGCCCGAGGCCGGCGGCTTGCCAGAGGTGTTCACGACAGCCCATGACGCGGTGTTCACGCAAGGCGAGTTGCACAGCGGCGAGCGCCTACTCGTGCACGGCGGGGCGGGTGGAGTTGGCACCGCCGCGATCCAGCTCGCAAAGGCGGCCGGCGCGCGCGTTGTCGCGACCGTGCGCCGCGAGCAGTCGCGAACGGAGGTTGCAGCGCTTGGCGCGGAGGTGATCGCACCCGAGGGCTTTGCCGAGCATGGGCCATTCGATGTGATCCTCGAGCTGGTGGGAGCCCCAAACGTGGCCGACGACCTGAACGCGCTCGGCATCGGCGGGCGCATTTGCGTGATCGGCGTCTCCGCGGGCGTCAAGGCCGAGTTGAACCTGCTCGCGCTGATGGGCAAGCGCGCCCGCATCCACGGCTCCACGCTGCGTGCGCGTCCGCTGGAGGAGAAGGCGCTCACGGCGCGCGTGCTGGAGCGTGAGGTGCTGCCGCTATTCGAAACGGGCGCGCTCAGAGTGCCCCTGGCCGAGACGTTCGCGTTGGAGGACGCAGCTGCCGCTTACGATTGCTTCGCGGCGGGCGGCAAGTTCGGCAAGATCGTCCTTACGATTTGATCAAAGATGTGCGTTGTAGTTAGCTGAGCTGCTTGAGGTCCTCGAGATCTTGTGGTCGGCCAGCGGCCCGCTTCATGGCCAGCAAATGCTCCAAGCCGCACACGCGGACCTTGAGGCCGTCGATGTCGCTCTCAAGCGCTTGCGGGCTAAGCTCGTCATATAGATTGTCAACGTCGACTCCACTGAGCCATTGCATGACGTCGAGTCGCCCGAGATTCGTGTGCAGGCAGAAGTTGCCTCCTTGGGCAAGGTCGTCCGGGCGCGTCGGGTCCACTGGCAACTCCTCGCGCGTAAAATCTCCCGTGTCGAGCATGGTCGCATCGAGATCGCGCAAGGTGTCGGCCAGTTTGACGAGATTGCCATCGCTTGGGCTCGGCACGATGTCGAGGTCCTTCGTGACACGTATGAAACCGTGTGCGTTGACCGCAAAGCCACCCACCACGATGTGCTTGACCTCACGTTTGTCGAGCGCGCGCAGCAGCGGAAACGGATCAAGCACGTCTGACATGACTGAATGCCTCTGCGAACCGATTAGCGAAGCGGGCTAGCGCAGCGGCCTCTTCAAGATTTAACGGCCACACCTCGTGTGCGATCCAGCGCGACTTGCGCTCGTTGCGCGCGCTCGTTGCGCGCGATCTCCTCGGGCGTCCATGGGCCTCTTGGCTTGGGCTTCGGGGCTGTTGCCATAGCCGAATTGTAGGCTCTCCTGCGGCCGGTGGCTCAATACGGCGGCTGCGCGGCATACCAGTCTCCAAGCGCGCGGAACGCCGCCCAGAAGGCACGCTTCGAGTCCTGCTCATCAAGGGACTCGTCGATGTTCGGCACATACAAAGCGTCGACCATCGGCGTCAGCTGCTGGATCTCCCCGAATCGCGGCTGCAAGGGCCGTGCGAGCGGGATGTCGAGATCGTTCAAGACGCTGAGCGCCTCGGCGCCCATGACGACCACGATCCGCGGCTGGACGATCGCGATCTCCTGCACGACACGGGCCACGCACGCCGGGTCTGCCAGGGAGGCGTCGGCGAGCGGACACTTCACGCACAGCGTGCCGTACACCGTCAGTGGATCGATCGAGAGGCGCTTAAACGACTTCATCAGCGCGCCGCCGGAGCGCCCGTAGAAGGCGACCCCCTCCTCGACCTCTGAAGGCAAGGGAGCGTGCTTGAGCAGCATGATGTCCGCCTGTGGGTGGCCGGAGCCGAGCACCGGCATCAGCTGGCCACGCGGGCAATGAGGGCAGCTCTGCAAGTCGCGTGTGAGCGTGTTCAGCTCTCTGATTGCCCGCTCGAGGTACTTCTCGCGGATCTCGTCATCTGTGGCGGGCATGGACGCGGAGGGATTTGACGGCCCGGCCGGTTGTCCTTGCGCCTGCATCACTACTTGCGCCGCCACCGCCTACGCGACCGAGGGCACTTCGCCTGGCGGCGTCCTCGATCGTTCGTGTGCAGAGCACACTTCACTCTCTGCGTCCTGGCCAGGCTCGACCCTCGGCCGCGTAGGTCCATGTAAGGCCTCATGTTCCCCCACCGCTGCCCCTTGTTGCCCTGCGCACGCGTCGCTCGCGTGAGGCCTTGCGGGCGGCTGCTGGTGTGGCCTTCGTTTGCAGGAACTTCAGCGCCTGCACGTATATGAGGCTGGAAGGCTTGGTCGTGATTTCGGCGTCCCTGAGCGATTGCAGGAACTCTTGCGGGCCGTCGAAGTCGCGCATCCGGATGCGCACCGAGCCGAGACCTTGCGCGACGTGCGAATCGGAGCCGGCACCGGCCACGATGCGGTACTTGGCGGCGAAGCGGACCGCCTCCTCGTTGAACGCGCCGATGGCCACGCGCGGGTTGAACACCTCGATCGCGTCGACGTCGTCGAGGATCGGCAGCAGGTGCTCGTAGTCGGGCACCGCGTGCATCCTGTCGAAGGGGTGGGGCACATACACGAGGCCGCCTTGGCGCTTGATCTCCGCCACCGTCTCGGCCATGCTGAGGCCGCGCGGGATCTTCTCCTCAATGAACAGGCCGATTACCTCACCCTGCTCGGCGGTCTTGACCTCCTCGCCCACGATCACCTTCACGCCGGCTGCCTTGGCCTTCTCGCGCGCCTCCAGGGCACCGGAAATCTCGTTGTGGTCGGTCACCGCGATCGCTCCGAGGCCGACTTCTTTGGCGGTCGCGAGCAAAACCTCTACCGGCGTTTCGCAATCGCCGGAGTGGTCGGTGTGCATATGCAGGTCCACGTCGATCTGCGGGCGACGCTCCAAGCGACGGCGCAGCGCGGCGTCTTCTCTGGTGTCATGCCGTCGCGCGATCAATTCGCGATAGGTCTTCTCGACCTCCTCGACGCTGGCCGTGCTGTCGAGTCGCGCGTCGAGTCGCGCGAGGAAGCTCTCCACGAAGCGTCGCGCAAGCGTGGCGGAGGGCAGTCGCTCCTCCGGCGAGCTGAAAGAGCCGACGTTCAGCGAACGCGAATGACGCAGCGCGGCGCTCGACGTTCCGAGTCCCACGAGCCCCGCTGAGGGCTCGTGCACATGCACGATGTCAAGCGGCACCCTGGCGAGCAGTTCCTCGAGCGTGCGTGCCACGTCGACGGGCAGCGCCAGCGGGCGCCGCGCGGCGGTACTGCCCATGTCGAGCACCTCGCCGATCGCGAGCAGGCGCGGCTCGCCTTTGTCGGTGCCTTCCAGCAGGCTCGCCGGCTCGTCCTTGGCTGTGCGCAGCTCGCGGCGCGACTCACGCACCCGCTCGGGCGAGCGCGATGGCGCGAGAATCAACACCCTGTGTCCGCGCCGCGAAAGCTCTGCCGCGAGGCGAGCCACATACGCGTTGATCTCGTTGTCCCCGTTCTCCCAGGGGTATGGCGTTACGTGCGCGATCGAGAACGTGGGTGCGCTCACTGCTCCCATTATGCTCGCCTGCCCGCGCTTGCGGGCCCGTCCGCGAAGGACGGGCCTGGCGGCCTGACCGTCAGGACTTGACGACGGGCTTGCGTACGGCGGTGCGCCCCTTAGGCTTTGCGGGGGCGGGTGAGGCTTTCATCCGGGAGTGCTTGGCGATGAACTTCTCGGTCTCCTCGCGCGCGAGGTTGTCCGGGCGCTGATTGTGCGGCGACTTCATCAGGTAGGAGGAGGGACCGTCGAGCTGGCCGCCGATGCCGTTGTTCAGCGCGAGCTTGCAGCAGCGCACCGCGTCGATCACGATGCCGGCCGAGTTGGGCGAGTCCCACACCTCGAGCTTCATCTCGACGTTGAGCGGCACGTCGCCGAAGGCTTGGCCCTCCACGCGAATGTGGGCCCACTTACGGTCGGTCAGCCACGGCACGTAGTCGCTTGGCCCGATGTACACGTCATCGGCGGGTAGCTGCTCGTCCATGATCGAAGTGACGGCGTTGGTCTTTGAGATCTTCTTGGACTCCAGGCGCTCGCGCTCGAGCATGTTGTAGAAGTCCATGTTGCCGCCCACGTTGAGCTGGGAGGTGCGGAGCATCTTCACGCCGCGATCTGCGAACAGGCGCGCGAGCGTGCGGTGCACGATCGTGGCGCCCACCTGCGACTTGATGTCGTCGCCGACGATTGGCAGTCCGGCCTTCTTGAAGCGCCGGTCCCAGTAGTCCTCGCGTGCGATGAACACGGGGATGCAGTTGACAAAGCCACAGCCGGCCTCGAGGATCTGCTCCACGTACCACTTGGTCGCGTCCTCGCTGCCCACAGGGAGGTAGGACACGACCACGTCGGTGTGCGTGTCCTTGAGGATGCTCACGATGTCGGCGGTCTCGCCAGGTGCCTTTTTGATCTTCTGCTTGAGGTACTTGCCAAGGCCGTCGTGGGTCATGCCGCGATACACAGGCACGTCGAGCTTCTTCGGCACCTTGGCGAACTTCATCGTGTTGTTCTGCCCGGCCCAGATCGCCTGGCCGAGGTCCTTGCCGACCTTCGTGGCGTCGATATCGAAAGCGGCCGTGAATTCGATGTCGCGCACGTGATAGCCGCCGAGGTCCACGTGCATCAGCCCGGGCACGAGCTCGTTCGGATTGGCGTCCTTGTAGTAGTGCACGCCCTGCACGAACGCGGAGGCGCAGTTGCCGACGCCGACGATGGCGACGCGAACCTTGTCCTGTTGGTAGCGCGCCTTGCCGTTGAAGGAGGCGGCGCCATTGCTCTGTTGAATGCTCATCTAGTGCGGTTTCCTTTGTGGAGGTCGGGGGAGATTACCCCGCCACCTCGGTTAGGTGACAGACAGCGCACGCTTGACGTGCCATATGCGCTGCGCCACGGTGATCACGCTCAGTGCAGCCAGCACGTACACGGCAGGTGCCAGCAGGCTGAAGTCTCCGAGCGAGGCGCCCTTTGCGAAAATCAAGCCCACGGCGAGGATCACGACACGCACCGGGCGAGTGGCGATCCCCACCTTGCACTCCACGCCAAGCGCCTCCGCTCGTGCACGGGTGTAGGACACCATCAGCGACGCCAGCACCGCGACGACCACGGCAGCGGCGGCGCCCGAGCGTCCTTCGCGAGCGAAGTCCGCGGCAACGGCGGTCAGCACGATCCCCTCCTCGATGCGGTCGAGCGTCGAGTCCAGGAAGGCGCCGAACGGTGTTCCCTTGCCGGACATGCGCGAATAGCGGCCGTCGAGCGTGTCCATTACCGAGCCGACGATGAACGCGATCCCTCCCAGGAAATACAGGCGTTCCCACACCAGTACCGCCGCGACCAGGTTCAGCACCAGCCCGGTCATCGAGATCGCGTTGGGAGTCAGACGCGACTCGATCAAGCGGTTGCGCACGATCTCGCGACGCTCGGCGCCAGTGAGCGCCGCGCGCCTGCCTGGACGCGCACGAGCGGAGCCGGCGCGTGCGCGGCGTGTGCGAGTGGGCTGTCTATGCGATGGAGGGGAGGGTGGCATCGAGTGCGGTCGGGGCCCGAGGCGCTTGGTGCGACGCCGGCGGGGGGTGCTCAGGAACACGAGAGCCTATCCGGCTCCTGCCGGGGTTGGGCCGAAGCGCCACGCGGCCGGGCGCATCCGCGCCAGCCGCTGAGCGCCGAGCGCCGAGACGCCGGCTGTAAGCGCTCCAAGCACGGCGTCGATGATGAAGTGGTTGGCGGTCGCAACGATCACGAACGCGATCAGCAGCGGGTACAACCGCCACAGCACGCTGGCCACACGCGTGCGCGACAGCGATGCCAGCGGCCAGCCGATCATCAGCGCGAACGCGACGTGCATCGAGGGCACGGCGGCGTAGGGGTTGAATAGCGCGTTCATCGAAGCGCTCGCGTGCGAGACATGTACGCCAGTGAAGTCCGATACCGAGTCGATGAAGCCCCACTCGGGCAGGAAGCGCGGCGGCGCGGTCGGGAATACCGCATAGCCCACGAGCGCGATCAGCATCGCGATCGCGAACATGTTGCGCACGAAGTAAAAGGAGCGGTTGTGGCGCAGGTACAGGTAGATCAACGCGGTGAGCGTGATCGTCGTCTGCGCGTTTACGTACAACCAACTGGAGAAGTCCATCAGCAGATGGCTGCCCGAGGCCCACGCCTGGATGCTGGGCTCGACGAACACGTGTAGCGAGCGCTCGATGTGAATCAGGTCGCTGGCATGCGCGAAGGCGGCTCGCCCATCGCCACCGACGAGTCCGCGCACGAGGCTGTAGGCGCCATAGGCCAATCCGACCAGGGCGACTTGGCGCAGCACGTCGGTCCATCCGTGCGGCAGTGCGCGTGCCTGTAGACCACGGAACCGAGCGAGCATCGGAGAAAGCCTAGCCCATGAACCTGTACAGGCGCCAGTGTTGCGAGCGCCATAGCTCCCGCAAATAGGGCAGTCCGTGGGCGACGAGCGCTCCCTCCAGGCGTCCGGCGCCATCGAGGCGCGTGTCCGCCAACGCGACATACGCGACCCTGTTTTCGGCAAGCCAGGCGCGGTACTCCGGTGCGCTCAGCGCTTTGCGGTAGAAGATCGCCGCGTAGCGCGTGTCCAGTTGGCGCTCCCAGCCGCGGGCGAGCTCGATGCCGTCGTGGCCGGCGAGGTAGGCCGATTCCCAGTGTGCGGCTGTCATCGGCACCTCGACGATTGTCGGCTTGCCGCCGCTCAATCTGTGCAGCTCCGTCAGGACCGGAGCGTAGTAGGAGGCTTTGACCGACTGGTCGCCTGAGATCGAGGAGTAGTCGTGGATCGGTGTCGCCAGCTGCCAGTAGAGCAACACGGGTGCGAGCGCCAGCAGCACGGTGCGGTGTTTTCCCCACAGCACGCCCGCCAGCAGCGGCGCGGCAAGCAGGGGCCCAAGTCGAGCGGCGTTGCCGCCCATCGGCGTGTGGATCGCATACGCGCCGATCAGCGCCACTACGTACAGAGCCGCGCCGAGACGCAGCACGCGCCAGTCCTGCTTGCTCAGCGGTCCTTGCGGCAACAGCAGTGCGATCAGCAGCACGCCCGCGAGCGCGGGCCAGAAGGCCGACGCGGCGAACGGCTCGTAGCCGCCGTCGGGGTAGGCGAGTGCCAGCACCAGCACTGGGATCAGCGCGGCGCTACACAGCGCCGCGCCGCGCCGTAGGCCCCCTGCTGTCGCCGGCTGTGAATGTTGGTCGCCCTGCAGCTCTCCGCTTGCGGCCTGCTTCGCGCCCGCCCGTCTGCCTACCTGGAGATCGCCCAGTGCCACCGCCAACCCCGTGAGCCCGAGGAACGCTCCCGCGACGGGGCTGGCGATGCCTGTGAGTGCAGCCAATAGGAGCGCAGCCGGCAGCGAGCCACGCAGCAGTGCGAGCACCGAGCCGAGGCCGATCGCAAAACCGAGGTCATACGGCACGCGCCCGGACAGCATCCCGACGCAGATGCCGAGTGCGAACCAGGCGGAGGCGAGGCGTGCCGCGGTTGGCTCGAATACACGCTCGACGATCAGCGCGAACATCACGGAGGCCGCGAGTGCTGAGAGCGCCAGCAGCACACGCACGCCCAGTAGCGCGCCCAGGGCCGGCGAGAGCAGCGAGTAGCCGGGCAGCCAGTAGCCGTGCGCGGCGTACCAGCCGGTGTCCCAGGTGGTGAAGCCGACGCGCGCGAATAGGTCGCTGCGATAGGTCGCGGCCGCGAGGTCGCCGGCCGGTGGTGCGAGGATCAGGTAAGCGAGCGCAAGCGGGCACGCGATCAGCAGCGCAACCGTGCGCGGCGACGGGGCTCGCGGCGCACGGGCTCGCGCCCCGCCCACGAGCGCCACACTCGGGGTCGCACCGGCTTCGACTCTATCGATCACTGACGTACGGTTATCATGGCGCTTGGATATAGGTTTGCTTGGGGGTGGGTTAGATCGAGGCGAGGCACCAAAAGAGCCGGAACCCGAACAGGGAGACGGCGCTCGCGGCGGTCGTCGCCTTTGCGCTGTGCCTGCCCGCCGTTGCGGCCGCCTCGGTCGCGCCGCTGCCGGAATCTGATTACACGACGCGCCCGCTGTGTGCGCCACCTGCGCCCGGCGAAGCGACGTGCCTGGCGTCGGAGCTAGTTCCGCGAACGGCGGCTGCGCGAGCGCACACCCACCCGCTGGGGGTGACGCTGGACTCGGACGCCTCGCCAGCCATCGCGACAGGCGCGTATGGCCTGAGCCCCGATGACTTGCGCAGCGTCTATTTCCCTGGTGAACGTCCCGAAGCGCCCGTGGGCGAACCGCAGACGATCGCGCTCGTCGACGCCTACGCCGACCCCGAAGCCGAAACCGATCTCAGCGTCTACTCCGAGAAGTTCGGGCTGCCTGTGCTGCCCCCCTGCACAAGCGGCGCCGTGAGCGACTGCTTCGAGCAGGTCAACCAGAACGGAGAAACAGGGAACCTGCCGGTGGCCGGCAACCAGCGTGAAGTGGAAACGGCCTCGCAGTGGGCCGGCGAGACGTCGATCGACATCGAGGTTGCCCACGGCATCTGCCGCAACTGCCGCATATTGCTCGTGGATGCATCCGCTCCGTCCGCTTCCGCGCTCGAAGCGGCCGTGGGGACGGCTGAGCAGCTGGGCGCGACGGAGATCTCTAACTCTTGGACCGACTGGGGTGAAGACAAAGATCCCTTTGGACGCCCCTTCAACGATCCGGGGATCGTGATCACCGCCGGCTCCGGCGACTGGGGCTATGAGAACTGGATGAATCCCAATGAATACGAATCCGGCGTCAACTACCCGGCTTCCTCACCGAGTGTGATTGCGGTCGGCGGCACCAAACTGACCCTGACAGAAGCGGGCGCGCGTGCGAGTGAGACGGTCTGGAACGATGGCGGCGACCACGAAAAGAACGCCGGTGGCGGGGGCTGCAGCGGGGTGTTCTCCGCTCCCTCCTGGCAGACCGCGGTACCCGACTGGGACGCGGTCGGCTGCGGCACCGGCGAAGAATCCAGGCGTGCCGTCGCGGATGTCTCAGCGGACGCCGACCCCGACACCGGCGTGGCGATCTACGACTCGGTTCCCTACTACTACGCACCGGGCTCCTCGATCGCGCCCGGCTGGGTGACGATCGGTGGCACCAGCGTGGCCTCGCCGATCGTCGCCTCCCTGTTCGCGCTCGTCGGTGGGGCCCAAGGAGTCGAATATCCCGCCGCGACTCTGTACTCCCACCTCGGTGGCGCCTCGCTCTACGACGTCACCTCGGGGGGCAACGGTAAGTGCAACGGCGTGTACACCAATGGCTGCGCAGGCTCAATGTCGGAATTCCCGCTCTCCCTGAGCGACTGCGGCAAGGGGGTGCTGATCTGCAACGCCGGCCCCGGCTACGACGGCCCGACCGGCGTCGGCGCGCCCGCCGGGCTCGCGGCTTTCGAAGCGGGTTCCGAAGCGGGGCACGCCAACCGGGTCGCCACCAGGGAAGTCGCCGCCAAGAAGGCCGAAGAAGAACAGCGCGCGGCAGAAAAGAAGGCTGCCGAAGAACGGAAGCGAGAAGAAGAACGGCTGGCCGCCGAACAGCGGCCCGAACGGGAACGGCTGGCTGCCGAACAGAAAGCCGAAGAAGAACAGAAGAAAGCGGCGGAGCAGAAGGCCGCCGAAGAACGTAAGCACGAAGAAGAACAGCAAGCGGCAGAAAAGAAAGCCGCCGAAGAACGGAAGGTCGAAGAAGCGCAAAAGGCCGCTGAAGCGCAGGCGAGGGCAGCCACACAGAAGACCGAAGCAATAGAGCAGCAGCTAAAGCAGGCCGAAGAAAGCTGGCGAAAGACCACCGACGCCGAAGCGCTCGCGGGCGAGGACAACAACAGCGGCTCAAGTGGAGCGACTGTCCGCGTCACCGGCCTCGGTCTTACCGCGCGTGCGCGCGCGGCGATCGCCCGCAACCAACTCGCGCTCTCCCAGGTGGCCTTCGCCTTCGACCTCAGCGCATCCGCGCGTGTGCGGGTCACGCTCTCGCGTTTGCTCACGGCACACGGGAGTAGGCACTGGGTCGCTGCGACGGGCGCGCTCACGCTTACTGGCGCGCGGGGCCACAACCAATCTCATCTGAGCGGTGACACCACACTCGCGCGGGATGCCTACCGTCTCACGCTCACGCCGATCCACGGTGGAGCGCGGTCGATCGTGTTCGCGATAGGGGCACGGACGAGCGGGTAGCGTGTACCGCTGGCATTCGTGCTTGGCCAAGTCGGGGCGATGGGCGAGGATATAGCGTGGGTGTGTGCCCGACGCCTGGAAGCGACCGACGCGCGCCCGTGTGCTGCGCATCCGCGACCGCCTGCGCGAGGTGTACGGGATACCGCTGATGGCACCGCACGGGCGACCGCTGGACGAGCTTGTGCTGACGGTGCTTTCGCAGAGCACCAACGACCGCAATCGCGACGTCGCCTTCCTGCGACTGCGCGAGCGCTTCGCCAAGCCTGCCCGGCCGATCGACTACGCGGCCGTGCTCGCCGCACCTGTCGCGGAGGTCGAGGAGGCGATCAGGCCCGGCGGCATCTCCAAGGTCAAGTCGGCGCGCATCCAGGCGATCCTCGCGGCAATCGCCGGCTCCGCGGGCGAGGGCGAGGCGGACTCCGCGCGCACGGTTGGCGGCGATCGCAACGCGGGCGACAGCCACGGTTCGGACGATCCGCTGTCGCTCGATTGGATGCGCACAGCGCCCGTCGAGCAGAGCCGCGCCTACCTCTGCGCCCTGTCCGGCGTGGGGCGCAAGACCGCAGCGTGCGTGCTGTTGTTCTCCTACGGGCTGCCCGATATTCCGGTCGACACGCACGTCTCGCGCGTCGGCACGCGCCTCGGTCTGTTTCGCCCCGGTGCCCCCTTCGAGGAGCTACATGAAGAGATGCTCGCGCTCACTCCCCCGGGGCACGAGCTGGAGTTCCATGTGAATCTGCTGCGCCACGGGCGGCGGACCTGCCACGCGCGCACTCCCGCCTGCGGCGAATGTGCGCTGGCGCGGATGTGCCCCAGTCGTCAACCGTGAGGTAGCACCGCGAACGCGATCACGGCGTACTGCAGCCCCGCCGCGACGATCACAAGTGCATGGAAGATCTCGTGGTAGCCGAACACCTTCGGCCAAGGGTTCGGGCGTCCACTGGCGTATACGACTGCCCCGAGCACGTACAGCAGCCCACCGGCGGCCAGTCCGGCCACCCCGAGCCAGCCAATCGCACTGGGAAGCTCGCCGAATACGGCGGCCGATACCAGTCCGAGCGCGACATATATGCCGGCAAACAACCACTTTGGCGCGTCGATCCACAACAGCTTGAAGATGACGCCGCCCAGTGCCCCGGCCCATAGCACGATCAAGATCGTGGTTGCCAGCGACCCTTTTAGGGCAAGTAGAGCGACGGGCGTGTAGGTCCCCGCGATCAGCATGAAGATCATCGAATGATCCAAGCGTCGCATCCAGCGCCGCGCTCGCGGCCGCCATGTGACCCTGTGATAAAGCGCGCTGGTACCCAAAAGTGCCGAGACGGCGAGCGCATATATACAGGCGGCGAGACGCGCTCGCCCGTTGGAGGCCGCGAGGATCAAGGCCACGCCGCACCCCAAAGACACGAAGAAGGCGTACTGATGCGACACCCCCCGAAGCTTTGGCTTCATACGCAAACGGTAGCGGTCCTGGGCCGCTTGGTGGTTTACAGATAATCTGCTACTGTCTCACTTAGATTTGATCCGCAACTGAAGGAGCACCAGCTCATGGGCAAGACCATAGGAATCGACCTCGGCACCACGAACTCGTGCATGGCCGTGCTCGAGGGCGGCGAGCCCACCGTCATCGAGAATGCCGAGGGCGGCCGCACAACCCCATCTGTAGTCGCTTTCACCGCCTCTGGCGAGCGTTTGGTCGGCACCGTAGCCAAGCGCCAGGCAGTGACCAACCCGCAGAACACCGTCTTCTCGATCAAGCGCTTCATGGGCCGCAAGGAGGGCGAGGTCCGCGAGGAGGAGTCGATCGTCCCCTACAAGGTCGTCTCCGGCCCCAATGGCGACGCGCGCGTGGAAGCCGCCGGCGAGCAGTACTCGCCGCCTGAGATCAGCGCGATGATCCTGCAAAAGCTCAAGACCGACGCCGAAGCGTATTTGGGCGAAACGGTCGATTCGGCTGTGATTACCGTCCCGGCCTATTTCAACGACGACCAGCGCCAGGCCACCAAGGATGCCGGCAAGATCGCCAACCTCGAGGTCAAGCGCATCATCAACGAGCCCACCGCGGCCTCGCTGGCGTATGGCCTGGACAAGGAAAACGATCAGACGATCCTCGTGTTCGACCTTGGCGGAGGCACTTTCGATGTGTCTGTGCTGGAGATCGGCGATGGCGTGTTCGAGGTCAAGTCCACTGCTGGCGACAACCATCTCGGCGGTGACAACTTTGACAAGGCGATCGTCGACTGGCTCGTAGCTGACTTCAAGCGCGACCAGGGCATCGATCTGTCCGCCGACCCAATGGCGTTGCAGCGGCTGTACGAGGCTGCCGAGAAGGCCAAGATCGAGCTCTCCACCACTCAGGAGACGCAGATCAACCTGCCGTTCATCACCGCCGACGCCTCTGGGCCCAAGCACCTCGACACGCGTCTCACGCGCGCCAAGCTCGCCGAGCTGACCTCGGCGCTGCTGGATCGCGTTGTGGCGCCTGTGCGCCAGGCGATCGACGACGCCAAGGACAAGGGCGTCAAGGAGATCGACCACATCGTGCTTGTCGGTGGCATGACGCGTATGCCTGCGGTGCAGGAGAAGGTCAAGGAGCTGACCGGCAAGGACCCGCACCGTGGCGTGAACCCGGATGAGGTTGTCGCTGTGGGCGCCGCGATCCAGGCGGGCGTGCTTGCCGGCGATGTCAAGGACGTGCTGCTGCTCGACGTCACACCGCTGACACTCGGCATCGAGACCAAGGGCGGCGTCATGACCAAGCTGATCGAGCGCAACACCACTATCCCCACGCGCAAGGGCGAGGTCTTCTCCACAGCCGAGGACAACCAGCCCTCGGTAGAGATCCACGTGCTGCAGGGCGAGCGCGAGATGGCCCAGTACAACAAGTCGCTCGGCAAGTTCCAGCTGACCGGCATCCCGCCGGCGCCGCGCGGCATTCCGCAGATCGAAGTCGCGTTCGACATCGATGCCAACGGCATCCTCAACGTATCCGCCAAGGACCTCGGCACCGGCAAGGAGCAGAAGATCGAGATCAAGGCCGGCTCCGGGCTCTCCGAGGATGAGATCAAGCGGATGGTCACTGACGCTGAGTCGCACGCCGAGGAGGACCGCAAGGCACGCGAGCTGGCGGAGGCGCGCAACAACGGCGAGAACGCCGCCTACCAGGCCGAGCGCCAGCTGGCCGACCTGGGCGACCAGGTCGACGCCGACTCCAAGGGTCGCATCGAGGGGGCGATCAAGGAGGTGCGCGACTCACTGGAGACCGAGGACCCGGCGGCGATCAACGCTCGTACGGAGGCGCTGCAGACAGCCTTCCACGCGGTCTCCGAGGCGATGTACCAGAAGGCTCAGGCTGATGCGGCCAGCGCCTCCGCCGACGGAGCGGCTCCGGCGGCCGACGGCGACGGCACGGCCTCCGAGGAGGACGTGGTCGACGCGGAGGTCGTCGACGAGGGCAAGAGCTGATGGAGGAGGTCAAGCAGGAGATCGATGAAATAGAGGAGGTTGCGCCGAATGTCGGGCAGCCCGACGACGGCGAGGCGCCTCCCACCGTCTCCCAACAGTCCACCCCTGGTGAGGGGGTGGATCCCGGAGGAGCGATCGAAGAGGAGTTGGACGAGATGGTTAAGACCGCTGCCGAGCGCGACGAGTATCTCGCGCTCGCGCAGCGCACCCAGGCCGACTTCGAGAATTACCGCAAGCGTGTCGCGCGCGATGCGGCGCAGGCCCAGGATCGCGGTGTGACAAAGCTCGCCAAGGAGTTGCTCCCGGCGCTTGACAACCTCGACCGCGCAATCGAGGCGGCGGAGGCCGAGGACCCGTTGCTGGAGGGTGTGAGACTCGTGCGCTCTGAGCTCGGCGCGGCGCTCGCTCGTCTGGGCATCGAGGCATTCACGTCGCTTGGAGAGCAGTTCGACCCGAATCTCCACGAGGCGGTTGCCCAGCAACCGGTGGAGGGGGCCGCGAGTGGCACCGTCGCGGAGGTTTTCCAGAACGGCTATCGCATGGGCGAGAGCATCGTGCGGCCCGCGCGTGTGCTCGTGGCGGCGTAGGGGCACTGGCTCAGATGGCAACCCGCCCCGACTACTACAAGACGCTCGGAGTCGACAAAAAAGCTAGCGCCGATGACATCAAGAAGGCGTATCGCAAGCTTGCGCGCAAGTACCACCCAGATCGCAACCCCGACGATAAGCAGGCCGAGGAGCGTTTCAAGGAGATCTCCCAGGCCCACGACGTGCTCGGAGATCCCGAGAAGCGCAAGCAATACGACAGCGGTACCGGCCCGTTCGCGGGCGGAGCGTCTGGTGGCCCAGGCTTCGGTGGTTTTGGCAACTTCGACTTCGATGCTTCCTCGATGGGAGACATCCTCTCCAACCTTTTCGGTGGTGGAGGCGGTGGCGGCGAAGGTGCGTCCGCGGGTGGTGCCGGTGCCAGGCGCGCTCGATCGCGCCCGCAGCGCGGACGCGATCTGGAGACGGAGGTACGCATCTCTTTCGACCAGTCGATCTCCGGCGCACAGATCCCATTGTCGGTGCCAACCACTGGGGTTTGCGCCACCTGCCACGGTACCGGCGCAAAGCCGGGCACGACGCCGAAGGTGTGCCCGCGTTGTGAAGGGCGCGGGATCGAGAGTCAGGGTCAGGGGATGTTCTCGATCACCCAGCCTTGCTCGCAATGCGGCGGCAGTGGCACCGTGATCGAGGACCCCTGCCCCACCTGTAACGGTTCGGGGGCTGTCCGTACCGTTAAGAAGTTTCGCGTCAACATCCCTGCGGGTGTCAAGGAGGGTTCACGTATTCGCGTGCCCGGTAAGGGTGAGGCTGGGGCGCGCGGTGGCCCCGCGGGAGACCTGTACGTGGTCACCCACGTTGATCCTTCGCCAGCCTTCAAGCGCAAGGGAGACAATCTCGAGGTCGAGGTCCCGCTCACGATCCCAGAGGCGCTTCTCGGGGCCGAGGTGCGCGTGCCGACGCTCGACGGGTCAAAGACGCTGCGCGTGAAGCCCGGTACCCATCATGGAGCGGTCCAGCGGTTGCGCGGCGAGGGTCCCCCCAAGCTTGGCAGCAAGACTCGCGGCGACATCCATTATCGCTTTGTGCTCGATGTGCCAGAGGAGCTGAGCGACGAGCAGCGGGCGGCCGTTGACGAGCTGTCGAAGGTCATGAACGGCAATCCGCGCGCGAAGCTGTTCGCGGAGGTTCCGTCATGAGAAACAGGTCTTGGCTTGGAGGTTTCGGGGAGGCGCTGTCGTGAGTGGCAGGCGCGTCACGCGCGTCGAGGTCGAGACCGACCGCGGCGTGTTCATGATCTCGGTGGCCGCCGAGCTGGCCAACATGCACCCACAGACGCTTCGCATGTACGAGGCGCGCGGGCTTGTGGAACCCAAGCGCTCGCCCAAGGGCACCCGTCTTTACTCCCAGGAAGACGTAGAGAAGCTGCGCCGCATCCACGAGATGACGGTCGAGCTCGGTCTCAACCTTGCCGGGGTGCAACGCGTGCTGGACCTGGAGTCCGAAGTGCAGGGTATGCACGAGCGCATCGAAGAGCTGGAAGTAAAGGCCCTGCATGCTCAGGTCGAGCTGGCCGAGGAACTCGAGCGCGTGCGCCGCTCCTTCCGTGCCGAGCTGATCCCTTTCCCAAATTCACGTCCACCCGGCACCGACCTCGTACGGGCGGCGGATGCCCGCTCGCCGTTCAGGAGGCAGCGATGACACCACCCAACGGGCAAGCTCCGGGTGGCCCCGCGATGCAGGCACCGCCAGAGGATGAGCAGAAGCCGCTGGAGCGTTTTGGCAAGGACCTGACCGAGCTGGCCGAGCAGGGCAAGCTCGACCCTGTGATCGGCCGCGACGAGGAGATCCGTCGGGTGATCCAGGTGCTCTCGCGCCGTACCAAGAACAACCCTGTTCTAATCGGAGAGCCCGGCGTGGGCAAGACAGCGATCGTTGAGGGCTTGGCCCAGCGCATCGTCTCCGGCGACGTGCCCGAGTCCCTGCGGGAGCGGCGTGTGATCGCACTTGACATGGGTGCGCTCATCGCCGGAGCCGTCTACCGAGGCGAGTTCGAGGAGCGCCTGAAGGGCGTACTCAAGGAAGTCTCCGAGGCGCAGGGCACAGTGATCCTGTTTCTGGATGAGCTACACACGATCGTCGGTGCGGGTGCCGCCCAGGGAGCCGTCGACGCCGCCAACCTGCTCAAGCCGATGCTTGCGCGTGGGGAGCTGCGCTGCGTGGGGGCCACCACGCTCGACGAGTACCGCAAGTACATAGAGAAGGACGCGGCCTTGGAGCGACGCTTTCAGCCCGTGATGGTGGGCGAGCCGAGCGTGCAGGACACAATCGCGATCTTGCGTGGCCTGAAGGAGCGCTATGAGACCCACCACGGTGTGCGTATCCAAGACGCGGCACTGATCGCGGCCGCCACGCTGTCGCACCGCTACATCGCCGACCGCTTCCTGCCCGACAAGGCGATCGATCTGATCGACGAGGCCGCCTCGCGGCTGCGCATCGAGATCGACTCGGTGCCTACCGAGATAGACGAGGTGGACCGCCGCGTGATGCAGCTGGAGATCGAGCTGACCTCGCTGCGCAAGGAGAAGGACGACGCTTCGCGCGAGCGCCGTGAGGCGATCGAGGCCGAACTGAGTGAGCTGCGCGAGCGTTCTGAGGAGATGCGGGCTCAGTGGGAGAGGGAGAAGCAGGCGATTCAGGGTGTGCGCGAGACCAAGGAACGTCTGGAGCAGGCACGCGTCGAGGCTGAGCGGGCCGAGCGCGAAGCGAACCTGCAGCGCGCCGCCGAGTTGCGCTACGGCGAGATCCCGGAGCTCGAAGAGGCAGCTGAGCGAGCATGAAGCGGCCGAGCGTGCGAAGGGAGACGGCGGGGGCGAGCCGGAGGCGCCTCAATTCCTCAAGGAGGAGGTGGACGCCGAGGACGTCGCCGAGGTGGTGGCGCGCTGGACCGGGATACCCGTCTCGCGCCTGATGGAGGGCGAGGTCGAGAAGTTGATCCATATGGAGGAGCGCCTGCACGAACGTGTCGTCGGCCAGGACGAGGCGGTCGAAGCGGTCGCCACCGCGCTGCGTCGCTCGCGAGCGGGGCTACAGGACCCGAACCGCCCGATCGGCACGTTCCTGTTCCTCGGTCCCACCGGCGTCGGCAAGACCGAGCTTGCCCGGGCGCTCGCCGAGTTCATGTTCGACTCCCAGGACGCGATGGTGAGAATCGATATGAGCGAGTACATGGAGAAGCACTCCGTCTCGCGCCTGGTCGGCGCGCCCCCCGGCTATGTGGGCTATGAAGAGGGAGGCCAGCTGACTGAGGCCGTACGTCGTCGCCCCTACAGCGTGGTGCTGCTCGATGAGATCGAGAAGGCCCACCCCGACGTGTTCAACACACTCCTGCAGGTGATGGACGACGGGCGCCTCACCGATGGCCAGGGCCGCACCGTGGACTTCAAGAACACGGTGCTCATCATGACCTCCAATATTCCGGTGTCGGCCACTGGCGACGATATGCGCGCTGAGCTAACGGCACATTTCAAGCCCGAGTTCATCAACCGGCTCGACGACATCGTGCGCTTCGATCCGCTCTCACGCGAGCAGATCGGAGAGATCGTCGATCTGCAGCTCGCGAATGTCATCGGGCGTGTCGCCGAGCGGGGTGTGCAACTCGAAATAACCCCTGCCGCACGAGAGTTGCTTGGCAACATGGGCTATGACCCGACGTACGGAGCGCGGCCATTGCGGCGCGTGATTCAGAAGCAGCTGGTGGACAAGCTCGCGCTTGCGCTGCTGGAAGGGCGGTTTCATGCCGGTGAGGCGGTTATCGCCGCCGCGCACGAGGGCGGGGTGGAGCTGGAGCTGGCGGGTGCCACAGTTTGATCGGCGGCACTCAAGTCTTGCTGCACAACAGCCAAGAATTGTGGGGCGACCATCTGGCCGCCCCACAAGACAAACGGGCTAAACCTCCTCTGCCAGGAACCAGCAGCCACGCTGGTGCGTGACGGTTAGGCCGCTGGTCGAGGAGCTTTCTTCTGTGGTGTCTGCCCCGTATGTGATCCATAGCCAGTAGGGCACGCCGTTCGCGCCGGCGACGATGAAGGAGCCCGAGGCGGTCATCCCTTCTTTGGCGGCTACCGACTGTTCGCTGCCGATACCCGCGATCGATCCCGTGATCAACTCATACGCTGACGATTTCGACGATTCTTTCGGGACTTCCGAAAGCAGTGTTTGCGGTCCCGGGATCGTGAGGAAGGTGCCCATCTTGATTTCTTCGGTGCCGGTCGCGGCGCCTTTGCAGTTGATTCCGAATTGGAGGGGGCCGACGCTCAGCACGGAATGGATGCCGTCACCGGGGCTTGGAGCCTCGAAGAAGTTTACTTTCGTCGCTCCCGGTCCTGCCGGTCCCGTCGCCCCGGTAGCACCCGCCAGTCCCGTTGCTCCGGTAGGTCCAGCCGGTCCAGCCGGTCCAGCGGGCCCGCGAGGGCCGCGTGGAGCCACTTTGGACGGTTTTTTCTTTGCTTTCGATTTCGACTTCGACACGTGACCGTCGTGTGTCCTCACGACGGTCACGTGAAGGCGGAAATTCCGAGCCGATATCGCATAAGCGCCGCTGGCGCCGGCGGCAAGCAACAAAAAGGCCGCTATCGAGATGGCAACGGCGCCGCGTCGCCATTGAGTAAAAATATACATTGCGTCTCCAATGGATGGATGTTGATACTGACAACTTAACTGTTTGCCAGCCGTCAACCTGGCTGGGCGGCACACCCTATCCGAGCCGCAGGCGTGAGCGGATGCTGCTTGGACTGCCCGGTGCCGTGCACTGCGGGAGCCTGTACTCCGTCAAGGGCATACTCGCCGACTCGGTGGCGGAGAAATCTCGCTCCAGTCAGCCCAAGTTCCTGCAGCCTGAACTATCCGCTGCCCGAACCGGTAGGATGCGCCCCGCACCCGACTTTAGGAGACGAGGCCCGATGCGGCATATAAGTAGGCGCGGCAGCGCGCCGCGCGCAGGAGTAGTTGGAGCGATGTTGGTTTCGATCGCGCTGTTCGGCATGATGCTGGCGCCTGGGTTGGCACTGGGTCTCGAGGAGGAGGGTGGCCCAGTCGCCACACCGAAAGCGCTCGCGCCCGTCAACACGGCGGCGCCCATCCTCGCAGGCACTCCCGCGCTCGGGCAAACGCTGACATGCTCGACAGGTACGTGGGTCAACAACCCCACGAGCTTCTCCTACGCCTGGTTGCGTAGCGGTGTGCCGATTGCCGGACAGACGGGCGGCAGCTACGTCGTACAGGCTGCCGACCAGGGGCACACGGTTTCCTGTCAGGTGACCGCTGGTGACGGCGGTGGGAACTACGTGATTTCGGGCTTGCCTAGCGGTTCCTATAAGGTTGGCTTCTACCTGTATTCCGACGAAGGCGCTAACTACTTGGCGCAGTTCTATAACGGCAAGGCGTTGTTCGCCGAAGCTAACGCCGTTACCGTCAGCGCGCCCAATGCCACCGGCGGCATCAACGCCGAACTACACGCTGGCGGCCAGATCGTTGGTCGCGTGACGAGCGCCACCACGCACGGGGCACTCGCCGAAGTCGAGGTGTGCGCTGACGCTTTGGGCGAAGAATTTTTCGGGAATTGTGCGAAAACCAACGCTAATGGCGAATACACGATCATAGGTCTAGCCACCGGTTCTTATGAGGTCGAATTCTTTTCGACCTCCGAAGGTGGTGGTGGCTACATAAGTCAGGTTTACAACGGCAAGTCTTTGTATACGGAAGCCACGTCGGTATCGGTGACTGCTCCGAATACGACGGCAGGCATCAACGCCGAACTGCTTCCGGCCAGTGAGGGGGGCAAGATCGCCGGGGTGGTGACCGGTCCCAGTGATGGGCCACTAACGCGGAGTGTCGAAGTGTGCGCTTATGAGATTGACGGAAGCGGATACGGCTGCGCCGATACGGGCGCCGGCGGCGCATACACGATTACCAACCTTCCCTCTGGGGAATATGGTGTCGAGTTCTCTGCGGGCTTCGAAGGCGGCAACTATGTCACCCAGTACTACCAGGACAAGGCTTCCTATAAAGAAGCAACGCCCGAGTCGGTTCTGGAGGGCGGCACGACCACGCTGATGAATGTTGAAATGCAGATTGGCGGCCAGATCATGGGCAAGGTGACAGCCGCCTCCGGCGGAGCCGCTCTTGAGAACATTGAGGCGTGCGCTAGCGAGGTCGGTGCCAGTGAAGAGCTCGAAGTCCTGCGGGGGCACGGACTCCAAAGGCGAATACACGATCTCGACTTTGCCCACTGGCAAATACGTCGTCGAGTTCACGGTCGGCGATAACGAAAACTACGTGGATCAGTCCTATAACGGCGGTGCGCAGGTGTCGGTGACACAGGGGCTTCCGACTGCGGGGATCAATAGCGCCTTGCAAACCGGTGGTGTGATATCGGGGAAGGTGACCGATGCCTCCTCGCACGCGGGGATAGCTGGCGTCGACGTGTGTGCCGAGGAAGGCGAATTCGGGCGCTGTGCTTCTACGACCGCCAGCGGCGAATATGCGATTCTCGGCCTTTCCGGGACATATAATGTCGAGTTCTTCCCGGACAGCGAAACCCTCAACTACCTGTCTCAGACAGATGATGGAGTGTCGGTCGGGATAGGTGGTTCCACGTCAGGGATCGACGCCGAATTGCACCCTGGTGGTCAAATCACGGGGACGGTCACGGATGCCACCACGCACGCTGGGGTCACAAAGATCGAGGTGTGCGCCGATGAGATAGGTGGCGACTTCGAGAACTGCACAGAGACGACCGCAGGCTCGGCCTCCGCCATGGCCGCCAGCAACGCCCTGACGATCCCCGGCGGAAACTTCACCCAGACAAAGCCACCATCGTTCAACTCGAAAACCGACGACATCGACTTCTTCTTTACGTTCCCGACCGCGGGGACCCTGAAGTGGAGTCTGTTCTTCAAGAACGCCGACGTCGGCTTCGCGGACTCCCTGGGCATCTCGCTCGGCACAGACGAACCGGCGCTCGCGCAAGTCGCCAGGCACAAAGGCAAAGCCAAGAAGTGCAGGAAGACCGAAATCAAGCACCACGGCAAGTGCGTGGCCACGCTTGTGTCGTTTGCCAGCGGCTCACAAAGCGTCCCGGCGGGTACGGTCGAGATCAAGGTGCACGCCGACTCCAAGGCGCTGAAAGCGCTGAAGGTGGGTCACACGCTGCATGTGAGCGGGACCTTCACGTTCCAGTCTGCGCTGGGCGGTCCCCCAGTGGCACACACGGTCTCCACCGTTGTGCACCTGAGTAAAAAAGCGGCCAAAGGCAAGAAACACGGCAAAGGTAAAAAGCGCTAGCGGGGCTTTGAGTAGCGGGCACCGGCTGCCGAAGTCGGTGCCCGCTGACGTCAGGCAGCGAGATTGGCAGGTAGCGCACTCGCAACGGCTCGTCTCTGAGGCTCGTTGAGCCCGGCCGACAGCCGGCGAATATCGAGGGCGTCGTTGAATGCCTGCAGGAACATACTGTCCTCGGTATCGGGCAGCGGCTCTGCAAGCGCCTTATCGAACCACTCCGCCACTTCCGCTAGGCGCCATACCTTCATACGCCCGCCCAGATCGCCCGCGGCCGGGGGAAATCCCCCTGGTCCGCGCTTACCGTGCACGAGCAGTCTTACGCTCTCAGCGCTGCGTCCGGATCGAGCGGCGATGTTGCTCATGCTCAGCAGGTCGTACTCGTGAACACGCAGGACGGTCGCCTCTGGTAGAGCGCTCGTCAGTTCGTTCAGCGCCATCGCGAGCGCGTCGGGTAGGCTGGGAGCCTGTCGATCAAATTCGTACAGGAACGACCCATCTGTGTCCGATCCATCTTCGTGGGGTCCCTCCAGAGAAGCTTCGTCGATGCGCTCATATAGATGGATCGAAAGGTCGTCGAGGGTTCTGCCTGGGGCGAGAAATTGGATTGTGAACGTGTGCTCTTTCATGGCTTTTGGTGGGGACAGCGGTTTACGTAGCGGTTGATCCTCGCGGCCTCGTTGTCGGCGCTTCGGGGCGAGCTGTTGACGGAACGCGGACGACACTTGCCCTTCGCTCCGCCAGGGCAGTAAAGGATCGCCCAATGAGCACGGTGCGTCGCGATGCGAAACCCACGGCTTTCAGCTCTCTTGAGCGCCGTCTCGACAGCCTTCTTTGGATGTTTTGATCGCAATCGTAGCAGTGGTGTTGGGAGTTGCCAACAGGGATGAGGGCGACTTGCGCTACATCTCTGCCTGCTACTCCGACACTGCTGCGACAACGGGACAGGCCCCGCCATGGTGCTGCGACTACAGTGAGCCATCCGTTGAAGTGCTCTTGGCTTCCGTTGTGGCCCCGTAGGAGAACCACAACCAGTCGGGCACTTCGTTGAGGCCCGCAACGATGTAGGTGCCCGATGCCGTCATAGCTTCTTTGGCGGCAATCGGTGTTTCTCCGCCGGTATCTGCGATTGAGCAAGGTCGAGTCCTGCTGCGCGCTGGTTGGCCGCGAGCAGATCCCGAGCGCGGAACACTGGGTGCCGCTAATCTGACGAGCACTGTCACGCGGTAAGGATCCACGCCGTCAGCCTAAACAGTGCAAGAAGACTGAAATCAGGCAAAGGTAAAAAGCGCTAGCGGCTTTGAGTAGTCGCCGCTTTGAGGAGGCAGAGGAGGGCGGGCGAACCGCACGGATCCGCCCGTCCTCCTATCGACGACTTAGTTGAAGCTGATCCAGAAATCCGCGCCTGCTTCTTTGCCGCCGGTACCAGTCTTCACCAGTACCGTCGTGCCGGCTGGACACGTTTTTGCTTTGATGGCTTCGGCCACGAAGTCGAAGTTGGCGCTCACCGTCACGCCGGGCCCTCCACCATGGTCGAAGTCCGGTATCGCAGTCATATTTTTGATCGGAACGGTCGTTGTGATGCAATAGCCCCCGGTAAAAGGCTCGGTTACGGCCGAAACGTTCTTGGAGTTCGCTGTATCGAGTGGGGCACTCGGACTACTGAGGCCGAGAACGTGGGCATACGCGACTGCGCTACCCGCGGGCCCTTCTTTACCTTCTTTCCCAGCGGCACCTTCTTTACCGGCGGGCCCTTCTTTACCGGCCGGGCCTTCCTTTCCGGATTTGCCGGTTTTGCCGGTAAGCGATTTGACGACTTTGGGACTGATTTGTTTTGTGGATGTGATCAGATAATGGTTCGCCGCGAGCGCTCCACCGCTCATCGAGAAGACGAGCGCGAGCGTAGCGGTGACGTTTGCGTAGGTGAGACGTTTTGATTTGAGCATGCCGCCACGATAGGGGTGCCTGCGGCGGCGCAACTTTTCCCGCTCGCTGCATCCGTGCGGGTGTGTGGCGGCAGATATCGTCCTAGCGCCCGCTGCTACGCCGCCAAAATCTGCGCGGCCAGGATCGCCGCGTTGCGTGCGTTATCCAACCCGACACACGCGACAGGGACACCGGGAGGCATCTGCACGATTGACAAAATCGCGTCGAGCCCGCCCGCGGCCGTGAGCCGCCCCGACAGTGGCACGCCGATCACCGGCAGGTCGGTGTGCGCGGCGACCGCGCCCGGGAGCGCGGCGGAGATCCCGGCGCCCGCGATGATGACGCGCAGACCGCGCGACTTGGCGCCCTTCGCGTACTCGGCGACCGTGTCGGCTTCGCGGTGAGCGGACATCACTTGCATCTCGTGGGGGATGCCACGTTCGCGTAGCTCCTTGGCCGCCTTCTCCATCGCGTCCATGTCGCTTGCGGAGCCCATCACGATGCCGATCAGTGGACCGGCGACGTCGAACTCCTCCAGCTTTGCCTGCTCCTCAGCCTCGTCCGCGCCCTCGGGGGTGGCGAGATGGATTGGTGTGGGGGCTGCGTCGCTCACAGGACTCTCACAGGGACGCGATGAACTCGTCTATGCCGATCGCCGCCAGCGTCTCATAGCGGCCCGTGCCGCGCGAGCCCAGCTCCAGCGAAACGCGCGCCATCGTCTTCTCGTCGGGCGCCTCCACGACCGAGATGAAGTCGACCGCTCCTAGCGTCGCCCACTGTGCCTTGACGGTGGCGCCGAGCTGCTCGACCTCCTTGTTGACCTCGCGGATGCGCTCAGGGTTGTTCTTGACGGTCTGCACGCCCTCGGGTGTGAGCGTCGAGAGCATGATGTAGGTGGGCATGGCTCCTCCGTATGTCGGGAGTGGTCCGCGCGGGCCGCGCTCACACCGTTTTACATGATCGACGGGCGGCAGGGATAATCAAGGAATGATCTCTCGCTACACCCGCCCCGAGCTGGGCGCCCTGTGGACCGACGAGGCGCGCATGGAGACATGGCGGCGCGTGGAGGTCGCGGCGTGCGAGGAGCTGCCGACGCTGCTCGGCGAGGGCGAGGGCCCGACTCCCGCGGAGCTGGATGCGATCCGCGCCGCGACGTTCACCGTGGAGGCTGTCAACGAGCGCGAGCGCACCACCGACCACGACGTGGCGGCCTTCGTGGACGTGCTCTCCCGCGGCGCCGGCGAGGCGGGGCGCTGGATCCACTTCGGCTTGACCTCCTCTGACGTGCTCGACACAGCGCTAGCGCTGCAGCTGCGCGCCGCTGGGGAGCTTGTCGTACCAGGTGCCCGGGCACTAGTGCGGGCGCTCGCTGACCGTGCGCGCGAGCACGCGGGCACGCTGTGCGTCGGGCGCACGCACGGGGTACACGCCGAGCCGACGACGTTCGGCGTGAAGCTCGCGGGCTTTGCCTTCGAGGCGCACCGCAACGCACTGCGTCTCGAGCGCGCCTTCGAGCAGGCAGCCGTCGGTGCGATCTCGGGCGCGGTCGGCACGTATGCGGCAACGAGCCCGGAGTTCGAGCGGCGTGTGCTCGACCGCCTCGGACTCGCGCGCGAGGACGTCTCCACGCAGGTCGTGGCGCGCGACCGCCATGCCGAGCTGCTTCAGGCGATCGCGCTTGCGGGCGCCGGCTTGGAGCGCTTGGCCACCGAGATTCGCCATCTGCAGCGCACGGAGGTGCGCGAGGCGCAGGAGCCGTTCCGTGCGGGGCAAAAGGGCAGCTCCGCGATGCCGCATAAGCGCAACCCGATCAAGAGCGAGCAGATCTCCGGGCTCGCGCGCGTGCTGCGCGCCAATGCGCAGGCGGCGCTCGAGAACGTGGCGCTGTGGCACGAGCGCGACATCTCCCACTCCTCGGTCGAGCGCGTGACGTTGCCCGACTCGACGATCCTGATCGACCACTTGCAGCACAGCGCCACCCGGCTTGTGCAGGGCCTCGTCGTAAACGAGCAGCGGATGCTTGCCAACCTCGAGCTGACCCACGGTGCGCTCTTCTCCCAGCGGGTGTTGCTGGCGCTCGTGGAAGGCGACCCCGCGCAGGGTCGTGCGCCGATGGTGCGCGACGACGCGTATCGCATCGCCCAGGAGCTGGCTCAGCGAGCGTGGGACGAGGGCATCCCACTCCGGGACCTGCTCGCGGCCGACAAGCGCGCCGCGGGGCTCGACCTCGATGCGATCTTCGACTACGGCCACTACACGCGCTACGCACACGAGATCGTCGCGCGTCTAGACGAGATCGCGTAAGTCGTGGGCGTCCTGAGGGCCGGAGGGCAAGCGATGCAAGAACGCAGGGAACGTGGCGTGCTCAGCACGCGAGTGACCGAGGACGCAGCAGCGCGCAGCCATCCGGTCCTCAGGCGTTGGTAGCATCGCGAAAAGTGACCTCTCTGGCAGATCTGCCCCTAATCGCAAGCGGCAAGGTGCGCGAGCTGTACGACCTCAACGACCGCCTGCTGATGGTCGCGAGCGACCGTATCTCCACCTACGACGCGGTCCACCCCACGCCGATTCCCGACAAGGGCAAGGTGCTCACGGGGCTGTCGGCTTTCTGGTTTGAGAAGACGCGGGGGATCGTCGCCAACCACATGATCTCCGCCACCGACGGAGTGCCCGTCGAGGCACTCGGCCGGGCGCTGGTGGTGCGCAAGCTGAAAATGCTGCCTGTCGAGTGCGTCGTGCGCGGCTACATCACGGGGTCGGGCTGGAAGGACTATCGGGCGAGCGGGTCGGTCTCGGGGATTGCTTTGCCAGCCGGGCTCAGCGAGTCTGAGCAGCTGCCCGAGCCGATTTTCACGCCGAGCACGAAGGCCGAGGTGGGCCACGACGAGGCGATCGACTTCGAGCGCGCCACCGAGCTGGTCGGCGACCGCGGCTTGATGGAACGCGTCAGGGACATTTCGATCGCGCTGTATGCCTTCGCGGCCACGCACGCACGCGAGCGCGGCGTGATTCTCGCCGACACGAAGTTCGAGCTGGGCCTGGACGAGGATGGCGAGCTGGTTGTCGGCGACGAGGTGCTGACGCCCGACTCCTCGCGCTACTGGCCGGTCGAGGGGTATGCGACTGGCAAGGGCCAGCCGAGCTTCGACAAGCAGTACGTGCGCGATTGGGCGGCGGGCAGCGGTTGGGATAAGAAGCCGCCGGCGCCGGCGATTCCAGAGGATGTGGTGGCCGGCACCCGCGCGCGTTATGTCGAGGCGTATGAGCTGATCGCGGGCGAGCCGTTCGACGCGTGGTTGGAGCGCACGGGTTCGTGGGCCGGCGGCGACAGCGCCACAGAGCAGCCGGCGTGAGGGTTCGCGTCTTGATCCGCCCGAAGGCTGGCATTCTCGACCCGCAGGGTGAGGCCGTCCAGCGCGCATTGCCCGCGCTCGGCTTCGAGGGGGTCGCGAATGTGCACATTGGTCGCCTTGTGGAGCTGGACGTGGACGACCCGGGTCAGCTCGAGCTGATGTGCGAGAAGCTGCTTGCGAATCCGCTTGTCGAGGATTACGAGGTTATCCTCGAATGAATACTGCACATATGCATGTGCATATGCATGATACCATGTGCATATGCCCTTTTTGACACGTCGCACTCAGTTGTTGCTTGACGACGACCTGCACCGCCGTCTGCGCGAGATCGCCACCCAGCGCGGCATTTCGATCGGGGCTTTGATCCGTGAGGCGATCGATGAGAAGCTGACCGGTGTCCAGGACGCTCGTGCGACGGCGATCGACAAACTACTGGCGGCAGAGCCGATGCCCGTCGATGACTGGCCGATAATGAAGAAGCAGATGCTCGAAGACCGGTACGCCGGCGTCATGAAGTCATACGACGAGCCCCACAAAGAAGACTGACCGGCGAGTGCGTCGCTTCCTCTTCGACACGAGCGTGTTCATCTATGCGCTCGGCGGCGAGCACCGCTATCGAGATCCCTGTCGAGCGATCTTGATCGAGATGAGAGGCGGACGTCTGGCTGGAGAGACGAGTATCGAGTCGATCCATGAGTTCGCCTACGTGCGGTGCAGGCGTGGGATAGCTCGGCCAGACGCCGCCGAGTCGGCGCGTGACATTGCCAGTGTGTGTCCATTGCACACAGTCGAACGGAGCGACATCGAGCGCGCGCTGACGCTGTGGTGCGAGCACGAGCGATTGGATATGCGCGATGCGATCTTTGCCGCGCAAGCACTCAATCGTGAGATTGACTCGATCCTCAGCCCGGATCGAGATTTCGACGAAATCGACGGGTTGGAGCGTATCGATCCAGCCGACACGGATGCTGTCACAGCGCTGCGATGAAGTTCGGCATCCTCCAATTCCCCGGCAGCTGCGACGAGGTTGACGCGCTGGACGCCGCCCGGCGCGTGGGCGACGCGGAGCTGTTGTGGCACGGCGAGCGCGACCTGAAGGGCGCCGATGCGATCGTGGTGCCGGGCGGGTTTTCCTACGGCGACTATCTGAGGGCCGGGGCGATTGCGCGCTTTTCGCCCGTGATGGAGTCGGTCATCGCTTTCGCCCGCGACGGTGGGGTGGTGCTTGGGATCTGCAATGGCTTCCAAGTTCTATGCGAGGCTCATCTCTTGCCGGGGGCGCTACTGCCAAACGCAAACCTGCGCTTCACCTTCCGCCAAGTCGAGCTCGATGTGGTGGAGGGTGACACGGCGTTTACGTGCGCATGTGGATCGACAGCATCCGGCGGCCTGCAGACTGCCACACGCCGCCTGAGCATTCCCGCCAAGCACTCGTGGGGTCGCTACTACGCGGATGAGCCGACGCTCGCGAGCATGGAGGCGGGCGGCCAGGTCGTGTTGCGGTATGCGCCGGGCGAGAACTTCAACGGTTCGCTGGGCGACATCGCGGGCGTGCGCAACGAGCACGGCAACGTGTTCGGCCTGATGCCCCACCCCGAGCACGCCGTGGATGAGCTGACGGGCTCGACCGACGGGCTGTGCATTTTCGCCTCGATGCGGATGGCGGTTGAGGGTGCGCGTGTCTGAGACCGCGACCTTGCCCACGGTCGAGGATGCGCTCGCACTCGGGTTGACACGTGCCGAGTACGAGCTGATCCGCGAGAAGCAGGGGCGCCGGCCAAACCAGGTGGAGCTTGCGATGTATTCGCTGCTGTGGAGCGAGCACTGCGCGTATAAGCACTCCAAGAAGCTGCTTCGCACACTGCCGACGGAGGGCCCGAGTGTGGTCATGGGTCCCGGCGAGAACGCGGGCGCGGTGGATGTCGGCGACGGGTTGGTGTGTGCGTTCAAGGTTGAGTCGCACAACCACCCCAGCGCTGTCGAGCCGTTCCAGGGCGCCGCCACCGGCGTGGGGGGGATATTGCGTGACATCTTCGCGATCGGCGCGCGCCCGATCGCGGTGCTCGACTCGCTGCGGTTTGGCGAGCCTCATCTCAAATCGGACACCGCTGGAGCAGGCGCCCGTTCCCGATACCTGCTCGACCGCGCCGTCGCCGGTATCGGCCACTACGGCAACTCGATCGGCGTGCCAACCGTCGGTGGCGAGGTGTATTTCGAGGGGCCCTACGAGCAGAACTGCCTCGTAAACGCGATGGCGCTCGGGATCGCCGAGCGCGAGCAGCTGGTCACCAGCGCCGCCGTCGGCATCGGTAACACGCTGCTGCTGTTCGGCGCCTCGACTGGCCGTGACGGCATCGGCGGCGCTTCGGTGCTGGCCTCGGCGGAGCTGAGCGAGGACGACGACAAGCGACCGACCGTGCAGGTGGGGGATCCGTTCGAGGAGAAGAAGCTGATGGAGTGCTCGCTCGAGCTGCTCCAGCGCGGGTTGCTCGTGTCGCTGCAAGACCTCGGCGCGGCCGGCCTCACCTCCTCCGCGTCGGAGATGGCGTCGAAGGGCGAGGTGGGGATCGACATCGACGTCGCCAGGGTTCCCCTGCGCGAGGCCGACATGGAGCCCCTTGAGATCATGGTGAGCGAGTCTCAGGAGCGGATGCTGTGCGTGGTGGAGCCCGGCAACGTGCCCGCCGTGCTCGAGCTGTGCGAGAAGTGGGAGGTGGGCGGCGCCGCGATTGGCACGGTTACCGACACGGGCCAGATGCGAGTGTTCGACGCGGGCGAGCTGGTCGGGACCATGCCGGTGCGGGCGCTCGTCGATGACTGTCCCCTCTATGACCTTCAGCCCGTTAAGCCGACCCGCACGCCATACCCGGCGCCGGAGGCGCTCCTCCCCCAAAAAACTACGCCGCGCGAGGCACTGCTCGCTCTGCTGTCCAGCGCCAACATCGCGTCGCGCAGGCCACTCTTCGAGCAGTACGACGCGATTGTGCAATCGCGCACGGTGCGCCGCCCCGAGCAGTCCGACGCGGCCGTGCTGGCGATTCGCCCGCTCGGCGAGGCAGGGGTGTCGGGGTTCTCGACGAGTGGGCCAAACCCGCCGTCAGGGGCGGTGCTCGAAGGGACGCGAACAGGCGGATCGCAAGCCCCGGGTACCCCCGTGCCGGGCATCGCCGTGTCGATCGACGGCAACGGCCGGCGCGTCGCGGCCGACCCCTACGCGGGCACGGTCGCGGCGGTGCTCGAGTGCGCGTCGAACCTCGCGTGCGTCGGGGCGGAGCCGCTCGGCACGACCAACAACCTCAACTTCGCCAACCCCGAGAAGCCGCATGTCGCGTGGCAGCTGACCGAGGCGGTGCGCGGCCTCGGCGACGCCTGCCGGGTGCTGGGCGCTCCGATCGTAGGGGGCAACGTGTCGCTGTATAACGAGGGCGCGAACGCGGGTCCGATCTACCCGACGCCTGTGATCGGCATGGTCGGCAAGCTGCCCGATGCGCGTCGCGCCGGGCGACTCGGGTTCGCGCGCGCGGGCGACACAATCGCGATCGCCGGTCCGTTCGCGCCGCACCTGGGCGCGAGCGAGCTGGCCAAGCTGTGGGGCTGGGGGCTCCCCGACGGACTGCCCCCGATCGACATCGAGGGGGTTGCCGCGACCCAGGCGGCGATCCGCGAGGCGGTGCGCGCGGGCGCACTCTTGAGTGCGCACGACATCGCCGAGGGCGGGCTGGCCGTGGCCCTGGCGGAGTGCTGCCTGGGTGGCGAGCTTGGGGCGCGCGTGTCGCTGCCGGCGGATTTGTTTGGGGCTGAGCCGGCTCCCGCGACGGGACGCGAGGCGGACTGGAGCGGCATCTCGGCCGCGTCCGCGTCCGTGCCCACAATTGCGGGCACGCTCTTTGGCGAGGGTGCGGGCGGCTTCCTTATCAGCGGCGGCGAGCGGGAGCTACGTGCGCTTGCCGAGCTGACTCATGTGCGGATCGTCGGGAGCGTGGGTGGGCAGGCCCTTCGGATCGACTGCCCGGCACCCTCTCATGGGGACTCGCGCACCGGGGGGGAGCGAATCGAGTGCTCGCTGGCGGACCTCGCGCGGGCGCATGGCGCGCTTGCGGAGCTGTTTGCGTGAGTGTATGTATTCAAAATGAACAATTCACCATGATAGCTACATATCGTAGTCACCATTGACAATCGTCCAAAAAGTTAATAACAACACCTCCCCCCAGAGCGGTCCACCGCGATGAGCGCCGCTGCTGCTAGCGTAAAGCCAACGATGCCCTTGGACCCTCGTCCGGAGGACCGCGACGGACCGCGCGACGAGTGCGGTGTGTTTGGCATATACGCACCCGGGCATGAGGTCTCACGCCTGTCCTACTTCGCTCTGTACGCGCTCCAGCACCGAGGTCAAGAGTCGGCCGGGATTGCGGCGGCCGATCGCGGCGGCAACATCATGACCCGTCGCGAGCTCGGTCTTGTCAGTCAGGTGTTCAGCGAGAACGACCTGCGCACGCTGCGTGGCGAGCTCGCGATCGGACACGTGCGCTATTCGACGACGGGCTCTAACGCTTGGGAGAACTCCCAGCCGGTGCAACGCTCGGAGGGCACCAACGGCTCGCGTCGCGAGCTGGCGCTTGCCCACAACGGCAATTTGATTAACGCTTTGGAGCTGCACGAGGAGCTCTCAGCGCGCGGCGTCACTTTCAGCTCGACCTCGGACTCCGAGATCGTCGCGGCGCTGCTGGCCACCCACCCGGCCGAGCAGATCGAGGACGCGATCGCGGATGTGCTGCCGCGCCTGAACGGTGCTTTTTCAATCGTCGTGATGACCAAGGACAGGGTCGTCGCGTTCCGCGACCCGCACGGGCTGCGCCCGCTTGCCCTCGGTGTGATCGAGGGCGCGGACGGGGAGCCTCCGCGCTATTGCGTCGCGAGCGAGTCGTGTGCGTTTGACATCATCGGCGCCAAGCTGCTGCGCGACGTCGAGCCGGGCGAGATCGTCACGCTCGGGGAGAACGGTCTCGAAAACCGTTGCATTCTTCCGGACGAGCGCAAGGCGTTCTGCGTGTTCGAGTACATCTACTTCGCGCGCCCGGACTCGCGCATGAACGGTCAGGTGCTGCAGGTCGCACGCGGGCGTATGGGCGAGATCCTTGCGCGCGAGTCGCCGGTCGACGCCGACCTCGTGATCCCTGTGCCCGACTCCGGCAACGCCGCCGCGCGTGGCTTCGCTCGCGCCAGCGGGTTGCCCCAAGACGATGGGTTCGTCAAGAATCGCTACGTCGCGCGCACGTTCATCCAGCCCGGCCAGGAGCTGCGCAAGCACGGGCTGCGCCTCAAGTTCAACCCGTTGCCCGAGATCGTCGGCGGCAAGCGCCTGGTCGTCGTCGACGACTCGATCGTGCGCGGCAACACCACGCGCCAGATCGTGCAGATGCTCAGGGACGCCGGTGCGGTCGAGGTGCACATGCGCATCAGTGCGCCGCCGATCAAGCACCCCTGTCACTACGGCATCGACATGTCCACGCGCGAGGAGATGATCGCCCACGAGCGCAGTGTCGATGAGATCGCGGCCGAGCTGGGCTGCGACTCGCTCGCCTACCTGTCGCTCGATGGCGTGTATGAGGCAGTTGGCGCCACCAAAGCCACGCACTGCGACGCGTGCTTCACCGGCGACTACCCGCTGTCGGGCAGCAGCGATGCGCAGGGCAAGTACGCGCTAGAGATTGCGTAGCCATCCGCAGTCGCGTCTAAATTCTTGGGGCTTCTCTGAGATGGGAAGTGGAGCCCCCGTAGCTCAGGTGGATAGAGCGCTTCTGTCGCAGGAAGGGGTCGCAGGTTCGAGTCCTGCCGGGGGCGCTCATGAGATTCGACGCTCTTCAAACGATCCCTACCAACGTTCAATACTTGTCTCCGTCCATGTCTAGCGCTAGCATTCTCGATGCGACAGAAGCGCTGATCGCTGAGCTGACCCCAGGTTTCTGGTGTTGCTTTGCGGCAGCATCTTTCGGGGGACCCGTCCCAGTGGCGGGTCCCCCGCCTTCGATCATGTTCCCCGCGTAGATGTCGCTTCCAATCGCTGTACTTGTGTCAGGCACCGGCACCAACCTGCAGGGGCTCCTGGATACCGTGCACGGCCGTGAGGCACATGTGGTCGCGGTCGCCTCCGGCGCACCGGGCGCGCTTGCCCTGGAGCGGGCTGCCGCGCGTGGTGTGCCGACCGCCGTGTTCGAACGTTCGGCCTATGCCGACCGCGAGGCGCGCGATGTGGCAATGGCCGGCTGGTTGGCCGAGCGCGGCGTGCGGCTTGTGGTGCTCGCGGGTTACATGGAGCTGCTCACCTCCGTCTTCCTCGAGCGCTTCCCCGGTGCGGTCATCAACGTGCACCCGTCGTTGCTGCCTGCATTTCCTGGCCTGCACGCAATCGAGCAGGCGCTCGCCTACGGCGTGAAGGTGTTCGGCGTGACGGTCCACTTTGTCGACGCGGGCATGGACAGCGGCGCCGTGATCCTGCAGCGAGCGCTCGAGCTGCCAGGGGCGGGCACTCCCGACGAGGTGCTGGCGGCGCTGCGCCCGCTTGAGCACTCGCTCCTGCCCGAGGCTGTGCGCCTGTTTGCTCGCGGCGCGCTGCAAGCCGACCCCGAGAATCCGCGACGGATAATCTGCGTGCCAGATGAGCGCTGAGCGGCAGCACACTGGCATCGAGCGCGCCGAGCCCGGTGCGGTGCGTGTACGCAGGGCACTGCTGTCGGTGTCCGATAAGACCGGTGTTGTCGAGTTCGCCAGTGGCCTTGCCGAGCTGGGCGTGGAGATCGTCTCCACTGGGGGGACCGCGCGCGCGCTGAGCGAGGCTGGCGTGCCGGTGCGTGCGATCGAGGACTTCACCGGGTTCCCGGAGATGATGGATGGGCGCGTGAAGACACTGCACCCGCGCCTGTATGCGGGACTGCTGGCGGTGCGTGACAACGACGAGCACCTGCGCGCCGCGGCGGAGCATGAGATCGAGCCGGTGGACCTGGTTTGCGTGAATCTCTACCCGTTCGAGCAAACGGTCGCTCGCGGCGATGCCACGCCGCAGGAGATTGTCGAGAACATCGACATCGGCGGTCCCACGATGATCCGCGCTGCCGCCAAGAACAGCGCGTTTGCCGCCGTGCTCGTGGATCCCGCCGACTACACGCCGGTGCTCGCCGAGCTGCGCGAGGCCGATGGGCGCCTATCGCTCGATGCGCGCCAGCGTCTGGCCGGCAAGGCGTTTGCCTGCACCGCGCGCTACGACGCCGCGATCTCCACTTGGTTCGCGCAGCGGCAGGACGAAGACTTCCCCGCCCAGCGCACGCTTGCCTACGAGAAGGCCGCCGAGCTGCGCTACGGCGAGAACCCGCACCAGCGCGCCGCCTACTACGCGCTCCTCGGCGCGCCCACACACCTGCTCGCTGGCGTGGTGCAATTGCACGGCAAGGAGTTGTCGTTCAACAATCTGCTCGACCTCAGCTCCGCACGCGAGCTGGTCGAGGACTTCTCCGAGCCGGCGTGCGCGATCGTCAAGCACAACAATCCCTGCGGGTGCGCGCTTGGCAAGACCGCGCAGGATGCCTACGAGCGCGCTTTCGCCAGCGACCCGGTCAGCGCCTACGGCGGCGTGATCGCCCTCAACCGCACGGTTGACGAGGCCTGCGCGCAGGCACTCTCCAAACAGTTCATCGAGGTGCTGCTGGCCCCCGGCTTCGAGCCCGAGGCGCTCGAGGTGTTGACGCAAAAGAAGAACGTGCGCCTGCTGGAGCTGTCCGAGTGGCCCGAGCCGGCCGGTGGCCTTGAGGCCAAGCCGGTGATCGGCGGCCTGCTCGTGCAGGACCGCGATGAGGTATCGGAGACGGCTGAGCAGATGACGGTGATGAGCGCCAAGCTGCCCACTGAGGCCGAGTGGCAGGACATGCGCTTCGCCTGGCAGGTGTGTCGTCACGTGCGCTCCAACGCGATCGTGATCGCGCGCAACGGCGCCACGATCGGCATTGGTGCGGGACAGATGAGCCGCGTCGATGCGGTGAACATCGCAATCGAGAAGGCCCGCGCCGGTCAGCCGGACCTGCTCGCGGGATCGGCACTGGCCTCAGACGCCTTCTTCCCCTTCGCCGACGGTCCCCAGCTCGCAATCGACGCGGGCATCGGCACGATCATCCAGCCGGGCGGCTCAGTGCGCGACGAGGAGGTCGTAGCGGCGATCGACGCTGCCGGCGTCGCTATGGTGGGCACTGGTGTCCGCCACTTCAGGCATTGAGTCCAACAGTCGGTCGAACGGTCGCGTGCTGAGCGAGCCGGCGATTTCCGTCACCGGCCTGACCAAGACCTACGGTGAGATCGAGGCGGTGCGTGGGATCGACTTCGAGGTCGCGCGCGGGGAAACGTTCGGCTTTCTCGGCCCCAACGGGGCGGGCAAGTCGACCACGATCAGCATGTTGTGCACGCTCGCGCGTCCCACCGGCGGCTCGGCGCGCGTGGCCAGCATGGACGTGGTCACCCAGCGCGACAGCGTGCGGCGCAGCATCGGCCTTGTCTTCCAGGACACGACACTCGACAACTACCTCTCGGCCGAGCAGAACTTGCGCTTGCACGCAGAGCTGTATGGGATGCCGCGCGAGCGCATCGAGCCGCGCATGCAGACCGTGCTCGAGATGCTGCAGCTGTGGGAGCGGCGCGAGAGCCTGGTTGGCACGTTCTCGGGTGGCATGAAGCGGCGCCTTGAGATCGCGCGTGGCCTGCTGCACTCGCCGCGCGTGCTGTTCCTGGACGAGCCCACGATCGGCCTCGACCCGCAAACGCGTAGCTCGATCTGGAGCTACATCACGAAACTCGAAGACGAGCAGGACGTAACGATCTTCCTCACCACCCACTACATGGACGAGGCGGAGTATTGCGACCGCATCGCGATCATCGACCAGGGCCAGATCGTGGCGCTCGACACCCCCGAGGCGCTGAAGGCAAGCGTCGGCAAGGATCGCGTGCAGATCACCACCGACGACGACGAGGCGGCGATTGACGCGCTGGCCGAGCGCTTCGGCATCGAGGCGCAGATCGCGGAAGGCGAGGTCACGTTCGGAGTTGAGTCTGGAGAGCAGTTCGTGCCGCGCCTGTTCAGCGAGCTGGGCCTGCCGATCCGTTCGGTCAGTGTCGCGCGCCCGTCGCTGGACGATGTCTTCATGTCCTACACCGGCTCCACGATTCGCGACGCGGAGGCCGGCTCCAACGACATGATGCGCAACATGGCGAGGATGATGAGCCGCTGATGCCCGCTCGTTGCCCCTCATACGGTCGAGATGGCGCGCCACCGATGTTCGCTCGCTGCCCCGCGACCTGCGCCTGTGCTGATCCCCACCATCTGGGGGCGTGCTGAACATGGCGACCCGGACCCGTGCCACAGCCCCCGTGCAGCACGACTCCGCGCCCGAGCTGGCGCGCCAGCACGTGCCCGCCCGCAGCGTGGGCTCGGAGCTGCGCGCGATCCGTGCGGTGTGGCGGCGCGAGCTGATCCGCTTCTCGCGCGATCGCCTGCGCATTCTCACCTCGCTGATCCAGCCCTTCCTGTTCCTGTTCGTGCTCGGCACCGGCCTCTCCTCGCTCGTGTCCGCCAGCACGCACGGCGTCAACTTCCGCACGTTCATCTACCCGGGCGTGCTCTGCATGGCGGTGATGTTCACCGCGATGTTCAGCGCCGCCTCGATCGTGTGGGACCGCGAGTTCGGCTTCCTGCGCGAGATGATGGTCGCACCTGTCAGGCGCTCCTCGATCGTGCTCGGCAAGTGCGCCGGCGGCGCGACGGTGGCGGCTTTCCAGGGCGTGATCGTGATGGCGATCGGCCCGCTCGTGGGTGTCCACTACACGCTCGGCCTGGCCTTGGAGGTGTTCGCTCTGCAGCTGCTACTGGCTTTCTCGATTACGGCGTTCGGGATGATGGCGGCCGCCCGCGTCACGCAGATGCAGTCGTTCATGGCGCTCATGCAGATGGCGATCATGCCGATGTTCTTCCTCTCCGGCGCCATGTTCCCGGTCAACAACTTGCCGACCTGGCTGGCGGTGCTCAACCGCCTGGACCCGCTCACCTATGCGGTCGACCCGATGCGCCGGGCCGTGTTCGCCCACCTGAACATCTCCCCGCTCGTGCGCCACGCGCTGGCTCCCGGCGTGACGTGGTGGGGCTGGCACGTGCCGGGCCTGCTGGAGGCAGCAATGGTGGGAATCATCGGCCTCGTGATGCTGGCGATCGCAATCGCCGAGTTCTCCAGCGTCGAGTAAGTGCCGGTGGCGCGGTGCGCCAACTGCGAGAGGCGCCATTCGCGGACACTTGCGGGATTCAGCTCCCACGGGCCGGCGGCCCGTTGCGATTGCCTGCTCAGCCAAAACGGCAGGCACTTGACATCCCTCTCTTAACGATATATCGTGAACTTACTTTGATACATCACGATAGGAGATAGATATGTTCGCTCACGCGATATATGCAACTACTGAGGGGGACTGCGCGCACGAGACGCATCGCTGCGGGCACGGCGCTTCCCGACAGGACTTGATGGACTATTGGCGCGCGATGACCGGGCGCGGCGGTGGACCGGAAGGCGGTGGACACCGCCATGGCCATCACCGTGGACCGCGGGACGGCGGGCGCGGGGGCTTCGAGGGCTTCCCCTTCGGGGGTCCTGGTGGCGGTCGCTTCGGTCGCGGTCGCAAGGCCCGACGCGGAGACATCCGCACCGCTGCGCTGCTGCTGCTGGCCGAGGAGCCGCGCAACGGCTACCAGATCATGCAGGAGGTGGAGGAGCGCAGCGACGGGGTGTGGCGTCCCAGCCCCGGGTCGGTCTATCCGGCCCTGCAGCAGCTCGAGGACGAGGGTCTGATCCGCTCGAGCGAAGGCGGCGGTGGCACCGGCAAGGTGTTCGAGCTAACCGATGCCGGCAAGGCCCGTGTGCAGGAGCGCGACAGCGATGCTCCCGCTCCCTGGGAGCAGATGAGCGGCAACGTCTCAGACCAGGCGCACGAACTCGCGGGGATCATGCGCGAGGTCGCCTCCGCCTTTGTGCAGGTGATGCGCAACGGCAGCGAAGCCCAGATCACGGAGGCCCGCAAGCTGCTTGTGGCAACGCGTCGCGACCTCTACCGCATCCTCGCCGATGGTGGTCTCGGGGACTCCGCCGAGGAGTAGCCCGTCAGTCGCTCATGCGATCCGCCATCTCGGCGCGGGCGATGCGTCGGGATGGCGATCAGGGCGAGGTGCTCTCGACGGCTTGCATCGCCACGCCGAGCAGCGGGTCCTGGGTGGCCGTCTCCCGCGAGGTTTCGGCGGCGCTGATGCTTTCGCGTAGGCGCTGCTCGTCTCTGAGCATTTGGCGTTCGCTCAGCGGCTGGATCAGACCGCGCAGCACGATCATCGGGCCCACCCAGCGTGGCGCCCACAGGCGTGCTGAGCGTCGTTCGATCCCCCGCTCGATCGCGTCGATCGCCTTTGAGATGGGCGCCGGGTTGCTGATGAAGCCGGGCGTGTTGCTGCGAACCTTTTCTGAGGAGGGCTGCGCGAAGCTGGCGCGCACCAGATCCGTGTCGATGAAGCCAAAGTAGGCGCAGCCGACGCGCGCCCCGCTTGGTGCGGTCTCCATGCGCAACGCGTCGGTGAACGCCTCCACACCCGCCTTCGCGGAGCTGTATGGAGCCATCAGCGGCGCGTGCGCGATCGCCGACAGGGAGGAGATGTTCAGCAAGTAGCCCTTGCGCTCGACGATCTGGCCGATCAGCGCGCGGTCGGTGCGCCACACGCCGAGGAAGTTAACGGCGAGCGTGCGCTCGACCTGCTCGATCGGTGCGGTAGCCAGCGGCCCGGTGAAGGCGATGCCGGCGTTGGCGATGCCCACGTCGATCGCGCCGAAGCGCTCCACCGTGGCGCTCACCGCGCGCTCCAGCGCCTCATAGTCGGTCACGTCCGCTTCGAACGCGGCCGCACGGTCGCCAAGCTCGGCCGCGAGTGCCTGCAGGCGCTCGGGCTCGAGGCCGACGAGCGCGACGTTGGCGCCCTTGCCGTGCAGCCGTCGCGCCGTCTCGGCGCCGATGCCGCGCGCGGCGCCGGTGATGAACACCGTGCGTCCATTCACGTCGTAGGGCGTCTGGTTGCGGCTCATACGAGCACCAACTCTATGCGCTTGCTCATCGCTATGCCTCCCTGACGACGCTGGCGCCGCGGGCGGGCACGAGCGTGATGTGGTGGTTGCGCATCCTCTCGCCCTGCGGACGCTCTGCCCGCAGCGTTGTGCGCTGCAAGATCGTGCGCAGCGCGACGCGCATCTCAAAGCTCGCGAACGCCGCCCCGAGGCAGCGCCGCCGCCCGCCGCCGAAGGGAATCCATGTGTACGTCGAGGCGGCGCCGTCCTCCAGGAAGCGCTCGGGGCGAAAGCGCTTTGGCTCGGGGAACAGCGTGGCGTCGTTGTGCAGCAGCAGGATCGCCGGCATCACGGTCACGCCCGCCGGCAACCGCCAGTCGCCCAGCTCGACCGGCGCCTGCAGCTGGCGCAGTACAGCGGGTATCACGGGGCGCACGCGCAGTGTCTCTTGCACGACCGCATCGAGATATGCGTCCTCGCCCTCGCGCGCCCGGGCGAGCGCTTCGGGGTGGCGCAACAGCCGCTCGAACGCCCAGGCCAGGCCGGTGGTCGTCGTCTCGTGCCCGGCCAGCAGCAGCGTCATGATCTGGTCGCGCAGCTCCTCGTCGTCGGTCTCTCCGGCGCGCACGAGCTGGGAGAGCACGTCCTCGCGCTCGCTCAGTTGTGGGTCCAGGCGTCGTGCGGCGATCTCCTCGCGCAGCAGCGCGTTGGCATGCTCTATCGCGCGGCGAAAGCGCCGCCAGCGCCCGACGTGTTCGAGCGGCTTCACCACCCACATCCCCATCAACACGGGGTCGGTGGGGACTGCCGCGGGCAGCGCCTCGCGCAGCGCGCGCAAGCGCGCAGGATCGGTGACGCCGATCACCGCCTCCAGGATCACCTCGAGCGTGATCGCCTGCATACGCGGGTGCAGCGGAAATGGCTCGCCGATCGGCCAACGCTCGATCTCTTCCTCGACGATGCGCTCCACGATCGCGCCATAGCGGCGCACCGAGTCGCCGTGAAAGGGAGGCAGCAGGCGCTTGCGCGCTTGCAGGTGGGGATCCTCGTCAAGCACCAGCACCGAGCGCTCGCCGAGCACGGGCGCCAGCAGCGAGTTGCCGTCGCCGGCGTGGTACACGGCGGGGTCGCCGGTGAAGATCTGCTTGACCAGCTGCGTGTCGTTGACGACTACCGCCGTGCCCCACGGCAGCGAGCGGATCGTGAACACCGGCCCGTACTTGCGCTGGGCGGAAGCGAAGAAGGAGAGCGTGCGGCTCCACGTCAGCGCGCTCTGCAGCAGCATCGGCATGCGCGGGCCGGGTGGGAGCGAGGGCTTGGGGTCGCTTCCCTCGGGGAGGGAGGCCTTGGGTGTGGCGACGGTGGGGGCGGGACTTGCCGGGATCGGTTGCGTGGCGGTGGAGCTCATCTGCATACGTACGTTGGACATGTCCCGATGTTACACCATTTGATGTCACGTTGTTTGGCGTCGCATCGTTTGGGGATATGATGCGCCCCGTGGCAACCGAAACAGCCCTCACGATCGAACAGCTGGCGGCGCAGAGCGGCATGACCGTGCGCAACATCCGCGCACACCGCGCGCGCGGGCTGTTGCCCGCCCCGGAGGTGCGCGAGCGCGTCGGCTACTACGGCCCCGAACACCTCGCGCGCCTGCAGCTGATCAAGGAGATGCAGGCCGACGGCTTCAACCTGCGCGCGATCCAGCGTCTGCTGGAGGAGACCCACGGCCGCCCTGAGCAACTGCTGAGCCTGAGCGAGGCAGTGCACGCTCCGGTCGAAGCGACAGAGCAGCCGCAGGTATTCACGCTGGCGGAGCTGCAGGCGCGCTTCGGTGAGGTGGATCGCCGCCTGCTGGCGCGCGCGGAGAAGATCGGTCTGCTCGTGGCGCTCGGCAAGGACCGCTACGAGGCGCCGCTGCCCTCGCTGCTCGACGCCGCCGAGGAGGTAGTGCGCCGCGGCATCCCGCTCGGCCACGTGCTGACGATGACAGGCAAGGTGCGCGAGCAGTGCAAGATCGTCGCGCGTGAGTACGTGCGGCTGTTCCTGGAGGACCTGTGGAAGCCGTTCGCCGCCGCGGGCTACCCGCAGGAGCGCTGGTCGGAGGTGACCGAGTCGATCGAGCGCCTGCGCCCGTTGTCCTCGCATGCACTGTTGGCTTCCTACCAGCTGACGATGACCGAGGAGGTCGAGGCGGCGTTTGGGCGGGAGCTCGAGCGGCTCACTCGGGCGCGGCGCTAGCGCGCCTAGCGGGGGCTTGGTTGGGGGGGTTTGGTGGGTCGGCGTCCCGGCCTGCATGATCTCTTGGCACGGCACGGTTTTCCCCGACCACTTGACAGCAAGCACCGCTTGCGGTATAAAGAGCCATGTCTGGTGTCCGTGTGGGCGCCGGCGTACATAAGGTCGGGTTGGGTTTGGCCCCTGTGGTCTGACTTCTAACCGGTTTGAGCAGGGCCCTTGGGAGAGGGACCGGGTCGTTTCTGAGAGGGAGTTGTTTTTCGCGTGGTTTCTTTGGGGAATAGCGTTGTTGAGAGTCCGTGTGGTTTTGGCGGGTCCGTTATAGGACGCGTCAGCGTCGCTGACGCGTCTCTCTCTCTCTCTCTCTCTCTGGCCGGGCTGCTCACCAGCTAAGTCCTGGTCGGTCCCGCCGTCTCGCCGGTCCTACGGGCCGGTTGGGTCACTCGTGCCCCGTCATGGGGCATCCACGCGCTGTAGGCGTGTCTTCAGCTTCTTGTTCTTCTGCCGCTGCGGGCTGTGTGCCTGTGGTGGTTTTGTGCTGCCCGGTGCGGGCCGGCGCTGTTCTGTTTCTCTGAGGAGGGGATGTTCGCATGAGTGCTCGTAGGCTCGCTTTGACGATTCCGACGGTCATAGCGGTGCTGGCCGGCGCTCTGCTGCTCTCGAGCGCTCCAGCATTCGCACTGGTCAAGCACGAATACCTATCGCAGTTGACGGGGTTCCAGGATCCAGTTGCTATGGCCATGGACTCGAACTCTGAACTATATGTTGCTGACGCCGGTAGTAAAACTATCGACCGCTTCAATGCCGCCGACACACCTTTGCCGTTTTCGGCATCAGAGCCCTATATTGAAGGGTCGAAGCTAACAGGTACGCCTACTGGGGCTGGTGGCACCATGATTCCGTTCGAAGATCCACAGGGAATTGCGGTAGATGACGCAAGCGGTACGATCTTTGTCTCTGATTCAACACAAAACGTTGTAGACGTGTTCAGTCCGAGCGGAGAATACATCTCTCAATTGACGGGCACCCCGACTGGGGTTTTCGTATACCCGCAAGGGATTACGGTAGATCAGGAGACTAACGAACTTTTTGTGACAGATGGGTATGACGAAATAGTAGCCGTCTTTAATTCCTCAGGCCAATACCTATCGCAGTTCGGTACCCCCGCCCAGCGAACCAGAAGTATCGTCGTCAATGAATTCGACAAGCGTCTCTATGTTAACGGTGACGGGACGGTCGAAGTCTTTGGTAACCTCGGCGAAAGTCTGCTATCCACCTGGACAAGTGCTAACAGTTTCTTTACAGGCACGGAAAGCTTGGGCTTGGACCAGGCGGACGGGCAGGTATATGTCACGAATACAGATGACGGAAGTCCCGTGGTTGACGAGTATGCGAACTCATCCGAAGAAGAATATGAAGGTCAGCTAACGAGTCCCTCCGCTGGTCCATTTACAGAACCTCAGGCTGTCGTGGTCGACCAGGCTAACGGCGACGTTTTGGTGGCCGATCGGAGCGGAATCGTGGATATCTTTGGGCCAAATATCTCACTCCCGCCGGTGATCACAAAGGTGTCCTACTCCACTGTCGATTCGGGAAGCGCCAATTTGAGTGCTCGCATCGAAACAGGTTCGGCGCCCGTCACTTATTATTTTGAATATGGAACGACAGCTGCGTATGGATCGCATACGATGTCGGCGATCGCTTCAGGCAAACCGATCGTGTCGGCTCATCTGGAAGGACTCGCGCCCAGCACCGAATATCACTTCAGGCTCGTCGCTACAAGTAGCGGGGGGAGCACATTCGGCGACGACGTGGTTTTCAGAACATTGCCGTCTGGCACTCAGGGGCTGCCCGACGGACGGGTCTATGAAATGGTGACTCCCATAGATAAAGAAGATGCCGAAGTGTATGTACCTTCGGCGGTTTCGCATCAAGCTGAAGACCAAGCGGGAGGCTATGAAACTACACGTATAAGTGAGGTGGCGGCAAGCGGTGATGCCGTCGTATATCAGGGCGATCCGACACACAATGGTGGCGGTGAATCAAGTGGTAATGCTCTAGGCAGCGCCTATCTCGCGCGACGCTCGCAGGGTGGTGGATGGACGCAGGCAAGCATCCAGCCGCCTGGCCGCAGAACTACAGCATATCGAGGATTCTCGAGCGATCTATCGGCCGGGATCTTGACCTCACCAACAGAAAACCCCGAACAGGCAGAGCCACAGCTTCCGGGAGGTAATGCGCCCGCAGGTCTCTACAGTGAAGGAACATATGACCAACGCTACGACATATATCGACACGCGTTCGACGAGGAAAGCTACCAGCCACTCTCTATCGCGACGCCAAAACGCACCCAGGCAGAAGCCAAAGGATATGTTGTCGATAACGGATCGGGAGAGCCGCAAGGACCGGCATACGCCGGTGGCACGCCAGATTTGAGCCAGCTGCTCTTCCAGGATAACGACGATGCACTACAGAAAGGTGAAGCGGAGCCTGAAAAGGAACTGGGCGAAGACGTAAACCAGGAAGCTGCTCAGCATCACACAGAATCCGAATATCTCTATGATTGGAGTGACGGTCCCCCGCTGCTGGTTGACGTGCTACCCGATGGACGCGTAGCGCCAAACGCAACCTTCGGCGCGCCTCATCTGCTTCATGAAAAGTGGAACGGTAACCCCCCAGACTTCAGCCACGTGATCTCCAGCGAAGGGTCGCGAGTCTTCTGGTCCGCGCTGCAAGGCACCGGTTACAATCAGAGGCCAAAGGCCCTGTATATACGAGAGAATCCGACACAACCACAGAGTCCGTTGAACGGTCAGGAAGAATGCACGGTTCCAACCGACGCGTGCACGATTCAGCTGGACAAGGGCATTGAAGGAGGCGCACGGTTCTGGACCGCCAGCAGCGATGGGTCGAAGGCTTTTTTCACTAAGGGCGCATTGTATGTGTACGAAGTCAATGCAACTATCGGCCAGCCGGGCGTGATTACCGATCTAACGCCCGGCGTCGAAGTCCAAGGGGTGCTCGGATCCAGCGAAGAGGGTGACTACATATATTATGTTAACAGCGCCAACGAACTGTACATGCTGCACGAGAACGGCGATCAGTGGGAAGCACCAGTCGCAATTGCGTCCCTCTCATCTGAAGATGGCGAAGGTGTATCGCCATATAATGGACTGGCCGACTTTGCAACTGATGAGGAAGGTCATGCGGGTGATTGGGTGCCCGATTTGGGGCAGCGCACAGCCGAGGTGACAGCAGATGGTCAAGGACTGGTCTTTATGTCCGATCAGCCTCTAAAAGCTCAAGGCTTCCCAAACGGCTATGAAACCGATGGTCAGGAGGAGGTCTACGTATATGACGCAGAGCGCAACAGTCTGTTCTGCGCTTCTTGCAGTCAGAGCGGTGAATCTGGGTCATCGGCGTTCCTGCCGGTGAGTTGGAGCGACTCGTATATTCCGACCTGGATCTCCGAAAAAGGTAATCGTGTGTTCTTTGACAGCCCCTCATCTCTTGTTTCGAGGGATACGAACGGGAACATGGATGTGTATGAGTGGGAGCGGGAAGGTACGGGTAGCTGCGAGCAGGACGACGGCTCGCGCGGTGGTTGCATGTACCTGTTGTCGGGCGGTTCAAGTAATGAGCCGTCGTGGCTACTGGGAGCGAGTGCGAATGGCAGCGACGTTTTCATGATCACAAGGAGCAACCTTACGGGCGATGCTCAGGATGAACTCTATAAGGTGTTCGACGCGCGGATCGGTGGAGTAGAACCATTGGCGCCACCTGCCTGTACGGGCACCGGCTGTCAGGGTGTTCCGGCCGCACCTCCGACATTTGCTGCGCCCTCCAGTGTTACATATATCGGTGTTGGGAACTTCTCTGCTCCTACGCGAGTGAAATCTGTGGCAAAGGCCAAGATAAAGTCTCTAACGCGTGCGCAAAAACTGGCTAAGGCGTTGAAGATGTGTAGAGCAAGGCCAAAGAAAAAGCGCACGTCCTGTGAAGCGCAGGCCAGAAAACGGTATGGGCCGGTAGAGGGAGTCGACAGATCGTTTAGGGCGATAAACGGATTGTCGAGATCAAAGGGGGGGAGCAAGTGATGAGGTTCAGAAGATTTGGTGTTGTGTTGCTTGCGGTCTGGATTGTTGCTTGCTTGTATTCGTCGGCGGCGGTGGCTGCTCCGGCTCCCGGATATGAGGTGTTTGGGCTTATTTCCCCCACGAACTTGGCGCCAGGTGACGCGGGATGGCTGTATCTTTATGTCTATAATATCGGTGGAGTAACGGGTGATCAAGGACCGACCGTGACGGATATTCTACCCGCTGGTGTGGAAGCGACTGGTGGAGACGACGAAGGTGGGGCAAGTTGCACAGGGAAAAGAGTGGTAACCTGCGCCATGCCCCCGATACAAGCAGTGGTCGGCGACACGGGAGTCGGCCAGACTACGATGACTCTGATGGCTATCCCGATCAGTGTCGAATCGTCTGCTTCTATCGAACTTCAGCCGGCCGATCACGTGACTGTGAGCGGTGGCGGGGCGTTGGTGCCCACGAGTTCGTCATTTCCAGTGAAATTCAGCTCAGAACAGGCTGGTCTTGGATTTTCTAACTTCGATGCGTGGTACTCAAACGCTAACGGCACGCTCGATACCCAGGCCGGTTCTCACCCCTATGACCTGACGGTTGCGTTCAGCTCAAATTCGATATCCCTCGGCGGAGGGTTGAGCGTTCCAACGGGAGGGGAAATACATTTCATAAATGTGGGTCTACCTCCGGGTATTGTGGGCGATCCGACGGCTGTGCCTCAATGCACGCGCGAGCAATTCGACCTTCAATCATGTCCAAGGGGCAGCTGGATCGGTGAAGACGTTGCAGCTAGTGGTACTTTTCCTAAACTTCCGTTTGATGTATTTAATATGGTGCCGCCTGCTGGTGTGGCGGCGCAATTTGCATTTATTAACTTTGGTGTGCCGACGTTCCTAGATGCTCGGGTGCGCAGTGGTGGCGATAACGGGATAACCGAGCATGCCGGTGTGCCGCAACGAAAGATTAGCTTTAATAGTACGACAATCTGGGGTGTGCCTGCGGAACACAATGGCAGTGGTCTTGCGCCTGCGCCGTTCCTGACGTTGCCAACATCATGTAACGGACCGCAAGAATTTAGTGCGGAAATCGCCGGTACATGGCAGGACGAAAGCGCGACGGCACATACTAGTGTCCTCACGCACAACCAGGAAGGTATGCCGGCTGGATTGACCGGTTGTTCGCGATTGCAGCATTTCGAACCGACGGTATCGATCGCCCCGGAAACAAGCTTTTCGGATACGCCGTCGGGTCTGAGCGCGATCGTAAAGGTGCCACAGGGTCTTAACCCAGAAGGGTTGGCGAGCCCCGGTCTGAAGGAAACGACGGTCACGTTGCCTCAAGGCATTGGGATAAATCCAGGTCAGGCGACCGGCCTTATGGCGTGCCAACCGTCGCAGGAGAATCTCGGTGGAGAAGGCGAAGAATTTGAGGGACCACCATCGTGCCCGGCGGCATCAAAGGTCGGCACAGATGAAATCTCGACACCATTGCTCGCGAACCGGTTGAAAGGCAATGTGTACATTCTGCAGAACAACCCGCCCGAACTACAGCTGCTGGTCGCTGCGTCCGGGGAAGGCGTAAACCTGAAGCTTATCGGAACGGTCCATTTGAACGAACAGACTGGACAGCTGACTACAACGTTCAAGGGTACCCCGCAATACCCGGGCACCCCGGATGCACCGCTCACCGAATTCATACTGTCCTTTAGCGGCGGCGCTCAGGCAGCATTGGTGACGCCCGAAAAATGTGGGGTCTATGGCTCGAGCGTCGACTTCACGCCGTGGTCGAGCCCGTTCGTGGAAAACGCACTGGATACGAGCAGGTTTCAGATTACAAGCGGGCCAGATGGGAGTCCATGTGAGAATCCGCTGCCGTTTGAACCGGTGATGACCGCGGGCGCTACGACCGATCAAGCAGGAGGCTATACGGATTTCTCGATGCTCTTGCAACGCGGTGATGGTCAGCAACGCGTCAAGAGCCTGTCGTTCAAGACACCCGAGGGCTTGTTGGGCATGATTGCCAAGGTCCCTCTGTGCCCAGAAGCACAAGCTGCCCCGGGGACTTGCTCCGCCGCGTCGCAGATCGGCCATACGGTTGTCGGTGCGGGTCCTGGTCCCTATCCGCTGTTCATCCCCCAGGCTGGTGCGCCGCCCGCCCCGATCTATTTGACGGGACCGTATAAGGGCGCGCCATTTGGCTTGTCGATCGTCGTGCCGTTGGTTGCTGGACCGTTCAACCTGGGTACTGAAGTTGTCAGGGCGAAGATCGAAGTGGACCCGCATACCTCCCAGATCACTGTCGTCACGGACCCGCTGCCGACGATCGTAAAGGGTATCCCCGCGGATTTGCGTTCGATCAACGCGGTGATAGATCGTCCGGAATTCATGTTCAATCCAACCGACTGCAAACCAATGTCGTTTTCGGGTACTGCGACCAGCACGGAAGGGGTTGTAGCGCTCTTGTCGAGTCATTTCCAGATGGGCTCCTGTCAGGCCTTGAAGTTCCAACCCAACTTCAAAGTCTCAACGTCCGGCAAAACGTCCAGGGCGAATGGTGCGAGCTTGGTCGCGAAGATCGTCTATCCCGTAGAAAATCTCGGGTTCAACCAAGCATCCTCGCAATCGAACATTAAAAGCGTCAAGGTTGATCTTCCCAAGCAGCTGCCCTCACGTCTTACGACGTTGCAGAAGGCGTGTCCAGCGAAGACGTTCGAAGCGAACCCGGCACTGTGCCCGCCCGACTCGATCGTCGGGCATGGTAAGGCGCTCACACCGCTGTTGCCGGTGCCGGTAGAAGGACCCGCGTATTTCGTCTCGCATGCCGGGGAAGAATTCCCGAACCTGATCGTGGTATTGCAGGGGGACAACGTCACAGTAGATCTTGTTGGTGACACGTTCATCAACAACAAGACGAACATCACGTCAAGCACGTTCAAGGAAGTGCCCGATGTCCCGATCCAGAGCTTCGAACTGAACCTGCCACAAGGCAAATACTCGGCGCTCGCAGCAAACACGAACCTCTGCAAGACCAAACTTGCGATGCCAACCGCATTTACGGGACAGAACGGAGCGGTCCTGCACCAGTCGACGCCTATTACTGTCACGGGCTGCCCGAAGAGCAAGTCTAAGAAGGCGAAGGCGAAGAAGAAGGGCAAGCATCCCGAAGCGAAGGCGAAGAAGAAGTAGGGGTGGGTGGCTCATGTCCTTCCACGCGGTGGGGATAGCCGATGGCTGTTGAACGGGTTGTTCCCACTGACAGGGCTGGACGCGAGGGCGGTCATGTGCTTGAGATGCAGCGCCGACGGCTGCTGACCGCTACTGCGGAAATCGCGTATGAGCACGGCGTGCAGGGGCTGAGTGTGGCGACTGTTTGTGAGCGGTCGGGCTTGTCGCGTAAGACGTTCTATGACCTGTTCGCGGGGCGCGAGGATTGCCTGTATGCCACGTTCGAGGACGGGGTGGAGCAGGCCGGACGGGTTGTCGGAGATGCGCTTGTCGGCAAGCGGTCTTGGCGGGAGCAGGTCAGGGCCGCTCTCACCTCGCTCTTGTCGTTCTTCGAACGTGAGCCCGCGATTGCTCGTCTGCTGATCGTGGAGGCGCTCAGCTCCGGAACCAGGACGCTGAAGGCGCGTAGAAGTGTGCTCAAGCGGGTGATCGCGTTTGTCGATGAAGGCCGTGCTGAGATCAAGGCGGGTCATGAGCCTCAGCCGCTTACGGCGGAGGGCACGGTGGGCGCGGTGTTCTCCGTGATCCACGCCCGCATGCTCGCTGCCAGCGAGCTGGGCGATCGCGTATCGCTCCTAGAGCTGACAGGACCATTGATGGCGATGATCGTCCAACCGTACCTGGGGGCGGCAATGGCTCGCAAAGAACTCGCGCGTCCACCGGTCACGCTAGATCAAACGGCGCCGAATCTACCTTCCGATCCCTTCAAAGATCTGCCGATCCGTTTCACGTATCGCACTTCGCGTGTGCTCAGCTCGATCGCAGAGACGCCTGGGGCCTCCAGCAAACAGATAGCGCAGGCATCGGGCATCACAGACGATGGGCAGGCCTCGCGCCTGTTGAGCCGCCTGCAACAGCATCACCTCATCCAAGACAACGGTGTGGGACCCACCAAGGGCATGCCCCGCGCCTGGACGCTCACCCCCCGCGGTGAGCAGATACTCCAAGCCGTCGGGTACGACGATGGCGCTTACGTGGGGCGGCCTTCGGCGGACCGATAGTGACGAGCGCGGCGCTGTCGGAGGCCAGCTCGACTTCGAGAACGCCCGCATGCGCGGCGACGCTTTCGGGCTCCGCGGGAGCGCTCCACGATCCGTTGGCGGTGACCGCTCGCTCAGCGAGCAGCACGCCGCTGGTGGCGTTCTGCGCAGGAGCTGTAAGTCGCAGCACTTCCGCAGCGCCCATGCCGGCGCCCACTTCGAAGCGCAGCTCAACCGGAGTGGCGCCGGGCGGTTCGTCGTCGGCGAGCATCACCTTCAGGGAGCGGCCTGGTCCCGCGAATGCCGCCGCCACCAGGTTGGGCGAGCCTTCCGCGGAGATGGTCGTCGCCAGGGGGCGGTAGCCGATCAGCGACTTCGCGAGCAGCAGCGAATACCACTCCGGCTCGGCGCTCAGCGCTCCTTCCGCCGCGGCTGTCGGATTGGGCGCGCACAGCGGCGTGTAGCCGACGCAGTTGATGGGATTGCCTTGGAGGTTGATGCCCTCCGCTCCCGCCGCCATCGCCTGCGTGATGTAGCCGGTTGCCCACAGCGCTGAGGCAAATGTGTCGCTGATGCCTTCCACGCCCCCGCAGGACACGGTGTTGGCCTCATCGATTCGCATCGGTATCCCGTATAAGTCCGCCACCGTCATGTACGTGTTCAGCGAGATCGCGGCGGCCCCGCGGATTGCCGCGCTCAATAGCGTTTCGATCGAGGGCGCGGGCGTTTGCGCGCAGCCGAGCGGGTAGTGGTGGCCGGTCAGCAGTAGCGGTTTCTGGGCGAGCGCCTCCTCGTCGCCCCATTCGGCGAACGCGCCGGCACCGGACACGTCGGGTCCGGCGATTGGCACACCGGGCGTCAGCGCGTCGATTGCTTCGCGATAGTCGCTGACCTGTTCCTCGTAGCCTTGGGCGAGCCAGGGCGGTTCGCGGAAGCCATGGCTTCCGTAGGCGTTCGGCTCGTTGCCGATCTCTACCGCCGCGAGATATGGCCCCAGCGCGCGGTGGGCTTCAGCCACCTCGCGCGCGGCGGTCTGCGGTTCGTAGTGGGCCAGGCCGACCGTCAGCAACACCTGCCAGCCGCTGCGGTGGGCGAGCACGCCAAGCGCGCTCATCTGCGCCGGTCCGATCGTGCTTGTTGCCCAAGCTGGCCGCGGGGTGGCCGAATCGACCCAGGCGACATTCTCATCGGCAGTGATGCCGCCGAAGCGCAACATGCCCGGCCCCAGGGAGCGCAGCAATCGCACTAGATCGCCCCGATAGGCGTCCTGTCCGAGCTGGGCGAGCGCTTGGACCTCGAAGGACAGCCCGAGAAAGCGCTGGGACACCGGGCGACCAGGGGCTGCGTGGTCGATCGCGAGAGTCACCGGGAGTGTGGGTTGCCCGGTTGTCTGGGCAGCATGGGCTGTCGAGTGTCCACGGGTGTGCGGTGCGGGGTTAGGCGCGGTGGCGTACGCGACAGCCGTTGTGAGGCAGAGCGCGAGCGTCGCAAGTGCCACGGCTATGGCCGATTGGGTTGGTCCTCGCCTTGGTGCCATGCCGTGAGTAAACCGGCTGCACCCGTCGCGATGCGCAGTGCCCCTATCTAGCGCTTGTCTTGGCGTGGGCGGAACGCGCGTCTTCTCGGTGCGCTTGTCACAACTTTAGGGCTGCCTCCAATATGGGGTGGTGCTGCCAGTCGATCTGTCGAGGTGCTCGGATGATGAGTTGCTTGAAGTGGCGCGGGAGAATTCGCAGGCGTTTGGCGTGTTCTACGACCGCCACGAGGACGCGTTGCTCGGCTTCTTTCGGAGGGCCACCGGTCGCTCGGAGCTGGCGGCGGACCTCACCGCCGAGGTGTTTGCGGTCGCGCTCGCCTCGCTCGACGGGTTCCGTGCGGATAAGGGGAACGCACGGGGTTGGCTGTTCGGGATCGCCCGCCATGAACTGGCGCAGAGTTGGAGGCGCGGTCGGGTCGAGGCGCAGGCACGCCGGCGACTCAGTGCAGCCGAGCGGGCCGTTGAACCCGTCGGTCGGCGAGGGCATTCCCGCGCCGGGCGCCTCGCGCTTGCTCTCGCTACGCGTGACCGATCCCGACGGCGGCCTGCCATGGGGGATGCGCGTAGTGCGCACCACGCGTGGGGAGGTGTGTGAGCAGATCGGCCGCGTCGAGAGCGGGCAGCTCGGTGAGCTCGGCATCGACGGCGTGTTTCACGGCGACGGACGTTTCCACCCGTTGCCCGCTGACGTTTTGCCGGAAACCAGCAGAGTTGGGATGAGGGGAGTAGCGAACAACGATGCGACCGACACTGTCAGCTGCCAGCTCGCCGGGCAGACGCTCGTCGGCAAGCATATTGGCGTGGACCGCAGCGCCGGTGCGGCAGATGGACAGGAACGCGCACGTCCACGCAGCGAGCTGCGTGACATCTACTTCGGGGTGCTTGGTGCGCCCGCCGTCAGCGTTACATATCGTGCGGGCAAGTCGGATCTCACCGTGCCGGTGCTGCGCCCGGTCGGCGCCTACTTGATCGTGCGGCGCGCCGCGAGCGGGAAGCAGGCCCGAACAAGCGGTGGCAGCCTCGGCAGCGAAGGCGACCTGCCGCCATCTCCGCCGCTCACCACCATCGCCTACCAATTGAACGGGAAGCTCTGCAACCGAGGACCGGTCCTTGCGCCCGGCGCCTTAGCGCACCTGGTCGATCCCTGCCCTTTCCCGCACGGCCCTCGGTCCAAAACGTGGCGCCGCGCGAATTGCATCAGCCGCTGCACGTACGGCCGCGGATCAACCGTCGCGTGCTCGTAGGAATGTGGTTGAGCTACACCACTCCGTTTGCCGTGAAGAGCGCCAAGGAAGACTACGAAATCCGCATTCCTGGCATCGCGTGCAAACCGATCGCCGCCGGGCGGGGAGGAGCGATCGTCGGTTGGTCTGGAAGCAGCGTGTCCCTCGACCGCGACGTGACGCGCGGTACGACCGTGACGCATTGGTTTTCCGCGCCTTCGCTGTTCGCCGGCATCTGCTGGTTCCCCCGGCCTACCCGGCACGTGAGCAGACGCTCGGCTCTTGTCGAAGTGATCTATCGCCAGTACGAAGGCGCCGTCCCGGTGATCGTCGGCAGCGCTGTCGTAACAGTGCCACCCGGCACCCGTGCGGCCCCGGAACCGGTCGGCCCTGGAAGGCGCCGCTGATCTAGCTTGCGGCTTTGTGAGAGGGTTCGGGCATGACTGACGTGACAGTCGTATCGGTACCCCTGGATCGCTTGGACGAGCTTGAGTCGTTGTGGCGCGCGTTGTACGAACATCACATGGCATTGACGCCGCACCTACACGACCGCAGGTGTCCGTACGAGCAGGCTTGGGAGGAGCACCGGCGGCTAAGGGCCGAATGGCTGGCGTCTGAGCCCGATTCGTTTGTCCTGGCGGTACAGGATGGCGAGCGCTATCTCGGCTACGCGTACGTGCGCGTCCGCCCCGGTGCGCGTTTCGCGGTGTCGTGGAGCGCATCCGATCCCCTGGCCGAACTTTCGATCCTCGCCGTGCTACCGGAGGCCCGCGGGAGGGGAATCGGCTCCGCGCTGCTGGACGCCGTGGAAGCGAGGCTACGGGAGCTTCGGATCGAGGACATGAAGATCGACGTCATTACGACGAACACCGATGCCATGCGTCTCTACGAACGGCGCGGGGCGGTGCCGCTCTTGACGAATCTCGTCCAGCGGGTCGGGGTGACGTCGTCGGGCTGAGCGGAAGGCGTCGGTTGCGCGTGCTTTTCGACGTGCCTTATGAGATACCGTCGGTCGACCAGCCGCACCTATGCGACGTCGGCTGGCACGTAGTGCTCGGAGGTCAGGTGTCTACTGGATTTGAGCGTTAACGCTTAAAGCAGGCGTTCGTAACGCGAGAGCAGCCTAGACGGACGCTCACTAAGCGCATCGGTGATCTTCAGCAGGTTGGCAAAGCTGACATTGCGCTCGCCACGCTCGATACCGCCGATGTAGGTGCGATGCATGCCGGCCCTCCGTGCCAACTCGTCCTGAGAGACACTGGCGTCCAGGCGTAGTTCGTGGATCGCCCGGCCTAGTGCGATGTGCTCTGGAGACTTCGCTTCCACCGGCGCAGATGATCCCGTTTGCCGCAGACGTACCGGTAGAACCGACCAGAACGCTGACACAGCACACCAGGATCGTAGGCGCCATCCAGCCTAACCTCGCACGCCGCCGACACAGTGCCGCACACGCAACGTGCATCTATGACAATTGTATGCGATACTTATAGTCGTCTTTCTGTTTGTGCGCCGTACGCGAGTATGAACTCCCAATACAGCCCATCCGACAACCCCCTCGAAACGCCCGGCGCGCAGCAGATGGCGGCGTGGACATTGCGCCTGGCGCAGAGCCCTGGCTTTGGCTGGCTGCTCGCCGCGGACCCGCATCTGTTTGCGTTGCTCTATGCAAGCTGCGCCGCGGCCGTGTCGCCGCCCGAGCCGTTTGCCGGCGACGACGGTGAGGTAAGTGCGGCCGATGAGAAGCTGCTGCCGACGCTGAAGGATCTACAGCGTCAGTTCGGCGAGCGCACGAGCGGACGCTTCGTTCGTCTGTATCTGCGCGGGACGAGCGTGTTCGGACTGATCGAGCGTGATGAGACTGCATTTCAGGATGCGCTGCGCGACTGGGCGCGAGCGGCAGAGGTGGAGGCGTCGCGGTTCGTCACCGCCCTGGATGAGAACGTCAGCCGCATCGCGGGCCTTCTGGATCTGACCACAACGGAGCGAGACGTCCTCGCGTTTCAGATAGGCCGCTCTCGGCCAGGGTTCTCGCAGTTGTTCGAGCTGCTGATGGACGCCGACCGTGCGACGAAGGCGGTACTCGGTGCGGCACTCGGCGGTCCGGACTCAGACGTGGTCTCGGCGCTCTCGGAGCAGGGTGCGCTGGCGCGCTCCGGCCTGTTGAGCGTGAAGGAGCGTCCGCTACGGGTGAGTGGTCCGTCGCGCCATTTGAGTGCGACGCTGGCGGAGCGCGCCGAGGCGGATGCCGAACTCATCGGGCGGTTCGTCAAGCCGCTCTCTCCGTCGCCATCGACAGGATCGCTCGGGCGCCTTCACGAGGACGACAGGCGAATCCTCTTGGGCGTTCTCCGCAAGCCGCTGCCAGTCGATCGCGGCGTGCACGCGCTCGTTTACGGACCTAAGTCGGTGGACAAGCGGGACATGATGGCGCGGTTGCTCGAAGACGAAGGGATCCGCGGGCACGCGGTTGTCACCAAGCACGTTGCGGCCGGAGACCTGCCGACCTGGACCTACATCGCCCAGCGCCACGTCGAGCGATCTGACCCCGACGCGGTGTTGGTCCTCGATCGCGCTCATGAGGCGCTCGCCTCCCGACCTCACATCGGATTTCACCTCTTCGACTTCGACGATGAGGAGTTCCCTCACGACGATGACCCCGAGCGCGCTTCCGACGAGGGCTTGACCGAGAGTCACGTGCGCTGCGTTTGGATCACGGATCGCGCAAGGCAGCTCTCGGAGCGCAACCTCGGTGCGTTCCTATTCCATTGTGAAGCGTTTCCAGGCTCACGTGCGGAGCGGCGGGCGCGCGTGGCGCAGGTGATTATGGACTTCGGACTCTCCTCGCGATTGGAGCGCGATCTCGCAAAGTACAGCTTGCTCGGCGAGCAGCAGGTCCGCCGGGCGGCCGAGCTCGCCCGTCTGATCGAGCTCCCAGACGACGGGTCGGGCGATGGCCCCGCCACGCGTCGGGAGCAACTGGACCCGGAGCGCGAGCGCGTGATCAAGCGTGCGGTTGCCCACAGTCAGAAGGTCCTCGGACGCGATCGCACCGAGGGACTACGAGACTCGGTCACCAGCTACGACCTCGACCTCTTGAACATCGCCGGACGCTTCACGCCGAAGCAGATCATCGCGGCGCTAAGCGAGCGGCCAAGGGGCTCGCTGTGTTTCTGGGGTATTCCCGGTGCAGGCAAGACGCAGCTCGCGGAGCACATTGCCGTCGAGCTCGACCTTCCGATTCTCATGCGCTCGGCTTCTGAGCTTCTGTCGATGTGGCTCGGCGAGACGGAGCAGCAGATATCGAAGATGTTCACCGAGGCAGAGAACGAGGGTGCCCTTCTGTTTCTCGACGAGGCGGACTCGTTTTTGCGCGATCGCACACTCGCGCGCGCCCACTGGGAGGTGACACAGGTCAACGAGCTGCTCCAGCGGATGGAGCGATTCGAGGGCATCTTCATCGCGGCCACAAACTTGATGGACTCGATCGACGCGGCGGCGATGCGCCGTTTCACCTGGAAGCTCGAGTTCAAGGCCCTCCGGCACGAGCAAGCGTGGTCGATGTTCTGCACGGAGAGCGGCTTCGACCCAAACGCAGAGCCCGAGCGCGCAGGCGAGTTCGAGCAGGCGCTAAATGCCATCGACGACCTCGCGCCCGGGGATTTTGCGACCGTCAAGCGTCAAGCCCAGGTACTCGGAGAGGATCTCTCACCCGAAGCTTGGATAGAGCAGCTTGCAGCCGAGGCCAAAGCGAAGATGCTGGGTTTGAGACGCCAACAGCTTGGGTTCGCGAGCTAGTTATGAGATTGATGAGGTTTGGTCTTATCCCGCTTGCCAAGCCAGGTATCACCTAGACTGGGGGTTGTGCGGCTGCCGCCGACGCAATAAGTCGATCGAGAGGCGGCCTCGATCGCCTACCAGCGTCTTTGCCAATCAGGTATAGACAATCAGAAGCACCTTCGAAACTGACTATCTCAGGAGTGGAAAATGCCACTGCAGGGTGAGTACGAGCCCAGCCCATGGGACTGGGTGCGCGAACAAGTCGAAGAGTACGAGGCGAGCAACGGTGAGCGTGCCAACACCCTCTTGGACACTGGCCTTCCCGTCGTCATCATCACGACCCGAGGGCGAAAGAGCAGAAAGATCCGCAAGTTTCCGCTCATGCGGGTCGAGTACAACGGCGAGTACGCGCTCGTCGCTTCCCTGGGAGGCGCTCCGACAAACCCAGCTTGGTACGGCAACGTGATCGCCGCCCCGACCGAGTTGATGATCCAGGATGGCGCCGAACCGCACGACTTCAATGCACGTGAGGTCCAGGGCGAGGAACGAGCGTTGTGGTGGGAGCGCGCCGTCGCGGCCTATCCCAGTTATGCGGATTACCAGATAAAGACGAGCCGGATCATTCCTGTCTTCGTGGCCACTCGATCAGACTCATAGCGCCTTTGAGATCGCAATCAGCCGGAGGCTTGCAGTGATGTGCGGAGGCTTCCCAGGCCAAACCCCTGCAAATCGTTCTGGCGCATAGTGACAAGCGCGCCCGTGGAGACAAAGATCAAACTCCCGTCGATCGACGAATTCGTCGATGAGCTGCTCGATCCGGAGGGCAGGGCTCGGCGAGCCCGGGTGGCCCGAAACCTCCAGGATTGGCCAAACATGGAAGCCGAAAGCCGATCGGCGGGATGAAGCTATGCGGCAACGGCGACGCCGGCTGGCACGTAGTGCTCGAAAGTGAGGTCTACCGGTACGGGAAGATCCTGCTCCTCGGCGGCGCAAGCCAGGGCAAATCGGGCGGCCTCCTCGGCGTAGGCGGCGTCGTACCCTTCGCTACCCCCCGTCAGTCCTGGGATGTCAGGTGACTCAAAGCTCCAGCCGAAGCCGGGAGCCTGGTGGTGCAGAATGCGGATGGTGTCCATGATCTCTCCTCGTTCAGAGTAGCCGCAGAGCATCGTCTTCCGCAAGGCCTACGTGGTTGACAAGAACGCGTCGCACCTCGCCAGGTGCGAGGGTACGTCTGTCATGGGAACGCCCATGTCAGTGTCGGTCGGCTGTCGGCTTGGAGGCAACGATGCGATCCGGATTGGCGCGCGTAATCCTATAGTTCAGAGGATCAGAGGTAAGGATGCGCAGGAGCCGCTTCGCCTTCATGGATTGGAACTGAGACACGCCAGAGCACCTTACGCACGGCTTGCGACGGAATTTCGCAGGCAGCCGACAAAGAGCCCAGAGACGAGACCTGGCACGGTGTTACACCAGCGACGACGGAAGACGCCCCTGGGGCCTCAACCACAGGACGCGCCCTGAGAGATTCGAACTCCCGACCTTCGGTTCCGTAGAGCGAAGCTCAGAACATGGATTTGCCTGCAAACAAGGCACTTCCCCTGGATCACATCACGTCGGATATCACGATTTTGTCGGAATTTGTGCTGACGGAGTGATCGAGGAGCGGGCTTCGTCCGCATTCTTTGGGGACGCGGAAGCCTTGTCGGTATATTGAGCTAACGAACGCTTTGCGTTAGAATAGAGAATATGCCGTCTCTAGCCGATCTCCCCGACGCGCTCGTCGCAGATGGGCGCTATTGGGTTACCTCGGCGGAGGCGGCTCAGCTGGCCGGCATCCCAAACGCACACGTCTACCCCGGTTTGCAGAGACTGCGCAGGCGCGGCGCGATGTTCTCGCCGGCGCGCGGCTTCTACGTAGTGGTACCGCCCGAGTATCGCTCGTGGGGTGTTCTCCCCGGCGAGTTGTTCATCGACGGGATGATGCGTGAGCTGGGTCGCGACTACTACGTGAGCCTCCTCAGCGCAGCGGCGATGCACGGCGCCGCACACCAGGCACCGCAGATTTTCCAGGTAATGGTCGACAGGCCAGTCGCCAATCGCGATATCGAGCGAGTACGCCTGCGCTTCTATGCCAACGATCACCTCCGCGATATGGACATTGAAGAGCGCCAAGTCCATACCGGCCGTATTCGTCTTGCTACTCGCGAGACAACTCTTGTTGACCTCGTGCTCCACCCCGACGACGCTGGGGGATTGGGCAACATTGCGACGGTCATTATTGAGATCGGCGACCTCGACATACCACAGCTAGCTCGACTCGCAGCGACTCGCTCACGGTCAGTCGCGAGGCGCCTTGGATGGCTGCTCGAGCAATACCGCGAGCGCTTTGACCTAGAGCCTCTGCGCGAGGTCGCACACCCCGACCTCGGCTATCCGACCCGGCTCGTCCGGGCGCTCCCGGCCCACGGCCCGATCGAACCCAACTGGAATCTGCAAATCAACAGCGACGTGGAACCGGATCTGTGATCGATCGCCCCGCACTCATTGCATTGCGTGCGAAGGCACCCTGGCCGAACACCGTCCAAATCGAGCAGGACCTCCTTCTCTCCCGCCTCATGATTGAGATAGCCCTTGATGAGAGGCTTGGTCCTGAACTAGCGATGCGTGGAGGAACATGCCTACACAAGCTCCACCTCCCTGCGCCCCTGCGCTACTCCGAGGACCTCGACTACGTACGCACAACTCATACGGGCATCAAGCCCTTCACGCAAGCCCTCGGTGAGATCGCCGAGCGTCTTGGCTTCAAGCTCTCAAGCCGCAAGCGCTCAGGCCAAATGGTCCACGTCTACCTCGACGCACAGCCAACAGAAGGACTCGGCCTCATTCGGATCAAGATCGAGATGAACATCGCTGAGACAGACTCCTATCGTCCACGCAAGACCGTACGCCATGCAATCGAGACCTCTTGGTGGAGCGGAGGCGAACATCTCGACCTACGAGATCAGCGAGCTGCTAGCCACCAAGCTGCGCGCTCTCTACCAACGAAGCAAGGGACGCGACCTGTTCGACCTCTGGCTTGGGTTGACCGCCCTAAAAGCAGACCCCGAGCAAATCGTCGCAGGCTGCAACCACTACATGCAAGGTGCGATCTTTAGCTTCCCCGAACTACGCGACAACCTGACCGCAAAGCTCGAAGACGCGCGGTTTCGTCGCGACCTCGACGCGCTCGTGAGCGGAATTCCAGCCGCATACGACCCCGATACTGCGGCCGACCTTGTAATGCAACAGCTAGGCAGCCATCTACGTAACGCGCCCCCAACCAATGAGATCGGCCCGCTGCGCCCATAACTGTCACCCAGAAGCAGCCGCCGCCCCTAGGCACAGACGCAGCGGAGTGGGCGCGTTGTGGATCGAGCGATCAGAGAGCCGTGGTCCAGTACGCCCAGGACGATCCGTTAGCCAGCCGATGAAGCCTTGCAATGCGCGTCGGTCGAGATCTCCAAGCCGGATGTCCTGCGCGAAGTAACCAAACGCGTAGGTCGCCAGCAGCCGCTGGTATTCCACGCGTGTCTGCTCGCGTACGGCATCGTGCCCACAGCCGGCATGCTTGCGAGCCCAGGCGAGCGCGTAGGCGTGCAGCGTCGGCCCGCGCCGCGCTTCTCGTGCTTCGGCGTCTCGAGCGAGCTTGATCGTACGCGCCTCAGCAAACGTCGCGGCGAACTCCTTGCGCTGACGTCCACCGACGCGGTACACCGCGACATACCGCGAGCCCCGCCGATAGACGCCCGGACAGGCGGTGCGCGTGGGCAACACGCCTGTTGTTGCCCTGTTGCCCACGCTGTTGCCCACCTACAGGGGTTCTTTAGAGGGCCCGCGAACCCTGCAACCCGCACCAGCACTGACGATCAAAGAGACGGGGAAGAGCGCGCCCTGAGAGATTCGAACTCCCGACCTTCGGTTCCGTAGACCGACGCTCTATCCAGCTGAGCTAAGGGCGCAGAGTCGCCTAGTGTAGACGGCCGGCCGCCTCAGGACTATTCTGCGTCGTAGTGCTCGAGACTGGCCCAAGCGTGCTCTGTTATCTGCTCGAGCGACTGAGCGGGTGCGCCTCGTGCGCGTCGGTATCGATTCAGGGCGTCGAGCATCTGATGGGTGTCGTCAAGTTCCAGTTCGGCCTCTCGGGCGGGCGAACGGGTCGGCTTCCAGTCCAGTAGTCGCTCATAGCCTTCGCGATAGAAGCGTCCGGCAAGCAGCGCAACCACCAGCAAGACCAGCGGCAGACCAAAAACCACGAGAGAGAAGTAGATGTCGGGGCTCATTGGGTGGGAATCTGCGCTCGTTTCGACTCCAGCACGGTGTCATCCAAAAAACGGAGAGGGAGGGATTCGAACCCTCGAACGAGGTCAACCCCCGTTACGCGATTTCCAGTCGCGCCCATTCAACCGCTCTGGCACCTCTCCATGGCTTTACGATGCGTGGCGGCCTCCCAAAGGCTACGACACGCACGCCCCTGACGCTGGTAGGCTGCGCCACGCAGGGCTCGCCGAGGCGCGCGAGCAACCGACACGATCCGGAGACAACCGATGCTTCTCGCCGCCGCTAATGCAGCAACCGCCAAGGACGTAGGGCTGATCGCCACGTTCATCGGGATCGGCGTGGTTGTGAACGTGATCGTCGTGTTCATCGCGATCCAGATTCGCGGCGAGCGCCACCAGAACCAGCAGTCTCTGCAGAACCGCCAGCAACAGCGCTAGGCTCTGCGCCGATGCGCGCGGTACAGATCAGCGAGCTGACGGGTCCCGACGGGGTGCGTGTCATCGACGCTCTCGAGCCGCAGCCCAGCCATATGCTCACCCCCGGCGAGGGCGTGCTGATCAACGTGGCCGCCGCCGGGGTGTCGTTTCCCGACGTACTCCAGACGCGCGGGCTCTACCAGCTCAAACCTGAGCTTCCGTTCGTGCCCGGTGCAGAGGTCGCAGGAACTGTCGCGCACGCCCCCGCCGACAGCGGTCTGGAGGCCGGCGATCGCGTGATGGCATTTACGGTGCTGGGCGGAATGGCCGAGCGGGCCGTGGCGCCGGCCTACCTCACGTTCGCGCTGCCCGAGCGACTCGATTTCGCCCAGGGCGCTTCGGTCATCCTCAACTACCACACGGTGTACTTCGCGCTCAAGCTCCGCGGGCGTCTTCAGGCCGACGAACGTGTGCTCGTGCATGGGGCGGCCGGGGGCGTCGGCACCGCCGCGCTGCAGGTCGCGAAAGCGCTGGGCGCGTGGACGATCGCTGTCGTCTCCACCGACGAGAAGGAGCGCGTGGCACGAGAGGCGGGCGCGGATGAGGTCGTGCGCTCCGACGGGCCGTGGCGCGAACAGGCGTTGGAGCTCAGTGGTGGCGGCGTGGACGTGGTGCTCGATCCGGTTGGTGGCGATCGCTTTACCGACAGCCTGCGCTGCCTGCGCGAGGACGGGCGCGTACTGGTCGTGGGCTTCACCGAGGGATCGATTCCCGAGGTTAAGGTCAACCGCCTGCTGCTACGCAACGTGTCGGTCGTGGGGGCAGGCTGGGGCGCGTACGTGATGGGCAACCCGCAGCGCAATCGCGCGATTGGCGAGGCCGTCGAGCGGATGATTGAGGAAGGGTTTATCGCGCCGATTGTTGGGGCGAGCTTTGCGCTAGAGGACGCTGCTGATGCGTTGCGCACGATTGACGAGCGTCGCGCGCTGGGCAAGGTTGTGCTGAGCGTCGGTTGAGCGTCCAAGCGAGTTTCGAAAAATGCGCCCGGCGGGAATCGAACCCGCGGCCTGCGGTTTGAAAGACCCTCGCGGGCATGTCGCGGAGTGTCGTGGGTGTGCCGGATTTGGCTTCATTACTACGGATTCGGCTTCTCGGCGTCGCTGGTCATGGTGTCTGATGGAGTGGGTCTGTATGCAGAGCACGCCGCTGTCTTCGGCGGTGTGTTGTTGCTTCTCGGCTTCGGCGCCGGCGCATTGTGTCTTGGTTCAAATCGTTGGAGGAGTGGGGCGCGGACGTGAACCGCAAATTGTCCTTTGTGCGCGATGACGATAGTCCTGTCCTGGTTGGCCAGGGCGGACTCAGGCGGAGCTGATGGGCTGGTCGAATGGCAGCGCGCTTGCTACGGCGAAGCTCCGTAGCGATCCCGACCGCGCCACCGTTCGACCGGACATACGTCGCAGTCTCGCGCAGCTCAATTCAAGCCATGACCTCCACCCATCCTGAGCACGCTTCTGCGTAGGGGAATCCGACTTGTCCGTAGCGGACGCGGAGCCGGAAGGGGAACTCGCCGGTGGCGTGGTTGAACCGATAGTTGACTAGCACGTGCCCGTCGGGCTGGGTGCGTGGTGTGCGGATCGGTTGCCACTGGCCGAGGTAGTAGACGAGCACTTCGACGACGACACCATTGGTGGGTATGTCGCCGAGTACTTGGCCTTCGAGGCGGATCGTCCCGGTGGGTGTGGTGTGTCGTGGCGTGATGCGCAAGCGTAGTCCGGCGCTAACGTTCTCCTGAACCTCGGTTTGCGTCGCGTACCCTTCGCCTTCGGAGGCGCGGTACGCAAGGTCGATGAGTCGCGATGGGCCAGCGGGAACTGTCGCTGTCAGCGAACCGTCTGCCCGCGTGACAGTCGATCCAACGAGCTGGATCTGGTTGGTGCTAGCGACTTGTTGCAGGATGTCCACGCGAGCACCGGGGATTGGTTGCCCGGCACCGTCGAGTAGCCGGCTCGTGATCCGCAATGAGCTACGCGCGTAGGGGCGGGAGAGGTTTGAGGGGCTGATGGGCGTGAGGATGGCGCCGGCGCTTGCGGGTATGGGCTCGCCGGTGGCCGATACAGCGAGGATGTCGGCGAAGAGCACGAGGAAGACTGCGACGAGCAGGACGGCGAGCAGCGCGATCGGGGGCGGTGAGGAGGGGCGCATCTGCAATGACTCCTTGCGTTTGGGTTCGGGCCGGGTTGGCCCGCTTACCCCTATGTCGTGGCGAGCGGCGGATTGCCCCCCTCCAAATTTTCGAGCTGTGCTTGCCGTAGGTCGAGCGCCTATGCGCGGAGCTGCCGGTCGCGATGCTGTTGACCGGTCGCGTTGCGGGTCGCGATGATGACGTGGGCAACGTGGCATGGGACGAGAAGCTGCGCCATGATCGCTGCGTGACATAGGCGTGTGTGCTCCAGACGTTCCTCGTGATCACTGGGCACTTGTCGTCAGAGCGCCGTCCGGACGGGCGCGGAGGCTGTTATTGCACCGGCCAAACAAGCCTTTGTCCGGTTCTTTAGAATGATTATTAGATGTGGTTGCGTTTCCAGGCGACCGTATGATAGAACTCGCCCGCTATCAAGTAAGCGAGTGGGATCGGAGGGGATATGCGGGAGGCATCACGCGCGTCGGCTCGGTTCGAAATCTTCGTACGGCAGCATGATTCAGTCGCGGCTGTAGTGTCTCCGGCGTCTCTAGTTGGGTTGTTGGCGGTGCTCTTGACGCTCGCCTTTCTCGCTGTGAAGCCGGCCAACGCGGCTGCTGAACCGCTCTGCACGGACACGTGGACGGGATCTACCGAAGGCGACTGGCAGACGGCGTCGAACTGGTCTGCAGGTACCGTTCCGACGTCGAGCGACGTTGTGTGCGTCGGGTCGGGGTACACCGTGACGGTTTCGAGCGGCACGAACGATGCGGGCTCGCTTCAGGACGAAGGCGGTCTTGTCCTCTCAGGCGGTTCGCTCGAAGTCGCGAGCGCTCTGGAAGCGTCCCGCGTCGCTCATCTCTCGCTCGGCGGGAATTCGCTGAGTGTGGCAGGCGAACTTGATGTCGTGTCGTCGTTTGCGACGAGTGGGAATTCGACGGTTGGTGGTTCGGGAAGTCTGGTGGTGGGGTCTGGTGCGACGGGGGCGATCGATGATACTGCGTGTTCTTTGTTGAAGTTGAATGGTGTTAGGTTTGTGAATGATGGGACTGCGACGGTGGGTGCTAGTGGTGGTTCGGCTGGTCAGGTCGATATGGAGAATGGGGCACTGCTGGAAAATGGGGGGACGTTCAACGCGGATTCCTATGCCTCTGGTTGTGTGCCGGGGGTAAACGAAGCGGCGATCCAAAATAATGGTGGGAGTGCTTCTACTGTTACGAACACGGGCATTTTTAGTGTGGATGTGGGGAGTGGAAATAGTGTTGTTGTCGAAGTCCCTTTCGATAATGATGGTACTGTGAAAACGTTGGCTGGGGGGATGGAACTCACTGGTGGTGGTACGGACACTGAAGGGGTTTGGTCGCCGGGATCCGGTACGACGTTGTCGTTTACGAAAGGCTCGTTTTCGACTTCGGGGGATACGTGGTCTGGGTCTGGGACGGTGAGTATCGCAGGCGCTACGGTGGCCGTGAAAGGTCTGGAAGGCTCGGCAGGTCACGCGCTGCTCAGTAGCGGAACGCTCGAAGCGCTCAGCGGAACATCCACAGTCGGCGCTTTGACTGTCGCTAGTGCCACGGTAAATGTCGCGGGTACGCTCGATGTGGCTTCGTCGTTGAGCACGAGCGGTAGTCCTACGGTGGACGGATCTGGGAGCCTGGTTGTGGAGTCCAGTGCTACCGGTGAGATAGACGATCCCGGTTGCTCTCGACTGCTGTTGAGCGAAGTATCGCTCATAAATGACGGTTCGGTGACGATGGGTACGAGCGGGGGAGGCGTGGACGGTTCGATCACGATGGAGAATGGCGCCAGCCTAGAGAACGCAGGTACGTTTAATGCCGATGCTTACGAGTCTGGTTGCGGTCCAGAAACTACTGGGTACTCAATTCGTAATAATGGTGGTGCCGCGTCGAGTATTACGAACACTGGTGCCTTCAGCGTGAATATTGGTAGCGGTAACACGGCCCAGATCGGGGTCCCGTTTGAGAATCAAGGCAGCGTAGACTCCGAAGAAGGAACATCGGACTTTACCGGGGGAGGAGTCGCCGAACATATAGAGACTGGCAGATGGCATGACCAGGGGAGTGGGTCGATAGTGCTCGGCGAAGGATCATTCACTATCGAGGAAGGCGTCGAATTGGAGGCCCGTATCACAGGCGCGCATGTAGTCTGGATCGCGGTTGGCTTGAGGGGCATGTTGGAACCGTTGCCGTACGCGTCTGGTACGGTGACCGTTTCCGGTACGGGGGAAAGGGGAGTCGATGCGTCGTTCTCGAGCGCAACGATAGAAATAACACCGTATGGGACGAACGAATGGAGCACGCTGTGCGGGTCGCTCACTCCGAGCCTGATCGGCGAATTCAGCTGCTCCTGGAATAGCGCATCTGGTTCCTACCCAAACGGCGAATATCAATTGCGAGCAAAACTAAGCGGTGAATCAGCAGAAACTGGCACGACCCCCGCGATAACGGTGCTCGTGGATAACACTGCGCCGAGTGGATCGGTCACAGCACCACCGTCGCACGTCGCTGGTAGGCCCTCGATCAACGGTACGGCGAAAGACAGCGGCTCGGGTATCGCGTCGTGGCAACTGCAGATCGCGCCAGAAGGAAGCTCTGAATGGGCAAACGCGTGCACAGTCCAGAGGACCCCAATCAGCGGCGAAGACTACGGTTGTACCGTCAACACGACCGCGCACTCCGATGGCGCTTACGAACTACGAGCCGTGATAACCGATAATGCGGGGAATATACACACCGCCTCGGCTGTCGCTATGGACATCGATAACGCGGCGTTGAGCGGGAGCATCGCTAGCCCCGAACCATTTATTGCCAAAACGATCAAACTGTCCGGGACGGGTAGTTCGACTGGGCCGTCCGTCGCTAGCTGGGCCGTGCAGATAGCGTCGCTGGGCAGCGGCGCATGGAGCAGCGCATGTGCCACGCAGACCATGCCCGTCAGCGGTTCAGAATACCGCTGCGAAATGAACTCAAGCGGGTTTACAGACGGAACATACGAATTGCGTGCTGTAGTCACCGACACTGAAGGTGACACGTACACGACCGCACCCATCGAAACGGTAATTGATAACACTCCTCCGATGGGAGCGCTCTATCAGCCGCCCGAAAAAGTTGTCGGCGAACTAGAAGTCCACGGCTACGCGTACGACAATGGGTCAGGTGTCGACACGTGGACATTGGAGAGAGCGCCCGTCGGCAGCGAATCGTTTACAGAAGCGTGTCTGCCTCAAACCGTGCCTATATCCGGGCTCATCTACGGTTGCACGATAAGCACGGGTAGCCTGACTCCCGGAGCCTACAAGCTCCGCGCCGTGATCCTCGACGGCGCGGGCAACACATACACGACATCCGTGGTTTCCACTATGGTCGAAAGCTCAAGCCTTTCGCTGGTGTCCTCTCCGAGTATATCTGGCGAAGCGGTCTCTGAAGAAGCACTCAGCGTAAGTACCGGGAGCTGGAGCGGTACCGGTACGATCGGCTACAGTTACCAGTGGCGCAAGTGCAACTCATCCGGCACGGAATGCGCCAACATCGAAGGAGCTACGAGCAACAGTTATGTACTTAGCTCCAGTGATGTAGGTAGCACGCTACGAGTCGTGGTGATCGCATCCAACGGTCTTGAAGAAAGCTCAGTCACATCATCCGCGAGTTCTGTGGTGCAGGCGAATGGTCTCGCGAACATCACTGTACCGGGGATTAGCGGGAGCCCAAACGTTGGCGCTACCGTAAGCGCGGAGCCGGGAAGATGGGCAGGCGTCTCGCCGATCTCCTACGGCTACCAGTGGCAGCTCTGCAACGGATCGGGCGGTGAATGCTCGAACATCGGGGGCGCGACCGTGTCGGCCTACACGCTGATTGAAGGAGACCTCACAAAGACACTGCGCGTCGTGGTCACCGCGACCAACAGCGAAGGATCAAAAACTGCTACGTCAACCGCGACAGCAAAAGTCTCGAGTGGGTCGAGCTCGGGAATCCGCTATCTCTATGACGAAGTGGGGCGCCTACATATCGTCGATGACCCCAGCGGAGGCGCAGCAGTCTACAGTTGGGACGCCGACGGCAATCTCACCGGGATCAAACGCTACAGCCAGAGCACGCTAGCCGTGCTAGCTGTAACGCCAGCGCATGCACCCCCAGGAACACAGGTCGATATCACAGGAACCGACTTCAACACCAACCCGTCGCTCGACGAAGTCCACTTCAATGGCATATCCGCGACCGTCAGCAAGGCGACCGTCACAGACCTGATCGTGACGGTCCCCGAAGGCGCCACGACCGGCCCGATCACAGTCAAAATCAGCAGCGAATCAGCCGAAAGCCCAACGAGCTTCAAACCCTTCGTGTCGATCCATCGCTACGGGCCTCTGCCCTCAACGAGCCTCGCGTCAGCACCAGCAATCACCCCGACCCAGGATCCGACTGTGATCCACGCCATGGCCAAGCCTGCGATCGGACATAGCGTGCGCCACGCGACGCGTCTTGACGCTCACAGATGTGCGCGAGCTAAGCACGATCGCGCGAGCAAAAGTCGCCCACAGGGCGGGTGTGCGCCGACACATAAGACCAGCACCAGCGCCCGCCGAGGACATGGGCGCGCCAATAGCACTCACCACCGCCACAAGCCGACACGAGCGAAGAAGGCCAAGACATCCAAAGCCAAGAAATTTTCGGCCGTTACGCCGACCGCATGGCCAGCAGCGCAGGTGCCGCCAGCGTCCTCACCACAAAGTCTCACGGTCCCACCGGCGATGAGCGACTATCGATCACCCTACCCAACGACGTGGCACCCGACCGCGAGCAACCGCCGCGATGATAATTGGGTCACAGGTCGTGCTCCCTCGCCCTGGGCGAGCCTCCCCGCGCTACACACACCTCGAAGCACCACCGGTCTCAGCGGGCAAGCCCTAGCCATCAGCGGCGAGCCGCTATCAAATGTCACCCTTATGATTCAGGGCACATCCAAGCAGACAAGAACCGACAATACCGGACGGTTCCTGCTCGGTGGTCTAGAGCCTGGACACCAAGTGCTAATCATCGAGGGCGAAACAGCCAACCACAAAGGTCAGCATTACGGACGGTTCACAGTAGGCGTTGACCTCACCAAGGACAAGATCATGCCGCTGGAATCTACAATCTGGATGACACCGCTCGAAGCAGCCGGCAATCGAAAGATCGAATCGCCGCTAAAGCACGAAACTACCCTGACCAACCCCAACATCCCCGGCTTTGAAGTACGCCTACCAGGAGGCACCACAGTAACCTCAGCCAACGGAAATATCGTGCGACACCTGAACCTCACGGCAATACCAATTGACCGTCCGCCATTTCCCCTACCAATGTTTTCTGGTGGAGTACCCACGTATTTCACGGTGCAACCTGGAAGCGCATACCTTAACAAGGGTGCACAAATCATCTATCCTAACTGGGGACATCTTCCGCCGGGACAGCGAGTGGACTTCTGGAACTACAATCCTTCAGACAAGGGATGGTACGTGTACGGCGAGGGTACGGTCAGCAAAAACGGGCAGCAGGTGGTGCCTGACACAAACGTGCGTGTGTGGGAATTCACCGGAGCGATGATAACCACATCCGATCCACCACCGACCACTGGACCTGTGCCGGGCTCTCCAAAAACTGGCGATCCAGTAGACCTCGGTACTGGCCTTTTTGTTTATCAGCACAACGATCTTGAGCTGCCGGATTCGACGATGCCGATAACGCTTACCCGCACATATCGACCGGATGACGAAAATTCCTATAGTTTTGGAGTAGGCACCCAGAGCCCATTCGATATCCACCTATGGTCGAACGAAAATTACACAACTGCATATCTCGTACTCCCAAATGGCGCTAAGGTAAAGCTAGCGCGAACCTCGGCTGGGACTGGATATATTGAAGCCGTTTATGAAGCCAAAGAAACCTCCGGACCGTGGGAGGGGGCTGTCATGCACTGGGACAGTACAAATTCGCAATGGATACTGCACCGACGCGATGGTACGAACTTTATTTTCGGTGAGCTAGCACCGCTGCAAGCAATCGAAGACCGTAACGGAAATCGCATTACGCTTGTGCGCGAAGGTGGCATCAAAGGACCAATCGTCGAAATACGCACCCCTCACCACCGTACGATACACCTGCGTTACGACAGCTATAACCGCATCGTTGAAGCCGTAGATAGCGCTGGACAGCGAGTTGTATATGGCTACGACAGCAAAGGGCGTCTGGTAACGGTCACCGATCCGATGGGGCGGGCGACGCGCTATGCGTACAATTCTGCCAACGAGATGACCAAGGTCATAAGCGCGCGCGGAAATGTTGTGATCGAAAATACTTACAGTCCAACTGGGCGTGTGCTAACCCAGACGTTGGGCGGAGCAGGAACCTACACCTTCAACCCATTGGCAGCGTGCTCGGGCTGCGAAGCTGAAGGGACCGGTGGGACGGAAGTCATCGACCCCGACGGGCATAAGCATGACGTTTATTTTAAACACTGGCTCCCTACAGCAGAAGTTAACAATCCCGGTTCGTCTGAGGAATGGAAGACATACACGCACGATGCGAGCGGCAATGTAGTCCACATTGCGGGTTCAACGGGAAATGTGTCCTACACCTACGACACATACGGAAACATTACCTCAGTCAAGCAAGAATCGTCTATGCTACCGTCCCTGGTCACGACCTGTACTTACAATGGTTTCGGCGAGCCAACTAGTATCACCAATCCGCTTGGGCAGACGACGAGCTATTCATATGATAGTAACGGCAACCTTGTAGGTACTACTACACCGATGGGTCAACACGCCTCGTATGGCTATGATGGTGAAGGTGAGCTAACGTCAGTCACTAGTCCTGAAGGGCATAAAACAACCTACTCCTATGCAGACGGTGAGCGAGTCGGAACAACCAATCCGCTGGGCTATGAGACTGAAGTCGCCTATGACGACGTCGGGCGACCCGCGGCGATCCGTAATCCCGAAGGTGACGTGACACAGTTTAGTTACGATACTGACAACGAGATCACAGGTGAAACTAATCCAGTAGGTGAGAAAACCAGTTACGCCCATGACGCCGACGGTAACACGGTCGAAGTGATCGACCCACGCGGACATGAGCAAACCGCCAATTATGAAGTGTTTGATCGGGAGAGTTCGTGGACAAACGCCTTGGGCGAGACGACCAATTACGCCTACGATGGACTGGGAAACCTCACAAGTATCACTGATCCCGAGGGACAAACTACGAGCTATGCCTACAACGATCTTAACCAGCTCGCATCAGCGTCTTTTGGGGCCACGGGCGGGGGCTCACCCACTAGCTCTATTTCTTACAGCTACAATAGTGAAGGTGATCTTACATCAATCGTGGATTCGCGTGCCGGCACCTATACGCTAGAATATGATCCTTATCACCGCCTCATTAAGGAAACCGGCCCTAGCGGCAGCGTTGGTTATACATATAACACGGCGGGAGACCGTACCTCGATGAGTATCGAAGGAAAAGAAGCGGCATCCTACACCTATGATCCAGATGGTCAGTTGACGAACATCTCTACACCGAACGGCGAAGTCACCTTTACATATGACCAAGATGGGCATCGGACACAGGCTATACTCCCTAACGGAGATACCGAGCACTTCTCGTATGATGCGGCTGGGCAACTAAGCAGTATTACCTATGGAAAGCCTGGCGGAGAACAGATTGGGAATCTCCAATATGGTCGGGATGCACTCGGACGCATAACTACTATCGCCGGAAGCTATGCGCGTACGACTCTCCCTGAAGTCATGGGTGAAGCATCCTATAACGCTGGGAATGAGCTCACGTCCTTGGAAGGTCACGCACTGACCTATAATGCGGATGGAGATTTGACCAAAGATGCGACATCGAGCTACACTTGGAACGATCGCAATCAGCTCACAAAAGTTACCCAAGGCGCCAATACTTGGAGCTACGCGTACGACCCCTTTGATCGTAGGATCAGCAAGCAGCTTAACGGAGCCGAAACGACTTATCTCTATGACGGCGAAAATGTCGCACGGGAATCAAGTGAAGAAGGGTCAGCGGAACTTATTAATGGACTCACCCTTGATAATCGTTATTCGCGGACTACGTCAGCGGGCACAAGTTCTTATCTGGCCGACGGGCTTGGGAGTACGATAGCTCTCGCCGACGAATCTGGTACGCCAGTTACAGAATATACTTACGGTCCCTTTGGTGCAATGACAGCGAGCGGGTCCAGTAGTGCTAACACAGATACCTATACTGGACTTGAAAACGACGGAGACGGGTTGCAATATAACCGCGCTCGCTACTATAGTCTTGTAGTTGACAGATTTATTAGCGAAGACCCGCTTGGGATACGAGGCAGCGGAATGAACCTTTATCGATACGCGGCGGATGATCCCATCGATGAGTCCGATCCTTCGGGCATGTCTAGCATCGGTCAAGAAGGTGAGGATGCCTTTGGTCACGAAGGCAAGGTCGAGGAAGAAAAGATACGCGAACTGGAACATGAAGATGATGGTGAAATCTGTAAAGGCGAACACAACAAAGCCAGCGGGCATGATATGGGTGGTCCTGAGCCTTCGCCGAGCCCTGACGGTGAGCAACATAGTGGCGAAGAATCGTTTACGGGTGAAGCTGACGAAGAGCATGCTCCATACAAAAAAGACTGTGGTGAGCAGCCGTAAAGGGAGGACTCCAAATGTTGTATCATCAGGACGATGATTGAGACACCCGATCAAGGGAAGGGCGCTCCGTGGTGGGCGATACATCGGATCGTCCGGCTCACTGCACTTCTTGTGTGTCTGGGTGTACTGATAGCCTATGTTTGCATATCGCAGACTCGCCTGCTGGGATTCGAGAAAGGCTCCGGAGAAGCACACGCGACTGGTGTGTGGGCTCGTGGATGTCCTTCTTATGGTGCTCCTCAAGTTACGTCGATAGATCACGAACAGCTCGTGGAACTACGGACCGCCGTTCGTGGAGCAATGGCTGGAGAGGACAGCACTCTCTACGAAGTCGGAGTCGTGAACGGTGATGTAGCGTGGTCTGATAATTCGCCGCAACCAGGCGGCCCTCTTTTCCGTACAGCAACGCTAGTCCCGGGTGGATACGAGATGCGCTGGTGGGCGCGTAATAAGGACGACGTCGTTGTTGACGTATTTATGTTTTCACAAACTGCTGAGGCACGCGATTTTCTAAATAGGGCTTCGAGTGCCCACTGTAGAAGCTCGGGTAAAGAAATGACAGTTAGTCGTCCATTGGGGGCGCGAGGGGTATCTTGGATTAATCCCGACGACGTTAGTGAGGCGGATATCTATTTCCGCCGCGCCCGTCGTGTCTATAGGATCGCTGATGTACCCGTGAAAGGTCTCGAAAGTCCCGAAGGACGACGAGCGACGTTTAACCGCGTAGAGAATGTAGCATGCGCACTGACTAGTGCGGCTTGCGGATCTATACGATAGAGGAAATCGGTGTATTCTAGCGTATACCGGTGAGCACGGCAAAGAGATGCGGCGATATGTATACCTCAGTAAAGGCAGCTGCCAGGAGTATGGGCAGCGCGATGGCGACCGTCACAAGCGTTGCCGCAAGCAATTGATCCCACTGGCCTCTCCAGCTAGCCACAATCCACGCGGCAAGCGGCAAAAACAGCGCTACAAGCTCGGGTATAGCGTGCGGGAGTACACCAAGAAGAAGCAGGACAGGCGAGACTTTCAAGAAGTCGGCGACATTTGCGAGCGTGTGACCGAGCACGTAGGACTGAGCCGACAGGGAAAAGGCGGTAGCACAAAACACGAACGCGATGGCGATGCGTCCTCCTTGTTCGTGTATCCAACGAGAGACGCCTCGCATCTCTTCGGCTTGCAGAGGCAGCGAGCTGCCAGCGATAAAGCCTGCCACACAAGCCATTGCGTGCAGACTAAGTACGAGTAGGTTACGAGAAAATATTGCCAGAACGTCGCTTATGTTGCCGAGGGCAAACGGGGGAGCCAGTTGGATGAACTGATTGCTACCGACTGCCACGGCAGAGATCGCGAGAACTGCGAGGAGCAGGCCAAGCGTGGCGATGGTCGAGCCCATTACCCAGCGGATGAGTATCGGGGCAGGCCGGTATCGCCAGTTACGCAGAGTTGCTTGCGTATGGCGGATGCCGCGGTAGAAGGCATCAGAAGAGGTGTCGGTCACGGTCATTCTATCGGCGGATTACGATCTAGATGTGAGTTGTGGATGTGTGTAGCTTGAGCCGGCGTCGTTTGACTTCGCTTTGAGCACGACGGCCCGCTTGGGCTGTAAAGCGCGGTGCTTGGTTAGAGATGCGGTTGAAAGTGAACGCTAGACTTGGATGAGGGGAGGTGTAGGAGCGATGACCGTTGATCGTTCCGGACGGTCAAATCTGACGCGCCGGGATGTGCTGTCCGGTGCGGCGTTGCTTGGGGTTGGAGCGGGCTTGGATCACGTCCTTACGGGAACGCTCGGGGGAGGCTCGGCGAAACTACAGTCGCCAGACGCCTCGCAAGGCACAGTCCCGTTCTACGGCGCCCATCAGGCGGGGATCGCAACAACTGCCCAGGAATACCTGCACTTTGCGGCATTTGACGTGACGGGCGGAAACGCTGAAGGGCTCCGCTCGATGTTGCAGCTGTGGACGACGGCCGCGGCGACGATGACGGCCGGCGCTAGCTATGAGCCTGATGGTTCTCAGGAACCGGGTCGACCACCGGTGGAAACGGGCGAGGCGGTCGGCCTGGGTGCGTCGCGGTTGACTCTCACGTTCGGGTTTGGTCCGAGCTTGTTCGGTTCGGGCGGATCAGGTCGTTTCGGCCTTGCGGGTAATCGCCCGACGGAGCTACGACCGCTGCCCGTATTCCAGGGCGATGATCTGGAACCTGCACGCTCGGACGGCGATTTGTGCGTGCAGGCGTGTGCGGACGATCCACAGGTCGCCTTCCACGCGATCCATGTCCTCTCTCGCATCGCGAATGGGACGGCGGTATTGCGTTGGGCTCAACCGGGGTTCGGACGCACATCGAGCACCAGCGCAGCCCAAACGACGCCACGGAACCTGATGGGCTTCAAGGATGGCACCGACAACATTCGCGCCGAGCAAACCAACGCGATGCGCGACTTCGTATGGGTGCAGAGCACTGACGGGCCATCGTGGATGGTCGGCGGCACCTATTTGATCGCGAGGCGCATTAGGATCGTCTTTGACGTGTGGGACAGCACCACCCTCGAAGACCAGGAACGGGTGATCGGACGCAACAAGCTCACAGGTGCCCCACTGGGAGAGCGCAGCGAAATTGACCCCGTGGACCTGACCGCGACACGCGACGGGGAACTGGTGATCCCTGCCAACGCGCACATCCGTCTCGCCAACCCTCAGAACAATAACGGGCAGCGCATCCTCAGACGCGGCTACTCCTATTCAGAAGGAGTCGAACCGGAAAGCGGGGAGATAGACGCTGGCCTGTTCTTCATTGCCTTCCAGCGAAGCCCGCAACGCCAGTTCATTCCTCTGCAGCAGCGCCTCGCGGCCTCCGACGCGCTCAACCACCACACCCTGCATATCGCGAGTGCCATCTTCGCCTGCCCACCCGGCGCATCGCCCGGCGGGTTCATAGGCGAACGCCTCTTCTCCTGACCTGAAACCGCCAGCTAGGTTTACGCACGGTGGCGGAGCCCGTGTTTGGGTTCGCGTCGAGCGCCTATGGCCCGAAAGGTCCGCCGCCGTGTTGGGTGACGGCCGGGCCGGTTGGACGTGGGTGGTGCGCTGATGGAGCGCCGAGGTAGGAGAAGCCACCGGGCGTGTGCTGTTCGCTCAGTCGAGGTAGTCGATGCGACGGACGCGGTCGCGACGGCTTGGACAGAGATGCACCAACGGGCACGATGGGCTGCGGCCGAAAGATCGTCTCGCGATACTGCGCCTGTGGGTGGTGGGATGGGTGAGGGCTACTATGAGCGGCGCCGATAGCGCCGGCAGCGCCACCGGCGAGCAGGACGACGCCGGCGATCCCGGTAGCGAGCTTGGCGCCAGCGCCCGTACCGGCAACGACCTCAAGAGCACGCTCACGGATCCCAGTCTGCGGTGTCACTGCACGGTTATAGAAGCGAGCAACCCGCAACGCTGCAGTCTGCAATGAGTCGATCAGCGAGGAACGCGAGACGGCAAACACAGGCAGCGGGAGCACTGCGAGCACGCGAGCATCGAAAGCAGCACGCAGACCGGCGGCGTCGGTCTTGTGATGCACCTGGCAGGTATGGCAGTGCCGCAAGTGCGCAAAAGCTTGAGCGACGGCAAGCTGGCTGCGCTCCTTCGTGGGTGTCGCGCAAAGTTGCTGCGGGCGATGGGTGAATGCCAGCGGCGATAGCAGTGGTGCCGCGGAGATCGGGTTTTGCGTGCTTGGTCGAGTGTCTGTGCGGCCTGGTCCCGTTTCAGGCGGCCTGGGCGGCTAGGTGGTGTTTGTGGAGCTTCATCAGGTTGTGCGTGGCGGTAATTAGGCGCCATTCTGAGCGTGCGGCGGATCTGCCTCGCCTGTGGAACTGGTTGATGCGCCGGTTGTGCTTGGTTTGAGCGAACATGGGCTCGACCATCGCCTTGCGTTTTCGGTAGAGCCCACCGCCGAGGTCGCCGGCGAGCACGGTTCGCATGAAGGCGTAACGCCCACCATCCCAGCCGCGGCGCGGTGTGTCGCGCTTGCCCGCGTCGGGCGGGATCAGCACCTGGATGCCGTCGCTCACGAACATCTGTGCCGACACGAAGGCTCTTGCTGCCAAAGGATTCACGGCAGCTCCGACGACCACCGAGAAGTTCCTCGCGAGCTGCGACGCCGCGAACAGCATCACGACAATCGAAATCGCGCCCCGGCGAAACCGGGAGTCTGGAAGAAAGAATCTGGCGCCTGTTGAAGCCATACGAGCGCCCCAACGAGAAGGCTCTGATTCCCCATAAGCCCACGAAGCTGGAGCTCGAACGGGCAGTACCCGCTCTTGAAAAAGTATTTGGGACGCCCGTCGTCGAAATCGCTCATGCGCTCGGGCTACCGGAATAAGCCGAGGAGCAGGACGAGCCACGACATGTTGGCGCTGCGTTGATGTCTTATCGCGCAGCGTCATCGATTCAACGAAGCGGATCCCGAGCTCGTACTGCCTTTGCGGACTTGAGGGTAGCTGCGGGTCGCTGACAACTACGATGCCGTGCGATGGGTATTTACGATATGAGGAGTACCCTGAAACGGGGGCGGCAGCAGCGGCGGAGGTTGCTGACAAGAGCCGAGCGGGCTTTCGCTTGGAGCGTCGCGGTCGCGCCCAGTCTTCTCGTGCTTGGTGGAATTGCGCTGCTCGTGTGGAGTAAGAGCGCCGGCCACGGCGTGGGGATCGCATTGCTGATCGTTGCTCTGCTGCTGATGGCCGTCCCGATCTCGCCGTTCTTGAGAGCGAGGGTGCGCCGACGCGAAGCTCGGGCTGCTCGTCGGCGCTAGGCCGTTCACGTCAGGTATGGCACTCCGTTGGGCACGTTCGTTCTCAGCGCACGAGTGGTACGGCGGCACTGGTGGCCGTAGGAGCAGTCGGTGGTAGTGGCGTGCGAGGTGGCGCTTGAGGCATCGGAGGGCCTCGATCCTGCTCTTGCCTTCGGGTTCCTTGCGTTGCAAGTATTCGCGGGTCGCGGGATCGCGGGTCCGCGTGTGATCGCGATGACATGCAGCGCCCGGTTGATCTGCCGGTTGCCGCCGCGATCGAGGCGGTGACGGCCTTTGCGGCCGGATGAGACGAGGATCGGTGCGACACCGGCCATCCGTGCGAAATGAGCGTCGCTATGGAAGCGCTCGGCACCGGCGGTCTGGCCGATCAGGATCGCAGCTGTGAGCGGCCCGCACCCGGTCTCAGCGAGCAACTCGGGGTGATGGGCGGCTACGAGGTCTCGCAGCTCGCGCTTGAGCTGCTCCGCTTCGCGAGTGAGCACCCCGATCCGCTTGACCTGCTCGCGAGCGACCCGCACCCGCGCGGTCTGCGGCATAGCTCGCAAACGGCGAGTGACGCGTTGACGCTGGCCTGGATAGTCCAGCTTGCGCGAGGGGATCGATGCCTCCAGTTCTGGGTCGAGGATCACGAGGTTGATTAGGTTCAGCCCGCCCAGCAGCTTGCGAAGCTCAGCCTCAGGGACGCTCGCGAGCAGTACCTTGCCAAGCGCCGTGCAATACAACGGCACGTTCGCGCCCGGTAAGGGCCGATGAGTCATCGGCGCGACCTAGAAGCAGCAGTCTTCGGCGGTTGTGACCATCCGGACGACACCTTTGAGAAGGTTCTCCAGTGTGGGCAGCAGCGGCGCTTCGATCGCGTGCGCGGGCTCGTGGATAGTTACTTCGACGGTCACGTTCGCGTCCACGTCCATAGCGGGATCGTCGGGCACGATGATGAGCTTTGCGCCGTACTCAGTCGCCGAGTCGAAGCGCGCGGTGTAGTTGAACTCCGGGGTGCCCCGTCCGCGAAAATGACCCTTGAGGTTTCCGCCTCGCGCAATCACGTGCCGGTGCTTGTCGATGTTCCAGAGCTGATGGAGCACCCAAAGCACGTTTTCCGTGTATTCAGTCCCGAGCTGGTACGGCTGCGCCGACTCGATTAGGGCGAGAGCTTCCGGGGAGACGCCGCCCGCGATGTGGAGAGGGGGTTCGTGCCCCTTCTTGTTGGGGGTTGGACCGACCTTTAGGATCGGGAACTTGGTTTCTTCGGTGGGCTGACCGCCGTTGTGCAGCACGAGCTGCCAGGCAAGGTGATCCAGCGAAGACCGAAGGTCGTGCAGGAACTCGCCGATCAGAGTGTTCAGGCGCACCCCGAGCGGGTCGAGCTTGGTGCTCCATTCGCCCCCACCAGCCATTCCATTCGTGTCCGGCTTGTACTTGCCGCTCAGAGTGCAGGGGTCCGAGTTGTAGTAGGCGAGAAGCTCGTTCTTGATCGACTCCAAGTGTTCCTCTGCGCGACCGAGTCGGTCGAAGATATCGGCGAGCTGCTCGACCATCTACGCGAGTCTACGTAGCCAGCGTCACCGTCCACTCTCGGTTCCGGACACGCATCAGCAGCGATAGGGCCGGGAGCGCCTCTGAGACGCTTCGCGAGCGAGCGCATTCAGTCGTCGCGAGGAGGCCCGCCGACCCGCGAACAGGAGCTGAGTTACCACTTCCGTTACCACCCTGCCCAAATTGGGTTCCCCCAACATCCCCAGCGAACCCCGCATCCCCACTATCCAAGCCAGATTCGAAAAATGCGCCCGGCGGGAATCGAACCCGCGGCCTGCGGTTTGAAAGACCGCTGCTCTTTGGCTCCCCGAAGAGAACCGTTGACCACTGAGCTACGGGCGCGCGCGGTCCACGATGCTACTACGTGGGGGCTTCTGGATAGGCGCCGGCAGCGTGCCACCACGTCGAACTCGCTGGCGGTCTACAGCACGGGCTCCGGTAGCGGCTCCACCACGATGCTGGGCGCCGAGGTCTCGGGGGTGGGTGCGAGCGGTCCGCTATAGGGGTAGGTATCGGTGAGCAGCAGTATGTAGCCGTGGGTTTGGGCCGCATAGCGCAGGGCGAGTGCCCCAGCGTTGCGCAGTCCGAGTGGCATTCGACCGGTGGCCAGACAGGCGAACCAGCCGAGTAGGGCCACCACGAACAGCAGGGCACCGTAGGCGCTGTCGAGGATGGCCGCGGGCACGGCGAGGAACGCGCGGAAGAACACTGTCCAGCGGTTCTGCGGGCGCGGGCCCTCGATGTGTGGATCGACGGGGTAGCTGCCCGCCTGTCCCGTGAAGTCCGGGAACGGGTCGGCGATCAGAAACAGGTAGGCATAGACGTGGTTCTGGTAGCGCACATAGGCGGCGAGAAAGCGGTGCAGCGCCAGCGGCGAGATGCCGGAGACGAGTGTGGCGAACCAGTTGACAATGACCGCCACCAGTGCGGCGATTCCCCACAGACCCAGCCAGATCAGGTGTGGGATCGCGAGTAGCAAGCGGAAGAACACAGTTAGACGCGAGCGCTCCAGGTCCGCGTGGACCTCGAGTTCGATCGGGTCCTCGCGCGTGGGTATACCGGGGAGCGCTGTGAGCGGGTTGCTGTCGGGGTAGACGTCGGTGAGCAGGAAGATGTAGGCGTCGAGCTGGGCCGAGTAGGACAGCGCGTAGGCGACCAGGTCGCGCAGGCCGCGTGGCAGACGGGCCTGCGCGAGTGCCGCGAACCAGCCGAGAAACGCGGCGGCGGCGGCCAGGCCGTAGCCGTAGTTGATGCCGTAGTTGCGGGCGCTGCCGGACACGAGCGCGCCACCAATCAGCGCGGCGGGGAGTGCGAGCACGATGCGAAAACCAACCTTCCAGCGGTTCTGCTGCGCCGGTGGCGCGATCGTCACGTCCACCGGGTAGCCGGGCTCACCAAGAAAATCGGGGAACGGCTCGGCCGCCAACATTAGGTATGCGGTGACGTGGATCGCGTAGCGGATATAGCTTGCGAGGAAATTGTGAAGTCCGTTGGGGGATCTCCCAGCGGCGAGCGTGGCGAACCAGTTGACGATGACCGCCACCAGTGCGGCGATTCCCCAAAGTCCCAGCCAGATGAGGTGCGGGATCGCGAGTAGCAGGCGAAAGAACACGCTCGCGCGCGAGCGCTGCAGGTCGTCGCTGACGATCAGGTGTACGGGACGGTCGTTCACGGCAGGCACCTTTCGCTCGAAGCTGGCTCGAACAGCGCAGCTATTGGTACCCGCCACGGCGGACGACTAGCGACGAACGTCACAATCACGGGTCGGTCTGTACCTCGCGCAGCGCGCCCGTCTCGGGGTTAAACACGAACCCGCGAATGTGCTCGCGCGAGGGCAGCTCGGGACTCGAGCGCAACCGCGCGAGGCCCGCGCGCAGGGTTGCCTCGACGTCGTCGAAGGCGCCGAGCCGCCATTGGGGCAGCACGCCGTCGGCGGCGAGCGCCTGCGCGAACTCGTCCTCGGAGGCGCCGTGCAGGCCACAGCCGTCGTGCATTACGACCACGATCTCGACGGTGCCGAGCTTGCGCTGGGAGACGCTCAGCGAACGGATCGCGTCGTCGGTGACCAGACCGCCGGCGTTGCGCACGATGTGCGCGTCGCCGCGCTGTAGGCCCAGCATCGGAAACAGGTCGATGCGCGTGTCCATGCAGGCCAGCACCGCCACCTTGCGGCGCGGCACCGGGCTGAGCCCGGGCGCGGCGAGTTGCTCCGCGCGCGAGTTGGCCAGCTCGAGCATTTCATCGGCGTTGGTCATGTGCAGGGGCGATCTTAACCGGCGCCTACACTTGGCACGGTGCTCGAGGACACGCAGCAGCTACCAAACGTGCCTCACCTCACAGCGGAGGAGCGTGTGGCGGTGGGCAAGCGCGCGCGTACGAGCGCCCCTCGCTCGAGCCACGGCGAGTGGACGCCCGCGGCCGACCGGTCCGACCCGGTCGACCTGCTCAGCGAGCAGGCGAGCGAGCGCGTACCGGAGCTTGTGCCGATCCGTCATGGGCGGATGCTGGTTTCTCCGTTCAGCTACTTCCGCGGCGCGGCGCTGCCGATGGTCGCCGATCTCGCCGGCACGCCAGCCTCTGGACTACCGGCACAGCTGTGCGGGGACGCGCACCTGTCGAACTTCGGCATCTTCGGATCGCCCGAGCGCCACCTGGTGTTCGACGTCAACGATTTCGACGAGACGGCTCCAGGACCGTGGGAGTGGGACGTCAAGCGCTTGGCGGCGAGCCTGGAGGTGGCGGGGCGCGAGAACGGACTGGACGAAAAGCAGCGCCGGCGCATCGTGCGCCAGGCGGTGCGCTCCTATCGGGAGAGCATGAGGGAGTTTGCCGGCATGTCGATGCTGGAGGTGTGGTACGCGCACCTAGACATGGACGACCTGCTGCCCCGCTTCAACTCGCTGCTGGACCCCAAGCGAACGCCGAGCGTGTGGCGCGCCATCGCCAAGGCGCGTGCGCACGACAGCCACCAGGCGTTTGAGAAGCTCTGCCACATACTGGACGGCGAGCCGCGGATCGTGCACGATCCTCCGCTGATCGTGGCGGTCGAGGCGCTACAGGGGGGCGTCGATGGTGCCGGGGACGAGGATCCTGGCGATAGCGCGCCGCATGGCAATGGTGCAAACGGCGAGCGCGGGCGCGAGGACACGACCGACGGCGACGGTGGGCGCGAGGCGACGGCGCGCGCGATCGAAGAGATCGTGCATGCGTATGCGCTCACGCTCGAGCCCGACCGGCGGCGCTTGCTGGAGCAGTATCGGTTCGTGCACCTGGCGCGCAAGGTTGTGGGCGTGGGTAGCGTCGGCACGCAGGCGTGGATCCTGCTGTTGCTCGACGGCCGCGGCACGCCCCTGCTGCTGCAGATCAAGGAGGCAGGCCAGTCGGTGCTCAAGACCTACACCGCCAAGAGCCAGTACGACAATCACGGCCAGCGAGTGGTTGCCGGTCAGCGCCTGGTGCAGGCGGTCAGCGACATCTTCCTCGGCTGGGAGCGGGCGGGCTGGTCGGGCGTTGAGCGCGACTATTACATTCGTCAGCTGCGCGATTGGAAGGGGTCTGCGGATGTGGAAGGGATGACTCCTGAGGGGATGGAGCTGTGGGGGCGTATGTGTGGGTGGACACTTGCGCGTGGTCATGCGCGCTCGGGCGACCGCATCGCGATCGCTTCCTATCTCGGCAAGTCCGATGTGTTCGACCGTGCGATAGCCGACTTCGCGGTCGCCTATGCCGAGCAGAACGAACGCGACTATCGCGCCCTACGCGACGCTGTCGCCGCGGGGCGGCTCACGGCTGAAACTGGCCTGTAGAGCGGGTGCGTGGCCTGTAGAGCGGGTGCGTCAAGTGTCGCGGCGCGGCACGAATGGCGCACCGCACGAAGACTGGACGGATAGTTCAGCGGTGCAGCTCCTGCGCGTCGGCATGGGCGAGCGCGGTGGCGCGGGAGGGGTCGCCGGTTAGCCGGGCACTCAGCTTGACCGCGCGCACCGCACCCGTGGCGCCAGCTTGCAGGGTGACGCCGACGGTGAGCACGACGATGCCCGGCACGAACAGGATCTTCGAACCGAGCATCAGGATGCCGATGCGCCCGAGGAGGTAGGGAGGTGTGCACACGGTTGTGCCGAGCGCCGCTCCGAGTGCGCTTGCGGTCAGCTTGTCGCGACGCGAGTAGGTCGGCTTGACGCCGATCAGGCGCGAGGGAACCGCGACGTAGCAGACCATCATCACGCCAGTGACCGCGCCGAGGCACAGCGCGAACCACGGTTTGCCCCAGCGCGGCGCGATGATGACCCCGACCGCGAGCGGCGCGCCGACGGCGGCGCCCCACACGAGGATCGGCACGACATGACGCCGCGCCTCGGCGAAGGCAGGGCGAATCCTGGGGGGCCGCGAACGCGCGATCGCGAATGCGAACACGGCGTTGAGAAAAAAGCACGCCATCGTGATCGCGACGATCGCGAGGCCGATCGGGATCAGCGCCGGGCCGCGTAGCGAGGGGAACGACTTGCCGTGCAGCACGCGTGCGCGCAGATCGAACATCGCCAGCCATACCCACATCGCGGGGAGGATCTGGATCAGCGTCAGCCGCCAGTTGGACAGCAGCAGCCGCAGCCCGTCGATCAGCATCGCAAACGCGCCGATCGTAAACGCGAGCGGCGCGAACAAGCGGCGCGAGTGGCTGAGGCGCAGGATTTGCTCGATCAGCGCCTCGTCGTCATCCTGGATCGCGCGCACGAAACGGGTGATTCGCTCAGGCAACGCAACTCGGCTGGGTCGTAGGCTCACCATCGCCGTCGAGCATCCCACAGCGGCGGGCATCGCGCTCTAGACACCGCGTCCCGCACGTGCGCTGCCGTCGGATAAGACTCCATGCCCGAAAATCTCACACAGCACACCACTGAGCAAAGTCCCACTGAACAAGAGCATTCCGAGCGGGAGCGTTCTGAGCGTCGCCATACCGACCGCGAACGGCTGCGCGATGCCGCCGAGCAACTGCTCACCCCTGAGGGTTGGATGCGCTGGGTGCAGGCCCGCGCGACGCTGCGCGGGTACTCCTCGGCCAACTGCATGTTGCTTGCTCAGCAATGCCACGAACGCGGCATCGTGCCCGAGCGTGTTGGTGGGCTGCACGCCTGGCGCAAGCTCGGGCGCCATGTTCGCGAGGGCGAGACGGCGCTGCGCATATCGGCGCCGATCGCGTTCAAGCTGCGCGACGAGGGCGGACACGAGACGGGCGAGCGGCGCGTGTTCTTCAAGACCGCCTTCGTGTTCGAGCTCTCGCAAACCGAGCCGCTCCCAGGCCGCGAGGTACAAGCGTTCCAGTTGCGTCCCGAGCCGCTGAACGGCAACTCGCACGCGTACCTGCTCGCGCCGCTGCGAGCATTCGCGGAGTCACTCGGCTATTCGGTGTCTCTGCGGACGACGGGCAGCGTCGCGGACGGATGGTGCGACACCAAGCGCAAGCAGATCGTGCTCGACCGTCGCGCTCCCGCGAACGCCCAGGTGCGCGCGCTGATTCACGAGTGTGTGCACGCGCTCGGCGTCGACTACCGGCACTATCCGCTCGATCGCGCTGAGGTCATTGCGGACACGGTCGCATTCGTCGTGGCCGCAGGCGCTGGCTTGGCGGCCGACACTGCCAGTGTCCCCTATCTCGCCAGCTGGGGTGCGAACGGGGAGATCGAGGCCGTGAGCGAGTTCGCGCAAACCATCGACCGCCTCGCGAGGCACATCGAACGCGAGGCGCTGGGGCTGTAGGCACTGTCCGTGCACGCGTGCCGGCACAGGCACCGGAACGCAGTGCCGATCTGGCCTACGAGCTCTGGGCGTTAGCGGGCGCTCGCCGACGGGGTGCGCTCCTCGCCCGCGTCCTCTTCGAGCAGCTCGAGCTCGGGTAGGCCCTCGACGATGCCGACAGTCTCGACGCTGACCGTGACGATGCGTCCCACCAGGTCGAGGACGTAGCGTGGGTCGCCGTGCTCGGCTCCCCAATCGTTGGGATCGTTGACAATGGCGCTGTCGGCGTCGGTCTTCACCTGGTAGCGGTCCATGATCCACTCGATTGCCGACTTGCCATTTACTTCGTAGCGGTAGGCCTGCTCGGGGATGCCGGCGAGCGTTATGCGTGGGCTGTACACGATCGCGCTTCGGTCGACAGCGCTCCCGTTCTTTGCAAAGCGCATCTTCTGCACGCGATAGTCACTCGCATCCCCGGTGAGAACTTCCTGCAGCGGCCACGGCTCGACCTCCTCGTAGTCGAGGTGCCATGCGGCAAGCCGGCGGCCCGCCTCGCTGAAGCCCCAGAAGTCGGCCACCATCGGAATGCGCGGGATCGTCTTCTTCAAGTCGGCGGCGTAGCGGCGCTTGTACTCGGGCGAGTGCAGCAAGCCGTACACGTAGTAGAAGATGTCCTCCTTTGCTACCTCGCTGCCGTAGCTGTCCTGGTAGCGGGCCAGCGTCGCGTCGGTGATCGCATTGTGGCGACGGTAGCCGTCGATTACCTCGCCGTCGGCGAACAGGGTGGTGTCGTCGTCGGCTGGCTCGTAGTGGTAGAGGGGGAAGCATTGACCCTTCTCTACTAGGTCGTAATTGGGTATCGTATTTGTGAGAAGTGCAGAGAAGGATCTCGACGCGGCAACTCCAGTTGTTGCTATCACAATGTTCTCGTGCCAGGGCGCCGGGAATAGCTTCGGTACTTGGTAAACAATCTCGTTGAATTGCCTGTCGAAATACAGCCATTGCTTGCAATATGGTCGATACATGCCAGACACAACACCCTGCTCACGCAGAATTGCCGTCTTTGATTTCCGCAGGTCGGTCTTGAGGGATCGGGTCCAACTAATCTTGGCTGCATCGAGGTCAATAAATTTTTGGACATCTTCTGGCGTGCCTGCGAGCTTCTGCTCGTCCACCAACGCCCGGAAGCCGTCAACCTGTTCGTTGTAGAAGCCGATCGTGCTCCGCATATTGGCCACGACAGTCGCGTGTGAAAAATTGTACGCCCAGGCATCGCGAGCTGTCAAAATGCCTTGCGAGTAGGCGACGAACATCTGTTCTCCTACTGTGCCCTTCTTGTCTCCGAGCGGAGGAAACGACGCGAATATGGCATCGCGCTGATTGATCCAGTCGCCTGTGCCACTCGGCGTTATGCTTAGCCATGGGACGTGCTCGATATGGCAAAGATCCTGGATGATAGTCAACTTGTCCTCGCGACTGAGGTAGTCGCCGATGTCGTGATAGCGCAGCACACAGGGGCCGGTGGCGGATGGGTTCTTGACTATCAAGGTAATTGCAATCGGGGCGCGACTGCCTTGCCCAAAAATCTTGCCTCCTTCGCGACGTGAAGTATCGCCAGACGTGCGCTGGTTGCCCCGCAGATTGAAGACGTAAATCGCCGAGAACTCTTCTATGAGTGCCTTGCGGAATCCGTCGGCAAAAGCGCCATCGATAAACGAGCCGTTGCTAATAAAGGAGACAACACCTTGATTTCCGATCCTGTCCGTTGCCCAGCGAAACGCGCGGATGTAGGAATCGTAGAGGTTGCGCTTGAGTCCAGCTGAGGAGGAGGCTGCGTAGGTTTTCTCGATCTTCCTGTCAAGGCTCGGATAAGCCAGGTTCTTGTTGTTGTCGTTCTCCGAGCTTTGCCCAGCCGAATACGGCGGATTGCCGAGTATCACGCGGATATCGAGCTTCTTCTGCAGCGCGGCGCGCTCGTTGTTGTCGGGGAAGATAGCCTCGTCCATCGAATCGCCGCCCTCGGTCATCTGGAAGGTGTCGGTTAGCACGATGCCGTTGAACGGCTTGTACTTCCCGCTGGCGAGATCGTGGTAGGTGGCCTCGATGTTGATCGCGGCGATGTAGTAGGCGAGCAGCAGTATCTCGTTGGCGTGCAGTTCGTTTGCGTACTTGCGCGCGAGGTCGGCTGGCCTGAGCAGCCCCGACTGCAAGAGCCGCACAACGAATGTGCCTGTGCCGGCGAATGGATCGAGTACGTGCACGCCCTCATCCCCAATCGACGCGCCGAACTCGCGGCCGAGCACGTGCTCGACGCTGTGAATGATGAAATCGACAATCTCCACCGGCGTGTAGACGATGCCGAATGACTCGGCTACGCGGGGGAAGGCGACCTTGAAAAAGCGCTCGTAGAGTTCCTGGATGACGCGCTGCTTGCCCTCGGCGTTGTCGATGTCCTTCGCGCGCATCCTCACGCTCGCGTAGAACTTCTCGAGCGTGTCCGCCTCCGTGTCCACGTTCTGGCGGTCGAGAATCTTGAGCATTCCCTGCATCACCTTCGATACGGGATTGTGCTCCGCGAAGGAGTATCCCTCGAACAGCGCCTCGAACACCGGGCGGGTGATCAGGTGCTGGGCGAGCATGTCGACGGCGTCCTTGTCGGTGATCGAGTCGTTCAGGTTGGCGCGCAGTCCGTCGACGAACTCCGCAAAGCTCTCCTGCACGTTTGAGGCGGGATCGGCGAGCAGCGCGTCGATACGCGCCACGTGGCGCTCGGCGATTTGCGCCACGTCCTTGGCCCAGGTCTCCCAGTAGGCGCGCTCGCCGACCTTAGTGACGATCTTTGCGTAGATCGCCTCGCGCCACTGCTCCACGTGAAAGTCGAGCGCGAGTTGCTCCACTGCCCGCGCGCCCTCGCCCCCGTCCGCGGAGGAACCGTTGGCATCCCCCGGCGAGCCGGTCGAGGAACCGTCGGCTTCGCTGTCGAAGCCGACGGTTCCGACCATGATCTGCGCCGGCTTGTGCTTGTTCAACTCGATCTTGTTGACGGTCGCGTTGAAGCGATCGTCGTGGGCGCGTAGCGCCTGCAAGACCTGCCACACGACCTTGTAGCGCTTGTTGTCAGCGAGTGCCTGCTCGGGCGTGACGTCAGCGGGGACGCCTACCGGCAGAATGATGTAGCCATAGTCCTTGTTCTCCGCGCGGCGCATCACGCGCCCGACAGATTGCACCACGTCCACGACCGAATTGCGCGGATTGAGAAACAGCACGGCGTCGAGTGCGGGAACGTCGACGCCCTCCGATAGGCAACGCGCGTTTGAGAGGATGCGACACTCGTTCGGCTCGAGCTCCCCCTTCAGCCAGTCCAGCTCGTTGTTGCGCTTGAGTGCGTTGTAGGTACCGTCGACGTGGCGCACCTCACAGCGCAGCGCATCTTCCTCGGCGCCCTCGTACGCATCGATAACGGCAGTGAACTTGTCTCTCAGCGACTTCGACTCGGCGATCGAGCGCGAGAACGCAACTGCCCTGCGCATCGGTGGCTCACCGGGCGCAAAACCGCTGCCATCACTGGTCGTGCCGGAGCGCTTGGCAAGACCGTTCCAGCAGCCAACGATCTTGGCGACGTCGCCGATGTTCAGCTCGTGATTCTGGTCGGCGAACTGTGACTGCAGCGAATGCGCCAGATAGCTCTCGTCGACCGTGAGGATCAACACCTTGTAGTCGGTCAGCAGTCCGTGCTCGACCGCCTGGCCGAAGCCGAGTCGGTGAAACTCGGGGCCGTAGATCGTCTCATCATCCATCGAGCACAGCACCGCGTCGTTTTCGGCGGCGCTCGTCTTGGTGCTGTCGTCAAACAGGCGCGGCGTCGCGGTCATGTAGAGCCGCTTGCTTGCCTCGATGTATTTGGCGTCGTGGATGCGCACGAAGTGCGATTCCGCGTCGTCGGCGAGCGTCACGCCGGTGGTGCGATGCGCCTCGTCGCAGATCGCGAGATCGAACTTCGCAAGGCCGGCCTCTTGCGCGGCCGCGACCGTCGCAATCGACTGGTAGGTCGAGAACACGACCGTCAGCTGTGCGTCGCGCGTCGCGTGGCTGACTTGCTCCAGCAGCTTGCCCGCGTCGGTGGAGGCGGGGAAGGGGAGGTCGTGGACGCGAATGTCCTCCGAGGCTGAGTGCTTGCCGACCTTCGTATCCGAGCAGACGGCAAAGCAGCGCATCGGCGTGCACGACTGCGCGGTCCACTCCCGCAGCGCCTGCGAGAGCAGCGAGATGGAGGGCACGAGAAACAGCACGCTTGTGTGGCGCCCATGTTCGGCCGCGAGCCGCTCAGCGATCTTCAGCGCTGTGAACGTCTTGCCGGTGCCGCACGCCATGATCAGCTTGCCGCGGTCATGTGACTCGAAGCCGCGGAACACCTCGGCGGCAGCGGTCGTCTGGTGGGGTCGCAGGTTGTGCTGTGGAGCGAGCTTGAGAGCGACCTTCCCGTCGGGCGCAATCGGCCACGCAAGATCGCCCCAATCGACTGGGCTCTGCTCGATTTCGGCCAGTCCCAACGTTTTGACCGGGATCTGTTGAGCAACCAGAGCGTCTTGTGCGTTCTTGCTCCACCTGTCGGTCGTGGAGACGATCAACCGACTCGTAAACGGGGCCTTACCCGAAGCCGTAAAGAACGAGTCGATGTCTTTCTTCTGCAGATAGTGGTCGGAGTCGTAGAACTTGCACTGGATCGCGCAGTAGCCGCCGTCGCACTCCCGAGCGACGAGATCGATGCCCGTGTCGCCCCGGCCTTCGTTGCCGGGCCACTCCGACCACATCCACACCTCGCTAAAGGCCTGCTGGGACTCGGGGTCGCGGCGCAGATACGCCTGCATCAACCGCTCGAAGCGCTCGCCCTGCTCGTGCTCAGACCACTGTGTTTCGCGGATTTCCGCAAGCCGGGAATGGATCGTCGCCACGCGCGGAAGTATGGCGGGAAGCGCGAAGCAACGACTGCTCGCACCGCGTGTGCCCTACGGGCCTCCAGTCCTCTCTAGCAGAGTAGTTGCGGCTTGGGGTATGACCTGTCCGGCCATTGCGTCCACGGAGTCCATCCGTGAACTCCGGGCACTCCCTTGGGCGAGGATACGCACGACAATCGTTGCGGCCGACCGAGTGTGGCGGTGATTGGCAGAGTATGGCAGAATATGGCAGAATATCTTTACACGCGACGATAGAAGCCTGTCTTTGGAGCGCCGACAAACTCGATAATTCCTGCCTCTCTAAGGCGACGAAGGTCACGTCCCAAGCTCCGGGTCGAAATACCGGTTTGTAGCTGAATGTCAACTGTATTTGGTCGATCCAGGTTGTCGATCGCGGATAGGACGGCGGCGTCTCGGTCTTCCGCCGTCACCGGAGAGCGTGATCTCACTTGTCTTCCACGGGGACCTTCGCTCATCGACTGAGCAGACATATCGCTGGCCGGATGTGGCCGCAGGACCACCTTGATCTGCGGACCGTTCTCGATCCACTCGGGCTTGGGGTAGCCGTCCTCCCGGCATGCGGCGATCACCCGGTCGTATCCGCTCCCATAACCCTCAATGACTCCCAGCCGCATTAGCACTCGGGAGATGGCCTTGTTGCGGCGAAGGCTCACACCCGATTCGAAATCCTCGCGGGAGAACCCGGGGGGCCAGGTCCCAGGGCTTGATATCTCAAGACGATCGGAATACAGAGCAACGAATATCGAAGCACCCTCCACGGCGTAGTCAGCATGGGCGACTGCGTTATTGAGCACCTCGCGAACGGCACGACGTGGATAGAGATCCAGCTCTTCTCGTTGCGTGCGTCCCGTGATCCACACGATCCGGTCGGTGTTGCGCTCGATGAAACGGATCGCAGCCTCGATTCCGTCGAGCACCGTATCATCGCGGTCCTCGCTCTTGACGACCGGCTTGCTCTTGTCGGCCCCCCGAAATTGAACGCACCGGATCTGCGCGTCGGGAAAATGGATGACCTGCTCCCGCCCGAACAGGATGATCCCGGCGCGAGTGGGGACCGGCTTCCCACCATGCTCGACCAGTACGCCAAGACCGCGCAACTTGGCGTCCGTCGGACGCTCTTCCACCACGTCCAGCCACCGCTTGATCGCCTGTCGGTCGAGATCAGCGCGTGTGAGTCTTGGCATCGGCTCCTGGTCCCATGCGCCCATTCGTCGCGCTCTTTCAAGCTCGGCGACCTTCTCTGGGCTTGCAGGCAGCGAGTTGCTGCCAATGCGGACGAATGTGCCTTTCTCCCTGCCCTTGTCCTTGAGGAAGAATGGCCCTGCGGCATAGGCGGCCCGCAGCAGGAGCAGGTCGCGGCCCTCATGGGTAGCAATCTCGAGCTGGACCGTAGGTTGCGGATCAATCGCGCTCGCAACGGCGTTTGCCAGCTTCTCCTCCTGTTTCTCCACGTCATCGAGTCCGAGGACGACCCTCGTCTGATCCTCGACGCCCACGACGAGGGTCCCGCCAGCCGTGTTCAGAAACGAGCAGACGGTCTCCAAGACCCGTTTCATGCTCGACAGATCTTGCTTGAAGTCGAGACGAGTTCCCTCGCGCTCAGATAGGAAGTCGGCAACAGACTTAGCCATCGCGACAGCGTAGGCCCCCGAGCGGTCTGATGCTTATCGTCAGCAAGACCGTCCGACGGTGATGGCGTCAGCCTGCTTTTTTTTTTCCTGAGCGGCGCACTGCTCTGACGCTCGCAGTTCTCCGAGCGGTTACAAGGAGATGCCTCTTGCGCTACAGCCCCGCCAGCTGCTCGCAAGCAATCTCCCAGGCCGCCATGTCGTGCCCAGGGATTACAACTGCCTCCGGGTGCTCGCGATCATAGGCCTGGATTTGTCGGAGGCTGTGCTCGAAGGCTTTGCGATCGTGTATTAGCCATGGGCGCTCGGTGCCTCTGATCGTGTCCATCGTGTACGCCGCGTCGGCGGCGAGCAGGGCTTCGCGATCGTCCAAGCGTGCGATCAGCGACAGGTGCCCGGCGGTGTGTCCTGGCGTTGAGGCGAGCGTCAGCGTGCCATCGCCGAACACGTCGATCGTGCGCTCGAACGGGCCGCTCGCGATGGCCGGTGGTGAGGTGAAGTCGATCGTGCGGTAGCGCGGGCGAGGGTCCAGCTGTGCCTTGGAGTAGCCGTTTAGCAGCGCGTCGCGGGCCCATGCCGCGGCCCACTCGCGCTCGTCCACGAGCACGGTCGCGTTGGGGAAGTCGCACAGTGCGCTCGCGTGGTCGAAGTGCAGGTGGGTCATCACGATGAGCTGAATGTCGGCGGGTTGCAGTCCGTGCGCTCGCAGCTGTGCGGCGGCCGTCTGCTCGGGACTGCCGCTCGAGTGACGCGACATCAATCGGCCGATCGGACCGAGGTTGCGGGCGCGCTCGCGACCGCCTCCGGGTATGACCGACTCGTGCATCCCGGTGTCCACGAGCATTGGACCAGCGGTCGGATGCTCGAGCAGGTACGCCGGGATCGGTATCGCGATCAAGCCGCTGACGGGAACACCCAGGCCAAATGCCTTCAGTGTCTCGACGGGCCCGGGCCGGCGGCGAAACCAGTTGGGAGGCATCGACGCCTCCGCGCACAGCAGTGGGTGCAGCGTCAACTTCGCGTCTGCCCGCCCGCCCGGCAGCGGAAACTCAGCGGGTGTGGTCGGGGGTCGGCGGCTCGACACTCCTAAAACTTACGGCCTCCGCGCGCCGGATGCCGCTAGACCCAAGGATGTCGCACATGCCGATCGATTGCGGGCTTCGCGGGTATACCGTGTTGGGATGCCTTCCTCCTGGCCTGCACTTCCCTATGCCGAGTGGCGTGAGACGTGCGAGACGCTTCATGCCCATACGCAGGTCCTCGGCAAGCTGGCCGTCGCCCTAGCGCCGTCCGAGCCGCAGCTGCAGCACGCGGCGTTGCGGCTCACAGCACGCGGCTGGGAGACGCTTCCGCTGCCGACGCCCAACGGCTCCGGCTCGCTTGTGGTCGTGCTCGATCTACACACGCACGAGGTGCGTGCCGAGCACAGCGATGGGCGCGTAACGCGGGTAGCGCTGATGCCCGATCGGCCGGTCGGCGAGGTCACGCGCGAGTTGCTGGACGCGGTTGGCGGGCTCGCGGGGCCGGTCGAGATCGATCCAACGCCGCAGGAGGTCGCCTGGAGCGTGCCGCTGGACGAGGACCATGAACACACCCGCTATGACTCCGCGCAGGTCGAGCGCTATTTCGCCGCGGCCACACAGGCCGCGCTGGTGCTCGCCGCGTTCCGCGCGCCTTATCGCGGCCGCTCCACACCGGTCAACGCCTGGTGGGGTTCGTTCGATCTTGCCGTCAATCTCTTTTCCGGGTTGCCCGCCGATCCCCCGTCGCAGGACTTCATCATGCGCAACGCGATGAATGTGCAGGAGGTCGCGGTCGGGTGGTGGCCCGGCGACGCGCGCTATGAGAAGCCAGCCTTCTACGCTTACGCGCATCCTGCGCCGGGTGGGTTCGCCGACGCCACGCTCCCACCGTCGCTCGCTCGCTGGGACGGCGAGCTTGGCGAGTACGTGCTCGACTGGGACGACGTTCGCGCTGCCGCCGACCCGCACGCTCTCGCGTTGGAGTTCGCACGTTCGGTCTTCCGCCACGCGTGCGTGGTGTGCAAGTGGGAGCCCGACCTGCTCGCCGGCGCCGAAGGCGACCCGCCGCCAGTGGCCTGAGCCGCTACTCCGCTTCAATCTGTCCGCGAAACCACTCCGAGGGCTCGACGCTCGCACCCTCCGCGTGCACGCGGTCGGACAGCCAGTGGTCGGAGGTCACCACGCGCACGAGCCCCGGCTCGGCCTCCTCCTTGAGCAGGCGCACGATCTCATCATCGGCGGAGTCGCGTCGCGGTCGGGGCGCGTGCTTCACGTCGATCACGGTCGAGCGGATCGGCGGTTTGGGCGGTTGCTCGAACACCACGGTCACATCCTCGCCGCCGGAGGCCGCCCACAGCTCCAGCTGGCCTACGAGCCGCACCATTGCCTCGTGGCGGTCCTTCCACCAGCCGTCGGGCCGCGTGCCGATCACGTTCATGCCATCAACCAACCATCGCATCGAGCGCAGCCTATGCGCTCGCGACGGTCCGCGGGCGGCGCCGTCTCGGCGGGTGTTTGAGACTGGGACCGCATCGATCCGGGTAGATGAGGGTTGTGTTCGTAGACTGACTACTACACAAGCATTCGTATTGCTTCGGATCGGGAGGATGATTGCATGGGGTTCAGGGTTCGCGTTTGGCTTCTAGGAGCGGTTGCTTGCGCGATCGTGGCATTCTCGGCGACATCCGCGCAGGCGGCTGGTTTCGGGGTTGGAAAGTTTGTTGCGGCCAACTGTAAGGTCGGTCACCCCGAATGCGGCGAAGAACCCCTTCTTGGCCCGTACTCGGCGTTCCCAAAGGAACCCAGCTTGACTGAAGCCAGGGAAGCTGGCTATACACAGGCTGCCGGTCATCCGGCCTACGGAATCACGGCTTTTAGCATCAACACTATTGGCAGCATTCCGGAAGCGACGCCGACCGGTCTGGTGACGCATATACGCACAGATGTTGCGCCGGGTGTGAGCACGAATCCTGAGGCGGTGAAGCAATGCACGATGGCGGAATTCGATGGCCATGAAGCCGCTCCCGGCGTCTTTACGGAACCGGAATGCAGCGCGGAAACGGAAATAGGCATCAACAAGGTCATCGTCTACCTCGGTCCTTCGGTAACCCCGAAAGACGCGCCCCTGGAGGGCAAGGTCTACAACGTGGTGCCGCCAAACGGCGATGCGTCTCTATTCGCGGTAGCAGTCAGCCTTGAACCCCTCGGGCATCCAGGACTCTACGCTCATACTTTGATCGAAGGTCATGTCGAATGGGCCAGCGACTATCACGACTACTACGAAGTCAACGTCTCGCCTGAACTGCCGCTGATCGTCTCACGGCTCAGCCTCTTCGGCAATCTTGGCAACACCGGCCATGGTGGTTTTATCACTAACCCAAGTAACTGTGCCGGCCCGGGCTTCCACACGACCAACACGGTCACGCTCCAATCGTTGGAAAGCGAAACAGGCGCGCGGCAATACGAAGCTCCAATCGGAACCGAAGGTTGCCTCGGCGGTGGAGCGTTTGTTTCGCCCCCCTTTGCACCAGCCTTCACGGTCAAGCCGGCCACAACGCAGTCCGACCAGCCCGACGGCATCACAACCGAACTGGCCGTGCCGCACAGCCCGCTGCCCACCGAACTCGACTCCTCGCAGCTGCGCAACGCGACGGTCACCTTGCCCGAAGGCATGACGCTCAACCCACCGGCTGCCACGGGCCTGAAGACCTGCTCGGCGGCGCAGATCGGCATCGGCACACGCAACCCCGTCAGCTGTCCGGTCGAATCGCGCCTCGGCACGGTAACGCTCACCGTCCCGGACTTGCCCGAAAGCGAACCGCTCAAGGGTCGCATGTACCTGGGTGGCACCGAACCGCTCACCAGCTCGCCCTACACCATGTATGTAACGGCTGAATCGGAACGCTACGGCGTCTCCGTGCGTCTGCAGGGCACTGTTGAAACCAACGAAACCACAGGTCGCGTGACGGCTAAGTTCCTGAACAACCCCGAACAGCCCTTCAGCAACATCAAGCTGGTCTTCAAAGGCGGCGCCCTTGCGCCGATCGCGAATCCACTGTCCTGCGGTGCGGCCACGACCGAAACCACTCTCACCCCTTACACGGGAACGGCCAACAAGTCGCCGTTCTCGACATTCCTCGTGGACAGCAACGGTGCCGGCGGGGCGTGCTCCGCGCCGCTGCCGTTCTCGCTGACGCAGAGCACCTCCTCACAGCCAGGCACCGGTGGTGCGCCCACGAGCTTCACGTTCAACCTGGCGCGCAGCGACGGACAGCAGTACCTGTCGCATGTAACTACCGCGCTGCCACTCGGTCTCGTCGGCAAGATCGCTTCGGTGCCGCTGTGCCCCGAACCGGCTGCCTCGACCGGCGTGGGATGCCCGGCCGAAAGCCAGATCGGCACAGCGACCACGACGGTTGGCTCGGGTAGCGCACCGATTCAGTTCTCGGGGCCGGTGTACCTCACGGGACCAACAGGTAGCGCGCCGTACGGCATGACGACGGTCATAGCTGCTGCGGTCGGGCCGTTCAACCTCGGCAACGTGGTCGTGCGCAGCACGATCGAAGTCAACCCCTACACGGCCGGCGTAACGGTTTCAAGCAACGTGCCCACGATCTACAAAGGCATTCCGCTGCGTTTGAAAACGCTGACGCTGTCGATCAACCGCCAGGGCTTCCTGGTCAACCCGACCAACTGTGGAGCGCTCACGACCAGCTCGACGCTCACCTCGAGCTTTGGAGCGAGTCAGCCGACCTCGACGCCGTTCCAGGCGACGGGCTGCTCCGGCCTGACGTTCGCTCCGAAATTCGGAGCGTCCTCAAACGCGAAAACCTCGCGGGCCAACGGTGCGGCGCTAGTCACCAACATCAACGTCCCCAGCAGCTCGCAGGCGAACTTCAAGTCGGTGCTCGTAACGCTGCCCAAGCAGCTGCCCTCGCGCCTGAGCACCCTCAAAAACGCCTGCACGGCGGCGGTCTTCACCGCCAACCCGGCCGCCTGTCCGGCCAACTCGGTGATCGGCACAGCGAGGGTGAAAACGCCCGTGCTGCCCGGTCAGCTGAGCGGGCCCGCCTACTACGTTTCGCACGGCGGGGCAGCATTCCCCGACGTCGATCTCGTGCTCAAAGGCGACGGTGTGACGGTTATCCTGGTGGGCAACACGAACATCAAGGGTGGCATCACGACCACCAATTTCGCTTCGAATCCCGACGTTCCGTTCACGGGCTTCGAATTGAATCTGCCGTCCGGGCCGAACTCGGCACTGACCGCGATCGGCAACATCTGCAAGCAGTCGCTTGTGATGCCGACCACGATCACCGCCCAGAACGGCAAGGTGTTCAAACAGAACACAGCCCTCGCCGTAAGCGGATGCCCACTCACGATCCTCTCGGCCAAGACCAAAGGCAACAAGGCGGTCATTACCGTCAAGGCGCCGGAAGCCGGGCGCGTCAGTGGTGGCGGCTCACATCTGAAGAACGTCTACAAGTACCCGGGCAAAGCCCAAAAGGTGACGCTTGAAGTACCGGTCACGACCGGTACGCGTCCGCTGGCCGCGCGCGTGCGCGTCGGCTTTGTTCCAAAGGCCAAAGGCAAGAAAACCTCGACGGCCTACACGACTGTGCTCTTCAAATAAAACGTCGCACATCTTGGCGCATAAGCTGCCTGGAGGCGGGTATATGTGAGCCGATGGAGGGGTCGGCTCGCATATCGCTCGGTGGGGCGCTCGCACTCGCGGCGTCAGCTGCACGGCCTCGTGTGGCCGCGGCCGCGGTGGCGTGTGCGCTCACAGCATTCGCGGCACTGACGGCACAGAGCGCCTTCGGCGCCTTTGGAATCGCCAAGTGGGAAGCCGGCACGTGCACCGAAAACAGTGAAGCGACGCCCTGCACCGCTGAAACCCTGGGCAAGTACTACACCCAGGCGGGTGGCCACCCGAACTACGGCATCACCGACTTCAGGCTCAAAACAAGTGGCCTCCCCGGCTCTGAAAAGCCAGAAGGAAACATCAAGGAAGCACGCGTGGACCTGCCTGCCGGCCTCAGCGTCAACCCCTACGCCACACCGCGCTGCGCACTCGCGGAACTGGAAAGCTCCTCGGGCTGTCCAGCCGATACGCAGGTCGGCGAAGTCCAGCTGACGGCGCACCTCAACCTCGTCTCGCTGCTGGGCGCGCCGGTGGGCACCACGGTCGGCCCGCCGCTTACCAACGCAGCCGTCTACAACATGCAGCCGCCGCCCGGTACACCCCTGGAAGCCGACTTCAAGGTGGCGATCTTCAACACCGTCGTGCGCATCGTCGGCAGCATCGAATGGAGCGGCGACTACCACGAGTACTTCACGATCAAAGAAATCCCGACCACGCCCGAAATGGTCGAGGGGCGGCTGATCTTCTTCGGCAAGACGCTCGGAAGCGGTGGCACGCTCCCGTTCATCACAATGCCGAGCACCTGTCTCGGCCCACAGACAACCAAGCTCGAAGTGGAATCATACGAAGGCCAGCGAGAGGAGAAGTCATTCACCACCCCGGTGGGCGCGAGCGGCTGTGAAAAGGTGCCGTTCGCGCCTACTGTAAAAATGACGCCAACCACCACTCAGTCCGATGCGCCCGATGGCGCCACCATTAAAGTCGAAGTCCCCCAAAACCCCAGCGCCGAAAGCATCGACAGCTCGATGCCGCGGAACGTAAGCGTCTCGCTGCCCGAAGGCATGACGCTCAACCCGGCCGCGGCCGCCGGTCTGCAGGCATGCACGAGTGCCCAGTTCGGCAAGGGCACGACGGCCCCCGTCACCTGCCCCGCCGGCTCGCAAGTAGGCACCGCCACGATCGAAACGCCCGATCTGCCCCCCGGTTCGCTTGCCGGTCCGGTGTATGTGGGCCAGCCCGAAAATTCCAACCCCGAATCGGGTGGGGAGTACCGCATCTTCATCGACGCCGAAGCGCCGGGCTACGGTGTGTCGGTGCGCCTGGAAGGCAGGGTTGCCGCCAACGTGGCCACCGGCAGACTCACGACCGCTGTGCTCGAAGTCCCGCAAGTGCCCTTCAGCGACTTCAGTCTCACGCTGGGCACGCACACGCCGCTGGCCAACCCGCTCGTATGCGGCGCCGCGACCACAAATGCGAGCCTGACCCCCTACAGCGGTGGCGCCAACGCCGAACCGTTCATGTCCTTCCCAATCGACTTCGACGGCAAAGGCGGCGCGTGCCCCTCGTTGCCGTTCTCATTGGCCCAGAGCGCGAGCACCAAGCCCACCACCGCCGGCGCCGGTACGAGCTTCGCGCTCGGCCTCTCCCGCCCCGACGGCCAGCAGTATCTCTCCGCCATCAGCACCACCTTGCCCCGGGGACTGCTTGGCAAGATCCCCGCCGTCGCGCTTTGCGGCGAGGAACAGGCAGCGCTTGGCGCCTGCGCCGCCGCGAGTGAGATCGGCAGCGCGACTGTCACCGTCGGCTCCGGCCCGAGTCCCCTCACCCTGTCCGGCACGGCCTACCTCACAGGCCCCTACGCAGGCGCCCCCTACGGCCTGTCGGTGGCCGTGCCGGCGGAAAAAATCGGCCCCTACAGCTATGGCACGATCGTCACCCGTGCAGCCATCACGATAAATCCCTACACCGCGCAAATAACGGTGACCAGTCAGCTCCCGACAATCGTCGGTGGCGTACCGTTGCGCCTGAAAACACTCACAGTCAGCGTCACTCGCCCGGGCTTCATGATCAACCCAACGAACTGCGGGCTCCTCGACACGACCACAGTGCTCACGTCGACCATGGGAACGACCCAAAATCTTCCAACGCAGTTTCAAGCGACAGGGTGTGACTCGCTCCCCTTCAAACCGCGGCTGACGGTTTCCTCGAAGGCCAAAACCTCGCGTGCCGATGGTGCTGCCCTGAGCGTTAACGTGAGCTACCCGGGCGGCGGAGGGGCGAACATCTCCTCGGTGAAGCTGACGCTTCCCAAGATCCTGCCGGTGCGCCAGGGCGCGCTCAACAATGCCTGCCGGGAAGCGCTCTTCAACGCGAGTCCCTCCGACTGTCCCCACAGCGCGCGCGTCGGCGAAGTGACGGTTGTCACACCGGTGCTGCCGGGAAAGCTCACCGGCTACGCGCTGTTCGTCTCACACGGCGGCGCCGCGTTTCCCAACCTCGATCTCGTGCTGAGCGGCGACGGCGTCACCGTGATTCTTGTCGGCGACACCAACATCTCCTCGAAGGGTGTCACCACGTCCGACTTCGCCACGCTGCCCGACGTGCCGATCACGAGCTTCCAGACGAGGTTGCCGACTGGCCCCAACGCAGCGCTCGCGGCGAAGGGCAATCTCTGCAAGGGCACACTGCGGATACCAACCACGATCGTCGCTCAGAACGGCAAGGTCATCAAACAGAAGACCAGGATCGCTGTTTCAGGCTGTCCGCGTAAGCACCACCGGGCGCTACACCGGCGCCGTCGGCGGCGGGTGCTCCGCAAAGCATCGCACTAGCTCGCTAGATTGGTTGCATGAGCAGCCCAACCAGCGACAGCGTGCTCGCCGGCGTACGCCGCCTGACGGCGTTGGCCGACACCGTTCAGGACAGCGATGCGGTGCTCGACACGCTCGCGCGCGAGCTGATCGCGACGATGGGCGCCGAGGAGGTCCACATCCACCACCTCGCCGGCAGCGGCGCGGAGTCGGTGGTCGTGTATCTGCTGGAGGGCGACGGGCGGCTCAGCTACCTGGCCCCGCGCGAGGAGCGACCGCCCGGCGTCAGCTGGGTGGCAAGCACAGCTCGCGGTTTTCTGGCGATCGGACCGCGTGAGCTCAGCGCAAGCGTGCCGCGGCTATCGCTCACCGCGCCGCCCACGGCTGGCGCGCTCGGTTGTGCGCTACTCGTGCCGCTCTCGCTCGCCGGCCAAGTCGAGGCAGTCGTGGTGCTCGTGCGGCGCGAGGCCGAGCCCTACGACGAGCGTGCGATCGAGGAGACGGGCACGCTTGTAGACCAGGCCGCGACGGTACTCGCGCTCGTGCGTGCGCGCGCGGAGGCCGGCACCGACTCGGTCGCCGGTTGTCTCAACCATCGCGCGATGCTCCGGCGGCTGCACGAGGAGATCGGTCGCGCGCAGCGCTCCGACGGGCGCCTGTCGTGCGCGATCGTCGACCTGGATGACTTCAAGCTCGTCAACGATCGCTACGGCCACCAGGTAGGCGACTCGATCCTGCGCCAGGTCGCCGCTGCCCTGATGGGCGAGTTTCGCGCGTTCGATCGCGTCGCGCGCTACGGCGGGGACGAGTTCGTGATGATCCTGCCCAACGCCGACCTCGACAGCGCCGTGGCCGCCGCCGGCCGCGCGCTCGCGCGAATGCGCGCGGTGCGCTTCCCCGACGGTTCGCGCGGCATGTCCGCCTCGATGGGCGTCGCGGAGTGGCACGCGTCGATGAGCGGCGACGAACTGCTCGAGGTGTGCGACGCCGCGCTGCTGCAGGGCAAGCGCGACGGCAAGGGCAACGTCACCGGCGCGATCTCCAAGGCGCCCGCGCAAGCGCGTCCGATCGGAGGATAGGGCGATGTCGAACGACAGCTTTGGCGCGCGTGGCACGCTCGCGGTCTCGGGTCGCGAGTACGAGATATTTCGCCTCGGCGCGCTGCAGGAGCGCTTCGACGTGGCCCGCCTACCGTTCTCGCTGAAGGTCCTGCTCGAGAACCTGCTGCGCACCGAGGGCAACGGTTCGGTCAGCGCCGCCGACATCGAGGCGCTCGCCACATGGGACCCGACGGCGCAGCCGAGCAAGGAGATCGCGTTCACGCCCGCGCGCGTGCTGATGCAGGACTTCACGGGTGTGCCCGCCGTCGTGGACCTGGCCGCGATGCGCGACGCGATGGCCGCGATGGGCGGCGACCCTGCCAAGATCAACCCGCTCGCCCCCGCCGAGCTCGTGATCGACCACTCCGTGCAGGTCGACGCGTTCGGCACGCGCGACGCTTTCCGCTTCAACGCCGAGCGCGAGTTCGAGCGCAACCAGGAGCGCTACTCGTTCCTGCGCTGGGGCCAGGGAGCCTTCGAGCACTTCGCGGTGGTGCCGCCCGACACCGGCATCGTGCACCAGGTCAACCTCGAGTACCTGGCGCGGGTCGTGTTCTCGACCGAGCCGAACGCTGCGGACGCCGCGCGGAACGGCGACGCGGGGGGCGGCGAGCGTCCGATTCAGGCCTACCCCGACACGCTCGTCGGCACCGACTCACACACGACGATGGTCAACGGCCTCGGCGTGCTCGGCTGGGGTGTCGGTGGGATCGAGGCTGAGGCCGCGATGCTCGGCCAACCAATGCCGATGCTGATTCCGCAGGTGCTCGGCTTCAAGCTGCACGGCTCGCTACCCGAGGGCGCGACCGCCACCGATCTCGTGCTGACCGTCACCGAGATGCTGCGCGAGCGCGGCGTGGTCGGCAAGTTCGTCGAGTTCCACGGCGCCGGCCTCGCTGGCCTGCCGCTCGCCGACCGTGCCACGATCGGCAACATGTCACCCGAGTTTGGCTCCACCTGCGCGATCTTCCCGATCGACTCAGAGACGCTGCGCTACCTGGAGCTGTCGGGACGCACGCGCGAGCGGATCGAGCTGGTCGAGGCATACGCGCGCGAGCAGGGGCTGTGGCACGACGAGAGCTCCACCGAGCCGCTCTATTCCGATGAGATCGAGCTCGACCTGGGGGAAGTCGTGCCGAGCATCGCCGGGCCCAAGCGCCCGCAGGACCGCGTGTCGCTCACAGATGCCAAGCAGGCGTTTGGCGAGTCCTTGAGGGGACTCGTGCCCGACTACGACGACTCTGATGAGGCCTCTGCCGAGAGCTTCCCCTCGAGCGATCCGCCGGCGGTCAGCGCCCTCGGGTCCGGGCAGGGTGCGCACGCCTCCGCCGCTCACAGCCCCAGCTCGCAGGCGAACGGCGGCGAGTGGGCTGCGGGCCTGACGGCGACTGCCTCGCCGACGGCGGTGGAGGCAATCCTCGCCGACGGCACCGCTACGCATCTGGACCACGGCCACGTCGTTATCGCCGCCATCACCAGCTGTACCAACACGTCCAATCCGTCGGTGATGGTCGGCGCGGGCATCCTTGCCCGCAATGCGCTCGCGCACGGGCTGCAGAGCAAGCCCTGGGTGAAGACATCGCTTGCGCCCGGCTCGAAGGTTGTCACCGAATATCTCGACAACGCCGGCCTCACCGAGTCGCTGGAGCAGCTCGGCTTCGACCTCGTGGGCTACGGCTGCACGACCTGCATCGGCAACTCCGGACCGCTGCCGGAGGAGGTCTCGAAGGCTGTCAACGATGGTGACCTGGCGGTCGTGTCGGTGCTGTCGGGCAACCGCAACTTTGAGGGGCGCATCAACCCCGACGTGAAGATGAACTACCTCGCCTCGCCCCCCCTGGTCGTGGCGTACGCCTTGGCGGGCACGATGGACATTGACATCGTGGGCGAACCGCTCGGCCAAGACGAGCAGGGACAGGACGTGTACTTGCGCGACATCTGGCCCTCCGAGCACGAGGTGGCGCGCACGATCGAGCAGGCGATTCACTCCGACATGTTCCGCTCTAGCTACAGCGAGGTATTCACCGGCGACGAGCGCTGGAATTCCCTGAGCGTGCCCGAGGGCGACCGCTTTGCGTGGGAGTCGGACTCGACATATGTGCGCCTGCCGCCCTACTTCGAGGGCATGCCGGCGCAGCCCGAGCCGCTTGCCGACATCGAGGGGGCGCGCGTGCTGGCGCTGCTTGGCGACAGCGTCACCACCGACCACATCTCACCCGCCGGCTCGATCAAGCGCGACGGTCCCGCCGGCGCCTATCTGCAAGAGCACGGTGTCGCCCCGCGCGACTTCAACTCCTATGGCTCGCGGCGTGGCAATCACGAGGTGATGATGCGCGGCACGTTCGCCAACATCCGCTTGCGCAACCAGCTCGCGCCGGGCACGGAGGGCGGGGTGACGGTTTATCTGGGAGCGGGAGCCGGGGCCGGTGGCGGCGAGAGCGGATCAGGTGACGACGAGCGAATGTCGATCTACGATGCGGCCATGCGCTACGCGCAGGAGGGTGTGCCGCTGGTCGTGATCGCCGGCAAGGAGTACGGCACGGGCTCCTCGCGCGACTGGGCCGCCAAGGGCACCAAGCTGCTCGGCGTGCGCGCCGTCGTCGCCGAGAGCTTCGAGCGCATCCACCGCTCCAACCTGATCGGCATGGGCGTGCTGCCGCTGCAGTTCCCCGAGGGCGAGTCGGCAAAGTCGCTGGGCATCGACGCCCGCGAGCAGTTCAGCGTGAGCGGCTTCGCCGAGCCGCTGAATGCGGGCGGGCTGCCAAAGACCTGCACGGTGCGCGCCGGTGATGTCGAGTTCGAGGCCACGGTGCGTATCGACACCCCCAAGGAGGCCGACTACTTCCGCCACGGCGGGATCCTGCAGTACGTGCTGCGAGGCCTGCTCGCGGCGTGAGCAGCGCGGGCGGCACGAGCAGCGGGCGGGCCGTCGGTGGGGACGGTAGTGCGGGCGGCTTCACGCAGACGCTGCGCGACCTCCTGGCCGCACGCGGTCCGTCGGGCTATGAGACAGCGCCGGCGGCTGTTTGGAGCGCTGCGGCCGAAGGGTTCGGGGCGGCGGTGCAAACGGATGTGGTGGGTACTCCCTCGGCGCGGGTGCCTGCCCGCGGGGAGGGAGCACGCGAGGACGGAACAGCGGGGGATGGTTCGGCGCGGCGATTGGTCGTGATGGGCCACATCGATGAGATCGGTTTGATCGTGACTCACATCGACGACGAGGGCTACCTCTGGTTCCGCGAGGTGGGCGGCTGGGACGCGCAGATCCTCGTCGGCCAGCGCGTCGTGCTGGCCACGCCCCGCGGGGACGCGCGCGATGGCGAAGTCGCGGGGGTGATCGGCAAGAAGCCGATCCACCTGTTGCGCGAGGAGGAGCGCAAGAAGGTCGCCGAGGTACGCGAGCTGCACATCGACATTGGCGCCAAGGACGGCGAGCAGGCGCGCGAGTTGGTTCGGATCGGCGATGTGGCCGTGATCGACGGCGATCCGCTGGAACTACCGAACGGGCGTATCGCTTCGCGCGCGCTGGACAACAGGCTCGGCTCGTTCGTGGCGCTGGAGGCCGCGCGGCTGGTGGCCGAGGCCGGTGGCACGAACGACTGGGAGCTAGTGGCAGTCGCTGCCGCTCAGGAGGAGACGACGTTCGGAGGCTCGCGCACGAGTGCCTTCTCGCTGCGGCCCGACGCGGCGATCGTCGTGGATGTGACACATGCCACCGACGCGCCCGGCATCGACGTGAAGGAGTCGGGTAAGCACGAGCTTGGCTCGGGGCCGGTGCTGAGCAGAGGCTCAACGCTCAACCCGCGCCTGTCAGAGTTGCTTTACGACACGGCCGAGCAAGAGAAGATCCCCTTCACCGTCGAGGCAATTGGGCGCAACACGGGCACAGATGCCGATGCCGTGCACCTCAGCCGCGGCGGCGTGCCCACCGCACTCGTCTCGATCCCCTTGCGCTACATGCACTCGCCGGTCGAGCTGGTGCAGCTGGATGACGTGCAGGCCTGCGCTCGCCTTATAGCGGCGGCGGCTCTCAGCCTGAACGCGGAGACTTCGTTCGCTCGCTGACTTGAGAGGCGTTGTCCGGCGCCTTTGGCTCATCTTCCGGCGAGCGAACGATCAGGTCTGCGACCCGCTCGAAATGGCGGCGGTTGCGGGTCATCAAGGGCAAGTCATGCTCTAGGGCCGTGGCCGCGATCAGAGCGTCGGCGATTTTCAAACCGGTGCGGCGCTTGATGCGACCAGCTCTACGCGCGATCGTGGCATCGACCGCCACCTCCTCATAGTCTCTGAGTAGGGCGTCGACCGAGTCCTCCTCGCTCTCGTCCCCGGCGAACAGCTCGGTGCGCGTGATCACAGAGATTGCAGCATTGTCTCCACCCAGGCGACGATAACCGCGGAGGTGGTCGATCAAAACGTCAGTATCGAGTAGAGCCTTGCTCATCAGCAGTGTGTGCCTAATCCCGCTCGATCCGGTTCCAATCCCTGTCGAAGCGATCCGGCTCGTCACGATCGGGGTATGGAAAGTCGGGGGCGATGCCGAATGTTTCGTCCAGCACTCGCTGGGTCTCCCTGCGTCTTGCCTCCTCGGCCGCAGGGCCGTGGGTCGCAAGGTACTCATCCAGCGCGGCGCGTACGACTTCGGCCAGTGTACGGCCATCGCGTGCGCGCAGCTTCTCGATCTCGCGACGCTGATCTTCGGTCAGATACACCTGTGTGCGGGTAGCAGCCATACAGCGCAGTATACAGCGACTGCGGGATGGTGCCCGTGTTCGTAAGCCGACGCGAGTCCGCTCGTGCTGAGCCAGTCCGCTTCGGCGTCGCGCCAAAAGGCCTGGGCAGGCTATCGGCGCGACGCGTGCAGCACCGGCGGGTTTCCTAGTTGCTCGTACCCTCCAGCGCCGAAACCGAAGGGCTCTCCACGGTCAGCTCGGTGAACGGGACGACCTCATACGGGGTGCCGGGGGTGCCGCCGAGTGCGAGCATGCGCAGGCCCTCGGGGCCGGCGAACACCTTGCGCTTGGGCTCGGGACCGACGCGCACGAGCATCTCGGGCTCGAGGTCCACGCGCTCGCCCTCAATGTCGATCCAGCCGGAGCCGCGCAGCGCGAGGAACACCTCCTCCTGACCGCTCTCGGCGTGATCGTGCAGCGGGTAGTCCTCGTAGCCCGGCGGCATCTGAATCACCTGCATGCCGAACGAGGTGACGCCGAGCTCGGCGCGCGCCTTGACGAAGCCGCCGCCGAAGGCGGCCTCCATGTCTTTGATTTTCTTGGCTGTGTAGTCGCTCATGGTCTGCTCCTGTGTTGGTGGGGGTTGGGTGCAAGTTTTTTGGGATGGATGGGTCGTACTCGCGGGTATCAGCTCGCGTCCTGATCGCGGGCGAGCCCTGCCGGCTGCAGCACGGGTTTGTCGGTGGGCATGATGATTCCCAGCTGGCGCGACTGGGCGAGCACGCTGCCGTCGGGCGCCCAGATCACGCCGTCCTCCTCGAACAGGCCGTCGTGGAGCAGGCGCGTGTCGAACACGCTCAGGCACAGCGCGGCCGGGTCGCAGTCGCACTCGTGGATCGACTGGCGAAAGTGGATCGTGAGGTCGATCGTGGGGCTGATCGCCGGGGAGTCGAGCGCGATGAACGAGGGTGGAAACCACGCGTCGCAGAACAGCGCAAGCGAGAGCGCGTCGACCGGACGCTGCTCGGGCAGGCCGATCCAGCCGCCGATCCGCATCGGCGCGCCGCTGCCGGCGAACGGGATCGCACCCATGCGCGGCTGCATCACCATGTGGCGTGTGAACTCGGGTGCGCCCTTGAACAGCTTCGGCGTGGAGTGCCGCTCGGTGTCGGGCGGTGCCAGCTCGGGCATCGGCAGTTCGTTGGCCTCCGGCGCCCGCCACGGCACCGAGAAGGCCGCGAGCGCCAGCGCGGTCGTGCGACCGTTCTGCACCATTCGCGCCGACAGGGTGCTCAGCGAGCGACCCTCGCGCTCGACGGTCGCGTGGATCTCGATTGGCCCGGGGTCGGGCGCACGCGTGTAGTGGATCGTCAGCGAGCGGGGCGTGCGCTGTTGATCATCAACGGTTTGCACCAGTGCGCGCAAGAGCATCGCCGCCAGGTAGCCGCCGTGCGGGCCGCGCCCAGCACGCCAGCCGGAGGCGACCTCGGCGGCAAACAGCGCCTCGCCGGCCGTGTGCTCGCCGTCTCCCGCTTGCGCGCCACTGTTGTCCGGGCCTGGGATGCGCCTGACGGCAGTGTCGCGGTCGAACACCGTGTCCATGCACCGCGAGCATACCGGGTAGACGCGAGACTGGCTGACTGGCCAGTCAAACTTGGGTGCATCGAATCTGGGGTGCGCGTTGTTGGGGCCTGAACGTCAGCTCAGCCGCGCACGAGTCGCTTGTAGCTGATGCGATGAGGTCGGTCCGCCGCGGCGCCGAGGCGCTCGCGGCGGGCTTCCTCATAGGCCTCGAAATTGCCCTCGAACCACGTGACTTGCGAGTCGCCTTCGAAGGCGAGCACGTGCGTGGCGATGCGGTCGAGGAACCAGCGGTCGTGGGAGATGACGACCGCGCAGCCGGGGAAGGCGAGCAACGCTTCCTCCAGCGCACGCAGTGTGTCCACGTCGAGATCGTTCGTAGGCTCGTCCAGCAGCAGCAGGTTGCCGCCGCTGCGCAAGAGCTTGGCCAGGTGCACCCTGTTGCGCTCGCCGCCGCTCAGCTTGTCGATCCGCTTTTGCTGGTCTGAGCCCTTGAAGTTGAAGCCGGCGGTGTACTGGCGCGAGTTGACGACGCGGTCGCCGACCTTGAGGTGATCGAGGCCGTCGGAGATCTCCTCCCACACTGTCTTGCCAGGGTCCAGCGCGTCGCGCGACTGGTCGACGTAGGCGAGCTGCACCGTGTCGCCCAGCTCCAGTGTGCCCTCGTCGGGGGCCTCAACGCCTACGATCATCTTGAACAGGGTGGTCTTGCCGGCGCCGTTGGGGCCGATCACGCCAACGATGCCCGCGCGCGGCAGATCGAAGGACAGCGACTCGATCAGCAGGCGCTCGCCAAAGCCCTTACGCAGCCCGTCGGCGACGAGCACCTTCGCGCCCAGGCGCGGACCGGGCGGAATGTGGATCTGCACCTCGTCGAGCTTTACATTGCGCTCCTCGGCGACCAGCTCCTCGTAGCGGGCGAGGCGCGCCTTGGACTTCGTACGCCGCCCCTTGGGGTTCGTGCGCACCCATTCGAGCTCGGCGGCGATCGTGCGCTCGCGGCCCTTTTCGCTGCGCTCTTCCTGGGCGAGACGCTTCTGCTTCTGCTCCAGCCAGCTGGAGTAGTTGCCCTCGTAGGGGATGCCCTTGCCGCGGTCGAGCTCGAGGATCCAGCCCGCCACGTTGTCGAGGAAGTAGCGGTCGTGGGTGACCGCCACCACCGCGCCCTTGTACTCGGCGAGGTGGTGCTCCAGCCAATCGACCGACTCGGCGTCGAGGTGGTTGGTGGGCTCGTCCAGCAGCAGCAGATCGGGCGCGCTAAGCAGCAGTTGGCACAGCGCCACCCTGCGGCGCTCGCCGCCCGACAGCGGGCCGACCTCGGCGTCGGGTGGGGGCAGCCGCAGCGCGTCCATCGCATACTCGAGCTGCGTGTCGAGGTTCCAGGCGTCGGCGGCTTCGATCTTGGCCTGGATCTCGCCGAACTCCTCGGCGGTGTCATCCGAGTAGTTGGCGGCAAGCTCGTTGAAGCGGTCCAGTAGGGCACGAGTCGGAGCGACGGCCTCTTCGACGTTGCCCTTGACGTCCTTGGTTTCGTTAAGGTGGGGCTCCTGCTCGAGCATGCCAACGCTCGCGCCGGGAGCGAGCATCGCCTCGCCGCGATAGTCCTGATCGATGCCAGCCATGATCCGCAGGAGTGTGGACTTGCCTGCGCCGTTGTAGCCGAGCACACCGATCTTCGCGCCTGGGTAGAAGGCGAGCGTGATGTCGTTGAGCACCGTCTTGTCGGGCGGGTGCAGCTTCGACAGGCGGTGCATCGTGAAGATGTACTGGGAGGACATTGGCCTGCAGGATATGAGGTTGGCGTCAGAGCCCCCATGCTCGCCGTCGTCGCCAGCGTGTATTGCGTCCCATTCCGACGGGTTCGACATGTCTTCGTCGTGTAGGCGCGTGAGCGTCTTGCTGATGTAGGGCCGGCCGGCGGTGGGGCCGGCGGGGGCTGGCCGGTAACGTATTGATGTCATGCCTGGGGTCATCCTCGACATAGAGCAGCAGATGCTCCTGTTGGAGATCGAGCCGCCGTTCGATAAGCGCGATGTGCAATTGGCGCGCCGCAAGATGGCTAAGCGCTGGCATCCGGATATCGCGCCGGCGGGCAAGCAGTTCGAGCACGAGCGTCACCTGAAGGCGATCAACGAGGCCGCCGACCATCTGATGCGCCTGGCGGAAACCTCGCGCGGGGGCAAGGTGTCGCGCAATGCGGTCAAGGTGAGTGCGGCGGCAGCTCGCCAAGCGCGCGAAGAGGCCGGCCGGCGCGCGTATGAAGCCGAGCAGCGGGCGCGCGAGCAGGCGGCCGATCGGGCTCGCAACGATCCGTTCGGCAGCCGTGTGCCCGATCACTCGGTGGTGCACCGCTACGCGCGCTGCCAGTCCTATCCGGAGTGGGGCGTGGGCACGGTCGAAGGCATCTACTTCACTGGCTCGGATGAGGACGAGGAGGGCTCGCTGTTTGGAGGAGGGGGTCAGCAGTGGGCGCGTGTGAAGTTCAGCCACGGCGTGCGCACCGTGCCGGCGGGCAGCATGAAGTTCGTGGACTTCTCGCGGCCCGACCCCGCTGAGGAGCGCGTCGAGCGCTTCATGACCGCAGCGCAGCGGGCGATGGCCGAAGGCGAGTACGTGCTCGCGGCGCAGCGGCTCGTGTATGCACGCGATGCCGAACCGCGCAACGTGGGTGTGCTGCGCCTGATGACACTCGCCTTCTGGCAGGCTGGCAACCTTGACGCGGCGGCGCGCTCGGTGCGCGACTGGGCACGCGCGGACGGCGAACGCCCCGCGCCCCACCGCTTCGCGGCGCGCATCTACGAGGACATGGGCGCGATCGACCTGGCTGCGGAGGCCGCCCAGCGCGCGGCCGAGCGCGGGCCGACCGACGCGGGGGCGTGGGAGCGCCTGGGCCGGCTACGGTTGGCGCTTGTAGATCGCGAGGGCGCCCTACAGGCATTCGACCGGGCACTGAAGCTGGGTGCGAATGGCGAGGTGCACGATCTCGTAGTGCAGGCGTTGGCGCTCGAGCCGCGCATGACTCAGACGGCGTAGTGGCTTTCTAGTTGCCCTTGACATCTAGAGCGTTATGCGCTATAAACCACCATGTCTCGTGTTCCATTGTGGGGTGCGAGCAAACATAAGGTCGGGTTTTGAGTTGGGCTTTGTGGTCTGACGCTAACCGGTTTTGGCAGGGCCCTTGGGAGAGGGACCGGGTCGTAATTGAGAGAGGGTTGTGTTTTTCGCGTGGTTTCTTTGGGGAATAACGTGTTTGAGAGTCCGTGTGGTTTTGGCGGGTCCGTTATAGGACGCGTCAGCGTCGCTGACGCGTCTCTCTCTCTCTCTCTCTCTCTGGGATTGCCGGCAGCTAAGCGGTAGGTCCCTTCGCCGCGGTTTTGCCGCTGGCACTGCTGGGTTTGACACCCAGCTTGGTACTTGCTGGCCTCCCCGTAATGGGGAGTGCCCCCAGCAAGGGTATTCGCGCATAGTAGGGGCTTCGTGATGAGCGTTGCTACACGTGCGCGTGGAGTGACGAGCGGTCTTCCTGGTGCGCATGTTGCTGAGGTTCAGCGTGTGCGCTTGTTGGCTGGTGCTGTGCGTGCTGTGGATGAGCTTGGTTATGGGCGGGCGACTGTGGCTGAGATCACGGTGCGTGCGCGGGTCTCGCGGCGCACGTTCTATGACCTGTTTGACAATCGTGAGGATTGTTTGCTGGCGGTGTTGGATAGCACGGTTGAGCGGGTCCGCTCCCTGCTTGCCAAAGAAGGTCTTGATGGGTTGTCTTGGTGTGAACGGGTGCGTGGTGGGCTTAAGACGATCCTCTCGTTTTTGGATCGCGAGCCGGCGCTTGCGCAGGTGTGTGTCGTTCAGGCCTCACGAGGCTCTCAGCGTTTGCTGGAGCGTCGCGAGCAGATACTGAGCGACCTTGCCCGTGTGATCGACGAGGGTCGCAGCGAGGGCGCTCGTGGGAAGGACCTGCCGCCGCTGACAGCGGAGGGTTTGGTGGGTGCCGCACTCTCGATCGTGTATGCACGTTTGTTGCGTAGTGAGCGGGAGCCGTTGACCGCGCTCACAGGCGAACTTATGGGTTTGATCGTGCTGCCCTACATGGGGCCTGGTGCCGCACGTCGCGAGCAGGCGCGCCCGACACCTACACCGAGCACTAACCAAACCGCGATGGATCGGGTCGGATCGGTAGATGTACATGGCGATCCGTTGCAGGGCATCCCTATGCGTGTCACTTATCGCACTATGCGGGTGCTTGACGCGGTAGCGGCGCAGCCTGGTTTGTCGAATAGGGCGTTGCGTGAACAGGCGGGGATTTCGGATGAGGGTCAGACATCGAAGCTGCTGGCGCGCTTGGAGCGTCTCGGCTTGCTGGAGAACACGGGCAGCGGTCACACCAAGGGTGAGCCCAACGCGTGGCGTCTGACAGTTGCGGGGCAGGCGGTGGCTGGGGCTATTGCGGTCGGTACTCACGAGCACGGAAGCACAGTGGCGTGATGGTGCGGGAGAAAACTTCAATTCGCCTCATTGGCTGGGGCTCGTTCAGGGAGGCATTTGTGTCCAGTAGAGGAATCGTCGCACGCAGGCTTGTTCTCGCCGTGCTTGCAATGGGTTGTTCGGCTTTGACGGGACTGGCCTTCGCGAGCGCGCCGGCCTTGGCCGAAGTGTGCCCCAACGAACAGTTCCGCCAGGGACTGTCGGCCGCGCTACCGGATTGCCGCGCGTACGAGATGGTCTCCCCGCCCAACAAGAACGGTGGCGAGGTGGACAGTGGTCTGCGTTTCGGCGAAGTGACTCTACCCGAGCAGGCCGCGGCCGATGGCGAAGCGGTCACATATGGGTCTTCGACCACATTTTTGGAAACAGGTGCGGATAGTGCGGAGCTTGGGAGTCAATATCTATCGAAGCGCACACCCTCAGGGTGGCAGACGCAGGCTATCACACCAAGGCAAGAGATTCCCGAAGGCGATTTGAAACCTGGGAGTGGTGAGCCGGAGTGGAGTTTGTATCAGGGCTTCAACGAAAACCTCAGCAGCGCTTTTTTGACGGCATGGAATCCGCAGCCTGTCGCGTCTGCGCCCGAAGGATTTTTCAACCCGTATTTGCGTGACGACGAAAATGGCGAATACCAGTTGTTGTCTTCGGTGACGCCACAAATGTGGCCGCCGGGACCTGTCCAATTGTTTGGGCGCGGTTATGGTGTCGTGTATGCGGGGATGTCCACGGATGGTCAGCATGTGATCTTCGAAGCTAACGAAGCGCTGACCCCGGAAGCCGTCCCTGGTCGCGATAATTTGTACGAGTGGAGTGTCGGGCGAGCGCTGGAATTGGTCAGCGTGCTGCCGGGCGGTGGGGCTTATGCGGAAGGACAGGAACACCCAAATCATCAAGGCCCGCTGCGGTTTGGGATGAACCCCGTCAACGGAGTCGGCGACAGTGAAGCCGGCTTTGGTTACAGTTATAGTGGCGCGCTGTCAAGCGACGGCTCACGGGCTTTCTGGACGGGCGCGGGGAAAGTATACATGCACGAAATCACCGCTTCGGATGCGCGGACGGTCGAAGTATCGGCTTCACAGAAGGGTGGCGGCGGTAGCGGTACGGGTCAGTATTGGACGGCTAATCCATCTGGTTCGCTCGTGTATTTCACTTCAACTGAACAGTTGACCGAGGATTCGAACGCGTCGCCGGAAACCCCGGGATCGGAAAACGATAAGCCCGATCTCTATCAGTATAATGTGGAAACTGGTGTGTTGAGCGATCTCAGCTCAGACGATCAAAACGCCGGTGAAACGGCTGCTGTTCAGGGCCTCCTTGGCAGCGGTGAATCGGAAGGCATGCCATACGTCTATTTCATGGCAAACGGTGTTCTAGGCGATGGCGGCGAAGCCGGTGCGACACCTGGAAACTGTGAAAGGATCAATCATCCTGATAGACAGGGCATAGGATCGTGCAACCTGTACGTCTGGCATGGCGGCGAAACGAAGTTCATCGCTAGGTTGGGTACAGCACAGGCCAAAGAAGCGGGAATGTATATCGTAGAAGCCGAAGAAGAGGATTTCACGGACGCGCTGATGGATCGTACATCGCGTGTCTCGCCTGACGGGAGATTGTTGGCGTTTGAGTCCGTGCAGCCGTTGACGGGATATGACAACGTGCCCGCGAGCGGCGAATGTCCGCTGCCGGAAACTCCAGAGCAGGACGGGCCGGAAGGATATCATTTTCGGAACAGTGAAGGTCGTTGCGTGGAGGTGTTTGAGTACGACGCGCAGAGCGGTCGCTTGTCGTGCGCGTCGTGCGATCCGAGTGCTCTGCCGCCGACGGGAGAGTCGATGATCCCCGGGATACCGCATCTTCTCCTCAAGACGCCCGGATGGGAGTCAGAGACGGTGCAGCAGCGTTATTTGCTAGATGACGGAAGACTGTTCTTCGACAGCGAAGACGCGCTACTGCCAGGTGCGACCGATGGTAAGCAGAACGTGTATGAGTATGAGCCGGAAGGTACCGGCGGGTGTGCCGCGTCGGGTGCCGGTAGTTGCCTGTATCTGATCTCCTCTGGTACGAGTAGTGAAAACTCGTTTTTTATCGACGCGAGCACGGATGGTCGTGACGTGTTTTTCACGACGCGCCAGCAGCTCGTGCCGCAGGACGGCGATGAAGCGGTCGATTTGTACGATGCGCGCGAAGGTGGTGGGTTCTCGGTGGCGCAACCACCGCCGTGTTCTGGGGAATCGTGCAAGCCCGCGGTGACACCGGCTCCCGCGATCTATGGCGCGCCGTCCAGTACGACCTTCGTGGGCGCGGGCAATCCCGTAGCCATGGCTCCAGCCAAAACAAAGGCGAAGGCGAAAGCAAAGAGCGTGAAGTGCAAGAAGGGGTACTTGAAGAAGAAGGATCGATGCGTGAAGAGGGTTAGGGCGAAGAAGTCAAGCAAGCGTAAGGGGAGCAAATAATGACGCGTATTTCACAGAAGCTTCCCACGGGTCGCGATATCGCCGGTCCGGTGTCGACGGCTGTCGTGTTGTTTGCGATGCTTGTCGCGAGCATGGCTTGTACATCCTCGGCGTGGGCGGGGTATGGGTTCCCGGCCGAAGGTGGGTTGTCGGTGTCGATAACAAACGAAAATGGGACGCCCGATACGCAGGCGGGGTCGCACCCGTTTGCGTTCTCCACAAACCTAGTGATCAATACAGAACTGAGGGAAGGTAAACTGGCTCCCGCCGGCGGCGACACGAAGGATGTCGAAGTGAATCTACCGCCCGGGTTCGTGGGCGATCCCTCCGCAACGCCACAGTGTTCGCTTGAACAGTTCCGAGGCGATTTCTTCAAAAATATTCTGAGTGGTTTTGAAGAATCCTGTCCGGACGCGAGCCAGATCGGGATCCTCGAACTCCATTTTGGTGGATTGAAATATTGGCCGGAGGTGTATAATCTGGTACCGCAGCGTGGTTATGCGGCCGAGTTCGGGTTCCGCGTCGAAGGCGTCCCGGTCGTACTGATCCCGCGGGTGCGTACCGGTGGGGATTACGGGATCACGACGACGTTTGCGGATGTTCCCGATACGTTCGCGTTGACCCAGGGACGTCTGACATTGTGGGGTGTGCCCGCCGATCATGCTCATGATCGCGAACGAGGACCGTGCTGGGGCGAAAGCGGCGACTCCAGCGACACACCGGAGGGCGGCGAATGTGCAGTCACCGGTGCGGTTCGTCCGTTCTTGAGCTTGCCGACGTCATGTACGGGACCGCTTTTGTTCATCGCCAGGGTCGATTCTTATGAGGAACCTGGAGTGTATTCGGAAACTCATACGTCGACGCCGTCGTTGACTGGTTGTGACAAGTTGGCGTTTTCCCCCGATGTGATTGCGCAACCGGAACCGGCACAGGCGGCGTCGCCGAGTGGGTTGAGCGTTGAAATACAGGTCCCGCAAACATATGAAAACCCGGATGGTCTCGCCGAGTCCAACTTGAAGGACACGACAGTAACGCTGCCCGCTGGAGTGGCGGTAAACCCGTCCGCGGGGGATGGTCTTGCCGGGTGCAGCGAAGAACAGTTCGGTTTGCATAACGATAATGAAGTGGCGTGTCCTGAAGCGGCGAAGGTTGGGTCGGTCGAAGTCACGACACCGTTGCTCGCGAACCCGTTGCGCGGAGGTGTGTATCTAGCTCAGCAGGGAAATCTGGCGGGGAATGGATCGAATCCGTTTGGTTCGTTGCTCGCGATCTACCTAACGGTCAAGGATCCTCAGTCGGGTGTTTTGGTAAAGCTCGCGGGGGAAGTGACACCGGATCCCGTTACAGGACAGCTCGTGACGAGGTTCCTTGAAAACCCGCAGGTTCCGTTCAACAGTCTGCGCTTGAGCTTTTTCGCTGGTCCCCGTGCGGCGATCGTGAACCCGCCCCTATGTGGTTCCTATACGACGAGTACGGAGATGACTCCGTGGTCCGGTGGAGCACCAGCCACGCCATCGTGGACGTTCCCGATCACATCGGGACCGGGGGGATCGCCGTGCACGGCGACACAACCGTTCAGTCCACAACTCGTGTCTGGTACCGAGAGCAACCAGGCGGGCGCGTTCAGTCCGTTCAGCCTCACCTACTACCGTGCGGACGGCGAACAGAACCTCTCAAGGATCCAGGTCACGACCCCTCCGGGTCTACTGGGAACGCTATCGAGCGTCACATTGTGCCCAGAACCACAAGCACAGCAAGGTACGTGTGGGGCGGAAAGCCTGATCGGCACCGTTACCGTCGGTGTCGGCGCCGGCTCCAACCCCTATTACGTGAAAGGCAACGCGTATCTGACTGGCTCGTATAACGGTGCGCCATACGGTCTGAGCTTTGTGGTCCCCGCGATCGCGGGACCATTGAACCTGGGGACGGTTGTGGTGCGAGCTTCGGTGAACGTGAACCCCACCACGGCAGCGCTCACGGTGACAAGCGAACCGTTGCCGCAGATCCTGCAAGGAGTCCCTTTGAACATCCGTGCGGTCAACGTCACGATAAGCCGCGAACACTTTATTTTCAACCCGACCAACTGCAATCCACTATCGGTCAACGCGACGCTATCAAGCGCTCTCGGAGCAAGCGTCCCGGTCGCGACGCGCTTCCAGGCAACGAACTGCAGAGCACTGTCGTTCACACCAAAGTTCACGGTCACCACCTCGGGAAAGACCTCACGAGCTATGGGCGCGAGCCTTGACGCACGGATCCGCGTGCCTGCGGGTGCGCAGGCTAACTTCGCGAAGGTCAAGGTCGACCTACCAAAGCAGCTCCCGTCGCGCCTGACGACACTGCAGAAGGCGTGCACGGCGGCCACGTTCGAAGCGAACCCCGCGGCGTGCCCAGTGGCGTCGGTGATCGGGATCGCGAAGGCAAACACACCACTACTACCGGTCCAGCTGACCGGTCCGGTGTATTTCGTCTCCCACGGTGGCGAAGCGTTCCCGAGCCTCGTGATCGTGCTGCAAGGCTACGGAGTTAGAGTTGACCTGACAGCGACTACCTTCATCTCCAAAGCGGGGATCACCTCAAGCACGTTCAACGCTATACCAGACGTACCGGTTTCTAGTTTCGAGCTATACCTACCGGAGGGTAAATACTCCGCACTGGCAGCGAACGGAAAGCTGTGCAACTCGAAACTGACGATGCCAACGTCGTTTGTTGCGCAGGATGGCACGGAAATACACCAGTCGACACCGATCGGAGTGACCGGTTGCGCCAAACCCAAGACCAAGGCAAAGAACGCCAGCTACAAGCGGAGGGCAAAACGATGAGCACCCGCAAAGCAATCATCACAACCATGCTCGCCCTCGCGATGCTGGCAATCGCCACCGCACAGGCTAGCGCACACGTCACACGCGAACTAACCGGCACGTTCGACGGCTCACTGGAAGGCGAAAGTGTTGGTCTCGCCGTGGATTTCGAAACAGATAATGTATATGTCGTCAACGTAAAGACCGGCACCGTGAACATTTTCAGTTCGACTGGTGGTGTACCCACGGGGGGTGTTCCGTCTCAGATTACTGGTCTGTCTATAGGCGACTATGGAGGTCCACATGGTCCAATAGGGGTAGCTGTAGATAACTCATGCTATGAACACCAACCACGCCTAACTGAAACGACGACCCCTACTTGCGCCGAATACGACCCTTCATATGGTGACGTATATGTAGCAGATGACTCGGTGGTTCCCGCGGCTGTCCAAAAGTTTAAGCTAAATGCGGGAGACAAATATGAAGAAGTGGAAAAGATCATCATCCAAAGACCAAATGGTGAAAATGAAAATTTCCTGAGTGGTGTAGCGGTTGACTCTCATGGTAATGTGTACATGGTCGGGAGCATTGATTCGTCGATCACTGAGCAGAGAGCTTCTGGTGAACGGGTGGAAATAATTCCACAGACTATGGTAGGTATACCGTATTTTGTGGCGGTCGATAGTAGCGGCGATGATATATACGTTGGTAATGGTTCGGAAGGAGGTTCAGGGGGGGAACCCGCTGGTGTGGAGAGGTTTAAGCTCGGCGTTCTAGGGGAAATCAATGAAGAAGCGTTTGCGCCGCTCATTGTGCCGGCGGGGCTTCAGGCCCGTCCTGTAGCGGTGGATGGTTCTACGGGTAGTGTGTTTGTCGGAGATGGGAATCGGGTCGCGGAATACAGTGAAGCTGGAGGCGAACCGCAATTGGAATTTGGTTCGTCTGAACCGTCGGGTGGTTCGCTCGTAGGTGTAAAGCCGGTTTCGGCTATCGCTGTGAACGGCGACACTGGACAGGTATACGTGGCGAACACGACCAAGCACGATATTGACGTGTTCGGGCCAGTGTTGGGTCCGGCGATGATCCCGGTCGAACAGCCCGCGGCGTCGGACTTGACGCGTACGAGCGCGCTACTCGCTGGCACTGCTAATCCTGAAGGCAGCGGCGGGAACTACTGGTACGAATATGTTCCCGATAGCGAATACGAGTCTGGCGCCGCCGATCCCTACGCGCAGGGTGGGAGGACCGTGACCACCGTGCTGCCGACGACTCATACGGATGAGAACATCGAAAGGGTCGTGCTCAGCGGGCTTTTGCCGGGAACTACCTACCATTACCGTCTTGCGGTGAGCAACGCGAGCGGCACCGTCTATGGGCCGGATCAGGCGTTTACGACGGCGCCCGCAACACCACCCACTGTGGCGACGGGAGCGGCGAGTGAAGTAGGCGCAACAAGCGCAACACTCACGGGCAGCGTCGGTCCGCGGAGCCTGGCGACGAGCTATGTGTTCGAGGTCGGGACCAGCACGAGCTATGAAGGCGCCCGGCTGTTCGGCAACGCCGGCAGCAGTAGCGGCGAAGTACAGGCGATTGCTGCTCTGAGATACCTGGTGCCGGGCACGACCTACCACTACCGGCTGGTGGCGACCAACTTCGACGGTACCAGCTACGGGCAGGACCAATCGTTCACGACACCAAACGTTCCCTCACCGATAGGCCAGCCCACGGCGATCCCACTGATCGCGACCCCAAGCATTGCGTTCCCGTCGATCGCGGGTGAGACCACGGGGCCGGCGAAAGTCACGACCAAGGCTTTGACGAACGCCCAGAAGCTCAAGAACGCGTTGAAGGCCTGCAAGAAGAAGCCGAAGCGGCAGCGAGCGGTCTGCGAAAAGCAGGCGAGCAAAAAGTACGGGAAAGCAAAGTAGTTTCAACGACAGTAAGGACGGTTCATTTCGATGTTCTCACGGATAACACGGCGTTTTACTTACGCCAATACCGTTGCGACGCTCGCGCTGTTTTTCGCCATGAGTGGCGGGGCCCTGGCGGCGTCACACTACCTGATCACCTCGACCAAGCAGATCAGCCCAAAGGTACTGAAGTCCCTTAAGGGTACCAACGGCACCAACGGCAGTAACGGAACCGCGGGATCTACCGGACCTGCGGGGCCCCAGGGAGCGGCGGGTGGCAAAGGCGAAACGGGACCGCAGGGAGTGAAGGGCGAAACCGGTCCCGCCGGCCCACAGGGACCCAAGGGCGCTACTGGTGCCACTGGTCCCAGCGGCACGACTGGCTTCACTAAGACCCTGCCCAAGGGAGAAACAGAGACTGGTACTTGGGCGACATCTGGCGGGGCGGCTACCCAGTGCTTTGAACGCGAACTAACTGTAGAAGAATGCGAAGCATACGATCTCATTTACTCAAGAGCATTTAGTGCCCATCCAGTAATACTGGCGCTGTCGTTCTCGATCCCGTTGGCCGAAGCACCAGAAGAATCGTCTATCACCGTGATCGGTGTCGGTGAAGGATCAGGAGAACCGCAGGCAAAATCTTATGCGGGCTGCAAGGGAAACTACAAGGAACCGGGCGCAGAAGAAGGACACCTATGCATATTCGAGGCAAGAACGTCGAATATTGCAGCGGTATTTATACAAGAATCTGAGATCACGACCAGTGGTGTCGTGATGTTGGTTAAGCGCGAAAACCGAGAACTCGCTTACGAAGTGTGGGGAACCTGGGCGGTGACAGGAGCATAAGATCGTCGACAAGCCGTTGGCGTGAGCCTTAACCTGGATCTTGCGTTAATGACCGCACCCCCGGCTGGCGGGGGTGCGGGAATGTCCGGCTGAGCTTGGAGAATCGGGGTTGTTGAGGTCCTTGTTCCCCGGCTCAGGAGGTTCACCTTGCGGGTGCAGCGTGATAGCCGCAGTTTCACGGTAGAGGTCTCGGCGGACGGAGAGGGTTTGGTTTCGCATGCCGGCAGTGCGTTGTTGGCCGGGATGGCTGACAAGAGTGGGTTGACGCGGGCGCTGTCGCTGCGGCTCGCAACGATCAAAGAGCGGCGAGGTGGGCATGACCCGGGCGTGGTCCTGCGGGATCTAGCGGTGATGATCGCCGATGGTGGTGATTGTTTGGCTGATCTTCGAGGGCTGCGCGATCAGCGGCCTTTGTTCGGGGAGGTAGCCTCGGACTCCACCGCGTATCGGGTGATCGAGCGGATCGCTGCTGATCCGGTGCTGCTCTCAGGGCTACAGGCTGCGCGTGCGGTGGCACGCTCGCGTGCTTGGAAGCTAGGCGTGAAGCCTGAGTTGGTGACGATCGATCAGGACGCGACGTTCGTGACCGCGCACTCGTTGAAGGACGGCGCCGCTGGGCATTACAAGGGCGGCTTCGGATTCGCTCCGCTGATGGTCTACCTGGATCAGTCCGGCGAGGCGCTCGCTGGACTGTTGCGCCCCGGCAACCGTGGCGCGAACAACGCCGCCGATCAGGTCGCGGTGTGCGAAGACGCACTCGCGCAAATACCCGAGGAGCACATCGAGGGAATCCCGATCCTGCTACGGATGGATTCCGCTGGCGCGACACACGAGCTGATCGACTGGTGTCGAGATGGCCAGATCTGTTTCTCGGTTGGCTATGACCTGACCGGGCCAGTGCGCGCCGGGATCGCGGAAGTGCCCAAGGATGCTTGGGTTTCGGCGCTGGACCAGGACGGAAAGCAGCGACCGAACGGGCAAGTCGCTGAGCTGACCGGGCTGGTCGACCTCAAACGCTGGCCGGAGGGCACCCGCCTCATCTGCCGACGCGAGCGGGCGCACCCCGGCGCGCAACTCTCGTTCGTTGATCTGGACGGCTACCGCTTCCAGACATTCCTGACCGATCAGCCCGATCCTGATATCGCCGTGCTCGAGCGGCGCCAACGCCAACGCGCCCACGCCGAGGATCACATCCGCAACGACAAGGACACGGGGCTGGCAAAGCTCCCCTTCCGCGACTTCCAGATGAACCAGGTATGGGTCGAGCTCGTGCTCATCGCCCACGATTTGATCCGCTGGACCCAGACGCTGCTGCTCGAAGGTGAGCTCGTCAAGGCCGAGCCCAAACGACTGCGCTACCGCCTACTGCACATCGCCGCCCGCCTCGCCTTTCACGGCCGCACAGCACGGCTACGCCTCCAAACCGACTGGCCATGGGCAGGACAACTCGCCCACGCATTCACCAAGCTCAAGCTACTCCCAGCCCCCGCGGGCTGACCAGCCGACGCTCCCGCCGTCCATCCAATGAACAGACGCCGAGCACCGGCACGCATCCAACAGCCATTTTCTCGCGGCCCGACCGACCCGCTACCCGAGCATGAGCCCATCAACACGCGCGACCGACCACGCCACCACTCCAAGCCAACACCCCCACCACGACAATCAAAGATCCACCACCACCCACACGCCTCCTGCAAGATCGAGGTTAAGCGGCGGCGAAGGATGATCTGCAGCAGCCAAGCTGGTCCCGGCGCGGACGCATCGCCCGCGTCGGGACCAGCCGTTAACGCTCACGCCACCGCGCGCAGGTGTCGATACGGCTCGCCGGCCAGCTCCCGCGCGAGCGCATCGACAATCGCCTCGTCGCTTTCCTCGCGCCCGTCGGTAACGGCATCGATCACCGCGCGCTTGCGCTCGAGCAGCGTGGCGATGGTTTCGTCAATCGTGCCCGCCGCGAGCAAGTACCAGGCGTTGACCGCGTCCTGCTGGCCGATGCGGTGACAGCGATCCTCGGCCTGGTCGTGCTTAGCCGGCGTCCAGTCGAGCTCCAGGAAGGCTACGTTCGAGGACTGCGTCAGCGTGAGGCCCTGCCCAGCGACGGCCAGCGAGCACACGATCAGCTGGTTGCTGGAGGCGTCGGCTGCCTGGAACGCCTCCACCGAGGCATCGCGTGCGGCGTGGCTGTCATTGCCGAGCACGTGCAGCGCGTGCGGAAAGCGCTCGCACACCGCGCGCTGCACCTCGCGGTGGCTGGCAAACACGACGAGGCGCTCGCCGGAGGAGCAGAAGTCGTGGATCCACGCGAGTGCGGCGTGCAGCTTGCCGCGGGCGGCCAGCAGCTTCAGTGCGTTGAGCCGCACGAGCCGCTCTGCGCGCAGGGCTGCGGCCACCTTCGCGTCCAGCTCGCGCAGGTCGAGCGGGCGGCTGCGCAGCCATGCGACCACATCGCTCTCCGCAAGCCGGTACTCGGGCTCGTTGTCCAGCTCGACCGGTACCACCGCGCGCGTCTTGGCCGGTAGCTGGGGTAGTACGTCGGCCTTCAGGCGCCTGGCGAAGCAACGCGAGCGCAGGTGCCAGTGCAAGCGCACGTGCGCGTCGGCTCCCTTGAAACGGCGGCCGAACTGTGCGCCCGAGCCGAAGTCGGCGAGGCGCCCGATGATGCGCAGCTGCGCGATCAGCTCGGGTGGGCGGTTCATCACGGGCGTGCCCGTGAGCGCTAGCACGAGGCCGTCGTTTGGGATTGCGCTTGCCAGGCGCGCCACGGCCTGGGTGCGCTTGGCGGCTGCGTTCTTGCAGTAGTGCGACTCGTCCAGCACGAGCGCGCGAGGTGAGAGGCTCGCAAGCGCCTGTCCGCGCGCGGCGAGGATGTCGTAGTTGACGACGGTGATGTCAGCGGCGGGAATGTCGCTTGGTGAGGCGATGTCGGCTGGGGAGGGAATGTCGGGGGAGGTCCCGGCCGCAGGAGCGTCGGTGGTGTCCGCATGTGCGGCGGGCATCGCTGTGCTTGACTCGCTCGCGGCGGAGCGCTTGATGCCGGTCCCTGCCAGTGCCTGCGCGCTGCGGCCAGGCAGCCAGCGTGCTATCTCCCGCATCCAGTTGAGCTTCAGGCTCGCCGGGCACACGACGATCGCCGGATACGCGTCGTCGGCCTGGAGTGTGGCGAGTGCCTCGATCGTCTTGCCGAGACCCTGCTCGTCGGCGAGAAAGGCGCGGCGCTGCTCCAGTAGGTAGGCCACGCCCGCGCGCTGAAATGGCTTCAGCTCGCCGCCAAGGCCGGGTACGTCGAGCGCCGCGTCCGTGGCGGCGGAGAGAGCGACGAGGCCAGCGGCGCGCGCGTGCTGCTCGCGGATTTCCTGCAGCACTGTGAGTGCCTCTGCCTCGACCCAGATGTGGCGCTCGGCGAGAAAGCGGTCGAGGTCCTGCACGCAGAAGGGATCAGCACGAATCGAGGGCAGGTGGCCGTGCTCGCCCCGGCGCGGACCGCCTCGCGCAGTGCCCGCGCGTCGATGCGGGGAGGCGCCGGGGAGTGCCGCGAACGCGTCGAGTTGCGCCTCGTCGTGGCCGGCTGCCAGCACGAACGTGGGGTCCTCGTGGATGGCCGACAGTTCAAGCACTGCCGCTGGTGCGGGGCGACCCTCCTTCAGCGCCGCCACGCAGCGCCTCGTTGCGGCGCTTGTGAAGCTGCGCAGCTGCTCAATCGTGCCCCACGAGTCGAGTGTCAGCGGCACGCTGACCCCGCCCGGAGCGCTGCTGGCGCGATCGCGCAGGTCCGGGGGTAGTCGCGCGGGGTCGCCGAGCAGCAGGAACACTGGCTCGTCCGGTGGCCCGGCGACGTCGACCGTGCCGTGCCAGCTCGTTGCGCGTGCGATCCAGCTCTGTGCGCGCGGCTCAACCCGCGCCATCTCCAGGTGGCTGAGCAGCTCGGCGATCGGGTGGGCGTCGCGTTCGACCGCGGCCAGCGCGAACGTGCCCTTCGGGCCCTCCGCCGTGCGCAGGCTGCTGCGTGCGGCGAGCGCGCGTGCCAGCGGGGCGTGCTCGGCGCTTAGCAACAACCAGTGCTCCTTGCGACGGTCGCGGCGCAGCTCCACGTCGTAATACATCGCGCCCGATGCGCCGCTGCCGTTTGGTCGGGGCGCCGGGCGCTGGGAGACCTCGGTCAGCGCGTGCGCGGCGTCTTCGCTCAGGCGCAATTGCCCCGCGTCTGCCGGCAACGTGTCCACGAGTCGCGCCGCCTGCTCGTCCAGCGGGATCAGCGCGCGGCCAAGTAGCGGCAGCTCGAGCGCGTCGGGATGCTCCAGCAGCGCCGTCACGATCCCCGGCGCGCGATCGGTGGCGAACGTCAGCCACCAGTGCTCGTCCGGCCGCGCCACGTCGAGCACGCACTCGTCGTGCGCGCGGCGCGCACGCTGGCGGGCGAGCGCGCGCGCCAGCTGATCGCTGAGCAGCGGCGGACTGGAGAAGCCCTCGAACAGTCGCGCCAGCGCCTCGGCGCGCTCGGGGTCCAGCGGCACAACCCACGCTCGCTCGGCCGGATCCCAGCGCCGGCCTGGGATCGCGCGCAGCAGCCGGCGCAAGCGGTCGTCGTAGGGGAAGCGCAGCACCGCTTCGCCCTGCTCGAGCGACGCGTTCAGAAAGGCGTCCATAGCCTCAGCACGATAGGCGGCCGTGGCGATGGTTGCCGCCTACGCCAAGATGTTGACCGCTCTGGAGACGATAAGTCCGATCGTCACGAGCGATACGAGCGCCTGCACGCCCATCGTGCACTTCGCGATCGGTGTCAGCGGCATCGTGTCGGTCGGCGAAAACGCGGTCGCATTGGTCAGCGACACATACAGGTAGTCGATGAACTTCGGCCGCCACTCCAGCGGCTCGATACGGTCGTCGGACATCTGTGGAAACAGGAAGTCCGGTGGCCCATCGTGCCCCGCGGCGCGCTTGCCGGCACCGCCGCGGTCCATCTCCCAGTACCACAGCGCGAAGATCAGGAAGTTCGTCATCCAGATCAGCACACCCGAGACGATCAGCTCGCGGCCGCTGGAAACTTTGCCTTGCAGCAGCACATGGGTGAGTGCGCCCAGCGAGTACACGTTGGCGGCGCCGACAAACGCGGTCAAGCTGAGCGCCACACGGCGGCGGCGCTGATGCTCGTGCTCCAGCTGACGGGGCGTGGCGAGGAACATGCCGATGAACAGGATCGACTCCAGCGAGGGCACGAGCCACACGGGCCCGGCCGACAGCCGCGCCGGCAGCGCGAACTGCAATCCGATCGCCACGACGATCGTTGCCTGCGCCGGCCAGAACGGCTCGGAAGCGGCGGCCGGCGGGTAGGGGCGTCCGGGCTGGCGTGAGGTTTCCTGCGCCACGCGCCAGAGAGTACGAGGCGCGTCGGCGGCGAATGCCTGCGTTTAGCGGTGTGGGCGGCCTTTGCGGGCACTCGGCGAAATTCAGCTCCTGCCGGCCCCGCGTCTCGTCGCGCTGGCTGGCTCAGCCATCAAAAAGATCCTCGAGGTAGTCCAGGGTCGCGAGACACGCGCTAGCCTGATGGGTAGTGGGAATCGACAGTCCCGTTCACCTGCTGTTCATCGGCGCCATCGCCTTGATCGTGCTCGGCCCCAAGCGGCTGCCCGAAGTGGCGCGCGCGCTCGGCAAGGGCATGCGCGAGTTTCGCGAGGCGATGAACATGGAGGCGCACAAGGACGACGAGTAGTCCGGCTCGGCGGATACCGTCCGCCGGTGCGTTTGATCGTCGCTCGCTGTGAGGTCACCTATATCGGTCGCACCACCACCGTGCTACCGGAGGCCGTGCGCTTGTTGATGTGCAAGGGGGATGGCACGTTCATGGTGTGGGCCGACGGTGGTTCGCCCAACGTCAAGCCGCTGAATTGGATGACCCCGCCCACGGTGTTCAGCGAGGAGCGCGACGACAGCGGCGCGTTGGTGGGTCTACTCGTGCGCAAGCATCGTGCGGACGAGCGCCTGGAGATCGCGGTCGCGGAGGTGCTCGCCGACGTCGATCACGAGCTCGACGTGCTCGTGTCGCTCGAGAAGGAAGGGCTTGAGCGGGAACTGCAGGAATTGCTTGCCGACGCGCCGCATTGGTGTGGTGAGGGTTTCCGGCTCGTGCGGCGCGAGTTCCCAACCGACATCGGCCCGGTTGACCTGATGTGTCGCGACACCGCTGATGAGTGGGTGGCCGTGGAGATCAAGCGCGTCGCCACGATGGATTCGGTGCGCCAGCTGGCGCGCTATCTGGAGCGCATTCGCCTGGACCCGGCGATGGCTTCTTGCCGGGGCGTGCTGGTCGCGAAGTGGATCAAGCCGCAGGCGCGCGTGCTCGCGGCCGCGGAGGGCATCGATTGCGTCGAGGTGGACGTCGAAGTCCTGCGCGGCAACCGCGAGCCCGACCTGCGCCTGTTTGCGGCATAGTCCACGTCATGAGCTCCAGCTCCCCGGTTGACTCCGACCAGGCTGACGTTGTCCTGACCGAGCGGCGCGAGAGCGTGCTGCTGATCACGCTCAACCGCCCTGAGGCGCGCAACGCGGTGAACCTCGCTTTGGCCGAGGGTATTGCCGCCGCGCTTGACGAGCTCGACGGCAGCGAGGCGCTCAACGTCGGCGTGCTCACGGGTGCCGGCAAGGGTTTCTGCGCGGGCATGGACCTGAAGGCGTTCGTGACGGGCGAGCGGCCGTGGGTCGGCGACCGCGGCTTTGCCGGGATCGTGCGCCGTGCGTCGGTCAAGCCGCTGATCGCGGCGGTCGAGGGCTTTGCCGTCGCGGGTGGCCTGGAGGTGGCCTTGGCGTGCGACCTGATCGTCGCTGCGCGGGGGGCTCGACTCGGCATCCCCGAGGTCAAGCGCTCGCTCGTGGCCGCCGGCGGCGCCCTCTTGCGCCTGCCGCGCTCACTCCCCTACAACGTCGCGATGGAGCTGGCGCTCACCGGCGAGCCGATGGTTGCCGAGCGCGCCGCCGAGCTGGGCTTGGTCAATCGCCTGGCCGAGCCGGGCGCCGCGGTTGAGGTGGCCCTGGGCCTGGCGGGCGATATTGCGATCAACGCGCCCCTGGCGCTGGCCGCCTCCAAGCGCATCCTGCAGGAGCAGGGCGACTGGTCCAGCGCTGAGATGTGGGAGGCGCAGAGCGCGATCTCCGACCCCGTGTTCGGCTCGCAGGATGCCCGCGAGGGCGCCACCGCATTTGCCGAGAAGCGCCCGCCGGTGTGGCGGGGACGCTAGCCGCGCCGCTTGCGTTTGCGCTGGCGCATTACCGCCATGAAGCGTCGCCACAGTGCGCCCATCAGCGCTCCCCCGGGGTCTTTTTCGGATATTGCGACACCGGCACGTCGAGGTTCACCGCGGTCCTGACGATGCGGCTCTGCTCGATGATGTGCGACGCCGGATACCCCTCGCCCGGGCTGGCCCGCTCTGGGCGCCCGACGAACCCGAAGTGAATGCCCTCGGGCATGATCTGCATCAGGCGCGGGAACATGTGTGCGCGCGCGCCCATGTTGCGCGGCTCCTCCTGTGCCCACAGCACCTCTGTGAGGCGTGGGTAGCGCGCTACTAGTTCCCTGATGTTGCGCTCGGGGAACGGATACAGCAGCTCTACGCGGCCGATCGCCACGCCGTCGTTGCCCTGGCGCTCTGAGTGGCCGGCGAGGTCGTAGTAGATCTTGCCGGTGCACAGCACCAGGCGTGTCACCGACTCCGCGGCGACTCCCGGCTCGGCGAGCACCGGCTCAAAGCGCGAGCCCTCGGCCAGGTCCTCGACGGTGTTGCTCGCCTGGGGCAGTCTCAGCAGCGACTTCGGCGTCATGATCACGAGCGGGCGCTGCTTGGCGATCAGCGCCTGGCGGCGCAGCAGGTGGAAGTACTGCGCGGGCGTCGTCAGGTTGGCGACGCGCATGTTGCCCTCGGCAGCAAGTGCGAGGAAGCGCTCCAGGCGAGCGGAGGAGTGCTCGGGTCCCGAGCCCTCATACCCGTGCGGGAGTAGCAAGGTTAGGCGCGAAGTCTGCCCCCACTTGGCAAGGCCCGAGGCGATGAACTGGTCGACGATCACCTGCGCGGAGTTAACGAAGTCGCCGAACTGCGCCTCCCACAGCACGAGCGTCTCCGGCGCCTCCTGGCTGTACCCATACTCAAAGCCCATACACGCGAGCTCCGATAGTGGGCTGTTGTGCAGCTCCATCGGCGCCAGTGCCTCCGGCAGTGACTGGATCGGGCAGAACGCGCGTCCCGTCTTCGCGTCGTGCAGCACCAGGTGGCGCTGGCTGAACGTGCCGCGCTCGGTGTCCTGGCCAGTGAGCCTGATCGGCGTGCCCTCGGTCAGCAGCGAGGCGAACGCCAGCGCCTCGGCGTGCGCCCAGTCGATTCGCGCCGGTGCCTTCTCCGCACTAGCGTCGCCCGCCGAGCCGTCGTTCTCGACGAGCGCCTCGCGACGGCGCTCAAGTTGCTTGACGAGCTTCGTGTGCACCGTGAACTCCTCGGGCGTGCGCAGCAGCTCCAAGCCCAGCTCGCGCACACGCGCGGCTGCCACCGCCGTGTCCACCTCGGGGCTGGGTGAGCGATCGAGCTGATACTCGCCGGTGCTCTGCTCGACGGAGCCCTCGGCCGCCGCGGCGGCGATCTTCGCCTTCAAGCGCTGGTGCAGGATCGTGAGGTTGTCCCACACCTCTTGGCCGAGGCGCTCCACGTCCTCGCGGCTGACGACGCCGTCGCCCACGAGCTGCTCGGCCCACAGTTCATACACGCGCTTCTTCGTCTTGATCTTCGCGTACATCTCCGGCTGCGTATAGGCGGGCTCGTCGGACTCGTTGTGGCCGAAGCGGCGATACCCGATCAGGTCGATCAGCACGTCGTGCCCGAACTCCTGGCGGAAGGCGAAGGCGAGGCGCACCGCGCTCATGCAGGCAGCCACGTCGTCGGCGTTGACGTGGATGATCGGCACGTCGAAGCCCTTTGCCAGATCCGAGGCCCAGCGCGTGGAGCGGGCATCGTCGGGGTCGGTGGTGAAGCCGATCTGGTTGTTCATGATCAGGTGGACGGTCCCGCCCACCTGGTAGCCGTCCAGCGCCTGCAGGTTCAGCGTCTCGGCCACCACGCCCTGCGCGGGGAACGATGCGTCACCGTGGATCACGATCGGTACCGCCGCGTTGGTGTCCTGGTGGGCGCGCGGCCCACTGCGCGAGGTTTGCGCGGCGCGCGTGGCGCCCTCAACGACCGGGGAGACGTACTCCAGATGACTTGGGTTGGACTCCAGGTTCACCCGGATCGTGCCGTCGTCGGGCAGCTGGTAGGAGCCCTGCGTGCCGTGGTGATACTTGACGTCGCCGGTGCCGCCCTGAGGAATCGTTGTCACCGCCTCGAGCGTCGATGCACCCTCGAACTCGGCGAAGATAGTGTCGTAGGGGCGCCCCAGGTTGTGCGCGAGCACATTGAGCCGGCCCCTGTGCGCCATTCCCACGACGACCTCCTGGCCGCCGATACCGGCAGCCAGCTGGATCAGCTCGTCGAGCATCGGCACGGTCATGTCCAGTCCCTCGATCGAGAACTGGTGCTGGCCGAGATACGCCTTGTGCATAAAGCGCTCCAGTGCATCCACCTCGATCAGGCGCTTCAGTAGCGCCGTGCGCGCTTCCGCTCCAAGTGGCTGGCGGAAGGCACCCGACTCGATCTGCTCGCGCAACCACACGCGCTGCTTATGCGAGGAGATGTGCTCGATCTCATACGCGATCGTGCCGCAGTAGGTCTGGCGCAGATTCGGCAGTGCCTCGGCAAGCGTCTCGCCCGGCACATACATGCGCAGGATGCGAGCCGGTATCTGCGCCATCACTTGTGGAGTCAAGCCCGCTGTTTCAGGATCGAGCTGCGGCTCCCCCTCGGGCTCTGAGCCCAACGGATCCAGCCGCGCGGCGAGATGACCGTGGCTGCGGAAGCGATGCACCAGCGTGCTCGCCGCCTGTACTGCCTGCAATATCTGCTCGTCCGGCGCGCTTGCCTGAAGCGGAGCCGCCGCGGCAGGCGCGGGTGTGGGCGCCGGCGCGCTCGGAGCGGGTCCGATCTCCACGCCGAGCGAGGCAAACACGCCCTCGTAGAAGTCGTGCTCGCCCTGCAAGCGTCCCTCTACCAGCGCCAGGAAGCGCCCCGACTCTGCCCCTTGAATCACGCGGTGGTCGTAAGTCGAGGTCATCGTCATGACCTTCTCCGCTCCGATCCGCTCGCCGATTGCGCCGAGGCCGACGGGATAGGCGATCGAGCCGGTCGCCACGATCGTGCCCTGGCCGCTCATCAGTCGCGGCACCGAGGCCACGGTGCCGAGGCCGCCCGGGTTGGTGAGCGTGATGTTCGCGCCCACCAGGTCGTCGGCCGTCAGCGTGTTCGTGCGTGCCTTCTCCACGAGCGCGTCATAAGCCGCCAGGAAGCTCTCGAAGGGCAACGCGCCGGCGTCGCGGATCACCGGCACCATCAGTGTGCGCGTGCCGTCCTTCTTCTGCACATCCACGGCCAGACCCAGGTTCACCTGCCCATCGTCGATGCGATACGGCTTGCCGTCGGTCTGCTCGAAGTGATGGGTCATCGTGTCCATCTCGACCGCTGCCTGTGCGATCGCGTAGGCGATTAGGTGCGTAAAGGACACCTTGCGCCCGGCCGCCTTCAACTCGCGCCTGCGCCCGTCGAGCACCGTCACGGTCAGTGTCCTGAAGCTCGTGGCAGTGGGGATCGAGCGCGACTCGTCCATGTAGCGGGCGAGCATCGCCGCGGCGCCCTTGATCGGCTGGCGCTCGCTGGCCGGCGCTCCTGACTGTGCGGTGGCCGAGCCGTTGGTCCCGGCGCCGTTTCCGGCGGCCGCGGCGCCGATCACATCGGCCTTCACGATCCGCCCACCCGGACCGCTGCCCGCCACGCCGGCAAGATTCACGTTCTCGGCCGCGGCCACTCGCTTGGCGACCGGAGACGCGTTTGCCGCGACAACCTCGCCGTCGTCGGCTCTATTGGAACCGCGCTTTGTTCCTCCCATGACATCGGTGAAGGGATCCTTGCCGGACCCGACGTTCGCCGGGGGAGCTCCGACCGCCTGTGTGGCGCCGCCCGCCGCGGGTTGCGTGTCACTTGCCCCGACCGGCTCGCCGGTGCCGTCACCGCTTGACGGCCCACTCGACCCCGCCGAGGCTTGAGACTGTCCACCTTCCTCGGCGGTCAATCGTGCGATCACCTGCCCCACGCCGACGGTGTCGCCCTCCTCGGCCAGAATTTCAACGACCGTTCCGCTTGCGGGTGACGGCAGCTCGACGTCCACCTTGTCGGTGGATATCTCAACTATCGTGTCGTCGACCTTGATGTAGTCGCCGACCTTGACGTGCCATTCGAGGATTGTTCCCTCGGTGACCGACTCGCCGGCGGCAGGGGTCACGACGTCGATCATTTGCTTGATCGTAGTGCCGGACGCCATCTGGCGTCACTCTAGCGCGACTGGCTGGCGGAACCACCTGCGGGTGGGCGCTCGGGCACACCCAGGGGAGTAGAAGTGGACGCCCCGGCCGCGGGTGTACCCGATTTGGTGCGGCGGCGCTGCTCACGCACGAACTCGTAACTCCCGAAAAAAGGCCCGATCCCGCCCAGCACCGCGACCGCGACCGCCAGCCGAAGCGAGACAACTCTCGTGCGCGCGGCGACGATGCACGCTAGAGACATTCCGATCCACAGCAGTCCGTGCGTCCATCCGAGCACGAACGTCTCTGGTTGTGGTTTACCGAGCGCGAACGCACAGATCAACAGCGAGGTGTACACGCATGAGTGAAAGAACGACGTCCACTTCAGCGGTGTGAAGGCCGGGGAGAAGTGACTGCTCGCCGTGATTGTGTCCAGCTTCGATAGGTCGACGGGGGTGGATGGCTGCTCGGCGGCTTCGCCGCTGCGCGGTGTCATTCAGACAGCCACCGCGCCATTCGGCTCAGGCCCTCGCCGGCCTCTGGCGGCCACTCATCGATGTTGCTCGGCCACCACGCATACTCGTCGTGCTCATGATCAGGCGTCACCTCGGCGCCCTCTTGGAGCCACGCTTGCCCGACAAACATCACGAGCCTGTGCGGCAAGCGTATGAGCGCCTCGCCGCGCACGCGCTCGGGTGTCACCGACCACTCCTCGCGCAGCTCCCTGACGAGCGTGTCGGCCGGGTTCTCGCCGAGGTCCACGGCACCGCCGGCCCCGAGCGCCCAGCGTCCCGCCCACGAGGCCAGCCACGCCGCGCGTCTGCCCGCCAGCCAGCGCCCGTCGGCCGAGCGTGTCACGCACAGCGCGGCAACGCTGCACGACGCGTCACCCGCGACCAGCCGCAGCGCCCATCGCAGCGGTTGCATATCGAGCTCGATCCCGTGCGGAGTGTCCTTGTAATCGAGGAGTCTGCCCGCCAAGCCGTCGTGGCTGGGCGAGTCGCGTGCGCGCAGTGCGGCGATCTCCGCGTCGGCTGCCGCGACGTGCTCGCGCGGCGCTTCGTAATGCTCGGCGCGCCAGCGTGTCTTCACCTGGCCGAGCTCCCACGGCCCACGCGCCAGGATTATCGGCATCTCGTTCGTCTGGGGCTCGGCTCTGCTCGCCATCTACACACAGGCTAGTGCTCGCGAGTGCGGCACGAGTAAAGATGTCGCGGCAGCGTGTGCGTGTGCCAATGTCTCCCTACACTCGCAGCTAATGACAATGCCTCGCACCCGATGACCGCGCGCCGGCGCAAGCACTGGGGTTGGGGCTATGAGGACGAGCAGCCCTCGCCCGAGGAGGTGCGCGCCGCCGCCGGCGGGCTTGCCGCCCATCTTGGGTTTCCGCCTGTCGAGGTCGAGTCGCCGATGAGCCTCGATGCGCTCTTGTTGTCCGCGCCGCGGGTGGTTGCGCCCTCGGCACTTGCCCCGATCTGCCTGAGCGACACGCACGCGCGCGCGTGCCACGCGCTTGGCAAGTCCTACAGCGACGTGGTGCGAGGTTTCCGCGGCCAGTTCTCCAGTCCTCCGGATTTCGTCGCGCGCCCGCGCGATGAGATCGACATCGAACGGCTGCTGGAGTGGTGCTCGGCCGAGCGGGTCGCCGCGATCCCCTATGGGGGTGGCACGAGCGTCGTGGGCGGCGTGCAGCCCGATGTGGACGGCACCTACAACGGTGCCATCTCGATCGATCTTGGACGGCTGAACCGGGTGGTCGAGGTCGACAGCGTCTCGCGGTCCGCGCGCATCCAGGGCGGTGCGAGCGGGCCCGAACTGGAGGCTCAACTGGCCGAGCACGGTCTCACCCTGCGCCACTTTCCCCAGTCGTTCGAGCTCTCCACGCTCGGTGGATGGATCGTGACACGCGCCGCCGGGCATTTCGCGACCGTGTGGACGCACATCGAGGATTTCGTCGAGTCGGTGCGCGCGCTCACACCCGCCGGGGTGTGGGCTTCGCGACGCCTGCCCGGCTCAGGCGCCGGCCCCAGCCCAGATCGGCTACTCGTCGGCTCGGAGGGCACGCTCGGGGTGGTCACGGAGGCATGGGTGCGTGTCCAGCCGCGGCCCGTTCATCGTGCGTCGGCGGGGGTGCGCTTTCCCACGTTCGCGCTTGGCGCCGAGTGCGTACGTGCGCTCTCCCAGTCAGGTCTTCACCCGAGCAATTGCCGCTTGATCGACCCCGCCGAGGCGCGCTTCACGATGTCCGGCGACGGTAGCTACGCACTGTTGGTGCTTGGCTTCGAGTCGAGCGACCACCCGATAGATCTCGCAATGGATCGGGCGCTTGCGATTTGCGCCGAGCATGGCGGCGTGCTCGGCGAGCGGCGCGGCAGCGGCAACGGTTCGGATAACCGCGAGGGTAGTGGTGGCTCCGGCTCCGTCGCGCAGCCGAGCGGCGTGGGTGTCTGGCGCGAAGCGTTCCTGCGTGCGCCCTACGTGCGTGACATCTTTGTCGCGATGGGTGTGCTGTCGGAGACGTTCGAGACGGCGATCACGTGGGATCGCTTCCCCGCCTTCCACGAGCGTGTCATGGGTGCCGCGCGCGCGGCCGCCGAGGACGTGAGCGGCGTCGCGCACGTGTCGTGCCGCTTCACCCACGTGTATTCCGACGGGCCGGCCCCCTACTACACGGTGCTCGCCCCCGCACAGCGCGGTGAAGAGGTCGAGCAGTGGCAGGCGATCAAGGCTGCCGTCTCCGAGGTGCTGATCGGCGAGGGCGCCACCATCACCCACCACCACGCGGTCGGCCGCGATCATCGGCCCTGGTATGACCGCCAGCGGCCCGACCCGTTCGCCGCCGCGCTGCGCGGCGCCAAGGCCGCTGTGGACCCGCGCGGCATCATGAATCCGGGCGTGCTCGTGGATCCGCTGTCGTGAGGGTCGCGGTGCTCGGGCCCGGAGGGGTCGGTGGGCTGGTTGCCGGTGCGCTGGCGCGCGCGGGCACGCCGGTGGTCGTCGTGGCGCGCGACTCGACCATGGCCGCGATTTCGGCTCGTGGTGTGCGTGTGAACAGCGTGCTGCTCGGGGATTTCGTCGCACAGCCGTTGGCGGTCACGCGGCTCGATGAGCCGGTGGATGCGCTGATCGATGAGCCAGTAGACGTGCTGATCGTGGCTACCAAGGCCGCCGGTTTGTCCGAGGCACTGGAGCGAGTGACGGTCACGCCAAAGCTCGTGTTGCCGCTGCTCAACGGGCTCGATCACGTTGCCCTGTTGCGCGAGCGCTTTGAGGCGGAGACGGTCGTGGCTGGCACGATTCGCGTCGAGGCCGACCGTCCCGAGGCGGGCGTCGTCGTCCACACGAGCAAGTTCCTGCGCGTGGAGATGGCCTCGCGCTACTCTGCCGCGCGTGCGCCAATGGAGCAGCTGGCGAGCACGCTCTCCGATGCCGGCATCCCAGCGCGAGTTGGCGATTCTGAGCCACAGGTACTGTGGTCGAAGCTCGTGCGGCTCAATGCGCTTGCGTGCACCACGAGCGCATACGACCTGACGTTGGGATCGATCCGCTCGACGCCGGAGCTACGCGCCGATCTCGTCGGCGCGATCGAGGAGGGTTGTGCGGTGGCGCGGGCAGAGGGTGCGTCGATCCCGAGCGGCGATCCGCTCGGTGAGCTGACCGCAGCGCACGACACGCTCGGCAGCTCGATGCAGCGCGACATTGCCGCCGGGCGTCCCCCTGAGCTAGACGCGATCCCGGGTGCTGTGCTGCGTGCAGCTGCGCGTCATGGCATCGCCTGCCCGACGATCGAGCGGCTTGTGGCGAGGATCGCAGGACGAATCGGGTAGCGGGGACGGCTGGTCAGGTCGCGCACGGGCACGGGGCGGGTGTTGGTTGTTACTCTTTTTAAAGAGCGCAGTAGTAGCTACGAAATGTAGTTACTACTGTACTAGCCAAAAAAGGTTAATCACAACTCGCGCGGAGAGGAGCCCGGCGAGATCATCGGCAGTGCCTGCGTGGACACGGCCTTGACGACCTCCTCCTCGGACTCGACCGCGCCCTCGTCGTGCTGTCCGTCGCACAGCACGCGGAAGTTCGAACTCTGCCCGCCGTCCAAGTGGATCGTGATGCCAGGCAGGATCTCCTCGCCCTCTTCCAGGCCGAGGCGCTCCATGTCGAAGTGCGCAAGTCCGATCCCGTACGCGGTATGCGTAGGGTTCTCACGGTCGTGCGCCGCGACTGCCTGCGCGAAGCGCTCCAGGTTCTTGGCGATCTTGCCCGTGTCAGCCATCGCTGGCAGGAAGGTTAGCGCCGGCACTGGTGGACGGACCAGCGGAACCAGTGTTGCCGGTGGGGTCGGTGGCAGCGAGTCTCGCGTGCACGAGCGGTGCCACCTCGTTAGCGAACAGTTCGGTGGCGCGCAGCGCCTTTTCGTGGGGCAGCACGCCGACGCTGATGTGGCCGAGGAAGCGATCGTGGTGAAACAGTTCGTGGTGGGCGAGGATCTTCTCCGCCACCAGCTCTGGTGTGCCCACGAGCAGATGGCCCTCCGGCGCGCAGCCCGCATCGAACTGCGCGCGACTCATCGGCGGCCAACCGCGCTCACGCCCGATGCGGTTCATCATCTGCGAGTACGGCCCAAAAAACTCATCGGCCGCGCGCCTGGCGGTGTCCGCTATGTACATGTGCGAGTTGATGCCCACCGCCAGGTGCGAGGAGCCAGTGTCGCCGCCCCGCGTCGTGTCCTCGGCTTGCCGCGTTTCGCCGGTGTCGTTTGTCTCGCCGGCTCGCGCGGCCTCGCCTCGCCGGGCCGCCTCGCGATAAAGCTCAACCAGCGGTGCGAAGCGAGCGGGCGCGCCACCGATGATGGCGATCATCAGGGGCAAGCCGAGCATCCCGGCGCGGGCGACCGAGGCGGGCGTACCGCCAACCGCGATCCATACTGGCAGCGGCTGTTGCAATGGGCGCGGGTAAATGGCGGCTTCGTGCAGTGCGGCGCGATGGCGCCCTGACCAGGTGACGCTCTCTGAGGCGCGCAGCGCGAGCAACAGCTCCAGTTTCTCCGCGAACAGCTCGTCGTAGTCGTCCAGCTCATAGCCATACAAAGGAAAAGACTCCGTGAACGAGCCCCGTCCGGCCATGATCTCGGCGCGCCCGCCGGAGAGCAGGTCGAGCGTCGCGAACTCCTCGAACACGCTCACCGGGTCAGCTGAGCTGAGTACCGTGACGGCGCTCGACAAGCGGATTTTCTCGGTGCGCGCGGCCGCCGCCGCGAGGGCGATCGTGGGTGCGGACACCGAGTAGTCGCGGCGATGGTGCTCGCCGACTCCAAACACCTGTAGGCCCAGGCGGTCGGCCAGTTCGATCTCCTCCAGTAGCTCCCGCAGACGCTCGGCGACGCGCGCGGGGGAGGCACCCGGGGCGACATCGGCGAAGGTGGCCAAGCCAAGTTCCACAGCGCGACCACTATAGGCAGGCTGCGAGAGCGCCGGCATTCTCCCGGGCGGAACTGGGGCGGCGGTGCCAGGGATACAATCGCCGCCGGATGCGCACTCTGATTATCGGCCATGGCGGACGGGAGAGCGCGCTTGCCTTCCGTATGGCCCAGCACAGCGAGTTGCATGCGTTCATGGGCCACGAGAATCCATCGCTCCTGGCGAGCGCCGACGCTTCTGGAGGCAGCTACGAAATCGGCGATGTCAGCGATCCGCGTGCCGTTGCAGCGTTCGCGCGCACGCGCGAAATCGATATCGCGATGGTGAGCGCCGACGAGCCGCTGGCCGCCGGCGTGGTCGACGCGTTGCTGGCGCAGGGCATCGCTGCGGTTGGGCCGACCCGCGCGGGTGCGGAGATCGAGTGGAACAAGGCGTTCGCGCGCACGCTGCTGGCGGAAGTCGCGCCCGAGGCGGTGCCACTGCTGCGGGTTGTGCACGCGCCCGAGGAGGTGCGCGAGGCGATCGACTCGTTCGGCTCCACTTCGGTGGTGGTCAAGCCCTCCGGGTTGACGGGTGGCAAGGGGGTCAAGGTGATGGGTCCGCACTTGGCCGATCACGAGGCGGCTGGCGAGTATGCGCGCGAGCTGTTGGCACGTGCTGCGCCCGGGGACTCGGTGCTGATCGAGGAGAAGATCCTCGGCGCCGAGTTCACGATCCAGGCGATCAGCGACGGTAAGACGACGGTTTTCCCCGCCCCGACCTACGATTATCCGTATCGCTACGACGGCGATGAGGGACCGGGCACTGGCGGAATGGGCTCGCTCTCGCTTGCCGATGCCACACTGCCGTTCTTGAGCGAGGCGCAGTACCGTCAGGCGTGCTCGATCATCCAACGGGTAATCGAGCGACTCGGCCAGCTCGGGCGTCGCTTCACCGGCATCATGAACAGCGGCTTCTTCGCCACCTCAAGCGGTGTCAAGGTGATCGAGTTCAACGCGCGCTTCGGCGATCCGGAGTGCATGAACATCATGAGCCTGTTCGAGGGCGATTGGCCTTATGTGATGGGGCACCTGGCCGCCGGCACGCTGAGTACGGCCGATGTCGAGCTACGCAAGGAAGCGTCGCTTGTGCTGTATCTGGTCTCGCCCGACTACGCATTGCGCATGGGCGAGCCATATGAGTTCGAGCTCGACCGCGTGGCGCTCGAAGCGCCCGACGCAAGTGGGCGAGCGGGATGCCACGTGTTCTTCGCTTCAGCCGTTCAGAGCAGCGAGAAGGAGAACACATATCGCACCGTGGGCACCTCCCGGGCGGTGGCGCTTGTCACGACCGCGCCTACGCTGGAGCAGGCGCGGCTACGGCTTGTGGAGTGTGCCGGCTCGGTGCGCGGTCCGCTGCAGTGGCGCCAGGACGTGGGCAGCGGGCGGTATTTGGAGAACCTGGCGAAGTTGGTTGGGCCGTCGACCGTCGCTATTTGAGGCGAGCGCTGCCGTTCACCCCTGCTCGATGATCTCGATTCGATACCCGTCGGGGTCTTTCACAAAGCAAAGCCGCGAGCCGCCCTCTCGTACTGAATAAGGCGGCTTCTCGGGCTCGATGCCCTGCTCGGCAAGGCGGACGAGCAGACCGTCGAGGTCGGATGCGGTGATCGCGATGTGGCCGTAGCCCGAGCCGATGTCATAGGAGCTCACGCCGAAGTTATGGGTCAGCTCCAGGTGTGGCATGTCGCCGTCGCCGGGCTGGTTCATGAAGACGTTGATCGCCTCATCGCCGATCGGGATGCGTCCGACCTCCTGGAAGCCGAGCGCGTTGTAGAAGGCGATCGAGCGGTCGATGTCGCCGATGCGATAGCAGGTGTGGATGAGTGGCATGACACCAGTCTACGGAGCGACCCGCCACACGGCGCGGGTCGCTCCGTAGGGCAAGGTCCCCTCAGCCCTTGTGGTGCCCTGACCCGGAAGCGTGCAGCGTAATGCTGTAGGTCTTGCTCACCCCGCTCATGCCGCTTGCGTCGGTGACGACGGTCAACGTGACGCGCAGCGTCTTGTGGTGCGCCAAGTCTGTCCGTCCGGCCGCCGACAGTTTGAGCTTCAGCGTCTCGTGTCCATTGGCGACGATCGTGAAGGAGCCGCTGCCGAGCGAGACTGTCTTGGCTTTGCCCTTTTTGCCGGATGTCTTGCTCGCGCTGCTCGCTGCAGGAGCCGTGAGCGTGAAGTGACCCTGCACCGAGTAGGCGTTGGGGTTTGCCAGCACGAGCGCAAGCGAGCCCGAGCCGGCGACCGCAAACGTTTTGGCGCCCGGTTCGGCGGAAGCGAGCGGGGCCACAAGCGGGACCACGACAGGCGGCGTTTTCGGGGCGTCTTCGCGTTCGAGCCGTTCTTTTGCTTCCTGGGCCAGCTTCAACCGAGCTTCTTCGGTTGCCTTGATTTCTCTGGCCTGCTGGGCTTCCTTGGCTTCTTGAGCTTCCTTGGCTTCTTGAGCTTCTTTGGCTTCCCTTGCATCCTGAGCTTCTCTTGCTTCCTTGGCTTCCTGTGCTTCTTTGGCTTCCTGGGCTTCGCGTGCTTGTACTTCCGCATAGCTGTGGATGCGCGTCGCGGTGAGTTCCCCGGGTACTTCCTCGCCGCCGGCGGCGAATATTCCGGTGCCCGACATCGATGTCGGATCGGCCGCGGAGGTGACGGTCATCGTGCTGCTGGTGAACGTGGTGGCCGGCAGTGGGCCGATCGCCTGGGTGGTCACGGTGACCGTTGCTTTGCCATGTTCGAGTGTGCCCGTGAAGGTGCCGGGGTCCACTTTTTCAAACACGGCGCTGGCGGCGGTGAATATGTTCGCTTGGCTGGCATCCGCGCTGACGATCGCCACGCCGTGCGTCGTTTCGGGGCCGAATTTGACGGTGAGTTCCCATTCGCCGCGGATGTTTTGGCGGGCCGATTCTTCTTCGGCTTCTTCGCGCTTGCGCTGCTGTTCTTTTTCGATTTCTTCCCAATCCCGAACTCGGGTGCCGCTCATCGTGCCGGTCCCGACCGGTTCGATCACTCCCGGGGTCTTTTCGACGGTGTAGATGCCTTCGCCCGTGACCGTGTTGGTGGCGCTTTCGATCGTGCCGGTGGTGGATTTGAAGTAGAGCGTGCCATCGGGAGTGGGCGCGACGGTGTTGACCGTGACTTCGGTGCCGGTGACCTTGCCGGTAACGGTGCCCGGGATCGAGATCGGCCCGTCTTGCAGAACGAGCGTGCCGGAGTATTCGCCGGCGCCGTTGACGGTTTCGATCAGCAGGGTGCCGGGTGTGGTGCCCATGCCCGTGACCACGAATGAGAATTTCCATTCCCCGCGCACGTCGTAGCCGGTGGCAAGCGCGCTGGAGGCAAAGCCGGCGAGTAGCACGTACGTCAGCAGCAGGCCGAGCGGCAGCGCGAGGCCGATCCGTCCAGCGCGTGTCCTTCTGAGCCACGTCGAATCGTGGAACATGATCGGTAAGCCCCTCCCCCTAGTGTTGTCAAGTCTTGATAGCGATGCCCTGCCACAAAACCATACGGCGGTGTGTATGTCAAGACCGAACTAGGCTGATAGCGGCTCTATTGGTGGGCGACAGGGCACACGCTGCGACGTACGCCGATGTGTACGGAGGGCCGATATTCGCGCAGTCGGATTGGCCGGCAAGCCAGGCCCCGGTGTGGCGCGGGTGGCGGCGAGGAGGGCAACGTGGGAGGATGCCGCGATGATCGTCGAGCGCTCGATGAGCGAGCAGTTTCTGTCTAACGCCTATCTCATCGCCGACGGCGAGGGTGGGCCAGGCTTCTTCGTGGACGCGGGGGGCCCCGTGGCGCCGCTAGTGGATGCGGCGAAGCGGCACGAGATTGAGCCTACGCATGTGCTTCTGACCCACCACCACTTCGACCATGTGAGCGAGCTGGGGGCGCTGCGCAAGCGCTGGCCACGGCTTGAGGTGCTGCTCGATCCGATCGAGCGCGAGTCACTTCAGGAGATGGGCGACGCGCTCGGCAAGGGGACGAAGCTGGGCACGATCGAGGTGGGCGAAGTGCTTGGCTTCGGTGGCCTTGAGGTGCGGCCGCTGAAAACGCCGGGGCACACCGCGGGGATGCTGTCGTTTCTGGTGTCCGCTGTGAGTGGCCAGCCGACTCCGCGCTTTGCTACGGGCGGGGGACCTGGTGGTTTTCAGGGCGGCGATGCCGTGGTGTTTACCGGGGACACGCTGTTCGAGGGCAGTGTGGGGGGCGTGCGAGCGCCGGGCCACACGACCTATACCGATCTGCGCGACTCGATCATGGGCACGCTGATGGAGTTGCCGGGCGAGACGGTCGTGTATCCGGGTCACACCGAGGCGACCACGGTCGCGCGCGAGTGGGAGCGCAACCCCTTCATACGCGTATGGCGCGGCCTGGACCCAGAGGGGACCGACCCTTGCATGGCGCTGGGGGAGCCGGCGACGCTGGTGCTGCTTGCCGACGACTACGACGGTGGCAAGAAGGCATGGGTGCGCTGGGCCGACGGCCGCGATGACATCGTGCCGGGGTCGCGCGTCGAACTGCCGAGCCACCCCTAGGATCAAAGGGTGGCGCAGGAGAAGATCCCAACATCGCGTGTGCGCCGCACGGCCACAGTGGGAAGGCTTGCGGCGAGCGAGGCGGTCAAGCAGTTCGGGACTAAGGCTGCGAACGTAACGCGCAGCGAGCAGGCAGCGCAGGAGGCGAGCGCGCGCCGGCAGCTGGAGACGGCCAAGCAGATCGTGGCGGTGCTCGGGACGATGAAGGGCGCAGCGATGAAGCTGGGGCAGATGATGTCGTTTCTTGACGTGGGGCTCGTGCCGGAGGAGCACCGAGAGGAGTTCCAGCGCGAGCTCGGCAAGCTGCGCGACTCGGCGCCGACTGTGTCTTTCAAGCAGATGAAGCGAGTGATCGAGGCCGACCTCGAAGAGAAGGTCTCTGACGTGTTCGCCGAGTTCGAGCAGGAGCCGATCGCGGCGGCGTCGATCGGCCAGGTGTATAGGGCCAGGCTCAAGGACGATGGCCGCGAGGTGGCTGTGAAGGTGCAGTATCCAGGCGTTGCGGCGGCGGTGCGCGCGGACATGCAGAGCCTGGAGATGATCATGCGCCTGCTGAAGCGGATGACGCCGAGCCTGGACGTGAAGGCGGTGACGGCGGAGATCCGTGAGCGCATCGCCGAGGAGCTCGACTACGAGCTCGAGGCTCAGAACCAGCGCTCGCTGGCACGCATCTACAGGGACCATCCGTTCATCGTGGTGCCGGAAGTGGTGAGTGAGCTCTCGCGCGAGCGGGTACTGGTCAGCGAGTTCGTGGAGGGTGTCGGCTTCGAGCAGCTGAAGCAGTATCCGCAACCCGAGCGCAACCGGATCGGGGAGATCGTCTTCCGCTTCTACCTCGGATGCCTGTATCGCCACCGCCAGTTCTCGGGCGATCCCCACCCTGGCAACTTCATGCTGCTTTCCGACGGGCGTGTCGCATTTCTAGATTTCGGGCTGTTCAAGCGCTTGGAGCGCGGGCCCGTAGAATTGGAGATGGCCGTCCAGCGCGCGGTGAGCGAGGGCGACGCGCTGAGACTGCAGTCGCTGATGGCCGAGTCTGGCTTCCTGCCGAAACCCGAGCGCACGAACGCCGACCACCTGCTGGCGTTCGCGCTGGAGTCGATCTCGTGGTATGCGTCTGACGACGAAGAGGTGGCGCTCTCGCCCGAGTATGTCACCGAGGTGATAATGAAGGCCACGGGCCCGGGCTCCATCTACTTCCGCGAGATGCGCCACCAACGAATCCAGCCGGAGCATCTATTCGGTCGGCGCATGGAGACGATGACCCTGGCGGTGCTTGGGCAGCTATGCACGTGCAACAACTGGCACCGGATCGCGCGCGAGTGGATGTACGGGGACGCGCCCGTGACCGAGCTTGGTCGCCAAGAGGCGGAGTTCTACGAGCGCACAGGACTGAGCGCTACAGCACCTGGATCTGCATGAGCGAGGTGGTGCCGGGTCGCCCGCTAGGCAGGCCGGCGGTGATGCCGACGCGCTGACCCTTCTCACACCAGCCCAGCTCGACCACCCGGCGGGCCGAGTCGGCGATCAGCTCCTCGGTGGTCTCGTGGCGGCGAATCGAGCTTGCCTGTACCCCCCACATCAGTCCGCAGCGGCGTACCGTCTCGCGGCCGGGGGAGAGCGCGTAGATCGGGACGGTCGGGCGGTGGGCGGAGACCAAGCGCGCGGAGCGGCCCGAGAGCGTGGGCACAATTAGGGCGTCGAGGTGCAGTTCGCGCGCGGCGAGGCAGAGGCTGTGGGCGACGGTGTGGGCGGGATCGGCTTCGGCGCGGCGTACGCGCGAGGTGTTCCAGTCCTCATAGGGCGCGATCTTCTCCGCCTCGATCGCCACCGACGCCATCATTTCCACGGCGCCCACGGGGTAGGCGCCGATCGCCGTCTCCTGGGAGAGCATCACCGCGTCGGTGCCGTCGAGGATCGCGTTGGCGACATCGGCCACCTCGGCGCGCGTCGGCCGCGAGGAGGTGACCATCGAGTCGAGCATCTGTGTGGCGGTGATCGATGGTCGCGCCAGGTAGCCAGCCTGCTTGAGCAGGGCCTTTTGCACGGCCGGCACCTGCTCGATCGGCATCTCGATGCCGAGGTCTCCGCGCGCGACCATCACGCAGTCGGCGGCGCGGATGATCGCCTCGGCGTGTTCGACCGCTTGCGGCTTCTCCATCTTCGCGATCAGGGGTAGGCGCGTGTGCTCGCGCACGGCTTCCACGTCTAAGGGAAAGCGCACGAATGACAGCGCGACCATGTCCACGCCGATCGATTCGCCGTGGCGCAGCAGCTCCAGATCCTCCTCGGGGACGGAGGGCAGCGTGTGCGCGGGCCCGGGGATGTTCAGTCCTTGGCGCGATGCGACAGCGCCACCGACCTCGACCTCGGCGTCGACCTCGTTCTCGCCGGCGCGCACGGCGGACACGCGCAGACGCACCGAGCCGTCGGCGAGATACAGCACCTCATCGGGCGTGAGCGCCGCCGCCAACCCCGGCCAGGTGATCGACATATGGCGAGCGTCGCCGACCTGCTCCTCCCCGCACGTGAACGTAACCATGTCGCCGGGCTTCAGCTCGACGATGTCCTCGCGCAGCGGCCCGATCCGCAGCTTTGGCCCGGGCAGGTCCTGCAGAATCGCCACGGGCCGCCCGGCACGCCCAGCCGCATCGCGCACGCGGTGCACGGTCTCCTCGTGCTCGGCCAGCGTGCCGTGGGAATAGTTCAGCCGCGCCACGTCCATGCCGGCGCGCACCATTGCGAGCAGCGTGTCGGGCTCACGCGAGGCGGGGCCGATGGTGGCGACGATCTTGGTGCGGCGCATTGTGTGTGGCACGGTAGCGGGAGCCGCGCGCCCGCGCGCCTGGGGCGGTTCGCAAGCGGGGCTCGTGGCGTCGTGCGCAAAGCCCCGCGCGTGTCCTCCCGGCCATGTTGCGCATCCTCCTGGCCTTGTCTTTAGGTCTCGTGTCTGCTTTTTCTTGCCTGTAGGACTTGACAAGTACACTTAGCTCTGCTTATAGTGTTCGGGTCATGGCTGTTCCAGACGGGATTGCCGGGCGTACATAAGGTCGGGTTGGGTTTGGCCTCTGTGGTCTGACTTCTAACCGGTTTCAGTAGGGCCCTTGGGAGAGGGACCGGGTCGCATTCCGAGAGGGAGTTGTATTCGCGTGGTTTCATTGGGGAATAACGTGCTTGAGAGTCCGTGTGCTCAGACTGCTGGCGTTATAGGACGCGTCAGCGTCGCTGACGCGTCTCTCTCTCTCTCTCTCTCTCTCTGGCCGGGCTGCTCACCAGCTAAGCGCTGGTCGGTCCAGGCGTCTCGCCGGTCGTACGGGCCGGCTTGGTCATCCGCGTGCTGTAGGCGCGCTTTCAGCTTCTTGTTCTTCGATCGTCGTGGGCGGGGTGCCTGTGGCGGTCTTTGTTTGCCCTTCGTTTGGGGGGTGTTGCCCGCGTGCGGGCGGGTGTCGTGCTGTGTCTCTTGAGGAGGGAATGTGTCGATGAGTGCTCGCAGGCTGGTCTCGATGATTGTCGTGTTGTTGTGTGCGGTGGTTTGTGGGTTGGCGTTGGCTAGTGTGCCGGCGCTGGCGCTGAAGACGCACATCATGAGTGGTTCTATCGGTGGGCCGGGTAAAGGCAACGGTCAGTTCGAAGATCCCGCCGCGGTCGCTGTCAACGATTCGACCGTGTTGACGCAGCCGGGGGCTGGGGACGTGTATGTCGCCGATACTGGCGGTGAGCGTATTGAGCGGTTCAGCTCGACCGGGGCCTTTCTTGGCCAGTTCAATGGTAGCGGTGCCTTTGAAGTGGAAGGAGCACCGGAGACGGGGCCTGCAACCCCAGCAGGGCATATCTCAGTGACCGTCGATGGGCTTGCCGTCGATAGTTCGGGAGACTTGGGAGATCCATCGGCGGGTGATGTATATGTGCTCGATCGGGCAAATAAGGCGATCGATAAGTTCAGTGCTACTGGAGAATATGAGGGTCAGTTGACCGGTTTCTGTCAGTCTTCTGGTACGTGTCCGGGGGCTGTCATCCCGTTTGATAATCCTGTGTCTGTCGCTGTCGATTCAGCTGGGGATCTCTGGGTGGGCGAATACGAAACTGCTACTGGGCTTAGTGAAGGCAATTTTATTTCGGAGATTAGTGATACAGGCAGCTTTATTAACCGCATTCATCTTTTCACGAACCAAAAAGGAGGAGCTGGATTCGGTCGTTTGGAACCTGGCCTGACTATAGATCCCAGCGGGAACCTCTACATGGACTCGGCGCAAGGTCCAATAAAGGTAAACCAGACTACTGGTGAAGTAGAATACGATTGGCGCTACGTCAACGGCCTCTATCAACCGTACTCCAAGTACGGTAATCCCATTGATAGTTTTCCGGGTTTGGAACATCCTGCATTTGACCCATCGACCGACAGTGTGCTCTTTGTCGAACCTGTGATTTTCTCCGGATCTATCGGTGCGATAGCCGAATTTAGTTTGAGTGGGGAGCTTTCTTCGGTACCCGTATCGACGTTTGGTGCTGGTGGTACGTCGGCAGGGGAAAGTTGGCAAGGTTTGGCTGTCAGCTCCGGTGGTACGGTCTATACGATTGAACCGGCGACGAGTCGTGTGGTCGTATTCGATGAAGTTGTGTTGCCGAATGTGACGACGGGGTCCGCATCTCATGTGAGCGAAACTGGTGCGACTATGAACGCGACGGTGAACCCGTCGGGTGTACCTGTGACTGGTTGTGAGTTTGAATACGTGAGTGGCACCGTGTTTAGAGAAAGTTTCGCCAATGAGGTTCAAACCCTTACGTTCTCGCCTGCTAGCCGCGGTAATAATGTCAACTTCTCTTATGGTGGCGATTTTGCCGTTACGTTTGAGTCGGAAACTACCGCGCCGATCCCGTATAACGCGAGCGCCGTGGAAGTCCAGTCCGCTCTCGAACTGCTCGGATCTGTCGGAGGCGGTAATGTTGAAGTTACGGGCAATGACGGTGGCCCTTATACGGTTGAATTCAGGGGTTCCTTGGCGCACACTAATGTCTCTCAACTTACGGTCGAAACGTCTGGTCTGACGCCGTCCGAATCAGTTGTGGCCACGGTAAAGACCCTTACGGAAGGCGGTGATGGTGGTTTTCATGCCGTTACTAGCGTGCCGTGTGCGGAGAGTCCCTCTGGTTCTGTTGAAGTGCCGGTGAGTGCGGATATCAATGGGCTTTTGCCGGGTACGGAATATGATTTTCGTTTGCGTGTGGAAAACGCTCAGGGACCGAATACGGGTGAAATATCTAGTTTTACGACGTTCACCCCGTTGGTTGTCGGTGGTGACTCGTTCTCGGGTGTGGGTGCCGGTAGTGTGACGTTGAATGCTGAAATCGATCCTGGTGGGCGTGCGGTTGATTATCATTTTGAGTATGGGACGAGTGAAGCGTATGGTTCGCTCACGCCGGAAGTAGAAGTGGAACATGGTTATTCCACGATTCATGTTCACCAGCAGGTGAGTGGGCTTACTCCTAGCACGCAATATCATTTCCGTGTTGTGGCCGTGGAACACGAAGGTGCTGTGCAGGAAGGCGCGGATGTGGCTTTCAGTACGTTTCCCGTGGTTGTGAGTGGGTTGCCTGATGGTCGTGTGTATGAAATGGTGACCCCTGTCGAGAATAATGAAGCGAATGTAAATCTGTTGGAGGCTTGGCCTGCGCTTGAAGTCCCCTCTCAATCGAGTGGGCTTTACCGGGCCGCGGCCGATGGTGATACGGTCGAGTACGAGAGCGCTCCAACGGTCGGTGGTACTGGCAATAACGCCAATACGCAGTTGGCGATACGGTCGTCTACGGGAGGTTGGACACAACAGAATATTCAACCACAAGGAGTCCCTTTCGGTGATTTCTTTGCGTCGCTGTCAAGCGAACTGGAAGATGGGATCGTGGCATCCGGTGTGCCGCTTGTAGCGGGTGGTTTTTCTGGAGGGAATGGCGAATTTGGTTATTACGTGTGGAGGAGTGGTGTTGCCGGCTACCAGGTGTTGCCTGGTGAATTTGTTGGGGAATCCGCTGATGGCATGCGCCAGTTGGTGGAGGAGTCTGAACGCTTGTATGAGGTGTCCGATAGTGAAGTGATTCCCGTTGGGGTGCTTCCCAATGGAGATATCGCGGGTGCCTCGAATGTGGCTGGCGCGAATGGTGTGGGTGGTTTGTGGGCGTCTGGTGCTGTGTCGGCTGATGGTTCGCGGGTGGTCTGGACTGCGGAAGAAGGCGGACAGCGCCAGTTGTATCTGCGCGATATGACCAGTGGGGAAACTGTGCAGTTGGACGCGGCACAAGGCGGTCCTGGTAGCGGTGCTGGGAAGTTCTGGACGGCAAGTGAGGATGGGTCTAGAGCGTTCTTCACCGATGAACAGCAGTTGACGAGCGATTCCACCGCAGCCGGTGGCGCCCCCGATCTATATGAATGCGTAATGGTTCGAGTGGCGGGGAAACTGGCGTGCGAACTGCATGATCTGACAATCGATCATAATGGTAGTGCGAACGTGCGTGGTGTGCTGGGTACGAGCGAAAACGGGGAATACGTTTATTTCGCGGCAGCGGGCGAACTGGCCAGTGGTGCCAGCCAACAGGAATGTAACCGCTTTTCGGCAGACTGGTGCAATCTCTATGTGAGTCATGACGGGAACGTCAAGTTCGTCGCGAAGTTGTCTTCTCAATATGATGAAGACTCAACGGATTGGGCGAAGGGCCTGTCTGAAAGGACGGCTGAGGTGAGCGCTAACGGTAGTCTCGTGTTCATCTCCAACCAGGATCTCACCGGTTATGACACTACGGGAGACGCCTGCATCGAACCAGAACCTCAACGTACGGAACCTGGTGGGTGTAAAGAGGTGTATGTGTATGATCCCGGTAATGATGGGAGTCTCGTCTGTGCGTCCTGTAGGACTGGCGGCGAACCGCCGACTGGGACTATTGCCGCAGAGAATTATCTGCCGACTGCTATACAGAGCAACGGTAACACGCAGACGGCGACGTCTACCGGTACGTATCAGATGCGGTGGATCTCTGACGATGGTGACCGCGTGTTCTTCGATAGTGGGGAACGGCTTGTAGCACGGGATACGAATGGTCGTCAGGATGTGTATGAGTGGGAGCGTGACGGGACGGGTAGTTGCGAAACGAGTCCTGGATGCGTATATTTGCTCTCTAGTGGTAGCGGTACCAGTAGTTCTTACTTGTTGGATGCGAGTGCGAGTGGTGATGATGTGTTCATCATTTCTCGTGATCCGTTGGTGCAGGCTGGGCAACCCGCTGATTATTCGGTTTATGACGCGCGTGTAGGTGGTGTCATACCGGTGTCACCACCAGCGTGCACGGGAACGGGCTGTCAGGGTGTACCGGAGGCTCCGCCGACGTTTGCGACACCGTCAAGTGTCACATTCAATGGTGTAGGTAATTTCTCGCCACCAACGGAAACCAAGCGAGTGGCTAAACCTAAGACCAAGGCGAAGTCCACGAAGTGCAGGAAGGGTTATGTGAGAAAGAAGGATAAGTGCGTAAAGAAAGCCAAGGCGAAGAGGTCTAAGGCGAAGAGGACTGTGAAGTCGGCGAAGGGGAGGAAGTAAACTCATGCTCAAGCGATATGCGATCCTGCTACTCGCGACCTGCGGTCTGGTGGTGCTACTTGCTTCCTCGGCTATGGCTGATGGTCCGGCTCCCGGTTGGGATGTTAACACTCAGTTTACACCGACGAATCTCCCGCCCGGTGGGGATGGTTACCTGTTGATCTCCCTATATAACGTTGGCGGTGCAAATAGTATGGGCGAGACGATAGTGGATACGCTTCCGCCCGGTGTGACGGCTATACCCAGCGAGGCTAAGGGCGCCGGCAATAGTCATATTCCCTGCGTCGGTGAAACGGTCGTCACGTGCAACATCGGTAGTGTCAGAGCCGGCGAGATGTATGAAATAAACGGTACAATCGATATTCCGGTGAAGGTCGGGCAGGTGAGCGAAGGCACGCTCATCAATCGTGTAACGGTCTCTGGAGGAGGCGCAGCAAGCGCTACGAGTCGTTCGACCCCGGTGAGGATCAGCAGCGCGACACCCGGTTTTGGTTTCTCGGGTCTGGAAGCATGGTTCTCAAACCCCGATGGTACCGCAGACACGCAAGCGGGCTCACACCCATACGAGTTCACAGTCGCGTTCGGGCTCAACACCACGGACAGCACCAGCGAGCCAGAGCAACCGGCGGGCGGTGAAATAAGGAATATCAACGTGAATCTTCCACCGGGGATCGTCGGTGATCCTCGCGCGGTACCCCAATGCACCCTGGAACAGTTCGACAAAGGAGGCGGAGGTAATCCTGAATGTCCAGCCTCTACGCAGGTCGGAGAAGACGTGGTAAGTATCGAGGGCGAACTAGCGGGCCAGCCTGGTGCTACGGATCAGCAGCCGATCTATAACATGGTGCCACCACCAGGCGTAGCAGCCCAGTTCGCTTTCAGGCTTCAGGGGATCATCACCCTACTTGACGCGGGTGTACGTACCGGTGGTGACGACGGGATAACTGAGCACGTCGACAACATAGCCCAGCGAGCGATCACATACAATTCTGCGACGATATGGGGTGTGCCAGCCGAAGAAAGCCACAACGGGCGACGCGTAGGCACTGATTGCATTGAAGAGAACGGGTGCGCTGTGGGTGTGCCGGCGACGCCGCTTTTGACGTTGCCGACATCGTGTTCTGGACCGTTGACGTTCAGCACGGAAGCGCTCGGGACCTACCAGGATGAAAACGCTTTTGCGTCGGCGAGTACCGTCACGCGTGACGACAACGGCAATCCTGCAGGTATGCAGGGTTGTGATCTGTTGGGTCGTTTCAATCCGGGAATCTCGATCGTACCGGACACGAGCTATACGGATACTCCCGCGGGCCTATCGGTCGAAGTGAAAGTACCCCAAGAAGACGAGCAGGGCCTACTGGAAGCAGGACAACTATCGACAGCAGACCTAAAGAACACGACTGTGGTGCTGCCGGAAGGAATGGTGATCAACCCAGGACAGGCAACAGGTCTAGCGGCCTGTCAACCATCACAAGAGGCGCTGGGAACAGAAGGTCCGGGGACAGAAGACCCGGCGTCTTGTCCTGCCGCGTCGAAGGTCGGGGAAGATGAAATAGAAACGCCGTTGCTCGAGAACAAGATCAAGGGCGACGTCTATATTCTGGGGTCAAACCCACCGAATCTACAATTGCTGGTGACAGCGTCCGGGGAAGGAGTGAACCTCAAGCTCGTCGGGGATGTGCACCTGGACGAAAGCACGGGACGATTGACGACAACGTTCTCAGAAACCCCTGAGCTACCATTCACGAACTTCAAACTGACGTTCAGTGGTGGAGCACGAGCAGCTTTGGTAACGCCGACGAGTTGTGGTGTGTTCTCAAGTAGCGCGGACTTCACGCCATGGAACACACCATTCGCACCGGATTTCCCAGAAACGACTAGTTTCGCGATCACCAGCGGTCCCAACGGCAGTGCTTGCACTAACCCGATGCCGTTCAGTCCAGCGTTGACAGCGGGCGCTACGACGGACCAGGCTGGAGGATATACCGACTTCTCAGTCCTGTTGCAACGAGAAGATGGACAGCAGCGCATCTCGGGATTGCAGTTCAAAACACCGGAGGGACTATTGGGCATGATCTCAAAGATCCCACTGTGTCAGGAACCACAAGCAGCACAAGGAACCTGCTCCCCAGCATCACAGATCGGGCACACGGTCGTCGGTGCTGGTCCTGGACCATACCCCTTGTTCATTCCGCAGACTGGTGCGCCACCAGCACCGATCTACCTAACGGGACCATATAAGGGTGCTCCGTTTGGATTGTCGATCGTGGTACCGATAGTCGCGGGCCCCTTCACGCTGCAAACACAAATCGTCAGAGCACGAATCGAAGTCGACCCACACACCTCCAGACTGACGATCACAACAGACCCCCTACCGACGATCGTCGACGGGATACCAGCCGATCTACGCTCCATCAACGCTGTGATAGACCGGCCGGAATTCATGTTCAACCCGACCAGTTGCGCACCAATGAGCTTCACCGGTACAGCTACGAGCACTGAAGGCGCTACCGCACCGTTGAGTAGCCATTTCCAAATGGGGTCCTGTCAAGCACTAAAGTTCGCTCCGAACTTCAAAGTATCCACATCAGGGAAAACATCCCGTGCTAACGGAGCTAGTTTGACGGCGAAGATCGTCTATCCGGTCGGGAACTTGGGGTCTAACCAGGCTACAAGCCAGGCGAACATCCATAGCGTGAAGGTGGATTTGCCAAAGCAACTACCGTCCAGGCTCATTACGTTGCAGAAGGCGTGTCCAGCTAAGACATTCCAAGCGAACCCAGCATCGTGTCCAGTGGATTCGATCGTCGGTCACGCCAAGGCAATCACACCGCTATTGCCGGTGCCAGTGGAAGGACCAGCGTATTTCGTGTCGCATGCTGGGGAAGAATTCCCGAACCTGATCCTCGTACTACAAGGAGACAACGTCACCGTCGAACTCATCGGCAGCACATTCATCAGCAAAGCCGGGATCACAAGCAGCACATTCAAGGAAGTACCCGACGTCCCAATACAAAGCTTCGAACTGAACCTCCCCCAAGGCAAATACTCAGCACTAGCAGCTAACACGAACCTCTGCAAGACGAAGCTCGCGATGCCAACAGCGTTCACGGGACAGAACGGCGCGGTCATCCACCAAACAACACCCATAAGCGTCACAGGCTGCGCGAAGGTCAAGGCGAAGAAGGCGAAGAAGCACAAGAAGCCGGGCAAGACACACAAAGCGAAGAAGAAATGAGATGGTCTCCACCGGACAAGATGCGGTCGACGAACTAGACTCGACCGTTAGGTTGCGCCCCGGCAACAACGGGCTGGGGCGCGACCAGGTCGCGGACATTCAGCGGGCGCGGATACTGGCGGCAATGTTCGTGGTGGTTGGCGAGTATGGCGTCTCGAATGTGACGGTCGCTCACATCGTCGCTCGCTCGGGGGTGTCGCGGCGCACGTTCTACGAACTGTTCGCCGATCGCGAGGATTGCTTTCTAGCGGCGTTTGATGAGGCGATCGGAGGGATAGCGTCGGTCGTAGTGTCAGCGTTTGAACGGGAGACTTCTTGGCGTGCGGGTATCCGCGCCGCGGTGATCGCTGTGTTGGAGTGGGTCGAAGGCGATCCTGCCACGGGCCGGCTCGTGATTGTCGAGAGCCTCGGCGCTGGCCCCAAGGCCTTGGCGCGCCGTCAGAACGTGCTCACCCAGATCACCCAGTTCGTAGATCGAGGAAGCACGATGGGAAAGCGCGGCGAGGGTCCACCCCCGCTCACAGCCGAGGGTGTCGTCGGCGGCGTGCTCTCGGTCCTGCACTCGCGCCTGGTCGCCGGACCGACTGCCGGCCCGTCCGCCGCCGCGCCTGCCGCGACTCAGGCGGGTGCACTCTTTGAACTGGGGTTTGCCGGGTCTCACGAGGCCGATGATGCTGGACTGGGACTACTCGAACTTGCGGGCCCGCTCACGAGCATGATCGTGCTGCCCTACCTCGGTCAAGCGGCCGCACGCCAGGAGCTGCAACGACCAATACCCCAACGACACACTCCACAGCGCGCCCCATCAGCCGACCCCCTACGTGATGTGGACATGCGCCTCACCTACCGCACAGTGCGCGTATTGATGGCGGTAGCTGAGCACCCCGGCGCCTCCAACCGTCAAGTCGGTGTCGCCTCTGGCATGAACGACCAAGGCCAGATATCAAAGCTACTCTCGCGCCTACACCGCCTCGGACTAATCGCAAACGACACCGCAGGCCCCGCCAAGGGAGCACCCAACGCCTGGACACTCACACCCAAGGGAGAGCGCATCGAGGGCGCGATTGGGGTGCGGAGCGGCAACTAGCGGTCCGCAAATGGGCTTACCATCGAAGGATGCTCGGCCCCACGCGACCGCTCCCCCGCGTCGGCGCGTCTGTGCGCATCAAGCACTTCGGCGGCGGCGTCGAGCAGGGTACGGTCGTCGCGATTCACGACGATGGCGCTCGGCTCAGCGTCGAGGGCGAGGATGGCGAGTCCTACGAGTTCGTGCTCAGCCCCGCCAACGCTCGCTTCGTCACGGCGGGCAACGCCCACGGGCCTCGGTTGGAGCTGGTCGGCTAGGTGCTAGAGGTCGTTCCAGTGCCCGCACTGCGAGCTTGACCGGATTGACCAACTTGTCTAGTCTATGAGTATGGCTACCGTCGCTTCGCTGCCCACACGAGGTCTTTCCGAGGCAAAGGCCACGCTCTCCGACGTCATGTCAGGGGTAGTTCATCGTCATCGGCCGATGGTGATAGAGCGTCACGGTGGCAAGGAGGCGATGTTGCTGCTCGGGCTCTCCGACATGCAGCCGCTACTGGAGCACTTTCGCTTCGATACGCGAGCAAGCGTGTCCGAGGGCGAGTTCGTGTTGCGCCAGTCCGAGCTGGGGCTCCTCGCCGGTGGCGAGACATTCGAGCAGGCCGCCGCCGAACTCGAGGAACTGGCTGTCGCTTATGCCGAGCGTTATTTCGAGCGTCTGGATTTCTACGCGCAAACCGACCGGGGCGAGCAGATGCCGTGGCTCTTGCGGCTGATCCTCACGCCCGAGACAGACCGCCGCGCGTTGCTGATCGGTACGCCTGAGCCTTCCTCCAAGGCATGACGCCGGACGCCCCGAGCTGGGGCGAAATCGAGAAGTTCCTCCAGATTGACGGTTGGACTCGCCTAACCTCGGGGAGTCGTGGCGGTTCCAGCCAGCGACACATTTTCTTTGAGAAGCTGCTCGACAGCGGCGAGTTGCTGCAAACGCACATCTCCCACTCGCGCGACGGTCGCCCCTCGCCCGGTCGCTTTGCCTTGATCTTGCGCAACCAGATCATGGTGTCGCGAGCCGAGTTCTGGGGTGCGCTTCGTTCCGGCGAGCCAGTCGTCCGACCCGTCCCAGTGGAAGATGGGGCGGTCGAGCACGAGGCGTGGGTGATGGCGGTGCTCGCGGGCGAGCTGCACATGACCGCGAAGCAGATCGGCGAGCTTGACGTGGAGCAGGCGAAGCAGCTGGTTATCGACCATTGGTCACGCCCTCAACCGAAATAGCGCAAGTGCTACGGCGCCTGCACGTCGGGAAACCACTCGGCACAGTGCTCGCGCAACGTATCCCTGACCCACGCGCGCTCCTGTGGGGTTGCCACGCGCAGGCGCGCGAGCAGTTCCTTCTGGCGCTCGATCGCGGCGCCCGCGATTACCCAGCGCACCGCGAGGCGCTCGAACAGCAGCTCCACCGCGCGCTGCCATGCGTCCTCCTGGGTGGCAGCCGCTCGGCCGGCTTCGCCTGAGAGGGTATGCGCGTACTCGCGCCGCGCGCCAACCGTCAGCGAGCCGCGCAGCGTGAGCACGTTGCCCTCGGCGTCGGCATAGTCGCTCGTGGGCGCATTCAGCTTCGGCTCGCGTGCACGGCGCTTCTTGGTCATGCGCTCAGGCGCCCCTGCGTGCGCCCGCGCGGCACCGCACGAGCGGGCCACGACACTTCGACTGGGCGCCCACCGGCCCTACAGCGTCTCCGCGGCCTTCAGTAGCTGCGAGCGCACATCGCCGCCCACCGCGCCAGATGAGACAACTGGCTTTGCGTGTCCTGGCCACGCCGCCGCCGGCTCCATCTCCGCCAGCTTGCGGATAGACGCCTTCGCCTGCTCGGTGTCGTAGTTGTAGATGCCGTCCGGCACGTGCGGGGGGCGGGAGCGTGCCCACAGGTCAATCGTGTAGAAGCAATCGCTCACGAGCGCCAGGCGGTCGGATTCGCGCCACAGCCCGATCAGCCCCGGGGCGTGGCCGGGGAGGTCGATCACCCTGAAGCCGGCGATCTCGTCGCCCTCGGAGACGGTGCCGGCGATGTGCACCGGTCCGGCGTCCCAGGCATAGCGGTGCAGGGCGCGGTGGACTTGTCGCTGCGGGGTCGGTAGGCCGACGAGGCCCTCGGGCCAGTAGCGAAACCCACCGCTGCCCTCGGCGTCCTGGACCTCATCGGGATGACACAGCACAGGCACCCCCAGTGCGGGTGCGACGCCGCGGTGGTCGGTGTGCGCATGTCCCAAAACCACCCGCTTGATCCCGCCGAGCTTGGCGCCGGCGGCGGCGACCGCGTTGACCATCAGGCGCGAGCCGGCGTCGTAGAGCGTCACGCCGCCGAGCTCTGTGTCCTCGATCAGATACACGTTGCAGTAACCGAGGTGTCCCTGGACGACCCACACGCCCTCGGCGACAAGCTCGGCGTCCGGAGCGGCGATCCCTGTCATCTTTGTCTTGACGTTGAAGGCGCCCATCAGCCCCTGCTCGGCGCCCGACCCCTGCGGCGGCATCAGCCCGATCTGGCGCGCCACGGTCAGCCCGTCTGAGAACGCATCGTTCGCCTGTACCTTGCCGTCGCGCACGGTCAGCACGTCCACGCCTTCGAGTGTCAGCGGACTGCCCGTCGGCTTCACGCCATTCAGCGAGCCCGGCCCCGCGAACGTGCCGTGCAGCGTCCAGCGCACCGCGCAGCGCTCGCCCTCGGTGGTCGTCTCCGCGACCTCCATCTTCATGTCCGGCATCGCCTCCACGAGGCTGCCGATGAACTCGCGCACGCCCTCCGGCGCGGTCACATCGACCTGGCCGCGCACATACTCGCGCCCACCCTCGGCCCACAGCGCCACCGCCGCCTCCACGTCGCGCGCGGCGATCGCCTCGAAGTAGCGCCGCGCCACCGCCTCGGTGTCGCTTTTCGCCGAGGCGTTCTTCTTGTTCGCCTGGCCACCCCGCGGGGAGTGGATGTGTGCCGCCGCCTCCTGCACCTTGGCGGCCGCCTCGTCCTCGCCTGCCCCTGAGAGTATGTCGGCTCCGTCGTCAGCCATCGCAATCTCCTTGTCCGCGGTGAGCTATGAGTCTACGCCTAGTAGTCTCCGCGCCGGTGAGCGAGACAGGTCGTAAGCGCGAGCTTGGGAGGGGCGAGCGGGTCTTGCCGGGCGTGTACCGCCTGCGCCTACCCTTGCCGTGGCCGGGTGTGCCACACGGAAACGCGTGGGCGATTCGCGCCGGCGATGGGGTGGTGCTGTTCGACACCGGCTACCACACCCCGCCCGGGCCGGGCGAGCCCGGCTCGATGTTTCAGCTGGAGCGGGCGCTTGCGATGTGCGGGCTCGCCGTCGAGGACATCCGCCTGGTGGTGTGCACCCACGCCCACTCAGACCACTACGGCCAGGCTGCCACGATCGTGCGGCGTACCGGCTGCGAGCTGTGGATGCACCCCAAATACGAGCACATGGCAGCCGAGGAGCGTGACCCCAAGGCGACGCTCGAGCGGCGCGTCGAGGTGGCGCGCCAGAGCGGTGTCCCCGAAGAGCCGCTGCGCCGCTACGCGGCCGAGCGCGAGCACCACGAATCGGGCATCTCCGCGGTGATCGCCCCCGACCGCGAGCTGCTGCCCGGCGTAGTCGTCAACACCGACCTCGGCCCGTGGAGCGTGTATGAGACGCCCGGCCACGCGCCCTCGCACGTGTGTCTGTTCCAGCCCGAGCGGCGCCTCTTGATCTCGGGCGACCACCTGCTCGGGCGCATCTCGCTGTTCTTCGACTTCGGCTACTCGCCCGACCCGGTCGGCGAATTCCTCTCTTCGCTCGGTGTCGTGCAGCGGCTCGGCGCGCGCCTGTGCCTGCCCGGCCACGGGCGCACGTTCACCGACGTGCTCGCCCACATCGAGGGCAATCGCACGCTGGTCGCCGATCACATGGCCCGCGTGCGCGGCGCGATCGCCGACGAGCCGCTGACGGCGTTTGAGATCGTGCCGCGCATCTACAGCGACGAGCTGGCCATGCAGGGCGGGCCGTGGCTGTTGAGCGAGACGCTCGCGATGCTCACCCACCTGGAGGCGATCGGCCAGGCGCGGCGCGCCGTACACGACGCTGGGGGCGAACCTGGACAGAATGGCGCGCCCGTGCTTTGGAGCGCCACCGAGAACGCCGCCGCGTAGGCGCGGCAGCGCCGGAGCCATCCAAACCTTGACACAGCTCTGTTAGGCTTCGGGGATGCGGATCGACCAACTGCTCGCGGGGTCCGAGCCCGTGTTTTCCTTCGAGTTCTTCCCGCCCAAGACCGAGCAGGGGGAGCAGAACCTGTATGCCGCGCTGGGCGAGCTGCGCACGCTCGAGCCCTCGTTCGTGTCGGTCACCTACGGCGCCGGCGGATCCACGCGCGCAAAGACGATCGAGATCGTCAAGCGCATCCGCGACAACTACGGCCTGGAGGCGATGGCCCATTTCACCTGCGTCGGCGCCACCGTGGCGGAGCTGCGCTCCACGCTGGATGAGATGCACGAAGCCGGCATCGACAACGTACTCGCCCTGCGCGGCGATCCGCCAGCCGGACAGGAGCAGTGGGTCAAGACCGACGGCGGCCTCGAGTACTCGCGCGAGCTGGTCACCTTGATCCGCGACAGCTACCCGTTCGCGATCGGCGCGGCCTGCTTCCCCGAGACGCACGTCCATGCTTCCAGCCCCGAGCAGGACGTGGAGTGTCTGGCTGAGAAGGTTGCCGCCGGCGCTGACTTTCTGATCACGCAGCTGTTCTTCGACAACGCGCTCTACTTCGATTTCCTCGCTCGCGCGCGCGCCGCCGGAATCGAGGTGCCGATCGTCCCCGGCATCCTGCCCATCACCCAGATCGGGCAGCTGGAGCGGATGACGAAGATGTGCGGCGCCTCGATCCCTGAGGGATTGCGGCGTGAGCTACGTGCGCGCGAGGACTCCCCCGAGGCTGTGATCGACTTCGGCGTCGCCTACGCCACGCTGCAGTGCGCCGAGCTACTTGCGGCCGGGGCTCCCGGCATCCACTTCTACACGCTCAACCGCTCGCCCGCCACGCGCGCGATCCTCGGTGCGCTGAAGCTCGCGCGGCCATGGGAGAAGGCGTAAGCGCCCCCAAAGAGAACACATCGGCATCGGCTCTGCATTTTGGGACCAGGGTGCTATTTTGATACCATTACACCATGGCGCTAAACATCAAGGACGGCGAGACGATTCGCCTGGCGGACGAGGTGGCAATGCTCGCCGGGGAGTCGAAGACCCGCGCTGTCAGAACCGCTCTGGAAGAGCGTCGGCGCAAGCTCACCCGCGGCGCCGGGGTCGGCTTGGATCGACGGCAACGCTTGGCGGATCTGCTCGAACGCGAGATTTGGCCGCAGATACCCCCGGCCAAGCTCGGCAAGGCCATCTCGCGCGATGAACGCGAAGCCATTCTTGGTTATGGCCCGGAGGGAGTTTGATCCTCGACAGCTCGGCGATTGTGGCCGTCCTGCTGAAGGAGTCCGGCCATGAGTCGCTACTCGCCCACCTCGCCGAGAATCCCGAACCCGGCGTTGGCGCGCCAACGCTTGTGGAGACCGGCATCGTGCTCGCCGGCAGGCTTGGGCCGAGCGGGGAGACATTGCTCGCCCGCTTTGTACAGGCGCAGGAGTTGGCCATCCTCCCGCTCGGCGATGAGCACTGGCAGATCGCGGTGCAGGCGTTTCTGAGATTCGGCAAGGGCCGCCATCCAGCCGCACTGAACTTCGGCGATTGCCTCACCTACGCGACCGCAAGACTCGCGGGCGAGCAGCTGCTGTGCGTTGGCGAAGACTTCGTCAAGACTGACCTGGAGCTTGTCGACTGAGACCAGGGCGATCCACCCGCCCTAGCCCCTACGCTCCCGGGGTGGGCACCCTTAGCAGCGCACCTTCGGAGGTGCAGGCAAACGACATCGAGTACACCGTGCGCCGCTCCGCCCGCGCGCGACGAGTGCGTGTCAACGTGCATGCCCACAGGGGCGTCGAGGTGGTCCTGCCCGAGCGCGCCCACGAGCGGGCCGCCGCGGCCGCGGTGCGCGAGCTGGCGCCGTGGATCGAGCGGAGGCTGTCGGAGAGCCGCCAGGCGCTCGCGCAGGTTGCCGCGCGTGCCGGCACCGTCCCATACCTGGGCACCCCGCTCGCGCTCGTCCCTCAGCCGGGGCGCACCCGCGCGCACCGTAGTGGGGATCGGCTGCTCGTTCCCGAGGGAGATCATCGCGCGGCGGTCGAGCGCCTGTATCGCCGGCTGGCACGGCGTGAGGTCGCAGCCCGCCTGGATGCTGCCGTTGCGCGCGTCGGCGCTTCCTACAGCGGCCTGTCGATCCGCGCGCAGAGCACGCGCTGGGCCTCCTGCTCGGCGAAAGGCGCGATGAGCTTCAACTGGCGCCTGTTGCTGGCTCCCGAGCCGGTGCTCGACTACGTGGTGTGGCACGAGGTCTGTCACCTCGACGTGCGCGACCACTCGCCGCGCTTCTGGGCGCTGGTCGAGCAGCACTACCCCGGCTGGCGTGAGCAGCGCGACTGGCTACGGCGGTATGGGGCTACTTTGGTCTTGTAGGGAACTCTCTCGAAGTGGAGGAGACGGGTGTTGTGAAGGCGGAGTGTTATATACAAATTTGAAAAGGTACGACAGTGACTACAAAACGTAGCCACTATAGGCTACTCAAAAAAAGAGCACATATGCTCGCGCCGACTGGTATGCGCGCTCAGCTGCGCTTGTCCAGCGGCACGTACTCGCGGTCGCGCAAGCCCGTGTAGATCTGGCGCGGTCGCGCGATCTTCTGCTCTGAGTCTTGCACCATCTCAAGCCACTGAGCGATCCAGCCGCTGGTGCGGCCAATTGCGAACATCACCGGGAACATCGCGACTGGCAGGCCGAGCGCCTCGTAGATCAGGCCCGAGTAGAAGTCCACGTTCGGGTAGAGCTTGCGGGAGGTGAAGTAGTCGTCGTCAAGCGCCCGCTTCTCCAGCTCGGTCGCGATATCGAGCAGCGGGCTGGTGCCGCGCACCTCGAACACCGCGTCGAGGTGCTTCTTGATGATCCGCGCGCGCGGATCGTAGTTCTTGTACACGCGGTGGCCGAAGCCCATCAGGCGCTCGTTGCCGGCCTTCACGCCCTCCAGGAAATCGGGGATGTTGCGCGGATGCTCGATCCGGCGCAGCATGCGCAGCGCCTGCTCGTTGGCGCCGCCGTGCAGCGGCCCGTACAGCGCCGCCACGCCCGCCGCCACCGAGGAGTAGGGATCGACCTGGGTGGAGCCGACTGACCTGACCGCGCTGGTGGAGGCGTTCTGTTCGTGGTCGGCGTGCAGTATGAACAGCACGTCCAGCGCCCGCTCCAGCCTCGGATCGGGCTGGTACTTCAACTCGGTCATCTTGTACATCATCCCCAGGAAGTTGCCCGCGTAGGCGAGGTCGTTGTCGGGATAGACGTAGGGTTGGCCCATGTTGTGGCGGAACGCAAACGCCGCCAGTGTCGGCATCTTCGCGAGCAGGCGGATGATCTGGATCGCGCGGATCTGCTCGTCGTGGATCTGATTGGCGTCGGGATAGAACGTCGACAGCGCGCCCACGGAGGCCACCAGCATCCCCATCGGGTTGGCGTCGTAGCGGAAGCCCTGCATGAAGTCCTTGACGTTCTCGTGCACGAACGTGTGGATCGTGATTTCGTACACCCACGCGTCGAGCTGGCCCTGCGTGGGCAGCTCACCGTGGATCAGCAGGTAGGCGACCTCAAGGTAGTTGGAGTGCTCGCACAGCTGCTCGATCGAATAGCCACGGTGCTGCAGGATGCCGGCCTCGCCGTCGATGTAGGTGATCGAGCTGCGACACGACGCGGTGTTCATGTACGCCGGGTCATACGCCATCAACCCGAAGTCGTCCTCGCCCGTCTTGATCTGGCGCAGGTCCATCGCGCGCACCGTGCCGTCGGTCACGGGCAGTTCATACGTCTTGCCCGTGCGGTTGTCGGTAACGCTCAGGCTCTCGCGCGTCGCGCTGCCGTTCGCGTCTGCTGCTCGAGTCGTGGTGTCTGGCTCGGTGCTCATCGGACCTCCTCTCGGCTACTCCCACCGTAGCGCCTATCCGCGCCATCCTGGCGCAGTCGTGCGGGCGCGCCGCTGAAGCGCGTGAACTCGCGCAGCTGCTCCACGCGCGCGTGAATCTCCTCGCCCGTCAGCCGTTCCACGCGCTCGGTGCCGAACTCCTCCACGTTGAAGGACGCGAGCGCGGTGCCGTGCGCCATCGCGCTACGCAGCAGCTCGTCGGAGAGCGGCTCATCGGCCTGTGCCCCAGAGGGTGGGTGGGCGGCGATGTAGCCGACAAACCCGCCGGCGAACGTGTCGCCCGCGCCGGTCGGGTCGATCACGTTCTCGAGCGGATAGGCCGGCAGCGCGAAGAAGCTGTCGTTCGTTACGAGCGCCGCGCCGTACTCGCCCTGCTTGGCGACGATCACGCTTGGCCCGCGCCGACCGGAGGCAGGTCCCTCCGCGGCCGGGGCGCCCCAGGAAAGGATCTCGCGCGCGGCCGAGACGAGGTTTGGCTTGCCCGTCAGCTGACGCAACTCGGCGTCGTTGAGGATCAGGCAATCCACGCCCCCGATCGCCTCGACCAGGCGCTCGCGCGCGATATCGATCCACAGGTTCATCGAGTCGAGCGCGACGAAGCGGGCGTCGGGCAACTGCTCGCGCACCTCGATCTGCAGGTCAGGCACGATGTTCGCCAAGAACAACACATCGCTTGCGCGCGAGTGCTCAGACAGCTTGGGCTGAAAGCCCTCGAACACGCCGAGCTGCGTGTCGAGCGTCTCACGCGAGTTCAGGTCCCAGCCGTACTCGCCGCGCCAGAAGAACGTCTTGCCGCCGGCCACGCGCTCGATGTCCGACACGTCGACGCCGCGGCGGCGCATCGTATCCAGCTCGTCCTCGCCGAAGTCATCGCCCACCGGTCCGACGACGAGCACCTCCTCGAAGAACGATGCCGCCAGCGCGAAGTGCACGGCGGCGCCGCCGAGCATCCGCTCGCGCTCTCCAAACGGGGTCTTCACGGCGTCGTAGGCAATCGACCCGACAACGGTTATCGGCATGGCGCGGACCCTATACGACGGGCCCCACGTAGTCATACGACAGGCCACCCGTGAAACGACGGGCCACGTGTGAGGGCCACCAGGAGCGAGGTTGCTCGATTGGCCTCACCGTGGGACGTCTTATACCCTCAGCCTCAGTGCGCGCGATCCAGATAGCCGAGTTCGGTGGGCCGGAGGTGATGAAGCTCGTGGAGCTGGCGGTGCCCGAGCCCGGCCCCGAGGAGGTGTTGATCGGAGTGAGCCGCGCCGGTGTCAACTTCGCCGACACGCACACGCGCACCAATTCCTACGTGCGCAAGGCCGAGTTGCCGCTAGTTCCCGGCGGGGAGGTCGCGGGTGTCGTCCTCGTTGCGCCCGCGGGGAGTGGGTTGCGCGAGGGTCAGCGGGTCATCGCGCTGACAGGGTCCGGTGGCTATGCCGAGTATGCGCTCGCCCCGGCGGCGCACGCCTTTCCGATTCCCGAGGATCTCAGCGACGACACCGCGCTTGCGATCCTGATCCAGGGCCTCACCGCCTGGCACCTGTATCGCACGGCGGGGCGCGTGGCGGACGGCGAGAGCGTCGTCGTGCATTCCGCGGCCGGCGGCGTCGGCTCGCTGGCCGTGCAGCTCGGGCATCCGCTTGGCGCGGGTCGTGTGATCGCGGTCGCATCGAGTGAGGAGAAGCGCGAGCTGGCACTCGAGCTCGGCGCCGACGTCGCGATCGACTCCGAGCCGGAGGGTCTCACGGAGCGGCTGGTCGAGGCGAACGAGGGTCGCGAGGTGGATGTCGTGTTCGACATGGCCGGCGGTGAGACATTCGAGCGCTCATATCGTGCCCTGGCCCACTTCGGGCGGATCGTCGTGTGCGGCATCGCCTCCCAGGAACCGAATGAGGTGCGCACCGGATCGCTGCTGCGCCACTCGCGCTCGGCTGTCGGCTTCTACCTGTTCCACTGCCTGGAGCGTCCGTCGATGGTCGCCGATGCGCTCTCCGATCTCTTCGCGCGGGCAGTCCGCGGCGAGCTGCGCGCGCTCGTTGGAGCGACCTATCCCCTCGGGAACGCCCCCCAATCCCACATCGATCTACGCGCGCGACACACCACCGGCAAGCTGCTGCTCGACCCCTTGCTGTGAGTGCTCAGGCGCGCCCATCGCGCCGCCCGATCATCGCCCGGTGGCGGCCCGAGGAGCGTGAGCACGTAAGCTGCTGTCGCGCATGACTAAGACCTTTGCCGAGCTCGGCCTCTCCGAGCAGACCCTGCAAGCACTGCGTGACGTGGGCTACGAGTCGCCCTCGCCGATCCAGGAGCAGGCGATTCCGCCGCTGCTCGAAGGGCGCGATGTGATCGGCCAGGCGCAGACCGGCACTGGCAAGACCGCCGCCTTCGGCCTGCCGATCGTTCAGTACATCGATCCCGAGCAGCACGAGGTGCAGGCGCTGGTGCTGACGCCGACACGCGAGCTGTGCATCCAGGTCACCCAGGCGCTGCGCACATATGGCGCCCACAGCGGGCTGGACGTGGTGGCGGTGTTCGGCGGTGCGCCGATCCGCACCCAGCAGGCGCAATTGCGCGCCGGCGGGCACATCGTCGTCGGCACCGTTGGGCGCGTGCTCGATCTGATCTCGCGCAACTCGATCGTGCTGCACGACTGTCGCTTCGTGGTGCTCGACGAGGCCGATGAGATGCTCGACCTCGGCTTCCTGGAGGACGTCGAGAAGATCCTCTCGATGACTCCCTCAGGACGCCAGACAGCACTCTTCTCGGCGACGATGCCCCCGCCGATCCGCAAGCTCGCCGACAAGTACATGTACGACCCCGAGGTGATCCAGGTCGAGGCCGCCACGCTCACGATCGACACCGTCGCCCAGTTCCAGCTCTCCGTGGAGACGCGCGACAAGGCCGCCAAGCTGGTCGAGGTGCTGCGCGCCGAGCGGCCAGAGCAGGCGATTGTGTTCGTGCGCACGAAGGTGCGCTGCGACCAGCTGTTCCGCACGTTGCGCGACGGTGGCATGAACGTGCGCGCGCTGCATGGCGACATGTCCCAGGGCTCGCGCGACGGCGTGATGCTCGCCTTCAAGGGCGGGCGCGTGCCGATCCTTGTGGCCACCGATGTTGCCGCGCGCGGCCTGGACATCTCGACCGTCACGCACGTCGTCAACTACGACGTGCCAACCAGCCCCGACACCTACGTGCACCGCATCGGGCGCACCGGCCGCGTTGGGCGCTCAGGGCGCGCGATCACGTTTGTCGAGTCGCGCCAGAAGCGCGAGCTGGAGGCGATCGAGGCGCACATCGGTACCAAGATCGCCGCGTGGGAGCCAGGCGTCGAGTCACAGCCCACGCCGGTCAAGGAGCGTCCGCGCCGGCACTCCAAGCCACACATCTCCCGCAGCGGTGCCGAACCGGCGGTCAAGATCGTGCTCGGAAGCGGGCGCGCCGCCGGCTTGCGCGTCGCCGACATCGTCGCCGCGGTCACCTCTGCGACCGGCCTCGACGGCGAGGCCGTGCGCGACGTGAGCGTGCTCGAGCGCTTCTCGTTTTTGTCGGTGCCCTCCTCGGAGGCCGATCGCGTGATCGACGCGCTCGCGGGGCAGGAGCTACCGGCGGAGCGCGTCGGCAGCTAGACCGTCTGGTCACAACCGGCTCGGACGTGGCACTTTAGGACCGATGGCTGATCGGCAACTCGACATCGGGCGCCTCTACGCTCGCCACCGCGAGGAGCTGCTGACGTTCATCGTGCGCCGAACGAGCGACACCGAGGTCGCGCTGGATCTGTGGGCCGAGACGTTCGCCCAAGCGCTCGCCAGCCGTGCGCGCTATCGCGGAGCCACCGACGAGGAGGCTGGCGCGTGGCTCTACGGGATCGCACGGCGACAGCTCTCGCACTACTACCGTCGCGGGAGCGCCGAGCGCCGAGCGATGAGGCGCTTGGGGATCGAGCGCCCAGAGATCGATCCCAACACAGAAGCCGAAATTGTCCGCCGCGCGGGTCTCGATGACCTGCGCCGGGCGATTGCGGCAGGCGTTGCGATGCTCCCAGCGGATACGCGCGAGGCAATCGAGCTGCGCATCGTCGATGAGCTTTCTTACCCCGACCTGGCAGCCCGTCTGGCGATCACCGAGCAGGCGGCCCGCAAGCGCGTCTCGCGCGGGGTCGGAGCGCTCAGTCATTTGCTGGATACCAAAACGCTCATGGAGGCACTGGAGAGATGACCGAGACACACCACGACACCGGATACGAGCGCCTGCTCGAGGACTTCGGTCAAATGCTCCAGGAGGCAGAGACACGGCCCGCAGGCAAGCAGCGTGGTCGCCGGCGAGCCGCCGCGGGCGCACTCGCGCTTACGGGAATCGTCGCTGGGGTACTGGTGCTGATGGGCGCAAGCAGTGGCGGGCGCCTCAACGTTGTGGCACAGGCCAAGGCCGCACTCGTGCCGTTGGGGCACGTAGTGCACCTCGTCACCACCTCACACATGGAAATGCGGGGCGCCTCTCAGGCCGAAATCGTCGGTCCTGAAGCCGAAAACAACACGCCCCGGGTGGCTGAACGGTGGTTGGCCTCCGAGCCTACGCGCTGGCGAGTTGCCGCCACCGTCCCCTACGTCACCGCGCAGGGCACGCATCCCGAACAGATGCAGCTGGCATACACCGGCGGCACCGAAGAGCTCTATCTCGAGTCGCTGAGCACACTGGATATAACGACCGGTGTAAGCGAAGACAGCGCGCGGGTGAGTCTGATCGATGGTCCGCTCGGCACTGACCCCGTAGCTCGTATCCGCTCGATGCTCGAAGCCGGGCAGCTACACAGCGCCGGCAGCGGCACCGTGAACGGACACGCGGTCGAGCGTTTGGTCGGAGACGAACTCAGCTCGCCGCTGGAGCCGACTCACCAACCTTGGCCGGTGGAGTACGACGTTGACCCCAACACATACACCCCTATCCGCTTCACGGTCGAAGAGGTCGGGACGAGCTTTCCGGGCAACACCGGAACTCCAACCCAGGTCGTGGAAGTCAACACCTACGAACAGCTTCCGCTCAACGAAACGACCGCCTCGCTTCTGAGTATCCACCCCGCCGGCAACCCGCTCGTAACTCACCATTACGAAGCCACGAGCCCCCAGGAATCCGACGGGCTAGCTGCGCAGTCGGCGCGCCGCACGAAGCGCAAGCGCGATCGCGGCTGATTCCAAAGGCGCCGAGCAATCGTCCAACAGGTGCCGGTATCGTGCCTTTCACCGCGATCCACGAACAAAGGGAAGGCAACATTTCCACCGCAACGATGCAAACCACAGAGGGCACGATCGTCTTCGAGCTGTTCGACGAGGACGCGCCCAAGACGGTCGAGAACTTCCGCAAACTAGCCTCCGAGGGCTTCTACGACGGGCTCAACTTCCATCGCATCATCAGCGACTTCATGATCCAGGGCGGCTGTCCGCAGGGCACCGGCACCGGCGGCCCGGGCTACACCTTCGAGGACGAGATCAACTCGCACAAGATCGTGCGCGGCGCGCTGGCGATGGCCAACGCGGGCCCCAACACCAACGGCTCGCAGTTCTTCATCGTCACCGCCAAGTCGTGTCCGTGGCTGGACGGCAAGCACACCGTGTTCGGCGAGGTGCAGAGCGGCATGGACGTCGTTGACAAGCTCGAGGGTGTGCCGACCGATGGTGGCGACAAACCGGTCGAGCCGGTCGGCATCGCCACGGTCGAGCTGTCCTCGACATAAACCGAGTCTTTGTAGACCGGGCCGCATGCGGCCCGGTCCCTGCCGGCACATGTGCCGGCAGGCCGGGTCGTGCATGCACGACCCGGAACAGCAGAATGAGTAGTCAATTCATCTGGCCAATCGGCCAATCGGGTGTAGCCTTGTTCGCTAAGGGCGAAGTCAAGAGCGAAACGAGGCAGGGAGACAGCGATATGGCGACCGTCGAGCAGCACGCACCCCACACACACAACGGATCCAACGGAGCACCCGCCTCCGGTGCGGACATTCCCGTCGAGAACCCCGCCACCGGCGGCATCGCTGGCAGCGTCCCCGATCTCGACGCCGCCGCAGTCGCCGAGCTCGCCAAGCGTGCCCGCGCCGCTCAGCCGCAGTGGGAGGCATTCGGCTTCGAGGGTCGCGCACGCATCCTCTCGCGCGCGCAAAAGTGGCTGATGGACAACGCCGAGCGGGTGATCGCCACGATCGTCTCTGAGACCGGCAAGACTTACGAGGACGCCGAGTTCGCCGAGATCGCCTACGCCGGCAACGCCTTCGGATTCTGGGCCAAGAACGCCTCCGAGTATCTCGCCGATGAGCGCGTCAAATCGGCCTCGGTGATGCTCAAGGGCAAGAAGCTGATCTTGCGCTACCGCCCGCTCGGGCTGATCGGCGTGATTGGCCCCTGGAACTACCCGCTCACCAACTCCTTTGGCGACTGCATCCCCGCGCTTGCCGCTGGTAACAGCGTGATCCTCAAGCCGAGCGAGGTCACGCCGCTCACATCGCTGCTGCTCGCCGAGGGCTTGCGCGAGTGCGGCTTGCCCGACGGCGTCTTCCAGGTCGCCACGGGCCGTGGCGGCACGGGCGCCGCGCTGATCGAGCAGGTCGACATGATCATGTTCACCGGCTCCACCCGCACGGGCCGCAAGGTTGCCGCTGCCGCGGCGGAGCGGTTGATCCCTTGCTCCTTGGAGTTGGGTGGCAAGGACCCGATGATCGTGCTCTCCGATGCCGACTTGGAGCGTGCCGCCAACATCGCCGTGTACTACTCGATGCAGAACGCGGGACAGACGTGCATCTCGATCGAGCGTGTGTATGTCGAGGCGCCCGTCTACGACGAGTTCGTCGGCAAGGTCACGGAGAAGATGCGCAAGCTGCGTGTCGGTGCTCCTGAGGGGCCCGGCTCAGTAGATGTCGGTGCGATCACGTTCCCGCCACAGCTCGACACGATCTCAGAGCACGTCAGCGACGCGGTCGACAAGGGTGCGCGCGTGCTCGTCGGCGGCAAGGCCGTCGAGAATGTCAGCGGCCGCTTCTACGAGCCGACGTTGCTCGTGGACGTGGACCACACGATGAAGGTCATGACCGAGGAGACCTTCGGCCCGACCCTGCCCGTGATGAAGGTCGCCGACGCCGATGAGGCTGTGCGCCTGGCCAACGAGTCGCCCTACGGGCTCGGCGCCTCGGTCTTCTCACGCGACGTCGAGCGGGGCGAGGCCGTCGCACGCCGCTTGGAAGCGGGCGCGGCCAACGTCAACGACGCGATGGTCAACTACACGGCTTTGGAGTTGCCGATGGGCGGCGCCAAGGCCTCGGGCCTCGGCTCGCGCCACGGCGCCGGCGGCATCCGCAAGTACTGCTCCCAGCAGGCGATCGTGATCACCCCGAAGCTGTCGCTCAAGCGCGAGGTGCACATGTTCCCCTACAAGCCCCGCACCACGCGCATGATCTCGCGCATGTTCAAGCTGCTGTACGGACGCGGCAAACGCGACTGAGACGAACGTGGGCGCTTCGCGCCTGGTGCTCACCCGCTGAGTGGGACTCCGAGCAGCGCTTCCAGCTCGGGGATCGTGGTCTCCGCGCTTGTGTGATGCACCGTGGCCATGCCGAGCTCCTCGGCGGGCGTGAGGTTGAAGGGCAGGTCATCAACGAACACGCACAGCTCGGCGGCCACCCCAGCACGCTCGGCGCCCAGTTCATACATACGTTTGGCCGGCTTGCGCGTGCCCTCCTCGCCTGAGATCACGAGTCCGTCGAAGATCTCGGCGAGCACGTCGTGCGGGTAGCGGTGCACGCCCCACGAGTTGGAGACGAGCGCGGTGCGAATGCCCGCGTCGTGGGCGGCTCGGACCGCCTCGACCATCGCCACATCCGGCTGCACCCCGGCGAACAACCCGTCGATCAGCCCGTCCGAGGGAACGCCGAGCAGCTCGGCGAAGCGCTGCTCGAAGGCGACCTCGTCCATCGTGCCCTTCTCCAGCGAGATCAGCATCTCGCGGAACTCGGGGTCGGCGCTGAAGCGCTTGCCGAGCTCGGCCGGATCGATCTCTTCGCGCACGCAATACTCGTGGAAGGAGGTGAACAGGTTCGTGGTGAGCACCCCGCCCCAGTCGATCAGCAGGCCCTTGCGGAGCTTGCCGTTCGGGGACTCGCCCACGGGGGTGGCTTGCCCGTTGCTCAGCGGGTCAGCCACTGAGGGCCACCGCCTCCGCTTGGCGCGCCAACTCGAGCACGCCCTCGCCGAACTGCTTCAGGTATGGGTCGTCGGTGGTGCCGGCGACGGCGCGCTTGTAGTTGCCCTCCATGAACACGATCGACTTCCAGATCGCGAGCGTCGTGTACCAGCGCAAGTCTTGCATCGAGCGTCCCGTGGCCTCTTCGTAGCGTGCGATCAGCTCCGCGCGCGTGGAGAAGCCCTCCGCGCGGGTGACCTTGCCGAGATGCTCGCGCAAGCCGCCTTCGGGGTCATAGGCCTCGGTCCAGAACATGCACAGGTAGCCGAGGTCGGCCAGTGGGTCGCCGATTGTGGCCATCTCCCAGTCGAACACCGCAACCAGCTCGGCGGGAGCCTGCGCCGCGAACATCGTGTTGCCCAGGCGATAGTCGCCGTGCACGATCGTGGCGGGACCGGACTCGGGCTTGTGCTCGGCAAGCCATGCTCCGACGCGCTCAACGGCTGGAATCTCTCGCGTCTTGTTGAGGTCCCACAGCCCGCCGAAGCGGCGTAGCTGGCGATCGAGGTAGCCGCTGGGCTTGCCAAAGCCCTCCAGGCCGGCCGCGCGCCAATCCACGGCGTGGATCTCAACGAGTGCGTCGATCAGCTGCTCGCCGATCCGTTTGCGTTGCTCTGGCGCGTCGAGTGCCGGGGGCGTCTCCCACACGATCACCTCGCCCTGTACGCGCTCCATCACGTAGAAGGGGCAGCCGATCAGCGTCTCGTCCTCGCACACCGCAAGCACGCGTGGTACCCGCGCCGGGGTCGGCTCGAGTGCTCGCAACAGGCGCGCCTCGCGCAGTACGTCATGGGCGCTTGGCGGCAGTGGCGGGCGCGGGGGACGGCGCAGCACCAGCTCGGGGTGGGTGGGGTTCGAATCTCTCTCGATCAGGTAGGTCACGTTGGAATGCCCGTCGCCGATCGGTTGTGCCTTGATCTCACCCGAGCCGAGATTGTGCTCGTCCAGGAAGGCGCGCAGGGGCTCCAGCACAAGCAGCGGCGGGCGAGCGTCGGGCGCGACGTCGGCATAGCGCTCGACGATGTCGTCCGGTGCGACCGCTGAACTCATGGCTCGCACGCTACACCGACCGCAACAATCTCTGCGCTGCGGTGTCTCAACCGACCATGCTCAAAATTCGAACCCCCCTCATCTCGATACTCGCCTGCGTGGCGGTGGCCCTTGGCGTGCTGTCGCCAGCCACGGCAAACGCCTCGCACTCCCAGGCCTTGTTCTTCGAGGCTCCGCGCGATCTGGTTGAAGTCAGTCCCGCCGTGCGGGCCAAAACACTCGCTCAACTGCAGTCGCTCGGCGTCAAAGCGCTGCGCGTCGAGCTGGACTGGGCCAACGTCGCCCCGGGCGCGCACAGCACCAAAAAGCCAACCTTTGAAGCCACCAATCCCGCTGCTTACAACTGGAGCGCCTACGACGCGCTGCTGATCGAAGCCGCACGCCTGAAATGGCAGGTGCTCTTGACCGTGACCTCGCCAGTGCCGGAGTGGGCGACGGCCGGTCAAAAAGACAAGAGCGGCGTGACCCGCCCCAACGATGCCGACTTCAAGGAATTCATGACGGCGGTGGGCAAGCACTACGCCGGTTTCGTCTCGCTCTATGCGATCTGGAACGAGCCCAACCATCCTGCCTTCCTCCTGCCTCAGTTCAACTCGAAAGGCCAGCCCGAATCGCCGCGTATCTACCGTGGCCTGTTCCAGGCCGGCTACGAAGGGCTGCGGGCCTCTGGAATCGCCAAGCCGAAGGTGTTGATGGGGGAAACCGCGCCGGTCGGCGCCGACAGTCTGAGTCACGGTGAAATCAAGGCAAGAGGCTTGGCGCACGATGTAGCGCCGCTTGCGTTCCTACGTGGAGCACTGTGCCTGAACTCGAAATACCAGAAGGCGAGCACATGCACGATGCTGCCCGCCTACGGCTACGCCCACCACGCCTACACGACGGGAGCCGGGCCGTTCTACAAACCAGCTGGCGCGGACAACGTCATGATCGGCGTGCTCTCGCGCCTGACAAGCGCGCTGCAGAAGGCCGAAGCGGCGCACGCGATCCCCGCCCACACTCCGATCTACCTGACCGAGTTCGGCATTCAGAGTTATCCCAACACTGAACTCGGTGTGTCGTTGTCCAAGCAAGCCGAATACGACGCGATCGCCGAGAAGATTGCCTGGGAAAACCCGCGTGTGGCTGCGTTCTCGCAGTATCTGCTGCGCGACGATCCGCTCGGCGGCAAAGCCGGCGCGAGCGTGCACGGCGGCTACGTCGGCTTCCAGACGGGCCTGGAGACAGTCAACGGCACGCGCAAGCCGCTGTACTTTGGCTTCCCGCTGCCGTTGGTGGTCTCCAAACGCGGGCACGGCTATTCGCTGTGGGGCCTTGTGCGGCCAGCCGATGGCGCCACCACGCTGAAGGTGCTCGTGCAGTCGAAGGGTTCCAGCAGCTACCGGGTGCTCGCGACCGTGCACACCAACGCACTCGGCTACTGGTCGCTGAACTCCTCGGTGCAGGGCACGCACTGGCGCGTGAGCTGGCGCAGCCCTGCGGGCGTTGCGTATAACGGCCCACCCATAGGCGCTTACTGAGTGGCCTTGCGGCACTCCGGCATCGCCCTACGATTAGGCGATGCCGGAGTTGCCTGAGGTAGAGATCACAGCCCGTAGGCTGGATGAGGCGCTGCGCGGCGCAGAGATCGTCTCGGCGCTGGCGCCGGGCGTGAAGGCGATGCGCACGTTCGACCCGCCGCTCTCGGCGCTCGAAGCACAGCATGTCGAGCGCGTGGGACGGCGCGGCAAGCACTTCGTCGTGGAGGTTTCCGGCGGGCTGGTGTTGCTAATCCACCTAATGTCGGCCGGGCGCCTGCAGTTCTACGACCGTCGTGCCGGGCCGCGCGACAGGACCTCTCGCCTGCTCTTGCGGGTGCTTTTGGATGAGGGGGAGGGAGAGGGTCGTTCTCGCGATGACATCGCGGCCGGTGGCGCTTCGCGAGAGCGCGAGCTGCGCCTGCGCGAGTTCGGATCCAAGCAGGCGGCGTGGGCCAAGCTTTTGCCCATCGAGGCGCTGGAGAAGGATGAGTCGATCGCGACGCTCGGCCCCGAGGCGTGGCCTAGCCCGCCACCGCTAGCGGGCTTGCTCGACGCCCCGCGTCCTCTGCACACCGTGCTGCGCGATCAGCACGTGCTCTCCGGCATCGGGCGCTCGTGGGTGGATGAGATCCTGTGGGAGGCACGACTGTCGCCGTTCAAGCGCGCCAGCGATCTGGACGAGGAGGAGACGCAAGTGCTCGAGCAGGCGATAGCTGGCACGCTCGGTGGGGCGGTCGACTACTACGAGCGCACCGTACGGTTGCCGATTCCTGACAAGCTGCCGATGCCGCTGCGGGTGCATCGCCACGAGGGCGAGCCGTGCCCGCGCTGTGCCACCACGCTGCTCGCGGTGCACTTCGAGGACTACACGATCGCCTACTGCCCGTCGTGTCAGACCGGCGGCCGCGCGCTCAAGGACCGGCGCCTGTCGCGCCTGCTGAAGTAGATAGGCTCGGGGAGTGATCGAGCAAGGACAAGCGGCGCCCGACTTTGAGCTGCCCGACCAGGATGGTCGTCTCGTCAAGCTCTCGGCCTTGCGCGGCCAGCCGGTGGTTGTCTACTTCTACCCGAAGGCGGACACGCCGGGCTGCACCACGCAGGCGTGCGGCGTGCGCGAGCACCACGGGGACTACGCCCGCGCCGATGCCGTCGTGCTCGGCATCTCCCCCGATCCGGTTGCCAAGGTCAAGAAGTTCCACGACAAGCAATCGCTCAACTTCACGCTGCTCGCCGACGAGGATCACGCAGTCGCCGAGCGCTACGGTGTGTGGGTGGAGAAGTCGATGTACGGGCGCACCTATTGGGGCAACGAGCGCACGACGTTTGTAATCGATCCCGAGGGCAATGTGGCCGAGGTCCTGCGCAAGGTCAAGCCGGCGATGCACGACGAGCAGGTGCTCGGAGTGCTCGGCGAGCTTGACGCCGCACGCTGACGGCTGACGGTCGACCACGGCCCACTAACTTTCGGGTTGCCAGCATGAGCTGGCCGTAGGCTTGAGCTGGTGTACACGCTCGCACAACCGGCCGCGCACGCTCTCACCTCGATCGCCTCTGCCTCGATCGCGCAGAGCTTCGACTCGTTTGTCGAAGCGGCTGGACAGTTCTTCTCCGACCTGGCCGCGGTCCATTGGGGCGCGCTCGTGCTCGGCCTGGCGTTCTTCGGGCTCAACCTCACGCTGCGCTCGCGCGCGTTCTTCCACAGCTTGCGGGCCGCCTATCCGACGGTGCGCTTCCAGTGGCGGCGCATCCTGGGCGCGTATGTCGCTGCTGTTGGCTTCAACAATGTGGTACCCGCTCGCGGCGGAGACGTCATCAAGCTGTTCCTCACCAAGAGCTCGATCCCAGGATCCTCCTATCCGACAGTCGCCTCAGCGTTCTTCGTGGAGTCGATCTTCGATGCCACCGTTGGTGTGTTTGTGCTCATTTTTGCTTTCTCCCAGGGCGTGTTCCCGAAGCCCCCGGATTTTTCCAAGCTCGATTCGTTCGACATCTCCTATCTCGCCGCCCACTTTCGCTTCACGCTCTTTTTGATCACGCTGCTCGCAGTGCTGGGACTGGTTGCGTTCGCGCTACTGTCGGTGCGCGTCAAGGCGTTCTGGGCCCGCATCCGCCAAGGGCTCACGATCCTCACCGACCGTCGTCGCTATCTGCGCGAAGTCGCGGCGTGGCAGGCGGCGGCCTGGGTGGCTCGCTTCGTCGCGTTCTGGTTTCTGCTCGACGCGTTTCGCGTGGGCGGCTCGGTCGGCAATGTGTTGCTCGTGTTCGGCGTCGGTCAGGTGGCGGGCGCGGTGCCGTTCACCCCTGGGGGGGCCGGTGTGCAGCAGGCGCTGCTCGTGAAGGTGTTCGCAAACAGCGCTCCGACAGCGGTGGTGGCCGCCTATTCGGTTGGCCAGCAGATCGCGATTGCGGCCTTCACCGCTATCGCAGGCCTCTGTGCGATCGTGTTCATCTTCCGCTTCCGCTCCTTCAAAGAAGTCATCGCGGCGGGTCGCGCGTCGCGCGAGCAGGAGCGAGATTCGGAACGCGACGGCGAGGAGGGACCGGCTACTGCAGCCCCTCGCGCGCCTCGCGCACGAGTGTGACCGCCTCGGGGAACACGAGCGCGATCACACGGCGGATCTGCTGTGCTTGCTCCTCGGCGTTGCCCTGGACGTTGACGCGGTTGACGGCGGCCACTGTCATGTCGACGGCAAGCTTGATCGCGTTGTCGGCCCACGCCAGCGCCTGCTGACCCTGCATTTGTTCGGCGAACTGCGCCAAGCGACGCTGTAGATCCTCGGGGTCCCCGAACAGGTCGCCAAAGCCTCCACCCTCCATGAGCGCATCCTAGCGCGAGCGCATAGACTGCCGTGCCGATGGCCAGTCCCGCCAATATCGGAGAGCGCGTAGCGTTTGAGACCGAACGCCGTGCGCGGCTGGGCGTGCCCGCTGCCGCCGGTGGCGTGCTCTACCTGTTGAGCGCGATCATCCTGAACGCGTCGCTGAAAGAACTGCCGACGGTGGGCATCGTGCAGGGGCTCGAACCTGCGTTGCATGGCGAAGCAAACCCTGTGGTAAGTCCGCGGGCCGAAGAGGTCAGGTACATCGACCACCACGCGTTCGGGCTGATCGTTGGCAACCTGCTTGCGGCGGTGGCAGTGCTTGCGCTGATGCTCGTGCTGCTGTTCATCAACGATTGCACCCGCTTTCGCAGGGCGGAAACGTGGCGCGTCGCGCGCCCGGTCGTGCTGGTCGGGGGTATTGGTTATGCACTGCTCAACTTGATCCACGAGATCGTGCTCGCCATCGAAGCGCACAACTTCGTGACCGGCCACAACTTCTCCAATGCTGCCGTCGAAAAGGCGCTGCTGTCGACTGGTTTCGGTGGGATCTTCCTGAGCTTGCTGGGCCTGTTTGCGGCGCTGGCGCTGACGGTGGGCACGATTGGCGTGATGGTCGGCGCAATGCGCGCAGGCCTGCTGCCGCGCTGGTTGAGCGTGCTCGGCATTCTCGCCGGCGTGCTGTTCTTGCCGCTGTTCAACAGCCCCGAGTTGCAGTTCATACTCACCTTCTGGCTGGTCGCCACGGGCATCCTGTTCATGGGACGCTTCCCCAAGGGCGATCCTCCAGCGTGGGCTGCCGGCGAGGCGCGTCCGTGGCCGACTCAGGCCGACATGCGCGCACAGCGCGAAGCTGCCGACGGGGGTGGCGCCGGTGGGCGCTCGCGTGCCTCCAAGGGTTCGCGCAACGGCGACGCACCCGACGCCGATGTGGCACCGGCACCGACCCCCACGGGGGCGGGATCCAGGCGCAAGCGTCGCAAACGCGGCTGAGTACCTGAGCGCCGAGCGGGCAAGTGCGCGCGTCTGGCTGGCGCGCCAGCGGGTGGAGGGTGCGCTGTGCGGAGTGACGGTGTTGTCGAGTCGGGCGGCGAGGCGTTGGCCGCGATGTCCAGCGCTCTGGACACAGATGGTGCATTTGGCGAGCACTGTGAGGATTGACTCCGCAACTATCGGGGAATAACGATGTGTAGGCCGCATTTGGCTTCAGATGCCGGCGGTCGGATTTTCACAAGCATCAATGCCGCCTGGCATTGGGCGGCGCTAGGAGGGTTCCATGGAGGCAGCATCGATCCATCCTCATCCGTCGCAGGGGGCTAGTCCGCCGCTCGCAAGGTCAGACGCTGGCGAGCTACCGGTTGCAAGCTCGTGGTTGCCGGCCAATCCGGCACCGCTAGGGCTTGCGGGCTTCGCGATGACGACGTTCGTACTCTCGATGTTCAACGCCAATCTCGTAAACGAAAAGGGCGTGCCGGTCGTCCTTGGACTCGCACTCGCCTATGGCGGCATCGTGCAGTTGCTCGCGGGTATGTGGGAGTTCCGCACCGGCAACACGTTTGGTGCAGTCGCGTTCTGTTCCTACGGCGCCTTCTGGATCTCGTTCTGGGCTCTGGAGGTGTTCTATGCGAAGAGCATCGGCGGCAACGTCGGTCACGCCATCGGGGTGTACCTCTGGGCTTGGGCGATATTCACCGCCTACATGACGGTCGCGGCACTGCGTGTCAGCGGAGCGGTGCTGCTCGTGTTTGCCCTGTTGACGGTCACGTTCATACTGCTCGCGATCGGCGCGACAGGACCGCACCTCAACGTCACACACTGGGGCGGCTACCTGGGTCTGGCGACCGCGGCGGCGGCCTGGTATGCGTCGTTTGCGATCGTTACGAACTCGACGTTCAAACGAACGGTCTTGCCGGTGATGCCTTTGGGCGACTAGCAGGCGAAGGGTAGAGTCCACACGATGTGCACGGAAGGGGATGCTTAGCAATGGCTACTAACGCGGATACGCTTGACCAGCAGTTGGCGCGGATGCTCGAGCTGGAGCGCTTCGAGCCGCCCGCTGGGTTTCGCGAGCAGGCGCTGCTGAACGATCCTGCCGTGTATGAGCGGGCGGCGCGCGATCCACAGGCTTGGTGGGTCGAGCAGGCGCAACGGCTCGAGTGGTTTGAGCCCTGGGAGCAGGTGCTCGACGACTCCAACCCGCCGTTCTACAAGTGGTTTGTGGGAGGCAAGATCAATGCCTCCCACAACTGCCTGGACCGTCACGTCGCCGCCGGGCTGGGCGAGCGCGTGGCGCTGCACTGGGTGGGCGAGCAGGGTGAGCGGCGTGACATCACCTATGCCGAGTTGCTGGCCGAGGTGAAGCTGCTCGCGAACGCGTTGAAGGACCAAGGCGTGCGCAAGGGCGACGTGGTGGGCATCTACCTGCCGATGATCCCCGAGGTGGTCGTGTCGATGCTCGCCTGTGCGCGCATCGGCGCTCCCCACAACGTGGTGTTCGGCGGGTTCTCGGCGGAGGCGGTGCGCGAGCGGATGGAGTTCTCCGAGGCGAAGGCTCTGATTACCGTCGACGGGGCGGCTCGCAAGGGTAAGACCGCACCCGTGAAGGATCGTGTTGATGAGGTCATGGAGGATCTGGCCACACTGCAGCGGATCGTGGTGGTGCGCAGCAAGGGCACGCCGTGCCAGATGAAGGCTGGCCGCGACGTTTATTACGACGAGATACTCGCCGCCGCTGAGGCGGAGTGTCCGGCTGAGCAGCTAGACGCCGAGCATCCGCTCTACATTCTCTACACCTCCGGCTCGACCGCCAAGCCGAAGGGGATATTGCACAGTACCGGCGGTTATATGACCGGCGTCAGTGCCACGCACCGCTATGTGTTCGATCTTAAGGCGGAGTCGGATGTGTACTGGTGCGCGGCCGACGTGGGCTGGGTTACCGGTCACTCCTACATCGTGTACGGGCCGCTCGCGAACGGTGCGACGTCGGTGATGTGGGAGGGCGCGCCCGACTATCCCCACAAGGGCATTTGGTGGGAGTTGATCGAGCGCTACAAAGTGAGCATTCTCTACTGCGCGCCGACCGCGATCCGCGCGTGCATGAAGTGGGGCGCGGAGTGGCCCGGTAAGCACGATCTATCCTCGTTGCGCCTGCTCGGCACGGTCGGCGAGCCGATCAACCCAAAGGCGTGGCTGTGGTACCACAAGGTGATCGGGGGCGAACGCTGTCCGATCGTGGACACGTGGTGGCAGACGGAGACGGGCGCGATCATGATCACGCCGCTCCCCGGTATCACCGCCACCAAGCCGGGTTCGGCCACGCAGCCATTTCCCGGCGTGCAGGCAAAGGTACTCAGCGAGTCGACCGGTGAGCCGATGAGCGAAGGGCAGGGGCTGCTCGTGCTGACCCAGCCGTGGCCGTCGATGCTGCGCACCCTCTACAAGGAGGACGAGCGCTTCATCGAGACGTACTTCAAGCGCTTCGGCTCTGAGACATATCTGGTCGGCGACGCGGCTCGTGTGGACTCCGACGGGTACATCTGGGTGATCGGGCGCATCGACGACGTCGTGAACGTGTCGGGGCACCGGCTCTCCACGGCCGAGGTGGAGTCGGCGATCGTCGCGCACCCGGACGTGGCCGAGGCGGCTGTCATCGGCGAGCACGACGAGCAGACCGGACAGGCGATCGTCGCGTTTGTGACGCTGCAGGGCGACCTGCAGGGTGACGAGGCGGAGATCGAAAGCGTGCGCGACACCGTCGCCGCGCGGATCGGCAAGTTTGCACGGCCGAAGCGGATCATCTGGGCGGACGATCTGCCGAAGACCCGCTCGGGCAAGATCATGCGCCGTCTGCTGCGCGACATCGCCGAGGGCCGCGCCCTGGGCGATGTGACCACGCTGCGCGACCCCGAAGTGATGGCGCAGCTAGAGGTGCGCGTCAAGGAACTGCAGGCCGAGGAGGCCTAGGGCCGGTGGCGGCGCGCCGGTGGGCGTCAGTAGTTAGTCTCACCGGCGATGACGAGTTCCGCTGACGCGCCCGGCCCCGCGATCCAGACCTCTGGGTTGACCAAGCGCTTCGGCGAGCGGGTCGCGATCGACAGCGTCGATCTGTGCGTACCGCGCGGTAGCGCCTTTGGCTTCCTCGGTCCCAATGGCGCGGGCAAGACAACGATGATTCGGATGCTGCTCGGCTTGACGCACGCGAGCGCGGGCAGCATGAGCGTGCTTGGGCGCCCCGTGCCAGCAGAACGTGCGCGGGCGCTCGCAAGGGTTGGGGCGATTGTCGAGGAGCCGCGCTTTCATCCGCAGCTCTCCGGGCGGGAGAACCTGCGCATCGTCGCCGCTGTACGCGGGCCTGAGACGCACGAGCGCATCGGTCCAGCCCTGCAACGGGTCGGTCTCTCAGAGCGCGCAGATGAGAAGGTGAAGAAGTACTCGCTGGGCATGCGCCAACGCCTCGGCGTCGCCCGCTGCCTGCTGGCCGATCCGCTGCTGCTGATCCTCGATGAGCCCACCAATGGCCTCGACCCTGGCGGCATTCAGGAGTTCCGCGAAATGATCCGCGCGATGGTCGAGCAGGAGGGTCGCACCGTGTTCATCTCCTCGCACCTGCTGGATGAGGTCGAGAAGATTTGCGACCACGCGGCGATCGTCGATCGCGGGAAGATCATCACTCAGGGCGCGATCGCGGAGCTGGCCGAGGGCAGCACCCAGCACGAGCTGATCGTCGGCGTGAGCGACCCCGAGCAGGCGCTCACGGTGCTCGAGGGATGCGAGCACGTGCGCGAGGCGCACCGCTCCGACGAGGGCCTGCGCATTGTGCTGGCCGATGTGTCGAGCATGACCGCCGCCGACCGCGCCGCCGCTGTCAACTCATTGCTGGTGGGCTCGGGACTGGCGGTGTCGCGCCTTGAGCCGGTGCGCCAGAGCCTCGAGAAGCGTTTCCTCGAGGTCACATCGAGGCTCAGCGACTCAAGCACCGAGGAGGTGAGGGCATGAACGCCACGATCGCGGCCCAGATGACCGGCGCGGACATTCTCAAGCTGCGCAAGAAACGCGCCATCTTGATTTGGTCGCTGGTGCTCGCGATCGCCCCGATCGTCGTCTACTTCGTGGCGGCGGTGATCGAGCACGCCACCAATCCAGGCACTGCCCGAGGGCAATACGGGCCAGCGGGTGGCGTGCAGAACTTCGCCGACGGGCTGCGGGTGATTGCGCTCCTGTTCGGTCCGCTCGCGGCGCTGTTGATCGGCGTGGAGGCCGGTACCGGGGACGCATCGGCCGGTGTCTTTCGAGACCTGGTCGTCACTGGTCGCTCGCGCCTGGCGCTGTTCGCCTCGCGTGTGCCCGCCGCCCTGGCAGTGACTTTCGCGATGATGCTCGGCGCCTACGCCTTGCTGCTGATCGGAACTTTCGCCTTCGCCTCTGGCCTACCGACGCCGAGCGGCTCTCTGATCGTCGATGGCCTGGGCTTCTTCCTGCTGGCCACCGGCATGATGTGCGTGGTCGCGGTGGGTTTTGCCGCGCTGACCACGTCCAAGCCGGGAGCGATCATCGCGCTGATCGCGTGGCTGATCGTGGCAAGTCCTGTGCTCGCGAACATCGAAGGGCTGGGCAGTGTTCGAGACGGCCTGATGAGCCAAGCGATCTCACACTTCAGCCCGGTCGACACAGGCGGGGGAGGAGGTCACGGCGCCACCGTCACGATGGCAGGCGGGACAGCATTGCTTGTGCTGCTCGCATGGATTGTCGTGTTCCTCGCGCTTGGTGCCTATCGCACGCGCACGATGGACGCGTAGCCTCTGCCCGGGGCACGCGCTTGGGTGCAAGTGGTATGGACGCATAGCTCCTCACGTCTTGTATCGCTAGCTTATCCGCCGGAAATCAAGCGGGCCGCTCGCTTTAGACGTGGCCCGATTCGCTTGGTGAGCTGCGCGACTGTATAGGCGTCCGATGGCACTGTGACGTCGATTGCGAGCAAGTGCTCGCGACTTGGACGTGGCACGAGCACGGCGATAGAGCGCGCGCCGTGCATCGCCTCTTCGTCACTGACGACCACGCCGCGTGGGCTGATGCGGTCAAGCTCCGCGGCCAGTCGGCGCTTGTCGAGGATCGTGTTCGGTCCGTGTCGTCTTAGGCGTAGGCTCGCGAGCACCTCGCGGCGCTCGGCGTCGGAGAGACTGGCGAGTAGCACCTTGCCGAGCGCGGTGCAGTACAGGGGCAGACTCGCGCCTACACCAAGGTCGGCGTCGACCGTGTACTGCCCGGCGTGGTGGCCGAACAAGCGATGCACGTAGGTGACGCGACCGCGGTCAAGCACCCCCATACTGACGGTGTGACCGGTTTGCTCGCGCAACTCCTCTAGCACTGCACGCGCGTGAATCTCCCGACGTACGGCGGCAATTGCCGCGCCGCCGGGTGTTGCAGCTCGCGAAGAGAGGCGATACTTGCGTTTGGTGTCCTGCTCGAGATAGCCGAGCGCGACTAGCGTCGTCGCGTAGCGGTGGGTGGTCGAGCGGCTGAGCCCGATGATGTCGGCCAGGTCGACGATGCCAAGCTCTTGTCGCTGGCCCGAGAACGACTCTAGGATCGCAACGCCGAATTCCAATGAGCGGGAAAGACGCGGATCGGGGACCGGTCTGATTCGCGGGCCAGGCCTCTCTTCACCAGTGGGGTCGCTTTCGCTGGTATCGATAGCCGGCTTCTCCTCGGCACTCTGCTCGGGTTCCTCCTTCTCGGGCATCGACATCTTCCTTGTCATCGACTTGGTCGTGTGGCCATCGATGACAAATATTGTCGATATCCAGCGTCACAATATAGTGCGGTAACGCAATACTGCGCTACTGCCATATTTGGCCGACTTCGACCTCCGGATTCGCGAGTAGCCTACATGTCAAGCGTGCGATACGTCGAATTCTGAACACGAGTATCGTCAGCTTGGTTGAGCCGCCGAGCACGTCGACGATATGCGCAGTGGCTTGCCGAGCGTAGGGCAAGTGTGCCTCCTCGGCCGAGAGATATAGTCCCACCATGGCGCCGAGTATTAGCGAATGTCGCGATCCATCTGGCAATCTCTCGCTGCGTTCAAGGCACTGTCTTGCGATCATTTGCATACGGGTCGCCATCTCCTCCGTGGATGCATAATGTGCGACCAGGCTTTGATCGCCACGTTCACGATCTTGCGGCAAATCGATCAAGCTGTCCAGAAGGGAGTGCAGCGAGCCAATCCACGGAAAATATGCGTTCTCCACGGCGAATGCGGCACAGGGCGACACCTTCGGTCGCGACGCCATCGCGATGAGCGCAAAAATCCCAAGTGAGGATCCGGCTGAGGCGGCTGTCTCCCACCACTCTAGGTCGCAGTGCGGCGGTGTTTCGCTGCTGGCCCAGCGTTCGAGAAGAGTGTGATCTCCTTGCGTCTTGGTGAGATTGAAGCTTTGGTAGGACACGATTCGCTCGGTCAGCCTGCGTGCTGAGGCGGCGACTGAAATGTAGGAAGGCAGCGTACTCAGCGCGGCCTTGCATGCGTCGATGAGTTCAGCGAGATATCCGGCGTCAGCCCTCTCAGGATGATAGGCGTAGTAGTCGAGGTGGCGAGCCGTAGGGTCAAGTGATACTAGTAGGGCCTGGTGAAGCTGTCGCCCATTGTGGATCGGATCGCTACTTTGCTGCTCGGCGAGATTGTCCACATAGTCATAGACCGCCTGGAAAGCGACCTGAGCACGGATGACCGCCGGTCGGTTGGCGGCGGGGCTAAAGACCGCAAAAGCCGCGGCGCCCTCAAGGTTACCTCTCTTGCTAATTTGGACTTCCAGGGCGACCTGTCGAAGCGCGGTGTCGGGGATCGCGTCGGCCTTCTTGTGCCAGTGGTCGATTTCGCGACATACTTGCGGAAAGACATCAAACCAATATATATATGCGGCGCGTGCAAAGGCAGCACTTGGCCCCAGGTGATTGCCGGCTCGTAGCGCCATGTCTCAAGACTACGACGGAGGTTCTGGCGCTGTCCTCACTCCTGGAAACCTGCGCGTGGTGAAACCCGGGTCGCCGATAGGCCAGGGAGCGCAACGATGACCAGTGTTATGCCGATGACGACTGCAAAGGCGACTATTACTTGCGAGTCGTCGAGGGAGAAAGGGGCTGGAAAGCCGGTCGTTTGCGCCAGCCAGCGACTGGCTAGGGCGTGTCCGTAGATACCAAGCGCAGCTCCAACTACGCATCCAATCGCGACGGATATGGTGCTCTCGAGCAGGATTGCGCGCCAGAGCTGGAACTGGTCGAAACCCTGCGTCTTTAGCGACGACAGTCGGGAACGCCGCTGCCATATGGTTGCGCTAAGTACCGAGGCGACAGCGAGTGCGGCCGTCAGCAGGAGCAGAGTCGATATGTCTCCGAGGTTGCGCAGTCCTTCGCGGGCACTGGCCTCAAAACTCGCCTCGCGTTCCTGGAGTGTCTCGACACGCAGGCCGGGGCGTCCCCTCAGCGCATGTTCCACATCGCGCTTTCCTTGAGTCGGACTCACGCCGGGAAGAAGGTTGATCTCAAGCGCGGTCGGGTTGTTGGTAAGCCAGAATCGACGGTAGTCGCTCGCGTTGATGGTGATGGCGCCAGGCGACCATCCGGCATTTGTCGTAATCGCCGCTACCTTGAAGCGCGCGTTACCAGACGGTGTTGGCAACGTAAACGCGGTACCGACGTGGAGATCGTATTCGCTGGCGAAATTGTTGGAGATCGCGGCCCACCCGCCGTTACGGATGAGTGCAGTAGCGCGCGCGAGATTGCCATGCAAAAGCTGTGAGCTTTGAAGCATCCGCGGATCGCCTGACGGGCGGGCACGTATCCACAAACGCCGCGAACCTATATCCAGCAGCCCTCCTTGGTAGACACGCACAGATGCGACACCAGGGGCATGCTTGATAGCTTCCACGCTGTTACTGGTGCGAAAACTGTCGATTGTCAAGAAATTATTGTTCGACGCGACCCAAATGTCCGCGCTGTCGAGGTATTCCACGACGGCATCGTCGAGGCCTTTCGTAATGTCATGACGTACACCCTCTATGGCGACGCTACCATATACCGCCAGTGCCGTGACACAGATGAGCGCGGTCGAACGGGTTGCGGCACCATTCAGTTCGATAGACGCGAGCGCCAGCATGCTACCCCGAGCATGTCTACCGATTCGCTTCAGGTTGCGCGTCACGAATACAAAAACGGCGGGAACGAGGCATGGCACGGCGAACACCAACAGCACGCCGCCAAGCACCGTGAGGCTCGATACCAGAAACACCATCAACGTGACACTTGCTACGACGGTAACCCCGAGCACGCCGGCGATCCGTGTGGGGCGCGAACCGATGCGTTGGCCCGGCTCACCTGGACCATGTAGATCGCCGTCGATCGGACGCCCAGAGATGAGAGCGCCGACAGGAGCCAGCGAAGTCAGCATGACCGCTATGACGCCTCCACAGAACGCGAGCAACGCAAGGACTGGGTGCACTTCTTGGCTGACCGCGATCGGGAACGCGGCTGCCAAATATACTGGGGTCTGGTGAAACAACGTACGAGCCAATACCTCACCCAGGGCGAGCCCGGCAAGCGATGCTACGACACCAAGCACGATGGCTTGAAAAGTGAGGATGCCAAAAATCTGTAACGCGTCGAAGCCTTGGTTGTATAGCTCGACGACTAACCGGCGACGATCTGGCAGTGTCAAAAGCATTGCATTGAGCGCGAGCAGGAACCCAACCATCGCGCTTATCGCCGCGAATAGCGCAGTGGATTGTTTGAGCGGCTTTGCCGTCTCCGTCAGAACGTGCAATTCGTTATCGGCAGACGCCACGGTCGCTCTGCCCGCCGCGAGGCGGCGCAACTGGCCGGCGAGTTGGCGTTCGGCGCCGGCGCGTGGCTCGATCAAGACTTGTGTCACCCTGTGCGGCTCCTCGGAAAGTCGCTGGGCGACGGGAAGTAGTGCGACCGCTATAGGACTTTCGGCGACTGGGCCGATTGTGCCACGGTTTAGTACCGCACGTACGGGCACGGTGTGAGCGTCGCCTTGGGTGAGCAGGGTCACGTTCTGACCGGTCTGCGCCCCGATGGTGTTTGCAACGCTTGCGGGGAGGCCAAGGCCATTTTCGAGTACAAGCGCTCCAGCCCCGAGATTCCGCGTCGCCGATCCGCCGAGCGTAACGATAGTTGCCGTTACGCCGACTAGCTGTATGGATTGACGACCGCGAGGGCCACCGATTGTGGCGTCCTCGCGCAACACTGAGGCGCTGGCTTGCACGCCTGGGAGTTCCCTTGCTCGATCCGCGAGTTCTTCGCTGATGCCTTCGGTTGAGCGGGCGGCGAGCTGTAGACGAGCCGACCCGTTGACGGAGCGAATCAGGGCCGCCGTTGAGCCGGTGATACTCGTATTCGCGACCAGAACGCCGAAAACGAGTGCGACACCCAACGCGATCCCAACGGCTGCAAATAGCTCTGGAACTGCGTGTTTTCGCAAGCGAATGCGATACATGTCCTTCAGGACGCTGATACGGACACCGGCGAGAAGTGGGTTGAAGAAGTGCCTCGGGAGCTTTGAGGCGCGTTGTTCGGTCATCGCGCGATGACCGCGGCGAGGTCTACATCGAGCCCATCGGTAAGCGCGCCGTCGCGTAGCGTGTATACGCGATTTACGAAAGCGGTGGCCTGTGGATCGTGGGTCACTAGCAACGTCGGCATCTTTCGTTCTGTGCATATGTCCCGCAGCAACCTGAGGGTTTCCCGGCCGCGCCTAGAATCTAGATTGCCCGTTGGCTCGTCGGCCAGCAGCAACCGCGGCTCGTTGACGAGCGCGCGAGCAATCGCGACGCGCTGGCGCTCGCCCACGGAGAGGCTGTCCACCGTGTGCTTGGCGCGGTGCGCGAGCCCGACACGCTCGAGCCACGTATCGGCGGCGTCGCACGCTTTGGCCATTGTCCAACCGTCAGCCAGCAACTTCAAGCCTGCGTTCTCTCCTACGCTGGCTCCAGGAATGAGATGAAAGGACTGAAATACGAAGCCAATGTCACGCCGGCGGTAAAGCGCTCGCTCGCTCGGCGAGTAGAAGGCGATGTCCTGCTTGTCAAAGAGCACACGTCCCTGGTCGGGCGCGAGTAGACCTGCAGCCATCAGGAGCAGCGTTGTCTTGCCTGATCCGCTCGGTCCATACAGAGCGACGAATTCTCCAGAGGAGATACTCAGCGAGACATCGTCAATGGCACGCGCCACTTCCCCGTTCCCGCACGGATAGTGCTTGAGAACATTGCGCAGTTCCAGCGAACTCACGATGCCCGCGGACTGCTTGCACCCTGACGGCGTCGCTCGGGGAATGGGACGACCTGCCTGCGCGAATCGGTCGAGCGCAGGCTCCCGCCATCAAGACTCATTAGACGGTGTGCGCCGTCCAATGCTCGCGAATCTTCAGAGGCGATCACGACCGCTATCCCAGACTCGACGGCCAGGGAGCGTAGCAACGCATATAGTTCGCGACTCTCGCTCGGACCCGAAAGGACAGCCGGCTCGTCCACAAGCAACAACTGCGGTTCGCGCGCGACCGCCCGAGCCAGCTCCACGCGGATGCGTTCGCTGACCGACAGTCGGTCGGTCGATTCGTGAGCTCGGGATGCAATGCCGAATCGATCGAGTACCGGACGAGCTACGGCTTCTGCCTCAGCAAATGTCAAACCGTCGCTTGTGAGCGGCAGAGCCACGTGCTCGAGCACCAGCTGGCTGACCCCGACAGGACGCCAGTCACCACCAGCCAACGCTATGCCATGACGGCGCCGCAAGCGTGCTAGGCCCCCGCTGGGGAATGTCGGGAGCTCTTGTCCGGCAAAACTCACGGTCCCGCTGTCGGGCATCTCCAGCCCGGCGGCGACATTCAACAGGGTGCTCTTGCCGGAGCGTCGCTTGCCATATATGCCCACGAGTTCCCCCGCGTCTACCTCCATCGAGACGTTGTCCAGCACGAGGATTTCCCTCGCCCCATCCAAAAAGCGCTTGCCGACGTTCTTGAGCGAAAGTAGTGTCACCGCGATTCAGCCAAAAACTCCGTGATCTCATTCCGGGCCTCTTTGATCCAGTCGATTTCACCCTCGACCTGCTCACGGACCGCATCCCACGATAGGCTGAGCATCCTGCTCGTCCACGATGCGCGTGGAACCTCCTTGACGGTTCTGCTCTCAAGTCGTTCCAGGCAATCAGCTTCGCACTCTTGCAATCTCGCAAGGATCTGCTCTGCTTCCTCCGGCGCCGAAAAAACCATCCAGGCGCGAATGATCGGGAGTCCCGAGGACGGCACCTGACCCTCCTCCCTCCACGAAGCGCGCACCTGTTCTCCCAGCTCCGTCGGCCAATAGGTACGCCGCCAACCGCTGCGAACTCGTGCCTGTTCTGGCTTTGACCGGAGCAAGCCGTCTTTCTCAAGTCGTTCCAGCGCTCCGTATACGCTTCTAAGACTCCGCTCGGTTCCCGTACGCATGGTGAGACGCCTCGCAATCTCATATCCATGGCTGGGCTTCTCGATCACAGCAGCAAGTACAGCCGCCGAAAACGGCGCCAAGTCACCCTGCTTAATTCGCTTCTCAGGCTTGCCCATAAGATCGATTGATCGGAATCCCTCTAAACTTAGGGAAGTCTATAACATGGACCGGAAATCCGGAAATCCGGGCAGCTGGACTAGTCGGCGTGCTCGGTAGCACCCGAGCGCTGCGCTGCGCGCCGATATTCCTCCAGTTGCGCGTGTTGCTCGCCGAGTTGGCGGACAAGCGGCAACAGCTCGTCCAGAGGACGCCCGATCGCGAGCTTCTTGGTGGGAACGAACGAAGCCATCAGATTGGTCTTTGGGTAGTCCCACGGTACCGCGAGCCGGCGTCCGAAAAGGGTGAGGTTCACGGCGCCTGGCAGCGCCGCCGAGGGGGCGAGCACCCCACGGAAGCCGAGTTCGCGCAAGCGCTCGGCCTCGACCTGACAGCGCTCGTAGTCCTCGCTTACCAGCGCCTCGGTGGGGAACCCGGCGTTGTGTGCCTTCTCAAACGTCGAGTAATCGGCGAGGTTGGTCTCGTGGATCCTTAGCGCCCACATCGGCATGCTCACGAGGCGCAGGTCGTCGGCGCTCAGAAGTCGCTCAGCTCTGATCAGCTCAGCCCACGACCCCTCGGGCGTGAGGCTCGTGTACTGGGTCGCATCCTGGCGCGTCCGGTTCCAGCGCAGTGCGCCTGAGTTCGAACGTGTCCACAGCGGCACGTCGTAGTCGCTCCAGCGAAACGCCACATCCTCATGGGCGACACGCTTAGGATCAGGAACCGTGCTGCGCGCGCCCATGCCGGGCCAGATCGAATATGTCCCGCTCCAGGGTGGCGTTGTCGAGCGCATCGAGAACGCTGCGCTCGTCCAGCTCCGGTCGGGGTCGCGCAAACCAGGCGACGATGCCCTCGGGTGTCCAGCCTCGACGCAGGAGCGCGACCAGTCGAGTCACGAGTACCAGGCGCCGGCTCGGCTCCACCGGAGCGGTGCTCGCGAGAGTGCGTTGGATGGAGCGCTCGCTTGTGCCGAGAAGCTGGGCCAACTCGCGCCGGCCTATGCGTGGCAGGGCCGCCTCTAGTGTGCCCAGCAGCATCCCAGCGTCCTGCTCCCCGGGGACTTGCTGGTCGAGCGCGTCGCGCACGACGTGGCGTATCGCCTCCAGGCCGAGTAGCGTGGTCTCGATCGAGTCGAGTGGTCGCTTCGGGTCGCGCTCGGCGACGGCCTGCATGATCCCCAGCAGTTCGCCACGGATCTCTGCCACCTGCTCGGCGTCGAGGCTTGGGGGCGTCGAGCGGTTGATCGCGTCGGAGAGACGGCTGGCCGTGTGTTGCCAGCGATCAAGGTAGTCCTCGGGTATGGGCGCCTCGCTGAGGGCTTGGAGTAGTTGCCCGCTCCACTGCTCGATGAGATCCTCGAACCGCTCAAGCTCGTCGCGCTCCGCAGCGACGGTCACGGTCATGTCATCGACTCCTGTCTAGGGGTTGTCGGATGTAGCCGACACTATAGCGACAGAGATGGGATTGGATAGTCGATCGCTTGAGGTCACACCTTGCGGTGCTCGGGCACCCATGCGCCGTCGTCCTGGCGCACGAAGTCCTGAAACAGCCCGGGCGCCTCGGTTTGCATCAGGCGGGCAATCTTGTCGAACACGAGTCGCAGCTCCTCCTCGGCGCCCTCGGCTGTGCGCATCTCGATCACGTGGCGCAGTGTGCGGGCGTTGGCGGTCCACACGATGTCGGTTGACAGCCCGATCGGTGCGAGGCGGCGTAGTGCGGAGGTGACCTCCTTCTTTACGTGAAAGGGCACGCCCTGCTCGTCGATGCCGAGCTGCTCGGCGGCGCTGATCTGAAACTCCTCCAGCTGCTCGACGATGCTCAGCACCTGCTCACGCAGCGGCTCCAGTGCCGGGGGCACGCGAAAGCCGATGTCGGATAGGCGCACGTAGCGCAGGCTCTCCTGGCTGAACGCCGAGCCGGCGCGATGGCGCACGAGCTCGTGAGTAAAAACACGGCTGACGTTGCGCAGGGCAAACGACCAGTTGGCGTGCTCGAGCACGCTGCCGTGGGCGCTCTTGAGAATGTTGGCGAAGTATTCGCGCTGGTCGGTGCGCACCTTCGTCACGTTCGGATTCAGTCCTGGCTCCCAACTGCGGTAGCAGGCGCGGCCGCCGAACTCGACGATCGTCTCGCCGCCGCTCAGTGCTCCGCCGGACTCCTGCAGGCGGCGCTCCAGCCACGACTCGCCACCGACATCCTCCAGGTAGCCACGCATCCCCTCGACCTCGATCGAGGGTCGTGCGATCAGGAATACCTTGGGTGTCGTCTCGTGCACGGGTCGGCGATGCTACCGTCCGGCACGGATGTGCCCCCCAACCTCCACGCCGACCGACTCAGAGCTCCAGCAGACAGCCTGGGATCTACAACCGCTGGTCGACGGCCAGGGCGATGACGGGGCGCGCGTGCAGCTGACCGAGGCGCTGGAGCGCTCGCGCCTGTTTGCCGAGCGCTACGCGGGCGAAGTGGGCGAGATGGACAGCCCGGAGCTGGAGCAGGCGATGCTCGAGTTGGGCGCGATCCAGGAGCTGGTCGGCCGCGCCGGCACGTATGCCGGACTACGTTTCTCGGTGGACACGGCCGATCCGGCGGCGGGTGCGCTGATGCAGGAGGTGCAGGAGCGTGCTACCGAGATCGAGACGACGCTGCTGTTCTTCGAGCTGGAGTGGGCCGCTCTGCCGGATAACCAAGTCCACGACGTGCTCACCGACAAGCGACTCTCTTTCTGCGCGCACTACCTGCGCAACGTGCGTCGCTACCGCGAGCACCTGCTGAGCGAACCGGAGGAGAAGATCCTCGCGGAGAAGTCGGTAACCGGAGCGGCCGCCTGGTCGCGTCTGTTCGACGAGCTGACCTCGGCGATCGAGGTGCGCCTGCCGGGCGATGAGCGTGACGCCGCGAGGGCGAATGCGAGGGCGGACGAGCCACGGGTTGCCAACGCGACGGTGGCGGACGCCGCTGCGGCGAGCGAGACGGTGGCGCTCGACGTGGCACTCAGCCGACTCGCGCTCGCCGATCGTGAGCTGCGCCGCTCGACCGCCGAGGCTGTCACCGAGGCGCTCGCGCCCGGGTTGCGCACGCGTGCCTTCCTGTTCAACACCCTGCTAGCCGACAAGGGCACCGACGACCGCCTGCGCCGCTACCCGAACTGGCTGGCGGCGCGCAACCTCTCAAACGAGGCAAGCGACGAGTCTGTGGCAGCGCTGATCGAGGCGGTTCGCGCACGCTACGAGCTGCCGCGGCGCTGGTACCGCTTGAAGGCGAAAATGCTCGGCGTCGAGCGGCTGGCCGACTACGACCGCATGGCGGCCGTCACAGATGATGAGGTCACCTACACGTTTGCGCAGGCCCGCGAGATCGTGCTGGATTGTTACTCCTCCTTCTCGAGCGAGCTGGGTGCGGTTGCCAAGAATTTCTTCGATGGTCGCTACATTGACGCGCCCGTGCGCCCAGCCAAGCGTGGGGGCGCATTCTGCGCTTCGGCCGTGCCCTCTGTGCACCCGTATGTAATGCTCAACTACACCTCGCGCCGTCGCGACGTGCTCACGCTCGCGCACGAGCTGGGTCACGGCGTGCACTTCGCGCTGGCCGCCGAGCAGGGCGTCTTCCATCAGGGCACGCCGCTGACGCTCGCCGAGACGGCATCGGTGTTCGGCGAGACGATCGTGTTCGGCCGGCTGCTCGCGGAGGACAGCTCGCCTGCCTCGCGCCTGGCGTTGCTGGCCGAGAACATCGAGGGCGCGATCGCCACCGTGTTTCGTCAAGTCGCGATGAACCGCTTCGAGGAGCTGGTCCACACGGCCCGCCGCGAGCAGGGCGAGCTGTCGGTCGAGCGCTTCGGTGAGTTGTGGGTCGAGAGTCAAACGGAGATGCTCGGCGACTCGGTTGAGATCACCGACGGCTATCGCTCATGGTGGTCCTATGTCCCGCACTTCATCGGCTCGCCCGGCTACGTGTATGCCTACGCCTACGGTCAGTTGCTCGCGCTGTCGGTGTATCAGCGCTACGAGCAGCGCGGCGAGGAGTTCGTGCCGCGCTACCTGGAGCTGCTGGCAGCAGGCGGCTCGCGCTCGCCCGAGGAGCTGGGGCAGATCGTGGACGTGGATCTCGCCGACCCGGGATTTTGGGACGCCGGGCTTGATCTGGTCGAGCGTCAGCTGGAGGCGGCCGAAGCGGCCGCTCGCGACGCTGGCCGCGCGTAGGCGGCCACAAAAGCCGTCCAGACATGCACGCTTAGTCAGAGCGGTCGGAAGTGCGCGTCGTTCAACATTCGTCCAAGAAACAGTTATGCAAGCGTGAGCCGGTTATCGTCGAGCACTCCCTCGATCGCTACCCCAGAGAGGTTCTCCAATGACGAGTACCACGCTTTTGGTTTCCAACCAGCTGCAGAGCACCACGCTCTTCTTGTTGCCGGGTCAAACGCTCGAGCATGGTGAATGGCAGGCCGACTTTGGTCCCGCTCCCACGATCGAGCCGGGAGAGATGGCAGTCTATGTATGCGAATCGGACGGATTCTTGACAGGTGACGAAGGTCGGCTGAACTACTATCCAGCTCAGTCGGAGGCGCACGTCAACTGGGAGGCGCCGGGCGATGAGATCATCTCCCTGTTCTTCGACGATCCATTCGTCGGGAAAAATTCATATTCGGCATCGGCGCCGTCCTCCGGACCCTATGTCGTCAGTGCTCAGGAACTCAGTGGGACGGGGGCGGGATACGATCCAGATGCCCAGCAGCTCATGTTCCAGATATCCGGGCACTACGGGCCGACCACCTGTGTCCCGGGTTACGTGTGGCGCGAAGCATTTCCTGGCGATCATGTATGCGTTCTTCCGAAGATCCGCCAGCAGGTTGCGGACGACAACCACGACGCATCGTCGCGAGTTCACTCCAATGGGCAGTGCGACAGCGGCTATGTGTGGCGCGAAGCGCGTCCACAGGACCACGTGTGCGTGACGCCGGCCACGCGCCAGCAGGCCGCCGACGACAACGCCGCCGCGGCAAGCCGCACGCTCTAGAGCTGGCTCGGCGCGCTGCCGACCCCGTGCATGAGGTTTGACAGCGGCTGGACTTCTGTTCCAGCGACGGTTCGTTGTTTGGTGTCCTTGAGATACACGACGCGGTCGTCGAGTCGCTGATCGGCGACTGCACGGATCGCGGTGACGAGCGGGTCGATACCGGCGGGGCGTCGGGAGAACCTTGATGAGAGCGCGATCAACACGCCATGGTGGTGTCCTGCGGTGGTGAGGTGCTGGGCCGATATGTGAGTGAAATCGCCCACGTTCTCGGTGAGGATCACTCGAGTTTGCTCGAGAGCCGCGGTGAACACGTCGTGGTCGGATCTTCCCGCCAGCCCCAATTCGACTGCCGTGGACGCGTCGATATCGACAGCTCTCAGTGCCTCGGCGAGCGTGGGCGGGTACATCTCATCGAGCAGTAGCTTCAAAGCTTCTCGGCGGCTGCCGTCTCGCTACGGTGCAGCTCTATGCGCGCGACGATCTCATCCGGGTAGGCGGCACGGTAGTTCAGCGCGGCGTCTATCTGGGCTCGCGTGAGATCCGACTCCCGGGCAAGCGTTGTGGCGGGATCGGACTCTGAGGCAAGGTCTTCCACCCACATCGCCACCTCCCAGACGTCGGGGCCGTCCAGCAGTTTGGCTCGGCGACCCGTTGGCCCGTCTCGGAACGTGACCATTGGATGTTCCTCGCGACGGGTTCCCTCCTCGGCGTAGCGGCGGAGGCGATCCGAGAGCGTCTCGCCGGCGGCGCGGGCTCGTAGACGAAGGCGCTCGGCAAGGCTGTCATCGAGACGAACAGATACGTTGACCGACACGTATGCAATGTAGCACGATGTCGTAAAGGGCCATACTGGCATCTGTTCGGGACGCGTCCCGCTTTTCCCTCGGTGTCGTCCCGCTTCTTCCTCGGTGTCGGATGAGAGGATATGCGGCTCACTATCTTCCCTGCGATCGCCCGCATACGACGAGTCCGCGAATGTCGCGAAGCGAGGACGAGCTCGTGGATTGGCTGTCGCGGGCAGGTACCATGAGCCGATGGCCGTACAGTGGGCAACCGAGCTGCCTGTGCACCGGCTCGACGTGGACACCTACCGTCGGCTCGTGCAGGCGGGTGCGCTCGACGGACTCGATGTCGAGCTGCTCGACGGCGTACTTGTCGACAAGGGCTCGAGCCGCGAGGATCCGATGCACCGAATCGACGTCGGTACGTACACGCGGATGGTGAACACGGGAGCGCTTGAGGGTTTGCGCATCGAGCTGCTCGACGGCTTGCTGGTCGAGATGAGCCCGAAGTCGTCAGCTCATATCCTCGTGGTGGGTCGCCTGAATCGGTATTTCGTGGACGGCACGGACCTGTGGGTGCAGGTGCAGGATCCGATCGAAGCGGCTCATGACTCCGAGCCCGAGCCCGATCTCGTTGTCGGTCCGCACGAGCCGTTCGACGGAAGGCTGCTGCGCGTGCCGCCGCTTGTGATCGAGGTGTCCGTCAGCACCCACTGGCTCGACCGCGGCCGCAAGGCAGCGTTGTACGCCAGCGCCGAAATCCCCAACTATTGGCTGGTGGACGTTCCCGGACGGGCCGTGGAGGTGCGAACTCAACCGGGACCCGGCGGCTACGAGCGTTGCGAGACACATGGTGAGGGAGAGCGTGTTCCCTCGCCGCTGGAGGGGGTCGGCGACCTCGACGTCAGTGCCTTGCTGGTCGGCGTCGACGCGTGAGTGCCCGGCGCTACCGGCAGAGCTGTCGATGGGGCACAGCGCCCCGCTAGCCGATCCATTCGCTGTTGGTGAACGTCAGCCGGCAGCACAACGTGTCGTTCTCGTCTTCGAGCGCTGGACTGCCATCGTAGGTCCAGCCCTGCGGGCCGGTCCCGCTCAGGAACGAGCTTGCGTTGCCGATCACAAACGTGAGGCTCTCGCCCGGGGGCACGTTGTAGGCGGCGTAGTCGGTGGTTCCCGGTTCGCTTGGGTCGGGTTGCTCTATACCCAAGACCACCGTCGTGAGGTCGAGAGTGATGAAGCCGCTGATGTCCACCGAGTGGTCGGGGTTGTAGGAGAACGAGCCTGTGAAGTTGACACTCGCGCCCCGGTTGGTGAAGTCTTGGAACCACTGACCGTTCGGTTCGTCCACGCCGACGTATATCTCGTCTGAGAGCACCGGCCAAATCGTGGTGTGGTGTTGGCTGCTCAACGCCTCGCTACAGTCGATCGAAGCGTGTCCCGAGACGATCACGGTACGGTTGAACGGCTCGCTGGGCGGCGCAAGTTCGATGTTCGGCGCCACGTTCGTCGCATGTTTGACCTCGACGACCGCTTGGCCGGTGGCAAGCAGCGACAGGCCCGTGTGCACGCCATCCACCACCGGGCCAGAGGGCCACGGGAACGAGGCGTTGATGACGTAGCGTCCGTAGGGGAGATGCTCGAAGCTGTACGCGCCGTGGGCGTCGGTGCCGGTCGTGAGCGGGCCTTTGGGTCCTGCCACCTGCACGGTCACACCCTCCTTGGTTTTGCCCTTGAGATATACATGGCCGGTGATCTTTCCGTATTGAGTGACCTTCGCCCACTTGTACACCGGCACCGTGGTCTGGGTCGGGGGGAGATAGATCAGCGGCTCGCTATAGCCGAGCACACAGCCTGTCGTGGGCGGCCCGTTCCACGCGAGCAGGTTCTCCGGGCTGATCGCGTTGGCGTTGCCAGGGGACATCCAGGGCTGTACCTCGATGCTTGGAGTCGAGCTGTCGTCGGCGGCAAACACGTTGCAAAGCTGATTGGCGTACTCATACGCGGCACCCGTCAGCGCCTCGCCGAACCAGCCGGCCTGCGCCTCCGCGACCGAATAGACCTGGTTGTACAGCCATTGACCGCACGCCTTGCGCTGTTCTTCTGAGTAGTAGAACAAGCCATCGGGGGTGGAGCCGTCCTTGACCTGCATCTGCAGTCCGTCCGGCGGGGGGTCGCTCGCGTAGCTGCTCAGCTCGCTCATCGTGGCGTACTCGCCGGCGCCGAGTGCGTTGGCAAGCCGCTTCTTCATGTGCATCCAGATGAACGACGAGCACACCGCCCCGTTGGTTCCCTCTGCCCATTGCGAGGATGAGTCAAGGCCGGCTGGGGCGACGAGGGTTCCCTGCCGCGATGCCTCGGGATTGGTGAAGCAGTAGAAGCGATAGTGAATGTTGCCGGTGTCGGCGTAAGCGTCGTCAGCAACCTTGCTCAGCAGCTCTCGCACGGTGACACCGGAACTCACCTCGTCATTCTCGAGTAGCGGATCCGGCTTGACCACCAGCGGCGGAATGATCACGAATTGGCTTTCCAGCTGGGCCTCGCCGGGGGTTCCGAGGAAGTCCTGGAATTTATATGTCTGAGCGGTGCTCGAGGCCGGATCGATGAGTTCCTCGCCATTGACGGCGTGCTCGACCGTCTGGGTTATCGCCCCCGGCCACACATACTTGACCGCGTCGGGATCGAAGCCTTCGTCTTGGCTGCTCAGAATGTTGCCGACGGTATAGGCCTCGAGGCGACTTTGGGAGGCGGTGCAGTGGGTGATTTGCTCGTAATTGCTGGTCATGATGCCGCTATGCCCATACAGCTGCGGAGGATTCAGCAGCGCAAACATCGCATCGACCAGCGAGCTGTCGCCCACGCTGGGACACAGCACCAGGTCGCCCTTGCGCGCGTTGAGGAACTGGGCGTTGGTCTGGATCGTTTCTGTCTGCGGGGTGGCCTGGCATGCCAGGTCGGCCGGGAATTTGCCCGGCAGATTGTTTGGGTCACACTGATTGCCCAGCGCGACCGGAGGCATCTTCGGCTGAGCCGGCTGTGGGTCCGGACGTGGGCCCTTCGGCTTGATCGTATGTCCCGGCGAGGTCGTGCCGGTGCGATCGAGTCCCAGTGCATGGAGACTCTCGACGCTATCGAGGTCAAGCCCGAGTGGGTGAGGGCCAAGGACGGCCTCGAGCTCGGCGGGCTCGTCCAGCAGATCCTCGACGTTAATCGGTCCGACCATCGCGGGGGTCTGTCCGCGATACTGCGGATCGACCAACAGGTGAGCCGTGGCGCGAACCTTCAGTCCGGCGATCGGGTCGGCGGCGGTGAGACCGGTCGCACCTATGCTCGAGACCGGTGTGCCGACGCTGGAGAGCCCTGAAGTGTCGTCGTGGACCGATATCTCGGCCGAGCGTCGCTTGGGGATTGCGGCAGAGGTAACGCTATCCGGGTCGGCGACCGTCACGGGTGGCACCGAGACGCGTGGCCGCTCACCGGATATCGCCTGGTCTGTGAAGACCGCGGAGAAGCCGGCCGAATCGCCGGGTATGAGATCGAAAGGCGCGCTCACCTGCACGGTGACGCTGCCGTGCGCGGGCACGACGATCGGCGGGTCCACCGCTTCGAGCGCGCTTGGCGAGGCGGTGGTTTCTGTGTCCTGTGGCGCGGCGATCAGGAGGCGCGAGCGCAACGTGATCGGTACCGGCTCGACGTTTTCGATCACCGCCTTGCCGGCGAAGTTCTCGCCGATCTTCTTCGCCCATCCGCTGGTCTTGACGGAGGGAACGACGTAGCCGCGCTTCTTGCAAGCAACGTAGGCGTTGTGCACGGACAGGGTGCGTGTCCATCTTTCCAGCGATGTGCCGTCCTTCGAAGACTTTCGCGTTCGGCTCACACTGACATCGAAGAATTGGAACTCGTCGGTAGAGTTGAGGGCGGCGCGGAAGTCGTGGGCGATCGTGGGTGTGTCCGATGTCCCTGTAGTACCGTCGCCGAAGTCCCATCGATACTCCTCGGAGACGGTCGAGGCAACCGGTGTCTGCGTGACTGCTTTGGAGATTGTGGCGAGCGGTGGTCGCAAAGACACGCGGGCCTGTGGAACCGCGAGTGAGTGTGGCGCGTGTGTCGCCGGAGCATCGCCGGTGGGCGAGGCCTTGGAGCGCAGCGTCGATTCCGGAGGCGTGAGCCATCTGCTGACCGGCAGCACGGCAATCACGACCTCATACGGCGAGTCATACGGCGGCGCCGAAGCCACGGTGAGGATGTTGACGTCGGCTGTGGCTCTCAACCAAGCGATCTCAGGCTCGGTCAGATCCTTGGTCGAGGCGATGAATGCCTCTGTGTCCGTCGACAGTTGTGGCGCGGCGACCGAGATCGTGGCGGTGCTCTGCTCCCGTGTGCCGTCCGACGCCACGGCGGTGACCATTACGCTGTGCTCGCCGGCATATGCAAATTGCATGTACTGGCTCGAGCCGGCGACGCCATCGATGGCGATGTACTGCGGTTGGGCGTTTTCGTATGGCACATCGTCAGGCCCACACACATCGACCTTGACCGATTCGCCGGCCCTCGGGTTTTCGGGGGTCCAGGAGATGCTTCCGATGATTGTCATTTGAGACTCCAGGTTGGTTGTGACGGCGCGGGCGGATACGTGCATCGTCACTGGCCGGAGCGACGGCCGACGCTGGAGGGCGCCACGATGCGGCTACTGCGCGCATAGCATTACAAGCCAGCCGCCGCGCACACGGGCAAACGGACATATGTTCTTACGCAGGTTCGGAGGGGAGCGGCTTGGCGCCCTGCGTCAGAGCAAGCCCAGCGCGCTGCCCACCCCGTGCACGAGGTTGAACAGCGGCTGCGGAATGATGCCGAGGAAGATCGTGGCCGCGGCCGCGACCACGGCTACGAAGGTCAGCTCTGGTTGCGTGCGCCGGCTGGACGCTACCGCGGGGCCTGTGCCTGCGTGATCGCCGGCGGGGTTGTCCTCGTCGTCTAGCTCGGGCGAGCCGCCGGCTATCGCGGGTAGCGGGCCACTGCCCGGTGCCGGTCGGTCGGTCGGCGTGGGGGCGCCGGCGGTGGAGGGGCTCATCCACATCGTTGCGATCACCGGCAGGTAGTAGCCGAGGGAGATCATCGAGCCGACCACGATCACGACGCCGAGCCAGGTGTAGCCACCCGCGACGCTGGCATCGATCAAGTAGAACTTGCCGATGAAGCCGGCCGTGGCTGGGATGCCGGCCAGCGCGAGCATCGAGATCGTCATCGGCCATGCGAGCCATGGGTGCTCGCGGCCGAGGCCGGTGAGCGATTGGATGTTGTCGCCCAGTTCGGTTTCGCGCTCGCGGGCGATTATCACCGCGAAGGCGGCCATGTTCATCGCCACGTACACCGCCAGGTAGAACACGGTGGCTTGTGCGCCGAGGCGTGTAGCCACGACCACTCCGGCAAGCATGTAGCCGGCCTGCGCGACCGAGGAGTACGCGAGCATTCGCTTCAGCGAGGATTGGCCGAGCGCACCGACGTTGCCGACGAGGATCGTGATCGTGGCGAGTGCGGCCAGCGCCGGGCCCCAGCTCGCGTGGGCTTCGATCAGAGCGACGTCGAACAGGCGCAAGAGCACACCGAGTGCGGCGACCTTCGTGGCGACCGCCATGAACGCGGTGATCGGGGTGGGAGCGCCCTCGTATACGTCGGGTGTCCACTGGTGGAAGGGCGCCACCGAGGCCTTGAACGCGAGTCCGGCCACGCACAGCGCGATACCGGTCAGGAGCATCACGTTGGTGGCCAGCCCGCTGCCCGTGATCGCGCTCGAGATCGCGCTGAAGTCGGTCTGGCCGGTCGCGCCATACAGGAGCGCCAGCCCATACAGCAGCGTGGCGGACCCAACCGAGCCGACGATCAGGTACTTCAGGCCCGACTCCAGCGAGCGCTCGCGGCGCATTTCGGTGGCGCACAGCACATACAGCGGGATCGAGAGAAGCTCCAGTCCGAGAAACAGCGACACGAGGTTCTGGGCGGCGCCGAGCAGCGCCATGCCGCCGATCGCCGTCAGCAGCATCGAGTGAAACTCGCCGTGCGAGGCTTCGGTGGCGGCCTGCGAGCGCCACGCGAGCAGCACCGCGGCGATCCCGCCGACGGCGAGGATCATCGTGAGCACGAGCGAGAGCTGGTCGATGCGCAGCGCTCCCGACACGACCGACTCGGGCGTGTTCCAGCGCCAGATCGACAGGCCGATGCTCGCGCCGAGCGCGACGATTGCGAGTGTGGGCACGACTTGCTGGCGAACGGTACGCGAGCCAAGTAGGCCGACCATCAGCACCACGATCGCCCCGCCCAGCAGCGCGATCAGCGGTGACAGCGCGGCGAAGTCGACGTGCGGGCCTTTGAGATGGACGGTGGCGAGGTTGGCGGTGTAGGGGAGGAAGGTCATCGGCGCGATCTCCCCCGCGTGGAATGCTCGACTGGGGTTGTTGCGTGCGTTGGGTTCATCGGCCCTGTCCTTCGGCCGTCGCGGTTTGACTGGATTCGCGCTCGGTGTACTGCCCGCGATCGGCTTCGCCCGATGTTTGTGCCCTCACTATCTGCGGTTCGCTCGCGGCCACCGGCGCCAGGTTCGGGCTGAGTGCGGCATGCGCTGCCGCCACTGAGGCGCTGGTCGAACTTTCGCTGCGCTTCAGCGCCCCCTGCGGGTAGAGGGCGAGGAACACGATCACAGCGAGCAGCGGCACCAACACGAGGGCGTCCATGCGCGTGATCTCGCGCGACTTGACGTCCTTGCCGACGCGGTTGTGCATAGCGCGGATAAACACCCGCAGCGCGTACACGCTGGCCATCACGACGCCCGAGAAGGCGATGATCGCGATTGCGAGCTTGGCTTTGAACACGCCCAGCAAGATCAGGAACTCGCCGACGAAGTTGGCCGAGCCAGGCATCGCCAGCGTCGCGAGCGCCACCACCAGGAAGATCGTGGCCAGCAGCGGCGCACGGAAGGCGATGCCGCCCATGTCGCGGATGTCCTGCGAGCCGCCGGCGCGCGCCGATAGCAGCGCGATGATGAAGAAGATCGGCGCCACCACAAGGCCGTGGTTGACCATCTGCAGCAGCGCGCCCTGTGCGCCCTGCGGGTTCAGCGCGAAGATGCCGAGCGTGATGAACCCGAGCTGAGCGACTGAGGAGTAGCCGGCGATCAGGCGCGCGTCGGTTTGCGTGAAGGCGACCGCCGAGCCGTACACGATCGAGCACAGCGCCAGGATCAGCATCAGCGTCTGGAAGTGCGCGGCGCCCTGGGGGAACAGCGGCAGCACGATTGCCAGAAAGCCATACGCGCCGACCTTGGAGAGCACGCCGCTGAACACCATCAGCACCTCGATCGGCATCGCCCTGTACCCGTCGGGCATCCAGCCGTGCAGCGGGAACGCGGGCATCTTCACGAGGAACGCGGCTGCGAAGAACAGGAAGATCCACTCTTGGGAGCCGGTGCTCAGCGGCAGGCCCTGGAGTTGTGAGAGCACGAACGTGACGTGCCCACCGTTCTGCTCGCCCGCGAGCACGCCCGTGGCGATCGCGGCGGCCAGCATCAGCAGCGAGCCGACGAGCGTATAAATCACGAGCTTGATCGTCGCTTTTACGCGGTCTGGACCCGTGCCCCAACCGCCGATCAGGAAGTAGAAGGGAATCAGCATTAGGTCAAAGAAGGCAACGAACAGCGCCAGGTCCTGGGCCAGGAAGGCACCGAGCACGGCCGACTCGGCCAGCATGAAGTTGAAGTAGAAGAGCCTTGGGCGGTCCCATGTGCGCAGGTTCGCCGCCAGTACCGCCGCGAAGAACAGCAGCGCGGTGAGCCCGACGAGCAGCACGTTCAGGCCGCTCACGCCGAGCTTGTAGTGGATGCCCAGTTCGGCAATCCACACGATGTCGGTCACGTCCTTCAGCCCGTGCGAGCCTGGGCCGTACTGGGCGATGTAGCCGATTGCCAGGCCCAGCGCGCCGAGCGAGCCGAGCAGGGCGAGCACGCCGGGTACGCCCCACTTGCTCGGGGCTACCTCGCCGCTCTCCGACTCCGCCGCGGACGGATCCGTCACCGGGGAAGGCGTCGCGCTTCGAGCACGCGTCAGGCCGGCGAGCAGTGCGCCGAGCAGCCCGCATGCGGCGGGCAGCCAGATCAGGATTGAAAGAGGGGGCATGGGCTGGGAGGAGGGGAGTGGTTGGCTGGGGTTTCGGGTTTGAGTGCGTGCTAGTTGTGAGGAGGTTCGGTTATGCCTGCAGCAGGAAGTAGAGGCCGAGGGCGGACACGCCGAGCACGAGCAGCGCCGCGTAGTAGCGCAAGAGGCCGGTTTGCGCGGCGCGCACCGACGCCGAGCACGCGCGCACGATCGAGGTTGCGCCGCCCACGATTGCGCCGTCCACGAGCACGCGCTCGACGGTGGTGGTGGCGAAGCGCCCGGCGGCCGCGGCGGGCTTGACGACGATCGCGTCGATCAGCTCGTCGAAGTACCACTTGTTATACGACAGCTCATACAGCGGCTTGAAGCGTGTTCGCGCGGCCACGGCGATCGAGGGCTGCTTGACCCAGATGCGGTAGGCGATCGCAATGCCGCTGAGGCCCAGCACCGTGCCGAGCGCCAGGCCGAACCACAGCAGCCCGTCGCGCGTGTGCACCGTGTACAGCGTCGACCCGTAGAAGCTGGGTTCGAGGAATTTGTCGATCACGTAGTCCACGTTGGGGATCTGCACGAGCCCAGCGCCGACCGCGCCGACCGCCAGGATGCTCATCGCCACGCGCATCGGCAGCGCGCGCTCGGCGATTGCGTGCGTTGGGCCGGGGAAGCCCACGTCGGTGTCCTCGACCTCGCCGTTGGCAGGGTTGGTGGGCTGCGGCGGGTGGTAGAGATGGCCGCCTTCAAGCTCGGAGGCCTGCTCCACCGGGTCGCCGTAGAAAGCGCGGAAGATCATGCGGAACGTGTAGATCGCCGTCATGAACGCGCCGATGTAGCCGAACACGTACAGCGCCCAGTGCCAGCCGCCGCGCTCGCCCGTCACGAGCAGGATCTCATCCTTGGAGAAGAACCCCGAGAAGGGGGGGATGCCCGACAGCGCGAGGCCGCCGATCACAAAGCAGGCGAACGTGAACGGCATCGCCTTCTTGAAGCCTTTCATCTTCTGCAGCGACTGCTCGCCGCCCATCGCGCCGATGATCGACCCGGCGCCCATGAACAGCAGCGCCTTGAAGAAGGCGTGGGTCATCAGGTGAAACATCCCGGCGGCATAGGCGCCGACGGACACGCCCATGATCATGTAGCCGATCTGCGACATCGTGGAGTAGGCGATCACGCGCTTGATGTCGGTCTGCGTCAGCGCGATCGTGGCGGCGATCACGAGCGTCGCGCAGCCGACGATCGCCCCGACGTCCTGGGCGGCGGGTGCCAGTTCGAAGAACGGGTGCATGCGTGCGATCAAGTACACGCCGGCGGTAACCATCGTGGCGGCGTGGATCAGTGCGCTGACGGGCGTTGGTCCCTCCATCGCGTCGGGGAGCCAGGTGTGCAGCGGGATCTGCGCGGACTTGGCAAACGCGCCCACGAGCAACAGCAGGCAGCCGGCGGTCACGTCGCCTTCGCCGCTTGTGAACACGTGCGGCGCGGCGTCGAACGCCTTCAGGAAGTCGAGCGTGCCCGTGTGCTTGAACAGGAAGAACGTGCCGAGCACGAGGCCGACGTCGCCGACGACGTTGATGACGAAGGCCTTGATGCCTGCTTTGGTGGCGGTGCTGCGCCGGTACCAGAAGGAGATCAGCAGGTAGGAGGCGGCGCCCACGAACGCCCAGCCCACGATCAACAGTAGGAAGTTGCCGGCCAGCACCAGCAACAGCATCGAGAACACGAAGAAGTTGAGGTAGGCGAAGTAGCGCGCGAACCCCTTGTCGGCCTCCATGTAGGAGACGGAGTAGAGGTGAATCGTGGTGGACACGCCGGTGACGACCAAAATCATGAATACCGACAGTGGGTCCACGAGGATCGACATCTGCGCGTCGATCCCGGCCGTGCTCGCGTAGTTCCACAGCGAGGAGACGAGCTGGCGGTCGTGGGGGGCGTGGCTCTGTAGTGAGATCAGCGCACCGAGTGCCGCCAGGAAGGCGAGGAAGATCGCGGCCGTGCCGATCCAACCGGCGAGGCGACCGGGCAACACCCGATATCCGCAACCGATAACGATCGTTCCAAGCAGCGGGAAGGCGAGCACCAGCCAGCCGTACGTTGTCGTGCTCACAGGGACAGCCCCTCGAGCACCGACTCGAACGCAAAAGCGAACACCGGCAAAATCCTCTTTGTCATCGCTCGAGCAGCCTTCCGCTGATGGCGCAGGGCATCCTTGTCATCGCACAGAACGAACAACAAATCCTCACCCCTGAAGCTCTCGAAGCTCATCGACATCGATTGGCAGGCGCCGGCGGTGAATCGCGACGATCATGCCGAGTCCGATGCACACCTCGCACGCCGCGACAGTCATCACGATTAGGGCGAGAATCTGTCCGTCGCCGTTGCCCCACATGCGCGAAAACGCGACCAGCGAGAGGTTGGCGCCGTTGAGCATCAACTCCAGGCACAGCAGCACCACGAGTGGGTTGCGGCGGGTCATTACGCCGAATGCGCCCACGCAAAATACGATTGCCGAAACGGCGAGATACCAGTCGATGTTCACCAGCCGCTCCTGCTCTCACCCTCGCCGGAGTTCGCCGCGGCGCCCGCACGCGAGTGCGCGAGTGCAAGTCCTTCGACGCCCTCGGTCATCGTTCCGGTGCCGTGCGGGCGCAAAATGTCGAGTGGTGTCAGTACCGGTTCATCGTCGTCCTCGAGGCCGCCGCGCCTGCGGGCGAGCACCACGCCGCCGACGGCTGCGACCAGCAGCAGTAGCGAGGCCGCCTCGAACACGAGCAAAAAGCGCGTCAGCAGCAGGTTGCCGATATATGCCGGGGTGCCATACGCACGCGGCCCGGGCGTGTAGGGAGCGCCTAGGCTCGACACCATCTTCAGCCCGCTACCAAGCAGCGCGATGAACAGCTCGACCAGCAGCAGTCCGGCGAACAGCGCGCCGGTCGGCTTGCGTCCGTCCACCCCGCGTGAGCGCGGGCGGCGCGTGAGTCGATCGTCGAGCGACTGCTCCTCATCGCCAACGTAGGCAACCACGAACACGTACAGCACCATCACCGCGCCCGCATACACCACAACCTGCGCGGCAGCCACGAATTCGGCGCGCAACAGTAGAAACAGCACAGCCAGTGACAGCAGGTGGCCGACGAGCGCCAGCACCGCATAGAAGGGGTTGCTGAAGCTGACAACGCCGATCGCGCCCGCGATCACGCCGATCCCCGCGATGAAGAACAGTACGGCCGACATCCCTAGCGCGCCCCTTTTTTTGGGACAGCTGCCCGTTCGAGCCTGTATGCCGCGCGCAGCGCCATCACTCGCCCTCCCGGCGTAGCGGGGTGCGCTCGAGTGGCTCGGCAAGCAGCATCTCCTTGGTGAAAATGAGGTCCGAGCGGCTGTAGTCGGACATCTCGTAATCGTGGCCCATCGTAATCGCGTCAAACGGGCACGCCACCTCGCAATATCCGCAAAAGATGCAGCGCGACAGGTTTATCTCATACACCGCCGCATACCGCTCGCCGGCCGACACCTTCGTCTCCGGTGTGTTCTCGGCCGCAACCACCCTGATGCAGTCCGCAGGGCAGGCGGCGGCGCACAGCGAGCAGCCCACGCACTTCTCAAGTCCAGTGTCCTCGAAGCGGTGCAGCTTGTGTCGGCCTCTGAAGCGCGGATACACCGGCGTCTTCTCCTCCGGGTACTCGAGTGTCACCGGTTTCTCGAGCATCCGCCCAAACGTGGTCTTCAGCCCGCGCAGCGTTTCACCGAACGCGCGATAGGTGCTACGCGCCGCGCCCGGTGGCGGAGTGCGCATTACCTGCACGACATCCTTGCCGGGATCCCAGGTCATGGCAGCCTCCGGGGGGAGGCGCAAGTTGGGGCGGTTTCCTCCCAAATACAGGCCGCCTCCGAAAGGAGGCGGAGGGTTGGGTGTGGCATAGGGGTCACCCGTGTGTCACCACGACGAGCACCGCCGTCACCAGAGCATTCAGTGTCGCCAGGGGCAGCAGGATCTTCCAGCCGAAGCTCATCAGTTGGTCGTAGCGCAGTCGCGGCAGTGTGGCTCTCACCCAGATGAACAGGAACGTCATCAGCCCCATCTTGGCTAGCACGACGAACGGGTCCACCCAGCCGGGCGGGTGAATACCGAAGGGCAGCAGCCACCCGCCGAGGAACACGGTCGTCACGACACCCGAGACGACCAGCACGTTCAAGTACTCGGCGAAATAGTAGGAAGCAAAGCGTCCGCCGCCGTACTCGGTGTTGTACCCACCCACCAGCTCCGCATCGGCCTCGACGAGGTCGAACGGCGCACGGTTAGTCTCCGCGAAACCGGCAACGAGGAACACGATGAAGCCAAAGAATTGCGGCACGACGTACCACATGCCCCGCTGGGCTTCAACGATTCCCGTCAACGACAGCGTGCCGGCGGTGAAGATCACACCGACCAGCGCCAGTCCCTGCGACGCCTCGTAGGAGATCAGCTGGGCGGCTCCGCGCATCGCACCGAGGAACGAGTACTTCGAGCCCGAGGCCCAACCGCCGAGCATGATGCCATAGAAAGCCACCGCGCCAAAAGCAAACAAATACAGCGGGCCGATCGACACATCGATGCCATACAGGCCGACGGGAGTGCCGAAAATGTTCTGCACGTTGCCAAACGGGATGATCGCGAACGCCGCCACGGCGGTCATGATCGAGATCGTTGGCGCCAGCGCGAACAGGAAGCCAGTCGAGGTGCTGGGGCGGAACTGCTCCTTGGTCAGCAGCTTCACGATGTCGGCAAGCGGCTGCAGCGCACCGTAGGGTCCCACGCGGTTGGGGCCGTAGCGAGCCTGAAAGCGCCCGAGTAGCTTGCGCTCGGCGAGCAGCACAATCGGCACTAGCTGCAGGCCGACGGCGAAGATCACGATCGCCTTGACGATCTGTATCCACCACGCTTCGTAATACCCGACAGTTGCGAGGCTCATGAGGCGACTGCCACTTCGCGCTCGTGGGGTCTGACGCCGCGGCCGCCGATCTCCTCGAGCGTAAGCCCGGCGTACTGTGGCACCGCGTCGAATAGTTGTTGCGAAGCCATTGCGCCGCTTTGTATCTCAACGTCGAGGCCGATGCGCCGCGCCAGCTCGGCGAGCACCTGCCACTCCGCGCGGCACTCGCCTGGATGGGCCGCCGCCTGGCGCAAGCGCTGGATGCGCCCATCGGGGTGCACGATCGTGCCCTCCTTCTCGGCGTAGGCGCCGGCTGGGAACACGATGTCGGCGTGCTCGCGCAGTGCGTCGGTGAGGAAAGTCGCGTGACTGATAACGGTGGTCGCGCGCTCGAGTGCCTGCTCCCACTCCTCCCCGGCGGGGCCTGTCTCCGTCATGGGTTCGGCTCCGAGCAGGTACGCGCAGCTCAGCTCACCCTCGCCCAGCGCCCGCGCGATCCCGGTCGCGTCCAGGCCATCTTCGGCGGGCGCGCTGAGCCCCGGGCCGGCATTTGGCAGCACTCCGGCTTCGCGCAGTCCGCGCCCATTGGCTCGTGCTGGGATTTCGAGCAATCCCGCGCCCTTCGTGTCGGCCAGGTTGAGTGTGCTCGCGAGGTCCAGCAGCGCCTGGGCGGCCTTTGCACCGTCGGGCCCGGCGGTGAGCCGCTCGCCCCACAGCACCACGATCTCCACGCCCACATCGTCTGCGGGGCCGGTCGCCCTCAGCTTTGCCGCAAGCTCTTGGGCAGAGCGCTCATCGAGCAGGTCGGCAGCGGTAGCCGGCACGAGCTTCATGCCGTGGCGACGCACGCCCTTGCGCAGTCTCAGGTCGAGAATCGCGGCGTCCTCGATCGGGTTGCAATCGAGCACCAGCACCGCGTGGGCAAACTCCAGGTCCGACACCCTCGCCTGCAAGTTCGGCTCGGCCAGCGCCCGGTGCAGCTCGAGCGGCAGCGTGCCGGCAACGCGCGAATCGATATGCGGGGAGTCGAGACCCTCGCGCACGATGCGGCTCAACAGCAGACCCTCCTCGTTGGTCGCCCCGCCGCCGACGATCGCGCCGGTGGCAGCGCCCGCACGCTTCAGGCGCGTCGCGGCCTCATCCAGCGCGCGCTCCCAGGACACTGCTCGCAGCTCGCCCCCGTCGCGCAGCAACGGCTCGGTCACGCGGCCCTCGCCGCCGAGTCTCGGGTAGGCAAAGCGTCCGCGGTCACACAGCCAGCCGTCGTCCACCTCTGGGTGGTCGCGTGCCAGCACGCGCAAGATGCGCTCGTCGCGCACCGTCAGCGTCACGTTGCATTGCGCGGGGCACAGGGTGCACACCGAGCCCGCGTCCTCGATGTCCCACGGCCGCGCGCGGAAGCGATACTCGCGCGAGGTCAGCGCGCCCACTGGGCACAACTCGACGATGTTGCCGCTGAACGGGGCCACGTATGGGTGCCCGTCGAAGGTGGACACGTAGGAGTGCGCGCCACGCTCCAGCAGCACGAGCTGGTAGTCCTCGGATATCTCCTGGCTGAAGCGCACGCAGCGGTAGCAAAGGATGCAGCGCTCGCGATCGATCGCGATCTCGGGCGAGAGCTCCAGCGGCTTTACGAAGTGGCGCTTTTCCTCGACAAAGCGGGTCTTGCCCGGGCCCCAGCCAAACGTTATGTCCTGCAGCGGGCACTCACCGCCCTTGTCGCATACGGGACAGTCCAGCGGATGGTTGATGAGCAGGAACTCGACCACCGACTGCTGGGCGGTCTTCACGCGCTCCGATTCGGTGTGCACAACCATGCCGTCCTTCGCGGGCGTGGAGCAACCGGTCTGCAGCTTGGGAATCCCCTCGATTTCGACCAGGCACATACGGCAGGCACCGACCGGGTTGCCGAGCTTCGGCTCGTAGCAAAACACCGGGATCTCGACGTCGCCCAGCTTGGCGGCGTCTACGAGCATCGCGTTTTCTGGCGCTTGCACCTCGCGGCCGTCGATTGTGAAGGTGATTGTCCTGGGCTCGGGTCTAGGCATGGGCGCTTAGACCCCCGGCGAGGACCGGCTCGGGCTCGGCCGAGGCGAGGTCGTTACGGGTGCGGGCCTGCTCGATGTGGGCTTCGAACTCGTCGCGGAACTTGGCGATCATTGAGCCGATTGGCATTGCCATGGCGTCGCCCAGGACGCATAGGCAGTTGCCGATTATGTGCTCCTGCACGGAGGCCATGATCTCGATGTCCATTGGGGTGGCGGTGCCGTTGTCGATGCGTTCGAGCATCTTCACGGTCCAATTTGTGCCCTCGCGGCAGGGGGTGCACTTGCCGCAGGACTCGTGCCGGTAGAACTTCGCGACCTTCAGCGCCACGTCGAGGATTGGGGTGGAGTCGTCCACGACGATGATTGCGCCCGAGCCGAGCATCGAGCCGGCCTTTGCCATTGAGTCGAAGTCGTAGGGGAGATCCAAATCGTCGGCGGTCAGCACCGGAGCGGAGGAGCCGCCCGGGAACCAGCACTTGACCTCGCGCCCCTCCGGCGGGCCGCCGGCAAGGCCATAGATGATCTCGCGTGAGGGCGTGCCCAACTCGATCTCGTAGTTGCCGGGCCTCTGCACATGACCCGAGACGGACACGAGCTTGGTGCCTTTGGAGGTTTCGGTACCGAGCTTTGCGTAGTCCTCGCCGCCCATCTCGATGATCGCCGGGACCGTGGCCAGTGTCTCGACGTTGTTGATCAGCGTCGGGCCCTGATACAGCCCCTGGTTGGCCGGGAACGGCGGCTTCAGGCGCGGGTTGCCACGCTTGCCTTCAAGCGAGTCGAGTAGGCCTGTCTCCTCGCCGCAGATGTAAGCGCCCGCGCCGCGATGCACGACCAGCGACAGCGAGTGCCCAGATTTCAGGATGTCCTCGCCGATGTAGCCCGCCTGTGTCGCTTCGGCGAATGCTGCGTCGAGCATGTCGGCCTGGTGCACGTACTCGCCGCGGATGTAAATAAACGAGCGACTCGCACCGGCGGCGTAGGAGGCGATCACAATCCCCTCGATCAGCATGTGCGGGGACTTCTGCATCAGTTCGCGGTCCTTGAACGTGCCGGGCTCCGACTCGTCCGCATTGCACACCAGGTACTTGTCGATCGCCCCCTTGGGCAGGAACGACACCTTCTTGCCCATCGCAAACCCAGCCCCGCCGCGCCCACGCAACCCGGAGCTTTCGAGCTGGGCGAGTACCTCCTCGGGCGTCATTGCCAGTGCCTTGCGCAGCGACTCGTACCCGCCGCGCTTGGCGTACACCTCGAGCGTGGCGAGCCCCGGCTCGTCGATGTCCTTGAACAGCAGGATGTCGCTCACGGCGCGCTCCCCTCGATCGGGTGGGGCGGGTATGCCTGCGAGTTCGCGTTCGGGTCTGCCACGACGCGCGTGGAGAGCTGCTTGTCTGCCAGCACCGGGCGTCCGGCGCGCACGTCCTCGAGCAGCCGCGGCACGTCCTCGGGCGCAAGCGGGCCGACATATACGCCATCCACAGAGGCCATCGGGGCGATATCGCAGGCGCCCAGACACTCGAACGCGCGCACGTTGAACTCCGGGTCCTTGCCAGCGCTGTCGCGTATCGCCTCATACAGCTCGTCGGCGCCGCGCAGCGAGCAGGAGATGTTGGTGCACACATACACGCTGTGGCGCCCCACCGGCTCGGTGTCGAGCATGTCATAGAAGGTCGCCACGGCGTCCAGGTAGGCGGGGGTGAGGCCCATCACGCAGGCAACCTGGTCGATCGCCTCTGGCGAGCACCAGCCGTGCACGCGCTGCGCGGCCGCCAGTGCCGGCAGCGCGGCCGAGCGGCTGTCGGGATACAGCGCCATGTGCCGCTCGATCTCCTCGCGCAGCTCGGCCGGAACCTGCACCTCCTCCGGGCCCGGTACGAGCGCCGCGTCCTTGGCGGAGTCGACCGGCTCATACCAGCCGGGCACGCGCGAGCCGCCCTCATAGCGCTTGACGCTCACCGGTCGATCCCTCCGAGGATCGGATCGAGCATCGCCAGCGTGGCGATCATGTCGGCGATGTAGGAGCCCTCGGCCATGTGCGAGAGCGCCTGCAGGTTCACGAACGAGGGGTCGCGCATGTGCACGCGCGCGGGCTTTGACGACCCGTCTGAGCGCACAAAGCAGGCCAGCTCGCCGCGCGGTGACTCGATCGGGTAGTACACCTCGCCCGGTGGCACCCGGAAGCCCTCGGTGACGAGCTTGAAATGGTGGATCAGCGCCTCCATCGAGGTCGCTAGCTCATGGCGGGGGGGTAGCGCGATCTTGCGGTCGGTGGTGATGTGCGGGCCCTCGGGTAGACCGTCGAGCGCCTGATCGATGATCTTCACCGACTCGTAGATTTCGGCCACGCGCACGGCGAAGCGATCGTAGTTGTCTCCCACCGTGCCCACCGGGATCTTGAAATCGAAATCGTCGTAGGAGCTGTAGGGGGCTGCCTTGCGCAGATCCCACGGGTTGCCGGCGGCACGCAACAGTGGACCTGTCACACCTAGGCTCAGCAGCGTGTCCGCATCGACGGCGCAGGTTCCGCGCAGGCGTTCGAGGATGATCTGGTTGGCGTTGAGGATCGCCCCGTACTGGTCGGCGCGGCCGGGCATGACTTTGGTGAAGGCACGAGCCTTCTCGACGAACCCGCTCGGGATGTCCTCGATCACGCCGCCCACCTGGAAGTAGCGCGTGTGCATACGCGCCCCGGAGGACATCTCGAACAGGTCGAGGATCAGCTCGCGCTCGCGCAGGCAGTACAGGAAGATCGACACAGCGCCGAGGTCCAGTGCGCTCGTGCCAAGCCAGATCAGGTGCGAGGCGATGCGGTTCAGCTCCAGGTGGATCACACGCAGGTACTGGGCGCGCTTTGGCACCTCCACCTCGGCGAGCGTCTCCACGGCGCCGCAGAACGCCATCGCGTTGAAGTAGTAAGAGAGGTAGTCCATCCGCTCGACGACCGGGATCACCTTCCAGTAGGCCTTGTCCTCGGCGGTCTTTTCAATGCCGGTGTGCACGTAGCCGATCACCGGCTTGATCGAGCGCACCACCTCGCCCTGCAGCGTCACGAGCAGGCGCAGCACGCCGTGCGTGGCGGGATGGTGCGGGCCGAAGTTGAGTGTCAGCAGCTCCTCGTGGGTGTCCTCAGCGGACTGCTCCCCGACGACCGAGAGCGTGATGCTTTCCTCGCGGCGGCGATACTCGGACATCTGCCCCGCGGTCATCGTGGCGGCTCTCCGGCGAGCGGGCGGGACACGGTTGCGTTGTGCCTCATCTCGTCACCCCGTGCGACTCGCCTTCGTTGTGGGTGAAGATCACCGGTTCGCCGCCGACGGGGAAGTCGCGCCGTTGCGGGTGGCCCTCGTAGTCCTCGGGCATCAGGATGCGCCGCAGGTCGGGGTGCCCGCGAAACACAACGCCGAACATGTCGTAGATCTCGCGCTCCTGATGGTCGGCGGTCGGCCAGCCCTTGCCGTCCTCGCCATCGGGTGTGACCGAATCGAGCACCGGCTCCTCAGTCGGCACGCGCAGCACGACTGTCATGCGATCCACGCTGCTCATGTCCAGCAGCTCGTAGTGCACCCCCAAGCGCGGCTCGTGCGGGTAGTAGTCCACGCCGTGCACGCTCATCATCGATGAGTAGCCGCGCTCGCGCAGGCTGGCGAGCACCGCGCGAATGCTGTCCGGGGCCACTTCGAGCGTCGCCCGACCGCGGAAATACAGCGTCCCGAGGATCGCCTGCGCTCCGAGATCCTCGCGCTCGCGCAGCTCCTTGGCGAGTAGCTCGAGCCCTGTGGCGTCAGGCACCTGGGTCGACCTGCTCGTCGCGGAGAATCTCCTCGGTGCCCTTGGCGTCGTAGCGCTCGCGCCAGCCCGCGTCGGGGTCGTCCTGCACCATCTTGCGCAGCTTGAGGATGCCGTGCATCAGGCCCTCCGGGCGTGGGGGGCAGCCAGGCACGTGCACGTCGATCGGCATGAACTTGTCGGCGGGCACCAGCGCGTAGTTGTTGAACACGCCCATCGAGCTGCAGCAGGCGCCCATCGAGATCGCCCACTTCGGCTCGAGCATCTGGTCATACAGGCGGCGAATGATCGGCGCCATCTTGATCGACACTCTGCCCGCAAGGATGATCAGGTCGGCCTGACGTGGGGAGGCGCGGAACGCTTCGAAGCCGAAGCGCCCGATGTCCATGCGGGGACCGGCCGTCTGGAACTGCTCCATCGCGCAGCACGCAAGGCCGAAGGCGAGTGGGAAGAACGAATTCGAGCGCCCCCAGGCGACGGCCTTCTCGACCGTCGTGGTGAGCACTCGTTCGTGCACGTAGCGTTCGAGCTCCTCGCCGTCCATGCTCGCGGGCGCGGTCGCGCCCAGCAGCTCGCCGCCGCGTAGCAGCTCCTTGGAGTCGTGATTGTTGACGCGCAAGGATCCGGTCCCGCCCGCCCCGACCGGCTCGCGCTTTATCTCCACTCCAGGGCTCCCCGTCGCCAGACATATACAAACGCCACCATCAACAGCACGATAAAGGTCACCGTCTCGGCCAGCGCGAAGTCCCCGTATGCCTTCAGCTGGACCGCGATCGGGTAGAGAAACACAACCTCGATGTCGAACAGGATGAACAGCATCGCGATCAAGTAGAAGCTGATCCCGAAGCGCATCCCGTGCTTGACCTCCGACGGCAGCCCGCACTCATACGGGTCCTGCTTGTGCTCCACGCGCCGGCGCGGGCCGACAACCGTGTTGAGTACCGCAAAGGTGCCGCCCACGGCGCCGCCAAGGATGAGGAATACGATCGCCGGGAGATAGCTACGCAGCACGCGCGCTGTTATATCACCCTTGTGACAACCTGTTACATAGTGCCGATTGCCTCAACCGATGACTGAAGCTGTTGTCGCGGGGGCGATTGCGGTGGCTGCCTTCAGCGCGCTGTCAATGCTGCTCGGTGCCTGGCGCTGGTACCGCCACGAGAATAGCCCTGCCTTCTGGGTGGCGTTGCGCGTCGCGCAGGCGGCCGCGCTCCTGTATGCGCTGGCGGTCGGCGTGCTGGCGGCTGTCGGGCACTACTCCAGTGAACGGCTTTTCTACCTGTACGCGCTACTGCCGCTGGCGGTCGGGTTCGTCGCCGAGCAGCTACGCGTGAGCTCGGCGCAGACGATCCTCGATCAGCGCGAGCTTGTCGATGCGCAGGCCGTCGGGGAGCTGCCGGAGTCCGAGCAGCACGGGGTCGTGGCCGCGATCGTCAGGCGCGAGATGGGCGTGATGACGCTGTCCGCGCTGGTGGTCGTATTCCTGGCTCTGCGAGCCGCCGGGACCGCTCACGGGTTCTGATCGATATATTCCGGCGCGCATGAGGCTGTCCGTGAAGATGCTCGCGCTCGCAACCGCACTGCTCGCCCTCGCCGGTGGGCTTTCGGCGTGCGGCACCCAGGGCATCTCCCTGGCGAAGACGAACCCCTACTACCGCGGCGCGGTCCTTTTCCGCGACCACTGCTCCGGCTGCCACACGCTGGCGGTCGTCGGCGCCCAGGGTTCGGCCACCTCGATCAAGGACCGCGTGAAGACCAACGGACCGAACTTCAACATCCGCAAGGAGAACGTCGAACAGGTCCTCTACGCGATCCGCAACGGTGGATTCTCCGGGGCGATCATGCCCGAGAACCTCGTGGTGGGCGACAACGCGATGGACATCGCGCAGTTCCTGGCGAAATATTCCGGGCTGCAGGCCGAAAAAGTGCCTTCGGTCAACATCACGCTGTCGACCAAATAGGCGTTTGCGGGTGGTCGCGGCCGTCCACCGTACAGGCGCACCAATCGCGCAAACCGCTTGGGCTCAAACCGTGGGGGCGACGTGCTCGACCTCAAGTTGATCCGCGACGAGCCCGAGCGGGTGCGTGCCGAGCTCGCGCGCCGTGGCGACGACGCCCTTTCCGGGCTCGACTTGGTACTCGAGCTGGACGCGCGGCGGCGCGCTCTGATCCCGAGCCTCGAGGAGCTGCGCGCTTCGCGCAACGCGGCCGCCGAGGCGATCGCGCAGGCCAAGCGCGCCGGCGAGGACGCAAGTGAGGCGATCGCTCGTCAACGCGAGGTTGGATCGCGCGAGAAGGAGCTGAGCCGCGAGCTGGCCGAGGTCGAAGAGCAGCTGCACTCGGCGCTCGCGCCGCTTCCCAACCTGCCCGACCCGACAGCTGCTCCGGGGCCTGAGGACGAGCTCGTCAAGGTTGTCGGCGAGCCGCGTATCGGAGCCGGCGCCGGGCTGGACGGGGAGCGGGCCGCAGGCGTGCGCGACCACCTCGAACTGGCTGGCTCGATGATCGACATGGAGCACGCCGCCACGCTGTCGGGCACACGCTTTGCCTACCTGAAGGGCGACCTCGTGATGGTCGAGCTGGCGCTCGTGCGCTTCGTGCTCGAGAAGCTGCGCGGTCACGGATTCGAGCCGGTCATCCCACCGGTGCTCGTACGCGAGCGGGCGTTGTACGGAACCGGCTTCCTACCCGACACCGAGCAGCAGATCTACCGGTTGGCCGACGACGACTTGTATCTCGTTGGCACCTCCGAGGTGGCGCTCGCCTCGCTGCACGATGAGGAGATCGTGCCGGCGGAGCGGCTGCCGCTGCGCTACGCGGGCTTCTCGCCGTGTTTTCGCCGCGAGGCCGGAGCGGCCGGCAAGGACACGCGCGGGATCTTCCGCGTACATCAGTTCGACAAGGTGGAGATGTTCAGCTTCGTCGAGCCGGAGCACTCAGCCGAGGAGCACGAGCGCATCCTCGCGATCGAGGAGGAGATCCTCATTGAGCTCGAGCTTCCCTATCGCGTCGTCAACATCGCCGTCGGCGACCTCGGCAACTCGGCCGCAAAGAAGTACGACTGCGAGGCGTGGCTGCCCAGTCAGGGCCGCTACCGCGAGCTGACCTCGTGCTCGAACACCACCGACTACCAGGCCCGTCGTCTGAACATCCGCGTGCGCCGGGAGGGGCGTGTACAGATGCTGCACACGCTCAATGGCACCGCGGTGGCCGTCGGTCGCACGCTGATCGCGCTGCTGGAGAACGGCCAGCGCGAGGACGGCAGCGTCGCGCTGCCGGGAGTGCTGAGCGTCTACGGCGCTCCCGCCGTGCTCGGGGCCTGAGTCGCGCTTGGCCTGACCGCGGGCCCGCGGTGCCTGTGCCCGGGTCGTGCTCGGGCCGCGTCACCGACTGGATCAGGGAGCGCTGCCGAGCAGCTGGATGTGGTCGGCCTCGGCTGGCCCGGGGAATGGTCGCGTGAGGCCGAACTTCTCGAGGATCGACTCCGGTACGCCTTCGATGCCGGGCGTGTCCGAGGCTTCACCGCGCGTATGGGGATCGTTGGCAAAGCCGCCCACCTCGATCGAGTGTTGCGGTGTGCGATAGCCGGAGATGCCGATCAGGTGCAGGTGCAGTGCCTTGCCGAGTGTGTTCAGGCGTTCCACCAGGATCGGCTCGACCCCGACGCTGTAGTTGGTGCCAGGCGCTTGGAAGAAGCCATATTCGCCCGAATCGCCCGACGAGCCGGCCGATTCGCCGGTGTAGCCGGTGGCGAAGGACTGTCGTTGCGAGGCGTACTCGCGGATCGCGATCGCTACGAGTTCCTTTTCGAGCGAGCGCTGGTGGGAGCGCAAGGTGCCCAGCCGCGCATTCTTGCTGTCCCGCGCGTGGATGTATCGAAGCTGGTTGTTCAGCAGCGCCAGGTGCAGGTGGGCGACCTCGTCGCGCTGGACGAGCACCGCGGTCGTCTCGCGCTGATGGCTATCGGTGAGCACGGTCAAGCGGCGCGTTTGCATCGCCACCGCCGTGCGCGTGTCGGCGACCTGCACGGTAGCGGTGGCGTTCTCCTGGCCGATTGCCTTCAGATCGTCCAAGCGCTCGATCAGGTCGGCGAAACCGTGCGCCTCCAGGATCACGGTGACGATGTTCGGCTGCGGGTCCTCGTAGGCGGCGACGACCTGGGCAACGAGAGCCTTTCGATCCTGGGCGAGCTGCACTTGAAGCGTCGCCAGGTGTGAGCGCGCCGAGGCGAGCTGGTCTTGCAGGCGACTCAGCAGCGCTTGCTCGATGGCAAGCGTCGATTCAAGTGCCCGCAGGCGTGCCTGCAGGTCGTCGATGCTGCCCTGGAAGCCGTCGATCTTGTTGGAGTCCGCCTGGATTTCGGCACTCAGTGAGCTCGCTTTAGCGCTGTCGGCGCCGATCGCGCCTTCGAGCGCGCCCGAGGAATGACCGGCGAGCGCGGGAGCGGCCGCGGCCGCTGCGAGTAGCGCGAGTAGCGCGAGCGCGTAGCGCAGGCGCAGGGGTGGGAGGCGGGGGCGATGGCGGAACACCACGGGCAAGCTAGCCGCGCGGAGCGTCGATCACAAGCGCCGCGGGTGGCCTGCAAACGTACTTGCATGGACGCAGTGCACCGCCGATGGCGCTTGCGCAGTGGGATTTGACTGGCAGAGCGTCGCGGGGCGGCGTTCTTGAATTTCAGTGGACAGTAGACAGATGCCGGCCACGGGTAATATCAAGCTTGCGCGGAGTGTCCGGGGTCCTCTCGAGCGGGTCGAGGGTGGTTGCTCGGTCGCGCATTCCAAACGTGGAGGAGATTCAGCGATCCAGGATCTTGGGGGCGATGGCCGAAGAGGTGGCCATGCGCGGCGTGCCATCGGTCACCGTGGCGCGCGTAATCGCGCGGGCCCGCGTGTCGCGCCGGCTGTTCTACGAGCTATTCGTCGATATCGAGGACTGCTTCCTGGCGACATTCGACTGGGGTGTGGAGCAGGCGCGTGTGCTCGCGGTGGATGCCTATACGGCCGAGCAGGGCTGGCGCGAAGGGGTCAGAGCCGGACTGGCGGCGATCCTGCGCTTCTTCGACGAGCGGCCTTTGATCGCCCAACTGTGCGTCGTGCACGCGGCCGGCGGTGGGCCGCGTGTGTTGGAGCGGCGCGCGCTTGTGATCGCCGAGCTGTGTGAGGTCGTGGATCGCGGGCGTGCATCCAATTCCCGTTCGGCTGGAGTGCGTCGCACGCCAGCGCCGGTGATGGCCGAAGGCGTGGTTGGCGCGGTGATGGCGGTGCTCTATGCGCGCTTGCACGCGCAGGGCGCGAGCGCCGCCGACGGTTACGCCGATCGCGCCACGCAGCAGCCGCAGCCGCTGATCGAGCTGCACGGCGAGCTGATGAGTGTGATCGTGCTGCCCTACCTGGGGAGCAAGGTCGCCGGCAATGAACTGCGCCGAGCCGTGCCCGCGCCGCGACCCCAGTTGGCTTCGATCGCGCCGGAACTTGTGCAGAGTTTGCCGAGCGAGCGCTCGGGGTCGCGCCTGACATATCGCACGGTGCGCGTTCTGATGAGTATTGCCGAGCTTCCCGGCGGCAGTAATCGCGAGGTTGCCGAACGGGTGGGCATCGTCGACCAGGGCCAGATCTCCAAGTTGCTCACACGCCTGGAGTATCAAGGCTTGATCGTCAATCGTGGTGCGGGCAGTCCGGCGCGAGGAACTCCCAACGCGTGGTGGCTGACCGAGCACGGCGAAGCGCTCGAGCGCGAATTGCGCGAGCGTCCGTCGAGCGAGGGGGCGCTTGGGGAGTGGAAAGGCACCGGGGCGCGGGAGTGAGTCTGGTGGGCGAGTCCGATGGCGCCCCTGGTGGGCGAGCCTGGATGGCGCCGCGCCCTCAGTCCACGCGACCGTCCCCTCAGTCCACGCGAATCTTGATTGAGCGCGCCGCACCCGCAGCAGGCGTCAGCGTGAGCTTGTAGAGGCCCGGCGCGAGGTCGCCCGCGCCGTGCAGCCGGCGTCGGTTGACGCCTCTGACGGCGTTGAATGCGAGCGAGACCGAGAGCTTGCGCCAGTGCGTGTGGCCGCCTGTGAGAACCCTGACAGAGAGCGCGACGCGCACCCTGGTCGCTCGTGTGAGCGTGCATGAGAACGCGACTTGCGCGAGCGCGAATCGCCGCCTGCGCAGCGCCGCGTGCGCGTTGGCGGTCAGGGTGAGAGCGGTGATGCGTGTGGCGCTGCTGGCACTGCCGGGCCGGTCGGTCGAGGCGCCGCGCGACTTGCCGGTGCCCGTGGAGCCGGTGCTCGAGCCGCCTCCTGTGGTGCCACCTTCGGTGGTTGTCCCGCCGCTCGGTGGTTCCGTGCCGGTGTTCGGGTTTCCGGCGCTTTTGATAGTGCTCGGTCCTTCAATCGGTTCTTCGATTGGCAACGTCTTCGCTCCGGCTTCTTCGGCTATCTCAAATGCGCCGAGGCCGCTGGGCGTACCAACCCCGGTGGGACCGTCATACCCAGTGGTCGCGCTGCAAATCCACGCGCCGAAGCCGCAATCCAGTGGGGATGAAAGTGAGCCCGAGCAGCTCGTGTATTTGCCGTCGCAGTCGCCGTTGCCGCCGGTCGTGACGTCGTGCAGGACAGACTTGCCGAGGTGTGAGTAGAGCGTGCGTGCGGGGTAGGCCACGCTGTGCGATCCGCCGGCGAGCGCAAACATCGAACCGATGATCGGCGAGGCCACGCTGGTGCCGCCGATCGGCCACCAGTAGAGCGGTTCGTTTACGACTTCGCCGGGTGTCGGTTCTTGGATTGTGGGAACGGAGTCATAGACGGCCACGCCGGTATAGGGGTCGCCATCGGCAGCAACGTCGGCCACCGCGCGTTTGCTGCCACAACCCACCGCTGACCAGTCGGGGACAGCTTGCTGCCAGGAGGGGGAGCTGTTCGCTTCTTCGCTGCACCCACCGCCGCCGGCTCCCTGGTTGCCGCCTTCGGGGTCGGGATCCTCGTTCCAGACCGTTTCGCTTTGCCTGACCCCGTTGCTCATGTTCAGCTCAGTGCCGCCCACGGCAACGACGTCGGGCGAGCTGGCCGGGAAGTCGGCACCCGCGTAATAGGTTTCTTTCTTCGCCTCGGCCGCTTCGGCGTCAGTCCAGTTGAGGTAGCCCTCATCGCCCGCGGACGCCGCGATCACGGTGTCTGGGTGGTTGAAGGCTTTGCCACTAGAACCTTCCCGTGGGCCGCCCCACGAGTTGGAAATCTCGGTGGCGCCGAGTCGCACCGCTGTTTCCTCGGCCGCTTCAAGGTCGGTGTAGGCGGGTTCACTTGCCTCCACCAGTAGGATCTTGCAGTTCTGGCAGATGGCGTGAGCCATCTGGATGTCGGTCGAAGTCTCAACGGCCCAGCCCTCGGCTTCTACCAATTCGTCGCAGGCTTCTTCCCTTTTCTTCAGTTCGAACCTGGTTTCGTTCGCCTTTTCCGTTACGCAAACGACTTCCTTGGCCTCTCTAACCGTTTCGCTCTGGGGGAACGGCAGCGCGCTGCCTCCGCTCTGGTTCACTTGTTCGAAGCAGTCGCTTTCGCCCGCCGCGCATTTGTGGACCGCGGGTAGGCTGAACGCTTTGCTGTAGGTATTCAGGTCGGCTTCGGCTTTGGGATCGTTGTAGGCGTCGACGAGCGCGATCGTTTGTGGTGGTGCAGATGTGGACAGGTCTGGCGCTTCGCCGGGAAAGTAGGCGCTTTGCAAGTCCAATGGAGTTAGGCACCCCGAGGGGAATTCCGCCTCGCATTCGGCTGGCGTCTTAAGTGCTACGCGCGCGCCGTCCGCCGGCGTGAGGCCCTCCCGGGCGGAGGTGCTCGCTGGTGCGGCCTCGATCGCCATGCAGCTGGCGCGCCCCGGTGTGGGTGCCGAGCACGCAGCGCGCGTGGTAAAGCTTGAGTTCGATTCCGTCGGCAGTGATGGGATGTTCGCCGCGGTCGCGACAGCCGGTTGGGCCAGGGCGAGAGTCGTCGCCAGGGCGAGCGTCGCGTAGAGCAGAGCAAGGCCCCACAGCACCGTCGGAGGCCTTGATCCCGCGCGTGTCACGCTCGTCATTCTGGCAGCCCGTCGGGGATTGTCCAGCGTTTACCGCAGCCTCATTACACAATCTCAATCGACTCGAACCGGCCGATCCTTGAGGATCCGGCCGTCAAGTCCTAAACGAACAAGCGCGAGCCCACCCAGTCGCCTGGACCGCTCGAACCGGGGGGCGCGAAGAAGTAGCCGCCCCCCACGGGCGTGATGTAGTCGATCATCGGCTCTTCTGCCAGGCGTGCCTGGATCGTTTCGAACTGTCGTTTGACGTCCTGGTTGAAGGCGATGAACATCAGACCCTGATCGAGATCGCCGGCCTCGTCCAAGCCGCGGTTGTAGTTGTAGCCGCGACGCAAGATGCGCTGGTCGGCAGTGGGCGGCGTGCGGGGGTTGGCAAGGCGGATATGCGCGTTGAGGGGTATTCGCTTGCCCAGCGGATCGAGCTCGTAGCGGGGTTCCTCGAACTCGCTGGTGCCGCCGAGCGGCGCACCGGTGACGCGGTCGCGACCGATCATGTTCTGCTGCTCGAACATGCCCACGCGGTCCCAGAACTCGACGTGCATACGGATCGCGCGCGCGACCATGTAGGTGCCGCCAGCGGCCCACTCCGGCTCCCTCGAGCCGGGCTGCACCCAGATCAGCTTGTCCATGAGGCTCTCGTCGGCGACGTCGGGGTTGGCGGTACCGTCGCGGAAGGCGAACAGGTTGCGCGGGCTGTTGTGCGGGCTCGGTCCCCGCCTGACGCTCTGAAAGCCGTCGAGACTCCAGCGCGTGGTGAGGCGTCCCGCGACCACTCGCATCAGCTCGCGCACGGTGTGCACGACCGTGTCGCGGTGTCCGGCACAGATCTGCAGCAACAGGTCGCCGTGGCTGCGGGCTGGGTCGAGTTCGTTGCCTGCGAAGCTCGGCATCTGGCGCAACAACTTTGGCTTGCGTGCGGCGAGGCCGTAGCGGTCGTCGAACAGCGAGGCGCCGAAGGCGAGTGTCACCGTGAGCGCGTCGGGTGCGTCGAGGGGGCCAAGAATGCCCGAGTCCGGCGGAGGGTCGTCGATCTCCTGGGCGCCGACGGTTTCCCCCTGCGTCAGGGCGCGCGCTCGTGCGCACAGCGTTTGCAGGGTCTCGGCCAACACCTCGCGGTTGGTTGCGATCGAATCGAGGGCGAGGAACGTCGCCTGCGCTTGTGCGGGGGCGGGTGTGAGGATGCCCGCCTGGCGAGGCCCGTCGAACGGCACGCTGGCGACCAGTTCGTTGCTCAATACCTGCTGGGACTCGGCGGTCGCGCTGGGCGGGGGCGGACTGGCGCGAAGCTCGCTGTCGGCGAGCGCGCCGCCAAGCGCGCCGACGCCACCGGCTCCGACGAGTGCGAGCGAGCGCTTCATGAACTGGCGGCGGTCGAGCTGGTTCATGGCGCGTCTTCCGCGGCACGTTCGGCCGCTTTTTCGGCGGGGGTGGGCTTGGGCAGTTTGGGGATCGGCGCAGCTGTCTTTGTCTCAAGCGTGCCAGGGAGTAGCTCGAGCGCGCCGAGTGCACCCGCCAGCGTGCCGTTCAGCAGCTCGTGTTCGTGCATCGTGAGCTGGTTGAGCGCCGGCCAGCCAGAGTGATTGCGGCGGATCCGAGCGATCGCCGCGCCAAACAGATCCAGCTCGTCGCGAACGTCGGCTTCGGTGTTTTCGCGCCCCGACAACAACGGCTGCAACGTATGGAACACCTCCAGCGTGGCATCCAGCCCGGCCGCGGTGCCGAGCAGGCCCTGCCCGCTCCAAGGCACGTGCGTGCCGCTCAGTAGGTCGCGCTGTGCGTCCTCGAGAATCTCGTGCGCGCGCGTGGCGTATTCCAGTGGCGTGATCTGCGCGCTCGGCAGGATCGCTCGCAGGTTTTGCAGGTCGTGCACGAGCGCGCGGTCGACGGGCAACAGCGAGTGCGGCGAGGCGCCGCTCCACAGCCCCATTTCCAGGCGGTGCAGTCCCGTGAAGTGGGGATCAGCAGCACCGCCAGGGAGCAGCCCGTCGGGGATGCCGTCGATTTCTTGGTTGAGCGACCCGAACAGCCCATATACGGCGCCCAGGTGGAGGTAGGCGCTCCAGGTGCTCTCCCACGCCGAGCGAGCTGTGCTCGCGTCGCCGCTGGCGAGCACGCCGCCCAGGATGCGCGCGTCGCGCTCGGCGAGCGTGGTCCAGTGCTCGGCGTAGCGCTTGTAGGCGGCCACCGGTCCGGCGAAGGCGCGCGTGGGCAGAGGCGATAGCTCCGAGATCATTTCCCCGCTGGTGTTCTCGCCTTGATCCTCCAGGTCGGCGATTTCGGTGCCATACACGTGTGCCGGCACGTTTGACCCGTAAACCTTTGCGATCCGTACACCGAGCGGGTTGGCAGGGTTTGTATGCGGCGCCATCGTGCTCACTCCAAAGCGGGTCGCTCGGTGCGCGGCTCGGCCGGGCGTAAGCGCACCGCCGAGGAGCAGCAGGATTGCCGCGAGCAAAGCGAGTCCCAGCGCGCGCCGTGCCCCGCGCGAGCGTGCCGCAGATCCGATCACGGCGGACACCGTATGCGCTGGGTTTGGGGAGCTTGTTACCAAAACGTGGACGCGGCGCTTTCATTTTGTGAAAACCGGTCGAGTTACACAATCGCAACGGGTCTGTGACCACTTGTTGACACCACCGCCCTGGCGGCATTCCACGATGCGGTTGCGCTCCCACGCGGGTGGCCGAGGGGCGCGGCCGCACGATCGCCGCCCAAGAGTCCGAAAAGGAGAAACTCCGTTGCGCACTGGGAAGAAGCTCATCGCGGGCGGCATGGGGGTCCTGGCCGCCGGAGCGGCTGTGCTCGGCATCTCGATGTCGAGTGCGTCACCGCCGCCCACCACCCCTGCATCGACCACGCCGATCAAGCACGTCGTGGTGATCTTCGACGAGAACATCTCGTTCGACCACTATTTCGGTACCTATCCGCACGCCACGAATCCCGCTGGCGAGCCGTCGTTCACGCCGCTGCCGGGCACGCCCGCCGTCAATGGCCTGACCACCAGCCTGCTCACCAAAAACCCCAACCTGTACCAGCCCCAGCGCCTCGATCCGAGCCAGGCGCTCACCTGCGATCAGAACCACGGCTACTCAGCCGAGCAGGAAGCCTTCGACGAAGGCAAGATGGACCAGTTCGTGCAGAAGACGACCGGTAGCGGCTGCACGCAGAGCACCACGCCCGACAGCTCGAGCTATGGCCCGAACGGGATCGTGATGGACTACTACGACGGCAACACGGTCACCGGGCTGTGGAATCTCGCTCAGCATTTCTCGCTGAACGACAACTCCTACAGCACGCAGTTCGGACCGTCGAGCCCCGGGGCTATCAACCTGATCTCGGGTCAGACCAATGGCGCCGAAGCGCATGGTGGGGTATCGACCGCGATTGCCAACGGCACTTTGTTTGGAGACGGCGAGCCCTACTACGACCAGTGCTCCAACAACACCACCGCGATCAACGCCGATGGCAGCCCCGGTGGCGTGACGGTGTCGATGACCGGCCAGAACATCGGCAATCTGATGAACGCCAAGGATGTCACCTGGGGCTGGTTCCAGGGTGGCTTCGCACCCGGCGCCACAGTACCTGCCGGGACCGCCAGCGTGAGTCTCACCGACGCGGGCACAAGCAAGTCGTACGCCGAGGGTCCGGTGGCACGCGCCGCCTGCACGAGCTCGCACGAGAACATCGGCGGCGCAAACGTGCAGGACTACGTCGAGCACCACGATCCTTTCGAGTTCTACGAAAGCACGGCCAACCCCGACCATGTCTCGCCGAGTTCGATCTCGCAGGTCGGTCTCAGCGATCCCGCGGGGACGCCACTGGACGAGGCGGTCAACCACCAGTACGACATTTCACTGTTTCACCAGGCTCTGATCCAGGGCTACCTGCCGCAGGTGTCGTTCCTGAAGCCTCCGGCTTATGAGAACGGCCACGCCGGCAACAGCGATCCGCTGGACGAACAGCGCTTCCTGGTGGACACGATCGACGAAATCGAGCAGTCCAGCTACTGGCCGAACACGGCGATCGTGATCGCCTACGATGACTCCGATGGGTGGTATGACCACCAGGAGGGGCCGATCGTGCGCCCGTCTGAGGACACGATCGACTCGCTCAACGGACCCGGCAAGTGCGGTGTCCTAAGCACACCGCCGGCGCAGAACGACCGCTGTGGTGTCGGTCCGCGCATGCCGCTGCTCGTGATCTCGCCATGGGCACGCAGCAATTACGTGGACAACACGTTCACCGAGCAGGCGTCGATCACACAGTTCATCGAGGACAACTGGAACCTCGGGCACGTTGGGGACGGTTCGGCGGACACTACGGCCGGAACGCTCGACAACATGTTCGACTTCGACCCGAACGCTCGTCGCTCGCCGGCCGTTATCATGAACGACAGCACCGGCGAGGTCACTCAGATCGTGCCTGCGCCGGGTTCCGGTGGTCCTGGTGGTCCGGGGGGCCATGGTGGTCCGGGCGAGCCTCCGCCACACCACGGCGGCTCTGGCCATCGCGGTAAATCCGGCCGCGGCGACAAACACGGTTACAGCGGCAAACGCGGCTATAACCACAAATCCGGGCGTGGACATGGGCGCTCGGATGGGCGAGGTGGGCGCTGACGGAGGCGCCCGCGCCGCAGCGCGTGTGAAGCGGCTGGAGACAATGCGCTGCTTGTCGCGCTTGTTGACGGCAACACACGCTTAGCTCACAGCGGCACACAATAGGCAGACGAATCGAGGGCGCCCCGCGGGGCGCCCTCGGTCGTTCGGGCTTGAGGGTCGCTTCTGCTCTTGCGGTGCAGGTGTGGTGCTTGTCCGTGGGTCCGCGTGCCCAGCCTCGCCGCCCCATCTGTCGTTACGCTCAGTTCATGGCCCGCACATTCGGTTTCCTGCTTACCACCGAGCCGCCCTCCCGGCGAGTGGGGCTGCTCGTGGCCGGCGGGCTGGTCGCGCTCTGCACGCTTCTGATCTACCCGCTCAAGCAGATCGCGCCGGTCGTGTCGCTCGGCGTTGTGTACATGCTCGCGGTCGTGATCGTGTCAGTGACGTGGGGGATCTGGCTGGGTTTCGCCACTTCCTTTTTGAGCGCGCTCGCGTTCAACTACTTCCACCTGCCGCCGGTCGGGCGCCTGACGATCTCAAACGGCGATAACTGGGTGGCGCTGATCGCGTTCCTCGTGGTGTCAGTGCTCGCAAGCTCGGTGGCCGAGGTCACGCGCGCACGGGCACGCGAGGCGGCCGAGCGTCGGCGAGAGGCCGACTTGGCGGCTGAGATGGCGCGTCTCTTGCTCGGCGGCAGGCGGCTGTCGGAGGATCTGCCGACGGCCGCTGCGCGCCTCTCCCAGGTGCTGGAACTGCCGTCCGCCGCGATCGAGCTGGAGGCGATTGAGGGCGATGAGCGGCGGGTGGCCTTCCCATTGCGCGAGGGGCCGCGCCGACTCGGCACGCTGCTCGTGCCATCCGACACCTCTGAGGCCACGCTACGCCGCCTACAGGAGCGTGTCGTGCCGGCGCTCGAGTCGTTGTTGAATGCGGCGCTCGAGCGCGATTCGCTGCTTGCCGACGTAGTCGAGACCGCGGCCCTGCGCCGGGCCGACGTCGTCAAGACGGCGTTGCTACGGGCTGTCTCCCACGACCTGCGCTCGCCGCTGACCGCGATCGCGGCGGCCGGGGAGGCAGTTGGTTCGCCCTCGCTCTCCGAGGAGGAGCGCCGTGAGATGGCGGCCGTCATCCAGAGTGAGACGCAGCGGCTCTCGCGGCTGGTCGACAACCTGCTCGACCTCTCGCGTCTGGAAGCCGGCGCCGCCGAGCCTCACACGGCGCTGACATCGCTCGAGGATGTGATCCGCGCGGCGCTTGCCGAGCTCTCGCCCACGCCCGAGGACTTCAGCCTCTCGATCGACCGCGACCTGCCGCTCGTCAGCGTCGATCCCGTGCAGATGGAGCGCGCGCTCGCCAACGTGCTGGAGAACGCGCGTCGCCACTCCGGGGGACATCCGGTGTCGGTCCGCGCGCGCGGCGTGCGCAGCCTTGGAGAGGCGTCCGGCGCCGACCGGCTGGTGGTGCGCATTGTCGATCGCGGTCCAGGTATTCCCCCCGCGCAGCTGGAGCGAGTGTTCGAGCCGTTCTACCGCGCCGGCACGGCGCAGGGCGGACACAGGGGTTCGGGGCTCGGCCTCGCGATCGCCCGTGGCTTCACCGAGTCAAACGGCGGGCGGCTGCACGTCGAGTCGCTGCCAGGTCAGGGCGCCACGTTTGTGTTCGAACTGCCGCTGTCCGCGCCGCCAGCGAGCGCGCCGGACGCGATCAGCCGGTCCGCGGCTGGAGGCGATCCCTCCGTGGACCCGGCGCGCGTCTCGTGACCTGTCAATTTGTGCCCAGAGCTTGTGTCTGGGGCGCTCGATGATGGCGGCCATGTCTCCTGCCGCCGCCGCGCAGCGGATTCTCGTCGTAGACGACGAGTCGCAGATCCTGCGTGCGCTGCGCGTGGTGCTGCGCGACGCGGGTTTTGAGGTCGTCCCGGCTGAAACCGCCGCCGAAGCTCTCGATCGTGCGGCGGTGCGCCCACCGCACGCGGCGATCGTGGACCTGATGTTGCCGGACATGGACGGCGTCGAGCTCACGCGCCTGCTACGCGAGTGGAGCGAGATGCCGATTCTCGTGCTCTCCGCTGTAGGCGAGGAGGAGCAGAAGGTGCGCGCGCTGCAGGCCGGGGCGGATGACTACATCACCAAGCCGTTCGGCTCACGCGAGTTGGTGGCGCGGTTGCAGGCGGCGCTGAGGCGTGGCGGGCGCTCGGAGGCTGAGGAACCCCGCATAGCGGTCGGCGATCTTGAGATCGACCTGGCGGCGCGCGCAGTACGTCTTAGTGGCTCAGACGTTCACCTCACGCCGATCGAGTTCGACCTGTTGCGCGTGCTCGTGCGCAACCGTGGGCGCCTGATGACCCACCGCGCGCTGCTCGGCGAGGTGTGGGGACCTGAGTACGGGGATGACGTGCAAACGCTGCGCACCCACATCGCACGCCTGCGCGGCAAGATCGAAGCCGACGGGCAGGACCCACGTGTGATCGTCACAGATCCAGGTGTGGGCTACCGCTTTTCCGCGTAACGTCACACAATCGTTATACCTCGCGCCCAAATCGTCATGCGAGCGTGATGGCCAGCGTTGCATAGTGCTCCCATGGACGCCGTTGCCATCGTTCTCGGGATCGCGATGTTCGCGATCCTGCTGCTGATCATCGAGGGGATCGACCGCATATGAGTCCCAATCTCATTAGCGGAGACTTGATCGCGCACATGAGCGGCGCGGACGTGTTCGGGCTCGTTGTCACCGCTCTGATCATCGCCTATCTCTTTTACGCCCTGATCCGTGGAGAGAAGTTCTAGCGATGACCTTCGCGGGCTGGCTCACGATTGTCCTGTTCGCGGTGATCCTCACCGCGCTGGCGCTGCCGCTCGGCAGCTATATGGCAGCTGTGTACTCGGGTAGGCGGGTGATTCTCTCGCCGATGTTCGCCGGCCCCGAGCGGTTTCTCTACAAACTGTTGCGTGTCGATCCCGCACACGGGCAGGACTGGAAGGCATATGCCAAGAGCTTGATCGTGTTCTCGCTTGTCGGTTGGCTGTTCCTGTATTTCGTGCTGCGCACCCAAAACGCTCCGTGGGTTCCCCATCTACTGAACCCGCTTGGCTACCACTCGGCGCCGTGGAACGTGACCTTCAACACTGTCTCGTCGTTCATGACGAACACCAACTGGCAGTTCTATAGCGGCGAGACAACGATGACCTATCTCAGCCAGATGATCGGGCTGACAGTGCAGAACTGGCTGTCGGCCGGGATCGGGATCGTCGTGGCGGTCGCGCTGGTGCGCGGAATCACCGGACGAACCGGTAAGAGTCTCGGCAATTTCTGGCAGGACCTGGTGCGCACGGTCCTATACGTGCTCGCGCCGCTGTCGGTGTTCGCCGCGATTGTGCTCGCCTCCCAGGGTGTGATCGCCAACTTCTCCAACTACCTGGTCGTGCACACGATCACCGGTCTCACGCAGACGATTTCGATGGGCCCGGTGGCCTCCCAGGAGGCGATCAAGGAGCTCGGCACCAACGGGGGCGGCTTCTTCAACACCAACTCCGCCCACCCGTTTGAGAACCCGACGCAGTTCACCAACTTCTTCGAGATGCTGCTCGTGCTGATCATTCCGGCGGCGCTCGTATTCATGTACGGGCGCATGACCGGCAATCGCCGCCAGGGCTATGCCGTCTACGGGGCGATGATGGTGATGTTCCTCGGCGCGGTATGTGTCGCCTATATCGCCGAGGCTCACGGCTCGCCCGCCCAGCATGCGGCCGGGCTTCACACAGGAGTCATCTCGGGCTCCGGTGGAGGCAACATGGAAGGCAAGGAGCAGCGCTTTGGGATCGCCGGCTCGGCGCTGTTTGACGTAATCACCACCGTCACCTCCTGTGGCGCGGTCAATAGCGCGATCGAGTCTTTCACCGGCATCGGTGGCGCTGTGCCGTTTGCGAACCTGTCCGCCTCGGAGGTCATCTTCGGCGGTGTCGGCACCGGCCTGTACTCGATCCTCATGTACGTGCTCTTGGCCGTGTTCATCGGCGGTCTGATGGTGGGTCGCACCCCGGAGTGGTTGGGCAAGAAGCTCGAGGCGAAGGAGATCAAGCTAGCGGGTCTTGGCATCCTGATCACGCCGCTCGCCGCGCTGTTCTGTACCGCGCTTGCCACTGCCAGCAAAGCCGGGCGCGCCTCGATCTCCGAAGTCGCCACCTCCGCCACGCTTGGCACCCACACGCCGCAGGCTTTCTCCGAGACGTTCTACGCCTACCTGTCACAGGCCAACAACAACGGCTCGGCGTTTGCCGGTTACACCGGCTTCATCCAACCGAACGCCGGCAACCTCGGCTCGCACGGCATCACCTTCGCCAACCTGCTCGGCGGCTTCGACATGATCTTCGCGCGCTACGCGCCGATTCTGTTCGCACTAGCGATCGCCGGTGCGCTCGCCGGCAAGCGCGTCACACCCGCCGGCCTCGGCACGATGCGCACCGATAACCCCACATTCGTGGTGCTGCTCATCGGCGTGATCATCCTGGTGGGCGCGCTCACGTTCTTCCCTGCTCTGCTACTCGGCCCGATCGTGCAGGGTCTCACCGGACACCTCTACTGAGATGAAGCGCGACATCCTCACCTCAATCATCGCCATGATCGTGTTCGCGATCCTGCTCGGGCTCGTGTATCCGTTTGCGATTACCGGCATCAGCCAGGTCGCGTTCCCCGGGAACGCCAACGGGCAGAAGGTTTATGTGAACGGCCGGCTCGTCGGCTCGCGGATCATCGGACAGAACTTCGGTACGCCAGTGCTCGAAAAGGACGGCAAGGCAAAGGAAGTCAAAGGAGCCGTCGTCACCGAACCGGACCCGCGCTACTTCCAGTCGCGCCCCTCCGCCACCGAAGGCGGCGCCTACAACGCGGCCGCCAGCACGTTCTCCAATCACGGGCCCAACAGTGTGAAGACCAAGGAAGCAAATGAAGAAAACATCAAGGCCTATCTCGAATTGAATGTAAACCCCGCCACCAAGCAGGAGTACGACCCCGGGCTGATCGTCGCGAAGATCCCGGTCGATGCCGTCAACAGCTCGGCCTCGGGGCTAGACCCCGAAATCTCACAGGCCAACGCCTGGATCCAGGCTTATCGCATAGCAGCGGTACGCCACCTCTCACGCGCCACCGTCGACGGTCTGATCTCCAAGTACACATCAGGGCGCGGGCTCGGATTTTCAGGTGAACCGGGCGTGAACGTGCTCGAACTCAATCTTGCCCTCGACCGCTTGACAGGAGGCAAAGGCTGATGTCCGCGCAGATTCCAGCGGCCCATGAACGCCAAGCGGTATCGCTGTTCCAGCGAGACATCGTCAAGCGCGCGCTACTCGACAGCGTCAAGAAGCTCGACCCGCGTGTGCAGCTGCGCAACCCTGTCATGTTCGTCGTTGAGATCGGCTCGGTCATCACCACCATCACGTGGCTGATCCAGGTCTTTGGTGGTAAACCGCTCGGCGGTGGCCACGAGCCCGCTTGGTACACGTTCACGATCGCCTTCTGGCTGTGGCTGACGGTGATCTTCGCCAACATGGCCGAGGCGTTCGCCGAGGGTCGTGGACGCGCCCAGGCAGACACGCTGCGCAACATGCGCAAGGAGACGGTCGCCACGATGCGTGACGGCTCGATGAAGGCCGCCTCAGCGCTCACTCGCGGCGATGTCGTGGTCGTCGCGGCGGGAGATCTGATCCCCGGCGATGGCAGCGTCATCGAGGGAATCGCAACTGTCGATGAGTCGGCGATAACGGGCGAGTCCGCGCCGGTCATCCGCGAGTCCGGCGGCGACCGCAGCGCCGTCACCGGTGGCACGCGCGTCACCAGCGATCGGATCGTCGTTGAAATCACCCAAGAGCCCGGCCAGTCGTTCCTGGATCGCATGATCGCGCTGGTCGAGGGAGCCGAGCGGCGCAAGACGCCGAACGAGATCGCGCTCAACATCCTGCTCGCCGCGCTCACGCTGATCTTCATGATTGTGGTCGCCACACTGCGGCCGTTCGGATTGTTCGCGGGCACCTCAATCTCTGAGACCACGCTGATAGCGCTGTTGGTCGCTTTGATTCCGACCACGATCGGCGCGCTGCTCTCGGCGATCGGCATCGCCGGCATGGATCGGCTCGTGCGTCGCAACGTGCTTGCGCTCTCCGGCCGCGCCGTAGAGGCCTCGGGCGACGTGGACGTGCTGTTGCTCGACAAGACGGGCACGATCACGCTCGGCAATCGCCAGGCTTCGGAGTTCATCCCGATGCCGGGCGTACCGGAGTCAGAGCTGGCCGAGGTTGCACAGCTATCCTCGCTCGCGGATGAGACACCGGAGGGACGTTCGATCGTGGTGCTCGCCAAGACCTACGGCATCCGCGAGCACGACATGACGACACTCAATGCCGAGTTCGTGCCGTTCACCGCGCAGACGCGCATGAGCGGCGTGGACATCGACGGGCGGCGCCTGCGCAAGGGCGCGGGCGACTCGATTGTCGAGTTCGTGGAGGACGAGGGCGGCCAGGCGCCGCCGGAGCTGCGCGAGCACCTCGAGCGCATCGCGCGCGAGGGCGGCACGCCGCTGGCAGTCGCGCGTGACAACCAGATCCTCGGTGTCGTCTATCTGAAGGACACGATCAAGCAGGGTATGAAGGAGCGCTTCGACCAGTTGCGCGCGATGGGCATCAAGACCGTGATGGTCACTGGCGACAACCGTCTCACTGCCGCGAAGATCGCCGAGGAGTCGGGCGTCGACGATTTCCTCGCCGAAGCAACCCCTGAGGCCAAGCTCGCGCTGATCCGCGAGCACCAGCAGGACGGACGGCTGGTGGCGATGACGGGCGACGGCACCAACGACGCCCCCGCGCTCGCCCAGGCCGATGTGGGTGTCGCGATGAACACCGGCACCCAGGCCGCGCGCGAGGCCGGCAACATGGTCGATCTCGACTCCAACCCAACGAAGCTGATCGAGATCGTCGAGGTCGGCAAGCAGCTCTTGATAACGCGTGGGGCGCTCACGACGTTCTCGATCGCCAACGATGTCGCCAAGTACTTCGCGATCCTGCCCGCCATCTTCGTGACTACCTACGCCACCAGTGCGGGCGGCAAGGGCCCGCTGCACGTGCTGAACATCATGAACCTCGGCACGCCCCAGTCGGCGATCGTCTCGGCGATCATCTTCAACGCGATCGTGATCCCGCTGCTGATCCCGCTGTCCTTGCGAGGCGTGCGCTACCGGCCGATCGGCGCCAGCGCGCTGCTGCGGCGCAACCTCTTGATCTACGGACTCGGCGGCATCATCGCGCCGTTCATCGGCATCAAGCTGATCGATTTGATCGTGCACAACCTCCTGGGGGCCTGACGTCCTAACGTGAGGCGGTGGGGGAGAATGCTCCCGTGCCCCCTGACGATCCCAGCTCATCCCCGCGAGGGCGCCTGAAGGTCTTCATCGGGATGGCCGCGGGAGTTGGCAAGACCTACCGCATGTTGGTGGAGGGTCGGGCCGAGGCGGACAGCGGACGCGACGTGGCGATCGGCTACTTGGAGCCCCACGGGCGCGAGGAGACGACGGCGCAAGCCGAGGGCCTGGAGGAGATACCGCCACGGATGGTCAACTACCGCGGCACACCCCTGGCGGAGATGGACCTGACGGCGGTGCTCGCGCGCAAACCGGAGCTGTGCCTGATCGACGAGCTTGCCCATACCAACGCGCCGGGCACCGAGCACGAGAAGCGCTACGAAGACGTGCGGGACGTACTAGCGGCCGGCATCGACGTGTATTCGACCGTCAACGTGCAGCACCTGGAGAGCCTCAACGATCAGGTCATTCAGCTGACCGGTACCAGGGTGCGCGAGACGATTCCCGACGAAGTGCTTGCCTTGGCCGACGAGGTTGTGCTGATCGACCTCACGCCCGAGGCTTTGATCGAGCGCCTGCGTGCCGGCAAGGTCTACCCGCGCGAGCGCGTGCCCGCGGCGCTGAACAACTTCTTCAAGATCGAGAACCTCTCAGCGCTGCGTGAGACGGCTCTGCGCCACGTCGCCGAGGGCGTTGAGATCAAGCGCCTCGCTCCCGCGCCGGTGGTCGTGCGCCGCGACGAAAGCATCTCTCAGCCAAAGACCGCGGGCGCGGGCACGCAAGCGATCGCCGAGCGCCTGCTCGCGCTGGTCGCGCTCGCGCCGCACTCCCAGCGCATCGTGCGACGCGCATCGCGCTCGGCCGAGCGCCTTGGTGCGCGGCTGGACGTACTTGTCGTGCGCCCCCACGGGCGCACCCCGAGCGCTGAGGACCGCGAGCAGCTGGAGTCGCTGCGGCGCCTCACGGCGATGCTCGGTGCGCGCCTGCTCGTCGAAGAAGGCGACGACGTCGCAGCGGTCGCCGTCGAGACCGCGAGGCGTCTCGGCAGCACCTATGTACTGATGGGAGCGCCAGCGCCGCGCAGGGGAGTCAAGCGCTTCCGCGAGTCGCTCGTGACGCGCCTACTCGAGGGTCTACCAGGCGTCGATGTCCGAATCGTCGCTGATCCGACGCTGCGCGAGGATGGGCGCGCTGGCACCGAGGAGGGACGCGCAGGAGGGGAGCGGTCTCGCGCGGTCGGTCAGGAGGGGCAGGCAGGGGTGAAGGACACGGGCACCTGACTCGCTGGCAGGTGCTTGTCGAAGAATCGCGAAAGATTGCTTGCGCAGCGCAACGTCTCTACACATAGGCTGTTGCAATGAACATGCTCAAGACCATTCGCCCCCAGCTCTCGTCTCGTACGCCACTCCTTCTCGGCCTTCTCTGCGCACTTGCCGCCCTGTGCGGCACGAGCGCCTCCGGCGCACTCGCCGGAGGCGCCTCCACGCCCAAGGTACATGCTTCCTCCTCGTATCTGACCGGTATCGGCGACGAGCAGACGGAGATGTTCGCGAACCCCTTGTGGACACAGCTGCACACTAAAATTGCCCGCTACATCGCGCCGTACGACGCGGCCGTGCGGCCCTACTCGCTACAGCTCGCCCGCGAATGGATCGGGGATGCCGAAGCCGCTCACCAGCAGGTACTGGTTGCCTTCTACCACTCCGAGTACACGCCCACGAAGATGCCGAGTGTCGCCGTGTATCAGCGCGACGTCCAGAAGTTCATCAAGCTGTTCCCGCACGTCCGCCAGTACCAGCCTTGGAACGAGGCCAACCGGGGCACAATCGTCGAAATCGTCAAACGCAAACGGCATATCGCGCTCGTCTCGCCTTCGCCTCTACAGTCAGCCCAGTACTACAAGGCGATGCGCGCTGTGTGCAAGGGCTGCACGATCCTCGGCCTGGACGTGCTCGACGCGCCCGTTGTCACCCCCACGATCGAATACATCAACCAGTTCAAGCACTACATCGCGCGCTTGAAAACTACGATGCCGAGCGTGTGGGGGCTGCACAACTACTCCGACACCAATCGTCTGCAGAGCACCCGCACGCGGGCGATCCTCGCGGACGTGCCCGGCCAGGTATGGCTCACCGAGACGGGCGGCATCGTGCAGTTCGGCAGCGACTTTCCCAACAAGAAAGGCTCAGGCCTCACGCGCGCAGCCAAGGCGTTGAGCTTTATGTTCAAGCTCGCCGGGTCCTCATCGCGGATCAAGCGGCTCTACATCTATGACTGGAGTGGCGGCGTCGGCTCGACACGTTTCGACGCCGGACTGATGAACGCCAAATACGAACCGCGCGCGGGCTACGTGGTCGTCTGCAAGCAGCTTCACGCGGCGAACTGCGGCGTGAAGGTTGCGAAAAACTGAGAGGCCGATGCCTTGCCTGGGTGGCCAGGTGTGGGAATTGCGCTAATACCTCGGTAATAGTGCTAATCGGGCGTCTTATTAGCTCCATTACGTCATAATTAGCTCTATGCAGAGCTTCGTTGACCTCGACAGGACATTCGGCGGCCAGCCGCGAGAGTTGGGTGCCGTCCTCGCCCGGATCGACGCTGGAAGTGGGCGCGAGCAGCTCTTCGAGGACCAGATGCCCGAACTCGTGCGGAGTCTGTCCGAGCACGCGCGCATTGCGTCGATGACCGCGTCAAACGCGATCGAGGGCGTGGTGATCGACAGCGAGCGCGCGGAGCGGATAGCGGAGGGGGCAGGCCGTTTTCGTAGCCGCAATGAGCGGGAGTTTGCCGGCTACAGAGACGCGATGGACATGCTCATGCGTCTGGATGAGTATGAGCCGGTTACGGTTCCGCTCGCGCTGCACCTACATCGCCTACTGTTCCAACACACAGACGGGCGCGGCGGCCACCTGAAGATCGAACAGAACCTGATCGTCTCATACGAGAGCGGTCGGCGTGAGGTCGTCTTCACACCGGTGATGCCCGAGCAAACCGAGTTCGAGCTGGTCGAGCTCTTCTCGCGCTACAACAACGCCAAGCGCGAAGGTCGCACGCACCCGCTTGTCCTGATCGCCGCGTTGATTCTCGACCTGCTGGCGATTCACCCCGTCGCCGATGGCAATGGACGGCTCGCTCGCCTGATAACTACTCACGAGCTGCTCGGCCACGGCTATGGCGTCGCCCGCTACGTGAGTATCGAGCAGCGCATCTACGAATCAAAGAACGGCTACTACGCGAGCCTGTACGAGTCTCAACGCAACTGGCATGAGGCCAAGCACAACATCTGGCCGTGGACTCTGTATCTCGCGCGCGTCCTGGCCGACGCCTACGACGATTTCGAGCGGCGCGTCGCGGGGTCTGGTGGGGGTGCCGCGACCAAGCAGGATCGGGTCCGCGACTTCGTATTGCGCCAGGCGCCCACGGAATTTAGACGGCGTGACATCGAGCGGGCGCTACCCGGGGTCAGCACCGCGACTATCCGCTTGGTGTTGGGCGAACTGCGCGATACAGCGCGGATACGTGCGGAGGGCTCGGGGCCCGGCGCACGCTGGCACAGGCTCTAGGCTGGTAGATCAGCCCGCGACCGCCCGCGCCGCTTGCCGGTCGGCCGGTCGGCGCTTGACCGGGCCGCCGGCCACGGTGCGGGCGCAGATCAAACCGAACAGGCCGATGCCCGCGGCCACCGGTGCGAGCACGCGTAGCGGGTAGTTGCCAAAGCCCTTGTGCAGCGCGGTGTTATCGCCAGCTTTGACGATGTCAAGCAGGCCCTGGTGGTCGATCCCGAGCAGGGTCGGAGCGAGGGCCGCGAACGCGCACCAGCCGATCAGCGCGAGCACCCCGGCTCGCAACGAGCTGTTCGAGATGCGAGTGCGAGCAGTCGCGAGTGTGGCAAGCGCTATCGCCGCGCCGGCAGCCAGGAAGAACGGCCAAATCCCGCCCCAGCCGCGCCCCAGGCCATAGGCGCTTGCGATCGTCGGTTGGAACAGACCCTCGCGCACATATCGCATCCACGTGACCGCCTCGGTCTCATAGCCGATCAGCGGGTGAGTGACTGTGGCGATGATCGTCGTTGTCAGCGACACGCCAGCCAGCGCGATCGTGGGGCCCGGGTAGCGTTTCAGCGCGATCCCGATCGGCAGCGCGATGAACGGCAGCAGCGTCATCAGGAAGCGCGGGCCCATGAAGCCGCCACCGAAGGGCAGGTAGTAGCCGGAGTTGTAGCCCACGTAGCAAAGGCAAATGCCGAGAATTACAAGCGCCTCGGCGCGCTTGCCGCGCTTGTAGAGCATCCATGTGCCGACCGCGCCCATCGCGAGCACAGGGGAGATCGTCAGCAGACCGCGCGAATCGAGCAGCAGCGTCGCGAGCACCCTGAAGCTTGGCAGCCCGATTCCGAAGAAGCCCTGTTGCTGGCGGGGGATGCTGGAGTAGGCCAGGTGCGTCCAGGAATGGAAGGCATAGTGGTTGTAGAGCGCCAGCGGCACGATTCCGATCAGCCCGCCGAGCACGTAGGCGCCGGCGCGGCCGAGCACGCCGTGTGGGGTGAGCGAGTCGCGGCGGGAGATCAGGTACAGGCCCAGCACGAGCGCCGCGAAAAACATCGGGTATTCCGAGGAGCCCGCGTAGCCGATCAGCAAGCCGGCCACGCCCAGGTACCAGGGATTGGGCGGACCTTCGCGCTCGCGCCACATCAACACAAACGCGGCGAAGCCGAGGCACGCGCAGAACACGTGACTGAACAGCAGTGTGGATAGCGGCAGCGTCAGCGTGCCAAGACCCAGGATCACCGCCGTCGCGGCGCCATACCCGGGCTCGATTCGCTCGGCGAGGAACCCCACGAGCAGGAGCAGGATCAATCCGGGCAGCACGTTGGCCCACAGCCCGACCAGGTAGATCATCTCATCGCCCGGATGGTTCGGCGGCGCCACATGCCTGTCCGTCCACGATTCCACGCCCGCAAGGTTCAGTGCGTCGTAAAACGGCAGCGAGAACAGCGCCAGTCCGGGCGCGCGCGCCGAATACCAGTGACCCTTGTAGTAGGCCTTATCGCCAGTGTTTTCCTGGTATTGGTCGATCGTCGTCCTGTCCTGGTTCAGTGAGCGGATCAGGTCGTAGTGGGAGGTCTGATTCCAGGAGAAGCTCTGAATCATGGTCGCGTAGGCCAAGCCGACGAGCAGGATCGCCGCCAGTCCCAGGCGGCGCTTGTTGGACGTGCCGCGACGCGTGCGGGCCGCGTCGCGGGTCGGTTGGACGCTTGGGGTGCTCATCCGTCGCTGCCGTGCAGTGCGGCCGGCCCTGGACCAATCTCATAGATCACAAGCGAGCCCACACGCCGGCGCGTGACGCCAAGCCCGGCGATTGGCTTGGCCGCGGCCGCAATGGGGTCGGGCGGCTCGGCCACGACTGGCCCGTGTTCGGGTGGCAATCCCTTGGGGAGCACGGTGTGCAGCACCACGGTTTTGATGCCGTAGTAGCGCAGCTTCTCGACGCTGGCGCGGTCGGGGAAGCCGTTCATGCCGCCGCGCAGGTCGTCCACCCTAGGCATGTCGAAGGTGCTGTTGCCAACTGGGATCTTGTAGAAGCCGTCGGTGGAGAAGTACTGCCAGATGCGGTCGAGCGCGCCGTCGGTGGGCAGATCGAGTAGGGGGCCGGGCAGAGCGGCTTCCGCCCGCGCTGGCTGTGGCACAACGGGATGGCCGAGGTGTCCCGCGCCTTCGCCGAGTAGCCCGATGCACAACACCACGCCGACCAGCGCGGGCAGGGCATACAGTCGCTGGCGTTTGGCCCACGGTTTGATCCACGTCACGAGTGCCTGCACGCCCGCGCCCGCTAGCAGCGCGTAGAAGAGTGTGGCCAGCGTGAACACCCGACCTGGCACGCGCACGCCGTTCCATCCGGGCGCGTAGTCGTAAAGCAGGCGATACGGGTAGCCCGCGCCGGTGATGCCGAAGCCGAACGCCAGCACCGAGCAGACGACGATCCCGCACAGTAGGCCCATGCGCAATCGTCGGGTATACGCCGAAGCCCCACCGATCCCAGCGAGGCCGACTAGCGCCAGTACGAGGATCAGACCGCCGGGAAAGAACACACTCTCGTTCTTGGAGTTGACCTTGGCGCGCATGCCGGAGGTGATCGAGCCCCACACACGGTTCTCCGAGGAGGCGGACAGCAGCGCGGCGGGGCCGGACGAGTAGGTCTCCACTTCCCTGAGTGTGCGTTTGGCGGTCGGATACTCGGCTGCCACCTTCAGGTAGGGGCGTGCCTGGTAGACCGTTACCGCACCAAGCACCGCCACGCCGATCAGCGTCACCGCCAGCAGGTTGCGGGGGATAAGTGGCCCGCGGTGTGTCGGCGATCCGGTAGGGCGAGTCGCGGCGGCGCCCGCGTGGGGGTCGCTCGTGGAGGCATCGCCGGACCCGGACCCTCCCTCGCCGCTTTGCCAGGCGGGTCCCGGAGTCAGGCGGCCAAGCCACCAGTAGATCACTACGAGCACCGCCAGCACGAGCAGCAGGTAGGAGTACTGCAGGCCGAGCGTGAACCCGAGGCTGATCTGCCATGCCGACACGAGCCAGCCGGCGAGCACTAGCCAGCGCGAGTCTCGCCGGTAGCCGCGCAACAACAGGAACAGCGCCAGCACGAACCCGCCGGAGGAGATCACGTGCAGGTGTCCGGCCTCCGTGACCTTGTAGGGGGCATACGCGAAGGCCACCCCGGCGGCGGCCGCGCCGATGCGTCCCAGGCCAAGCTCGCGGGCGAGCATCCATGCCGCCACGAAGCACAGCGACCAGGTGAAGAGGAACAGCAGGTTGTAGCGGACCAGCGCGGCGACCGTTCCCGAACCGAACCACGCCGTCGGGCCATAGCCGAGCAGCGAGTCCGAGAAGGCGAGGCTCAGCGGGTGCGGGTAGAAGGCGTTTGAGTCGAACAGGTGCAGCGGGTCGTGCAGCATCGCGTGACCGACCCATGCGATCTCCCATGCAGTGCGCACGGGGTCGCCGAGGTCGGGTGCGATCCGGCTAGACATGTGCGGGACCAGCGGCCAGGTGGTCAGGATTGCAAGCGCGATCCCGCCGAGTACGACCCACAACACCTCGGTGCGACCGATCGTGGGCGACGGCGCCCAGCGACCCGAGGGCCGCTCGACGCGGGCGGTCGAGGGCCTGTCCATGAGCGTGCTCGCCATCTGCGGCTGGAGCATACGTGAGATGTGCGCAACAATAGGCAGATGCGCGTGCTCGTTGTAGGAGCCGGCGGAGTGGGCGCCGCGTTTGCGGCGATAGCCCAGCGTCGGCCTACGTTCACGCACGTGTCACTCGCAGACGTCTCCCCGGCGCGTGCGCACGACGTCGTCGCCAAGCTCGGCGAAGCCGACCGCTTCTCGGCCGAGCGGGTGGACGCCTCCGATCGTGAGGCGCTAGTGAAGTTGATCGAGCGGGTGCGCCCCGACGCTGTTCTCAACGCGTGCGACCCGCGCTTCAACGAGCCGATCTTCGATGCCGCCTTCCAGGCGCGCACGACCTACCTGGATATGGCGATGACGCTCTCCCATCCCCATCCGGAGCATCCCTACGAGCGGCCTGGCGTCATGCTCGGCGACGTCCAGCTCGCACGTCACGAGCAGTGGCAGCAGGCCGGGGTGCTCGCGCTCGTCGGCATCGGCGTGGAGCCGGGACTATCTGACATCTTCGCGCGCTACGCGGCCGAGAAGCTCTTCTCTAAGGTCGATGAAGTGGGAGTGCGCGACGGTGCCGACCTGGTCGTTGAAGGCTATGACTTCGCGCCGACCTTCTCGATCTGGACGACGATCGAGGAGTGCCTGAACCCGCCCCTGATCTGGGAGCGAGAGCGCGGCTTCTACACCACCGCCCCGTTCTCCGAGCCGGAGGTATTTGACTTCCCCGAGGGCATTGGCCGCGTCGAGTGCGTAAACGTCGAGCACGAGGAGGTCGTGCTGGTTCCGCGCTGGGTGCAGTGCGAGCGAGTCACGTTCAAGTACGGACTTGGCCAGGAGTTCATCGACGTACTGCGCACCCTGCACAAGCTTGGGCTCGACTCCACCAAGCCAGTATTGGTGCGCGGTTTGGAGGTATCTCCACGCGACGTGGTTGCGGCGACGCTGCCCGATCCCGCAACGCTTGGCGAGCGGATGACGGGGCGTACGTGCGCGGGCACGTGGGTCACGGGCACGGGCACCGACGGCGCGCCGCGCTCGACCTACCTGTACCACATCGTCGACAACGAGCACACGATGCACGAATACGGCAGCCAGGCCGTCGTGTGGCAAACGGCGGTCAACCCGGTCGTCGCGCTGGAGCTGCTGGAGGAGGGAGTGTGGAGCGGCGCCGGCGTGCTCGGCCCGGAGGCGTTCCCGCCGGAGCCGTTCCTGGAGCGACTGGCCGAGCTGGGCTCGCCGCACGGGCAGATCGAGGTTCCTTAGTGTCCGTCGGGGCGAGAGGTCTGCAAGCCGAGCTCGCTTAGCTTTCTGTCGATGAACTCATTGGCGGCCACCGGCCCCAAAAACGGCGCCATCATGATGTAGGCGGCGTTGCAGCTCATGCGCGACATCTGATCGCTCTGGTTGCCGCGGGCGTGCAGGTAGAAGATCTCAAACAGGGCTCCCAGGGTTGCTTCCATCGCAAGTCGCGACGCGGGCTCCTCGCGATGCTGATTGCCTTCCTGAAAGAAGATCGTAAAAGCGGTGCGGTTGTCGTCGATGCGTTGGACCGCGGAGGGTCCGACGGCGTGGGACTCGACCAGCGCGATATGCGTGACTAGCGAGTGGCTCGCCTGGAACTGGGTGCAGGCGCGCACCGCTTCCCAAGCACGCTCGGGCCATTCGCCGGCGCTGAAGAAGGCGCTTGCGGTAACAGCCATCATCTGTTGGACGCAGAGCTCGTGAACGGCGAGGAACACCTGCTCCTTGTCGGCGAACTGATTATAGAACACACGCCGATCCACGCCGGCGGTTGCGGTTATGTCGGCGACCGTGGTGAGGTGATAGCCCTTGGCGACGGCCTCCGCGGCGGTCGCATACAGAATCCGTTCGCGCTGGTTGGCCGCGATCTCGCCCCTCGACAGCTTCGATCTCCCCGGTGGTATCGGCGGTGGCGGCTGCAGCGTGATCTGTGCCACGTGTGGCGAGGGCGGCAACTCTGGGCCTGGATCGAGCGTGTGCCAGCGATGCTCGCCGCTGGGTAGGTCATAGCTCTCCACCCAGCGCACGAACTCGTCCTCGAGTATCGAGAGGTCACGCTCGCCGCGGCGCAGAGCAGGGGCAAGCAGCCAGCGCCCAGCGCCGAACACCAGATGGATCGGCAGGTCGGGCGTCAGTGCCCGCGGCGGCGCCTGAGCACGAGCTTGCTCGACCACCTGCGCGATGTCCTCGATCAGGCGATCGCGCTCGTCCAGTCCTCGCCAGCCTGCGGCCATCGCCTCGTTGGCGAGGAAAACGGCTCGGTCCGGATACTCTTCGCAGAGGCGAATCAGCACGTGGATGGCTGCTTGTACCGCCCGCTCGGGCTCCACGGCATCCACGGCACGGCGGATCTCCCAGATCAGCAACCGGCTGAGTTCCCGGTGAGCCGCAAGGAAGCAATCGTCCTTGTCGGCGAAGTACTCGTAGAAGGTGGGCCGTGACACGCCGGCCTCGGCGATCACATGCGCGACGTTTGCGCCGGCGTAACCGTGGCGATGGGCGGCGGCGATCATGCCCGCAATCAACCGTTCGCGCTGGGTGCTTTTGCGGTCGACGGGAGTCGACTTGTCTGCTTGGGTGCTCACGGTGCGCTCCCTGGTGTGCCGGCGGGCTTGTGAGGCTTAGCTTGAAACGGTAGCGAAGCGGCGGTTCGGGCCGGCGCCGAGTGAGGCTCCTCTGTGGGTTGACAACTACGGCGGGTTCGTGTATAAGTAGCCCATGACCGTATGCCATGGGGTGTGCGGGTTTGACATAAGGTCGGGTTTTGGGTCGGTCCCTGTGGTCGACACTGAACTTTTCAGCAGGGCCCTTGGGAGAGGGACCGGGTCGTTTTCGAGAGGGAGTTGTTTTTCGCGTGGTTTCTTTGGGGAATAGCGTGTTTGAGAGTCCGTGTGGTTTTGGCGGGTCTGTTATAGGACGCGTCAGCGTCGCTGACGCGTCTCTCTCTCTCTCTCTCTCTCTCTCTGGGACAGCCGGTCTCTAGCCGCTAGTCCCACTTGCCGCGGGTTTGCCGCTGGCAGCGCTGGTCATAGGGGCCGGCTTGGTTTCTCTCGCGCGCTAGGCGCGCTTTTAGCTTCTTGTTCTTCTGCCGCCGCGGGCTTGGTGTCCGCAGCGGTCTTTGCCGACCCCTCGCGTGGGGGGTGTTGCCCGGGCTCCCCGCGTTTGCGGGACAGGCGGGCTGGGTCTTGTCCGGGTCTTTGTGAGGAGGGGTTGTGTTCTTGAGTGTTCGCAGGCTTGTGCTGGTTGTCGCCATGGCGTGTATGTGTGTGTTGGGTGTCGGTGTGTCTGGCGCGGTGGCAGAAGAAGCTCATCCTGGCTGGGAGGTGTTCGGGCGTATGGGTCCGACGGTCCTGGCTCCTGGTGGTGAAGGAACCCTCGCCTTGTACGTGTATAACGTTGGCGCTGCCAGCGAAGCCGAAGGTCCGACAGTTGTGGATACGATGCCGGCCGGTTTGGAAGCGGTGGTTGCGAGTTTGCCGCCGGAATGTTCTGGCACGACTGAAGTGGTGACGTGTATTCACGGGCCGCTACTACCTGCAGGGGCACCTGAAGTAATCGGGATTCCTGTTAGAGCTACGGCGAGTGTATCGGGTGAAGTGCTTGATCACGTGACTGTGTCTGGTGGTGGTGCATTGGCTTCCACGTCCAATACGGTGCCTATCAGGTTTGGTACGGCATCTCCGGGGTTGGGGTTTGTAAAGACCGACTTGTGGCTGTCGAACGCTAGCGGGACCGCCGATACTCAGGCTGGCTCCCATCCGTACGATCTGACGTTCGCGTATTCCGTTAACAGTGTGAAGATGGTTGTCGGGGGAGAAGAGCCGTCGGGTGGTGAAGCGCTCGATCTCGATGTGAAGCTCCCGCCAGGTATCGTCGGTGACCCGAATACCGTGCCGCGCTGCACGCGCGTCGAGTTCGACAACGAGACCGGACAGGATTATGAAGAAGGAAACAGATGTCCGGCGGATAGCCAGGTTGGGATCGATATTGCCGGCCTCGAAGGCTCAGGCACTACGCAGTTGCCTATCTTCAATCTTGTTCCACCGCCCGGTGTGGCGGCGCAGTTCGCTTTCGATATCGATGGTATCGACGTGTTTCTAGATGCGCGTGTACGCAGTGGTGGGGATTATGGGATCACCGAGCATGTAGATAACTTGCCTGAACGCCGGGTTGTGTTCAATAGTACGACGATTTGGGGTGTTCCTGAGGAAGCAAGCCACGATGTGTTGCGTGAAGGTACAGGTTGTGTCGAAGACGGTATGGGGAAGTGTGGTTCGAAGGCGCCGCTCGCGGGGTTCTTGACGCTCCCCACATCCTGTAATGGTCCTACGACGGGTGTCGCCGAAATCGTTAGTACGTGGACTGACGAGCATGCTCATGCCTCCCAAGAATTCACGACACATAATTTTGAAGGGGTGCCTGCTGGGTTTACCGGTTGTGAACGTTTGGTGCATTTCGAACCGACTATGGCCATCTCGCCCGATACGACGTTTTCCGATACTCCAGCCGGCCTGACTGCGACAGTGCGTCTTCCGCAAGGGTTGAATCCCGAAGGGCTCGTGACATCGGGCTTGAAGGAAGCGACGGTAACACTGCCTGAAGGTGTGGCGATCAATCCGGGGCAAGCGACGGGACTAGTGGCCTGTCAGCCGTCTGAGGAGAATATTGGCGGTCCGGAATCGGAAGACGAATCCGAGGACGGTCCGCCATCCTGCCCCGCCGCATCGAAGGTCGGGACGGATGAAATCGCGACACCGCTACTCGCGAACAAGCTGAAAGGTAACGTCTACGTATTGCAGAGCAATCCTCCGGAACTGCAGCTGTTGGTTGCTGCTTCAGGAGAAGGTGTGAACTTGAAGTTGATCGGGACCGTGCGTCTGAACGAACAGACGGGCCAGTTGACGACCACTTTCAAGGGCACACCACAAGACCCGGGAACACCCGATGCGCCTCTAACGGAATTCTCGTTGTCTTTTAGTGGTGGAGCTCAAGCTGCATTGGTGACACCCTCTACGTGCGGTGTATATAGCTCGGCGGCCGATTTTGTGCCGTGGGCGAGCCCGTTTGTAGAAAGCGCTCTACTGCAGAGCAGCTTCCAGATCACGAGCGGCCCGGGGGATAGTGGGGTCGCGGTATGTACTGGACCTTTGCCGTTCACGCCGAGTATGACGGCTGGTGCTACGACTGATCAGGCTGGTGGGTATACGGATTTCTCGATATTGCTTTCGCGTGGGGATGGGCAGCAGCGCATCGAAAAACTGCAGTTCAAGACCCCAGAGGGACTATTGGGGATGATCGCGAAGGTCCCACTCTGTGGAGAACCACAAGCAGCACAGGGAACCTGCTCGCCAGCGTCTCAGATTGGGCATACGGTCGCCGAGGTCGGTCCGGGACCGTATCCCTTTGTGATCCCAGAGCCGGGTGCTCCACCGGCACCTATCTATCTGACGGGACCGTATGAGGGTGCACCGTTTGGTTTGTCGATAGCGGTCCCGGTTGTGGCTGGTCCATTCAACTTGGGTACGGAAGTGATTAGGGCCAAGATCGAAGTCGACCCGCATACAAGCCAGATAACTATTAGCACGACGGCGTTTCCGAAGACGGTGAAGGGTATCCCGACCGATATTCGCGAGATCGACGCTGTGATCGACCGTCCAGGATTCATGTTCAACCCCACTAGCTGCAACTCGATGAGCTTCTCAGGGACGGCCCATAGTTTCGAAGGTGCGACAGAGCCACTATCGAGTCACTTCCAGGTTGGGTCTTGCCAAGCACTGAAGTTCGCTCCAAACTTCAAGGCCTCAACTTCTGGGAAAACGTCTAGGGCCGATGGAGCTAGCCTGATCGTGAAGATCATCTACCCGACGGGGAACCTGGGAGCAAACCAGGCGTCCTCGCAGTCGAACATCAACAGCGTCAAGGTCGATCTCCCCAAGCAGCTCCCGTCACGGTTGACGACGCTGCAGAAGGCGTGTCCTGCCGCGACGTTCCAGGCAAACCCCGCAAACTGTCCTTCGGCCTCAGTCGTTGGTCACGCGAGGGCTCTTACGCCGGTATTGCCGGTGCCGATTGAAGGACCGGCGTATTTCGTGAGTCATGCCGGTGAAGAATTCCCTTCGTTGATCGTGGTGCTGCAAGGGTATGGCGTGACCGTGGAACTCGTCGGTACGACGTTCATCAACAGCAAGACGAACATAACCAGCAGCACATTCAAGCAAGTACCCGACGTACCGATCGACAGCTTCGAACTGAACCTCCCTCAAGGCAAGTATTCCGCACTTGCTGCTAATGGGAATCTCTGCAAGACAAGGCTCCTCATGCCGACAGCATTTACGGGACAGAACGGTGCCGTCATACATCAGTCCACACCGGTCAGAGTCACCGGCTGTCCAAAGATTAAGAAGGCAAGGAAAACGAAACCAAAGAGAGCCGGGAGAACTAAGCACGTTAACGGCGAGGGAGGCAACTAGTCATGCGTACCCACACACAAACACCCACACGCCGCCTCACACTGCCAATCGCTCTTACGGTACTAGCAGTACTGGTGCTTGGTCACTCCGCTCGAGCGGCCGGCCTCCCAGACGGTCGCGTCTACGAAATGGTGACACCACCCGAAAACTATGACGCAAACGTCTATGTCCCTAACGCCGACGCTTCAGCAGCATTCTTGCCAGGGGAAGGTATTCATACGAAAAGACCATTCCAGGCATCGGTCAATGGGAACGCGGTCGTGTATGTCGCTGACCCAGTCCATGGCGGCGCACGCAGCGGCCTGTCATACGGCGATGATTACATGGCTACTCGCTCACCCGACGGAGGGTGGACACAGATAAACCTACAGCCATTCGGTTTCACGGATGCTGCTTATCAAGCGTTCTCGAGCGATCTGTCTGTAGGAGTACTGGCATCCGGGGGCGGTCTCTATCCAGAATTTCCTGCGCTACCGGGTACCGACGCACCTGTAGAAGGCTATGATGTTCTCTACACACGAACGGTCAATGATGGTAGCTATCATCCTTTCTTCACACAACGACCCCCGAACAGGTCACCCAGGGAATTCGAAGCCTATAATATTCCCAAATCTTCAAACGACCCGGAAGAGCTCGCGTTTGCCGGTGCGTCAGCGGATTTTAGCCGCTTGTTCTTCGAGGCAAACGATGTATTGATCCCAGGCGCGATCAATGGTGGTCCGGAAGAGAACAATCTCTATGAGTCGGTGAACGGACAAATGGGTTTGGTGAACATATTGCCGGATGGGTCCTCGGAAGCAAACGCTATATTTGGTTCGCCCGCACCAGAACCATCCCCAGACGACCCTCCCGATTTTAGTAATGTTATTTCCAGTGATGGTTCACGTGCATTCTGGACCGATCTGAATACGAACAACATGTATATAAGCGAGGATGTCGGTACGCCAAGCGAGAAAACCCTGCAAATCGACGCTTCGCAGGCTGGCGGTCCAGGTGGCGGTGGTCATTTCTGGACAGCGAGTGGCGATGGGTCAAAGGTGTTCTTCACCGACTCAGAAACAGCCGATCTGACCAGCAACACGGTGTCCGGGAGCGGCGTAAACCTGTACGAGTACGAAGTCAACCCGACCGTGGGGCAACCCGGAGTACTGCAGGATCTTACCCCTGTTGCCGAAGCGGGCGTCGAAGGGATTGTGGGAGCGGACAAAAATGGTGAATACGTCTATTTTGTAGCTACTGGTAGGCTCAGTAGTAACGAAACCGTCGATCATCAAACGGCGACGTCGGGTGCCGATAACCTCTATGTGCTGCATGACGACGAGAATCCAGTATTCGTAGGTAGTCTTTCCCCGCGAGATTATAGTGAAGCTGAACCGTTTCGTAAGGCCGGCGCGGGGAACTATTTTGGTGATTGGCAGCCGGGGGTTGGGCACCGTACCGCCGAGGTGACGCCCGATGGAAAAAATCTGGTGTTCATGTCAAAGGCAAGTCTCACGGGTTACCCAAACGAAGGGATCGAGGAGGTATATGTATATGACGCGGATGACAATCGCTTGTCGTGCGTGTCGTGCAATCCCGATGGAACGGCGCCTGAACAAAATGAGATGACCGAAAACGGGCTGAATGTAGGCGCGTTCTTGCCGATCAATTGGAGCAACACGGAGCTGCCGCGGTGGATCTCTAGTAATGGTGGGCGTGTGTTCTTCGATAGCGAGGAGCCACTTGTTCCCCAGGACACGAACGATAGGCAGGATGTGTATGAGTGGGAGCGAGAAGGCGAAGGATCGTGCACGCAACCCAACGGGTGTGTGTATCTGCTCTCAGGTGGTGTGAACGAATCCGCGTCGTGGCTTGAGGGTGTGAGCACGAGCGGCAGCGACGTATTTATCGCGACGCGCGCGAAACTCACTCCTGAGGATCAGAACGAAAACTTCGACCTGTATGACGTGCGTGTGGATGGTGTGGAAGCTGTTCTTCCGCCGGCGTGTACGGGCACGGGTTGTCAGGGTTTGCCGGCGCCACCGCCGACGTTCGCGACGCCGCCGAGCGTGACGTTCGAAGGCGTGGGGAACTTCCCACCACCGGTGTCCGCGCCCGCGGTGAAGACGAAGGAGAAGACGTTGACACGGGCGCAGAAGCTTGCGAAGGCGTTGAAGGCGTGTCACGCCAAGCAGAGCAAGGCGAAGCGGGGCGTGTGCGAAGCGCAGGCGAGGAAACGCTATGGCGCGTCGGTGAAGTCCAAGAAGGCGAGTATCCATGGGTCTGGTGGTGAGCGATGAGTATTGAGGCACGTCAAGGGATGTGGTGATGGCTGCTCGCTCCAGTGCTCGTGATGGGCAGGCGCTTGAGCCTGCCCATCAGGGTGCCCATGTCGCTGAGATGCAGCGCCGTCGCCTGTTGCATGCGGTCAGCGAAGTCGTCGGTGAGCACGGGGTCGTGGACCTGACGGTTGGTCGTGTGTGTGCGCAGGCAGGCGTGTCGCGGCGCACGTTCTACGAACAGTTCAGCGATGGAGAAGCGTGCCTGCTGGCAGCCTTGGACGCTCAACTGGAGCGGCTGGTGCATGAGCTTCGCCCCAGTTATGAGCGTAAGGGCAAGTGGCGAGACCGCGTCAGGGATGCGCTCGCGTACCTATTGGAGCGCCTGGACGCTGAACCGAGTGTGGCGCGCTTGTGTGTGATCGAGACTTTGCGCGGTGGGCCGGCGGTCTTGGAGCGTCGCGGACGCGTACTCGAGACCTTGGCGACGATTGTGGATGAGGGTCGCGGCGAAGCGCGTGCCGGCAGCGACCCGCCACCATTGACCGCTCAGGGTGTGGTCGGGGGTGCCCTGTCGGTGATCCATGCCCGCCTGCTCGAGAACGCACAGCGCCCACTGGTCGAGCTGACCGGCCCGCTGATGGCGATGATCGTCCACCCCTACCTCGGACCTGCGGCCGCGCGCGCAGAGCTAGAACGCCCCGCGCCAGCCGCACCACACGTCGTGCCGCGCCAGAGCGCGGACCCCTTCAAGGGTCTACCGATCCGCTTCACCTACCGCACCGCACGCGTACTCGCCTCGATAGCCTCAACTCCAGGTGCCTCCAACCGCCATATCGCCGACAACTCTGGCATCAGCGACGAGGGCCAAATGTCACGCCTACTCGGTCGTCTCAGTAAGTGCGAGCTAGTCGAGAACCAAGGCGAAGGACACACCAAGGGCGAACCCAACGCCTGGACACTCACCCCACGCGGCCAAGCCATCCAAAACACCATCACCCAACGCGTAGAGATCCCCTGACGTGCGTACTTCCCGTTCGTCGCTACGGGCGCTCAGCGAGATAGGCTCGTAGGAGCGGCTCAGGGATGATCCAGTCGCCGCGCCCACGACGTTCGGCGATCCCCGCCTTCTCCATCATGACCAACGCCCGGCGAGCGGCGGACGACGCGGTACCGCTGTAAGGATGCTGACCGCGCGCGACGCGCAGGGCAATCGGGTAGGCATGGGTGGTTGATCGCAAGCGTTCGACGATGTCCTCGTGACGCAGGTGGTCGGCTAGCATCGCCAGTTCGTAGCCACCGATCACGTCGCCAGGTTCGATGATCCGGCCCGCTGGACGAGCAAGGGCGAGAGTCAGTGTCTCGCGAGCGATCAGCATCGTGGTGCGTGGGTGACCTTCTCCGAGCGCGACGATCCCATCGACTGCTCCCTTTGCGACTTCTACCTCAAGCTCTCGGTAGCGCGCCGAGATTCCCTGTTCCCACTCGCTCGACAGGATCGGGCTGAGCTCGTGAAAATTGCCGAACTGGCTCAGCGCTCTGCGCGCGGGCCCGAACAGGTCGCGCATCAGATGCTCCATGCTGCCGGCGAACAGCACGCTCACGAGCGGCGAGCGTTGTAGCTGAGCTCGCAACTGCTTGCTTAGCACGTCGGGGTCGCCAAAGCGATGCGGCGAGGTAGCGATGTCCTGGAACTCGTCGAAGAGCAGCACGATCCGCCTCTTGTCCCGTTCGGCGATTCGCTGCGCCAGGGCGACTGTGGTGCCGATGCCGGTCCGCGACGCTCGACTGACAGAGGATGGGCTCCAAGCCAGCTCGACGTCCTCGCCGAGATGGGTGCGCAGAGTGGCAATCGTACTGGCGGGTAGCAGTTCGCGCAGCTCGCGTCCGCTCTCGCGGGCACGATTCAGTGCCTTGGCCACCGGTCCTCGGTTGGCAAGGATCGCCTGCGCTAGCGTCTTCGTGAGCGAGCCGAGATCCTCGTGATCCCATAGATCTACCTGCGCGGTGTACAGCCCGTCGGCGTGAGCTCGTGAAAGGGCCGCGAGGGCAACTGTCGACTTGCCTGTGCGTCGAGGCCCGGCCATCACTATGTGGGTACCCCCTTCCAGGCGTGTAGCGAGGTCCTCGACGTCGCTCGCGCGGCCGATCAGCAGCTGTGGATCGACCGGATCATCGGTCGGGAACAGTTCGCGGATATCACGCATCGTGACCTATTATAGGTCACTCGGCGACCTATTCAGACGTTTATAGCGGTCGCTAACGACGCGATCCTCGAACGCATTGAAGTTCCCCGATGGCTCATGTGCGGGGGTGTGATTCAAGCAGCGCCTAGTGGGTAACTAGTGGTAACCTAGTGGGTATGGCTTACGTGGTGGCCCGTCGCGGCGGGCGGTTCGAGGTCCGCGAGTCTTTGTACACGGCCAATGGGCCCCGCTCACGTACGCTTGCAGGCTTCGACGTTCTGACCGAGGAGGTTCTCACGGCAGCGGCCTGTAGGGCGCAGCGGCCATTCGATCGTGAGGCTGTGATCGGCTCGGGTCGGCGGGCAGGGGCGCGGGTACAGGTTGCGACTTCCGGCGCGCACCGTGCCCGGGATCGGTTCCTGGCAGGCTCGAAGCGCATGGCAAGTGCGCTCGGGCAACCGCCGCCGTCGCGAGCGCGTGCAGAGCCCGGCGCAGCGCTGCTCGAGCTGTTGGGCTTCGCTGACGCGGTCGCGGCCGGACAGTCCCGGCGTCCGTTCGCGCCGCTCGCGTACCCTGTGCTGGCTCATCTGACAGGCGGGCGGGCAGCTCTTGCGGGCGCACATCGACCGTGAGCGCGGCTGGCAGACTCGACGGTCTCAGCGCGAAGATCGTCACGGTCCACGAGATGCTCGACTCGATGCAAGTCCCGCACCAGTTCGGTGGCGCCATCGCACTGGCCTGGTATCGCAGCCCGCGTGCCACTACCGACATCGACCTGAACGTCACGCTGGCGCCACAGGAGGCTGAGCCGGTGCTTGGAGCGCTGTCGTATCTTGGTGTGAGTGTCACCCCGAGTGATCGAGTCTCGATTGAGCGTGACGGTCAGGCAAGGTTGGATTGGGATGGGTCCTACTTGGATGTCTTCTTCGCCACGTTGGAGCTGCACCGAGAGATGGCCACGTGCTCGCGTGAGGTCGCGTTCGGACCGTTGCTCATACCGATCCTCTCCCCGGAGCATCTGATCGTGTGCAAGGCGATCTTCGACCGGCCGAAGGATTGGGTGGACATCGAAGAGATCGTGGCCTGGGGCACCGAGGTCGATGAGGTGACGGCGCTGCGCTGGGTCGAGGAGCTACTCGGAGTCGGCAGCGTCCAGTACAAGCGCTTGGCCGGCCTACTCGAGCCCGCCACGTAGACCTGGGTTGACAACTACGGCGGGTTCGTGTATAAGTAGCCTATGACCGTATGCCATGGGGTGTGCGGGTTTGACATAAGGTCGGGTTTTGGGTCGGTCCCTGTGGTCGACACTGAACTTTTCAGCAGGGCCCTTGGGAGAGGGACCGGGTCGTTTTCGAGAGGGAGTTGTTTTTCGCGTGGTTTCTTTGGGGAATAACGTGTTTGGGAGTCCGTGTGGTTTTGGCGGGTCTGTTATAGGACGCGTCAGCGTCGCTGACGCGTCTCTCTCTCTCTCTCTCTCTCTCTCTCTGGCCGGGCCGGCTATCCGCTAAGCGGCGTCAGGCTCGCCCACAGGACCGGCCCCAGGGGTCGGGTAGGTCACACGCGCGCTCTTCGCGCGCTTTCAGATTCTTGTTCTTCTGCCGTCAAGGGCTCGTTGCTCTTGGCGGTTTTGTGCTGCCCGGGGTTGGGTCGGCTTGGCATGGACACCTCTAGGAGGGGATGGGTTTGATGAATGCTCGCAGACTGACCTTGATGGTCCCGGTGATCTTGATTGTATTGATCGTCTCTCTTCTGTTCTCGAGCGTACCGGCGTTTGCAAGGACTGGGTATGCGGCCACTCCACTTGCCTCGTTTGCGCCGCCGGGTGGTTTCAATGGGCCCGCAGGGTTGGCTGTCGACGATTCGATGAGCTCGTCTCGGGGCGACGTGTATGTGACCGATGGTGGTAACAGTGTCGTGGATGAGTTTTCCCCTGGAGGTACGTTGCTCGCGCAGGCGAGCGTGCCGGGAGCGATGTTGAAGCAGCTCACGGTTGACGATTATGCGGGCGTGTTCGAAGGCTATGTGTATGTCGCCGGTGGGAATGGTGTGATCTACAGGTTCGCTCCGGGGCTCGGCACAAGGGAAGAATTGATCACTGGGGTGAGCGACCCGACGGATGTGGCGGTGGACGAAGCTGGATACGTATTCGTACAGGAAGGCACCTTGGTGCCGTTCTATGAAGGAGGCGGCAGGGGGGCCGTGCTTGAGTTCGACTCAGCGGGCAAGCCTGTTAACGCGAGGGGCACAGTGATCGGGGCGGGCGAGAACAAGGTCATAGAAGGTGTCTCTGAACCGAGTGGTATCGCCGTGAATGCAGATGGGTCAGATCTGTATACAGCTACGAGTTACGGCACGATCAAGTACACGCTTTCCGGTGGTGCGTATACGGTGAGCGATGAAAAATTTGATACTGAAGGATCAACTAGCGTGATCGTTGCGCCGGAGGGCGATGTGGATGTCATTAGCAGATTCCACGGGCAGATCGCGATCTACGAACCGTCTGGAACCTTGGTCACCGCTACTGGAGATGGAACTCTATCCTTTGGTTCGTACGGTTTGGGCATAAACGAGGAATCAGGCGACCTGTATGTCGCTGACCAGCAAAACAATCAGGTGTTTGTCTTCGAAGCGGGGGAAATGCCGGAAACGCCGAAGACCGAACCGTATAGCGATCTCAATGGCTCCTCGGTCGTCTTGAATGGCACCCTGACTGCTGGGGTTGCTAGTTATCATTTTGACTATAACGAGGGCTCCAGTTGCAAAGGTGGTCAGACAACGGCCACGGTTGATGTGTCCGGCGCAGGACCAGTGCATGTCGAAGTAGATGACTTGCCGCCCTTCTCGCACTACAGCTTCTGTCTGGTGGCTACGAACAAGTATGGGTCGGTGGTGGGCTCGACGCTCTCTTTCGAAACTGGCTCCGTGCAGCCGCAGGTCACGGGGGAGTCGGCTTCGGTTGGCACTGACACTGCGAGTGTTGGCGCGCAGGTAAATCCGGAGGGTGCGCTGACGACATATTATGTCGAATACGGGTTGGGTATACCGTATGAATCGAAGACCGCTGTACTTGGTGTCGGCTCAGGCGAAGGTCCTATCGCTGTGAGCACCGAATTGACTGGTCTTGCACCGGGTACGCAATATCATTTCCAGATCGTCGCCGTGAACGAAAGTGGCAGCACGCGAGGCGGCGATGCCATGTTCACTACGTATCCGTTGGGTATTAGCGGCTTGCCGGATGGCCGGATGTATGAAATGGTGACATCTCCAGATAACCCGTATAATTCGGAGGTTTATGAAGTGGGCTCCGGTCTTATTTACACCGAAGAGCCTTTTCAGGCCTCGGTAGATGGAAACGCGGTTGCTTATGTGGGACTTCCTAGCACCGGTGGGACCGGGTCTTCGGGAATTCCGCTTGGCAATGAGTATCGTGCGACGTGGTCTCCGCAGGATGGATGGTCATCGGTGAATATAACGCCGCCGAGTGGCACTGCTTTTGCGGCTTATGCTGGTTTCTCAAGCGACCTTTCAGTCGGATTCATCAACGAGGTCGCAGAACCGCCGTTCAAGCCCACTGAAGTGTTGGGCAACGGCACGGAAGCTTACGAGATGCTCTATGGGATTGCTTTTGGCGAAGGTCTTTACCGGCCGTTTTTCACGAGGATGCCCCCAAACCGGTCCTGGTCTTATCTAACTCCACCTCACTTTTACGTCGGCTACGCCGGTGCGTCGGCGGATTCGAGTCATCTATTGTTCTCGTCAAACGACGATTTGCTTGAAGGTGAAGGGAGCCTCGAAAGAGAACTGAGCAGCGATGTTAAACAGGAACAGGAAAAGGCCATAGAGGCTGGGTCCTCCGAACCGGAAGACGAACGGAGTGAGCTGTATGTGTCGGTTGGCGGACGGGTTTCGTTGATAAACGTATTGCCTGATGATGTCGCGGCGCCAAATGCGACGTTTGGTGGTAACGGTCCTGATTTTAGTCATGATATCTCCGATGAAGGTTCGAGAATATTTTGGACGGATCTAAATACGGGTATCTTGTATGTTCGCGAGAATGCGTCTGGAGTCGATGCGAAGACCGTCGCTGTGTCTGAAAAATCGGCAAAGTTCCAGACGGCGAGCGGCGATGGACGGTATGTCTTTTATATGGAAGCTGGAAAACTGTATAGGTTTGATGTGGAAAGTGAAACGCGGGAGGAACTCGCGGGCAGCGAAAATGGTGTTCAGGGAGTGATCGGTGTCAACGAAACTGGTGAAGACGGCGCATACGTTTATTTCGTGGCAAGCGAAGTCCTTACTGGGGAAGAAAGTGCTGAGAAACTAAAGGCCGTTTCGGGTGAAGAGAATCTGTATGTCTCCGAGCTCGACCCGCAGAGCGCCGGTCAGTACGCAACGCGGTTCATCGGTGTTCTCTCTGAAAGCGATAGTAACGATTGGCAGCCGAATCTAGGTGAGCGTACGGCTGAGCTGACGCCGGATGGGCGTGCTGTCGTGTTTGCTTCGACGGTGAACTTGACTGACCGTTCTTATGCCGATGAAGGCTCGGAAGAGGTGTACGTGTACCGGGCCGAAAGCGCTCGTTTGTTCTGTGCTTCGTGTCGCGCGCAGGCCAGCGGCGGACATTTGGCATCCAGCGGGAGCGCCGTGTACATGCATCGGTGGATCTCCGAAGACGGGGATCACGTGTTCTTCGAAAGCGAAGCGCCCTTGGTCGCCCGCGATGTGAACGGCGTACGGGATGTGTACGAATGGGAGCCTGACGGGACCGGCGAATGTCAGGAAGTTGAGGGTTGTGTGTATTTGCTCTCCGATGGTTTGGAAAACGCTGCATTCTTTGTCGACGCGAGCGCGAATGGAGATAACGTGTTCATCGCGACCCGCCAGCGCCTTCTGCCTGAAGACCAGAATGAATTCGTGGATCTGTATGACGCGCGTGTAGGTGGTCTGCTGCCCGTCTCCCCGCCGCAGTGCACCGGGACCGGTTGTCAAGGCGCGCCGGCTCCACCGCCGGTCTTTGCGACTCCCGCGAGCGTCACGTTCGCCGGCGTCGGGAACTTCCCACCGCCCACCGCGCCTGCTGAGGCGCCTCGAGCGAAGTCATTGACACGCGCTCAGAAGCTGTCGAGAGCTCTCGATGAGTGTCACAAGAAGCGTAATGGGAAACGGCGGTTGGTGTGCGAATCGCGTGCACGGAAATCGTATGGCGTGAAGACCAGGGCGAAGGCCAAAGTAAAGAGGTCGGTCAAGAAGGGGGCCAAGTGAACATGCACAAGACATACGCCCGATACATGTTGTGGTTCCTGCCGGTCTTCTGTTTCTCGCTGTTCGTGTGCTCCGCGGCGTCGGCTATGGTCTCGGCGCCGGGATGGGAGGTGATTGGTAGAGCGATCCCGACGAATCTACCGCCTGGAGGTGAAGGCGTGGTCAAGCTTTACGTGTACGATCTGGGCGCCGCACCCGCTGCTCCGGGCGCGATATTGACAGATACGCTACCTGAAGGACTCACCGCGACAAGCGCTAGATTCGATGCGCTTGTGGACCTGGAACCGCCGGGGGGGACGAAAGAATCGGTATGCGAGGGTTCTAAGATCGTCACATGCGAACTGCGGAAGGTGTTGCCCGGGAAGGTCGGTGAAGTCACGATTCATGTGAATGTCGCGTCGGGCGCGTCGGGTAGCGCTGTCGATCATGTCAGCGTGAGGGGTGGCGGAGCATTGAGCACGACTAACGCGTCGGTGCCATTGACGATCAGTTCGAGCCTGGCTGGAGCGGGATTTTCGAACCTGGCCGTGTGGATGACTAACGCGGATGGGCTGATCGATACGCAGGCAGGCTCGCATCCGTACGATCTAACGGTCGCATTTGGGATAAACGATAGGAAAGATAAACACGTTGCTGGAGAAATTCTGGACGAAGGCGAAGAATATCCGACAGGAGGTCAAGCACGTACTATTAATGTTAATCTGCCGACGGGTCTGGTCGGTAACCCGCAAGCCGTTCCGCAGTGCACTCGCCAAGCGCTTGACGAAGAGGGTGCCGCCGAATCACTGTGTCCGTACGGGAGTCAAATAGGGGAAAACAAAGCTAACATAGGTGGGTTCGGATTGGCTGCCAACGATCCCGTGTATAATATGGTTCCGCCCCCCGGTGTGGCTGCACAGTTTGCCTTCATACAGAGTGGCATTGTGGTGTTTCTCGATTCGGGTGTGCGTACGGGTGGCGATAATGGGATAACCACACACGTGCGGGATATACCCGAGCGGAATATCACGTTTAACACGACGACGATATGGGGGGTGCCAGGTGAAGCGAGCCACAACGGAGAACGCTGCTACGAGAGCACTGTGGGAGAAGCTGAATGTCCCGTGAATGTGCCGTCGACGCCGTTGTTGACGTTGGGAACGTCTTGTCAGGGTCCTGAGGAATTCTCCTCGGAAGAGCTCGGTACATGGGAAGACGAACATCTGGTGCTCCCACCAGCGCGTTACACAACGCTGGACAATGAAGGCAACCCTGTTGGGTTGACTGGGTGTCAACGGTTGCAGCCATTCAAGCCGTTGATCTCGATCGCTCCGGATACGAGCTATGCGGATACCCCGGCCGGCTTGTCTGTCGATGTCAAAATGCAACAGGGATTGAACCCTGAAGGGTTCGCGACGCCGGGACTCGAGAACACCACGGTCGTGCTCCCAGAAGGGGTTGTGATCAACCCTGGTCAGGCGACGGGTCTGGTGGCTTGTCAGCCCTCGCAGGAGTCGTTGGGGACAGAACCCGACGGTGAAGTCAACGAGAATGCCGCGTCGTGTCCTTCGGCTTCGAAGGTGGGGACCGATGAAATATCGTCTCCGTTGCTAAGGGACAAGCTCGAAGGCGACGTGTACATCCTGCAATCGAACCCGCCAGACCTGCAATTGCTGATCACGGCGTCCGGTGACGGCGTGAACCTGAAGCTTGTCGGCAACGTGCATTTGAACGAACAGACAGGACAGCTCACGACGACATTCGAAAAGACCCCAGACATCCCGTTCACCGAATTCAAGCTGAACTTCAGCGGTGGAGCACAAGCGGCGCTCGCGACACCCACACGCTGCGGAACGTATGAATCGACCGCTGACTTCACGCCATGGAGCACCCCGTTCATCGAAGAAGCATTCGACTCCAGCCGTTTTCAGATCAACGCTGGTCCGGCCGGTTCGTCGTGCGTCTCGCCGATGCCCTTCGCGCCGACGATGACCGCTGGCGCAACGACAGACCAAGCCGGTGGATACACAGACTTCACGATGCTATTGCAGCGCGGAGACGAGCAACAACGCGTAAAGACACTGTCGTTCAAGACACCGGAGGGCTTGCTCGGGATGATCTCGAAGGTCCCCGAGTGCCCTGAAGCGCAAGCAAACGCAGGAACCTGCTCATCCGCTTCACAGATCGGACACACCGTTGTAGGTGCCGGTCCTGGTCCTTACCCGTTCTATATCCCCCAGGCCAGTGCTCCACCGGCACCGATCTATTTGACCGGTCCGTACAAGGGCGCACCGTTCGGACTGTCGATCGTGGTGCCATTGATCGCGGGACCGTTCAACCTCGGCACCGAAATCGTCAGAGCCACAATCAACGTAGATCCGCGTACGTCGCAGATCACGGTCACCACCGATCCGTTGCCACAGGTCGTGAAGGGCATCCCCGCGGACCTGCGGTCCATCGACGCCGTGATCGATCGTCCTGAATTCATGTTCAACCCAACGAGTTGCGCTCCCATGTCGTTCTCTGGCACCGCGACAGGCACAGAAGGCGCAAGCGCTTCACTATCGAGCCATTTCCAAATGGGGTCATGTCAAGCGCTGAAGTTCCAACCCAACTTCAAAGTGTCGACATCGGGTAAAACATCCAGGGCCAACGGAGCGAGCCTGACCGCAAAGATTGTGTATCCCGTCGGGAACCTAGGGTTCAACCAGGCGTCATCGCAATCGAACATCAAAAGCGTCAAGGTGGACCTACCCAAGCAACTACCGTCGAGACTTACGACGTTGCAGAAGGCGTGTCCCGCCAAGACGTTCGAAGTGAACCCGGCATTGTGCCCACCCGACTCGATCGTCGGGCATGGCAAGGCAATCACGCCGCTACTGCCGGTGCCGGTGGAAGGTCCAGCGTATTTCGTCTCGCATGCTGGGGAAGAATTCCCGAACCTGATCGTCGTCCTACAAGGCGACAACGTCACGGTAGACCTTGTCGGTGACACGTTCATCAACAACAAAACGAACATTACGAGCAGCACATTCAACGAAGTACCCGACGTCCCGATACAGACGTTCGAATTGAACCTACCCCAGGGTAAATACTCGGCACTCGCGGCTAATACGAACCTCTGCAAGACAAAACTAACAATGCCGACCGCGTTCACAGGTCAGAATGGAGCTGTTCTGCATCAGTCTACGCCCATGACTGTCACGGGTTGCGCAAAGAGCAAGCCCAAGAACGCGAAGGTAAAGAAGAAGGGTAGGAAGTCGGGCAAAGGCGGCAAGGCAAGCAGATGAGATCGGCTTTGCATCCCGGGGGCTCGCGATGACCAGCGGTCGTGTCGCGCTCGCCGATCTGGCGGGGTCTCCTGGTGGGCAGGTTGCGGAGATGCAGCGTCGCCGCCTGCTGCTCGCCGCTGGCGAAGTTGTCGGTGAGCACGGCGTCGCGGGGCTGACGGTCGGGCGTGTGTGCGCGCAGGCCGGCGTGTCGCGACGCACGTTCTATGAACAGTTCAGCGATGGAGAAGCGTGCCTGCTGGCTGCACTTGACGCCCAGGTGGAGCGCCTCGCGCGCGAGCTTGGTTCCCACTATGAGCGCGAGGGCAAGTGGCGCGGCCGTATCAGGGATGCGCTCACATGCCTATTGGAGCGCCTCGACGCCGAACCGAATGTGGCGCGCTTGTGTGTGATCGAGACGTTGCGCGGCGGACCGGCTGTCTTGGAGCGTCGCGTACGCACACTCGAGAACGTCGCGGCGATCGTGGATGAGGGTCGTGGTGAAGCACGTGCTGGCAGCGACCCGCCACCCCTCACCGCGCAGGGCGTTGTCGGGGGAGCACTATCGGTGATCCACGCTCGCCTATTGGAGTCGTCCTCCGAAACGGATCGTCCCCACTCGGGGCGCCACGCAGAGAACGGCACGCACAGGGGTAGGAGCGCTGTGCGTCCGCTGGTCGAGCTGACCGGTCCGTTGATGGCGATGATCGTCCACCCCTACCTCGGACCGGCAGCCGCGCGTGCCGAGCTCGAGCGTCCCATGCCTGCCATCCCACACGTTGTGCCGCGCCAGAGCGCCGACCCGTTCAAGGGCCTGCCGATCCGCTTCACCTACCGCACGGCACGCGTGCTCGCCACGATAGCCGCGGCTCCTGGCGCATCCAACCGCTACATCGCCGACAAATCCGGCATCGCAGACGAGGGCCAAATGTCACGCCTACTCGGACGCCTCAGCAAATGCGAGCTAGTCGAGAACCAAGGCGAAGGACACACCAAGGGCGAACCCAACGCCTGGACACTCACCCAACGAGGCCAAGCTATACACGACACCATCGCCCAACGCACAGAGATCCCCTAGCACCTACAGGCGTCTGAGGCGGCCGTGGGTCGAGCGGAGCGAGGACGCAGGGAGCGTGGCGTGCTTACCGCACGCGAGCGACTGAGGACGAAGCTCCGCGAAGTGCCCACGGCCGCCTCAGAAGTGTGCCGGGGCGTGCTCCACCGGCTCCTCGATCAAGCCCGGCTTGGCGGTTTCGAGTTTGCGCGAGAAGAAGTCCCTGAAGAAGGGTCGCGAGATGAGCATCAGCACGACGCCGATGAGCATCCCACCGATGCCCATCCACAACGGCAGCGTGATGCCGAGGATCGGTTTGGAGGACACGTTTTCCGCCTTGCTGTAATACACGGCGGCGTAGCCCGCCACGCCAAACAGCATCAGCGCGCCGAGCAGCGGCGCGATGCCGAGCAGCAGGAAGTCGCGCACGCTCTTGGTCAGTTCGTGGCGGTAGTACACGATGCAGGCGATCCCGGTGAAGCCGTAGTAGAAGCAGATCGGAAACCCGATCGCCACGATCGAGTCTTCCAGGGCGCTTTCGGAGAGATTGAGGATGACCAGCGTCCACAGGATCGACACGCCGCCCATCATCAGCGTGGAGAAGCCGGGGGTGAAGTAGCGCGAGTGGATTTTCCCGAACGCTCCCGGGATCGATTTCCAGTGGGCCATCGACAGGGTTGTGCGCGCCGTCGGCAGGATCGTCGTCTGCGTCGAGGCCGAGGCCGAGGTGAGCACGGCGATTATCAAGAGCTTGTCCCAGGGGAAGCCGAACACCCTCGTTCCGAGCACGCTGAGCACGTCGCTCTGGTTTTCGGGGTTGGTCAGCAGGTGGGTGCCGCCGTATGCCTGACCGGCGGCGCTCACGATCACGTAGATCAGCACGAGCAGGATCGTGGACATCACGGCCGCGCGGCCCGGGCCCTCGTTGGCGTCCTCGGACTCCTCGTTGACGGCCACGCCCGAGTCCCAGCCCCAGTAGATGAAGATTCCGAGCAGCACGCCGTCGATCAGCGCTTTGAAGCTAAGTGCGAATGGGTTGAACCAGGTCAGGGCGGGCTCGATCGAGCCCGCCGGATGATTGGCGTAAACCTTGATGAATGTCACGACCGCAAACACGCTCAGGATCGCGATCTCGGCGCCCAGCAGGCCCTGCTGGATGCGCGCTGAGAGCTCGATGCCGCGGTAGCAGATCCATGTCATCAGCGCGATCCACACGATCGCCGCGATGATGATCGCCGGCAGCGATTCGCTGAGTTCGGTGAACCCAAACAGCTTGAAAGTGTAGATGCCGGCAATGTCAGCCAGCGATGCCATCACCAGCACGTCGGAGAGGAAGATCGCCCAGCCGTTGACCCAACCCGTACCGGGGCCGAGCGCGCGCGTGGTCCACGCGAACGTCGTGCCGGCGTCGGGGTCGGCACGGTTGAGGTACTTGTAGGCCGCCGCGATCAGCAGCATCGGGATGAACGACACGAGTAGCACCGCCGGCGCGTGCACGCCAACTCCCGTCACCGCCACGATGAAGCCGAGCGTCGCCGCCAGCGAATAGGCGGGCGCGGTCGACGCGACGCCGATCACCAGGTTCGACAGGTAGCCGATCGCGTTCTTCTTCAGGCCCTTGTCAACCACCTCTCCCGATGCTTCGAGGTGTCCATCTGCGGCGGAGCCGATGCTGGCCATGGCGAGGACCTCTCTGTCGCCGGCCCCCTGAGGCGGTCACCCGCGACGGTCAAGTTATGATCGTTACAAGCAGCTGAGACAAGGCTAGGAGCAGAACGGCGCAAACTCAAGGGTCGCAACCGCCAATAAGTCGCACGCGTTTTATACATCTCGTCCAACGGATAGACATCTTGTTGAACGTGTGGCGCATTGATAGGTACATGTGCGGGTAGTACCGTTGTGCAGGGTGTCTATGTCCAGTGATTTGCAAGAGCCGGTAACGACGCAAGCGCAGAGCGAGCCGCGGGCAACGGTGCAGGGTGAGCTGCAGGCCAAGGCCAAGCGCCATCTGTGGATGCACTTCACGCGCATGGGTAGCTACGACCACGCCGAGGTGCCGGTGATCGAGCGCGGCGAGGGTTGCTACGTGTACGACACACACGGCAAGCGCTACCTCGACGGCCTCTCGGCGCTGTACTGCGTGAACATCGGCCACGGACGCGCCGAGTTGGGCGAGGCTGCCGCCGAACAATCCAAGCAGCTCGGCTTCTACACCAACTGGAGCTACGCCCACCCACCCTCGATCGAACTAGCGGCGCGCATCGCACAGCTGGCGCCCGGGGATCTCAACCGCGTGTTCTTCGTCAGCGGAGGCTCGGAGGCGGTCGAGTCGGCATGGAAGCTCGCAAAGGCCTACCACGCGGCCTGTGGCGAGCCGCGCAAGCACAAGATCGTCTCGCGCAACCTCGCCTACCACGGCACCTCGATGGGGGCGCTCACCGTTACCGGGCTGCCGCCGCTGCGCGAGCCGTTCGAACCACTCACCCCGGGTGGGATCCACGTACCGAACACCAACGCCTACCGTTGGACCGAAGAGCGCGACCCGCTGTGGGCGGCCGACGCGATCGAGGAGGCAATCCTCTTCGAGGGCCCCGACACGGTCGCCGCCGTAATCCTCGAGCCGGTGCAGAACGGTGGCGGCTGCTTCGTACCCCAGGACGGCTACTTCCAGCGCGTGCGCGAGATCTGCGACCGCCACAAAGTGCTGCTCATCTCAGACGAGGTGATCTGTGCGTGGGGGCGGCTCGGATATTGGTTTGGATGCCAACGCTTCGACTACGCACCCGACATCATCACGACCGCGAAGGGCATGACCTCGGCGTATGCGCCGATGGGCGCCGTGATCGTAAGCGACCGCGTGGCCGAGCCTTTCCTGCATGCACAGGCGATCTTCAACCACGGCTTCACCTTCGGTGGGCACCCGATGGCATGCGCCGTGGCGATGGCCAACATCGACGTGATGGAGCGCGAGCGCATCAACGAGCACGTGCTCGCCCACGAGGGCGAATTCCGCGCGATGCTTGAGGGGCTGCGCGACCTGCCGATCGTCGGCGACGTGCGCGGCGCCGGCTACTTCCACGCGATCGAGCTGGTCAAGGACAAGGACACAAAGCTCACCTTCGACGCGCGCGAGTCCGAGGAGCTGTTGCGCGGATACCTGTCGGGCGCTCTATTCGAGCGCGGCTTGATCTGCCGCACCGACGACCGTGGCGACCCCGTGATCCAGCTCTCGCCGCCACTGATCGCCGACCGCGAGCAGTTCAAAGAGATCGAGGCGATCCTGCGCCCAGTGCTCACCGAGGCGTGGGAGCGGATCGGCAAGCGGTAGGTGGGTCGATGGCGGCGGCGCGAATGGAATCGGCCCGAGCGGATGCGGTGCGCGCACCCTTCTCTCCAAACCATCATCGAATCGTAGATTCGATGATGCCCAGCGGGAGCGCCGTAAGGTGCTGACCGTCGAGAGCCTCGTCGCCGAGCTCGATCTGACGCTTGCCACGGGCGAGGAGCACGCGCAGGCCAGCGTGCGCTGGGTGCACTCCACGGAGCTGCTCGACCCCACGCCGTGGCTACGTGGCGGCGAGCTGTTGCTCACGACAGGACTGCAGCTGCAGGGCGCAAAACTGCAGCGCGAATTCGTGCAGCGTCTGGCCGAGCGCGAGATCGCCGGACTCGGCTTCGGCACCGGGTTCGTGCACCGCAAGCTACCCGCCGCCGTGCTGAACGCGGCCCGCAAGCTCGACTTCCCGCTGTTTGAGGTGCCATACGAGCTGCCCTTCATCGCCGTCACCGAGCGCGTGTTCGCGCAGCTGCTCAACGAGCGCTACGAACTGTTGCAGCGCAACATGGCCGGCGACGTGCTCGCCGAGGCGCTGACCGGCAGGCTCTACCCCGACGAGCTGCAGTCGCGCTTGCGCCCGTTCGGTATCGGCGAGAGCGCCGCCGTGCTCGCCTTCGCAATGCGCGACCCCGGCACCGCCGCCTCGGCCCTGGAAGCGATGCTCGAGCGCGCCGGCACGCACAGCCTGGTGGCGCTGCGCAACGGCCTCTTGTGCGCGGTCATCGATTGTCCCAACAACACACATCTCGATCATCCGGCAGGGACGGGCGACCTCAGCGGAGCTTCTGGCGAGGACCCGGTCGAGTTGGCGGGGCGGATGCGCCGCGAGCTGGCGAGCCGCTTCGGCGAAGTGCGCGCCTCCGCCTCGCGGCCCGCGCCGACGCACAACCTCAGGCGCAGTTTTCACGAGGCGCGCTGCGCGCTTGAAGCCGTGCGCCTATCCAACGGCACCGCGCCCGAGGTCGCCTCTCATAAGGATCTCGGTGCCTTCCAGCTGTTGCTCTCCCTACAGGACGACGACGCGCTCGCCTCCTACTGCCAGAGTGTGCTCGGCCCGATCGAAGGTGACGAGGGCGAGTATGGCGACGAGCTGCTGCGCTCACTTGACGTTTTCATCGAACAGAACGGCCACTGGGAGAAGGCCGCGCAGGAGCTCTACTGCCACCGCCACACGTTGCGCTACCGCATCAAGCGCGTGGAGGCGCTCACCGGCCGCGACTTCTCCCACGCGCGCGACCGCATCGAGTTCTGGCTAGCACTGCGCGGGCGCGAGCTGGCGCGATGAAACATATGCCCAGCACTCGTCCCGCAACTCCTCCCATCTCCGCGTATCGGCGTGGCGGAGCGAGGAGCCATCATCGATCCGGTTCTTTGTGTAGTTTCTTTTTTTGGAATTGGGGGTCGTACCCTCGTCGTCAGGTCGGCCAGGCACCACAGCGCACGCTCACATGAGAATTGGCGTCCCCACCGAGATCAAGCCCGACGAGTACCGCGTCGCGATTACCCCCGCCGGCGTGCGCGAGCTGTGCTCGCGCGGACATGACGTTCTGATCCAGTCGGGCGCCGGTCTCGGCAGCGCCCTGACGGACGAGCAGTTCGCCGCGCAGGGCGCGCGGATCCTGCCCGACGCCGCCGCGGTGTTCGCCGAGGCGGAGTTGGTGCTGAAGGTGAAGGAGCCGCAGTCTTCTGAGGTGGCGCTGCTGCGCGAGGGACAGACGTTGTTCACCTACCTGCACCTCGCGGCCGAGCCCGAGCTGGCGGAGGGGCTGCGCCGTTCCGGCGCGACCTGCATCGCCTATGAGACGGTCGAGGACGGCGAGGGCCACCTGCCGCTGCTGGCCCCGATGAGCGAGGTGGCGGGCAAGATCGCCACGCAAGCCGGTGCCTTCATGCTGGAGAAGCCGATGGGCGGGCGCGGCATTCTGCTTGGCGGCGTGCCCGGCGTCGCAGCCGCGACTGTGCTCGTAATCGGCGGCGGCGTGGTGGGCATGAACGCCGCCTTCATCGCGATTGGGATGCAAGCAGACGTGTTCGTGTTCGACCGCTCGATCGACCGTCTGCGCGAGCTTGAAGTCGCATTCGGCGGGCGCGCCTCCACGGTGTACTCCTCGACGCTCGCGATCGAGGAGATGCTGCCCCAGGCCGACCTCGTGATCGGCGCCGTGCTGATCCACGGCGACCGCGCCCCGCGCGTGATTACACGCGCACAGTTGTTGGGTATGAAGCGCGGCGCCGTGCTCGTGGATGTCTCAATTGACCAGGGCGGCTGCTTTGAAACCTCGCGCCCCACCACGCATTCCGACCCCACCTTCGAGGTGGACGGCATCGAGCACTACTGCGTAACCAACATGCCCGGCGCCGTCCCCATCACCTCCACGTACGCGCTCACCAATGCCACGTTGCCGTACGCGATCGAGCTCGCCGGCGGGATCGAGCAGGCGATCCAGCGCAGCACTGCGCTGCGCTCCGGGGTGAACGTGCGTGCCGGGGAAATCGTCCACCCGGCGGTGGCGCACGCGCTTGGAGTGGCTTCCTTTGACTTCGATAGGGCACGTTCGGAGCGCATCGAACGTGCCCCAAATCACCCCCCAACTGGGGCCCCCAGAGCACAACAGTGAGAGTTCAAGGAGACGGCGAAATGGCCAACGGCCCACAAGTGCTGCGCAACCTGATCGCGGGCGATTCGCCCTTGCGCGAAGAAGGGGAGACGATGGCGGTGCTTGACCCGGCTACCGCGACCGAGCTGTGGCGCGCGCCCGTGTCGAGCGCCGAGGAGGTGGACAACGCGGTGCATGCCGCGCGCCGCGCGTTTGAGGATTGGTCGCGAGCCACGCCCAACGATCGCGCACTCGCGCTGCTCTCACTCGCAGCCGCCGTCGAAGCGCACGCGGACGAGCTGGCGCGCCTGGAGGCACACAACGCCGGCAAGCCGATCGAGGCGGTACTGCGCGACGAGATCCCCGCGATGGCCGACAACCTGCGTTTCTTCGCCGGCGCCGCACGCTGCCTGGAGGGTCGCGCCGCCGGCGAGTACATGCAGGGCTACACCTCTTTCGTGCGCCGCGAAGCGGTCGGCGTGATCGGGCAGATCACGCCCTGGAACTATCCGCTGATGATGGCGATCTGGAAGGTTGCGCCCGCCATCGCCGCCGGCAACACCGTCGTGCTCAAGCCTGCCGAGACGACGCCCGTCACGACCGTGCGCTTCGCCGAGCTCGCGGCCGACATCCTCCCGCCCGGCGTGCTCAACGTCGTGATGGGCCCCGGCGAGCCCACCGGCCAGGCGCTCTTGGAGCACCCCGATGTAGACATGATCTCCTTGACTGGATCTGTTGCGACCGGCAAGCACGTTGCCCGCGTGGCGGCAAACACACTCAAGCGCGTGCACCTGGAGCTGGGTGGCAAGGCGCCCGTGATCGTGTTCGACGACGTGAGCATGGAGAGCGCAATGGCCACGATCGCCGCCACCGGCTACTACAACGCCGGCCAGGACTGCACCGCCGCCACGCGCGTGCTCGCCGGCTCAGACGTCTACGACGACGTGGTAACCGGTCTGGCCGCGCAGGCCAAGGAGCTGATCATCGGCGACACGCTCGAGCCCGACACCACGCTCGGCCCCGTCAACTCCGAGCGCCAGCGCCAGCGCGTGTCGGGCTTCATCGAGCGCGCACCCAAGCACGCCGAGGTGGTAACGGGCGGCGTCGCGCCCGCGCGCCACGGCTTCTACTACGAGCCCACTGTCGTCGCTGGACTGGAGCAGGGCGATGAGATGATCCGCGAGGAGATCTTCGGGCCCGTGATTACCGTGCAGCGCTTCACCGACGAGGAACAAGCAATCGAGTGGGCCAACGCCACGCGCTATGGCCTTGCCTCATCGGTGTGGACGCGCGACGTGGGGCGGGCCCTGCGCGTCTCGCGAGCACTGCGATTCGGGTGCGTGTGGATCAACGATCACCTTCCCTTGGTGTCGGAGATGCCGCATGGAGGCTTCAAGGACTCCGGGTATGGCAAGGACCTGAGCGTGTATTCGCTGGAGGACTACACGGTCGTCAAGCATGTGATGGCTTCGCTGGAGTAGCGCCTGCACTATGGCGCTGCCGATCGAGTGTCAGGCCGCCACGCCGCGCGGCTTGCCCGACTTGCGTAGCGCGTCGATCATCTCGCTAGGCAGCACTGACGAGGCATTCCAAATCTCGAAGCCCATCAAACGCCCGGTATCGCGGTCGCGGTCGATAAGGCCCCACGGATGCTCCTCGCTGACCGCACGCCCTTTCTCCATGCAGATCATCGCGATGTCGACCTCGGGGTCGTAACTAACAATTTCCGTTGACTTCATGACTATCAGGATACTCCTGTCGTGTTCGGCGCTATAGATCCCAAACTGTCACAACTCTCGCTGTCGTAGGGTCGCCGCGGTGAGGGTGGTCATATACAACACAGAAGCGACGACCGTCGGTGCACAGGCCGTGAGCCACCCAGTCGGCCCGTCCGAGATTGATTCGGGGAGCCCGATGTCCGCTATGAATTGCTTGCTCGATCTCGGCACGATCGAGCAAGCGCTTACGAACTCTGCCTTCCGCGTGGACCGTCCAGATGAAGCGTTCGATGGGCGGCTCATCCATGCCACCTATTCCGCCCGGGCTCGCCAAGCGGGACAGACATTGCGCCCGGCTACGGCTTTCGAGGCCGCGCCAGCGTCTGGTAGATCGAGACGAACTCGGTCTTGAAGATGTTGCGTGCCGAGCGCAGGTACAACCGCCACACGCGCAAGCGCTCGGAGCCGGCGAGCTGCTCGGCTCGCACCAGGTTTTCGTCCAGGCGCTTGATCCACTCAGTGAGCGTGTCGTAGTAGTCCTTGCCGAACTCCTCCACGTGCTCGGTCACGAAGCCGGCTTGCTCCAGCCCTTGCTGGATGCGCGAGAGCTGCACTGGATCGCCGTCGGGGAACACGTAGCGCTGGGTGAAGTCGCCGTGGTAGCCGACGCTCGGATACAGGTGCGCGATCCCATGGTTGAGCAGGCGTCCCTCGGGGCCGATCAGGCTCCGTAGTTTTTGTGCATACACGTCGATGTTGCGCTCGCCGACGTGCTCCACCATGCCGATCGACGCGATCGCGTCATAGCGCTCGCCGTGCAGGTCGCGGTAGTCGGCGACGCGTACCTCAACCCGGTCGCTGAGTCCCGCTTCGGCGATCCGCCGGCGCGCAAGCTCTGCCTGCGGGGGAGAGAGGGTGATGCCGACACAATGCACTCCGTAGTTCTTGGCCGCGTGGATCACGAACGCACCCCAGCCACAGCCGACGTCGAGCACACGCTCGCCCTGCTTCAGCGCGAGCTTTTTGCACACCAGGTCGAGCTTGGCGAACTGTGCCTCCTCGAGCGTTTTTGCGCCACGCGAGAAGATCGCGCAGCTATAGGTCATCGACTTGTCGAGAAACAGTTCGAAGAACTCGTTTGACACGTCGTAGTGGTGGCGCACCGCCTTCGCGTCGCGTTCCTTGCTGTGGCTGCGCCCCTTCAGCCGCAGCTCGCCCTTGGGTGCGCGCGGGGGGACCGTCAGTCCGCACGCGCGCATACCCGCGACGGCGATGCGGGCGCGGGTGGCGATGTCGATCTGGGGCTCCTCGAAGTCGTCGATCAAGTCGATCGCACGATCGAGGTCGTCCACTTCCAGGTCGCCCGCGACATACGCGCGGCCGAGCCCCAGCTCGCCGGGCGCGCGCAGCACGTGCGCGATCGCCTTGGGCGAGTGCAGGATGAAGGTCGGCCCGTCGCCGTTGCCGCTCGTTGACGGCAGCTCGCTGCCGTCCCAAAAGCGCACCCTGAAGCGGCGCTCGGGGAGCACGCCCGCAAGCTCTCGTCGCAGCGGCTCAGTGTTGGCGAGCGGCATTAGGCGGACCCTTGGCTATCTGGCCAGTGTTTCGCAAGCAAACAAGCGGGTAATTACGCATGGTGTGGTGTCTCGTCGTGTCAGCGCGGCGTGCTACCTTCCAGCGGCGAGCACACCGATGAGCACCCATTCTATCCAGCGTCCTCCAGCGTCTCAGCCCGCCCCGGAGGATGCCCATATCGAACGTCCCCGGCTTGACGGCCCCACGCCCGAGGACGTACAGCCCGCCGCCTACGAGAACCTCGACCGCTTCCTCACGGGGCTGATCACGGTCGGCCCGATCCTCGCGCTCGGCTTCGTCGCCTGGCAGCTGTGGGACGGTTTGCTTCACGGCTCAGACCTGGTCGTGTTCGCAATCATGTATCTCTTCACGGCGCTTGGCATTACGGTCGGTTTCCACCGCCTGTTTACCCACAGATCGTTCAAGACAAGCCCGGCTTTGCGCTTCGTCTTCGCGGTGCTCGGCTCGGCCGCGATCGAGGGTCCGGTCATCTCCTGGGTCGCCGATCATCGCAAGCACCACGCCTTCTCCGATCGCGACGGCGATCCCCATAGCCCGCACGTGGATCACGGCACAGGCTTGCGCGGCGCGCTGCGTGGCCTGGCTCACGCACACGTTGGCTGGCTGTTCATCCACACCGCCCGCGGCCACCGCGAACGCTACGCCCCCGATCTGATCGCCGATCCGGTCGTGTCCTTCGTCGACAAGACGTTCTTCGTGTGGGCGATCGGCGGACTCGGTGTGGCCTTCGGCCTGGGCTACCTGATCGGCGGCACGCTAACGGCCGCACTCACCGGCCTCTTGTGGGGCGGCGCAGTGCGAATGCTCCTGCTGCACCACGTCACCTATTCGATCAATTCTCTGTGCCACTTTTTCGGGCGGCGCAGTTATGAGACGGGCGATCATTCGCGCAACCTCGCCTGGCTCGCGCCCTTCTCCCTGGGGGAGGCGTGGCACAACAACCACCACGCTTTCCCCACCTCCGCCTTCCACGGGTTCGGCCGGCGCCAGTTCGACGTCTCGGCGCTTGTCATCCGCGCGATGGAGCGCGTCGGGCTGGCCTGGGACGTGGTGCGTATTGCGCCCGAGCGCAAGGCCGCCAAGAGCTTGGCTGCCTGAGCACCGTTCGGCGGCGCCATGCGCCACCCCGGGAGGCGAGGGAGTCCGTGCTACGGTCTGCCTACGGATGACATCTGTCATCCGCGAGGTTCTTGTCTTTGTTGGTGCTCTACAGGGCGCGGATGGGGCCAGTACGAATCTCCCTTCCGCACAGCGGCCACAGGGCCGCGACAAAGGAGCATCACAACATGAAGTCCAGTTCTTTCGCCGACCTCGGCGTGTCCGAGGTCGTATCTCGCGAGCTTGCCTCGCGTGGCATCAACTCGCCTTTTGCCGTTCAGGAGATGGTGATTCCCGACGTGCTCGCCGGCCGCGACGTGCTCGCCCAGTCGCCCACCGGCTCGGGCAAGACGCTTGCTTTTGGTGTACCTCTGGTCGAGCGCTTGAAGGACAGCGATCCCCGGCCGTCGGCGCTGGTGCTGGCGCCCACGCGCGAGCTTGCCCTGCAAATTGTCGAGGATCTACGCGCAATAGCCCATATTCGTGCGCTCTCGATCGCCGCTGTTTACGGCGGCGCCGGCATCGTCAAGCAGGCTCGCATTGCCGCCCGCGCCCACATCCTGGTTGCCACTCCCGGGCGCTTGCTCGATTTGATCGACCGTCGCGACATCTCGCTCAAGCAGGTGCGCCTGCTCGTGCTCGATGAGGCCGACCGCATGCTCGACATGGGCTTCCGCCCGGTGGTCGAGAAGATCGTGAAGATGACTCGCCCCGAGCGCCAGACGTTGCTGTTCTCAGCCACGCTGCAGGGCGAGGTCGGCAAGATCGCCAACGCCTTCACAACCGACGCGGCTCGCCACGAGCACGCTCATTCCGAGGAGCGCAAGGGCGATGTGGAGCATCGCTTCGTGTCCGTCTCCCACGAGGGCAAGGTCGATCGGCTCGTCGCCGAGCTGTCCGAGCCCGACCGTGGGCTGACGCTCGTGTTCGTGCGCACCAAGCGCGGCGCCGACCGCCTCGTCAAGCGCCTGGCCGCGAGCAGCGTGCCGGCTGTCGCGATGCATGGCGACAAGTCCCAGGCTCAGCGCGAGAAGGCGCTCGCGCGCTTTGAGAGCGGTCACGTCAACACGCTCGTTGCCACAGACGTGGCCGCGCGCGGTATCGATGTGTCGGGTATCACCCACGTGATCAACTACGACATGCCCGCCACCCGCGAGGACTACGTTCACCGCGTGGGCCGCACCGCGCGTGCCGGCGCCTCGGGCGTTGGCGTCACGTTCGTGCTGGGCGAGCAGGCACGCGAGTTCGCGGGCATGGTCGGCGGGCTCGGCCTGCAGCGCGAGCTGGAGCTGGGTGGCTTTCCCAGCGACTCAACGCGTCCCGGGCAGGGTGCGCCACACGGTAGGGGGCGCAATTCGCGCAACCGCAATTCGCGCCGCTCGCGCTCGCGGGTCGGCTGAGTCTGCTCACGTCGAGCACTTTCACCTCGAGCACCGCTTCAGGTGAGCACCCGGCCGCTGCGCCCAAAACCGCCGCACCCGAACGCAGATCGACGCTTGGGCGTACGCTAAGCCATATGTCAGCTGTGCCGCCAGGCGTCCCGCCGGTGCGCGAGATCCTTGCGACTCGCTCGGGCGAGGAGATGGCGCTCAACGATTCCTATCTCAACCCCAAGTTGGGGGGGATCGTGCGCACGCTCGGGTTTGACAGGCACTGGGTCGCGGGCGAGGGTGCGCACCTGATCGACGCAGGCGGTGAGCGCTACCTCGACCTGCTCAGTGGCTATGGGGTGTTCGCGATCGGCCGTAACCACCCAGAGGCGATCGCGGCTGTGCGCGACACGATGGACGCGCACACCGCCAACCTGCCCCAGCTTGGAGTTACGTTGTTGAGTGGTGTGCTTGCCGAGCAGTTGCTGGCGCGCGCCCCCGGTTCAGTGGCGGCGATGGTGCCGGCCAACAGCGGCACTGAGGCGGTCGAGGCCGCGATCAAGATCGCTCGTGCCGCCACTGGGCGCTCGCGCATCCTCTTCGCCGAGCACGCCTTCCACGGGCTAACACTGGGCTCGCTGTCGCTCAACGGCAACGAAGAGTTCCGTGAGGGCTTCGGTCCGCTGCTGCCGGGCTGTGAGCCGGTGGGCTTCGGGGATATCGATGCGCTGGAGCGTGCGCTTGCGCATGGCGATGTTGCGGCGTTTGTGGTGGAGCCCGTGCAGGGCAAGGGCATCAACCTGCCACCCGACGGCTATCTGCTCGCCGCACAGCGGCTGTGCCGCGAAGCTGGTGCGCTGTTCGTCTGCGACGAGGTCCAAACGGGCCTGGGGCGCACCGGCCGCTTCCTGGCGCTCGAGCACTGGGGTCTGGAGCCAGACCTGATCTGTCTGTCGAAGGCGCTCTCCGGTGGGCTCGTGCCCGTCGGCGCGGTGCTCGTCTCGCGCGAGGCTTTCGACCGTGTGTTCGACGGTATGGAGCGCGCCGTCCGTCACGGCTCCACGTTCGGCGGCAACGATCTTGCCGCAGCCGCCGCGCTTGCCACATTGCGCGTGCTCGACAGCGAGGGCTTGGTGGAGCGCGCCGAGCGGCTCGGGGCGCTGCTGTTAGAGCTGACCCTGCCCCTCGTCGAGCGCTACGAGGTCGTCTCCGACGTGCGCGGCCTAGGCCTGATGTGGGCAATCGAATTCGGGCCACCCGAGGGTGGCGCGCGGCGCTCGATCTACAACGCCGCCGAGCGCGCCCAGCCTGGCATCTTCTCCCAGCTGGTAGTGGGGCCGCTGTTCCACGACCACCGCATCCTCTGCCAGGTGGCGGGGCATCGCATGAACGTCGTGAAGGCATTGCCCGCGCTTGTGATCGAGGAGGCCGAGATCCGTCGTTTCGCTGGCGCCCTGGAGGATGTGGTGGCGCGCGCCGAGCGGGTCCCACAGGCGTTCTTGCGCTTCAGCGTGAGCATGAGCCGGCGGGCCTTTGCGGCGCGCCGGTAGTCGGCGCGAACCGGCAGATTCCGGCGCGACTTCGTAGTGGCGACGGGTGCTTCGAGGCTGGCTGCGGGGTGTGGTGTATTCTCTTTAATACAATTCACTATAGTGACTACATAGTGTAGCTACTATCGCGAATCGAATAAAAAGTATATGTATCCCCCGACCCCTCGGACCGGAACACCGGTTCCCCAGATCGGCTTCATGGCCGGCAAGCCTCTAGCCTGTCCCGCCGATGCTCGTTCCCAGAGACGACATACGCAACGTCGCAATCGTGGCCCACGTGGACCACGGCAAGACCACGCTCGTGGACGCGATGCTGTGGCAATCCGGCGCGTTCAGGGTCGGTCAGGACGTGGCCGAGCGCGTGATGGACTCGATGGACCTGGAGCGCGAGAAGGGCATCACGATCCTCGCCAAGAACACGTCTCTGCGCCATAACGGCGTGAAGCTCAACATCGTGGACACACCCGGCCACGCCGACTTCGGCGGTGAGGTAGAGCGCGGTCTGACGATGGTCGATGGCGTGCTGTTGCTTGTGGACGCCTCGGAGGGTCCGCTGCCACAGACGCGCTTTGTACTGCGCAAGGCGCTCGAGTCGCGCCTGCCCGTGATCCTGGTTGTCAACAAGGTGGATCGTCCTGATGCGCGCGTGGCTGAGGTGATCGACGAGGTGTATGAGCTGTTCCTCGACCTCGACGCCGACGAGGAGCAGATCGAGTTTCCGATCGTCTATTGCAATGCGCGCGCCGGTATCGCCACGCTGGAGTACGAGGCTGGCGTCGCGGTCCCGACCGAGGGTACGCTCGCGCCCCTGCTCGATCTGCTCGTGGAGCGAATCCCGGCGCCGATGTACGACCCCGAGCACCCTCTGCAGGCACTCGTCACAAACCTCGACGCCTCCCCATATGTCGGGCGCCTGGCAATCTGCCGGGTGCGCAACGGCTCCATCAAGCGCGGCCAGCAGGTGGCGTGGTGTCGAGCCGACGGCAAGATCGAGCGCGTGCAGGTCTCCGAGCTGTATGTCACCGATGCGCTCGACCGCGTGGACGCGCCAGAAGCCGGCCCGGGGGAGATCATTGCTGTTGCCGGCATCCCCGAGATCACGATCGGCGAGACACTTGCCGACCTGGAGGACCCGCGCCCGCTGCCCGTCATTACGGTGGACGAGCCCTCGCTGTCGATCACGGTCGGGATCAATACCTCCCCGATGGCCGGCAAGGAGGGCTCCAAGCTGACCGCCAGGCAGGTGCGCGAGCGCCTGGACCGCGAGCTGGTCGGCAACGTGTCGTTGCGCGTGCTCGACACCGACCGCCCGGAAGCGTGGGAAGTGCAGGGACGCGGCGAGCTGCAACTGGCTGTGCTGGTGGAGATGATGCGTCGCGAAGGCTTCGAGCTGACCGTTGGCCAGCCGAAGGTCGTGATTCGCGAGATCGACGGGCATCGCCACGAGCCGTTTGAGCGACTCTCGATCGACGTGCCCGAGGACTACGTCGGTGTCGTCACGCAGATGCTCGCCCTGCGCAAGGGGCGCATGGAGCACATGACCAACCACGGAACGGGCTGGGTGCGCATGGAGTACATCGTGCCCGCGCGTGGCCTGATCGGGTTTCGCACCGAGTTCCTCACCGAGACGCGCGGTACGGGTCTGATGCACCACGTGTTCGAGAGTTGGGAGCGCTGGGCGGGAGATCTGCGCACACGAACCACCGGCGTGCTCGTGGCCGATCGCGGCGGCAGCACCGCCACCTACTCGCTGATGAGCCTCTCAGAGCGCGGCACCATGTTCGTCGGTCCCGGCGAGGAGGTGTACGAGGGCATGATCGTCGGGGAGAACTCGCGCGCGGACGACCTCGACGTGAACCCCGTCAAGGAGAAGCACCTGACGAACATCCGCTCCTCCACCTCGGATGTGTACGTGCGCCTGCAGCCGCACCGCAAGCTCACGCTCGACCAGGCACTCGAGTTCGTGCGCGACGACGAGTGCGTCGAGGTGACGCCCGAGACGGTGCGCTTGCGCAAGGTCGCGCTGGGCAAGACCGAGCGGCTGAAGGCGGCTCGGCTGCGGCGGTGATGACTCTTAAGCACGAAACCCGCTCAGAGCGGGCCTCGGCAAAGCTATGACGCCCAACCTTCAGACGGCGACTGTCCCTCGCACGCCCAAGGCTACCATGCTCTGCCGCGGCCCTCAACTATGGCTCCGGCGGTCGGATTCGAACCGACATCTCACGAGGGACAGTCGCGCATGCTGCCATTACACCACACCGGAAAGCCGCCGAACAGCATACGTACGGTGTGCGACGATTCTCGGTGAGCCGCGATAAATGTTGGCAATCGGGGTCAAAGATCTGCGCAAGAGCTACGGAGCTATCGAGGCGGTGCGCGGCGTGGACATCTCGATCGAGACCGGCGAGACGGTCGCTCTACTCGGCCCGAATGGTGCGGGGAAGTCCACGACGATCGACATGTTGCTCGGCCTCGCCGAGCCGGATGGCGGGACGGTGTCAGTGCTGGGCGGCCCACCCACCGCGGCCGTCGACGCTGGCTGGATCGGCGCGATGTTGCAGACGGGGGAACTGATTCGCGACCTATCAGTGGGGGAGCTGGTCGCGATGGTGGCCTCGCTTTACCCCGATCCGCTGGATGTGGCGGAGACACTGGAGCTGACCGGGCTGGCGAAGGTCGCCGCGCAGCGCACGCAGAAGCTCTCGGGCGGCCAGACACAGCGCGTGCGCTTCGCGGTGGCGCTGGTCAGCAATCCGAAGCTACTCGTGCTGGACGAGCCAACGGTCGCGATGGACGTCGAGGGTCGTCACTCCTTCTGGGCGACGATGCGCGAGCAGGCCGCCCGCGGGCGCACGATCCTGTTCGCCACTCATTACCTGGAGGAGGCCGACGCCTACGCCGATCGCGCTGTGTTGATGGCCCACGGGTTGGTAGTCGCCGACGGGCCGACCACCGAGATCAAGGCGATGGTCGGTTCGCGCACGATCCGCGCGACGCTCCCCGGAGCCGACCTCGACGCGCTCGGGCGGCTACCGGGGGTGAGCGGGGTGGAGCGCCGTGGCGAGGCCGTCGTGCTGGCCTGTGCGGACTCCGATCGGGCGATCCGCGAACTGCTCGTCGCCTATCCGGATGCGCGCGACATCGAGATCGCGGCGGCGGGCTTGGAGGAGGCCTTCCTGCAGCTGACGGGCGATGATGTGGGGACCCAGGCAGAGGGAGTTCTGTCGTGAGCGCCGTGTCCTACACCCGCTATGAGTTGCTGCGCACCGTCCGCAATCGCCGCTTCTTCGTGCTCTCGCTGGGCTTCCCGCTGGTGCTGTTCTTCCTGATCGCCGGGCCGCAGCGCAACGTGCACGACTTTGACAAGTCCGGCATCTCGGCGCCGATGTACTACATGGTCGGGATGGTTGCTTTCGGAACGATGAGCGCGATGCTCTCCTGCGGTGCACGGATCGCAACCGAGCGCGCGGTCGGCTGGAATCGTCAGCTGCGCATCAGTCCGCTCTCGACGCGCTCCTACTTTCGCGCGAAGGTGCTGACCGCCTATCTGATGGCGCTGTTGACGATGGCTGTGCTCTATGTGTCGGGTGCGTCGCTGGGGGTGAGTATGCCGGTAGGCGATTGGCTCGAGATGACGCTGCTGATCCTGGCCTGCCTGGTGCCGTTTGCCGCACTGGGGATCGCCATCGGCCACATGCTGACGCCCGAATCGATTGGTCCGGCGATGGGCGGAGGGGTCGCGCTGCTGGCGTTCCTGGGTGGCACCTGGTTTCCGATCCCAAGCCACGGGTTTCTGTATGACATCGGGCAGCTGCTGCCCTCCTACTGGCTGGTGCAGGCCAGCCACGTCGCGCTCGGCGGTCATCCCCTGGGCACCAGGGGGTGGATCGTGATCCTCGCCTGGACGGTCGTGCTGGCGGCCATCGCGCGTCGCGCATACCGGCGCGACACGGGGCGTGTGTAGAGAAGCTTCGTCATGCGACGGGCTGTGCCTATAAGGTGGCGGCCATGAATAGATCGACTACAGGATTGAACGTAGTGCTGGCGGGCCTGTGCGCGCTGCTGGTTGCGGCCGCGATCGCCGTGCCGGCGGGGGCGGCGACGGTGATTCACTTCCAGAAGGAGACTCTGCCGGCCTACGAAGTGCAGCTGCACAAAGGCGAAGTGCATGCCCTGACGTTCCATCCCGGGACGACGACCGGCCACCTGCACATCTCGATGGACAACGGCACTCACTACACGGTTGAATATGCCTCAACCGAACAAGGCAAGCTCGTGGCAGCGGCGCAAGCCGATCACGCGCGTGTGCAAGTCGCCACGGTGACGGTCAAAAAAACCGCGCCGGTCAAACACAAACTTCGCTACATCGCCGGTGGCATCCTGATCGTGGTGATCATCGTCGTGCTGATCGTGCTGCTGATCGGCCGGCGTAGGGCGCTCGCCGATGAGGGCCCGCGGGCATCGGAGGAGAGCGCCGCGCCGTAGGTCGATTGACTGCGCCCTGGTGTGCGCGCCGCGAGGACGGCGCACACCGAGGCTGAGAACAAGACTCAGTCTTATCATGGTATGTTGCGGCGCACGTGCATCGACCATGCTCACGGGCGAGCTCCCGCTCAATCGCGCGACGTCATTTGACCGGGCGTCCGCGTGCGCGGGCCGCGTTCACCATCGTGCCGCTGGCCGCGATCTGCGCCGCTGGTGCGATCGTGCTCGCCGGCTGCGGTTCGGCCGAACCGGACGAAGCGTCATCCCTGGCGAAGCTGCAGGTGGTTGCCGCTGAGAATTTCTGGGGCAGTATCGCGGCGCAGCTCGGCGGCGAAGACGCGGAAGTGCACAGCATCATCGTCAACCCGAACACCGATCCGCATAGCTATGAGCCGACCGCCGCGGACGCTCGTGCGATGGCGGGCGCGCAGATGACGATCGTCAACGGCATCGGCTACGACGAATGGGCCTCGCACCTGCTGTCGGCTGACTCTGACAGCGGGCGCGTGAATCTTGACGTAGGCAGCCTGCTTGGCATGAAGGCGGGCGATAACCCGCACCAGTGGTACTCGCCCGCGCATGTGCACGCAGTGGTTGAGCTGATCGTGGCCGACTACAGCAAGCTGCGTCCGGCTGACGCCCGCTATTTCTCCCAGCGACAGCGCGAGTTTGAAACGGTTGGCCTGGCACGCTACAACGCACTGCTGCGACAGATTCGCGCACGCTACGCAGGTGTGCCGGTGGGCTACAGCGAGAGCATCTTCCAGCCACTCGGCGAGGCGCTCGGATTGAAGCTGCTGACGCCCTACAGCTTCGCCAAGGCGATCGCGGAGGGCACCGAAGTCAGCGCGCAGGACAAGCAGACGGTGGACCGGCAAGCGTCTGAGCATCAGATCAAGGTGTGGGTGTTCAACAGCCAAAACGTCACGCCCGATGTGCAGCGGGCGAACGAACTCGCGCGTGCCGCTCGCATCCCGATCGCGACCGTGACCGAGACGCTCTCGCCCGCGTCGGACAGCTTTCAGCAATGGCAGGTCGCTGAGCTCGAAGGACTCCAACGAGCGTTGCATCGGGCGACGGGGCGGTGAGCCAACCGGCAATCGAGTTGCGCGACGCGCGCGCGAGCATGGGCGGGCGTGTGGTGTGGAGCGGCGTCGATCTGACCGTGCGTCCCGGGGAATTTGCCGCCGTGCTCGGCTCAAACGGCAGCGGCAAGTCAACCCTGCTGAAGGCGATCCTCGGCCTGGTGGACACGCCCCCTGGGAGCGTCAGCGTGCTCGGCGGAGCGGCGGGTGCGGCCAATCGCGAGATCGGCTACTTGCCCCAGCGTCACGGCTTCGACTCGACGCTGCCGATTCGCGGCGTAGATCTCGTGCGATTGGGCCTGGACGGTGCACGCTGGGGGTTGCCGCTGGCGCTCGGGCGTGTGCCCTTCGGGAAACCAGGTGCTCGCGCCGCGCGTGCGCGAGAGCGTGTGCACGAAGCGCTGGAGCTGGTCGGTGCGAGCGCCTATGCCGAGCGTCCGCTCGGCGAGCTCTCCGGCGGCGAGCAGCAGCGCATTCTGATCGCCCAAGCGCTCGTGCGCCGCCCTCGCATCCTGATGCTCGACGAGCCGCTGGACAGCCTCGACTTGCCCAATCAGGCAGCGGTGAGTGCGCTCGTGCAGCGCATCTGCCGGACCGAGAACGTCGCCGTGCTGCTCGTGGCCCACGACGTCAACCCGCTGCTGTCCTATCTCGATCAGGTGATTTACCTGGCGGGCGGGCGTGCACTGCAAGGCGCGGTAGAGGATGTCATCACCGGGCCGAAGCTGAGCGAGCTGTATGGCGTGCAGATTGAGGTGCTGCGCACCCGCGACGGACGGTTGGTGGTGGTTGGTCAGCCCGAGGCGCCTCACGTTCACGGGCACAGGCACGACTAGGGCTCGTCGGGTGTACATGAGCACAGACACAACTGAGGGCTTCCCAGCGGTGAGCTACTCACGACGCAATGTTTGGGCCACGATAATCGTGCGCCTACGTGCAATCGAGGCGCCGGCTCGATGAACAATCCGACCCTTACCTGGAACCTCGTGCGCGACGTACACGAGCTGCTGGAGTACCAGTTCATGGTCAATGCGCTGCAGGCGGGCACGATCGTGGCTGTGATGGCCGCAGTGGTCGGTTGGTACATGGTGTTGCGTCGGCAGAGCTTCGCGGGACACACGACGGCGACGATGGCATTCCCGGGAGCTTCGGGCGCGGCACTCGCGGGCTTGCCCACCGCGTTTGGCTACTACCTCGCATGTGGGATCGCGGCGCTTGCGATCGGGCGCTCCTCCGCCGGCCCGCGCGGCGGGCGTGGCGGCGAGTCGGCCGCGATCGGGGTCGTGCAGGTCGCGGGCCTGGCCCTGGGTTTCCTTTTCCTGAGTCTTTACAGCGGCGTGCTGGAGCAACTCGAAGCGCTGCTGTTTGGCACGTTCCTCGGCATCGATCGTGGTCAGGTGTTGACGCTCGCGTTGGTAGCGGCCGCGGTGCTTGCGGCGCTGGCCATCGTCGGGCGTCCGCTGCTGCTCTCTTCGCTCGATCCCGAAGCGGCAAGCGCACGTGGAGTGCCGGTGCGCGCGCTCGACATCGGCTTTCTGGCGATTCTCGGTTTGACCGTGGCCGCCACCAGCCAGATCACCGGCACGCTGCTCGTGTTTGCGCTGCTGGTTGCGCCGGCGGCGGCCGCGCAAGCGCTCACGCCGCGACCTGGTTTGAGCCTTGCCCTGAGCGTCGTGTTCGCACTGCTTGTGATGTGGCTAGGGCTTGGAATCTCCTACTTCTCGATCTACCCGCTTGGCTTTTTCATCACCTCGTTCGGATTTGCGCTGTATGTGGCGGCGAAGCTCGCGCGTCGCGTCGCTGATGCGTTCAAGCACGACGCGCGACCGAGCGAGCCGGCGTCCGTGGCGGTGGTGGCATGATGGGCGCGCGGCGGTTCACGGGCTCGGTTGCTGTGGTGCGGTCCCCGGCGGTCCTCTGATGTTCGCCCACGAATTCATCCGCAATGCGTATGTGGCGGGTACATTCGTCGCACTCGCGTGTGGGCTGGTCGGCTGGTTTGCAGTGTTGCGCGGGCAGGTGTTCGCGGGCGACGCGCTAGGCCACGTCGCGTTTGTGGGCGCGATCGCCGCGGCTGTGCTCGGCGTGGACGAGCGGGTGGGTCTGTTTGCTCTGACACTGGGGCTGGCGGCCGCGATGGCGGGACTGGGCCGGCGTGCGCAGGCCAACGATGTGACGATCGGGGTCATGTTCTCGTGGGTGCTCGGGATCGGGGTGCTGCTGATCGCGGTGCTCAGCGCGGGCAGCTCGGGCGGCGATGGGCTGATCGTGGCCAACACACTGTTCGGATCGATCTTCGGACTGGGCGCGGGGCAGAGCGTTGTGGCGGCGGCTATTGGTCTGGGCGTCGTGCTGGCGGCGCTAGCGATCGCGCGGCCGCTGTTGTTCGCTTCGCTCGACGGCGAGCTGGCGGCACTGCACGGTGTGCCGGTGCGTGCGCTCGGGCTGGTGTTGCTGTTGCTGATCGGTGCCGTCACCGCCGAGGGCACCCAGGCCGTCGGTGCGCTGCTGGTGCTCGGCCTGATCGCCGCCCCAGCCGGCGCGGCGCTGCGGCTGACCTGCAAGCCCTATATAGGCATGGCGTTGTCGGGCGCGATCGCGCTGGTGGCGATGTGGGGTGGGATAGCGCTTAGCTACGCGCTCCCGTCGCTGCCGCCGAGCACGGCGATCATCGGGCTGGCGGTAGGCGCCTATGCACTTGCGTCGGCGGCATCTAACATCGCTGTGTGGACGCCAAAGCGCAAATCGGGCAATCCAGCGGCGGTGGGGGAGGTGCGCTTGCCATGAGTGCGGGTATGCGCGAGGAGGGCCGAGCGAGTATGTCCGACGCTGGCCCAGTTGGGCACGCTGCCGGTCCGGTCGAGCAAGCTGCCGGCTGGGTCGAGAGTGCTGAGGTAGCGCTAGCCGAGGCCGGCCACAAGCGAGGCGGCGCGCGCCGCGCGGTGCTCGAGCTCCTGGGTGTTGAGAGCTGTGCGCTGACGGCAGTTGAGATCGAGCATGCGCTCAGCAAGGCCGAGCGGCGCGTGAGCCGCGCGAGCGTGTATCGCATCCTCGATGAGCTGGAGGGACTGCGACTCGTACAGCGTGTGGAAACCGGCCAGGCGATGGTGCGCTACGAGCGGGTGTGTGCGCAGGAGGAGCACCACCATCACCTCGTGTGCGACGGCTGCGGGCTGGTGATGCCCTTCTCCGACGACGCCCTGGAGCAGGCGATCTCCAAGCTCAGTCAGAGGGTGCCGCTGAGAGTGTCCGAGCATGAGATTGTGTTGCGCGGGGAGTGTCGTTCGTGCTCGGAATGAGGTTGGGGCCTACAGCACAGGTCAGTATGCTTCCGTGCTACACTGAATCAGTGCACACGAGGTCACTGGATATATGGCTAATTTGACCCTCTCGATTGACGACGACGTATTGAAGCGCGCGCGGATCCGTGCTCTCGAACAGGACACTTCTGTGAACGCGATGGTTCGCGACTACCTGCAGAACCTTGTCACACCAGGCACGCGGCAGTCCGGTCCGCAGCCGGGCATGGCGGAGTTCCTGGCTCTGGCCAAGTCGATCCACGCGAGCAGCGGACCTGAGGGGCGCACGTGGACGCGCGACGAACTGTATGAGCGGTAGTACTTTCGTGGACACGAACGTACTCGTCTACGCAGTTGACGATACGGAGCCCAAGAAGCGAGATATAGCCAGGCAGACGCTGGGATCTAACCGATACGGCGAGTTCGTGCTCAGTGCGCAGATTCTGAGCGAGTTCTATGTAACAGTCACTCGCAAACTCACCGAGCCGATGTCCAAGGCGATGGCGGCCGAGGTGGTCGATTGGCTCAGCTTGCGTTCGAGAGTGCGGATCGACAACGAGCTCGTCAAGAGTGCGGTCCAGCTCAGTCGTTCCTCGCAGATCTCCTACTGGGATGGTCTCGTTGTGGCAGCTGCCGCGCGCGCCGGTTGCGAGCGCGTGCTTACCGAGGACCTGAACGACGGTCAGGTAATCGGCTCGGTTTGCATCGAGAATCCCTTCCGCGACATGGCCTGAACAGTCAGTCGCGGGGTTGGCTTACCCCACAGGTAGCTGAGCACGCAAGCGAGCACGAACACCGCCACGACCAGCAGCTCCGGGCCCGAGTCCTCGCTGAGCGCGCCGATCGCACCCGCGGTCAATCCGCCCGCTAGCGCCGCTAGCCAGGCTGGATCGGAACTCACGGGTGCGAGCACGCGATCGCGGCGGCGCACCGCGACGACAGAGGCGATCAGTGCGAGTGCGGTGGCTAGTGGCATCAGTCGGTTCTTCAGCTCGTCCCAGGCCGCGCTGTAGCGGCGCACGACAATGTCGCGAATGTCGCCTGGTGAGCGCGCGTCGAGCACGCTGCCGGTGAAGTGGCCGCTCCCGTGCGCGGTAAGCAGATCGATCGCGGCGAGCGCGACCAGCCCGAGGACAGGCGCGGCCATCACGACCAGTGCGCGGCGGCGGTTGAACGTGCCGGGCAGCAGCATCACGGTCGCCACGGCGGTGCCGGCGCTGACAAGGATTACCCCGCCGACGCCCGCTCCGATCCGGGCCGACCCCTCCACGATCGCGAGCAGGATGCCCGCGCACGCCATCACGGTTGCGGCGCGGTGGCTGCGCACGGCGGGATAGAGCACCGCCGCGACGGCGGCGAACACGAGCACGGCAAGCCCCGACTTCAGCTCGTTGCCGATCCCATAGAAGCGAGCACCGAAGGCGGGGTTGGGGCCGAGCAGAGAGCGCATCAACAGTTGCGTGCCGGCGAGCGCGTCCACCGTGAGTACCAGCACGGCCGCGACCGCCGGTGCGATCGGAGCGCGTGGCCACGGCACGAGCCGGTCGGTGAGCGCGCCGAGCGCAAAGCAGATCGCGACGATCAGCACGAACTCCATTGTTCGGCTTGGCTCCAAGGCTGCGGGCACGAGTACCGCCACCGGAGTCCACATCACTGCGAGCGCGCCCGTGCGCCTCGCCCAGGCGGTGTGCCGTCGCCGGGCCTCGCCATGGCCGCGCCCAAACGGCAGCTGGGCGGCGGCGAGTAGCAGCAACCACGCCAGCACCAGCCACTCCAGCGCGGGCAGCCTGCGCGAGTCGATTACGACGAGACGCGCCTTCAGTGCGCGCAGGCTCGCGCCGTCGAATGATCCGTCGAGGCGTACCGGCTTGCCGCGCATGTCGGGCGGAATCGGCAGGCCTAGATGGGTGAGGATGGTGGGGCCAAGATCGATCGCGGCGATCAGGCCGCGCTGGTTGGTGCTTGTGGAAGTGAGCGTGTGGCCACCAGTCGAGCTTGTCCCGCGTACCGGTGGGAGTCCGGCGAACGCGCTCCACAGCAGTTCGTGTCCTGGCGTGTCTGGAGGACTCTGGATTACGCTCAGCAGCTCCTCGGATGGACGAATAGCAGCCAGGGCACGCAGGTCGGTGTAGCCCGCGCGTCCGGGTGGCAGGTCGGCGACGACCAGCCGATGGCTCGCCTGCAGGGCGGCGATTCGCGCAAGCAACGTGGCGGGTGAGCCGAAGGAGACGGCGGCGATCTCTCCGCGACGGTTGGCGGCAAGGGCCGCGGAGCTGGTCGTTGCGCCAGCGAGGTTTGCGGCGCTGGAGCGCGACAGTTGAGGCTTGCCGATGCTGGACGGCGCCGCGTATGCAGCTCCGCCTGGGATCGAAGCGCCGAGCAGCCCAGGGTCAAGCAGCTGCGGAGCGTTCGCGGCCCGCTTGACGGCGGCACTCCACGCGGAGACATGTGCGCTCGGCCCGGGTCCAAGCGACAGCGAGGACAGCGACGGTGGATAGGCGGGGCTGTAGGCGGAGTAGGAGACTCGCGCACCCTGCGTAATGTCGAGCAGCAGCTGATCGGTCTTGTATGTGCCTTGCGTGGCGCTCAGGATGCCCGTGGAGAGTGTTGGTATCGACGCCAGCTCGCTCTCGATCGCGTCGCTTTCGGAGTGACCGGTCTGTTGTGGACCCGCGGGCAGGAAGACAACCAGGGCTGAGCGTTCACTGACCTCAGAGGCAGACGCGGCGGCTGCTGGCATCGCCGCCAGCGCTAGACACAGCAGAGCCGCCGTCAGCCACCAGCGCGCTGCCCTCAGTCGTCTGTCCCCCCGCGCGCACCGGCGGGCACGGGCTGCTCGCCGCCGGAAAGCGCCGCGAATTCCGCTTCGTCGGCTGGGCTGAGTCGTGCGGCGCCGCCCTCGATGTTCAGTCGCGGCAGGGTCCTGTCCAGCCACGCCGGGATCTTCCAGGTCACGCCACCGAGAATGTTGAGGACCGCGGGCAGCAGCAGGCAGCGCACGACGATCGCGTCAAGGAACACGGCCGACGCGAGCGCCAGGCCGAACTCCTTGATGACCCTGCTTTCGCCGAGCATGAACGACAGGAACACGCAGATCATGATCGCCGCGGCGGCCGTCACGACGCGCCCGGTGAGCGCCAGTCCCTCGCTGACGGCACGGCGACTATCCCCGCTGCGAGTCCACTGCTCGTGGATGCGCGATATCAGGAATACCTCGTAGTCCATCGATAGGCCGAACACGATCGCAAACAGCATCACAGGCACGAACGACTCGATCGGACCTGCTTTGACGCCCACGAGCCCGTCGAACCAAGCCCATTGGAAAACAACCACGATCACCCCGAGTGAGGCGCCGATGCTGAGCAGGTTCATGAATGCGGCCTGCAGCGGGATCACCAGCGAACGGAACACAATCATCAAGAGCAGTGCCGAAAGCAGCACCACCACCCCGATGAACAGCGGCAGCTTCTTGCCGAGGACCGCGGCGAAATCGACTGCTCCAGCGGTGACGCCGCCGACGTAGACATGCATGCCGGTGCTCGAGACGACTGGTGGGATTGTGTGTTCGCGCAGTTGGGAGACGAGCTGCGTGGTGGCGTATGCCTGTGGGGAGGAGCTGGGATACACAGAGATCGTCGCCACGTCGCCGTCGGGGTTGAACTTGGCGGGAGCCACCGCCGCCACACCGGGCACACTCGTCATCGCCGCGCGCAGTTTTTCCACGGCGGCCTTGCCACTGGCGCTGGGTGCGGTCAGGTGAACGTTCTGCTTGGCGGCTTCGTTGCCGGCGTTGGCCGCGCTCGGGACCTGCGCGACGACCTGTAGTGGCCCGTTGAAACCTTGGCCGAAGCCTTCGGCCAGCAGCTGGTATGCCTTGTATGTGGTGAAACTCTCGGGGTCGTTGCTCGCGTCGCTGGAGCCGAGTCGCAGCGCGGTGGCGGGCGCCGCTATCACCAGCAGCAGGAGCGTCGCGGCGAGTGCGATCGGCCACGAGTGAGCTTGCACGTACCGACTCCAACGCAGCCATGTGTTGCCCTGGCGCGCGTCGGTTGCCTGCGCGCCTTTGCGCCTGGCTCGGCGGCTGGGTCGTACGACGCGGTTGCCCGCGATTGTGAGTAGCGCCGGCAGCAGCGTCAGCGAGGCGAGCATCACGAGTAGCACGCCGATCGAGGCGGAGATTGCCACGCCGTAGAGGAAATCCACGCCGAGCAGCATCATCCCCAGCAGTGCGATCACGACTGTGCAGCCGGCAAACAGCACCGCACGCCCGGCGGTGTCCATCGCCTGCACGACCGACTCGCGCACATTGCCAAAGCTCGGGCCGGGTGTCGCGTAGGCCTCGCGAAAGCGCGTCACGATGAACAGCGAGTAGTCGATGCCGACGCCAAGCCCGATCATCGCGGCAAGCTCGGAGGAGAAGTTGGGGGTGTCGACCACGTGCGTAAACAGCGCGATCAGCCCGAGTCCGGTACCGAGGCCGAACAGCGCGGTGATGATTGGCAAGCCCATCGCGATCAGCGACCCGAACGTGATCAGCAGCACGACGATCGCGGCCATCAGGCCGACCGCCGTGGTCAAACCGAAGCCTTCCTGCTCGGTTTGCTCGATGGCCTGGCCGCCGAGCTCGATTTGGATGCTTGGGGTGCGCGCGGCCTCGGCGGCATTGACGACATTTTCGCCCGCGCTCTTCGGCAGTTCGTTGGCCTTCTGGTTGAACACGACGGTGGCGAACGCGATGCGTTCGTTGGCCGAGATGGCCTTGCCCGCCTGGCCGGCGGCATAGGGGCTGATGACGCCACTGACGTGCGGCAGGCTGTCCACCTTGGCGAACAGCGCCCCCATGTGCGCTCGTACCGCCGGTTCGCGAACGCTGCCGTGAGACACCTTGAAGACGATCGTGTCGCGATCTCCGGCTTGTGCGGGGAAGCTGTGCGCGAGCAGGTCCGAGGCGCGCTGCGCGTCGGAGTTGGGCAGCGTGAAGTTGTTCGAGTAGGCCGCTCCGCCGCCGGCCTGGGAGATGACGTTGACGCCGATCAGCAGGATCACCCAGCCGATCGCGATGTAGAGACGGTGCGTTGTGGACCAGCGGGCGAATTTGAGCATAGTGGGGGCCTGTTGGAGTGGCCACCGCTGGTGGGGATGCGGTGGCGAGGGACGGGGAAGCTCAGCTCAGCTTACGACGCTCGGCGTGCGGACGCCTCATCGAAGAGGTCCAGGGTTCCGGTGAGCCCGTGTCAACGCAACCGGACGCTACACCGACCGGACACGTGCTCGGGTTTCTGCCGCACTCAGCAGATGCTCGATGTCCTGGGGGTCGCTTGTGAGGATCGTGTCGCCATCTTTTACGAGCAGCGATACCGCCGCATCGGCGATGTCCCCTGTTTCGCTGCGGGCCAGCAGTGTGCCGCAGTCGCGTGCCCGCCGCGGATCCAGTTCGCACTCTAGGAAGCCGGCGAGCGCGCGAGCCAGCCTGGCCTGGCGAGCAGGGTTGCGCCACACCTGGGCTACGCATGTCGAGGAGGTGACGGCCTCCGCGCCGCCCTCGGCCGCCGCAACGAGCAGCGCGGCGACTCTGCGATCGCCGCGCTCCAGCGCGATCAGTGCGCCGCTGTCGAAGACGAGGGCAGCCATCGGCGGGCCTCGCTCAGCTCCTGCTCGGTGAATGGCCCCCCCGTTTCGTGGGCGATCTCCTCGGCCACGGCCAACAATGCGTCTGCGCGCAAACGCGCCGATGCGGCTGCCGCGAGCCAACCGGATACCCCTTCGGAACCGGCAGCTTCGCGCACGCGCCGGTAGAGGTCGTCTTCGAGACTCACGCTGATCTTTGCCATGTCCGACATAGTAGCACCAAGGGTATTACTCGGTCCGGCGGAAAGGGTGGGGAAGGTCAATTGGGGCATGGAAAGGATTGTGAGCGTCGCTTGGGACGGTACTCGGCGCACCGCCTGCGGGCGGTGGATTCAAGGCTCGGATCCTCAGTTCCTATGCGGGTTTTACGGATGTGTAAGAAATCGGGCGTTTGGCGCGCTGAAGGTCGTGAGTCGCTCCTGCGACAAGCAGAGTTCGATGAGAGCAACAACTCGTTCTGGTGTGGCCGTGGTCGCCGCGTTGGCTGTGGGAGCTGGTGTTCGGTGCGGATGCGCAGGTTGGGTTATGCTCGATGGCAACTAGCGACAGGCGAGCGAGGGCGAGGGTACGATGGCCAAGACACCGCGGGTGGGCGAGCAGGCGCCGGACTTCGAACTACAGGGCACGGGCGGGTCGTTCAAGCTCTCTGATCATCGTGGCGAGCGTGTGGTCCTGCTGTTCTATCCGGGCGATAACACGATGGTGTGTACCAAGCAGTTCTGTTCGTATCGCGATCGGCCCGAGGACTTCGCTTCGCTGAACGCCACTGTCGTGGGGATCTCCTCGCAAAGCGTCGAGTCGCACGAGGGGTTCGTCGCCAAGAACAACCTCAACGTGCCGCTGCTCGCCGACGAGGACAAGGCGGTGGCAAGGGCCTATAGCGCCACGATGCCGGGGGTCGGCTCGACCGCCCGCGCGGTGATCGTGATTGACGAGCAGGGGGTAGTGCGTCACCGCCACGATCATCGTCTGGGGCTCGACTACCAGACGGTGGACGAGCTGAAAGCGGCGCTCGAGGCGGTTGGCGGCTAAAGGGCTCCCCGCTGGCAGCTACGAGGGCTCTTTGCTGGCAGCCGGGAGGTTTCTTCGCTGGCGGCTGGGAGGTTTCTTCGCTGGCGGCTGGGAGGTTTCTTCGCTGGCGGCTGGGAGGTTTCTTCGCTGCGGCGGGGAGCCCGGAAGTGTTCATGGACCAGCTGAACGCCTGCGGGCGAGGATGGCGGGTGCTGCATGGTGGCCACCACCCTCGCCCAGCGTCGACTGCGCGTCAGATGAAGTTGACCGTCAAGAGGGCTGAGGATCTCGGCCCACCGGTCAGCTTGAACGACGCCTCGAGTTTGACCGCCAACTTGTGGCGATGCCTGCGCATCGAGGCGACGCTGGCCTTGGTGAGGGTTGTGCGCAACGTCACACGCTCGGCCTTGGCGGTTTGACGGCTTACGAAGATGATGCCTTTGCCGTCTAGGGCGAGCTTCCCGGCTCCCGGAACCTGGACGACGAGCGTGACGGCCCTGCCGCTCACGTGGTGACTGAGGATCCTGAGCTCACCGGTCTTCTTGCTGGAGTCAGTGTTCGTGGCGATTGGCGACTGAGCCGGGACGCTCACGATGACCGTGGTCGTATTGGAGCCTGTGGGGGAGGAGCCGGTCGGCCCGTTGCTGTTGCCGCCTTCCTTCTGCGCTCCTCCGCCTTCGGTGTTGTTGGTTTCTTTTGTCGTTTCTTTGTCTTCTGAGCCGCCGCCTTCTTTGCCCGATTTGCCTTCTGGACTATTCAGCAGGCCAAGAGTGACCGCGTCGAGTCCGTCGAGCACCCCCAGTGTCTTGCCATCGGTCAGGGGAGTCGTCAGTGCTGTGGCGGTTTCGGGGAGTTCCGTTGTGTTGGTGTCGAGTTCTTTGTCGAGCGTCGCCGGGGTCGTCCCGAGTTTGCTCGCCAGTTCGCCGACTGTCGTCTTGTCGAAGGGTTCGCCGCTCAGCGTGGTGTTGAGTAGCGGTTCCAGGTCAAGCGAGGCAAACAGCCGTGTCAGCAGCTGTTCGGGGGTGGCGGCCGAGCTCAATACCTTGTCCAGCAGTTCGCTTGGGCGCAGCGAGCCGAGCGTTTCGGTGAGCTGCGTTGTCAAGCTCTTGCCTTTGAGCAGGATGGGCAGTTCGAGCAGTTCTTGCAGCGATAGCAGACTGCCGAGTTCCGTTTCCAAAGTGGGCACAGTTTCTGTGGAGTCGAGCAATTCTCCAACCGTTGCGTTCTTGTTTGTCAGGTCTTCCACGACCTTGTTCAGTGCTTCATTCAACTTGCCGGCTGGCAGCGTACTGAGGCCGGGCAGTTTCGAGAGAGTTTCGGCCAGCTGTGTCGTGTCCAGCTCGCTGAGGGGGATCTCGGCGAGCAGTTTTTCGACTTCGCCCGCAGGCACCGCCGAGACAGGATTGGTCAGTGTGGTGCTGGGTATTGGCGGGCTCGCTGTTGCCGGCGTGGTGGGCAGAGCGGCCAGAAGTGCGACAAGCGACGCCGACAGCATCGCGATGGTCAACCGATGAGCTGATCGGCGCCGTACTGCGGAACACCGACGGGATTGCACGTGCATTGGTGGTTACCTCCTCCGTGGAGACTACGTACATGTACGTAACCGACAATGCTTGACAGTTAGTTCAATAAAGCAAAACTCTCTCGAACGAACGTCTAGTCCAGTTAATCAAATCCTTTTGCCCACGAATTTGTCGGTTGAGCATTTGGACGAATGACCGACCGACTGATCGGCGTCCGTGGGTGCACGGCGTAGGGGCGATTGGGCGCCGGCCACGGTGCACGCAAGTGTGCCCGCCGCCGCCGCGGCGGACGCCATTCGCCGGCGCTCGGGTGGCGGCTGTCGTGTGCGACCGTCGTCGAGCGGCCGAGAGGACCGCAGGGTGATCTCGGCGGGCAGCCGCGAGCGAGGCGTGCTCTACAGCGTTTCGCGCTCGGCCGGGCGCGCTTCGGCAGCGCGCCTTGCGTGCAGCTCCATCAGCTCCAGTTGCATGTTGCGCGGGCGCTCCCCCGGGCCCGGTGCTTGACGGCGCCATGTGCCGTCAGCGTGCAGTTCCCACGAGCTCTGGTTGTCGGCAAAAGCGCGTTCGAGCGTGTCCATCAGCTCGGCGCGCAAGTCCGCCGACTCGATCGGTGCGGCAAGCTCGACGCGGTGGTCGAGGTTGCGCGGCATCAGGTCCGCGGAGGCGATGTACACAGTGCGCTCGCCGTCGCGCTCGAATGTGTACACGCGCGAGTGCTCCAGCAGTCGTCCCACGACCGACACCACCCTTATGTTCTCCGAGATGCCAGGAATGCCAGGGCGCAGGCAGCAGATGCCGCGCACGTTCAGATCGACCCGTACGCCGGCCCGCGACGCGCGATACAGCGCGCGGATGCAGTGGCCGTCCACGAGCGCGTTCATCTTCATCGCGATGCGTCCCGGCGAAGTCGGCGAGTGGGCCGCGATCGTCGCCTCGATCTGGGCGATCAAGCCCTCACGCAGGTGCGCTGGGGCGATCAGAACCTTACGGTAGCCGGCCGGCCGGCCATAGCCGGTGAGGTTGTTGAACATGTCGGTCACATCCGCGCCGATCTCCTCATCGATCGTGAACAGGCCGAAGTCGGTGTACAGGCGCGCGGTTGCCGAGTGATAGTTGCCGGTGCCGACGTGCACGTAGTTGCGCACCCCATCGCCCTCCCGGCGCACCACCAACACGCACTTGGCGTGGGTCTTCAGGGCGGGCTGCCCATACACCACGTGCACGCCCGCCTCCTCCAGGGCCTTGGCCCAGTGGATGTTCATGCGCTCGTCAAAGCGCGCTGTCAGCTCCACCAGCGCAACTGCCTGCTTGCCTCGCTCCGAGGCTGCGATCAGCGCTGGCACCAGCGGCGAATCGTCACTCGTGCGGTACACCGTCTGCTTGATCGCGAGCACGTTCGGATCCGACACCGCCTGCTCGACAAAGCGCTCCACCGAGGTGGCGAACGAATCGTAGGGATGGTGCACAAGCACGTCGCCCTCGCGCATCGTGGCAAACACGTCCGGACGCTCGCCCTCGTGGCGCAGCAGTCGAGGATGTGTCACAGGTGTGTAGGGGGCGTTGCGTAGCTCCGGCATCCCGGGCAGCTTCACGATCTGCCACAGCGCGCCCATGTCCAGTAGCCCATCGACCGCATACACCTCGTCCTCGCGTACGCCCAGCAGACCGATCAGCTCCTCGCGCAGACGCTCAGAGCAGCTGGTGCCGATCTCCACTCGCACGATCTCGCCGAAGCGTCGCCGGCGCAGCTCGTCCTCGACCGCCTGCAGCAGGTCGGCGGCGTCGTCTGAAACCTCCAGATCGGCGTCGCGGGTGACCCTGAAGACGTCGTAGTCGACGATCTCCATGCCGGGGAAGAGCGCGTCGAGATGGTGGGCGATCACGTCCTCCAGTGGCACGAGCGTCGCGTGGGAGCTTGGTCCGGATGCGCCGCTGGCCCCAGCCGATCCGCTCGTGCCGCCCGACGTGCTGGGGGCGCCTGAGGTGCTCGGGGTGCCTGAGGTGCTGGGGGCGCCTGAGGTGCTGGGGGCGCCCGAGGTGCCTGACCCGCTCGATGGCGGCACCGTCACGAAGCGCGGCAATATCTCAGTTGGCACCTTCACGCGCGCGAACACCGTCTCCCCGCCGGTGGGGTCGCGCACCAGCACTGCCAGACTGAGCGACAGATTTGAGATGTAGGGGAACGGTCGCCCCGGCGCCACCGCCAGCGGGGTGAGCGCCGGGAAGATGACGCCGCGGAAGTGCTGGGCCAGGTAGGCCCGCTGCGTGTCGTCGAGCTGCTCGAAGTCGAGCACGTGCACGCCCTCATCGGCCAGGGCGGGGCGTAGGTGCGCTTCGAAGCACTCGCTGAGGCGCCCCCCAAGTTGCAGCACGCGCTCGCGGATGCCGGCAATCGTCTCTGAGGGGGTGCGTCCGTCCTGGCTGGGGTTCTCGACGCCCGCGTCGATCTGGTCGTGCAAGCCCGCAACGCGCACCATGTAGTACTCGTCGAGGTTGGTCGTGTAGATCGCGCAGAACTTCACGCGCTCCAGTAGCGGGGTGTTTTGGTCCTCGCCAAGCTGCAGCACGCGCTCGTTGAAGTCAAGCCAGGAAAGCTCGCGGTTGATGTACAGCGACGGGTCGTCCAGGCGCGGCTCGCGCTCCTGTGGCTGCTCGTGCCCGTCATTCATTGAAGTGCTCAAGTCCTCTATGCTCGCAGAACACCATGGCAATGGCCCGCCAGCTTTGGCTGCTTCGGCACGCCGACGCAGAGCCCCACGGTACGCGTCCTGACGCAGAGCGGCAGTTGACCGATCGTGGCAAGGGCCAGTGCCATAGCGCCGGTGCCTCGCTTGCCGCGATGGAGGTCGAGTTTGCTGCGATCTACGCCAGTCCGAAGGCGCGAGCGCGCGAAACAGCCGAGTTGGTGCTCGAGCTGCTCCCGGTAGCCGAGCCGGAGCTGCTCAAATTGCACCCGCCGCTCGCCGGCGGCATCAAGGCGCGCGAGGCGCTGGAGTTGCTGGAGGGCACTGGCCCTGAGGATTCGGTGCTGATCGTCGCTCACGAGCCGGACCTCTCAGGGATCGTGGCCGAACTCACCGGTGGTCGCGTCGACTTGAAGAAGGCCGGTCTTGCCGTGGTGAGGCTAGCTGCCGGTGGTGCTGAGCTCGTACTCCTGATGCGTCCCGCCGAGCTCAGTTTGATCGCCGAGTCCTAGCTCGCCGCTCTCCTGTGCGGCGCTGGACACGACGTCCTCTCGTGTGCTGCCGCGGGTAGCCTTGCCTGTCTCGTCCGCAACGGTGTCATCGGCCAGCGTCGCGTCCTCGGATAGCTCGACGTCGTTGTGTTCGGCGGCGAAGCGATAGCCGATGCCGAAGTGGGTGTGGATGTAGCGCCACTCCGGCGAGGCCTTCTCGAGCTTCTGGCGCAGCTTGCGTACGAACACGTCCACCGAGCGGTCGCCGCGCACCATCGCATAGCCCCACAGGCGCGAGTAGATCTCCTCGCGCTCGAGCACCCTGCCTTCGCCGCCCGCGAGCAGCTCGATCAGCTCGAACTCACGCCGTGTCAGCTCGAGGCTGCGGACGCCCACGAACGCTTGGAAGCGATCGGAGCGGATCTCCACCTCGCCCGCGGACACTGGCTTTGATTCGGTGCGCGCGCTTGTCCTACGGCGGCGCCTCACGAGTCCCTGCACGCGTGCGATGACCTCCTCGGGGTGACAGGGCTTGGTGATCCAGTCGTCGGCTCCCAGCCGTAGCCCGCGTACACGCTGAGCCACCGTGGAGGGGCCGGTGCACACCACTATCCCAAGCTCTGGCAGCGCGCCGCACAGGCGCTCAAGCCATTCCCACGCCTGTGGTCCGAGTACGGTCAAATCAACGACCAGGGCGCTGAGGCGCATCGAGGCGATCGCATCAGTGGGAACAGGGCTCGCGAGCACACGGTGCTCCCAGCCAAGGCGGTCCATGCGCTTGCCGAGAACCTGGATGAAGCCGCTGTCGCGGTCGAGCACCGCGATACGCAGAGAGGATGCGCCCCCTGCGCTCGATGCAACCCCTTCATCCGTGGAGAGGACGCCCGTCGTCATCTGCGCGCAGTGTATAGGCACGCGCGAGGCAAAACACAACTCACGCAGACGATAGTCACAGGATCTTTACAGGCAAGTGCCCTGTTTGCGCGACGGCGGGTGCCTGCTCGTTCCCGTTCGCAAGCAGGCGGGAATGGATGGGCCGGGCGGAACGGGCTGAAGCGGAGCGGAGTGGGGCAGAAGTGGGTCTGCCAGGGTCGAGAACTAGGTATGAGGTATGCCAGTGCCGAAGTGGGCGGCCGCCCACTACCGCCCGAGCGGGTTGGACTGATCGGAGAACTCGCGAAACAGCCCAGTCACGACGAATGCGACCTGCTCGCCTACATCCACGGCGTTGTCGCCGATGCGCTCGAGCGCGCGTGCCACGAGGATCATGTGCATTGCCCACTCGCGTGTGTCGGGATCGTCGCCGATCTCTAGCGCGGTGCGGAATATCTCGCGGTTGAGGCGGTTGATCTCGCGATCCTGTCGCGCGAGATCTTCGGCGAGGTCGACATCGCGCCCGGAGAACGCGGCCTTGCACTGCACCGTCTCAGAGCGCGCGTACGCCCCCATCTTGAGGATCAGCTCCAGTACCTCGGGGCGCACGGGCGGCTCATAGCCCGACAGAGGGATCAGCTTGGCGATGTTCACGCACTGATCGCCCATCCGCTCGACGTGCACGATCACGTGCAGCAGTGCCGCCACCAAGCGCAGGTCGCCCGCTACCGGGGCCTGGGTGGCCAGCAGCGAGAGGATGCCCTGGTGAACCTCCAGGTAGCGACCGTCGACACGGTCGTCGTCGGCGATCACCATTTGTGCCAGCTCCACGTCCTGGTGGGCGAGCGCCTCGAGTGTGCGGTCGAGCTGTTCGATCACCACGTCCAATCCACCCAGCGCGCGCGTCTCGAGCTCCTGCAATTGCTGTTGGAAGTGCTGGCGGCCCTGCTGGGTGCTCAGCCGCGAAACCTGCTCCGTGTTGGCCTCAGAAGTCACTGCGCACGCTGCTCTCAGCCGAACTTTCCGGTGACATATTCTTCGGTTCTCGAATCGTCGGGGTTGGTGAAGATCTTCTGCGTCGGCGCAACCTCGACGAGCTCACCGCTGAGCATGAACGCGGTGCGGTCGGCCACACGCGCCGCCTGCTGCATGTTGTGGGTCACGATCACGATCGTGACCTTGCTCTTGAGCTGCTCGATCAACTCCTCGATCTTCAGCGTCGCGATCGGGTCGAGTGCCGAGCAGGGCTCATCCATCAGGATCACCTCTGGTTCCACCGCGAGCGAACGCGCGATGCACAGCCGCTGCTGCTGTCCGCCAGAGAGGCCCGCGCCGGCCTCCGATAGGCGGTCCTTGACCTCCTCCCACAACCCCGCGCCGCGCAGTGCCGACTCGACCTTGTGGTGCAGGTCCCCGCGTCCGCGCGAGGCGAGACGGAGACCTGCCGCGACGTTGTCAAACACCGACATCGTCGGAAACGGGTTGGGCTTCTGAAACACCATGCCGATCGCGCGCCTAACTGCGACCACGTCGACACTCGGGCTGTAAATGTCGAAGTCGTCGAGCAACACCTTGCCCTCGGCGCGCGCGCCCGGCACCTCCTCGTGCATACGGTTGATGCAGCGCACCATCGTGGACTTGCCACAGCCAGAGGGCCCGATGATCGCGGTGACCTCATTGGCGTGGAAGTCGAGGTCGATGCCCTTCACTTGCTCGACGTCGCCATAGAAGGCGCGCAGTTGCTCGAGTCTCACGGCGAGCCCGTCGCGCACGCTCGCGCGCGGGTGCGCAGTGGCCGCTGGTGTGGCCTGTGACGTCTTCGGCGGCTGGCTTTGACTGGGTTCGAGCATCTGCGTAGGTGGTTCCTCAGTGTTCATCCTATGCTGCTCCTTCGTGCGAGGAGGCGTGCGGCCAGGTTGAGTAGGAGGATCATGACCACCAGCGTCAGGGCTGCCCCCCATGCACGGTTTACCACGGCAGTGGTCGGAGATGTGACGTCTGTGTAAATCTGCATCGGCAGCGAGTTCATGAAACCGCCGAGGCTGTAGCTCGTCTTCAGTGTCGCGCCGACCGTGAACAGCAGCGGTGCGGTCTCGCCGGCAGCGCGCGCGATCGCCAGCAGCACGCCCGTCAGCAGTCCCGGCAAGGCGGTCGGCAGCACGATCCTGAAGATCACCTTCCAGCGCGGCGCGCCGAGTGCGAGTGCCGACTCGCGCAGGGAGCCAGGCACGAGCAGTAGCACCACCTCGGCCGAGCGCGTCACCACCGGCAGCATCAACAGCGCCAGCGCGAAAGCGCCCTTGTAGGCGGCGTAGGAGGTACCGGTGCCCACGATCAGCGCGATGTAGATGAACAGGCCGAACATGATCGACGGCACGCCTGTGAGCACATCCACAAAGAAGCGCACTGTATGCGCAAAGCGGCTGGACTTGCCGTACTCCACGAGCCACACCGCCACGCCGAGGCCGAGTGGCACAGACAGCGCCGAGGCGAGCGCGACGATCTCGATCGTGCCGAGGATCGCGCTCTTGATGCCGCCAATCGAGGAGGCCGCGAAGAAGGTATTGCCGGTCGGGTCGGTTGTGAAGAATTTGATGCTCCACGAGCCAAGTCCCTTGCTGAGCAGGTAGTAGACGATCAGGGCGAGCGGCACCAGCGCCACGGCGGTCGCGGCCACAACCGCGCCGCGCGCGATGCGGTCTTTGCGACGGCGCGCTGGATTGACCGAGAAGCGATCGAGAGTTTGAGCTGACGCGCTCATGAGGCGTCAAACCTGTCGTCGTCAGGGCGAAACCCTCGCGTCCGTGGTCGTGAGCAACGCGATCCCAGCGAGCGTGAGCAATGTGATCCGAGCGAGCGTGAGCAATGTGATGCCAGCGGGTGTGTGTCGCGTGTACTCATCAACTGACCCCAGTCCCCAGAGGTGTGCTGGCCTCGGTGAAGTCGGCCGCCGTGCGCTTGGGTTTGGTCGAGCGCGCCGCGCGCAGCACGAGCAGGCGTGCGATCACGTTCACGAGCAGCGTCAGCACGAACAACACCAGTCCCGCTGCAAACAGGGCCGAGCGGTGCAGTTCCTGGGCTTCGCCAAACTCGTTAGCGATCGATGCGGCAAGGCTGTACCCCTGGTCGAACAGCTGGCTTGGCATCTTCGGGTCGTTGCCAACGAGGATCGTCACCGCGATCGTCTCGCCGATTGCGCGCCCGAGGCCGAGCATGGCCGCGCCGGTGATGCCGCTGCGGCAGTAGGGCAGCACCGCGGTGCGGATCATCTCCCAGCGTGTGGCGCCGAGGCCGAGGGCGGCCTCCTTGTGGTCGCTTGGCACGGTGCTCATCACCTCGCGTGAGAGCGAGCTCACGATCGGCAGGATCATGATCGCGAGCACCAATCCGGTGATGAAGAAGTTGGGGATGGTCGCCAGGCCACCGCCGACGAAGGGGATGAACGACAGGCGGTCAGCCACCCATTGCTCGGCCGGTTGCAGCTTGGGCGCGAGGAAGAAGATGCCCCACAGCCCATACACGACCGAGGGGACCGCTGCCAGCAGCTCGATCAGGATCGTCACCGGGCCGCGAATACGCAGGGGACACAGCTCGGTGATGTAGAGGGCGGTGGCGACCGCTACCGGCACCCCGATCAGCAGCGCCAGCCCGGAGGTGATTAGCGTGCCGAGCAGCAGCGGCAGCGCGCCGAAGTGATTGGCACTGACGTTCCATTCGTTGCCGAACGTGAAGCCCAGCACGCCGAACTTGGAGAACGCCGGGCCCGCTTCGCCGACGAGCTTGACGAAGAAATAGACGATCAGGGCGAGGATCGAGGCGGCCAGGACCGTCAGGCCCCAGCGCAAAGCCCTATCGGGGAGACGGGCCAGCGGCGAGCGCTCGAGGATCGAGTGTCCGCCGCTGGCTACAGATGCCGCCTCCATCTTGCTTCTACCCGCCGGACATCGAGCCACGCCTCGCGTGGCTCGGCTCCGCTGTCAGCGCTTCGTGCACGATGACTCGGACTCTATTTGGCCGGTGGCGTTGGATCACGTCAGCCTGAGATCGGCGATCCGTTGCACTGCAGTTCTTTCACAGCAGCCTTCGACTTTTCGAGGATCGCTGTAGGCAGCGCGGCGTAGTCGGCCTGGCTGAGGATGCTCTGGCCGGAGCCAAGACCGTATTCCAGGAACTGCACGACGCCCTTGGCAGCCGATTCGCCGCCGGGCACGCCGGCCTTGCACATGTCCTTGTAGACCACCACGAACGTCTGTGAGGTGATCGGGTAGGCGCTCGGCGAGGCGGGGTTTTTGATCTTGATGCCGAGGTTGGCCGGCACTTCGACCCCTTCGGCCGCCGCACTGGTGGAGGCAAGTGTCGGTTCGACGTAGTTGCCTGCCTTGTTCTTCACGCTGGCATATGTGAATTTGTGCTCGAGCGCGTAGGACTGCTCGACGTAGCCGACGGCGCCGGTCGTCTGCTGCACGGCGCCGGCGACGCCCGCGTTACCCTTGGCGCCGGTGCCCGTGGGCCACGGCACAACCTTGCCTTCGCCGACCTTGCTCTTCCATTCCGGGCTCACGGAGGCGAGGAAGCCGGTGAAGCCGGAGGTGGTGCCGGAGGAGTCAGAGCGATGGATGACGGTGATCGGGGTGCTAGGCAGCGACACGCCCGGGTTCAGAGCCTTGATCGCGGCGTCGTTCCACGTCTTGATCTTGCCGAGGAAGATTTCGGCGATCGTCGGACCGTCGAGCTTCATGCCGCTCTTGACTCCCGGCAGGTTGTAGGACACGGTGATCGCGCCCAGGAACATCGGGATCTGCTGCACTGGGCCGACTTTTTCAAGTGTCGCGAAGTCGGCCGGCTTCAGCGGCGGGTCGCTGGCACCAAAGTCAACCGTCTTGCCCTCGAGTGCCGTGATGCCGGCGCCTGAGCCGACTGGCTGGTAGTTAACGGTCAGGCCCGAGATGCCAGAGCCCCACTGTTGGTAGACCGGGGCCGCGAACGTCGAGCCGGCGCCGGAGATGGTCGCGGACGTTGAAGCGTTGCTGCCGGTCGAGTTCGTGGAGCTTGATTTGCCACACGCGGCGAGAGTCAGCGCGAGCAGCGCGACGCTCGCGAACACGCCGATCTTGTTCTTGTTCACAACTTCTCCTCTGAATGGGCTTTTTGGACGGCGAGAAGGGCAGGTCGACCCCTGCGCCGGCTCAGTGCTCGTGCAGTGTCATCAATCCGACAGCGTCCCGTTGTGAACATCTCGTGAAAGCTGCCCTGTTGGCTGCGGCTGGAATCGATAGCCGAATCCCGGGTGGGTGTGGATGAAGCGCCGGTCGGGCATCGCCTCCTCCAGCTTGTTGCGCAGCTTGCTCACATACACGTCTACCGAGCGATCACCAGCGCGCAGCTGCCCGCCCCATACCGACGCGTACAGCTCTTCGCGCGTGACGATCGCCCCGGCCCGGCGCGCCAGGGCGACGAGCAGCTCGAACTCACGCACCGACAGCGTCAGCGCGCGACCGGTCGCGAGCACCAGACCCTCGCCGAGCCTGATCTCGAGCTCGCCCGCATAAATGGTGCTGGAGCTGTCCTGGTGCACGGCCACCGCTCCGTAGGGTTGCGCGCCTGCGCGCGCCAGGCGTTGCAAAGTCGTGATGGACTCGTGAAGAACTCGTGAAGGACACGACATTGCCGCTGCCGTGTACATACCCTTGCCGGATGTCCTTTTGGCGACGCTCGGCGGACCCCACACTCGTGACGCTCGTGGAGAACGCGGGCAGCAACATACTGCGCTCTGGCCTGCTGCTGCGGGAGCTGCTGGCGGAGCTGCCCGAGCGCTCCGGGCTTGCCGAGGACCTGAAGTCCTTCGAGCAAGAGGGTGATCGCATCACCCACGACATCATCCACCGCCTCAATGGCGGGGGTAGGCGCTTGCGCCTACCGTTCAACGCGGGTGACGGGTATGCGCTGGCGACAGCACTTGACGACGTGCTCGACCACACCGAGCAGACCGCCGCGCTGCTGTATCTATACGGGGTTGAAGCGCCGATGGAGCAGGCGGTGGAGATGGCCGAGGTGCTGGTCGGCGCCGACGAGCAGATCGTCAAGGCGCTGGAGCGACTCGGCGCCGGGGGCGAGCCGGGCCCCTATCTGGTCGAGATTCATCGCTTGGAGAACGAGGGCGACCGGCTGCTGCGCGATGGGGTTGCCTCGCTGTTTGCCGGCGGCGCCGCGGACCCGATGGTGGTGATCCGCTGGAAGGACATCTTCGAGTCGCTGGAGGCCGCCGTGGACGCGTGCGAGACGGTTGCGCACGTGATCGAGGGCATAATGCTCAAACGCGGCAAACGCCACTGAGAAGTTGTGTCAGCGTGCGTGTGTCAGCGTACGACGACAAGCTGATTTGTAATCGTACGCTGACATGATACGATTGTCGTCGTACGGTGACAGATCGTGCCCGTAAACTTAATCCGATCGCTTACACATGCAGATCAACTCGCTACGCGACCTGGCAATCGCCGTCCGCGGCCGCAGACGGGATCTTGGTCTGAATCAGGCCGAGCTGGCGGCTCGCGTGGGTGTCTCCCGACAGTGGATCGGCGCATTTGAGGGGGGGAGGCCGAGAGCCGAGCTCGGTCTTGTGATTCGCCTGCTCCACGCGCTTGACCTCCGCTTGGAAGTCCAAGAGCACGACAGCAAAGAGCCTTCCAAGGGCCGGCCTGTGGATCTGGACGCCCTGCTGGACGACTATCGCCCAGCAGGGCGCAAGCGCGACGTATGACCGACGCGCTGCTCGTCGTCTTGGATGACATCGTCGCGGGCACGCTGTGGCGGGCCCGCGGAGGAAGGCTCAGATTCGACTACGACGAGGCGTACCGCGCGCGCACAGACGCCACGCCACTGTCGTTGTCGATGCCCCTCCAGGTTCTCTCGCACGCTGATCGTGTCGTGACTCCATGGCTGTGGGGCCTGCTTCCCGACAACGAGGCCGTACTTCGTCGCTGGGCTCGGCACTTCCACGCCTCGGCGTCGTCGCCCTTCTCGCTGCTGTCCACACCGGTCGGCGAGGACTGCGCCGGCGCTGTGCGCTTTGTGGCGCCAGCGGAGCTCGATCGCGTCCTGGGCCGAGCGGGCGAGGTCGCGTGGCTCACAGACGGCGAGGTCGCGCAGCGTCTTCGAGAGCTACGGGAGGATTCGACCGACTGGCTCGGTCGGTCCTTCACGGGGCAGTTCAGTCTCGCCGGAGCACAGGCAAAGACAGCGATGCTCCTCCAGGATGGGCGCTGGGGTGTGCCGGCTGGCTCGACGCCCACCACCCACATCCTCAAGCCCGCGGTCGCCGGACTCGACGATCACGATCTCAATGAGCACTTGTGTCTTGACGCTGCACGACGCGCTGGCTTGATCGCCGTTCGCACAAATGTGACTCGGTTCGTGGGCGAGACGGCCGTTGTCGTCACGCGCTATGACCGTGTCATGAGGCGGAAGGTGCTCCGGGTGCACCAGGAGGACATCTGCCAAGCGCTCGGTGTGCCGCCCACCCGCAAGTATCAGAACGAAGGTGGCCCCGGAGTGACAGATGTGACCAAGCTACTGCGTGAGGTCATGCCGCCCGATGTTGCCGGGGACGCCGTCTGGCGCTTTGCCGACGCGCTGATCTGGAACTGGCTCATCGGCGGCACCGATGCCCACGCGAAGAACTACTCGCTGCTGCTCGCCGGCGATCAGATCCGTCTGGCGCCCCTCTATGACATCGCATCGGCGCTGCCATACGGCGCCCACGAGCGCAAGCTCCGGTTCGCGATGAAGATCGGTGGTGACTACCGGGTTCATCCCGCGCGCAACACGTGGCCCGCAGTCGCTCGCGACCTTGGCCTCGACGCCGATGCCCTCTCGAATCGCGTGCGAGAGTTGACGGGCGTGGCGCCGGACGCGTTGGCAGACGCATGTAAATCGCCCGACGTCACAACGCTCGAGCGCGGCCTGCCCGGCAGGCTCCTCGATCTCGTCACCGACCGCGTGGTCAAATGCGAGAAGCTTGTCGGGACGTCGCCTTAAAACGTCGTCGCCGGGGCGCTGGTTTGGATCCGTGCTCCGCTGGGGTTGCCGACGAAATAGATTTGGAAAGGCACGTTCGTGCCGCTATTCGTTCCCGCTGTTACTTCGGGGAGCACCGCCCGACCGGCCGCCACGATCTTCGACGCGCGACGTGCCACGGCGTATACGACGAGGTTCTGCTGGGTCGTTTGCGAGTGGTTTTCCACGGTCCCCGACAGGGTTGCTTCGACGCCGGCTTCGCTTGCCAGGCGCGCACTCGCGATGCTCAACTGGGGGATAGTTCCCGATGGCTGGGCCGCTTCGCCGACGAGCGCGCTCGCCGACACCGGGGTGCCGCCGCTGGCCTGCACCTGATCGTCGACCCAGATCGTTTCCTGTCCGGGCTCTAGTAGCGACACCGTTGTCAGCGAAGACTCCAGGCCCGATGCGTTGTTCTGGTAGAGCACCGCGCCGTGCGCATCGCGTACGGTCACCTCGATCGGCGCGTTCTCCAAGGCATGCGAGGAGGTGTTGCGCAGCTCCACCACCACCGCGGTTGCTTCTTTGGAGTGCACGATCGTGCTCCGCAGCACCCGCACGCTCGGGTTCTCCCTGCTGACCGACAAGCCGTGGACGGCCAGCACGTCGTGCTTAGCCGCGCGCTGCAATTCGGTGCTGCGTTCCTGCGTGCTCTGGCATCCGCACAACGTGAGCGCGGTCGCGACAGCGCCAAAGACCATCGGCACACAGCTCCAGCGACGCATGGTCGCAGCGGCGTCAGCTGCCCTTCTGAGATCACGGGAACGCCCCACCCATCCCCAAAAAAGCAGGCAAACTTGGCGCCCAGCGCTCGGGCGCGAGCCGCCGGCGCGGTGTCTCACCCGAACGCCCCGCTCACGTACTCGCGCGTGCGCTGCTCGCGTGGGCGATCGAAGATCTGTGCGCTATGCCCGTACTCGACCAGCTCGCCGAGGTGCATGAACGCGACATGGTCTGCCACGCGCATCGCCTGCTGCAGGTTGTGCGTCACGATCACGATCGCCACGCTCTCGCGCAACCCCACGATCAGCTGCTCGATCGTCGCCGTGGAGATTGGGTCAAGCGCCGAGCAGGGCTCGTCCAGCAGCAGCACCTCGGGGTTGGCGGCAAGCGCGCGCGCGATGCACAAGCGCTGCTGCTGGCCGCCTGAGAGGCGCAGCGCCGGGTGGTCGAGGTTCCCGGCCACCTCGTCGTACAGCCCGGCGCGTCGCAGCGCATCGACCACCGCCGGCATCAGCTCCTCGCGTGAGCGGCGTTTGCGTCGGCGCGCGCCGCGCTCGCCGTGCTCCTCGCGCAGCGCGTACGCCACGTTCTCGAAGATGCTCATCGGAAACGGGTTGGGCTGCTGAAACACCATCGACACGCGCCGGCGCAGCGAGTTCACCTCGATCTCGCCGATCTCCTGCCCGTCGAGTGTGATGCGCCCGGCGCGCGCCGCCCCGGCGGTGATCTCGGTGAGGCGGTTCAGCGAGCGCAGCAGCGTCGTCTTGCCTGAGCCACTCGCGCCGATCAGGCCGAGCACCTCGCCCTTGCGCGCCGGCAGGCTCACATCGCGCACCACCCAGCGCTCTCCATAGGCGAGCCACACTCCTTCGATGCGCATCCGCTCCCGAATCTCGCTCGTCGGCGTCTGCGCGGGTATGCCGCCGCTGCCCCGCTCGCCGGTTGCGCTCGCGGGAATACCGGGCAGGGTGTCTGTACCCGGCAGGGTGCTCGCGGTGGGCCGGGTCGCTGTCGTCGTTGCCGACCGAGCTCCGTTTGGTGGCGCGCTCACCACGCTCGGCTCGCGGTCGAGCACGATCCGTCGCACCGGCGGGGGCATCAACGGATCCACGGCAAGCTCCCCGTCAGTGTCCGCCAGCGACTCGGCTCATCCATGTTGCGTGTTGTGCTGAAGCGCATCACCAGCATGTTCAGTGCCAGCACCATCAGCAGCAGCACAAACGCTGCCGCATAGGCCTTTTCGTGTGCGTTGCCTTCGCCCGCGGGTGAGTTCAGGCGTACGTAGCTCGTCAAGGTGCTGCCTGTACCGCGCAGCACCGACAGCACCGGCGCACCTCCCGCGCCTTCCAGTTGAGGAGTCCCGCCCAGCAGGATCACCACGATCGCCGTGTCGCCCACGATGCGGCCGATCCCGAGCGTCACACCGCTTGTGAGGCTTGGACGCACCGAGGGCAGCAGCACTTTGCGGATCGTCGTCGCCTTCGTCTTGCCAAGCGCATACGACGCCTCGCGCACGTGCGCGGGAACCTGCATCAGCGCCTCGCGCGTGGTCGCCACCACCAGCGGCAGCGCGATCAACGACATCATCGCGCCGGCCGTGAGAAATGACTTGCCGGTGACCGACCCGCCCGCCGATGTCTGTGAGAGGAACCCCAGTACCGGGCGCGCAAACAGCACGAGGCCAAACATCGCCAGCAGCACGCTCGGTGCGCCCGCGATCATCTCCACGCTCGACTCCACCAGCCGTGCCAGCCACGCCGGGCGCTGGTACTCGCTCATCCACACCGCCAGCCACACGCCAATCGGCGCGGCGATTGCGATGCCGACCGCCGACAGCAGCAGCGTGCCCTCGATCGGATCGAGAAACCCGCCCGAGGTTGCCTGGTTGGGCGACGCGTTGGGGCGTTCCACCAGCAAGCTGGGGCGCAGGTAGGAGATCCCCTTCACCGCCATGAACAGCACAATGCCGGCCGTCACCAGGCACAGCCCGACCCCCACCACCCAGCACACGAGGTAGGCGGCGCGATCGACCAGCGGCCAGCTGCCCATCGAGTCGCGACCGCGGCTGGCACGGATCGAGCCGGCCGGCGGCGTCAGGGCCTGGGGTGAGCTTGCCATCGCTATGCCCGTCCCACGCCGACTGTGCGGAGGGGTGGTGTGCACTTTGCGAAGGTGAGGGGGTTCATGCCCGTATCCCGTAGCGCTTCATTGGCTGCTTCGCCGCCCAGCCCGCCAGCGACAGCAGTGCACAGGACACCAGCAGTACCGCCGCCATCGCATACAGCGTGTGTTCGACCGGCACCACCTGGATGCTGTCGATGTAGTCGATGATCGTCGCCGCCAGTGGTCTCACCGGCTCGAAGAAGAATGTGAGGCCGTCGAGCGGATTGGGCGCAAACCCGCGCGAGCCCGACACCATCGAAAGCATGATCGACTCACCCAGCGCTCTGGCGGTCGCCAGCACCGCCGCCGCCACGATCGCCGGGCGCACGGTGCGCAGCGACACGCGCCGGTGCGTGCGCCAGCGGTTCACCCCGAGCGCCGCCGAGCCCTCCATCCACGCGTTCGGTACCGACTCAAGCGCCCCCACGATGATCGCCACCATGATCGGCAGGATCATGATCGTCAGGATCAGCGTCGCCACCGTCAGGTTGGCTCCGGTTAGCTGCACCACGTACTCGACCGAGCGCTTGCGCTGCGTGGAGATCAGGTTGTGTTCCATCCACGGCGCGATCGCAAGAATCCCGATCAACCCGTACACAACCGACGGCACCCCCGCCAGCAGGCGGATCGTGGGGTCGATCACACGCCTGACTGCTTGCGGGGCGAACTCGACGATGAACACCGCCGCGAAGATCGACACCACCATCCCGAAGATCACCGCCAACCCCGAGGTCAGGACCGTGCCCCAGATCAGTGGCCATGCACGGAAGTGGTAGATGTAGTGCGCCGGGTTGGTCGGCCCCTGGATCATCGCGGTCAGCTGCGTGTCCACGTCGCCGCCACCGCCAAACCACGCCAGTCCGTTGTGCTGAAAGGACGGCCATGCTTTCCAGAACACCGTGATCGCCATCGCTGCGATCACTGCCAGCACGCCCACCGCGAGTGCGCGCAGCGCCCACTCTGCACGCCGCTCGGCAGCCGCCGCGCCGCGGCCGAAGAGACGCCCGAATGCGCCGCCGGGCCGTCCTGTGGACGGTCCGGCGGGAGCAGACGGCGCTAGTGGATCGCGATCCACTGAGAGCTGATGATCTTGCGCGCGGTCGCGTTGCTTGGGCTAACGATCCATTCGATGAACTTCAAGGCCGCGCCTTTCGGTGCGCCCTTGGTCACCATCCAGAAGTTACGCACGCCCTGGTACTGCCCGGACTTGGCGTTCTGCAGCGTGCAGGGAATGCCCTGGTAGCCGATCGTATGCACCCCGGCAGTGAAAGCCAGCGAGACGAACCCGATCGCGTGTTCATCGACGTGCACCTTGTTCTGCACCAGGCCGTTGGATTCCTCGGCCTCCGCGCTCGGGGAAATCTTCAGCTGTTCGCCGAGGAAAATGTCCTGGAACGCCGACTGCGTACCGGAGGAGGCGATGCGGTCGATCAGGTCGATCGGACCCGTGATTTTCGCTCCCGGCACTTCGCTCCATTCGCGCACGTTGCCCGTGAAGATCGCCTTGACCTCTTCGTCGTTGAGGTTTGAAATCGGGTTCTTCTCGTTGGTGATCATGCACACACCATCGCGTGCGATCTTTGTGAACCGCAGACCTTTTGGGTCGCTTTCTTCGGGGTTGCGCGACACGTCGGCGATGTCCACGCGGCCGGCCTCAACATCGGTCACGCCGGCGTCGGAGGTGCCCTGGCCGACTTTGGGAGCGGGCTGTTTGGTCGCTTTGTGGTAAGCGGCGGCAAGCTGGGTCATGAGCGGATAAATCGAAGTCGAGCCGTCGATCAACAGCGCGCTCGAGCCGGCGCCGGCCGTGGCGGGCACCGCCAGCGCGGCAACGGCGATCAGCGGGACGATCAGGGTGCGGGTGATGCGCACGTGAGGCTCCTTTGCTGGTGTGTGCGGCGGTGCGCCGCGAATGGACGCTCCTCGCCCAAGATGGGCGTCACGCGTCAGTGTCCTGGTCGCAGGGACCCCGCCAGGTGAACAGGACGTTTTCAAGTTGAGAAGAATTGGTGAACATCGCCGCGACACGTGAGTGCGACGCGCGAACTTCTCAGCTCGTTCACAAGTCGGGCCCTGGTGGCGGTCAGCCTTCGCGGTGTGTCTCGCGCGTACGTCGCGAACTTCGTCCGGCTCTCTTTGACTCGGACGCGGCCGGCCCGCGCCCGCGCGGGTACAGGTCTGCGCTCGGCGCTCGCCGTCGGGTTGCTTGTGTGCGCGCTTGCGCCCGTCGCCCATGCTGAAATCTCGCCGGTCAGCATGATCGACGGGCCATCCTCTGAAATCGTCGAACTCGGCGGCGCCGCGATGGCCGCCGACGGTACCGGTGGGATCGTGTATCGCAAGCGCGTCGAAGGTCGCGCCCACATCTTCGTGGCGCAATACGTCGAAGGTAAGTGGAACGCGCCGCAGCAGGTCGATACTGGGGAGAAGTTCGAATCCTCGTTCCCCGCGATCGCCGCGGGAGAAGGCGGCCGACTGGTGGTGGTGTGGGTCAACCACTACTCCTCCAGCACCGACGGGCTGTTTTCCGCAACGATGGACCCCGGCTCCACGGGCTTCCAGCCGCCCGTGCCCGTGGACCTAGACATCGGTCAGGCGACGGGCACCTATCCATCGATCGCGATGAACGACTCCGGACAGGCGCTTGTCACATACCGCGTGATCACGGCTGTCAGCGGGCCCTCCACGCCCAACATCCCAGCTGGCTACGTGCAGGACGAAATCCGCATGGCCCGCTACAACGGTCAGTACTGGTCATCGCTCGGGCAGCCGCTCAATCGCGACCTCGCCCAGCCCGTGCCGCAGCCGACGGCGCTCAACTCACCCCAGGTCGGGATCGACCTCTCAGGCGAAGGGCTCATCGCCTGGCAGGAGCCCGACGACAACTTCATCAACCGTATCTACGCGCGTCGCATCTTCGGGATGGTCCCCGGCGATATCCTCGACGTCAGTCCCGCCACTTACAACGGTCATGCGCTCAACGGGGCGGCCGACGAGCTCTCGCTCGACTTCACCGGCTTCGGCGAGGGCGCCATCGCCTGGCGTCAGGAGCCCTCGCCCGGCTCCGGCTTCACCCACGCCACGGTGTTCGTCAGCGAGCTGCCCTCATCGTTCAACCCGAAGGGAGCCTCTTTCGGGTCAGCGCGGCCCGTCGCGGGTTCAGCCGCCGGCGAAGGGCCCAGTGAAGCTCTGGGGCCGATCAGCATGGCCGTCGACGCCGAAGGTGGCTTCGACACCGGCTATGCCACGGGCGATGAGAGCTTTGACACCAGCGGTGCGGAAGCGAGCCTCGGTACGCCCGTGCGGCTCGACCAGGGCTCCGAAGTGCCTGGCGATCCGTTGCTCACGCGCGCGGTCAACGGTGCGCTTGCCGCCGCCTGGAAGGTGCAGGTCCACGGCGCCGGCGGTGTAGCGGTGCTCGAACGCCGCGCCGACGGCACTCCCAATCGCTCGATCGTCGCCGCTCCTCACGGCGGTGCGGTGCAGCAGCTCGCGATGGGAGGCTCACACCGCGGCGACGCGATCTTCGGCTTCCTGCAGGGCAACGGTGCCAACATGCAGATTGCCGTCGTCGCCGTGCGCGCACCTCCTGGCGAGTTCGTCACCGACACACCGCTCTTGTGGGTCAAAGCGACACACATTCCGCTGCAATGGGAAGTGCCGCTTGCCGGCGCCGGCAAGATCACTTACTCGATCCTGATTGACGATCGCGAAGTCGCCGAAAACATCACCTCAAGCGAATACGCACTGGGCACGAGCCAGGTCAGCGAAGGCGTCCACACACTGCAGGTCGAGGCCACCGACTCGCTTGGGCAGGTGGTCGACTCCGAGCCCGCCACGCTCAAGGTCGACCGCAAGCCGCCGCGTGTGCGCTTCAGCGTGCATGGCGCCACCGTCACGGTGCGTGTCAGCGACGGGCCCAAGGGTGAAGTGTCCGGGGTCGAACTTGGGTCGGTCAAAGTGCGCTTTGGAGACGGGCACTCAGCGGGCGGGCGCAAGACCTTGCGCCATACCTACGCTCACGGTGGTACCTACACGGTCATCGTCAGCGCATCCGACAACGCCGGTAACAAAGCGACGGCTCGCAAGCAGGTGCGGGTCTCGTGAGGCGCATCGATCGCATACGGGGGCTGCTCGCGTCGCTTGTCGTGCTTGGCATGCTGATGCTTGCCCCGTCCGCCTACGCGATCTACGGGCCTGTCGCGGGCGGGTTCGGGGCGAACATCGTCTCAGTCGACAATGCCTCCAACGAACAGGCCAACGCGGCCACCACCGACGCCGATATATCCGCCAACGGGCAGTACGTCGTGTTCCAAACGAAAGCCACCAACTTCTTCGAAGGCGATGGCGAAACGCAGCAGGAAAAAGAAGCCGCCGAACCGCCCGGCACCGTGCGCGAAGGCGGCATCTTCCGCTACGACCGCACCACCGGTGCACTCGAACTAGTCGCAAGCGGCAACCTTCTCGTCAGTGAAGGCAAGGAAGCGGGCAAGGTGCTCGTCCGTGGGGCGGAGAATCCGTCCGTGAGCGCCGAAGGGCGCTACGCCGTCTTCTCGAGCGCTCAAGAACTGGTTCCGCGTTCCCAGCCAGGCCACACCGAAAATGTCGAGGTTTACGAGCGCGACATGGACGTCGCGCCCGGGCAGAGCGGTGCCTACACACTCGTGTCCGCGCAGAACGGGAGTGAAGCGTCTGCCGACTACGACGACGGGCTGGTGACCTTGCCGTTCCCGGGGGGCGATCCCGGGGCCGAAGTATGGCCAAACACCTCGGTCAGCGCGAATGGGCAATACGTCGTCTTTCGCTCAGGCGAATTGCCGTCGAACCTACCGCAGGGCCCTACCCCCACAACTCCTGCGGGGCAGCTTTTCGTGCGCAATCTCCAGAACAAGACGACCACGCTCGTCACTCGCACGGCAACCGGCGACAGCCCCGGTCCGGAATGCGGCCCGAGCGCCTCGTCGGCCGGGGGCGAACCCGCATGCGGCGCAAATGGCCCGGCCTCGATCAGCGCCGACGGCTCAACGGTCGCCTGGCTGGGTTCACACGCGCCGTCGCAGACCGTCTTCTTGCCGAACGAGTCGCTCAACGAAGCGGTCCCGTATTACCTCTGGCAGCGATGGTCAGAACCCGGCGCCCGGACCAGACGCATCACTGGAATCGCCGACCCGGAAGATCCCGAATGCAAATCCGCCGAGGAAGTCGTCGAACCAGGCGACCCCACGGCCACAGGCCCCTGCTACGGGCCACTTACGTATCCCGAGTCCTCCAGCCAAATCGGGCTCAATACGCAGACGCCGGCTCTGAGCGGCGACGGTAACACGGTCGCGTTCCTCACCGGCAGCTCGCTGCGACCCAACACCCTTAAGGCAGACGCGCTTGATCTGTTCGTGACCAGCATGGAGCCGGGAGTGACGCGCAAGGCGGCCACGAGAGAGCTCACGCTGGCCGTCAACGGTGCACAGGGCAACGGCACCGCGCCAATCACATCCCTTGCCCTGTCTTCCGACGGCACACACATCGTTTTCGTGTCTCAGCGCAGCGCTTTTGTACTCTCAGAACCATTCCCGGTGGGCAGCTTCAGCCAGAGCGCGCAGCAGAGCGAACTGTATGCGATCGACCTTTCCACGGACACGCTCGAAAGAGCGATCCTGGGCGCCGAAGGCGTCGAACCCAACGGTTCGACGCTTGCCAATCCAACGGTCAGCGCCAACGGTGAAGCACTCGCATTCGTCTCCTCTGCGTCCAACTTGATCTTTGGCGACGCCAACGGAGTGGCAGACGCGTTCCTAGCGACACTCCAGGCTCCCGCTGGCACAGCCACGTCTCCCGCGAGCTTCAACGCGGTGCAAAGCGGCTTCTCGCTGACAGGCACCGATTCGCCCGAACTCGGCCTCAGCGTCAAGCGTGCCGCGAACGGAGACCTGATCGTGCTGGTCGAGACACCCGGCGCGGGCAAGCTGACCGCGCAGGCGACGGGCACGATCGTGACAAAGGTCGGCAAGAGGGATCGCAAGAAGAAAGTGGTGCTTGCGCATGTCGCCGGCGTCACGCATGCCGAGGGCACCACCACGCTCGTCCTGCGCCTTGCGGCCAAGTACGCCAAGGACCTTCAGAAGGCTGGAAAGCTCAAGGCGCTGGTCACGGTCGCTTACACGCCGCCGCCGCCGGCCGAAGCGCTCCTAGACGAGGCAGACGCAACATTTCTCGCTGGCAGCACCAAGAAAGCGGCCAAAGGGTCCTCAAAAACAAAGAGCGAGGCAAAGAAATAGTGAGCTTCTACCAGGTGGCCGCGGTGTGCCTGCTTCGCGATATCTGGTCGTATGCACCTCGTTGTTACGGACCTGTTACGGCCCGGAGATTAAGTCGTGAAACATTCTCCAAATTTGCTGACGGACATGTTTCACTGCTGTGACCAAGATGTGTTGCTTCTGTAAACAGGGATTGCGCGCGACCCGTGGCGCTGTGAGACTCGCTGTCGTTCACCGACTCTGCTCTTGAACGTACTCCGAAACTCTTCGAAAGGACATCACACGCTCATGCGCGTAAGCCTTCCTCTGACCGCCGAACGCGGTCGTATCCGCGCCGCTTTGGCGGCATTCTGTGCGATGGCCATTGTGGTCGTTACGCTAGCCGCCGCGCCACCACAGGCGCACGCGGCCTTTGCCCTGAACAAATGCGAAGGATCCGAAATCACCGGCGAGGGTTCTTCGCTTCAGGTGACGGCCCAGGCGAACTGGATCTCGCAGATTTTTGACACCACGCTGTACGGAGGCTGCGGTGCAAGCGCGCCGAAAGTCACGTTCACAAAGGCAAGCAGCGGTTGCGGGCTCGACGCGGTGGGGGCGGGCGGCGCCGCCAGTAGCTGTGTGTTCACGACCAAAGAACAAAAAGAATGGGAAAAGCCAGGCTACCGCGACGGAACGGTTCGGTTTGGCGCAGCAGACTTCGCGCCGACACCCGAAGAAGAGAAAAACATCGATGACGGTCCCACCGGAGCGGGAACGGCCGGCTCTGGCGAGCTGCACGTCATTCCAGTCGCCGGTGCGGCGATCACAACCGTGGTGCACTTCCCCAACGGCTGCGCGCTGCAGAATCCCGAACAAGTCGGAGGCAATGGAGACACCAGCACCGGCGGGATCAATGATCCGGGCGGCAAAGACAGCACCGGTGACCTTTACTCCAACCAGACGCTGCGCGTCCACATTTCAGACCAGAAGCTCGAGGAAATCTGGCAGGGGCATATCACCACGTGGGGCCAAATCGTGCCGGAAGCAGACTTCCTGTCGAGCTCCGTCACTCCCGGCGTTTCAAAGACGCAAGCCGAATGTGCTGCGCAGCCGGTCATTCGCATCGTCCGTGAAGACACTTCGGGCACGACATACAACTTCAAGCACTTCATGGCCTTGCTGCCGTACTTCGGAAGCAAGGGCGGATCGGCGCTGTGGACGGCAGCGAGCTCTGAAGTGGGCAGCAAGAACACGGCGTGGCCGCTTGGAAGCGCAACCGAAACAGGTATCCCGCCATCGGTTGGCAATGAAGCATCCGGTCACAAGAACGAATGCACAATTGCCGAAAGCCCCCACCAGATATGTCGATCCTTGGAAGGCAGCGGTGGATCGCTATCGAATGCGGTGATCGCAACCAGTGGCTCGATTGGCTACCTGGATCTTGCGACGGCTCGCGAAAAGGGCTACTACATGACCCCGAACGCAACCGGCGAACCGGGTAAAAGCGGATTCGAAGAAACCAAGAACCACCGCACCTACTGGATCCCGCTCGAACCTGTCCTCCCGCCCGCCGCAGAAAGCGAAACGGGGACACTCGACGCAGGCGTGTTCGTCGAGCCGACCGTGGTAGCGGCGTCGCACTTCAACGGGGCCGATGAAACGAAGGGAGCCAACTGCGCCGGGGCCGACTATCGTGGGATTCCAACGACGCCGGCCAGCGACCCGACGTTGGGAGACTGGTCCAAAGCGATTGCCACGGGCGCGACCGCGGAAGCGTTCTCTAAAGCTCCCACGACGGCCTATCCGGTGTGCGCGATCACGTATGACCTGGCGTTTGACGACGACGCGACGGTATATGGGAACACGCCTGCAGAGGAAGCGAAGGCACGCACGGTCAAGGACTATCTGACCTCGGTCGTCTCGACGGCCGGTCAGTTCGACCTGCCGGAGTTCGACTATGCCGCACTGCCTAGCACGATCGTTGAAGCCGCGGAGACTGGCGTGGCGGCGATTGGTTGGAACAAGGCAGCTGGTGCGGGTGGGGGTAAAGGAGTAGAAGTCATATCTCCGCCACCGCCGGCTGCCAAAACTACGATTATGCCAGGTGTGCTCACATCGGTTATCCCGAGCAACGCCTTCTCGATCGCAAGCGCGAAGGTCAAGGGCAAGGACATCGTCCTGTCGCTCGTGTTGCCGGATGCCGGCACGGTGCAGGTCAAAGCGACCGGCGGTGGTGTGACGGTCGGAAGCGCAAGCGCCAGTACCTCAGGCGGTAAAGGGACGGTAACGCTTGCCATCTCGAAATCAGCACTGAGCAAGCTCGCCAAAGCCAAAGGGCACAAGCTCAGCGTGAAGATCACGGTGACGTTTACCCCAACCGGTGGCACGGCGGCCAGCCAGACCAAGACGCTGATCGTTACGCAAGCAGCGGTGACGCCGCCCAAGAAAAAAGCAAGCAAAGGCAAGAAGAAATAAGACAAGTGGGCGCATAGCCCAAACCCTCGGGCCCCTGGCGGCGTCCGGCATCTGCCCCCGATGCCGGGCGTCGCCTTTGGTCTGAACGCACTACGAAGTCCCCTGAGGAGACATGACAGACGACGAAAACACAATCCCGCCCGAGTCTTCGCAGGGCAACGGTCGCCCCCCAGCGCCGATCCGTCCGCCCAAGGGCGGTCAGGTGCGCTCGGGCCTTGCGCACAAACGCAACCCAGCGCTGGTGACGCTTGGTGACTTCGCGACAAGCGCGCGGAGAGTCATCTTCCGCGACAAGATCGCGCTGTTCCTCGCGTTCGCCTCGGTCGGGCTGCTGATCGCATTCTTCTCACTGCTTGGCGCGATCGGGCCCTCCAGCCATGGCTCGGAACTTCCGATCAGCCGTGTGCTCGAGCTTGCCGTGCACAAGCAGATAGCGAGCGCGACGCTGTACGACCACGACAATCGCGTCGAGATAACGCTCAAGCAACCGTCGAGCGCGACGCAGGGCTCGGTGGCCGGTGCTACGACGCCGAGCGGTGCGGTCACCGGAACGACCACGGCAACAACGGCAACTGGTGGGGCAACACCAGCCCCGCTCGAATACTGGGCGGCCTATCCCGCCTCCGGCGTGCAGACCCAGCAACTTCTACAGAGCCTGGCGGCAGCCGGCACAGTCGTGACCGTCGACCAGCAGCCCGGCAAGGCACAGCGCGCGATCCTCGTGCAGTTCCTGATCCCGATCGTGCTGCTCGTGTGTTTGTTCGCACTGTTCATGCGCTTCGGGGCGGACGGCGGCGCCGGTGGGATTGCCGGCTTCTCGAAGTTCACGGGCAAGGGCAAGCGCAAGGGCAAGGGCACGCTGCACCAGGTCACGTTCTCTGACGTGGCGGGCGCCGGCGAGGCGGTCGCCGAGTTGCGGGAGATCCGCGACTATTTGGCCGATCCCTCCAAGTACCTTGCGGTAGGTGCCGCCGCCCCCAAGGGCGTGCTGCTCGTAGGCCCGCCTGGCACCGGTAAGACGTTGCTGGCCAAGGCAGTCGCCGGCGAGGCCGACGCCGCCTTCTTCTCGCTGTCGGGCTCGGATTTCGTCGAGTCGCTCGTCGGCGTCGGCGCTGCGCGCGTGCGCGACCTGTTCGCCAAGGCGCGCAAGACGGCGCCCGCGATCATCTTCATCGACGAGTTCGATGCCGCCGGGCGCAAGCGCGGCGCTGGTATTGGGCAGGGCAACGATGAGCGCGAGCAAACGCTCAACGCACTGCTCGTGGAGATGGACGGATTCGGCGGCGACGGCGGCCTTGTCGTGATGGGCGCCACCAACCGCCCCGACATCCTCGACCCGGCGCTGCTGCGCCCGGGACGCTTCGACCGTCAGGTCACGATCGATGTGCCCGACGTGCATGGGCGTCTCGAGATCCTGCGCCTGCACGGGGGCAAGCGGCCGATGGGTCACGACGTGTCGCTCGAGGAGATCGCACGTCTGACGCCTGGCTTCAGTGGCGCGGAGCTGGCCAACGTGATCAACGAGGCCGCGCTGTTGTCCGTGCGCGACTCCCAGGAGTACATCGAGCAGGCGACGCTCGAGGAGGCGATCGACCGCGTCGTTGCCGGTCCAGCCAAGAAGCACATCCTCACCGAGCGCGAGCGCTGGCTGATCTCGATCCACGAGGCCGCCCACGCAGTTGTCGCCGAGGCACTCGGCCAAGCCTCGGTCAGCCGCAAGGTTTCGATTGTGGCGCGTGGGCGCACGCTCGGCACGGCCGCGCACATGCTGACCGACCGCGACCAGCTGATCCAGACCGAGCCCGATCTTGTGGCGCAGCTGACGGTGATCGTGTCCGGGACCGCCGGCGAGCGGATCGCCTTCGGCCATCTCTCCAGTGGTGTCAGCGACGACCTGCACGCCGCCACCAGCCTGGCCCGCACGATGGTGACCTCATTCGGGATGTCCGATGCACTCGGGCCCGTCACCATCGGCGAGAAGGGCGGCGAGGTGTTTCTTGGCGCCTCGCTGCAGGATCTCGGCTCGGTTGGGCCCTCGACGCTCGACACGATCGACCGCGAGGTAGAGCGGCTGGTGGGCGACGCCGAGGCGAAGGCCGCGGTGATCCTCGATCGTAACTGGCAAGCAGTCGAGGAGACCGCCCATGCGCTGATCGAGCACGAGACGCTGTCGGGTGTCGCGCTGGACGCGGTGCTCTCCACAGTGGGAGAGGTCGAGCTCAGCCAGCTGCACGACATCACTCGGTCGGCCCGCGAGCAGGACCCGGGGCACGGGCCTTGAGGGCGGCCGCCGCCGCGGCCCTGATCGCCGTGGCGATCGCCGCGGTCGGCGCCTGCACCGCACAGGCGGAAGCGACGTGGCGCCTGGAACAGCCCGCGCCGCCCGCCGGAGCCGCTTTCAAGGTGCCGCTCGGCACGCCCGACGACATGCAGTTCTACGCGCCCAACGAGGGACTCTTGAGCGTCGAAGGCAACGCCACTGTTCCCGCGGGGCTGTTCTTCTGGAACGGGCGCAACTGGCACCAGCTGGCAACTGTGTGCGGTGCCGCCGGCGAAGCCTCGAGGATCGCATGGGCGGGGCCCGAGAACTTCTGGGTCATCACCGAACCGAGTGAGCCGCGCTCAGGCGCGGGACTGGGCCTGTGCCACTTCGAGGACGGGGTGATCGTCGGCTCCTACTCGACACCCTTTCAGTCGCCCGAACCCTTTCGCCCGATGGATGCAGCAGCGTGCAACGGGCCTGACGACTGCTGGTTTGCCGGGATCGGTAGCGAGGATCCTTCCGGTCAGCACATCGGCGCTTTCCATCTGCACTGGGACGGCACGAATCTGACGAGCTCCTACCAGCCTCAGGGTCGCGGTGTCAGCGGGCTCGCATATTTCGAGGGCACGTTCTACGAGAGCACGTTTGTCGGCACGCAGGAGGGTGACACCACCGACCCCGTGACCCTGGGGGCTCCCGAGCCGCTGGGTCCAGTACTCATACACAAGCTCGTCGACGAAACATTCGCGGGCGTGAACTTCCTGCCCTACCCGTATGCTGGCGTTCCACGCGAAGGCACCGAGTTGCTCTCGGCAAAAGCTGACGAAACCGATCTGTGGTTCTCGGGCGGTGGTGCGGCGTCCGGCCCGGACGCGCCAAAGGAAGGTTCGGTAGCGAGCCCGCCGGTTGCCGTCTATTACGAAGAACCGTTCTTCAAGCAGGTTCCCCTCAACCCCTCTCTGTTCGGCGCTGAAGACCGCTTCATAGACATAGCGCCAGTGCCCGGAACAAATAAGGCGTGGGCTGCCGACCAGCCTTATTCGGAGCGGCGTAGCACCACCGCCAAGGCGAAGGTTGTGCTGGTCGAACCTGGTGGAGGCGGGAGCGTCGACACGCTCCCGGTCTCAGGTCCTGGCCGCGGCAGCGCTCAACTCGTGACGGCAACCGGACCCGAAGAAGCATGGATGGCGACCTCCGCGGGCTGGTTGTTCCACTACACAAACGGCACCGTCCTGCCCGAAGACAGCGACCCCAACTGGGCCGGGACGATAACCGTGCGCCCCAATGAGTCGGTTGAACAGTTCGTCTCGGATACACCGCCGCCGGACGACTCCGAACTGTTCGCGCCGCCGCCTGTGGCGGTCGAAACGAAAGCGGCCGAAGAACCCGTGCCCGAGGTGATCCCGGCGCTGCTCAAAAACGTGACCGTCTCGCGCCACGGGTTGACCGTGACCGTCAAATTCGAGCTGGCGAGTCTCGCCGACGTGCAATTGCTCGCCAAGCTGCATGGCAAGACGATCGCTCACACCCGCGACGAGCGCTTGAAGGCGGGCAAACATTCGCTTTCGCTGCGCCTGGAACGCAAGCGCTGGCCGAGCGGACTTAGCTTCAAGACGAAGGAGCTCGTCAAGCCGAAACCGGTGCCGGCAACGAGCACGGAAGGCTCAGTAGGTACGGGCCCCAACGCGGTTACCACAAGTGTTCGTCGCCATTCATAAAGCACTGCAAGGTGTGCGAGTGCATCCCTTGAGGCTCACGTTTGTGCTTGCCATCGCGGTCGCACTGGTCGTACTTGGCATAGGGCAGCTCATCGGCCATAGCGCGCGTGCTGTCGCATCGGGCAGCGTGACTCCGACGCCACAACCGGTGCTCGGTACCGCCGATGCGAGCACAGTGTTGATGGGCGCCGCCACAGCTGGTCAGCCCGGCGAAGCATGGGCGTACAGGATGCTTCCGCTCGACGTGCCTGCGCCCGGCGGCTCTGGACAAACCACGTTTGCGCCAGTGAGCAAAGCGGGCTCCAGTGCAGCGGGGCAGCTCGTGTTTGAGCGCGCTACCGATGCCAACCCCGACTGGACGATTGCCGAAACGCCACTCGACGAACAAGGGCAGGCATATCGCGGAATGGACCCTGACCGGATCTCGGCACGGATCGCGCCACATGGTGGCGGGCTGCTCGTGGGACAGGACTCCACGCGTGTGAGCGGTAAGCAGACAGTCGTGCTTGTGCGCGACCCGGGCGGGCGCTTCCACGTGTTGCCCGAACCGCCCACTGGCGTGTTGCTCGCCGCCGGCGAACCCGACGAGGCTGGGGAAAACGGCGACGAGGGCGCCGAGGTGCTCGTCGAAAAAGAAGGTTCGGGCGCGGTAGCCGACGCGGCCGTCGAAAACGAAGGCCACACCGAAGCCTACTTCGGAGCTCTCGGGCGCACGCGCGACCTTGGTGTCGTGCGCTGGAGCGGTGAAAAATGGACGCGCGAGCCGATCGAACTACCCGCCGGCTACAGCGGTGGCTTCACGATCGTCGCGATCGCCGGCACCTCGCCCAAGAACCTGTGGCTACTGGGCGAGGCCGAAGCAAGCAGCGGTCTGGGGATCGTGCTGTTCAAGCGCGCGGAAACCAAAAGCGGTGAATTTCGCTGGGAGGCGTCCTCGCTTGGCTCCTCGCTGTTCGCGGCAGCGGAAACCCCTGCCCGCGACATCAGCGACCTCGCACCGCTCACGGGGCAGGCACAGCCGCTCACCGTCACCGAAAAAGGCGTGTGGATCGACGGCAATCTGCAGGCGCCCGGTGGCGGCAACGACGGCTATGACTTCACGCTCTACTACGACATCCCCGAAAGCAAGATCACCGGCAGCTGGTGTGACGCGCGTGGTCCCTCCAGCGAAGCCATCTGCGAACACCCATTCGGCGCACGCTTCGGACGCGAGGCGGGCTACCGCAGCTTCGCCTTCGAAGGTCCCGGCTATGGCACGCGAATCATCACCAATCCGTTGCAGCCCGGCGGCGATGACTCGACGAACATGGGCAGTTATCTGAGCTTCGAAGGCTCCACGTTCACGTGGATGCCGGGCGCCGGCGCCGACAACGCACCCGGCGGAGCTTTCTACAGCCCTACCGATGGCTGGCTGGAAGGTCCGGTGCAGATCACGACCACTCAGCAACCCTCGCAGCTCGTGGGCTGGCCTGTATCCGCGCGCGCGCCGTTCACCGCCGTGACCCCCGCGCCGGGGAGCTCATCAGGCGACTTCGACGCGCAAGCGCTGGCGGTAGGCGCCGACGGCGTGGTAGCTCGCTACAACCCCGGCCACGGTTGGGAACGCGAATTCCTGCAGACCTCGAGCGGCGCGGTCAGCTCACCGACGCTACGTGCCGTGGCGTGGCCTGAAGCGAGTCGCGCGTTCGCCGTGGGCAACCTCGGTGCGATGTGGATCTGGCGCGCGGAAACCGGATTGTGGGAGCCCGATCCGGCGGCGCCGCTCGACGGCTTCCAGGGCAACCTCGACGGGATCGCGTTCAATCCGTCGGATCCGGCGGTCGGCTACGCCGTTGGCCAGGGTGGCGTGCTGCTCAAATACGGTAAGAGCTGGACCCAGGAAGAAGAACTCCCATCCGGCTTCTCGGAAGCCAACTTCAGCTCAGTGTCATTCGCGGGCTCGGAGGCGATGGTGGTCGCAGAACACGACCTGCTCGTAAACGAAGGGAGCGGCTGGAAGGTCGAACCCGAAGTGCACGCGCTGCTTGAAAGCCTGCCCGAAGCGCCAAGCCTGAACGTCGTGGCGGGGCTTCCGAACGGGGGCGCCGTGCTGTCTGGACGCAACGTCGTGCTGGAGCGCGACAGTGCCGGCGCGCCGTGGCGCTTCTCCGAACAACCGATCGTCGGCGACACGGCGATCGCGGCAGCCCCACTGCTCGAAGGATCGAAAGTGCGCGCACTGCTCTCGGTCGTGCCCGACTTCGAGTACCCACCGCTGCTGGTGCTGCCGCCGGTCGAACCCGACACGCCCCCGCCCGTCATCCCCCCAAACCCACTACCGGGCGACGGATACGTATTGCGCGAAACAGCCGGCGGCTGGCAGGACGAGGAGCGTGCCGCCTACGCCGGCGACAGTCAGGACAAGCCGTTGAAGGCCGACCCGATCTTGGCGTTTGATGTGGCTAGCACCGGCGCTGGCTGGGCGCTCGGCGGGTGGAGCGGGGAGGCCGACGACGCCGGGCGCGGAACCACCGCCAACGGCTCCGGCGGCACAATCCGCGAAAACGTGCAGACCGCCGGTGTCTACAGCTACGCGTCGGAAGGCAATCCGCCCGGTCCCTCGGGAGAGAACGTCGCTCCGATCCCGATGCAGAGCAATGTCGCGACATTCGCCGTCGGCGGGCACGCGGAGTGCATCGAAGCGTGTGCCGCGCTCGCCGACGAGGGCATCGCGCCGGACCGCAACCTCAGCGCAGCCCTCGGGGAGATTGCAGGTCTATCCACGCAGCCAAACGGCCCACGAATGTTGCTTTACACGGGTGGGCGCGAGACCCCCGGTGCAGGCCCCGAGTCGGCCGCCGAGGCCGATCGCTACGCGCAGCTGATGTCCGCAGGCGGCAGCCTGCCCGTATATCCGGCGCTGTCGGCTGGTGACAGCGAAGGTGGGGAAGACTCCGCATTCGGCACCGCCTTCGCGGGCTTTGACGCTCCCTTCGGCGAAGGCAACACTCCTGCCGGCGTCAGCATCGCGAACATACCGCCGCCCACAGGCACGGTAAAACCCGGGGCGCGCACCCACTACGCATTCGACAGCACCGGCCCAGCCGGCACCGTGCGTGTGATCGTGATCGACAATTCGCGCGGATCGCTGGCTGCCAGCAACCCCTATCAGAATCCCTCAGAACCTCAGGGGCTGTGGCTCGAACGAGTACTTGCCGACGCAAAGGCGCGCGGCATCCCCGCGATCGTAGTCGGCAGTCGTGAGCTGAACCCCAACCTACCGCCGGCGCTGAATGTTGCAACCGACGCGAGCGAAGAGGCACAGACGATGGTTGCGGGTGGCGCGTCGGCTTACCTCTACGAACGCCCCGAAGAAAGCCGCACCAGCCAGATCCCCTCCGGCGGCGCAGTCACGATCCCTGAGTACGGCACAGGTGCGCTTGGCTACCGCTCGGCGATCTCCGACTCGTTCACCGCTGGGCAACCCGATGCACTATTCGGCACCAACGGCTACCTGCTCGTCTCGGTGGAAGTCGCCAAGCGCAACCCCGCTACGAACGTTACCCCGGTGGACGCGCGCCTGATCCCGCTCGTGCAGGAAGTCTCCCTGGACCCGGTTGACGGAACGCTCCTGCGGCGCAGCGCACCGGCGCTGTTCACCGGTCTTGGTCGGCGCCCGCTTGCGGGCGACCGCTGGGGTCCGATCTCCGCGTCCAGCGGCAACCCCAACCCGCCGGGCTCCAATCCATATGCAGAATTCCCACCCGTGCTATGTCGCCAATCCGATTGCTCGAGTGCGATCGAACCGGAATACACGTTCACTTCCTCCGAACCTGAAATCGCCAACTTCGTCGAGCAGGACCCCGACTCGACCAACCTGCGCAAGCCATTGCAGAACGCCGAAGGGCACCCGATTCCAGACTCACGCTCGGGCATCCTGTGCGCGTTCAACGCGGGCACCACGACCATCACGATCTCCGCGGGCGGACTGTCCTACTCGATTCCTGTGACTGTGCAGGGCGGCAGCGTCGAGCAGCCGTGCGGCACCGTGCCGCTCAGTCCCAGCCACTTCAAGGCACAGGCCTCTTCGGCGCCCGCGGCCCCGGCGGCGCCCCCGCCCTCGCCTGCGCCCGCACCGGCACCGATCGCGCCACCGCCGCCACCACCGCTTGCCCCTGTGCTGGCGGCGAAGGTCGTGCCGAAGCCCGCGCCGAAGGTGGCGCTGCCGCTTGTATTCCTACCAGTGGTTCAGCTACCGGCCCCCGGTCCGGTTCCGGCGGTACCGCCGCCGCCGGCTGCCTCCTTTGCACGGCCGATCCCGCCCGGCGGGGCCACCGTGCGCGCGTTTGAAGAAAAACGCGAGGAGGAGGCGGCTCCCGAGCAGTCACAGGCGTTTGCGCGCTATGCGCCGCTCGCGCCCACGGATGTGAGCGTGTCCGCAGGCGCACACGCGAGCGCTGGCGCCGCGGGCGGTGCGTCCACACGGTTTGCGACCTACGGGCTACCGCTCGGCGTCCTGATCCTGCTGGCGGGTGCGGGCGCAGCAATCGGTAGCGGCCGGCGCCGGTCACAGCGGACGGCCTTCGCCCGTCTTTCTATGCAGAGCCAAATTGCAATCCCGCCCTCAAGGAGGCGAACATGAGACAACGCATCTCCCGCCACAGCGGCCATGTCGCGCTGGCGATCTCGATCCTCGCGCTCGTCGGTTCGACCACGGGATTGGCCGAAGCCGCGCGTCGCGCCGTGATCAGCACGATCGACGGACATCAGATCAGCACCGCCCCGCACGCCGGAGGTTTGCTGTTGCTCGGCAAAAACAAGAAGTTCGCCGCGTCGGCGATCCCGACTGTCAAAAATGCCTCGGAGATCGAGGGCAAGACGCTGACCGACATCGAACCGAGCTGCCCGCCCTCGACCGTCAATCTCGGCACGTGGTGCTTGATGGACTCGCCCTACCCGCTCACGAATGCTGAGGCGGGGGAGAACAACTACTTCTGGGCAACACAGGCATGCGTGAAGGAGGGCGGCTACCTGCCGACCGCCGCGCAGCTGATCGGCGCCGCCAACCGTGTCAAGCTCGAGTCCACGATCCACGACTCGCCGCTGACCGCCACGGTCGACCAGGACCCGAGCGTCGGCCTGAAAGACCAGCGCGAAATGAGTGCCACGCTCGTGACGACCGCCGCCGGCTCGGATGCCGCGGGCTCGGAGGGCGTAAGCGTTGGGTCGACCGGCGACCCGCGCACGGGCGAACCCAATCCAGTGCCGTTGCCCGCCGTGCCGGCACCGTCGACCCTGCAGTACGTAACGGTCTACTCCAACGGCACCAAGGGTGGCTTCGCCGGCTCCCAGCCGGTATCCGAACCAGAGAATTTCCGCTGCGCGTTCAACGAGATGCCCGGCGCCAACTCCAACGAAGAAGGGTAGGCGAATCGTGTTCACAGAATGGTCACAGGTTCGGGACGCTAGAAGATGGACGATTCGCGGATGAGCGAGCAGTGCGCCAAGTGCAGCGCGCCGCTGGCTGACGATCAGCGCTACTGCCTGCAGTGTGGCGAGCCGCGTCCGCACGTCAGCGGACCGCCGTCCCGCACGCCGGAGGCGCCGACAAAGCCGCTGGCGCCTCCGGATGTGCCGGCGATCCCCTCGGCATCGTCAAGCGGGCGCAACAACACGCTCGCGCTGCTCGCCGGTGTCGGAGTGCTGTTGCTGGCGATGGGCGTCGGCGTTCTGATCGGTCGTGCCAGCACCGGCACCGCCAAGGTACCTCCAGCGCAGGTGATTTCGGTCGGCGGCGCCGCGGCAGGTGCGCCACCGGCTGCGACCACGCCGACGACCGCGACAACGCCCAGCGAAACCCCTGCCTTGAGTTCCGCCAAGAAAGGTGCGAAATCGAAAGAATCCTCCTCGGGCACCGGCTCCTCGATCAGCAAACCGGCGCCTGCGACGGTGCTGAAAAGCGTGAGCAAAAACCAGAGTGGCTCAAGCTACGAGCAGAAATCAAAGAACCTGCCCGACGTGGTCGAAACAGGATGAGTGCTCCCGAGGCGCATATGCACGATTCGCCGCAGCCCGGCTCCCAACAACCTGACTCGCAGCTGCGCCGGCGCCGCGACAAACTCGCCGAGGAGGTCGCCGAGCTGCACTGGAATCTCGGTGGGCTCGCGTACGAGATGGCGATCCGCGATCACTTTCGCCTCGATGTATTGATCCGCCGTGCCGCGATGCTGCAGGAGCGCGATGCGGAGCTTGCCGAGGTCGAGCGAATGCTGCACATGCAGGAGAGCGGCAGCGCCGGTAGCTGCTCGAGCTGCGGCGCCGTGCGCAGTCGCGGCGCCGTGTTCTGCTGGCAGTGCGGCGCGCAGGTGATGGAGTTGGCGGTCGCCAACGGCAACGGCCACGACCTCGCACGCCCGGCTTCAGCGGGCTCGTGAGCCTCGATCCGCTGCGTCGCTGGGAGCAGCGCTTCGGTGCGCTGTCGCTGCCCTCACCGCTGGTGTGGGCGGTACTCGTGGCCGCCTTTCTCGGGTTCGGTGTGCTGATGGGGCGCGCCACCGGGCCGAACGCTGTCGATTCGCTCGTGTCCTCGCGCGCGCCGCTGAAGGTGCTGGTTGCCCGCGAGAGCGTGGCTGCCACAGTCCCCGGCTCGACTCAGGCTGTGACGCCGCCGCCTGCCAGCGAAGAAACGACACCCGAACCGGCGGCGGCGGAACCGACGAAATCCTCCTCGCCTGCTCCCGCCGGCAAATCCTCCGGCTCCTCGGGTGGATCCAAAGAATCCACCGGCGCTTCCAAAGAATCACAGGGAGCGAGCGAAGGCTCCTCCTCAAAAACCGCCGCCAAGCTCCCAGAGATTAAGCACGTGTTCGTCGTGATGCTCGACGAAGAGCCCTATGCCACGGCATTCGGACCGGCTTCGTCCGCCAAATACCTTACTGGCACACTCGAGAAACAGGGCGAGCTGCTGCTGCGCTATTACGCCGTCGCACATCAGGGACTAGCCGATGGGATCGCGCTGCTCAGCGGACAGGGCCCGACCGAAGCGACCGCCGCCAACTGTCCCGCCTACAGCGAAATAACGCCCGCGAGCGTCGGGAGCGACGGGCAGGTACTCGGCAAGGGTTGCGTGTATCCAGCATCGGCGCAGACGCTAATGAGTCAGCTTGCTGCCAAGCACCTAACGTGGAAGGCGTACATCGAAGGCATCGGCGAAGGCTCTGGGGTGTCCGGGGCGTGCGCGCACCCAGCCAGCGGCGCGGCCGACCCGAGTGCAGCAGCGCTGACGCCCGGCGGAGCTGCCCCTGGCTATCAAACGTGGCGCAATCCGTTCGTTTACTTCGGCTCGGTGCTCGGGTCATCCGCATGCGCATCGGGTGACGTGGGAATGAGCATCCTGAAGGGAGACCTGGCGAGCGAAAAAAGTACGGCCAGCTTCTCCTACATTGCTCCCGGTCCTTGCGAGGATGGGAATCCCACTCCGTGCGAGCCTGGCAAGGCTGCCGGGATGACCGCGGCCGACGGGTTCCTGCAAAGGGTGGTCCCCAAGATCCTCGCCTCCAAGGCCTACAAGCGGAACGGGCTGCTCGCTATCACCGTTGACCAAGCGCCCTCCAGCGGGGAATACGCCGATTCGAGCTCCTGCTGCGGTCAGCCGAAGTTCCCCAATCTGCCGGCTCCCACGGGGGCTGCGGCGCTGTCGGGCGCCGGTGGCGGCCAGGTCGGATTGCTGCTGCTCTCGCCGTTCATCAAGAAAGGCGGAGGGCTCTCCCAGGAAACATATAACCACTTCTCGCTGCTGGCCACTGTCGAGGAAGTGTTCGGGCTGGCCAAGCTTGGATATGCGGGGGGCTCGGAAGTGAAGCCTTTTAGCGCTTCGCTGTTCTAGGGCGACAGGTCATAGGTGAAGTCTCACGATTAAGGCGCCGCACCCGGTGGCTGGACCGGTGGGCTCGCTTCGGGTGCCGTCAGCGAAACACTCCCCGAGAGGGGCAGCGGATCTGAGACGGCGGCGCCAAACCCTGCTCCGCCAGCACAAAACGCTCGCAACCACATCCCACCGCGGGAGGAGCCCAGCGGCGTCATGTCGAGCTCCCATTGCCCGGTCGAGTCGGTTGCGGTTTGGCCAAGCGTTCGCTCCTCTACCACTTCTCCCTTATGGCTCACCGTCCGCGCTTGGACCTGGACGGGCACACCACCGAGTGGAGTACCGTCGAGCAATTCGAACACACCCGAGAGCACTTCGGTTTGACCGGTCGGGCTGCCGCTGGGGGCTGAGGTTCCACTGGATTCGGGTGTGTTCTGCGCTTCAGGTGCAATTGACGGCATGGTCAGCTTGAGTGTGGCCCGTGTTGGATTCGGCGCCAGTTCACGCACGTTGGTCCGGATCGCGGGCAGCTCGCTATAGAGCACATTGCCGGGGCATTCGGTGGCGTCGCCGTCACGGTGACCGGCGATGCGCGGCAGCGACACGTGGGTATTGGCCGGGAAGCGGCTGTAGGAGGCGCCGGCAGAGTTCACCTTTACCGTGACGCGGCCCTGTGAGGGAACGCCGTGCAGCGAGAGCTTCCAAGCGAGCAGCTTTGCCAGAGCGTTGCGAGCCGCAGTTGAGATGGGTCTCGAGCTGAACGTGCCGAGCACGGCGATACCGGTCGACACGAGGTTGTAGCCGCCGGCCTGCGCTCCGACGACCGGCTCGTCGATGCCTCCGGCGCGGGCCTCGAAGATCCGCCCATACAGGTCGACGACGAAGTTGTAGCCGATGTCGTTCCATCCGTTGACGTAGCGGTGGAAGATGTAGATCGCTCGCAGCATCGCGGGGACCTCGCCGGCTGCGTAGCCGTTGGGGTTCTCGGTGTGGTGAACGAACGCCATCTCTACTGCGCCGTATTCGGGCGCCACCCTGGGCGGCGCCATCCCTCGTGCCCAAGCCTTGCGCGCGATGATCGGTGGCTGGCCGGCTCCGGCAGCTAGATTTGGTGCGGCAAGCGACAGGCTCGCCGCTGACGCCAGCAGCGCATCGGTCATGTCCACTGGGCCAGCTTCGGTCTCGCCATTGACGTTGACGAGGTGCAACCTTGCGTCCTCGGCCGTGGTTGTGGAGCGAACCTGTATGGACGTGGTCCCTCCCGTCCAAATCGGCTCACCTACCTGCCGATCCGTTTGCGGATGCCAGTCTGGTCCGTGACCGTTGGTCCCCGCCGAGACCCAGCCGCTCCAGTGGTCGCCCCGACCACGGAAACGCAACGAGATGTTCGTCCGGGCTGATCCTTGCCATTCGACACCCACAAGATCCGCCGGAGATGCGAGCTCGACGCTCGTAGTGGCAGGTGTCAGCTTTCCAAGCCGGTGCTCAGCGAGCGTGGGGGAGGGCGGTCGGCTCAACAGCGCGAGCGCGGTACGCGGCCGCAGCGTCGCCCCCCCGATCGCCCCGGCAGAGGCCAGGAGCAACGACCTGCGCGTGATCCGGCGCGCGCTCATCGTCATCATGACATCACGTGAGCGGCGTTCGTGCGCCATAAAGTTCATGAGAATCCACTCAGTCGGGAACGCCACTCATGACCAAGCGTTTTCACGCCAAGCTGGCCCTTGGTTAGCCGTGCGCAGGGTAGTTGCCAGCATGTCTCCCGCCGGGGCGTACCCTGAAAGGCGAGTCCTCAACGTGTGATGTCTCTCACCGCACGCTGATGTGCCGCTAAGGCTTGCCGTCCAGAATAAGGCTCATGTTCGGTGCATTGCACCGGCGCGCGCGCCGCGGACTGGTGTCGGGCCTTCTGATCGTTACGGTGCTCGGCGTTGTCTTCGCGGTTTCGCCGGACCTCGACCTCCCGGCAGGTAGGCGAGCCCCGGGACAGTTGGCGTCAGCCGGTAAGGCCAGCGGCCCATGCGGGCCCGCTACAGCAGCGGCGATCGTGGGCGTCGACGAATCCGTGGCACGGCGCATATATCTCGCGGAGCTACACGGCTACGAGGTTAGAGCCGACGTCGCTCACATCACGGGATCCACCGAACTGCTCGCAGCGCTCCAAGCTTCAAATCAGTCGGGTGTATACGCGGCGGTACACGCCATCGTCTACACATCGCACTGGCACATCGTGCGGCTGCGAGTCGTGCAAAAGGGCCGTGTCCTGGCGGACGTTGGTGGCCCGGACATCATTGCGCCCGTGTCCGGCACGTTGCGCACAAGAGGCAAGGTCGTGGCCGGCTTCGTGATGTCGGTGCAGGACGATCTCGGCTACACAAAGCTCGTCAGTCGCTTCATCGACGTCCCCGTCGATCTCTACCGAGGCGGCTCGCTTGTGATGGGCACGCTGCAGTCGCAGCTTGGCACGCCAGGTAATGGAGAATTGATCACCGTCGGCCACAGCAGCTACCGGGCACTGGTCTTCAGCGCATCCGCGTTCCCTACCGGCACATTGAAGGTGGCTCTGTTCCTTCCCGCTTCCCCCGGACCGCTTGCTGCACGCAGCTGTGTTGCGGTGCGCGGCGTGGCATGGGGGAGGGTCGCTACCAACGTTGCCGCTCGCTTCACGCCGCTCTCAGCGCACTACGAAGACTTTCGCCACACCCTCCAGGGCATATCGGACGGTTTGGTCTTCGTGCGCTCTGGATCGGTGCATCTAGCGGGAGCGGGACCGTCGCGGCTTCCCAACAGCGGCATGGTCAAGTACCGTGGACGGAGGTGGGCGGTCTATTCGTTCGCGCCGGCACCACCCGCGCGAATCTACTTTCTCACGCCCACGATCGGCGGGCAAAGCTGATCGATTATCGCGTTTGACCGTAGATCACGGCGCCCGCATCGAGCGTGCGAAATGCATGGTCAGCGAGTACGGTGGCGCCAGATCCACGCCGTCGGGGTTTGCCAGATACCCTGGCTGGGAGCCCGGTTGACCGGTGTGTCCGTATTGCCAGACGATCCGGTTGGTGTGTGGGTCGATCGCGATCACGCGGTCGTTGCGGTCGTCGTTGGCCAATATGTCACCGTTGGGTAGCGGTAGAGCGAGCGAGGGGTGGTTGAGTGCTTGCGAGCCGGTCGGTTCATAGCGCCAAAGCAGCCGGCCGCTCGGCGTGAACGTCTCGATCGCGCCAGGACTCGTGTAGTCGACTGAGAGGAACACACCGGGACGCAGCTCGTTGGTGTCCGACGGATAGGTAAAACCGGGTGGATGGGTATCGCTGACAGCCCGTCCGTCATGGCCGAGCACGTCGATCCAGTCCCCATCTATCTCGGTGACAACAGTATCTCCGTCTGCCATCGGGAACGCGCCGTTCGGACTGCCGTAGGACACGCCGAGTTCGTGATTGCAGTTGCCGGTCTGACCGAGCTGTTGGGTCAAATGGTGTTCGGGCGGGCGAATCACGATCACACGGCAATTCTTGATATCTGCGGCGAGCAGCGACCCTCCCGGTGTGAGCATTGCATCGTCGGGGTTGTGCAGGTAACCGGGTTCTGAGCCGGGAACACCGGGATGCCCGTAGCGAAAGGCGATCTTCGGGTGAGCCACATCGACGATGCTGATCGCGAAGTCGTCCTCTTGCGTTACGACTATCTGACGCCCGTCGGGGGAATAGAAAGCATCGTCGGGCAGCAAGAACGATTGGCCTGGGATCAGCTCGCCAGGTTCCGGGAAGCGCCACAGAATCTGGCCCGTGGGGCTCACCTCCAGCAGGCGGTTGTTGTCACGATCGGCGATCAACACCGGGCCGGGCAGCACACTGGGATTGGAACCGGCAATCAGATCCGTGCCTTGCGGGCGGCTCTGGGCGATCGTTGACGTGACGGTCGCAGTGAGGATCTCGTCGTGCACGCGACCGCTTTCGTCGCGCCCCCCTACGATCGCGATGCGCCCTGGGAGTGAGACTGCAGCGAGGTCGGACAGCCCAACGGGGAGCAGTCCGACCGGACTCACCTTGCCATTTGGCGATATCGAGAGGATCGCTCGCGTCTGGCTGGTGGGAGACGATCCACGTCCGCCAAAGACGAACATCGTCCCGTTTACGGTGGCTGTTGCCGCATGCGTGAGCGGCCGGGGCAACAGGCCGATCGTCGTGAGCTTCCTCGTAGAGGGATCGAATCTGTAGATGTCGCTGCTCGCGTTTTCACCACTTGTGCCGCCCGCAATCACGAGCTGTCCTCCGACTGCGGCGACCGCCGCGTAGCGCAACGGCTTGGGCAGTAGTCCGGCCACGTGTGCCTGCCCGCCCGGCCGCCACGCGAGAATTGTGCGCAGTGGTGTCACGCCCGTATAGCCACCCACGATGTAGACAGTGCCCCCGATCGTTGCGCTGGCGACGTCGGAAGCCGGTGTGGGAAGTTCGCCTGCCAGTTGTGTTGTGCCGTTGGCGTTGATCCTGGTGATCTGCGGAAACGAGCTGACGACGCCGCCGCCGAACAGGTAGGCGGTTCCGCCGGTGAGGCTTGCGGACGCGTCGTGGAGTTTGGCCGGCAGGGTACCGATCATACGACCCTGTGAGCTGGTGGCCCTGACGATGCTCGAAACCGATTCTTCGGCTTGGTCGATGCCGCCTATGAGCAGAAAGGTGCTTGGACCCATCGTAACGGCGGCGGCGTCCTGCTCGGCTGCTGGGAGCGTGCCGGTTTGTGCAACCGTCACTCGCACGGGAGTCGTGCCCGCCGAGTGTGCGTTCGACGGTGATGACTTGCCTGCTCCGGCAGTGCCGGGCGACTTCGACCCTTCACCGCCCGAGCTGGCAGCGACCGCCACCGCGATGAGGACGCCGAGCGCAATCGGGACCACCCAACGACGTCGACGCCGTGCTCTTGCACGCTCGCTCTCGCGGCGACGCCTGTCCCTACGCGCGTTGGCGGCGAGAGTCGAAGGGTCGAGTAGGTCGTCGTCGGCGGGCATCCGTGGACCCGCGCGTTGCGGGCAGCGCCAGCCTCACGCCAGCGGTTAAACCCAGGTGTAAGACCGAGTGAGACTTCCCTTAGCGAACGAGAGGGTTGGCCTCACGATGAGGCTCACGCTTGTTTTTCCGGCAATGCCCGAATCTGTGGAGGAACCTCGGCCCCCCGGGATTTAGAGATTGCTTATTCTCCACCAATAGCCTCGCCCCCCGTGAGCACCGACAGCGTTGCTGCAGAGGGCCGCCCCGGAGTCGACTGGCGACGCGCCGAGTTCGTGCTCACGCTTCTCGCGCTCCTCGGCTTCCTCACGCTGCCGATCCGCATAACCACGATCTACAGCGGGCTGCCCGCGCATCCATTGTTCGTGCACGTGCCGGTGGTCTTGATCCCGACTACGATCGTGGTGGCAATAGTCTTTGTCGTCAAGCGCGAGTGGCTTTCGCGCTACGGGATCGCGCTTGCTTTGGTGTCGATCGTCGCGATGAGTTCGATCTTCCTGACGATGCAGGCCGGCGCCGCACTGCGCGCTGCGCTGCACCTGCAGGGTCAGGCGGCCGTGCTGATCTCCGAACATTCACACGCCGCCCACATCCTCGCCATTGTCTATGTGGCGTTTACCGCGACGCTGATCGTCACCTTCGCTGCACAGCGGATCTCGGGCGGCATGCCGACCGGTTTGGGTTTCGTTGATCGCCTGCTGTCGCCCAAGCCGGTGGTGAGCGCTTTGTGTGTCGCGCTCGTGCTGTTGTCGATCGGTGCCGGCTACATGACCTTCAGGACCGGCGATCTCGGCGCCAAGGCGGTGTGGCAGGGACGGCTTCAAGCAGCGCATCGCGGCGGTCCGGGCGCTGGTCCAGGCGGACCCGGGCTGTACCCGCCGCCGGGTGCCGGCGCACCCTAGACGGCTGGGCAGTCAACCTCAAGCGTCACGTGCCACGCTGGGCATTTCGAGGCGTAATAGGCAGGTAGGTCAGAACAGGCTCAGATGCCGACGCTGGCCGTGGCTGTCGCGTCTGGGTCTGGGGGCCTGTCCCGGTGCGGCAGCAGGATCTCCTGCGCCTCGGTCGGCGTCACGCCCGGATAGAGCACTCTGATGAGTACGATCGCGCAGGCTCCGCCGACCAGCTGCGCAACAATGAAGCCGGGCGCGGATGCGGGCGCTATTCCCGCAAACGTGTTAGAGAATATGCGTCCGACCGTGATCGCGGGGTTGGCGAAGCTGGCGGAACTTGTGAAGAAGTAGGCAGCGCCGATGTACGCGCCGACCGCCGCCGGGATCGTGTTTGCGCGTTTGCTGCGCGCGAGCGAGAAGATCACGAGCAGCAGGCCCGTCGTGGCGATCGCCTCGGAGAGTACATGTGCGGGTGAGGCACGATGGTGGGTGGAAATGCTGATGGCGGCGAGCGAGAACATGCCGTTCGCTGTGACGGCGCCGAGTATGCAGCCGACGATTTGCGCGGGGATGTAGGCGAGCGCGTCGCGCCGGCCGATGCCGCCGAAGCTCGCGTCGGCGAGCGAGACAACCGGGTTGAAGTGCCCGCCGGAGATGGGGCCGAACATGAGGATGATGGTGAACAGGCCCGCCGCAGTTGCCGCGGCGTTCTCGAACAGCTGAAGGCCAACGTCGTTCGGCGAAAGCGTTTGCGCCGCGATGCCCGAGCCGATGACCAGCGCCGCTAGAAATGCCGAGCCCAACAGCTCGGCAAGCAGGCGGCGGGCAAGCGGGGCGTCGCTCATGCCCCAACCAGGAGTTTGTGGGCAAACTCGTCGGGGAGTCCGGCCTCGCGGACTTCCGTTGCAACCCTGGCCGCGTCGTACTCGACGCGCTCAATGCTCACTTCTACGCTGTCCTTGTCCGGCGCGAGAATCGCAAATGCCGCGCGCGGGTCGCCGTCCTTGGGCTTGCCAACCGAGCCGCAGTTAGCGAAAAGCACCCCGCCATACTCGTGCACCCACGGCTTGTGGGTGTGCCCGAACACGAGCACCGGGCCGCTCTCGGCGGCAGCGAGGCGTTCATACAGCCGGGCCGGCTTGTCCTCGAACAAGTACTCGTTGACCTTCCTTGGCGAGCCGTGGACAAGGTGAACGTCGACATCGCCGACCGGGAAGCGCAGATCGAATGGCAGCTCGCGCATGAAGTCCTTGGCTTCCTGGCTCGTGTGCGCGAGCGTCCAGTCCACGGAGAGCTGTCCAAGCTCGCGGTCGCGCACGGTGACATACGCGCAGCCGCAGTCCTTGAGGTTGCGCGCGATGGCGTAGTCATAGTTGCCGTGGATCGTCGGAATCTCGCGCCGCTTGATCAGGGCGCAAACCTCATTGGGATGCGGGCCGTAGCCCACCAGGTCGCCGCCGCAGAACACGCGCTCTATCCCAAGCTCCTCGATACGCGCAAGCGCGGCTTGCAGCGCCGGGAGGTTGCCGTGGATGTCGGTGATGACCGCGACCGTCGACACGGCCCCATCGTATTACATAGACAAACATAAGTGTTATTGATATAAGTAGATCGATGTCCGTCGATTTGGAGCTGGCTCCCAAGCAGAAGCGAGCCGCCGGCGAGCGCTGCTGCGAGCCTGTCGTATACCCAGACGTGCAGCGCGAACAAGCGCTCCGCATGGCCGAGGTCGCCAAGGCGCTTGGCGACCCGATTCGCCTACAGTTGGTGGACGTACTACGCAAGCACGCTGGCAAGGTTTGCGTCTGTGAGCTGGTGCCGTTGTTCGACATCGCCCAGCCGACGCTCTCCCATCACCTCAAGAAGTTGCGCGACGCCGGGATCGTCGACTCCGAGCGTCAGGGCCTGTGGGCCTATTACTACGTGATCCCCGATGCGCTCGAGGAGCTGTCCGTGTGGGTGGGCTGAGCGTTACGGTCCTGACGGATCAGGTCGGTCCCATCATTTCCAAGTCTCACCGGTGGCCAAGTAGCGCTTCGATCTCGGCCGATCCTCGAGTCCCCTCAACGGCCAACTCTGTCCGTCGACCCGAAACAACACCAGCATGAGCGGCGCGGATATAGGACTCGCCGTATCGGTCTTTCTGGCTTGCGCGGTGGAGGCGGTCGAGGCGCTGACGATCGTGCTCGCGGTCGGTACCACGCGCAGCTGGTCCTCGACGATGAGCGGCGTCGGTGCTGCCATGCTCGCGCTTGCCGCGATCGTCGCAGCCCTCGGTCCGACGCTGATCTCGCTGCCGATCGGCGTGCTCAGGGTGGTGGTGGGCGGCCTGCTTCTCATCTTCGGGCTGCAGTGGCTGCGCAAGGCGATCTTGCGCTCCTCCGGGCTGAAGGCCAAGCACGACGAGCTGGAGATCTACCGCGAAGAGGCCGAGGCGGCCCGCGCGCTTGGCGTCAAGCCGGCCGGCTTCGACGGTTATGCCTTTGCGATCTCCTTCAAGGGAGTGCTTCTGGAGGGCCTGGAGGTGGCGTTTATCGTGCTCACCTTCGGCGCCAATCAGAAACACATTCCCCTGGCTACAGCGGCTGCTGCGGCCGCTGTGCTCGTGGTGATCGCGGCCGGTGTGGCTGCCCGAGCGCCATTGGCGCGGGTGCCCGAGAACACGATGAAGTTCGCGGTTGGGGTGATGCTCAGCTCGTTCGGCATGTTCTGGGGCGCGGAGGGTGCCGGGGCCATTTGGCCGGGTGGCGACGCCGCCCTGCTCGCGCTGATCCCGGGTGTGCTGCTCGTCGCCAACGCGATCGTGTGGGCTTTGCGGCGCGCGGTTCCACTCGTCGGGGCTGAGTCGGCGTCCGTCGAGGCAGGCGAGCCTACGAGGGCGGGCGCATGAGCCGCATACGGGCGTTCTTTCGGGGTGTGTGGGATTTCGTCGTGGGCGAGGACTGGCGCACTGCGCTTGGGGTCGCGCTGGCGCTGGGGCTCACGGCCGCAATCTCTGAAACGTCGCTCTCCTCGTGGTGGGTGATGCCGGTCGCGGTACTCGTGTTGCTCGCGCTATCGATTCGGCGCGCCGCGCGGGGTGCCGTGCGTCGCGGCTGAGCACCGATTGCGTCTACCCTTCCTCTCCTGCCCTCGACCAGCGATTGGTCGGGGCGGTGCGGAGTCAATCACCGGGGAGGGGACCCTCATCCACATCGATCCATACATCGTTCTCGGCAGTGCCATCATCGGCTTTCTGGTCGGTATGACCGGTGCCGGCGGCGGCGCCCTGATGACGCCGATGCTGATCCTGCTGTTCGGGGTCACACCCTCCTCGGCGATATCGAGCGATCTGGTCGCGGCCGTCGTGATGCGCCCGATCGGTGCCGGCGTGCACTTCAGGCGCGGCACCGTCAACATGCGTCTGGTCGGCTGGATGGTGCTCGGGTCGGTGCCGATGGCGTTCCTTGGCGCGTACCTGCTTCACGTGATGGGCAACAGTAAGGAAGCGCAGGAAAACATCGAGGTCGCGCTCGGCTCGGCGCTGCTGGTTGGGGCCACCGCGATGGTGGTGCGCTACGTACTCGATCGCCGCACCGGCACGAGCCGCACTGCCCTCGCACACGACGTCGTCCCCAGGCCGCTGCCCACGATCTTGATCGGCATGATCGGCGGCATCATCGTCGGCATGACTTCGGTCGGATCCGGTTCGCTGTTGATCGTGATGCTGCTGTTTCTATACCCGATGATCGGCGCCAAGCAGTTGGTCGGCACCGACCTCGCCCAGGCCGTGCCGCTCACGCTGGCTGCGGCCCTTGGCGCGCTCGCCTTCGGTCATGTCGAGTTCGGTGTGACCGCATCGCTGATCCTCGGCAGTGTCCCTGCCGTGTTCGTCGGCTCGCTGGTCTCCTCCAGTGCCCCCGACCGCTACATCCGCCCGATGATCACCTTCGTGGTCGCTGCTTCGGGCCTGAAGTATGTGGGTGTGGGCACGACCACCCTGGGCTGGCTGTTGTGCGGAATGCTGTTTGCGGGCGCAGCTGTGTGGCTGTTCTATGTACGTCCCGCCCAGAAGGCGAGTGCTCTCGGCGAGGGCCGTGATCCTGAGGTCCAACCTGCCGCGGAGTCCCCCGTTGCCGAGCCGGCCAGCGTCGACTGACGTTCAAGGCGCCGCCGCAAACGCCAACTGCTCGTAGGTCACCGCCTCGCGTGTGCGCGCTGAGCGCTTGAGCACCCACTCCAGCGCCAACATGTGCCGTGGATCGTCGAGGTCCGCGGGGTGCAGGTCCAGCCGCAGCGTGCCTGCTGAGAGCAGCGCGCCGGTACGCAGCAGGGCGGGGGACAGTGCGCGGCGCAGCCGTCCGGCGCTCGACAGTGCGATCGGCGGTCCGAGCCGGTTGCGCTCGGCCTGGCTGGCAACACGCCCGCCGCCGGGATGCGCACGGTGCAGGCCCAGCAGAGCCGCCCACCAGTGGAAGCGCTCACCGAGCGTGTGCCGCAGCGCCGGGGTGTAGGCGTAGCCCGGCGCCACGAACCCGCGTGGCTCGATGCCGGCGAGCTTCAGCACACGCCAGCCGGCGTCCACGGCACGGCGCGTCTCATGCGCGTCGAGTCCCACGAACTCGCTTTCGTGGTCGGCGTTGAAGGTTCGAAGTGTCGCGTACGCTCCGAGCGAGCGACGCGACCGCAAGTGCTGGAAGCCGTGCTGAGCAATCGCGTCGCCGCCCCGTTCGCGCTCGATCAGCCAGCTCACCATCTCGGGCGAGCGCTCGGCCAGCGGGTGCAAGTCGCGCGCGGGGATGACGAGCAGCGTCACATGATCCACGCCGTGGTCGTCCAGCCAGTCGCGAATCAGCGCGCAGCGCTCGAATGTCGCCGGCTCGATGTCGTGGAGCGCCACGGCGATCTTGCGGCGCTCCGGGCTCATGCGACCAAACGCGTTGCATCGATTGAGGACCCAGTGGCCGGATCGAGCGCACGCCGGTAGCCGTCCGCGAGGCGCTGCAGGGCTCGCTCCCAGGTGCGCTCGCGCGCTGCGCCGAGTGCCGCGGCGGCCAAGCGCTCGCGCAGCGCCGGAGAGTTGGCGAGTGTCAGAAGCGCGTCGGCAAGCTGCTCCGGGTCGGCGTCGCGCAGCAACCCCGTCACACCGTCCTGCACCAACTCGAGCGGCCCGCCGGCCGCAACCGCAAGCACCGGCAGTCCTGACGCCTGTGCCTCGAGAATCACCTGGCCGAAGGTGTCAGTGGAACTGGGGAACAGGAAGATGTCAGCCGAGGCGTAGGTTCTTGCGAGGTCGGCTCCACGCTGCCAGCCAAGGAAGCTCGCGTGCTCGCCGACACGTTCGCCCAGGCGTTCGCGCTCGGGGCCGTCGCCGGCCAGCACCAGGTGCAGGCGTGGGTCACGCTCGCAGGCGGCGAGAAACGCGCCGGCGAGCAGGTCGGCGCCCTTCTCGTGGGTGATGCGCCCGGCGTAGAGGACATTGATCGGCCCCGACGTGCCCGTGGTGTCATCGGCGAGGCGCTCGCCGGACGTGTACCCGCTGGAGGCAGACGTGTACCCGCCGGAGGGTGCGTGTTGTGTAGATGCGCTCGTGTCGCTCGCCCAGCTCACGCGCAGCGCCTCCTCACGCAATGCGGGGTCAAAGCGCGAGGTGTCCACTCCGCGGTCCCAGCGCAACACCTTCTCCGAGCTCATCCCGATCGAGGCGAGTGCCTCGTCGGAGGCGGGGCTGGGGGATAGCACCAGGTCACATGCGTTGTAGAACGTGGCAACTGCCATCTCCATCGCCTCCGCCACCCGCTTGCGTCCCGAGCGCAGCTGTGCGTAGGCGGTCAGCTCGGTGTGGTAGCTGCCGATCAGCGGCAACCCGAGCGCGCGCCCCAGCAGCGCTCCGGCGACGCCGGTCGGACCCGGCGAGCACACGTGGATCGCGTCGAAGTCGCCGTCGGCGAGCGTTTGCGCGGCGGCGGAGAGGCTCGGCACACCGATGCGCAGGCCAGGGTAGAACGGTACGTCGAACTCGGCCACGGCCGAGAGGCGCCGGTCCACTTCGGGGTCGGTGGCCACGACCTCGATCTCAAAGCCAGGCACGCCGCGCCGGCGGATCTCCTCGATCGTGCGGCTCACGCCGTGGGTGGAGCCGATCCCGTCGGCGAGGATCGCAATACGGGGCGGCTCGCCTTCGGACACAGCGCCGGTGCGCGCGAGCTTCGCCTGCTCGCTGGCTAGGAACGCGGTGGCAGGTGCGTATGGGATCGCCGCGATGCAGCTCTCGAACAGCCCGCTTGCCGCCGCGCCGACCTCACGCTCGTCCACCGTCTCGCTCGTGAGGGCGCCGATCGCGTGCTCGACAGCGCTTGCCAGCTTGCGCTCATGCAGGCGACACGCGCGGCGATATAGGTCGGAGTGGCTGAAGCTCTCCTCCTGCATATGGGCGATCAAGCCACGCTCGTCTAGATGATCGAGTTCGACCGCCGCCAGCCATGCGCGCAACAGGCAGCGGGCATCGGCTGGCGTAAGGTCCGCGCCGGTTGCACCCTCGCGCGCGTCGCCCTCTCGTAGCAGTCGCTGGACCATCGTCATAACCGTTCGCGGGTCGGGTGCGGCCCGCGGTGCCTCCTCGTCGCCGTGTCCGAGCGAGCGTGCCGTCAATGCGATTGCCGCATGTGCCCACTTGGCGGCACTGCCCTGTTTGCCGCGCGCAGTTACTCGGCCAGCGCGCATGTGCTCCAGGAACTCGCTCGGCGTACTCGCCGCCGGCGCTTCGGTCCACGTGCGCCCGATGTCAACCCCGGCGTGATCGTCGCTGCCGCCGATGCCGATGCCGTCGAGCGTCGCGACGTACATAGCCGCCGGGCGATTCAGCTCGCGGGCGCGCGCGCCGTTGCGCGTCTCCCAGATATCGAACAGCTCGGAGAGCCGGCGGCGATGGCGCGCTGTCAGGGGGGCGCCAACCGCGTAGTAGGGATGAGCAAGCGCACATGCGATCTCCCGGTCGTAGAGGTACATCGCGCACAGTTCGACATCGCCACTGTTGGCCTGTAGCCACTCGTGATCCTCGGGCGTTATTCCGTAGCAGAGCACGTGCACCGCCTGGGGCTCGCCGCGGAAGTGAGCGGTCAGCTCCTCTGAGACGAACACGTCCTCGCGGTCGGCGATGCTCAGCACCCCGTCGATCGTGTCGTGGTCGGTGATCGTCACAAAGTCCATGCCCCGGCGCTTGGCCAGCTCGTAAACCTCCTCGGGCGGCGTCGCGCACTCCGGCAGCCCGAGTGCACGTTGCACGCCGAGCTTTGACACTTGCGAGGCAGTGGAGTGACAGTGCATGTCTACTCGCGTTGTCATACCGATAGGTTCTCCCTGCAAATGGCGCACTTTGTGATCAGTCGGGAACTATTGTGTGAAAGTGGTGTGAAGGGACCTGCGACAGACATGGGCGCTCAGCAAGTAGAGTCAGCTTTTCTTCCCATGGGTCGTCGCGGTCGCAATAAGAATCTTCTCTACGTCAGGCTCGCTTTCCTGGCCATTGTGCTCATCGCGGCAGTTGGATTCCACGCGCGCGGCTCAACGCTCGTGGACCTGCGCGTCGCGGGGATAGTGGTCGTCGTGCTCGTGCTCGGCGCCGGATGGGTTGCACGGCGTCGCGGCGGTATCTGACGCGTGGTTTGAGCGCGTCATACCGATTCACACGCTGCGCAACGCCGCCGCTCGATTCGCACACGCCGCACTCGTCGCGGACTCACAAATGGCGTAACGCTGAGGCTGGATTCACACGCTCCGCAACGCCGCCGCCGGCGCGAGGCGGGCGGCGCGCACCGCCGGATACAGGCCGGCCAGCGCGCCGAGCAACAGTGCGATCGCGATCGCGCCGGCCACGGACAGCATGGGCACGACCACGATCCAGCCCTGGGTCTGCGCGTAGAGGGCGGTCGCCGCGGCGCCGAGTGCGATCCCCGCGCAGCCGCCGAGGGCGGAGAGCAGGACAGACTCGCCGAGGAACTGCACGCCGATGTGGACCGCGCGCGCTCCGAGCGCGCGGCGCAGGCCGATCTCCGGGCGGCGCTCGAGCACTGAGATAACCATCACATTGGCGATTCCCACGCCCCCCACCAACAGCGCCACAGCGCCGAGGCCGAGGAACACCGCCGTGAGCGTGCTCTGCGCGTCCGCGCGCGCCTGCAGCGCGTCTGAGGGGCGGCTGACCGTGGCCTGTTCGGGGTTCTGCGCATCGGCGGTCGCCGCCAGCAGCGAGTCCGCTTCGCGCACGCGTTCGGGGTCCGCTCGCACGTACAGCGTGCTCGCGTGCCGGCTCGTCCCGAACAGCGTGTGCGCGACCGGATAGCCGATCAGTGCGGCGCGTTCGATTTCCGGCGCCAGCGGCAGTGGCGCGATCACGCCCGCGACCGTGAACCACTGGTCGCCGAGATACACCTGCACCGGGCGTCCGTTCACGCTCAGCGCCTGCACGCCCAGGCGCTGAGCGGCGATCGTGCCGAGCACTACCAGCGGGTAGCGTTCGTTGGCGGAGTCCAGGAAGCGGCCGGAGAGCATCCGCCCGCCGAGCGTCGCCAGCAGGCCCGGGTCGGCGGCGTACACGCCGATTCCACCGGTTTCCGCCGCTTCGATGTAGGGGTTGCGCCGCACGCTTGCCGTCGACACGGTCGTGATGGCGGCCGCCGAGAGCACGCTCGGCAGGTTGCGCACGGCCTGGTCGGCCGCTTCGGGCAGCTGTGCTGTTTCGCCGAAGTTCGTCTGGCCGGGCGCGACCGTCAGCAGATTCGTGCCCAGTTCGTTCAGCTCGGCCTGCAGGCCCGCCTTGCTGGAGTCCGAGATCCCAAGCACGGCGACCATCGCCGCGATCCCGATCGCCACCCCCAGCGCCGACAGGGCGGCACGCAGGCGGCGGGTGCGCAACCCCACGCTCGCCACCCGCAACACGTCGGCGCCCAGCAGGCGGCTGCGGGGGAGCGTCGAGGATGTGCTCATGTGTACGCCGGGATCTGATCGTCGTGGATCAGGCGCCCGTCGCGCACCTCCACGCGCCGGGGCAGCGTGGCGGCGATCTCGCGATCGTGGGTGATCACTACGACCGTCGTGCCCTGCTCGTTGAGCGCCCGCAGCAGCTCCAGCACTCCGGCTCCGCTGGCCGTGTCGAGATTGCCCGTCGGCTCGTCGGCGAGCACGATCGCCGGCGAGCTCACGAGTGCGCGGGCGATCGCGACGCGCTGGCGCTCGCCGCCCGACAGCAGCGCCGAGGTGTGCTGCGCGCGATGGGCGAGTCCGACCCGCTCCAACGCCGCGCGGGCGGCCCCGCGGCGCTCGCGGGCGGGGGTGCCGGTGTAGAGCAGGCCGGTCGCCACGTTCTCCAGTGCCGTGTGAGCCTCCAGTAGGTGGAATTGCTGGAACACGAACCCGATCCGCCACGCGCGCAGCGCCGCCAGCTCGCCGTCGCTGACCTCCGCCGCGTCCACGCCGGCGATCCGCACGACACCGCTCGTCGGTCTTTCGAGCGTGCCCATGATGTGCAGCAACGTCGACTTGCCCGACCCCGAAGGGCCGATGATCGCGCACAGCTCGCCCTCTTCCACCGTCAGGTCGACTCCGCGCAGCGCCTGTACGCCGCCGGGGTATTCCTTGACCACCTCGATCAGCTCCAGAACGGGCGCGTGCGCGTGAGTATCGTCGTCCACGCTCATCCGGACTCGGTCGTCGCCGGGCCTTTGGTATTGCCGTTCGACCTCATTCGGACTCGATCACCGTCAGCCCTTCGCGGACGCCCGCGCCTTCGACCTGCACGTAGCCGTCGGCGAACATCCCCGGCGTCACCGTCAGTGCGATCCGGCGACCATCCTTCAGCGTCTCGATCGCATAGCTACCGCCCGCGGTCGCCGTCAGCGCGGTTGCGGGCACCGCGAGCACTCCGCGGCGGACGCTCTTGACCAGTTCGACGCTCACCGGCGCCTCGTCGAGATGCGCCACCGGGTGCTCGAGCGCGAGCGTCACCGGGATCGTCGCCGATTCCGATTCCCCTCCCGAGCCCCCGCCCTTTTCGTCGCCGGCGCTTTCTTTGACTTCGGCGACGCTGCCCACTTCGACGATTCGCCCCCGCACCACCCGGTTGCCGGGGAGCGTCACCGGCGCCACCTCGCCGACGCGGGCAAGCGTCTGTTGTTCGGCCTTGAGTTTGAGCGTTACCAGCTGTTGGGTGGGAGTGGTGTCGAGCACCACCATGCCCGCGCCGGCGCCCCCTCCCGGTTCGTCTGCGCCCCCGGAATCCGGTTCTTTGGAAGCCGGCTCTTTGGTGGACGGTGCTTTGGTGGACGGTTCTTTGGAGGCGGGTTCTTTGGCCGCCGGCTCTTTGGAGGCTTCTTTGCCGGCTGGTTTTTTCGATGCCGGTTCTTTTTTCGAGGCTGGTTGTTTCGAGGTGGGTTCTTTGGAGTCGGGTTCCTTGGAGTCGGGTTCTTTCGAGGCTGGTTCTTTCGAGGCTGGTTCTTTGGAAGACGGTTCTTTCGATCCCTGGTCTTCGGAGGCGGGTTCTTTTTCGCCGGCGCCGCCCGGCGGGTCCTGGCCCAAGACAACCTTCACGGCGGTGACACGCCGCGCGCCGGGGACGAACACGATGCGGCCCAGTTCGACCTTGCCCGTTTCAGGCATGCCCTCGGCGTGCTGCCAGCGCCGCACGGCCGCGGTGGTCGCTTCGCTGAAGTCTTCGTAGTCGGCGATCTCGCCATAGGGGTCGTAGCCGAGGTCGATCAGGTTCTCGTTCAGCTCCGTCACGTCGGGGCCGTCGCTGACGCCCTGCTCGAGCGTGCGATACGCCGGCACCGACCCATACATCAGCGCCACCGGCTGGTTGTTCACCCGCCACAGCGTCCCACCCCTCCCGATCGTCGTGCCCACCGCCGGCAGCCACGTGAACGTCCCCGACAGCCGGTCGTACAGTTCAAGCGTGGTGCCGTAGCCGAGTGTGCCGTCGACGGTTGAGCTTTCACTCAGCGTGCGACGCGTGACTTCGGCTGTGGTCTGCCCCGCGGGCACGTCCGTGCCGGCGGGGTGGTGGGGCGAGGAGCCCGAGGTGATCAGTACGACCGCGACCACGACGACCGTCGCCAGCACGACCGCAGCCAGCGCCGCCCACCGCTTGCTCCGGCTGCTCCCGGTTGCGTCTCCTTCGGGCCGATCGCCGGCCTCTTTGCTCACGGGCTCCCGGCTCGGGAGCTCATCGTTCGCAGACTCCCCACTCGGAAGCTCATCGCTCAGCGCGCCGGTGGTCGCCGTCGCGGCGTCCCGCGGCCGGTCGGGATCGGATGCGCCCATTGACTCAGCCGCCCGCTCGCGTGGAGAACACACCCTCGGATTCGCTGCCGCTGGTGCTCTTGGCCTGACCGGGGCCGGGCGGACCGCCCTTGGGGCCGCCGCCCGGAAGCAGACCCGAGCAGTCCTTCTGCGCCGTCTGGAACGCGGGGCTTTCGGGATTCGGGGCACCTTCGGCGCCCGGATGCGCGTGGATCCGGATCTGGATGCCCCCGCCCCGGGTGGAGGCTTCGACTTTGACCCCGTGTTCGCGCATGCACTTGGCGAACTTGCGCACCGATTCTTCCTGTTCCACCTTCTGCTGCGGCGAGAGGTTCGCCTTCTGTGGTGCGGGCCGGTAGCGAGCGCAGGCCTTTTCCGCCGCTTCGAACTGTTGAGGTCCACCCGAACCGGGCGATACCTTCAGGCCATGAGCGCCACCGGAATGCGAGACGGATTCGGCGTTGACCCCGTGTTCGCGCAGGCATTTGGCGAAGTCGGCGAACTTCGCTTCCGCCTTCTGTTCCTTTGACTGTTCGTTTGACGCCGCGTTCGAGGGCGAGGTTCCGCCGCAGGCGGCCAGGATCAGGCTCGCGGCGATCACGCCCAGGATGCTCAGCGGGATTGCAAGTCGCGGCGTCTTCATTTGGTTCTGCTCCTTTTGTCGGTGCGCGCGGGTGCAGCGAGGTTGTACGCAAGTGGCGGTTACACCACGGTGAGCGTCGCTGTCACCGCGTTGTAACCGCAAATCGGGCACGCTTGAGAGATGCGGGTGTTGCTGGTCGAGGACCACGTCGAGCTGGCCGACACGGTCGCGACCGGCTTGCGCCGCGAGGGATTCGCTGTGGATATCGCCCGCGACGGGCGCGACGCGCTCGCGCATGTGGCGATCACCGACTACGACGTGGTTGTGCTCGACCGCGACCTGCCCGACGTGCACGGCGACGAGGTCTGTCGCTCGCTGGTGGCCCAAGCGCGCGTCACGCGCATCCTGATGCTCACGGCGGCAACCACGATCGAGGATCGCGTGGACGGCCTCAGCCTCGGCGCCGACGACTACCTGCCAAAGCCGTTTGCCTTCGCCGAGCTGGTGGCCCGCGTTCGTGCGCTCGGCAGGCGCTCACACCCGCCGCTGCCGCCGACGCTCGTGCACGGCGACCTGCGGCTCGATCCAGCCCACCGCGTCGTCACGCGCGACGGGCGGCGCCTTGCGCTGAGCCCGAAGGAGTTCGCGCTGTTGGAGTACCTGCTCGCCGCGCAGGGGCGCGTCGTCTCCTCGGAGGAGCTGTTGCAGCGAGTATGGGATGAGGCGGCCGATCCGTTCACCACGACCGTCAAGGTCACGATCAGGCGCCTGCGCTCAAAGCTCGGCGAGCCGCCGCTGATCGAAACGGTGCAGCAGGCCGGCTACCGTCTTTAGCGATCGCGATGAGCGCCTCCGATCAGACCGCCTCGCCGCCGCCACCGCTCGACGGGCCGGCAACACCGCGGGCGCGCCTACCCCGCGGCCCGCGCGCGCTGGCGGCGAGCTGGATCGGCTCACGCATGCCGCGGCGCACCGTGCGGCTGCGGCTCACGCTGATGTATGGCGCGCTGTTTCTCGTCTCGGGCGCGGCGTTGCTGGCGACCACATACCTGCTGGTGAAGGGATCGGGCAGCGAGGAGGTGACCTTCTCCAAGGGCGGCGTGCAGGGGTCGATCGTGGGGAGGGTCCCGGGGATCTCGCCGGGAGGGGCACAGATCTTTCAAGTGCACGTCAAGGCCCACGGTGCCGCAGTGCACGTGTCCGAAAGTGCTCGTCCCTCAGGGCACGTGTCTGGAAGCGCCCAGGCCTCGGGACAGGGGTCCGCGAGCGCTCGTCCCTCAGGGCGCGTGTCCGAAAGCGCCCAGGCCTTGGGGTACTTGTCCGAAAGTGCCCACGCCTCGAGGCACGCGACCAAAAGCACCCATGTCGTGCCCGTGCCAGAAAGCACCGGCGCCGCAGTGCAGGTGCCCGAAGGCGTCCGCACCTCGGGGCCCGTGTCGGTCACTCCACAGCAGGTGCAGTATCAGGTGCGCCAGCTGCACACGCTCGCCACCCAGCAGCACAGCGCCGAACTGCACCAGCTCTTGATCATGTCGGGGATCGCGCTGGCGATCATGGCGGTCGCGTCGATGGGGCTGGGTTGGCTGATCGCCGGACGGGTGCTGCGCCCGCTGCACAAGATCACAAGCGCCGCGCGTGAGATCTCGGCCAGCAACCTACACGAGCGCCTCGCGCTGGAGGGCCCCGACGACGAGCTGACCGAACTGGGGGACACCTTCGATGGGTTGCTCTCACGCCTGGAGTCCTCCTTTCAATCCCAGCGCCAGTTCGTGGCCAACGCCTCACACGAGCTGCGCACGCCGCTCACCGTCGAGCGCGCGCTGCTTGAGGTGGCGCTCGCCGATCCCGACGCCGACTACGCCTCGCTGCGCGCGACCTGCGAGCGCGTGCTGGCGAGCGGCCAAGAGCAGGAGCGGCTGATCGAGGCGCTGCTCACACTCGCCAGCGGCGAGCGCGGACCGGAGCGGCGGGAACGCCTCGACCTGGGCGCCCTGACCAGCGAGGCGCTGCTCGCTCGGGAGGGGGAGATCGAGCGTCGCGGGCTGAGCCTGAGCGCCGCTATCGACCCGGCACCGACTGTAGGTGACGTTCGCCTCCTCGAGCGCCTGGTCGCGAACCTGCTCGACAACGCGCTGCGCCACAACGTGGCCGGTGGTCGGGTCGAGGTTACGACGGCCGGTCGAGCCGGGGTGGCGGTGCTCTCTGTGTCAAATAGCGGACCGCGGGTGCCGCCCGCGGAGATCGAGCGCCTCTTCCAACCCTTCCAGCGGCTCGCCCCCGATCGCGCCGCCCACGGCGACGGGCACGGCCTCGGGCTCTCGATCGTGCGGGCGATCGCCGACACGCATGGGGCGACACTCGCCGCCCGGGTGCTGGCACAGGGAGGACTCGTGGTCGAGGTGAGTTTTCCGGCTATCGATCCGGTTTAGCGGCCATGTCCTCGACCGGCGGCCAGTCGATCAGCTGCGAGAGCTGCTGTGCCCCGAGGTCCACGAGGCCGCTGTGCTCGACTGGGCTGTAGCGCTGGCCGTCGAGAGCAAGCCAGCTGACCGAGCGCTCCTGGGGATCTACGATCAGCACCTCGTCGACGTCGTGGGCGGCGTAAAACGGCAGCTTCTCCCAGCTCTCGTCGTTCGGTGAGACGATCTCGATGACGAGTGCGGCGGTCGGATGCCAGGTGCCGTGTGGGCGCGTGCGGTGGACGGCGCCGTCGGGTACCCGGAAGTCCTCTTCGGAATCGCCCAGGTTGAACTCGCCGATCGCGGGCACCATGCCGGCGGCTCTTGCCGGCGGGCCAAGCAGCTCGGCCAGCTGTTGCGCCATCTCCGCATGTTGACCTGAGGGCGCGGGAACCATGTGCAGTACTCCTTCCCATATCTCGTCGAGGCGATCGAGCCCCGAGCGCCGACGGCGCTCGAGTATCTGCTCCAACCCTGCGCTCGGTGGATCCAGGACGAGTGCCCGCATGACACCAGCATATCGCGCGCATGAGCGTGATGCAGACAATAGGCTACAAGATCAGCCGGCGGCAGAGATCGTGTATTGGAAGGGCACGTACAGCCGTCTCCAAAGACCGCTCGCGAGACGGTCATGCCACGTGGCTAAGCGCCTCGTGGCGTCGTCGGGCTGCCGTATGCTCCCGCGATGTCGCTAGCCTCAATCGGCTTCCTTCTCGCCTCGGCCATCAGCTACTTCCAGGCGATCGTGCTCGGCATCCTGCAGGGCGTCACTGAGCTTTTCCCGATCTCCAGCCTCGGCCACACCGTGCTGTTCCCGACGCTGTTCGGCTGGAACAAGCTGGTCGACGCGCAGTCCGAAGCGGAGTCCTTTTGGCTTGCGTTCGTCGTAATGCTGCACGTCGGCAGTGCGCTCGGGCTGCTCGTCTACTACTGGAGCACGTGGGTGGAAATCGTGAAGGCGTTCTTCCACACGCTCACCACGCGTCGCGCAGAGACAGGCACCGAGCGTTTGGCGTGGCTGATCATCGTCGCGAGCATCCCTGCCGGCATCATCGGTCTGGCTTTCGAGCACCAGTTGCGGACGCTCACCGCCAAGCCCGAAATCGCCGCGATCCTGCTGATGGTCAACGGGCTGATCCTGTTCGCCGCCGAGCGCTTTCGCCGCCGCGCCGCGGTGCGCGAACTCGCGGCGCGCGAGGGACTCAACCCGGAGGGGGGGCGCGAGCTGGACACGCTCGAGTACCGCGAGGCGTTGGTGATCGGCGCGGCCCAGTCCACCGCGTTGCTGGCCGGCATCAGCCGCGACGGCGTCACGATGGGGGCGGGCCTTGCGCGTGGCCTGGACCACAGCGACTCGGCCCGCTACGCCTTCCTGCTCGCCACGCCGATCATCCTCGCCGCCGGTCTGGTCAAGCTGCCCGACCTGCTTGGCCACCTCGGCAACGGCATTCGCGGGCAGGCGCTCGTGGCGTGCATCTCCGCTGCCATCACCGCACTGTTCACGGTCGCGTTCCTGGTGCGCTGGTTCAAGACGCGCACGCTAGTCCCCTTCGCGATCTACTGCCTGGTGTTTGGCGGCGCGATGACGATCTACACGCTGGCCTGAGCACGCGGCGGCTCGACTCGGCCTGACTTCCGGTGGGTGCGGGCGGCCTGGCCCGGACGGTGCGGCTTGGCTCTCGGCGAGCGCGCCCGGCAGGTGCGTAGTGGGACGGCGCTTGCGCGTGGCGTGGACGGCGGTGTCATGCACCATCATTGATGCTCGATGCCCCCGCCGAAGACCCCAGCGAAGATGTTCGAGACGCGCAGCCAAGCGTGGGAGGAAGTTGGTCTGCTGCAGCAGGTCAGTCCCGGCGCGGTACGGCGCGCGCGCTGGGAGGCGCTGCTGTTGGGAGTGTTGTTCGTGGGCGTGGTCGTGCTGTATGAAAACCGCCGCGGGCTGCTCGGGCTGAACAAGTACGGCGCGGGGCGCCTCTCGTGGCTGGAAGCGCCGGTCGTGATCGCTGTGGTGCTGCTGTTGCTGATCCTCGGCTGGGCGATCGCGCGCGACATCGGCCGCGCGTTCGGGCCGGCCCTGTTCCGGCGCATGGACCCGGCGCTGGCGGGCACCGTTGGGTTCGTCATCCGTCTCCTCACGGTTGCTGTGGCGCTCATCGTTGCGCTCAGCGTCGCCGGTGTGGAAGCGCGCACGCTCGCGCTCGGCGGTGCCGCGGCGACCGTGATCGTCGGGCTCGCCGCCCAGCAAACGCTCGGCAACGTGTTCGCGGGCACGGTGCTACTCAGCGCTCGACCGTTCCGCGTCGGCGACCGCGTGCGCCTGCAGGGCGGGCCGCTCGCCGGCCAGCTCGAAGGCACGGTCGGCGCGCTCGGACTGCTCTACACGACGTTCGTCACCGAGGAGGGCTCCACTATGGTGCCCAACAGCGTCGTACTCAACGTGGCCGTACTCGCGCGGGAGCGCGGCGCGGGCGATGAGGACGGTTGAGCTTTCGTATGTGACAGCGACACATGTGTCGCTGTTCGCCTCGGCACATGTGCCGAGGCGCCGGGGCGCGCATGCGCGCCCCGGTTTGAGGGATTGACAGCGGCGCATGCGCCGCTGTCCGGGCGGGCACATGTGCCCGCCCGAGGGGCGCACGTGTGCGCCCCTTCCCTCAGCTGATAGTTGGCATATGCGGCGCGGTCTGAGTCGGCACGTGTGCGCCCCGGTCCACGATGCGCTCAGCCGTGCTCCACGCGATAGCGCAGGAACAGGTGCGATTCGTGCTCGAATGCCGCCACCAGCTGCAGCGCAGCGGGCGGGTCGAGGCTAATGCCGCTAACGATTCGCAGCGCCTCGCCCTCGGGGTCGTCGCCCGCGAGCATCGGCGAGAGCGACAGGAACAGTTCGTCGGCGAGGCCGGCCGCGAGCAGCTGGGCGCCCAGATGCGGGCCGCCCTCGCACAGCAGCGTGCGCACGCCCAGGCGCTCGCGCAACTGCTCGAGCGCCCCCGGCAGGTCCAGCACGCCGTTGCGCTCGGCGCGCACATAGTCGATTTTGGCTTTTGTCTTGGCGACGGCCTCGCGCGCGGGAGTAACAACAACCACGCGCGCTCCCTCTTCGCTGAAGAGGGGAACGTCGTCAGATAGCTCCAGCCGTGCCGACACAACAGCGGCAATCGGTTCTTCGGCCAGCCCGCGCTCGCGCCTGATCTGGCGGCGATGCGCGTCGCGCACCAGTCGCCTGTAGCGCTCAGCGCGCACCGTGCCCGCACCCGCCATCACCGCGTCGACAACCGTGCGCAGTCCGTGAAACAGCTCTTTGTCGGCGGGCCCGCCGAGCGGTCCCGAGCGCCCACCCACGCTCGCGCGGCCGTCGGCGCTGGAGATCATGTTGAGCAACACCGTCGGGCGGCGCGGGTGCTTTGCCTCGCCGGGCTCGCCCAGTCCCAGTTCGGCCACGATCTGCTCGACTGCCACCGGCGGTCCGGGTGGCAGCAGCCGCGTCAAGCTCAGTGGGGGCTCTGGTGCTAGGGGATGCACGCTGCTAGGCATATACCACTTGCTAACACACACCCGCACCGACCTGCTACCGTCGTGCGGTCTGGCCGGGCAAGACCGGCGAAAAAAAGCAGTGCAAGCGCTCGCAGGTCGAAGCTCTAGCAGCATCCTCCGCGTAGCAGCACGCACATATCGTGGAGGAAGTCACATGCCTACCGGCACAGTGAAGTGGTTCAGCGACGACAAGGGGTTCGGTTTCATTACCCCTGATGATGGTGACAAGGACTTGTTTGTCCACCACACCGGCATCAACGGCGAAGGGTATCGCTCGCTCCAGGAGGGCACCAAGGTGTCCTACGACGCGGAGCAGGGCGACAAGGGTCCCAAGGCCGTAAACGTCACAACGCTCTGAGCTTCTGAGCGCGCTGAGCGGCAGCGAAGGTGCAACCGGGGCCCTGCGGGGCCCCGCCGCCGTTAAGCGTCATGGCCCGCGCGATGGCCCCCGAGCCATGCTCGCTGCGCGCGCCGGGTCGCGTTCGGACGTGATCGTCGGCGCGGGCTGTCTGGTTGTGATCGTTGCCTGCTGCCTGCTAGTCGTGCTGGTGGCCGCCGATCGCCCGAGCATCCTCGCCGCCACCACCACGCCCGGCTATTTCCCTCATTGGATGGCGGGCCCGCTGGGCGGGTTGTGGCCGTCTCTGACTCGCAATGGACAGGCCCTGAAGTACCTGTTCAGCGGGTGCATCGTGCTCATGTATGTGAGCTATCTGCTCGGCCTGCGATACGTGCCGCGCCTATCCGCGCGCTGGGCCATCGCCGCTGTGCTGGCGGTGCACGCGATTATGTTTCTCTCTCCGCCGCTGGCGCTCACCGACGTGTTCAACTACGTCAATTATGGTCGCATGGAGGTTGTTCACCATCTCAACCCCTACACCACGATTCCCGTGCTCGAGCCCCACAGCGACCCGAGCTACGCGATCAGCAACTGGCATCAGCTACTCAGCCCCTACGGTCCGCTGTTCACGCTAATTACCTTCGCGGTCGTGCCGCTTGGAGTGGCGGCGTCGTTCTGGGTGCTGAAGGGGTTGCTGATGCTGACGAGCCTCGGCATTGTCCTTTTGGTGTGGCGCTCGGCGCGCCTACTGGGTCGCGACCCGGTCGCCGCGATCGTGTTCGTGGGACTGAACCCGATCGTGCTCGTGTGGGGGCTCGGCGGCGACCACAACGACTTCCTGATGATGTTCTGCGTCGTGCTCGGCTTCTACCTGCTGTTGCTTGGAAGGTATGGAGCACATGGCTCGCACCAGCGTGGGGTCGATGCCCTCGACGCAGGCGAGGCGCAAGCGAGCGGGGCAAGCGCCGTCGCCACTGCCGCCGCAGCCCGGAGGTTCTCGCCCGTCCTGATCGGTGCCGGAGCGGCGTTCGTGGCGGCCATCGCGATCAAGGCCTCGGCCGGAGTTCTGTTGCCGGTCGTACTCGCTGCACTGCTGCACCGCCGCCGCGATCTGGTGCAGGTGCTGCTCGGCATGGTCCTCGGCGCGATCGTATTTGGAGCGGCAAGCGTGGCCGCGTTCGGCCCGCACCTCCCCGACCTCGCCACCCAGGGTCGCCTTGTGACGATGGTGAGCATCCCCAACCTGTTCGGCTTCGCGCTCGGCCTCGGAGGCGAGACGGAAACGCTGCGTGTGCTGCTCAGCGGCGTGCTCGTCGTGTGCGTTGCCGCGTGCTCATGGATGGCCTGGCGCCGACGTGAGTCGTTGGCCGCGGCTGGCTGGGCCTCGGTGGCGCTGCTCGTAACCCTCAGCTGGGTGCTGCCCTGGTACGTGCTGTGGGTGCTTCCCCTCGCCGCGCTCGCCGACTCGCGCCGACTGCGGCTGGCGGCGCTGCTGATCGGGGTGTACCTGATCGTCGCGTGGGCACCCGTAACCGGCATCGCCTTCAACGCGATCGGCTTTCACCCCGAAAAGACATCGATCGGGCGTTTGCACCAGCGCTACGTGAAGGAACTGCTCTACTAGCGCGCGGCCCTCGGTCTCCGGCGAGCCTCCCCGCCGACGGGACCCTCGTGCGTCGCTTGCCGATCAAGCGGCCCCGGGCGGTCCGCCGATGCGCTGCTCTCCGTCGGGCATACGTCCATCGCGCCCCACATACCCGTCCTTGCCTCCTACGCAAATGTAGGTGGCGTCGCCGTCGCCGACGTTGCGCACCTTGCGCAGTGTGGCGGCATCCACCCGCGCCGACCCGCCCTCGTCGAGACGATGTGTGGTGCCGTCGCCGAACACCATCTCGATCGTGCCCTTGTGCACGAAATACAGCTCCTCCTGCACGTCGTGATAGTGACTGCCGGATTCAAACTCCGGCGGCATCGTGATCGCGTTGACGCCAAAGGCAGTCACGCCCAGACCCTTGCGCAGCTTGTGAAAGCCATAGCCCTCGCCCAGCGCGCTGAGGTCCTCGGCGACGGCATAGCCCTCGCCCACGGTGACCTTGGGGTACTCGGATGCCTCCATGTGCGTGTCCTTTCAGTGGTCCGCCACGACGCCACCCTCGGGTGAGAGTGGCCTGTTCTCGCTTGCCCAGCGCACGAGCCCGCCGCGCATCGACAGTGCCTGTGCTCCGCTGGCCCTGAATGCCTGGGCGGCCATGTCCGAGCGTGCACCCACGCGGCAGTAGAACACCACCGGGCGCTCGCGCTCGATCTCATCCGCCCTCGAGCTGAGTTGCACCAGCGGAATGTGGGTCGAGCCCTCGATGTAGCCCGCTTCGCGCTCATAGTCCTCGCGCACGTCCACGAGCTGCAATTCGGGCTCCTCACTCATCCACTGCGCCAGCTGCTCGGGGTCGATATCCGTCTGCGTGGAGTCGGTCTGGGCACCCATAGGAGCACCAGCGTAGCGGGGCCATTAGGATCAAGGTAATGCACGTGACCCTGGACGACACTTACACCATCCCGCAGGAGCACCTGGACTTCTGCGCCACGATCGGGCAGATCGCCCGGGAGAAGATCGCACCGCGCTCGGCGGAGATCGACGAGCAGGCCGAGTACCCGTGGGACATCCGCAAGGTGCTCGCCGAGCAGGACATCCTCGGTCTGCCGTTTCCGACCGAGTACGGCGGCACCGGCACCGGCACGCTGATGCTCAACATGGGGGTCGAGGAGATCGCCAAGGTGGACGCCGCCTGTGCCCTGATCCTAATGGTGCAGGAGCTCGGCACGCTGCCGATCCAGCTGTTTGGCTCCGATGAGCTGAAGGCGCGTTTTCTGCCCAAGTGCGCAAGCGGCGCGTGGTCGCCCGCGTTCGCGTTGAGCGAGCCCGAAGCCGGGTCCGATCCCGCGGGGATGCAAACCACGGCAGTGCAGGATGGCGGCGAGTGGGTCATCAATGGCACCAAGAACTGGATCTCGAACCTCGGCATCGCCGACTTCTACGTCACCTTCGCCGTCACCGACCGCGAGAGCAAACGCATCACCGCGTTCGTGGTGGAGGCCGATCGCCCCGGCTTCAGCGTGGGCAAGCTCGAGCACAAGCTCGGCATTCGCGCCTCGCCGACAGGCCAGCCGATCTACGAGGACGTGCGAGTGCCGGCCGAGAATGTGATCGGCGAGGTCGGCAGGGGGCTGCGTGTCGCGCTCGGGACTCTGGAGCGCACGCGCCTCGGCGCCGCCGCCCAGGCCGTGGGCATCGCACAGGGCGCGACCGACTACGCGGTGGCATACGCGCGCGAGCGCAGGCAGTTCGGCCAAGCCATCAACGAGTTCCAGGGCATAGGGTTCAAGCTCGCCGACATGGAAATCCGCACGGCGGCCGCGCGCGAGCTGCTGTATAAGGCATGCGCGATGGCCGACCAGGGTCATCCGCGGAGCGCCAAGTATTCCTCGATGGCGAAGGTGTTCTGCTCGGACACCGCGATGGCGGTCACCGTCGAGGCGGTGCAGGTGCTCGGCGGCTACGGCTACGTCAAGGAGTATCCGGTCGAGCGCATGATGCGGGATGCCAAGATAACCCAGATATACGAGGGCACGAACGAGATTCAGCGGCTCGTGATTGCCCGTACGCTGAAGTAGGGGTCGGGATGCGCGTGTCGAGGTCGCCAGGCGCCTTCGGCAAGCTTCGCCGCACCGCGGCGGCCGCGCTCGTGGCGATGCTGGTCGGCCTGGCGGTGATCATTGCCGGTCAGGGACTCAGCTCCAATGGGATAGTGCGAGCGGTCGAGGTGATGGCGCTCGTCGTGCTGTTCGTCGCCGCGGCCTCCACAGTGTTCGCCTTCACCGCGGTGCGCCTGGCGAACTGGCGCGGGGCGGGTGGGGAGCTTCAAACAGAGGCCGAGTTTGATGAGCTTGTGCGCCACTCCGAAGAGGTGGCCCGCGAAGGGCTGACAGTCGATCCCGACGAAGCGGAGTTCATGCGCCTGGACCCGCTCAACGACGAGGACTTCGAGGAGCTCGTTCGCGACGCGCTCGATGACCTGCCCGACCTGCTGCGCAACGCGCTCGCGCATGTAGCCGTCGTCATCTCCGACGGCGGGCGCGCACGCGGTGCCTACGGGCTGTACCAGGGCGGCACCGTGGCGCGCGAGGACGTGCACGATCGGATCGTGATCTTCAGGGACACGCTGCGGCGCGACTTCGGCCACGACCCCGACCTCTTGCGCGAGCAGGTCACACGGACGGTTCGCCACGAGCTGGCCCACCACGTCGGCTTTGATGAGCTAGGCGTGTCTCGCCTCGATCTTTAGGCCCGTCCCGATCTCGCATAAGATGCGCGCTGCTCCCGCGCTGCGCGGGGCGGGTGGAGGGTCCGTCCCCGCCAATGACCTACCAAGGAGAAGCACACATGCCTGAAGCTGTGATTGTCGACGCCATCCGCACGCCGATCGGGAGGGCGGTGAAGGGCTCGCTCAAGACCGTTCGCGCCGACGACCTCGCCTCGATCCCGCTGAAGGCGATCGTGGAGCGCAACCCGCAGGTCGAGCAGACCTCGATCGGCGACGTAATGATGGGCTGCGGCTATGGAGAGGGCGAGCAGGGCTACAACGTGGGGCGCATCGCCAGCCTGATCGCCGGCATCGACTACCGCGTACCCGGCACCACGGTGAACCGCTTCTGCGCCTCCTCGCTGCAGACGATCCGCATGGCCTTCCACGCGATCAAAGCGGGCGAGGGCGACACCTACATCTCCGCTGGTGTCGAGGCAGTGTCGCGCGCCGGGCAGGGTGGCGGTGGCGGCTTCGAGTTCCACCCGCTCGTGGACGGCTCGGAGGGCTCGCTCTATAACGTCTACATCCCGATGGGCCTGACCGCCGAGAACGTGGCCGAGGAACGCAAAGTCTCGCGCGAGGCACAGGACGAGTGGGCGCTGATCTCCCAGACACGCGCTGTCGAAGCTCAGGCCAGCGGCCACTTCGATAAGGAAATCATCCCCGTCACGGTGCCGGCGCACAAAGACGTCGACAGGGAGGGCAACGAGATCGACGTGCCCGAGACGGTCGTCAGCAAGGACGACGGCCCGCGTCCCGGCACGACGCTCGAGAAGCTGGCGGCGCTGAAACCAGTGTTCAGGCCCGACGGCACGGTTACCGCCGGCAACGCCTGTCCGCTCAACGATGGCGCCGCCGCGGTGCTCGTGATGTCTGAAGAGAAGGCATCCGCGCTCGGGCTGGCGCCGAAGGCGCGCATCATCGCCTCAACCGTCGCCGCGATCCGTCCCGAGGTGATGGGCCTCGGCCCGATCCCCGCGATCAAAGCGCTGCTCGAGAACACGGGCATGAAAATCGAGGACATCGACGTGGTCGAGATCAACGAGGCATTCGCCGCGCAGATCGTGCCGTGCATGGAGGAGCTGGGCATCACCGAGGAGCAGCTGAACCCGTTCGGCGGCGCGATCGCCCTCGGTCACCCGTTCGGCATGACCGGCGCACGCATCATGACCACGCTGCTCAACAACCTGGAGACCAAGGACGGCAAGTACGGCATCGAGTCGATGTGCGTCGCCGGCGGCATGGGCATGGCGATGCTGGTCGAACGCCTCTCCTAAAACTCCATATTCCTGATAAGGTTTGTGAGCATCATCCGAAGCACCTCTCCCTCTGCCTGAGAGGCACTTCCTCCGCTTCTCAGGTTCCTCCATAGCGTGGCTGGGCCGGTAGCCCCCAACTGGCCCAGCCACGTGTTTGTCCCGATGCGTGCCGTTCGCCGGAATAGGAAGGGTGACGAATGCAGAGGGAATGACACCAAGGTTGGCCGCGGCACTTCGCTCGCTCGCTGAGAGTCAATTGCAGGCGCAGGCCACACATTCGACCGCGCTCGACGCTAGCGCGATTGGCGTGATGGCATTGGATGTGGCTGCCGCCGCCATCTATGTCGCGGCAAGGCTCGACGATGGCTTTGGGGCTGCGTCGCTTACTCTGATTGCGCTGTCTTTCGTTTTGGCGCTACGGATTGTGCTGCTCGGTGGGGCAAAGGAGATCGGTCCGAGCGTCTCCAGTGTCATTGAAGATCGCGGCGGTTACGACGACGACGAACTCGAACGGTGGCTGCTCGAAGATTTGGCGATCGAAGTGCTCGCGAACAAGAGCGTTCTCACTCGCAAGGTGCCGCAACTGACAGGCGCTCTCGCTCTCGCGGCATTGGCGACTTTGCTCGGACTCGCAGGACTGGTAAGCTGAGCAGATGTTTCGTTTTGTACGCAAACGAGAAGATCGTCGCGAAGCGGGTGGCGTCGATGATCGTCGCGGAGCAGCCGAGCGCTGGACCGAATATACGCCTCACTTCGAGTCGGTTACGCTCCCTTCGGGGAAGGAATGGCTGCCGAAATCGTGGCGCGACTTGCTTGGCATACCGGCGCGTAAGAGGTAGGCGCTGAGCGCGTGTGCTCGCCCACGTAGTGACCGTGGGACTCGCCAATAAGATTCCCGGACTGGGCCAAGCGTGGCTGAGCGGATGACATCGACCTGAGAGCGGGGCGTCCTCGGGACGCTCGAGACGGAACCTCGAATCTGGGCGGGACAGAGAGCTGACGACTCTGTCCCGCCTGGTGCGTCGGGTCGGATTAGGAGGGTGTGCAAGCTCTATCGTCCGCATCCGAAAATGTAGCGTCTTGTATTCAGCGTGATCGCGCACTAGACTCGACGCCATGCCGCTTGTGGTGCTCGATCCGCTGCCCGTGGAGATTGAGTCGCTGCTGGAGCGTCGGCGTCGTCTCGGTCTCGACGGCTGCGACGAGATGTGGGACGGGGTGCTGCACATGAACCCGAGCCCGCACGGCCGTCACCACCGCATCCTGCACCAGCTGGCAGTCTTGCTCGATGCTCCTGCGCGCGTGGCGGGCTTGCTGCCGGCTCTAGGGGATTTCAATGTTGGCGAGGAAGACAACTACCGGATACCCGACGGGGGTCTGCACAGGCCCGGTCCAGATGAGCTGTTTTATCCCACTGTCGCGCTCGCGGTAGAGATCGTCTCGCCCGGCGACGAGACGTGGAAGAAGCTGCCCTTCAACGCCGCGCACGGCGTTGATGAGGTCTTGATCGTCGATCCGCTGGAGCGTGTTGTCCATTGGCTTGGTTTGCGCGCCGGCGAGTATGAGTCGATCGAGCGCAGCGCTCTGATTGACTACGGCCCGACGTGGCTGGCCGAGCAGATCGATTGGTCGGGGACGGAGGACGATAAAGCCGCTCAGCGCGGCGGCATGCGCAAGGCTCCGTCGAGGCGGATCGTCTCACCGTTGAGCATCCGGTTCTCGACGATGTGACAGGCCAGATGGGCATACTCGGCAGGGGTGCCGAGCCGCTGCGGGAAGGGTACGCCCGCGCCCAGCTTCTCGCGTGCCTCTTGGGGTAGTGCCGCGAGCAATGGCGTGTCGAACAGGCCCGGGGCGATCGTGTTCACGCGGATGCCCTGACCGGCGAGGTCGCGCGCGGCGGGCAGCGTCATGCCGACGATGCCGCCCTTGGAGGCCGAGTAGGCGATCTGGCCGATCTGCCCATCGAAGGCCGCGACCGAGGCAGTGTTGACGCACACGCCGCGTTCGCCGTCCTGCAGTGGCTCGGCCGCGATCATCGCGGTGGCGGCGAGTCGCAGCACGTTGAAGGTGCCGATCAGGTTGATCTGGATCGTCGTCTCGAACGGCAGCAGCGGATGCGGCCCGCGCGAGCCGGCGACCTTTTGCGCCCAGCCGATACCGGCGCAGCACACCGCGATGCGCAGTCCGCCCGCCTTCGTTGCCGCTTGCTCGACGGCCGCCTGTACCTGACTCTGCTCGCGTACGTCGCACGCGACGAACTCGACCCCGAGCTCGGAGGCGAGCGCTGTGCCCTTCTCGGCATTGAGGTCGGCAATCGTCACGGTCGCGCCTTGCTCGTGCAGGCGTCGCGCGGTGGCCTCGCCGAGCCCCGATGCGCCGCCGACGACGAGCGCTGAGCTGCCCTGGATTTCCATGGTGGGGGAGACTACCGCGACGGGCGCGAGAGCGTGAGGGCGAACAGCTCCTGCGGGTCTGTCAGCCAGCTCACGATCTCAAGGCCCGCGGCATCGAGGTCCTGCTCGACGCGCTCGCGGGTGAACTTGGCGCTGATCTCGGTGCGCACTTCCTCGCCCTGATCGAAGTGCACCGAGAGGTCAAGGTCGCGCACCATCGTGGTGTGCTCGCGGCGTGCGCGCAAGCGCATCTCGATCCACTCGTGCTCGCGGTTGAACAGTGCCACGTGGTCGAAGTCCTCGGGATCGAAGTCGGCGCTTAGCTCGCGGTTGAGCACCGCGAGCAGGTTGCGGTTGAATTCGGCCGTGACGCCCTCCGCGTCGTCGTAGGCGCGGGTGAGCACCCCCGGGTCCTTGACGAGGTCGGTGCCCACCAGCAGATGGTCATCTGGGCCGAGCAGACGTGAAATCTCGCGCAGGAAGCGTCGGCGGCTGCCCGGCGGGAAATTGCCGATCGTGCCGCCGAGGAATACGACCAGGCGTGGTCCCAACGCCTCGGGCACACGGTCGAGATGGCGTTCGAAGTCGCCGATCACCCCGTGCACGCGCAACCCCGGATACTCGCTGGTCAGCTCGCGCGCACAGTCGCGCACCATGCTCTCTGTCACGTCCACTGGGATATACAGGCGCAGCGTGCCGGCGCTGTGCAGCGCGTCGAGCAACACCCTTGTCTTGGCGGCCGTGCCCGAGCCAAGCTCGACCAGCTCGGCGGCGGCGGTGGCGCTCGCGATCTGCGCCGCGGTGGATTGCAGGATCGAGCGCTCAGTGCGCGTGGGGTAGTACTCGGGCAGCTCGCAAATACGGTCGAACAGCTCGGCTCCGCGCGCGTCGTAGAAGTGCTTGGGCGGCAGCTCCTTGAACGGCCGCGTCAGCCCGTCGAGCACGTCGTCGGCCAGAGAGCGTTCCTGGCCCTCGTGCAGGTAGGAGTCGATCGTCACCGAGCCGGCGCCGAGGGCCTCGCTGAGTGGGTCGGCGATCGGCTCCACTACGCCACCTTAGCGAGATGCGATCGAGGCGGATCGAGCACGGGGCGCGTGCGGTCGAGTGTCATGCCGCATCTCGCGCGAGTCGCAGGCCGGCGAAGATCTGGCTGCGGATCGGTAGGTCCCAGTTGCGGAAGGTAGTGCTCGCCACGCGCTGGTCGGTTGCCCACGAGCCCCCGCGCAGCACGCGGTAGTCCTCGCCGAAGAACACTTCGGAGTACTCCCTGTAGGGGTGCGCCACAAACCCCGGATAGCCCTCGAAGTTGCTGCTCGTCCACTCCCACACCTGGCCCACGCCCGCGAGCAGTCCACCCTTCGCCGCCTTCTCCCACTCGGCCTCGCTCGGCAGTCGCGCACCCGCGGCCTTGGCCAGCGCGTCTGCCTCGAACCAGCTGACATTGCAAGCGGGCGCATCGGGATGCCCATCGCGCGCGCCCGCACCCAGGCGCTCCCAGGTCGCGTTGGTCACTGGGTGGCGGGAGATTTGAAAGGCGGGCAGCTCGATCGTATGGCGCGGGCGCTCGTTGTCGTAGGCAAATCCGCTCGGGTCGGCGCCCATCTCAAATGGGCCTGCCGGCACGTCGATCCAGGTGTCCTCGCCCGCGAATGGTGCCAGGCGCGGCTCGCCGGGCGGCAGCAGTCCCGCCAGCGCCATTGTTTGGCGCATCGTCTCTGTGTGTTGCAGCTCATGGCGCAGCACCAGCTCGTAGATCGTGCCGTCGCCCACGCCGCGCTGGGCGAGCGCCTGCGCGGTGTGTGAGCGCACCTCGCTCAGGTAGTCGCGAGCTTGCGGTGGGTCGAGCAGCTCGATCTCGCCCCGCACCGAGCGTGGCGTCTCAAACGCGTCATACAGCTCAGCCAGGTCGGGCTTGAGCAGCGGCTCACCACCATGGCGGTGAGCCAGCCACAGATCCTCGTAGGCGGCGATATGCGCGAGATCCCACACGAGCGGACTCATGATTGGTGAGAGCACGCTACCCAGCTGCTCGTCGCTGAGCCGGTCCACCAGTGCGAGCGTTCGCTCTCTGGCGGTGTCGAGCGCCGCCAGCGCCTCCTCCCAGTCGGCGGGGAGGGGGTGCGGAGGAGCGATGGGGTCGCGGTTCGCGATCGTGGCCATAGCTACGCCTGAGAACTGTAGAAGGTTGTGCCGCGAACGTCCTCGTCGCACTACTCGTCGCGTTGGGGAGCGCTCAGAGCGCCATCGTCTCAGCCGCACCCAGTGCGGGCCCATATGTGGGGTCGCGCAGCAGTGCTTGACGAATTCCCTCGCCGAGGATGCCGCCCTCGCCACGCGAGGCGCCAAGGATCGTCCATTCGCGTTCGCGCCCGTCTTCATCGCGACTGCGCGCGCGTAGTCCGCCCTCGCCTCGTCGCAGTCCCAGGCGCCGGCCCGAGGTGGTCGAGATGGCGACGCTCTGCAGACCCTTCACCTCGAGCTCGGCGGCCTGCTCCATACGAATCGAGATCGCCTGCTCGCCGACCATGGCGGTTCCGCAGAGCGCACGCCCGCTGCCCCGCAGCGGTCGCATCTCCCAGCCCAGTCGCGACGCAAGCCAGCCCACCAGCAGCAGTGCCGCGGCGGTGGACTCGCGATGGTGGCGCACCGCGATCGAGTCGATTCGCTGCAGCTCGGTGCGCATCGTCGGCGGGTCGAACGCGGATGCCAGGCGCTCACGCCACGGCGTGCTGCGCAACCAGGCAAGGTCCACCACGTACGCTTGTCGTCCCAACTCGCACGCGCGGCGTATCGCCTCGCCGTAGCTGGGGTCCTCGACCGAGTCCACCAGCACGGCCTGCGCGAGCTCGAGCAGTGTGTCCACTGCCTCGGCGTGGCCGTGTGGCGACCACAGCAGCGTCGCCAGGTCGGTCACCACCAGCGGGTCGGCGATCGTCACGAGATCGTCGAGATGGCGCTCGCCGATCTCCACGATCACCGTCTCGCGCAGCAGCCCCAACTCGCCCTCGCCGGGTTCGCCGTCGGCGGTCACGATCGCGCGCGCATCGAGCCGGGTGCGAGCCGGATCGTAGGAGAACACGACTGTGCGTGAGGCGTGATAGCGGCCCACGCCACGCAGGCGATTGGCGATTTCGCCGGAGAAGTCGCTGTCCACGAAAGCGATCATGTTCAGCGCGCGCGCGGGCACATAGGCCCCGTTCTCGGAGTGGCGCTGGTTGACAAGCCCACGCAGCGCCGCTTCGATCGCGTCGGGAGTGGTGCCCTGCTCGGCCCACACCGCGTCGGTGGCGGGGCTCATCGAAGGTTGCGTGTCGGGTGCGGGGGTGGCGGGTAGCTGTGAGTCGGAGGCCGTGCCGGCATCTGCGGGTGAGTCGCACACGTTGACGTTCCACACGTTGACGTTCCCATCAGATAGCGCGCCACTTCTGGTCCTCGCGCAGGATGCTCTGCGCCTCCTCGGGTCCCTGCGATCCCGCTTCGTATTGCGCCAGCGGCCCGGGTGTTTGTGACCACGCGGCAAGTATCGGGTCGCAAATGCGCCACTGTGCCTCGACCTCGTCGTCGCGCGTAAACAGGGTCGCGTCGCCGCGCATCGCGTCGGCGATCAGTCGCTCGTACGCCTCTGGGGACTGCGAAAGGAACGCGGTGCCATACAGGAACTCCATGTGCACTGGGCGGATCACCATGCGTGCGCCTGGGATCTTCGCGCCGAGTCGCAGCGATACGCCCTCGTTTGGTTGCAGCGTGAGGATCAGCTGGTTGGGCAGTACGCCCAGCGAGCCGCCCTGGTCGAAGGCGAGGTGCGGCACCGGCTTCAGCGTGACTGCGATCTCCGTCACTTTGCGCGCCAGGCGCTTGCCGGTGCGCAGGTAGAACGGCACGCCCGCCCAGCGCCAGTTGTCCACTTCCAGGCGCAGCGCGGCATAAGTCTCGGTGATCGAGTCCGGCGGCACACCGGACTCCTGTAGATAACCAGGCACGTCCTCGCCGCCCGCATGTCCCGCCGCGTACTGCGCCCGCACCGCCATGTCCGATATCTCATGCTCCAGCGGCTCGGGTATCGATTGCAGCACCTTCACCTTCTCGTTGCGCACCTCGTCGGCGGTGAAGCTCACTGGCGGCTCCATCGCCACGTGGCACAGCAGCTGCAGCATGTGGTTCTGGATCAAGTCGCGCAGGGCCCCAGCGGTGTCGTAGTAGCCGGCGCGTGTGCCGATGCCGATGTCCTCCGCGGCGGTGATCTGCACCTGGTCGATGTAGTTGCGGTTCCAAAGTGGCTCGAACATGCCGTTGGCGAAGCGGAACGCCATCATGTTCTGCACCGTCTCCTTGCCCAGGTAGTGGTCGATGCGGAACACCTGCTGCTCCTCGAACACTCCCAGCACGCGCTGATTCAGTTCGCGTGCCTCCGCCAGCGAGGTGCCGAACGGCTTCTCGATAATCGCGCGCACGTCGGCGCCCTCGTGGCAGTTGAGGCCCTGCTTGCCGAGTGCCTCCACGATCACTGGGAAAAACGACGGGGCGGTGGAGAGGTAAAACGCTCTGTTCAGCTTCTCCCCGTCGTGCTCGTCGAAGCGGTCGAGCTCCTTTCCCAGTCGCTCATACACCGACGGATCGTCAAACGTGCCCGGCACGTACTTCACGTGCTCCAGCAGTCGCTTCAGCACGTTCTCCTCCGGTGGGCGCCTGGAGTAGGAGCGGATCGCCTGCTCGCACTCGCTGCGATAGTCGGCATTCTCCTTCTCCCGGCGCGACACGCCCACGAGGTGAAAGCGTTCCGGTAGCGCCCCGTCGCAGGCGAGGTTGTAGAGGGCCGGCAGCAGCTTGCGCCGGGCGAGGTCGCCCGTGGCGCCGAAGATCACGAGCGTGGTGGGGGCGACAGGCAAGCGCTCCAGGCCGGCCGTGAGCGGGTTATCCGTCTCCGGTTCGGCGGCGACCGCCGTCACCGCTTTGGCGCCTGCTTGACGGCGTGGCCGCCGAACTGGTTGCGCAGCGCCGCCAGCACCCGGTGGGCGAACTCGCCGTTGCCGCGCGAGGAGAGGCGCTCATACAGCGACGCGGTGATCACGGGCGTTGGCACGTCTTTGGCGGTCGCGTCCTCGATCGTCCAGCGACCCTCGCCGGAGTCCTCGGTGAAGCCCTCGATGGCCTGCAGCTCGTTGCCGTCGGTTTCGAACGCGCGCGCCGCCAGTTCGCACAACCACGAGCGGACCACCGACCCCTGATTCCACAGGTGCGCGATCTTGGCGTTGTCTAGCTCGTACTCGGACTTGTCGAACACGTCGAAGCCCTCGGCATAGGCTTGCATCAGCCCGTACTCCACGCCGTTGTGCACCATCTTCACGTAGTGCCCCGCGCCGGTCGGGCCGAAGTGCATCCAGCCGCGCTTGCCGATCGCGCTCACGCTGTCCTCGTTGGTCGGCGGCGCCAGCACATCGAGGATCGGCGCGAGTCCTTTCACCGCCGCGGCGGGCCCGCCCACCATCATGCAGTAGCCGACGTCGATTCCCCACACGCCGCCGGACACGCCCACGTCCACGTAGCGGATGCCCTGCTTTGTCAATTCCTTCGCGCGGCGCTTGTCGTCCGTCCACTTCGAGTTGCCGCCGTCGACGATCGTGTCGCCCTTCTCGAGCAGCTTCGCCAGCTTGTCCACCGTCTGCTGGGTGGCCTCGCCGGCCGGCACCATGATCCACACGATCCTTGGTGCCGCAAGCTTTTTGACCATGTCTGCCAGCGAGGTGGCGCCGCGTGCGCCGTGCTTCACGGCACTCGCCACCGCACTCTTGTCGAAATCGAAGGCAACCACCCCGTGCTCGGAGTCGCGGCGGATGCGATGGACCATGTTTCCACCCATCTTGCCCAGTCCGACAAAGCCGATCTCGGTCATCGTCGGCATCCTAGCTGTAATAGAGGCGTACACGCCCCAAGTCGTGGGTGGGTTGGTTCGCTCGTGTAGGTTTCCCCTTCGATGAGTGACGACACGTCAACGCGTCCGGATCGCAACCTCGCGCTCGAGCTGGTGCGCGTTACCGAGTTCGCCGCGCTCGCCGCCGCCCCGCTTGTCGGGATGGGCGACAAGGAGGCCGCCGATCAGGCCGCCGTCGATGGCATGCGCTACGCGCTGCATTCGGTCGCGATGGACGGCACCGTCGTCATCGGCGAGGGCGAGAAGGACGAGGCGCCGATGCTCTACAACGGCGAGCGCATTGGCGACGGCTCACCACCGGAGGTCGACATCGCGGTAGATCCGCTGGAGGGAACCACGCTTGCCGCGCACGGCATGCCAAGCGCCCTGGCGGTGATCGCGCTGTCGAGCAAGGGCACGATGTTCGATCCGGGCCCATGCGTGTACATGGAAAAGATGGCCGGTCGTCCAGAGATCGCCGATCTGCTCGACCTCGACCGTCCGCTATCTGAGACCGTCAAGCTGATCGCGCAGCGCAAGAGCCGTCCCGTCGGCGAGGTGATCGTCGTCGTGCTCGACCGTCCCCGCCATGAGGCCGCGATCCGCGAGATTCGTGAGGCCGGAGCGCGTGTGCGCCTGATACCCCACGGCGATGTCTCGGCTTCGCTGCTAGCGGTCACCGAGCGCTCCCCGGTCGATCTGCTGTGGGGCATCGGCGGCACGCCCGAGGGCGTCATCTCCGCCGCAGCCATCAAGTGTCTCGGCGGACAGCTGCTCGGACGGCTGTGGCCACGCGACGAGGGCGAGCGCAGCGCGGCAGTCGAGGCCGGCTATGAGCTGGAGCGCGTGCTCGACCGCGACGACCTCGTTGCCGGCGACGACGTTTTCTTCTCTGCCACAGGCATCACCGACGGCGATGTGCTGCAGGGTGTGCGCTACCCCTCCGCTGGTGGCGCCACGACCGAATCGCTGGTCACACGCTCGCGCTCGGGCACCGTGCGTCGGGTGCGCGCCACGCACGACCGCGAGAAGCTGCGTGCGCTGGCGGGCAACGGGCGCTTCGGGTAGGGCGTCAGCCGGCGAGCTTGCCGGTCTTCGACTCGGCCAGATCCAACCTCGCCAGCGAGCGCAGGAAGCCGTGCGTAACGAACACGTGAATCCGCGCCTGGGTGGCGTTATACACGCGCAGCCCCAGCCCCGAGGCGATTGCGGGGTGGAAGTTGGCGACTTCCACCTCCACGTGCAATCGCGCCTGCCCGGGCTGCTCCTCAGGCAGGCGACGCACGTCGATCTGCAGGTGCCCATGCGCGCCGCGCCCGTGCCGGGCGAGCAGAATGCCGCGCTCGATCCGCCAGCGCACGCGGCCGTGGTCGGGTTCCAGGTCGTACTCGGGTGGGGCGAACGTGAGCAGCTTCAGCGGGCGTGCCAGCAGCACAACAGAGCGCTCGCTCTCGCTGTAGAGGACGCGTATCAGCCCCAGCGTCACGCGCGTCAGGTAGCGCCAATAGGTGCGCGCCAGTCGCTCCATGTTGGGCGCTGTCCACAGGTCTTGCAGTCGCGCCTGCGGTAGCTGTACGTCGGCGCTCTGCACCGAGCGCATAGCGCCGCTTGCGCCCTCTTCGGCAGTGCGGTCATCCAGTTTTGAGATCGTCGCGATCTTCGGCTTGCGAGCCATCCACGAAGGCTATACGCGTCAAGCAATCGCCCCGGATTGCCGATGAGGCCGCGTCGTGTCCTTCGCTGGTGATATCAACCTGCTGTGAAAGACCAGCCCGCAGAGCACCCCGAGCGAGACCGTCCGCGGGGGAGCGAGGCAGAGCGCCTGGAGCGCGCCGCTCGCGGGGCCCAGCAGCTATGCGACGCGCTATGGGAGGCCCTGCACGAGGAGCTGCGCAACCCCGGCTCCGAGCGCGTCGTGCACCTGTCGCTGCGGCTCGCCGAGGTGTCCTCGACCGTCGCGCTGCTGGCCGGTGGCTCCTCCGGCGAGGTGTGGCAACCCAGCGACTCGGTGCTCGAGACGGACGCCGGCTCGCCCCCTGAGGACCCTGTCATCTCGTCTCAGGCAAGCGGCGGTGCACCCACGGAGGCGCGGCTCGCATCGGTCGCGCCGAGTGCGCCTGTCGGCGAGGCCCGATTGGCGAGCGCACCGGACAGTGAGTCCAGGCTCGCAAGCGCGCCCAGCATCGCGCCCAATCCCGAGCCGTCCAAGCCACCAGCGGTCGAGCGCCGCACGCCACCCGCGCCCTCGCGTCCCGATCCGCCGCCGGCCAATCCGCCGTCGCTCGTCGCTGTGCAGCCGATCCCCACGCGGGCGGGGGAGTACACCTTCACGAAGCTTGTAGACGAGCGTGGGCCCGTCGACGCGGCCGAGCGGCTCGCATCGGTCGCGCCGATTCAGCCCGAGATCGAGATTCACGACGTGCGCCGCGAGGAGGGCCCGTCCGCATGGGTGTCCTCGGTCGGACGGCTGCTCGCGCGCCACGCCGAGGACGGCCTTCCATTCGCGGTGCTGCTCGTCGAGATCGTCGACGTCGCGCGCCTGGAACGCGCGGAGACCCCACACGATCTGCATGGCATGGTCTCCCAGGTCGAGAGTGCGCTTGGACGGGCAATGCGTTCCACTGACGAGCTCTCGCGCGAAACGCGTGGGCGTTATTGGCTAGTGGCGCCGGAAACCAATGGCACCGGCGCACGCATGCTCGCCGAGCGCCTGGCGCGTTTGGTGCGCGGCTCGGCCACCCACCGCGGCGTGCCATTGGAGGTCGCGGTTGGGATTGCCGTGTGTCCTGACGACGGCACCGAGGCTCCGGCTTTGGCTGCTCGTGCCGACCTTGGGGTTTATTCGGCGCGGGCCACTGGGCGCTCGATCGCCCACACCGACCCGCCTGCCTGAAGACCGGCCACCCAAGGTCAGTCTGCTCGTGGGCTTGTCCTTTACCACAACGCCTGAAGACTCGTGCGTCTATTTCTGTCGGTAGGGCTTGACAGGTCGTCCGTGGTCGGGTATAAAGGAGCCATGTCCTGTCATCCCGGCTTGGGGTGAGCTTCCCTCATAAAGGGGAGTGGACGAAATAAGGTCGGGTTTTGGGTTGGCCCCTGTGGTCGACACATACCGGTAAAGCAGGGCCCTTGGGAGAGGGACCGGGTCGTTTCTGAGAGGGAGTTGTTTTTCGCGTGGTTTCTTTGGGGAATAGCGTTGTTGAGAGTTCGTGCGCCAGTGGCGGGTCTGTTATAGGACGCGTCAGCGTCGCTGACGCGTCTCTCTCTCTCTCTCTCTCTCTGCGCTTCGACGCGTAACCCCCTCCGTCCGGCCTTTCGGCCGGCCGGGATCCCCCGTGAGGGGGGAGGGGAATGTGCGGCCGCTAGCCGCAAGTCAGACCGTCGTTCCATCCGGTTGTTCGGGCCGGGTTGGTTTCTCGCGCGCTGTGGGCGCGCTTTCAGTTTTGTGGTTCGCTCTGAGGAGGGGTTCGATGGGTGCTGCTCGTAAGCCGGTCCTGCCGGTCATGGTTGTGTGCTGTGTTTTGGTGGGTTGGCTTGTGTGGAGCGCGGTACCTGCGTTGGCGGCTCCGAGTATCGAAGGGGAGTCGTTCTCGGGTGTTGGCTCTAGCTACTTGCTGCGGAAAAACTCTTTTGGGACGACGAACGGCCGCGCTTGTTGAGGGCGCGGCCGTTCGTGAATGAGTGGTTGCTCTGGTCAGGAGCGTGTGGAGTGTTTCATTGGGCTCGGACGGCGAGCGTGTCGGCGTCATAGGCGAGGATTGCCCACTCTGTCCAGATCTGCTGGCCTTCGTGGCCCTTCAGGCGGCTGCGGCCCATTCCGTATCGGCGCTTGAGGTGGCTGATGCGGCCCTCCTTGCCAGTGCGGTAGCGCTGCAGACGGCGGTTGGTGCGTCTGGAGCCGTGTTCCTGGCGGCCGGAGATAAATACTCGTTCTGGTGTGAGATCTTCGAGTGCCTCGTTCGTTGGGCCGGGCATGAACCCGCCATCGAATGCCAGTTCGCGCGGGGAGATCTGAAGCCGTTTGAGCTCGGCGACCGTGCCGGGGAGCAGCGAGTTCTCGGCCGGGTTGCCGGGCGCGGTCGATGCCGGCAGGATCAGCCCTCGCGCGCCACGCTTGGTGTTCTCGGTCACCTCCGCGAGCTGGGTCACATACCCGAACTCGGTTGGCTTGCCCAGCTTGCCCTTGATGATCGGACGGGCATCCGGGTCTGATAGCGACACGATCCGGTCTGTGATCGGCTCGCCCTGCACCCGCTTCGTGATCTGCGAGGCGACCTTCTCGCAGCGATCCGCGAGCTGCTCGAGCTTGGCGGCCGCCTTCAGCTTGCCCTTCGCGCCCCGGCCACGCGCCTTGGGCCGCGCGAGCTTCGCTAGCCTCCTGGCCTCGCGCACCGAGTGCTCCAACAACTCGCCGGTCTGCGCCGTGAGCTTGAGCACCTCGGCCTTCGCTTCCCCCGAGCGCCGACGGATCGTGCGCGTGATCCCCCGCAACCGACGACCGATCGCCCGCGAGCGATCCCGCACCCGCCGTTTGCTCTCTGACACCATCGCGGCGAGCTTGCGACCCTCGCGTGCCAGCGCCCTGACCCCGTGCGCGGCCAACCCCGCATCGGTCGGATACTTCACATCCGCCTCGATCACAGTCGAGTCGACCCTCACCGCACGAGCACGAAAGCGCTTCTCCCGCGTCGCGCTCGCGATCAACGTGCGCGTCAACTCCGACACCGTCTCTGAGCCCAGTCGCCTGGTCAGCTTGCGGACCGTCGACTCGTCCGGTACCCGCTCGCTCAACGAGATCCGACAGAACCGCCGCAAGTGAATGGAGTCCGAGACCTCCGCCACAAGCGTCCGATACCCCCACCGATAGCGCGCCTTGAGCACCATCAAGCGAACGAACGTCTCCATCGCGATCGTCGGGCGACCATCCCTCAACACCGACCGAGACGACTCCGACACCTCCAGCCGGAAACGCTCCACGATCGGGCCAAGCAACCCGGGATCCGAGAGCAGCAAATCCAGCGCCGCCAGATCCCGCGGCAACTCCCTGACCTCGACCGGCAACGCCTCGTCCCACAAACACTCCGCCTGCCCCGCAGACAACCTCAACATACCGACCCCTTTCGACCAGAAACCCGCTCATTTACACGACATTCTGGCGATCAGACCGGACGGAACCAGCCCCTCAACACCTACTTTTTCCGCGGGAAGTAGCTATGCGACGTTGACGGCGCAGGTCAATCCGCAGGGTGTGCGCACGAGCTTCTACTACGAATACGCGACTACGAGCGTTGTGGATACGGGTTCGCCTGAGAGGACGCCTGAAGTTGAAGTTGGTGAAGGCGAAAGTCCGGTGGCCGCGAGTGCTCAGTTGACTGGGTTGCAAGCGGGCGTTGAATACCATTTTCGTTTGGTGGCTAAGAATGCCGGCGGTGAAAGCGAAGATGGTCCGGAAATGGTGTTCACGACGTTCCCGGCGAGTGCTCCTGGTCTCCCGGATGGCCGCGTGTATGAAATGGTGACGCCACCGGAAAACGACGACGCGGACGTTTATGTGCCTTTCGTAATACCTGAAAATGCCCAGATGGGTCGTGGGCAAGGCGGTATTTCTACGAGGCTCTTGTTTCGGGCGTCTGAAGACGGTAGTGCTGTGACTTATGTTGCTGATCCGACGTCGGGCGGGAACGGAAATAGTGGGTTCGGAGAGGGTAACGAGTATCTCGCGACGCGCTCCGCTACGGGAAGGTGGACTCAGATCAATCTCCAGCCTCCAGGTCGTCGTTCTCCATATTACCAGGCTTTTTCGAATGATCTCTCTGTGGGTGTTTTGCAGGTAGGATCGGGTGAACCCCGACCTGACAGTGAAGTTGAAGAACGGCTTTCGCCTGAAGCTCGGGGTGAGGGTTATAAGGTGCTTTATCGGCATCGTATAGGTGAAGCTGGCTACGAACCGTTGTTTTCAAAGAATGTGCCGCTGCATCGCACAGCGAGTGAATTCGGCAGTAACGGTTTTCTTGTAACTAGTTCCGTTTCGCATGGAGTGCTTGCTTATGTTGGTGGGTCGACTGACATGAGTCGTCTGTTTTTTGAGGCGAATGATGCGTTGACTGAAAATGCTGCGGATGGCGGCGCGGAAGAGGACAATCTTTATGAGTCTATTGATGGTAAGTTGAGTTTGGTAAACGTGCTGCCTGATGGTGGTGCTGAACCAAACGCGAGGTTTGGTAGTCCCGGGGGATATGGTCCTGATTTGAGTCAGGTGATCTCAGCCAACGGATCGCGAGCGTTTTGGACTGGTCTGGGTACAGGTGATCTGTATATGACTGAAAACGCCGGTGGTGTGCAGGAGAGGACTGTACAGGTGGACGAAGCTGTCGGTGGTGGCGGGATTTTTTGGACTGCGACTGGTGATGGTTCGAAGGTGTTCTTTACAAAGGGCGATCTCTATGAGTACGACGTGAATACCGGAACGACCACTGATTTGACTCCCGGTGTGGAAGCGCAAGGCGTGATCGGGGCAAGCGAAGACGGCGAATACGTTTACTATGTCGACAGTGAATACAAGCTCAGCGTATGGCACGCCGGATCGAGCAAGCTAATCGCGACGCTTTCACCGCAAGATAACGAAGAAGCACTCGGGTATTATATTACTAAACAAAGAGCAGGGACGTTTGGCGATTGGCAAACCGCTCTGAGTAAACGAACCGCGGAGGTCACTCCGAACGGGCACAGTATCGTGTTCATTGCGTTTGAGAGCCTCACTGGTTATGACAATGAAGTTGCCGGTCAGCGGTTGGGTGAGGTCTACGTTTATGACGATGAAGATAATCGCCTGACGTGCGCGTCGTGTAATCCTAGCGGTGAAACTCCCCAAACGGTCAGATTGAATGAACATAGTGGGTTTTTGCCGCCGAGCTGGAGTGTGACTTTCCTCCCGCAATGGATGTCGAGCGATGGTAGTCGTGTGTTCTTTGACAGCAGCGAGCCGCTTGTTCCGCAGGACACGAACGGGACGGTGGATGTCTATGAGTGGGAGCGCGACGACTCAGGTACATGTCATGAAACCGCCGGGTGTGTATATTTGCTGTCCGGTGGCGTGAATTCCTCCGCGTCCAGTCTGGTGGCGGAGAGCTCGAGTGGCAACGATGTTTTCATAGTGTCGAGAGCTCAGCTTGTGGCTGGCATCGAAAATGAAGCGTTCAACCTTTATGACGTGAGCGTGAGCGGTTCGAGGCCGGTGTTGCCGCCGGCGTGTTCGGGTACTGGTTGTCAGGGTATTCCTGCGGCACCTCCAGTGTTCGCTGTGCCACCGAGTGTGACATTCGCTGGGGTCGGCAATTTCTCACCACCTGCCATGTCTACGGCGACGTCGAAGAAGAAGGCGTTGACTAGGGCACAGAAGCTATCGGATGCGTTGCGGGCCTGCAGAGCGAAGCGTGGCGGGGAGCGCACTAAGTGCGAAGCGACAGCCCACAAGCGGTTCGGGAAGCGAACAGGGGCGAGACTGAAGAGTGTTGTTGGTGTGAGGAAAGGCGGCAAGTCATGATCGCGCACGGCTATAGGTCCAGGTGGATTCTTTTGATGGTGGGCTGCCTACTTGGCTGCGGCATGCTCGTCTTCACGGTATCGCCCGCATTGGGTGCCACAGAAGCGCCGGGTTGGGAGGTTTTTGGGTTCTCGCTACCGACGGTGATAACGCCGGGTGGGGAAGGAGCGATCGTCATACGCATATATAACGATGGGTCCCAACCCAACACGAAGATCGTGCCTGTACTTGACGGGAAAGGCGAACCCGTCCTGAATTCCATGGGCGAACCGGAAATGGAAACGGTAGAGATCCCCCTCACCGCCACCGTCACCCTCCCAGAAGGCGTAGTCACGAGCGGGGTAGCGGGCTGCACAGGTACCGGTACGAAAATCCTGACATGCGAAATAACGCAGAACTCTAACGGTGGTCCGATCGAATCGACGAAGGATCCAGCGCAGATCTCCGTTCCGGTACAGGTAGCCGGTGGGATGTACGGTGAAGCCGCAGTACATGTGAATGTGCGCGGTGGCGGCGCGAATAGCGTGACCAGTACGAGCATCCCGTTGCGTTTCGGCTCACAAGCATCAGGTTTGGGTTTCTCCAATGCGGATGCATGGTTCAGTAATACTGATGGTAGTATCGATGTGCAGGCGGGGTCGCACCCGTATGAGATGACGATCGCGTTCGCGCTCAATAGCGAACCCGGCGAAGGACACATGGTGCCCTCCGGTGGCGAACCGCGCTCGCTTGACGTGAGACTACCGCCCGGTCTTGTCGGTAACCCGACCGCGATACCGCAATGCTCACGCGAACGATTCGACGAAGAGGGCAGCCCGGGAGGGGGAGGAACAGAAGCAGGTTGTCCCGCGTCGAGCAACATTGGTTGGGTAGAAGTCGAGGCTAAAGGAATCGAAGGCGGTGCGCAATTCCCCGTATTCAATCTCGTGCCTCCTGCGGGTGTTGCTGCGCAGTTCGGGTTTGACGTTCTCGGTGGTAACGAGGTGTTCCTGAATGCGCGTGTTCGCTCTGGTGGGGATTATGGGATCACGTCTGAGTCGCCAGATGTACCGCAACGCGGCGTATTGTTGTTTCGTGGGACGTTTTGGGGCGTTCCCGGTGATCCCAGCCACGACCCCCAACGCTACGGCATAGGATGCGTCCCCGACGGGCATGGAGGGTGCGGATCAAGCGCTGGGACGACACCGTTCTTGACGTTGCCAACCTCGTGTCAGGGACCACAAACGTTCACTGCGGAGGAGACGAGCACCTGGCAGGAAGAACACGTCAACGCGAGCAGACCGTTCAGCTCACAAGACCAGAACGGTCAACCCACCGGGTTCACTGGTTGTGAAAAGCTAGTTCATTTCGAACCAACGATCAGTCTCGCACCAGACACGACATACTCCGACACGCCCGCAGGATTGACAGCCACAGTCAAACTGCCGCAAGGGTTGAATCCCGAAGGGCTAGCGACCGCCGGTCTGAAGGAAACAACGGTCACGCTACCCGAAGGTATCGTCATCAATCCCGGTCAAGCGACGGGTCTCGTTGCGTGTCAGTTGTCTGAGGAGGACTTGGGCAGCGAAAGCGAAGCGTTCGACGGACCACCATCGTGTCCCGCCGCATCGAAGGTCGGGACCGATGAAATCGCGACACCGCTACTACCCAAGCGGTTGCAAGGCAACGTCTACATTCTGCAATCCAACCCACCAGAACTACAGTTGTTGGTCGTGGCTTCTGGGGAAGGCGTGAACCTGAAGCTCGTCGGGACGGTGCGTTTGAATGAACAGACGGGCCAGTTGACGACGACGTTCAAGGGCACCCCGCAAGACCCGGGAACACCAGATGCGCCCTTGACGGAATTCGTGTTGTCCTTCAGTGGTGGTGCCCAAGCAGCGCTCGTAACACCAGCCACGTGTGGCATCTACACTTCGACTGTCGCTTTTACGCCGTGGGCGACCCCATTCGTCTCCGAAGCATTGGACACGAGCAGTTTCCAGATCACGGCTGGGCCCGGTGGCAGCAGCACCGCTAACTGTACGGGTCCGCTCCCGTTCACGCCGACGATGACTGCGGGAGCCACGACCGATCAGGCGGCTGGGTATACGGATTTCTCGTTGCTCCTATCGAGGGCCGATGGGCAGCAAAGGATCGAAAAACTGCAGTTCAAAACGCCAGAGGGCCTACTCGGCATGATCGCGAAGGTCCCTCTCTGTGGGGAACCACAGGCAGGGGCGGGAACGTGCTCCAGTGCGTCGCAGATCGGGCATACGGTCGCCGAGGTCGGTCCTGGCCCGTACCCGTTCGTGATCCCTCAAGAGAACGCTCCACCAGCGCCGATCTATCTGACCGGACCGTATGAGGGCGCACCGTTTGGCCTGTCGATCGCGGTGCCGATCATTGCGGGCCCGTTCAACCTGGGTACAGAAGTGATCAGGGCGAAGATCGAAGTGGATCCTCACACGAGCCAACTAACGATCTCAACGACGGCGTTCCCGAAGACTGTGAAGGGGATACCGACCGATATTCGCGAGATCGATGCTGTGATCGACAGGCCCGAATTCATGTTCAACCCAACCAGCTGCAATTCGATGAGCTTCTCGGGCACCGCGACCAGCTTCGAAGGCACAACAGCACCACTATCGAGCCATTTTCAGGTCGGATCGTGTCGTAGTCTCGCGTTCAAACCGGACTTCAAGGTGTCGACCAGTGGGAAACGTCACGTGTGAGCGGAGCGAGCCTGACCGCAAAGATCGTCTACCCCACAGGAAACCTCGGGGCGAACCAGGCGTCTTCGCAGTCGAACATCGACAGCGTCAAGGTGGACCTACCCAAGCAGTTGCCGTCAAGACTGTCGACACTGCAGAAGGCCTGTACCGCGGCAACGTTTGAAGCTAACCCAGCGAACTGTCCAGCGGCATCGATTGTTGGTCATGCAAAGGCGATCACGCCGGTCCTACCGGTTCCGATCGAAGGACCAACATATTTCGTCAGCCATGCTGGGGAAGAATTCCCATCACTGATCGCGGTGCTGCAGGGTTATGGAGTGACCGTCGATCTGGTTGGTAGCACGTTCATCAATAACAAGACGAACGTCACGAGTAGCACGTTCAAGAACGTGCCCGATGTCCCGATCGCGAGCTTCGAACTGAACCTGCCCCAAGGCAAGTTCTCAGCCCTTGCAGCGAACGGGAACCTCTGCAAGACAAAACTCACGATGCCCACAGCATTCACGGGCCAGGACGGCGCGGTGCTCCACCAGTCCACGCCGATCAGCGTGACTGGTTGCCCAAAGGCCAAGCCCAAGAAAAAGGCGAAGGCCAAGGGCAAGCACGGGAAGAAGAAATGAGATGCGTGCAGGTGGACAGGGCTCGGTTGAGCGGCTAGAGCCCGGACTTTCGCGCTCCACTCGCAACGGGGTAGGACGCGAACTGGGGCGCGAACGCCTCGACGGGCATCGGCAGGTTGCTGAGATTCAGCGAGCAAGGATGCTCGCGGCGCTCGTGGATGTGGTCGCGGAACATGGTGCGGCGAGTCTCACGGTCACTCATGTCGTCGCTCGCTCGGGGGTCTCGCGCCGCACGTTCTATGAGATCTTCGAAGATCGCGAGGATTGCTTGCTTGCGGCGCTCGAGAACGCTGTCGCACGGATCGCGCGTGGTGTAGAAGAGGCTTATGAGCAGCCAGGGGCTTGGCGGGCACGGGTTCGAGCTGGGCTCGTTGTCCTGCTGGAGTTGCTTGATGATGATCCGGAGATCGCGCAACTGTTGATCGTGGAGTCGCTTGCGGCGGGACCGCGTGCGCTGGCCTATCGCGAGCGCGTGCTCGCGCCAGTCACCGCCGTCGTAGACGAGGGCCGTTTCGAAGTCAAACGCGGCAACGGGCCGCCACCGTTGACGGCCGCGAGCGTTGTCGGCGGGATGCTCTCAGTACTCCACTCGCGGCTGCTTGCCGATGCGCCGGGGTCGCGGAGCGCCGATAAGTCCAGCTCACAGACCACCGGCTCGTCCTTGGGGCCACGGTCCGGTCTGGTGGAGTTGACAAGCTCGCTGATGAGCATGATCGTGCTGCCCTACCTCGGACAGGCCGCCGCACAGAAGGAGATGGAGCGACCCCCGCCGCGACGACAGGAAGCGCCGCGTGAGCGTTTCAAGGATCCGCTGGGCGATCTGGACATGCGTTTGACATATCGCACGGTACGAGTGCTCGCAGCGGTCGCTACCAATCCAGCCTCGTCCAACCGGCAGCTCGGCCAAGCGGCAGGCATCGAAGACCAGGGCCAGATTTCAAAGCTACTCGCACGCCTACGCAAGCTCGGGCTGATCGAGAACGCCGACACCGATCCCGGTAAGGGAGCGCCAAACGCATGGACACTCACCACCAGAGGCGAGGGAGTCATGCAAACTGTCGGCGAAAGCTAAGAGGTTGCCCACCAGGCTCCAGGCCACATTCAGCAGAATCTGATTTATCTGATAAGGTGGGGAGGATGGTTCGTATGACCGCCACCGAGGTGTCTCGCAACTTCTCATCTGTCATCAACCGCGTCGATTCCGGTGAGGAGATCGAGATTGTCCGCAACGGCAAGCCCATCGCCGAGCTGCGGCGGCCTTCCAGGCAGCGAGGAATCACAGGCGACGAATGGGATGCCACGATTGCGCTTCTGCCGCCCGTCGACAAGGACTTCGCGCGCGACGTGCAGGAGGCACGCAGGCGCCTTGGTCCTCCTGTGAACCGGTGGCCGGAGTCCTGATCGACACATCGGTCTTGATCGACGCCGAGCGTGGAGGTTCCTCGCTCAAGCGCGTTCCGCGTGCTCTGGAGCGTTCGATCAGCGTGATAACCGTCAGCGAGCTGTCGCATGGCGTGCATCGCGCCATCGACGATCTTGTCAGGATACGCCGCCAGGTTGCTGTCGAGGGGATCCTGGCTACCTTTGAGCCGCTGCCGATCACCGAGCAGGTGGCGCGAGTTCACGCGGAGATCTGGGCGCGGCTCGAAGCGGCTGGCGAAATGATCGGCGCGCATGATTTGTGGATCGCCGCCACCGCGCTGAGCAACGGGCTCTCGCTTGCCACCGCCAACCCGCGCGAGTTCACGCGGGTGCCAGGGCTCGAAGTCCTCGCCGTGTGAGTGATGCGCCCGCGGGAGCGCTCTAGCGAGACCCGAGCGTCTATTTCTGTCGGTAGGGCTTGACAGGTCGTCCGTGGTCGGGTATAAAGGAGCCATGTCCTGTCATCCCGGCTTGGGGTGAGCTTCCCTCATAAAGGGGAGTGGACGAAATAAGGTCGGGTTTTGGGTTGGCCCCTGTGGTCGACACATACCGGTAAAGCAGGGCCCTTGGGAGAGGGACCGGGTCGTTTCTGAGAGGGAGTTGTTTTTCGCGTGCATTCATTGGGGAATTACGTGCTTGAGAGTCCGTGTCGTCTTGGCGGGTCCGTTATAGGACGCGTCAGCGACGCTGACGCGTCTCTCTCTCTCTCTCTCTCTCTCTCTCTGGCCGGGCTGGCTCTCAGCTAGCCGCAAGCCAGACCGTCGTTCCATCCGGTCGTACGGGCCGGCTTGGTTTCTCGCGTCGTTGTTGCGGCGCTTCATGTTCTTCTGTCGTCGTGGGTTGTGTGCCTATGGCGGTTTTTGCCTGTCCCTGGGATGGGGGGTGCCCGCGGTCCCGCGGGTTTCGTGTGGATCGTTCTTGGAGGAGGGGTTGTGTCTATAGGTGCTCGTAAGCCGGTCCTGCCGGTCATGGTTGTGTGCTGTGTTTTGGTGGGTTGGCTTGTGTGGAGCGCGGTGCCTGCGTTGGCGGCTCCGAGTATCGAAGGGGAGTCGTTCTCGGGTGTTGGTTCTAGTTATGCGACGTTGACGGCGCAGGTCAATCCGCAGGGTGTGCGCACGAGCTTCTACTACGAATACGCGACTACGAGTGTCGTGGATTCAGGTTCGCCTGAGAGGACGCCTGAAGTGGAAGTTGGCGAAGGCGATAGTCCGGTGGCTGGGAGTGCGCAGTTGTCTGGGTTGCAAGCGGGCGTTGAATACCATTTCCGTTTGGTGGCTAGGAATGTTGATGGTGAAAGTGAAGATGGTCCGGAAATGCTGTTTAGGACGTTTCCGGCGAGTACTCCTGGTTTGCCGGATGGTCGCGTGTATGAAATGGTGACGCCACCTGAAAACGATGACGCAGATGTTTACGTGCCTCTTGTAATATCTGAAGATATCGTGAGTCGGGGACAGGCCGGTATTTCTACGAGACTCTTGTTCCAAGCGTCTGAAGATGGTAGTGCTGTCACGTATGTCGCTGATCCGACGTCGGGTGGTAATGGTAATAGTGGATTCGGGGAGGGTAACGAGTATCTCGCGACGCGTTCTGTTGCAGGTGGTTGGACTCAGATTAATCTCGAGCCTCCGGGTCTTCGTTCTCCGTATTATCAGGCTTTTTCGAATGATCTTTCTGTGGGGGTTTTGCAGTCAGGAGCCGGTGAATCCGTAAGTGTATCCCGGCCTGAAGTTGATGAGCGTCTTTCGCCTGAAGCTCGGGGTGAAAATTATAAGGTGCTTTACCGGCATCGTATAGGCGAAGCTGGCTACGAACCGTTCTTTTCGAAGTCTGTGCCGTTGCATCGCACAGGAGGCGAATTCGGCAGTAACGGTTTTCTAGAACCCAATGATCTTTCGCAAGGGGTGCTTTCGTATGTTGGCGGGTCGACCGATATGAGTCGTTTGTTTTTTGAGGCGAATGATGCGCTGACTGAAAATGCTGTGGATGGTGGTGCGGAAGAGGATAATTTGTATGAGTCTGTTGACGGTAGGTTGAGTTTGGTAAACGTGCTGCCAGATGGTGGTGCTGAACCGGATGCGAGGTTTGGTAGTCCGGGGCAATATGGTCCTGATTTGAGTCATGTGATCTCGGCTAATGGGTCCCGAGCGTTCTGGACGGGTCTTGGTACTGGTGATTTGTATATGACCGAAAACGCTGATAGTGCTCAGGAGAGGACTGTGCAGGTGGATGAAGCTGTTGGTGGTGGCGGGAATTATTGGACCGCGAGCAGTGATGGGTCAAAGGTGTTCTTTACAAAGGGTGATCTTTACGAGTACGATGTAAATACCGGAGCTACTGTCGATTTGACCCCTGGTGTGGAAGTGCAGGGTGTGATCGGGACGAGCGAAGACGGAGAATACATTTATTACGTTGACAGTAAATATAGTCTCAACGTATGGCATGCGGGTTCCAGCAAGCTAATAGCGACGCTCTCGTCCCAAGATAACGAAGAAGCACTCGGGGGTGAACTTAATTATGAAAAAGGGGGGAAGTTCGGTGATTGGCAAGTGGCTCTGAGTAAACGGACCGCGGAGGTTACACCGAACGGTCACAGTGTCATGTTCATAGCATTTGAGAGCCTCACGGGCTATAGTCAGCGGTTGGATGAGGTTTACATTTATGATGATGAAGACAATAAGTTGACGTGCGCATCGTGTAACCCTAGCGATGAAGCTCCCCAAACAAACAAATTGGCTGACTTTAGCTTCGGAGGGTTTTTGCCACCGAGCTGGAGTGTGACTTTCCTCCCGCAATGGATGTCGAGCGACGGTAGCCGCGTATTCTTTGACAGCAGCGAGCCGCTTGTGCCGCAGGATACGAATGGGACGGTGGATGTTTATGAGTGGGAGCGCGACGATTCAGGTACCTGTCATGAAACCTCCGGGTGCATATATTTGCTGTCAGGAGGTGTGAATTCCTCCGCGTCCAGTTTGGTGGCGGAGAGTTCGAGCGGCAACGATGTTTTTATGGTGTCGAGGGCTCGACTCGTGGCTGGTGTCGAAAATGAAGCGTTCAATCTTTATGATGTGAGTGTGAGTGGTTCGAGGCCGGTGTCGCCGCCGGCGTGTTCGGGGACGGGTTGTCAGGGTGTTCCTGCGGCACCGCCGGTGTTTGCTGTTCCACCGAGCGTGACATTTAGTGGGGTCGGCAATTTCGCACCACCTGTCGTATCCAAAGCGACGTCGAAGAAGAAGGCGTTGACTAGGGCGCAGAAGCTATCGGATGCGTTGAGAGTATGCAAGACGATGCGTGGCCGGGAGCGCGGGAAGTGCGAAGCGAGTGCACGTAAGCGGTTTGGGCCGCGAGTAGGGGCGAGAGGGAAGAGTGTTGGTGGCGTGAGGAAAGGTGGCAAGTCATGATCGCGCACGAGCGTAGGTCTAGGTGGATTGGTTTGATGGTGGGTTGCCTACTTGGTTGTGGCATGCTCGTGTTCTCGGTATCGTCTGCGTTGGGTGCGGGGGGAGCACCGGGTTGGGAGGCTTTTGGGTTTTCGCTGCCGACGGTGATAGCGCCGGGTGGGGAAGGCGCGATCGTCATACGTATATATAACGATGGGTCCCAACCCAACACGAAGATCGTGCCTGTACTTGACGGGAAAGGCGAACCTGTCCTGAATTCTATGGGTGAACCGGAAATGGAAACGGTAGAGATCCCACTCACAGTCACGGTTACCCTCCCAGAAGGCGTAGTCACGACTGGGGTAGCGGGTTGCACGGGGACTGGCACGAAAACCCTGACATGCGAAATAACCCAGAACTCTAACGGTGGTCCGATCGAATCGACAAAGGATCCAGCGCAGATCTCCGTTCCGGTACAGGTAGCCGGTGGGATGTCCGGTGAAGCCCTCGCGCACGTGAGCGTGAGCGGTGGCGGCGCGAATGGCGTGACCAGTACGAGCATCCCGTTGCGCTTCGGCTCACAAGCACCCGGTCTGGGGTTCTCCAATGCGGATGCGTGGTTCAGTAACGCGGACGGTAGCATCGATATGCAGGCGGGGTCGCATCCGTATGAGATGACTATCGCGTTCGCGCTCAATAGCGAACCCGGCGAAGGACACATGGTGCCCTCCGGTGGCGAAGCTCGTTCGCTTGATGTGAGACTACCGCCCGGTCTTGTCGGCAATCCGACCGCGATACCGCAATGCTCACGCGAACGATTCGACGAGGAAGGCAGCCCGGATTCGGAAGAAGGAGTAGGTTGTCCCGCCTCGAGTAATATTGGTTTGGTCGAAGTCGAGGCTAAAGGAGTCGAAGGTGGCGCGCAGTTCCCCATATTCAATCTCGTGCCTCCAGCTGGTGTTGCTGCGCAGTTCGGGTTCGATGTTCTCGGCGGTAACGAGGTATTCCTCAATGCGCGTGTCCGCTCCGGTGGGGATTACGGGATCACATCCGAGTCACCAGATGTACCGCAACGCGGCGTACTATTGTTCCGAGGAACGTTCTGGGGTGTACCCGGCGATCCCAGCCACGACCCCCAACGCTACGGCATAGGATGCGTCCCCGACGGGCATGGCGGATGTGGGTCTAGCGCTGGGACGACACCATTCTTGACGCTACCGACATCGTGTCAGGGACCGCAAACGTTCACCGCGGAGGAGACAAGCACCTGGCAGGAAGAACACGTCAACGCGAGCAGACCGTTCAGCTCACAAGACCAGAACGGTCAACCCACCGGGTTCACTGGTTGTGAAAAGCTGGTGCATTTCGAACCAACGATCAATCTCGCACCAGACACGACATACTCCGACACGCCCGCGGGATTGACAGCGACAGTCAAGCTGCCTCAGGGTTTGAATCCCGAAGGGTTGGCGACCGCCGGTCTGAAGGAAACAACGGTCACGTTGCCTGAAGGTGTCGTGATTAATCCGGGTCAGGCGACGGGCCTTGTCGCGTGTCAGCCCAGTGAGGAGGATTTGGGTAGCGAAAGCGAAGCGTTCGACGGAGCACCATCCTGTCCCGCCGCATCAAAGGTCGGGACTGATGAAATCGCGACACCACTGCTACCGAAACGCTTGCAGGGCAACGTCTACATCCTGCAATCCAACCCCCCCGAACTACAGTTGCTGGTCGTAGCGTCAGGGGAAGGCGTCAACCTGAAGCTCGTCGGGACCGTTCATTTGAATGAACAGACGGGTCAGTTGACGACGACGTTCAAGGGCACCCCGCAAGATCCAGGAACCCCTGACGCGCCGCTCACGGAATTCGTATTGTCCTTCAGTGGTGGTGCGCAAGCAGCACTGGTCACACCGGCCACGTGCGGCATCTACACCTCGAGCGTCGCCTTTACGCCGTGGGCGAGCCCGTTCGTCTCCGAAGCACTGGACACGAGCAGCTTCCAAATCACCGCCGGTCCGGGCGGTAGCAGTACAGCGAACTGTACGGGTCCGCTCCCGTTCACGCCGACGATGACTGCGGGAGCCACGACCGATCAGGCTGCGGGTTATACGGACTTCTCGTTGCTCCTATCGCGTGGTGATGGGCAGCAACGGATCGAAAAACTGCAGTTCAAAACACCAGAGGGACTCTTGGGCATGATCGCGAAGGTTCCCCTCTGTGGGGAACCACAAGCAGCGGCGGGAACGTGCTCTAGTGCTTCGCAGATCGGGCATACCGTTGCTGAGGTAGGTCCCGGACCGTACCCGTTCGTGATCCCACAGGAGAACGCTCCACCAGCACCGATCTACCTAACAGGACCGTATGAGGGAGCACCATTCGGCCTGTCTATCGCGGTGCCGATCATTGCGGGCCCGTTCAACCTCGGTACCGAAGTCATCAGAGCGAAGATCGAAGTCGACCCGCACACGAGCCAACTAACGATCTCAACGACGGCGTTCCCGAAGACGGTGAAGGGTATCCCGACCGATATTCGTGAGATCGATGCTGTGATCGACAGGCCCGAATTCATGTTCAACCCAACCAGCTGCAATTCGATGAGTTTCTCGGGTACCGCAACCAGCTTCGAAGGCGCAACAGAGCCCTTGTCGAGCCATTTCCAGGTCGGATCGTGTCGTAGTCTCGCGTTCAAACCGGACTTCTCGGTTTCGACCAGTGGGAAAACGTCACGCGCGAACGGAGCAAGCCTGACCGCGAAGATCATTTACCCCACAGGGAATCTGGGGGCGAACCAGGCGTCGTCGCAGTCGAACATCAACAGCGTCAAGGTAGACCTACCAAAGCAGCTCCCCTCAAGGCTCTCGACGTTGCAGAAGGCCTGTACCGCAGCGACATTCGAAGCTAACCCTGCTAACTGTCCAGCAGCATCGATTGTTGGTCATGCGAGGGCGATCACGCCGGTCCTACCGGTTCCGATCGAAGGACCGACATATTTCGTGTCGCATGCTGGGGAAGAATTCCCATCGTTGATCGCGGTGCTGCAGGGTTACGGCGTGACCGTCGATCTGGTTGGCAGCACGTTCATCAATAACAAGACGAACGTCACGAGTAGCACGTTCAAGAACGTGCCCGATGTCCCAATCGCGAGCTTCGAACTGAACCTACCCCAAGGCAAATACTCCGCGCTCGCGGCGAACGGGAACCTCTGCAAGACGAAGCTCGCGATGCCGACGGCGTTCACGGGCCAAGACGGTGCGGTGCTCCATCAGTCCACCCCGATTAGCGTGACTGGTTGCGCGAAGGCCAAGCCCAAGAAGAAGGCGAAGGCTAAGGGCAAGCACGGGAAGAAGAAATGAGATGCGTGCTAGCGGGCAGGGCTCGGTTGAGCGACTAGAGCCCGGATTGTCGCGCTCCACTCCTAAGGGGGTGGGGCGTACCCGTGCGGGTATGTTCTCGCGGGCACACCCTGAAGGGCGTGAGCAGGGAGGCGAGCATCGTGATGGGCACCGGCAGGTTGCCGAGATTCAGCGAGCACGGATGCTCGCGGCACTCGTGGACGTCGTGGCAGAGCATGGTGCGGCGAGCCTGACGGTCACTCATGTCGTCGCCCGCTCGGGTGTTTCGCGCCGCACGTTCTATGAGATCTTTGAGGATCGCGAGGATTGTTTGCTGGCGACGCTCGAGAACGCGGTCGCAAGAATCGCGCGTGACGTCGAGGAGGCCCACGGACAGTCCGGATCGTGGCGGGCACGGATACGCGCTGGGCTCGTCGTGCTGCTGGAGTTGCTCGATGACGATCCGGAGATCGCGCGACTACTGATCGTGGAGTCGTTGGCGGCCGGACCACGCGCACTGGTCTACCGCGAGCAGGTGCTCGCGCCGATCGTTGCTGCTGTGGACGACGGTCGCACTCAGGCCAAACGCGGTAATGGGCCGCCGCCGCTGACCGCTGCGAGCGTTGTCGGCGGGGTGCTCTCGGTGCTCCACTCGCGACTGCTCACCGGCGCGCCAGGGTTGCGTGGCGCCGATGTGCCCGGCCCGTGCCCGGTCGAATCGAGTCCCACTGGGAGTCCTGGCCTGGTGGAGTTGACGAGCTCGCTGATGAGCATGATCGTGCTGCCCTATCTCGGACAGGCCGCTGCACAGAAGGAGATGGAGCAGCCCCCGCCGCGACGACTTGAAGCGCCGCGCGAGCGCTTCAAGGATCCACTAGGCGACTTGGACATGCGCCTCACCTACAGGACCGTACGCGTCCTTGCGGCAGTCGCTACCAGCCCCGCCTCCTCCAACCGCCAACTCGGCCAAGCAGCAGGCATAGAAGACCAGGGACAAATATCGAAGCTGCTCGCACGTCTACGCAAGCTCGGGCTAATCGAGAACGCCGACACCGATCCAGGCAAGGGAGCACCAAACGCATGGACACTCACCACCAGAGGCGAGGGAGTCATGCAAACCGTCGGCGAAAGCTGAAAGGCGTCAGCTCGCGGCAGTGCCGCCGCTGGCTACTGCCTGCGGGTTAGGCAGCGCTTCGGCGGGCACCCCCAGCATGGGGTTGTTCGGCGTGCTGCCCACGACCTTCGTGCTCACCCGCACCGTCTCGGTGATTGTAAGCGCGCCCGCCGCGCCCGCCGTCAAGTCCCACGTGGCGCCATGCGAATAGGGCCCACGGTCGATCACGGGCACTGTCAGCCGGTGGCCCTTGTAGTCGACGAGCACGAGCGTGCCGCACGGCAGCGTGCGATTGGCCACGCCGACGATCACCGGGCTCATCGTCTGCCCGCACGCGGTCTGCTTGCCGTAGAACCCGGGCCCAAACCAGGTCGCGATCTGTGCTTTGGCGCTCGGCTTCGCGGGTGTGCCGACCGGCGTCGCGCTCGGTGCGCTGGCGCCGCCGCTGCTTGACGCGGACACGCTTTGCGAGTCGCCATCACTCGCCAGCGCCGTGCTTGCCAGCATGGCGGAGGTCGTCGCGACCGCGCACACGAGCGCGGTGGCAACAGCGAGCAGCGTCTTGTTCGCAAGCGTACGGTTCATCTGTTCTCGGCGCCTACGGGGTGAGCTGACGGGCTCGCGCTACCTGTGCGCTACGGCCAACATAGGCCGATTCGCCCCCGCGAACCACTGTGGTTCGCATTGGGTCCCCCGTTCCTTGCAAGCTGGCTCGCAAGAACTCGGCGTGCACGGAAGTATACAGGTGCGCCACTCGGAACCGCGTACGCGATGTCGCGCTTTGCGAGGCTTTGAATGGCTGCTCAGGGGCGGCGCAACAGCGACAGCGCGTCCTTGAGCAGGCGACCGCCCGCCGCGAAGCTCGATCCGGCCAGCTCGCTCACGATGTCGGCCACCGACTCGACCAGCTCCGCGCCGCTCGGCGGGTGTACGGTCGCGCCCAACTCGACCTCCTCCTCCGGCTCATACCCCTGCTTCGGAGCCGGTGGCTCCAGGGGCTTGGCGATCGGCTTTGCCTTGCGCTTCCTGACTGTCGTTGGCTTCTTGACCGTCGTACCAGGCTTCTTGGCCGTCGTTGGCTTCGGGGTCGTCGTAACAGGCTTCTCGCTCTTCGTGGGCTGCTTGACGGCGGCACGGGTCGGCTTGGTCTTGGCTGCCGTGGAGGCCGTGGACGCGCGTGCGGCCTCCCGCCGTGCGCTTGCGCGTTGCGGTCTGGTTCGCGGCAGCGCAGCGAGGATCCCGCCCTCGGGGATCGTGTCGGCGTCGCTTCCGTTGCGGCTCTCCTTCGCGCTCATCCTCGCGCAATCATCGCGCACCTTCCCGCTATATGCAGCAAAGGTGCAGCGCGAGCCGCGGATTGCCTCGGTGACATGGCTCGCGAGGCGTTAGGATATGCCGGTACATCTGAGTTGTACTGTCGGGCGGGTTTCGGCCACAGCCCGGCTAAGGTAGTCCTCAAGCAGTACCCCGAGGGGGGCCCCGTCGGGGGTTCGGCAACCCGGGGAGTCTCCCGACGGAAACGGAAAAAAAAGTATGTCTGTGGTGGAACTTCAAGAGCTGGAAGAGGTCAAGAACCTGCTGACCAAGGGGCAGCAGGTGGGTGTGCTCACGTTCGCGGAGATATCCACCGCGACCTCCGACTTGGACCTGGACGAGTCCGACGTCGAGGAGCTGCATGGCTATCTCGAGAAATCGGAGATAGAGCTCGTCGAGGACATCGACCCCGCCACCGCGGCCGGTACCCAGGTCGAACGGGCACCGGACAAGCGCGGGCGGCGCAAGGCCAAGACCGCGCTGGACCTCAAGCCGGACATGACCACCGACTCCTTGCAGCTGTTCCTCAAGGACATCGGCAAGGTGCGTCTGCTCACAGCCCAGGAGGAGGTCGATCTCGCCAAGCGCATCGAGCGCGGCGACCTCGACGCCAAGCAGAAGATGGTCGAGTCCAACCTGCGCCTGGTCGTGTCGATCGCCAAGAACTACCGCAACCAGGGCCTACCGTTCCTCGATCTGATCCAAGAGGGCACGCTCGGACTGGTACGCGCCGCGGAGAAGTTCGACTACCGCAAGGGCTTCAAGTTCTCCACCTACGCCACCTGGTGGATCCGCCAGGCAATCGCGCGTGCGCTGGCCGACAAGGCGCGCACGATCCGCATCCCTGTGCACGTTGTGGAGAAGCTCAACAAGATCGGCCGCGCCGAGCGCAAGCTCGTCACCGAGCTGGGCCGCGAGCCCACCGCGGCCGAGATCGCCGAGGTCACCGGTATCGACCCCGAGGAGGTCGATTCGATCAAGCGCTCCGCCCAGGCTCCCGTGTCGCTTGAGAAGCCGGTCGGCGACGAGGAGGAGTCGGAGTTCGGCCAGTTCATCGCTGACGAGCGTGCCGAGTCGCCGTATGAGCGCGCCGCGGAGATCTTGACGAAGGAGGCGCTGCGCGAGGCGCTGGAGAACCTCTCTTACCGCGAGCGACGTGTACTCGAGCTGCGCTACGGGCTCGGCGGCGAGCATCCCCGCACGCTGGACGAGGTCGGGCGCACGTTCAACGTCACGCGCGAGCGCATCCGCCAGATCGAGAACCAGTCGCTCAAGAAGCTGCAGTCGCTCGCGGAGGCCCAGAAGCTCCGCGATGTTGCGTAGGGCTCGTCCACACAGCCTTGCCACGTTCAAGTAGGCCGGTTCGCCGGCCGATGCAGTGTGCATGTTCGATGTGCATGCAGCGCTGCGCAAGCTCGTGGCCAGCGACGGTTCCGACCTGCACCTGAAGGTCGATTCCTCGCCGTTGTATCGCGTGCAAGGCGTGCTCGGCCCCGATCGGTCGGCGCCGGTGCTCAGCGCGCAGGACACCGAACATGCTCTGCATGAGCTGCTCCACGACCAGACCAAGCTGAAGGAGTTCGCCGAGGAGCACGAGGTCGATTTCTCCTTCGAAATCGCCGACGTGGCGCGCTTCCGCGTCAATGCGTTCCGCCAGCGCGGCCTGATCTCGCTCGCCTGCCGCGCGATCCCCACCAAGATTTCGACGATCGAGCAGCTGGCGCTGCCGCCGGTCGTACGCGAACTCGCCGAGGAGGAGCGCGGGATCGTGCTGCTGACCGGCACCACCGGCTCAGGCAAGTCCACGACGCTGGCCGCGATGATCGACCACATGAACGTGACGATGAGCAAGCATGTCGTCACGATTGAGGATCCGATCGAGTTTGTGCACCGCGACAAGCACTCGGTTATCAACCAACGCGAAGTGGGCATGGACACCAAGTCCTTCGAGCGCGCGCTGCGTCGCGTACTGCGCCAGGACCCCGACGTGATCCTCGTGGGGGAGATGCGCGACGAGGAGACGGTACGCACCGCGCTATCGGCCGCTGAGACCGGCCACCTCGTGCTCTCCACGGTCCACACGGTTGACGCACCTGAGTCGATCAATCGCCTGCTGGACTTCTTCCCGCCCCATCAGCACAATCAGGCGCGCTCGATGATCGCGGGCACGATCAAGGGTGTCATCTCCCAACGCCTTGTCCCCGGTGCTAACGGAGGGCGCGTGGCGGTGTGCGAGATTCTGCGCATGACCGGCCGTGTGCGCGACATGATCGTCGACCCCAACCAAACCGGCCAGCTTGGTGAGGCAATCGCCAATGGCACCTACTACGGGATGCAGACCTTCGACCAGGCGCTGTTCGGCCACGTCAAGGCGGGTCGTGTGGCGATGGAGGAGGCGCTGCGCGTGGCCACCAGCCCGCACGACTTCAAGCTGCTGTTGCAGTCCGACGGGCGCAAGGGCACCACGATGCAGGATGTCGCTCAAGCCCAGGCACGACGCGACGGTGCCGGCCCACCTCCAGCGGGCGGAGCCCCTCAGCCGGCCGCTCCGAGTTCGGCGCCAAGCACGCCCGTGCCAGCCTCCGCTCCGCCGGTGCGCGCCGGCGACGTGCAGGGTCCGCCTGTCTCGGTTGGGTAGCGCTCCGCTGGTCCGCGGCGCGCTCGGCTCGGGCCGCAACTCACCGCAGGCACTACTTCAGTTGGTAAAGTAACGGTTGAAATGGCCGTAGACGACACTTGCCCCGTATGCCGTACCGCTGAGGTGGTGTGCGGTAAGTGGACGCTTTTGCTCATCCGTGACCTGGCCGAGGGACGTTCGCGCTTCTGCGAGTTGGAGCGCTCATTGGCGGGTATCAGCCCGCGTACCCTGTCACTGCGCCTGCGGGCACTGGAGGACGAGGGGATCGTCGAGCGTCACACTTTCTCCGAGGTACCACCACGCGTGGAGTATGCGCTCACCGAGAAGGGTCTCGCGCTGCTTCCGTTGATCGAGGACATGCGCTCCTACGGGGAGCGCTGGCTTGGCTGCGAGGACGCCGTCTCGACGGTGCTCAGCGGCGAGGTGGCAGCCGCGGTCGCGTAGTTCTCTGGTCTCTCGACGTGGAAGCTTTGCAGCCTGCGGAAGGTCCGGGAAGGATCCCTGCGATATGACCAGCCGCTGGCATCTGGCTTCAAATTCGATAGCGCGATGCGTTTGAAGACCTCTTGGGCCTCCAGCCGTGCGAGTCCGGCACCGATGCAGAAGTGCGGGCCGTTACCAAACGCAAGATGGGACGATCCGATTCGGGTGAGTTCTAGCCGGTTAGGATCGGGATAGCGTGAAGGGTCGCGATTGGCGGCACCGAGGATAACCAGCGCTTGTTGTCCCTTCCGCACCTCGGTCTCGCCGAGGGCCATGTCCGATAGGGCGACACGAGAGGCGACCTGGACGGGGCTGTCATAGCGCAACAGCTCATCGACCGCCTGCATCGAGCACTCGGGATGGCGCACCAGCCAGTCGAGCTGGTTGGGATGTTCGAGCAGAGCCAGGGTGCCGTTGCCGATCAGGTTCGCAGTCGTCTCATGGCCGGCGGCCAGCAACAACAGGCACATAGTGATGATCTCGTCCGTCTCGAGCGCGACGCCGCCTTCTGGGGGATGGATCAGCGCACTCAGTAGGTCCTGGCCTGGATCAAGTCTCCGTTCCGCGACGATCGGCACGAGAAATAGCATCACTCTCATCGCCGCCGTGCCGATTGCCTCACGCTCGGCTGGAGTCGGATCCAGCTCGAGCATGCGCGCGATCGTCGGCGTTTCCGAGCGCAGAAGTTCTGCGCCCTCCAGGCCGACGTCGAACAGCTCGGCGATCACCGCGAGCGGGATCGGATAGGCGAGTTCGCTCATCAGCTCGACCGACTCGCCTTCGGCAAGCGGCGTAAACGCGCTGTCTACGATTGCGGCGACGCGTTGCTGGATAGTGCGTACCGAACGCGGAGTGAAGAAGCGGTTCACGGCGCTCCTAAGCCGCGTGTGGGTTGGCGGGTCGCTGGTCAACAGCGACTTGCTCCACAGGCCTGGGCCCGCTCCTCCTTCTCCCATCGACGCGAGCACCTCAGGACTGTTGCTTGGATCCGAACTCCACCTGGGGTCGCGCAATACGGTTGCCGCATGCTCGTATGACAGGACGAGATGGGCGCCGAGCCGCTCGTTCCACTGGACGGGCGCCCGTTCCCGGGCCGCTCGGTAGGCGGGGTAAGGATCGTCTGTCGGGAAGGGCCAGGCTGTCCAGTTAGGCATGGTTACTTGCCGCCTGGCGTTCAGCGAAGAACGCATGGTCCAGCTTGCCCATCGCGGTGAGCGGGGCAGCGTCCTCGAAGAACTCGGCCGCGATCGAGCCCCAGTAGTTGGTGGCACGCAGCTCGGCGATCAAAGATGCCGCACCCATCTCGATCCGGCTCATGATCGTGTAGTCGGGTGACGCGGTGATGTATCGAAAAGCGTTGGCCGAGGGACCGGTCGGTGAAAACTTGCGTTCGATCCACCTTGACACGTACTCCGGCGTGACCGTGAACGGTTGCTCTGCCCACCACAGTTCCCAGGGCTCGCGCCAGTATGCGAATACTTCCTCCGGAGTCACGGGGTCTGAGGATCGCCAGAAACCAGCCTCCACGCTTGCCTGCCATGTCCCGAGTACGTCAGCGCGCAAACATGCGCGCCCGATCGCGCGCATCATCGTGTGCTGCTCGCGCCCGAACCGCTTCACGCAACCGAAATCCAGGAAGCTCACACTCCCGTCGTCGTGGAAAACGTAATTGCCTGGGTGCGGGTCGGCGTTGAACAAGCGAAAACGATGATTGGTGGCATAGACGAAGCGGTGGATCGCCTCCGCCCATTGGTTGCGCAGCTCCTGTCTGGATGTGAGGGCATGGTGCCAGCGTTGGCCGTGCACGAGCTCCTGGGTCAGCACGCGATCGGTGCACAACTCGTCGATCACCTCCGGAACGTGGATGAACGGATGCCCGCGGTAGATATCGGCGAACTCCCTCTGGTTGGCAGCCTCCCGACGGTAATCGAGCTCCTCGTTGATTCGATCGCTCAACTCTCGTCCCGCACCGCGAATGTCGAAGCTCATTTTCCGTGGCGATAGGCCGAACAGCAAGCCGAGGAACGTTGCCAACAACTCGTTGTTCTTCAGGTCGGCCTGGATTGCGGCTGCCACTCCTGGATACTGGATCTTCACCGCAACGGCTCTACCGTCGTGCAGGCGGGCGGCGTGGACCTGACCGATCGAGGCTGCCGCGAGGGGCGTCCACTCGAACTCAGCAAATGTGCTCTCGGTTCGCTGACCGAGCTCGCGCTCAAGCACGGATCGCGCGAGCTCGGGCGCCATCGGCGGCACGTCATCGCGCAATCGCATCAACGCCGCTTGGTAGATCGACTGAAACTCTGCCGGCACCGCGGGGCTGACAGAAACGAATGAGAGCATCTGCCCGGCCTTCATCAGGGCGCCCTTGGAGCGACCGAGCAGCTCGGCGTAACGCTCTGCTGTGCGGATATGGAACTCGGTGCTGTCCGCGCCGGTCAGCCTGCTGCGCAGGCCGACAACAACCGCCTCTCCAGCAGTGCGAGCGGTCAATGCCGCCAGTGGTGCGGTGCGCCGTAGGCGCCCTCGGCCGATGCCATCGCCCTCTGGCAACTCGTCACCTGCATCTACGGGAAGCTCGGCATCGGGCACCAGATGCATCTCCTTCTTGGTTTACTGAGTTTAGCTAAGTGTACACTTAGCCGGGGTCGCGTCAAACAATGACGGCTCCTCCACGTGAGCCGTGAGGCGCGCAACACCCCTTGCCTCAGCAGGAGCATTGCGGCGCGCGGCGAAGTCAGCGAGACCGTGCGTTCGCTCCAGTTGCAAGCGGCTCTCACCGAGTTCGTCGAACAGGCGGCAGCGCGCCTGCACGCCGACGTGCTCGCCGGTCAGGAGGTCCCATTCGAGCTAGCGTCCCACTCCGGCCGCGGACGCGGCGCAACGCCGCTGTACAGCTACCGGCCGCTCACCGGCACGTTCATCGCCAAGCGTTTCCCCGATCTGCGCCGCCTGCATTCCTATGCGAAGGCCGCCAGCTTGCTGGAGAGCTTCGAGGCACTCGACCGCTATCTGATCTCCTGCGGCGGCAAGCCCTCCGGCCATGATTCCCACGCGCGTGCCGACGCTGCGCTGCTGGTGCTACTGAGGCACGTGTTCGAGGAGCAAACCGACTTTGACCGATCGAAGATCGGCCAGCAACCCGAGCGACTCGACGCCGCACTGGAGCGCCTGGATGGTGCGACCTTTGCCGCTGCCGGGGAGATAACGCTCGTGGCGACCCTGCACGGGCTGACCATCGCCTCGCCCGAGCTGGCGTTGGCGCGGGGTTTGCTACTCGCCCATCCCGACGCGGTGCGTGGAGTGCCCGAGCAGGCGTTGCATGTGCAACACAGCGCCGGCGGCGAGGACCATGGCAGTGGAAAGCTGTTGGTTGTGTTCAGTGCGGAGAGTCCTGAACCGAGCACTGCAATCGCCCATGGCGAGGCGGTCATACGTGAGCTGTTGCGCGCACTGCGGTTGTTCGGCGATGGACGCATCGCGCTCGGCGCGCTTGCATGGACGCGGGTTGGCTCTGCTCCGTGGGAGACGGTTGCGCTCGGTGCGGGTGGCAGTCCGCACGGGATGCTGCTCGTAACCGCCGATCAGGAGGACGAGCTGCGAGCGTTCTGCAGCCTCGTCTCGCGTCGTGCCCCGCACGCGAGTGAGATCGCGTGGGCACTACGCCGCTTCGAGCTGGGGTGCGATCGCGCGAGCGAGTACGAGAGGCTCAGCGACCATCTGCTCGCGCTGCGTGCGCTGCTGGGGTCGCCGTCTGAGCTCGAGCCACACGGTGCCCCCGATGGGCTGCTAGCCGGACGGGTGGCCGCATTGTGTGCAACGCCCGATGCGCGCGGCTCGGTGGTGCAGCGAACACTCGCGGCGATTGCTCTGGAGCGCGAAATAGTCAGCGGCAAGGCACTCGAGCGTGCCGCCGGGCTCGCGCTCGCACGCGACCTGTCGGACCACCTGCGAGCGTTGCTGCGCGACGTGATCTGCAATCACCTCCCGTCCGACCTCGCGCGGCTGGCCGACGAGCTCCTGCTCTCGGGCGAGGATCAGGATGAAGCTGTGCTGGCGGGCGAGGACTCGGGCGAGCGGGTGCTCAGCGGTGAGCAGCTAGGCGAAGAGACGCTCGGCGACGGCGGCGAGCCCGCTGAGATCCTGCACGTCGCCGTCTAGGTAGGGCACCAACAGCGGGTCGCCCTCGCCAAGTGCACCGGACAGCGCGGCGACGGTTTCCCGGTCGCGCCGCGCGAGCACGTCGAAGTCGGCCAGGTTGCCTGCCACCCGTGCCGCAAGTGTCGCGCCAAGTTCGCCCGAGAACAGCTCGGCCACCTGCTCGGGCGTGCATCCGTCGAGATCGTGGTCGTGCACTCGGTTGACGATCAGCCCAGCGAAGTTCATCTGCTCGTGCGCTAGCCGAGCGTGCAGAAACTCGGCCTCGCGCGCCGGCTCACGCTCGGGCGAGGTCACGATCAGAAATCCCGTGGTCGGATCGCGCAGTAGTTGCTCGACGCCGCGTGCACGCTCGCGAAACCCGTCGGTGAGTCCGGCCAGCGCACTGAAAAAACCGGATAGGTCCTCGATCAGGTTGACGCCCGTCACGCGTGCAAACACCGAGATCATCAAGCCGGCGCCGCGCCCGAACAGACCACGTGCCGCTCCGCTGGGGGCAAGTAGCACCTTCAGCGCACGGCCGTCGAGGAAATGGCCGAGCCGGTCGGGTGCGTCGAGAAAATCGAGTGCGTCGCGCGAGGGTGGTGTGTCGAGCACGATCGTGTCCCAGCGCCCGTCGCGGTAGAGGTCGAATAGCTTCGCTACCGCAGTGAACTCCTGCGAGCCGGCCACCGCGGAGGACAGCTCGCGGTAAATGCGGTTGGAGAGCACTTCCTCGCGCGCCCGCTCGTCCGGGGCAAGGCGGCCGATCAGCTCGTCAAAGGTGCGCTTGGAGTCGAGCATCGTCGCCCACAGCTCGCCCTTCGCGGCGATGCCGTGCGAGGCGAGCGTGCTCGGTTCGATGCGGTGGGGCTCGTTCGGCAGCTCCGCCAGCCCAAGTGCGCTCGCCAGGCGCCGCGCGGGGTCGATGCTCACGACCACCGCCTTGCGTCCGCGCACAGCGAGGCCAAGCGCAAGTGCGGCCGAGACGGTGGTCTTACCGACACCGCCCGCGCCGACGCACACGCACACGCGCTTACCCTTCAGGCGCTTCTCCAGCACTATGTGGCGTGGGGGCACGGGGGGATCGTATGCGCGCGTGCAGGAATCGCCCCCCGCTCTGCGAATACCGAAGCTCGACGGCTTTCCAAAATTCGACCATCGGAGCCTGCCGTGAGCACACGGGCCAAGGTCATCGCGTTCGCCAATCAGAAGGGCGGGGTGGCCAAGACAACGACGACACTCAACCTGGCCGCCGCATTTGCGGAGGAGGGTCATCGCGTGTTGTGTGTCGATATGGACCCGCAGGGCAACCTGACGATGTCCCAGGGCATCGATCCCGACACGCTCGAGCTGTCGATGTATGACGTGCTCACTCAGCGCGCGACGATCAGAGAGGTGATTCGCAAACGCGAGATCGACGTGGCGTGCGCGTCGATCGATCTTGCCGGCGCGGAGATTGCGATGTCGACGATGATCGGCCGCGAGCGCTCGTTGCAGAAGGCGTTTGAGCCGATCATGGAGGACTACGACTTCATCTGCATCGATACGCCGCCGAGCCTCGGTCTTTTGACGATCAACGCGCTTACCGCCGCCAACAAGGTTATTGTGCCGGTGCAGTGTGAGTATTTGTCGATGCGTGGGCTCATCCAGTTGCAAAACACCCTGGCAATGATTCGCGAGAACCTCAATCCAGACGTCGATATCGAGGGTATCCTCCCGACGTTGGTCGATTCGCGCACGATCCATGCCAAGGAGGCCATCGAGATCCTCGAGGAGAACTTCGGCGACCGCGTGTTCGCGTCGCGTATCCGCAAGACGGTGCGCTTCGCCGAGGCTCCTGTGAAGGGAATGTCGGTGCTGAAGTACGAGCCGGATGGTGTCGCTGCGCAGTCCTATCGCCAGCTGGCACAGGAGGTCCTGGCTCATGGCAAACCCTAAGCGAGCATCGATGCGCGAAGGGCCGCTTGCGGCCCTGTTTCGCAAGACCGAGGAATTGGAGAAGGACGCACCAGCGGAGCAAGACTTGGCGCCTGAGACGCCTGCCGGAGCGGGAGCAAGTGCGACAGCGGAAGCCTCGGAGCGCTCTGCCACCGACGAGTCGACACCGACCCTGACATCTTCGCCCTCCTCCGCGCCGGCCGCTCAGCCGAGCGTGCCACATCCGTCTCTTGGCGCTCCCCAAGAAGAGGAGCGCGAGACGCCATCCGTGCCGAGTCCGCAGGAGCGCCTACGACACGTGTTTTCCTCGGAAATTCCCGAGAACGCTATGGACATCCCCAGGGCGAGCGAGCGGGCGCGGCCGCACTCGATGGCGCCGGCGCGCGACGTGCCGAGCATGCGCGAGGAGCCGCGGCCATTTGGTTCGGCGATGCCCGTGACGAACCCGACGATCCGCGTCGTGGGTGTCGGTGGCGCCGGCACCAACGCCGTCAACCGCATGGTCGAGGCCGAGGTCGAGGGCGTGGAGTTCCTCGCGGTGAACACCGACCTGCAGTCGCTGCAGCAGTCGACCGCCGACATCACCCTGCACATCGGCGCCGAGCTGACCCGGGGACTGGGATCGGGGTCGGATGCAAATGTGGGCAGACAGGCCGCGATGGACGACTACGACCGTGTCAAGGCCCTCTTGAAGGGGTCGGACATGATCTTCATCACGGCAGGAGCCGGTGGCGGCACGGGCACAGGGGCCGCGCCGATTGTCGCGCGCATCGCACGCGAAGTGGGTGCCCTGACCGTGGCGATCGTGACCAAGCCCTTCGGTTTTGAGGGCTCGCGTCGCGCCGAGCAGGCCGACCGTGGCGTGGAGGCGCTGGCCGAGGAGGTGGACACACTGATCGTGGTGCCCAACAATCGCCTGCTGAGCGTGCTCGACAAGCAGACCGCGATGGTCGAGGCGTTCAGGGTTGCCGACGACGTGTTGCGCCAGGGCGTGCAGGGCATCTCCGACCTCGTCACGCTTCCGGGTCTCATCAACCTCGACTTCGCCGACGTGCGCACGATCATGTCCGACGCCGGCAACGCACTGCTCGGAATTGGCATGGGCTTCGGCGAGAACCGTGCCTCGGAGGCAGCGGCTCAGGCGGTGGCCTCGCCGCTGCTGGAGACCTCGATGGATGGCGCGCGCTCGATCCTGCTCTCGATCACCGGCGGGCGCGACTTGTCGCTGTGGGAGGTCAACGAGGCCGCCAAGGCGGTGTCCGAGGCGGCGCACCCCGACGCCAACATCATCTTCGGCGCGATGGTCGACGAGAAGCTCGACGACCAGGTGTGGGTGACCGTGGTGGCGACCGGCTACGACACCAAGAGCCAGCGCCCGCACATGCGTGAGCCTGCCGGCGAGCCGCGCGTGAAGCGCACCAGTCCTGCGCCGCGCGAGAGTCGTGAGCGGGCGGGCACGAGCCAACGTCGGGGCGGCCTCGCCGTTAGCGACATGGATGTCCCCGAGTTCATTCCGAATTTTTGAGCCCTGTGCTATCGCTCACGTATGAGCGAGGCTAAGAAGGGGGTTGTGGCGGCGGGCCATCCGCTCACCGCCGAGGCCGGGGCGCAGGTGTTGCGCGAAGGGGGCAATGCCGTCGATGCGGCCGTGGCGGCGATGCTTACCTCCTTTGCCGCTGAGCCGCTGCTGACCGGGCTCGGGGCGGGCGGATACATGATGGTGGCGGGCGGCGGTCAGGAGCCCGCGCTGCTCGACTTCTTCGTACAGGCGCCTGCCTGTGCGAGTGATGGCAGCGCGGCCGAGCTGGACGCGGTGGATGTGTCCTTCGGGGATGCGGTGCAGGTGTTCTACATCGGGCCGGCATCGTGCGGGGTGTATGGCACGCCGGCAGGCGTGTGCGAGGCGGCGGCGCGCTGGGGTACGGTCGGTCTCGAGGATCTCGCTGCGCCGGCGGCGAAGCTGGCGCGTGAGGGCGTGGTGCTGAACGCCGGGCAGGCATATATCGCTGAGATTCTCGGCGACCTGTTGCGCTCCACACCGGAGTGCGCGGCGCTGTGGGCACCTGAGGGCCGGGTCCTGCGCGAGGGCGAGCGGTTGCGCAACCCCGAGCTTGGCGATGCCCTGGAGCGACTCGGGCGCGATGGTGCCGAGCCCTTCTACAACGGCGACATAGCCAGTGCGGTGTGCGACTGGCTGGCCGAGCGCGGCGGGTCGATCGCAGCGGAGGAACTCGCGTGCTACCGCGCGATCGAGCGCGCGCCGCTGCAGGTGCGCTATCGCGACCGCGAGGTGCTCACCAACCCGCCGCCATCGGCGGGCGGCACGCTGCTCGCGTACTCGCTGGGCCTGCTCGACAGGGGCTCCTCGCCGCCATCGCTTGACGCTGTGATCGCCGCGATGGAAGCAGCCCAGGGGGAGCGCACCGCCGAGTTCGTGCAGGGGCTTTCAGATGAGGGTTTTGGCACGTACTTTCTGTCTTCAAGGCTTGGCGCCACCACCCATATCTCCGTGCTCGACGCCCATGGAAGGGCATGTTCGGTGACATGCACCAACGGCGAGGGCTCGGGCGTCGTCGTTCCCGGCACGGGCATTCACCTGAACAACGTGATGGGCGAGGAGGATCTCAGTCCGCTCGGGTTTCACACTCATCCCGCCGGTAGGCGGATGCCGAGCATGATGGCGCCGACGATCGTGATGCGTGAGGGCGCCGTCGAGCTGGTGCTCGGCAGCGCCGGCTCAAACCGGATTCGCTCCGCGCTGCTGCAAACGATCGTGGGGGTCGTCGATCGTGGCCTGCGCGCGCCCGAAGCGGTGAGCGCGCCACGAGCGCACTTCGAGGGGGGCATTGTCTATCACGAGCCGGGTATCGAGCCCGGGCGCGCGCCGGGAACTCCGCTGGCTCGCCAGCTGGCGGGTGAGCCGGCATCTCATTCAGCGGCCGAACCGGAGACTCAGCTTGGAGTTGAGCCGGCCGATGAGCCCGCGCCGGAGCGCGAGGTGGTGCGCTTTCACGACCTCAATCTGTTCTTCGGCGGGGTGCAGGCCGTGCAGTCCGACCAGGGCGAGTTGCTCGGGGCGGGAGATCCACGGCGGGGTGGGGTCGCGGTTAGCTGCTAGGAGGCTCGTCTCGGGTCAGTCGTGTGTCGCCGAGGCCGTCCGCTCGGTGGACTCGAGGCTTACGGTTTCGACACCACCGGACTTCTGTCTCCTTGGGTGGCGAAGTTCGCACGATGTGAACTTTGTGTAGTCTGCGCTGGTAATCTACCTTAGGAGCGGGGACAACATGGAATCGAGCGTCGCGGCACTTCGCCACAGCCGGCAGACGCTCAACGGGCGGCTTGCCAAGCGGGATGGCGGGGCATATGTCGCCCACCTAATTGCGCTCTCTCTCGCTCTGGCGCTCCTGATGCTCGATCCGCTTGCGCTCTCCTCCGGACCCCGAGCGAGCTGGCAATTGCCTCGCAGCCGGTCGGTGTCGGACCTATCGAGCTTGCCCACGGGCCTTCAGGTGGCCGCCTCAGCGGCCCTCGGAGCCGCAAGCGCGATCTACACCGCGAGTCCCGTTCGCGCGGGCTTCGTCGCGAGGAATCCCGTCCAGCGCCTCCGACTGCGGTTCGGCCCCGAGGGGGTCGAGGTCCATTCCGCTCACGTGACAGTGGGCTTGGCCCTCGAGGGGATCGGGGAGGGGTCAATGCTCCGAGCCGTCGACCGTGTGGCTCCCAGCGCCCACGCCAACCGGGTCGTCTACCCGCATACCGGCTTCACTGAGTGGTTCGCGAACGGGCCGCTCGGACTCGAGCAGGGATTCTCGATCCAGCGTGCTCCATCGCACGCCCGAGGTGGTCCACTCACACTCGTTATGGGGCTGTCGGGCGGTATGCGAGCCGCGGTCCGCGCAGACCGGCGGGGTCTCTTCCTCGGGGGCGCCGGCGGCACTTTGCTTCGCTACGACGGCTTGACAGCGACTGGCGCCGGCGGCCATGAGCTCAAGGCGTGGCTCGAACTGCGAGCCCATCGGCTCATTCTGCGGGTAGACACGCAAGGTGCGCGCTATCCAATCGGGATCGACCCGTTCGTTCAGCAGGGCAATTCGCTCACCGGCGGCGGCGAGTGGGCTGGGGGTAGGTTCGGCGCGAGCGTGGCCCTGTCGGCCAATGGCAACACCGCCCTGATTGGCGCCCCCGAAGACAATTCTCGCATCGGCGCGGCGTGGGTTTTCACCCGTTCGGGCTTCACCTGGTCCCAGCAGGGGAGCAAGCTCACCGGCGCGAGGGAGAGGGGCGAAGGCCAGTTCGGCACGGCCGTGGCGCTTTCCGCCGATGGGAATACGGCTTTGATCGGAGGGATCGGCGACGACAAAGACACCGGCGCGGTCTGGGTGTTCACACGGTCCGGATCGACGTGGTTTCAGCAAGGCGAAAAGCTGGTCGGAAGCTCGCCGGAGCTGGAAGGGCGCTTCGGTCAAAGCGTGGCACTCTCGGGCGACGGCACGACCGCGCTGATCGGCTGCGGTCCGTTCTACGGACACGGCGGCGGCGCCTGGATCTTCACGCGAACGGGGTCCTTGTGGTCTCAGCAGGGTCCACGAATCAATCCGACCGGGGAGGTCGGTGAAGGCAACTTCGGGACGAGTGTCGCACTGTCGTCTGATGGGAGCACCGCACTCATAGGGACACCATGGGACGACAGCCACGCCGGCGCCGCTTGGGTTTTTGTGCGCTCGGGAGAAGAATGGGTGCAGCAGGGCAACAAGCTGACTGGAGGCGAAGAGAGTGGGAGCAATGGGTTCGGGGAGGGAGCCTTCGGGGCGAGTGTGGCGCTGTCGGCCGAAGGTGACACCGCCCTGATTGGCGGGCCGGCCGATACAAACGAATCCGGAGCAGCTTGGGTCTTCGTCCGCTCTGGATCGACCTGGGCGCAGCAGGGTTCCAAGTTGACTGCTGGGGAAGGGGTGAACGGATACTACGCTGGCTTTGGCCGCAGCGTCGCGTTGTCAGGCTCCGGCGACATCGCTCTGATCGGCGGCCAAGGCTGGGTCTTTGAGCGCTCCGGTTCGACCTGGATCGAGCAGCAGTCGCATCTGTTTACCGGTGAAGGACCCGAACGGGAACGAGAATTTGGCGAAAGCGTGGCGCTTTCCGCCGATGGCGCCACCGCCCTGATCGGCGGCCCGTACGCGACCGTCGGAAACACGGCCAGTGCCGGGCGAACCTACGTTTACACATCAATGCCTCAGGCGCCGAGGGTCGTCCCGGCTGCGACGTCGTCGATCGCTGTGAACTCGGCGACCCTCAACGCGAACGTGAACCCGAACGGGTACGAAGTGGGCAAATGCGAGTTTGAATACGGGGTTTCGCTCGCCTACGAACACTCTGTCCCGTGTGAATCGCTCCCCGGGGCTGGAGAATCCTTCGTCGGGGTGTCCGCCCCCATCTCGGGATTGAGCGAAGAAACGACCTATCACTTCCGGATCGTGGTGAGCAACTCGGTCGGTACTAACGAAGGCCCAGATGAAACTTTCCAAACGCGTCCGCTCGTCCCTTCCTTCACCTGGTCCGGAGGCTCTACGGTCGTCTCGGAAAGCTCATTTGACTGGTCGTTCGGCGCGAACTGGCAGGGAGAAGAAATGCCGACGTCCGATGAGGCGATCCGCACGCTTACGTTCCCCCACCTCAGCTCGGTATGCGAAGCCGAACGCCCCGCTGAGGCCTGCTACGACGGCTACAACGACGTCAGCGGGCTCAATGCCCAAGCGTTGCAGCTGGACAACGCCAGCGACTATGTGATTGCGGGCAATCAGGTTTCGATAGGGAGCGGAGGGCTCAACGCGTCACCTGTTGGCGGGGCAGCCGGTCCCGCGGGCGACGTCATAGCGACGCCGCTCCAGCTCAGTTCCTCACAGTCGTGGAACATCAACGGACGTGGATCCATAAGCGAAGAAACAGGCTTGCTGCTGGCTGGGAACGTGGAAGGCGCCAGCAGCGCGCTGGAAATCGAGCTGCGTGAAGAGCCCGTCATGTATCTCGCGGAAAACAACGTCGAGGTAGGTCCTCTGTCGATCAACGGAGCGGACGCCGGGACATTCGGTGTGCTCAATGGCGTTGTAGGTCTTCTGAACGGAAGGCTAAACGCGTCCGACGGGCAGCCAGTGAACCTCAGCCACCTCTTCCTGACGGGCAGCGGCGCTGTAGGCAAGCTGACCACGAGCGATGCCGAACTCGATGTTGGCGATCCCGCCGATGAGATCGAAGCGACGAGCGCGACACTTGACCCGGCGAGTCGCCTTGAATTCAATATCGTCGACTCGAGCGCAACTCCGAAAACCGGATATTCCCAGCTGGTCTCCCAAGGCGCGATCGCGCTTGACGGTGCGAGCCTCGGAGTCGTAGTACGACCTCCGAAGGTGGGCGAATCGTGCCCGACGCTTTCCCGCGGACACACATACACCTTCGTCTCGACGACCGGAACACTGTCTGGTGCATTCTCCAACGCTCCGGGGGGCGGTTCTGAACTACCGGTGAGATACGCGGAAGCCTGCCCTGCCAAGTCACAGACGATGCGGATCGGCTATCACGAGAGCGGTGCGGTACAGACGGTTACAGGGACTGTGGAAGAAGATGCAGCCAAGGCCGAAGAAGAAGCACTCGCGCGATACAAAGCTGAAGAAGAAGCCGCAAAACACAGGGGTGCTGAAGAAGAGTTCTTGAACCGTCTGACAGAAGAAGCGGCAGCGAAGCGGCGGGCCGAAGAAGCGGTTGCGACGCTCGCGCAGGCGGCGGGCGCGACCGGTTCGAGCCAGGGGATTGCTCCCTCTATGACGAGCATCGGCGCGGAGGTGCCGGATGCGCGGCTCGATGCGACGGATCTCCTTGCCAATCGGGCAGGCTACGTGCACCTCAGAATCAGCTGCCCGGTTAGCGCGCCAAGGTGTGTGGGTGATCTGACCTTGCGGACCTCAAACGCCTTCGCTGTGGACCCCAGCGCCGCCGGGAGGAGCACCACACCCCTGATGCTCGCCACCGGCCAGGTCAGTCTGCCCGGCGGGCACACGACCACCGTCGTGTTGCGCCTTGCCCGTCGAGCACGTCTGCTCTTGAATCACAGGCGCCCGTTGCATGTTAGGGTCACGATTGCCATGCATGATCCCGGGGGCGCTTGGCACACCAGCGTCGCCTCCGTGACGATTCGCGCTGGGAGGTTGGGGTAGTGCCATCGTTACGTCAGGTGCGGTTTCATCACGTTGCACACTGGGAGCGCTCTCATCGCACCGCGCGCTGGAAGCGCCCTCTGGCCGTGCTTGTTCTGATGATCGCGCAGCTCACGATGCTCGCGTTCGCCGATCCGGCTTTTGCGGCGGCTCCGCAGATAACCGGCACGGTGACCAGCGCCGTCACTAAAGCGCCGCTTGCCGGCGTCGAAGTCTGCGGTTACCCGGACGAAGGCGGCGACGGGGGGGTTTGCGCGCAAACGGACTCCAAAGGCGACTACGTCCTCAATGTAGGGCGCGCCGGCATGTTCGTCATCCACTTCAACACCAGTGTCGAAGGGCTCATCCCCCAAACCTTCTACAACGGTGTCTTCGTCAGCGACGAAGCGACCCGGGTGACGGTGGGCGAAGGGGCCACCGTCTCGGGGATCGATGCGACGATCGAGGAAGGTGGGCGCATTGCCGGCCGCGTGCTCAACAGCTCGACGCAGGCTCAGATTCAGGGCGTCGAAGCGTGTGCGGAACTGCCTGATGTCGATCAGCGGGGCATTGAACCGCACCGTATGTGCGCCACGACGAACGCCAGCGGAGAATACGAGATCGAGGGTCTCACTCCCGGTGAAGGGGTGCCCGAAGGGGGCTACGAAGTGGAATTCACGAGCCCACTCGACTATATCCATCAGTTCTTCGACGGCAAGCTCGAACGCTACTCAGGCACGCGTATCCCGATCCAAGCCGGCAAGACGGTTTCCAATATCGACGCCGAACTGGAAGAAGGCGGCGAGATCAGCGGACGGGTGACCAGCCAGGTGGGCGGCGAACCCATCGCCGGTGCAGAAGCCTGCGCGGATGCCATACCTTCTTCCTGCGCAAAGACCAACGCCGCGGGCGAATACACGATTACCAAGCTGCCAAGCCAGGAGTACACGGTTTATTTCAGCGGCCCCGAGGGTCTCGAAACGGAATACGTCGATCAGTACTACAAGGAAAAAGAATGGCCGAACGTCGAACCGGTGAGCGTCACCGCACCGCAAAAGGTTAGTGGGATCAACGCCGCGCTAAAGGCCTACGGCCGCATCGCCGGGACGGTGATCGACAAAGCGACCAAGCAGCCGCTCCAGGGCGTGAACGTGTGCATTGCCGGCGGTAGCTGCGAAAACACCAACCGCGCCGGCGAATACTCGTTCTCCAAACTACCGGCGGGTACATACGCGCTCGACTTCTCCGCCGGCCGGCTCAACGAAGAAACGGGCGCCAACTACCTGAGCCAGTACGAAGCCGACGAATACATCGTGCAGGAAGAGCTGAAGGCGCGTAACCCCGAAGCTGGGCACGTCGTCGTGACGATGGGTGGCCGCGCGGTGATTGACGATGAACTCGAACAGGGAGGACGCATATCCGGCACGATGCTCGAAGCCGGAACCGAAAAGCCAGCCAGTCTCTGGCCCTGCGCGGAAGACCTCTCGACCGGGCACCCCGCGCAGGCGAAGGTCTGTCCCGGATCGATGTCCGGCAACACCTACACGATCTCCGGACTGCCGCCCGGGCGTTATCGCGTCGTGTTTGGCGCGAGCCTGCCCGCCTACTATTTCACTCAATATTACGATGACAAGGATCTCGAAAGCGAAGCCCAGGAAGTGCTCGTCGAAAGCGGCAAGACCACCGGGGAGATAGACGCCTCGCTGATCGCGAACCCCGGTCCCTGGGAAGGCGCGATCGCGGGAACGGTCACCGACTCATCCAGCAAGGCGGCGATCGCGGGGATCGAAGCGTGCGCTATCCCTGTCGGCGCGACGAACTCGGCCGGCAGTTGCGCCATCACTGGCCCACGCGGCGAATACCTACTCACTGGACTGACCAGCGGCGAATACGCAGTGGAATTCCACTCGCCGTCGCGCGGAAGCCTCGACTATGTTCACCAGCGCTATGGGGCAGGTAAGGCAGTGACGGTCGTGTGGGGCAGCATCGCGCCCGAGATCGACGCGCAGCTGCACGAAGGCGGAGCGATCTCGGGAGTCGCGCAGAACGTCGTGACGGGTGAGCCCGCGGGCGGCACGTCTGTGTGCGCGTACAACGCGCTCGGCGAAAGCGAAGTCTGCGCAACGACCGAATCCGATGGCTCCTATCGTCTGTCTGGGCTTGTGGCCGGCGATTACACGGTCGGCTTCGAAACGACGCGCGGTACCGACGCATATTTCCCCCAGTACTTCGACGAAGCGACCTCCGCCTCGGAAGCGCGCAGCGTGCCGGTCGAAGTCGGGCGCACGACGCCCGCGGTCGACGCTTTCCTGTTCACGAAATCCGCTCTCGGCGACGGCGCGATAGCGGGACTCGTCACCGACTCGGCGACCGGCGCTCCGCTCGCCGGGATCGATGTCTGCGCCTACAACATTGCCTCTGAAGGGCTTTTCGGGGAATGCACAGTCTCCACCGCTGGCGGCCATTACTTGCTTTCCGGGCTGGCACCCGGGAAGTACGAACTCGAATTCAGCTCCCCACCAAACGGCAACGCCAGCTACGTGAGCGCGCTCTATGACGAAGGCCAGCCTGTCAAGGTCGCCGCGGACAGTATCGCCGCCGGGCGAAACGCTCAGCTTGTAGCTGGCGGCAGTATTACGGGCACTGTCACCGCAGCGGCGACCGGCCATCCGGTTCAGGGAGCTCTCGCTTGCGCGGAGGACGAAGAACAAGAAGTCGAGGCGTGCGCCCCCTCCGCTGCAGACGGTAGCTACACGATCACAGGCCTGCGGGGCGGCGGCCACACGGTTGTCTTCTACGGCGCCGAAGCCGGCTTCGCCAACCAGTATTACGACGAAGCCGACACGTTCGCGACGGCCAGGACAATCGCGCTCTCCACCGATGAAACCACTAGCGGCATCGATGCACGGCTGCAAGTCGGTGGCTCGATCGGCGGCCTCGTCACCAGCGCCGCCACCGGCAGACCGCTGCCCAACGTGCTGGTCTGTGCGCTCAGCGCCCAAGAAACGGTGGACGAATGCACCGCCTCGAACGCGGACGGCGAATACACGATCGCCGAGATGTCGCCTGGCGAATGGCGCGTCGGGTTTGACGCGGGGCACGGCTATCAGGTCCAGTTCTACGACGGGGTCAGCGAATTCAGTGCCGCGCGGGCCGTGGCGGTCGCCGCGGGAGCAGCTCTCACGAGAATCGACGCGGTATTGGTTACCCGCTCGACGGAGCCCGTACCGCCGCCGCCACACGTGTCTCCGGTGCTGCCGTCGCCCCCGCAAGAACCCCCCTACTCGCCGCCGCCCGCCGAATCGAAGGCTACCGTCGGCTCGGGTGTTCTCGGGTCAAGCAGCGCGAAGGCCTCGCCTTCGATATCGCTCTCGAGTTCGACGATGACTATGTCCGAGCGTGCGATAGGGATAGGCCTCGTCTGTCGCTCATCACCCTGCACCGGGTTCGTTGTGCTGACGGTGCGCATCGTCGTACAGAGACGCTCGCGCGGCAAGCACCACAAGCACACGCGGACGATTGTGCTCGGCCACGGTTCTTTCGCGCTGGCATCAGGAGCCCGAGGCTCCGTCCTCGTCCACCTCACCCAAGCTGGTGCACAGACGCTCGCGCACATGCAAGGACGTCTGGTGACGGCGACACTCTCGATCGCGGTGCAGGGCGGCCCCTCGCTGACACGGTCAGTGAGGATCATGTCCGCTCGATGACCAGCCTCCGGTTCGACGCTCGTCGCTCCCGCCGCGGGGTGAGCAGGAAGCTCTAAGCATCTCAGCTCAGATGCACCTTGCCGTTCGATTGCGCTCGCAGCTGTGCGCGCTCGACCAGCTCGATCTGCTTGATCGCGGCGCGGAACAGCAGTGTGAGCAGGCGCAGACGGGCGTTCTCCGAGCGCAGCTCCAGCAGCTCCTGCTTGGCGTCGGTGCCGAAGTCGACGGTGGCAGCCATGCCATATGCGTCCATCGCGCCCAGTTCCTCCTCTGAGAGCGTGCGGTCGGTGGCCTGCTCGACCAGCTCCGCATACAGCGTGTGCGCGTCGCGCGCAAGCTCTCTGTCGGGCGCCTCCTTAGGCTCGCTCAGGAACTCCACGACCCCGGCGGGATAGGGCAGGCCATCCTGTCTGCGCAGCAAACGGAACACGCGCGTGCCACGCACGAGGATCGTGAGTCGCCCGTCGTCCATGCGCTCGAGCACGCGCTCGATCTCGCACGCGCAGCCGACCGGCTTGAGTTCCTCCTCAGACAGCCACACGATCCCGAATTCGCGCTCGCCGTCCAGGCACTCCTGGATCATCGTGCGATAGCGCTCCTCGAACACGTGTAGCGGAACGCTCTCAGATGGGAGCGCGACGATGCCGAGCGGGAACAGCGGAAAGTCTCCGACGGGGGCTTGCGGCACAACTCTCAGTCTATGCACGCATCGCCCGTTAGTCAGGCCGTCCGAACGGGCACTACACTTTCGCGGATGGAGAATGATCTTGTGAAGCGCATCATGTGGTCGGGCCTGCTCACAGCTGTGGGAGCGCTCGCCAGTATCCTCACCCAGCGGGCGGCCGCGCAGTTGTGGAGGCGCGTGTTCGACGAGGAGCCCCCGGAGTGAGCAGCGGTCCGGGTCCCGCAGGCGGCGGGCGCCCCTCCGGTTCGGGGTCCTCCCAGCGTGGGGGGCCGCAGGGACAGTCGGGGATCGCGGCGGCGATCACTGAGGTTTCCGAGCGCGCTAGCTTGCTGATCCGCGAGGAGATCGAGCTCGCCAAGACCGAGATCACCGAGAAGACCACGCGCTTGGCCAAGGGTGCAGTCGTGGCGATTGTGGCCGGCGTGTTCTTCCTGACGGCGCTGTTCTTCGTATTGATCGGCTGCGCCTGGTTGCTCTACTACGAGCTGCCGATTGGCAATGAATTCACCTACTTTTGGGGATTCTTCGCAATGGCGGTGATTCTCGTGGTGCTCGGTGCGATTGCTGGCCTGCTGGCCACCAAGGCCGTCAAATCTGGATCGCCGCCCGTGCCGGCGATGGCGATCGAGGAGGCCCGCAAGATTCGCGAGACCGTGAGCTCCTCATCCGATAGCGGGAACGCGACCCCGTCCTTCTCCGCGACCGCGCCGAGCGGGTCCATGCCCACGTCGGCGCCACCAGTACGGCCGGTATTGGCTGCGACTCCCGCGTCGGCAACTCCGGTTTCGTCCGCGTCCGCGACTCCGGAGACGCCCGCCGTGACGCCGTCCTCCGAGGAGGCGCCGGCGGCAAAGGACACACCATCCGACAGCGACCTTGGAAGGGGGACGATCGATGGCACAACGCACGGCGGCTGAGATCCGCGACTCAATCGAGTCCAATCGTGCTGAGCTGGCGGTATCGCTGAACACCCTGCATGGCGAAGTCGCCCGCATCACCGACTGGCGCGGGCAACTCGAGCGCCACCAGCGCGAGATCGCGATCGGCGCCGCCGTCGTTGGCGTGTTGCTGCTCGGCCGCCGCCGTCGCCGCAAACGCCGTCGGGCCTAACCGCCCTCGCGCCTATCCCGGCGTTTGCAGGCGAGTGGCTTAGGAGAACATCGCGCTCGGCAGCGCGCCGACGCCGAGCAGTCCTGGGCCCGTATAGGTGCCGATCACCGGTCCCACCTCGGAGGCGAACAGGGGCTCTGAGCCAAAGATGTCGCGGCAGCGGTCCATCAGGCGCTCTGCCTCCTCGGTGGCCTGGATGTGCTGCACCACCCAGCGGTCGGCGCCGCTGTCGTGCAACTCCTGTGCATATCGCACCATGCGCTCGAACGCGCGCTTAGCTGTGCGCACCCGCTCGACCGGCACGATCTCGTACTCGAGCGAGAGGATCGGCTTGATCTTCAGCGTGCCGCCAAGCCAGGCCTGTGCCTTGCCAACGCGCCCGCCGCGACGCAGGTACTCGAGTGTGTCCACGCAAAACCAGATTCGAAGCGCCTTGCGTGCCTCACGCGCACGCTCGGCAACAGCGTCCTTGTTTGCTCCACCGCGCGCGGCCGCGGCGGCTGCGAGCACGACCATACCGAGTCCCCCGCAAGCAGTTTCGCCGTCGATCACCTCCACGCGCTCGCCCAGGCCGCGCTCCGCCAACAGGCCGTGGGCTTGGCGTGCGGACTCGCACGTACCCGAGATGCCACCCGCGAGGTGGATCGAGACGATGTCCTGACCTGCGTCGAGCAATGGTTCCCAGACGGTCAGGAAGTCGCCGATCGAGGGCTGCGAGGTTGTGGGGAGCTCTGTGTCGACCCGCAAGCGCTCGTAGAACGCGTCGAAGCCCTCGAGGTCGATCTCGCGCTGCTGGTCGTCCTTCCAGCCCACATACAGGCTGACCTGGTGGATACCTTCGCTGCTTGCCAGTTCTCGTGGAAGGTAGTTGGTCGTGTCGGTGACGACCGCTACCTGCTTATCCAAGGCGATTCTCGATTTGCGTCAGCCCGGCCGGCTGCGCCCCGCTCGGGATCGGCTCTACCGGCGCGTCCTCGTGCTCGGGCAATCCGAGCGTCTCGGCCAGCTCACCCGACTCGTACATCTCGGTGACTATGTCGCAGCCGCCCACCAGCTCGCCCTTGTAGAAAAGTTGGGGAATTGTTGGCCAACCGGAGATCGCCGAGAGCTCCTGGCGAATGCGTGGGTCGGGCAGGATGTCGACAGCCGCGAACGGCGCCTGCAGCGACTGCAGCATCGCGACCGTGCGTGCGGAGAAGCCGCAGGCGGGCGCGTCGGGCGTGCCCTTCATGAAGAGGATCGTGTCGTGCTCGCCGATCGCCTCGGCGATCGCATCGCGGATTGGGTTGGACGCCTCAGGCATCGTTGACTCCTCGGACATCGGCTACTCCTGACTCAGGGTTTTCAGCGACAGCGCATGGATCGGGCCGCCGATCTCATTGCCGAACACGCCATACACGAGCTTGTGCTGTTCGATGCGGCTGCGCCCCGCGAATGCCGAGGAGACGACCGTCGCACGGAAGTGGTCGCCGCCACCGGTGTAGTCCTCGACGTCGGCTCTCGCTCCAGGAATGGCGGCTTCGATGCGCTGCTTGATTTCCTCGGCGGTGGGCACTGGCTCTCAGCTTAGCCAAGAAAACGACGGCGCTATACTTTGGAAAGCGATGATCTCGATTACGGACAAGGGTGCGGAGAAGGTTCGCGAGTTCCTGGATGCCCAACAGGCCGATGTAGCGCTTGCCGGGCTGCGCGTAGGTGTGCGTGGCGGAGGCTGCTCGGGCTTTCAGTACCAGCTTGCCTTCGATGAGCAGCGCGATGAGGACATCGTCTTCGAGGATCACGGGCTGAAGCTACTCGTGGACAGCGAGAGCCTGCAGTTCGTGAGCGGGTCCGTCATCGACTACCAGGAAAGCCTGCAAGGCGCCGGCTTTAAGGTCGAGAACCCCAATGTGGTCGCGGCCTGCGGTTGCGGCTCCTCGTTCAGGGTTGCCGAGGAAGAGCAAGTCTCAGCGGTCTGACGGCCGGGGAGTGGCGCTAGCCGATCGGCGAGCGCATCCTGGTAGACGATCGGTTGCGCGCTCTGTTCACTTCGTCGCTGAGGATCTAACGCTCGCCTTGCCGGGGTGCCCCGTTGGGGCTGTCGCCGGTTCGTTGTTCAACGAGCGCCACAGGTAGCGGCACGCAAGCGTGCGGTGTGGGCGCCAGCGCTCGGCCAGGCGCTCAACCGTCTCGCGATCGGGGATCTCCACCAGCGAGTAGGCGCGTTCGATCGCACGGCGGATTCCGAGGTCACCGGGGGCAAGCACGTCGGGACGGTGCAGGTGGCTCATCAGGAACATGTGCGCGGTCCACTCGCCGATGCCCTTCACGGCGACCAGCTCGGCCATCACATCCTCATCGGTTAGGTCATCGAGTCGCTCGAGCTCGAGTTCGCCTGAGAGGATGTGCTCGGCCAGCGAGCGCATGAAACCGACCTTCGAGCGCGACAACCCGGCGGCGGCGCGCAGCTCTTCCGGGTCGTCTGCCAAGAGTTGCTCGGGCGTGGGGGTGCGCCCGCCGAAGCGCTCGGTCAGGCGCCCGTAGATCGCCGCTCCCGCCTTGACGGAGAGCTGCTGGTTTACGACCGCGTGCAGTAGCGCCCCATAGTGCTCCTGCGGGTCGGCTTTCTTGCGCGGCGGGCTCGGCAGCACGCCGCAAGCGTCGATCAGTTCCGCCATGATCGGGTCGGCAGCGCGTAGTTCCTGCACCGCCGCCTTTTGTGAGCGAGCCATCTGCTCTAGCTCGCTGGCAGCGCCGGGGTTTCGAGCGCTATCGGCTCGCCGTCGAGGGCGTTCAACGCGCGCTCCAGCGAGCAGGCAATGCACGTGAAGCTCGGCGTGTCACGCACCGTGAACTTCGACGCCTCCGTGGTGCGCAGGCGCTGGACCAGATCGAGGAACGTGCCAATGTCGTCAGTGTCGAAGGCCACCACGAACTCTTGGTCATCGAGCCCAAACGAGTAGGTCGTGTGGTTGTCCACTCCCGGGTATTCGCGGCCCACCGTGATGTGGCCCTGCATGATCCGCCAGCGCTCCTCGGCAGGCAGCGCATACCATTCGCGCGACTTCACGAATGGGTACACGAACACGTACTTGCCCCTGAACCCGCGCGGGTGCACGCGCTCGTCTTCGGAGTATTCCGAGCTCTTGCGCATACCCAGGAACGAGTAGGGCTGCTCGGCCCACTTCATCAGCCCGCTCTGGGCGAGCACCACGTGGAACTCGTGGATGCGGTCGAGGTTCTCGGCCTCGGAGATCAACAGCAGCTCCGCGTCCCCGCGCGTGCCCACAAGTGAGAACGACTGCAAGAGGTGACCGTCGGCGAAGTCCTCGCAGGCCGCCATGAACTCGTGCTTGTGCTCAATGCGCGTCTCTGAATCCAGGCGTCGCCACGCCGGGTCCAGCTTGAGGAAGGTGTACTTGACGAAGTGGCGGTCGGACATAGGACTCTCTCTGCGTTGACGAGTATATGGCGTCGTCCACCGCTTGAATTGGACACACAAGCTCTATAAACTGGACACATGAGCGTGGAACTCGGAGAACTTGCGAATAGTCTTGATGTAAATGAGCGCACACTCCGCCGTGCCTGGGCGCTCGGAACGGTCCGCGGTGAGCGAGTCACTCCCTACAAGCTGCGCTTGCCTGTCGAGGAGCGCGTCTATCTGCGCCGACACTGGCCCGTAATCAGCAAGCTTCGTGCAGCGCTGCGCACGGAGCCCAACGTATCGCTTGCCGTCCTCTTCGGATCGGTCGCGCGCGGCGATGACGACGAGCAGTCGGATGTCGATCTATTGGTTGGTTTCCGCGAGCCCGGGTTGGGTAAAGGAGTTGAACTCGCAGGGCGTCTACGCAAACACGTCGACGTTCCGCTTGACGTCATCGCGCTGGAGGACGCTTTGCGTCGAGCGTCGTTCATGGTTGAGATTCTGGGCGATGGACGGGTGCTTGTGGATCGCGATGGGCGCTGGTCGAAGATGCAAGCACGAACCGAAGACTTCGAAACACAGGCAAGAGAGGATCGCCGTGTGCGCGCCGAGCGTGCACGCCAGGCCATCGAGATGTTTGCGGCGAGGGCGGAAGCAGCCCCTTGAGCCCGCATCGTCCACGTCGCAGCATTGACCAGCTCCGGGCAGCCTACGAAGATACGCTCGGTGCGCTTCGTCGTCGTTTTGAACAACTCGAGGGGTCGGTTGCTCAGTTCGTGCCCGATCTGGATGAGCAGGCACTTACCGCAGCATGGGGCTCCGATGATCCAGCGGAGCGCAATCGAGCCGACGGTGTTCTATCCAGCTTCGAGAAGACCTACATGTTGCTCATGGATCTGATCACGCTGAGCGTGAAGCTGGCGAGGCGAATCGGCACGATAGACGACGAGAGCACACCCCCATCGGACCTACTGGCCAGTGCTGGGATCATCTCGCACAATGCGCTGGCGGCGATCAACAAGCAACGCGAAGTACGTAATACAAGCCAACACATCTACGTCCAGCTCTCCATGTCGGAGCTGCGTACGGCCGTCCTGGGCCAACTGGAGACGACGCCCGGCGCGATCCAGAGTATCGCGGCTTGGGTCGAGTCGCTAGAGCAGACCGGCACTTAGCGTCCGGGTTCTGCGCCCGATACAGTTCACGTGTGCGGATTGCTCTGGTTTCGCCGTACTCGTGGACCTACCCGGGGGGCGTTACGCGCCACATCGAGGCGCTTTCGGTCGAGCTTGCCGCCCAGGGTCACGAGCCGCGCATCCTTGCTCCGTTCGATCCCGACGATACCCTCTCGCGCCACTTGCATCGGGGGGCGCGGCCGCAGCGGGTCGAGCCGCCCGAGAACTTCCTCGCGCTGGGGCGCACGATCGGTGTTCCCGCTAACGGCGCGGTTTCCAACCTGACGGGATCGCTGGCTGCTGTGCTTGCACTGCGCCGCGAGCTGCGCAGGGGCCACTACGACGTTGCGCACATCCACGAGCCGATCGTGCCGCTGCTTGGCTACGACGCGTTGATGTCGAGCGGTGAGTTGCCGCTGGTGGGGACGTTCCACACCTACTCCACCAACCAGTTCTCCAACGGCATCGGCGCGATCGCGTTTGGTGGGCGCTGGCGCATGAATCGCTTGCACGCCCGCATCGCTGTGTCCGAGGCCGCGGCATGGACGGCGCGGCGCTTCTACGGCGGGCACTACCGGATCGTGCCCAACGGGGTGATTCTCCCCGCCGAGAACGGCTCCCACGGCGTGGGGGAGTGCCGCGACGCGGCACGGACGGCGCACGGGCAAGTACTGGGGGACGGGTCTGGCGATAGGCCGCGTGAGAGCGAGCGACCACTGCGCATCCTGTTCATCGGCCAGGCCGTCGAGCGCAAGGGCTTGCCGGTGCTGCTGCGCGCGTTCGAGGCGTTGCGCGAGCATGTGCCCGCGACGCTCACGCTGGTGGGGGCGAGCCCCGAGGAGATCGCGCCGATGCTGCTCGATGACCGCGGCGTGCGTGCGCTCGGCAAGGTCAGCGAGGAGCGCAAGAACGAAGAACTGGCGCGTGCACAGGTGTTGTGTGCGCCCTCGCTGAGTGGAGAGAGCTTTGGCATGGTGCTCACAGAGGCGTTTGCGGCAAGCACGCCCGTCGTCGCGTCGGACATGCCCGGCTACCGTGATGTCGCGCGCGACGGGATCGACAGCCTGCTCGTCCCGCCCGGCGATGCGCTGGCGCTTGCCGAGGCATTGCGCACGCTGGCACTCGACCCGGTGCGATGCGCGAGCATGGCGCTTGCCGCACGCGAGCGCGCCGAGCGCTTCTCCTGGGCGCATGTCGCCGAGGAGGTCGTCGATGTCTACGAGCAGGCAATCGCCGTCGGGCGGCCCGTCACGAGGGTGGCGCGTGCCGCCGTACGTGTTGGTCTCGCGCCGGCCGACCTGCGCCCGTCCGTGCGTGCTCGACGTTTGCCGAGCCTGGAGCCCGCGCCGCCGGTTCGCCACCGCGCCGTGCGCGTGCTCTCGCGGGTTGCGCTGCTTGCGACTTCGCTCGCCGGTATCGCGCTCGCCTACCTCGCGCTGCAGAAGATCGGCGTCACCAACGTCGCCGCCAGTCTTGTCGCATCCAGCCCCGGGCTTGTGGCGGCGGGTGTGGGGGTGATGTGCGTGTCGATGTTCGTGCGCGGCATCGCCTGGCACGCGATCCTCAAGGCCGCGCCGACGTGGCGCCCGGCGCGACGTCGCGACGCGCTGCAGGGAACGTTCATCGGCGTTCTGATGTCGGCCACGTTGCCCGCCCGCCTGGGTGAGCCCTCGCGTGCGCTGATCGTCGCGCGTCGTGTTGGGCGCGCACGCGAAACATTGCCGGTGGTGCTCGGCACGATGGTCTCGCAAACATTGCTCAATCTGCTTGCGCTCGCGATCCTCGGCACGGTGATGCTCTCGAGCGTGAGCTTCGCCGGCAAACATACTGATGCGCTACTCGCGGTCGGTCTCGCGCCGCTCGGCGTGCTCGTAGCGCTGTTGCTGGCCCCGGTGCTGGTTCCGCCAGCGGCGGTCTCGCGCTCGCGCCGCCTGGGGCGGCTGCTGGCGAATGTGCGCGCGGCGCTGGTGCGTGTTCGCGCGGGATTGCGTGTGTTTCGCAACCCTCGCCAAGCAGCCGTCGCGACTGTGCTGCAGCTGTCAGCGTGGGGGTTGCAATGGCTGTCGTGCTGGCTGCTACTGATGGCGCTCGGGCTCGACAGCAAGGTTGACTTCGGCGCGGCGGCGGCTGTGCTGTTCGCCGTCAATGTCACCGCGGTGATCCCCGCCACGCCCGCCAACGTTGGTGTGTTCCAGGCGGCTTGCGTGGCGGTACTGGCCGGCGCCTACCACGTGCCTACCGCCGACGCGCTGGCTTACGGGATCGTGCTTCAAGCAGTCGAGGTCGCCACCGCGGTCATCATGGGCACGCCCGCGCTCGTCAACGAGGGCCTCTCGTGGAAGGACGTACGCTTGCGCACTATGCACGCCTCGCAAGTGAAGCTGTCGCCACTCCCAGGAGCCTCCCGCCGGGCGCCCTCGCGCATTCAGTCGTGAGTGAGGCTTGGGTCTATGTGCTGCGTTGTGGAGATGGGTCGCTCTACACCGGCTGGACGAATGACTTGAATCGGCGTATTACCAGGCACGCTGACGGGAAGGCCAGTCGCTACACGGCCAGTCGCCTGCCGGTCGAGCTGGCGTTCGCGATATCAATGCCCGATCGTGGTGCGGCGATGCGCGAGGAGGCTCGAATAAAGCGGCTGTCGCGACCCCAGAAGCTCGCTTTGATTGATGCTGCTCAGGCGGCTACTGAGCCGGCCATGTGATGTGGCTTGGGCACGGGTTGCCCGGACTCGCACAGCAGCTCGATGTGCATTGGTATCGCCTCGCCGATGCCTTTTTCGACCTCAGCCCGGGTTTTTCCGACGGATACGCAACCGGGGATGTCAGGAGCGTATGCGCCCCAGTCTCTCTCCCCCTGCTCATAGATGACTAGATACTCGGTCATCGCAGCTCCTCGATTTCTGTATTGCGCCTGATCCTTGCAATCGTGCCCGTGGGCATCGTATCGCTTCGCTTGCCGTGTACTGTCATCACCAATCCACTTTCGGGATGCTTGAATTGGCGATGGCTTCCGCGCTGACGAACCTGCGTCCAGCCGTGTGCTTCGAGTATCGCTATCACCTCGTGAACCTTCTTTGCCATACCTCCTCATCCGACGGGAGGCAGCGAGTGGGACGAGGTTTCTACGTGGTGACGGTCGGCTGATCCTCTGCTTCGACCGCGCCTTCGGGCGGGTCGTCGTCGTCCAGCTCGCCGAACAAGGACGGATCGCGGTAGGAGCCCTTGATCACGTCATCGGGTGAGCCATTGGGCAAGAGCCTGCCCTGGCGCGTGCCGAAATAGATCGCTTGCGGGTGGTGGGCGATCAAAGCGAGTGTGGACTGCTCTGGGATCGGGGCGTACCCGTCTGAGATCGTCATGCCGATCTGCTCCAGCCCGAGCAGCTTCTCGACCTTCAGGTGCTCCGCCTGCTCGGGCACGGCCGGGTAGCCCCACGAGTAGCGCCTGCCCTGTGTGCTCGGGATCGCGAGCATCTTTCGTGTCTTGTAGTGCAGCCACTCGGCGAGGCCCTCGGCGGTTTGCACGCCGAGGCCGTGCACATACAGCTGCTCGGCAAACTCGCCGTCTGACTCGAGCTTGGCCATCAGCTCGGTTACCTCTGAGCCAACCGTGACCGCCTGCACGGCAATCACATCCAGCTCCTCGGGGGGCTTGCCGTCGACGGCCGGGCGAAAGAAATCGGCGAGGCAGATGCGATCGCCCTTGGGTTGGCGTGGGCACACGAAACGGGTCAGCTCGGCGGAGGGGTCGGTGGGATCGAGGTCGCCGCTGGGATCGACTGTCCGCAGGTCGAGCACGACGATGTCGTTGCCCTGCGCGTAGCACGGGAAGAAGCCCAGCAGCGCGCGCGGATGCAGGTAGTCCTGCTCTGCCCACATGCGCTCCAGGCGCGGGCGGAAGTTCTCATCGACCAGCTCGCGCCACGCCTCGCCCTTGACGCCTTTGCCGCCCCAGTGCAACTTGAACAGCACGTGCGTGTCGAGGTGGCTGTACACCTCGCCCATGTCAACCGGCACCTCTCTCACACCCCACCATGGGGGTGTGGGTATGGGGTCGTTCGATGTGACATTCGAGCGCACTGTGTCATCAGCGAAGTTGAGCTCCTCGACAGGCTCCTCACCCTTGGCGCGAAACTCACTCGCGCCTGCCCTGAGCTTCTCGAGCAGCGCCTCGTGGGCGCCCGTGTCGATCAGCTGGTCCATCACCGACAGCCCCTCGAACGCGTCCTTGCAATAGAACACTCCGGGCCCATATTGCTCGTCGGATTCCCTACCGCCCGGGTACAGCGCGCGGTAGGAGAAGGCGCGGTTGATCGCGGCGCCGCCGATCAGCACCGGGTACTCCATCCCTTTGGCGTGAAGCTCCTGAATGCACGCGGGCATTTGCTTGCTTGTGGACACGAGCAGTGCGCTGAGGCCGATCGCGGTCGCCTCATGCTCCTTTGCCGCGTCGAGAATCGTCTGGATCGGCACTTGCTTGCCGAGGTCGATCACCGTGTAGCCGTTATTGGTGAGGATCGTGTTCACCAGCGACTTGCCGATGTCGTGCACGTCGCCGAACACGGTCGCCAAGACAACGGTGCCCTTGGTGTAGCCCTCGATCTTGTCGAGGTAGTTCTCCAGGCGAGCGACCGCCTTCTTCATCACCTCGGCGGACTGCAGCACGAAGGGCAAGATCAGTTCGCCCGCACCAAACTTGTCGCCGACCTCCTTCATCGCCGGCAGCAGCACAGTGTTGAGTGTGGGCACCGCGCCGATCTTCTCCACAGATGCGTCGATCCAATCCTCCACGCCCTCCTTGCGGCGGCGCAGAATGTGGAAGTGCAAGGCTTCCTCGGGCTCCATCCCCTCGGTCGGGTTGGCCGTCGTCTGCGCCTCCTCCTCACCCTTTGACTCGAAGTGCGCGATGAACTGCTCCAGCGCGTCCTCGCGGCGGTTGAACACGAGATCGTCCGCAAGCCCGCGCTCCTCATCGCTTATCTCCGAATAGGGCGTGATGTGGTTGGGGTTCACCATCGCCAGATCGAGGCCCGCCTCGACACAGTGGTGCAGGAACACCGAGTTGAGCACGGCGCGCGCGCCGGGTGAGACACCGAAGGAAACGTTTGAGACGCCCAGCGAAGTCTTTACCCCCGGGATCTCAGCCTTGATGCGTCGGATCCCCTCGATTGTCTCCACGGCCGAGGGCCGCCACTCCTCATCGCCGGTCGTGAGCGTGAACGTGAGGCAGTCGAAGATAAGTACCTCTGGGTCGAGTCCGTGCTCGTCACAGCACAGCTCCTTGATGCGCTGGGCGATCTCCACCTTGCGCTGGGCGGTCTTTGCCATCCCGACCTCGTCGATCGTGAGCGCGATCAGTGCCGCCCCGTGCGCGAGCGCCATCGGCACCACGCGGTCGAGCTTGTCCCTGCCTGCCTCGAGGTTGACCGAGTTGACGATCGCCCTGCCCGGAATCTGCTCCAGTGTCCGTTCGATCACCTCCGGCTCGGTCGAGTCGATCTGGATCGGCGGCTCCTGCGTCAATGAGATGCGCTTGGCGAGCTGGCGCATCTGCTCGTCCTCGTCGCTGCGCTCGGTCAAGGCTACGCACAGGTCGAGCACGTGCGCGCCGCCGGCGACCTGGTCCTCGGCAATCTGCACGAGCCCGTCGTAGTCGTCGGCCAGCAGTAGCTCCTTGGCCTTGCGCGAGCCTTGCGAGTTGACGCGCTCGCCGACCATCGTCGGGCGCGGCTCCTGCACGAGCGGGGTTGCCGCGATCATTGAGGAGAGGTGCGGAGCGCGGGGGGCAGGACGTTGCTCGACGGACCTGCCGGCCACGCGCTCGGCGATTGCCCGAATGTGCTCGGGCGTAGTGCCGCAGCAGCCGCCCACGACGCCCACGCCGTAGCGCTCGACAAACTCTCCGAGCGCCTCCGCCAACGGCTCTGGCTTCTCCGGGAAGATCGTCTCACCGTCGGGGCCCTGCAGGGGCAGGCCTGCATTGGGGATACACGCGACCGGCACTGGACAGAACTCGCCAAGGAAGCGGATCGCGTCACGCATGTCCTGCGGGCCGGTCGAGCAGTTGAGCCCGATCACATCGACCCTCAGCGCCTCCAGCGTGCACAGCACGGCTGAGATATCGGTGCCGAGCAGCATCTTGCCGCCGTTGGGCAGCAGCGACACGGAGGTGTGGATCGGGAGCGTCTTGCCCGTGCTCGCAAATGCGCGCCGGGCGCCGAAGATCGCGGCCTTGACCTCGAGGATGTCCTGGGCCGTCTCGATTATCACTAGATCGACCCCTCCATCAATCAAACCCTCAGCCTGCTCGGCAAACACCTCCACGAGTTCCCCGAACGAGATGGCTCCAAGGGTCGGATCGTCCGAGGCCGGGAGGAATCCCGTTGGGCCGATCGAGCCCGCCACGAAGCGATGCTCGCCAGCGGCCTTGCGTGCGATTTCCGCCGCCTTGGTGTTGACCTCGACCGTGTAGTCGGCAAGCCCCCACTCCTCCAGCTTTAGGCGCGAAGCCTGGAATGTGTCGGTCTCCAGCACTTCCGCGCCGGCTTCGAGCATCGAGGCGTGTACCCCCTCGATCACGTCGGGGCGATTGAGCACGAGCGCCTCGTGGCACTTGCCCTGCAGACCGCCGTAGTCCTCGGGGGTGAGGTCGAACTGCTCCAGTGTCGCGCCCATGCCGCCGTCGTACACGACGACTTTGGTGTGCAGCGCCTGCAGGTAATCGCGTGCCATTCGCACGGATGCTAGCAGCGTTCGGGACAACCTTGACACGGTCGTGTCAGGGTGGGCGACGAGTTGGTGCCCGGCGCCGAGCGGGGTCCTTTCGGGACACGCTTGCGGGTCCGTTCGCGGCGCACGACTGGGGGGCCGTTCGGACCACCCATGTCGGCCTATGCAGAAAACCACTGTGGCCCTAAAAGCATGACGCGCATTGCCCGTTCGGTGCGACACCGCAGTCCCTCCCGCACGACGCGGGCGGGAACGATAGGTGACCAATCTCCATCAATCGTCCAGAGCCCCTGGAAGTTTTTTCCGGAAGGTGCATGCTGCCGGCGCACAAGGTTGATGAAGGGCGACTCAGGAGATGCATGGCATGTCACATGAACGCGGGGTAGCGCAATGACTTCCGAGCTAACGGTCGGAGCGCCGGCGATGGCCGAGCCGCTGACCGCTCCCGTCGCTGAGTCGCCGAGCGCGCTCGGTGCTGAGGCAGCGAATGTGCGGTCCGTTGTCGCGGCTGTCGATGTTCTCGCCGGCGAGCACGATGGAACGGGTGCCACGGCGGTGGCGGATATCGCGGTCGTTGATGTCGCGACGGGCGAGCAGGACGGGGCACTCTCCACGGTGGCAGCGGATGTCGCCGCCACCGAGCACGCGGTCGTGGCGGTCGTCGGGCTTGGCTATGTCGGCCTGCCCACCGCGATCGCGCTGCGCAACGCGGGCTGCCGGATCGTCGGCATCGACATCTCCCCCGAGCGACTGCAGACGATTCGAAGCGGCCAAGCAGAGCTGCTGTCCTCCGAGCGGGAGAGCCTGAGCGCGCACCTGAGTACCGACGGTTTCCTGCTGACCTCGCAGATCGCCGCGCTCGAGGCCGCCGACCTCGTGCTGATCTGCGTGCCCACGCCGGTCGACGAGCGCCACCGCCCAGCACCGGAGATCCTGCGCGAGGCATGCGCAGCGGTTGTTGCCCACGCGCGCCCCGGGCAGACGCTCGTGCTCACTTCGACCACGTATGTCGGCACGACCCGCGAGCTGCTCGTGCAGCCGCTCGCCGAGCGCGGCATGGTTGTCGGCGAGGACGTGTTTGTCGCGTTCGCTCCCGAGCGCATCGACCCGGGCGTGGCCGACCACGAGCAGCTGCTCACCCCACGCGTGGTCGGCGCGGTCAGCGAGAGTTGCTTCAGGCGCGCCGCCGAGCTGCTGCGCCACACCTGCAAGAGCATCTACCGAGTGTCCTCGCCCGAGGCCGCGGAGATGGTGAAGCTGTACGAGAACACGTTTCGCGCCGTCAACATCGCGCTGGCCTTCGAGATGGCCGAAGCCTGCCGCGTGCACGGTCTCGAGCCGATCGAGATAACCGACGGCGCCGCCACCAAGCCGTACGGCTTCCTCGCCCACTACCCCTCGGCGGGTGTGGGTGGGCACTGCATCGCGGTCGATCCCCATTACCTGACGCACCCCCTGCGCGAGCGCGGCCGTCCCGCGACCGTTGCTGAGGAGGCATTGCGCAAGCTGGCCGGGCGCCCCCGCCACGTGGCGGCGCGAGCGCACGAGGTGCTCGTCGAGCTCGGCCGGCGCATCTCCGAGGCGCGCGTGCTCGTCGTCGGCGTCTCCTACAAGCCCGGCGTGGGTGACACGCGCGAAGCGCCGGCGCGTGAGCTGATCGGCCTGCTGCGAGCCGAAGGCGCGAGCGTCGACTATCACGACCCGCTCGTCGAGCAAATCGAGCTGGGTGGGCAAACGCTGCGCTCGGTGGACCCCGACCCGCGAGCTGACGCGAGCGGATTCGGCCCCGAAGACTACGACCTCGCGATCCTCGCCACCGTCCACCCCGAGCACGAGTACGGCTGGCTGCAGCGCTGCCCCGCGGTACTCGACTGCACCTATCGCACGCCCATCGGGCGCTTGCGCTTCTTGCTGTGATCAACCTATTCCTAGCGGGCATTCTGCTCGCCGCCAAAAAGATCTTCTCGATCGTGATGCCCTCTCAGAAGGCGATTGTCAACTGGGTGCTGAAGGCGTTCGCGGTCGTGTATCTGATCTGGCTGATCGCGGCCGTCCTCGCCTACAAGGCCGAGTTCGTGCAGGTGATGTTCTCCAACCTGTTCTTTGGCATCTACAGCACGTGTGTCACCGCCTACATCCTTTCGCGCTTCCTCTTCAGCCTGTTCTACCGATCAAAGCCCGATGCGGGCATCGAGCCGCACGTCGCGATCGTGATGCCCGGCTTCAACGAGCAGGAGGCGATAGCGGCTTCGCTGACATCGCTTTTGAAACTGCGCTACCCACCGGACAAGCTCGAGCTGGTGGCCGTCAACGACGGCTCCACCGACGACACGCTCGCCGAGATGCGTCGCGTCGCCGACGCTGCCGATGGGCGTGTGCAGGTGATCGACTTTCCCGAGAACCGTGGCAAGCGCGCCGCGATGGCGGCCGGCATCCGCGCCACCAGCGCGGAGACGATCGTGTTCGTGGACTCCGACTCTGTGGTCGAGCCCGACGCGCTGCGCAAGCTTGTACAGCCGCTTGCCGACCGGCGCGTCGGCGCGGTGTGCGGGCACGCCAACGTGCTCAATGTGCGCGACACGTGGCTCACGCGCATGCAGGCCGTGCGCTACTTCGTCGCCTTCCGCGTCGTCAAGGCAGCCGAGTCGGTGTTCAACGCCGTCACCTGCTGCTCGGGTTGCTTCTCGGCGTACCGTCGCGAGGCGATCATGCCGCGGCTCGAGTGGTGGGAGAACCAGACGTTCCTTGGCGTGGAGTCCACGTTCGGCGACGACCGTTCGCTCACCAACTGCGTGTTGCGTGACTGGCGCGTGCTGTATGAGAAGAACGCGGTTTCGCACACGATCGTGCCGACCACTTTCCGTGCGTTCGTCAAGCAGCAAACACGCTGGAAGCGCTCATGGACGCGCGAGTCGCTGATGGTGGCGCGCTTCATCTGGCGCAAGCACCCGGTGGCCGCCGGATTCACTTACCTGAGCATCGTGCTGCCGCTGATCGCTCCCGTCGCCGCACTTCACTCGATCTTCTGGGGGATCGTCGCCAGCAACGGATCGCTGCCCCTGATCTACATCGCCGGCATCTATTCGTTGGCGGTCGTCTATTCGCTGTACTTCGTGCTCTTCCAGGAGAACTACAGCGTGATCTGGATGTACGGAATCCTGTTCGTGTTCTTCTATCTGGCGATCATGCTGTGGCAGACCTACTACGCGATCGCCACCTGCCGCACGGCTGCCTGGGGCACACGTCCGGCAACGGCGGGGCTCGCCGGCGGTGGCGAGGGGGGTGTTTGACGTGGAGATCGACGTGCCCGCTCTCAAGCGCGTGCTCGCGATGCTGTTGCTGCCGCTATCGGTCGCGCCCGTCATGCTGCTCGGGCCGTCGCTGTTGCGCGCGCCGCTGGCGCTTGCCCGCGAGATCGAGGGCGACCTGCGCCACTTCGACCCGTTTGCGGTACAGGCGGCGTTCGCGGACGGAGTGCGCATGGGCGGGCCGCTGGAGAGCGCCGCGCTGTCGGTTTCCGCCACGCACGCCCCTGGAGCCGGCGCGGACTCTGTTGGGACGGCGACCGCGTCCAGCAAACACAAGCAGGCGTCTGGGCGACGGGCGCTCTCCTGTGCGGGCCGCGCTCCACGCAAGCTGCGTGTGGTTCGGATTGGCACTACGCGTGTGCAGCTCAGCTGGCGCACACCCGCGCATGCGCGGCCAGCCGCCTATCGCGTGTTGCGCTCCGGTAGCACCATCTCGGAGACACGTCGTCGCACGATGGTCGTCAACGTGTGGGAGGGCAAGCGCGCGACGTTCACAGTTGAGGCTCGCTACAAGCGCGCCCCACTGTCGTGCCCCGCGAGCCTTAGTCGGCTGATCGCAAAGACGCCGACTTATGTCGTGCGCGTGCCCAATCATGCCGGTCCAAGTACGCCCGTGGGGCTTGGCGTCTCTGAAGTCAGCGACGCCGGCGCGACCCTGTGGTGGTTGCCGAGTATCCCCGGTGGTGCACGCATAATCGGCTACCGCGTGTACCGCGATGACGGCATGATCGGACAGACGCCCGCCACCACGATGCGCTTGACGCACCTCTCCTCGCTGCACACCTATCTGGTTGCCGTCAGCGCTGTCGACGACGCCAAGCGCGAGAGTCCACACAGCGCGTCGCTTCGGCTGAGCACCACCCACACGCCTCCGGACGGCCCCACGCAGCTCGCGGCCCTGAAGGTCACCGACACATCCGCCACGCTTGCGTGGACGGAAGGCAGCGCCACCGACGGCAAACTCGTTGGGTATGAGATCTTCGAGGACGGTCAGGCCGAGCGAGTCGTGCCGGGGCTGACAACGACGGTCACGCTCGCCTCCGAGCGCCACTACACCTTCACCGTTCGCGCGCTGGACTCCGCCGGCTATTTGAGCGCTCCCGCGCCCAATCTGGACGTGTTCACCACGCACACGCCGCCGCCCGCGCCAACCGGCCTGACGGCTGCCGAAGTCACGGCCTCCTCGGCCACCGTCAAGTGGTCGCCGAGTACCGCCGTGAGCGGCACGATCGTCGGCTATCGCGTGTTCCGCAACGACACGCCCGTGGGCCAGAGTTCAGTGCCGGAAATGAAGCTCGTCAGCCTCGCGCCCTCAACTGGCTACCAGATAACCGTCGAGGCAGTGGACTCGCTTGGTGCGATCAGCGCGCTCACCCCGCCGCTGTCAGTTCAAACGTCTGACCCAACGCCAACGCACGGCCACGTGCAGGCGTTCCTGTTGGCATCGACCGACCAGAGCTTTGATGACCTGCAGGCCCACTACGAACAGATCGGGGTCGTCTATCCCACGTACTTCAACTGCGGCAGAGCGGGCTTGGTCACTGGCAACAACGACCCACTGGTCACCGGTTGGGCGCAAGCGCGCCAGGTTGCTGTGATGCCGCGCCTGAACTGTCAGAACCCCGCTGATGAGAACGAAGTCCTCAATGAACCGAGTAAGCGCGAAGCGATGATCAACCAACTGGCGGCGCTCGGCCAGGAAGATGGCTACGCGGGCTTTCAGATCGACTTCGAGGGCGCCGAACCGAGTGAGCGCAACCCGTTCACCGCCTTCATCACCGCCCTAGCCGAACGACTGCACGCCCAGGGGGAGAAGCTCTCAACCGTCGTGACGGCCAAGTACTACAACATCACCTCCGGGCGCGCGGCGATGTACGACGACGCGGCACTATCGGCGGTCTCGGACTACGTTTTCGTGCTCGACTGGGGTTTGCACTGGACGACATCGGCTCCGGGCGCGCTCGACGAACTGGGCTGGTTCACGCGCGTGGCCGACTACACCGCGACGATGCCCAACAAAAGCAAATTCGTGCTCGGGATGCCGATGTATGGGATCGACTGGCCCAACGGCGGCGGATCGTCGAATCCGGGCACGCCGCTGGAGTACGACAATGTGATGGCCCTCGTGGGCGAGTACGGCGTCACTCCCGAATGGGAACCAGCGGCGGCCGACCCACACTTCTCCTATGTGGACGCGAGCGGCGTGCAGCACTCCGTGTGGTACACCGACGCGCAGTCGATCGGGGTACGCGTCGCACTCGCCGAATCGCTCGGCCTGGGCGTCGGTCTGTGGCACCTGGGCAGTGAGGACCAGAGCATCTGGGAACTGTCCGGCCTCGGCGGTTGATGTTCCTATCGTTGCCGGCGTGAGGATCGGTGTGTGGAGGGGAGCTTGCCTGGCGACGGTCGCCGCGGCACTCGCGCTCGCCCTCTCGTGCGGCGTAGCGACGGCGAGTGGGGGGACGTTGCGAGCCTTCGTGTTGGCCGGTTCGCCCGATTCGCTCGCCGACCTGGAGGCCCACGCGGGCGCCGTTGGCGTCATCTACCCGACCTACTTCTATTGCGCCGCCGACAGCACGCGCGTCGTCGGTGGGGAAGCGGCAGCTGCCGGCGAGCTGACCGGGGCAGGGCAAGCAAGCGATGGTAGCGCTCCCGCCCCTGCCTCCGGTGGCGAAGCGGCCTCCATCAACGAGTTCGCCGCCGCTCAGCACATCGTTTCGATGCCGCGCTTCAGCTGTCAGGACGGTGGTGCCGTGCACCGGATGCTCACCGACAGCGCCGTGCGCCGCCGCACGCTCGCCGAACTGGTCTCGCTCGCGGCGGGCCCCGCGTATGCGGGCTTGTGCCTGGATTTCGAGAACGACGGTGCCTCCGATCGCGCGGCATTCAGCTCGTTTGTGAGCGAACTCGCTCATCGCCTGCACGTGCTCGGCAAGCGGCTGTGCGTGGTCGTGGTTGGCGTCACGCACGAAAACGCGCGCGCTTCGACTGGCTTCTACGACGACGCGCGGCTCGGCGCGCTGGCCGACGAAGTGTTCGTACTCGCCTGGGGCGTGCACTGGGCCCGCTCGGCACCCGGGCCGATCGCGCCATTGCCGTGGGTCAGGCAGGTGGCCGCATACATCGCTTCGCTGCCGCACGCACGGCGCTTCGTGCTCGGCGTGCCGATGTACGGGCTCGACTGGGTGCGCGCTGGGGGCGAGGGCGTTGGAGGGGCCCGTGGCGCGGGTGGGGAAGCGGGCGAGTCCTCTGGCGAAGCGAGCGCCTACCAGTACGCGGGCATGCTCGAACTCGCCCGGGCGGTCGGAGCAACGCCGGTGCGCGATCGCGCGAGCGACGAAATGACGTTCGCATACACGCGCAGCGGTGCGCACCACACGGTGTGGTACCTCGACGCGAGCGCCGTCGCCGCGCGCATGCGGGTCGGGCGCGACGCGGGCTTGGCCGTGGGCGTGTGGCGGCTCGGTAGCGAGGACCAGAGCCTTTGGACTTCGTTGCCCTAACTGCGCGCCCGGCCACGTTGGGGGATGGCCCGTCGGCGACCGTGGCGCGCGTACAAAATGCTACTTAATGAAAAGCATCTCCGAGTACTTGGGGAGAGGCCACAGATCGTCGGCGACCAACTTCTCCAGGCGGTCGGCCACATCGCGTACGTCGTCCATCGCGGGGATCGTCGTGTCGCGCATGTAAACGGCCCACTTCATCGCCGAGCTGTCGGGCTGGTTGTCGCTCAGGTTGGCGTCCTCCAGCTTGACGATCGCGAACTGGAACTCCTTGACGAGCGGCTCGACCTCCTCGACCAGCTCATCCAGCCCGGTGGCCTTCAGTTCATTGAGGTAGCGCACCGCCGCCGGCAGCAGCATCGTGCGTGCGATCTGAGCGGCCGTCTCGGACTCGATGTTGATCTTGACCGCGTACTGCTCGGTGAACACCTCCAGGCGTGACTCCAGCTCGCGCTTGGAGAGCACCTTGTACTTCTTGAACGCCGCCAGCGTCTGCTTATCGACGAGCCATGGCAGCGCATCGGGGGTCGTGCGCAGGTTCGCAAGGCCGCGCTTCTCGGCCTCCTTGTGCCACTCCTCGGAGTAGCCGTCGCCATCGAACACGATCTGCTTGTTCGCCGACCACACATCCTTGACGACCTTCGTCACAGCCTTCTCGAGTGTCGCGCCCGACGCTTTGAGCGCCGTCTTGAGCTTGTCGGTCAGCTCGTCGATCGACTCCGCCACGATCGTGTTCAGCACCGTGTTCGGCAGCGCCGGCGACTGGCTGGAGCCGAGCGCCCTGAACTCGAACTTGTTGCCGGTGAAGGCGAATGGGCTCGTCCGGTTGCGGTCGCCTCCATGCAACGGCAGCGGTGGTAGCACCGGCGTTCCGAGACCCAGGAACGAGCCCGGCTTGGAAGGCTGTACTTTGCCGGCCTCGATCGCCGTGAACACCTTCTCGAGATCGGCGCCCAGGAAGATCGAGATGATCGCCGGCGGCGCCTCGTTCGCGCCGAGCCTGTGATCCTGCCCGGCGTTTGCGATCGATGCGCGCAACAGCGCCTGATGCTTGTTGACCGCCTGAATCACGGCCGCGCAGAAGAACAGGAACTTGAGGTTCGCCTCGGGCGTGTCGCCCGGCTCGAGCAGGTTCAGGCCGGTGTCGGTGCCCATCGACCAATTGTTGTGCTTGCCCGACCCGTTCACTCCCGCGAACGGCTTCTCGTGTAGGAGACAAACAAGGCCGTAGCGACGCGCCGTATTCTGCAGGATCTGCATCGTCAGCATCTGATGGTCGGCGCCGACGTTTGAGTTCTCGAAGATCGGCGCCACCTCGAACTGGTTGGGGGCGACCTCGTTGTGGCGCGTCTTGATCGGCACGCCCAGCTTGGCCAGCTCCACCTCGCACTCGAGCATGTAGGCAAGGATGCGCTCGGGAATCGAGCCGAAGTAATGGTCGTCGAGCTCGTGCCCCTTTGGCGGCTTGGCGCCGAACAGCGTGCGTCCCGTCGTCAGCAGGTCAGGGCGCTCGAAGTAGTACTGCTCGTCGATCAGGAAGTACTCCTGCTCGCAGCCGATCGTCGTGAACACGCGTGTCGCGTCGTCCTCGCCGAGCAGATCCAGGGCCCCGACAGCGGCGCCGGACAGTGCATCCATCGAGCGCAGCAGCGGGATCTTGTTATCGAGCGCCTCGCCCGTCCAGGATGTGAACGCTGTCGGGATGCACAGCAGCGCGCCGTTGGGGTTCTCCAGGATGAACGCCGGCGAGGTGGGGTCCCAGGCGGTGTAGCCACGAGCCTCGAAGGTCGCGCGGATGCCGCCCGTGGGGAAGCTCGACGCGTCGGGCTCGCCCTGGATCAGCTCCTTGCCGGAGAACTCGGCGATCGCGGTGCCGTCGCCGGCGGGGCCGTAGAAGGAGTCGTGCTTCTCAGCGGTCGAGCCGGTCAGCGGCTGGAACCAGTGGGTGTAGTGGGTGGCGCCCTTCTCCATCGCCCATTCCTTCATCGCCTGGGCGACGGCGTCGGCGAGCGTGGTGTCGAGCGCCTCGCCACGCTCGAGCGTGCGCTGCAATGCCTTGAACACGTGCTTGGGCAGGCGGCGACGTTGCACGGCAACGCTGAACACATTCGAGGCGAAGATCTGGTTTCCGGGAAGCGTCAGGTCAAGCGAGCCGAGCGCGCTCCCGTTGGCGCTCCACTGCGCGGCTGTAACGTTCTGCTGGCGGCTCTTTGGCATGGGTGGGCTCGATCCTCCTGGTCAAGTGCATTGTGGTCCGCGGGCGTGCGCCTGGACCTTCCGGATGCTGGCATGGGGCCGAATCGCATCGTAAACCCCCGCGCGCGTGTGGGGGTCGCTCAGGTGGCGAAAGCTCGCGTGTTTGGTTTCGACGGGTGTCCAAACACTTCTGAGCCTGTATGACCGGAGCGCGCAGGCGCGCTCCGGCGGGACGGTGCATGCACCGTCCCGGACCATGGCGCATGCGCCATGGTCTTCCTCCAAGAAACGGAGGCGCGCATGCGCGCCTCCGCCGAGCGGCGCATGCGCCGCTCGGGACCTGGGTGCATGCACCCAGGTCGACAACATCGACCTACTGAACGGCGCCCACCGGGCCTTTGGAGGTCGGCGGGGGGCCCTCTACGATCTTGCCCGTTTGCGGGTTCACGTGGGTCCGTGGGGGTCGTGGCGCCACTGACACGACGAACTTGCCCACCACCGCTCCGCCACCTACGAGGCGCGCGTGGGAGTGGCCGCTGAGACCTGCTGCGACTGTGTAGTAGACGGTGTGCACCCCGGCCTTCACTGCCGTCACGTGCCAGGCGAACACCCTGCTCGCGCCTGGCGCCAGCGGTCCGAGCGCCCACGTGTTGACGTAGGCAGTTTCGCTGCCTCCCGACGGGTACACTTCCTCGCTCAGCACCGGCACGACTGGCACCGACCCCGGTGCGCGGTCCACGATCCACACCGGTCGCTTGTTTGCCGCCAGGCGTGGGTAGTCGCTCGTGTAGTTGAGCGAGTTGAGCGACACTGCCACGTTCGGCACCGTGCTCGTGCTTGTGTTGCGCACGACCAGCACGAGGTTCGAGTTGCGCGCAACCGACTGTTGGGCGGGGAAGTGTGCCGCCACGACTTCCATCTTGTAGGTGGCCTTCGGTTCGTGCGCGTCCTGTTCGGTTCCGCCGCACCCGGCCGCGAGCATGGCAAGTGCCGCGCCGCACGCGGCTAGCGATAGACCCGTAAACGCCTTTCTGCTCCCCACAGCGAGCGCCACGATATCAGTGCTGCTGGCGCCCGCGCTGGACGGTCGGTGGCGTTCGGTCACTGGATCGCGTAGAGTTGCGGTGCGGGTCGGTAGAGTTGGGGGCACACAAGGTGGCGTCCCCCGAGGAGGGGTATCCAAGTGGTTCGCAGTGCAGCCGAACGGGCTTTCCTACCAACCAGGAGCCTGATCGAGGAAATCGGGGACATGATGATCCTGACCGGCAGGACGGTTGCCTCTGCCCTGCGCCCCCCCTATCCCTACGGTGGGGAGTTCGTCTCGCAGTTCCTATTCACGCTGCGCCTGTGCTGGTTTCCGCTGCTGGTGTCGACCGTTGCGATTTGCTACGCGGCACCCGGTCTGCAAGCCGCCAACTTCCTCACGATCTTCGGAGCGCTCGACCGTCTCGGCGGCTTCTTCGTGCTCGCCGCGGTTCGCGAGATCGGTCCCAGCGTCACCGCGATCGTGCTCGCCGGTGTGGCCGGCACCGCGATCACCGCCGACCTCGGCGCGCGCAAGATCCGCGAGGAGCTCGACGCGCTGCAGGTACTTGGGGTCGACCCGGTCAAGAACCTCGTCGTCCCGCGCTTCCTCGCACTGATGCTCGCCACCGGCCTGTTCAACATCTACGCGATCCTGTTCGGCATCTTCGGCGGCATCCTCGCCGAGCTCGTCAATCATCAGCCGCTCGGGCCATTCTGGGCGACGCTGTTCGCCAACGCCTCGACCACCGACCTGTGGGGGTCCGCGCTGAAGACGATCATTTTCGGCGCGATCATCGCGATCGTGTGCTGCTACAAGGGCATGACCGCCTCGGGCGGCGCCGAGGGCGTCGGTCGTGCCGTCAACCAGGCCGTCGTCGTGGCCTTCCTGGCGATCTTCGCGTTCGACTACGTGTTCACGCAGATGCTGCTCGCCACACATCCCAACATCTTGGTCATCAAGTGATCGTGGGCAGGCCGTGAACGAACTGCTCGTCACCCCGCGCGAATGGCTTGCCGCCACTGGCGAGATCGGCCATTTCGCCGGCAACGTCATGCGCGACGTCTATGGCCTGCGCGTCTTCCACTTCTTCGGGGAGGGGCTGCGCCAGGCCGGGATCCTGATCGTCTCCTCGACGCTGATCATCTGGTCGCTGATGTTCGTGCTCGGCTTGGAGTGCGGTATCGAGGGCGCCTACTTCCTGGAGGCGCAGGGCGCGCCCGCCTACTCGGGCGTGTTCACCGCCTGGTGCGACCTGCGCGAGATCATTCCCTACGCCTTCGGCTACATGATGGCCGCCAAGGTCGGCACCGGGATCGTCGCCGAGCTTGGCGCGATGCGCATCTCCGATGAGATCGACGCGCTCGAGGTGATGGGCATCAACTCGATGACCTTCCTCTGCGCCACGCGCCTGCTGGCAGCGTGGATCGTGCTTCCGTTCATGTACCTAGCTGGAGTAGGCGCCGCCTTCCTGGCCTCCTACATCGCCGTTGTCCAGCAGGTCGCCACGGTGTCGGCCGGCGGCTACCTGCTGATCTTCTGGCAGTTCCAGAACCCACCGGACTTCCTCTACAGCCTGATCAAGGCGATGTTCATGGCCACCGCGATCGTGCTCGTGGGCTGTTACTACGGCTACAACGCCAGTGGTGGGCCCGTGGGCGTGGGCACCGCCACGGCCAAGTCGATGGTGCTCAACATCATCCTCGTGCACCTGATCGGGATGCTCGGCACTCAGGTGTTCTGGGGAGCAAACCCACGTGCGCCAATCGGGGGATAGCCGTGGCTGAGCACCCTGAAGGGCATCTCCCATCGCGGGGGGCCCCCCATCGCGGGGGGCAGGCAGGCGAGCGCGAGGACGGAGCATCGGTGGAGGAAGAGACTGAGGCGAGCCTCGCTACAGACGACTCTGCGGCCAACGCCGCGCCCTCCGCGGGGGTGACGTTTACGCCAGCGGGCGAGGAGGGCTCAGAGTTCGAGTTCCACACTGGTGCCAACCGCCCCACGGGCGTTCCCGACGCGATCGAGTTCGTCGGCGTGCACAAGTCCTTCGGCTCAAACCATGTGCTGCGCGGCCTCAACATGGGCTTGCCCGAAGGCAAGATATCGATGATCATCGGGCCCTCGGGCACCGGCAAGTCGGTTTGCATCAAGCACATCGTCGGGCTGCTGTACCCCGACGAGGGCGACGTGATCGTGCAGGGCCACTCGATCCCCAGCCTGCCCGACGCCGACCTGTTCGAGATCCGCAAGAAGTTCGGCGTGCTCTTCCAGGACGGCGCGCTGTTCGGTTCGATGAACCTCTACGACAACATCGCCTTTCCGCTGCGCCAGCACACCGAGAAGGGCGACGAGGAGATCGCTGAGATCGTGCACCGCCGGATGCGCGAGGTCGGCCTCGGCAACGCCGGCGAGAAGATGCCCAACGAGCTCTCCGGCGGGATGCGCAAGCGCGCCGGCTTCGCCCGCTCGCTCGTGCTCGACCCCGAGATCGTGCTGTTCGACGAGCCCGACTCGGGCCTCGACCCCGTTCGCACCGCACTGCTGTGCGAACTCATCAAAGAGGTGCACGAGGAGAACGGCGGCACGTATGTCGTCATCACACACGACATCATGAGCGCCCGTCGCGTGGCCGAGTACATCGCCGTGCTATGGCGCGGGCGCATCGTCGAAGCCGGCCCCGCTGTCGAGCTGTTCGACTCCGAGAACCCGTTCGTGCGGCAATTCCTCTCGGGTGAGTCGCAGGGTCCTTTGGGCATGGAGTGAGCGCCACGGCCCTGCGTGTAGGCACCGGGCGCGGCGCTAGCCTTCGATTGTGAATATGGGAGGGTTGTTCTCAAGGCTGGCCGTCGGTGCGGCGCGTAGGCCCGTGCTCACGCTGCTGCTGCTCGGCGCGCTTGGTGTCGGCTGCGCGGTGGCCGCGCTCGGCTTGCGCCCCACCGCCGCCACGAGCACGCTCGTGGGCAGCTCCAGCCCTGCCTACAAGAACACGCAGAGCTTTTACAAGAGCTTTGGCGAAGAGCCGGTCGAGGTGCTCGTCAAGGGCGACTTGCGCAAGCTCGTGCTGAGCCCCGACATCGTGCGACTCGCCGGCCTTGAGGGGTGTCTCTCGGGCACCGTGCCCACGGCGGCGCTGGCGCAAGAGGGGGGAGCGAGTGGGCCGTGCGGTCAGCTTGACCGCGCGAAAACAGTGAAGGTCGTGTTCGGGCCCGGCACGTTCCTCACCGAGGCTGCCTCGCAGATCGACAGCACGCTCACGGCGCGCAGCGCGCAAGCCCAGGCAGAGGCCAAGAAAGCAAGTGCCGCCGTCTACCGCAAGGCGCTCGCCCGCGGCCTTGGCGCCCAGCAGGCGAGCGCACTCGCCGCCGAAGCAAGCAAAGCCACGCTTGCGGGCTACGCAGCTGAAATCAGCGCACTGTCGATCCGTTACAGCCTGCACAGCGTGCCCAGCCTCGGCAACCACGAATTCATCTCCTCAGTCGTGTTCGACCCCACCAAGCCGGCCGGCACTCCCAAGCAGCGCTTCGCCTACCTGTTCCCGAGTCCGGAAGCGGCCCTCGTCACGGTGCGCCTGAAGGCCGGGCTCTCCGAAGCGCAGCGCACCCACACGATCGCGCTGATCCGCCAAGCGACCGCGATGAGTCAGTGGCAGCTCGAAAACGGCGAGAGCTACCTCGTCACCGGCGAGCCGGTGATAGTGGCCGACGTCACCAGCTCGATAACACACGCCATCGAGTTGCTGCTTGTAGCCGTGCTGCTCGTGATGGCACTGGTGTTGAGTCTCGTCTTCAGGGGTCGACCGCGCCTGCTGCCGCTCGCCATCGCGCTGCTTGCCGCCGCGCTTGCCTTCGGTGCCCTGGCGCTGTGGGGCGCCTCGTTGACGATGGCCTCGATTGCCGTGCTGCCGGTGCTCGTCGGGTTGTCGGTCGACTACGCCATCCAGTTCCAGTCGCGTGTGCACGAGGCCCACGCGGAGGGCGCCCAAACCGCGCTTGATGCCGTCGCTCGTGCCGCGCGTGGCGGTGCGCCGACGATCGCCACCGCCGCGCTTGCCAGCATCGGCGGGCTGCTCGTGCTGGCGCTCTCGCCAATCCCGATGGTGCGAGGCTTCGGGCTGCTGCTCGTCGTCGGCGTCGTGCTCGCGTTCCTGTGCGCGCTGAGCGCCGGGTCGGCGGCCCTGGTGCTGCTCGCCCCCCGCGCCGAACGCCCCCAGAGGGAAGCCGGATGGCTGGGCTCCGCCTGGAGTGGCGCCCGCGAAGTGCTCGCCGACAATGCCGCGAGCAGGTTCGTCTCGCGGATGGCGCTCGAGCGCGCCGTGCGAAGCCCTGGCCGTGTGCTCGCCGTCGGCCTCGCGCTCGCCGTGCTCGGGTGGGGCCTGGACACTCAAACCCAGGTGCAAACCGAAATCGCCAAGCTCGCCCCGCAAAACCTTGCGTCACTACACAACCTCAGCACGCTCGAGCGTGTCACCGGTGTGGGCGGGGAGATCAACCTGACGGTCAGCTCCAGCGCGCTCACCAAGCCCGCCACGGTCGAATGGATGAGCGCCTATGAGAACAAGATCCTGACCCACTTCGGCTACAGCGCGGCAAAGGGTTGTGACCGATCGACGATCGATGGGATCGTCGATCGGCCAGCACGCCTGTGCCCCTCCTTCTCGCTACCCAGCCTCTTCGAAGAAGAAGGCGCCCCCGCGAAAAAACTCAACCAGCAGGATGTGAGCGGTGTGCTCGCGGCGATTCCCCCCTACTTCTCCGAAGACGTCATCACGCCCAACCACCGTGTCGCCACGCTCGCCTTCGGCATTCGCCTGATGCCCCTGCAGCAGCAACAGCAGGTCATCGAACAGATGCAGTCGGCGCTGCACCCGCCGGCGGGGGTGAGCGCACACCTTGTCGGCCTCTCGGTGCTGGCCGCCCAGGCGGGATCGCAGATCGCATCGCCCTGGCGACGTGTGCTGATGCTGTTGCTCGCGCTCGTCGTGGTGGCCACGATCCTGCTTGTCATCTTCCGTGGAGACCGGCGCCGCGCGCTTGTGCCGCTCGCCCCGATCGTGCTCGCCACAGGCTGGTCGGCGCTCGTGCTGTTCGCGCTGCGCATCCCGCTGAACCCGATGTCGGTCACGCTCGGGGCGCTAGTGATCGCGATCTCAACCGAGTTCAGCGTGCTGCTCTCCGAGCGCCAGCGCCAAGAGCGCGCCGCCGGATACTCGACCGCGCAATCGCTGCGTCGCGCCTACCGTCACACGGGCGCAGCCGTTGCCGCTTCTGGCGTGACAGCGATCGCGGGCTTCGGCGTGCTGGCGCTGTCGAGCATCGCGATGCTGCGCGACTTCGGGCTCGTCACGCTGGTGGACCTCTCGGTGTCCCTATTGGGCGTGCTCGTCGCGTTGCCAGCGGCGGTCGTGCTCGCCGAAAGCGAGGAGCCATTGAGCAAGCGTGTCGGCCAGGGTGCGCGCGCGATCGCTGCACGGCTACCAAGGCGACCGGGGCGGCGCGGGCTAACCGCGCCATGAGCGACCCCGGCACGCCGGCGCCCCGAGCGGGTGGCGGTCGCCACGGGTCCGCTGAGGACACAGGCGCATCGAAGTCGCCAAGCGTGGACGGCAAGCGGCGGCGCTCGGGCAGTGCTGGCGCTGTAGACCCCAGGGTCGCCGGCTCGCGCTACGGCATCTGGGTCGTGGTGCTCGCGGCGGCGCTGCTGATCGCGTTCACCCTGCACGTCGCGCTGGGCTCGCACAAAGGCGCGAGCAGTATCCCGCCGGGCGCCAAGATCCCGCCCTTCGCCGCACCCCTGGCCGTCGGCGGACCGCCCGGCGAAGTGGACATCGCTACTCGCGCCAACAGCGGGCTGGCGGGCAGAGTGGCTGCGTGCTCGGAGCGCGGTCCGGGCATCCTCAACATTTGCCAGCTCTACGAACGCGGCCCGGTCGTGCTCGCGCTGTACTTCGATGCCGGTTCGTGCGCGCGCGTACTCAGCGAGATGCAGCAACTCACAAGCTCCTTCCCGCAGATCGGCTTCGCGGCTGTCGCGGTCAAAGAAGAAGCCGCCCCGGTTGCGCACCTGGTGCGCTCCAGGCGCATCGAGTTGCCGGTTGGCGTCGATCGGGAAGGTCGGCTCGGTGGGCTCTACACGATGGTGAGCTGCCCGCAGATCGCGTTCGTCTACCCGGGGGGCATCGTGCAGAGCCCGGCCCTGCTGGGCACGCCCTCGCTCGCTACCCTGCGCGCACGGGTGGCGGAGCTGCTGGCTGCCTCGCGCGCTCGCGGTTGGAAGCCGGGGCGCTCGTGAGCGGCCCGATGCGCGGCTGGTGCGATCCCGAGGTCCAGCAGGAGCTTCCCGGGCTCGGGCTGATGTCCTCAGTTGTCGATGTCGCGGCGCGTCGCTCGCTCACGGGCCGCTCCACGCCCGAGGTGCTCGCGCGCCTGCGCGAGTTGTCCAATCGCTGGCGCGGCGCGCGCGCGGTAAACGTGCGCCAGGAGGCGATTCCTGCCGCCTACCGCGTGTTCTTCCGCCACATCGGCCTCGACCCCGACGTCACGCGCACACCGATCGAGGCGGCCGTGCTGGAGCGGATGCTCGAAGGTGGCTTTCTCTCCGAGGGGCTGCTCGCCGACGTCCTCACGATCGCCCTGATCGATACGGGTGTACCGGTGTGGGCGCTCGACGCCGACACCATCGCCGGGCCGCTCGGCATCCGCCTCAGTAGTGCCGAGGAGCGCCTCGGCCGCGGCGAGCATGCGCCGAGCATCGGTGCCGGCAGGCTTGTCGTCGCCGATTCCGCCGGTGCAGTGGCGCTGCTATTCGGCGATCCTGCCGAGGGCCACGAGCCAACCACCTCCACGCGGCGGCTGGCGCTATTTGCGGTGCAGGTCGCCGGCGTGCCCGCGCTACATGTAGAAGAGACGCTGTGGAGTTGCCGCTCGGCGCTTGCGAGCGAGGATTGACCTTTACCACGGCCTCTCGGCAAGCTAACATCCATATGGTCTAGGAGGAGGGAGCGTGGCATGGCACAGAGCGAGCAGTTCACCGTAGATCGCCTTCAGTCGGGCGGTGGCCACTCCGCCACGATCTTCGACGATCCTTTTGCGCAGCCGGCCGCCAGCGAGGAACGCGCCGCACGCGAGGCGCTGCGCATGCAGATAGACAAGCTCGAGCGCGAGCTTTCCGGGCTGGTCGCACGAGCCTTCCCGCACATTGCCCCGCGCGACTCCGCCGGCGAGAGCTTCAGCGGACCGCGGCTGCTCGGCCTGGCCGAGCTCGAGCGCTCGCGTGACCGGCTCGCGCTGCGCATCGGTGAGGTTCGTGGCGAGGTCACCGAACGTGGGGCGCTGGAGCGCCGCTCGCGCGCGTTGCTCGAGCGGATGAAGCGCGAACCCGCCAGCTACAAGTTCGTGCGCCTGCCCGTCGCCGACCTCGGCGACGGACACTGTGGTGTGTGGGAGGTACGCCCGCGGCTAGGCCTGATCGGAATGCTCGCCGGCTGGTGGCACGTCAAGCTTTCCTCCGGCTGTCCGTAGCTGCGCCAGCGCTGATAGTTCAGGCAGGTACGCGGCTACCCGAGCCCGCATATTCGCGCGTGTCCGCGGCGCGCGCAGTCAGCCATGGGCCCGCAGCCGGCATCGGGCCGCTCGCCGGCAGCATCGCCGCGAGTGTGCGGCGCTGACGCTCGGTCATCGAGCCCACCGTCTTCTGCTCCGACATCGGTATCTGCGCGAGAAACTTGCGACAGCGCGTGTGTCCCCAGCGCCGTTGGCTCATCAGCAGGTCGGCCACAGCCATGCTGTCGGCCTCCCATGGGCACTGCATTATCACCTCGGCGACGCCGATCTCGCCGCTGGCAACACGGCGCTTGAGTTCGGCACGGGCGAGACGCACCTTGTTGGCGCGTTCCAGTGCGCGTAGATGCTGAGGTCCGGTAGGGGCAATGGTCGCGGTCGCGTTCATGTGTACTCACTCCCCGTCGCCGCCGCGGGTAGCCCGCGGCGTGCAACAAGCTTGGCTGGTTGACGAGTAGCGCCTGCGCTCGAACGTTTGAGATCGTCTCTCGCGAGGGCTGTCGCGAAAGCCTCCGGACCCCTCTACCGGCGACTCACAGACGAACCTCAAGCGATCGTGCGCTGCGCTCTGAGAAGCTAACCAGCGCGAGGCTCGGGGTCAACCTCCTTCGCGCAGAACGTTCGCTAGAAGCGGGCTTTTTCTGCAATTGTTTCTTCTTGTGAAGAAGCGCGAGTGCGCGCGGGCGCGTTTCTTGTTTCGACTAGTCGAAGCGCTCGCTTGAGGTCTACTCGGGTGCTGGCAGCGGACCGTGCTTGCTCTCGAACTTGCGCTTCACCGAGGCGAACACCTTGAGCGCGCGATCGAGCGTCGGGCGATCGTGCGTGGCCATCACGCTCGTGCGCAGCAGCGCGCCGCCCGGTGGTACCGCCGGGTGCAGCGCACAGTTGGTGAACACACCCTCGTCATACAGCGCTCGCCACAGCAGCGCCGCCTTCCAATCGTCGCCGACGAGCACAGGCACGATCGGTGTGACGATGCTCTCGCGCGGACTGTCCTGCTCGGGACCCATCCGCACTGGCTCGCCCCGCAGCGTGCGGTAGCCGAGTGCAGTTAGGCCGTCTGAGAGATAGCGCGCGTTTTCAAGCGCGCTCGCCAGCAGTGCCGGGCCCTCGGGCGAGCGCAGTACGCGCAGCGCCGCCAGCGCCGCGCCGAGCGCCGCCGGCACGCCGGAAGCGGTGAACAGGAACGCGCGGCTGGACACGCGCAGGTAGTCGATCACCTCGGCCGGTCCGGCCAGGAAGCCACCGCAGGCCGCAAGCGACTTCGAGAACGTGCCCATCCTCAAATCGACCCGACCCTCGACGCCCAGCAGCTCCGATGCTCCCGCGCCGCGCGCGCCGAGTACGCCAGCTCCATGGGCCTCGTCGACCATCAGGCGCGCGCCGTAGCGCTCGCACAGCTCGACAATGTCCACCAGTGGCGCGACGTCTCCCTCCATCGAAAACACGCCGTCCACGACCACCAGCACTCCGCCACCGTCCTGCTCGGCGCGTTGCAGGGCGCGCTCCAGCTTGTCCATGCGGTTGTGCCTGAAGGGGCGCATCTTCGCCCTGGAGAGCAGCACCCCGTCGAGGATCGAGGCGTGATCGGCCGAGTCCACGATCACGGTGTCCGCCGGTCCGAGCAGCGTGCCCAGCGTGCCCACGTTGGCCTGATGTCCGGTAGTGAACACGAGCGCATCGTCGGTGTTCATCCACTCGGCGATCTCGCGCTCCAGTTCCAGGTGAAGCGGCGTGGTGCCGTTGAGCAGGCGCGAGCCCGTCAGTCCGGTGCCGTAGCGCGTCAGCGCATCGCGTGCGCCGCCGATCACGCGCTCGTCGCCGGTCAGGCCCAGGTAGTTGTTGGAGGCGAGCATGATCCGTGGCGCGCCCTCCATCTCAACGACCGGCATCGCAGGCGACTCCACCGTGCGGAAGTAGGGCATCAGGTCGGCCTCGCGGGCCGCCTTCAAAATGTCTTCGCGCTCGTACCCGCGGACCTTCGCGAAGACGTCTGTGGATGTGGGCATCGGCTCTCTTCCTATATGGTGGGCGGCCATGGCTGTTGAGTCCGCGGGCAAGACAACGAGCGTGGAGATACGTCCGGTCACGTCTCGGAGCGAGCTGAACACATTCGTCAAGCTGCCGTGGCGGCTCTATCGTAACGAGCGCAACTGGGTCGCGCCGCTCTTGATGGACGTCAAGAAACGGCTGGACCAGAAGAAGAACCCGTTCTTCGAGCACACCGAGGCGCAGTACTTCCTCGCCTATCGCGGTGGCCAGGCGGTGGGGCGCATCAGCGCGCACATCGACCGCAACCTCAACGAGTTCCAGGACAACAAGTGGGGACTATTCGGCTGGTTTGAGTGCGAGAACGATCCCGAGATCGCTCGCGCGCTGCTCGACACCGCCGAGCAGTGGTTGCGTGAGCGTGGATCGGATCGCATGGTGGGCCCGATGGACTTCACCACCAACGACGAGTGCGGTCTGCTCGTCGAGGGTCACGAGCGTCCGCCGATCATCCTCTGTCCCTGGCATCACCCCTACTACCAGCATCTCTTTGAGCAGGACATCGGCATGGCCAAGGCGATGGACCTGTACATGTGGAGCCTGCATGTGACCGGTCGCGAGAACGTGCACCCCGCGATCTGGGAGACGGCCGACAAACTCGAGGCAGATCACGGGATCGTGTGTCGCAACTTCCGCAAGAAGGACCTCCACGCCGAGATCACCCGCTTCCTGGAGGTCTACAACTCAGCCTGGGAGCGCAACTGGGGCTTCGTGCCGCTCAACGAAGAGGAGGTCCGCCACATGGCCAAGGACCTCAAGCCCGTGTTGGATGAGAACTGGGCGATGGTCGCCGAAAAGAAGGACACCGGCGAGGTCGTCGGCGCGGCGCTGACGCTACCCGACTTCAACCAGGTGCTTGCGAAGATGAACGGCCGCCTACTTCCCTTCGGCTGGATCACCGCGCTGCGCGAGCGCAAGAAGATCGACGCGGTGCGCGTGTTCGCGCTCGGCGTCAAGCCGGAGTACCAGCACACCGGCGTAGCCGCGCGCTTCTACCAGATGCACTTCGACGCGGCCGAAAGCACGCCCCAGAAAGGCGGGGAGATGGGCTGGATACTCGAGATAAACAAGCCCATGAACCGCGCCATGCAGGGCATGGGCGGGGAGATCGTGCGCCGCTACCGCGTGTACGAGCGCGAGTTGTAGGAACGCTGGCGGGCTTTGCCTCCGCCGAGTCGAGTGTCGTGCGCAGAGTCCGTCGCGTAGCCGAGGAGCTGCCACTGGCTTGTGGAGCGTAGGTCCGGAGCGCTCTCTACACTGGGCGCGGTGATCGATACGAGCAGCACCGAGGTTGTGGATGCCCATCCGGTGCTTGCCCCGGAGCCCATTTTCAAGGAGCTTGCGGCCCGCCCGTCTCCCGCTGCGCACACGGCTGCGACGGCAGCTGCCGCTGCCGGCGGGTTTGTCGCAGGCGCGGCCATGCTCGGTTTGGTGCATCGTCGTCACAGCAAGCGTCTGGCGCTGGCAAGCGCTCGCCCGGCGCGCCGCCTCGGACGCGCCGGCAAGAAGCGCTCGAAGTCTGTGGGCGAGCTGATGGAGGTTGTCGCCACGCGCACGCTGCTTGTCGACGTTCATCTGCTGGGCCCCGTTGGCAGAGATCGCTGAGGCTTCGCGGCTCTCAGAGTTGCGCGTCGAGGTCACGCCGGCCTGCGCGTTTCGTCTCCCACTGGTAAACGGCATGGATGGCGTGCTGCGCTCCCGCGGCGGCGTGCTCGAACGGCTGCTACACCGTGACGGCGAGCCGGTACACGTGCGTGTGGCGCAGACCGCGCCCGACGCGGTCCTGTTCGGCGCACGCTCGCATGACCCTGACGCCGCGCGCTACGGGATCGAGCGGATGCGCTTCGCGCTCGGCGTGGATGACGATCTCAACGATTTCTTTCGCGAGTTTGCGGGCGACCCGCTGATTGGGCGCTCCGTGCGAGCACGGCCGTGGTTGCGCGCCAGGCGTCGGCCCGAGCCCTTCGAGGCGCTTGCCTGGGCGATTTGCGAGCAGCTGATCGAGTACGAGCGGGCGGCCGGTATCCAGCGCCGCATCGTCGCCTCGTTGGGGCCGCGCTGGAGCGGCTGGGAGGGGTGCGAACGGCCGCTGCGCGACGTTCCCTCGCCATCTACGCTCGCGGGTGCCGCGCCGGCGCGCCTGGAGTCTTTCGAGCTCTCTGAAACGCGCGCGCGCTTGCTCGTGCGCGTCGCCCGTGAGGTGGCAAGCGGACGCGTCGACCTGCACGACTCCGACCACCAGCGCGTATGGCGCCGGCTGCGCGCGATCCCCGGGATCGGCCCATGGACGGTGGAGATGCTCGCCTTGCACGGCCAGGGGTGCCACGACCAGTTGCCAGCGGGGGACCTTGGCCTGCTCAAGTACGTCGGGCGCCGCCTCAGTGGTGGCGATCCCCGCGCATGCGCCGCCGAAGAGGACGTACGCTCGTTCTTCGCGCGCTATGGACCTTGGCAAGGGTTTGCGGCCGTGCACCTAGGGGCGATCTGAGTCGCGGGCTAGGCCTAGCTACGGTGATGAAGTTGGGAACGCTTTGAGAGGTTGGGAGACGCGTTGACGAGGTTGGGGGAGTTTATATATATAGCTTTTTTTGTGCGCATTTGTAGCTATATATCGTAGTCACGATAGTGAATTACAAAAAAAGTATGCAGTTCTCCGAGCCTAGCTGGAACGTGACCGCTTGCGTTCGACGAGCAGCGCGAACGTGGGGCAGGCCTGCGCGGCGCGCTGGGCATGGGAGACGAGCTCGGAGGAGAGCGGGCGCCCATCGACTATCGGATAGCCCCACTCATCCAGCGAGATCCGCTCGGGCAAAAGCTCTGCGCACATGCCGTGTGCCTCGCAGGCAATCGGGTTTACGCGCACATGCTCGCTCACCGGCGCAGCCACCATGTTCGTACTGGGCGGAGCGTTGACTTGCTCATGCGATCAGGCGGCCTGCTCAAACCGCGGGCGGGAGGGCAGCGGTAGCTCCGGGCGACGCATACATGCCTCGCAGGTGCCGTGACGAGCGTGGTCGGCGAACTCCTCGGCGAAGCATGCGACGGCGCTGGCCGCGAAGCGGGCGCTGCCGTCGGGGTGGGCGCAGGCGCCGCGACGGGTGAGAAGCCGGGCGAGCTGCTCGACGCGGGCGTCGGCGTGGCCCGGCGCGCTCCCACGTGCAACCTGCTCGAAGGTGGTCGCGAGCGCGTCGAGGCCGTGCACGCACGGTCCGCACTGCCCCGCACTCTCCGTGGCTAGCCAGCGCACGATGCGCGCCGTCTCGGCAACGGGACAGGCGTGCTCTGAGAGGAGCAGCACCACGCCCGCACCGAGCGACGCGCCGTGGGGGGCCAGGTGTTCGTTTGAAAGTGCAAGGGTTGGCAGCTCCCGCGAATCGATCCACGTGCCCGCGTAGCCGCCGAGCAGCACGGCACGCACCAGCGCGCGCATACCGCCGGCGGCGTCGACCAGCGAGGAGATCGAGGCGCCGTACTCCACCTCGTACACGCCTGGATAAGCCAGCGGTCCCGACAGTGTGATGAGTGTGGATCCGGGTTGCTCGGCGACGCCGAGCTCGCGAAACCAGCGCGGGCCGTAACGCGCGATCAGCGCGAGGTGGGCGAGTGTCTCGGCGTTGTTGAGGAGCGTCGGGTGACGACGCACGCCGCGTTCGAAGGGCTTCGGTGGAGTGAAGGTCGGCTTTGCCGGTCCATTGTTCAAGTAGCTCACGAGCGCCGACTCTTGGCCAGCGACGTAGCCCTCAGGTGCCGCTCTGAGCACGATTCGTGGCCAGTCGCCCGCCAGCTGGGAGCGTTCATCAAGCGCCTGGCTCGCACGCTGCAGCGCGGCGCTCGCCGACTCGCACACGCACAGGATCGCTTCCTCCGCGCCGACCGCGCGCGCCGCCAGCACGGCGCCGTCGAGCACGAGGTGGGGCACGGTCTCGAGCAGAGTACGGTCCTTATGACTGGCCGGCTCGCCCTCGGTCGCGTTGATCACCACGATCGATTTGCCGCGGGCGGCGGCGACCGCACGCATCTTCTTGGCCATCGGGAAGCCAGCGCCGCCGCGCCCACCGAGTCCGGCCCGCTCCACCTGGTCGATCAGCGCCTGTGCGCCGCGTCGGTCGCGCCGACGCGCAGGGGGCAGCTCGCTGTGCGTGTCGAGGTGTCTTGCCAGCGACATCGCACCCTGCGCCGGCACGTTCTTGAGCAGGCGAGGAAGGCCCTCCGTGGGTGCATTCGACTCGCTTGCGCTCATCGGTTGGAGTTCTGCGCTTGCGCTGCCGCGGGTCATGGATTCCCTGCTTCGGAACTGGAGCTGGCCAAGTCAGACGATGCAGAGCTGGAGGACCCCAAGCCGGAGGAGGCCGAACCGGAGGAGACGTGGCTTGTGGAGTGACTGAGTAGCTCCTTAGGTGTGCCAGAGCGCCGTGCCCATTCCTTGCCGAGTGGCCCGCCCGGAAGCCACACGATCAAGCCCAGGGTAAACACGCAGGCCGTGCCGATAGCCGCGCGGCGGAGGCCGAGCTGCTCTGGCCAACCGGCGGCAACACGCGCGAGTACCGCGCCGAGCACCCCCACCAGGCAGCCGATGCTGAGTGCCAGCATCCACGTGCTTTTCACGTCGCTGCCCGTCCCGAGGCCGTGCAACAGTGCGATTGGCCAGCTCGCGTAGGCGAGCCAGTGGGTGGCGCGCCAAGCCGAGTGACCGAGCTTGTGACGCAATAGGCTGGTGAGGATCACGGCGAGCATCAGGTCGAAGGCAAACGCGCCCAAGCCGAGCCAGAACGGACGGTAGGAACCGGTGAACGGCACGACCGCGTTCACCAGCGAGATCGGCGCGAACGTGTCGAGTACGGCGGTGACGATGTGCAAGGCGAGGAAGGCGAGCGCGAGCAGCGACACGTTGCGGTGCAGCGAGTCCACCACGAAGCGCGGCCATGTGGGGCTGCTCCAGCGCCGCAAATCGATGACCCCGAGTACAAGCGCGAGCGTCAGCAGGATCAGCGCCACGGCGCCGCTCGAGCGGGTCAGGTACCAGTAGGCGCTGGGGCCGACGGTGGCGAGCAACGAGCCATTCATGCGTTTGGCGGGAGTTGGGTTCTGTGTGAATCGCGCGGCAGTGTCAAGTTGGGTTTCTGTGTGAACCATCTGTGCCCCGTCATCGACACTCGCGCGGAGAGTTGGTTCGGTCGCGCCGGGTCGCTCTCACCGGTGGGCTCGGGCCAGCACCCGACGCTCAGCACGGAGCCGTCGTGTGCGACCAAGCGGGCCGGCAGTCCGAGCCTTGCCAGCCACGCGGGCGCGCGCTCGCCGAGCACGAGCGCGGCTGTGGCCGCGATGTTGGCATCGGCACAGTCGATGGCTGTCACGCTGGCCGTGCGCCACGAGCCGGTTGTGGGCCAGCCGGTCGTGGGATCGATGATGTGGTGCATTGCCCGTCCTTCGTGGCGCCAGCGCCTGACGGCGGTGCTGGAAGTCGCGAGGCCGCCGTCGAGAATCGCGATCGTCTGGCCGAGTGCGTGTGGCCCACTGCGATGGTCGTCGGTCACGCGTATTCGCCAGCCGCCCGCGGGGCTGGTTCCGGCGGTCGCGACGTCGCCGCCAAGGCTCAGCAGTACCCCGCAGTCGGTGGCTGTGTGTACCGCGTTCGTCGCCCGGTCGGCCGCCCACGCCTTGGCGGTGGCGCCCAGGTCGAGCTTTACGCCCGCGGGAATCTGAATCGTGCCGCGTGCTCGGTCGATCCCGATCGCGCGCCAGTTGCCGCGCGATCTCACCAGTACGCGCGGCGCGGGTCGAGGGCTCTCGGATTGCTCCTCGGCGAGCGGCTCCAGCAACTCCCAGTCGCGGTCGTAGCCAACAAGCTCGAGCGCTACGCCGAGCGTCGGATCGACGCGGCCATCGGTCAGCTCGGCCGCGCGCACCGCCAGCTGAACGGCCTCCAGTAGCAGTGGGCCGGTCGCGACGTTCCGTCCGCGAGCGCTGTTAACCAGCGCCAACTCGGAGTCCGCGCGAAAGCGACTACAGGCACGGTCGATGGCGTCGAGTTCGCGTTCCACGAGCGTGCGCGCCTCGTCGAGTGCGTTCGCGTCGGTGACGAGCAGCTCGACGCTCGTGCCGAGTGCACACCAGCGCGCACGTGTGGTGCCAGCGCTCATACGCGCTCACGACCCTCCCGATACGACCGGCGCCGATTCCTGGGCTGGCGCCGCTTCTTTCGCTGGCGCCGGTTCCGCCGTGGGGGACGCTTCTTTCGCTGGTGCCGCTTCGGGAGTAGGTGCGGATTCTTTCGCGGGTGCGGATTCTTGGCTTGGCGTCGATTCCTGGGAGGGCGAGACTTCTTGCGACGACGCCGATTCTTGGGAGGGTGCCGTTTGTTTGGAGGAGCTCGCTTCGGATGCGGTGCTGGACCGCGGCGCCTGCGCGGGCGGCTGGATCGGCTTTACCGTGCCGGTGGATGTACTCATGCTGCTCTTGTGGGCGTGTGTGTCGGTGGTGCTCGCGGCTTTTGAGCGCTTAAGTGTGTGTCCGGGGAAGGCGCTTGCGGCGACCTCTGCGAACAGGCCGGTCAGCGCAACAGAGCCGGCCACCAACCAGCGATTGGCCCGACTCAACCTGCGCAGCGCCGCGTCTCGCGTACTTATCGGTTGCCGTTGCGTGATCAGTTCCTCACGATCGCGACGTGGCGGTCGTGGTGGGGGCGCAGCCGCCGTGGGCTCTACTCAGAGACGGTGTCTGCAGGTCGGAAGCCATGCAACGATGGTGTTGGCACTTGCTAAGCGCTTGGTAACAGAATGATGAGAAAAGTCATCGAATCGGCGTACATGAGTCGGTGGGCCAAGCCAAAGGCTTATGCTGCCTATGATGTCCAGCCTGGCTGAACCGGCCGCCGAGCAGGCGCTAGCGCCCTCGATCCTGTTGGTCGAGGACGAGCCGGGAATTGTCGATTTTATCGAGCGTGGGCTGCGTGTCGAGGGGTTTGCGGTTGTGGTGGCGCGCGATGGTGTGGAGGGAGAGCGCCGCGCCCTAAGCGAGAGCTTCGACATTGCCGTGCTCGACCTGATGCTTCCTGGTGTCGGGGGTCTGGAGGTGCTCGCCACGCTACGCGAGGCAAAGCCACAGTTGCCCGTGATCGTGCTGACGGCGCGCGGTGAGATCGAGGATCGCGTCGCTGGCCTGGACGCCGGTGCCGTCGATTACTTGGTGAAGCCTTTTTCGTTCGCCGAGCTGTTGGCGCGGCTGCGCGCACAGTTGCGCGTCGCCGCGCAAAACTCAAACACGACGCTCCAGTGCGGCGATATCGAGGTAAATCTGCTCACGCGCCGTGTGCGACGCGGGGGCAAGTCAGTGGCGTTGTCCACCACCGAGTTTGAGTTGCTCATATATCTGATGCGCCACGAGGGACAAGTGGTCTCGCGCGAGCAGATTCTAAGCACCGTCTGGGGCTATCAGCACGACCCGGCTACCAATGTCGTCGACGTGTACGTCGGTTATCTACGGCGCAAGCTTGGCCGCCCAGGCAACCAGGCTCCAATATTCACCGTCCGTCGCGTCGGCTATCGGCTCGGCAACGGCGGTTAGCCGGCGGCGCGGCGATCGTGTCGGGGTTGCGGAGGCTTGTGCAGGGGTTGCGGAGGCTCGTGCCGGGCGGGTTGCGCTGGCGTTTGGCGGCGTGGGTGGCGCTGGTCGTGCTCGGCTCCTCGGCCGTGACATTCGTCGTCTTCTATACCCACGCCGGATCCCATGGGCACGTCGGGGCCGATCCCGATTTCTCCAGCGATGTGCGCACCTTCGTGCTCGCGGGTGCATTGACCCTGCTCGGTGCGCTATTTGGAGCGTGGCTGGTCGGCACGCGCATGTCGCGGCCATTGCGGGCAATGGCGACGGTCGCAGCGAGGGTTGACGCGGGCGATCTGCATCCACGCATCCACGGGGTGGAGCGCGAGGCCGACGAGTTGCGGGTGTTGGCCGACGCGTTCAACCACATGCTCGATCGACTCACCGAGGCGTTTGCTGGACAGCGCGCGTTCGTGGCCGACGCCTCGCACGAGCTGCGCACTCCGCTGACCGTAATTCGAGGGCAGTTGGAAGTGTTGGCCGGACAGGACAGACCGTCGGAGCGGGAGGTGCGGCGCGTGGAGCGTCTGGTGCAGGCGGAGATCGCGCGGATCGCGAGGCTCGTGGAGGACCTGCTGCTATTGACGAAGGCCGAGCAAACCGAGTTCTTGCGGATCGGCTCGGTCGACTTGCCCGCGTTCGTGCGTGAGCTGTGGGATGGAATGAGCCTGCTTGCCGCGCGCCGCTTCGAGCTGGACTCCGTGCCCGAGGGGGTGTTGCAGGCCGATCCCGATCGGCTCGCGCAGGCGCTGCGCAACTTGATTAGCAATGCGATCGAGCACACCACCGAGGTGGATGGGCTCGTGCGCCTTAGCGTGCGTGCGCTGGGCGCCGGGCGCATTGAGTTCGTAGTCGAAGACAATGGCCCGGGTATCGTTCCCGACCAGCGCGAGCGTGTGTTCGAACGCTTCCACCGAACCGACGCGGCGCGCGACCGAGCTTCCGGAGGCATCGGGCTGGGCCTTGCGATCGTGCGGGCGATAGCCGAGGCGCATGGCGGGCAGGTGGCGGTCGCACAGGCGCGGGCGCCGAGCGCGAGGATCGAGTTGTGGCTTCCCGGGTTTGCACCCTCCGCTTTGGCGCCAGTTGCCCGGCGAGAGGGCCAGGTGGCACCCGGATAGACACCTGGCCATTGAAATTATTCGGTACAAGGACACATTCCCGCTCAATCTTGCATACTGTGTGAAGATGTCAGTCGATGTTTTGAACTGAGGGTGTTCAGGAGCTATGTCTGCCAAGAACGCGGTGCTGGGACTCGTGATCGAGCGGCCGGGCTACGGATACGATTTGGCGCGCCGATTGCGCGAGCGGTTCGGTTCTTCGGGTTTCGCCCCCACGGGTGTCTATTCGGCGCTCGACCAGCTCAGCTCCGATGCGCTCGTGCGCAGCGCTGGATCGAGGGGCGACAGCGCGAGTGAGCGCGCGGCGCCGCGCACGATCTATGAAGCTACGTCCAAGGGGATCGACCACTTTGAGCAGTGGATGCTCGGGGGCTCCTCGCTCGCGCCGGTGCGCGACGAGCTACATATGAAGATTGCCCTCTCCAAACCGCACAATCTGGCGCGCCTGGTCGAATTGGCCGAAGCTCAGGAGCGAGACTGTCTGGCTCGCTTGGACAAGCTCAGGCAACCCGATGGCCGCTCACGTGGTGTACCCAAGGCGTGGTCGGAGATGGCAGTACTGCTCGTGCGTGACGCGGAGATAAAGCAGTTGCAGGCCAGGGTCGAGTGGCTGCAGAAAGCGCGAATCGTGATGGGCAAGCTCAACAGTACTCAGGCAAGGGGTGCTGGTGGAGCTCAAGCGAAGATCGCGGCACGGAGGGATGGGGTCGGTTGAGCGAGCAGATAACGCTAACGCTTGAGCGGGTCAGCAAGAGCTATTGGCGTGGACCGCACGAGACAGCTGTATTGAGAGAGATCTCGCTTTCGGTGTATGCGGGCGAGTGCGTCGCGGTGTGGGGACAGCGCGGCTCGGGCAAGACCACGTTGCTGAAGGTCGCGGCGGGCCTAGAGGCGCCGGGCGGTGGGACGGTCAAGTTCAAGGACGGGGATCTGCGCGCCATGTCCAGAGGTGGGCTGGTTCGCTTGCTGCGAGAGGAGATCGGCTGGGCGAGACGCAGCGGGCCAGAGAGCAGCGAGCTCGAGATGCTCGACTATGTAGCGCTGCCGCTGCTCAAACGGCAAACATTGCGCCGCGCCCGGGAGAGCTCGGCTGCTGCGCTCGCGCGTGTGGGCGTGGCGGAATGCGCGAAAGGGCGCTGGGAGGACCTCACCGATGGGGAGCGCACGCTGGTGTCGATCGCTCACGCAATGGTCAGGCAACCGAGCTTGCTGGTCGTCGACGATCCCACGGCCAATCTCGACGTGCTCCAGCGCGAGGAGGTCATGGGCCTGCTGCGCAACACTGCCGAGCAGGACTGGCTCGGCGTGCTGATAACCGTGCCCGACATGCCCTCAATGGTGCACGCGCACCGCATCGGTTCGCTCAGCGACGGTCGCCTGCTCGTGCCCTCCGGTGGTGCCGAGCGCGACAACGTCGTCGAGTTCCCACTGCGTGGACGAGCGGCTCCAGGGTGAGCGTGTGAGTAGCGAGTCATCAGCCGAGCCGGAGCCATCCCCGTCGGAGGATGCACGCGAGGACGGGCCGTTGGACGACCGCCTCGATGGTGCCTCCCAGTTCAGCGACGGCGTCTCCCCATCAGTCGACGGCGCCTCCCAAGCGGGCGGGCCGCCCGTCTCGATCACGCTGTCGCGCAACCAGGTCGATCATGTAGTGCGCGCTGTGCTCGGCGACGACGCCGGCCCAAGCATGTCGGTGCTTGTCGCCGGATCGGGTTTTCATCGCTCGCACGTGCGGCAAGCGCTTGGCGCCAGATACCGCGCGCTTCAGGACAACAGGCGTCTCTCGCGCTCGCTCTTGTCGGGTCTGCTCGTGCTTTCCTGCTTCCCCCAGGACGGCGTCGATTTGGGTATCAAGGATATCTCCCAAGAGCTCAAACTCAACACGAGCACGGTGCATCGCTATGTGCTCACGCTTGTTGCCGCCGGCCTATTGGAGCGCGATCCCGATACGCGCCGCTACCGGCTGCTGGCACAGTGAGCAGCAATGGTCGGAGGGTCGCGCGCGAAGCCCTCTTCGGCCGCGCGCGCGACCATCTCCGTAGCGTCCGGATAGGGAGCTCCGGGCGCGTCTGTCCCGGTGGATGATGCGCCGTTCTCGTCACCCTCGGGTCGGGGGGCGACGCTGAGACCGTAACGGCGCGTCGGGGCAGCTTTTTTCGGTGGATTGCGGGTTTCGGCGGCGCCTCCGGATTTGCTTGGGGCCTTCCGTTGACCATCGTCCCGGTCGAGCGACCGTCGTCCATCCGCATGCACCACGCGCGCCAATGTGGGTTTCCCGCATCGCATGCGTGGCTATTGGCGGGATGCCTACTGCTCAGGAGGCCTTGATCAGTCCTCGTTTCAGCGCGTAGGCGACCAGCTCGGCGCGCGAGGAGAGGTTTAGCTTCTGCTGGATATGTGCGCGGTGGGTCTCGACAGTGCGCACCGATAGGTACAGCCGCTCGGCGATCTCGGCGTTGGTGTGCCCGAGCGCGATCAATCGCAGCACGTCCACCTCGCGCTCGGAGAGGTCGTCGGGGGGTCCTGGTGCGGGCTCTGAGGCGAGTCGCGCACCCAGGCGTGGGTTCAGGTAGCTCTCCCCACGCGCGGCTCGGTGCACTGCCTCGACCAGCTCGTCGTCCGCGGCCTCCTTGAGCACGTAACCCAGCGCACCCGCGCTGAGCGCGTGGCGCGCAAACGCTGGCTCCTGTTGCATCGTGAGCACCACGATCTGCGTATCCGGGTAGTGCTCGCGGATACTGGGGATCGCTTCAAGACTAGATCCGCCGGGCATGTTGAGATCGAGCACGAGCACCGCCGGACGGTGCCCGCGCACATAGCGCTGGGCGCTCTCCACGTCGCCGGCCTCGGCCACCACCTCGAAGTCGCTCTCGCTTTCCAATAGCAGCCGCAAGCCGCTGCGCACAACCGCATGGTCGTCTGCGAGCACGATCCGAATCGTGCTCGCCGTCTCGGCGGTGCCACGCCCGGTGTCTTGCGTGGTTGCCTGCGTCGTCGCTTGCTCGGTGTCCTGCGTCACTTGCGTGACGCTAGCGACTAAGGCCGCGGCTTGCGTGCGGGAAAATACGTGTGTTGGGCGGGGCGGATACGGATTTTTCCAGGGCGTGTCAGATTCCCTGTCCGGGTAGAAACTCGTTGGTAAACGGGGGCAAACCCGCCGTGTTGGGATTCGAGTGGATCAGCCCGTGTGCGAGCATCCAACCGCCGAATGCGGCCCACGCGGATGGTTCCTGCCATCCGTAGGGGTCCGAATGATTGACTGGCAGTGTCGCGGGCAACGTCTTTTCGATGGAGGCTGTTTGCAGCTTCATTTCGGCCTCCGGATTGGCCTTGACGATCAGCGCCGCCGCCGCAGCCGGGTTGGCGCGCACCTGCTGCTCGCCGCGCGTGAGTGCCTGGAGAAAGGCACGCAGGTCCTGTCCGTCGTGGCGCGCTTGTTCTTCGCGCACGACCAGCACCAGCTCGTTGTAGCTGGGCACGCCCGCCTGGTCGATCGGAATCACAACCGGATGCTTGTGCATCTCTTCCAGCTGAATCGCCTCGTAGTTCCAGTAGCCGCCAAGCGTGGCCGCAACCTTCCCGGAGAGCATCGCGGGCACGAGATTGAAGCCGACGTTGGCTTCGGTGACCGTGCTCGGGTTCACCCCGGCGGCCTGCAGCGCTGTGTGCAGCTCGGCTGCCTGGTAGGCGAGCCCGGCGGTGCCGACGCGCTTACCCGCGAGGTCGGCGACCTTCTGTACATGCGCGGAGGGCAGCGCGATGATCGAGGTCAGCGGGCGCTGTATGAGCGCCCCGATCGACACCAGTTTCAGGCCCTGGTCGCGGGCGAGCAATAGCTGGGGCTCATAGGAGATCGCCATGTCCACCTTGCCGGCGGCGAGCAGCTTCAGCGGTTCGTCGGTTTCGCTGGGCACGACCGGCCGCACATCAAGGCCGACCGCACTGAAGTAGCCGTGGGAGATCGCGGAGTAGAGGGCCGCGTGGTCAGCGTTAGGGAACCAGTCGAGCATCACGCTAAACGGCTTTGTGCCCGGTGTTGTGAGCGCGTCCTGCTTGGTGCCGCATCCCGCGAGCACAGCCAGGCACGTGCCCAGGGCCAGCAGCGAGAGGAGCGCGTGGCGTGTGCGTCCGGCGCTCGCTCGTGCGCGAGGTCGCGGCGCACGGTGGGCCTTGGTGGATGCGAACGCTCGGCGGATGCGCGGTTCTCTCAACGGATCTCTCCTCTGGTTTGGCTGGACCATGGTGAGAGCTTTCGCTCGGCGATGGTCAGGGCATAAAAACAGCTGATGGCAAATACGAACAGCACGACAGTGGCGGCATATGCGCGGGAGGTCTGCAGTGCGGTCAGGTCCGAGGTGATCTCGCGTCCCAGACCGGCGTAAGGGCCGGTGGTGGGAGTCGAGGTCTCGGCGATGAACGCCCCAATCACACCAACGGCGAGCGCGATCCGTGCCCCGCTGAGCGCTGCTGGCAGCGCGGCCGGCAGCTCGCCGAAGCGAAACGCCTGCCAGCGCGAGGCGTCGAGCGTGCGCAATAGCTTGAGCTGATCGGGATCGACCGCGGCGAGTCCGTCGACGGTGGTCACGACCACCGGGAAGAAGCAGATCAACGCGATCACGACAAGCTTCGGGAAGATGCCAAAGCCCCACCAAAAGCAGAGTGGCGCCGCGATTACCGCGATCGGGATCGCCTGCGAGCCGACCGTGTGCGGGTAGACCGCGCGGCGCATCGGCGCCCACATGTGGATCGCGACAGCCATCGCAAAGCCGCCGAGGAGCGCCAGTGCAAGCCCGAACACGACCTCCTTGGCGGTGATCGTGAAGTTCGACCACAGTAGCCCGGCGTTGTTCCACATTTCGGCGAACATGTCGTGCGGAGCCGGCAGCAGCAACGGGTCCACCCCCAGTAGGTCCACATACAGCTCCCAGGCCCCGAGGAAAGCAAGCGCCAGCAACAGCGGCGGCATCACGTTCACAAGCGCTCGTCTCACGCGGGCCCTGCCTCGGCCAGCGTCTGCATCGCCACGTCTCATGCGGCCTTGCTCTCTGCCAGCGTCTGCATCGCTTGCTCGCGCAGCGCGATCACGGTTGGGTCGGTGCGCGAGCGCGGCCGCGGCTGCTCGACTGTCAGCTCGGCCACGACGCGCCCCGGACGAGGCGAGAGCACCGTGACGCGGTCGGCGAGCACGATCGCCTCCTCGACGTCGTGCGTCACGAGCACCACGGTGCGCGGCTCGCGCACGAGCGCGCCGCACAGCCACTCCTGCATCTCCTGTCTGGTGATCGCATCGAGAGCGCCAAAGGGCTCGTCCAGGCACAGCACCTGCTTGCCGGAGAGCAGCGTGCGCACGAACGCCACGCGTTGGCGCATCCCGCCCGAGAGCTCGTTGGGGCGGGCACGCTCGAAGCCGGCAAGGCCGAGCTCCTCAAAGAGGCTTGCTCCACGCGCGCGCGCTTGCGCGCGCTTCTCACCCGCGATTCGTAGTGCCAGTGCCGCGTTGTCCACCGCGCTGAGCCAGGGCAGCAAGAGATCGTGTTGAGGCATGAGCACAGCCGGCTCGCATTCGATCGTGCCGCTGGCCGGCTGCTGCAATCCACAGATCAGCTCCAGCAGCGTCGTCTTACCGCAGCCGCTCGGGCCCACCACGGCCAGCACGCTTCCATGCGCCGCGTGCAGCGATACGTCTGTGAGTGCCTGGACGGCCCGGCCGCGACGATCGGTGTATGCGCGGCTAACGCCATTTAGGCTCACCGCCGCGCCCGGGCCGGTCGGCTGATGCGTCTGGCCTTCGCGTGACTTCAGTTGCGTCTGCACTGCGCTCCCTCCGCGGGCATTACCCCACAGGTTCGAAGGGTCGGCGCCGGATCGGATGCGCCATCTCAGCCGACTTCCGTCAGCTCCCCTGTTGCCTTGCCACCTCCGATGCTAGCGCTAGGCGCCCACGACCGGCCGCGTCAGCGCCTTCACGAAGTCCTCGAGCTGGGCGGTCGTCCAGCACTCGAACGCCGTGCAGTACTGCTCGTAGGCTGCGATCACCGAATCGCCGTAGTTCCAGTACAGGCGCGGCTCTGGGTTCAGCCAGAAAGTGCGGCCCGCGCGCGCGGCGACTTGGCCGAATAGGTCGGCGCGGGGATCGCGGCCGTTGGTGCGGGCGTCGCCAAGCACGATCACAGTCGCGCGCGGGTTCATGTCGTCGGCGATCAGCTCCAGCAGCTCCGACCACACGCGTCCGTAGTCGGTATACCCGGAGATGTCAGCCACGCCAGCGTCAGTCGATATGCGTTCGCTGACCACGCGGAAGTCGCGCTCGTGCTCGAACACGTCGGTCACCTCGCTGATGCGCTCGATGAACACGAAGGAGCGCATCTTGCGAAACGAGTCGTGCAACGCGTGCAGCACCGAGAGGAAGAACACCGAGGCGGAGGTCACGCTCGTGGACACGTCGCACAGCACGTATATCTCGGGGCGCTTGGGGCGGCGCGGACGGTAGCGCAGCTCGACGGGCACGCCGCCGGTTTGCAGCGATGCCCGCATCGTACGGCGCACGTCCACGTGGGCGTGGTGGCGATGGCCGCGATTCTGCTTGCCCTGTGTGGCCAGCCGCCGGCGCAGCTGGGCCACGACACGGTGCACGGCGGCGAGGTCGGCCAGTGGCCCGCTCGGCAGCGCACGGTCGAGCTCGCCGAGCGGGCGCGCCGGGGGCAAGCGCCCAGCGCGCTGTACCTGCTGGCGTTCGAGCTCGCGGCGCATCAGCGCCTCGAAGCGACGCAGCGCGTCGCGCGGCACGCCCTCGCGGCGAGGATCCTCGGGCGGCAGCTCCGGTTGAGGCTCGGCGCGCAACCCGAGCGCGCGACGGATGCGCTGCACGTCCACGCCGATCACGCCGCTGCCCTGCTCCTGTTGGCCGAAAGTGGCGATCGCCATGCGCGCGAGGTCGCGCATGGCGCCCTCCGCACCTTCGCGTAGAGCCGCCGCAATCTGGCGACGCAGCGCGTCGAGTTCAGTTTCAGAGAGGTCAGCGAGGTCGAGCTGCGAGTCGCCCCCTTCCTCGATGCCTGCTCTCACCGACGCGATCTCGACCGCCCGGAAGAAGAAGCGGTCGAACACCAGCTCGAACGTGCGTCTGTCCTCCTGACTCTTGGCAAGAGTGGCGGCCAGCGCCTCACGGAACTCGCCTTGCGCGGTCCAGGGAATCTCACGCAGCACCGCGAACGCGTCGAGCAGCTCGGAGGTACCGACGGCAACGCCCTCCGCGCGCAGCCCCTCTCCGAGTTCGAGCAGGCGTGCGGCCATCCCCTCCGGGGGGATGGCCTGCGGGGAGGGGGAATGAGGTGTGCGTGCCGCCATACCTTCCGGCGTTGGGGCGTCCGGAGGGGTTGGGGAGGCGGCCATGCCTCAGGCCGGCTGGGCGTCGGCCTCGGCGAGCTTCAGTCCAACCCGCTCGGCCACGATGTCCATGTCGGTGCGGTGCTTGACGATCACCGACATCGTTTCGTTGAAGGTGGCCGCATCGATGTCCTTCGCGCCGAGCAGCAGGAGGGCGCGGGCCCAATCGATCGACTCGGCTATCGAGGGCGGCTTCTTCAGGTCCAGCTCGCGCACCATGCCCACTACCTCCACTAGCCTGCGGGCCACGGCGTCGGAGAGGTCGGGCGCGTGCAGCTTGACGATTGCTAGCTCGTGCTCCAACGCGGGGTAGTCGAGCCACAGATACAGGCAGCGGCGCTTGAGCGCCTCGGTCAGCTCGCGCGAGTTGTTGGAGGTGAGCAGCACGACTGGGTGCGTTGTCGAGCTGACCTTGCCGAGCTCGGGGATCGAGATCTGGAAGTCGGAGAGCACCTCGAGCAGCATCGCCTCGAACTCCTGGTCGGTCTTGTCGATCTCGTCAATCAACAGCACGACCGGAAGCTCTGAGGCAATCGCGCTCATCAGCGGGCGCGCGAGCAGGAACTCCTCGCCGAAGATGTCCTCCTGCACCGCCTCCCAGCCGGTGTCGCTGGCCTCGGCCTGGATGCGCAGCAGCTGCTTGCGGTAGTTCCACTCGTACAGCGCCTTGGCCTCGTCCAGTCCCTCGTAGCACTGCAGGCGGATCAGCTCGCGGCCGAGATAGCGCGCCAGCGCCTTGGCCAGCTCTGTCTTGCCAACTCCCGCCGGGCCCTCAACGAGCACGGGCTTGCCGAGCTTGGTCGCAAGGTAGGCCACGAGCGCGGTCGACTCGCTCGGCAGGTAGCCGACCTGGCTCAGACCGGCGGCGACGTCGGCGGAGGAGAGTGGTCCCTCAGGTGGCATCGTCGGGGGAATGATAGGCGGGGTCCTCGAATGAGAGCTGGTCGGAGGGCGTTGGCGGGAAGCGAGGGCGCTTGCGGGCCGCCACCGGTGCGGTGCTCTGCGCGCGCCGCGGCGTCGGTGCCACCACAACTGTTAGGTCCTCGCTGGCCGGGGGACGCTCGTGGGGCTGGGGTTGTGTCAGATCCTCGCTGGCCGGGGGGTGCTCGTGGGATCGGGGGTGCCGGCCTCCTCGCATTCGCGGCGCTTCGGGAGCGTCGGTGGCGCGCATCCGCCAGCCGGCATAGCCGAGGGCGCCGGCAGCCACGAACGCGAGGAAGAAGCCCCACTCGATTCCTACCGGATAGCCGTGGCCCGCTGGGCGGGAGAACACCCGGTAGAAGATCAGCAGCGCCGCCCACGCGCCCGCGACCATCACGACCGCGCCGTCGCTACCCGGCATGTGGAAGTCCTTGCGCTTGGCGCGGGCGAACATCAGGGCGATCACGCTCGCTGCCACTAGGAACACGGCGGCCTCCACGAACGACACGTCGCCGAAAGCGCTGATCGAGTGGGAGTTGATGACGCCGGTCTTGCGGTCCAGCGACTGCAGGTCATACCAGGGCAGGAACATCGTCACGAGCAGCGCCAGCGCGGCGATCGTGGCGATGCGCTGCTCAGGTCCCAGCCTGCCCCAGGCGCGTGCGATGCGCGTCATGCGCGGGCGCGGCAGAGGGCGTTTTGCGGCATGGCTCGATTGTATGGCGCGGCGTGGCGCGTGCGGCCGGGTTGTCTTTGGGCGACGTGGCGAGATTCGCTGGGACGCGCCCTCAAGCGGACAACGTTCAGCTAGGCGAGCACGTGAGCAGTAGTAACTACGGGACAGGCGTGCCAGCGGCCGCGCCCAGGCGCTTGACCAGCAATTTCGCGTCCTTCGTGCTGACCGTGCGCAGCTGGCCCTGGAAGGCGAGCTTCCAGTGTGCCGGTGGCCACTTCTTGATGTGATCGAGCTTGGTGGCAAGCGTTTCCGCCGGAACCCACTCGTCCTGCTCGAGCACGATCTCAGGCTCTGTCGGAAAGCGCCAAGGGTACGCGTCGGCTTTGCCGGGCTTGCCGGGCCATAGCTTCGTGCGGTCCTCGTACAGCTCGCCGGTAACGGTGATGGAGCCGGCGAAAGCCATTACCTTCGTGAGGTAGAGCACGATCCGGTCGCCCGGCTCGATCTGCAGCGCCCGCGGACGGTTGCGCTCCTTGATGCCGATCACGCTGAAGCCGTGGGCGCGCGTGGCCTCGTGGTTTTCCGGCGAGGCGGTCAGGATCCAGGTTTGGGGCGCGGGGGGCATGGCGGAGGATTGTATGGTCTGCCGATCGCTATGGGTCGGTATCTCGGCAGGGTCGTGTGACCAAACCGCCAAGGTGGAGCAACGGGCGGTCTTGCTCCAACTTGCGCGATAAGTTGGACTGTGGTGAGCGGAGGCTCAGAGTGACGGCTGGCGCCGCGCCGGCGGTGAGATCCGCCCACTCGCCGTAACCCCGGCGGCTCGGGCGGCCTTGGCTTTCGCTTTCGACGGCGCCTTCACGACGATCGAGCCGGTCGTCACTTCTTCGTTGCCGGCGAGGTCTTTCGCCTGCAGCACGACCCCATACGTGCCGGCCTTCGACGGCGTCACCCACAGCAATCGCGGGTGGCCGCCTTCCACGGTGGCGCTGTTGCTCCACACCGTTTTTTCGCCGAGCTTGATCGTCATGCTCACGCTCGACACCTTCGAGAGCTCGATCTGCACGCCTGCGCGTTCGCTTGCGCCCACGGTCTGGGTCAAGAGTGCGATCACCGGCGGCGTCTTCTCGTATTCGCGGAATTTCGCGGCCGTCGTGCAATAGATGCCATCGCCCGGTATCGGCCCGGTGGTTGGTGTCAGCGGCTCGCCCTTGCCGGTCTTTTCGCACAAGTGTTCGAGGAATTCCGCGAGCAGTTCGTGGTAGCTGAGGTCCGATTCGGAGTGCTGGTCATACATCGACCACGCGCCCGTGTCGTAGTGGGGGGTCTCCGCGCGCGCCTCCGCGTCGCCCGCTTCGAACAGTTGCTGGCCGACCGGATCGCCCGTCAGCTTCGTGTATTCGTAGAGCCCCACGAGGCTCTGGATGAAGCCGTTGAGGATGCGCTCCGTCGGCGCGTAGGTGTACTCGAGGTATGTGGCCCCCGCGGGGGTTGGCACCCGCACCCCGACCGGCGGCGGAGTCTTGAATATCCCAAGCGCCTGCTGCGCCGCCGTTAGGTATGCCTGTTCGTGCGTCTTCGACCACGCGCGCGAGAGCACCTGTAGTGCCGTGCCTTGAGAAAGGCCGCTCGTCCACGGTGGCGAGCCGCCGTCGAAGTGGAACATGTATTCCCACGCGATCCCGCCCGCGCGCTGGGTGGCCAGCGCGATCGCTTCGTTCAGCACTTCCTTCAGTGCGGTTGTTTCTTTGTCCAGGAAGTACGCGTTGGCCTTGCCGAAGGTCGCCAGCCACTGGATCTCGATGCCCTGGCCCGGATAGTACTCCCACACGATGCGACTGCCCGTGAAGTACACGCGCTGGTCGGTGCCGAGCAGCGACTGGGTCGTCCACCACTGCTTGTTGCGTTCCAGGGTCACGAACACGACCGGCAAGCGCGAGGGGATCAGCTGGCCCGCGTTCGCCATCGCTTCGACGTTTGCCACCACCGATCCCAGTTCCGCGGCGCGCGTGCCCGACAGTTTGCGCAGCGAGCTCTTCGCGGCGACATACTCGCCCTCGTACTGGCTGTAGGCGGCTTCGGTTATCGCGCCACTCTTCTGCAGCTTTGCGAGCGCGGCGGTTACGGTCACGGTGCGGCTTGCCGCCGCGCCACCCGGAAGCGCCCATAGCGCGGCCACGATCGCCGCGAGGGCAAGGAGTGTGAGCGTGCGCCGCCCATCCGTGCGGGTTGGCATCGACGTGCGAGTTGGCATCGACCGGATGCTAGGCTGATCCGCGTCGCGCGTCGCAGCAAACGTTGCAGCGCACCGACCGGGTCTCAGCAGTGAGGGCACTCTCCAAGAACACCACCATCCGTGCGGCAGTTGCGCTGCTCGGCGCAATCTGCGCCACATGCGCACTGTCGGCCTGCGGCGGATCCTCCGGATCCTCGGGCGACGCCCAGTCCCTGCTGAACGCCACGTTCTCCTCGCCCAAGCAAATCGAAAGCGCCAACGTCAACATGTCGCTGTCGCTTGGTCCAGTGGGGTCGAGCGACGCCAGCAAGTCGCTGGCGCTGCATCTCAGCGGACCGTTCGAAAACGTCGGCTCATCTTCTGAAGCGCAGACGAGTCAGCTCCCGCGCTTCGCGCTGCAGGTAGGGTTGAGCACCGGCGGTCACACGCTGCCGGTGGGCGCCACCTCGGTGGGCTCGGCCCTATACGTGGAGATCGCCGGGACGTGGTTCTCGACGCCCGCCGCGACCTACACGGCGATCGAGCAGGCCTACGCGCAGGCCACCAAGCACGCCTCGAGCGCCAAGGTGCGCTCCACGTTCGCCTCGCTCGGCATCGAACCGGGCCATTGGCTGTCCGATCCTGTGGAAGTTGGCACGACCACGATCGACGGTGTGGAAACGATCCATCTCACCGCCACGATCGACGTTCCCGGCTTCCTGAACGACGTCTCCAAATTCTCCCAGGCCGGCAGCGCGCTCGGGCTCGGCTCCGCGACGCCGGGCTCGTCCCTGTTTACGCCCAGTGCAATCGGTGAACTGTCCAAGGCGGTCAAGGTCGCCCACGTCGACATCTACACCGGCAAGAGCGACCACCTCCTGCGCCGCCTCGAACTTCAGGCGACGGTGCTTGCCAACTCGCAAACCCGGTCGATTCTCAGCGGGCTCAGCAGCGCCGAAGTCAAGCTTTTGCTGGAACTCTCGAACATCAACAAACCGCAGACGATCACCGCGCCGAGCAATCCCGAGTCCTCAGCGCAGATGCTCCCGGCTCTCGAGCAGCTGGTCGGCACCCTCGAGGGCTCCGGCATCGGCAGCAGCGGCTTCGAGCGCAGGCGGCCTGGAACCGCTCATCAAAGGCTGATTGCATCTGTCATCGCTGGCTCCTGAGGGGCGTTGACCAATACAAGGACGTACCGACCGCAGTGTGCACACGACGCAGTAGTGCGCAGCGTCTCAGAGGCCGCCGGGGTCCAGTTCGTCGAGAGTGCGTCGGACCTCCTCGTCAATGTCCATCGGCTCTTCGCCGCTGCGCATCCTGCGTTCGTTGCGCGCTATGACGAGCTGACGCACCTCTTCGGTGAGGCCGCGGTCGTGTTTGCCAACAGGGCCGCCGGCCTCCGGTTCGTCCAGCCGGGCTAGCTCCGCCTCAATGTCGAGCGCGCTTCCACCGCCTCGCACGATGCGGTCGCTGCGCGCCTGCAGCATTTGGCGAATCTCTTCCTCGCGCTCGGCCATCGCCTGGGGTGAGTTCGGCGGAGGCGCCGTCGCTGGGCCCGCGGATAGGCCGCCCTCGCCGATCTTGTCGTACACGCTGCCGCCGGCCAGGAACGACCCTACGCCGACGAGGCAGAACAGCACTACCGCTCCCACCACCACGAGTGTGATCGGTTCCATCGTCTGATTGTGGCTCACTTTGCGCGTTCGTGTCCGCTACCCTTCAGAAGCCAGAGTTGACTGACTAGTCAATCTATATACGCGTCACGTCCGAGGAGAACTCCAGCACCATGGTCGATTTCACGCTCACCGACGAGCAGAAGAACCTTCGCGAAATGGCTCACGACTTCGCCGAGAAAGAGATCCGGCCGGTCGCCTGGGAGTACGACAAGGACGGCACCTGGCCGGCGGACATCATCCAGAAGGCCTGGGACGTTGGCTTGATGAACACCCATATCGAGGAGCAATACGGCGGCCCTGGCGCGGGCTACCTCGACGGCTGTCTGATCGAGGAGGAGCTCTCGTGGGGCTGCTCGGGTATCCAGACCTCGCTCGGCTGCAACGGCCTTGCGACCGCGCCGATCGCGCTGGGTGGCTCCGAGGAGGTCAAGAAGAAGTACCTGGGGATGCTCACCGAAGCGCCCAAGCTCGCCTCCTTCTGCCTGACTGAGCCAGACGCCGGCTCCGACGTCTCCGGGATGCGCACCACCGCCGTCAAGAAAGGCGACAAGTACGTCATCAACGGCTCCAAGTGCTTCATCACCAACGGTGGCTACGCCGACTACTACACGGTCTATGCCAAGACCGACAAGGACGCCGGGCACCGCGGCATCTCCGCCTTCGTGGTGGAGCGCGACTGGGGCGTTGTGGTCGACAAGAAGGAGGACAAGCTCGGTCAGCGCGCCTCCAACACCGCCACGATCTCCTTCAACGACGTCGAGGTCCCCGAGGAGAACCTGCTCGGTGAGGAAAATGCCGGCTTCAAGCTCGCGATGATGACGCTCGATCGCACCCGTCCGGGCGTCGCGGCAATGGCCACGGGCATCGCGCGCGCGGCGTTCGAGTTCGCCACCGACTACTCGCGCGAACGCGTCCAGTTCGGCGTCCCGATTGCGATGCACCAGGCGATCCAATTCATGATCGCCGACATGGCCACCGAAATCGAGGCCGCGCGCCTGCTCACCTGGAAGTCGGCCTACCTGCTGGACAGCGGCCAGCGCAACACGCTCGTCTCCTCGCACGCCAAGCGCTTCGCCGCCGACGCCGCAATGAAGATCGCCACCGACGCCGTACAGGTCTACGGCGGCTACGGCTTCATCAAGGAGTACCCGGTGGAGAAGCTGTTCCGGGACGCGAAGATCATGCAGCTGTACGAGGGTACCTCGCAGATCCAGCGTCTCGTCATCGCCCGCGAAACGCTGCTCCCCCGGCGGGTCGAGGAGCCGGCAGCCGTCTAGCAGCCCCGAGCGCCGGCGCGGAATCATCCGTTCGCGCCGGCCTCGCCCGTCCCGCATCAGACCGAGTCAGAGGAGACAAGCATGTTCGTGTTCAAGGCCGCCGTCGTCGGAGCGGGCACCATGGGCGGGCAGATCGCCCAAACGATCGCCGCCGCCGGAATCCCGGTCGTGCTCAAGGACATCAACGAGGATCTCGTGCAGGCTGGCCTTGAGGAGGCGCGCAAAGTAACCGAGGGCCAGGTCTCTAAGCTCGTCTCCAAGGAGCGCATCACCGCCGAGCAGGGCGCGGCTCAGATCGAGGAGATCCTCGGTCGCATCCACGGCACGACCTCCTACGAGGACTTTGGCGACGTTGATTTCGTGATCGAGGCCGTGCCCGAGCGAATGAACGTCAAGCAGGCCGTGTTCGCCGAGCTGGATGCCGTCACGCCCGGTCACGCGATCCTTGCCTCCAACACTTCCTCGCTGTCGATCGCGGAGATCGGCGAAGCGACGTTGCGCCCCGACAAGGTCGTCGGCTTCCACTATTTCTATCCCGCCTCGGTGATGCCGCTAGTGGAGATTGTCGAGGGCGAGGAAACCTCTGCTGAGACGGTCACGGCAGCGCTCACGTTCGCCCAGGCAATCCGCAAGCAACCGATTGCCTGCCTGGAGGTCCCCGGCTTTGTCGTCAACCGCATCCTGATGGCCGGCATGTCCGAGCTGTGGCGCGAGCAGGAGAGCAAGAAACTCTCGATCAAGGCAATCGACGAGGGTGTCGGCGCCGCCGGGGTGGTACCGATGGGCCCTTACTTCCTGGTCAACCTGCTCGGCCTCGACACCGTCCTGCACGTGGCCGAACACGTCGCCGAGTCATACGGCGAGGAACGCTTCTACGTGCCCAAGGGCATGCAAAAGCTTGTCTCCCAGGGCAAGCTCGGCGCGAAGAGCGGCGGCGACGGCTTCTACAGCCCGACCGGCGAGCCGAATGTGGGCGACGACGGCGAGCCCGACGTCGCGGAGCTGGTTGAGCTACTGAGCCTGAAGACGTTCGTGGAGGCCGCGCTCGTATTGCAGGAGGGGGTTGCCACCCACCGCGACATCGACTTCGGCATGATGGCTGGCGCCGGCCTGGACCCTCGCAGGGGCCTGATGCCGCCCTTCATGAAGGCCGACGTCGAGGGGCTCGATTCGGTGCTCGAGCGCCTGGAGAACGCGGTCGAGCGCTACGGCGAGCGTTTCGAGCCGCCCGCGATCCTGCGCCGGCTCGTCGCCCAGGGACGGCTCGGACAGAAGAGTGGCCAGGGCTTCTACGCCTACCCCCAGCCCGATGTCGAGCAGCCGGCTGCGTCGTCATCCACCTTCGATGACGACGCGAAGGTGGAGGTCGTGAAGCTCGAGACGCGCGAGGACGGAGTCGCGATCGCATGGCTTGCGAACGGACAGATGAACTCGATCTCCCCGCAGGTGATCGAGGATCTCGGCAAGGTCTGGAACAAGGTCAAGAGCAGCGATGTGCACGCGCTTGTGATCGCCTCCTCCAACCCGTTCTTGTTCAGCGCGGGCGCCGACATCAAGGCATTCACCTCGATGGACGCCGAGTCCGGCGAGCAGCTGGTCCATACCGCCCACACGCTGCTGCGCGAATTCGGCTCGGAGGGGATCGCGACGATCGCGGCTGTCAACGGGCTCGCGTTCGGCGGAGGTTGCGAGCTTGCGATGGCCTGCGACGTGCGCATCGCGGCGCGCTCGGCGACCTTTGGTCAGCCCGAGATCAAGCTCGGCATCATCCCCGGCTTCGGCGGCACCCAGCGTCTGCCGCGACTGGTCGGCGAGAACAAGGCCCTGGAGATGAACCTGATCGGCGATCCGATCATGGCCGAGGAGGCCTTCGAACTGGGTCTCGTCAACCGCATGGTCGAGGACCACGAACTGCTCGACACCGCGCTCGCGTGGGGTCGGCGGCTCGCGGCGCAGGCCCCTGTGGCGCTTGAGCAGATTAAGCGGGTTTCCGGCGCGGGCGACCTAGACGCAGGCATCGAGGCCGAGAAGCGCGGTTTCGCCACGGCCTTTGGTAGCGAGGACGCCAAGGAGGGCATCAGCGCCTTCCTTGGCAAGCGCGCTCCGCGCTTTCAGGGCCGCTGAGGGTGGGCCGTTAAGGTAAGGCGGTTCGGGGGCCGCAGGGGTTGTGTGTTCCTCTTTTTTAAAAGAGCGCTATAGTAACTACAATATGTAGCTATTATGGCGCACAATTAAAAAGTATAACTACTACCGCGCGTTCAAGTTGGACCGCGGGTGGACCGCGGCGCTGTTTGCATCCAAAGTTGCCAGAGAAGTTCAAGATAATCGGAGCAGCTGCCGACATATTCGTCCATGGCGACCCCAAACGGAGGATCCAACTGCGAGCCGGTCGAGGGGGAGGAGCCATCTCCCGCCGCGAGGATGGAGCTGGAACGTAACCTCAGGCGTCTCGGCGAGGCGCTCAACGAGCGCACCGACCAGGTCGTGGACGGTATTCGCAGGCGCAACGACGAATCGGGCGTGGTGCTCGAGCCGATTGTCGAGGAGAGTTTCGTCAAGGTCGGCACGGTCTCCACGATCGCTGTCGCGCGTTGGATGGCGGGCGAGAGCCCCGAGGTAGCGCGTGAGGTCGGACAGGAGTCCTGGAACATCTTCGGCCAGCTCGCCGCCCAGCGCGCCGCGCCGCTGAACGAGGTCACCAAGCGCTGTTTGCGCTGGCGCGACGCCGCCGCCGACATGGTGTGCGCGGTGGCTGTCGAGTTTGAGCTGCCAGAGACGGTTGTCGAGAGGGCGCACTCGATGCTGCAACGCAGCCTCGACGTGACGCTGGTGCGCATGTGTCAGTCCTTCGAGGCCGAGCGTCGGCGCTCTCACGAGGAGCTCACGCGCCGCCAGGAGGAGCTTGCCTTCATGGCGACCCACGATGCGCTCACCGGCCTGCCCAACCGCACGCTGATCCTCGACCGCGTCGAGCAGATGCTCGTGCGCGCACGTCGCAACCAGACGCCGGTGGCCGCGCTGTTTGTCGATCTCGACAACTTCAAGGGCATCAACGACACGCTCGGGCACGGCGTCGGGGACCGCCTGCTGTGCGCGGTCGCCTCACGCCTTGAGGGCGTCGTGCGCGATATCGATGCGCTTGGGCGCCTCGGCGGGGACGAGTTCGTCGTCGTTGCCGAAGGCATGTCGCTGGCGGCGGGCCCGGAGCTGATCGCCGAGCGCCTGCTGGCTGCTCTGGAACAACCCTTCAAACTCAAGGGAGCCGAGAGCACGCGCCTGGTCGTGACCGCCAGTGTTGGCGTCGCGATGGGCGACCGGGCTACCGCCGAAGAGCTGTTGCGCGACGCCGACATCGCGATGTATCGCGCGAAGTGGGAGGGCAAGAACGGCTACGTCGTGTTTGAGTCCGGGATGCAGGATGTCGTCCAGACGAAGATGGAGCTGGAGATGGACCTGCGCGACGCGTTCACCAAGGAAGAGTTCTTCGTCGTCTACCAGCCCACGTTCGACCTGCGCGAGATGAAGCCCACTGGGATGGAGGCGCTGATTCGCTGGCGCCACCCCACCCGTGGTGTGGTCCAACCCGACGATTTCGTGCCGCTGCTGGAGGAGACCGGTCTGATTGTCGAGGTGGGCAAATGGGTTCTGCAGGAGGCTTGCCGCCAAGGCGCCGAATGGCGCGCGGCTGGCCACCAGGTCGGCGTCGCCGTGAATGTCGCCGCTCGCCAGCTCGACCGCGACGTGTTCGTAGAGGAAGTGGGCGAGGCGCTCGCCGACTCGGGTCTCGACCCCGAGGCGCTGACGCTCGAGATCACCGAGACGACGATCATGAGCAACGCCGAGGAGACCGCGCGCCGCCTGGCGATCATCAAGGAGCTGGGAGTGCGCGTCGCGATCGACGACTTCGGCACCGGCTACTCTTCGCTTGCCTACCTGCAGCGCTTCCCCGTCGACGCGCTGAAGATCGACCGCTCGTTCATCTCGCGCATCCAGGATGACGCCGACGGCGAGACCTTGATCAGAACGCTCGTGCAGCTCGGCAAGTCGCTCTCGATCGAGACGCTCGCCGAGGGCATCGAGCAGGCCCGCGAGCTGTCGCTGCTGCGCGAGGAGAGCTGCGACACCGGGCAGGGTTTCCTGTTCGCCCGCCCGCTCGACGCGGAGGCCTGCGAGGCGTTCCTGGAGAACTGGTCGGGAGCACCGGCGCCGCAGCCCCCGGACGCACCTCGTCTCACGGCCTGATCACCTGATCGCCGCACGCCTGCGGCGGATCCCGGGCGAGGGGCGGCCTAGACTAATCCACCTTCACGAGGTCGCGCGCTGGCGCGATACTCCAGCGCGCCGCGAGGTCCTCGAGCTCGCCGCCGAGCGCCCAGCGGTCGGCGAGCGGCTCACCCTCGTATTCGACGCTTGCCCCCTTCAGCGTCATCGAGCCGCTGTTATCGCCGATCGCGCGCAGTTCGGCGACCTCGCTGTCGCTGAGCAGCGTTTGCGCCGGCAGCGCCGCCAGCTCCGCGCGCTTGTCCTCGACCGACCGCGCTTCGCTGCCGTTCTCCTGGATCAAGGTGGGGGCGACGCAGCGCACCGCCGGGTGCGCGAGGTTCCACTGGCAAGCAAGTTGCAGCATCGTGAGGTTATGGCGCTGTGCGTAGGGGCGCATCCGCTCGAGCTTCGCGACGCCCGCGTCGACCCAGCCGCTGGGGCGGAACTTGCGGTGGTCATATTCGGCGAAGCTGTGGCCCGGGCGCACGTCGTCGTGGAACACACCGCCGTAGTCCACTACCCGCGCGATCAACTTCACGTCGTGGGCGGCGGCCGCGCTGAGCACCAGCTCGCCCGGCCATGGCTCCATCGGACTGAGAATGATCATCGCCCAGTCGATCGTCTCGCCGAAGCGCTCGAGGCAGTCGATCAAGTCGAGCGTGAACCCGTTGGCGGGACCGGGCGCCACGCCGAGCAGGCGCGTGAGGCCCGCGTCGCGCACTGCCCGCATTCCCTCCCACACCGCCTCACTGGTGTAGCCGGTGCGGTCGGGGTTGTGCAGCATCAGCAGATCGAAGTGCTCGGCGCCGAGTCGCGCGAGGCTCTGCTCGGCCGCCATGCGGATGTAGGCGCCATAGTCGGCTTCGCCGCGCAGGCGTGGGTCGGTGAAGCGCGGGAAGCCCTTCGCGCCTTCGCGCTCGCCCTCATAGAAATCGTGCCCGATCGCGCCGATCAGGCTGAAGCTGTCGCGCTCAACGCCCGCGATCGCGCGGCCCAATAGGCGATCCGCCTCGCCGGCGCCGTACGCGTCGGCGCTCATCACGGTGTCGATGCCCCCGCCTGGGCGCAGCAGTGCGAGCAGCCGCTCGTCGCTGAGCGGCTCGCCGAAGTGCATGAAGCGCCCGCCGCTCCAGGTGCCAATCGCGGTTCTCGTGGGGTCCATGCTCAGCGCGGCGTCGTCCGGTTCATGCTCAGCGCAGAGTAAAGCCACGCGCGGTGCGGGCGCGCAGCGTTGCTTCCAGGCGCTCGAGCGCATGGCGCACGGTTTGTGCGTCGGGCGCCGAGGCGCTCGCGTGTGGCAGCTCTTGTGCCGCTGCCGCTGACGCTGGCGTGGTTGGGGACTGGGGTCGCGTTTGCCCGTCAGGCGGCGCGATAGCGAGCGTTGCCGCGGGGAGTACCGCGTCCGCCGCCTGCGCAACGCCGGGCCGCAGCTCCCGCAGCTCCTCGATCCGCTCGCGCAAGTCCTCGCGCGTCTCCTCCCCCAGCTCGGCTAGCGCGGTGGCGTAGGCGCGCTCCAGCTCGATGGCGGCCAGCGCGACGCGACCGCCGTCGAGGTCCACGCGGGCGCGCAGCACGAGCTCCTCGCACAGCAACTCCTCGCCGCGACCGGACAACAGTGCGGCGAGTCGCTCCTGGGGGCGCAGTACGGTCGCGCGCCGGTGGCTGCGCTTATCCGACAGCAGCAGCTCGCGCGCATTGGTCCACAGCCCGTCGGCGACGTGCTCGCCCTCGCCGAAGCCGGCACGCACCACGAGCGCTTGGGTGGGGGACACCTCGTGGATGTGGGCTGCCGCACCCGCGATGCGATGAGCGAACAACACGCGGTTGAGTACGTCGATGGCCGCCTGCGCCTCGCGCTCGGGATCGAGTTCGCGTAGCCATGCCTGCGCCTGGCTCTCCGCCGATAGCGCGACCGGGTCGACAACGGTCGCGCGTGTCACCGGCACCGCCGTCGCCTCAGGCTCGGGGCTGGCGCGGCGTGTGCGTGTGCGTGTGCGCCGACCGAGCAGCCCGCGGCGCTCGGCGCCTACGGTGGACAGCACCACGACGTGCTCGGGCTCCATTTCGTCGCTTGCGACGCTGTGCTTGCGCAGCAGGTAGCGGCCGTCGGCGGGTCCGAGCTCCCATGGGAGCTCCATCTGCACGAACGTGAACAGGCGCGTTGACATCGGGTCAGCTCAGAGTAGATGGTGGGTCGAGCCGCCGGTCCGCCGTTGGGCCCAAGGAGCTTGCTTGCCGACGGGATAGAACCGCTGGCTCGCTGCGCGATAGGCTTTGGCCGATGTCCGACGGTATGAGAGCGGCGGCGGGGCTGCGCGAGCGTTTGACGAGTGGCACCGAGGACAAACTCGGCAAGGCGCTGGCCGACCTGATCGACAACCCCCTGGTGTCCGGCACGATCGGCCGCGCCTTCGACGCGCGCGATCGCGCCGCACAGGCGCAAGAGCTGGCGCTCAGCGCACTGAACCTGCCGACCGCCGCTGACATCGAACGGCTCACACGCCGCCTGCGCTCGGTATCCCAGCGCCTGGAGGGCATCGAGGACGGCGTGCATCGCCTCAACCGCGCGCTCTCCGACGGCGCGATCGACACGCGCCTGTCGGCCGTCGAGGATCAGCTGAAGACGCTGAGCGGGAAGCTGGCCGGCAAGGGTAGTGCCGCGGAGGCGCCCGCGGCGAGCAAGCCCGCTACGGCAAGGTCCAAGCGTGTCGCGACATCCAAGCGTGCCGCGGGGGCAACCAAGGCTGCGTCGGCGAGGCCGGCGCGCGCCGCGAAGGCGAAGAAGAGCTCCTGAGCTAAACGGTCAGCGCCGCTGCCGCGGCCCGGCCCATCGCCTCGACCGGCCCCGCGAGCGCGTCGTCGTCGATGCGGGTGCGCGCGCCGCTCGTATCGAAGGTGTCGGTGACGACGAGCAGGCAGGCCACGGGCACCTCTGCCGCAGCGCCCACGGCGAACAGAGTCGCGGCCTCCATCTCCACCGCGATCGCGCCGCTGGCGCTCCACGCCTCGCCTCGCTGCGGGCTGGGGTCATAGAAAAGATCGGTGCTAACGATCCGCCCGGCATGGTGCGGGTGCTCGCGGGCTTCCAGTGCGCCGAGCAGCGCGTCCGCCAGGCCCGGGTCGGCACGGGCGACGCCGCTTGCGCCCAATGCCACGCTAGTGCCGTCGGCAGTGATTGACTCGCGTGCGAGCACCAGCTCGCCGAGGCCAAGCGCGAGGTCGAGCGCGCCGCAGGTGCCAACCCGGATCGCACGCCGCACGCCCAGCTGGATCAGCTCGTGCAGCACGATCGCGGCGCTCGGGCCACCCATGCCCGTGCTCTGGATCGTCAGCGGCTCCCCGTCGGCGGCGCTACCCGTGTAGCCCCACAGCCCGCGGTGGTGGTTGAACATCAGCGGCTTCTCCAACAGCAGCTGGGCGAGCGCCAGCGCGCGCCCCGGGTCCCCGGGCAGCAGCACACGCTCGGCCAGCTCGGCGGTTGGGTGCAGATGGATCGTTTCGAGCACACTCATGGTCACGGCGCCGTGCACGGGCGCAAATGGATCGGCTCGATGTGGTTCACGGGCCGCGACTTTAGACTGCGGCCGATGGATGCGTCCACGACAGGAGAGCCGCGGGGCGCGGACGGGCGGACGCCGCGGGAGAACGAGCTGACGCTGGCCCAGGTCGCGACCCGCGCTGGGGTGTCCCCAGCCACGGTACGCCGCTGGCTGAAGGACGGCTTGGTACCCCAGTACGACGGCACCTGGACGCAGGCGGCGGCGTCGCACGTGCGGATCGTGGCGCGCTTGCGCGAGCGCGGGCACGGCATCGAGCAGATCCGCGCGGCCACCGAGAGTGGTGGACTCGCCTTTGGCTACATGGACGAACTGCTGCCCACGTCGAACACGCGCTACACGCTGGAGGAGGCCGCGGAGGCGACGGGCTTGGAGCCACAGATGATCGAGCGGATTGTGGCAGCGATGGGGCTCAGCGTGCTCACGGTCGAGTCGATCTCCGAGGAGGATCTGGAGGTGTTGCGCTATGGCGCCAACATCCTCGCGGCGGGCTTTCCCCAGCAGGCGCTGATGCAGATCGCGCGCGTGTATGGGCAGGCGATGGCCCAGATCGCCGACGCCGAGGTGCGCCTGTTTCACCTGTATGTGCACGAGCCGCTGATGCGCGAAGGCGTGCCCGGTGTCGAGGTGGTCGAGCAGATGGAGTCGATCACGCGCGAGATGCTGCCGTTTGCGCTGCCCTTCATCAACTACCTGCACGGTCGTCTGCTCGCCCACTTCGTCGAGCAGGATGTGATTGGTCACATCGAGGCCGACCTTGACATCGAGGGCGCCGTGGAGGGGCAGATGCGGGTGAGCATCGCCTTCGTCGATCTCGCCGGGTACACGCGCTTGACAGAGGAGCACGGCGACGAGGAGGCCGTTGGCACGGTGGAGCGCTTCGTGGAGACGGTCGAGCGTACGCTGCCAATCGACGCGCGCGTGATCAAGACGCTCGGCGATGAGGTGATGGTGGTCGGCGCCGACCCGGTTGCGCTGACCGCCTGGGCGGTGCATCTCGGCGCGGAGTTGCCGCAGGGCTCGCCCGCGCCGCGAATTGGCATTCACAGTGGCGCGGCGCTGTATCGCGACGGCGACTACTACGGCCGTGAGGTCAACCGCGCGGCGCGTGTGGTGGCGCGGGCGGCCGGCGGCGAGGTGCTCGTGACGCGCGCGGTCGTCAACGCCGCGAGCGGCAGCGGTGGGTTGCGTTTCGAGCTGATCGGCGAAATCGGTCTGAAGGGGTTCAGCGAGCCGACTGAGCTGTTTCAGGCATTCGCGTCGGAGGGGTAGGCTCGCTGTGATGCCAGCGCTTCGGTCCTCGGGCGGTGAGATACGACCGGCGAGCTGCCGGGGAGTCTGGCCGTGAACGCCGAGGAGCTGCGCGAGCATGTGCGCGCCGGTGGCTTGCTCGGGGGCGATCGGCCTGTGGTCGCGATGCTCTCCGGCGGGCGCGATTCGGTGTGTCTGCTCGACGTCGCCGTGGCCCTGTGTGGGGCAGGGCGCGTGCGTGCACTGCACGTCAACTACGGGCTGCGGGCCGCGTCGGACGGGGACGAGCATCACTGTCGCGAGCTGTGCGAGCACCTGGGGGTCGGCATCGAGGTTGTGCGCGCCGAGCGGGAGCCGGGCGCGAGCGGCAACCTGCACGCTTGGGCGCGCGAGCTGCGCTACGCCGCCGCGCGCGAGCTGGCCGAGCGCCTGCCTGTCCTCCCCAGAGGGTCCCCGCGAGGGGGCGGCGACGCGCTGGTCGCCACCGGCCACACCGCAAGCGACCAGGTCGAGACGATCCTCTATCGCCTTGCGGCCTCGCCCGGACGCCGCGCGCTGCTCGGCATGTCCGCCCGCGCGGGGCGACTCGTCAGGCCATTTTTGGGGCTGCCGCGCAGCGCGACTGGCGACTACTGTCGGGAGCGGCATCTCGCGTGGCGCGAGGACGAGAGCAACAGCAGCGAGCAGTACGCCCGCGCACGCGTGCGTCACGGGCTGCTGGTCGCCCTGGACGCCGTGCACCCGGCGGCGCAGGCCAACGTATTGCGTACCGCCGAGCTGTTGCGCGAGGAGAGCAGCCTGCTCGACGCGCTCGTGCGGGAGGAGCTGGGCGACCGCAAGAGCATCCCCATCGAGCGTCTGCGCGAGCTGCACCCGGCGCTGCAGCGGCTCGTCGTCATCCACCTCGCCGAGCGCGCGGCCGGCACGTTTGCGCCGCAGGCGGGCGAGCGGGTTGCCGAGATCCTCGCGCTCGGTGAGCGCGGTGGCCGGGCCGAGTTGCACGTTGGCGGGCTCGCTGCCGCGGTGGTGGAGGGCGGCGAGCTGCGCATGATCGCGATCCAGCCGCGCGAGCAGCACTAAAGCGCGCGAGCGGCGTCCGGCGGTGAGGCGTGGGGCGGCTTGCCGGAGCGGTGGCGGCGGGGCCGTTCGGTGGGCACGACCCTGGGGTCAATAGACTCCCCCTCGTGGTGCCCACACCAGAGCGTCTCGCCCCCGCTAGCAGCGGGCAAAGCTCCGAAGTGGGAGAGGTGCTCGTCGCCACCGAGGATCTGAACCGGCGGGTGCGCGCGCTTGGCGAGGAGATCTCGCGCGACTACGCCGGCCGTCCGCTGTTGCTCGTCGGGGTGCTCAAGGGCGCGGTGTTCTTCCTCTCAGACCTGATGCGCTTCATCGACATCCCCGTCGAGGTGGACTTCATGGCGGTCGCCTCCTACGGCTCGGCGACCGATTCCAGCGGGGTGGTGCGCATCCTCAAGGATCTCGACATCGCGATCGAGGGTCGCGACGTGCTTATCGTCGAGGACATTGTCGACAGCGGCCTCACCCTGCAATACCTGCTGCGCAACCTCGGTTCGCGCAACCCCGCCACGCTCGAGGTGTGCGCGCTGCTGATCAAGCCCGACCGGCGCGAGGTCGACTTGCCGATCCGCTATGTCGGCTTTGAGATACCGGACCGCTTCGTGATCGGCTACGGGCTCGATTACGCCGAGCGCCACCGCAACCTCCCCTTTGTTGCGGTGCTTGAGCGTTAGATGATCGCGGGTACGACCCCATATCCCAAAAAAATCGCCCCGCGCGCACCGTCTCGTGGGGGATCCGGCCACGTGCCCGGCGGCGTCCAAACAGCCGGTAATTGCGGCCTCTCGTGGTACCCTGGGGGACTGGCGGCCACGACCTCCAACGGTAAGTGCAGCCAGGATCTAAGCCCATGAACCGATTTTTCAAGAGCGCCGCATTCCCGATTTTGATTGTGGTCGTCATCGCGTTCTTCGCGGCGAAGCTGATCGTGTCGCCCCAGTCGAAGGGGCCCGAACACTCCTACAAGACGCTCGTCACCGAAGACATCCCGAACCACCGCGTCAAGTCGGCCGAGCTGAAGGTCAAAGACAACTCGGTGTCGGTCGAACTGAACAACAGCAGCAAAGAAAAATACGAAGTGGGCTATGTCGACCAGGCTGCGCCACAACTGATCGGCGCGCTTGAAAAGTCCGGCGCCAAGTTCAACATCGAATCAGACAAAACCAGCATCTGGCCGACGCTGCTCACCTACCTCTTGCCGCTGGTGCTGATCCTCGGCTTCTGGTTCTTCCTGATCAACCAGGTCCAGGGGGGAGGCTCGCGCGTGATGAGCTTCGGCAAGTCGCGCGCCAAGCGATTGTCGGCCGACTCCCCCAAGATCACCTTCCGTGACGTCGCCGGGGTCGACGAGGCCGTCGAGGAGTTGCACGAGATCAAGGAGTTCCTCGAGAACCCCAAGAAGTTCCAGGCGCTCGGTGCGCGAATACCCACCGGCGTGCTGCTGTATGGGCCTCCAGGCACGGGCAAGACGCTGCTCGCGCGCGCCGTCGCCGGCGAGGCGGGAGTGCCGTTCTTCTCGATCTCCGGCTCGGACTTCGTCGAGATGTTCGTCGGCGTCGGCGCCTCGCGTGTGCGCGATCTGTTCGAGCAGGCCAAGCAGAACTCGCCCTGCATCATCTTCATGGACGAGATCGACGCCGTCGGGCGCCACCGCGGCGCGGGTCTCGGCGGCGGCCACGACGAGCGCGAGCAGACGCTCAATCAGCTGCTGGTCGAGATGGACGGCTTTGAGGCGAAGGACAACATCATCATGATCGCGGCCACCAACCGGCCCGACATCCTCGACCCGGCCTTGCTGCGCCCTGGCCGCTTCGACCGCCAGATCGCCGTCGATCGCCCCGACCGCAAGGGCCGCGCCAAGATCCTCGAGGTCCACACGCGCGGCAAGCCACTCGCGAAGATCATCGACATCGACGCACTCGCCGGCCAAACCCCGGGCTTCACTGGCGCGGACCTGTCGAACCTGATCAACGAGGCCGCGCTGCTGTCGGCGCGTACGGGCAAGCGCGAAATCGGACAGGTTGAGCTCGAGGAGGGGATCATGCGCGTGATCGCCGGCCCCGAGAAGAAGACGCGCGTGATGAGCAAGAGGGAGCGCCTGATTACCGCCTACCACGAGATGGGTCACGCGATCGTCGGCCACTTCTTGGAGCACTCAGACCCGGTTCACAAGATTTCCGTGATCTCGCGCGGACAGGCGCTCGGCTACACGATCTCGATGCCCCAGGAGGATCGCTTCCTGACTACGCGCGCCGAGCTGAACGACACGATGGCGATGACTTTGGGTGGCCGTGCCGCCGAGGAGATCGTGTTCGATGAGATCACCACCGGCGCCTCCAACGACCTGGAGAAGGTCACTGCCACCGCCAAGCAGATGGTGATGCGCTTCGGCATGAGCGAGAAGCTCGGCCCGCGCGTGTTCGGCCACGAGCATGGTCAGCCGTTCCTAGGGCGTGAGTTCTCCACCGAGCCCGACTATTCCGATGAGATAGCGCGCGAGATCGACGATGAGGTGCGCCGCATCGTCGAGTCGGCCCACCAGCGGGCCAAGGAGATCCTCAACGAGCACAAAGAAGACCTCACCAAGATGTCCGAGATCCTCGTCAAGCGCGAGACGATCGAGAAGGAGGAGTTCCTGGCCTTGCTCGATGGCAAGAACGAGCAGGAAGTATTCGGTGCCGAGGAGCCCCCCGCGCCCGAGCTGCCCGCTCCGCCCGCGCCCGCCGACCGGGCTGGTGGCCGTGAAGCGCCGCGTCCGCTGCCACGCCCGGGGTTGGCCGGCGGCACCGCGGATATGACCGGGTCGGACCCCAGCGGCCCTTCAGTCACCTGAGCCTGTCCTACCGCATCATGGGGGTCGTCCTGACGGCGTCTAGCCGTCCCTGGCGGCGTCCTCAGTCGCTCGTGTGCATTGCACACTTCGCTCCCTGCGTCCTGACCAGGAACGCCTATACGACCGTCAGGGGCTGATAGTTATGAGCGGTCAATATCGCATCATGGGGGTTGTCAATGTGACCCCCGACTCGTTCTCGGATGGTGGCTTGTTCCTTGACGAGCAGGCCGCTGTCAGTCACGGTGTTGAGCTGGTCGAACAGGGCGCGCACATCCTTGACATCGGCGGGGAATCGACGCGTCCCGGGGCAGAGCCCGTCGGGGTGGAGGAGGAGTTGCGCCGGGTGGTACCGGTCGTAGAAGCTCTGGCCCAGCGCGTCGGCGATATACAGATATCGATCGACACCTCCAAGGCGGCCGTGGCACGCGCCGCTGTCGTTGCCGGCGCCACGCTCATCAACGACGTCAGTGCGCTGCGCGCCGATCCGGAGATGGCCTCTGTTGTGGCCGACAGCGGCGCCGACTGCTGTCTGATGCACATGCTCGGCGAGCCGCGCACGATGCAGCACAGGGTGGGTGGGTCTTCATACGGGGATGTCGTGGACGACGTGAAGGCGTTTCTGGAGGAGCGCATGACGTTCGCGGTCGGGGAGGGCATTGCCGAGGATCGCATCCTGCTCGACCCCGGCATTGGCTTCGGCAAGACCGTCGAGCACAATCATGCTCTCCTGCGCCGCTTGGAGGAGATCGTGGCCCTGGGACGCCCAGTTGTGATCGGCACGTCCCGCAAGAGCTTTCTTGGGAAGACCCCGGCCGAGCGCCTTCCCGGCACGATCGCCACGAACGTGATGGCGCTCGAGCGTGGGGCGAGTGTGTTCCGCGTGCACGACGTCCCGCCGGTGGCCGGCGCGCTGGCCGTGGCTACAGCGACGCTGGGCTGAGCCAAGCGCTCGAAGCGAGCCGCTTCGAAGCAGTTCTTCCCCAAGGGGACTTGACAGCAAGCACCGCTTGCGGTATAAAGAGCCATGTCTTTGTAATCCACAAGGGTTACGGGCACTCATACGGGGCGCGGTTGGTTTCGTTGGGTGTGGCTCTCCATTCGGGGCAGGCAACATAAGGTCGGGTTTGGGTTGGCCTCTGTGGTCGACACGCATTCCGGTAAAGCAGGGCCCTTGGGAGAGGGACTGGGTCGTTTTTTGAGAGGGAGTTGTTTTTCGCGTGTTTTCTTTGGGGAATAGCGTTGTTGAGAGTCCGTGTGCTTCTGGCGGGTCCGTTATAGGACGCGTCAGCGTCGCTGACGCGTCTCTCTCTCTCTCTCTCTCTCTCTCTCTGGCCGGGCCGCTCACCAGCTAAGCGCTGGTCGGTCCCGCCGTCTCGCCGGGCTGAACGCTCGGCTTGGTCACTCGCGCGTCGTAATAGGCGTGCAACGCGCTTCTTGTTTTTTGATCGTCGTGGGCCGGGTGCTCGCGGCGGTCTTGTGCTGCCCGGGCTCCCCCTTCGCGGGACAGGCGGGTCGGTCTTTTCCGGGTCTATGTGTGAGGAGGGGTCGTTGTGTTCTTGAGTATTCGTAGACCGTCTGTGCTGGGGCCGGTAGTCGTCCTAGTCTGGGCTTTTCTATTTTTGAGTGCGTCTGCATCGGCCAAGCCGGGATATATACCTCTCACCTCTTTCGGCCCTCCGGGTGGGTTTGCCGGGCCTGTGGGTCTGGGTGTGGACAACTCGTCGGGTCTCTATAAAGGAGACGTGTACGTAACCGATCAAGGTAATGATCTCGTGGATGACTTCTCCGCGGAAGGTGCGTTGCTTGCGCAGGCGAGCGTACCGGGAGTGAGGTTGGAGCAGCTCTCTGTTGATGACTACGCGGGAGCGCAAGAAGGCGACGTTTATGTTGTAGGAGGGAGTAATGGGGTGGTCTACCGTTTTACGCCGGGACTCAAGTCGCGGGAAGAATTCATTACCGGGCTCAGTGAACCGTCAGATGTCGTGGTTGACCAAGCGGGCAATGTTCTAGTCTCGGAGCAAGACGCGAAGAAGGTGCTGGAGTTTAATGCTGCGGGCGAACCAGTTGACGCAAGCGGAGCCGTCGTCGGAGTAGGCGGAAATACGGTGGTGGAAGGGCAAAATTTGCCGCATCCCATCGTCGCAGTAGCGGTTGAAGCTAGCGGCTTGGGTTTGTACGTGACCACCGCAGGTCCCACCTACAAGTACACGCTGTCGGCTGGAATCTATGCGACCGAAGGCGAACCGATCGATTCGAATTATGAGATCTCGGGCGGCATAACGATTTCTCCGTCGGGGTACGTGGACATAGATCAGAATGGTCGTGACAGTCGGCAAGTGCTGGAGTATGAATCCTCTGGAGCTCTAGTCACAACTGCGGGCGAAGGTTCTCTGTCGTTTGACGCATTTGGATTGGGTGTCGATGGCGAATCGGGCAAGTTGTACGTGGCGGACAGCGGAGTGAATGCAGTCGTCGTCTTCGAAGCCGGTGACCTGCCTAAAGCGCCTACGACCGAACCATATAGTCAACTGAATGGTTCCTCGGTGATGTTCAATGGTACGCTGGCAACGGGAACTACGAGCTATCATTTCTCATATCAAGTGGGACCGAATTGTGATGGTGGTGAAGGTGAAGGTGGCAAGATTACGCCGTCGGTCGCGGTCTCCGGTCCTCAGCAGGTCCATGCGGAAGTACAGGAACTGGCCCCCTTTACTCGTTATAGTTTCTGCTTGGTCGCGACTAGCAAGTACGGTTCTACGGTCGGGTCAAATATATCGCTCGAAACGGGACAGGTACAGCCAAAAATCACGAACGTTTCTCTCTCTATCGGGACTGAAGCGGCGACGCTGACGGCACAGATTAACCCGGAGGGCATCATCTCAACGTACTATGTCGAATATGGGACGACTATCTCGTATGGGCTAAAGACCGCGGAAATGGAGGTCGGCCGGGGTGAAGATCCTGTCGTTGTGACCACTGCATTGACGGGTCTCCAGCCAAGCACAACTTATCACTATCGCGTTGTAGCGGTCAATGAAGCAGGCAGTACCGATAGTCCTGGCACAACATTTATGACTTATGCTCAGACGGCCGGTCTTCCAGATGGACGTGTGTATGAAATGGTCACTCCTCCGGAAAACGAGGATGCCAATGTATATGCTCCATATCCGGCTACCCCAGGAATGACGGGTACGGGCTTTCCTTTCCAGGCTTCTTCTAATGGTGACGCGGTCGTGTACGCAGCCGATCCCACTACGGGTGGTAATGGTAATAATGGTACCGCTCTGGGTAACCAGTATATGGCGTCACGATCTCCACAAGGTGGTTGGAGGCAGGTCAACCTTGACCCGCTTGGTGACGAAAGCGCAAGATATCAGGCGTTCTCAAACTCTCTCTCAACTGGAATTTTCACATCGTCCGAGCAGATGTCAGGGGGGTACAGAGCCCTCTATGAGCGTGCGAGTGTGGATGGTGTCATCGGTTCGTTGTTCTCTGCGGTACCCGCGGATCGCGAAAACGAGGGTACTGGTCTAGGCCTAGCGGAGTTCAACATTATTTATGGGGGCGCTTCGGCGGACTTTAGTCATGTGCTATTCGAAGCCAACGACGATCTGTTGAGCGGAGAAGGAGCGCTCGAAAAGGAACTCAATAGCATCGTCAAGGCAGAAGTCGAGCAGATCGTGCCTCTCGAAAAAGAATATGTCAAGCTACATCGAGAACTACTCAAACTGGAAGAAACTGAAGGCTATTCAGGCACGGGCACTCAGGCTAAGCGAGTAGAAGTCAATGCAACGGAGGCATCCGTCGAAGCGCTAAGAAATATCGACGATCGCTATGAGTTGTACATGTCTACCGGTGGAACCTTGAATTTGGTAAATGTGTTGCCCGAAGGGGTGGTTGCTCCCGGTGCGACCTTCGGTGGTCATAATCCAGTTTCGCAAGATGGGTCCAGGGTGTTTTGGACCGATTCCGCTGCCGGCCCCGATCAAGGTCGTGTTTTTGTGCGTGAGGATGGTGTGCGGACTGCTCCCGTGTCTATAGGGTCTGCCAGGTTCTGGACGGCGACACCCGACGGCGCGTACGCGTATTACACCGAAGGTGGTGTGCTGTGGCGGTTCGATGTGGGAAGCCAAGCGCGCGTCGAAATGACAGGTGCCAGCAGCGGTGTCAAGGAAGTGATTGGGGTCAATGAAACTGGTGAAGACGGCGCCTATGTCTATTTCATCTCGCACGATGCGTTGTCAGGGTTGGAAAACGACGCTAAACAGATACCTGTCGCTGGTGAAAAGAATTTGTATGTCGATGAGACCGATTCCGAGCATCCTGGTCAGCAGCGCACCGTGTTCATCGGCACGCTGTCGTATGAAGATGTCGCGAGTCAGGCTATAGCGACGCCAAGTGGGAATGCGCTCACGTTCACGTCCACCGAGAACCTTACTGGGGCTCCCTATCAAAATGAAGGTTCGCAGGAGGCGTATATTTTCGATGCGCAAGATGAGAGCTTGTTCTGCGCATCGTGTCGCGCTCAAGCGAGCGGTGGCTCGCAAGCTCGGATCTCAGAAGACGGGGACCAGGTGTTCTTCAATAGCGAAGCGCCGCTCGTATGGCGTGATATCGATGGCGCTATGGACGTGTATGAGTGGGAGCGCGATGGCAGCGGAGAATGCCATGAAGTAGCGGGTTGTGTGTATCTGATCTCGGGTGGCAGGGAAGAACCTGCTGAGCTAATCGGTTCGAGCGCTAGTGGCAACGATGTTTTCTTCGTGACGCGCCAACGGTTGAGTGCTCTTGACGGCAACGAAAACGTTGATTTGTATGACGCGCGTGTGGGTGGCGTCGAAGCGGTATCTCCACCGGTGTGTTTGGGTACCGCGTGTCAGGGTGTCCCCTCGCCGCCGCCGGTATTTGCGACACCTGCGAGCGTGACGTTCGATGGTGTCGGGAACTTCATTGCATCGAGCGCCTCGTCGAAGAGCGTTGTGAAAGCAAAGGCGAAGGTGTTGACTCGTGCTCAGAAGCTCGTGCGAGCATTGAAGCAGTGCCGCAGTCAGCGAGCGAAGGGCAAGCGATCAAGATGCGAAGCGCGAGCGCGTAGGCGGTACGGGAAAGCCGTGAAGGTTAAGAGTTCGGGTATATCGGTGAGCAGGGGGAGGAAGTAATGGTGTTCAAGCGGTGTTTGTCTGTTCTGCTCGCAGTGTGTGGATCGTATGTATTGTGCGCTCAGGCGTCTGCGACGACGGCCGCGCCAGGATTTGAGATAACAGGTAGAGCGTCGCCCACCAATCTCCCGCCTGGCGGTGAAGGGGATATAAAGATATATGTGTACAATCTGGGGGCGGCACCGGCGGCTCCTGGGGCGATAGTCACCGATGCGCTCCCTGAAGGTCTCACTGCCACCAGCGTCGGAGTTACCACTGCCTTTGGAACTGGAGCGAACCTGGGCAAATGCTCTGTGGTGCCCTCATCGGTGGTGAAATGCGAACTGCCCGAAATAAGAACATTTGGTAATGAAGAAGTCGCTATTCTTCTGATTCACGTAAAGGTGAGCGAAAGCGCCAAAGGCACCGCTTTCAATCACGCGTCGGTCAGTGCGAGTGACACTCTTGGCGTAGCAGATGCTTCATTCCCAGTGACATTCAGCTCAACTCCGGCGGGCGTGGGTCTTGCGAACGTTAACGTTTGGCTCACTAATGCAGATGGGACTACAGATACTCAGGCAGGTTCACACCCTTATGAGTTGACGGTTGCATTCGCCGTAAACGACACGGTTACCGGCGAACCATTCGCCAATTTTTTCGACCTTCGCCACGAAATGACTGCGGGGGGTGAGCTACGTAATCTAAACGTGAATCTTCCGCCGGGTCTCGTGGGTAATCCGTTGGCGGTGCCGCAGTGCACGCGTGTCCAGTTTGATGAGGAAGCCTGTCCAGCTGACACTGAAATTGGAATCAATCGTTCGACGATCCAAGGCAATGAGCTGATCGCTAACGCCGTGGTCTTTAATATGGTGCCACCGGCCGGTGTAGCGGCCCAGTTCGCATTTACCCAGGATGGGACAGAGGTGTTCCTCGACTCAGGTGTGCGAACTGGTGGGGATAACGGCATTACCACCCATGTCCCCAACATCCCGGAGCGGAACCTGACATACAGTTCGACGACGATTTGGGGCGTGCCCGCCGATGCCCGCCTGGATAAGGAACGCTGTGTGCAGGAGCAAGAAGTATGTTCTGCGAATGCAACTGCCGCTCCGCTTTTGACATTGCCGACGTCTTGTCAAGGACCGCAGGAATTCAGCGCGGAAGAGTTGAGTACGTGGCAGAACGAAGACGCTACGGCGAACGCCAGCGCACCGGTGAGCAACAATGAAGGTATTCCTGTGGGGTTCACGGGCTGTGAACGATTGCGGCCATTTGTCCCGTCGATCTCGCTTGCTCCAGACACGAGTTATTCAGATACGCCCGCGGGCCTCTCGGTCGATGTGAAAATAGCCCAAGGACTAAACCCTGAAGGTCTGGGTGCCCCAGGTTTGAAGGACACGACAGTAACGCTTCCAGAAGGCGTTGTCATCAATCCCGGGCAGGCTACGGGTCTCGTGGCCTGTCAGCCCTCGCAGGAGGCCTTGGGGAAGGAAGCGGATGGCGAAGTAAACGAGAAAGCCGCGTCGTGCCCATCGGCGTCTAAGGTTGGTACCGATGAAATCTCGACTCCGTTGTTGGCGCATAAGCTCGAAGGCAACGTATATATTCTGGGTCAGAACCCACCGAACCTACAGTTGCTGGTCACGGCCTCTGGGGAAGGCGTGAACCTCAAGCTTGTCGGTAACGTTCATCTCAATGAACAGACAGGTCGGCTCACGACGACTTTTGAAAACACGCCTGACCTCCCTTTCACGGACTTCAAACTTGTGTTCAGTGGTGGCGCACAAGCGGCGCTTGCCACGCCACTGAAGTGTGGGATATACGGTTCCAGCGCTCAGTTCGTTCCGTGGGCTGCGCCGCTTGTGGAAGAAGTGAGCCTGCTCAGCAGATTCGAAATCAATGCCGGCGTCGGTGGTTCGCCGTGCCAGTGGCCGATGCCTTTCGGACCGGCAATGACCGCTGGTGCCACGACAGATCAGGCTGGAGGATACACAGACTTCACGATGCTGCTTACGCGTGAGGACGGGCAGCAGCGCATGGGAAGGCTCCAGTTTAAGACGCCAGAGGGCTTGTTGGGAATGATCAGCCAGGTTCAACTATGCCTAGAACCGCAGGCAAGCAGGGGAGAATGCTCGTCTGCTGCACAGATCGGGCATACGGTCACGACTGCTGGCCCGGGCCCGTATCCTTTTGAGGTGCCCCAGGCGGGTGGCCCGCCAGCGCCGATCTATTTGACTGGTCCTTTTGAAGGCGCTCCATATGGTCTTTCGATCGTGGTCCCAGTTGTTGCTGGACCGTTCAACCTCGGGACAGTGGTTGTCAGAGCAAAGATCGAAGTGGACCCCCACACGTCCCAGTTGACGATCACGACAGGCCAGCTACCGCTGATCCTCGACGGGATACCAACAGATCTACGTTCGATCGATGCTGTCATCGATCGTCCGAACTTTATGTTCAACCCGACAAGTTGTACTCCCATGTCGTTTTCTGGTACCGCGTTTAGTAACGAAGGCTCAACGGCGCCGCTGTCCAGTCATTTCCAGGTGGGGTCGTGTCAAGCGTTGAAGTTCCAGCCGGACTTCAAAGTCTCGACTTCGGGTAAAACATCAAGAGCGAATGGTGCGAGCTTGACCGCGAGGATCGTCTATCCGGTCGGGAACCTCGGGTTCAATCAAGCATCCTCACAGTCGAATATTCATAGCGTCAAGGTGGATCTACCCAAGCAACTGCCGTCTCGTTTGACGACGTTGCAGAAGGCGTGTCCTGCGAAGACGTTCGAAGCGGATCCCGCGAACTGTCCGTCGGCATCGGTTGTCGGGCATGCGAAGGCGATCACGCCATTGTTGCCCGTCTCGATCGAAGGGCCAGCATATTTTGTCTCGCATGCTGGGGAAGAATTCCCGTCGCTGATCGCGGTTCTGCAGGGCGACAACGTGACTGTCGACCTCGTGGGCTCGACGTTCATCAACAACAAGACGAACATCACCTCAAGTACCTTCAAGGAAGTCCCGGACGTTCCGATCCAGAGCTTCGAATTGAACCTGCCGCAGGGTAAGTATTCGGCGCTCGCGGCGAACGGGAACCTCTGCAAGGTGACGGGCGGGCTAAAGATGCCGACAGCGTTCACGGGCCAGAACGGCGCGGTGCTCCATCAATCAACGCCGGTGAGCGTCACGGGTTGCCCGAAGGCAAAGAAGGCAAAGAAAACAAAGGCCAAGGACGGGCATGGCTCGTCGAAGGCGAAGAGGAAGTAGGGGGGTGGGTCGCTTGTGTCGTTCCAGAAGGTGGGGATGACTGATGGTTGTTGAGCGTGCTGTGCGGGTTGATAGGGCTGGTCGTGAGGGTGGTCATGTCGTTGAGATGCAGCGGCGGCGGTTGTTGGGTGCGACGGTCGAACAGGCGTATGAGGATGGTGTGCAGTCGCTTACGGTCGCGACGATCTGTGAGCGTGCGGGTTTGTCTCGTCGTACGTTCTATGAGATTTTCGACGACCGCGAGACTTGTCTATATGCGGCGTTCGAGGACGCCGTGGAGCAGGTGACGCGCGTCGTGGGTCAAGCTGTGGCGGGTGATGGGGGCACGGGGGGAGGAGCAAGTGGTGCCCAGAGAGCGGGTGGTTGGCGCGAGCAGACGCGTGCCGGTCTGACGGCGTTCCTCTGCTTCCTAGATCGGGAGCCTGGTATGGGTCGCCTGCTGGTCGTGGAGGCGCTTGGTGCGGGCCACCAAACGCTCGAGGCCCGCAGGCGCGGTATCGCCCAAATTATCGCCCACATCGACGAGGGGCGCTCTGAGGGAAAAGTGGGCCGTCAACCCCCGCCGCTTACGGCCGAGGGTGTTGTCGGCGCCGTCTTTAGTGTCATCCACGCGCGTATGCTGCGGCGCGATCCGCAACCCCTGGTTGAGCTGTGTGCGCCGTTGATGGCGATGATCGTGCAGCCTTATCTTGGCGCTGCCGCGGCGCAGAAGGAGCTGGAGCGGCCGGTGCTCGCGCCGGAGCAACCCGCCGTCCCGCGGTTGCCGGCTGACCCGTTCAAGGATCTCTCGTTGCGTTTTACTTATCGCACCGCCCGCGTACTCTCGACTATCGCTGACACTCCCGGTGCCTCAAGTAAACGAGTAGCCAACGCGTCGGGGATCGTTGATCCTGGACAGGCATCGCGTCTACTCACACGCCTACAGCGCCACGGCCTGATTCAGGACACGGGCGTTGGTCCCACTAAGGGCATGGCACGCGCCTGGACACTCACCGAGCGCGGGGAGAGCATTCTCCAAGCCACAGGACAGGGATAGTCCGGGCTGTCGGGTGGGGCGTCGTGGCTGCTACGTTGGGCGGCATATGAGCGGCGAGGAGCGTGAGGAGCCGAACGAGGATGATCGTCCCGCGGGCGAGCCCGAGTTTCCCGACGACGTCGAGGCGCGCCACGGCTACGAGCGGGACGAGGAACACGAGGACGACGACGAAGTCCAAGACGCGGAGGAGGACGAGAACGAGGATGACGATGAGAGCTTTGAGACCGTCACGATCGAGATCAGTGGCCTCTCGCTCTACACGCACCACGGTGTAACCGAGGCCGAGCGTGAGATCGGCCAGCGCCTGCTGATCGATCTGCGCCTGGACGTCGGCGAAACCGACGCCACCGTCACCGATCGCGTACAGGACACCGTCGACTACGCCGAGGTCTGTCAGCTCGTCGCGTTGGTAGCTCAGCAGCGCTCCTACAAGACCTTGGAGCGGCTGTGCTCGGCAATCGCGGATCGCCTGCTCGGCGACTTCGAGTTGGAAGGCGTGTGGGTCAAGGCCTCAAAGCCCGAGCCGCCGATCCCCTTGCCGGTGGATGACGTGTCGGTTGAGGTCTGGCGCGAGGCCGCGGAGTAGCCGCGAGGTGCCGGTCGAGGTCACGGTCCGAGTGCGCCGATTGGCACAACCATGATTCCGTCCTCGCGACGGTAGCCATAGCCAGTCCCAACGATCACGCCGAGTACGGCGGGGCTGTCGCACTTCTTGGTGTCGATCTGGCTGACGAACCGCTGCAGATTGGTGGCGGCACTGTCGATCTGTCCTGATCCGAGCTTGATCTCGAATGCTGCCCAGCGTCCGTCAGCCGCTTCGACGATCGCATCGACCTCCACACCGTGGCTGTCGCGGTACTGGAGTACGCGGGCGTCGGTCGCTTGAGCGTAGACACGAAGGTCGCGTACCACGAGCGACTCGAAGAGGAAGCCGAGTAGCTTCATGTCGCCGAGCAGGCGCTCGGGTGTGGCCCGCAGGGCGGCGACGGCCAGGGAAGGATCGACGAAATGTCGCTTGGCTGCTCTACGCAGGGTGTACCTCGACCTGAGATGTGGCGCCCAGGCCGGCTGGTCCTCGACGATCATCAGTCGCTCGAGTACGTCGAGGTACGCTCGCACCGTGTCGTCCTTCAATGGTCCGTCGGCCCCCCCGGTATCGTGCGCGAGCGTCGTGGCGGCGGCGTAGGTGGCCGTGTTGCGGGCGAGGCTGCGCAGCAGTTGTCCAATCTTGCCCGGGTCGCGACGTGTGTCTTCGACACGGCTCACATCGACACGCCGGATCTCCTCGAGATAGTCGCGTACGGCGCGCAGCGCCCGATCGATGTTCAAGTCGCGGAAGCCGGGCCAGCCACCGACCGCGATCTCGTGCGCGAGGTCCGTGACCGTCAAGCCACGGTCGGCGCTGTGTGCCGCTTCCCCCTCGAACAGCTGTGCGAGAGAGACCTCACCGCTGCTCGTGCCGACCTCGAACAGCGTCATCGGTCGCATTTGCAGGCGCGTGATCCTACCGGCCCCGGTGTGCCGTGTAATGTCGTCTGCTGGGACGGCGGAGCCTGTGAGAATAAACTGGCCGGGCCTGTAGGCGATCATCGATCGCGCGGCGAACGTGGTTCCAGATGGCGGGCTCGAGTTGCCACTCGTCGATCAGGCGCGGTGTCGCTCCGTCAAGCACGAGCGCGGGATCTATCGCAGCGGCTTCGCGAGCATTGATGTCAGTGTCCAGTAGGGTCTCGCTGGCTGCCACCTGCCTTGCGGTAGCGGTCTTTCCACATGCCTTTGGACCCTTGATTGCCACGGCGCCAGTAGCCGTCAATCTGGCGGCAAGCTCATCGTCGACGATCCTTGGTTGGTAGGAAAGAGGCATCAGCGGGGGATATATCTATATTCTAGCGGGGAGATTATTCAGTCTTCAGGGGAGAGAAAGTAGTCAGCGGCCGAGGGACGCTGATGATCGCGTCTACCTCGCGTTCGTCCTCCCGGTAATGCCAGAAGCTCAACGGTTCTGGTGACCAGGACGCCTGTCGCTCCAGCTCGGTCGCGACAAACGTTTCAAAGAGCGCTCCCGCGAAATCCAGATGCGGCCACATCGCAGTCCACGCTCTCGGTATGCGTGGTATACCGACGCCAATGGCGAAGACAGCGAACAAACGAGCGCATATGACGGGTGCGGAGAGAGAGCGGGACACGGGTACTCTGATGTTCAGCGGCCTGCTCGGCCTTGGATCGAACGTTGGCGAGCGTCGCGCCCATTTGCAGGCCGCGGTTGATGCGCTGCCGGGGATCGGGGTGCGTGTCACGGCCGCTTCGTCGGTGTATGACACCGACCCGGTCGGCGAGGTGCTCGAGCAGCCGAGCTTTCTGAACGCGTGCCTGCTCGTGGAGACGGCGCTGGAGCCACTGGAGCTGTTGGACGCGGTCAAGGAGTTGGAGGCAGAGCTGGGGCGCGCCGCGGGCGGGGTTCGTCACGGGCCGCGGGCGATCGACATCGACATCCTTTTGCTTGACGGCATCGAGCTTGCGCATGAGCGGATGACCTTGCCGCACGAGCAGCTGCTCAGTCGTCGTTTCGTTTTGATCCCGGCGCTCGAGCTCGATTTCGAACTTGCCACTCCCGATGGCAGGCGCCTGTCGGATGCACTGGCCATGCTTGGCGTGGGCGGGACCTCGAGCGAAGGCGTGCGCTGGGCAGGGCCGCCGTTGGCGCTCGCCCGTGCGGAAGAATCGCCCAGAATCGGCGTCATACCGTAGAGGGCCGAGGTCGGCCCGGGCGGACGGGCTGTCGAGGGTGAGGCTGGCTCCCCAGGCGCCCGTCTCGCCTGCCCTTGACAAGTTAGTTAGTAGTCACTAAGGTCCGCACCATGCCTTGGATCGGCGACCTGGAGCGGCCTTGATCGAGCGTCTTGCGGATCTGGCGGTTGGGCATTCGCGGCGCACGCTGTTGATTAGTGGCGTGGTGTTCTTGCTGGCCGCCGCGATTGGCGGGCCGGTCGCGTCGATTCTCAAGAGCGCGAACTCGGACTTTCAGGACCCCAAGGCTCAGAACCAGCAGGTGTTGAAGGCGATCGAACGCGCCACCGGACAGACCGCCACCTACGGTCTCGTGGCGCTCGTGCCGAGCGCGACGGACGCGCGCACCGATCTTGCCGCTCAGCACGAGAGCGCTCGCGTGGTCGCACTGCTCAGCGCGCAACCTGGCTTCCAGCGCGCTGTGAGCTACCCCGCTACGCACCTGCCCGAGCTGGTCTCGCGCGACGGGCACGAGGCGCTCGTGTTGGCCGCGTTCGCCAAGCAGGAAGATTCGGCCCACGCGGTCGAACGTGTACGCCCGCTGCTGGCCGGCTCCGGAGTGCGCTTCGGCGGCAACGACGTCGCGTTCGAGCAGATCAACAAAACGACCTCCTCCGACCTCGAGCGCGCGGAGATGTTCGCGTTCCCGATCCTCCTGCTGCTGTCCTTCTGGGTGTTCCGCGGGTTGATCGCCGCAGCGCTGCCGCTGCTCGTCGGTGGTTTTGCGATCGTGCTCACGTTCCTGGTGCTGCGCATTGTCGACCAGTTCGCCGGACTGTCGATCTTCGCTGTGAACCTCGTCACCGGTGTCGGACTCGGCCTGGGGATCGACTACAGCCTGTTCGTGCTCTCGCGCTACCGCGAGGAGCTCGCCGGCGGCGCTGAGGTGCGCGCCGCGATCCTGCGCACGCTGCAAACAGCTGGGCGCACGGCGATGTTCGGCTCGCTCACGGTCGCGGGCGCGCTCGCCTCGATGCTCGTGTTCCCGATTCGCTTCCTGTACTCGATGGGCGTTGGCGGTGCGACCGTCGCGCTGTGCGCTGGCGCCGTGTCCCTGATCGTGCTGCCAGCGGTACTCGTCGCGCTAGGTCCGCGCATAAACGCGCTCGCGCCGGCACGTCTGCAACACAATGCGGCGCGCGCGGCACAGTCGAGCGAGCAGGGTGGCTGGTATCGGTTCGCGCGCGGCGTGATGCGCCGTCCCGGCCTGATCGCGGTGGTCACCGCCGCCGCGCTGATCGCTGTCGCATCGCCCGCGCTGCGGCTCACGTTCGTGCCTGCCGACGCCCACGTGCTGCCCGTCTCCTCGCAGGCGCGTCAGGTTGCTGAGGCGCTCACCCATGACTTCGCGGTCGATCCCTCGCAGACGATCACGATGGTCGTGCACGCTCCCGCGAGCGGCGGTTCAGCCGTAGCTGCTATAGCCGCGCGTGCCAGGCAGGTCGCGGGTACCCAGGCGAGCCAGGGCCCGCCGCGCTATGTGGGTAGGGGCGTGTGGGAGATCGAACAACAGCCCAGGGGAACAGACGGCTCGCCTGCCAACCAGGCGCTTGTCAAGCGTTTGCGCACAATCGCACCAGCACCTGCGCTGCTGGTCGGTGGTGCCACCGCCTGGTTTGTCGACCAGAAGGCCGCCATCGCCGCGCACCTGCCGCTGGCGCTCGCGATCCTCGTTGCTGTCACCGCCGGCTTCCTGTTCGTGATGACCGGTTCACTGATCCTGCCGTTCGTGGCGCTTCTTATGAACCTGCTCACGGTCGCGGTCGGCGCTGGGCTGCTCGTGCTGATCTTCCAGGACGGGCACCTCAGCGGCCTGTTCGGCTTCACTCCGATTGGGGGCTTGGAGGAGTCGAACCTCGTGCTCTTGTTCATCATTGCCTTCGCACTATCCACCGACTACGGCGTGTTCCTGTTCGGACGCATCAAGGAGGCCCACGACAGCGGCCTCGCCACACGCGACGCGGTCGCCTACGGCCTGGAGCGCACTGGGCCGCTTGTGACCGCTGCCGCGCTCTTGTTCTGTGTCGCAATTGGCGCCTTCTCCACCTCGCACATTTTCTTCGTCAAGCAGCTAGGCGTCGGCGCCGCGCTGGCCGTCGCGATCGACGCGACCGTCGTGCGCGCGCTGCTCGTGCCCGCAATCATAGGGCGCCTGGGGGAGTGGACCTGGTGGGCACCGCGGCCTTTGCGGCGTTTGCATGGGCGCATCGGGTTGCGCGAGGGTGGCGAGCTTGCCGAGGCCGGTCGGGCGTAAAAGCCTGCCGGCAGAGCGATAGTCGACGCATTGCCGCCGATGGTCGAGGGCTGACGTCTCGGCGCACAAGCGCGCCTCCGCACAAGGGGGACTTGACAGTCGGTGCGGCTTGCGGTATAAAGAGCCATGTCCTGATACCAGTGGGGTGTCAGGCAGACATAAGGTCGGGTTTGGGTCGGTCCCTGTGGTCGACACTGAACTTTTTCAGCAGGGCCCTTGGGAGAGGGACCGGGTCGTTTTCGAGAGGGAGTTGTTTTTCGCGTGGTTTCTTTGGGGAATAGCGTGTTTGAGAGTCCGTGTGCTGTTGGTGGGTCCGTTATAGGACGCGTCAGCGTCGCTGACGCGTCTCTCTCTCTCTCTCTCTCTCTCTCTCTGGCCGGGCCACTCACCAGCTAAAGCCTGGTCGGTCCAGTCGTCTCGCCGGCCTCATAGGCCGGCTGGGCTTTTCGCACCTCAATGGGCCTGTGCCCGACGGGGTGTACAAGCGTGTTGTAGGCGCGCTTTCAGCTTCTTGTCCTTCGACCGCCGTGGGCTGGGTGCCCGTGGCGGTCTTGTGCTGCCCGGGCTCCTCTGTTGTGGGGGACAGGCGGGTTTGTCTTTTTCCGGGTCTCTGTGAGGAGGGGTCGTTGTGTCGTTGAGTGTTCGTAGGCTCGCCGTGTCAATCTTTATCGTCGTTGTCGGTGTGCTCGTTTTTGGGGCTGGGTCTGTTTTGGCGGCTGCTCCTGAAGTACCGGAGGTTTCGGTGCAGTTGCCTGCTTCGGCTTCCTCGGTCACAGTACACGGCATTTTGAATCCCGGTCGGGAAGGCGCGCCTGGCACTTTCGAACTGGGACGCTACGAATTTCTTTACAGCAAGACGTCTAATAAAACTGGGTGTAGGGGTGAAGGCAAAGCTCCTGTGTCGCCGGGCATATCGTTGGGTGGGGGTAAAGAAGGAGTCTCGGAAACGTTGTCTGGGCTTGTGGCCGGCACCGAATACGCGGTGTGTCTAGTGGTCGGCAACGAATTCAAAGAAGAAGCTGTCAGTCTGGAAGCGTTGTTCAGGACGGAGTCGCCGCCTGAAACTCCTGAAGCGAGCGGGTTGAAAGCTGAACCGGTTAGTGGGACTTCGGAGGTGCTGCGTGGTGTTTTGAATTCGAAGCAGGCGGGCGAAGTCGGTGGTTATGAATTTGCGTATAGGGCTTCCTCGGGTGAATGTCAGGGCGAAGGGGAAGAAAAAACTGGTGGGGAAGCTCACGGGGCACTCGAGGAAGCTGTGTCTAATGAAGTGGGTGGGCTGCGACCGAATACGCAGTACGCGGTTTGTTTGCTTGCGCGTAATGAAGCGGGGGAAACGGCCATTAGCTCGCCTGTGACGTTTACGACGTTTTCGCAGAAGCCCAGTGTTGCTCAAGAATCGGTCGTGCGGATAGGAACGACCAGCGCGACTGTGAGCGCACAAGTCGAACCGGGCGGCATCGAAACAACCTACAGCGTCCAGTACGGGACGACCATCGCTTATGGGTCAGAAACTACGCCGGTGAAAATCGACGGTACCGCAAGCACGGTTACCGTGTCACTGGGTGAACTGCAGCCAAGCACCGAATATCATTTCAGGTTCGTTGCGACCAATGGGGACGGGAAAACGACCGGTAACGATGTGACGTTCACGTCCTATCCCGCGGGTTCCTCCTCTGGTTTGCCCGATGGTCGTGTGTATGAAATGATAAGTCCGCCCGAAAACCAGGATGCGGATATTTATGAACCCCTTGATGCAGGCAGCGTCGAAGCGATCCCAAATGAAGATGGTGGGGATGGTCTCTACTCGAATGCTCCGTTTCAAGCTTCTGCTGATGGTGGTGCGGTGGAGTATGTAGGGGCGCCAACTATTGGTGGAAATGGTTCGAGCGGCGATGAACTCGGTAATGAGTATCTAGCATCGCGCTCTCAAGGCGGCTGGAAGCAAACGAATATCACTCCCAAGGCGAGTCGTAACATAACTCAATATCAAGGCTTTTCAAGTGAGCTTTCGGTAGGCTTTATCCAGATCGCAACGATCCCACCCTTTGTTGCAAGCGAAGCACCATATACTCTTGAAACTCGAACGCAATATCCGGTCCTCTATTCGCGTGCGTTCGATGAAGGTGACTACCGTCCGCTGTTTACCGTCACGCCTCCATACCGGTCGGTAGAAGAATTTGGGACCGCCGGGCTGATCCTTCCCCAAAATCCGAAAGGGGTCACGCCTATCGAGAACCAGGAATTTGGGAGCCCCGGGAGCATTGGCTCCGGAAACCTAGTGTACGCCGGTTCGTCGGCCAATTCCAGTCATGTGCTGTTCGAGGCTAACGATGCGTTGCTTCAAGGCGAAGGAAAGCTGGAAAAGGAACTGAGCGACGACGTCCAAGGGGAAGTAAAAGAGGCTGATGTCGCTGCGAAGCTATTGGAAGAAGTGAAAATTCTAAGAGGAGAAGGAAAGGACGAAGAAGCGGAAGTCCTTGAAGAAAGAGCAAAGTTGATCAGGGCAGCCAACGATCATGATGAGCTGTATGATTCTGTTGGAGGCAAGTTGAATTTGGTCAATATTGTGGACGGCTCACTTTCACCGGGAGCAAGCTTTGGCGGTTCGTTTTCGGAACATAGTCCGCCTAATTTTTGGGAACATAGTCTGCCTAGCTTTAGTCATGCGATCTCGGCGGATGGGTCGAGGATCTTTTGGACCGATACGAATAACGGTGTCGTGTATGTTCGTCTGGACGGGTCGAGCACGGTTCAGGTCTCACAAGGTGCAGCCCAGTTCTGGACAGCAAGCACCAACGGCGGCTATGCGTTCTATACCGAAGCCGGAAAATTGTGGCGGTTTGATCTGGAAGATCGGACACGTGTCGAACTCGCGGGGTCAAGCGGAGGAGTACAGGGTGTGGTGGGGACCAATGCAGCGGGCGAGGAAGGCGCGTATCTGTATTTCATAGCGCAGGAAGCGTTGCCAAGTGGAGATAACGGTGCGAAACAGAGTCCAGTCGCCGGTGAAGACAATCTCTACGTTGATGAGCCCGACAGCGAACATTCAGGTGAGTCGAAGATCTCATTTATCGGGACGCTGTCCTCTGAAGACAGTAACGATTGGAGCTTTACTCTGGGACAACGTTCTTCGAACCTTACCCCTGACGGGCATGGCTTGGTGTTCGCTTCACATAGGAATCTCACTGGGCGTTCCTATCCTGGGGAAGGCTCAGATGAGGTGTATGTGTATGACGCGCACGATCCAAGTTTGTTCTGCGTATCGTGTCGTCCGCAAGCGAGCGGGGGTCATTTGACGAGAACGTTCAACTCGACGTACGTCTACCGTTGGATGTCTGAAGACGGTAACCGGGTGTTCTTCGATAGCAAGGCGCCATTGGTGGCGCAAGACGTCAATGGTGTTCAGGATGTGTATGAGTGGGAGCGCGATGGTACCGGTGCGTGTCAGGAAACAAACGGGTGCGTGTATCTGATCTCTAACGGTTTTGAAGGCTCGGCCAGTTTTGTCGACGCGAGCACGAGCGCAAACGACGTGTTCTTTGTCACGCGTGAGCGATTGGTGCCCGTAGACGGCAACGAAAGCGTGGACCTCTATGACGCCCGAGTGGGTGGTGTGCTTTCGGTGGCGCCACCAGAGTGCTCTGGTACAGGATGCCAGGGTGCTCCCGCGCCGGCGCCTGTGTTCGCGACTCCTTCGAGCGTGACATTCGCAGGGGTCGGGAACTTCCCACCCGAAGTCAACTTGCCGCGAACCACAAAGAAGGCAAAGCACCTCACTCGCCCACAGAAGCTCTCGAAAGCGTTGAAGGCGTGTCATAAGAAGCGCGAGGGGAGATTGCGAGCGGCGTGTGAAGTGAAGGCACACAAACTATATGGAGTGAAAGTGGTTGGCGGATCGGCTAAGAGGGGTGTAAAGTAATATGTTCAAGCGACAGAACAAGTTCTTCCTCGGGCTGCTCTTGGCCTTGAGCGCATTCCTCGTCGGGACGTCGTCTGCTTCGGCGGTGGAAGCAGCGCCGGGATGGGAGATCATCGGGCGTTCGTCTCCGACGAACCTCCCCCCAGGAGGTCAGGGATTCCTCAAGATCTACGTGTTCAATGTCGGTGCGAGCGAAGGAAGCGGTGGTGCCACGCTCACGGACACGCTACCCCCAGACCTTACGGCTAATAACCCGACCGCGACGTCGGGAGAATGCTCCGGTACGAAGGTAGTAGTTTGCAAACTAAACGCTCTACCGATCGGCGATGAACAGATAATCTATATCCCAGTTGCCGTAGCAGCGGATGCTTCGGGTAGCGCCGTCGATCGGGCTACGGTTAGCGGTGGAGGTGCGCTGGGCCCGATGAGCACGACGTTCCCAGTCACGTACGGCTCAAACGAAGCTGATGCGGGGATCTCGAAGTTTGACAGCTGGATAACAAACGCGGATGGTACGATCGATCGGCAGGCCGGCTCCCATCCGTATGATTTGACGGTCGCGTTCGCGTTGAACGACATACTGCACATACTGCCGAACGGAAAACTGGGCAATGGGGGCGAACAGGCCGCTGGGGGTGAGGCACGAAACGTGAATGTGAATTTGCCGCCCGGTATCGTGGGTAATCCTGAGGCTGTCCCGCAATGCACCCGTCGAGAGTTCGAGCAGGGGATCATAGGTGAAGCGGAATGTCCGCTGGCCAGCCAGGTGGGCGTGGATCGGTATGCAGTCAATGGCGCTGAACTTCTTAATTCGCCAGTGTATAATATGGTCCCGCCGGCGGGAGCGGCGGCGGAGTTCGCGTTCGATATCAAAGGTATCCATGTATTCATCGACTCGGGTGTGCGCAGCGGTGGCGATAATGGGATAACGACACACGTCGATAATGTTCCTCAGACGCAGCTCACATTCAACGCCACGACGATCTGGGGAGTTCCAGCGGAAGCCAGTCATGACGTGCAGCGCAAGGGAGTTGAAGCGGCCACGGGAGAACTGTGTGAGCACCATTGCTCTGCCGGTGTTGCACCCAAATCGTTGCTGACATTGCCCACGTCTTGTCAGGGACAGCCAGAATTCAGTATGGAAATGTTGGGTACCTGGCAGGACGAAAACTATATCCCGCCAAACGCTCATAGCTTGATGCACGACAACGAAGGTAATCCTGTCGGGTTCAGCGGTTGTGAACGCCTGCAACCGTTCGATCCCTCGATCGCGATCGCACCGGATACTACTTACGCGGATACTCCAGCCGGATTGTCCGTCGAAGTGAAAATGCCCCAAGGATTGAACCCTGAAGGACTACAGACACCGAACTTGCAGAACACCACCGTGACATTGCCCGAAGGCGTAGTTATCAATCCAGGCCAAGCGACAGGCCTCGTTGCATGCCAGCCCTCCGAGGAGGCGCTCGGTTCGTTGCCGGACGGCGAAGTCAACGAGGGACCAACCTCCTGCCCCTCGGCGTCAAAGGTCGGCACCGATGAAATATCCACACCGCTGCTACCCGACAAGCTAACGGGTAACGTTTATATTCTCGGTCAAAATCCACCCAACCTACAACTGCTGATCACCGCTTCTGGCGATGGCGTGAACCTGAAGCTCGTCGGCACCGTGCATCTGAACGAAGCGACGGGACAGTTGACAACGACGTTTGAAAAAACCCCAGATGTGCCGTTCACTGTATTCAAGCTGTCCTTCAGTGGTGGTGCTCAGGCGGCGCTAGCGACACCCACCAGTTGCGGTAAATTCGAATCGACCGCTGAGTTCACGCCATGGAGCAACCCGTTCATAGAAAATGCACTGGACTCCAGTCGTTTCCAGATCACAGCCGGCCCAAACGGTTCGGCGTGTGTCTCCCCGATGCCGTTCAACCCGACGATGACCGCTGGTTCAACAACCGACCAGGCTGGTGGGTTTACCGACTTCACGATGCTCCTCCAAAGAGGCGACGAGCAACAGCGCGTAAAGACATTGTCGTTCAAGACACCGGAGGGTCTGCTTGGCATGATCGCGAAGGTCCCGTTGTGCGAGGAACCACAGGCGGCGCAGGGCACATGTTCTGCAGCGTCGCAGATCGGGCATACGGTCGTGGGTGCCGGTCCCGGCCCGTTCCCGTTCTATATTCCCCAGGCCAGCGCTCCACCCGCCCCGATCTATTTGACGGGACCGTATAAGGGCGCTCCGTTCGGATTGTCGATCGTGGTGCCGTTGATCGCCGGACCGTTCAACCTCGGCACCGAAATAGTCAGGGCAACGATCACCGTCGACCCACACACCTCACAGATTACGGTCACCACCGACCCATTGCCACAGGTCGTCAAAGGCATACCAGCAGACCTACGCTCGATCAACGCCGTGATCGACCGTCCAGGATTCATGTTCAACCCGACAGACTGCAATCCCATGAGCTTCTCGGGGGTCGCGACCAGTAACGAAGGCGCAACGACCGCGATCGGCAGCCACTTCCAAATGGGATCGTGTCAAGCGCTGAAGTTCCAACCTAACTTCAAAGTCTCGACATCCGGCAAAACATCGAGAGCTAACGGTGCGAGCCTGACCGCGAAGATCGTGTATCCAGTCGGGAACCTCGGCTTCAACCAAGCATCCTCACAATCGAATATTCATAGCGTCAAGGTGGATCTGCCCAAGCAGCTACCGTCACGGTTGACGACACTGCAGAAGGCGTGTCCTGCTGCCACGTTCAACGCTAACCCAGCAGCCTGTCCGTCGAATTCAGTGGTGGGGCATGCGAAGGCGATCACACCGTTGTTGCCTGTGCCGGTGGAAGGACCAGCGTATTTCGTGTCGCATGCTGGGGAAGAATTCCCGAACCTGATCCTCGTATTGCAGGGCGATAACGTGAAGATCGAACTCATCGGCAGCACCTTCATCAGTAAAGCCGGGATCACCAGCAGCGCGTTCAAGGAAGTACCCGATGTACCGATACAGAGCTTCGAACTGAACCTACCACAAGGCAAATACTCAGCACTAGCAGCGAACACGAACCTCTGCAAGAGCAAGCTCGTCATGCCTACCGCGTTCACGGGCCAGAACGGCGCGGTGCTCCACCAATCAACACCGGTGAGCGTCACGGGCTGCCCGAAGCACAAGGCGAAGAAAACAAAGATGAAGGGCAAGCACGCCAAAGGAAACAAGAAGAGGAAATAAGGGGTGTATTGCTCATGTCCTGCCGTAACGCAGGGGTCGGGACGCGCGTGGTCGTGGGTCCCGGCCAGGACGGCATAGGACTGGCGGATAACGGTCTGGGACCTGGGGATGTTTCTGGGATCCAGCGTGCACGGATTCTCGCGGGGATGGTCGCTGAGGTGGCCGAGCGTGGAGCGGTGAATGTGACCGTCTCGCATGTGGTTGCCCGCTCGGGCGTTTCGCGGCGTACGTTCTATGAGCTGTTCGCCGATCGCGAAGAGTGCTTTCTGGCGGCGTTCGATGAGGGGATCGCGCGTGTCACGAGCGTGGTTGTCCCGGTGTATGAAGGGTCCTCGAAGTGGCGAGAGAAGATCCGAGCGGGACTTGTCTCGCTGCTGGTGCTCTTGGACCGCGAGCCTGCGCTTGCTCGCCTATTGATCGTGGAGTCGCTTGCTGGGGGTCCGAGGGCGCTTGCGCGACGTACGCGTGTTGTCACCGTGCTGAGTGAGGCGATCGATGAAGGGCGGACTGAAGCTCGTGAAGGAATGGTGCCAGCATCCGTGACTGCCGAGGGTGCTGTTGGTGCCGTGCTCGCGGTTCTGCACGGGCGGTTGGTGGAGTACAGCGGGAAGCCGTTGCTTGAGTTGGCTGGCTCGCTCACCAGCATGATTGTGTTGCCTTATTTGGGTCCAGCCGTGGCGCAACGTGAACTCGAGCGGCCCGCTCCCCAGGTTGAGACGAAGGCTCCGCACGAAGCGGTGGGGAATCCGCTGCACGAGCTTGACATGCGCCTCACGTACCGCACGATGCGCGTGCTGATGGCGGTCGCTGCCGATCCAGGCTCGTCCAACCGGGTGGTGTCCGAGGGTGCGGGGATCTCCGATCAGGGTCAGGTATCGAAGTTGCTCGCGCGCCTGCAGCGCGCCGGGCTGGTGGAGAACGCTGGGTCCATGCCGGAGCATGGGGCTCCCAATGCATGGACGTTGACTGAGCGGGGCTGGGAGGTGCATGGTGCCATCGCGCCGCCCACGAGCCATGCCTGAGGGGAACCGGTCGCGACGGCGCGAGCACAACGGTCCGGCAGATCGTGCTGGGCGCCAGGGTGGGCACGTCGCGGAGATGCAGCGCCGGCGCTTGCTGAGCGCGACCGTCGAACTTGCCTACGACCATGGTGCGCAGGCGATCACGGTTGCCAGGTTGTGTGAGCGCGCGGGACTGTCGCGGCGCACGTTCTACGAGTGCTTCGATGAGCGCGAGCAGTGTCTGCTTGCCGCGTTCGATGACGCGATGGAACAAGCAACGCAGGTTGTGCGAGATGCTGCTGTCGGGGCACAGAGTTGGAGGGAACAGGCGCGTGCGGGCCTGACGGCATTGCTGTCTTTCTTTGACCGTGAGCCCGGTATCGGGTGCCTGCTGATAGTCGAGGCGCTTGGCGCGGGCCACCAGACGCTCGAGGCCCGCAAGCGCGGTATCGCCCAAATCATCAGCTTCATCGACCAGGGACGCTCAGAAACGAAAGCAGGCCGTGAACCGCCACCACTGACAGCCGAGGGGATCGTCGGTGCCGTCTTCAGCGTCATCCACGCACGCATATTGGAGCGATCCCGCTCCAGAGTCCTCCCGGAGCACCCTGACAGGCCCAGTCGGGTAGAGGGTTCGCCGCCGCTCGTGGAGCTAGTGGGCCCGTTGATGGCGATGATCGTGCAACCCTATCTCGGACCCGCCGCCGCACGCAAGGAACTGGATCGACCCGTCCCCGCCTCCACGCAGCCAGCAGTGCCGAGGCTTCCGGCCGACCCGTTCAAGGATCTCCCGATACGTCTCACCTATCGCACCGCGCGTGTGCTCACCTCGATCGCCCAAACCCCCGGCTCCTCGAGCAAACAGGTCGCCGACGCCTCTGGCATTGCGGACCCCGGACAAGTATCACGACTGCTCTCGCGTCTGCAGCGCTACGACCTCATACAAGACAGCGGCGTCGGACCCACCAAGGGCCAAGCACGCTCCTGGACACTCACCGAACGCGGACAGGGCATCCTCCAAGCCACAGGACAAGGCTGAGTACACCTTCCCGATAGCGTTCCGCGCGATGCTCACGCGTCGGTTGAGCCGCCGCTGCCCCAGCGATTGGACATATAAATGCTAGCATGGACACATGAGTTTGGCACTCGAGCAACTGGCGTATGATGTCGGGGTTCATGAGCGCACACTTCGTCGAGCGGCGGCCAATGGTCTGATCTTCGCTCGACGGTCGAGCCCTCGCCGACTGTCATTGTCGGATTCCGAGACGGCTTGGGTTCGTTCGCACTGGCAGCTCGTTGGAGGGTTGCTCGCAGTCCTCAGAACCGAGCCCAATCTTGAGCTTGCGGTGCTCTTCGGCTCGGTGGCGCGCGGTGACGACGTGCCAGGCGCGTCCGATGTGGATCTGCTGGTGGGGCTACGTCGCTCAGATCCAGGTGCCGTACGGGCGTTGCACCGGCGGTTGCAGGAGCGTCTTCGCGTCGATGTGCAGATCGTGCCGTTGCGAGCCGCACGGCGCGATCCGCGCCTGCTGGCCGAGGTCTTGCGCGATGGTCGCCCGCTGGTGGATCGTGGACATCTGTGGCTGCAGTTGCAAGCATCGCGAGAGCAGACACGGGAACAGGCCGACCTGGTGGGTCGTGAGCTGCGCGAGGAGGCGCACGCCGCGCTCGACTATTTCCAATCGTTGGCAGCTGAGCGAGCTGCTGTTGCTACAGGCGCCGGTCAGTGAGTGACACCACGCGGGGGCGTGTCACGGATGAGGCGCGCCGCAAGGCCGTCGAGCATACTCTGGCACAACTCGCACGCACGATGGAACAGCTGGAGGTCGCGATCGCATCCTTCCCTCCGGACTTCGACGCGGTGAGCTTCAGCGCCGCTTGGTACTCGAAGACTCCCGAGGAGCGCAACAGGGCAATGCTGGTGCGCTCGAATATGGATGATCTACAAAACCTCTGCCAAAGCCTGATCGATCGCAGTGTGCGGGTGGCTCAGGACCTCGGCGCGATTCCAGCCGATCGGAAGACGCCTGCCGCGGACCAGCTGCATGAGCAGGGTCTCTATCCGCGACAGGCCGAGGAGGTTATGCACGAAGTCGCCTACCTGCGTAATGCCAGCCAGCACGAGTATTGGACTTTGACACCTGAGGACGTACATGCTGCGGTCAGCCACCAACGCCAGCATCTTCCCGCATTCATCGTTGCCATAGGCGGCTGGGTGGAGGAGCTGTTGACGGGGGAGGCTATCGAGTGAGCAGCCTGGGCCGTGGGTCGGGCGCTTAACCTGGATCTTGCGTTAATGACCGCACCCCCGGCTGGCGGGGGTGCGGGAATGTCCGGCTGAGCTTGGAGAATCGGGGTTGTTGAGGTCCTTGTTCCCCGGCTCAGGAGGTTCACCTTGCGGGTGCAGCGTGATAGCCGCAGTTTCACGGTAGAGGTCTCGGCGGACGGAGAGGGTTTGGTTTCGCATGCCGGCAGTGCGTTGTTGGCCGGGATGGCTGACAAGAGTGGGTTGACGCGGGCGCTGTCGCTGCGGCTCGCAACGATCAAAGAGCGGCGAGGTGGGCATGACCCGGGCGTGGTCCTGCGGGATCTAGCGGTGATGATCGCCGATGGTGGTGATTGTTTGGCTGATCTTCGAGGGCTGCGCGATCAGCGGCCTTTGTTCGGGGAGGTAGCCTCGGACTCCACCGCGTATCGGGTGATCGAGCGGATCGCTGCTGATCCGGTGCTGCTCTCAGGGCTACAGGCTGCGCGTGCGGTGGCACGCTCGCGTGCTTGGAAGCTAGGCGTGAAGCCTGAGTTGGTGACGATCGATCAGGACGCGACGTTCGTGACCGCGCACTCGTTGAAGGACGGCGCCGCTGGGCATTACAAGGGCGGCTTCGGATTCGCTCCGCTGATGGTCTACCTGGATCAGTCCGGCGAGGCGCTCGCTGGACTGTTGCGCCCCGGCAACCGTGGCGCGAACAACGCCGCCGATCAGGTCGCGGTGTGCGAAGACGCACTCGCGCAAATACCCGAGGAGCACATCGAGGGAATCCCGATCCTGCTACGGATGGATTCCGCTGGCGCGACACACGAGCTGATCGACTGGTGTCGAGATGGCCAGATCTGTTTCTCGGTTGGCTATGACCTGACCGGGCCAGTGCGCGCCGGGATCGCGGAAGTGCCCAAGGATGCTTGGGTTTCGGCGCTGGACCAGGACGGAAAGCAGCGACCGAACGGGCAAGTCGCTGAGCTGACCGGGCTGGTCGACCTCAAACGCTGGCCGGAGGGCACCCGCCTCATCTGCCGACGCGAGCGGGCGCACCCCGGCGCGCAACTCTCGTTCGTTGATCTGGACGGCTACCGCTTCCAGACATTCCTGACCGATCAGCCCGATCCTGATATCGCCGTGCTCGAGCGGCGCCAACGCCAACGCGCCCACGCCGAGGATCACATCCGCAACGACAAGGACACGGGGCTGGCAAAGCTCCCCTTCCGCGACTTCCAGATGAACCAGGTATGGGTCGAGCTCGTGCTCATCGCCCACGATTTGATCCGCTGGACCCAGACGCTGCTGCTCGAAGGTGAGCTCGTCAAGGCCGAGCCCAAACGACTGCGCTACCGCCTACTGCACATCGCCGCCCGCCTCGCCTTTCACGGCCGCACAGCACGGCTACGCCTCCAAACCGACTGGCCATGGGCAGGACAACTCGCCCACGCATTCACCAAGCTCAAGCTACTCCCAGCCCCCGCGGGCTGACCAGCCGACGCTCCCGCCGTCCATCCAATGAACAGACGCCGAGCACCGGCACGCATCCAACAGCCATTTTCTCGCGGCCCGACCGACCCGCTACCCGAGCATGAGCCCATCAACACGCGCGACCGACCACGCCACCACTCCAAGCCAACACCCCCACCACGACAATCAAAGATCCACCACCACCCACACGCCTCCTGCAAGATCGAGGTTAAGCGCCGTCCGTTTCGAGCAGACTGTCGAAACGCTCCCGGCGGGGATCGTCGGCGCCTACGATCCGATCGAGCCATGCGCGCACTTCGTATGTGTCGAGTTCCTCTACACATACGAGCATCTGCTCGATGTCGAGCCAATCCTTGGGCCGATTGAAGATCGCCTTGCAAGCGAGCAGGTGCTCGGGCGCGAGCACAGGAATCCTGATCTCGCCGAAGGGTTGGCTGCGGACCGCCCGGCGCATCGCGTCGTGCAGCGCGTCGTATGCGAAGAACAGGTCGATCGGTGTGCTTCCCCAACGCAGCCGGCACTGGCCGTCGCGTTCCACGGTTTCGGCCTCCACGCTGTCGCCGACTCCGATCTTCGCGAGCCCGCGCTCTATGTCCGAGTATGAGCTTGGAGCGACGAACAGATTCAGGTCGACGTCGATCGTCGCGCGTGGCTCGGCGTAATAGGCGAGCGCCAGCGCGCCTCCGAAGGCGTGGGCGACTTTCATGCGCGCGAGCTGCTCGTGTATCGCGACGACCTTCTCGGGAAGGCTAGGCTCGCTCACGCGGCTCGCGAGGAGATACGTGGGAAGTGGAGTTGCTCGCGCGTCGCCGAGCGCGGTAGCCAATCGGTGAGTAGCAGCAGGTCGCGCAGCGCCTCGCCGCGTCGCTCGGGAGTGGCCGCGACCCATGCGCCGGCGGCTCGCTCGCTGTCCGTTAGCTGCCCTTCGTCCGCCGACGGGGTTGTCCGTTCGTCGGGCGAGAGAGTCACGCTTATGTTCGCCGACAGTGCGTTTGCGAGCAGTTGGGCGAGCAGAGGTCGCGGCCCGTGGCCTTCGGCCAACTGCGTGAGCAACTCCCCAGCCGAGCGATCGGACGGTTGGGCTGCCACCGGTGCGCCCGCGCGCCGCGCCGCCTTGCGCAGCTCTGTCGCATGCAGGTCTTTTCGGGAGCGCTCCCTCGCGCGCTCGATCGCCTCTGGCGTCAGGGTCTTGAAGGTTGCCAGCGTGCGGCTGCGAGGCCCCGCTGGCGTCGAGTGCGACTCGCGTATCTCCCACATTCCATTCTTGCGGGCAACGATGTATGCCATAGTGGGCAATTATACCACTATCTAAGGCAGCATCCGTGCCCGCGAGTGCACCGGCGCGAGCGCTTGCCCTCGACTAGCCTTCCGAGGCGATGTCAGTGCGCAGCGACCTGATTGGCCTTGGATCGAACGTCGGCGAGCGTCGCGCCCATCGCAGGCCGCGGTCGATGCGCCGCCGGGGGATCGGGCGGCGAGCCTGCTGAGGCCGGTCGGGCGTAGAAGCCTGCCGACAGAGCGATAGTCGACACATTGCCGCCGATGGTCGAGGGCTGACGTCTCGGCTCGCAAGCGCGCCTTCGCACAAGGGTGACTTGACAGTCGGTGCAGCTTGCGGTATAAAGAGCCATGTCCTGATACCAGTGGGGTGTCGGGCAGACATAAGGTCGGGTTGGGTTTGGCCCCTGTGGTCTGACTTCTAACCGGTTTCAGCAGGGCCCTTGGGAGAGGGACCGGGTCGTTTTCGAGAGGGAGTTGTTTTTCGCGTGGTTTCATTGGGGAATAACGTGCTTGAGAGTCCGTGTGTCACTGATGGGTCCGTTATAGGACGCGTCAGCGTCGCTGACGCGTCTCTCTCTCTCTCTCTCTCTCTGGCCGGGCCGCTCACCAGCTAGGTCCTGGGCGGTCCCGCCATCTCGCTGGGTTAAACGCTCGGCTTGGTCACTCGCGCGTCGTAATAGGCGTGCATCGCGCTTCTTGTTCTTCGATCGCCGTGGGCTGTGTGTCCGTGGCGGTTTTGTGCTGCCCGGGCTCCCTTCATGTGGGGAACAGGCGGGCTGGGTCTTGTCCGGGTCTGTGTGAGGAGGGGTTTCGTGTCTTTGAGTGTTCGTAGGTGGTCGTTGTTGATGCCGGTGGTCGTGGTGGTCTTGGCTGGTTCCCTTCTGCTGTCCAGTGCTGCGCTTGCGACGCTCGGGTATGCGAAACGCGCGCCGCTTGCTCCCGCGGGTGGGTTCTCGATCCCGGTGGGCGTGGCGGTCGACAACTCGGTGGGTCTGACCAAAGGCGACATCTACGTCAGTAACGAAAACGGTGTCATGGACCAGTTCTCCTCGAGTGGCGAATTGTTGACGCAAGTGCAAGTACCGGGACTGACGGAGCTCACGGTCGACGATTATGCGGGTGTCACGGAAGGTGATGTGTACGGCATCGGCAGCAACGGTGTGCTGTATAGATTTGCGCCTGGGTTGGGCTCCAGTGAAGAAGTGGTCAGTGGATTGACGAACGCCACGGATGTCGCGGTCGATCAAGCCGGGAACATATTTGTGACTGAGCAGAGCGTGGCGGAGGTGTTGGAGTTCAATTCCGCTGGTGAGCCGATTGATGCCAGCGGGTCGGTGGTGGCGACCGGGGAAAACATAGTCATTGAAGTAAGCAGTCCTGACGCGGTTGCCGTGGACGCGAGCGGAACAGACTTGTACGTCAGCACCTTTTCGCATGTTGGCACCGTTGAGTATACCTTGGTGGCGAACGAATATAGCGCCGGGCTGGTCATTACAACAAATAAATCAAAGTCCGCGGCGCTCTCCGCATCGGGCGATATATATATCGATGAAGTTATCGGGAGTGGTGGTAACGGTATAAGTCAGTATCAGCCCTCAGGTGCGTTGGTTACAACATTTGGAGAGTCGGCTCTGAGCGAGTATACGGCTGGTGTGGCCCTCAGCGAAGAGGTTGGAGACGTGTATGTCGCCGATCACGATGGCAACGCGGTGCAGGTCTTCGAACCCGGGGAAATACCTGTAATGCCCGCGACGGAAGGTTATAGTCAGCTCAACGGGGAATATGTAGTTCTCAACGGCGCACTTGCGGGTGGTGCCACCAGTTACCATTTTGCGTACGACGCGGGTCCCGCCTGTGAAGGTCCTGGTGGACATGCAACGAGTGCTGTTGCGGTTTCCGGATCTTCTGCTGCGCAAAAAGTCCAGGTGGAAGTTGGCGGACTGTCGCGTTTTACCGATTACAGTTTTTGTCTGGTCGCGGAGAACAAGTATGGGTCGATAGATGGCGCGGCGCTGTCGTTTGAAACTGGGCAGGTGCAGCCAAAGATCAAGGAAGTGTCCGTCTTGGTTGGGATTGAAACGGCGACGGTAAAGGCGCAGGTGAACCCGGAAGGTGCCGCGTCGACTTACTATGTCGAATACGGGCCGAGCCTGGCGTATGGGTCGAAGACCGCGGAAGTAGCTGTCGGTGAGGGCGAAGCGCCTGTTGCTGTGCTGGCAGCGTTGGTTGGTCTCCAGCCGAGCAGTCCGTACCATTACCGTGTCGTCGCGGTCAATGAAGCGGGCAGTGTTGATAGTCCTGATTCCACGTTTACGACATACGCGGCGATTAATGGTCTGCCTGATGGTCGAGTGTATGAAATGGTGACTCCTCCGGATAACGTGGATGCGAACGTGCACGGTCCTGGCCCTGCTCCTGCGGGTATTTTTGGTACGGGTGAACCTTTTGAGTCATCTGAAAATGGGAATGCGGTCGCCTATCTCGCTGATCCGACTGAAAAAGGCGGGAATGGCAAGACTGGAGATGTGAAAGGCAACCAGTATCTCGCTTTTCGTTCTTCGCAGGGCGGTTGGAGGCAGGTTAATGTCGACCCGTTGGGTGATGAAACCGTCGCGTATGAGGCGTTCTCGAGTGACCTATCGACAGGTATTTTCTGGTCGAATGAAAGGGGTCAGGAAGGGAACCGGGAAATCTATACGCGCGACAGCGCAAATGAAAGTATCAGTCCGATTTCTAACGTTGCCGCACCGTATCGACACGGACATGGTCTTGTGGGTGAAGAACTGCAGGATTTTGAACCGTTTTATGCTGGGGCATCGTCGGATCTTTCTCATATGCTGGTCGAAGCTAACGACGATCTGTTGCCAGATCAAGGAACATCCCTCGAGAGCGAACTCAATAATGACGTCAAGGCTGAAGTCGATCAGATAACGCCTCTTGACGAAGAATGGATTAGGCTAGGACGCGAATATCAGGAACTGCATGAACGTGAAGGGCAGAATGGGAGTGGAACGGAAGCAAAGGGTGTCGAAGTCAACGCAAAGCAGGAAGAAATAGAAGCGCTTCAGGGTACGGACGATCATCCTGAGTTGTATGTGTCTGTTGGTGGGTCTTTGAGTTTGGTGAACGTGTCTCCTGAAGGTACTGTGGTGCAGGGAGCGACGTTTGGTGGTCCGAAGGCAACTCGTAGTCACGTAATTTCGACTGATGGGTCAAGGATTTTCTGGTCGAGCGTTACAGAAATCCCATTGAATTATGCACCCGGTGCTGGAGGTAAGAAAGTCAGGTTGCGTCCAAAGGCGGTTTATGTGCGTGAGGGTGGGGCGAGGACTGTCCAGGTGTCTGCTGGTCCAGCTCAGTTTTGGACGGCGAGTCCTGATGGGCGGTTCGCGTTCTATATAGAAACCGGGAAATTGTGGCGTTTCGATGTGGAAAACGAAACGCGGAGGGAACTCGCGGGTGCGAGTGAAGGCGTGCAGGCCGTCGTCGCCGTCAACGAAACGGGTGAAGATGGCGCGTATGTCTATTATGTCGCGACCGAAGCTTTGGCTGGGGTAGAAAACGATGCGAAACAGGTGCCTGTCGAAGGCTCTGACAACCTGTATTTGCAGGAGCCCGATCCCGAACATCCAGGACAGCATAAGACGGTCTTTATCGCGACGCTTGCATCTGAAGAAGACAATAATGACTGGTCGGGTAATATTGCTGTACGTCAGGCGCGTGCGACACCGAGTGGTGAAACGCTTGCGTTCATGGCTAATGAGAACCTGACAAATAGCTCTTATCCGAGGGAAGGAGCACCGGAGGCGTATGTCTTTGACGCACAGGACGATAGCCTGATATGCGCGTCGTGTCGTGCACAGGCTAGTGGTGGTGAATTGCCGGCTGATAACAATGCATTGTTGTTGCCGCAGTGGATTTCTGAAAATGGGGATCGTGTGTTCTTCGACAGCGAAGCGCCACTGGTATGGCACGATATTAACGGGACGATGGATGTGTATGAGTGGGAGCGTGCCGGTAGTGGGGAGTGTCGTGAAGAAGCTGGCTGTGTGTATTTGATTTCCGGGGGTAGGGAAGGTCCGGCGGAGTTTGTTGGAGCGAGCGTAAGTGGTAACGATGTGTTCTTCGTGACGCGTCAGCGTTTGAGTCCGCAGGACGGCAACGAAAACGTCGATCTGTATGACGCGCGGGTTGGTGGCGTGGAAGCGGTGTCGCCGCCGGTATGCGAGGGTACTGCTTGCCAGGGTATTCCCTCTCCGCCACCGGTGTTTGCCACTCCGGCGAGTGTGACGTTCAGTGGTGTCGGGAACTTCACGTCGACTGTGGCGCCGAAAAGTGTGGTGAAAACGAAGGCTAGGGCATTGACCCGTAAGCAGAAGCTGACGAGAGCGCTGAAGCAGTGTCGCAAGCAGCGAGCGAAGGGTATGAGAGCGGCGTGTGAAGGTCGTGCGCGCAAGCGGTACGAGACGAAGACGATGGGGTCGGGAAAGTCGGCAAGCAAGCGGGAGGGGAAGTAATGATGCTCAAGAGGTGTTTGTCGATTCTGTTCGCGTTTTGCGGATTCTGTGTGCTTGCCGCGCCGCCGGCATTGGCAGTAGAACCGGCGGCACCGGGCTTTGAGATTGTCGGCCGGGCGCAGCCAACGGACCTGCCTCCTGGTGGCGAAGGGGTGCTCAGGGTCTATGTGTACGATGTCGGCGCGGCGCCGTCGACCCCTGGAGCGATATTCACCGACTCGCTCCCACCAGGGCTGACGGCGACAAGCGTCGAAGTCGGAGATGCTTTTTGGAATGACGTGAACCTCGGCAAATGCTCGATCGGCGCGAGCGTGACATGCGAACTGCCAGAAGCTAGACCAACCACGAACGAAGAAGTTGCCGGCACCCTATCTTCTTCCAATCAAGAAGTACTCATTGTCTATATCCATGTCAAGGTTTCCTCGGAAGCGAAAGGCAGTGGGGTTGACCGGGCGTCTGTGAGTGGTGGTGGCGCGCTAGGCCCGGCGGACGCCTCGTTCCCTGTAGCCTTCGGCTCGACGCCGGCGGATCAGGGGTTTTCCAGCTTCGATGCGTGGCTGACAAATGCGGACGGGACGACAGACACGCAGGCAGGTTCACACCCCTATGAGTTGACGGTCACATTCGGTTTGAACGACACAAATGTTGGTGCGGCAGCGTCTCCCGGCGATCATTTGTTTGCAGAAACACCTGTTGGTGGCGATATTCGTTACATAAACGTGAATCTTCCTCCTGGTCTGGTGGGGAACCCGCGAGCGGTGCCGCAATGCACGCGATCTCAGTTCGACCAGGAACTGTGCCCTCAAAATAGTCTTATCGGAATCAACCGTACCACTATTGAAGGCAATGATTTGCTTGCCAGTTCGTCCGTATATAATCTGGTGCCGCCGGCCGGGGTGGCGGCGCAGTTCGCGTTCAATCAGGATGGTATCGAGGTGTTCCTTGATTCTGGTGTTCGCACAGGTGGGGATAACGGGATCACGACGCATGTCCCTAACATTCCGCAACGCAAAATCACGTTTAACATGACGACGATCTGGGGTTTCCCGGGTAAGTATGGGACCGGTGGTGGTCCGCGGCCGTTGTTGACGTTGCCGACGTCTTGTCGAGAACCACAGGAATTCAGTATCGAAGAGCTGGCGACGTGGCAGGATGAACATGTCGCGAGGAGGAGTATGAGTGTGCCGGTGCATAACAATGAAGATATTCCTGTTGGTTTCACTGGTTGTGAACGGTTGCGACCGTTCGTCCCGTCGATCTCACTGGCACCGGACACTAGCTTCGCGGATACGCCGGCGGGGTTGTCTGTCGATGTGAAAATGGCACAGGGCTTGAACGCGGAAGGGTTTGGCGCACCAGGATTGAAGGACACGACCGTGACGTTGCCGGAAGGCGTAGTCATCAATCCCGGTCAGGCCACGGGTCTGGTGGCCTGCCAACCCTCCGAGGAGGCCCTTGGCGAGGAACCGGACGGGGAAGTGAACGAGAAAGCAGCATCCTGCCCATCAGCATCGAAGGTTGGGACCGATGAAATCACATCACCACTGTTGGCGAACAAGCTCGAAGGCAACGTCTATATCTTGGGGCAGAACCCACCAAACCTACAATTGTTGGTCACCGCGTCCGGGGAAGGCGTAAACCTGAAGCTCGTCGGTAACGTGCACCTGAACGAACAGACAGGACAGTTGACGACAACGTTCGAAAAGACACCAGATATTCCTTTCACGGATTTCAAGCTGACGTTCAGCGGTGGCGCACAAGCAGCACTAGCGACACCGCTAAAGTGCGGCATATACGGTTCCAGCGCACAGTTCGTGCCATGGGCCGCACCACTAGTCGAAGAAGCGAATCTACTCAGCAGGTTCGAAATCAGTGCCGGTCCCGGTGGATCGGCGTGCCAGTGGCCGATGCCATTTGCACCCATGATGACAGCCGGCGCCACCACAGATCAGGCCGGTGGTTATACGGACTTCACGATGCTATTGCAACGCGGCGATGAGCAGCAGCGCATCGAACGCTTGCAGTTCAAAACACCCGAGGGCTTGCTGGGAATGATAAGCCAGGTCCAGCTCTGTGGGGAACCACAGGCAGCGAAGGGAGAATGCTCCTCCGCGTCCCAGATCGGGCATACTGTCACTACTGCCGGTCCCGGACCGTACCCGTTTGAGGTGCCACAAGCAGGAGGACCACCGGCACCGATCTATTTGACCGGCCCATATGACGGAGCACCATTCGGTCTTTCGATCGTGGTCCCCGTCGTGGCGGGACCATTCAACCTTGGAACTGTGATCATTCGTGCGAGGATCGAAGTGGACCCCCACACCAGTGAGCTGACAATCACCACAGAGCCACTACCGTTGATCTTGGACGGGATCCCGACCGATCTACGCGCAATAGACGCCGTGATCGACCGTCCAGGATTCATGTTCAACCCAACCAGTTGCGCTCCGATGAGCTTTTCAGGGACCGCATTCAGCAACGAAGGTGCAACGGCACCGATATTCAGCCATTTCCAGGTCGGATCCTGCCAAGCACTAAAGTTCCAGCCGAACTTCAAAGTATCGACCTCAGGTAAAACATCACGGGCGAATGGTGCGAGTCTTACCGCAAAGATCGTGTATCCGGTTGGGAATCTTGGGTTCAATCAAGCGTCCTCACAATCGAATATTCACAGCGTCAAGGTGGACCTCCCCAAGCAGCTACCATCACGTTTGACGACGTTGCAGAAGGCGTGTCCTGCGAGAACGTTTGAAGCGAACCCGGCCTTGTGCCCGCCCGACTCGATCGTGGGTCACGGCAAGGCGGTTACGCCGTTGTTGCCTGTGCCGGTGGAAGGACCAGCATATTTCGTTAGTCATGCTGGGGAAGAATTCCCGAACCTGATCTTCCTATTGCAGGGCGATAACGTGAAGATCGAACTCATCGGCAGCACCTTTATCAGTAAAGCCGGGATCACGAGCAGCACGTTCAAGGAAGTACCAGACGTCCCGATACAAAGCTTTGAACTGAACCTACCCCAAGGGAAATACTCGGCACTGGCAGCGAACACGAACCTCTGTAAGAGCAAGCTCGTCATGCCTACCGCGTTTACGGGTCAGAATGGCGCGGTGATCCATCAGTCAACGCCGGTGAGCGTCACTGGTTGCTCGAAGGCGAAGAAGGCAAAGAAAACAAAGGTCAAGGGCAAGCACGCTAAAGGAAACAAAAAGAAGAAATAGGGGTGTATTGCTCATGTCCTCCCGTAACGGAGAGGTCGGGGTGCGTGTGGTTGCGTGTCCCGGCCAGCACGATCTAGGGTTTGACGATGTAGCGAGTATTCAGCGCGCGCGAATCCTTGCGGCGATGGTGGTCGAGGTCGCGGAGCGTGGAGTGGGGAAGGTGACTGTTGCGCATGTGGTTGATCGCTCGGGTGTCTCGCGGCGTACGTTCTACGAACTGTTCACCGATCGCGAAGACTGTTTTCTCGCCGCGTTTGACGAGGGCATCGCTCGCGTCGCAAGCGCGGTTGCTCCGGCGTATGAGCAGGCGTCTGAGTGGTCGGAGGGGATCCGCGAGGGTCTTATCTCGCTGCTCGGGCTCCTCGACGAGGAACCTGCCCTTGCTCGCTTGTTGATCGTGGAGTCGTTGGCGGCTGGCCCGCGGGCGCTTGGGCGTCGCGCTGCAGTTCTCGCGAGACTGAACACGGTTGTCGACGAGGGTCGCGGCGATGCTGACGCGCCCGCGCCGGAGCAGGTCGATCCAGTGTCGGCATCCGTGACTGCCGAGGGTGCTGTTGGTGCCGTGCTCGCGGTTCTGCACGGACGGTTGGTGGAGGACAGCGGGGAGTCGTTGCTTGGGTTGGTTGGCTCGCTCACCAGCATGATTGTGTTGCCTTATTTGGGTCCAGCCGTGGCGCGACGTGAGCTCGAGCGGCCCGCTCCCCAGGTAGAGACGAAGGCTCCGCGCGAAGCGGTGGGGAATCCGCTGCATGAGCTTGACATGCGCCTCACGTATCGCACGATGCGCGTGCTGATGGCGGTCGCTGCCGATCCAGGCTCGTCCAACCGGGTGGTGTCCGAGGGTGCGGGGATCTCCGATCAGGGTCAGGTATCGAAGTTGCTCGCGCGTTTGCAGCGCGCCGGGCTGGTGGAGAACGCTGAGTCCGTGGCGGAGCATGGGGCTCCCAATGCATGGACGTTGACTGAGCGTGGTTGGGAGGTGCACGGTGCCATCGCACCGCCCACGAGCCATGCCTGAGGGGAACCGGTCGCGACGGCGCGAGCACAACGGTCCGGCAGATCGTGCTGGGCGCCAGGGTGGGCATGTCGCGGAGATGCAGCGCCGGCGCTTGCTGAGCGCGACCGTCGAACTTGCCTACGACCATGGTGCGCAGGCGATCACGGTTGCCAGGTTGTGTGAGCGCGCGGGACTGTCGCGGCGCACGTTCTACGAGTGCTTCGATGAGCGCGAGCAGTGTCTGCTTGCCGCGTTCGATGACGCGATGGAACAAGCAACGCAGGTTGTGCGAGATGCTGCTGTCGGGGCACAGAGTTGGAGGGAACAGGCGCGTGCGGGCCTGACGGCATTGCTGTCTTTCTTTGACCGTGAGCCCGGTATCGGGTGCCTGCTGATAGTCGAGGCGCTTGGCGCGGGCCACCAGACGCTCGAGGCCCGCAAGCGCGGTATCGCCCAAATCATCAGCTTCATCGACCAGGGACGCTCAGAAACGAAAGCAGGCCGTGAACCGCCACCACTGACAGCCGAGGGGATCGTCGGTGCCGTCTTCAGCGTCATCCACGCACGCATGTTGGAGCGATCCCGCTCCGGAGCCTCTCAGGGGCGTCCCGATGGGTATAGGCAGGCCAAGGACTCGCCGCCGCTTGTGGACCTTACGGGCCCCTTGATGGCGATGATCGTGCAGCCCTATCTTGGACCCGCCGTCGCGCGTAAGGAGCTGGATCGGCCCGTTCCCGCTCCCACGCAGCCAGCAGTGCCGAGGCTTCCGGCCGACCCCTTCAAGGATCTGCCGATACGTCTCACCTATCGCACCGCGCGTGTGCTCACCTCGATCGCCCAAACCCCCGGCTCCTCGAGCAAACAGGTCGCCGACGCCTCTGGCATTGCGGACCCCGGACAAGTATCACGACTGCTCTCGCGTCTGCAGCGCTACGACCTCATACAAGACAGCGGCGTCGGACCCACCAAGGGCCAAGCACGCTCCTGGACACTCACCGAACGCGGACAGCACATCCTCCAAGCCACAGGACAAGGCTGAGTACATGTAGGCGGCTGGGTAGAGGGACTGTTGACGGACGGGACCATCGAGTGAGTCGATCGGGGTGTTGCCCCATCGCAGTGGCATTGACCGTCGCGCTCCACGATCTCGGGCTTCGCATCCTTTGACGTCTCTCATATACCTTGGTATACTCAGCCCATGGCGAAGGTGATGGTTTCCATGCCGGACGCGCTACTGGCCGAGGTGGACGCAGAGGCCGGGCGCTTGGGCAGTACGCGCAGCGCTGTCCTGCGCGGCTTCGCCGACTCAGCGTTGCGCAAGCGTCGTGCCGATCGTGCCGCGGCTATGCATGTGCTCTTGAAGGATGTCTCGCCGCATGGTGGTAACGCGGCGGAGCTGGTGAAGGCGGCGAGACCCTCGCGGTGAGCACTCTTCTGCTCGACGCGAGCGTCATCCTGGCGGTGTTCGACTCTGACGATGAGCACCACGATGCCGCTCGCACGGTTCTCAGCGAGCCTGAGGTTACACTCGCCACGCTCGATCTCGCGCGCTACGAGGTCGCGAATGTGGCCGTTCGTGCCTGGCGGGAGCCCACGAGGGTCGCCACACTGCTGGAAGTCATCGAGCGGATCGCTGGTGACGGAGGTGTGTTCGCATCCACGAGCGCTCTGCTCACGCGCGCGGCCGAGATCGCCGAGCAGCACGCCATCTCCGTATACGACGCGGCATACGTAGCGGCCTCCGGCCAGGGCGAGCGTACGCTCGTCAGTTGCGACACGCGCGATCTGCTCTCGAGGGGTCTCGCGCTCGCGCCGGCCGATGCGCTCGCCGAGACTGGTCGGGCGTAGTCGGATGCCGAGCGGTCACGCCGCCGCGTAGTGCTAATAGGGGGCTCGCGTATACACAGCTCAGCACCTGTGGGGTGCCCGGGGACTTGACAGCAAGCACCGCTTGCGGTATAAAGAGCCATGTCTTTGTAATCCACAAGGGTTACGAGCAGCCATATGGGGCGGTTTGCCTTGTTGGTTGCGGGCTCCCATTAGGGGCCAGGCGAACATAAGGTCGGGTTTGGGTCGGTCCCTGTGGTCGACACTGAACTTTTCAGCAGGGCCCTTGGGAGAGGGACCGGGTCGTTTTTTGAGAGAGGGTTGTTTTTCGCGTGTTTTCTTTGGGGAATAGCGTTGTTGAGAGTCCGTGTGTCAGTGGCGGGTCCGTTATAGGACGCGTCAGCGTCGCTGACGCGTCTCTCTCTCTCTCTCTCTCTCTCTCTCTCTCTCTGCGCCACACGGCGTAACCCCCTCGGTCCGGCCTGGCGGCCGGCCGGGATCCCCCGTGAGGGGGAAGGGGAATGTGCGGCCGCTAGCCGCAAGCCAGACTGTCGTTCCAGTCGGTCGTACGGGCCGGCTTGGTCTTCCGCGTCGCTGCTGCGGCGCTTCATGTTCTTTTGCCGCCATGGGTTGTGTTCCCAGGGTGGTTTTGTTGTGCCCGCGGTCCCGCGGGTTTCGTGTGGATCGTTCTTGGAGGAGGGGTTGTGTCTATAGGTGCTCGTAAGCCGGTCCTGCCGGTCATGGTTGTGTGCTGTGTATTGGTGGGTTGGCTTGTGTGGAGTGCTGTGCCTGCGTTGGCGGTGGCTCCTGAAACGCCTGAAGTGTCGGTGGAAGCGCTTGTTCCGTCTACGACGGCTGTCGTTAATGGTGTTTTGAACCCGGGTGTTGAAGGTGCTCCGGGCACTTATGAACTGGGTACGTACGAATTCCTTTATAAGCAGGGTAAAGCAGGGTGTGTAGGGGAAGGCAAAGCACCCGCATCGCCTGGCATATCATTGGGTGCGGGTAAAGAAGCCGTCAGCGAAACGCTTCAGGGTCTGTCGCCGGATACCGAATACTCGGTGTGCTTGCTGGTTCGCAATGGGATCAAAGGCGAACAGGCCCTCAGCACACCAGCTACGTTCACGACTTCGTCATCACTTGAAGCTCCCGTGTTGAGGGAACCCGCGAGTGTCGTTACGGCGACGACTGCGACGTTTGAAGGAGAGTTGAATCCTGGTGGTGCTACTGGTCGTTTGAGCTATCAGTTGGACTACAACACGAATGGTACGTGTACGCGCGGGAAGAACACGACGCCAGTCGAAGTCGCCGAAGCCATGCGGTTCCAGGTATCTCCTGTCGAAGCCGCGGAACTGGAACCGAATGAGGACTACACGTTCTGCCTGGTCGTGACGAACCTGTTTGGCGAACAGGCTCAGGGCAATGAAGTGTCGGTGTTGACCGGACACCAGGCACCTGCGATCGCCAGCGCATCGGTCGCGAACGTCACTTCGACCGGCGCGAAAGTCAGTGCCGAAATCTATCCGCATGGGGAAGTCACTACCTATCGTGTGGAGTACGGGCCTACCAGCACGTATGGGTCAAGTACGCCCGAAGTGAGCGTCAGTGCGCAACATGGGCCTGCTGGTATCCAAGCACAGTTGACGGGTTTGGTGCCCAATAGCGATTACCATTATCGGGTCGTTGCGACTAACAGTACTGGTAGCGAATGGTCTCTTGATGCGACGTTTACGACGCGCGAACCGGTTGCGGCTGGTAGTCAGGGTCTGCCTGATAACCGGGCTTATGAAATGGTCACTCCACCGGAGAATGAGAACGCAGGTGTTTATGTACCGGAAGCTTTGCCCACGACCTATACAGAAAACGTGGAAGGTATCCCTACGAGGCATTTGTTCCAGGTGTCGGCTGATGGGTCTGCGGTGGCGTATGAGGGTGAAGCTACTTCTGGTGGAGGCAATGGGGAAGACGGAAACGGACGTGGTAACCAGTTTTTGGCTAGACGTCTGGCAAGCGGATGGGTGACTAATAGTATTCAGCCGGCGGGCGTCTTTTCCACTTATTATCAAGGATTTTCTAATGACCTATCAGCCGGAATAATTACATCAGGCACTCCAGTGGAACCAGAAATCTCGCTTTCGCCGGAAGCGCTTGGCGAAGGTTATAGTGTTCTCTACGAGCGTGCGATGAGCGGCGACGTCTATCGGCCACTTTTTACGAATGATGTTCACCCGAACAGATCCACAGGACAAGGGGGGTTCGGTATTAACTCAGGTGTCGCTGTCCTTGGCTTGGAGAGCGAGGTACCTGTTTTTGCTGGATGGTCGTCGGATTATAGTAACGTTTTGTTCGAGGCAAATGATGCGTTGCTTACTGGTGATGGTGCGTTTGAAACGGAACTCGAGAATGATGTGAAGCAAGAGATCGCCGAAGGCCAAGAACACAACGAAAACTATCTGTACGACTCGGTTGATAGCAAGCTGAATTTGGTTGATGTTTCGCCTGAAGGGAGGGTGGTGCCTGGTGCGACGTTTGGCGCACCACCACTTAACGAACCAGTAGGTGATGATCCTAATTTTAGGGGGGCGATCTCTGCGGATGGTAAGCGTGTGTATTGGTCGAGTATTGAAACAACATACAATGAAGTGCATTTTCCAACGGAGCGGCCTATCCGTATTTATTTGCGTGAGAATCCTGGAAAGCCCCAGAGCCCGATCGTGAATGGTAAATGTAGTGTTTTGAGTGATGCGTGTACGGTTGTGGTGTCTGATGGTGAAGCGCGGTATTGGGCGTCGGCTGTGGATGGTCGCTACGCGTTCTATACGGAAGGCGGCGAACTTTATCGTTTCGATGCGGAACCGGAAGCCGGTGGCGTGTCTCGTGAAGTTTTGGCTGGTGGTGGTGCGGGTGTGGTTGGTGTGCTCGGGGTGAGTGAAGATGGTGAACATGTTTATTTCGCGGCGAAGGGCGCGCTTGCGCCTGGGGCTACAGTCCAGACATGCGAAACTGGAACCGGGTGCAATCTATATCTTTTGGATAAAGGCCAGACTCGGTTTATAGCGAGGCTCTTGGGTGGAGACGGTAATGAAGTCCCGTTGGGTGGCGGAGGCTACCCCGTCGAATCTGGTGATTGGATTGGGGGTTTGGCTAAGACCAGGTCTTTTGTGACTAATAGTGGTGAAAGTCTGGTGTTCATGTCGAGCGAGTCGTTGAGCGTGACTGGTTATCCGGATGGGTATCCGAATAATGGTGCTGAAGAGGTGTACGTGTATGAGGCGGGATCGAACAGCCTGTTTTGTGCATCGTGCGGTTCGACACGAGAAGGCGCCTCTGGCTATCTACCGGTCAGCTGGAGCGACACGCGTCTACCGCAATTGATTAGCGAGGACGGTGATCGCATGTTCTTCGACTCCAGCTCACCGTTGGTGGGACAAGCCACGAATGGTAAGCAAAATGTGTATGAGTGGGAGCGCGAAGGGTCTGGTACTTGCACGACAGTATCGGCTGTGAATGGTGGGTGTGTCTACTTGCTGTCCGGTGGCTCGAGCGTGTCTGCTTCGTGGTTGGTAGGCTCGAGTGAAAGCGGCAACGATGTGTTCTTGGTGACGCGCGCACAACTGGCTCCTGAAGATCAGAACGAAGCGTTCGATCTTTACGATGTGAGGGTGGATGGTGCGAAACCTGTGTCTCCGCCGCAATGCACGGGTACTGGTTGTCAGGGTGTGCCCGCGCCACCACCAACGTTCGCGACGCCGTCTAGCGTCACATTCGAAGGCGTCGGTAACTTCACGGCTCCCACGATCACGACGGTCAAAGCAAAGTCTAAGTCGCTATCGCGAGCACAAAAGCTGACTGGCGCGTTGAAAGCTTGTCACAAGAAGCCCAAGCGTAAGCGAGCAGCATGCGAAGCAAAAGCCAGGAAGCAATACGGGTCATCAAAGAACGTTCATAAGGGTTCGGGGACAGCAGTCAAGGGGAGGAAATAATGTTGAAGCGTATCGTGCTGTCCGTCCTTGCAGCTTGCGGGCTAGCTTTGGTATTCGTGTCTTTGGCGGTGGCTGATAATCCTGCGCCTGGTTATGAGGTGATCGGACGTTTTGCTCCGACGAACCTCCCTCCTGGTGGTACTGGTGACCTGTTCTTGTATATTTATAATGTGGGTGGTGCGCAGGGAAGCGAAGGCCCAACGGTAACGGATACACTACCGGTAGGATTGGAAGCAATCAAAGAAATAGTGGTAAACAATAAACCACGCACAACATTGTCTGAAGGATGCTCAGAAGGAACGATAGTCACTTGTCGAATGGCGCCAATCGAAGTGAGCGGAGATCCGGCTCTACTCGAAATTCCTGTGCGTGTGTCTGCGAATCCGTCGAGTGAACCGGATCGTGTGAGCATGAGTGGTGGTGGCGCATTGAATGTCACTAATGCGACCGTTCCTGTGCATTACGGTACGGGACCAGCACCCTTTGGTCTCGTTAATGCCGATGCGTGGGTTACCAATGCTGATGGTACGATCGATACGCAGGCCGGTTCGCACCCATATGGGATCACGGTAGCGTTCGCGACGACTAGTACAGGTGTTGGTAGGGGTCAGGAAACACCGAGTGGTGGCGAACCACGATTCATTAATGTGAGCCTTCCATCAGGGATCGTCGGCGAACCCGGTGCAATACCAAAGTGCACCCGAGTAGAACTAGAGAACGAGGGGTTTTGTCGCCCCGACAGTCAGATCGGCGAAGACGTCGCCTCGATATCGGGCGACGGGACTAGTTTTGATTGGCCCGTGTTCAATATGGTGCCACCGCCAGGTATCGCCGCTGAGTTCGCGTTCACATTCGACGGTAACGTCAACGTGTTCATCGATGCCCGCGTGCGTAGCGGCGGGGACTATGGTATTACCGAGCACGCTAACGTTCCCGAGCGCAAGATCGTGTGGAACACCACCACGATCTGGGGCAATCCAAGCGAACACCACACAGGAGCCCCAAACAAACCATTGTTGTCGTTGCCGACAGCGTGCGGGGGACCGGGCCGTGAACCCGGCGAAAACAAGTTCAGCTTTGAAGAGGTCGGAGCATGGCAGAACGAAAGCCTGAACAGCGCCCCATTCGAAGTTCCGTGGCACAACAATGAAAACACTCCAGTCGCGATCACTGGTTGCGAAAAGCTCAAGCATTTCACGCCATATGTGAAACTAGCTCCAGACACCAGCTTCTCAGACACCCCAGCGGGCCTAACAGCGACCGTCAAGGTCCCCCAAGGACTGAACCCAGAAGGACTGGCTACCCCCGGTTTGAAGGAAACAACAGTCGTACTACCGGAAGGGGTAGCGATCAATCCAGGACAAGCCACTGGTCTAGCGGCATGTCAACCATGGCAGGAGAACATCGGTGGTCCTGAAGCAGAAAAGGAAACGATGGACGGTCCACCGTCATGTCCCGCGGCGTCAAAGGTAGGGACTGATGAAATCTCAACGCCTCTGTTGCCGGGTCGTTTGAAAGGCAGCGTGTATGTCCTGCAGTCCAATCCCCCGAATCTGCAGTTGTTGGTCGCGGCGGAAGGCGAAGGAGTGTATTTGAAGCTGATCGGCACCGTGCATTTGAATGAACAGACGGGTCAGATAACGACCACATTCAAGGGCACTCCACAAGACCCGGGAACACCTGACGCTCCACTAAACGAATTCGTGTTGAGCTTCAGTGGTGGTGCGCAAGCAGCGCTTGTGACACCACAGTTCTGTGGGGTGTATACCGCGACAGCGGACTTTACGCCATGGACTACACCGTTGACGGCGGATGCGCTATCGGAAAGCAACTTCCAGATCACCGCCGGTCCAGACGGCAGCAGTGTGTCGAACTGTACGGGACCACTACCGTTCACGCCGACGATGACTGCGGGTGCCACGACGGATCAGGCGGGTGGCTATACGGATTTCACGATGTTGCTGTCGCGTAACGATGGGCAGCAGCACATCGAAAAACTACAGTTCAAGACACCAGAGGGACTACTGGGCATGATCGCCAAAGTCCCACTCTGCGGGGAACCACAAGCTGCCACAGGAACCTGCTCAAGCGCATCGCAGATAGGACATACGGTTGCTGAGGTCGGACCAGGCCCATACCCGTTCGTGTTGCCGGAGCCTGGTGCTCCACCAGCACCGATCTATCTGACGGGCCCGTATGAGGGCGCACCGTTCGGCCTGTCTATCGCGGTGCCGATAGTCGCCGGCCCATTCAACCTCGGCACCGAAGTGGTCAGAGCAAAGATCGAAGTAGACCCGCATACATCGCAGTTGACGATCTCAACGACGGCGTTCCCAAAGACCGTGAAGGGCATACCAACTGATATTCGCGAGATAGACGCCGTGATCGACCGTCCAGAATTCATGTTCAACCCAACGAGCTGTAACCCCATGAGCTTCTCCGGCACCGCCTACAGCTTTGAAGGAGCGACAGCGCCGGTATCGAGCCATTTCCAGATGGGTTCGTGTCGCAGCCTCGCGTTCCAACCCAACTTCAAAGTCACAACCTCAGGGAAAACATCACGAGCGAACGGGGCGAGCCTGACCGCGAAGATCGTATACCCGACGGGAAACCTTGGGGCGAACCAAGCATCGTCGCAGTCAAACATCGAGTCGGTCAAGGTAGACCTACCAAAGCAACTCCCGTCGAGATTGACGACATTGCAGAAGGCATGCTCGGCGAAGGTGTTCGAAGCTAACCCCGCTAACTGTCCACCAGCATCGATCGTCGGTCACGCTAAGGCAATCACGCCGGTCCTACCCGTTCCAATTGAAGGACCAGCGTACTTCGTCAGCCATGCCGGAGAAGAATTCCCCTCGCTGATCGCGGTGCTGCAGGGTTATGGCGTGACTGTCGATCTTGTCGGCTCGACATTCATCAATAACAAAACGAACATCACTAGCAGTACGTTCAAGAACGTGCCCGATGTCCCGATCGCCAGTTTCGAACTGAGCTTGCCCCAAGGCAAATACTCAGCCCTCGCCGCGAACGGGAACCTCTGCAAGACCAGACTCGCGATGCCCACAGCGTTTACGGGCCAGGACGGCGCCGTGCTCCATCAATCCACCCCGATAAGCGTCACGGGCTGCCCGAAGACAAAGAAGGCTAAGAGCGCCTAACAGAATGAGTTTTGGAGTTGTTGGTGGCAGATGAGGGCGCAGCCGATTGTGAGGAAGGCTTCGTGGATGTCGGCGCGTCTGTCATAGCGACGCTCGAGGCGACGGTGTTGGTGCAGCCAGGAGATCGTGCGCTCGATCACCCAGCGTTCTTTGCCGAGCCCCGACCCGTTGGGGGTATTGCGTTTGGCGATTCTGGGCGTGATGCCCCTTGCGCGGAGCGCCTCGCGGTGCTTGCGGCTGTCATATGCCCGGTCGGCGAGCAGCGCCTTTGGCCTGAACTTGCCGTGAACGCCGGTTGGCGGGACCCGATCCACGAGCGGGATGAGCTCGGTTATGTCGTGGCGGTTACCGGCGGTGAGAGTCGCAGCCAAAGGGGTTCCCTGACCGTCGCAGATCACGTGGTGCTTGGAGCCCGGCCTGCGGCGATCGACGGGCGAGGGGCCTGTCTTTTCGCCCCCCCTTTTGCTCGCACGTGCGAGCTGTCCACGACCGCCCTTGACCAGTCCAACGCTCCCGCGTCTTGCAGTTCGTCTAGGAGCACCTGGTGCAAGCGCTCCCAAACCCCCGCTTCGTTCCAGTCCCGTAAGCGCCGCCAGCACGTCATCCCCGACCCACAGCCCATCTCTTGCGGCAGATCCTCCCACGGAATGCCCGTCTTGAGAACGAACAGGATGCCCGTCAGGGCCTGCCGATCCGGCACCCGCTTGCGCCCTGGATACCGATACCGACGCTCCACACGCGGCAACAACGGCTCAATACGAGCCCACAACCCATCACTGACCAAAGGTTTCGCCATGGACACCGTCTACGACAACAGCATCCCAAAACCTCTTTTTGTTAGGCGCCCTAAGAAAACAAAGACTAAAGCCAAGCATGGCGCGAGAAAAGCAAAGAGGAAATAGGGGTGTGGTAACTGTGGCCTCCCGCAACGGACCAGCTGGGACGCGCCGCGCCGTGCGTCCCAGCCGTGTCGGTCCGCGCGATCGGGCGGGGCGTCAGGGCGGGCATGTCGCGGGCATGCAGCGCCGGCGCTTGCTGTGTGCGACGGTAGAACTGGCCTACGAGCAGGGAATCCACGCGATCACGGTCGCGACACTGTGTGAGCGTGCGGGACTTTCGCGGCGCACTTTCTATGAGTGCTTCCCCGACGTACAGGCGTGCTTGCTTGCGACATTCGACGACTCGATGGAGCAGGCGGCGCGTGTCGTCGAGCAGGCCGTGGCTCCCGCCGAGGAGAGCGAGCGACAGGCGAGCGATAAGCGCAGGTCGCGCAAATGGCTCGAGCAGATGCGTGCCGGGCTCACGGCATTGCTCGGCTTCTTCGACAGCGAGCCCGGTATCGCGCGCCTGCTGATTGTCGAGGCGCTCGGCGCGGGCCACGACACGCTCGAGGCCCGCAGGCGTGGTATCGCCCAAATCATCACATTCGTCGACCGGGGACGCTCGGAAGTTAAGGCAAACCGTCAACCACCACCACTAACAGCAGAGGCCGCTGTCGGCGCCGTTTTCAGTGTCATCCACGCCCGCATGTTGGAAGCGAGCACGCGGCCGTCCACGGATTCTCAGCCACTGGTGGAGCTGGTGGGGCCGTTGATGGCGACGATTGTCCAGCCCTATCTCGGCACGGCGGCGGCACGGCGTGAGCTGACGCTACCGCTACCGTCGCCGAGCACGGGGGTCCGCAGGCTGCCGACTGACCCTTTCAAGGATCTCTCGATTCGCATCACCTATCGCACCATGCGGGTGCTCATGTCGGTCGCCGAGAAGCCTGGTGCCTCGAGTAAACGGATCGCGATTGCCGCCGGCATAACCGACCCTGGTCAGACCTCGCGCCTGCTCGCGCGCTTGCAGCGCAGCGGCCTGATCAGCGATACCGGCGTCGGGCCGACCAAGGGCATGGCGCGAGCCTGGACGCTCACGGAGCGAGGGCACGACATCCTCCAAGCCACAGGCCAAGCCTGAGCCGCGAGCAGCGCCTCAGGAAACGGCGGGCGTTGGCAGCCACTCCGCCGGCAGCGTGCCCGCGGGCACTTCGCCGGCCTGCGGCTCAAACCAGCGGGTGAGGCGGGTCGCCTCGTGGCCTTCGACTGTCGGACGCACGTCGGCGATCGTCAGCAGCAGGCGAATCGAGCTGCCGATCTGCAGGTCGGCCGCGTTGGGCTGCTCGCCACCGAGCACTCCGTCGGCGATCCACGCGTCGATGTGGTCCAACTGCGCCCTCAGGGCTGCCAGGTCGGCGCGCACGATGTCGTCCTCGGCGTGATTCTGGCGCGCCATCAGCTTCGCCGTCAGCGGCAGCGCCGGGCGCAACAGCGAGCGTGGGAGTGGCAGCTTGGCGTCGCCCGCATAGCTCTCCATGCATGCCGCGTTGCGCAGCCATGCGGCATCGAGTAGGCGCCTCGGCACCGACTGCAGCACCTCGTCGCCCCAACGCTCCGCCTCCAATACGCGCGCGCGCGCGACCGCGTCCGATAGCGGTGGCAATAGCGGCGGCTCGGGCGCGAGTGCATCCAGGCGACGCATGATCGTGCGTGAGCCCGCGAGGCGCTCGCCGTCGATGCGCAACCCCGGCACGGTGCTACCGCCGTAGCGCAGCGGCCCGATCGCGAGCTGTGTCAGTGGCAGCAGGTCGATGCGCTTGTAGTCGATCGACTTCAGGCGCAGCGCCGCCTCGACAGCCGCGCACGGGTGCGATCCCGGCAGCGCATACAGCTTCACGTTCACGCTCCGCAGCATAGGCATATCGCCCCGTGCGTGCGTCCTGGCTGGCCCGCCGACCAGTACAGCAGTGTGGACGCCGGGAGAGTGGCGGCGTGGTCGGGGACGCTGGTGCCGAGGGCCTCACCGCAGGACGGGCGCGCTGGGCCCATAATTCCCGGCGATGCTGCTAGTAGTCGACGTCGGCAATACACAAACGCATTTCGGCGCTTTCCGCGGCGAGGAGCTGGTCGAGCACTGGCGTTTTGCGACCGTGCGCGAGTCCACCGCCGACCAGCTCGGCGCGGCGCTGCGCAACTTGCTGGAGCTGCGCGGACTGTCTTTCGCCGACCTGAGCGCCTCGATCATCTCCTCCACCGTGCCGCACCTGGAGCCCGAATGGACGGCGATGGCCGCGCGCTACCTCGGCCACGAGATGCTCGTCGTTGGACCCGGGCTGAAGACCGGCATGGCGATCCGCTACGACAACCCGCGCGAGATCGGCGCCGATCGGCTCGTCAACGCTGTCGCATTGCGCGCGCGCTTCGGCGGGCCCGCCGTGTGCGTGGACTTCGGCACCGCCACCACGTTCGACGTCCTCAGCGCCGCCGGCGAGTATGTCGGTGGGTCGCTGATGACCGGTATGGAGATATCGCTCGAGGCGCTCACCGAGCGCGGCGCGCGCCTGCCGAAGGTCGAGCTCGCGCCGCCGAAGAGCGTGATCGCCAAGAACACGATCGACGCGATTCGCTCCGGGGTGGTGTTTGGCTACGCCGGCGCCGTCGATGCGATCCTGCGCCGCATCTACGACGAGCTGGGCGCGCGCGTCGCGGTCGTCGCGACCGGCGGGCTCGGACGCCTGGTCGTCCCTTTCACCGAGGAGATCGAGGAGGTTGACGATCTGCTCACGCTCACCGGCCTGCGCCTCATCCACGAGATGAACGCGGCGTAGCATTGGGCGTATGACAGCCGATGCTCGCCTGACCGACAGCTGGGCGCTCGGTCCCCTCACGGTGCCCAACCGTGTGCTGCTAGCGCCGCTAGCGGGCATCGGCAACTGGTTCGTGCGCCTACAGGCCAAGCGTCACGGTGCCGGCATGGCGGTCTCGGAGATGCTCTCCTCACACGCGATCTTCCATGGCAACGAGCGCACGTGCGTGGAGATGCTGCGCATCGACCCGCGCGAGCGGCAGGTCGGTCCGGCCGGTGGCGCCGGCGAGCTCGACGGGATCGTCTCCGTCCAGCTCTTCGGCCAGGACCCGGACGTCATGCGCGTCGCGGCGAGGGTTGTCGCCGAGGCCGGCGCAGATGCGATCGATCTCAACATGGGCTGCCCCGTGCCGAAGGTCTGCAAGACCGGCGCCGGCGCCGCGCTGCTGGACGATCCCGACGTGGCCGTGAGTGTCGCGCGCGCCGCCCGCGAGGGCAGTGGTTTGCCCGTAACCGTCAAGCTGCGCTCCGGTCGACGCCCCGGCGATAGGAGCGGCTTTGCGCTGGCCCACAGGTTGGTGGGCGAAGCTGGCGTCAGCGCGATCGCCTTCCACCCGCGCTCCGCCGCCGTGCACCACAAAGGCGTCCCCGACTACGAACTTGCGGCACAACTGGTGCGGACGCTCGACGCGCCCGTGATCCTCACCGGTGGCTTGAGCGACGCGGACAGCACGCTCGCCGCCTTCCAGCAAACCGGCGCCGCTGCCGTGATGCTTGCGCGCGGCTCGCTCGGCAACCCGTGGCTGTTCGAGCAATTGCTTGGCGCTCGTCAGGGGCCCCCAACGCGCTCGGAGGTGCTGAGCGAGCTCGAGTGGACGATCGACCGGGCGGTCGAGCATCTCGGCGTTGCGCGCGCGACGCGCTACCTGCGCAAGTTCTACCCCTGGTACGTCGCGCGTCTTGGACTTGAGAAGGCGCATGCGAAGGCTTTGGGAGAGTCCCTGCAAAGAGCCCCCACACTCGTTAGCGCTCGCTATACTGCTGCGCTCGCCGCGCCCGCAGGGGTGGCGATCCCCGCCTGAAGAGGCGGGTTTTTCGTAGCTTGCCAAAGCCAACCTCGCGGAGTCCTCCCACCATATGCCGAAGGACGTCATCCTCACCCCAGAAGGGCTTGAGAAGCTCCAGGAGGAGCTCGAGCTGCTCTCCACCGACAAGCGCCGTGAGGTTGCTCAGCGGATCAAGGAGGCGCGCGAATTCGGCGACATCGCCGAGAACGCCGAGTACGACGACGCCAAGAACGAGCAGGCGATGCTGGAGTCAAGGATTGCCACCTTGCAGGAGAAGTTGCGCATGGCGAGCGTGATCGACTCCGCTGAGATTTCGACCGACGTGGTTGGCGTCGGCTCGGTCGTGCACGTCAAGGACGAGAAGACCGGCAAGTCGGTCAAGTACACGATCGTCGGCTCGGCCGAGGCCGATCCGCAGGAGGCCAAGCTCTCAAACGAGTCGCCCGTCGGGCGAGCCTTGCTGGGACACAAGCGCAACGACGTCGTCGCCGTCCAGGTTCCCCGCGGCCCCGCCCGCAAGCTCAAGATCACGAAGATCGACGTCGGCCTCAAATAGTCTCTCGCCTGTGAGTGAGAGCGAGTCGCACAAACCCGAGCAGTCGGGACCGGTTGAGGGTGAGCGAGCATGCGTCGCGCACGGTCTCCCCGAGCTGATCGCCGAGCGCCGCGCCAAGGCCGCGCGGTTGCGCGAGGAGGGGCTGGAGGTCGCGCCCTATTCCTACCCGGGCGTCGAGCCGATCGCAGCTGTGCGCGCTGCCTATGAGCATCTGGAGGTGGGCGAGGAGACCGAGGAGCGCCACCGTGTGGCCGGGCGCATCGCCGCGCGTCGCGGCGCCGGCAAGGCGGCATTCCTGGATCTGGTCGACCGCAGCGGCAAGATCCAGCTGCACGCGCGCGCGGACATACTTGGCCCTGAGCGGCTCAAGCAGCTGCTGTCGCTCGACCTCGGCGACCTGCTCGGCGTCGACGGCGCCCCCCTGCGCTCGCGCCACGGCGAGCTGACGCTGCGGGTGGATGGCTTTCAGGTGCTCGGCAAGGCATTGCGCCCGCCACCCGACAAGCACGCCGGGCTGATTGATGTGGAGACGCGTCATCGTCGGCGTGAGCTAGATCTGATCGCAAGCGGGGATGCCCGCAAGCTGTTCGCCGACCGCGCGCGGATCGTGTCCGCTGTGCGCGCGTATCTCGACGGCGAGGGTTTCCTCGAGGTCGAGACGCCGGTCTTGCAGCCGCTCTATGGCGGTGCTATGGCACGACCGTTCACGACCCACCACAACGCGCTTGACCGCGAGCTGTACTTGCGCATCGCCACCGAGCTGTACCTCAAGCGCCTGATCGTTGGGGGCCTGGAGCGCGTGTATGAGATGGGCAAGAACTTCCGCAACGAGGGACTCTCCACCAAGCACAACCCCGAGTTCACGGTGGTCGAGTGGTATGAGGCCTACGCCGACTACACAAGCGAGGCCGCGCGTCTGGAGGCGATGGTGGCGGGTGCGGCCGACGCGGTCGGCTACGACGGGGAGCTTGACTTCAAAGCGCCGTGGCGCCGCGTGCGCTTCACCGACGCGGTGCGCGATGCCAGCGGCATCGACCTGCGCGAGCTGCGCGAGACCTCCGCGCTCGCCAGTGCGATCGCCGAGCGCAACCTTGGCATCCCCACAGAGGGGATCAGCTGGCCTCAGCTGGCCGATGACCTGCTCTCCAAGTTCGTGGAGCCCACACTGATCCAGCCGACGTTCATCCTCGACTACCCGATCGAGCTATCGCCGTTGGCGCGCGCGCACCGCTCCGAGGAGGGCCTCGCCGAGCGCTGGGAGGCGTTCGCGGGGGGCATGGAGATCGCCAACGCGTTCAGCGAGCTGACCGACCCCGACGAGCAGCGCGCGCGCTTCGAGGCCCAGCAGCGACTCGCGCTTGCCGGCGACGAAGAGACCCAGCCCCATGACGAGCTGTTCCTGGAAGCGCTGGAGCAGGGCATGCCCCCTACGGGCGGTGTCGGTCTGGGTATCGACCGGCTGGTGATGCTGCTCACGGGGCAGAGCTCGATCCGTGAGGTCGTGCTGTTCCCCGCGATGCGCAACTAGCGCTCGCGTGGCGGTCTTTTAGGGCATACACATCCAACGCTGCGAGGGCGGCATCGGGGGCCGGATACCCGGTTGGTAGACTGCCTGAAAGGCGCCACAGGATCACAAGCGCGATGCTTGTGCTCCGCACAGGAAGGACGTACCCCATGTTCGAGCGATTTACAGAACGGGCCCGGCAGGTCGTCGTTCTCGCGCAGGAGGAGGCGCGTACGCTCAAGCACAACTACATCGGCACGGAGCACATCCTGCTCGGCTTGCTGCGCGAGGAGGAGGGTCTTGCCGCGCGCGTGCTCGAGTCGCTGGACATCACCGTCGAGCGTGTGCGCGCCCAAGTAGTGCGGATCGTCGGCTCTGGCGAGGAGGTCACCTCCGGTCAGATCCCCTTCACCCCGCGCGCCAAGAAGGTGTTGGAGCTGGCTCTGCGCGAGGCGCTGTCGCTGGGCCACAACTACATCGGCACAGAGCACATCCTGCTCGGCCTCGTGCGCGAGAACGAGGGGGTCGCCGCTCGCATCCTGCTCGACTTCGACGCCGACAGCGAGAAGATCCGCAACGAGGTTATCCGCATGCTCTCCGGTCCCGGTGGACGCCGCCAGGGCTCGGGCGCAGGTGCCGGCTCTGGCTCCGGCCCGGGCGAGGGCAAGAAGTCCTCCAAGCTGCTGGATCAGTTTGGAAGGAATTTGACCAAGCTGGCCGCCGACGGCAAGCTCGACCCCGTCGTGGGTCGCGAGACCGAGATCGAGCGGATCATGCAGATCCTCTCGCGGCGCACCAAGAACAACCCGGTCCTGATCGGCGAGCCCGGCGTAGGCAAGACGGCAGTGGTCGAGGGACTGGCTCAGCGCATCACCAACTCCGACGTGCCCGAGCTGCTCAAGAACAAGCAGATCTACACGCTCGACCTGGCGGCGCTGGTCGCCGGCTCGAAGTACCGCGGCGAGTTCGAGGAGCGCCTGAAGAAGGTGATGAAGGAGATCACCCAGCGCGGCGACATCATCCTGTTCATCGACGAGCTCCACAACCTGGTGGGTGCCGGCGCGGCCGAGGGCGCGATCGACGCCGCCTCGATCCTCAAGCCGGCCTTGGCACGTGGTGAGCTGCAGACGATCGGCGCGACAACCCTTGACGAGTACCGCAAGTACCTGGAGCGCGACTCCGCGCTTGAGCGCCGCTTCCAGCAGATCCGCGTGGAGGAGCCCACGATCGACCAGACCGTGGAGATCCTCAAGGGTCTGCGCGACCGCTATGAGCAGCACCACAAGGTGCAAATCACCGACGAGGCACTACAGGCTGCCGCCGATCTCGCTTCCCGTTACATCTCAGATCGCTTCCTGCCCGACAAGGCGATCGACCTGATCGATGAGGCGGCTTCGCGGATGCGCATCAAGTCGATGACCTCTCCGCCCGCCAACCGTGAGTTCGAAGAGGAGATCGAGTCAACGCGCCGCGAGAAGGAGGCGGCGATCGAGAACCAGGAATTCGAGAAGGCCGCAGCCTTGCGCGACGAGGAGCGCAAGCTCGCCGGCAAGAAGCGCGAGCTCGAGGAAGAGTGGGAGTCCGGCGAGTCGGTCGAGCGTCCCGCGATCGGCGAGGAGGAGATCGCCGACATCGTCTCGATGTGGACCGGCATCCCCGTGTTCAAGCTCACCGAGGCCGAGACCCAGAAGCTGATGCGCATGGAGGAGGAACTGCACAAGCGTGTGATCGGCCAGCACCCGGCTGTCGAGGTCATCTCCAAGGCGATCCGTCGCTCGCGCGCGGGCCTGAAGGACCCCAAGCGCCCGACCGGCTCGTTCATCTTCCTGGGCCCCTCCGGTGTGGGCAAGACCGAGCTGGCGCGCACGCTCGCCGAGTTCCTGTTCGGCGACGACGAGGCGATGATCCGCATCGACATGAGCGAGTACATGGAGAAGCACGCCGTCTCGCGCCTGGTCGGCTCGCCCCCGGGCTACATAGGCTACGACGAGGGCGGCCAGCTGACAGAGGCCGTAAGGCGCAAGCCCTACAGCGTGCTGCTCCTGGACGAGATCGAGAAGGCCCACCCCGATGTGTTCAACATCCTGCTGCAGATCCTCGAGGACGGGCGGCTCACCGACGCGCAGGGCCGCACCGTGGACTTCCGCCACGCGATCGTGATCATGACCTCGAACATCGGCGCGGCTGAGATCGCGCGCAACACGCCACTGGGCTTCGCCGTGTCCGACGATGAGACCGGGATCACCTACGACGACATGAAGAACCGCATCATGGGCGAGCTCAAGAAGGTGTTCCGCCCCGAGTTCCTCAACCGCATCGATGACGTGATCGTGTTCCACAAGCTGCAGAAGGAGGAGATCCGCCAGATCGTCGAGCTCTTGCTCGTGCGCATCCGCGAGTCGATGGCCGAACGCGAGCTGCAGCTGGAGCTGACCGATCCCGCCAAGGACCTGCTGGTCGACAAGGGCTGGGACCCTGCTATGGGCGCTCGTCCGCTGCGCCGCGCGATCCAGCGCTACATCGAGGACCCGCTCGCCGACTTCGTGTTGCGTGAACAGCTGATGCCCGGTGCCACGGTGGTCGTCAACCCCGCCGCCGAAGGCTCGGAGGACGATGGCGGCGTGAGCCTGACGATCGTCAAGCCCAAGAAGGCAAAGACTCCAGTGGGAGTCGGCGCCGGCGGGGGCGAACCCGAGCCCGGTGCGGAGCTGCCGGCGGGCGAGGACGCGCACGATGACAGTGACGACGAGCACCCCGTCGAGCCGTAGCCGGGAGTTCCGCTGAGCACCTACCTGCAGGTGACGGCCGTGCCGATGAGCGCCGAGGACTGGCCGTCGGTGGCGCGCATCTACAGGGAAGGGATGGCAACCGGCAACGCGACGTTCGAGCACACAGTTCCCAGTTGGGAGCAGTGGCGCTCGGCACGCGTCGAGGACCCCTGCCTGGTTGCGCGCGGCGAGGCTGGCGAGGTGCTCGGCTGGGCGGCGCTCAGCGCCGTGTCGGCCCGCGCCGTGTATCGCGGTGTGGGCGAGGTCGGCGTGTACGTCGACCAGGGTCACGCCCGCCAAGGGATCGGCCGCGTGTTGCTGGGCGCGCTGGTCGAGTCCTCGGAGCTTGCCGGCTTCTGGACGCTGCAAGCTGGCATCTTCCCCGAGAACGAGGGCTCAATCGCGCTGCACCTCGCCTGTGGCTTTCGCCTCGTGGGCAAGCGCGAGCGGGTCGGTCAGATGCCCGACGGCCGCTGGCGCGACGTGATGCACTACGAGCGCCGCAGCGAGATCGTCGGGGCCGGCGCGTAGTCTGCCACGGTGGCTCGCGCGCAAACCATCCATATCTGCTCGCAGTGCGGGTTCTCCAGCGCTCAATGGCATGGCCAGTGTCCGGGTTGTGAGGCATGGAACACGCTCGTGGAGGAGCGCGCGCCGGCCGCTGAGGGCAGGGGCTCCTCTTCACGTGCTCGCGGAGGCGCTTCGCGGCAGGGCTCGCGCGGAGCTGCCTCGCCCGTGGCGCTCTCGCAGGTCGCGGCAACCCCGCTCGCGCGCCTGCAAACGGGCATCGGCGAGCTGGACCGCGTGCTCGGCGGTGGGCTCGTGCCGGGCTCGCTGGTGCTGCTCGGCGGCTCGCCAGGGATCGGCAAGTCGACGCTCACCAACATGGCGCTTGGCAACATCGCCGGAGCGGGGCACAAGACGCTGTATGTGAGCGGCGAGGAGTCCGCCGAGCAGGTGCGCTTGCGCGCAGAGCGGCTGTCGCCCAGTGCTCTGGAGGTGCCGGTGCTGGCCGAGTGCGACCTCGACACGGTGCTCAACGCGATCTCCGCGCACGCGCCGAGCGTGTGCGTGATCGACTCGGTGCAAACGCTGCGCTGCAACGAGCTCTCCGGCGGCCCCGGCTCGGTCGGACAAGTGCGGGAGGTGGCTGCTCGCATCATGGACCTCGCCAAGTCTCGCTCGATTGCGGTGGTGCTCGTCGGGCACGTCACCAAGGATGGCGCGCTGGCAGGCCCGCGCGTGCTCGAGCACCTGGTCGACTGCGTGCTGCAGTTCGAGGGCGAGCGCGAGCGGCCCTATCGCGAGCTGCGCGCGCTGAAGAACCGCTTCGGTTCGACCAACGAGGCGGGCCTGTTTGAGATGCGCCAGGGTGGGCTCGTTGAGGTGCTCGATGCGTCCGCGCGCTTTGTGGCGGAGGCCACGCGTGCGCCGGGCAGCGTCGTGCTGGCGGCAATGGAGGGCTCGCGTCCGCTGCTGGTGGAGGTGCAGGCGCTTGTGGCTCCCTCCGAGTTGGAACAACCCCGCCGCGTCGTGTCGGGTCTTGACCGCAACCGCCTGGCGCTGGTGCTAGCGATCCTCGGTCGCCACGGCGGTGTCGGGGTTGGTGGTCATGACGTGTTCGTCAACGTGGTCGGCGGGGTGCGCGTCGATGAGCCCGGGGTGGACCTCGCGATCGCGCTTGCGGTGGCTTCCGCAGCCAAGGGGGTAGCGCTGAATGGGCTGGCAGGCGGCGCGGGCGGCGTGGATGATCGGACGGGCGGCGCGGGTGGGCGGGCAGGCCGCGTGGACGGTCGGGCGGCTCCCGCGGTCTCGCCGTGTGCGTGCTTTGGCGAGCTGGGACTCACCGGCGAGCTGCGCTGGGTGGGCCATCCTGAGCGGCGACTGCAGGAGGCCGCCAGGCACGGCCTAGCGGGTGTGCTGGCGCCGGCCGGCAGCGGCGAGGGTGCGCGCGAGGCGTCGACTCTGCGCGAAGCACTGGCAGCAGCACTTCCATCAGGTAGAACCCGGCCCGCCTCGGTGGCTGCCTAGCCAGGGGCGCGATAAAAAAAGGCTAAATGCCCTAGAATGTCTAGTTGTGGCCTCACGATCCGGCGAAGAATTCGACACGGACGCGCGACCGGAGCCGGCGCTGGTCAGAGCACTTGAGATGGTTGCGCCGGGTACGGCGCTGCGGGAGGGCATCGAGAGCATCCTGCATGCACGCACCGGCGGTTTGATCGCGATCGGTGACCCCGAGGAGATCAGCTTCCTATTCTCGGGCGGCATCAAGCTCGACATCGACTACACCCCGGCCTTCCTCTACCAGGTCGCAAAGATGGACGGGGCGATCATCCTCAACGCCAACGCCACCAAGATCGCGATGGCCAACGTGCAGTTGATGCCTGACCCGACGATCCTCTCGCACGAGACGGGCACCCGCCATCGCACCGCCGAACGTGTGTCCAAGCAGACCGACGCGCTCGTGATCGCCGTGTCTCAGCGCCGCGAGGTCGTGTCGCTGTATGTGGACGGTGTGAAGTACATCCTCCAAGACATCACCGTCGTGCTGTCGAAGGCCAACCAGGCACTGGCCACGCTCGACAAGTACCGCACCCGTCTCGACCAGGTCTCTACGCGCCTGACGGCGCTCGAGTTCGAGGGCGGGGTCACCCTGCACGACGTGCTCACGGTGCTGCAGCGCTCAGAGCTCGTTACGCGGATGGCTGTGGAGATAGAGCGCTACATCGTCGAGCTGGGCAGCGAGGGGCGCCTGATCGAGATGCAGCTGGAGGAGACGATTCTCGGCACGGCCGCCGAGAAGGCAGCGCTCGTGCAGGACTATCTGGCTGACTACTCAGACGAGGCTTTCGCCTCGGCGCTCGACCAGGTAGGGCGCTTGGCACATCAGGATCTGCTCGATTTCGGTCGGTTGGCCGAGCTGCTCGGGTATGACCGCAAGCTCAACACGCTCGACTATCCGGTGGCACCGCGTGGCCATCGTATCCTCGGGCGCATTCCGCGACTGCCGAAGCTCGTCGTGACGCAGATCGTGGGCGAGTTTGGCGGCTTGGACGAGCTGCTTTCCGCGACCGACGCGGAGCTGGAGGGGGTTGAGGGAGTGGGGGAGATACGGGCGAAGGACATCCGCGAGGGTCTTCGCCGGCTGCAGGAGGTCAATCTCGTGGATCGCTACCTGCAGACTTGACGTACCAACAGCCGGTCCCATTGCCGGCGCGACGAAGGAGGACACCATTCCAGCATCAACAGTCGAAGAGACATCATTCATCGAGGAGCTCGAGGCGACCCGCGAGGTCGAGTGCATCGAGTTCGAGCTCGGCGACCACGTCGTGTATCCGCACCACGGCGCGGGCAAGGTGCTCAGCAAGGAGGACATGGAGGTGCTCGGCACGACACGCGAGTACCTGACGATCAAGATCCTCCACAACGACATGACCGTCAAGGTTCCCACCGAGAATGCGGCCCTTGCGGGCCTGCGCCGCGTGATCGACGAAGAAACGGTCAAGAAGGTTCTGGATGTCCTCACCGCCGAGGTATCCGAGATGCCAAAGAACTGGAACCGGCGCTTCAAGCACAACCGCGACAAGATCAAGACAGGCGACATCTACGAGCTCGCCGAGGTCGTCCGCAACCTGTCGCTGCGTGAGAGCGAAAAGGGTCTCTCCACAGGCGAGAAGCAGATGTACACGCGCGCCAAGAAGATCCTCGCCTCCGAGCTCATGTACGCGCTCGACAAGGATGAGGACGAGGCAGAGTCCTACCTTGACGAGCTGCTCGCGAACTCCGCGTCGAGTCAGCTCGCGGCTGCCGCCAAGTAGCGAGCTTGGCAGTTGCGCTGATCGTTGCCGCCGGGCTCGGCGAGCGTCTTGGAGCATCGCGTCCCAAGGCGCTCGTCGAGCTCGCAGGGCAACCACTCCTGCAGTGGAGCGTGAACGTGCTCCGCACCGTGCCGGCGATCGAGCGGATCGTCGTGGCTTTGCCCGCAGGCGTCGAGGCCCCGGTCGGGACCGTTGGCGTCGAGGGCGGCGCGGTTCGCTCCGAATCGGTGCGCCTCGCGCTGGCAGCCGTCGGAGACGGGCCGGACTCGGAGCTGGTGCTCGTGCACGACGCGGCGCGTCCGCTGCTCACCGCTGAGCTGATCGAGGCGACGCTTGCGGGCGCCGAAGGGGAGGGCGTTGACGCGGCGATCGCGGCCACCCCTGTCACCGACACGGTCAAGCAGGCCAACGGCGACGGTGTGGTGACGCGGACGCTCGACCGCGCTGGCCTGTGGGCCGTGCAGACGCCGCAGGTGTTCCGCCGTGGCGCGTTGGAGCGAGCTCTGGATGTCCCTGAGGGCATGCTCGCCCAGGCCACCGACGACGCGTGGCTGGTGGAGCGCGCCGGCGGGCAGGTCGTGGTGGTGCCCGCCCCGAAGGACAACCTGAAGGTGACCACCACACTCGATCTCGACCTTGCCGAGCTGCTGCTGGCTCGGCGAGATTCCGCGTAGGCTCCCGGTCATGCTCACCGACTACCACCTACACCTACGCCCCGACGAGCTTGGCGCGACGCCAGCCGAATACTTCACGCAGACCAACGTTCAGCGCTATCGCGACTCGGCGAGTGAACGCGATATCGCCGAGCTGGGTGTGTCCGAGCACATCTACCGCTTCGAGCAGGCACTTGACGTGTGGCAGCACCCGCTGTGGCGCGAATTCGCGCACGACGACATTGACGAGTACTGCCGCTTCGTGCGCGAGGACACCGATCTGCGCTTGGGGATCGAGGCCGACTTCATTCCCGGTTGCGAAGATCGCATCGCCAACCTGCTCGATGCGCGCGACTTCGACTACGTCGTCGGCTCCGTGCATTTTCTCCGTGACCACGCCCTCGACATGGACGACTACAGCGTGTGGGGCTCTGGACGCTCCGCGGAGGAGATCTGGCGGGAGTATTTCCGCGCGCTCGGCGAGGCGGCGCGCAGCGGTTTGTTCGACATCCTTGCCCACCCGGATCTTGTGAAGGTGTGGGGCCGTGACCGCCCGCTGCCTGAAGGCGACCTGCGCCGCTACTACGAGCTTGCGATCGAGGGAATCGCCGAATCGGGCGTCGCGATCGAGGTGTCGACCGCCGGATTGCGCAAGCGAGCCCACGAGATCTACCCCGCACCAGCGCTGCTCCAGATGTGTGTGGAAGCCGGCGCGCCCGTGGCGCTGTCGAGCGACGCGCATCGTCCCGAGGATGTCGGCGCCGACTACGACCGCGCGCTGGAGCTGCTGGAGAGCGTCGGCGTTAGCGAGCTGTGCGTGTTTGAGCGTCGGCAGCGTCGCCTAGAGCCGATTGCGCTTGCGGGTAGTTCCGATGCTGGGGGACAGGCCCCTCATGGCACCCAATTGGGCACCGGCGGGGGACAGGCAAGCGGCGCGGGCGTGCGATGACTGCGCTCAGCGGCATCGGCTACGACTCCCATCGTCTGATCGCGGGTCGCCCGCTGATCCTCGGTGGCGTGGAGATCCCCAGCGAGCTGGGCCTCGATGGTCACTCCGACGCCGACGTGCTCACCCACGCGGTAATTGACGCATTGCTCGGCGCGGCCGGCCTCGGAGATATCGGCGAGCACTTTCCCGACAGCGACGAGCGCTATCGCGACGCCGACTCGATCGAGCTGCTGGCGAGTGTCCTGCCGCTCGTGTTCGCGGAGGGGCTTGAGCTGGTCAACGTGGACAGCACCGTCGTGATGGAGCGCCCGAAGATTGGTTCTTATCGCGAGGCGATCCGCGAGTCGCTCGCCGTGGCGCTCGGGCTGGCGCCAGGACGCGTCAACGTGAAGGCCAGCACGGGCGAGGGGATTGGCTTCGTCGGGCGCGGCGAGGGCGTTGCGGCGCTGGCGGTTGTGAGTCTGGATTTCGCCGACTGAAGATCAGAGGTCGAGCAGGAAGCGCAGGGAGCGGGCAATCTGGAACATGACCTCGTCGCTCACCTCTCCGAGCCGTCCGATCAGACGCTGCCCGGAGATGGACTTGACATCCTCGCACTTCGCGTGGCTCGTCTCGTCGAGCCCTGAGTCGTGTGGATCGATCTCTACGTGAGACGGCAGGCCCCGAGGAGTCGTGGTGGTTGGGACGACGATCACGACGCCCGCGCGACTGTCGTTCAGGGGATTGGCGGATACGACTACGGCGGGTCGCCTGCCCGACTGCTCGCGTCCCACAGGATCGCCGAAATCGACCAGCCAAATCTCCGCCCGGCGTGGGTTCACGACGAGCGGTCGCGCAGCGCGCCGGCCTCAGTGGCGCGCTCGGCCTCGATCTCGCTCCACGCGTCCGGGTCGGCGCGTAGGACCTCGTAGCGATCGGATAGTCGATCGAAGAACACGCGACGCTCCAGTGCGTCGACGGCCTCCTCCACCAGCTGGCTCATGGGACGACCTGTGGTCTTTGCCAATCTGGCGAAGCGATCACGGGTCGGTTCGCTCACCCTGATTGTTGTGCTCACGCCATCAATCTACCATATAGGCGCCTGAATCATCTACAGCTAGATTGGTGTCACACATCACAAGCCGTGGCGGCTTACGAGCCTAGCGCCTTGTCCGGAGCCGTTACCCGAGGTTCGGTGGCGCTACTGTTGCTCGGCTATGCGGGAGATCCGACTACACGATACGCGCAGCGGGGAGCGGGTGCTGTTGCGTCCGCGCGACCCAGGCCGGGTGGCGATCTACGCGTGCGGGCCGACCGTGTACTCGCGCATTCACATCGGCAATGCACGTCCGTTCGTTGTGTTCAGTGTGCTCAAGCGGTTTCTTGAGCACGAGGGTTACGAGGTGACCTTCGTCGCGAACGTCACCGACGTCAACGACAAGATCTACGACGCCGCGCGGGCGCAGGGTCTTTCCAGCGCCGAGTTGGCGGTGGAGATGACCGCCAACTACGTCGCCGACACAGACGCGCTGGGTCTGGGGCGCCCAGATCGCGAGCCGCTCGCGTCGCAGACGATGGACGCGATTGTCTCCTACATCCGCGATCTGATCGACTCCGACCACGCGTACGAGAGCGGCGGCGACGTGTTCTTCAGGGTCCGCTCCGACGCCGGCTATGGCTCGCTCTCCCACCGTCGTGTCGAGGACCTCGATCAGGGCGAAGGCGTGGAGGGTGCCGAGCGCAAGGAGGATCCGCTCGACTTCGCGCTGTGGAAGGCGCGCAAGCCCGATGAGGATGCTTGGTGGTCCTCGCCGTGGGGCGACGGCCGCCCCGGCTGGCACATCGAGTGCTCGGCGATGGCCGAGGACGCGCTCGGCGTGGGCTTCGACATCCACGGTGGCGGCTCAGACCTGCTGTTTCCTCACCACGAGAATGAGGCCGCCCAGACGCGCTGCGCGCGCGGACAGGAACTTGCACGGATCTGGATGCACAACGGCATGATCCAGCTCACTGGTGAGAAGATGGCCAAGTCGATCGGAAACATCGCGCTACTGCACGAGGTGCTCGAGCGCTACGGCCGCGACGCGGTCGTTATGTATCTCATCTCTGGTCACTATCGCCAGCCGCTGGCCTTCGGAGAGTCAGAGCTAGAGCAAGCTCGCACGAACGTCAGTCGAATCCGGGAGGCAGGTCGTCGGCTCGGCTCCGGCTCAACTGTCTATCGCGGTCCTGGAGATGAGGAACACCTACGCTCGCTTCGGGAGGGCTTCTTCCATTTGCTCGCGAACGATTTCAATACACCCGGGGCTCTGGCCCACCTGTACGAGTGGATTCGGGGTGCAGGTCACCTTGGTGTGGAAGGCGACGCGGACCTCGGTGAGATGCTGGGTGTGCTCGGTCTCGACGGGTTGCTTGCACCTATAGCCGAGGCTCCCACTGAGGTCTGCGATCTCGCGCAGCGGCGGGAGCGGGCGAGGGCCAAGCGCGATTTCACGACAGCCGACAAGCTTCGCGACGCGATTGCCGAGTCTGGCTGGGAGGTTCGGGACGGTCCCTCTGGTCCTGAGCTGCTGCCGCTCACGCGCTCGTGATCCTCTACGGGCGCAACTCTGTGCGCGAGGCGTTGCGCGGGCGTCGCGCTCGCGGCATCGCTCGGGTGTGGGCGAGCGCGAGTGTCGCGCACGAAGAGTGGTTGGCCGGTGTCGAAACGAAGGTGTGCGGCACCGAGGAGCTGGAGCGCCTCTGTGGTTCCTCCGCTCACCAGGGCGTCTGCGCGGAGGCAGGTGGGTATCCGTATGTCGGTGCGCACGAGCTTCTAGCTGTGGATGCGCCGCTGATCGTGGCGCTCGACCAGGTGCAGGACCCGCAGAACCTGGGCTCGATCTGCCGCACTGCTGAGTGTGCTGGCGCCACCGGCGTCGTGATCGCAGAGCGCCGCGCGGCCGAGGTGACTCCGGCCGCGTGCAAGGCCTCGGCGGGAGCGGTTGAGCACATGCGCATCGCGCGCGTGCGCAACATTGCCGACTTCCTGGGCGAGGCACGCGAGGCCGGGTGTTGGTCCTATGGCGCAAGCGCACCGGTGCGCGCGCCAGAGGATGCCGATGGGCACGATGCTCGCCGGAGCGGTGGAGCGGCCATGGGCGTCCAACGCTCAGGGGGCGCCGCGACAGTGCCCTACACAGCCCCCGACTACAGCGGCGGTGTCGTGCTCGTGCTCGGCAGCGAGGGCAGTGGGCTGCGCCCGCGGGTGGCCAGTGCGTGCGATCAGCTCATCTCGCTGCCCCTGCGCGGACGCATGGAGTCACTCGGAGTGGCCGCGGCCGCGGCTGCCTTGCTGTATGGAATCTTGCAGTCTCGCGAAGCCGTGCTTGACAAGGCTCCATAACTGTGCGAAGCTGCCGCCCATAACGCTCAACCTAAGGTTGACTTCATAGCTTTGGCGCCAGGGGAGGAGTGCGCCACTGAGCATGTTTTGGCTGGAATAAGCCAAGAAAGGATCTGCTCGTGGCACGTACCTTCCATAACACTCAATCTGAAGTTAAGGTTGATGACGGCTTTTTGATCGCCCTTGCGAAGCAGGGCGATCGCATGGCCTACGACCGCCTTGTGCGCCGCTATCACGGCTTCGTGCGGTTGAAGGCCTCTTCCTACTTCCTCGCCGGGGGAGACTCCGAAGACCTGATCCAAGAGGGCCTTGTCGGCCTCTACAAGGCGATCCGCGACTACCGCACCGACCGGGAGTCCTCGTTTCGCAACTTCGCCGAGCTGTGCATCACACGCCAGATCATCACGGCGGTCAAGACAGCCACGCGCAACAAGCACTCGCCGCTCAACCAGTACGTGTCGTTCTCCTCGACTCCGGCGGCTGCCGGGGAGGACGTGCCGACGCTCGACCAAACGATCGCCGGTCCCAGCGTCAACGACCCGGTCAATCGCGTGATCTCCTCCGAGGAGCTGCGCTCGCTCGTCGGCTGTCTCTCAACCGCGCTCTCGGAGCTCGAGAGCCGCGTTCTCTCGCTCTATCTGGACGGTTGCTCCTATGAGCAAGTGGGCGAGCGGCTCGGCTGCGACACCAAGACGGTCGACAACGCCCTGCAGCGTGTCAAGCGTAAGGTCGGCGCGCACCTGCGCACGCGCCTGGTGGCGTCCTGAGTTAGACCACTACCGCCGGACTAGCCGGCGGTAGTGTCGGTCAAGGTCGACGACCCGGTCTGCGCGTCCAGCTGGGCCGCTACGTTCAGCTGGGCCGGCACACGTTCAACTGGGCCGGTAGGGGCCGGGCTTGCGCTGCGGCTTGCCGCCGGGGAGCGCCAGGCGCAGGATCGTGCGCTGGACTTTGCCCAGTTGCTTGCTGAAGGGGCCGGTGTTGTAGGGCAGCCCGTAGCGATGGCACACGTCTCGTACCCGTGGCGCGATCTCCGCATAGCGGCTAGATGGCATGTCCGGGTACAGGTGATGCTCGACCTGGAAGCTCAGATTGCCGGCGACGAAGTGAAACAGTGGGCCGCCGTCGATATTGGCTGAGCCGAGCAGCTGGCGCACATACCAGCCACCGCGTGTCTCGTTGGCGACCTCGGCCGCGCTGAACGTGTAGGTCTGATCGGGAAAGTGCCCGCAGAAGATGATCGAGTAGGCCCACACGTTGCGCACGATGTTCGCGGTGAAGTTGGCGGCCACGGTCGACTTGAACGCGTGCGTTGCGGCTTGCAGCGCGCCTTCGCCTGTGCCTCCGCCAGCTGTGCCTCCGCGAGCTGTGCGTCCGTCGGTCGTGCCTCCGCGAGCTGCGCTTCCGCGAGCTGTGCGTCGGTCGGTCGCGCCTGCGCGAGCCCTCGCGCCAACCGCGCCGGCGAGCGCCGCCGACAGCAGCGGGAACGCGACGTAATCCTTGATGATCTGCCTGCGCGCCTTCACGCCGATCGCCTTCAGCTCCTCGACCAGCTGCTCCTTGGACTTCTCGCCGGATTTGATCGCGTCGAAGTTGAGGTCGTGCGTGGCTACGCCCCACTCGAAGAACCCCATCAGCAGCAGGTTGTAGAAGGGCTGCAGCAGATACACGGGATGCCATTTCTGCTGGGGGTCGATACGCATGATCTCGTACCCCAGGTCGCGGTCCTTGCCGCGGATGTTCGTGAACGTGTGATGCTCGTAGTTGTGGGAGTGCCGCCACGCGTCGGCCGGTGAGGCCGTATCCCAGTCCCAGTTCTTGGAGTTGATGTCGGGGTCGTTCATCCAGTCCCACTGCCCGTGCATCACGTTGTGGCCGATCTCCATGTTCTCGAGGATCTTCGCCAACGACAGCGCCGCGGTCCCGCCGATCGACAGTGGCTTCTTGCGCGAGCCCACGAGCATCGCGCGTGCCGCCAGCACGAGATAGCGATGCAACTTGATCGTGTTTCGGATGTATTTGGAGTCGCTCTCGCCGAGGTCGGCAAAAACCTCGTCGTGGATCGCGTCGAACTCGCGGCCCAGCTCCTCGATCTGCTCAGGGGTAAGGCGAGCGAGCGGGCTCTCGATCCCGTCTGTGTCGGCGGCAGCAGGGCTATCGCCTCGGCTAGGCTCGCCGGTGGGTTGGCTATCGCCCTGGTCGGGCTCGCCGGTGGGTCGACTATCGCTTGGATCGCCGTCGCCGAAGGGCGCCCGGGGTGGCGGTGCGGTCCCATTTGGGGCTGCCGTCGGGACGTTGGGGGGGATCGAGGGCTTCTCGGCGTGGATCGTTGACATTCGGGCTCCTTCTAGTCTTGTGCTTCGGGTCAGAGGTCTATTTCGATTGCGCCCTCGGGCGCGTTCACGCAGGTGCGCAGCATCTCCCCGGGCTGGCCATACACGCGACCGGTGCGCAGGTCGCGCACCTGGCCTGCTCTCAGCTTCCCCACGCACGTGTGACAGATGCCCATGCGACATCCATACGGCAGGCTCGCTCCCGCGTTCTCGCCCGCGAGTAGTATCGGCTGCTCGCCGTCGCTGCTTGCCTCCACCTGGCTGCGGCGGAAGTGGATCGTGCCGCCTGCCCCTCGCTCCCCGTCTCCGATTTGCGTGCCCGGCTGAAAGTGCTCGGCGTGAAGGCGCTCGGGCTCGCCATCCGCACTCCAGCGCTGCTCCATTAGCTCCAGTAGCCCGCTCGGCCCGCACACAAATGTCTCGCGCTCGCGCCAGTCTTCGCAGAGTCCATCGAGTTGATCGGGCCTCACCCGGCCCTGCTTGCCGGTCAGCCGCAAGTGCAACCTGTAGCCGGGCTGGCTGGCGTGCAGCTCGTCCAGCTCGCGCCCAAAGATGACTTCATCGGCCGAGCGGGCGCAGTGCACGTGAACCACGTCCTCGAGTCCCCCGCGCGCGGCAAGGCTGCGCAACATGCTCATGATCGGCGTGATCCCACTGCCGGCGCTGACAAACAGCAGGCGCGCAGGCAGCGGGTCGGGCAGCACAAACGTGCCTTCCACGCCGCCGAGGCGCACGATCGTCCCCGCGCGCACGCGCCCGAACAAGAACGGCGACACCTTGCCGCCCTCCACGAGCTTCGGCGTGATCGAGATGCAGCCGTCCGCGCGCTTCGGGTCGGAGGTCAGCGAGTAGGCGCGCCAGTGATGCACGCCGTCCACCTCGATCCCAAGGCGCAGATATTGCCCTGGCCGGTGGCCCTGCCATTCCCAGCCCGGCTTGATCAGCACGGTCACCGCGCTTGGTGTCTCGCGCTCGATGCGTTCGATCCGCCCGCGCAGCTCGCGTGTGGACCAGAGCGGGTTGACCAGCTCCAGATAGTCGTCGGGCAGCAGCGGCGAGGTGAACGACCTGATCAGCGCCAGCGCACGGCGTCGTCCCGCGGGCACTCGTGGCGGTGTGCCACGCTCAGCCATGGGTCGATTCGGGGCGGGGTTGGGAAGGCAAGCTCATCTGACCTGGATTAATGATACCTCAAATGAGGTTACATGCAAGATGGTATCCTGGATCGAGGTGGCGGGATCGCGAACCGATATGGCTGATGTACCCAGGCAGCGCCAAAGCAAGCGACGTCAAAGCCGCTCGTCTGCCGGCGGAGCCGATACGGACGGGTCTGGTGTCAACGGGTCGGATGTCAACGGGTTGGATGTCAAGGGGCCTGGCGCCGACGTGCTCGGCCAGACGGGCTCGTCCACCGGCGTCGACATGCCGTTGGGCGATGGCCTGACGATCGAGCAGCTTGCCGCCGAGGTTGGGATGTCGGTGCGCAACATCCGCAACCACCAGTCGCGCGGGCTGCTCCCTGCGCCCGAGGTTCGTGCGCGCATCGGCTACTACAGCGCCGAGCACGTCGCCCGCCTGCGTCTGATCCTCGACTTGCAGGCCGACGGCTTCAATCTCGCAGCCATCGAGCGGCTCATGAGCGCCTCCGGCGGAGCGGCCGGGCGCCTGCTCGGCCTGCGCAACGCGATGACCACGCCCTTTGCCACCGAGGCCCCCGAGGTCGTCACGGGAGAGGAGCTTGCAAAGCGCTTCGGTGACGTCGACGCAAAGACAGTCGAGCGAATCCGCAAGCTCAAGCTGCTCATCCCACTCGGCGACGATCGCTTCGAAGTACCCAGTCCGGCGCTGATGAAAGCCGCCGAGGAAGTCACGGCGCTCGGAATCTCGATGCACGCGGCGCTCGCGCTCGTCGAGCGGGTCAGCCGCGACTGCGAGTCGATCTCGCGCGCGTTCGTCAAGCTGTTCCTGCGAGAGCTTTGGCAACCGTTCGAGAGCGCCGGCCAGCCCGACGAGCGCTGGGACGAGATGATCGGTGCGATCGACGCCCTGCGGCCGATCGCCTCCGAGGCGCTGCTGGCCGTGTTCAAGCAGCGCATGACGACCGAGGTGGAGTCCGCGTTCGGCAAGGTGCTCGCCCAGCAGGCCAAGCGCTCCAGCTGAGCTTCGCCGAGCACCTGCGGCTTCGGCCCGGACCGTGCCGGCTCGGCTGTGGTCGCCGGCGCCCGGAGTCGCGGTCAGCTCCGCCAGTCCGCCTACGGACGAATCCACGAGGTGGCCTCCGCGTGCCGGTCGCTCGCCCGCTAAAGGTGCTTGCTCAGCTGGCCGGCGCCGGGTTGCGGCAGTCTGCTCGGCGAGGGTTGGGCAAACCTGCCCGGCCCTTGTCGCCGCGGTGCATCTGACGACGGCTCCCCCGGCGGTGGAGTGGGCTGGAGCGTCATCGGAGCGTTGCAACTCGGACAGCAGTCTCCGGCTGCCCACACGAGCAGTGCGTCGGTCCAGCTGTGGCAGTGCGCACAGCGCACGCGTTGATGCATCACCAACCAATCTTCATGGGCAACACGGCACATACCCGCATCATCCCTGCTCCAAACGGTCCAATCGTCAGGAGTCCACCAGGGGCGGGCGTGGCGGATTACTGGTCGTGGCTGCGGGCGGATTGCATCGCCGGCGGATCGCCGTCCGGGCGGCTAATACATGCTCGGTCTCGACCGGCAGGAGCGGCGACCGGCGACGAATGCGCACTACGGGGTTTATGCGGATCTTGTCTCCCAAAATCACCCAGATCGGGCGATGCGCTCGCCGCGGTGTGTTCTTAGGCTGCTCACATAGGGCTAGGAGCACATCGGCTACTCGAAGGAGGCAGCAACATGGACAGCGGCTACGACGCACCCACAACTTCAGGATCTTCGCGGGCGTCGGGGACGGGCGGCGACTGGTATGAAGGTGAGGGTTGGGTCACGTTCGCGGGCATCATGATCGCGATCGTCGGCGTCCTGAACTTCATCTACGGAATAGCCGCAATCTCCAACTCACACTTCTACGTTCGCGAAGCCACCTACATCGTGAGCGGCCTCAACACGTGGGGCTGGGTTCTGATGATTACCGGAATCATTCAGTTCTGTGCCGCCATAGCGATCTTTGGGCACATCGAGTGGGGTCGCTGGATTGGAATTCTAACGGCGTCTGTCAACGCGATCATCCAGCTGATCTTCATTCCGGCCTACCCGTTTGGTTCGCTGGCTCTGTTTGCCGTCGACATCCTCGTCATCTACGGCCTTGTCGCCTACGGTGGGCGCCAGCGAGAGGCCAGGTAGACGTCGTCGCTCAGTCGATATTCACCACACCAATAAATAGCTGTCTCCATCCAGCCACACTCGGAGGCATCAGGTTTCCCAACGAGAGGATTTGCCATGGCAGCCGTCACGCCGGAAACACAACGCACCCTCGAGGGCATCTCCGCGGGTGAGCTCGACATGCTGGAGACAGCAGTCGGGCTCCGCGAGGTGGACCTAGCCGCAAGCGGCCTCGACGGCCGCACCTTCGCGCTTGTCAAGATCGCCGCCCTGGTAGCGCTCGACTCGCCGCCGGCCTCCTACGCCTGGCAGGTGCCCAATGCACTCGCCGAAGGCGCCACACCCGAGGACGTAACCGGTGTGCTGCGTGCCGTGGCACCGCAGGTCGGCGGCCCGCGGGTCGTGGCCGCCGCGCCGGAGATCATGCTGGCGCTCGGCTTGGACCTGCCCAAAGCCGGCGGCCAGTAGGCGGTAGCAGTGCCGGTTCGCTGCGCAAGAGGTACGTGCGCGTTTCGCGCGGTCAGCACCGGGTGCGGAGTTTTTTGGTCCGTCATTACTACGTACCTGGGGTCCGTAGCTACGATCGCGTTGTGCGTGCCGGATCGCTGATGGAACGGCTCGCTTCGAGCCCTACCTTTGGTCGATGTCGCTTGCCGTCAAGAGTGGGCGCCCGCTCTCCAGCGAGGGGCTCGTGCGGCGAGGAAGACTGCTGGCGAAGCTGGCCCGCGACCCAACCATCCCGCTGGTCGCGATCATCGCTCCGGCTGGCTATGGCAAGACGAGTCTCTTGGTCGAGTGGGTGGCCGAGGAGGACCGGCCGAGCGCGTGGATATCGCTCGAGAGCTGGCACAGCGACCCAATCCAATTTGCCCGCGCGATCCTCGCCGCGCTCGCCGAGGTCGAGCCACTCGACGAGTCGCTCGCCGAAGCCCTGACATGTCTCTCCTCGCTGGATTCCTCCTCGCAGGAGTCCGGGCTCAGCCTGCCGCCAGCGGTGCTCTCCACGCTGAGCGTCGCCGTCGAGCGCCGGCGTGTGCCGCTCCTACTGATTCTCGACGACGCCCACGTCATCGACAACACCGGCGCGCTGCAGGTGCTCGCCGTCCTCGCCGAGCACCTTCCGAGCGGCTCACAGTTGGCGCTGGCATCCCGAACCCTCCCAGCTCTACCGTTCGGCCGGCTGCGCGCCCACCGCGCGCTACTCGAGCTTGGCATCGAAGAGATGGCGATGACCCGCACCGAGGCGGCGTCCCTGTTGAGTGGCGCCGGCATGCAGGTCAGCCAGGCGGAAGTTGCGGTCCTCCTAGAGCGCACCGAGGGATGGCCAGCCGGGCTGTACCTTGCGGCGCTCTCGGCTCGCGATCAGCCCAGTCCTGAGGCGGACCTGGCGAGCTTCGCCGGCAGTGACCATCTCCTCGCCGACTACATACGAGATGAGTTCCTCGCACAACTGTCGGCCGAGCAGTATGAGTTTTTGCTCGACTCAGCGATCCTCGAGCAGCTCTCAGGGCCGCTGTGCGACGCGACGCTGAAGCGGTCCGGCTCTGGCCCGCTACTGGAGGGTCTCGCCCGCGGCAATCTGCCGTTCGGGCCGATCGACCGCGGCCACGAATGGTTTCGCTGCCACCAGCTGCTGCGCGAGGCGCTGCTGGCAGAACTTCGCCACACTCACCCGCAACGCGTTTGTGCGCTGCACCTCCGCGCGAGCGAGTGGTATTCCGAGCACGGCAGGCTCGACTGCGCGATCGAGCACGCGGTGGCCGCCGGCAGCGCCCGCAGGGCAGGCAATTTGCTGTGGCGCAACCTGCCTCGCTACCTGAGCGACGGGCGCAACGCCGAGGTGCAGCGCTGGCTTCGCTGCTTCACCACGGAGGACATATCCACCCACGCGTCGCTCGCGCTGACCGCCGCTCACAGCGCACTCGCGCTCGGCGACCTGCGCGAAGCCGAGCACTGGGGACTCCTCGGCGCGGGCGCTCTGGCACGTTCTACAAACATCCCAATGGTGGCTTCGCTACCAGCGGGCGTTGCCGTGATCGAAGCGGTTGCCGGTCGCCAGGGTCTCGTGCCGATGGCCAACCGCGCGGCCCGGGCATACGACAGGGAGGATCAGGACAGTCCATGGCGCTCGATCTTCTGCCTGTTGCGCGGCGTTGCCGACCACCTCACGGGAGACCGCACGCACGCGCGCGAGCACCTCGAGGACGGCATCCATCGCAGTGCCGTCGCCGCCCCCAACGTGGAGACGCTGTGCCTGTCGCAGTTGGCGATGATCGCCGTAGAAGAAGGCGATTGGGATCAGGGCGTCGACCTGATCGCTCGTGCCGTCCACCAGGTTGAACGCCACTCGCTCGCTTCCTACCCTGCCTCGGCTCTCACCTTCGCGGTATCGGCCGACGTACGCTCCCACGCCGGCCACGTCGACGAGGGCAAGCGCGACGCTCGTCGCGCCGCGCACCTGCTCGCCGGGCTGAGCAACTTCATCCCATGGTACGAGGCCGAGACGCGCATCGTGCTCGCCCGTGCCGCCCTGCGTCTCGCCGACATCGGCGAAGCGCGCACGCTGTTGGCAGAGGCATCGCAGTTGGCGCGGCGTGTGCCCGACGCGGTCGTGTTCGAGAGTTGGCTGGACGACACGTGGGGGCTCGTTGACTCGGCCTCCACCAGTGCTCTGGCCGGTCCGGCGACACTCACGATGGCCGAGTTGCGCATCCTGCGCTTCCTGCCAACCCACCTCAGCTTCCGTGAGATCGGCGCCCGCCTGCACGTCTCGACCAACACCGTCAAGACCCAAGCCCACGCGGTCTATCGCAAGCTGGACGTGCGCTCCCGCTCCGAGGCGGTTTCGCGCGCAGCGGAGATCGGCTTGCTCGAGGGGTAGTTTCCTACGGCGTGTAGCCGAGGTGTCCCGACATTTCCTCGGCGCTCGCAACCACCAGCGGCGCGAGCCGCTCAAGCGTCTGTGCCTGGGAAAACGTCAGCTTCGGTGCCGCGACGTCGACGGCACCGACGAGCTCACCCGATCTGCCCCACAGCACGCTCGCGACACATCGCTCGCCCTTTACGCGCACGCTATCGGCGACCACGAAATCCTTCCCGCGGAGACGCTCCAGTTCCTCTGAGAGCTTCTCTCTGGCGCGCACATCCTCCTGGGACTCAGGTTGCTCCTCGGCATCCGCCCCGAGTGCTCTGCTGCGTTGATTAGGCCTGCTGTGGGCGAGCAGCGCACGACCCATGGCGGTGCTGGCCGCGGGAAGTCGCGAACCGGGGCCCAAGCGCTCGGTCACTTCGTTCTGACCCTGCCAGGCGCTTCTCGCACGATCCACATACACGATGTCCTCGCCACTAAGCACGGCCAGGCTCGCTGTGCACCCGCTGCGATCACGCAGGTCTGCCAAGCAGTTGTGGGGGAGATTGCGCAACGCCGTCGAGTTGACCGCCGAGCGCCCCGGATCGCCGGCGCGCACCCCAAGCCTGTACTTGCGCCTCGGGCCCTGCTCCAGGTAGTCGAGTGCCACGAGCGTCGAGGCATAGCGATGCGTGGTGGGCCGGCTCATTTCAAGCGCATCCGCGATTTCCGCGATCCCCAACCAAGGCTGCTCGGGCGTAAAGGCCCTGAGGATCGCCAGACCGCGCTCAAGCGACTGCGAGTAGCGGCCGTCGTGAGACGTGGGGAGATGCAAAATGCCTCCGCGGATTGGTGACATGGTGGTCATAGTGAGCTTCGCTTCCCTGCCCTCGCTTGGCCGCCGCTCGCCCTCGACGCGAGCGCCAGAGCAATGGTTGTCATCAGCGGTGCTCGAAGCTAGTCAGTGCTGAATTTTTCAGCGCTGAATAACTGTCTGTCTGTGGTTTTGCTGGCTCCTGTTAGCTCTAAAGCACGCGCTTGCCGCTCGCTTTCCACCGGCAGTCTTTCGAGCATCTCGCGAACCCCCTGGAGCCATTCGATTCGTGCGCGCCAAAACGCAAGCTCCGCGTCGCGGGAAACGACGCGCACCATCCTCTCCCACTCCGATCCCTCGGCGATGTCCGCTTCGGAGCTGCGCTTGAGATCCTGTACGCGCCCCAGGCACACCAGCTCCTGGCCGTAAATGAGCTCGATCACGCGGCGCGCATCGCGAGGGCGGCACAGCGCTATCCGGAAATGCAATTCGTCGCGCAGCGGCGGCTCGGCGGCGGCCGATAGCAACCAGTCCTCAAACGACGCCACACCCTTCGGGGTCGCTTCGTAAATCGCCCGGCGTCCCGGTGCGCCGGCAAGCGGGTTCCCGTTCTCATCGACCCTGCGCACGAGTCCCTCGTTCTCGAGCTTCTCAAGCGCCCAATAGGGATAGGAGTCGGCCAGGTCGGCAAAACGCAGCTGCCGGCGCACCCCGGAGGCGATCCGATAGGCGTACCCGGGCTGCTCGATAACGAGCCCAAGCACCGCGTGCTTAGCGGACATCGACTCTCGACCAGCCTTCCAACCAGTGGACTTCAGACAAGGTTGTGACGATAGTGCAAGCTTCAGCTCGCGCGGCCGTGAACGCACACAAATCGCCTCAAAGTTCGAGCTGCGATCCAGGCTTGGGGGTAGCGCGAGCGTGGGCGCAGGACAGGCGCCCACGCTGGCGATCAGGCCAATGCTGAGGAATCGGCTGCTCAGCCAGTTATCGGTGCGGGCTCTACGTGAGCTGAGCGAGTCGGAAACAAATCGCTACGAGATTGGCTGCACACGCCGTCGAGGATGCGCAGCGGGCCCCTACAACAGATGTTCCAGGCGCCAACTAAGCGACGGTTCGCCCAGCGGACCAGCCGCCACCGCCGCGGTGCTCTGAATGTCAGCGCCGTATACGCTCACGCTCGCCAGCGGCTGGCCAGCCTGTACGTGCGTCGCGCGACTCTCCGCCCCAATCCTCACCTGCACCGGAAGCGTGAGCCCCGACCAGCCAATCTCGCGCAGGGCTGCACGTGTTACCACGGTCGTTGCTTGGCCAGTCGAGTGCGCGCTCAGCACGGTGCTGCCGGCCGGCACGACCACCCGCACCCGCAGTGCGGCGGCAACCGAGTCACCGAGCTGACGCGCGCTCGCCAGCGCGGCCTGGATCGGCGCACCTTCGTGCTGGCCAAGCACAACGCCCAGCACGGTCGCCGTGCGCCCGCCGATGCGCGCGCGCTTGGCGAACACCAGGCAGCCACCGGCGGCGCGATCAGAGCCGGTCTTGACCCCGACATACCCGTCTTCTCCGACCAGTGTGTTGTAGTTAGTGACGAGGCCCGCCACGGGCAGCTCGGCTGAGGGCTCGTCGACTATTTCGGCAAACGCCAGCTTGCGCATCGCGGCCGCGGCCAGCTTCAGTTGATCGGCAGCGGTAGACACGGTGCTCGATTCGAACCCGCTCGGGTCGGTGTAGGTAGTCGAGTCCATCCCCAGCGATCTCGCCGTGGCGTTCATGCGAGCGACAAACGCCGCGGTGCTACCCGCGTCGCGCACGGCCAGCATCGCCGCGATGTTGTTGGCCGAGGGCAACAGCAGCGCCTGCAGCGCTTGGCGCTCGTCGATGCGCTCGCCGGCCCGCACCGCGACGGTCGACTCGCCGAGGTCCACCCGCTGCTCCTGTTCGGCAGCCTCCGCACGAGTCACCGTCATCACAAACCCTTCAGCCCCCGCGGCCAGTGGGTGACTCAGCAGCGTGAGATAGGCCGTCATCACCTTCGCCACGCTCGCTATCGGCACCGGCGTGCTCGGGCCCGCTCGGCCGAAGCTCCCCACTCCCTGCACTTCGACCGCGGCCTCGCCTTCGCGGGGCCAGCTCAGCGTCGGCGGGCTCCCGGGTAGGCGAATGTCGGCGGCCAGCATCCGGTGGACGACCACGGGCGGAGTGCCCTCGGTGTCGATCCGCCACACTGTCGCCGCCAGCACGAGTGCGAGCACGACTGGCCCGAGCGCGATCGCACGCACGCGTCGGCGGGAGCGCTGTTCGATTCCCGACCGGGCCATTGTCGCCACGACTCCGAAACGCTAGCGAAACGAGCGGCTGTCATCGCCACCATCCCGGTCGAGCAGCCTGCGGGCTTGCTGCTCAGCGCGAGGTTGTCGTCGGGCGGCGCTTGCGCCGCCCGCCATGCTCGCGTTGGCGTACGCGCGCGATTCGCGGAGGAGTGTCGCGTGCGGCGTGCGATTCGCGAAAGCCGGAGACGGGATTCGAACCCGTGACCCCCTGTTTACAAGACAGGTGCTCTGGCCAGCTGAGCTACTCCGGCGGGAAGCATCGAGCCTAGCGACCCTGGGGCTGTAACGCTGCCCGCGCACGCGGGTACCCAATGCATGGAGTCAAGAGCAGCCGCCGACGGGCGCCCAGGTATCAAAGACCGCGCTGACCATCGTGCCGGGGTTCATTTGGCTGCTGGGCACAATGGCACGGGTGCCGACGGCACGGGGATATCGGCGGAGGGCCGCGGCGCTTCGCGCCTTGATTCGGGTGAACTGCACGCGTTTCGCGAGCACGCCCTTGCCCGCGGCGTAAATCCACTGCTCTACTGGATCGTGCGAGCGGTACTGCTGCCGTTCTTTCTAGTCTATTTTCGCCTGGAGCGCGGTGGGCGCGAGCGCATCCCGGCCTCGGGTCCGGTGCTCTTGGCGGCCAACCATCGCAGCTTCCTCGATCCCTTTGCGATTGGAGCGCTCACGCGCCGTCCCGTTTACTACGTAGCCAAGCGCGAGCTGTTCGAGCGGCGCTGGCAAGCGTGGCTACTCAACAGCCTCGGTGCGTTCCCGATCGACCGGGGCGCCGGCGACCAGGACGCGATGGCTACCGCTCGCGAGATTCTGAATAGGGGAGATTGTGTTGTGATTTTCCCCGAGGGCACCCGCATCCGTGGCGGACCGCTCGGCGATCCCCATCGCGGGGTCGGCCGGCTGGCTTTGCAGACAGGCGCAAGGGTGGTGCCCGTTGCCGTCATGGGCACGGAGAGCGTGCGTCGTGGCTGGCGCGTCAGGCCCCACAAGGTTCGCCTTCGCTGCGGCCGTCCGCTCAGCTACCCCACCGTCGCCGAGCCCTCACAGGCGATCGCTCTCGGAGTGGCCCAGCGGATATGGGCTTCCGTCAGCCTGCAGTGGGAGTGGCTGGGGGGCGCAACTGTCGATGTCGGCGAGCAGCCCTCCGACGAGGCGTCAGTGCGCGAGACGCGCGCCGCGTAGGGACGGAAGCGAGAGCGTTCGGGGGTAGGGTGCGATGAGTGGCCGACCAACCGCAGAAGTCCAAGGCGCAGCTCGACGCCGAGTTTTCCGAGCTATACAGGGCACATCTGCGGGATGTCTACAGCTATGCGTACTACCGCGTCGGCAACCATCACGACGCGGAGGATCTCACCGAGCAGACATTTCTCCAGGCCTATCGTCACTTCGATCGAGCCCAGCGCGAGTCGCACGGGCGGCCTTTGCGCCCATGGTTGATTCGGATCGCGCACAATCTTGCCGCCAACCTCTACCGCGACCGCTCACGCAAGCCGTCCCTGCCGATCGACGACACGACCGAGCTGGCCGCAGCGCACACCACAGAGGAACTGGTCGAGGGTCGCGACGAGCTTGGGCGAGTGCTCGACGGAGTGCAGCAGCTACCCGACGACAGGCGCGAGGCGCTGATCATGCGCTTTGCTCTAGGAATGGACAATCGCGAGATCGCCCGCGCCATGGGCCGCTCCGACGGAGCCACCAAGGTGCTCATCCATCGTGCGATCAAGCAGCTCGAGCAGCTCGTCGGCGCTCCGGAGGCCGATACTGGCGAAACGACGGATGCGGAGGGGGAGCCCGATGAGTGAGGTGGCGCCAGGCTTCGAGGGCCTTCTCCACAAGGCGCTCTCTCCAGTCGAGCCGCCCGCAGATCTTGGGCAGCGCCTGGAGAGCACGCTGATGAGCCTCACCGAGAGCGCCGCAGAGGAGCTCGAGGCGTGGGAGCTCTCGGCGATGCGCGACCCGCGCAACTGGGTACGTCCGGCAGCCGCGGTGGTTGTCGGCAGCAGCGCCGGGGTCGCGCTTGTGCTCTTGCGCGCGCGTCAGCGGGCGCGTCCCGCTGGGCGCGATCCGCTGGGTGCTCGCAGTGCCGCCGAGCGCGCGGTGGGCGATGTGCGCGATCGCACCCGCCGCCTGCTCGGCGAGCGCTGACCGATCGGCACGGTCACGGCCGGATGCGTCTCGGTCTGCGCAAGTTGGCGGTCAGTGTCCCAACCGCGATCTAGTGATCCCGGCAATGCCGCCGGGCGCTGGCCTCGCTGCTAGCGTCTGCGCGGCTCATGGCCACCTGCTATCGCCATCCCTCGCGCGAGACGGGCGTCGCCTGCTCCTCGTGCGGGCGCCCGATTTGCCCGGATTGCATGACGCCCACACCGGTCGGGATGCGCTGTCCGGAGTGCTCCAAACAGGGCACCCGCGTGATGACGATGCGCAACATGGCCACGCGTCCCCGCGTCACCTTCGCGCTGATCGCGATCAACGTGCTCGTGTTCCTGACCGAGCAGGGGCAACTCACGCTGGAGGGGTCCACCATCCACGGCGCCGTAATCGAAGAAGGCGTACTCGACCGCTATGCGGTCGGCGTCGAACACCAATACTGGCGCCTCGTAACCAGTGGATTCCTGCACGAGAACCTGCTGCACATCGGCTTCAACATGTACCTGCTCTACCTGCTCGGCATGATGCTCGAGCCGGCGCTTGGGTCGGTGAAGTTCGCCGCCATCTACTTCACCTCGCTGCTCGCCGGCGCCTTCGGTGCCCTGGTCGCCACGAGCGCTCCCAGCCTTGGCGCGTCGGGTGCGATCTTCGGCCTGATGGGCGCCGCCGTGGTCGAGTTGCGCGCACGGCGCATGAGCGTGATGGAGTCGGGCATCGGAATGTTGATCGTCATCAACCTGATTCTCAGCTTCACCCTGGCCAACATCTCTGTCGGCGACCACATCGGGGGGCTGATCGGGGGAGCCCTCGCGGGGCTTGCCATCAGAACGGCTGATGACCGTCACCGCTCCTGGCTCGGCCTTGCGGCGTGCGTAGCCCTGTCCGCGGTGTCCGTCTTTGGTGCCATCGCGGTGGCTGGCTCCTCGGTCTCCGGGATCGGCTGAGTCCCCGATAACCTGATCGGTGTGACGCTCCTCTCCAACGCGGAGATCGACACTCGGCTCGCCGGCGGCAAGTGGCAGCGCGAGGGCCAGGCGATTGTGCGCGAGTGGAAGTTCGCGGACTTTGCCGAGGCGGTCGCATTCGTCAACCGGGTCGCCGAGGTTGCCGAGGCCACCAACCATCATCCCGACATCCTCCTGCACGGCTGGAATAAGGTCCGCCTGGAGCTTTCAACGCACTCCGAGGGTGGCCTCACGGGGGCCGACTTCAGCATGGCATCGCGGATCGACGCTCTGGCCTGAACGACGCGCAAAGCCGACATGTCGCCCTGCTACGGTTGTGCGGTCGGCCATCGATGAACGAAGAAGAAAAACCTCCCCGAAGTAGATCGGCCCGGACGGGCGCCGATCCGGCGTGAACGGGCTGAAGCTCATACTCGCGGTCGTCCTGGTCGCGATCAACGCCTTCTTCGTTGCCGCCGAGTATGCACTGGTGCGCTCACGGCGCGCGCGCCTGGAAGTAATGCGCGAGGAAGGCTTGCGCGGGTCAGCGCTCGCGCTCAGCCAGCTCGATCGCATCAACGAGTACATCTCGGCGGTCCAGATCGGTGTGACGATGACGTCGATCGGGATCGGCGCGCTCGCCACGCCCGCGCTCGCGGACATTCTCAAGGGAGCGCTCGGCAGCACGCCAAGCCACGACGCGGCAATCGTCATCTCTGTGATCGTCGCGTTCGTGCTGATCGCGGCCACGCAGCTGATCGCCGGAGAGATGGTGCCCAAGCTCTACGCGGTGGACCGCTCTGAGTCGGTGGCGCGCCGGATCGCCAGACCCTTGCAGGCCTTCAGTGTGCTGTTCCATCCCGTCATCGTGGGTGTCACGGTCGTCTCCGCTCGGATCTTGCGATTGCTGGGTGTCGACGCGAGTACGCAAGGGGAGGGCGGCTCGCCCGACGAGCTGAAGCGGCTGATCGCCGAGTCCTATGCAGGCGGCCAGCTCGACCCGGGCGAGGCCGGGATGCTCACCGGGGTGTTCCACCTACACGAGCAGGAGGCGCGCCAGGTCATGACGCCGATCCCCGCGGTCGTCACGGTCGACATTTCCCAGGACGCGCAGGCGGCGCTCGAGCTGTGCATATCGAGCGGCCACACCCGGCTCGTTGTGATCGAGGGCGATGACCGCGACCGCGTGCGCGGGCTCGTGCACGCATCCTCACTCGCCAAGCGGCTGATGCACGACGGTCCGCACGCTTCGATCGAGCCGATTACGCACGAGGCCCTGATCGTCCCCGAGACCAAGCCGCTCGACGATCTGCTCGCCGACCTGCAGCGCGAGCGCACCTCGATGGCGGTGGTTATAGACGAGTACGGTCGCGTCGTCGGCATCGTCACGATCGAGGACATCGTCGAGGAGGTGGTCGGGGAGATCGCCGATGAGACCGACCCCGCAGCCGGCGAGGTGCGTCGGCTCGCCGACGGCGATTGGTTCGTGCGCGGACATGTCTCGATCGCCGACCTGCTCGACTACGGTGTCGAGCTGCCAGTCGACAGCGACGCCTACAACTCCGTCGGCGGGTTTGTGTTTGCCGAGATCGGGCGCCTACCCCGCCGGGGCGACACGATCAGCTCGGGCGATTTTTCGATCAGGGTCGAGTCCGTCCATCACAACCGCGTCGAGGCCGTGCGTATCCGCGAGCGCCGCGCGGCGCGCAAGCGCGAAGACGACCAGCGCGAGCCATCCACTCGCGAGGCGCCCCCGGCCGCATAAGGGGCTTGCCGACTGCCGGCCAGCCCGCGCGGGTCGGCGCTGCGGGACAACCGAACTGTGGGGAACCCGAGACGGCGAGGGATTGGCGGGGCGCCGGGCACCCCTAAAAACAGCTCCGGCCCGCAGGGGGAGGCGGGCCGGAGCATGTGCACTGGGAGGAGGCAATTGTGCGTCGCGATCTGTGTCGCACGCCCAAGTATGCGCCCCGCGATGAAGCGCGCCTAAAAGTTGGCTCAGGCTTGCCTCAGGATCAGATCGGCGACTTGCTAGATCGCGGACCTCAGTAGGAGAGGAACCCGCGCTTGCTCTTGCGGCCCAGCGCGCCCTCGGCGATCAACTCATCCACGCGAGGCGGAATCGACTCGCCGATCGTCTCGCCGATTGCCTTCGACACGTCGAGCCCGACGAGGTCGAGCAGCGCCAGCGGGCCCATCGGGTGCCCGGCGCCGAGCTTCATGCAGGTGTCGATGTCAAGCGGATCCATACCCGTCTCTTCGAGCAGCCGTACCGCGTTGAACAGATAGGGGAACAACAGCCTGTTGACGACGAACCCGGGCACGTCGGGCACCTCCACGGCGGTCTTCTCAAACGCCTCGCACAGTGCCAGGGCACGGGAGCGCGTTTGCGGCGAGGCAGCCGCCGGGAACACCAGCTCGACGAGCTTCATCTTTGTGACGGGGTTGAATACGTGCAGTCCGAGGAACCGCTCCGGGCGCCCAGATGCTTCGGCTAGCCGCTCCACCGAGAGGGAGGAGGTGGTGGAGGCAAGAATCGCCTCCGCGTCGAGGATGCCGTTCAGCTCGCCCAGCAGGCCGGCCTTGACGTCATGGTCCTCGACCACCGCCTCGACGGCGAACGACACGTGCGCGAGCGCGCCCAGGTCGGTCACGATCTGCACGTGCTCGGGATCGATTTCGGCCTCCAGGCGGCTCAGCGTCTTCTCAACGGTTGCCCTGGCGCGCTCGGCCGAGCTATCCGAGCGAGCCAGCAGCAGTACGGGGCCATGGTGGGCGGCGGTCGCGGCAAGTCCGCAAGCGATCGTGCCGCTGCCGATTATTCCAATGCGTTCGTTCAAGGTTTCCTCGCTTTAGTGGCGATCTGTCGGCGTTTGGTTGACTGACCAGTCAATCTATGATTGTCGAGCGATACAGTAAAGGCAGCGAGCACCCTCCGCGTTCCTGAGATCGCGCCGTGGCCGGCTCGCGAGCACACGCCAGGCTCCAGGCCGCGGCATCCCGGCAATGACAAGCAAAGGACTTCCATCATGAGGCAAGCAGAGGGCCGTGAGGTCGTAATCGTCGAGGCGGTTCGCACGCCGATCGGGCGTGGCCACCTGGAGAAGGGCTACTACAAGGACACCCATCCCAATGCGTTGCTCGGCAAGGTCTACACCGAGGTGATCTCGCGCGCCGGCATTGAGCCTGCGGTCGTAGAGGACGTTGTCGCGGGCTGCGTGCAGCAGTTCGGTGAGCAGGGCTTCAACATCGCCCGCAACGCCTGGCTGCAGGAGGGTCTGCCGATCGAGACGCCGGGCACGACCGTGGATCGTCAGTGCGGATCGGCCCAGCAGGCCGTCAACTTCTCCGCCGCGCTGATTGCCGCCGGCGTACACGACGCGATGATCGGTGGTGGCGTTGAGCACATGGGCCACTTCCCCTTTGCGGCCGGCATGAAGACCCAGCAGGAGTTCGGCTTCGCTTTCACCCCCGAGCTGATGGCCAAGCACAACATCGTCGGCCAGGGCCTCGGTGCCGAGATGATTGCCGACGAGTGGGAGATCCCCCGCTCAGAGCTCGATGAGCTGGCGGTGCGCTCCCACAAACTGGCCCACCAGGCCACCGAGGAGGGTCGCTTCGAGCGCGAGATCGTGCCGTTCGCGGTCAACGGCGACACCTACGTCACCGATCAGGGTATTCGTCCCGACACCAACCTCGAGGCACTCTCCCAGCTCAAACCGGCGTTCAAGCCCGATGGCAAGATCACGGCCGGCAACAGCTCGCAGATCTCAGATGGCGCCGCCGCTGTGCTGTTGATGAGCGCCGAGAAGGCCAAAGACCTTGGGCTGACCGCTCGCGCTCGCATCGTCGATCAGACAACCGTGGGCTGCGACCCGGTGAAGATGCTCGAAGGGCCGATCCCGGCCACGCGCAAGATCCTGCAGCGCAACGGCATGAAGATCGATGACATCGACCTGATCGAGATCAACGAGGCGTTCGCTCCGGTCGTGGCGGCATGGAAGCGCGAGCTCTCGCCGGACATGGACCGCGTCAACGTCAACGGCGGCGCAATGGCGCTCGGCCATCCGCTCGGCTCGACCGGCGCGCGGCTGATCACGACGCTGCTGCATGAGCTCGAGCGCTCCGACAAGGAGATCGGCTTCGTCACGATGTGCTGCGGCGGCGGGCTCGGTACGGGAACACTGATTCAGCGGGTCTGACAGAGCGTCCTTCGGGGCGCTCACAGCTTTCGAGAGCCCGGCCCCGGCCGGGCTCTCGGCGTATGTGGGCCTGCCCTTCGGGCCCTTTTGCCGGTTCCTCTCGCCTAACCCTTGGGCCCGGCGCCGGTCCAGTCGACCGCGACCGGCGTGAGGGCCAGCAGAGCCTGCCAGGTGGCAGCTTCGGTATGGCCGCTGGGTGCAATCCCGTGTGCGCTCTGGAACGTCTCCAGGTTGGCCGTGGTCGTCGCGTTGAAGATGCCAGTCGTTTCCTGCGTTGGGATCGCCGCGGCAAGGTGCTCCTGCATCCACAGCACAGGATCGCCTTTGCTGCCTTCGGCGAGTTCGGTCCACGACGGGTTCGGGGTCACGCTCGTAAGCGGCACGAGTGGGGTCGCAAGTGTGGCCCATAGGCTTGCCGGGGTTTCCTGGAAGTCCCAGAAGGAGATGCCACTGGCACCGTACAGTGGCGCCTCCTCGCGGAAGCGCACCAGTTCTTCGGTTGACGGTTTCGAGTATGTCTGCCCGAGCGGGAAGATCGGCCGTCCGTAGATTCGATTGGAGATGTAGGTGTCGGCATAGGTCGTGTCGACCGAGTTGCCGATGTCCTTCCAGTACATCTGCGGCGCGTTGAACTGGGCACCGTTCGGGCCGAGGAACACCGAATAGGGGAAGGACGTGTGGTAGTAGACGTAGGGGAACGACGCCAGGCCAAGCGGGTAGGCGGCGCCGATCTTGGCGCGCAGATCATCGATATAGGTCTGCGCGGACCCGTATCGCCCTTCGTATTCGGACTCGGCGTCGATCACCAGACAGTCGGCTCCCGTCGCCACCGCGTTTGCACCCATTTCCGCCTCGCCCGTCGGGTTGGTGCCGTATACGAACTGCCACGCGCAAGCCTTTAGTCCGTTGGCGTGCAGCGTCTGCACCAGTTCCGGGCTGAACTGGCTCCAGTAGTTCGACGACCCGTCCGAGCTCTTGATGTACAGAGTGGTCACGCCAGCCGCGTGCGCCTGGGCGATGATCGACGCGAGGTTGCCGCCGTCTGACTGGCTCACATACCAGATCCACATACCCTGCCCGTTGAAAGCGGTGCCGCTCGGTGCTGGCGTGGGCGCCGGCGGAGTGGGGGGCGCCGGTGGGTGTAGCGCGTAGTTCACGATCTGCATCGGGCCGAAGGAATTGGTGTGGCGGCCGTGGCTGATCAACACCATGATGCGCCCGGAGTGGGCGTTGTTTGGCACGTGCACGACCATCCCCAGCGAGGAATTCGCCAAGCGAGCCATCGGCGAGTTGCTGGAGATGCGCGCGTTCCAGCTATGTGGGAACGCGACAACCATGCCCGTGCGCAGGTTGGCGCCTTTGATCAGCAGCTCGCCGCCCTGGGACACCTGGCGCAGGTTGGTCGAGCAGTGGATCGCCGGGGTGCAGGTGACGCTGGTCAGCGTGAACGGGTTCTTGGGTTTGGCGGGCTTGCGTTTCGCGGGGGCGTGCTTGGTCGGCGTCGGCGTCTTGGCAACCGCTTTCGGCGCGCTGCCGCCGGTTGCTTTGCCCGATGGTGTCGGCGCTTTCGACGGAGAGCTCCCGCCGGTAGGCGTTCCCGAGCCTCCCGGGGCGGCGGCGCCGCCCACGTTGGTTGCCGCGAGTGCCGATCCGTGACCGAGGAAGGCAAGCGCCGCGCAGAGCAGGCAGGCCGCCAAGAGCGCCATTCTGGCGCCGATCGCAGTCGATTGCCTCTGTGTTCGTCTCAAAACGGTCCCTTCCAGGCCGGTGCGCCTCGCGCAAGCCTCAACCCGAAGCGACCCAACTCGCTTCGGGACAACCGGCGCGCGGCCGGCAGCGCTCGACGTTAGCGACTTTGCTGGCCCCAACCGCCGGGCGGCAGAGAAGTTGCGCCGGAGAGCGGGCTGGGGAAATGGGGCGGAATCGAGGGCAGAGGTTGAGGGTGGCGGCGAAGGTAGGTGGCGAGGGCGGCACTCGAGGCGCGCGCGCCGGACGCAAGAAGGCTGCAGGTGACCGCAGATCGCTCGCACATCCGTCCAGTAGCCCGAATCCCGATAAGCCGACGGTCGGGGTCAATTTAATGGACAAGTCCCACTAAATTGACTCTAGTGCGGAAATTGCACGGGCCGGTCCCAGCTAGCCGATCCTCGGCGAGTCGATTTCGACACGTGTTTTGACGGGTATCCTCGCACTTGACACCAAGCGTAGTTTCCCGCTTGACATGAGCCCGCCTTTGCTATAGAACCGTGCACGGCGTGATATTCCGATTGCAACAACATGCCGTGTCCGTAGATTGACGGCAGTGAGCAGAATGGGCATGGTGGTCAGTTCCGGCTCGGATTGAGTTCGGCGCATGGGTTCGGCGCAGAATTCGGCTTCGGGTTCGGCTTCGAGTTGGACTGGATGTGCTGCGGAGCGACGCCTTCGAAGTAACAACCACTCAGGAGGAATAGGATGAATAGAATGGGCAAGCCCCAAATGGGGAGGGGAGCCAAGTGCCTGGCTCCGTTCCTTGTATTGGCCGTCGTGTCACTAGCTGCGCTTGGGTTCGCGGCGCCGGCGCTGGCCAAGAAACCGTCCGGAGCGTTCGCCAACTTCGGCGGCTGTCCGACGAAAACTGCGGGAGTCAACCTCTGCGTTTTCGGGCAGACCACCAGCGGCGAATTCAAGATCAAGAAAACCGAAGTGCCTATCACTAAAACGATCACGCTTCAGGGTGGCATCATCGCCAGCGAAAGCGGATCCGAAACGTGGGTAAACGCTGCCAACGGTGCCGAAACTATCTCGAAAACGCCGCAAACGGTGCCTGGCGGGCTGCTGAAAATCATCGCCCCCAAAGGATGGCCCGAATTCCTGCAGAACCTCTTCAACGGATTCATCAACAAAGGCATCACCGGCGTAACCGCCACAACCGAACTCGTCGGCAATATCACGATCAGTAGGCCGGCGCTCTTCACGGGTGCGCCCGATGCGCTGAACCTGCCGGTGCGGGTCCACCTGGAAAATGAATTCCTCGGACCGAGCTGCTACGTGGGCTCCAAAGCGCACCCGGTCAACATCGAACTGACGACCGGTACAACCAGTCCCCCATTACCAAATGAACCGATCACCGGCAGCCTCGGTGAACTGGAATTCAAGGAAGAAGGCACACTCATCGTCCTGAAGAAAAACTCGCTCGTAAACAACACGTTTGCGGCACCCGAAGCCGAAGGCTGCGGCTCGCAGATCCTGTTCGGCCTGTTCACCGGCATCGTCGATAGTGCCGTTGACAGCGAGCTGGAACTGCCCTCTGTCGCCGGCAACAACACCGCGATTCTCAAGGGCAACCTTGAAAACGCAAGCGCCGCCGCCGTCGTCGCGAGCGAAAAATAAGCACCGCTCTCGAGTAGTCGGGCAGTGACGTAGTAGTGCACAGTGGGTCCCGCCGGCAAGTCCGGCGGGACCCACTGGTCTGTGGGGAGCGCCCGGTTTGTGGCGGGTGTGAGGAGAGAGGCCCTCTCGTGCGAGGAAGCGTGCGGTCGCAGGCAGGCCCGGGCGCGTCGCGGGCGGCCTTGCTACTCACCCCAGCGAAACCCGACCGCCGATGGTGCCGGCTGCAGCGGGCTATGCGGTAGTCCCGCCGGGGGGTCAGGCAAGTTGTAGCCGGTCGGCGCCACGTCGTTAGGTGTGTCCGCGCCGAAGAGAGAGGCCAGGTACTGGTTCTGCCCGCGGCCCACACCCAGCTCGAACTGGCCGCCGCCATAGGTGCCGATGCCGCGCGCCTCGCAGTAGTCGTAGGCGTCGAGCAGGTTGCGCAACCCGCCCAGGCGCGAAGGCTTGATGTTGACCATGCGCGGGGGATAGGGCAGCGCCTCGATGTCTGCCACTGAGTGAATCGGTGCATCCCAGGAGAAGCGCTCGCGATGCTCGGCCAGTGCCGCGTCGGTCTCCGGCGTGAGCGCCGGGTCCTCGATCCACGCATTGGGAAACGCTTCGGCCACGCGCCTGTACAACACCGGATCTGGTGGCTGATCGACGATCGAGCCCGAGTAGTACCCCTTGAAGTCGACCGACTCCACCGCGCCGGTGTCCACGAGTTCGGCAATCAGCCGCTCACTCCAGGAGCTGGTCGGGTCAAGCTTGAAGCGCAACCCCGGATAGGCGTCCAGGCGCCGGCGCAGCGGCTCGATGCTAGGGGGCTCGCCGAGGCGCAGCGACACCACGAAGTTCACCGGTTGCGGTGTGCGGCCCAGCAGCTGATGAAGCGTCGTGTTCGATTGACGTAGCGCGAGGTCGAGGGCCGCCGACTCGTAAGCCCAAGTGCGATACCTGCGCGAAACCTCCCGTTGTGGCTCTTGCGGGAATAGATCGAGGGTCCCCAGCCGCTCTGAAAACGATCTGAGCGTGCAGTGTCCGTTCAAATCGAGAGTCGGCCCCTGCGCTTGCAGGATCTCCTGGTCGACCGCGTCATAGGTCACATCCTCGCCCACGCCCTCCTGCCCGGCGCCGACCATGCGGATCGTCGTGCTCTTACGCTCGAAGTCGCTCGACACGGTCGCCTGCAGTGGCTCAAGCGAATAGGACTCGATCCGCAGCGGCAGGTCCTTCACGCGCTCCCACGTTTTGCTCGGCTCGTTCATGGTCGCCAGCTTAGACTGTGGGGGTGCCAAGTAACACTAGGGGACCCCGTGGGCGCTCCCGCAAGCCCCGGCCCGCCGGGCCGGCGGTGGCCGATCGGCCCGCGCGCGAGTCGGACCCGAGCGGTCGGGCTGGTCGCGAGCGCAAGCCGCGCGAGCCGCGCGGAGCAGTGCCTGCGCGCACCACTTTCGGCGAGCGACCGCCCGCGCCATGGCACCCCTTGCCGTTGTCGGAGCTGCTGATCCTGGCGGGTGCGATCGCGTTTGTCGTGGCGGTGTCGCGCTTGCGTCACGGCCCCGAGTCAGGCGGACCGCTACTGCTCGCTGGCATCCTCGCGGTCGGGCTCGGCACAGTCGAGGTCGCCTGGCGCGAGCATTCAAGCGGCTATCGCTCCCACACACTGCTGCTCGCGCTACTACCCGTGATCGTGCTGCACTCGACCGTCGTGCTCGGCTTTTCCTTCGTGGCCAAACCGTCGCAGCTCGTCAACGTCGGCATGTTCGCTGTGGACATCGCCCTCTTCGTGGTGCTCTTTCGGTTGCTGCGCACGCGCTTTCTCGACGCGCGTGCGCGGGCAGCGGCGCGGGGTTAGGAGAGCGCGTGGGGGGCGAGGGGGTGTGTATGTATTGTCTTTTTTGTCGACTACTACAGTAACTACAAATCGTAGTCACTATTGTGAATCGTATAAAAAGTGTTTTATGAGAGGGCGCGTAGCCGTCGCTAGCCGAGGCTGAGCGAGGGCAGCGGGCGCTCGCCCTCGGCGGCGCTCTCGCCGCGAGTCTCGCCGTCGAAGCCGAGCTTCTCCAGGCGCGCTATCTCGCGCTCGCCTTCCACGCGCGCAGGGTCGCCCTCGGGCAGGCCGGCGATCAGGCGCGCAATGCGGTTGCGCAGCTGCAGCGCGAAGTGGGGGGTAGAGGCGCCCATCAGCTCACGCACGTCCTCGACGCTCACCTGACCGGCGCGCTCCCTGCTCAAACGGCTCGGATCCTCTGCTTGGCTCACGGTTCGCTCGGTTGTGTCGGTTCGCTTGCTGGTGTCGTGCTGCTCGCGGACCCGCTCGTCGGTTCCGCGCTCTGGCGGGAGGATATCTCCAACAGCGAGTCCAGGCGCGCTTGAAGGGTTGCCGAGATCGCGCTTTCGTCGCCGATCACCCAACCGTGGTTGTAAACGCCGTGCACCGGCCCCGACGGCGGCGAGCCCGGCTGCAGGTCGCTGAGGTACCCGCCGAGTACGCCCGGGATCTGTTCAGGTCCTTCTAGTAGCAGCAGTGGCGCGTAGTCGCCGTTGGCAGCCAGCGGCGCGGCGGCAGGAGCGTCGAGCGGGCGCGTGACGCTGACGAACGCCAGCCCGTGCCCCGGTTCCAGTACACCCCAGCCAAAACCGCCGTCGGCGAAGCGGGCCACCGCGACCGCGTTGGACGCGGGCGTGGATCCGGAGATACGAACTGTGGTCCCATAGCGCCCGAGCTTGCGCATCGTGCTTTCGCTCACAGCGTCTGGCGGACCGACGATATAGATATTGGGTCGTTCCAGTTGCTCTAGCTCGGCTGCGGTAGTCCGGGGGATCCTCGAGTGCCTGACAAGCAAGATTGGCGCGCCGCTGAGGGCCGAAAGCCCCGCCGCCGGCATTGCCATCGCCTCCGGTCCGTTTGACGCGACCACGATCACCTGACGTGGCGAGTGTCCGCGAACGCTTGCCCAGATCCGCGCCACCTGTATGGCCAGCGTGGCCGCGCTTTCGCCGACGACCGAGCGCGCCACATACCCGCCCGGAGCGCCCCCAGGGCCGACTCGCAACACCTGGGTGCCGCTCAGCAGCCGTGTCCCCAGTGGCCTCATCGTGGCGAGCGCACGCGCGCTCGTTTCGGGCAGCCCTTCGCCTGAGTCGCTGTATAGAAGGGGAGCCCGCAGCGGGGCGCCGGCAAACACAGAAGCCGCAAGCGCCGCTGGCCAATCGCCGCTGTCCACGAGCACGACGGCCTTCGGGCGCGTAGCGGGCGTCAGCCCTGGATATACCGTCAGCGCGACCGCCGCTGCGTCGGTTGGCGCGTCCGCGCCGCCGATGCGTGTCGTATTGGCGGTCGCCAGTCCGCCCGCGCCATGCGCCCCGACGGCCGCCACCGGCCCCGAGCCGGCTTCGGCGGTAGAGGTGGGCAGCGACTTGCCGCAGCCGCTCAGCACGGTGCACAGGAGCATCGTCGCCGCGGCGACTTGGGCTGAGGGCTTGCGCACGGCCTCCCACGCTACCCGCCCGCCCCGACGCCTGCTCTGAATGACGGCGCCGGCATCGCATATTTCGATCGGGCTCAGGGCCGATCCGATAGGGCCCCGCGCCGGTGGTGCCAAACTCGGGTCGCGGGACTCGCTGCTGCTCAAAAACCCCGTCTTTGCGGGGAAAAGGTGGGCAAAGTCGTGCAACGGCTGCAACCGTCATTGCAGTCTGATAGCTTGTCGCCCCGAACGCCGAATCCTTGGCCAGAAGCCAAGGAACGGGGGACCCAAATTGTTGGGGCGAATCCCGCGGTAGATCCGTGAGAAGCGCAGGCTCTTTCAGCGCTAGCCCGTCAGCTAACCCCGCAGGCCGACGAAAGAGGTTGTTTTGCGACTTAGAGCCGCGGGCTCAACGCTATTCAGCATGCTGGTTCTAGCCGTCACGCCCGTGGCGGCGCTCGCCACCACTGGTGGCGTCCCGGCCGGGGGAGCTTCGGCCGTAAGCACCCCACCCGGCGCCGTTGGCGGCACCTCTCCGACGGTCGCCCAGCCGGTCGTCAAGAAGCCGCACGCGCCGATCGTCGCGAAGTCTCCCAACATCGCCTACAAGGGCCCTGTCTACGAGAAGACCGCCACCGGCCAGGTCGTTCCCTACGTAGCTCCGCAAACCGCGGGCGAAGTCACCTCCGCCACTGGTGGCGCGGCGGTCGGCGTCGCCGCTGACGTCAAGCCCGAGTTGCTCGTACCGGGCAGCACCGCGCGCTTCATAAACGGCCTCGCGGCCGCGCCGATGTCCGCGCCGCCCGCCGTGCAGGAGATCATCTGGGCCGGCAATCAGATCGTCGGACTGCCCTACATCTACGGTGGCGGCCACGCCTCCTTCATCTCGCCCGGCTACGACTGCTCCGGCACCGTCTCCTATGCGCTACACGGAGCAAGCCTGATCGAAGTGCCGATGGACTCCAGCGAATTCATGGTCTGGGAGTCCCCGGGCGTCGGAACCTGGGTCACGATCTTCGCCAATGGCGGCCACGCCTATATGACAGTTGCGGGATTGCGCCTGGACACCAGCCCAGCCAACGATCCCTCCAACCTCCCCGGTCCTCGCTGGCGTCCGCTGCGCCCCGAAAACGCGGGCTTCACGGTCCGCCACCCGACGGGCCTGTAGACCACGGCGGTCGGCTACGCTTGTAGTCCACCGTACTCGCCCCCGAGGAGGACTCATATGGCCGGTTTGACCGGGCGCATGTCAACCGTCGTGAAGGCCAAGGTCTCCAAGCTCTTGGATCGCGCCGAAGACCCCGCCGAGACGCTCGACTACAGCTACCAGAAGCAGGTCGAACAGCTACAAAACGTCAAGAAGGGCATCGCCGATGTGGTGACCGCCAAGAAGCGCCTGCAGTTGCAGGAGACCTCGCTTCAGCAGCAGGTCGTCAAGCTCGACACGCAGGCCCGCCAAGCGGTTTCCTCCGGCCAGGAAGACCTCGGGCGCACGGCACTGGAACGTAAGAACATCGCCCAAACCGAGCTGCAGGGGCTAGACACGCAGGTTGCGGAACTGGAAACCCAGCAGCAGAAGCTGACCGAATCTGAGCAGAAGCTGCGCGCCAAGATCGAATCGTTCCGTACCAAGAAGGAGGTCATCAAGGCTCAGTACTCCGCTGCTGAAGCCCAGGTGAAGATCTCCGAAGCGGCCACGGGCGTTGGCGAGCAGATGGCCGACGTGGGGCTTGCGATGCAGCGTGCGGTGGACAAGACCGAAAACATGAAGGCCCGCGCCGACGCCGTGCAGGAGCTCGAAGCGGCGGGCACGTTCGACGACGTCACCGCGCTCGGCCCCGGCGAAGACGACATCGACCGTCAGCTGAAAGCATTGTCGAGCAAGTCCGCGGTCGACGACGACCTGGCGAAGCTCAAGGGCGAACTTGGATCGGGTGGCCCGGGCACCGCTGCCGGCGAGCTCGGATCGGGCACCGCAGGTGCTCCGGTTGAGGCTGATCCGGCGGCAAGCGATCCCAGTAAGGAGCAGTCGGCATGATTGTGCGCATCTCAGGCGAGGATCAATACCGGCTCGCCGATGACCTCCACGACCAGCTCGACGGGCTCGCCGGTGCGGCACACGCCGCGGTCGACGCCCAGGACGAGGCACGCTTCGCCCGGGCTCTTACCGAGCTGCTCGACTTCGTGCGTGCGCATGGCGCCGTGGTCGGCGACGATGAGATCGAGACCTCGGATGTGATTCTGCCCCCGAGCGACACCACCCTGGACGAGGCTGCGCGCGAGTTCACCGGCGACGGGCTGATCCCCGACTGAAGTTCATGGTCGAGGGATCGATTCCCGACTGAGCGACCTGCCGGGGTCGGTCGTATCTGAGCTGCCCTGGTCGGTCGGGCGGTGTCCGCTGGGCACGGGCGGGCCTGGGCGGGAATGGTCGCCGTGCTCGCGCGCGTCCACACGTGACGCCCACGCCTCCGCGTGCGCGTCGAAGTCGGCGCGGCCGGTGTGCGCGACGATGCGTCCATCCTCCAGCACCGCGGTCCGGTCGGCCAGCTCGCGCACCTCGTCGCGGTCGTGCGTGACGAGCACGGTCGTGGCGGCGCTGTCAGCGAGGATCTTCGCCACGTCACGCCGCAAACCCGCTCGCAGCGGCGCGTCCAGCGAGCTGAACGGCTCATCGAGCAGCATCACGCGCGGGCGGATCGCCAGTGCGCGTGCCAGCGCCACGCGCTGCTGCTGACCGCCCGAGAGTTGGTGCGGATAGCGACGCTCCAGGCCCGCCAGTCCGACCAGCTCGAGCAGCTCGCGTGCCGCTCCACGCTCGCGCCGCGGCAGCCCGAACGCGACATTGCCGAGTGCGGTCATGTGCGGGAACAACGCACCGTCCTGCGGCACGTAGCCGACGCCGCGAAACTGGGGGCTCACGCTGTGGCGTCCATCGTCGAACACTCGCTCACCAATCGCGATCGTGCCGGAGTCGAGCGCTTCGAAGCCCGCGATCAGCCGCAGCAGCGTCGTCTTGCCACTGCCCGACACACCCAGCACCGCGGTGATCGAACCGTCGGGAACCGTCAAGTCGACGCCACGCAGCACCGCGGTCGGCCCGAAGCTCTTGCTCACCGCATGCAGCTCGATCGCGCTCATGGCGGCGCCAACTGCGGTGCGTGGCGAGCGCGGTCGAACCACAGCGCCAGCAACGCCGCGGGGATCGCAGCGAGCGCGACGATCATCAGCGCGTACGGCGCGGCCGCGCCGTACGCGACTTCGCTTTGGTACGCCCAAAACTGGGTTGCCAGCGTCTGCACGCCGATCGGCGCGAGGATCAGCGTCGCGGTCAGCTCGGTCACCGCGATCACGAACACCAGGCAGAATCCGGCCAGCAACCCTGGCGCAAGCAACGGCAGTGTGACGCGCAGGAACACCGCGACCGGTCCGCGACCGAGCGAGCGGCCCACATCCGTGAATCGCGCGGGCGCCTGCGCGACCGATGTCTTCACGCACACCAGCGCGAACGGGAAGTGCATGATCGCGTATGCCGCGATCAGCAGCGCGCTCGTCTGGTACAGACTGAATGCGTAGCGAGTCGCGAAGAACACGAGGCTCAGCGCGACCACCACGCCCGGCAGTGCCAGCGTGACGAATGTCGCACGCTGGATCGCCAGCCGTGCGGCGCTTGTGCGCCGGAAGGTCAAGAGCGCAACCGGCAGCGCCAGCGCGACGGCCGCGCCCGCGCCCGCGGCGCTGTAGGTGAGCGTGTTCCACAACGCTTCGCCGACCGTCGCGGTCGCCGGCAGCGTCGCGTGCTGGGTCTGGGTCAGCCAGTAGATCAGCGTCACGAACGGCACTCCGATCGCCAGTGCGATCAACGCTGTCAGTGCCAGCAGTGTCGGCGCCAGCGCCCATCCCATGCGTGCACGCACCGCGGTTCGCTGAGGAGCGACACGTGGCATGGCGCGGCGCGGCACGATCCCGTCGAGCGACAGCACCAGCAGCGCTAGGCACACGAGCGGCAGCGACATCGCCGCGGCCGCGCGCGAGTCAAACTGGAACTCGGTGAAGATCTGGGTCGTAAACGTCTGGTAGCGCACGATCTCGAACGTTCCAAACTCGGAGATCGTGGTCAGCGCGACCAGCACGCACCCGCCCAGCACCGCAGTGCGGATCAGCGGCAGCGTGACCTGCACGAACGTGCGCACACGGCCCGCGCCAAGACTGTGCGCGACGTCCTGCATCGCCGGATCGCAGCGGCGCAGTGCGGCCGCGACCGGCAAGTACACGAACGGGTAGGTGCCGAGCGTCATCACCAGCGTCGCCGCCAGCAGCGGGTCCATCGTCGGCGCAAACGAATGCCACGCGTAGCCCACCACGTCGTCGGGGATCGCGACGGGCAGCACCAGCAGCACAGTCCACACCAACCGTCCCGGCAGTCGTGTGCGCTCCGTGCACCACGCTGTCGCTACGCCGAGGATCGCCGCGAACACGGCGACCAGCAGCGTCAGTAGCACCGTGTGACCCAACAGGTACTGTGCGCGTGCGCCGAACAGCACATGATGGATTTCGTGCCATCCCGCGCTGCGCGCGTCGAGTACGAGCAGCGCGAGCGGCGACAGCAGTACGATCGCGATGCTCGCGCCGAATATCACCCCGAAACGGCCACGGCCGACGCGGCGGCGGGCTCGTCCCCACGTGCTCGCGTGCGCGAGATCGGCCGCGAGCGTGTCGCTCATCGTCTTCTTCGCCGCCAGTCGTGTAGGTCGGACCGCATCGATCCGACCTACAGCAGCCCGGATTCTTCGAGCAGTTCCTTGGCGTTCAGCCCGGTGCCGAGTTCGGCTGGGGTGAAGTCGATCGGCTGCAGCTGGCTGAGCGGCGTGAGCTCAGAGTTGGCGGCCACGCCCGGGCGGATCGGATACTCGAAGCTGTTGCTGTGCGCGAGCACTTCCTGGCCGGCCCTGCTGGTCAGGAATTTCAAAAACTCCTGGTCGGCGGCCATGTGTTTGGAGGTCTTCAGGATCGCGGCACCGGAGATGTCCTCTACGTAGCCCGGGTCGTGCGGCGCGAAGTACGCGATGCTCGCTTTCACCGCTTTGCGACCGATTTCGGAGATCAGCCGGTAGTAGTAATAGTGGTTGATCAGCCCCATGTCGATCGTGCCGCGGCTGACGTCGGCGGTGATCGTCTCGTTGTCGGGGATCTGGTCGTTGCCTTCGGCGTTCAGCTCCAGGCCGATCAGCCAGCGCAGGGCAACCTTGCGGCCATAGGAGCGCACGATCGAGCTGATTACGGGCCACATGTCGGTCTCCCCGGGCGCGATCTCGATCTTGCCTCGCCAGCGGGGCTTTGCCAATTCCAACACCGACTTCGGCAGTTCAGCGGGCTTGAGTTTGCTCGTGTTGTAGATCAACACGCTGATACGCGCCGACACACCGACCCAGTTGCCGTTGGTGGCACTGTCCTGTTTAGGTACGACCGCGAGCGTCGCGGGTTCGACCTTGGCCAGCATGTGCTGGTCAGACAGCTGTTCCAGCCAGTTGGAGTTCTCGGTGTAGAACACGTCGGCCGGGGTCAGCTCGCCCTCCTCCTCCAGCTGAGCGGTGAGCACGTCCTCGTCGTTCTGCTCGACGCGCACGTGGATGCCGGTCTGCTTGGTGAACGCGGCAATCATCGCGTCGGTGGTCTGCTCGTGCTGTGCGCTGTAGAGGACGATCGTGGGGCCGCTCGACCCGCCACACCCAGACACGAGCAGCGCGAGGATCAGCGCCGGCAAGGTTCCAGCCGTCACCACCCATCGCCGTGCCCAGCCGTCCTGGTGCGCCATCCCGTCCTCCAAAGAGCGTGACCGTTCGGTTCCTTCGATGTTCTGGAGGATGAAAACGTAGCATCCTCGCGCACGCCGCGACTCAGGTGGCCCAGCAAATTAGGCAAAGCCATCTGAGGGTCGTCAGATGGGTATTCCCCAGAGCGGGAACCACCGCTCGAGTTCGGGCTCTATGGGGAGTTCCTTGGCCATCTGCGCCTTCAGTTGCAACTCGCGCTCGGTCGAGCGCTCGGTCGGTTTGGTCGAACTCGAGGTACTGCCCTTGGAGACTGGCACGAATGGGTACCAAAACCCGCGCTTGTAGTTGTAGATGAAGTACACCGGCCCGCCCTTGGCGTCCTTGAACGCGAACACCGCACACAAGAGGCGCTCGCCGTGGCCGGCCGTCTCGATCGAGCCGCTGACGGCGTTGATGCCGACCGCGAGGTCTTCAACCGAGGGGCCGCGCAACACCATCCAGCGGTAGCCGAAGCTGTCGTCCTCGGTGTGCACCTTGGTGCCGCTCTCCCCGCCGGTCGCGACGACGACTTCTTCCATTTCCTTGATCGTGGCTTCGAACTCGCTCGTTTGCAGCGCCTGAAACACGATCGCGGCGGCGCCCGCCGGCTCGATGTTGTGCTCGGTTTGCAGCGCTATGTAGGCCGTGGAGATCGCGAACAAGCGGTCGGGCGCGGGGCCCTTGACCTCATGGCGGCCAGTGAGAATGTCGCGCAGGCCCACGTCAGGCGGCGCTTTGCAGCTGAGTCTCCAGCCGGCTGAGCGCCTCCAGGCGCTTCTCCAGCGGCGGGTGGTCTGAGAAGAGGTTCATCAGCGACCGCTTGGTGCGCGCGGGCACGATGAAGAACGCGCTCATACCTTCGGCCTGGCGCAGGTCCTGGGCAGGGGTGCGCTCGATCGTGCCGCTGATCTTCACAAGCGCGGAAGCCAGCGCGCTGGGGCGGCCCGTCAGCACCGCCGAGCCGCGGTCGGCGGCAAACTCGCGATAACGCGAGAGCGCCTGCAAGAGCAGGAAGGAGATCGCATACACGAGCACCGAGACGACCAGTACGAGTAGCGCCCCCTCCTCCTGTTCCTGGTTGCGCCCATACCCGCCGCCGAAGCCGCCTCCGAAAAACAGCGAGAACTGGGCAACCAGGGCAGCGAGCGTGGCGAAGAAGCTGGCGAGCGTCATCACCATCACATCGCGGTTGATGACGTGCGTAAGCTCGTGGCCGATCACGCCTTCGAGCTCGGCGCTGTCGAGCATCCGCAGGATGCCGGTCGTGGCGCACACGGTTGCCGACTTCTGCGAGCGCCCCATCGCGAACGCGTTGGGCATGTTTGTCTCCATCACGCACACGCGCGGCTTGGGCAGGTCCGCCTGCACGCACAACCGTTCGACGATGCCGTGCAGCTCGGGTTGTTCCTCTGGGGTGACCTCTTTGGCGCCAAGCGTCGCCAGCGCGATCTTGTCGGAGCCAAACAGCTGCAGCATCAGCATGAACAGCGCCACAACCACGATCACTCCCGCGGCGGCCCCGGCGGCGATCAGCGCGCCGACGAACACGACGTAGACGAGCCCGAGCAGGCCCATCGTCATCAGCATTCGCAGCTGCAGGCCGGTGTCTTTGCCGAAGTTGGAGTGTCGCTTGGCCATCTCGATTGATTGTAGAGTCCGCTCGTGCCGATGCCGCAGCCAGGGGACGCCACGTGAAGCCGGAAGTGCTGATCTTCGGCATCTCGGTGAAGACGTTCGGTGTAACCTTCGCGCTCTGCTTCCTGGCGTGCGGAGCGATCATCGCGCGCCGCCTGCGCGAGCTGGGCAAGCCGGTGGATTGGGCATATGAGATCGTGTTCGCCGCGCTGATAGGCGGGCTGATCGGCGCACGCGGGTACTTCATCGTGCAGAACTACAACGAAGTCAAGCACGACCTGCTCGGCCACATTTTCTCGGGGTCGGGGCTGATCTGGTACGGCGGCGCGATCGGCGGAGCAGTAGCCGTGGTTGTATGGATGCGCTGGCGCGGCACGCTGGACCTGGTGACCGTGGACATGTGCGCGACGGTGCTTGCGCTCGGCTATGGCATTGGGCGAATCGGCTGTCAGGTATCCGGCGACGGCGACTACGGCATCCGCTCCTCGTTGCCATGGGCGATGGGCTATCCGCACGGCACGGTGCCCACTCCACCGGGTGTGACGGTGCAGCCGACGCCGATTTATGAGACGGTCGCGATGTGCCTGCTCGCCTACGCGCTGTGGCAGCTGCGCGACCGTGTGCGCCCAGGTGCGATCCTTGGGCTCTACCTCGTGTTCAGCGGCCTGGAGCGACTGCTGGTCGAGTTCATTCGTCGCAACAAAGAGGTGCTCTTCGGTCTGACCGCGCCGCAGGTCGAGAGCGTCGTGTTGATGGCGATCGGCATCGTGATGCTCACCATCATGGCCCGCAAAGGCGGCATTGCACGGCCAGGAGGGGCCGGTCGAGACGGCGCTGCACGCAAGGGTGTGCGCCCACGCGTGAGCACTGCCTAGCGCGCGCACTGGTGAGGAATATCGCTCCGCGCCGAGTTCCGTCGGGGGTAAGCCGCCATAATCCGCTGATGGCCATCGGAACCGCCCTCTCACACGTATTCCCACTTGGCAGCCGCCTCAACGAGCGCGGTCACGTTGAGATAGGGGGGTGCGACACGATCGAGCTTGCGCGCGAGTTCGGCACGCCCGCGTATGTGGTCGCCGAAGATGATCTACGTGCGCGTGCACGCGCGTTCGTAGGGGCCGGTCGCGACGCGGGTCACGAGCACTTCGGGGTGGTGTTCGCTTCGAAGGCGTTCCCCTGCACCGCCGTGCTGGGCCTGTTTGCCGAGGAGGGCCTGTGGTGCGATGTGGCCTCCGGGGGTGAGCTTCACCTGGCGCTGCACGCCGGCTTCGCGCCCGAGCGAATCGTGATGCACGGCAATGCCAAGTCGCAGGACGAGTTGCGCATGGCGCTCGAGTGCGGAGTCGGGCTGATTGTGCTCGACAACTTCGATGAGATCCACCGGCTGGCTGGGCTGCTCGATGCTCGTCGGTCGGCAGGCGGCGTGGCCGACCGACATGCTTTTCGAGCTGATGCTGTCCAGTCGGCGCATGCGCCGACTGGCCGACCGGCACATGTGCCGGTCGGGACCGGGCCGCATGCGGCCCGGTCTTCCCGGATGGGAAAGGCATAGACGACACGCGTCAGGGAGTGCTCATTCGTGTCACACCCGACGTACGTGGCGACACACACGAGAAGATCTCAACTGGCCAGGCCGACTCGAAGTTCGGGTTCTCGATGACCGACTTGCCCGCCGCGATCGAGCGGGTGCGCGGCGTCGAGGGCCTGGAGTTGCGGGGCATCCATGCCCATATTGGCTCGCAGCTGCTCGAGCTGGAGCCGTTTCAGCGTGAGGTTGCCGCGCTCGCGCGAATCGGCGAGGGGGTGGGTGGGTTCTCCATCTACGACCTTGGCGGCGGGCTCGGCGTCGCCTACACGGAGGCCCAGCGCCCGCCTGAGATTGAGGAGTGGGTCGGCGCGCTGCTTGCCGCCGCCCGCGAGGCCGGAATCGGCGAGTCGCAGCTGCTGATCGAGCCGGGACGCGCGCTCACCGCCAACGCGGGCGTCACGCTCTACACGGTGCAGAGCGTCAAGCGCAACGTGTCCACGTGGGTGGCGGTCGATGGCGGCATGTCCGACAACCTGCGCCCGATGCTCTACGGCGCCGGCTACGAAGCGCACTTGGCCGATCGCTTCAACCCGGTCGGCGCGTCCGGCGGGGCTGGCGGTGAGGGCGTCGTGCGCTGTGTACTGGCGGGCAAGCACTGCGAGTCCGGCGATGTGATCGCGCGCGACGTGCCGCTCGACAATCCCCGCCCGGGCGATGTGCTCGTGACACCCGCCACTGGCGCCTATGGGTACGCGATGGCGAGCAACTACAACGGCGTGCCGCGCCCGCCGGTCGTGTTCTGCTCCGGCGGCGATGCGCGCATGGTCGTGCGGCGCGAGCGCTATGAGGACTTGACGGCCCGCGATGTCGGCTGAGCGCTCGGCGTTGAGCGGCGAGCAGACCGCGGTGGCCCCTGAGCGAGCCGGCGGCGCCTCCTTGTCGTTCAACGTCGGCCTACTCGGCTTCGGCACGGTCGGCTCAGCCTTCGCGGCGCTGCTGTCCGAGCGCGCCGAGCATGTCCAGGCACTCACCGGGCGCCTGCCCGTGCTGGGCGAGCCGCTGACCACGAGCAAAGGCAGCTTTGCCGAGATTCTCAGCGGCAGCGAGCTGCTCGTCGAGCTGATCGGCGGCATCGAACCGGCGCGCGAATACGTGCTGGCCGCGCTTCGCGCTGGCAAGCACGTGGTCACCGCCAACAAGCAACTGCTCTCCCAGCATGGAGAGGAGCTGCTGGATGCGGCGCGCGCCAGCGGTGCGCAACTGCGCTTCGAGGCAGCCGTCGCCGGTGTCGTGCCCGTGATCCGGGTGCTCAGCGAGTCGCTTGCCGCCGCCCACGTCGAGCGCGTGCACGGCATCGTCAACGGCACCACCAACTTCATTCTCAGCGAGATGACGCGCGGGTCCAGCTACGAGCAGGCGCTTGCCGAGGCCCAGCGTCAGGGTTATGCCGAGGCCGACCCCTCAGACGATGTGTCGGGTCGCGACGCTGCCGCCAAGATGGCGATTCTGGCGCGGCTGGCGTTCGGTGCGCCCGTGCACCTCGACGACGTGCCCTACGAGGGCATCGAGCATCTGCAAACCGACGATCTCCAGTACGCGCGCGAGCTGGGGCTCGGGCTGAAGCTGATCGGCACCGCCGAGCGTCGCGACGGCGGACTGTCGGTGCGCGTGCACCCCGCCTTTCTGTATGCCGGCCACCCGCTCGCGTCGGTCAGCGGCCCGTTCAACGCGGTAACAGTCGAGTCGAGCGCCATCACCGAGATAACGATGTCCGGTCCGGGCGCGGGCGGGCCGCAGACCGCGAGCGCCGTGCTCGGCGACCTGCTCAGCACGATGCTCGGGTCCGTCGCGCCCTTGCCGCCGCTCGAGCCGCTGCCACTGCTCAGCGATGTGCCGAGCGGCTTCTACATCCACATGGAGGTCGCCGATCGCCCGGGTGCGCTCGCCACGATCGCCCACGAGCTGGGCGAGCAGGGTGCCTCGATCAAGTCGGTCGTGCAGCACGGCCTGGGCGAGCACGCGCGACTGATGATGGTCATCCATCCGCTTGCCGAGTCGCGCCTGCGCGAGGCGTTGCGACGGATCGGCGATCTCGACTTCCTACGCTCAACCCCTCGCGCGATACGCGTAATCGAAGAGGAGTTCATGTAATCGTGGGCATCCAGGGTCCGACCAATGTCGAAGGAGTTCATGTGATGCACCAATGAGCAAGTGCCATGTGCCGCTGATCGAGCGCTACCGCGATCGCCTGCCCTTCGCCGAGGGCGATCCGATCGTCAGTCTGCAGGAGGGCTCCACGCCGCTGCTGCGCGCGCCCGTGCTCTCGGAGATGGTGGGCGCCAGCGTGCGCCTGAAGCTCGAGGGCGCCAACCCCACCGGATCGTTCAAGGATCGCGGCATGACCTGCGCCGTATCGGCCGCCGTGCGCGACGGCGCCAAGGCCGTGATCTGCGCCTCCACCGGCAACACCGCCGGCAGCGCCGCCGCGTATGCCGCGCGCGCTGGCATCACCTGCGCGGTGATCGTTCCCGAGGGCAAGATCGCCGAAGGCAAGATGGCCCAAACCCTCATGCATGGCGCGCGTGTGATCTCGCTCGCCGGCAACTTCGATCAGGCGCTGAAGCTCGTGCGCGAGCTGGTGGAGAAGGACCCGATTGTGCTTGTCAACTCGGTCAACGAATTCCGCATCGAAGGTCAGAAGACGGCCGCCTTCGAGATTCACGAGGACCTCGAGGGGCAGCTCGATGCGTTGTGCATCCCCGTCGGCAACGCCGGCAACATCACCTCCTATTGGCGTGGGTTCTGCGAGCTGGGCGTGACGCCGAAGCTATATGGCTTCCAAGCGGAGGGCGCCTCGCCGCTGGTGCGCGGCGAGGCCTTCGAGCACCCCGAAACGGTGGCCTCTGCGATCCGCATCGGCCACCCCGTGCGCGGTGCGGATGCGCTCGTGGCGGTGGGGGAGTCCGGTGGGGCGATCCGGGCCGTCTCAGACCACGAGATCCTCGCCGCCTACCGACTGCTCGCCTCCAAGGAAGGCATGTTCTGCGAGCCCGCCTCGGCGGCATCGGTGGCGGGCCTGCTCAAGTATGGACCGGATGGGGCGGAGCAGGTCGTGTGCGTGCTCACCGGTCGCGGCATCAAGGACCCGCAAACCGCCATCGAACACAACGGCGGCGCTGTGATCCCGTGTGAGCCCGACATTGGTGCCATCGAAGAGGCGGTTTTGGGTTGATCCGCAGGCGCCTGGTGCGGGTGCCGGCGTCCTCGGCCAACCTCGGCCCCGGCTTCGACTGCTTCGCGGCAGCGCTCGGCCTGCACCTGGAGCTCGAGGTGCTCGAGACGGGCAGCTTCGCCGTGGAGAGCGACCTGGATGTTCCGCGCGACCGCGAGAACCTGTGCGTGCGTGCGTTCGAGAGCCTGCACCCCGCCGACGATTTCACGTTCCGCATCGGCTCCGCGATCCCGCTCACCGGCGGGCTCGGGTCGAGCGCCTCGGCAATCGTCGCCGGCCTGCTGGCCGCCGACCACCTATTCGAGCTCGACGTGGACCTGCTCGCGTGTGCCACCGCCATCGAGGGGCACCCCGACAACGTCGCCGCAGCACTCTACGGTGGTTTTGTCGTGTGCGCCGACGGCAGCGCTGTGCGCTTCGATGCTCCGACGGGGCTCGAGGCGATCGCGGTCGTCCCCCAGCAGGCAGTGCGCACCAGCGAGGCCCGCGGCGCACTGCCCGCCGATGTGCCACTGGAGCAGGCCGTCTTCAACGTCGCCCACGGCGCACTGCTGACGCTCGGACTTGCCCGCGGCGACTGGGATCTCGTGGCACGTGGGCTAGCGGACAAACTGCACGAGCAGCGCCGCTCGCACCTGTTCCCACGCTCATACCAGCTGGCGCAGCGCGCCAGCGAGTTCGGCGCGCTCGGTGCCACGATCTCAGGTGCCGGACCCACGGTACTCGTGTGGTGTTTCTATGAGCACACCGGCGCCGTCGTCGAGGCATTGCGCTCCGAGGTCGAGGGTTGGGCAACGCTCTTGCGCGCCCCATTTGAGGCACAGGGTGCTTATGTTGGAGAGCTGTAAGTTGGCCGGCCAGCCAGTCCGGTAGCATCGGCGCGTGACCCGCACCAGCGCCAGCACGAAGCACGCTGTTGGTTTCGACGATGGCTATTTCCCGCGCGGGCGCTCGGTGTTGCGCGCCGTCCACGAAGAGAAGGCCGTGGGACTCATGTATGGGCAGCGCGCGCTCTGCGTCGGCGCGGTGAAGCCGCTCAACTACGTCGGCACCAGCGAGCACACGCGCAACAAGCACATGCCGTTCAAGCGCATCAGCCACACGGGCGGCATGTTCGAGGCCGTGTTCTTCGGCACCCGCGCCCGCGCCGACCGCGTGCTCGCGGCGGTCGGGGCGATGCACGAGCGCGTCGTCGGAGCGCTGCCGCGGGATGCCGGCTCGCACTACCCTGCCGGCACTCCCTATTCGGCATTCGACCCTGAGTTGATGCTGTGGACGGTTGCCGTGATTGCCGACTCCGCCGAGTGGTTTTACGAGCGACTCGTGCGACCGCTCCGCGAGGAGCAGCGCGAATCCCTGTGGCAGGATTACATCCGCTTCGGCGAGCTGTTCGGGATGCCGCGTTCGGCCGTCCCGCCGACCTATCGCGAGTACCGCGAGTGGTATGCGACCCAGCTCGCCGGACCCGAGTTGTATCTCACCGAGGAGGCCCGCTACATGGGCTACGCCTCGGCGTTTGAGATCCCGATGCCCTCCAGTCGCCAGGTCGGCAAGCAGGTGCACGACCTCGTGATGCTCGGCTCGCTGCCCGAGCGCGTGCGCGAGCTATACGGGTTGTCCTTTACGCCCGCACAGGCCGCGGCGTGCCGCTTGGCGCTTGCCGGCGGGCGCTTCGCGCGGATGCTGGCACCCCGCTCGCGCACGCACGGCTCGTGCATCCCCGAGTTCGAAATGGTCGCCGCCGTCGAGCGGCGGCGGATCGAACGCGGCCAACCCACGCCACAGCTGGCGCGCTGAGCGCCCAGGCGGCTCGATCCCGCTACGCGCCGCGGCGCTCGGGCAGCACGGGCGTCTCAGCCCAGCTTCGCAAGCCGCTGGCGGGCGTCCGCCATGCTCGGCAGGCGCTCGAGCACTTCGCCCGCCACAGCCACATAGTCCGCGCCAAGGTCGGGCCGGTAGTCGAGGATCGAAACGGCTCGCTCCGCCGACTCGGCATAAGCGATCGATCCGCGCACAACCGTCTCGAACACCTTCTCGCCAAAGCGCTCCTTCAACGACTCCTTTGCCTCGCGCGAGTGCACCGTGCGCATATCGGCCAGGTTCAACAGCACGCCGAGCAGCTCCAGCTCATCGTTGAGGCTGTCGCGTGCCACCTCGATCACCTCCATCGCCTGCTCCACGCCCTGCAACGCGAAGTACTGCGCCTCAGCTGTCACCAGCGCATAGTCAGCCGCGACGAGCGCGTTCACCGTCAACAGTCCCAGCGACGGCGGGCAATCGATCAGCACGACATCCCAGTCCCCGCGCACTTCCGCAAGCGCCCGTCGCAACGTCATCTCGCGCCCGATCTTGCCGCCGAGCATCAGCTCGCACTCGGCGAGGCTGAGGCTGGCCGGAATCGTCTGCTGGTGGATCGCTTCGCTGGCAGTGGCACTGCCAGCGAGCACATCCGCGATCGTCGGCTCGCTCTCCGGTGGCAAGTCGAAGTAGTCCGACAGGTTGCCCTGCGGATCGAGGTCAACCGCGAGCGTCTTCACCTCCACCCGCCGCAGCACATCCGCGAGCGTGCGCACGGTTGTGGTCTTGCCCGTACCGCCCTTCTGTGAGAGCACCGCGATCGTCTGGGCCATGGCGGCGATAGTACGTGCAACGCGGCCAAGTCGCACTCAGCCTGTCGCGGAGGTTCTCGCTAAAGCTCAGCCGAGCGTCTGCAGCCGAGCCGGGTCGGGCTCCTCGGCGTGCTCGGTCGTGGTGCTCACGAACATCAGGCGATAGCGGCCGACGAGGATCTCATCGCCATCTTTGAGCGTTCTCCACTCGATCCGCTCGCCGTTGACGAACACGCCGTTGAGGCTGCGATCGTCCAGCACCCTCACGCCGTCAGGCTGGCGCACCACGAGCGCGTGGCGTCGCGACACGGTCGGGTCGTCAAAGCGCACGTCGGCCGCGAGGCTGCGTCCGATGCGGGTCCACTCGCGCGTCAGCGCCACCACCTTGGTCTCATCGCCATCCTCGTAGAGCACATACTCGCCCGGCTCCAGCAGTCGTTCTCGTGCTCGGCCCAGCCACTCTCGGTCCTCCGGTGAGTCGTGTCTTACGCGGGCGTCGCCGGTCGCGGGGGCAGCGTTGAACAGCGATGCCCGCACAAAGTCGCGGCTACCGCATTCCGGGCAGTCGCGCAACGCGTCGAGCGAGGTCAGCGTCAGCACATACCCGCACCTCTGGCAGCGCCAGGACCCGCTCCCGGCCATCGTTCCCGAAGTAAGCGACTCCATGCTGCGCCTCCCGTCGTTCTCGTTCCCGAGGGGTCGGGAACCGTCTGCAGGGTGGAATCTCGTGGCAATCATAACTAGCGTGTCAAATCGGCTTTCAATAGGGCGAACATTCGGTTTAGGACCGGGCGGCTTGACGTTCGCTGCGACATTTGGCGACTGGTCTATCGAGGCGTCTATTCGTGGGGATGAGGTGCCGTCAGGCTCCTGTTTTGACTTCTACCCCACGGTATCGCCGCGCAAACGAACCCGTGCGAAATATCAGTGAAGATTTGCGCAGGAGCACGACTGGGCATGGCGAACCTAGCGGCATGGCAAGCGCTCACCAAGACGTCGAGCAACTCGAGCGATTCCTACTCGTGCGCGGCGTCGGCTCGCTCACGGCTGACCGCGACCGCTGCGTCGACTGCGAGCGCACCCCGCTTGTGGGGGAGCGCATCCATATGTACGAGCGCTCCTCCGGCATCGTCTGCGAGCTGTGCAGCCAGCTGCGCCGCGGTGCGCCGCTTGCCAGCGAGATCGTCCGCCATAGCGAGCTCGGCCACACCGTGCGCCTCACCGCGCGCGCCGCGTAGTCCGGGCCCGTCCGCGCCTTCCCTCCAGCAGGATCATTAGACTCCCGCGCCGTGGACCCCCTCACCGTGTCGATCCTCATCAGCGCCCCACGCGAGCAGGTGTTCGACTACCTGCAGGACATCGCCAACCACCCCGAGTTCACCGACCACTACCTGGTCGACTGGCATCTCACGCGCGAGGACTCCGTCGGCCGCGGCGCAGGCGCCCGCTACCGCGTGAAGGCGCCCGCCAACCGCTTCAGCTGGGCCGACTCGACGTTCGCCGAGGTTTCGCGCCCACATCGCATCGTGGAGGTTGGTCGCACCGGCAAGGCCAACCGCATCCGCACCCTCGGCGTGTACGAGCTTGCGCCGATGTCCGGCGGCGCCACGCGCGTGCAGTTCACGCTGGAGACGCAAACCTCGGTGCTGTCGGACAAGCTACGCGAGGCGATGGGTGGGCGCACCTGGCTAAAGCGCAAGAACACAAAGGCCCTGAAGCGGCTGCGCTCGATCATCGAGCGGGGCGAGAGCCGCGGAGAACGCATCACTGTCGCCGCCGGATAAACTGCCCGCTCGCATGACCCGTCGACTCCGCATCCCACGTGCCGCGCTGCTCGCCGTATTGCTCGTGCCCGCGCTCGCGCTCAGTGCCTGCTCGGACAACTCGCACACGCGCGTCACCACCGGCACCTATGCCGGTGAGTCCGGCCAGAACGCTCCCTACTTGAATGTAGGCCCGCTGATATACGAGGTTCAGCTCTCACGCGAGCTCAACCCCTACGACACCGAAGACGCAAGCTACCTGGCGGATCTCACGCCCGCACAGGCCAAGCTCCAGCCCGGAGAAGAGTGGTTTGCCGTGTTCCTGCAGGTCTACAACGAAACGTCGATTCCCCACCCGGCGGCCACCAACATCTCGATCAGCGACACGCAGGAAAACGTCTACACCCCGATCGATCCCCCGCTGACCAACGAATTCTCCTACCGCGCCGGGCTGGTTCTGCCTAAAGGCCGCATCCCCGAGCTTGACACGACCGCCGCCAACGGCCCCACACAGGGTGCCGTGTTGCTCTTCAAGATCAAGGTCGTCTCGCTCGACAATCGTCCGATCGAGATCAAGATCGTCGATCCCAACAACCCGACGCAAACGGCCTCGGCCGAGCTGGACGTTTAGAGCGTTACAGCGCGGCTTCGATCAGCTGCCGGGCGACCGGCGCCGCCGTTTCGCCGCCCGCACCGTCTTTGACGAGTAGCACCGCGACCGCGATGCGCGGGTGTAGCGCTGGTGCGAACGCGGCAAACCAAGCGTCGGTGTTCTTTGGGTCGGTCGGTCCGGTACTGCAGTTTTCGGTGTCCTGTTTCGCTTCGGAGCCCGCACCGCTCGCCGGTTCTTCGCCCGAACCCGATTCCGAGCCCGCACTGGAGGATTCGCCTGAGCCCTTTTCGCCATTGTTCTGGCAGCTGGGTATGCCCAGTTCGGCCGTGCCCGTCTTACCGGCGACGACAACGCCAGGGATCGCGGCCGCGGTGCCCGTACCTTCGCGTACCACCCCGATCATCAGGTGCCGCACAGTGCGTGCGGTGGCTGCGCTCATCGCGCGTGTGCGCGGAAGCTGTGAGCGGTCCGCTTCGAACGTCGGCGCTGGACGCAGGCCGCCGTCGGCGATCGTCGACGCCACGGTCACCATCTCCAGGGCGCTCGCCGACACCATGCCCTGGCCGATGGCAGTCGATCCCAGCGCCAGTTCGCCCTGGATCTGACTGGCGGGGGGGAGTGTGCTTTCGGCGGCGCCCGCCACGCCCGGTTCATGATTGAAGCCAAGTCGTTCGGCCGTCGTGACCAGACGCGATGCGCCGACCTTCACCCCCAGGGGGGCGAACACTGAATTGCACGACACCGCAAACGCCAGCGCCAGGCTGCCGCCGCAATCCTCCCCATTGGCGTTTTCGAGCTTCACGCCGTCGAGTGTCGCCGAGGTCGCGTAGGGAAACACGGTGTGCTCGCTGGCCACTTTGCTTTCCAGCACGGCGGTGACGGTCACCATCTTAAAGGTCGACCCGGGTGGTTGCAGACTGTCGATGCCAATCCCGGCCACCGCCAGGATCTGCCCGCTGGCGGGGTCGATTGCCACGATCCCGCCAAGCTGCCCGCCAAGAGCGCTCGCCGCTGCCTGCTGGAGCTTGGGGGAGACGGTCGTGTGCACCGCCGCACTCGGCTTGGCCACCGCGCTGGCGAGCACTCGAGTGCCCGCCCGCAGTTCCCCGCCCGGTGTGCCGCGCAGGCGATTGTCGAGCGCCAGCTCCAGTCCGCTGGTGCCAACGATCGCATTGGCCGGCACACCCTCGGCCTCGAGTTCGTCAAGCCGCGAAGCTGGGATCGGTCCAACTTCGCCCACGACCGCGTCGGCGGCGGCGCCCAGCGGCGAAGTCCGCGTGCCTGCACCGCTCGCCTGTCCTTCGGCCAGCACCGATCCGTCGCGCGCGAGCAGCGCGGCGCGCGGCGGCAGCGTCGTGCGCCTATTCAGTCGCTCGCCCGCCCGCAGTCCCGGAAACACAAGTGCCCGGGACCACACCACGCGTGAGCCCCCCGGTTCTTCGCGCACCTTTATGTAGAAGCTCTCCGCCAATACCCCAAAAAGTCGCGTGTGCACAAGCACAGGCACCGCGATCGTTCCGTCCGCTTCGGTGCGGGCAGCGCCGGCCACCGTTGCACTCGTCGTCGTGGCGGTCCGCGCGGCTGTTCTATAGGCGGCAGCGAATGTGGTTGGCGAGGTTACGTGCTGGGCGGCGGCGTCGATGTTCTCGTACATCGTCGCGTAATCGTTGTGCATCCATGCGTGCACAAACTGCATCGCGGCGCTCTGAGCCGCCGAGCCGGTGCGGTCGGCCCCGAAGATCGCCCCGACAACGAATGCGATCGCCGCGAGCGCGATCATCGGCCTGGCTCGACGTGCGCGACGCCCGCGTGTGCGCCCCTGGTTGCTATGCCGACCGACGTCGATCATCTAGCGGCACGGTAGAACATGAGCAGTGACACAGCTCGATTGGATCATCGTCGTATTTGCGGCCCTGCTAGCGATCTTCGGGTTTCGGCGAGGCTTCATCGTCGCGGTGCTCTCTTTTGGGGGGTTCGCCATTGGTGCATTCCTCGGAACGAGGCTGGGTCCTCTACTGCTATCGCAGGGCACGTCGTCCCGATACGCCCCCGCTTTCGGCCTGATCGGGGCGCTGCTCGCCGGTGCAATCCTCGCCACCGGCTTCGAGGGCGTCGGCTTGAGGCTTCGTCGCGTGCTCGTGCTGCCCGGACTTGGTTTGCTTGACGGCCTGCTCGGCGCGTTGCTCAGCGCCACGCTCGGGTTGGCGATCGCTTGGATACTGGCTGCGGTAGTGCTGCAAACGGCGCCCAGTGCTCAGTTGCGCGGCGATATTCAGCGCTCGGCGATCCTGCGAGGGCTCAACGAGCTGCTGCCTCCCAGCGGGTCTGTGCTGAACGTGCTCGCGAGTCTCGACCCGTTGCCGCGCCTGACTGGCCCGCTTCCCAGCGTCGGCCCCCCGCCGCCGCTGATCGCGCACGAGCCGGGAGTGCGCGCGGCTTCGCGCAGCGTGGTACGCGTAATCGGTACCGCGTGCGGTCTCGAGATCGAGGGCTCGGGCTGGGTCGCAGACCCCGGTGTGGTCGTCACCAACGCGCACGTCGTCGCGGGCGAGCAGGACACGACCGTCGAGGTCGAAGGCCGCGAACCGGGTCTCTCGGCCTACGCGATCGCGTTCGACCCGACCAACGATGTCGCGATCCTGCGCGTCCCCGGTCTGAGCCTTCCGTCTTTGCGGCTCGTTGTCGATCCACCCGCCGGTAGTGCCGGTGCGATTCTCGGATACCCCGAGGATGGCCCGTTCGACGCGCTCCCAGGGCGTATCGGCACAACGCAGCAGATCGTGACCGACAACGCTTACGGTCGTGGGCCGGTATCGCGCCTACTCACACCGTTGCGCGGTCTGGTGCGCCCGGGCAACTCCGGCGGACCGGTTGTCGGCACCAACGGGCGCGTGCTCACCACGGTGTTCGCGAGCACCACCAGCGGTGGGCCCGCTGGTGGCTACGGGGTTGCCAACACGACGGTGGCAAAGGCGCTCTCCGGCGCCGGGCGGATGGTCGGCACGGGGGAATGCAGCTCGGGATGAGGCGCGTCGTGTCCCGCGATCAGGCGGTGGACGGACGCGTACGCGCGCGCGGGCGCGCGGGTTTCTGTGTGGGAGCAGGCTTTGTGGGGGCGGGCTCCCTCTTGGCGGGCGTCGGTTCGGCCTGCCCGGACTCCACAGTGGCATGTGAAACGTAAGGGTCTTCGCGTGCGGTCGCCCGCGAGCTCCGCTGTGTCTTGCGCAATAGTGGCTCGGCTTCGGCCAGGCGTCGCACGAGTTGTGTTCGCACTTGTTCGAGCTCCTCGGCGCTCAACAAGCGCGGGCCGGCCTGCCTGACCTGCTGTAAGGGCACCGGGATCAGTCCCGGGTGGCGGGCCTGAAGCTCCGACAATGTTTGCTCCAGTGCAGCGATCTGAGCGCGCAGTTCGCGGCGGCGCTCGGCCGCCGGCGCCGGAGCCTCAACGGCCTGCCCAGCCTCGCTGTCCGATGGTTCGCGCGACACATAAAGCGCGGCAGCAACCTCGCGCGGATCGACCCCCGTGCGGCGCGCCTGGCGTGCGGCATCGGCGGCTATCTGGCCGACGGCCGAGGGCTCGGGTGCCGCGCTCGCCACGAACGTACCCGTGCCCTGGCGGCTGTCGATCAGGCCCTCCTGCTCCAAGCGTTGGTACACAGCGCGCGCCGTGTTGGCGTTGATGCCGAGCATCTCTGCCAGTTCGCGCAGGCCGGGCAGCCGTCGTCCGGGAGCAAGGCGACCATCGTCAATGCGCGCGCGCAGCGCCCAGGCGAGCTGAACGCCGATCGGGATCTCCCCGGCGCGGTCGATCGCGAGGTCTTCGAGATCGAGCTGCGCCTCGGCGATTTGTGCGCGAAGCGGCGCCGCCGCAGCTTGTTCGGCTACCTGTGCGCGACGCGGCACAGTCGCTCGCCCGGCTAGGGGTGTCCCAGCGAGTGCGTCTGACGAGCTTGCGTCGCGACGGTCGTTGTTTGCCATGCCTCAACAGTAGTGGCTTGCAGGCGTCTTGCATAATGTTCTAGTGAACTAGTACACTAGTCCAATGGATGGATTGGAGCGCGGGGAGCGTGGGGAACACAAGCCGGACGGGGCGCCGCGGAACGCCCCGCCCGGGCGGCCCGGGCCACTGAGACCGCCCGGGGTACCCGCCCAACCGGGGCGGCTCTCCGAGCCCGCCGGGGCAAGTACCGAATACGGGTCGGCGGTGCTGCTCCGGCGGGCGCTGCTGCCCGCCCGAAGCGGGTTGGAGGAGGTTGGGGACATAGTGATCCTCGCCGGTCGCACGGTCGTGTCCATCGTGAGACCCCCCTACCCCTACGGAGGGGAGTTCGTTTGGCAGTTCCTGTTCGTGTTGCGCACCGTCTGGCTGCCACTGTTGCTGTCCACGTTCGCCATCTCCTACGGCGCCGCGGGCCTGCAGGCGGCGAACTTCCTCACTGTGCTGGGCTCGCTCGATCGCCTGGGCGGGTTCTTCGTGCTAATCGTGGTGCGCGAAATCGGTCCTCTCATAACGGCCGTCATGATCGCTGGAGCGGCTGGCACCGCGATCACGGCCGATCTTGGCGCGCGCAAGATCCGCGAGGAGCTGGACGCGCTGCAAGTGCTCGGCGTCGATCCCATCAAGAATCTGGTGGTGCCGCGGTTCCTCGCGCTGATGATTGCCACGAGCCTGTTCAGCATCTACGCGATCCTGTTTGGCATCTTCGGCGGCATCCTCGCGGCGCTCGTCCACGGTCAACCGCTCGGGCCTTTCTGGGCGACCTTCTTCAACAACACCTCGACCACCGACCTATGGGGCTCGACGCTGAAGACGGCGATGTTCGGGGCGATCATCGCGATCATCTGCTGTTACAAGGGCATGACCGCCTCCGGTGGCGCCGAGGGAGTGGGACGGGCCGTCAACCAGGCCGTTGTTGCGTCGTTCATCGCGTTTGGATCGTTCAACTACGTGTTCACGCAGATGTTGCTTGCGACCCACCCCAACCTGCTTACGATCCGATGAACGAGCTTTCGCTAGCCACTCGCGAGTGGCTAGCCTCCGTTGGCGAAATCGCCAGCTTCACGGGACGGATCGTGCGCGACGTGTGGACGTTGCGCGTATTGCGCTTTTTCGGCGAGGGCGTGCGCCAGGCAGGGATCTTGATCGTGTCCTCCACGGCCGTGCTGTGGATCATGGTGTTCATCATCGGGCTCGGTCCGTGCGGGATCCAGGGCGCCTACTTCGCCGAGGCCCAGGGTGCGCCCGCTGTCGCGGGCGCGTTCGCCGCCTGGTGTGACCTGCGTGAGGCGATCCCCTATGCGTTCGGCTACATGATGGCGGCCAAGGTCGGTACCGGCATCGTCGCCGAGCTGGGTGCCATGCGCATCAACGACGAGATCGACGCACTCGAAGTGATGGGCATCGATTCGATGGTGTTCCTATGCGCCACGCGCATGTTCGCGGGCTGGATCGTGCTGCCTTTCATGTACATAGCGGGAATCGGGATCGGGTATCTGGCCTCCTACATCGCGGTCGTAAAGCAGGTCGGTGCCGTGACCTCGGGCGGCTACCTGCTGATCTTTTGGCAATACCAGAACCCACTCGACTACCTCTACAGCGTGATCAAGGCCATGTCGATGGCCACGGCCGTTGTGCTCGTCTCCTGTTACTACGGCTACACGGCCTCGGGGGGCCCCGTCGGCGTCGGCAGAGCGACAGCCAAGTCGATGGTGCTCAACCTGGTGCTCGTGACGATGATCGGGATGCTCGGCACAGAGGTCTTCTGGGGTACCAAACCTCGCACGCCCATCGGGGGCTGACGGCCTGCCTTGACGGGCACGGCGCGCGGCGTGCATCGGCACGAGTGCCTGCCCGATGCCCGGAGATAGGCCCGCATCACGGCTTGCTCGCACCCCTGGGTGACGGCGCGATTGATCCACCCGCTACGCTGGCGCCATGTCAAAGACGCTCGTGATCGCGGAGAAGCCCTCAGTGGGGCGCGACCTCGCGCGCGTACTACCCGGGCCGTTTGCCAAGCAGGAAGGCTGGCTGGAGGGACCCGACCACGTGATTACGTGGGCCGTGGGCCACCTCGTGCAGCTGGCCGAGCCCGACGAATACGACGCGAAGTACAAGCGCTGGCGGATGCCCGACCTGCCGATCGTGCCGAGCAAGTTCAAGCTCGTCGTGCGCGACGAGCGCTCACGCAAGCAAATGTCGGTCGTCACCGCCCAGCTCGGGCGCGAGGATGTATCGCTGGTCGTAAACGCCTGCGACGCTGGGCGCGAGGGCGAGCTGATCTTCGCCTACCTCTACGAGAAGGCAAAAGCCACCAAGCCCGTGCAGCGACTGTGGCTGAACTCGATGACCATGGCTGCCATGAAGAGTGCGTTTGAGTCGCTGCGCCCCTCCGACGATTACGCGCTGCTCGAGCAGGCGGCGCGCTCGCGCTCGGAGGCCGACTGGATCGTCGGCATGAACGCCACCCGCGCCGCCTCGATCCGTTTGAAATCCTCCTTCGACGGCGCCGTGTCGCTCGGGCGAGTGCAAACGCCCACGCTTGCGATCGTGGCCCGCCGCGAGGAAGAGATAAAAGCGTTCGTGCCCGAGCCCTACTGGCTGGTGGACGCCACATTCGACGCTGGCCCGCTGAACGGTGCCGCGCCCGCGGCGACGGCGGGCGAGCGCGCCGACGGCGAGGGTGGCCGCATATATGAGGGTCGCTTCCACATGGGTGCAAAGCCCCGCATCGCCACCGAGCAGGAGGCGCTTGCGATTGTCGAGGCGTGCGAGGGCAAGCAGGGCACGATCACCAAGCTCGAGAAGAAGGAACAGCGCGAGCGCGCACCGATGCTGTACGACTTGACGAGCTTGCAGCGCGACGCCAACACGCGCTATGGCTTCTCCGCGCGGCGCACCCTTGCGGCGGCGCAGCGACTGTATGAGGAGCACAAGGCACTCACCTACCCGCGTACCAACTCGCGCTACCTGACGACCGACATGGTCGAGGAGATAAAGCCCACGGCTGAGCTCGTGGGCGAGCAGAAGGAATACGCGCAGGCCGCCGCGTATGTGACGGCCCTAGACGTGCTGCCGCTGGCGCGCGTGGTCAACAACGAGAAGGTCACCGACCACCACGCGATCATCCCCACCAAGGCCCAGCACGCGGTGGACCGCATGGGTGACGACGACAAACGCGTATACGACATGGTTGTGCGGCGCTTCCTCGCGGTGTTCCACCCTGAGGCGGTGTTCGAGAACACGCGCGTGGAGACGACCGTGCTGCCGGCAGGCGAGGGGGCCGGCGGGTGCGTGTTTCGCACGCGCGGCAGGCTTTTGCTCGTGCCGGGTTGGCGCGGGGTGTACGGACAGATGCCGTCGGAGGCAAAGACGGCCGCCGAGGAAGACGAGGGCGTCGACCAGCAGCTACCTAAGCTGAACGAGGGCGAACCCGCGCAGACGCTTGAGATCGCAAGCGAGCGCAAGGAAACCAAGCCACCCCGTCGCTACAGCGACGCGTCGCTGCTCGGCGCGATGGAGACGGCGGGCAAGCTGGTCGACGACGATGAGCTGCGCGAGGCAATGAAGGATTCTGGAATCGGCACCCCCGCCACGCGCGCCGCGATCATCGAGCGACTGATCCAGGTCGGCTACATCGAACGCGAGGGCCGGGCGCTCGTCGCCACCGACAAGGGACTGAACGTGGTGCGGTTGCTCGGCGAGCACGCCCTCACATCCCCCGACATGACAGGCCAGTGGGAGCACCGCCTCGGCAAGATCGAGCGCGGCGAGGACTCGCGCGAGAAGTTCATGGGCGACATTGCCGGGTTTGCCGAGATGACCGTCAAAGAGCTGGACGAAAAACTGAAGGATGTGCGCATTCCGCGCGCCAATCTCGGCCCCTGCCCGATCTGCGGGCATGACATCAAAGAGAATCGCAAGGGCTATTCATGCTGGGCGCGCGACGATCCAGGGTGCGGCTTTGTGATCTGGAAGGGCAAGTCGGGTAAGCAGCTGTCGGTGGCGATCGCCAAGGAGCTGATTCGCGCCGGGCACACCTCCAAGGCGATCAGCGGCTTCAAGGCGCGCAGCGGCCGTGGTTTCCGCGGGCACCTCGCACTCAGTCAGGACGAAGAGGGCAAGTGGCGCGTGGAGTTCAACGAGCCATGGGCGCAGGAGGGCGCAAAGCCGCCGGAGTCGGAGACCGACACGGCCGAGGAGGGCCAGGAGGCGGTGGCCGCAAGCGCGGCGTAGTGCAGCGTCGGGTGGGTGCGCGAGGATGAGCTCGTGCCGATCGCGCTCGTAACCGGACCCGCCAACGCCGGTAAGGCCCAGGTTGTGCTCGACGCGGCGCGCCGGCACGCCGCGCACGGCGAGGAGCCGCTGCTGGTCGTGCCCACCAGGGCCGACCAGGCTCGCTACCGGCGCGAGCTGGCTGAAGGAGGGCTTGCGCTCGGTACGCGTGTGGAGCGCTTCGGCGGCCTGCTCTCGATAGCCGTCGCGCGCGCCGGACTGGGCGAAGTGCGCATCGGATCGCTCGCGCGCGAGCGGATGCTGGCGCGTTTGGCCGACGCGCGCCCTGGCATGGCAAGCGCGCTGGTGCGGGTCGTCGCCGAGCTCGAGACCCAGCGTGTCGCGCCCTCGCGTCTGCGCGGCGCTCTGCGTGCGGCGCAGGACGCCGGCGGCGAGCTGGCGACACTCGAGCGGTTGTGCGAAGTGTACGAGCGCTACGGCGAGACACTGGCGAAGATGGGGCGCGCCGACCACGAGCTGCGTGTCACGAGGGCGTTGGACGCCCTACGTCGCAAGCCCGCGTTGTGGGGCCCCACGCCAGTGTTGCTGTACGGATTCGACGACCTGACCGAGCTGCAGCTTGACGCGATCGAAACACTTGGCGGGATCGTCGGCGCGCGCGTGACGGTGTCGCTTGCCTACGAGCCCGGTCGCGTCGTGTTTGCGGGGCGCGCCGGTGCCTTTCAGCGGCTCGCGCCGCTTGCCGATGTCCACACCGAGCTTGGCGAGCGTGCCGACTACTACGCCTCTGCCTCGCGCGAGGCGCTACATCACCTGGAGCGCTCGCTGCTCAGCGACGACGCGACGCGAGTCGATGCGGACGGGGCGGTCAAGCTGCTCGAGGGGGGGAGTCCACGTGCCGAGTTCGAGCTCGTCGCGGGCGAGGTGCGCGCACTGCTGGACGACGGCGTGCCGGCCGAGGAGATCGCGATCGTGCACCGCGCACCCGACACCGTGGCGGGGCTGCTCGGCGAAGTGTTGGAGCGCCTCGGCGTTCCATATGCGATGCGCCAGCGCGGGCTTTTCGCACACACAGCGCTGGGACGGGCGTTGCTCGGACTGCTGCGCTGCGCTGTCGGCGAAGGGCAGCTGAGCGACCTGCTCGCGTGGTTGCGCGCCCCCGGAGTGCTCGACCGCGTGGAGCTGGCAGACTGGTTGGAAGCGAGCGCTCGCCGGCGCGGCGTGGAGGACGCGGAGCGCGCTCGCGCGCTATGGGAGACAGAGCACTGGCCGCTCGAGCGGATCGATCGCGTGCGCGAGGCGGCCGCTGCCGGTACTTCGGCGCTGATCGACGCGCTCACGGACGCGCTGGAGCGCCTGTTTTGCGCGCCTCGACGCAACGAGGCTGTAGTACTCGGTGCAGACGAGCTGAATGAGGCGCGTGCACTGGTGGCGGGACGGCGCTCGCTCGAGGAGCTGCGCGAGCTGGCGCGAGCGGCGCCGGCGCTTGCACCCTCGCCGGCGGATCTCATCGACACGCTCACGCGGCTGGAGTTCGAGGCCGGTGAGCACTCGGGGGATGAGGTAGATGGCACGGGGGCGGTTGCGGTCGTGGATCCGCTTTCGCTGCGTGCGAGGCGCGTGCGAATGGTGTTCCTGTGTGGGCTGATCGAGGGCGTGTTCCCGGCGCCCGCCCGGCCCCACCCGCTGCTCGGCGAGGATGAGCGTCGCCGCCTCGCCTACGCGTCCGGGCTGGTGCTGCGCGGTGAGCCAGACGCACTGGCAGCCGAGCGCTACCTGCTCTATGCGCTTGCTTCACGCCCCGAGGAGCGCCTGACGCTCAGCTGGCACACAGCCGGCGAAGACGGCACTCCGCTGGCACCCTCGCTGTTTCTTGACGATGTGTGCGACCTGTTCTTGCCGGCGCTGCGCGAGGGCACGCTGCGCCGTCCCGCGGGCGCCGCGCCAGGCCGATGCACGGCCGATCCATCCGGGCAGGGCGCGACGGCCGGCCCGCCGTCGATGCGCGAGTCGCAGCCGGTTCGCATGAGCGTTGGCGCGCGGCCACGCCCGATTAGCCCACCACGCGACGAGCGCGTGCTCGGCGAGTTGCGCGAACGCGTGCTGTGGTCGGCGTCTTCGCTCGAGAGTTGGGCTGGCTGTCCGGTCAGGTGGTTTGTCGAGCGATTGCTGCATGGCGAGGACATCGAACCAGATCCCGAGCCGCTCGCACGCGGCGCGCTCGCGCACGCGGTTTTGAAGCAAACGCTCGAGCGCTTGCGCGAGCGCACGGGCTCCGCGAGTGTGACGCCCGCGAGTGTGGGTCTCGCCAAGCGGCTACTGGGCGAAGCCCTGGCTGAGCAAGAGTTGAACCACCCACTGTCGCGCGCGCCCGAGCGGGTGCCGGGTGCGCGCCGACGCTTGGCGGTCGAGTTGGAGCGCTACCTGGCAAGTGTGGCTGAGAGTCCGAGTCCGCTCGAGCCGACGTATCTGGAGCTCGAGTTCGGGTTCGAGCGGGAGCATGGCGAGGGGCGTGCCGGGCTGGGCGCCGAGGAAGCGGAGCCGCTGCCGCCACTGGACCTCGGCGACGGCGTGCTGCTGCGCGGGCGCATCGATCGCGTCGATGTCGGACCGGGGGGCGAGGCGGTCGTATACGACTACAAGGCTCGTGCCGCCCCACCGAGTGCGAAGTGGGTTCGCGACGGTCAGTGGCAGGTGGCGCTGTACATGCGTGCGGTGCAAACCCTGCTCGGGCAAGTTCCCGTCGGCGGCTTCTATCAGCCGCTCGCCGGCAAGGACATTCGCGCGCGCGGGGCGCTCAACAGGGACAGCGACGTCGAGCTTGACATTGTGCGCACCGACGGGGTCGACGGCGACACGTTGGAGCAGCTATTGGAGGAATGTGTGGCGGCAGCGCGAGTGGCCGCGGGCGAGGCCCGCTCGGGGGCGCTTACGCCGCGACCGGACACATGCGCGTATGGCGGCGGATGCGCATATCCCACGATCTGTCGCTGCGAGCGCTGAGGTTCGTGTGCGAGCGCTGACCGACGAGCAGGAGCAGGCGGTCGCTCGGCGCGAAGGTTCGCTGCTACTTGCTGCCGGTGCCGGCAGCGGTAAGACATCCGTGCTCGTCGAGCGTTTCGTGCGGGCTGTGCGTGAGGACGGCGTCGCGCCGGGGCGAATCCTCGCGATCACGTTTACCGAGCGTGCCGCTGGTGAGCTGCGCGAGCGAGTTCGTGCACGCTTGCTGGAGCTTGGCGAGCGCGACCGCGCGCGTGAAGCAGAGGGGGCCTTTGTGAGTACATTCCACGGCTTCTGCGCACGATTGCTGCGCGTGCATCCGCTGCAGGCCGGGGTCGAGCCCGACTTCGAGATCCTGGATGAGAATTTTTCCGGGCGGCTGCGTGTGCTCGCTTTCGCTGACGCGCTCGCGCAATTCATTGACGGCGAACGCGCCGATGCTGTCGATCTCGTCGCGGCCTACGACGCCGACCCGCTGCGCGCGATGGTGCTCGCGGCGCACGCACAGTTGCGCAGCCAGGGACAGAGCAACCCGCGGCTGCCGGTCGTGGTGGGGGAAGGATCGACGCCTGGTGGCGGGGAGTCGCCAGCGGACGGTGGGGAGTCGGTTGTGGAAGACGAAGAGTCGGCAGCGCGGGCGTGTGCGTTGATCGGCGAGCTGCTCGAGCGTTTCGACGCCGCCTACGCTCAGCGCAAGCACGCGCGTGGAGCGCTCGACTTCGATGACCTGGAGCTGGACGCACGCGACCTGTTGCAGCAGCGGGCAGACGTTCGTCAGGCCTGGGCCGAGCGCTTCGAGCTGCTGATGGTGGACGAGTTCCAGGACTCCAACCCGCGTCAACTGGAGGTGCTCGCGGCGCTTGACCGCGACAACCTGTTCACCGTCGGTGACCAGTTGCAGTCGATCTACAGCTTCCGCCACGCCGACGTCGGCTTGTTCCGCGAGCGTCACGCGCGCCTCTCCGAGCGGGGCGCGACCCTCGCCCTAACGCGCAACTTTCGCAGCCGCCCCTCGATACTCGCGGCCGTAGAGCGGATCTTTGCGCAGCGGATGGGCGAGCGCTTCGTAGCACTGGTCCCCGCGCGCGCCGAAGACGAGGACCAGCCGATCGTCGAGCTGCTACTGACGGACAAGCGCGGTTGGGAGCGCGCGCCTGCCGGCGGCAATGCCCACACCGGGTATGACGAGCTCGACGGCCTGCCCGAGGCGACCCCTTGGCGCCAGGCCGAAGCGCGATTGCTCGCCGCTCGCTTGGCGGAACTCGTGGCCGACGGGCAGGCGCGAGCCGGAGAGATCGTTGTGCTGTTGCGCTCGCTCAGCGATCTGCCGGTCTATGAGAGCGCACTGCGCGCCAACGGTTTGCCGACGCTCGCCGGTGTCGGCGGCTTTTGGAGTCATCAGCAGGTCGGCGACCTACTCTCGTGGCTGCGCGCGCTCGCCAACCCGCTCGACGAGCTAGCGCTCTACTCCACACTCGCCTCGCCGCTTGTCGGCATATCAAGCGACGGACTCGCACTGATCGCAAGCGCCGCCCGTGAGCGGCGGGTCGGCGTGTGGCGCGCGATGAGCGACGGTTCCGGCGATTTGCGGAGCGTGCTCCCCGAGGCCGATCGCGAGCGTGTGGGCCCCTTTTGCGAACTGTTCACCGCGGAGCGTCGAGCAATGGCGCTGCACTCGATTGCCGAGCTGTTGCGCAGAGTGATCGCCGCCACCGGCTATGAGGCGCACGTGTTGTCGCTGGACTGGGGTGAGCGGCGACTGGCGAATGTGCACAAGCTCTTGGGAGTGGCGCGGCACTTCGAAGCGCGCGAGGGACGCGAGCTACGCGGCTTCCTCGACCACGTTGCCCATGCCGAAGGCGGGCGGGAGGCCAATGCGCCGGTGGGCGATCCCCGATTGCAGGGGGCAGATTGCGAATTCGACGCGGTGCGCTTGATGAGTATCCATGCGGCCAAGGGCCTGGAGTTCTCAGTCGTGTGCGTGGCGGATTTGGGGCGCGAACCGAACGGGCGCCCGCCCGATCTGCTGGTAGATGGTGCGCCTCAAGAGGCAGGGTCGGTGGGGCGGGTTGGGTTGCGGCTCCGCGTGCTGGGCAATCCCGACGCCGTGCCGGCGCTGCACTACGAGGAGTTGTGCGAAGCGCGCTCGCTCGCTCAGGAAGAAGAGGAGGACCGCGTGCTGTATGTGGCGTGCACGCGTGCCGAGAACCGCCTGCTGCTCAGTGGCGCGGTCGCGTTCGCGCGCTGGCCGGCGGCCAAGCCGGGCGTGGCGCCGATCGCATGGCTAGCGCCCGCGCTCGTGCCAGACGCGCCGGGGCTTGCCGGCGGGGATCCGTGCCCGGAGGGTGCGCTGAGGATCGACACCGGCGGCGAGCTGCAGGTGCGCTGTATCTTCAACGCGCCCGTCATTACCGAGGACGCCGCTGTCCGAGGAATCGGTCAGGAGGCGATCCTTGTGACGACGCGCGAGTCCAGCGAGAGCGTGCCGGAGTCGACCGGGCAAGCGCAGGGGATGAAGCTGGGTCCGGCGGACGTTGTGCCGGCGGCGGCGCAGGTTGGGCACTCGGTTACGCGTTCCCTCCTACCGCTGGCGGACCCAGACACCACCATGAGCTATACCGCGCTCGCCGAGCTCGAGCGCTGCGGTTATCGCTACTACCTGGAACGCGTACTGCGGTTCCCCGAGAATCGTGCGGCGGCCCATCCAGGTCGGCCTGGCGCCGAGGACGCCGGGATCGAGGCGCGCTTGCGCGGCACGATCGTGCACATGTTGCTCGAGTCGGTCGACTTCGCGCGCCCGCGCGCGCCATCGGAGCGGGATGTGGCACTCATAGCGCGACAGATCGGCGCGAAGCTCGCGCCGGCCGAGCGCGAGGAGATCGCAGCGCTGATCTCCGGGGCGCTGGCTTCCGAGCCGGCGCGGGCCCTAGCCGGCGTACGCCGTGCACGAAACGAGCATCCATTCGCGTTTTCGGTGGGAGCCGAGGAGCCGCTCGTGACGGGTGTGCTCGACCTGATCGTCGAGCGAGAGGACGGCACGAGCTTGATTGTCGACTACAAGAGCGATCGTCTCGGTGCCCTCAAGGGCACAGGCGGCGAGGAGGCCCTGGAGCTGCTCGTGTTGCGTGACTACGGCTTTCAGCGGTTGCTATACGCGCTTGCGGCAATCGAAGATGGTGCGCAGGAGGTCGAGGTTGCGCACTGGTTCCTGGAGCGCCCCGAGCGATGGGTATCGGCCACATTCGCTTCGAGTGAGCGCGATCGTCTGCGCGAGCAATTGCTCGAACGGATCGCGCGGGTGCGCGCAAAGGGCTTCGCGGTGACAAGCGCGCCGCATCGGGGGATCTGCCTTACCTGCCCCGGTCGGCAGGACCTCTGCCTATGGGGGGAAACCCGCACGATGAGTGCGCGGTCCGCCACATTGGAATCTGACGAGATAGGGGGTAGTCTCAACGATTGAGTCGCTTGGCTTCGCAATTGGGCGAAGGCGACGAGTCAGAGGACAGAGGAGGAAGCTGATGGCGACAGCGACCGACAGGCCAGTGGCGACAGTCATGGTGATGCCGTCGGGTCTCTCCGACCTCGAACTGTTCGCTCGCGCACGGATCGACGGGGATCTCCACGCCCGCGGGCTTCTGATCGAGCGCTATCTGCCGCTCGCTCGCCGCCTGGCTCGCCGCTACCAGCACACCGACGAGCCGATCGACGATCTCATCCAAGTCGCCTCGATCGGTTTGCTCAAGGCGGTGGACCGCTTCGACTGCTCGCGCGAGGTGATGTTCTTCGAGCTATGCGGTGCCGACGATCCTCGGCGAGCTCAAGCGCCATTTCCGCGACCGCACATGGTCGGTGCGCGTACCGCGCGACCTGCAGGAGATGGCGCTACGGGTCGACCAGATGGTCGCGAGGCTGTCGCTCGGTCAGCGGCGCTCGCCTTCGGTTGGGGAGATAGCGCGAGCCGTCGAAATCTCCGAGGAGAAGGTACTGGAGGCATTGGAGGCGATGGGCTCCTATCGAGCCGGCTCGCTCGACGCGCCGCGCTCCAGCCGAGACGAAGAGACCCAGAGCGTCGCCGAGACGCTCGGCAAAAACGACAGCGAATTCGACCGAGCCGAGGATCGCGCGACGCTCGACTCGCTGATGACCCGTGTCAGCGAGCGCGAGCGCACAGTTCTAAAGCTGCGCTTCAGAGATGACCTCACCCAGGCAGAGATCGGCGAGCGCATCGGTGTCTCCCAAATGCAGGTTTCGCGCCTCATTCGCCAAGCGCTCGCGCGCCTGCGTTCGGGGATTGAACCACTGGATCGCGACACCGCAAACGGCTGACGCATCGACTGGCGGCGAGGTCGTGGTGGTCGGTACCAGCGCTGCTTCGTAGTCGTAGAGCGCTTGCTTGCTTGACATCTGGACTTGACATTGTATCGATCTGTTGTCAAGATGTACCCAAATGCCAAGGGCGATGTGGATGGGGACACTCAGCTTCGGGCTGGTGACGGTCCCGGTGAAGCTGTACAGCGCGATCACGCGCAAGACGGTGCACTTCAATCAGATCCACACGCTCGACGGCGGGCGCATCCATCAGAAGCACGTCTGCTCGCTCGACGGCGAAGAGATACCGCTGACTGAGATCGTCAGGGGTTATGAGATAGCCCCCGACCACTATGTGCCTGTGGAGGCACGTGAGCTGGCCGCGCTGGAACCGCTGTTCACACGCACGATCCAGGTCGAGGACTTCGTGGAGTTGGACGAAATCGACCCGATCTTCTTCGATCACCCCTACCACCTCGTCCCCGGGCCCGGTGGGACTCGTTCCTACCAGCTGCTGCTCCGCGCGATGAGCGAAACGGGCAAGGTTGCTATCGGGCGCATGGTGATGCGCTCCAAAGAACGCCTCGTGGCGATTCGCCCACGCGAGAACGCGCTGCTGATGCTCACGATGAACTACAGCGAAGAGGTCAAACCGACTGTTGGCTTGCGCGAGCTCGAAGGCGCTGAGGTGGAGCTCGAGCAGCGCGAGATCGATGTCGCCCGTCGACTCGTTGCGTCGATTTCCGAGCCGTTTGACATCGAGAAGTACCAGGACAGCTTCCGCGAGGCGGTGCTTGACATGGTCGATCGCAAGGCGGCCGGCGAGCCGTTGCGCCTGGAGGCCGAGGCCGAGCCGCCCCCCGAGTCGCCCGACTTGATGAAGGCGCTCGAAGCGAGCCTCGAGCGGGTCAGTTCGAGCTGAGGATCAGCACGAGCTGCGAGCCTTCGCCGTCTTCCTCTGGCTCGATCGATACGCGCTCTGACACGCGCTCCAGCACGTTACCCACGATCGGTAGGATCGCGTCTTGCACGAGCGACGCCGCGCCCTCGGCGGTCAGATCGCGTACACGCAACTCGGCCGCGCGCTTGTCGGCTCCCACGCTGAAGGTCAACCCTCCATCGCTCGCGTACGTCGGTGCGTGCGCGCACAGTGCGTCGCACACCAACAGCGCCTCGTCAAGCCGGTTCACTGGCCAGTCCGCGCGCGCCAGCACCATCGAGACGACTCGCCACAGCACGGGACCCACCAGCGGGCCGCCCGTTACGCGTGCGCGCGCCAAGTTGTCAGTAACTTGCTCGCGCGGATCTGCCACTGGGCCGTTCACCGCAGATTGCCGTTCATGGCCGGCAGGGTGTGCGTGCTCGCTAGAGCACTCGTGTCCGAGCTAGCGTTTGCGGCGCTCGCGACCTCGTCGTTCAGGAGAAACGTCATCCGAACCTCCGTGTGCTCCTCATCGCCACCTTCGAGCTGCACCCGCTCGGCCAGTGCGGCGATCAACGATAGGCCGAGGCCGAGCCCGGGACTGTCCGGGCGCGGTTTGATGCCACTTCCCCAGTCGCGCACGAGCACTGTCAGGCGATCGTCGTCCATGCTCGCCACGACCTCCATCAGGCCATCCTGCTCATCTGGATAAGCGTGTACGACGACGTTCGCGCACGCCTCGGTCACGGCGAGACGCACATCCACGAGCTTCTGCTCGGATATGGCATACGCTTCGCCCAGCCCCCCGAGGGCGTGCCGAACGATCGCAATGTTCTCGGCTCGCGCGGGCAGCGCGAGCTCCATGTCCGGCATGTTTGCCTCTCTGCGGCCGTAAGCGGGCCAATCCCGCGTTGTCGTCTCGCCCATAATGATCCCCGCACAGGACGTATTCCACACCTCTGACGTGCATCCGGGAGCCTATCTGGGCTGTTCGCGATGCTACGCTTTCAAGCTCCGCCTCAGGTGCAGACCACTCACGCCCGCCCCCGCGTCGCGGTCCCTCAGTGGACGCGCCGTCTGGCGGCAGCACTCACATGACTTCGCAAACATCGCCATCACAGGCCGCTGGACTCTACGACCCCCGCTACGAGCACGACGCGTGCGGCGTGGGCATGGTCGCGCGCCTGGACAACCAGGCAACTCACGGGGTGATCGCGCGCGCGATAACGGCGCTTGAGAATCTGGAGCATCGCGGTGCCAGCGGGGCTGACCCGCTCACCGGCGACGGCGCCGGGATCCTGATGCAGATGCCCGACGAGCTGCTGCGCGCGGTCGCTGGGTTCGAGCTGCCGCCGGCCGGTGCCTACGGGGTGATGATGTGCTTCCTGCCGACCGAGGACGCTGCTCGCGAACGGATCGAGTCGCTGTTGGAGCGCACCGTAGTGCAGGAGGGCCAGCGACTGATCGGCTGGCGCGAGGTGCCCGTATGTCCCGAGCACACCGGCGCCACGGCTGCCGCCTCGCGCCCCGTCATCCGCCAGCTATTTGTGGCTGCGGAGCAAGGCGACTTCGACCAGGATGCCTTCGAGCGCAAGCTGTATGTAATCCGGCGCGTGGTTGAGCAGGCGGTCGTCGCCTCGCCCGACGCGCGCAGCGGCTTCTACGTGACCTCGAGCTCGTCGCGCACGCTCAACTACAAGGGGATGCTGATCAGCTATCAGCTAGCCGCCTTCTATCCCGATCTGCAGGACGAGCGCTGCAAGAGCGCGCTGGCGCTCGTGCACTCGCGCTTTTCCACCAACACGTTCCCGAGCTGGGAGCTTGCCCATCCCTACCGCACGATCTGCCACAACGGCGAGATAAACACGGTGATGGGCAACGTCAACTGGATGCGCGCGCGCGAGTCGGAGCTCTCAAGCGAGCTGTTCGGCGATGACTTGGCGAAGATCCTGCCTGTCGTCACCCAGGGCAACTCCGATTCGGCGACGTTCGACAACGTGCTCGAGCTCCTGATGCTCGCCGGTCGCTCGCTGCCCCACGCGGTGATGATGATGATCCCCGAGGCATTTCGAAACCGCACCGACCTGCCCGAGGAGCTGAAGGGCTTCTACGCCTTCCATTCCTGCCTGATGGAGCCTTGGGACGGGCCCGCGTCGGTCGCGTTTACCGACGGACGCGTGGTGGGCGCGACGCTCGACCGCAACGGACTGCGCCCCGGCCGCTGGGTCATCACCAAGGACGGCCACGTGGTGCTCGGCTCCGAGGCGGGCCTGCTTGACGTGCCGGCTGAGGAGGTCGTGCGTCTCGGGCGGCTACAGCCCGGCAAGCTGTTCCTGGTCGATCTCGAGCAGGGCCGCGTGGTCGACGACGGCGAGGTCAAGCACCAGATTGCCACGCAGCGGCCCTATGGCGAGTGGTATGCGCGCAACGCGGTGCGCTTCGCCGAGATGGAGCCCTCCGAGCAGGTGACGCTCTCAGGCCAGCCCCTGTATCGCCGCCAACGCGCGTTCGGCTACTCCCAGGAGGACCTGCGAGTGCTGCTGGAGCCGATGGCGCGCGAAGCGGCCGAGCCAATCGGCTCGATGGGCAACGATTTGTCCTTGGCGGTGCTCTCCGACCAGGCGCCGCCTCTGTTCTCCTACTTCAAGCAGCTGTTCGCGCAGGTCACGAACCCGCCGATCGACCCGATCCGCGAGGAAATCGTGATGAGTCTCTCCACGAGCCTCGGCACCGAGCGCAACCTGTTCGACGAGACACCGGAGCATGCCCACAAGCTGGAGCTGGAGCAGCCGATCCTGCTCAATCGCGAGCTCGAGACGCTGCGTCACATCTCCAGCGAGGTGTTCTCCTCGCGCACGCTCAACATCACCTGGCCCGTCTCCGAGGGTCCGGCCGGCATGGAGCGGGCGCTTGCGAGCGTATGCGAACAGGCGCATGAGGCGATCGAGCAGGGCGTTAACATCATCATCCTCTCCGACCGTTTGCTCGGGCCGGCACAGGCACCGATCCCCTCGTTGCTGGCGGTCTCCTCAGTGCACCACCACCTTGTGCGCGAGGGCACGCGCCTGCGCGCCGGCATCGTGCTGGAGTCGGGCGAGCCGCGCGAGGTGCACCACTTCGCCACGCTGATCGGCTACGGAGCGAGCGCGGTCAATCCGTATGTGATGCTCGAGACGCTCGACCAGCTCGTCGCCCAGAGGCGCATCGTGCGCGCCGCGAGGAACGGCGATGCGCCAGTACCGCTCTCCACCGTGGAAGCGGCCAACAACACGGTCAAGGCGATCGGCAAGGGACTGCTGAAGACGATCTCCAAGATGGGTATCTCAACGATTCAGTCCTACCGTGGCGCGCAGATCTTCGAGGCGGTAGGCCTCGACCGTGGATTGATCGACCGGCACTTCACCGGTACGGCTTCGCGCATCGGCGGCGTCGGCCTGGAGGTGCTGGCGGTCGAGGCGCTAGAGCGCCATGCGCGCGCCTATCCAGGGGCCGGCAGGCCCGTGGACTCGCTGCTGCCTGTCGGCGGTGTGTATGCATGGCGGCGCGACGGCGAGCACCATATGTGGAACCCAGAGACGATCGCGCTCGTGCAGCACGCTGTGCGTTCGGCCAATGGGAATGTGGGGGCGGCCCTTGAGGGCGATGCCCAGGCGGGCGCTGAGGCGCGCGACAGTCCCGCCTTCCAGAAGTACCGCGAGTATGCGGTCGCGGTCAACGAGGATGCCGCACGCAAGGCCACCTTGCGTGGTCTGCTCAGGTTCGACACCGAGGGTCGCCAGCCGATCCCGCTGGAGGAGGTCGAGTCCGCGAAGGAGATCGTGCGGCGCTTCTGCACCGGTGCGATGTCGCTCGGCTCGATATCGCGCGAGGCGCACGAGACCCTCGCTATCGCCATGAACCGCCTCGGCGGCCGCTCCAACACGGGCGAGGGTGGCGAGGACCCGGCGCGCTTCCAGCCCGACCCCAACGGCGACCGGCGGCGCTCGGCGATCAAGCAGGTCGCTTCGGGACGCTTCGGCGTGACGATCCACTACCTCGTCAACGCCGATGAGCTTCAGATCAAGATGGCTCAGGGCGCCAAGCCTGGAGAGGGCGGACAGCTGCCCGGCCACAAGGTCGACGCCTACATCGGCTCGATCCGCCACACCACCCCTGGCGTGGGTCTGATCTCACCGCCGCCCCACCACGACATCTACTCGATCGAGGACCTCAAGCAGCTGATCTACGACCTGCGCTGCTCCAATCCGAGCGCGCAAGTATCGGTCAAGCTCGTCTCCGAGGTTGGTGTCGGAACGGTCGCCGCCGGTGTGTCCAAGGCCAACGCCGACCGCGTGCTGATCGCCGGTCACGACGGTGGCACGGGAGCCTCGCCCCTGTCCTCGATCCAGGCGGCCGGCATCCCGTGGGAGATCGGCCTTGCCGAGACCCAGCAAACCCTGCTGCTCAACGACCTGCGCTCGCGCATCGTCGTGCAAACCGACGGTCAGCTGAAGACCGGGCGCGACGTCGCGATCGCGGCCATGCTCGGCGCGGATGAGATGGGCTTCTCCACAGCGCCGTTGATCGCGACCGGCTGCATCATGATGCGCGCCTGCCACCTCAACACCTGCCCAGTGGGCATCGCCACCCAGGATCCAGAGCTGCGCAAGCGCTTCAAGGGTCGCCCCGAGCACGTCGTCAACTTCTTCTTCTTCGTGGCCGAGGAAGTGCGCGAAATCCTCGCCTCACTTGGACTTCGCACGCTTGATGAGGCAATCGGCCGCGTCGACCTGCTGTCGGCCGAGCAGGCCATCGAGCATTGGAAGGCACGCGGCGTGGACCTGACTCACATCCTCGCCCAGGTCGACCTGCCCGAGGGCACTTCGCGCCACCGCGTCAAGGCGCCCCCATCGGTGCTGGAGGACGCGCTCGACTGGGAGCTGGTGGAGCGCTCACGCGCGGTTATCGAGGCAGACGCCGCGACTCCCGGTGAGCTTGCGAGCGGCGACGGTCAAGCGTTGCGCACAGGCGCGATAAGTCGCGAGGGTTCAAGGCGTCCGCGTGTGGAGATCGACCTGCCGATCCGCAACGTCAACCGCTGTGTCGGGGGTATCCTCTCAAGCCACATCGCCCGCGCGCGTGGCGCGGAGGGCCTGCCGCCCGACTCGATCCTCGTCCGCTTCAAAGGCTCAGCCGGGCAGAGCTTCGGCGGCTGGCTGGCCCCAGGTGTCACCTTCCAACTGGAGGGCGACACCAACGACTACACCGGCAAGGGTCTCTCCGGCGGCGTCGTGTCGGTACGTCCACCGCGCGAGATGAGCGCCAGCTTCATCGCCCAGGAGAACGTGATCGTCGGCAACACCGTGCTCTACGGTGCCACCGCCGGGCGGGCCTTCTTCAGGGGTCTGGCCGGCGAGCGCTTCGCGGTGCGCAACTCGGGCGCCTGGGCGGTCGTGGAGGGCGTCGGCGACCACGGTTGTGAGTACATGACCGGTGGCCGCGTCGTCGTGCTCGGCCCAACCGGGCGCAACTTCGCTGCCGGCATGAGCGGCGGCGTTGCCTATGTACTGGATGAGCTCGGGGCCTTCCCGGCACGCTGCAACATGGGCATGGTCGGCTTTGACGAGCTATCGGCGGCGGACGCGATCGAGCTGCGCGCGATGATCGAGGAGCACGAGCAGCGCACCGACTCGCCCGTCGCGCGCGACGTGCTCGCCCGCTTCGAGGAGCTGCACGCCGGCGGCGCGTTCGTGAAGGTCATGCCGCACGACTACAAGCGTGTGCTGCGCGAACTGGCAGAGGTTGAAGCCGCTCAGGCGCACGCTCACGCTTCGAGCAATGGCGGCGCGTCCGCTCAATCGCTCGACGCGGTGGCCGCCCAGGGCGTGACGCCCGAAGCGGAAGAGGAGTCGGTCTGATGGGCAAGCTCGGCGGGTTCCTGCAGATCGAGCGCCACGGCATCGCCTATCGCGATCCGCGCGAGCGCGCACACGACTACAGGGAGTTCGTCGTGGAGCGCCCCGACGCCGAGCTGCGCGACCAGGGCGCGCGCTGCATGGACTGCGGCGTGCCGTTTTGCCACAACGGCTGTCCACTCGGCAACCTGATCCCCGACTGGAACGACCTCGTCTACCGCGACCGCTGGCAGGAGGCAATCGCCCAGCTGCACGCCACCAACAACTTCCCCGACTTCACCGGGCGGCTTTGTCCCGCTCCGTGCGAGGCCGCGTGCGTGCTCGAGATCCGCGAGGGCGACGCGGTCACGATCAAGCAGATCGAGCACGCGATCATCGACCGGGCTTTCAAGGAAGGCTGGGTCCGACCCGAGCCGCCCAAGCGCGAGACCGGTCAGTCGGTCGCGGTCGTCGGCTCTGGTCCCGCCGGTATGGCAGCTGCTCAACAGCTGCGCCGCATCGGCCACAGCGTGACCCTGTTCGAGCGCGACGAGGCCGCCGGCGGGCTCGTGCGCTTCGGCGTGCCCGACTTCAAGATCGAGAAGACCGTCGTCGAGCGTCGCGTCGAGCAACTGCTCGCCGAGGGCGTGGAGCTGCGCTGCGGCGTGGACGTCGGCACGGACATTGGCGTGCAGGAGTTGCGCGGGCGCTTTGACGCAGTCGTGCTTGCCACCGGGTCGCGCGTGCCGCGCGACCTGACCGTGCCCGGCCGCGAGCTGAGCGGCATCCATTTCGCGATGGATTACCTCTACCAGCGCAATCGTTTCGTGGCGGGCGAGCATGGGCCCGCTCCGAGCGTTCCCGCCCCGAGCGCGGCGGCGCCCGTGCTCGATGAGCAGATCAGCGCCGCCGGCAAGCACGTGGTCGTGATCGGCGGCGGCGACACCGGCGCGGATTGCGTCGGCAACTCGCTTCGCGAGGGCGCACTCTCGATCGTGCAGCTGGAGCTGTTGCCAGAGCCGCCCGAGCATCGTCCCGACGCGCGCACACCATGGCCGGAGTGGCCGCTGAAGTACCGGCTCTCCTACGCAATGGAGGAGGCGCGCACGGCTGCCCTGGGCGAGCAGGACTACTCGGTCACCACGACCCATTTCTCCGGCGACGCCGACGGCAACGTCGCGGCGCTGCACATCGCAGGCGCCGAGTCCGCGCCTCCGTTTGCGTCCGTGCCCGGCACCGAGCGCGAGCTACCCGCGCAGCTGGTGTTGCTCGCCATGGGCTTCCTTCACCCCGAGCAGGCCTTGCTGGACCAGCTCGGTGTCGAGAAGGACCCGCGAGGCAACGTCAAGGCCGTCAAGCCCTACACCACGTCGGTAGAGGGAGTATTCGCTGCCGGCGATGCCCGCCGCGGACAGTCTTTGATCGTGTGGGCGATCAACGAGGGGCGCCAGTGCGCGCGGATGGTGGATCGCTATCTGGCAGGGCTTCGTGGCGGATCGGCGTTGCTTTCGCACGACGAGGGCGTTGCCGGTCACGCGGATGCCGATGAAGGCCCCGAGGGGCCGCCGCAGCACGTCGGGCCTGGCGTTCCAGCCGGATAGCCATAGTCGTCAAGAGACGGCAGCGGATCTATTTAGCGATAGGGCTTGACATCTGCACCGACTTGCGTGTAACATGCTCTGTGCCGGATGTAGAACTTAGTCGCCGGCGCACATAAGGTCGGGTTTTGGGTTGGCCCCTGTGGTCGACGCTTACCGGTAAAGCAGGGCCCTTGGGAGAGGGACCGGGTCGTTTCTGAGAGGGAGTTGTTTTTCGCGTGGTTTCTTTGGGGAATAGCGTTGTTGAGAGTTCGTGCGCCAGTGGCGGGTCTGTTATAGGACGCGTCAGCGTCGCTGACGCGTCTCTCTCTCTCTCTCTCTCTCTCTCTCTGCGCCACACGGCGTAGGCCCCTCCGTCCGGCCCTGGCGGGCCGGACGGTATCCCCGAAGGGGATATGGGATAGGTATGCCTGTCCGGCCTTTCGGCCGGCCGGGATCCCCCGTGAGGGGGAAAGGGAATATGCGGCCGCTAGCCGCAAGCCAGATCGTCGTTCCAGCCGGCTGTACGGGCCGGCTTGGTTTCTCGCGCGCTGTGGGCGCGCTTTCAGCTTTGTGGTTCGCTCTGAGGAGGGGTTCGATGGGTGCTGCTCGTAAGCCGGTCCTGCCGGTCATGGTTGTGTGCTGTGTTTTGGTGGGTTGGCTTGTGTGGAGCGCGGTACCTGCGTTGGCGGCTCCGAGTATCGAAGGGGAGTCGTTCTCGGGTGTTGGTTCTAGTTATGCGACGTTGACGGCTCAGGTCAATCCGCAGGGTGTGCGCACGAGCTTCTACTACGAATACGCGACTACGAGTGTTGTGGATTCAGGTTCGCCTGAGAGGACGCCTGAAGTGGAAGTTGGTGAAGGCGAGAGTCCGGTGGTCGCGAGTGCGCAGTTGAATGGGTTGCAAGCGGGCGTTGAATACCATTTTCGTTTGGTGGCTAAGAATGCTGGTGGTGAAAGTGAAGATGGTCCGGAAATGGTGTTCAGGACGTTCCCGGCGAGTACTCCCGGTTTGCCGGATGGGCGGGTGTACGAAATGGTGACACCACCAGAAAACGACGACGCGGACGTTTATGTACCCCAGCTCCTGTCGTCAGGTTTCATCAATCAAGGACAGGCTGGTATTTCAACGCGGCTCTTGTTCCAGGCATCGGAAGATGGTAGTGCTGTCACGTATGTCGCTGATCCGACGTCGGGTGGTAATGGTAATAGTGGATTCGGGGAGGGTAACGAGTATCTCGCGACGCGTTCTGTTGCAGGTGGTTGGACTCAGATTAATCTCGAGCCTCCGGGTCTTCGTTCTCCGTATTACCAGACTTTTTCGAATGATCTTTCTGTGGGGGTTTTGCAGTCAGGAGCCGGTGAATCCGTAAGTGTATCCCGGCCTGAACTTGATGAACGGCTTTCGCCTGAAGCTCGGGGTGAAAATTATAAGGTGCTTTACCGGCATCGTATAGGCGAAGCTGGCTACGAACCGTTCTTTTCGAAGTCTGTGCCGTTGCATCGCACAGGAGGCGAATTCGGCAGTAACGGTTTTCTAGAACCCAATGATCTTTCGCAAGGGGTGCTTTCGTATGTTGGCGGGTCGACCGATATGAGTCGTTTGTTTTTTGAGGCGAATGATGCGCTGACTGAAAATGCTGTGGATGGTGGTGCGGAAGAGGATAATTTGTATGAGTCTGTTGACGGTAGGTTGAGTTTGGTAAACGTGCTGCCAGATGGTGGTGCTGAACCGAACGCGAGGTTTGGTAGTCCTGCGCAATACGGTCCTGATTTGAGTCATGTTATTTCAACCAATGGGTCGAGAGCGTTCTGGACGGGCCTGGGCACTGGTGATTTGTATATGACCGAAAACGCTGGTAGTGCGCAGGAGAGGACTGTTCAGGTGGATGAAGCGGTCGGTGGTGGCGGGACCTTTTGGACGGCAAGCAGCGATGGGTCGAAGGCGTTCTTTACAAAGGGCGATCTTTACGAGTACGACGTAAATACTGGGGCCACTATCGATTTGACTCCTGATGTGGAAGTACAGGGTGTGATCGGGGCAAGCAAAGACGGGGAATATGTTTATTACGTCGACAGTGAATACAACCTCAGCGTATGGCACGCCGGTTCGAGCAAGCTGATCGCTACGCTCTCATCCCGAGACAATATAGAAGCACTTGGAGAAGAACTTGATTATAAAAAAGCAGGGAAGTTTGGTGATTGGCAAGTGTCTATGGGCAAACGTACCGCGGAGGTAGCCCCGGACGGTCACAGTATCGTATTCATTGCGTTTGAGAGCCTCACGGGTTATGACAACGAAGTTGTCGGCAACCGGGTGGACGAGGTCTACGTTTATGACGATGAAGATAATCGCTTGACGTGCGCATCGTGCAACCCAAGCGGCGAAGCGCCTCAAGCAAACATATTCGCCAACTATAGCTTTGGTGGGTATTTTCCACCAAGCTGGAGTCCGACTTTTCTCCCGCAGTGGATGTCGAGTGATGGTAGTCGTGTGTTCTTTGATAGTAGCGAGCCGCTTGTTCCGCAGGATACAAATGGGACTGTGGATGTCTATGAGTGGGAGCGCGACAACTCGGGTACTTGTCATGAAACGGCCGGATGCGTATATTTGTTGTCAGGTGGCGTGAACTCCTCCGTGTCCAGTCTGGTGGCGGAGAGTTCAAGCGGCAACGATGTTTTTATAGTGTCGAGGGCTCGGCTAGTGGGTAGCGCTGAAAACGAAGCGTTCAATCTTTATGATGTGAGTGCTGATGGTTCGAGACCGGTGTCGCCGCCGGCGTGCTCGGGGACTGGTTGTCAGGGTGTCCCCGCGGCGCCGCCAGTGTTCGCTGTCCCGCCGAGCGTGACATTTGCTGGGGTTGGTAATTTCCCGCCACTTGTCATGTCTAAAGCAACGTCGAAGAAGAAGGCGTTGACTAGGACGCAGAAGCTATCGGACGCGTTGAGGGCATGCGGAACTATGCATGGACGGAAGCGTAAGAAGTGCGAAGCGACGGCACATACGCGGTTCGAGACGCGAGCAAAGGCGAGACAGAAGAATGTTAGTGGCGTGAGGAAAGGCGGCAGTTCATGATCGCGCACAAGCGCAGGTCTAGGTGGATTGGTTTGGTGGTGGGCTGCCTGCTCGGCTGCGGAATGCTCGTCTTCTCCGTATCGTCCGCGTTGGGTGCCACGGAAGCGCCTGGTTGGGAGGCTTTTGGGTTTTCGCTGCCGACGGTGATAGCGCCGGGTGGGGAAGGCGGGATCGTCATACGTATATATAACGATGGGTCCCAACCCAACACGAAGATCGTGCCTGTACTTGACGGGAAAGGCGAACCTGTCCTGAATTCTATGGGTGAACCGGAAATGGAAACGGTAGAGATCCCACTCACAGTTACGATCACTCTCCCAGAAGGCGTAGTCACGACTGGGGTAGCGGGCTGCACCGGCACCGATACGAAAATCCTGACATGCGAAATAACGCAGAATTCTAACGGTGGTCCGATCGAATCGACGGAGGATCCAGCGCAGGTCTCCGTTCCGGTACAGGTAGCCGGTGGGATGTCCGGTGAAGCCCTCGCGCACGTGAGTGTGAGCGGTGGTGGTGCGAATGGCATGACTAGTACGAGCATCCCGTTGCGTTTCGGCTCACAAGCACCAGGTTTGGGTTTCTCCAATGCGGACGCATGGTTCAGTAACGCGGACGGTAGTATCGATATGCAGGCGGGATCGCACCCGTATGAGATGACTATCGCGTTCGCGCTCAACAGCGAACCAGGAGAAGGACACATGGTGCCCTCCGGTGGCGAACCTCGTTCGCTTGACGTGAGACTACCGCCCGGTCTTGTCGGTAACCCGACTGCCGTACCGCAATGCTCACGCGAACAATTCGACGAGGAAGGCAGCCCGTCTCCGGGAGAAGGTTGTCCGGCGTCGAGCAACATTGGTTTGGTCGAAGTCGAGGCTAAAGGAGTCGAAGGCGGCGCGCAATTCCCCGTATTCAATCTCGTGCCTCCTGCTGGTGTTGCTGCACAGTTTGGGTTCGATGTTCTCGGTGGTAACGAGGTGTTCCTGAATGCGCGTGTTCGCTCAGGTGGGGATTACGGGATCACCTCAGAGTCACCGGATGTACCGCAACGCGGCGTACTATTGTTCCGAGGAACATTTTGGGGTGTACCCGGCGATCCCAGCCACGACCCCCAACGCTACGGCATAGGATGCGTCCCCGACGGGCATGGAGGGTGCGGATCAAGCGCTGGGACGACACCGTTCTTGACGTTGCCAACCTCGTGTCAGGGACCACAAACGTTCACTGCGGAGGAGACGAGCACCTGGCAGGAAGAACACGTCAACGCGAGCAGACCGTTCAGCTCACAAGACCAGAACGGTCAACCCACCGGGTTCACTGGTTGTGAAAAACTGGTGCATTTCGAACCAACGATCAGTCTCGCACCAGACACGACATACTCCGACACGCCCGCAGGATTGACAGCCACAGTCAAACTGCCGCAAGGGTTGAATCCCGAAGGGCTAGCGACCGCCGGTCTGAAGGAAACAACGGTCACGCTACCCGAAGGTATCGTCATCAATCCTGGTCAGGCGACGGGTCTTGTTGCGTGCCAGGCCAGTCAGGAGGATCTGGGTAGCGAAAGCGAAGCATTCGACGGACCACCATCATGCCCCGCCGCATCAAAGGTCGGGACCGATGAAATCGCGACACCGCTACTACCGAAACGTTTGCAAGGCAACGTCTACATCCTGCAATCCAACCCACCAGAACTACAGTTGCTCGTCGTAGCATCAGGGGAAGGAGTCAATCTGAAGCTCGTCGGTACCGTTCATTTGAACGAACAGACAGGCCAGCTAGTCACGACGTTCAAAGGCACCCCGCAAGATCCGGGAACCCCCGACGCGCCGCTCACGGAATTCGTATTGTCCTTCAGTGGTGGCGCTCAAGCAGCGCTGGTCACACCAGCCACGTGCGGGATATACACCTCGACTGTCGCCTTTACGCCGTGGGCTAGCCCGTTCGTCTCCGAAGCACTGGACACGAGCAGCTTCCAGATCACCGCCGGTCCGGGTGGCAGCAGCACCGCTAACTGTACGGGTCCGCTCCCGTTCACGCCGACGATGACTGCGGGAGCCACGACCGATCAGGCGGCTGGGTATACGGATTTCTCGTTGCTCCTATCGCGTGGTGATGGGCAGCAGCGCATCGAAAAACTACAGTTCAAAACACCAGAGGGACTGTTGGGCATGATCGCGAAAGTCCCCCTCTGCGGGGAACCACAAGCAGCAGCAGGAACGTGCTCCAGTGCGTCGCAGATCGGGCATACTGTCGCTGAGGTAGGACCGGGACCGTACCCGTTCGTGATCCCTCAGGAGAACGCTCCACCAGCACCGATCTATCTGACCGGACCGTATGAGGGCGCACCGTTTGGCCTGTCGATCGCAGTGCCGATCATTGCGGGCCCGTTCAACCTGGGTACCGAAGTGATCAGAGCAAAGATCGAAGTCGATCCGCACACGAGCCAACTAACGATCTCAACGACGGCGTTCCCGAAGACTGTGAAGGGTATCCCGACCGATATTCGCGAGATCGACGCTGTGATCGACCGGCCTGAATTCATGTTCAACCCAACCAGCTGCAACGAGATGAGCTTCTCGGGCAAGGCGACGAGCTTCGAAGGAGCAACAGCATCCTTGTCGAGTCATTTCCAGGTCGGATCGTGTCGTAGTCTCGCGTTCAAACCAGACTTCAAGGTCTCAACCTCAGGGAAAACATCAAGGGCGAACGGAGCGAGCCTGACGGCGAAGATCGTCTACCCGACGGGAAACCTCGGAGCGAACCAAGCATCGTCGCAGTCGAACATCGACAGCGTCAAGGTGGACCTACCCAAGCAGTTGCCGTCAAGGCTCTCGACACTGCAGAAGGCCTGTACCGCAGCGACATTCGAAGCTAACCCAGCGAACTGTCCAGCGGCATCGATTGTTGGGCATGCGAGGGCGATCACGCCGGTCCTACCGGTTCCGATCGAAGGACCAACATATTTCGTGAGCCATGCTGGGGAAGAATTCCCATCGCTGATCGCGGTGCTGCAGGGTTATGGAGTGACCGTCGATCTGGTTGGTAGCACGTTCATCAATAACAAGACGAACGTCACGAGTAGCACGTTCAAGAACGTGCCCGATGTCCCGATCGCGAGCTTCGAACTGAACCTGCCCCAAGGCAAGTTCTCAGCCCTTGCAGCGAACGGGAACCTCTGCAAGACAAAACTGACGATGCCCACAGCATTCACGGGCCAGGACGGCGCGGTGCTCCATCAGTCCACGCCGATCAGCGTGGCTGGTTGCCCAAAGGCCAAGCCCAAGAAAAAGACGAAGGCCAAGCGAAGGAAAACGGCCAAGAAGAAATAGAGGTGTATTACCCATGCCCTCCAAGAATGGAGTGGTCGGGGCGCGTCGCGTGGCGCGCCCCGGGCCCAGCGGCGGCACTCGCGTCGGCTCGGTGCTGCCCCTGCAGCGTCGACGAATCGTGGCCGCTGCGATCGAGCTGATCGCACGCGACGGGCTTGCCTCCACTTCGATCGGTGGTGTCTGTGGTCGCGCGGGGGTGTCGCGCAGGACCTTCTATGAACTGTTCGCGGACCGCGATGAGTGCTTTGCCGCGGCCTTCGACTATGCCGTCGGACGAGCTGCCGGTGTTGTCGTGCCCGCCTACCTGGACGAGCGGAGTACGCAGAAGGCGAACGGCGCAGAGACGGCAAGCGAAACCCAGCGGACACGCAGCGTTCGTAGAGCAGGTGGTGCTCAGAAGACGCTTGGCTGGCGCGAGCGTACCCGCGCCAGCCTCGCCGCGCTGCTTGCGTTGCTCGACGCCGAGCCGGCGCTTGCGCGGCTGCTGGTGGTCGAGGCGCTCGCCGGTGGGCCGCTCGTGATCGCCGCCCGCGCACGCGTCGTGGCGGTGTTGATCGGCGCCGTCGAAGAAGGCCGCGAGGAAGCGCGCGCGGGTAGCAGCGCGCCGGAGCTCAGCGCCGAGGGTGTTGTCGGCGCCGTGATCGCGATCGTTCACGCGCGGATGCTCGCCGCGCCACCCACCGGACCGACCACGCTGGTCGGGCTCACGAGTCAGCTCATGAGTATCGTCGCGCTGCCATACCTCGGTCCGGCCGCCGCCGCGCGCGAGGGCGTGCGGCCCGTTCCCGCCGCGCTGAGCCCCCAGCGCCATTTACCCGCTGAAGATGACCCTTTCAGGGATCTGCCGATGCGTCTTACCTACCGCACCGCCTGTGTGCTGTCCTCGATCGCGCACGCCCCCGGCGCGTCCAGCAAACAGATCGCCGACACCGCCGGCATCTCAGATCAAGGTCAGATCTCGCGCCTGCTCGGCCGCCTGGAGCGGCTTGGGCTGATCCACAACGACGGCGCGCCCCCCGGCCGCGGCGAAGCCAAGGCATGGACGCTCACCGAGCGTGGGCAGGGCGTCGTGGGCGCAGTCGGCACCGGTAGTTGACAGGCGTTCCTCTACCCTATTTTGGGTGAGCTCTCACTCAAACGGAGATGCCGGCGTGTCGCACGGTTCGCTCCCGCGCACATGCGTGATCGGCGCCGGTTCCTCCGGCATCGCGATCGTCAAGGCGCTGATGGAACGCGGCATCCCGTTCGACTGCTTTGAGAAGTCAGACCAGGTCGGCGGCAACTGGGTGTTTGGCAACCGCAACGGCATGTCGGCCGCCTACCGAGACCTGTTCATCAACGTTTCGCGTGAGCGGATGGCTTACTCGGACTATCCGATGCCGAGCAGTTACCCCGACTTTCCGCACCACACCCACATCAAGGAGTACTTCAACGGGTATGTCGACCATTTCGGACTGCGCCCTCACATAATGTTCGACACTGGGGTCGAGCATGTGAGCAAGCGCGAGGATGGCACGTGGGAGATACGGCTCGACACGGGGGAGACACGCGACTACGACGCGCTGATCGTCGCCAACGGCCACCACTGGGATCCCCGTTGGCCCGAACCGGCCTTCCCGGGAGCGGACACGTTCGACGGTTTGCAGTTGCACGCCCACGCCTACGTGGACAACTCGATCTTCGCCGGTAAGGACGTCGTAGTGCTGGGGATGGGCAACTCGGCGATGGATATAGCCGTCGAGTCCTCGTATGTCGCGGCGAACACCTACCTGGCGGCGCGCAAAGGGGCGTGGATACTCCCCAAGTACGTGTTCGGCAAGCCGGTGGACCAGCTGCCCAACAACCCGCGCATCCCGTTCGCGATCCGCCAGCGCCTGCTCCACCAGATCATCAGGACGGCCACAGGCTCGCCCGAGCGCTACGGCTTGCCCAAGCCCGACCACAAGTTGGGGGAGTCCCACCCGACCGTCTCAGGACGCATCCTCGACCGCATCGCGCACGGCATGATCGCGCCGAAGCCGAACATCCTCTCGCTCCACGGCGATACGGTGCGCTTCACCGACGGCAGCGAGGTGCATGCCGACGTGGTCGTGTACTGCACCGGCTACAAGATCACTTTCCCTTTCTTCGACAACGATTTTCTCGCCGCGCCCGACAATCACATCGAGCTGTTCCGCCGCGTCTTCCATCCCGACATCTCCGGTCTCTACTTCGTCGGTCTGCTCCAGCCGCTGGGCGCGATCATGCCCCTGGCCGAGGCCCAAGGTGCCTGGGTGGGCGATCACCTGCGCGGCGAGTACGCGCTGCCCTCGCCAGTCGAGGTGCGTCGCGACATCGCCTCAGACCAGGCCGCGATGCACAAACGTTACGTCGCGTCCAAGCGCCACACGATCCAAGTCGACTTCGACGACTACTTGTATGCGCTCGACGCCGAGCGCCGCGCCGGGGCGGAGCGGGCGCTGGCGCGGGGTTATGCGCTGCCGATCCCCGCGCATGCTGCCGTCCCCGTCGCCTAGCGGCACGCGACGCGTCCTTCATTGGATTGGGGTCTGTCCTGCGGTGGCAAGAGGTTCGAGGGGGCTCAATCGCCGAAGGGGTTCTCGACTCGCACTCCGCCGTAATCCTGGCCGTCATTCAGATCCTCGGAGAGTACGACGTCACAGCCCAGTTCGCGTGCGGCCTCGATGATCGCGGCGTCCCAGTAGGAGATGTCGAAGCGTTGTCGGGTGGACATCGCGCAGAGCACGGTGCCGACCGTCGTTTCCTGAACGGGAAAGCGACGGAAGGACTCGACGAGTCTCGCTGCCTGGTCGTGCGCCAAACGGTCCGTCCGAGTCTCGCGGGTTGCCTGCACGTAGAACTCTTGGAGCACCTGAACCGAGAGCCCGATGTCCCTGGCAGCGAGTATTTCGTTTGCTCGCTTCGCCTTCGGCTGCTCCTCGGTGTCACGCGAAATCGCGTAGAGCAGGATATTGGTGTCAGCGAATCGCACGCCGATGTAGCTCGTCGCGATCGAGGCGGTCGCTGGCGCTGAAGCGCTCGATCTGCTCGCGAATGCTCTCTTGTTCGGCCTCGAGCCGCACAAACTCGCCCTCGCGGTAGGAGAGAGAGCCCAGGTACTCCGCCACGAGGCCACTCACCGAGCTACCGCGTTCGGCCGCGCGAATCCTCGCAGCGCGATATACGTCGTCGGGGACCGAAACTGTGATATTTGCCACTGTGATTCACAGTATCACAAGAACACGGCACAATACTCTCATGGCGCACACGGGCTGGGTCATCTGCAGCCATCTCTGCGCGCGCGGGCCGAGGGTTTTGCGCCTGCGCAGCCCACGGCACCGGCTTCTGAGCTGTGACCGCCGCGCCGCGAGGGTCTACGAGAAGCTTGGGATTGACGTCGTCTACCTGTAGATGTCGGCGATGGAGCCAGGCGGATCATCGTGTCGGTCCGATCGATGCGGCTCTTGCCCCCCAATGGGGTACACGTGACTTGTCCCGGGATCGGCGCCGGGGGTCGCTAGCGTTAACCGCGTGACACAAACGTTCTGTCGACACAACCGCTTCATTCAGCGCTGCCCGATCTGCCGCGACACCGTGCCCGGGCAGAAGCCCAAGCCCGTCGCCAAGCCGAAGCGGCAGACAGCTACAGGCGCTCGCGTCAACGGCCGCTCTGGCGCGGTTGTCACCTCGGGTGCGGGGGCTAGCGCAGCGCGGCCCACCGGGCGCACCTACACGCGCCGCACCCAGGAAGTGCGCGTTCACCGCGAGCAGCGCTCCGAGGACGACGGCTATCGCAACGAGCTCGTCCCCGGCCTACATTCCGGCGAGGACGCCCGCCGGCTCGTACGCGAGATCGGATTCGCCAGTGGGCGCCTGCTCACGTTGACGGCGGCGCCGCCCAGCCTGTACGCGGAGGCGCGCGATGTCGACGACATCGAGCAGGCCACCTGGATGTGCTTCCTAGCTGCATATCTCTCGCCCCTGCAGGGCGAGCAGTCGTTCGTCGGTATCCGCCAAGCCCTGCTCTCATCATGGGCCTCGGGCACGATCCCCGACATCGAGGAGGTGCCGCTCGGGCCGCGCAGCTCACACGATCCCGCGCGCGGAGGCGAGACACTGCTCGCCTATCGGCGTTTTGCCGAGCACGCCGGCTCGCAGGAGCGCGCCTTCGCGGGGCAGCCCGAGTGGACGCCGCAGCGACGCTTCGAGCGCGTATTCGAGCGCCTCGCGCTGCCCGGCTTCGGGCGCATGGGCCGCTACGACCTGCTCGTTACGCTCGGGCGGCTCGGGCTGTACGAACTGCGCGCCGACTCGCTGCACCTCGGTACGCGAACCTCGCTCATCACCTCCGATCCCACCCCGCCCGCGGCTAAGCGCGTGTTCGGGATCGGCGATCCCCTGCATATCGAGCGACGCGCGGTTGTGCTCGCCGAGGCGCTCTCGGTGCCGCTGGAAGCGCTCGATCTGGCCTTGGCGAACTGGGCTTCGGAGGAGCGCGTCACGCTCGGCTTTCCTGCCGACACGAGCGACGCGCACGCCGTCGAGCGGGCCGCCGCCGCGCTCGAAGTCTGAGCGAAAAGTAACGTCCACACCGGGCCCTAGAGTCCCGGCCAATGCCGCTCTGCTTTATCGAGCCCCACGACGCCATTCGGGTGATCGCCGATTCCGTCGGCCGCGAGGCTCGCAGGCAACTCGTCGGCGAGATCGTGCGCGCCTGGGTAGACGACTTGCCCGATCAGGAGCTGTCCTTCCACTACGCGCGCGCAATCGCGGACCTCGACCAGGACGACCTGCACCTGCTCGCTGCCTGGCACGCCTCGCTGGAGGTAGGCCAGCCGATCCCCAACACGGCTTTCCTAGTGGGGGTCTTCCCGAGCCTTGGCGAGAACCGCCGCGAGGCGCTGAAGATCGCCGCCGGGTTCCGCGGCGAGGAGGCGCTCCAGGCTGGCGTCGCCGAAGAACACGCGCTCGACACGGTCCTGCCGCGACTATCGCGCGAGCGTGCGATCGAGCTGGCCGGGGAGTGCATACAGCTGTATCAGTGGGACCGCATGGGCTCTTATAACTAGACTGGGCTGATGGAAGAAACGACAGTCACCGCCGATGACGTGATGGATGCCCTGTCCAACGTGATCGATCCCGAGCTTGGGCTCGACTTTGTCGAGCTCGGTTTGATCTATGGAGTCGAGGTCAGCGGAGGGGACGTGCAGGTCACGTTCACGCTCACCACGCCCGGTTGCCCGATCGGGCCCCAGGTCACCGAGCAGATCGAAGAGTTCGTTGGTGAGCTGGAGGGCGTGGAAAGCGTCGAATCGGAGATGGTCTTCACGCCCCCGTGGTCGCCCGAGAAGATGTCTGAGGACGCGAAGTTCGCCCTCGGCTACTAGCCTTGTTTTTGTTCGAGGTCTGCTCGCGCGCGAGCTCCACCAGCGTCGCCAGCTCCGCTTTGATGCTCTCGCCGATCGAGTCGATGTCCGGCAGCGAGTCGAAGTCGCCGAGTAGGCCGAAGTTCATCTCGCCCGCATAGGACATAATTGCCACTGCGAGTGCGTGGTTTTCGGGCAGGAACGCGACCGGGAACACGCGCTCCATGCGGCGCCCGAGCACATACAGCGGGAACTGCGGGCCGGGCACGTTCGTCACGATCAGGTTGAACAGGCGCGTGGAGAAGTTCAGGCGCGAGGCTTGGGCGAGGATCGTCGGCGGCGCGAAGTTCTGGGCACCCGCGATCACCTCCGCGCCGAGTGCCTGCTTTGACTCCTTCAGCCCGTCCATCGCGTGCTTGACGAAACGCAGTCGTTGCAACGGGTCGGCGATATACACCGGCAGCGGCCCCCGCATCACGACGATTCGGTTGCCGCCCTCGTGGCGCTCGCCGATGGTTCGTACCGACACCGGCACGAGCGCGCGCAGCTCAAGCCCCTCCGTGCGCACCCCACGTGCGATCAAGAACGAACGCAGCGCGCCCGTTACGACCGCCAGCACCACGTCGTTGACGGTGCCCCCGAGTGCGTTCTTCACGAGCTTGAAGTCGTCCAGTTGGGCCGCGATTCCGACAAAGCGCCTGTGCGGGCCGATCTCGACGTTCAGCGGTGTCGCCGGCGCCGGGTTCAGTCCCGCCCACACGATCTCGCCGATACCCTCCGCCGCCTCGCGTGCCCGCTCGAGTGTCTGCTCGGGGTGTGTCAGCGCGCCGATCGCGCCCCCAAGCATCTCCGTGCCCGCGCGCAGCGCCCCGCGCATCCCCGCCGCCACCAGCTCGGTCGTGTCCGGTTCGGGATGCGGTTTCCACGCCCGACCGGAGTGGCGCAGCGGTGGCGGGTCGGGGCTCACGTCGAATAGCACCGTTGCGAGATCGACGCCCGCGATGCCGTCAATCAGCGAATGATGCGTCTTTGAGATCAGCGCGAACTTGCCGTCCCACAACCCCTCGATCAACCACATCTCCCACAACGGCTTGGAGCGGTCGAGCGCTTGGGAGAAGATGCGCGCCGTCAGATTGCGCAGCTGTTCCCAGCTGCCCGGTGCGGGTAGCGCGGTGTGGCGCACGTGGAACTCGAGATTGAAGCTGGGATCGTCAACCCACACCGGACGGCCGCTGTCGAGTGCAGTGTGGGCAAGCTTGTGGCGGTAGCGCGGCACCAGGTGCAGGCGCTTGCGGATCTGTTCGAGAAAGTCCTCCATCGGGGGCGGCGGCCCTTCCAGCAACGTCAGCCCGCCAACGTGCATGTGCGATGTCGGCCCCTCCTGGTGCAGGAAGGACGCATCGACCGCCGTGAGCCTGTCGAGGTGACGCTGTGCCATCGCTCGCTCAAGGGTACTGGCCACGGGGCTCCTTGCCCCGCCAGACGCGCGTGCTGTGCGTGGGAGCGTCGCCGTGCACGGGCTGCGGTGTGCGTGCGGTGCTCACCGCGCCCCTACAATGGCAGTGATGGCCAATACCGTCGAGAAGATCCTGCTCGCCGCTCCACGCGGCTATTGCGCGGGCGTGGACCGTGCCGTGCAAACGGTTGAACGTGCGCTGGACCTGCACGGGCCGCCGGTGTATGTGCGCAAGCAGATCGTCCACAACAAGCACGTCGTCGAGCTCTTGGCCGAGCGTGGCGCCGTGTTCGTCGAGGATGTGAGCGAAGTGCCCGAGGGGGCACTGACCGTGTTCTCCGCGCACGGCGTCTCCCCGAAGGTGCGCGAGGACGCGCGTGCGCGCAACCTGGACACGATCGACGCGACCTGTCCTCTGGTCACGAAGGTGCACCGCGAGGCCGTCCACTTCGCGCAGGACGGCCACACGATCGTGCTCGTCGGTCACGCAGGCCACGAGGAGGTGCAGGGCACGATGGGGGAGGCCCCGGAGAGCATCGTCCTGGTCGAGAGCGAGCAGGACGTGGACGAGCTCGTCGTCGAGGACCCAGAGCGGGTCGCCTACATCACGCAGACCACGCTGTCGGTGGATGAAACGAGCGCGATCATCAAGCGACTGCACGAGCGCTTCCCCTCGATAACCGGTCCCCGCACCGACGACATCTGCTACGCCACCACCAACCGCCAGGCCGCCGTCAAGCAGATGGCCGGCAAGTGCGAGTTGATGCTCGTGATTGGCTCGCGCAACTCCTCCAACTCGGTGCGCCTGGTCGAGGTCGCGCGCGACTGTGGCACCGAGGCATACCTGATCGACCATGCGGGCGAGGTGCGCGAGGAGTGGCTGGAGGGCAAGCGTGTGGTGGGCGTCAGCTCAGGTGCCAGCGCGCCCGACGACCTGGTGCACGAACTGCTCGACTTCTTCCGCGCGCGCGGGGTCGGCGACATCTCCGAGTTCCATGTGGTTCGCGAGGATGTGCGCTTTATGCTGCCGAAGCCGATTCGCGAGGCAGTCGCCGCCGCTTCCTGAGGGAGTCGCGGCGGGGCCGCCCACGGTGCGTTAGACGCGTGCGTACGCTAGTTGTCTCAGACCTGCATCTCGGTGCCGGCTCCGGTGCCGATGTGCTGCGCCGCCCGGGGCCGCGCGCGGCGCTCCTGGAGGCACTGGCCGATGTCGATCGACTTGTCCTGCTCGGCGACGTGCTGGAGCTGCGTCACGGTCCGCGCCGCGACGCGCTTGCCGCCGCGCAGCCTTTCTTCGAAGAGCTTGGGAGGGTGTTTGCCGGACGCGAGATCGTGGTTGTTGCCGGCAACCACGACCACGCGCTGATTGAGTCGTGGTCGCGCCGCCGCGACGAAGCGGCCGATCATGAGCCGCTCGGCTTGGAGCAGCGCTTTCCCGCGGAGGATGCCTCCTCGATGCTCGCCTCACTTGCATCGTGGGCGGGACCGGCGCGTCTCAGTGCCGCCTATCCCGGACTTTGGCTACGTCCGGACGTTTACGCCACGCACGGTCACTACCTCGACTGTCACCTGACCGTGCCAACGATGGAGCGGCTCGGGATCGGGATGACCGCTCGTGTGCAGGGTCGGCCCGCGGATGCATTCGACGACGTCGGCGATTACGAGGCCGTCACCGCACCGGTGTTCGCATGGATCGACGCCGTGGCACGCCAAGCACCCACAGGGTCCACGCTCAACGGACAGACGACCGTTCGCGCGTGGCGTGCGCTTGCCGGCGCTGGCAAGGGCACGGGCAGGGGTGCGGGCAAAGGAACCGGTGGAAACGGCTTCGATTTGCGCACACGCGCGCTTGTTGGCGCGTTCCCGTTTGCGATCGCGGCCCTCAACCGAGCGGGGATCGGTTCGTTCCACGCCGACATCTCCACGGCCGAGTTGCGGCGGGCAGGGTTGCGGGCGATGGGCGAGGTGGCCGCGCGGCTCGACCTCGGCGACACGCATGTGATCTTTGGGCACACCCATCGTGCGGGGCCGCTGCCAGGCGATGTGACGGCGGAGTGGCGTGGCCCGGGCGCGGCGCGGCTGCTCAACGCCGGCTGCTGGACCTACGACTCGTATTTCCTCAGCGACACGCCGGGGGAGAGCCCGTATTGGCCTGGTGGCGCCGTATTGGTGGAGGACGATGGGCCGCCGCTGTTGCAGCGGCTGCTCGATGACCGCTCGGCGGCGGAACTCAGGCCACCGGTGCTCACTTAGGGTACTCCCGGCGTAAAGCACGTCGCCAGGCACTCCACGCCGTCGCCGATCCCCAAGGCGAGCACGCCGGCGGTGTGGCGCGAGTGCTCGATCAACTGGTAGGCACCGGGGTGCTCGACGGTCACGGTGCTCTCGCCGGCCGGCGGGGCATCGTCGGAAGGCGTATCGTCGCTCGCGATCGCGCTAACCGTCACCGTGCCGGCGCCGGTCTGCCTGCGCCCTTCAGGGTGTGCGCCTGAGGGTGCGAGCACGGCCCACACGCCGCCGGCCTCATAAGGCCCTGACCACGCTCCGGGTTGCTCAGGGGTCTGGGGCAGCAGGCGCGCGTCGGCGGCGTCCTCGGGGCGTAGCGGCTCGAGCGGTTCGCGGTCGATACCCAGCAACTCTTGGATCGCGAGCTCGGTTTCCTCGTAGCCGCCCTCACCGTAGTGGTAGTCGAACAGGCGCGCGTGCCCGTCGAACAGGTAGCGCGCGGGCCAGCCGCGGTTCTCATAGTCCTGCCACACCTCAAACTCGCTGTCGATCAGTACCGGGTGGGCGATTTCTAGGCGCGCGACGGCGTCGCGGACCGCCTGCTCGTCGTGCCCGGGCGCGAATCCGGGACAGTGCACGCCGACGATGCGCAAGCCATGCTCGGCGTAGCGCTCGTGCCACGCCTTTACGTAGGGGAGCGTCCTGATCGAGTTGGGACGACAAAAGTCCCAGAACTCGACCAGCATCGGCTGTCCCCGCTTGAGGATGCTGGCCTGCGCCCCGTTCGTGTTGACCCACGGCAACTTCGTGGGAAACAGCGGCGCTGCAATCGTGTCTACGGGAGCGCGCAAGACGTGAACGTGGAAGGTTGTTCGCGGCTGGGGCGCTGCGTCCGACGGCAGGTCAGCCTATGGACCCGACCATCTCCAGCTGAATCAAGCGGTTGAGCTCAACCGCGTACTCCATCGGCAGCTCCTTCGTCACGGGCTCGATGAAGCCGTTGACGATCATCGCGGCCGCCTCGTCCTCGGTGAAGCCGCGCGAGCCCATGTAGAAAAGCTGGTCGTCGGAGATGCGCCCGACCGTCGCCTCGTGCGCGACCGCCACGTTGGGGTTCTGGATCTGGATGTCCGGCCACGTGTCCGAGCGGGATTCGCCGTCCATCATCAGCCCGTCGCACTGCACGCGTGACTTCGAGCCCGCGGAGTTGTTGCCCATCTTGACCAGGCCCCTGTAGCCCATGATGCCGCCGTCCTTGGAGATCGACTTGGCGAGGATGTTGGAGGTGGTGTTCGGCGCCAGGTGCACGACCTTCGCGCCGGTGTCCTTGTGCACGCCTTTGCCGGCTACGCCCACATTGAGGTGGTCGGCGCGGGCGCCCTCGCCCATCAGGTAGGAGCCGGGGTAGAGCATCACGTACTTGGCGCCCATCGAGCCACCGACCCACTCGACCGTGCCCTCCGCGTCCACGATCGCACGCTTGGTGTTCAGGTTGTAGACGTCCTTGGACCAGTTCTGCACGGTCGTGTAGCGCGCCTTGGCGCCCTCGTGCACGAAGATCTCCACCACCGCGGAGTGCATCGAGTTGACCGAGTACGTCTGCGCGGTGCAGCCCTCGATGTAGTTCACGTCTGAGCCCTCGTCGGCGATGATCAGCGTGTGCTCGAAGGTGCCCTCACCGGCGCCCTCCATGCGGAAGTAGGCCTGCAGCGGCAGGTCCACCTTCACGCCCTTGGGCACGTACAGGAACGACCCGCCCGACCACACCGCGCCGTGAAGCGCGCTGAACTTGTTGTCCTGCGGCGGCACGCACTTGTTCATGAAGTACTTCTGCACGAGGTCGGGATACTCGGTGATCGCGGTGTCCATCGAGCAGAAGAGGATGCCGAGCTTGGCGTACTCTTCCTTCAGGCCCTCATATACGGGCTCCTGGCGCCAAACGCCGACAACGCCTGCGAGGTGCTCGCGCTCTGCTCGAGGGATACCGAGATCCTCATAGGTCTGCTTCATCTCCTCCGGCACGTCGTCCCAGCTTTTGAAGCGCCCGGCGGTCGGGGGGGAGTAGAGCACCAGCTCGTCCAGGTTCAGGCCGCTGAGGTCCGGGCCCCACGTCGGCACCGGCTTGCGTTCGTAGATTTCCAGCGACTTGACGCGCTTCTCGGCCATCCAGTCGGGCTCGCCCTTGACCTTCGAGAGCTCGCGCACCACCTCGCGCGAGATGCCTTTGCGCGCCAACAGCTGCCCCTGCTCGTCCTCGACGATCGGGCTGGGTTTTGCGATCTTGGTCTGGTCTAGCGTCGCCATAGGGCTCCCTTTGTGAATCCTGTGCTCTGAACTAGGAATTGTATCGAGGTCGTGGCGCGCGGCCAATCTTCTCTCGCCGGTCACGCCGAGGAACGGAATGTCCAGGTTGCGAGCGGACTCACTCGGCGTCCAGCAGCCAGGCAACAATGCCCGCGGGGATAGCCCAGACGGGCTCATCCGCGCCCGTTAGCAACGGCGAGCGGGTGACGATCACGCCGCGACCGTGGTGGGTCTTCATCGTAAGGGCCTCCCTGCGCCAGGCGCCGTCGGTGTACTTGCACTCGAAGGGCACCTCCAGGTCGGGGCCAACGAAGTCGATCTCCGCGCCTGTGTCGGTCCGCTCGTACATGACCCGGTCGGTTTGTACGAACGCGGCGGGGGCATCCGGTGAGACGGCTCGTGCGAGCGTGAGTCCGATCTGCTGTTGGGTGAGCTTGGCGGCGTCTGGTGCGGGGAAGCGCGCGTCGCGCCGATGGGCGAGTTGGGCGATGAGCGGGTCCACGAAGTACAGCTTGCGCTGCGCGGCGGTGTTGGGTCTGTTCTTACGGATGCGATGACAGCGCCAGGCGAGGAACGCGCGGATAAGGTCATCGATGCGGTTCAGGGCACTCTGGTGTCCGGAGAGACCCACGTCGCGGGCAATCCGCGAGGCGTTGATTGGGCTGCACAAGTTCGTGACCAGGCGGTCCAGGAGCGCCGTCACCTCGGCTTCGGACATCGAGGACGCACGGATGGCGTCGCCGAGGACGACATCCCATAGTCCCTGTAGAAACCCATCGCTCACACCTCCCGTGCTCACGTGCTCGCCGACGGCGCGCGGGAAGCCACCGACGTCGAGGTACAGCTCCCAGGCGTCCGCCAGTGAGTTGCTCCAAGGCTCCAATTCCGATATCGCGTGTTCGGACACGGGGCTCAGGATGTCCCTGGGATGGATAACGGTCTGGGGCAGCTCGTCGAGATCGCCCAGTGCTCGGCAGAACGGGCGGAAGCCCATCGGCATCAGCAACCGGTCGGAGTCGGCGATCCCCCCTCGACGGTCAGCTAGATCCTTGCGTGCCTGCTCCAGATCGCGTGCGGAGGATCCCGTTAGGACAACACACGCCTCGCGGAAGGCCGTGACCTGATCGCGCAGCTCCTTGATCGTCTGCGACCAGCCCGGCACGGCGGTCACCTCGTCGAGCAGCCAGTGGATGGGTCCGGGTAGGGTTCGGGTAACGCTGTGTCCCTGTGCCACCAGGCGCCGCAGATCTTGCTTGGAGAGTCCGTCGCACGAGCAATAGAAGATGGTCTTCGGATCGGTGCCGTCGGCAATGAGCCGCACCACGGCGCGCTTTAGCTCCAAGCTCTTGCCAACGCGGCGTGGACCTCGCAGGACATACAGACCGGGCGCGCGGATGTCCGCCAGCGGCTCGGGCTCATAGTCCAGCGGGAGATGCCCCGCGGCTCGCAGATCCGGATCGTTAGATGCCCAGCCCGCCCGTGCCCGCCAGGGGCTGCGCTCGTCCAGCAGGCGCCGGAGCTGAGAGTCGTTCATGAAGAGAAGATAGCGAAATGCAATACTTTTTTGCGAAATATGTAGCGAAAATCTATACTTTTTCGCAAAACATATAGCGAAAATCTATACTTTTTCGCCATAAATACTTTAGGCTGGCCCTTAATCCGCCCCAACCGGCCAGCTGTTGTCGCCTGTTACGGCCCCCTTGACGACCTTCAGTCCCAGCAGCGCGCACTTGCGCCGCGTGGCCGACACGGGAATGCCGAGCAGCTCTATCGCCCAGTCGGCGTCGAGCTTGCCGACCTGCTCGATCGGCATCCCTACGAGCTCCTCGGAGGCGATCGACGCGGCGGCCTGGGAGATCGCGCAACCGTGGCCATGGAAGCGCAGATCCTCGATGCGGCCGTCCTTGACGCGGATGTGCACGCCCAGCTCATCGCCGCACAACGGGTTGTGCTCGAGCCCCTCCATGTCGTGCGGGTCGAGCTCGCCGAAGTTGCGCGGGCGCTTGTAGTGGTCGAGGATGTAATCGCGGTAGAGGTCGTCCATGAGGGTGTCTTTGTTGGGTGCGTGTTTTTTGGGATAAGGGGTCGTTCGGGTCGGTTCTCTAGAGCCCGAATATGCGCCTGCCCGCGATCAATGCGTCGATCAACGCATTCACGTCATGCGGCTCGTTGTATACGCCCACGCTCGCCCGGGCCGTGGCGCCGACGCCGAGGCAGCGCATCAAGGGTTGCGCGCAGTGGTGCCCCGCGCGGATGCACACGCCGCCCCTATTGGCGAGCTCGGCGATGTCGTGCGCGTGCATTCCCTCGATCGTGAAGGAGGCGAGACCGCCGCGACGCTCTGGCTCCGGCGGGCCGACGACGCGCAGACCCGGCACCTCGGCCAGGCGCTCGAGCATGTAGCCGGTCAGCTCCTGCTCGTGGGCACGCACCCGCTCCATGCCGAGTGCCGACAGGTAGTCCACTGCCGTGCCCAGCCCCACGGCCTCGGCGATCGGGGGCGTGCCCGCCTCGAACTTGTAGGGCAGCTCGTTCCAGGTGGCCCCATCGAAGTCGACCGAGGCGATCATGTCGCCGCCCGTGAGGAACGGCTCCATCTCCTCCAGGATGCTTGCGCGGCCGTGCAGCACACCGATGCCGGTCGGGCCGAGCGCCTTGTGGCCCGTCCAGGCGTAGAAGTCGGCGCCGAGCGCGGCTGCATCGACCGGCATATGCGGGACGGCTTGGGCACCGTCCACCACGGAGATGGCCCCGGCCGCGCGGATGCGAGCCGTCATCTCCGCAACCGGCACGATCGTGCCGAGCACGTTCGATACGTGCGCGAACGCCACCAGCTTCACGTCGCCGCGTTCCAGCTCGCGGTCGAGTTGCTCGGGCGAGAGTTCGCCGCGCTCGTCCACCTCCAGGTAGCGCAGTTGCGCGCCCTTCTCCTTGCACAGCTGCTGCCACGGCACGATGTTCGCGTGATGCTCCATCTGGGTGGTCAGCACCGCGTCGCCGGGGCCAATGTTGGCGCGACCCCAAGCGTAGGCGACGAGGTTGATCGCCTCCGTCACGTTCTTGGTGAAGATCGTCGTGCGGGCAGGCGCGCTCACGAACGCCGCGATCCGCCGCCGCGCGCTGTCGTACGCCTCGTCGGCCGCCTGCGCGAGCGCGTACACGCCGCGATGCACGTTCGCGTTGCGATCCTCGTAGTAGGCGCTCATCGCCTCGATCACCGTGCGCGGCTTCTGGGACGTCGCGCCCGAGTCGAGATACACGAGCGGGTGGCCGTCGAATTCCTGCGTGAGGATCGGGAAGTCGCCGCGCACGTCGAGGTGGGTAGCGGTGAGCGCGTCACCGGTTGGGGATGTGAAGGCGGGTGTGTCTATACTTTTTGTGTCAACTACCATAGTGACTACAATCTGTAGCTATTATAGTAAATTGAGCAGAAGCGGACATAGAGATCCACGCGCTCGACCCCTATCTGGCGGTCGCGTAGGCCTCGATGTCCTCGCGCGCACGCGCCAGCTTCTTCGCGACCTTCGCGCGCACCAGCTCTTCCAGCGGCTCGTCCTCCAGCTGCCCGAGCACCGGCTCGAAGAAGCCCTCCACGAGCAGTCGCACGGCTGAGGGACGGTCCAGGCCGCGGGTGGCCATATAGAAGATCGACGCCTCGTCCAGTTCGCCGACCGTGCCCCCGTGTGAGGCGGACACGTCGTCGGCTGAGACGAGCACCGAGGGGATCGCATCCAGGCGTGCCTTCGGCGAGAGCATCAGCGTGTGGATCTGTAGGTAGGTGTGTGTCTTCTGCGCGCCCGGGTCGATCTGGATCAAGCCCTCGAAGCTCGCGCGGCTGGCGCCGGTGGCAGCGCCGCGCCAGTGCACGTCCCCGCCGCTCGGGCCCGTCTCGTGCAGGTCCACGGCAAACGTGTCGAGGTGCTCCTCGGCCTCGGTGAAGAACAGGCCCCTGAAGGCCATATCGCCGCCAGGCGCCATCACCGCAAGCTCCAGATGGTGGCGCACGAGATGGCCGCCGAGCAGCGCCGGCAGCCAGTGACAGTAGGCGTCGCGGCCGACGCCGACGAAGCGGGTGGAGGCGTCGAACACGTCGCCGCCTTTCCAGTCCTGCACCTGAGCGAGGCGGCAGCGGGCGTTGTCCTGCAGGTACAGCTCAAACGCGCCCGCATGCAGCGACTGACCGTCCTCGAAGTCCGCGGCCAGGTCGTGCTCGTGGAGCTTGAAGTCGCTTCCCTTCCCGCCGATGGCAAGCGTGCGCCCGTACTGCGCGATGCCCGCGCCGCCGATCGCGTACACGATCTCAAACGGATCCTCCACGACGAGGTTGTCCGGCACATATAGGAACGCCCCACCGGTCCAGAACGCGGCGTTGGCTGCCTCCAGCTTGTGGCGGTCGATCGTCAGACGCTTTGAGTACCACTGCTGAAACAGCTCCGTGTGCTCGCTGGCGGCCTGCTCCAGCGGACACAGGATCACGCCCTGCTCGGCGAGCTTGGGGTCCAGCTCGACGTGCACGGTCGAGCTGTCGAGCTGCACGATCCGCCCGGCGCGCGGTCGATCGGGGATCGCCTCGCTCACGAACCCGGGCACGCCGGTGTCAGGGCTGTGCTCGCGCGGGCCGACCGCGTCCAGCTCAAGCTCGGCGAAGCTCGTCGTCCAGAAGCCCGAGCGGCGCCACACTGGCAGCTCACTGTGCTCGAAAGCCTCAAGTGCTGTCGCGCGCAGATCGGCGAGCGTCTTTTGTCCATCGCCAGCGCCCGCGCCCGCGAGCGCGTGGTAGAGCGACGCCTCGCGGTGGCGTCCTGGCTTGACCGCCACACCCTCAGGGGCGCGAGCGGGTGAGGCCCCGTTAGTCGGAGCGTCCACGGATGCGTCCACAGCCTTAGGCGGCACTGGCGCCGACCTCCTGGCGGATCTGGTCGTAGCCCTCGCGCTCCAGGCGCTCCACCAACTCGACGCCACCCTCCAGCACGATGCGCCCGTCCATCAGGATGTGTACGAACTGCGGCTTTACGTAGTGCAGGATGCGCTGGTAGTGGGTGATGATCAGCGCGCCCAGCCCCTGCTCGTCGTGCAGGCGCTGCACGCCCTCGGCGACGGTGCGCAGCGCGTCGATGTCAAGGCCCGAGTCGGTCTCATCCAGGATCGCCACGTCGGGAGAGAGCATCGCCATTTGCAGGATCTCCGCGCGCTTCTTCTCGCCGCCGGAAAACCCGTCGTTGAGGTGACGCGAGGTGAACGCGCGGTCCACATCGAGCAGCTCGATCGCATGCTGGAGCTTTACACCGAACTCCTTCACTCTGATCGGCTCGTCTTGCTTGGCGTTGATCGCCATGCGCAAGAAGTTGGCCACCGATACGCCCGGAATCGACACGGGGTACTGAAACGCGAGGAACAAACCTGACTTGGCCCGCTCGTGCGGCTCGGCCTCGGTGATGTCCTCGCCCTTGAAGATCACTTTGCCCTCGGTCACCTCATAGGAGGGATGGCCGAGCAGCGTGTTGGCGAGCGTCGACTTACCCGACCCGTTTGGGCCCATCAGGGCGTGGATCTCGCCCTTGTCGATGTTTAGATCGACGCCTCTGAGGATCTCGCGATCCTCGGTGCGCACGTGCAGGTTGATGATTTCGAGATCGGCCATGGTTCCTTTGCTTAAACGGTTACGGGTGACGGGATTACCCTTGCGGGCACAAGCAAGTCGGCAAGCGTTGTGTCTTGGAGTGTCCGCACGATCGAAAAGCGCACCTTGGTCCAAAGCAGCTTCGTGGGACATACGTGATTTGGGTCGGACTCACGGGAACACACGACCTTGCCGTCGGGTCCCTGCGAGATGCAGTCGATAGGGGCAATCGAGCCCTCGAGCGCTTCAACGATCTCGGCTGTCGTGATCTCCTCCGCTGGGCGTGCCAGCAGATAGCCGCCGCGGGAGCCCCGGCGACTATCGATCAGCCCAGCCTTACGCAGCCTGGCCACCAGGTGCTCCAGGTACGCCAGCGGCATGCCATCGTGCTCGGCGATCTCCGCGAGCGGCACAACCAATTCGGGGGACTCGCTGGCCCTGCGGGCCAACTCCACCATCACGCGTACGCCGTACTCGGCCTTTGTTGAGAACATCATCGCTCAAATACCTACCTGAGAGCTAGGGTATCAGGCGCTCAGAAGCAGGCGAACGTCGTGGGCGAGCCCTTCGGGCGTGATCTGTTCGACTTCAAAGCCCACCCGCTCGATGCCGCGGCGGTCGACCAACAGCACCGTGGTGCCAGCTTCAGCAGCGGTCTTGCCGGCGCTCGCGGGGGAGACCGCGTAGGCCCTCCACACGGGTTGCAGCTCCTTCGTGCTCCCAACCAAATACTGCACGCGCCCCTCCAGCGACGTTGCATCCAGGAAGCGCGCGACGCTCGCGCGCGTGTCTGCCCTGGGATCGGTGCTCACGAACAGAACGGTCGGACGTGGTCCGCTTTCCAGTTCGTCGAGCGCCCCGCGCACCTGCTGGGCGACGAGCACGCATGTGCGGCAGTCAGAGGAGAGGAACGCGAGCATCACGACCTTGCCGCGGTAGGCGCTCAGCGACACGCGCTGGCCCTGCTGGTTGGTGAGCGTGAAGTCATAGGCGCGCACGCCTGCTGGGAACGTCGCGCCGTCGAAGCCGCTTTCGGTGGAGGGCTTACCCGGGGAGCCGCCCTGGTCGCCGAACACGATCGACGCGACCAGCGCGATTGCCACCACGGTGGAGGCGGCCAGCAGCACGAAGCGGATTTTGGGGCGCACGGCAGCAGGGTATGGGACCGACTCGCGACTTGACCACGATTAGCCGCCAGCGCGACTTGAACCTGATGAGCGGGTAGCTATACTTTTTGAAGTCCCATGAATTCCGACCGCAATTCAGGAGATTCCAGATGAGCCCTTCCAGTGCGGACCTACTGCGCCAAGTCAAGAGCGAAATAGACGAGGTCGATCCCTCCGAGGTCAACGAGCTGCTGCAGGAGGGCGTCGCGATCATCGACGTGCGCGAGACAGAGGAGCTTGCCTCGGGCATCCTGCCAGGGGCCAAGCACGTGCCGCGCTCCTACCTGGAGACACGCATCGAGGGCATCGTGCCCGACCGCTCCGCCCACGTCATCCTCTACTGCGCCTCCGGCAACCGCTCCGCTTACGGTGCCCGCACGCTCCGCGATGATCTGGGCTACGAACACGTCGAGTCGATGACCGGCGGCATCGCCCTATGGAAGGATCGTGGCTACGACGTAGACGTGCCGCGCACGCTCTCGGCCGAGCAGCGCGACCGCTACTCGCGCCACCTGCTGATCCCCGAGATCGGCAGCGAGGGCCAGCAGAAGCTGCTCGACGCCAAGGTCTTGCTGCTGGGCGCCGGCGGGCTCGGCTCGCCCACGGCACTGTACCTGGCCGCGGCGGGAGTGGGCACGCTCGGGATCGTCGACGACGACGTCGTAGACCTATCGAACCTGCAGCGCCAGGTGATCCACTCAACCCAGCGCATCGGCATCCCCAAGGTGGACTCCGCTGAGGAGTCGATCCACGCGCTCAACCCCGACGTGAAGGTCGTCAAGTACCCGGTGCGCCTGGACGCCTCCAACATCATGGAGATCATCGAGGGCTACGACGTGATCGTGGACGGGGTCGACAACTTCCCGACGCGCTATCTGCTCAATGACGCCACCGTGCGCTTGCAGATCCCAGTCGTCTCCGCTTCGATCCTCGGCTTCGACGGTCAGTTGTCCGTCTTCAAGCCATACGAGGGGCCGTGCTACCGCTGCCTGTTCCGCGAGCCGCCGCCGGCAGAGCTTGCGCCTTCCTGCGGAGCCAACGGCGTGCTCGGCGTGCTCCCCGGCACAATGGGCCTGCTGCAGGCGACGGAGGTCGTGAAGCTGATCCTTGAGATCGGCGACCCCGCGATCGGGCGCCTGTTGCTCTACGACGCGCTGGCCGCCACGCTCACCGAGGTCAAGGTTCACCGCGACCCCGAGTGCCCGATCTGCTCGCGCCCGCCGGATGAGATCTCCGACGAGGAGATGGGCGTGTTCCCGGACTACGAGGCGTTTTGCGCCGCTGCCGGGTAGGCTGCTCGCTTCACGATGGCCAAGATCAAGATTCCACCGGTACTGCGCCCTTCCGTGGGCGGCGAGCGCGAGGTTTCGGCCTCCGGCGAGAACGTCGGCGAGATTCTGCGCGACCTGGCCGACTCGCATCCCGCCACGGCCGACCAGCTGTTTTCGGCCGATGGCGAGTTGAACCGCTACGTGAACGTGTACCTCAACGATGAGGACGTGCGCGTGCTGGATGGGTTGGACACCGCGGTCGCCGACAGCGACACCGTGGTGATCCTGCCGGCGATGGCCGGCGGACGCTGAACGTCCAAGTTTCCGCCCGGCGCTAAATATTCCGACCGGGCGAACGACTATGTTCCCATGCCAGTGAGAACCGGTCGCCTCCTCAACGTGCGCAGCCTCCTCGGCGCAGTGTGTATCGCGCTTGCGGCGTTCGCCGTCGGCGCCGTCCAGACCGCGCCCGCGGTCGCCAACGAGCCTTCCAACGCGCCCGAATACTCGCTGTCGGTCGTCGAGGGCGCCGACACGCAGCCCGAAGACTCGATCGAGCACGTCAGCGCCGGCATCAATTCGAAAGCCGAAGTGACCGTCTCGCTCATACACAACGGTCTCGTTGTTGCGCAAGACAAGCACGAAGGTGGGGCATGGCTTTCGCAAGCACCGCAGGTGGGCGACGTTCTCACGTTCGAATCTTCCGGCTTCCGCACCGAAGTCAAGTACGACGGCTTGCCCTCGCTTGAACCCACGGTGTGCGCCGGTTCGACCAACTTCTCCGGTCAGCGTACCGCCGGGTATACGGTCGAAGGCGGCTACTACACCGTGACCGTGGGACCAATCGAACACAACATCTACCACTCGAGACACACTTTGGCTCAGGTACAAGTGCTAACCGGATCGAGCTTCGGCGGCGATTTCCTCGCGCCGCTCGCGGGTGGCGAGACGGTCTATGCCGTCGAGTCGCTGACCTCGCCGCTTGCGGGCGGCGCGACGTTCACCTACTCCAGCGAGTACGACCGTCCGGTCGGCGGCTGTCCGCCTCCTCCTCCTCCTCCACCTCCTCCGGTGCCACTCGCGCTCTCGGGGGCGTTCTCGAAATTCACCGGGATCTCAATCGCCAAATTGCTCCGCTCCGGATGGTCGACGCACGTGACGATCAACCAGCCCGGGACGATTGTCGAGGATCTCTACCAGCACAGTGGTGTCCTGCCGGCGTTCGCGGCGACGAGCAAACATAAGCGACCGCGAAAAGAGCCCAGGGCTCTGCTGCTCGCGCGGGGCACGGTCACCGCCAAAGCGGCCGGCACGGTCACAGTCACGATGCATCTCACCTCCGCGGGCCGGCGTCTGCTCAAGCACGCACACAGCGACAAAGTGGTGCTGGTCACGACGCTCACCGCCAGCTCGGGTGCCAAGCTCGCGCTCGGACGTCGTTTCCTTACGCTTCACCGTTAGAGCCACGTTTTCAGTTGGTTGCAACTGCGGAGACCGGGCGTCACAGCGCAACCGCGGATCTCGACCTTGACCTGTCGATCCCTGCAATAGACGGGCTTGCGTCGGCCTTGGAGAGTCGTTGAAACGCGTTCTTCAAGCCGCGTCGGTATTGCTCAGCGCCATCGCCTGGCTGCAACCTCCTGCCGTGCTTCCCCTGCCCTCGCGCACCGGCGCGGACGGTCCACCACGGCCGTTCGGTGCGGAGCCGCCAGCGGGGCACGAACCCACGAATACCCCGCCGTCCTTTGTGCGAGCCCAGAACCACGCCCTGCTCTACGGGCCCTTCCCGCATGGTGGACTGGCGCGGGGCGTCTCCGACGGAGACCTGATGCTGAGCGAAAAGGCGGCCGTTCGCGCGCAGACAATGAGCAGAGTGCGGGCGCTCGGGGGGAGCGTGGCTCGCATCCCCGTGGACTGGCGCAACGTTGTGCAAGCAGGTCCACCGCCAGGCTTTCAGGCGCGCGATCCGGCCAGTCCCGTCTACGATTTCTCGCAGCTCGACGCAGCTGTCGAGAGCGCCGTGAGCGCCGGTCTGCAGCCCCTGCTGGTTGTCTCCCATGCGCCCGCTTTCGCCGAAGCACCCCACCGCTGGCCCTACGCCTACCCCGGCAGCTGGGCGCCCAGCCCGGTGGCCCTCGAAGAATTCGCTGTGGCCCTCGCAAGTCGCTACGACGGCGCCTATCCCGATCCGCTGCATCCCGGTGCCGTGCTCCCGCGTGTGCGCCTGTTCCAGGCTTGGAACGAGCCCAACCTTGCGCGTTATCTGGAGCCGCAGTGGGTGGCGATGGGACGCCGCTGGAGTGCCTTCTCGCCGCTGCTCTACCGCCAGCTCTTGAACGGGTTCTACGCCGGTGTGAAGTCGGTGCAGCCGAGCGACACAGTCGCAGCCGCCGGCATTGCACCCGAGGGCGAACCCGCGGGCGTGGGAGCGATGGCGCCCGTCACCTTCCTGGAAGGACTGCTGTGCCTCGCCCCCGCGAGCACGAGCTGCGCAGAAAAGTCTCACCTGGACGCCCTGGCCTTCCACCCGCTGTCCGTCTTCAACCCCGACGTGCCAGCTGTCTCCAGCCTGGATGCGGCCGTCTCGGACATAGACAAGATCACGGGCCTGCTCAAGCGGGCAGAGCGTGAGCACACGGTGCTGCCCGCTGGTTCCCACCCGCTGTGGGTCACCGAGTTGAACTGGGACAGCTCACCGCCCAGCTCCACGGGTGTGCCCGGCTCCCTACAGGCTGCATGGATTTCCCGGACACTGCATCGCCTGTGGGTAGCCGGGGTGAGCCTCGTGGATTGGCAGTTCCTGATCGACCCCTACGGAGGCGCGCCCCTGGCCTTGCCCGACGGCAGCATCGGCCTCTATCCACGACCGGCCGGGCTGTACTCGCCGGGTCCGGGCGGCAACACCGCGCTCGCGCGCCCCAAGCCGTTCCTGCGCGGCTTCACGCTGCCTTTCGACCCGCTGCGTATAAACGCGCGACAGGTACGCGTCTGGGCGTTGTTGATGCACGGAGGCCAGCGGGCCGTCCTGCAGCGCGCGGGGCGCGATGGGCGGTGGCACATGCTTGCTCGTCTGCGCGCCGATGGCTACGGCGTACTCAACGTGCTGCTGCGGTTCGGTGGGCCTGCACGCGTGCGGCTGCGTATCGGTCAGCTTGTCTCGGCACCCATGTCAGTGCCTCGGACCCGAAGCGCCTTGTAGTCAGTGCCCGCGCTGCTACGCCGCGACGGTCTCTGAGGCAGGCGTGACGTCCGCCATACCGGCTGCCGGCACGTGGCTCATCGCGTGCTCGGCTAGTGCGGTGATCGTGAGGCTCGGATTGACACCCACGTTCGCCGGGACCGCTGAGCCGTCGCATACAAGCAGGTTCTCGTAGCCGAACACATGCTGGTGAGCGTCCACCACGCCGTGCTCCGGGTCCGCGCCGATCACCGCTCCGCCGAGGATGTGGGCGGTGGTGGGGATGTTCAGTGCCGCCTCGGTGAAGGAGCTCTGTGCGATGCCGCCGGTGCGCTTGGCGAACCATTCGGCCGCCTGGTTGGCGACGGGGATGAACGTGGGGATCGGGCGCTCGGGATCTTGTTCGGTACTCAGCCAAAGCGTTTTGAACGGTCCCTGTTTTGGGCGCAGCGCGATCGCGTTGTCGAGCGTTTGCATCACGAGGATGATGATCGTGCGCCGCGACCAGTTCTTAGGACGCACCACCTGCGCGAAGCGCTTGGGGTGGCGAATGATCTGACCTAGCAGCTTCAGCGGGCGCGTCGCTCGCGTACCGTCGCCCGTCAGCAGCGTGTTCAGGCGGCTCATCGAGTCGCCGTCGTTGCCGTATGTGACGGTCTCGATATGAGTGTGTGCGTCCGGGTAGATGCTGGAGGTAATCGCCACTCGCTTGATCAGGTTCTCCGGATAGTCCTCGGGCACCGTCACGGCAAGGATCGCCTCGCTGTTGGTGCGTACCAGCTCGCCGAGCCGGTTTGAGATGCGCGGTAGCGAGCCGCCGAGGCGGCAGCGCTGCAAGAGGGTGTTCGTGCCAAGTGGGCCGGCCGAGACAACTACGCCACGCGCGCGTTGCACCTTGCGCTCGCGGCGCACCCACGCGCCCGAGCGGATGCTTTCGACCTCATAGCCCTCGCTGCCGTCGCCCGCGCCGAGCGGGCGGATGTCGATCACGGTCCGTTCCGGACTGACCCTGGCTCCGCGCTTCTCCGCCAGATACAGGTAGTTCTTGACGAGCGTGTTCTTCGATCCGTGCGGGCAGCCCACCATGCAGCGCCCACACAGCGAGCAGGGCGTGCGGTCGGGACCCTCGCCGCCGAAGAAGGGATCGCGCACGGCCTTGAGTGGCTCGCCGTCACCGTTCCCGGCATCGCCGTTTGCGCGCGCGCCGCTCGGCGTTCCAAAGTAGACCCCCACCGGCGTCTTTTTGTAGGTGTCGGAAACACCCAGCTCCTCGCCGAGCTCGCGCAGCAGCTGGTCGGCAGGGTCGTCGTAGGGGTTCATCGTCACGCCGAGCATTCGCTGCGCTTCCTCGTAATGGGGTGCCAGCTCCGCCTCCCAGTCGGCCATGCCCGCCCACTGCTCGTCCTCGAAGAACGGCGTCGGTGGCACATACAGCGTGTTGGCGTACCCGAGGCTGCCGCCGCCCACCCCGCAACCGCTCACAACCGACACGTCTTTGAAGGTGGTGAGCCGGAAGATGCCCTTCCAGCCGATCTTTGGGCGCCAGAAGTAGCGCTTGTAGTCGCTCGTGGACTCCGGGAATTCGTGGTCGGCAAAGCGCCGCCCGCACTCCAGCACACCGACGCGGTAGCCCTTCTCCGAGAGGCGCAGTGCTGAGACGCTCCCGCCGAAGCCCGAGCCGATCACCAGCCAGTCGTAGTCGAAGTCCCCTCCCATCGCCATCGCATAGAGCATATTGGTTGTCTGGCCAGTTGTCGATTCGGCGTGCCCGCCATCTGGCGCTATATTCCGTGAAGTAATGGCTGCGGAGCGGGTACTGAGGTAGCGGCGGTGGCGCGTGTCCAGAACAGGCCGTGCGGAGGTCGCTATGGCGACATCGTCCAGTCGATCGGCAACACGCCGCTCGTGGAGCTGCCACGCCTCTCACCAAAGCCTGGCGTTCGCATCTGGGCAAAGCTCGAGTCGCGCAACCCCACCGGCTCGGTCAAGGACCGCGTCGCTCGTGCGCTGATCGAGGACGCCGAGAGCCAGGGCGCGATTCTCCCGGGGCAGACGATCCTCGAGCCGACCTCCGGCAACACCGGCATTTCGCTCGGCATGATCTGCTCGCGCAAGGGCTACCGCCTGAAGGTGGTGATGCCCGAGAACGTCACCCCCGAGCGCACCCAGCTCTTGAAGATGTACGGGGCGGAGATCGTCTACTCAGAGGGTTCCAAGGGCTCCAATGGCGCGGTCGAGAAGGCGCTCGAGATGGCCGAGAAAGACTCCTCCTACTACATGCCCTACCAGTACGGCAACATGGCCAACCCGAACGCCCACTACAACGGCACGGCGCTGGAGATCTTGGAGGAGCTGGACGAGGTATCCGCGTTCGTTGCCGGGCTTGGCACGGGGGGCACGCTGATGGGCAACGGGCGTCGGCTCAAGGAGACCTTCGGCGATGCCTGCAAGATCGTCGCCGCCGAGCCGATGCAGGGCGAGCCCGTGCAGGGCCTGCGCTCGCTCGACGACGGCTTCATCCCGCCGATCATCGACCTCTCGCTTCTGGACCGCAAGATCTTCGTCACCAACACCGACGCGATCCTGTGGACACGCAAGCTGCTCGACGAGGAGAGCGTCTTCGCCGGCGTCTCGAGTGGTGCGATCGCTCGTGTCGCGGTGCGCATCGCCGGCGAGCTCGACGAGGGCAACGTGGTCTTCATCGTCGCCGACGATGGCTGGAAGTATCTGTCGAGCGGCATCTACACGCTGCCCATCGAGGAGATCGAGAACCTCGACTCCACCGTTTGGTGGTGAGTCGCGATGGACATCGCGCCTGAGCTGCTCGAGCAGATCCTCGTGCACGCGCGCGAGGAGGCACCCAACGAGTGCTGCGGGGTCGTCGCGGTCGCCCCAGCGTCAGACGGCCAGCCGGCGCAAGCGATGTGCGTCCGCGCCGCGCGCAACGTGCACGCGAGTCCCAAGCGCTTTGAAATCGACGGCAGAGACGTCGCTCGTGCTATCGACGAGTTCGACGAGGCCGGCTGGGATATCGGTGCGATCTACCATTCCCACACCCACACCGCGCCCTACCCTTCGCAAACCGACATCAATTTCGCGGCACACTGGCCCGGTGTCGAGTGGATCATCGTCGGGCTCGCCGACCCCGCAGCGCCGGAGGTACGGTCCTACCTGATCGAGAAAGGGGTTGTCCGTGAGGTGGTCCTGGAGCAAATCGGAGCCTGAGGGGCTGCACGCGAGCGGCCTTCCAGGGCCGGCACGTCCCGATGTTGAGCCTCGCGATCCCAAGAGCACGCCGAGTCCGCGTGACGACCGACGCCACGAGCATTTCGACCTCAAGCAGGTCGCTTACGCGGGCAGTAGTCCGGAGGGTGAGATGATCGAGGGACTGCTCCGTGCCGAAGGCATCAAGTGCATGCTCCAGCCTGCCGGTGCCGCCCTGTCGCGAGGTTGGGGAGTGACCGTCGGCCCGTGCCAGGTACTCGTTCGCGCAGAAGACGTCCAGCGGGCGCGCGAAGTGCTCGCCGCCTCGCATCCGTCCTGAGGCTGGAACCTGGCTCAGACGAGCACGGGCTGGCCCATCGGCTGCCCTGCTTCGCGCGTGATTGCCTCGATCTCTTCGGCGGCGCGTTCGAACTCGCCGTCGGAGAGCACGGGGGTGCCCTCGAAGGGCAGTTCGCGCTGGAGCTCAAGCCATGAGCTGCACACGCCGTACTCGTCCTTGACCTTGACGGTCACCGGACGCGGAATGCGGTACGTGCGCAGCAACAGCACGTGGAGCGGGTGGCGGCGCTTCCATTCCAGGCGCTTCTCGGCGTAGTCGGTCGTCCACACGTAGAAAGGCGACAGCGCGTCGACGCAGCGCGGGTCTGAGATCGTGAAATGCCCCGCGACTTCGGCCCATGCCCTGATGCGCACACGCTCGGGCTGCTGGATTCCGCCTTCGACGCTGAACGCCTCCACCGGGGGCTCGCCGTCATTCCACACGCCTTCCTCCAGTGCCCTGCGCAACTCGGGCTGATGGGATTCGCGCACAAGATCGTTGCGTTGATGGTCGAACGTTGGATACAGAAAGAAGCGGTCATGGTCGAGCTTGAAGTGCTTTTCGGGCTCGCGTATACCACCCTTGCGCAGAGTGAGAAGCTGCTCGCCTTCGGCGAGGGCGCGGACGGTGACCGCCCATTCCTTGAGAGCAATTGGCATTGTGGAAACCTGAATACGAAGGATAATTAGGGCCGACACGAACCGTCCGCGCCGCCCCCTTGGGTCGGTGGCACGGGGTGCCGCTGCCCTTAAAGATACGAAATCCGAGCGAAAATCCCAAATCCCCTGCAAATCAGGGGTTTTTTTCGGCGAGGCACGTGCCGTCGAACCGAAAAGACTGGGACGAACGCCCGCTGTCTTGGGTGGCGTTTGAGAACCCACTTTAGATTGATCTGGTTGAGTCGCGCGATGGCTTCGCGGGCGGGCTAGAGCTATCGACTTGCTCCACGATGTGCTGCCTGTCCTGACGCTAGCCTGCAGGAAGGACTCCCCGGACATGCAGGAAGCCCGGTCGCTCCCGCCAGTGCGCGGCCTCGGGCACCTCGGCTATGTAGTCGTCACCAGGAATGGGCTCAACGACCCGTTCAACGAGGAAGCCCGCGTCTCGCATGCGATCGAAGTACTCATGCAGCGGACGGTGTGTGTCGTGCACCGTGAGACGAGTCCCTTCCCGCTCTAGGATCTCGCTGTAGCGCACCGTCTGAAAGTAACCCCGGCCCGCATCTCCCCACGTGTTGATCGGATGCAGGATCGAAAAGCAACAGCGACCGCCAGGGCAGAGCACACGGGCGATCTCGCCAATAACAGCCGGCAGGTTGTCCATGTTCATCAGTGACAGCGACGCGACGGCCAGGTCGAAGTGATCGTCAGGGAACGGCATGGCCGCGGCGTCAGCGACCTCGACAACGAAATCGGGGTCAGCTTCGCGGGCAGCATGAGCCAGCGCAGCAGAGCCCTCGATCCCCACTACTTGATAGCTACGCTCCTTGAGAGCTCTTGCAACCCGTCCCTCTCCGCAACCGACGTCCACGACAAGACCCTCAGGAGGCGGCAGCAGTGACAACATGGTCGGAAGATTCAGTCGCCAGAAAGCATGGTCGAGATCATGCGATCGCGCCCACCGCACCCACTCGCCAGCGTTCGCATCCCACGCGTCTCGCAAAGATGGCTCGCTCCACTCCATCGCCTCACCAATGATCTCATGGCTGCGGGCAGCGCCGCCCAAAAGAGAACGTCTCAGATGCCAACAGCTGGTCGTCTCCGTCCGTCAGCTCACCATTGGTGGTCCTGCGCCGAGCGCCTTGGAGGCTGCGGATATTTCGCTGCGGAGCGTCTTCAGCGCGGCGACGTAGATCTCTGAGAACGTCGGGAACGGCTGGATCGTGTCGGTGAGAACGTCGAGTGGAATGTGGGCGCGGATCGCGAGCGTGGCCTGCTGTAGCCACTCGCCCGCCTCCGGGCCGAGCGCGTAGGCGCCCGTCAGCCGCTCGCCGTCGCTGAGTAGCGTTAGGAAACCCTTGTCGTTGGCATCCGCGCGCGCATAGGTAGCGGCCTTCGCCACCCCCGACACTGGGACCATCGCACTGAAACGACCGGCGGAAGCACCCACTGCGGCGGCTTGCGGGTCTGTGTATACGACGCGCGGAACGGCCTCGTAGTTGGCCTTGCGCGGTTCGCCGAGGATATTCGCAGCGACCACCTCGCCCTGATACTTGCCGACGTGCGTCAGCGGCCAGAGGCCGTTCACGTCGCCGATCGCCCACAGACGCTCGCTCGCGCGCAGGTGCGCATCGACCGGAACTCCATGCGCGTCCGGCTCGACGCCAACAGTCTCTAGGCCGAGCCCGCGCACGCGCGGACGCCGACCGGTGGCGACGAGCAACCGATCGCCACGAAACTCACGCCCGTCGTCGAGCTCAAGGACGTAGTCCTCGCCCTCACGCCGCGCGGCGATTGCGTTCGCGGATAGGACCAGCTCGATACCCTCGCGGCGTAGAACGTCGCCGAGTGCCTCACCCAAGGGCGCCGGCTCCCGCGCGAGCACATGCTCGGACATGTCGATGACCACCGCCTCGCCGCCGAGCCGACGAACGGCCTGTCCTATCTCCACCCCAACCGGCCCGCCGCCCAGGATCAGCAGGCGACGCGGGATCGCCTTCATCGACGTCGCCTCGCGGTTGGTCCAAACGCCGTCGAGCTCACGCAGGCCGGACACCGGCGGCACGACCGGGTCGGCGCCGTTAGCGAGGACCACATGGTCCGCGGTGTGGCGCACGCCGTCGACCTCTACGACACCCGGACCGGCGAGTCGCCCATTGCCGCGCAACAGGTCGATGCCCCGATCGGTCAGCCAGCGCTCCTGTCCGGCGTCGGAATAGTCGGAGACCATGAAGTCACGCCAAGCAAGCGCCTCCTGCACATCGACCTCGGCGCTCGCGGCGGCATCGCGTGCCCCATGAACCGCCTCGCCTGGTCGCAAAAGTGTCTTCGACGGTATGCAGGCCCAGTAGGAGCACTCGCCTCCCACGAGCTCGCGCTCCACGACGGCCACATGCAGGCCGCCCTCCGCGAGCGCGCCGGCGCAATGCTCGCCCGGTGAGCCGCCACCGAGGATAATCACGTCATAGTCGCTGCTCATACCGGGAGCTCCTCGCCGCCGCGCTCGCCAGACCTTCCACGGACTCGTATGTCCTACCCATCAGCTTCTACCTTCAAGCGACCCGGAAGCCGGGTCGCAATCTGCTCGGGCAGCCTACAACCGGCGTCCCGCCAGTCCCTCGGCGGCCTCGATTATCGAGGCGTAGTCCTCCGCGCCGTGGCCGCGTCCCATCGTTGCCGCGAGCAGGTCGCGGGCGTGGGCGGCCGCTGGGAAGGGGATGCCTGCCGCTTGGGCTTCCTCCAGGCACAGTCGCACGTCCTTGAGCAGGTGCTCGGTCTTGAACAGGGTCGTGTAGTCGTGCTCGCGCATCGGCCCTGACTTCATCTGCATCTGCGCGGAGGCGCCCGAGCCGGTCTGGGTTACGGCCACGAGCGCGTCGAGATCGACGCCGGTTGCCTTGGCGAGCAGCAGCGCCTCCGCCACCGCTGCCGCGTTAGCGGCCCCGAGCGCGTTGTTTATGAGCTTCAGCATCTCGCCCTGGCCCAGCTCGCCGACGTGCACGACCAGCTCGCCCATGCTCTGCAGCAGCGGCTCGGCGCGCTTGAAGTCGGCGGCCTCGCCGCCCGCCATGATTGTCAACGTGCCCGCCTCCGCGCGCGGTGAGGAACCCGTCACGGGCGCGTCGATCATCCGCACGCCGCGCTCTGCCAATGCCGCGCCGATGCGGCGCGTGTCGGTTGGGGCGATCGTGGACATGTCGACGCACAGCAGGGTTTCCTCTGGGTGCGTGTCGGTGCCCGCGCCTCTGTCGCTTGCGCCCTCGACCGCGTTCCTATCGCCGGCGCCCTCGACCGCGCCGCCCGGGCCTAGCAGCACGCTCTGCACTTGGGCGCCGTCCACGACCATGCTCACGACGATGTCGCTTGCCGTGGCCACCTCGGCGGGCGTACCCACCGCGGTGGCTCCGTGCTCGGCTGCCCACCGCCCCGCCTTGCCCTCGGTGTGTGTCCACACGGTCAGCGGATACCCGGCCTTGGCCACGTTGGCGGCCATGCGCGAGCCCATGATGCCGAGGCCCAGGAAACCGATTCGCTCAGGCATGCGCTTGCTCCGCGGTTGGGGCTGCTGGGTCGCCCAAAGCGGTGTGTCCGCGGTTGGGGCCGGTGGGTCGCTCAATGTGGTGTCTCAAGGGGGTCATGTGATTTGGGAGGGGAGCCATATCCACCTCCTCCGGGGGTTTCGATGCGAAGTCGCTCATCTCTGCGCAGCGTACCCGTCGTCTTCGCCGCCAACCCCCGCGACTCGCCATCTATGCCGATCAGCGTGTCGCGCCCGGGCTCTCCCGGTCCTCCGCCGTGCGCACCGCGCGGGGCATGGCGCCGGCGCTCGGCGATCAGCGAGAACGTCATGTCCTTCAGTGCCTGCAGCTCGCGCACGACTCCCTCGCCGCCCCGGTGCTCGCCCGCACCGCCCGAGCCGCGCCGTAGCGCATACTCGGTGACGAGCAGCGGCAGTTCCTGCTCCAGCGCCTCGATTGGCGTGTTGAGCGTATTGCTCATCGCGACGTGCACCGCGCTCGGGCCGTCCGCGTCGGCGCACGCGCCCTGGCCGCCGCCGAGCGTCTCGTAGTAGCTGAAATCGTCGTTGCCCAGCGTCAGGTTGTTCATCGTGCCCTGCCCGAGTGCCCGTCCGAAGGCGGCGAGCACGAGGTCGGCCACGCGCGAGGAGGTCTCTATGTTGCCCGCCGCCACCGCCGGCGCTGGCAGCGCCGAGTCGGTCGGTGGCTTCGCGTTCAGTAGAGAACCCTCCGGCACGATCACTTGCACCGGGCGATACGCGCCCGCCGACGGTGGGATGTCGGGGTCGGTGAGCACCCTCACCGCAAACCAGCACGCCGACAGTGTCACCGCGAGCGGGCAGTTGAGGTTGCCCTCGTGGCGATCGGCCGAGCCGGTGAAGTCGAGCACCAGTCGCTCGCCGTCCACAGTCGCCTTCAGGTGCAGTGGCAAATCCCCCTCGCGTGCCTCGAGTACATCATGGGCTTCGCGCACGCCATCGGGCAGCGCGGCGATGCAGGCGCGTGTGCGCCGCTCCGCGTAGTCGAGCACCGCGTCGGTCGCGGCTCGCAGGCGCTCCGTTCCGACGCGCTGCGCCAGCTCGGCGAGCCGCCGTGCGCCGATGCGGTTGGCTGCCAGCTGTGCTCTAAGGTCGGCGCGGCGCTCCTGCGGCTGGCGCATCCGCGCGACCAGCTCCTCGATCGCCTCCTCGGTAAGCGGGCGCGGATGGATCACGACGCCCTCTTCCTCCAGGGTGCGACTGTCGGCGGGCATTGACCCCGGCACGCGCCCGCCCACGTCGGCATGGTGTGCGCGACTGGCGGCAAATCCGATCAGCGTCTGTCCGGCGGGGGACGAACCCGGCGGGGTGGAGGGGGAGGGAGGAAAAGCGGGACTCGGGGAGCTGGACGGGAAAGGGGAGGGCGTGTGGGATGTCACGAACACGGGCGTGATGACCGTGATGTCGGGCAGGTGCGTGCCGCCTTCGAAGGGGTCATTCAGCACCCACGACACATCCGGGCAGTGCTCACGATCGAGCACGGCTCGCACCGCCGCCGGCATCGAGCCGAGGTGCACGGGTATGTGCTCGGCCTGCATCGTCATTTCGCCGTCGGCATCGAACAGGGCGGTCGAGGCGTCGCGGCGCTCCTTGATGTTGGCCGAGTGCGCCGAGCGCACGAGCGCCGCGCCCATCTCCTCGCACGCCGCCCTCAGCGTGCCGGCGATCACCTGCAGTTCGATCGGGTCCAGCGCGCTCACGGGTCGCTCCCTGCCGCCAGCCGGTCGATTACGGCGCTCGGGCTCACGCGCCCTGTGCCCAGGCGCTTCGCCCCAGCACGCCATGAGCACTCCGCTCCAGCACGACGGTCCCGCGCTCGTCCACCGTCCCGCTCCACCCTGGCGGCACCAGCAGCGTGGACTGTGGCATCGCACACAGCGCCGGTCCCTCCACGCGCGCCCGCGCCGGCAGCTCGCCGTGCCACAGCTGTGCCGGCACCCACTCGCCGTCGAACACGATCCGCGTGGCCGCGAGCGTGGCGGATGTGGTGGCGGCGCCCTCCAGGCGCAGCGCGGGCCGCGCGCCAAACACCGACACGCGCATGTTCACCAGCTCGGCCTCGGCCTCGGCATCGCGGTAGCCGTAGCGTTGCTCGTGGGCCGCCTCAAACGCTTCGCGCAAGCGCCCGGGCTCGCACAGTGCGTGGGAGTCGACCTTGGGGGTGTTACTCGAATGTACGTGCCCATCCCCCAAAACATTCCCCAAGTCGATGTGCTCCTCCACCGACAGCTCAAACGCCTGACCCGCGTATCGCAGCTCGTAGCGCACGCCGATGTTTGCCGGCGAGGCGTCCAGTTCGTCGGTAGCGCGCTCGATCAGCGCTCCCAGCTCGTGCTCGATGCGCTCGCGTGTGAACGCGCTGCCGCTGAGCATCGTCGTGCTCGACGCGTCGCGGCGGGGAGCCGCTGCCGCCAGGCCGAGCGCGCTCAGCACGCCGCACGCGCGCGGACACAGCACGCGCTCGATGCCCAGCTCGGCGGCCATCGCGGCCGCGTGCAGGGGGCCCGCGCCGCCGAACGGCAGCAGCGCGTACTCGCGCGGGTCGATGCCGCGCTGCACCGTCACGCTCGCCAGCGCGCGTCGCATCTCCGTCTCGGCGACCCTGACGATGCCCTCTGCGCACGCGAGCGTGCTGAGGTCCAGTTCGCGCGCAAGCGCTCCCACTGCGCGCTCCGCCGCCTCGCGGTCGAGCCGCAAGTCCTCGGCGAGCAGCCGGCCGAGCACCAGGTTGGCATCGGTCACCGTCGGTCGCGTCCCGCCGCGCCCGTAGCAGGCCGGACCGGGCTCGGCGCCCGCCGACTCCGGCCCCACGCGCAGCGCCCCACCCGGGTCGCGCCACGCGATCGACCCGCCGCCCGCGCCCACGGTGTGAATGTCGAGCGCCGCCAGCGCCAGCGGTCGCCCCGCGACCGTGCGGTTCGCCGTCTCGGCCACGCGCCCGTCCTCGATCAGGCACACATCGCAGGAGGTACCGCCCATGTCGAAGCACAGCGCGTTGTGCACGCCTGTGGCCTCGCTCAGCAGCAGCGCCCCGCCGACCCCACCCGCTGGGCCAGAGAGCACCGTTAGCGCCGCGTGCCCTGCGGCCCGTTGCGCACTGGTGAGGCCACCCGAGGACTGCATCACCTGTATGGCCGGCAGTCCCCGCTCGCTCGCCTGCTCGCCGAGGGCGCCCAGGTATGCCGCCAGCAGCGGCGACAGCGCCGCGTCCAGCTCGGTTGTGGCTGCCCGCTCATACTCCCTGAACGTCCCCACCAGCGCGTGCGAGAGCGACACATGCGCGTGCGGCAGGCGCGCTGCGATCAGCTCGCCAAGCCTGCGCTCGTGCTCGGGATGGGCGTAGGAGTGCAGCAGCACCACCGCCACTGCCTGCGGCTCGGCGGCAGCCAGACGCTCGATCATCGCGTCGGTCCCGCGCGCGTCCAGCTCGCGCAACACACCGTTCGCCCCCGTCCGCTCGGGCGCGCCGAAGCGTAGCTCCGCTGGCGCGAGCGGCTGTGGTGGGGCCGCGCACAGGTCGTACAGGCTGGGCCGCGCCTGGCGCGCCAGCTCGACGATGTCGGTGAACCCGTCGGTGGCCACCAGCGCCGTGCGCGAGGGTGGGTACTCAGGCGTTGACTCCAGCAGCGCGTTTGTCGCGACCGTCATCCCGTGCGCAAAGCGCTGCACCTGCTCGCGCCTGGCGCCAGCGCGCGCGAGCACGGTGTGCACCGCCGCCAGCACCCCGCGCTGCTGTTCGCGCGGCGTGCTCGGCACCTTCGCCGTGTAAGTGCTGCCATCGTCGCCGACGAGCACCGCATCGGTGAACGTCCCGCCAACATCAACCCCGAGCAGCATTGCCCGGAAGCCTAATTCCCGGGGGCTCCTGACGTTTGACGGCGTTCGTGTGCGTACTGGTGGTACGTGCGCGAACGGCGGCGAGCGTCAGGCGGCGGCGAGGCGCTCGTTGTTCTCGGTGTCGGCGAGGTGCTGGTGGGAGGGGCAATACCCGTTGTGGGGTAGTGGTACGCGCTGGCAGGTCGAGCCCTTGCGCGTGGTCGCGCGGCACGTGGGCGGCTCGTCGCTGACGGCGGCGTGCGCCTCGATCGGATGTTCGATCAGGTATTGCTGCGCGATGGCCATATAGCGGTGGACCGTTTGCAACACGCGCTCCTGCGCGCTCATCGGGAAGTACGTCCTGATATCGCAAAACAGCGTGCGCGCGGGCTTTGCAAAATAGTGGCGGTCGGTCGCCAGGCGCTCGACCGCGGACTCGCACGCGTCGAGCACGTGCTTGTGATTGGCGGTGCCATCCGCGCCCAGACGCGACTCCGCAATGTACGGCGCCAGATCTCTGTAGATGGCTCGGCTGAACTGATACATAGTTCCGCTCCCTACAACACCGGTCACGGATAAAAAGACCGGACTTGTCAAGTATCAGAGCCGTTTCTAAGGCGCACAGAAGTAATTCATTAAGTCTCGGTTAGCTTTTCGCCTACCGATTGTTTTGGGGGAGGGGCCGGCAGGGCCGGCCCGCTGCACGTTCCCGTGGGCAAACACGCCCGGCTTCTATTCAGCTCGGCCGGCTCAGGCCCACGGCTGCCACTGTAGTTGCTCGCCCGCGTCAGACACGACCACGTGCTTACCGTCAAGTAGTGGGTCGCGCTCGGGACAGTCAATGCGCGTGTGCGTGCCGCGGCTCTCCTCGCGCTTCAGTGCCGAGCGCGCGATCAGGCGGGCCAGTGGGTGGGGATCCTCGAGCAGCGCTCCCAGCCCCTCGGCGCAGCGTTCGATGCCGGCGTGCTTCCACAGCGCGGCGCGCGTTGCTTGCTCGACAGCCGGCAGCGGATCGACCGTCGGGTCATGCGGCTCGCTGTCCGCTAGTGCCGGCTCTCCCAGCGCCGCGAGCGCCGCGCGGCGTCCGAACACGAAGCACTCGCTCAGCGAGTTCGATGCGAGCCGGTTGGCTCCGTGCAGGCCCGTGCATGCCGTCTCGCCGACGGCATACAGCCCGGGCACCCCCGAGCGTCCGTGCAGGTCGGTGAGCACGCCGCCGATCGAGTAGTGCGCCGCCGGCGCCACCGGCACCAGTTCGCGCGTCGGGTCGAGTCCCGCCTCGCGCAGCGCGCCCACCACGTTTGGAAACAGCGCGGGGTCGATCTCGCGCATATCGAGGTCGACGGAGCGCTCGCCGCTCTCGCGCAGGCGGGTTTGGATCGCGCGCGACACCTCGTCGCGTGGCGCCAGCTCGTCGACGAAGCGCTCGCCGTCAGTGTCGTGCAGCGTCGCTCCCTCGCCGCGAATCGCCTCGGTGATGAGAAAGCCTTCCCGGCCCTGCACGCCGATCACGGCGGTCGGGTGGAATTGCACGAACTCCAGGTCGGCAAGCGGTGCTCCCGCAGCGTGCGCGAGCAACAAGCCCTGCCCGATCGAGCCGGGCGGGTTGGTCGTGCGCGACCACAGCGCCGCCGCGCCGCCCGTGCTCAGCACGACCGCGCGTGCGCTCAGCGTGCGCCGACTGGCTTTGGGATCGCCGCTGCCGCCGTTGGCGGCGCACACAACGCCCGTGCAGCGAGGATCTGCCGGGTCACAGTCGGTCAGTAGGCCGCACACACGCGCCCCCTCGATCACGCGTACGCGCGGGTGCGCCACCACGAGCGCCGACAGCTCGCGCAGCAGGCGCCGTCCCGTGGCGCTACCGCCGGCGTGCACGATTCGTCGGACCGAATGTCCGCCCTCCAAGCCGAGCGCGAGCTGGCCGTGACGGTCGGCGTCGAAGTGAAACCCGAGCGCTTCCAGATCGCGCACGCAATCCGGTGCCTCTTCGACGAGCACCTCCGCCGCCGAGCGGCGCACCGCGCCGCGACCCGCGCGCTCGGTGTCGGCGAGATGAAGCTCGGTGCTGTCGTCGGAGGACAGCACCGCCGCGAGCCCGCCCTGTGCCCAGTAGCTGGCGGTCTGCGCCAGCGGCAGCGCCGACAACAGCGCCACGCGCCCGCCCTCGCGGGCCACGCACAGTGCCGCATACAGTCCCGCCGCGCCGGCGCCCACGACCGCCACGTCAACTTCGGTGCCTGAGCTACCCCCAAGCGACCCGGCGGTACTCATCCTCGAACCTTCCCTCAACCCATGCCCCCCGTGGGGGCATGACCCATTTCGGGTGTAGGCGGATCATCCCGCCAGCTTCACAAGCGCCGCCGCCAGCACCCCGAGCGACAGCACCACGACCAGCACGAACGTGCTTGCCAGCGCCTTCCATTTGGGCGGTGCCGCCAATCGCGTGCGCGCACCCGCGCCACAACGCAAGCACCAGTCCTGGTCTTCCCGCAGCGGCGCCGCGCACAGCGGACACACCTCTTGCGGCACGCTTGTGCTCACTCGTCCCGCGCCGAGGGTCGCAGGATCTGGGTCTGTTCTTCGTCGTGTGCCGGCGGGGAGGCCGGTTGGGTGGATGGGGTGGCGTTTGGCGTGCTCGCGCTTGTCGGTGCCGTCGCCGACCCCGGGGCGCTGGCCTGGGCCGGAGCGGTGGGGGCCGAGCGGGCTGCCGGTGCGGGCCTGGTATTCAGCGCGGGTGTCTGCACGGCTGCCTGTGCGACCACGGGCTGAGCTTGCGGTGCCATCGGCGCTGTGGAGATCGGGCGGTCGGCGTTGGCGTCAAACGCCAGTCCGCAGCCAGGGCAGAAGCGGGCGTCGTTGCCGTGGATCGCGGCGCAGCGCGGGCACGCCGCGATGCCGACTTCGCGCAGCACCGTCACCGGCCGGCGGTCGTGCAACACCGCTTCCAGCTCGCGCAGCTCTGAGTCGAACTGGCGCAGCATCGCGAGCTTGGCGAGCACCAGCGGATCGTTGCGCTGACCAAAACGGTGCAGGTCGAACACGAGTCCACCGAGATCGCGATAGGCAAGCTCGCGCGCCTTGCGCAGGAAGCGCGCCCTGCGGCGCATCTGCCCACGCTCGCCAAAGCCCGGTTTGCGCTCGCTCGGGGCTGTGTCCGTCTGGGCCTGCTCGGGCGCGGGCGTGCTCGTCTGCTCGACCGCGGCAGTCTGGGCCGCGGCCTGCTCGGCGCGCGACTTGGACCCGTCGCCCGGCTGGGTGTGCTCAGCTGTCTGCTGGGTACCCTCAGACGCCCGCGGCGTCTCCCCAGCTTCATCCGCTCCTGCCACGACACCCATGCTATCCGGCCTCCGCGACGAGTAGGCGCCATGCGCGCGCCACCTCCTCGGCCATGCGCGTCGCCGAGAACCGCTCAGCGCGCTCGCGGCCGACTACACGTGGGTCTGCGGCGGCCACGTGTGGAGCGGCGGCGGCGCGCCAGTGCTCCAGGTCATAAGACGCGCACAGGGTGCCCCGCAGCGTCTTGGTGTGCACGTCGCCGAACTCGCCGTCGAGAGAGAGCGCGCCGTCGGGTGCTCCCCCCGGTGTGCCCAGCGCCTCGGGGTGAATGCCCACGGGCGTGGCAAGCACCGGCACATCGCACGCCAGTGCCTCCAGCACCGCGAGGCCAAAGCCCTCGCGCTCAGAGGGCACGAGCACCGCGTTGGCCGCGTTCACATACAGCGGCACGCAGGTCGGCTCCACGCCGCCGAGCGTCAGCAGCGACACGCCGAGCGCGCGCGCGAGAGCCTCGGCTCGGTCATAGCGCTTCTCCGGGCGGGCGGGGTCGGATGGGAACAACAGGTAGGGACCGTGCGCGTCGAGGCCCAGTTCGGCGCGTGCCGTCTGCCGCGGCATCGGCACGAAGCGCTCGGTGTCCACTCCGCAGGGCAGTACGCGTGCGCGTGCGCGTGCACGGCTGCCCGGGATTTCCCGGAGAAGCGCCTGCGACGCGGCGGCCAGCAGGCCCACGGTCGGCAGCACCAGGCGCGTAGCAACGCGCGTGCGCGGATGGCGCACGTCGGTGCCGTGCACAGTGAGCGCGCGTCCCCGTGCCCTCACCGCCAGCGCCGGCCAGGCACTCAGGCCGAAGTGCGCGTGCACGACGTCGAAGCGCTCGCCCGCGTAGCGCCTGCGCAGGTCTCTAGCGGCGCCGGCCAGCGCACGGGGCCCGGGCGCGAACTCGTACAGCTCGACATCCAGCTCGCCGAGCGCGCGCAGCGCGCCGACCTGGTCGCGCACGAAGCGCCCGCGCTCGGGACGGTCCTCGCCGGGCAGCATGTTCGACACCACGAGCGCGCGCACAGACCCCGACCGTAGCGCTCTGGAATGATGCTCGGAGTGACGAGCGCTCCGCCGAACCTACCCGCGAGTCCCTACCCGCAAGACGCGGCGAGGTCGGACGCGGGCGCGAGCGACCCCCGTGCGCGCCCGATCGGCGTGTTCGACTCCGGCGTCGGCGGGCTGACGGTGCTGCACGAGCTGCTTGTGCGGCTGCCGCGCGAGGACTTCCTCTACCTTGGCGACACGGCACGCTTCCCCTACGGCGAACGCTCGCCCGAGGAGCTGGCGCGCTTCTCCTCGGAGATCGCCGAGGAGCTATTGCGCAGGCGCGCGAAGCTGCTCGTGATCGCCTGCAACAGCGCTACCGCGGCGGCGCTGCCGATATTGGAGCGGCGCATGATGGAGACGACGCTCGGCGTCGACGTGCTCGGCGTCGTGCGCCCGGAGTCGCTGCGCGCGGTCGCCGTGACGCGCAACGGGCGCATCGGCCTGCTCGCCACGCCCACCACGGTCGCAAGCGGCAGCTACCAGCGCGCGGTCGGTGCGGTCGATCCGCACGTCACCCTGCATGCGGTCGCCTGCCCGGCGCTCGCCTCGATCATCCAAGCCGGCGAGCAGTTCGACGAGCGCGTCGTGGAGAGCGTGCGCGAAGCGTGCGCGCCGCTGTGCGAGGCCGGCGTGGACACGACGATTCTCGGCTGCACCCACTACCCGCTGATCGCGCCGATGCTGCAACGGATGCTCGGTCCCGATGTGACGCTCGTCAGCTCCGGTGGCGCGCTCGCGCGCCAGGTCGAGCACGCGCTCTCCACGCGGGGTCTCGAGAACCCCCGCACGCGTGGCGAGGGCGAGTATCGCTTCCTTTGCACCGGCGACCGCGAGGCGTTCAGGGAGATCGGCACGCGCTTCCTGCAAATGCCGCTCGGCGAGATCGAGCACGTCGAGCTGCAGAATGTGGGAGCGCTGGCATGAGCAGCGAGCCGATCGTGCGCAAACGCAGCTACGGGCGCACCGTGGCACAGCTGCGCCCGGTACAGATCGAGCCGGGGTTCGTGCGCACCGCGACAGGTTCGGCGCTGATCTCGATGGGGGAGACGCGCGTGATCTGCACCGCCTCCGCTCAGGAGGGCGTGCCGCGCTGGATGACCGGCAAGGGCCGCGGCTGGCTGACAGCGGAGTACGGAATGCTGCCCGCCTCCACCGGCGACCGCAAGGCACGCGACATCTCCAAGGGTCGCCTGGACGGGCGCTCGGTGGAGATCCAGCGCTTGATCGGGCGCTCTGTGCGCGCCGTGATCGACTTGAACCTGCTCGGCGAACGCACGATCTATCTCGACTGCGACGTGCTGCAGGCCGACGGCGGCACCCGCTGCGCGTCGATCACTGGTGCCTACGTGGCGCTCGCGCTCGCGTGCGAGCGGTTGAAGCAAAAGGAGCGCATCGAGCGCACGCCCCTAACCGGCACGATCGCGGCCGTGTCGTGCGGCATCGTCGGGGGCGCCGCGATGCTCGACCTCGACTACGGCGAGGACTCCAACGCCGAGGTCGACGCCAACGTCGTGATGACCGGCGACGGCGGGCTTGTCGAGGTGCAGGCCACGGCTGAGCGCACTCCCCTCTCGCGCGCCTCGCTGGATGAGCTGCTGGCGCTCGCCGCGGATGGGATCGAGCAGCTGCGCGGCGCCCAGCAGGCGGCGCTCGGCGCGGCTTCCTGAGACGCACGTGGGAGCGCCCGGCCACAGCGACACTCCAGGCCCGAGTGCGGGTCCAGGCGCCCCGTCCGCCCGCACACGCCTGCTGCTGGCCACCCGCAACGAGCACAAGCGCCGCGAGTTTGCGCGCTTGCTGCCGGGCTTTGAGGTTGACGCCCTGCCAGAGGAGGTAGTACTGCCGCCCGAGGATGGCGACACGTTCGAAGCCAACGCGCTCGGCAAGGCCCGTGCCGCAGCAGCTGCCACGGGCAGGGCGTCGATTGCCGACGACTCGGGCATCGAAGCCGCCGCGCTCGGCGGGGCGCCCGGGGTGCGCTCGGCGCGTTATGCCGGCGAGCACGCCTCCGATCAGGAGAACCTGGCCAAGCTGATCGCCGAGGCGCCCGCCGGCAGCGGATTGGCATACGTGTGCGCGCTCGCCTACGTCGACCCGCTCGCTGGGGTCGAGCGCGTGTTCGAGGGTCGCTGCACCGGTCGCATGGCCGAGCGTCCGCGCGGGGAGCGCGGCTTCGGCTACGACCCCGTGTTTGTGCCCGCCTGTCCCCGAACGGGGGACGACGAGTTCGACCGGCAACCAGGCGATGTGACGATGGCCGAGCTCAGCGACGAGCGCAAGGACGCGATCAGCCACCGCGGGCGCGCGGTGCGCGCGCTGGGCCAGTGGCTTACAGCAGGTTGATCGCGGCCGAGGCACCGACCGCGACGCTCAGCGCGGCGTAGCCCTCATAGCCGGCCAGCAGCAGTAGCAGCGCGGTCAGCAGCGCCACGAACACGGTCATGATCCAGGATGCGCGAGCAAGATCCATCTCCAGTCGTATTCTTCTCCTTCGTGCGCGAACCTGCTCCCCCGCCCGCCAGTGCCCGCCAGGGCGTGTCCGGCGATGGGGGGTCTGTGTCTCGTGGGGGGTCGGCAGTGTCCGGTGGAGGGACCCCCGATGTCGCTTCCGGTTTTGGCGAGTGCCTTGCCCGGCGTGTGGCCGAGCGCGAGTCGCAGATCGTGCTCGGGCTCGATCCAGATCCGAGTGCACTATGGCCGGGAATGGAGCGCCATGGACTGGCGCTGCCCAGCGATGCGTCGGCGGGTGCGCGCGCGGCCGCTGCTGTTCGCGCGCACTGCGAGGCGCTGATCGACGCGGCGGGACCCGCTTGCGTGGCGGTCAAGCCGCAGCTGGCCCGCTTCGAGCAGCTCGGCGCGGCCGGTCGCGAAGCACTCGGGGTCGTATGCGAACACGCGCGCGCGGCAGGACTGCTGGTCATCGCCGACGCCAAGCGTGGCGACATCGATGTGACCGCGGCCGCATATGCGCGGGCGCTATTCGGCGGCCTCGATACTCCATTCGGCGCGGTCGCCGGCCTCGGTGTGGACATGGCCACGGTCAACCCGCTGATGGGCACCGACGCGCTGGCGCCGTTCATTGCGGCCGCGCGGGAATCGGGAGCGGCGGTGCTCGTGCTCGTGCGCACGTCGAACCCGGGTGCCGCCGACATCGAGGACTTGCAGCTGGCGGCTACCCCAACGGGCCCAGGTACCCAGGCGGGCATATCCAAAGGGCACGCTGCAAGCGGCGGGTACGTGTGGGAGCGGATCGCGATGCTCGCGAACACGCTCGGAGCCAGCGGTGTGGGAGAGAGCGGCCTCAGCGACGTCGGCGCCGTCGTCGGTGCCACCGTGCCCGAGCACATGGCGCGTGCCCGTGAGCTGATGCCCAGTGCCGTGTTCCTGCTGCCCGGAGTGGGCGCACAGGGCGGGCGCGTCGAGGATCTCGCCCCAGCGTTCGTACCCGGGCGCGCCGGTGGGCTGGTGAGCGCGTCGCGATCGATCGCACGAGCCCACCTCGCCGCAGGCGGCGATCCGGCGGAGGCGGCGCGCGCGGAGGCCGAGCGCCTGCGCGCACTGGCATGGTCGATCTCCGAGTAGTTCGGGGCAGCGGAGGATTTACGTAGATTTCAAGCTGATCGCGCTCGCGTCCGCTAGCCTCTGGAGAGCGTCGAGCGGCGCCAGCCGGCTTAGCTCGCGTAAGAAGACGGAGATGACACGCAGATGATCATCACGGTCACGCTCAACGCGGCGATCGACAAGTCGCTCTCGGTGCCGAACTTCCGCCTCGGACGGCGCCACCGCACCGTCGAGCAGCGCACGATGGCCGGCGGCAAGGGCGTCAACATCGCGCGTGCCCTGAAGGCACTCGGACAGCCCGTGATCGCCACCGGATTCGCGGGTGGGGCGACCGGCACACACATCGTCGAGCAATTGACAGAGGAGGCGATCCTCAACGACTTCGTTCGCATCCGCGAGGAGTCGCGCACCAACACCTCGGTGCTCGACCCAACGAGCGGCGAGCAGACCGAGGTCAACGAACGCGGCCCGTCCGTGTCCGAGCAGGAGGTCGAGCTGTTCCGCGACAAGCTGCTGTATCTGGCGCGCGGCGCGGCGATTGTCGTGCTCGCCGGGTCGCTGCCGCGCGGCGTGTCCTCCGAGCTGTACGCGGAGCTGATCCGCGACCTGCACAAGGCCGGCGTGACAACCGTGCTCGACACCGACGGCGACCCGTTGTTGCACGCGGTGCGGGCTGAGCCCGACGTCGTCTCTCCGAACATCCTCGAGGCCGAGGAGCTCGTCGGCCACGAGTTCGGTAGCGAGGAGGAACGGCTGCTCGCGGTACGCGAGATCGTCCAGCTTGGTCCGCACGAGGCGATCATGACGATGGCCGATGGTTGCGTGGCCGATGTTCTGATCGAAGGCAAGTCGTGCATGCGCCGAGCCCGCACCACCCCACGCGAGCCGATCGCCAAGCGCGGCTCCGGTGACGCTTTTCTCGCCGGCTACGTTGCGGCTCGCTACGAGGGTCGCACGCCAGACCAGTGCCTGCGCTTCGGCGTGGCTTGCGGCGCGGAGTCCACCGCGCGGCTCGGCGCCGGGCTGATCGACCCCAAGGAGGCTCGGCGTATGCAGAGCGAGGTCGACGTGGGCGAGGTCGAGCTGCCGGCTGAGGTCAGCTGACACCTGATCGCGAGCTTTTTCCCCAAGCCATTGACACGGGGAGCCACGTACGGTATAACGTGGTCACGTTCCGATGCCGGTGTGGTGTTGGGCGAAACATAAGATCGGGTTTTGGGTTGGCCTTCCGGGTCGATTCGAGCGCTTACCGGGCACCTTGGGAGAGGGCCGGGTCGTTTTTCGAGAGAGGGTTGTTTTTCGCGTGTTTTCTTTGGGGAATAGCGTTGTTGAGAGGCCGTGTGCTGGTGGCGGGTCCGTTATAGGACGCGTCAGCGTCGCTGACGCGTCTCTCTCTCTCTCTCTCTGGCCGGGCTGCTCACCAGATAGATCCTGGTCGGTCGCGCCGTTTCGCTGGCCGCGTAGGCCGGCTTGGTCTTCTGCGTCGCTGTTGCGGCGCTCGATGTTCTTTTGCCGCGGTGGGCTGTGTGCCCACGACGGTTTTTGCGTGTTCCCCGCATGGGGTGTTGTGCCCGCGGTCCCGCGGGTTTCGTGTGGATCGTTCTTGGAGGAGGGGTTGTGGTGCTGTTGAGTGCTCGTAGGCTGGTCGTCTCGGTTTTTGTCGTGGTTGTTGGGGTGCTGGTGTTCTGGAGTGCTGCCGCGTTGGCGGCGGCTCCCGAAACACCGGAAGTCTCGGTGGAATTGCCTGTTCCGGCGATGACTGCGACGGTGCATGGTGTGTTGAACCCCGGTGTGGAAGGCGGGCCGGGGACCTATGAACTGGGCACGTACGAATTTCTTTATAAGCAGGGCGAAGCGGGATGTGAAGGGGAAGGTAAGGCGCCCGCGTCGCCTGGTATATCGCTGGGTGAGGGTAAAGAAGCCGTCACCGAAACGCTTCAGGGTCTGTCGCCCGACACCGTATACACGCTATGCCTGCTTGCTCGCAGTGGGATCAAAGGCGAACGGGCAGTAAGCACGGCGGTGACGTTTACGACATCGTCATCGCTTGAAGCTCCGGTGACGAGGGAACCGGCGAGTGCGGTCACGGCGACGACAGCCACCTTTGGAGGCGAGTTGAATCCTGGCGGTGCCACCGGCCCGCTGACCTATCAGTTCGACTACAACACAAACGGCACGTGCACGGGCGGGCAGAGCACGGCGCCTGTGGAAGTCATCGAAGCCAAGCAACTGCAGGTTCATGCCGAAGTGACGGAATTGGAAGCGAACGCACAGTACACGTTCTGTTTGGTTTCCACTAACGCTTTTGGTGGTCAGGCGATGGGTAACGGTGTGGTTGCTCGTACAGCGCGTCACGTGCCGAGGATCAGTGAAGTGTCAGTCGCGAACATCACTTCTGGTGCTGCGACTGTGAGTGCTCAGGTCTATGCGTATGGAGAAGCAACTAATTATCGCGTCGAATACGGCACGACCACGAGTTATGGATCAAACACACCGGAAGTGAGCGCCGGTTCAGGTGCCGGGCCGGTCGGAGTGCAGGCGAAATTGACGAGTTTGACACCCGGCACCGAATACCATTACAAGATCGTCGCGAGCAACCAAATCGGCCCGGAAACCACTTCTGACGCTACATTCACGACCGGTCACGTCGCGATCGTTAGCTCACCGTCTGCAGGCGAACGCGTTGATGAAGTAGTGACACCTGTGGAAAACAACGAAAATGTGGAATCTCATGTGCCAGAGTTCTACGGGCCCGGAGATATTGAAGATGGTATCACCTCGGAATTTGGTGTTTTTCAGGTTGCGGCCGATGGCGAAGCGGTGGCATATATGACCTCTCCCGTCGCTGGTGGATATGGCGAGGAAGAATCGGGTCCAGGTGGCGATCAGCAGTTGGCGACCATGCGCCCGGATGGTGGTTGGACACAGGTTTTGGCTGAACCTCGTGGAAAGCCTTTTGACGGATCTGGTGAAATACAGGCTTTCTCGCCCGATTTCACGTTCGGCGCATATGAGACCGAATGCGGTGTCTGTGGACTTTCTGGCGCCTTTCCCGAAGATGGGCCGACCTCTAACAAAGATGGGCAGCTCTATGAGAATCCCGGAGCCACGGGCGTGTATGCCCCGGCGTCCACGTATTCGCCTCTGTTCACAACGCTCCCACCTTTTAGGGCGGGGACCGGAGAACCCGATCCTTTCGGCGCATGGGAAGTGGCTTATGCCGCTACTCATCATCCCACCGGCGATGGTGGTGTCGTTCCGGTTTTTGCCGGTGCTTCGGCTGACGGCAGCGAGTCGTTGTTCGAGGCGGACGACAAGTTGACTGAAAACGCGGTTGGTGGTGAGGGAGAAGATCAACAGACGCATCTGCCGTATTCCCAGGAGAATAATCTTTACGTATCTGCGGGAGGCCGTTTGAGTCTCGTAAACGTGCTACCGGATGGTTCTACCGAGGCGAATGCGACTTTTGGTGCCCCGACTTTCGAAGGCGATCTAGGTCAAATGAATCCTCCTAATTTCAGTAACGTGATCTCGGGGGACGGTTCCCGGATCTTTTGGACGGATCTGAATACGGGTGATCTGTATGTGCGGGATAACCCCACTGAGCCTCAGAGCCCTATTGAAGGAGGCAAGTGCGTTGTCCTGGCGGATGCTTGCACTGTGCTGATTTCCGAAGGTGCTCGGTTCTGGACGGCGACGTCGGATGGGTCGAAGGTGTTCTTTACCAAAGGTGCGTTGTACGAGTATGACTTGGCAAGTGCTCAGAGCACTGATTTGAGCGAAGGTGTCTCTGTCGAAGGTGTGCTCGGTGCGAGCGACAATGGCTCATACGTGTACTACGCGGCCGAAGGCGGCAAGCTTTATGTATACCAAGAAGGGCAGAAGCCGCAGTTCATCGCGACGGTTTCCCAAGAAGACGGTACTAGCGCAAAGCCTTATCACCAGCTGCGTGGGAGCAGTGGATTTTACAGAGAGGCATGGGGTGATTGGGTTCCCGGTCTTGGCCATCGCACAGCTGAGACGACCCCAGACGGTAGTGCGCTTGTTTTCACCTCAGAAGAAGATTTGACGGGCTACGACAACGAATATGCTGGTGAAAAGCTTCCTGAGGTGTACGTCTACGAGGCGGCAAGCGTCTCCGGGGCTGCTCATCTCTTTTGCGCTTCCTGCTCGCCGGATAACGAAGCACCGGTGGGCGTCAAAGAGACCATCGCATCGAATGGTCCCCCGGCAGGGGGCGTACTGCCTGTAAGTTTCAAGGATACCTTCCAGCCGACGTGGATCTCCGAAGATGGGAGTGAGGTGTTTTTTGAGAGTTTGGAACCGCTATTGCCGCAGGTGACGAATGGTCGGATGAATGTATTTGAGTGGCAACGGGATGGTACGCATCACTGTGAACTGCCGGCTGGGTGCATTTCGTTGCTGTCAGGCGGTGGGAGTCCGACGACTTCGTGGTTGATCGGCGCGAGTGAGAATGGCGATGACGTGTTCATGATCACGCGTGCTCAACTCGCTCCGGAAGACGCCAACGAATACTACGACGTGTATGACGCGAGGGTCGGGGGACAGTTGCCTGCGGTGCCGTTGTGTACGGGTACTGGTTGTCAGGGTCTTCCGGCGCCGCCGCCGACGTTCGCGACACCATCCAGCGTGACCTTTGAAGGCGTCGGTAACTTTGCACTACCAGCGCAAACGGTCGTGAAACCAAAGCCAAAGGCGAGGGCGTTGACTCGCGCGCAGAGGCTGGTCAAGGCGTTGGAAGTGTGCGGGAGGGATAAGCAGAGAAGAAAACGGATGGCTTGTAAAGCGCGTGCGCGGAAGCACTATGGGAGCAGTTCGAGGGCGAAGAAGTCGGCCAAGGGGAGGAGCTAGGATCATGTTCAAGAGGATCGTCGCATCTCTCCTGATCACTATCGGTGTACTGGCGTGTTGTGCGTCTGGTGCGTTTGCGCAGGATGCAAAACCGGGGTGGGAGACGGTCGGTCGCTTTGACCCGACCAATCTCGTGCCCGGTAGCGAAGCGGAACTGATTCTCGCCGTGTATGACGTTGGCGGAGCACCAGGAACGGGACCGGTGAACGTGATGGTCGCACTGCCGCAGGGTATGACCTATGCGGGCGGTGTATCTGAATGTACAGGATCGACGGTAATCTCGTGTACTGTCGCTCCGCCGGAATTCCCTGCTAGTTTTCCCGAGGAACTCGACTTTCATGTGGATGTCACCGGTAGCGTGTCTGACGGCAGCAAGGGCATTGTTGGTGTCACCGTGAGTGGTGGTGGTGCTCTCGCGGTCGATCACAATACGGTGCCCGCGGTCTTCTCCTCCGCGCCCGCGGCGTTTGGGTTGGCGAGCCTCAATGAGTGGTTCTCTAATGCGGATGGCACACTCGATATGCAGGCTGGCTCGCACCCCTACGAGCTAACAGTCGTGTTCGCAACAAACGAGTTTCCCGGTATTCCCGAGGAGGAAGGTCCGACGCCAAGCGGTGGTCAGGCGAGAGCGATCGACGTGAGGGTCCCCCCAGGTATAGTCGGCAACCCGAACGTTGTCCCACAATGCACCCAGGTCCAATTCGAGAGCAGTTTTCAAGAACCCTGTCCTTATGATACGCAGATCGGCTGGGATTCGACTATTGCCGATCGGGGCCAAAAACCTGGTTTTCCTGTGTATAATTTGGTGCCGCCGCCTGGCGTCGCGGCGCAGTTCGGGTTTTTGCTTTTTGGTACGAGGGTGTTGTTGGACGCGCGGGTGCGCAGCGGTGGTGACAGTGGTATCACCGAGCACTCGAACATACCGGCGAATGATGTTGTGTATAACGCGATCACGCTGTGGGGCGATCCCGCTGAACACGGTGTACCTGTTGCGTCCTCACAATTCCTGACGTTGCCGACGTCGTGCGGTGCGCCACAGGAATTCAGTGCGGAACTGTTGGGAAGTTGGGAAAATAACAGTCTCACCGCGCCGCCCGTGGGCTCCTTGACAGAGGATCAGGAAGGTGCTCCGGTTGGGTTCACTGGTTGTGAACGTCTGGCGCATTTCAATCCGACGATTTCGCTTGCTCCGGATACCAGTTATGCCGATACTCCGGCGGGTCTGTCGGCGATTGTGCGATTGCCTCAGGGTCAGAATCCTGAAGAGCTAGCGACGTCTGGTCTAAAGAACACGACAGTCACGTTGCCTGAAGGTGTTGCGATCAATCCTGGACAGGCGACTGGTCTGGTGGCGTGTCAGGCACCGGAAGAGAACCTTGGTGGCGAAAGCGAAGCGTTTGATGGTCCTCCGTCGTGTCCTGCCGCGTCGAAGGTTGGGACCGATGAAATCTCGACTCCATTGTTGCCCGATCGTTTGAAGGGCAACGTGTATGTGTTGCAGAAAGATCCTCCGAACCTGGGACTGTTGGTAGCAGCGTCTGGTGATGGCGTGAACCTGAAGCTCGTGGGTACGGTGCATTTGAGCGAACAGACTGGACAGTTGACGACGACGTTTGAAAACACTCCCGATGCACCGCTCACAGAATTCGTGTTGTCCTTCAGTGGTGGTCCACAAGCAGCACTGGTCACACCACCAACATGCGGCACATACACCTCTACAGCACAGTTCGCGCCGTGGGCTAGCCCATTCGTCTCAGAAGCACTACTGGAAGACAAGTTCGTGATCAGCGCCGGTCCCGGCGGCAGCGCATGCACCAACACACTCCCCTTCACACCCACAATGACTGCTGGTGCTACGACCGATCAGGCTGCGGGTTATACGGACTTCTCGTTGCTCCTTTCGAGGGCTGATGGGCAGCAGCGGATCGAAAAACTGCAGTTCAAAACACCAGAGGGATTGTTGGGTATGATCGCAAAGGTCTCGCTCTGTGGGGAACCGCAGGCTGCGGCGGGTACGTGTTCTAGTGCTTCGCAGATCGGGCATACGGTTGCTGAGGTTGGTCCTGGCCCGTATCCGTTTGTGATCCCTGAGGAGAATGCTCCACCAGCACCGATCTATTTGACCGGACCGTATGAGGGCGCACCATTTGGCCTATCTATCGCGGTGCCGATTATTGCTGGTCCGTTCAATCTTGGCACAGAAGTGATCAGGGCGAAGATCGAAGTGGATCCGCATACGAGCCAGTTGACTATCAGCACTACCGCGTTCCCGAAGACGGTGAAGGGTATCCCGACCGATATTCGTGAGATCGATGCTGTGATCGACCGTCCAGAATTCATGTTCAACCCAACGAGTTGTAATCCGATGAGCTTCTCGGGCACCGCGACCAGTTTCGAAGGGACAACAGCGTCGCTGTCTAGCCATTTCCAGGTTGGTTCGTGTCGTAGTCTCTCGTTCAAACCGGACTTCAAGGTCTCGACCTCAGGGAAAACGTCGCGAGCGAATGGGGCGAGCTTGACCGCGAAGATCGTCTACCCGACAGGGAACCTTGGAGCGAATCAGGCGTCCTCACAGTCGAATATCAACAGCGTCAAGGTTGATCTACCAAAGCAACTACCGTCCAGGTTGACGACGTTGCAGAAGGCATGTACGGCGAAGGTGTTCGAAGCGAATCCTGCGAACTGTCCAGCTGCATCGATCGTCGGGCACGCGAAGGCGATCACGCCGGTCTTGCCGGTCCCGATCGAAGGACCCGCATATTTCGTGAGTCATGCCGGGGAAGAATTCCCCTCGCTGATCGCTGTCTTGCAGGGCTATGGCGTGACAGTCGATCTGGTTGGTAGCACGTTCATCAACAACAAGACGAACATTACGTCAAGCACGTTCAAGAACGTTCCGGACGTCCCGATCGCGAGTTTCGAACTGAGCTTGCCGCAAGGCAAGTACTCGGCCTTGGCCGCGAATGGAAATCTCTGCAAGAGCAAACTCGTGATGCCCACGGCATTCACGGGCCAGGACGGAGCGGTGCTCCACCAGTCCACTCCGATCGCGGTGACGGGTTGCCCGAAGGCGAAGAAGGTCAAGAAGGCGAAGGCGAAGAGCAAACATCACAAAGCGAAGAGGAAATAGGGGTGCGTGGATCGTGTCCTCGCGGGAAATGGGTGTGACCGATGGCTAGTGAGCGGGCTATTCCCCTTGATCGTGCTGGTCGTGAGGGTGGTCATGTGATCGAGATGCAGCGCCGGCGCCTGTTGACCGCGACCACGGAAGTCGTGTATGAGCGTGGTGTGCAAGGATTGACAGCGGCGCTCGTCGCTGAGCGTGCGGGAATGTCGCGTCGCACATTCCACGACATTTTCAACGGTCGCGAAGGATGCCTGCTCGGCGCGTTCGAAGAAGCCGTCAATCACGCCACACAAGCTGTCCAAGACGCGGTTGGTGAGGAGCGGTGGGCAGAGAAGATCAGAGCGGGTCTCGCGGGCCTGCTCTCATTCTTGGATTACGAGCCGAGCATGGCGCGCCTGCTGATCGTCGAGGCACTCGCCTGCGGAGAGGAGACGCTACGAGCACGCAAGCGAATACTCGAGCAGATCATCGAGATCGTCGATCAGGGACGAGCAGAGGGCAAGACGCTCAAGCGTGACGAGACCCTCAAGCGGGGACAGAGTGGTCGTGAGCCGCCGCCGCTCACCGCGGAGGGCACTGTGGGGGCTGTGTTCAGCGTGATCCATGCTCGGATGCTGGAGCAGGACACGAGATCGCTCACCGACCTGACCGGCCCGTTGATGGCGATGATCGTCGCACCGTATCTCGGACCCGCGGCCGCACGAAAAGAACTCGAGCGGACCGTGAGTGTTCCCGAACCGGTCACCCCCCGGCTACCGGCGGACCCATTCAAAGACCTTCCGATACGCCTGACGTACAGGACCGCACGGGTGCTCTCCTCGATTTCAGACACGCCTGGCGCGTCCAGCAAGCAAGTCGCCCAGGCTGCCGGCATCACCGACGAGGGGCAAACATCAAAGCTTCTGAACCGCCTGCAACGTTTCGGCCTGATCCACGACACGGGGGTCGGGCCCACCAAGGGTCTACCGCGGGCTTGGTCGCTCACTCAGCGCGGAGAGGACATCCTGCAAGCTGTGGGGGAGGGATAGAGTAGGCCGCCGCCTCGGTGACCCGGCAGAGCGACCGCAGAAGCTCGCGTGCGGGCTCGACTCCGCGCAGGTAGTCGACGAGCACCGGCGTGTCGGCCAGGGCGCTCACCCGGTCGAGCGAAGTCTGCGAACCGTGCCCGAGCGAACCCTATCCACGAACTCGGCGCCGCTCTCCTCACGATCGGCCCAGGCTCCGAAAGCGCTGTCCAGCAGTCGCAGTCGATCCGCCTCGCACACGTGCCGGCCACCGACTCGCCTTGGCCAGTCGTTTCCAGGGATCGTCTTTCGCGCGGGTCCCACCGGCGGGCGGGCGGGGATCGCGGGCGGCCCGGATGTGTGGGAGATCGTCCGTGATTTGAAGGGAGTGATCGCGGAGGGCACGTCGGGCGACCCGATTGAGACGCTCGCGAGCGTCAGCGGTCTCGATCGCGGTGTCGTGGAGCTTGCGGCAAGCTACTACGCCGCTTGTCCCGGGACTCGGGCACGCTCTCAGCCTGCGACTCAGCGGATCGCTCCCGGCTGGTTGGCCTGTACTTGCGCGAGTGCCCGGTCGGTGTCGCGGGTCACATCGAAGCCCGCAGGCTGATGTCCCTCGAGATTGTCGATTATGGCCCCTCGAAATCGCAGGTTCGGACCCCTCGAGATTGTAGATTAGGCGCTCGGAACGCGCCCCGGGGCCGTTTCGGGGTCTAGCGGAATGCTCACGTGCTCGTCGTCGTTCTGACCAGTCGTCATATGGCGAGGGTACAGTGGGGCTAGTGCTCTTCTGGTTGCAGGAGACGCCGCGAGCCGAACCGAAGTACGGGCAGGTACCGATGACAGAGAGCAGCGTTAAATCCATAGGGCACTACACCGCCGCTGAGGTCGCGCGATTGGCGGGTGTTTCGTCGCGTCGCATCGGTCAGTGGGCGCGTCACGGGATCATTCGCGCGAGCGCATCGCGGCATCCGAATGCGTATTCGTATGCCGATGCTGGCGAGGCTATCGTCGCGCACTACCTGGTCAAGCAGGGTAAGAAGCCGGCCGAGATCAGACGGGCCGTCGAAAAGCTGCGTGAGCAGTACGGCGAGTGGCCGCTTGCCACGGCCCCGCTCGCGCATGACGGCGCAATGCTGGTTCGCTGGGACGGAGACGCGGACCGTTGGCTTTCGGTTGACGTGCCGCAGCATGAGGTTCTTGAGGAGACCCTTATCAACTTGACACTCGTTGCCACAGCGCTTGGTCGAGGTGGATGGGTTTCGCTTGCCAATCCGAGAACGCACGTAGAAGTAGATCCGGATCGGCATTCCGGAACGCCGGTAGTGCGGGGTCGGCGGATACCGACATCGGTTGTTGCCGCGATCGCCGGCGAGGACGATGGCCGCAGCGTCCTTCGCGAGGACTACGGGTTGTTAGACGTGGAGATCGATGATGCCGTGGGCTATGAGGAAGATGTAGCGAAGCTTGCCGCCTGAGCGACGCCGTATTGTCCTAGACGAGGACATCAATTGGAAGCTCAGCCAGGAGCTTCAGCGGCGTGGGCGTCTGGACGCGACGGCGGTGGTCCCAGAGCAGATCAATGGTCTGAAGGATGCCGCGCTATTCAAGCGGCTGGCCCGCGATTTCGAGCCGTACGTGTTGGTTACGTGGGACAACAAAATGACCGTGGTTCACGCGGCTGATTTGGAGCATCACCATGTCACCCTCGCCGTCGTGGACGAACGCTGGTTCAAGCGCAGCAGGCGTCCGGCGACCGAGCAGGAACCATATATTCGGGACACAGTCCATCGATGGTTGCATCGCATTGAGTTACTTCCGCCCGGCGAGCATCGGATCTTCTGGCCACACGGGAACCGGCCACTCGCGTTGAAGTAGCCTACCCGCCGGCCACATCACGCCGCAAGAACACGAGGTACGCCGCGAACAACGATGGTCCCGCGTACAGCGCGCAGACCCACAGCGAATGTGTGACCGGGGCCCAGTCCGTTGGGGTTCGCAGCAGGCCGTGCCAGTTCTCGAACTGTTCGGTGAGCAGATAGGGCTTGATGCCTTCAAGGCCCGGGATGCCGGCCAGTATGTACAGCAGGATCACGATACCCACCGCGCCGACCACCGAGGCCGTGCTGTTGCGGGTGGTTGCCGACAACAGTACGCCAAACGATGCGACCGCGAACAGGGGGATCAGGTAGCAGGCGTTGGCGGCGAGGACGAGCAGTAGTCCTTCGGATGCCGGCACGGTGCTGCCCGAGAAGGTTTTGATCGAGTTGAAACCCCACGAGGCGATCCCGCCCACGCTTGCCACCGTGGCAGACAGGAACACGGCGATTGTTGCGTAGGTGAGCGCCGCGAGCGTCTTGGCCGCGAACACCTGCCCACGGTCCACCGAGCGCGTGAGGATCGTCTTTAGCGTGCCGTTGCCGTCCTCGGCGGCGACCACGTCGCCCGCGACCAGCGAGGCGATCAGCGGTAGGAAGAACACCGACTCGAACAGCAGCATCAGCACTGGCGTGGCCAGTCCCGATTGTGTTATCTGCGTCGCGAAGATGTTGTCGCCGCCGCCGTGACGGGTGTGGATGTTCTGTACTACGACGAAGATCAAGGGCAGGATCGCGGCTAGGCCGAGACCCAGGTAGGTGCGCTTTTGCGACACGAGCTTGCGCAGCTCCCAGCGATACACGACGAGCGTTGAGGGGCGGCGTGCATGAGTTGTCGTGGCTGGTGCGGCTAGGGGAGGGGAGGAGGTCGCAACACTGCTCATGGGAGTGCCTCGGCCACCGGCGCGGCGCCATTGCTCTCGGTCAGGCGGAAGAACAGATCCTCGAGCGTTGCCAATTCGGGTGTGAGCGCGAGAATGCCGATCCCGGCCTGCCCGAGTACCAGCGACAGCGCGCCCACGTGCTGCTCGTCGGCCTGGAAGCTCACGCCGTGCTCGCCCGCCGACGCGTGCGCGATGCCTGGCTGTTCGTGCACTACGCCGAGGGCGCGCGTGTCGTCTGTCGTGCGCAGGCGGTAGCCTGCACCGCCCTGGCGGCGCAGGTCGGCCAGGGCACCCTCGTACACCACTTTGCCACGGTCCACGATCGCGACGCGGTCGCATAGTTCTTGCACCTCCGGCAGCTGGTGGCTCGAGAGCAGCACGGTGATGCCTTCGCCCGCGAGCCGGCGGATCAAGGCGCGCATGTCACGCATCCCGGCTGGGTCAAGGCCCGTGGCGGGCTCGTCCAGGATCAGCAAGCGTGGACGGCGCAACAGTGCCGCGGCGATTCCCAAGCGCTGGCGCATGCCATGCGAGTAACCGCCCACCTTGTGCTTGCCCCGCGGCGCCAGCTCGACCACCTCCAGGACTTCCTCGATACGCGTGGATGCGTCATCGCCATCGAGTGCCGCTAGCAATTCCAGGTTCTTGCGACCCGTCATGTACGGGTAGAAGCGCGGCGCCTCCACGAACCCAGCCACGCCCTGCAGTGCCCGCGCGCCCTCGCGCAGTGGGTCGTGCCCAAACAGCTCGACGGACCCCGCGCTGGGGGTTATCAGGCCGAGTGCCATGCGCAAGGTGGTCGTCTTGCCCGCGCCGTTGGGGCCGAGAAAGCCATACACGTCGCCCGCGCGCACGTTCAGATCGATGCGATCGACGGCGAGCACGTCGTCATAGCGCTTGACCAGGCCACGCGCCTTTACCGGCTGGGCCTCGTCGTCTGGCACTCTAGAGTCCTCGCGCGAACGCCTCGATCGATGCCGGCGTGACCGAGCCGGCGAGCAGGTAGCGCACGCCTGCGCGCTCGAACGTGAGCAGCGTGCCGAGCGGGGTTGGCAGCTCCGAGGCGCTTGTGCCGTCGATGTTGACCTTCGGCAGGCTTTCGAGCTCGGAGGACGTCGGTTCCTTGTCACCCGGCTTGACTGGGCTTTCCAGCAAGGCGATCGCGCCGAGACCCTTGCCGTGGGTGCTCAGCTTCGGCTTTTCGCCGCCACCGGAGGGGGCGGAGCTTCCGGAGTCGTGCTTGGTCGGGAGTGTCACTTCTTCGATCTTTGCGTTGGCCGGCGGCGTGAAGTCGATTGTCGAGTCTTCGACTGGTCCGTAGGAGATTTCGGTCGCGGCGAGTTCGACCACTGGGGCGGCGCTGGTGGTCGAGTAGATCGCGGCGCGCAGCGGCGCTCCGGTGGCGGCATCCCACGACAGCTCGGCGGCGCCGATCAGCCCGCCGTTTTCGCTTGGCGACACGCGCACGGTGTAGGCGGCTTGTCCCGCCACGTCGGTTGGGGTGGCGCCAGAGATGTCGGCGTGCTTGCTCGCCTTCGCAATGCCTTCTTCGATTTCGGCGACTGTGGGGACCTTGTGATCGGAGGTACTGGAGCACGTCGGCGGGCACCCCGAGGCGGGCGGGGGATGGGTGGCGGTGCCCGATCCGGCCGGTGGGGTGTAGCGGTACAGCGTGTTTGTGGAAGCGTCATACATCGACACGTTCTGACCGTCGTAGAGGATCTGCGTGTCGCCCTTTTCCGACTGCAGTTCCAGGCGCGCGTGGCCGTTCGCGCCGATCCACAGGCGGCCTGAGGCGCCGGAGAGCAGCGGGCTGGAGCTGAGCTGGCTCGCTTCGCCGCCGCCACTGCCGCTCGCGAGGTTGGCGCCTTCGAGCAGGTGGTTGGTGAACTGGATGCGCGCGCTCACGCCGTTGACCTTCGGTGCCGACAGCGCGTCGTGCAGCGCGTCGGCCAGTGGCTTGGCGGGCGGAGTCGGACCGGCGCCGAGCGCCACCGCGAGCGCGGTCACGCCGATGCCCACAGCCACGATCGTGCCGCACAACAGCAGCAGGCGGGAGAGCGGCAGACGACGCAGAATGTTCACGTGCTCACGTCCAAAGTCCTTCGACGGCGCGGTCGGTGGGCGACACCCACTCAGACCAGCGTAGCGCTCAAGCTAGGCACCGCCTAAAGGTTGCCGAAGAGAGTTCTCATCCCCGCCGCGGCGCAAACGCCTCCGGAGCGTATTCCGAGCGCAAACACCGTCGGCGGATGCTCCGGCGCAAACGCCAACGGCGGGTCCTTTGGGCCGGTTGCTCATGTATCGTGCCGACCGATGCAAAACACCGAGTCAAAGTCTCGCCGGCGGGCCGTCTATCTCGCGGTGGTGCTCGCGTTCGCGTTCGGCATGGTCGTGCCGGTGCTGGTGCTCACCGCCAACGCCAAAAACAAGGCTGCCGAAGCGCCCGGCGGAGTTCGCCTGACAGCCGAGGAGCAGCATGGTCGCGTGCTGTTCTCCGACTCCTGCGCGTTCTGCCACACGCTCTCCGCGACCAACTCCGTCGGACGCATCGGCCCCAACCTGGACATCAGGGTCGGCAAGGACCTCACCACCGAAGCCGCCCGCCGGGCGCTCGTGCTCAGCGCGATCACCGAAGGTCGCGCGCTCGGTCGCGGCAACATGCCGGCGCGGCTGTATCAGGGCAAGGAAGCCGAATCGGTAGCCGATTTCGTGGCTGCCGTCGCCGGGCGCTGACCGCACTCGCACAGGGCTAGAGGGGCCGCGGGCCAAGCTCGGGTTTGCGACGCCGGTTCCGCCGACGGCGCCTTTAGCATCGTGGCCGATGCCACAAGCTACCGGTAGGCGACGGCGTCCACGGCCGACCATCGCCGAGCGAGTGGGACCGCGTCCCGACATGATCGCCGCGTGGGCGGCCATTCTCGGCTTCGCATTGGTGATCGTGGCGATTCTCAGTGCTCACGGCTGAACCTGACTTTTTGGCCAACCGTCGATAGCGGGCGGCCGAGTCATCGACTACGCTGCGCCGAGTATGGCCAGTCTGCCCCACACCGCCGCCGACGTAAGGGCGATCGTCGAGGAGCGCGATATCCGCTTCATCCGCTTCTGGTTCACCGACATCCTCGGCCAGCTCAAGTCGTTCTCGATCAACTCTCAAGAACTCGAGGATGCGTTCGAGGCGGGCATGGGCTTCGACGGCTCCTCGATCACCGGCTTCAACGCGATCGAGGAGTCCGACATGATCGCGCTGCCCGACCCGAGTACGTTCGCGGTGCTGCCCTGGCGTCCCGAGGAGCAGGGCGTGGGGAGGATGTTCTGCGACATCATCACGCCCGAGCGCACGCCCTATGAGGGCGATCCGCGGCACGTGTTGCGACGAGCTCTCGAGCGCGCGCAGGGGATGGGCTTCGACACCTTCAACGTCGGCCCCGAGCTCGAGTACTTCCTGTTCAAAGACAGCAAGTCCACCGAGGTGCTCGACGAAGGCGGCTACTTCGACCTGACCACGCTCGACGCCGGCACCGACGTGCGCCGCGAGACGGTACTCGCGCTCGAACAGCTCGGCATCCACGTCGAGTACACCCACCACGAGGTCGGCCCCTCTCAGCACGAGATCGACATGCGCTACGCGCCCGCGCTGAAGATGGCCGACGACTGCATGACCTACCGCATCACCGTCAAGGAGTACGCCGTCAAGTACGGGTGGCACGCCACGTTCATGCCCAAGCCGCTGTTCGGCGAGAACGGCTCGGGGATGCACACCCACCAGTCGCTGTTCACCGACGGCAAGAACGCGTTCTACGACCCCGACGACCAGTATTTCCTCTCCGACGTCGGCAAGGCGTTCATCGCCGGTCAGCTCAAGCACGCGCGCGAGATCTGCTCAATCTTCGCGCAGTGGGTCAACTCCTACAAGCGGCTCGTTCCCGGCTATGAGGCGCCCGTGTATGCCGCCTGGTCGAGGCGCAACCGCTCCGCACTGGTACGCGTGCCGCTGTATCACCCCGGCAAGGAGCAGGCGACGCGCATGGAGCTGCGCTGTCCCGACCCAGCCTGCAACCCCTATCTGACTTTCGCCGTGCTGCTGCAAGCGGGCTTGGAGGGAATCGAGAAGGGCTACGAGCTTCCCGACCCGATGGAGAAGAACCTCTACCACCTCACCGCCGAGGAGCGCCGGCGCCTGGGCATCGAGCAGCTGCCGGAATCGCTCGGCGAAGCGATCGAGATCAGCGCCGAGTCCGAGCTCGTGCTGCGCACGCTCGGCGAGCACACGTTCAACCGCTACATCGAGATCAAGCGTCAGGAGTGGGAGGACTACAGAGTCCAGGTAACCCAGTGGGAGCTCGACCGCTACCTGTCGATCCTCTAGGACGTCCATGACACGGCGCTGGACGCCACGTTCCGTCTTGCACGTACAAACCAGCACGCGCTGCACCTGACCGCGTCGTCCAGCTTGGTCCTGAACGCCCTATAGAACCGACATATTCATGTAGGCAGCTCGCACGCGATCGGGCGCGGTGGGGCGAGCGTCCAGTGCATTGCTTGCAGCACGTGCCCGAAGGCGGTCGGGTGGCGCGGGGCGATGGTTTGCAGCAGCGCGATGGCCCCAGCGCTCTGGCGCTCGTATTCGGCGTTGCCCGTCAGTTGGGCGAGGCGCAACAGGCCCAGCGCGGCGCTCGACCCGCCGGCTGGGATCGGCGAGTCCTCGAGCTCCTTGCGCCGTACGATCAGCTCCTCGCCATCGGTGGCGGTCGAAAAGAAGCCCCCGTTCTCAGGGTCTGAGAAACGCTCGATCAACCGATCGGCGAGCACTGTCGCCTCTGTGAGCCAGTGCTCCTCACAGGTTGCCTCGAACAGGGCGATCAACGCCTCCAGCAGGAATGCGTAGTCCTCCAGGTAGGCGCCGATCTTCGCCTGGCCGTCGTTGTAGGAGCGGAAGAGGCGGCCCTGCTCGTCGCGCATGTCTCTCAGCACGAACCCGGCGCAATCGGCGGCCGCGTCTAGGAACGCTTTGCCGCGCTCCGTGTCGGCTGGTTCGCCCGGAGTGCCTTTCAACTGCCCGCCCGCCTCCGCCAGCGCGGCGATCATCAGGGCGTTCCAGCTCGTTATGCGCTTATCGTCGAGTCCTGGCCGTATGCGCTCTTCGCGGGCGTCGAGCAGGCGCTTGCGAATCCGCTCGCGGGTTGCCTCCTCGGGTCGCGGGCCACGATCCTCGAGTACGTTCTGCCCCTCCTCGGGGTTGTGCGGGTCACGGAAGTTGCCATGCGCACTTGCGCCCAGCCAGCGGATCGCCGCCTCGGCATCCTCGCCGAGTGTCTGCTGCAGTTGCTCGACGGTCCACACATAGAAGCTGCCCTCAGCGCCCTCGGAGTCGGCGTCCAGGGCGCTATAGAAGCCGCCCTCGGGCCCGCGCATCTCGCGCAGCGCCCAGTCCAGCGTGTCGCGGCATACCTCCAGCAGCTGCCGGTCCCCCGATAGCTGGAAGCCATGCAGGTACGCGCGTGCGAGCAGCGCATTGTCGTAGAGCATCTTCTCGAAGTGCGGCACCGTCCAGGTCGCGTCGACGGCGTAGCGGTGAAAGCCGCCGCCGATCTGGTCGTGGATGCCGCCTCCGGCCATCGAGCGCAGCGTGTATAGGGCCATTGCGGCGTCGGCGGCGCGTGAGGAGGGAGAGGGTGAGGAGGGAGGGGACGGCGAGGACGAGTGGGTCTCCGGTGCGAGAGGGGCGGGTTTGGATTGGGATATTGGGTCGTTCCCGCGGTCCACCGCGGCCCGGCACATCACGAACTCCAGCACCGACGCCTGGGGGAACTTCGGTGCGCCGCCGAAGCCGCCGTGCACCGCGTCGAAGAGCTCTCTCAGGTTGTCAATAGCGGTTTCGAGTGCGCTCTCGTCAAAGGACCCCTCGGCCGGGGTGAGGCGTGCGCCACCAGCCAACTGCTCGCGCAACTGCTCCCCGCCCGCCCGGATCTCCTCGCCCCGCTCAGCCCAGGCTTCGGCTACCGCCAGCAGCACCTGGGGAAAAGACGCCATCCCGGGGCGCTCCTGTGGCGGGAAGTAGGTGCCGCCGTAAAATGGCACGCCCTCGGGAGTCAAGAACACGTTTAGCGGCCAGCCGCCATGGCCGGTCATGCCCTGCACCGCCTCCATATACAGCGCATCCACGTCGGGGCGCTCCTCGCGATCCACCTTCACGCATACGAACCGCTCGTTCATCAGCGCGGCGATGCGCTCGTCCTCGAAGCACTCGCGCTCCATCACGTGGCACCAGTGGCAGGAGGAGTACCCGATCGAGACGAGCAGCGGAGCGTCGCGCTCGCACGCAGCCGCAAGGGCCTGCGCTCCCCATGGCAGCCAGTCCACCGGGTTGTGCGCGTGCTGGCGCAGATATGGAGAGCTCTCGTTCGCGAGCGCATTTGGCACCCGCTTAGCGTAGTGGCGAAATGGCCTCGACGAGGCGCGGAGCCGAGTGCGCATGCCCGGTGGGCATGTTGGCGGGTGGATCAGGGCACGCGCGCCAGCACTGGCTGGCGGACGCGCACGTTCAGTGCCGGCCAGCCGCGATTCGAGCTGTCACCGCTCGGCGCTCTGCCATTGGTGCGCGCGAGCTTCACCTTGGCGAGGTCCACATCGAAGTGACGCCCGCCAAGCGTTCCGCTCACATGGGCGCTCGCCCCGATCCTCACCATGCCGCGCGCCGCCGCCGAGCCTTCGACGTGAAGGTCCGCGGCCTGCAAGCGGCCGTTAGCCACCGGAAAGCTGCCGCTCAGCTGCACGCCGCCCACGAACGATAGGCGGTGCAACGTCAGCGCCGAGGAGGTAATGCGCGCATACCCACCCCGCAAACCGCCAAAGCTTGCCCCGCTCGGCAGTTCCTGCTCGGCCTGCAATGTCGCGCCGATCAGCTGCTGTTCGAGGTCCACGATCGTCTCGAGCACAACCGCGAGCGTGCGTCCCGGCGTGCCCGCCACCGAGCCCACCGGTTTGACGAGCGACAGCTTGCTCGGCACGATTGGCGTGGGGGGTAGCGGGTCGACGGTCGGAGCACACGCTTGCACCGCCGTGCCCGCGAAAAATGCCTTCACGGCACTCTGCGCGCAGCCGCTGAATTCGGTGCCAAGTACCGAGTGTCCGGTGTAGGGCACCGTCAGTAGTTGCGACCCCGGGATCCGCGCCGCGAGTGCTTCGGCACCCGAAGTCGGCGTACGCAAGTCCTGCTCGCCGGAGAGAATCAAGGTCGGCACGTCCGGTAGCGGAGCGATGGTCGGCGGTTCGGGCGCCGCGTTTGGCCACTGCGCGCAGGCACCAGCCATGCTCGTGGCCCAGGCTACAGGTGCGTTGAAGGGATAGAAGTCCGATGCTGGCAGTGCCCGCAGCGCGCCCAGCGCTTCCGCGACTCGCGTACTCGGGGGCGCCGAGCGTCGCCACGGAAACGGCTCCTCTTCACAGGTCGTATCGGCAAACAGCGCTTCATCGATCCCGTCCGAGCTGGCCAGCGGCACACCCGGCAGGTTCGGTATCAACCCCTCCGCCAGCAGGTTCAGACGCAGCAGCGGTCCCGGATCGCCACGCAATGCCGACTGCACAGACGCTGGCAGCAGCGCGCGCAGAGCGGGATTCAGGTCGCCGGCGCCGATCAGGTTGAGTAGATCGACATCAGACATCGAAGTCCTGTGACCGTGGCCCGAGCCGTCGTACACCATGCCGTTGAGAGCATGTTTTTGCATCTTCGCCACCAGCCGTGCGATATCGCCGAGCGGGTTACTCGTGATGCCCGCGCACGCGCCCTGGGAGCACAGCTCTTCCAGCGCTGGCTTCATTGCTTTGAACGTCGCGAGCGTAAACGGGTCGTCTCGTTCCGGCCCCACCACCGAGTCGAGCACCAGCGCTTCGACATTCTGCGGATAGCGTTCGGCATATCGCAGCGCCACCTTCGTGCCGTAGGAGGTCCCATACAGAACGAGCTTTTCGTAGCCCATCGCCTCGCGCAGCGCCTCGATGTCGGCCACCGATTCCTCGGTCGTGTAAGAGCCGCGTGCAGGGCCGATCTGCAGCGCGCAGTGTTCGAAGGCCTGTCCGATCGTGGCGAGCGATTCGCTGCCTTCCAGCGCCGAGCAGGAAAGTGGCCCCGATCCGCCCGTGCCGCGCTGGTCGAACACGACGAGGTCGCGCGAGCCCAGCGCCGGTGTCATCTCCCTGGCCATCGCGGCCGCCAGCGGATCGGCCGCTTGGCCCGGTCCGCCTGCGAGTCCGATGACAGCCGTACGGCTCGGTGTCGGACCGACCTGCAAGCGCTCAATGCTCAGCGCCACCGTGCCTGGCACCGTGCCACCGCGGCTGAGCGGCACTTCCAGCGTCGCGCAAGAGAAGTCGGGAGTGCTAGCGCACGGGACGAACGCGAGAGCCTCGGCTGGCAGCGGCTGTACGACGGCAAGCGTGGCGACCAGCAGCGGCGCGCCGAGAATCAAAGCCAGTATGCGCCGCCTCATTGGCCACCACGTTAGCCGGGTCGCCTCAAGACCGTGTGAAGAAGCGCTCCGCGCGGCAGCGGGTGCGCGACGATGCGTGAGCTACTCGCCGCGGAACTGCAGTGCCGCCAGTTGCCGCGCGCTCTGAAGCACGTCTCCCAGATTTCCAGGGAACGCCAGCGTGGAGGCGCCCACTTCGGCCACGCTCGCAGGGAACGACCCGAGGTGCACTCGCTTGCCGGCAAGCACACCAGTCAGGGTCCCCCGCGGGTCGATGCGCAGGATGCCCCGCGCCGCCGCCGACCCGCCTATCTTCAGGGTCGCCTGGCCCGAGATGACCGTTCCCGACACGGTCACATTGGGGACGTAGGAGTAGCCGTGCAGTACCACGGCGTCTTTGATGATCCCGCCCCAGCCAGCCCTCAACCCGCCGGTGCGCACCGAAAGCGTCGCGAGCGGGTCTTCCAGATCGTCCTGTTCGGCCAACGTCAGCGCGATCTGCCGGTCGAAGTCGGCGGCCGTCTGCACAACCGCCGCGAGCGTGCGTCCCGGTAGACCGTGATTGCCCTTCGTGGGCGCCACTTCCCCGAGGCTTCGGGGCGGCAGCGGTGTCGGTAGGTAGGGCTTGGGGGGTGTCCTGACCGCGCACCGCGCGATCGGCTTGCCAGAGAACATCGCCTGCAGTGCGTTGCTCGCGCATGGCGTCGGCTCGGTGCCGAGCACCGAATGACCCGTGTTTGGCACCACCACGAGGTGAGCGTCGGGGATCTGCGCCGCCACCTGTTGTGCGTTGGCTATAGGCGTGCGCAGATCGTCCGCGCCGCTGAGGATAAGCGTGGGTACGTTCGGAAGTGGGGTGTTGTCTACTTCCGGTGCGCCTTCGGTAAGCGGCCACTGAGCGCATGCCGGCATGTCGCTCAACACGAGTGCATTGGCGGCAGTGAATGGCGCGAACGCCGACGCGGGCTGGGCTGCGAGTGCGGCGTGTGCTTCACGCAAGCGCGTGCGCGGGCTCGCCGCCGGGTTCCACGGGAACGGCTCCTCATCGCAAACAGAGGAGTAGTAAAGCGGTGCGTCAAACCCCTCGGCGAGCGATTCGCTTTCGCCTTCGCCGCTCGCGGCCCTGAGCTGCAAGCGCCCGAGCGGCGCCGTGTCGCCGCGCACCGCCGCGCGTACCGCTGCCGGAAATTCGGCGCGCAGGATCGGGTTCAAGTCGCCCTCCACCAGGATGCCGATCAGGTCGCTAGAAGCGATATGGATCGTGTGCGGTTTGCCTTCCCCATCGATCACGCGCTCGGACAGGCTCCCGCCGCCCATGCGCTTCACCAGGCGCGCGAGATCGCTTACCGGCTCAGGCGTGATGTGGGCGCAGGCCCGTCCCGAGCACAACTGGCGCAACACACGTCCCACCGCTGCGAAGGTCGTCTTATCCAGCGGTTCGGGGCCGGACGGAGGCACGACCGAATCCAGCACGAGCGCTTCCACGTGGCTCGGGTACTCCTGTGCGTAGCGCTCGGCGACCTTCGTGCCATAGGAGGTCCCGTACAGCACAAGCTTTTCATAGCCCCCCGCCTCGCGAATCGCCTCGATATCGGCGACCGTCTGTGCCGTCGTGTAGAGGCCACGAGTCGGACCGATCTGCCCAGCACAGATCGCGATCGCGTTCGGCGGAGAGTCGAGCGTGATGTGTTCAAACGCCGGACACGACAGCGGATGGGACAGGCCCGTGCCGCGCTGATCGAAGGCGATCAGGTCACGCGTGGACACGATCGGACCGAGGATTTCGGTGAAGTCTTCCATGAAGGGAATCGCCGCCTGACCCGGTCCACCGGCAAGGGCGATCACCGCGTCTTTAGTTTGCCCCGTAGGAGAGAGGTGGCGGCGCATCGCGAGCGTAATCACACCCTGCGAGGGGTTTGCTGGGTTCAACGGGACTGTGATGTGGCCGCACGCCACCAGGTTCGAGTTCCCGCATGGTGTCCATGCGATCTGGGCCTGCGCGGCGGTCGCGTAGAGCGCTGCGCACGCCATTGCCGCCAGGAACGCGCCCGCGAGTGTCCTGGCTGTTCGTCGCATCAGTTGGAATCTAGCGGATCGTCTGTAGAGCCGCGCCGACACCCGTCAGCACGTCGAGCGCGGGTTCGAGCACGGTCATACACGTGCTATGAGAGCGCCGCATCGGGCCGCGTGTGGCGATAGGCTCGCGCTTGCTATGGCCCCAGACCGCGAAGCAATAAACGCTCCTGGTGCTCCCGCGGCGATCGGTCCATACTCGCACGCGGTACGCGCCGGATCGCTCCTGTTCTGTTCCGGGCAAATCCCGCTCGATCCTGCCAGCGGTGAGATTGTCGGGACGAGCGCCGGCGAGCAGGCACGGCGCTGCCTCGAGAACCTCGCGGCCGTTTGCCAGGTCGCCGGTGCGTCGCTGGCTAATGCTGTGCGACTGACCGTCTATATGACCGACCTGTCGGCGTTCGCTGAAGTGGGAGAGGTCTATGCGAGCTTCTTTGATGATTCGCCGCCGGCGCGCGCGGCCGTGGGCGTGGCAGCGTTGCCGCGCGGCGCCCAGGTTGAGATCGACGCGATCGTCGCGCTCGACTAAATCTGCTGGACACCGTTTGGTCGTGTACACGGTGGGCGTGGGACCTGACGTACCCCGCGCCCGAGGGCGGACGCGTTGGCTTGCCCGCGCGCACCAGCCGGCCCGCGAGTGCGGTGGGCCTCAGCGCGCGGTCTCGCCCCTCAAATCGGCGCGCCTGACCTTGCCGCTCGCCGTCTTTGGCAGCTCGTTCGCGAACTCCACGATTCGCGGGTACTTGTAGGGAGCCGTCTCGCGCTTGACGTGCTCCTGCAGCTGCTTGGCCAGCTCCGGGGAGGGTGTCTGCCCGTCGCGCAACACCACCACCGCGCGCACGACCGCGCCGCGCTCCTCGTCGGGTGCCGCCACCGCGGCGGCCTCCGCGACCGCCGGGTGGGCGATAAGCGCTGACTCCACCTCGAACGGGCCGATCCTGTACCCGGCTGACACGATCACATCGTCGGCTCTGCCTTCGAAGTGCAGGTACCCGTCCTCGTCTTCGCTCACGCGGTCGCCCGTATGCCACGGGCCCTGCTCGCGACGGTCGGTCATGGTCCAGCTGCCGTCGGGTTCGCGCCGCACGTCCTCGCCCAGGTACCCGAGAAAAAACGTCGGCACCGTCTTCGGGTCGGCCACAAGTTCGCCATCGATCGTGCTCAGGTGCGTGCCGGGCAGCGGCTTTCCCATCGAGCCCGGCCGTGCCTCGACGCCGATCCCCATGCCCGTCATCTGTCCCGTCTCAGTCTGCCCGTACCCGTCGCGGATATCGAGTCCGGTCGCGTCCCGCCACACCGCCAGCACCTCCGGGTTCAGTGCCTCGCCCGCCGCCACCATGCCCTTCAGGCTCGGCAGTTTGCGCATTGTCGTGCGCTTGGCGATCACCCTGTACTCGGTCGGTGCCATGCAGAGCACGTTCACGCGCTCGCGTTCTATGAGCTCGAGTCGCTCGTTCGGGTCGAAGCGGGCGTCGTGTAGCAAAGCGCTTGCGCCCATCAGCCATGGCGCCATGAACACGTTGCGCGCCGACTTGCTCCAGCCGCTGGCCGCCGTGCACCACACCAGCTCGTCCGCTTTTGCGCCGAGCCACCGCTCTGCCTGGATGCCCTGCCCGTACAGGTAGCGCTGCGCGTGCACCACCGCCTTCGGCTCGCCGGCCGTGCCGCTCGTGAATGTGATCAGGGCCGGGTCGTGCTCGTCAAGGTCGGCATGTGGGGCGTCTGCTTGGGGAGCGTCTGCTCCGGTGGCGTTCGCGCGGGTGGCGAGCAGTCGATCGTCGGGTGTGTACAGCACCGGGCAGTTCGGTTCCGCCCCCTCGATCTGCTCGCGGTTGCGCTCGTCCGCGACGATCAGCGTTGGGCGCGCCACGTCCAGGCGCAATCGCAGGTCCTTGGCGCGCAGCTGCTCGGTGCAGGGCAGCGCCACCGCGCCGAGTCGAAAGCAGGCCATCATCGTGAAAACCCACTCGGGTCGGTTACCGATCAGCGTCATCGCTACATCGCCGCGGCCCACACCGCGTTGCGCGAGTACCGCCGCCATTGCCGTGGTCGCGGCGTTCACTTCGCCGAATGTCCATTCGCGTCTGGCACCGTCACGGGCCAGCTCCAGCAGTGCAATGCGCTCGGGCGGCTGGGCTCCGAGGAGGTCGCGGGCAAAGTTCATGCGGTCGCAGTCTGCCAGGCTGGCCCGCCCAGGTATCCTGCGTGCACACGACACGAATGCCGATTCCGACCTTGGAGCGTCCTCAGCAATGGCCGTAGCCGCCCCCTTTACCGAGAAGACCGACGAGCAGAAGGCCATCACCGAGATGGTCCACCAGTTCGCCGACGAGCAAATCCTGCCCAATGCCGAGCACTACGACGGCGAGGACCTGTATCCCGAGCCGATTGTCGAGCAGATGAAGGAGCTCGGCCTGTTCGGGGTCACGATCCCCGAGGAGTACGGCGGCATGGGTTTGGACCTGACGACCTACGCGATGATCGTCGAGGAGCTATCGCGTGGCTGGATCTCGATCTCGGGTGTCATCAACACGCACTTCATCGGCTCCTACCTCTTGATGAAGTTCGGCAGCGAGGAGCAAAAGCAGAAGTACCTTCCGCGCATGGCCACCGGCGAGATTCGCGCCGCCTTCTCCTTGTCAGAGCCCGAGCTTGGCAGTGACGTGCAGGCGATCAAGACCTCCGCCAAGAAGACCCCCGAGGGCGACTACGAGATCAACGGGCAGAAGATGTGGGTCACCAATGGCCTGATGTCCTCGCTCGTGTTCGTGCTCGTCAAGACCGACCCCGACGTCCAACCGCGCCACAAAGGCTTCACCTGCTTCATCGCCGAGAAGGAGGCCGGAGTCTCTGAGAACACGGGCGCCCACGCCGGGCTCAACGTGCCCCCGAAGATCAAAAAGCTCGGCTACAAGGGCGTCGAGTCGACCGAGCTGGTGTTCGACGGCTACAGGTGTCCGGCGGAGAACGTGCTCGGCGGCGAGGACGCCGGGCTCAACAAGGGCTTCGTGCAGATGATGGATGCGCTCGAGGTCGGTCGCGTCAACGTCGCCGCGCGTGGGGTCGGCATCGCCCAGCGCGCGCTGGAGCTGGCCTTGCGCTACTCCCAGGAGCGCAAGACCTTCGGCAAGCCGATCGCCGAGCACCAGGCGATCCAGTTCAAGCTCGCCGATATGGCCACGCAGGTCGATGCGGCTCGGCTGTTGACGTTGCGTGCGGCGCGTCTAAAGGACGCGGGCGAGCGCTCCGATCTGGAGGCCGGCATGGCCAAGCTGTTCGCCAGCGAGGCCGGCCGTTTCTGTGTTGAGGAATGTTTCCGCATCCACGGCGGCTACGGCTACTCCAAGGAGTACGAGATCGAGCGTCTCTACCGCGACGCGCCACTGCTGTTGATCGGCGAGGGCACCTCGGAGATTCAGCGCATGGTGATCGGCAAGAAGCTTCTTCAGCGACACAAGATTTGAGGTCTATGTCAGTGCGACAGGAATCAAAGGGAGGCAGCTGATGAGCGGCGACGCAAAGACGCTGATCGAGACCGCCGCACGGCGCTTCGTGGAGGAAGTGCCGGCGCTCGCGCCGATGAAGCTTGTCGTGGGCGTTGAGCTACACGGACGTGGCGATGTCCAGCACTTCCGTCTGCAGATGCCCGAGGCACAAGTAACCAAGGGCCCCGCCGACGACGCGCGCATCAACGTCGAAATGCGCCGCGAGTTCTTCAATGTCATGGCCGCCGAGGGCAAGGTCCCCGACTGGATCGAGGCCTTCACCTACGGCAAGGCCAAGGCCACCGGGCCCACGCAGTTCCTGAAGCTGATCTCAACCGTGGTCGACAAGCACCAGGAACGCGAACGGCTCAAGAGCGCCCGCAAGCACGCCTGAACCCAGGGGACGTCTAGTGGTACGCCAGGATCTGCTGGGCCAAAAAGGCCAGCGAGGCGAGCATGCAGACGCACATCACGATCAGCGAGAAGTTTTCGCTCACAGTGCCCATACCATAGCGCCAGCAGGGGTCGCCAGGCGTCGATGTCCGTCCGGGCTCACGGTACGCGGTACGCCGCTGAGCTGCCGAGCACGTTGCCGCTTGCATCGAGCGCGCGCGTCTGCACGTACGGGGCGGTGGTCGTGACCGTCGCCTGCGTTTGAAAGCCGCTCTTGGGGACAGTCGCGAGAGGCGTCAAAGCGGTGGGGGAGGTGCCGGCGAGCACTTGCCAGGAAGCCACTTCGGTAGCGCCGTTCCAGCTCGTCAGCACGACGGTGCTCGACCCGCTTCGTTTCGCGACGATTGCCGGCGGGCCGCTCGGGTGCCCACTCCACGGTGAGAGGTATGTGCGGAAGTCCTGCACGTTGGGGCCGAGCGTGCCGTCCAACAGCACTTCTCCGGACGTGTTGTACTCGGTGAAGTTCGGCAGATTGCCGTACCCCATCAACCAGTTGCCTTCGGGCAGGCTCAGCAGGTTGCCCTGCGCGGGGGCCAGCAGCGTCTTCGCCGGGTTCGTATAGGCCTTCGCGAGCGACACCGTTTTGGTCGCGAAATCGGGCTTCAGCAGCACGCCGCGCGACTGCCTCTCCTTCGGCGGGGTCGAACCGTTGTCGAACACCGAGATAATCCCGCTCGGTTGCCATTCGGCGTCGTGCTGCCAGTAGGTCTGCGTGCCCGGGCCGAGCTTGAAGGTGGAGTGCTCGCCGCCCATCTGCCAGTTGAAGGCGCCGGTCTTGATACTTACGTCATACAGCGCCCACGAGTTGCGCGCTGAGATCAACACGTCGTCCGAGGTCCCCGGATCCACCGAGTTGACGTGGATGTAGTCCCACGGGTTGCCGTTGTGCGGGATCGGATTCTTCGATTCGTGCAGCGGTATATGTCCGAGCGCATGCCACTCCCACATCACGAGCCCCGTCTTCACGTCGATCTCCTGAATCACGGAGTCGGTCAGCACACCGCTTGAGGGACCATGCACCGAGGTGAGGTTCATGCGGATCGGGTCGAACTCATCGATCCAAGCAGTGCCCTGCGGAGTCAGCTTGATCACGTGCAGATCGGCCTTGTAGCCGTTGCCCGCCCTGATGCTCCCCAGGCGCTGGTAGGAGCTGTTGTAGAGCACATCTTCGCCCTGGCCGAAACCAACCCCGAGGATGCGGCCCTGCCACCAGGTGAGCACAGGCTTGCCTTCCCACTGCTGCACCTGCATGTTGGTCGCCTCCTCGCCAGCCGGCAGCGGGTGAAACCACACGAGTGCGCCGTCCTGTTCAGCGATCATCGGCCCGGGCGTGCCCTCGCCCTGATAGGGCGCGAGAAACAGGTCGCCCGCGCTCGCGCCGGGCCGCGCGTGTGTCGTGAGCGTCACGGTCGAGGGGGTCAGTGTGGGCGCCGAAGCGTAGTGCTGGATCGCGTGCGGGTTGCCCGGGTTGTTCGGGAACTCCGCCTGACTGACCGACACCTGGTGGGCGACGGTGAAAACCGTCGTCACAGGGCTCGACGGGGTAGCGGAGCCCACCCCCACCAGCGCATGGACGGCAACGTGCTCTCCCGCTCGCAGCGGCGAGTTGAGCACGAAGCTCGCGCCGCTACCGGTCGAATAGCGCTCCAGCTTGCCCGAGTGATTGCCGCTACTTGACCCCACCACGCTCACGTCGCCAACGGTCGTGCCGGGTTCCCCGAGAAAGCTGATCTGCGTATCGGGAGATGCGTCCTCGGTGCCCGGCAGTGGCGAGATGGCGATCGAGTTGGCCTTCGCCTCGGCCAGATCGGCCCTTGGCGTGAAGGCGGTCGCGACTGCGCTGGTCGAGCCGGCATCCCCGCATGCACACAGGCCTGCGCACATCGCCACCGCGGCGAGCAGCACGCCCGCACGAATCTTTGTCGAATCGTCACTGCGCATCGTCGAACCCCCTACGAATCGTCATCGAAGCACTGGCGAGAACGATCGGGAGGTCCCGATCGCATGGCCAGCGGCGTTCAGTGCCTGCACCTGAAAGATGCTGTAGCCGGCCGGCACTGGGATCGCGGTCTCAAATCCTTGCCTGGCGGTCGTCCTCACCGCGGTCAGCCTACCGGTGCCCGTGCCCGCGAGTACCCGCCAGGAGGCGACCTCGGTAGCACCGTTCCAACTCGCATACACCGTCGTCCCACCGTCGCTCCCCTGGGCGGCACCAGCGGGTGCGGTGAGCGGCTCGCCCACCCAAGGCTGCACCGTCTCGCGATAGCTCAGATCGTGTCCGGGGAAGTTTGCCTCGAGCAACTGCGCTCCGGAGCGGTTGTACTCGGAGAAGTACGGTTCTGAGCCCCAGCCGACGAACGCGTTTCCATTAGCCAGCGGTTGCGTGTCGCCCATGTATTCGGTTTCGAACTTGTTCCCACCGGTGTACTGAGCCACGAGTGTCGCCTTGTTCGTGCTGTAGTCGAGCGCCAGCACGAGCCCCCGTGAGGCAGCCGTCGCCGGGACTGACGTGCCCCCGCCGGTCAACTGGCAGCAGTGATCGTCGAACATCGTCACCGTCGAGTCGGGTCCAAACGCCACATCGTGTTGCCACTGGAATTCGGCGCCCGGGCCGAAATGGAAGCTCGATTTCTTACCGCCCAGCGTCCACTGGATATCGCCGGTGGCGATGTCGACCATGTAGGCGGCCCAGGTGTTGCGCATCGACACGAGAAACTCGCCATTGCCGCTCAGCGCAATCGAGTTGACGTGATAGGCGTCCCACGGGAACCCGTTCGTCGGCACGCTGGCATAGGAATCGTCCAGCGGGATGTGCTGCAGCGCGTCCCAGCTGCGCAATAGCTTGCCGGTTTTGAGGTTGTACTCCTGCACCGCCGAGTCGATCAACGCCCCGTTGTAAGCGCCGCCATAGCTCGACAGGTCCTTGGCGACATTCTTGTTCGCCGTCACCCATGCGTCTTCGCCCGAGATCGCGAGCTCGTGCAGTGTCAGCACCCAGCCATCAACCCCTTTCAGCCGCGCGATCGTCTGGTAGTGCTGGTTGACAACCACATCTTCGCCGCTCTCGGTTTGTCCCGTATTCGTGACGACACCTTGCCACCAGCCGAGCGCCGGTCGCCCTTCGTAGGTCTGCAGGCTCAAGTTGGAAGCGACGACCTTTTCCGGCACGGGCTGAAACCACACCGGCTGCAAATTGCGATCGAGGATCAGTGGCCCACTCTGGCCAACCAGCGGGGGGTAGTTGAGGTTGTAGAAGTTGGCGGTAAGGATGTACCCGCCTGCCAGCTGGTTGGTGGCGGTCGGGCCGTCCTTGTGGAGTATCGGCGGGTGCAGCGTCGGCTCGGTGACGAAACTGTAGGCGCCTTTGGTGGTGTAGGCACCGACCGGAGCGCCATGCGAACCGGCCAACGCGAGGTCCAGCACGAGGAAGCCCGCAACGACAGCGAGGATCGCGAGCGCGAGGCGACGCGCCGAACCTGCCGGGGCCGCTGGGCCCACCGGTACGGGCCCCGATCCCGGGGCATTGGTCGCCGCCGCGGGCTTGGCCATCGCCGTGAACGTCATCAGAGCTGCCGCGGCGGCCAGGCCGGCGCCGATCAAGTAGGCGAGCCTGAAGCCGTCGGTCAGTGCCTGGGGTACGAGCGCGCCCGTGCCGATCAGGTGGCTCGAGCGCTGGGTCGCAAGCGTCACCAGCACCGCCAGGCCGAGTCCTCCGCCGATCTGCCGCGAGGTGTTGACCAGGCCCGACGCAAGGCCTGCCTGGCCCTCCTTGGCGCCCTGCGTGGCGGCGATCGTGGACGGCACGATCGACATCGCGATGCCCGCCGCGGTCAGCAGGCCCGGGATCATGATGTAGACGATCGCGCTGCCGCTCGACCCGACCCGTGCGAGCAGCAGCATCCCGGCGGTCAACATGACCAGTCCGCCGCCCAGCACGGCGCGCACCCCAAAGTGGCTGACGAGCTTGCCGGTGCGCGAAGCGACCAGCATGATCATCAAGGTCATGGGCAGGAAGATCAGGCCGGTATGCAGCGGAGAGAGGCCCAGCACCTGCTGCAAGTAGAGCGAGCTCACGAACCACATCGGGAACAGCGAGGCGCTGAACAACAGCACGATGTTGTTGGCAACCCGCAGCGGCTTGGTCAGCTCCTTGAACGGGATCAGCGGTTCCGATGCCACGCGCGTCTCGATCACGACGAACACCGCGAGCAGGGCGATGCCAGCGAAGATCGGGCCGAGCGCCGCCAGCGTGTCCCAGCCGGCCAACCCCGCTTCCACGACCCCGAACACGAGCACCATCTGGCCGATCGTGAGCGTCAAGGCGCCCGCCAGGTCAAACGTGCGGGGCGGGTGGGATCCTGATCCTCGACGACGCTCGCTGACAACAGCGTAGGCGACCGCGGCGGCCGCGATCGCGATCGGAGGGTTGATCAAAAGCACCCAGCGCCAGCTCAGCTCCTGCGTGATCAGCCCACCGAACAGCATCCCGGCGGCACCGCCGAGTCCGTTCATCGCCGCCCACGCGCCGATCGCGCGGTTGAGCTTGGGCCCGGGAGCGAACGATGAGGTGATGACCGCCAGCGAGCAGGCCGCCATCAGCGCGCCGCCGAAACCCTGCATGGCACGAGCGGCGACAAGCGTCGCGCGATCGTTCGCGATGCCACCCGCCAGCGAAGCGAGCCCGAACACGAGCAGCGCCAACACGAACATCCTGCGCTGGCCAAAGTGGTCGGCGGCGCGCCCGCCGAGCATCAGGAAGCCCGCGAAAGTGATCGCGTAGGCATCGACAATCCACTGCAATTCGGGCGCCGTAAAGTTGAGGCTCAATTGGATCGAGGGCAGCGCGACGTTGACGATGCTCAGGTCCAAAATCACCATGAACTGCGCCACGCAGCACACGCCCAAGAGCCACGCCTCGCGCGAGCCCAGGCCGCGCTTGGGGGATTGCGGGTCGGCCGCCTGCGGGCCGGTTGGCGCCACTGTGCTCATTTCCGAGATTGGCGCCTGGTAGGGTGGGCGCCGAAATCCGTGAGCGACGAGAGGAGGCCGGCCGATGAAACTGACGTCACTGGCCGCCATGCTAACGCTGCTGGCCGTCCTTGCGGCCACTCTGGCGGTGGCAGGGTGCGGCGGCAAAACAACAAGTAGCTCGACGTCCACGTCGACCGGCACCACGACGAGTACGACGACGAACGCAGCTCCGCACAAGCACTCCAGCAAACCGGCTTACTGAGCACAACGTCAGCGGGGGTGCTCGCCGGCATTCCTGCCCGCGTGCGCTGGTACCCAGCGGCGGTTTGCGTCATTGCGACTGTCCAGTGCTCGGCAGCGCGGCGGCGTACGTCGTGACCTTGGTTGGCTTTGAGGTACCCAGAACCAGGCCGGCGGAATCGAGCGCCTGCACCTGCGCATAGGCGTACTTCTTGGGCAGGACCGTCGAGCTTTCGAATGCGCTTGCTGGAATCGTGGCCTGTGACGTGAGCGATGCAGGGCTTTCCCCAGCCAGTACGTGCCAGGATGCGACTTCAGTGGCGCCGTTCCAGCTCATGTGCACGATCGTGTCTTCGCCGGTGTCGTTGAGGTTGGCGAGCGCCGCCGGCGGGCTTGTCGGACGCCCACTCCAGGGGAAGCGGTAGGCGCGGTAGAAGGACATATCCAGGGGCAGATGAGCATCGAAGAGCAGCGATCCGCCTGGGGCGAACTCGCTGATCGCCGGTACCCCGCCATAGCCCACGACGGCGTTGCCGTCGACCAGCGTTTGCATGTTGCCCTGGCTGGGGGCGAGCAGCGGCGGGCTGTGGTGCGTGTAGGCGGCGAGCAGACGCGCCTGGTGGGTTTTGAAGTCCAGCGCGATGCGCAGGCCGCGTGACTGTCGGTGGATGGGCGGGTTGGAGCCGTCGTCGAAGAACGTGACATCTCCGTTGGACAGGATGCGACCGTCGTGCTGCCACGCCGTTTCAGTGCCTGGGCCCATCTTGAAGGAGCTTTTCAGGCCGCCCAGGCGCCAGAGGATGTTGCCGCTGCCGCCCTGCAGTTGATAGCCGGCCCAGGTGCTGCGCGCCGAGATGAACAAGTTTCCGGATTGATTGGCGTTCCCGCCCTCCACATCGATCGAGTTGATGTGGAACCAGTCCCACGGCGTTGCCGTCTTCGGCGTTTCGGTCTCGGACTCCGCCGCGGCGACGTGGTCGAGGCTGTGCCATTCCCAGCGCACCAGGCCCGTCTTCATGTCGATCTCCTGCACCGCGGTGTCGAGAATGATGCCGCTGCGTGCTCCGCCAATCGAGGACAGGTTGCAGCGGATCGCATTGAACGCTGTCGTATAGGAGATGCGGTCGGGGACGATCTGGAAATCGTGCAGGTCGGCCTGCAGCCCATTGCCGCCCGCGACCCTGGCGACCGTCTGGTAGCGGGAGTTCAAAACGACGTCTTCGCCCTGCCCAAAGCCCAGCGAGAGCACCTTGCCGTGCCAGAAGGTGAGGTCGCGCTGGCCTTCGTAGCTCTGCACGTTCAGATCCTCGGCCGTTTCGCCTTTGGGCATACGGTCGAACCACACCAGCTGGCCCTTGGGCGTGTAGATCAGTGGGCCGTATTGGCCCGGCCCGGGTCCATTCGTGGTGAGGATGTCGCCCGCGCTCGGATCGCGATCGGGCACGGCGACGCTCAGGACAGGCGCCTGGGTGCCGGGCAACGTGTCGAAGCTCAGGTAGTCGGCTGGCGCCGCTTGCGGATTGGGAAACGGCTGTGCACCCGCGGTCGAGTAGGGCGTGTCGACGCGGAAAGCGAAGGAGACTCGCTTGCGGCTCGCGGTTGCGCCGGTATGGCCGCTCGAGCTCGGGCCGGCTTGGCTGCCGCCGATCGTGGCGCTCACCGTCACGCGCTCGCCAGCGTCGAGGGGCGTGTTGGGCAGGAAGCTGGCGCCGTCGCCCTGGGAATAGGACCGCAACTGGCCAGTATGGGCACCGCTGCGCTGACCGACAACGGACACTTCGCGAATCTCGGCGCTCGGTACGCCCAGGAAGCTGATTTGCGTATGGGGGTTGGCCGTATCGGTTTCCGGTGCCGGCGACACATCGACGGGTAGTCCCGCAAGCTGAGCGCTGTGCTGAAGCGTGCTCGGCAGGCACGACGGCGATGACGCGACGCGCGCGCTTTTGCCCGCGCCGGACAAGACACCCGTGGCCAGCACGATCGCCACGACGATCGCGGCCGCGGCTATGAGCGTGGCAAGGAGGAGCCGGTTTCTGCTCATGCCAGACGGCCGCTACCAGCTAGGCCGTCGCGGCAGTCTGCGCGTCCGTCTCGCCGGCGCGCCAGGTTTGCAGCGCCCCGAGCGCACCATCGACGACCCGGCCGAGGAACGTCTCGCGGTCGTTGACATGAGGTAGCGGCTCGGCCGGTACCGCTACATCCAAGAACTCGCACAGCGGCTCCCAGCCTTCGCTCACGCTCCACACGAGCAAGCGCTCGGGCGCCACCGTCGCCTTGACCAGCTCGTTGTGGCGCTCAAAGCCGGCGATCAACTGCTCGGGCAGCTCATGCCCGGCGGCGAATGGTGCCTGCTCGACCCAGAACATGCGCTCGACCAGCTTCAGGTAGCGAGCCCAGCGCGGATCGACCTGCGCTCGGGCGCTTGAGAGAAGGCGGATCATCGACTCGCCGTAGCACATGTTCCAGATCGTCTCCCTGAAGCTGGGCTCCCACTTCTCGGCGTCGCGTACGCTGAGCAGCACCTTCGCGTCCGGGTAGTGGTCCATCAGCTGATGCCAGAAGTAGCCGCCGGGCCAGTCCACCGTCGCCTGGGAGTCGCCGAACACCTCCTCCCATGGTTCGCCACCGTCGAGTGCGCGGTTCCACACGTCCACCTGGTCGAGGTCGGCGATGACGTTGACCCAGTGGTAGCAGGGCTCGAAGCCGAGCGTCTCGAGCGCCACCTTCTGCGTCAGCGTGCCCGTGCGCGGCATTCCGGCTCCGATCACCTTCATCTGCGTCCCTCCAGGCTCCATTGATGTAGTAGTCCCTGCAGGCTAATCATGGACGCCTGTCGAAGGGTTTGTGAAGAAACATGTCGATAGGATGAAGAGTCTATGAAGAAACGCTGGCGAGGAGCCGCTCTTTCGCGGTTGCCGACGGGTTGCTCACGTATCCTCGCATTTGTATCTGCCCATTCAGTCCGCCCTTCCAACCAAGACAATCCAGGGGGTCCACCTTGAAGGCTATAGCCGACCTCCCCGGCTTGCGGGATCGGTCGCTCGCATGGGACGAGCGAACCCCCGGGCTGCCGCACATCAGCCGTCTCGCGCTAGCCGGTCCGGAGACCTCCTTCACCCAGAACGACGTGCTCGGCCTGCTCGGGCTGAGCGACGACGAGTTCGCCCAGCGCATCTTCAGCCGTTGTGGCGTGCAGCGTCGCAGTCTCACACTGACCGACGACTTCCTCGCGACGACCGTCCAGGGTCGCACGCACGCGATCGAGGAGCACCTGCTCGGCTACGCCGTGCGAGCGATCGACGAGCTAGACGTCGATCCAGCCGATATCGGCGTGGTCGTCAGCGCCACGCTCTACTCGCTCGGCGGGCCGACGATCGCTCACCGGCTCGTGGACCACTACGAGATGGACCCCGCGACCGACAAGTACCACGTCGTGGGCGTGGGTTGCGCGAGCGCGGTGCCGCTCGTGCGTCTGGCCTCCCAGACCCTGCGCGAGCAACCCGGCAAGAAGGCGCTTGTCCTGGCGGCGGAGAGCATGACCGGCATCCTGATGGGAGCGGCCGAGGACGACGAGCGCAGCAAGACGGTCGGATCCTCGATCTTTGGCGACGGTTGCGCCGCGGCCTTGATCGAGTTTGACGAGGCCTCCACTGGCGCGGTCGGTCCGGCGGTTCTTGCCTCCAAGGTCCATCAGGTGGCAGGCACACTAGGTGCCGTGCGGATGCAGCTGACGCCACAGGACAGCTATCTGCACTTGATTCGTGAGCTCCCCGATGTCGCCAGCGAAGGGCTGCTCGAGCTAGTGGATGATTTCCTTGGCTCAAGCGGTTTGGGACGCGAGGCGATCGACCACTGGCTCGTTCACCCAGGTGGGAGGCGCATCATCGAGAGCGTGCAAGAAGCGCTCGACCTCTCCCGTGAGGACGTTGCTGCCAGCTACGACGTACTGTCCGAGCACGGGAACATGGGCACGCCGTCAATCTTCTACGTGATGCAGCGGGCGGTCGAGCGCCGCGCTCCTCAAGCAGGCGATCTTGGGTTGATGGTCACCGTTGGGCCGGGGGTTACCGTCGGGCTGATGCTGCTGCATTGGTAAGGAGCGGCTTGGTTTCGCCGCGTGCGTGAAGCAGATCGAGCACCGCGTCCACCGCGGCGGGTAGGGCGAGCGCTGGAGAGAGAAGTAGCTCGGGAGCACGGGGCGGCTGGTAGGGATCGTCCACACCCGTGAAGCCATCGAGGTTGCCGGCGCGAGCGCGAGCGTAGAGACCCTTAGGGTCGCGTTCCGCGCACAGCGCGACGGGCGTGTCCACGAACACTTCGAAGAACGGCAGCGCATCGCGTCGATGGCGTTCTCGAACCTCGCGACGCGTGTGTTCGTAAGGGGAGACGAGCGCCACCACGGCGATCGCTCCCGAGTCGGCGAACAGGCGAGCCAGCTCGCCGACTCGACCGACGTTTGCTTCGCGGTCCTCGCGGCTGAAGCCAAGGTCGCCACAGATGCCGCAGCGCAGGTTGTCGCCGTCGAGCAAGTAGGCGCTGCGACCCTGCTCGACCAAGCGCTCCTCGACGGCGGCGCCCAGTGTGGACTTACCCGAAGAGGGCAGGCCGGTGATCCAGATCGTCGCGCCCCGGGCATCGAGTGCCCGCCAGCGCTGCTCTCGCGAGAGAGCGCCATCCTGCCATGTCACGTTCGGGCTTGCGTCCATCGGGTGGGAAGCACACCTCCCGGGAGATTGGGAACTGTTAGCGCACGATTAGTGTTTCTAACATAGCGCTCGGTCGAGAGTCTCGCCCTGGTGCGTAAGGCTCTCCTAAGAACTGCTGTAGAGCTAGGCAGGCGCGAGTATCGCGTTGTCGTCGTAGAGCTTGACGATCTCAAGCGTGCCCGCAGGCGCCGCGGTGAGGCACAGGCCACACAGCACGCACTCGTCAAGGTTGCTCTGCACGAGCCCCAACGTGCCCTCGGCGGTCTGGGCGAAGATGTCCACCGGACACGCTTCGGTCAGCTTCGCGGCGAGCGCTGTGTCGGAGGCCGCCGCGTCCGATATCTCGACTGCGATGAAGATTCCATCGGCTCTCATGCCGGGCTCCTCTCGGAGATCTTTGACTGGATCAGGCCGGGGATGTCCTCGATCCGCTCGGCGACGGTGATGCCGGCCTGCGCGAGACGGGCAATCTTCTCACCGGCGGTGTCCTCCTTACCTTCCACGATCGTGCCGGCGTGTCCGAAGCTCATGCCTGGCATCTCGTCCATGAAGCGTCCCGCCATGAACGCCACGACTGGCAAGCGCGATTTGTTCTCGGTAACCCATCGTGCCAACTCAGCCTCCATGCGCCCACCGGGCTCCGTGTAGATGACGATGCCCTGCGTCTGCTCATCGGCCTCGAACAGCGGCATCAGCTCCGCGTAGCTCGATCCGATGATTGCGTCGCCACCGATCGACACGGCCGTGGATTGGCCGAGACCGGCGGCGCTGAGCGTCGAGGACATCTCGGTCGTCATGCCGCCCGAGCGCGAGATCACACCGATCGGGCCCGGGGTGTAAGCCTGTGCGGCGTTGCGCGCGGGGCCGCCGATGCCGCCCATCTTGATTACGTCGGGCACGATGATGCCGAGGCAGTTGGGGCCGATGATGCGTGCGCCGCGCAGCGTCGCGAGCTCGACCATCTCGGCGACGTCGCGGCGTGGGATGCGCTCGGTGACGATCACGATCAGCTTGACGGCGTTCTCGATCGCCTCGAACACAGCGTCCTTGGTGAAGGCGGGGGGGACCGTCACCACCGAGCCGTAGATCGGCTCGCCGTGGTGGGCGACGGCTTGGGCGACCGTGTCGAACACCGGCACGCCATGCACCTCACGACCAAGGCGTCCGGGCGTGACGCCACCGACGACCCTTGCGCCGGCGCCATAGTCCAGGCACTCCCTCGTCAGGTTGACGGCCTCACGGCCGGTGATGCCCTGGACGATGAAGGTTGTGTCCGCGTCGATCAGGATGCTCACTGTGTGCCCTCCGGGTATGCCGTCACTCCTTGGATCTTCTCGACCGCTCTGCGTGCGGCCTCGTTGAGCGAGACGGAACGGTCGGCGTAGTCCACTTTGTACTTCTCGAGGATCTTGAAACCCTCCTCCTCCCATGCGCCCGGGATGCGAAAGATCGCGATCTTCTCGGCTGGGTCCATGTTCAGCTCCAGGCACGCCTTGATCACGCCGCGCGCGACTATGTCCACGCGCGTGTTGCTCACGATCGACATCATCACCGCGATCTTGTCTACGCCGGGCTTCTGCAGCACAAGCTTGGCCAGCCCGCAGGCCTTGGCGACCGAAGGATTGCCGCCGATCTCGCAGTAGTTGGCGGGCTTGCCGCCGTGGGCGCGCACCGCATCGAATAGCGTCAGCGAGCCTCCGCCGGCGCCGATCACCAAGCCCAGATTGCCATCGAACTCGGTCACGTTGCCGGCCACGCCACGGTGGTCGGTGGCGTCGACTTCCTCGCCGGCCAACTCGAATGGGGTGGCCTCGCGTGCCTGGCGCGTCTCCTCGTCACCGACACCGAGATCCTTGAGCAGTTTCTTGTGGCGGCCCCTGGCCTCGTTCTCGATGTCCATGTGCGCGTCGAGCGCCACGAACGAACCGTCGGCGAGCTGGCCAAGCGGGTTGATCTCGGCCAAGGTCATGTCGTTCTCGACGAACAGCTTCGCCAACCGCGTGACGATCGGGACGAGCTTGTTCAGCGCCGAACCAGTGACGCCGGTGGAGGCGATCACCTCCTTGGCCTGGAAGTCGCTGAGGGGCAGGATGTTCGAGAAGTGCCTGCGGCCGACCTTGTCGGGCTGCTCCTCGGCGACCTGCTCGATGTCGATGCCACCCACGGGCGAGAAGATCATCACCGGCTGCTTGCGCGTGCCGTCCCACACAACGCCCGCGTAGTACTCCTGGGCGACCTCGGCCTTCGGGTCCACCAGGACGCCGCGAGGCATGTGCCCATTGATCTCTAGAGCGAGGATGTCGCGGGCGTACTCCTCGGCCTGCTCGGGCGTGTCGGCGAACTTCACGCCGCCGGCCTTCATGCGCCCTCCGGTGAGCACCTGGGACTTGATCACGGTGGGGCCGCCGATGCGCTCGGCGATCTGCTTGGCCTCAGCCGGGTCTGTGGTGAAGCCGTAGTCGGTAACGGGGATGCCGGCGCGCTTGACTACCTCACGCGCCTCGTACTCGAAGAATCTCATCGCGTCCTTGATGGCTTAGGGGACGGGGCGTCGGAACCCTATCGGGACGGCCGCTCGCGTGCGCTCGTGGCGACCGTCCCGCACATAGGACGCGGAGTGGCTACATGACCTCGATCGTCTCGTACACGTCCACCTTGCCGCCCGCGGCGATGATCGGGCAGTCAGCGACGAGGCCCGCCGCCGCGTCGAGGCTGTCGGCGGCGATGACCGAGTAGCCGGTCAAGCCGGACCCCGCCCCGCCGTTGCTGCCGGAAGCACTCACGGAGGTGGATGCGCCGACCGGGTTGCCGGGCTGAACGACCGCCGAGCCGAGCTTTCCAAACCACTGTCCCCAGGCCGCCATTGCCTGTTCGCGCTCGGCCTCTGTAGCCGCCATGCCGCCACCCGTGTATGCCAGTAGGTAGTTCGCCATCTTCTTGCTCCTTCTGTGGTTGTTTGTGTGTGTGTTTGTCCGCGCTACCCATCGGAAGTGCCTTATCGGGTCCCGACCGGCATTGCGAGGGTCTGTCAGGACGTCTGTGCAGCGCGCTCGTTGAGATGCGTCTGGAATGCCTCCAGCACGCCTTCCCAGCCGTGTCCGTGCGAGTCGCGAGCCTCCAGTGACTCGAAGCCCGTGTGTTCGAGCACGACCGTCGTTCGCTCTCCCTCGCCGCGAAAATCGACCGCCACGGTGCTCGGGTGGCCGAGCTCGCCGTCTTCCTGTTCCCACTGCCAGCTGTAGACGAGCCGATTGGGGCGGCTCACCTCGCTGTACTCGCCTCCTGCTGTGTATTTTTTGCCGCTCTCGGGGTCTTCCATCGAGATGCGATAGCGCCCGCCGACACGCAGATCGACCTCGGCGACGGGTGTGATCCAGGCGGGGTTTGCCCTCCACCAGCGTCGCAGTACCTCGGGGTTGGTCCATGCGTCGAACACATCCTCGGCGGTGGCATCGTATGTGCGCTGCAGGCGCAGGCTGGTCTCGTTCGGCTTGGTTATCTCGGTCATCTCGACTCCTTCGCTGGGTTGTTCTCTTGCTGTGGCGCTTCCTGTCGGGGCTGCCGGTGTCCCCCCTGCTCGCGTAGGTACTGATCGACTGTGTCGAGCTTGCGTTCCCACAGCTCGCGCTGATTTGTCATCCACGCGTACGCCTCGTCCAGCGGCTGCTCGCGCAGCCGCAGGCGGTGCGTGCGCCCGTCGATCACGCGTGTGATCGCGCCCGCCTCCTCCAGCAGCTTCAGGTGCTTGCTGATCGCGGGCTTGGACACGCCGAAGTCGCCGGTCGCCTCGCCCACGGTCATCTCGCCTCCGGCAAGGCGCTTGAGGATGCCGCGTCTTATCGGGTGCGAGCAGGCGACAAAGGCGCGGTCCAGGAGGGCATTGTTAGCCATATGGTTAACAGTAGCAGGTGAACGGCTCCAACTCGTCGAGCAAATCCTCCGGCGGGTGCAAATGACGACGAAGACAAAGAAGACGACGACAAGCCCGAGGCGAGCAGGAAAGCGCTAGCCCTCAGACGGGCAAGTCAGTCCAGGTCGAACGCGGCCCGGATTGCGTTGCTGAGGGCCGGCTCCTGGCGGTCGAGCAATACGCCTATCTGTGTTCCGAGGGCGCTTGCGGGGATGGTATTGACGTTGTCACAGCTGACAACCGAAGGCCCTGCGAGACCGTTCGCCGTATCGACTGGCACCTCGGTAGAGAGCCCTCGGATAGTGGTTGTGATCGGTGCAACGGTCACGGTGGAAAGGTGAGACCGAACAAGCTCGCGGGTGAGGACGAGGACTGGGCGTGCCTTGTCGAGGTGCGCGACGTGGATTGGCCGCATCAGGCAAGTTGAGAAGGTAGGCCAACCGCGTACTCGGCCAATCCTGCCAGCTCCGGATCCGGACCAGTGCGAGCAAGGATCTCAGCATCGCGTTCGGCGACCGCACGTCGACGCTCGCGCTCAAGCGCCCGTGTGACTACGGCCGCACGGCTGCGTCCATTGCCGGAGTCAACGATGTCATCGACAAACTCGACCAGCTCGTCAGGGAGCCGCACAGCAATTTGCTTACTCATCCCGTCATGGTAGCAAATCGGTAGCAATCCGCAACCGACTCTGCTGGAGTACTTCCGTTCTTCTACGGTTTGATCGCTTTGACCACACCTTTTTTCGACGGTTTGTGGCCTTTGAGCTTCACGACGCCCGTCGCGGTCTTGAAGACCCCGCCGGAGAGATAGCTGGCACTGGCGGTGCTGCTCAGTTTGTAGCCGCCGATTGCGAGCAGGCTCTTGCCATGGCTATTGAGTTTTATCGACAGCGTGTCGACGCCGAGAGCAAGCGAGTTGAACGAGGCGGTGCCGATCGTCTGGACCACGATCTTTGTTTTCTTTTTTTTGCCTTTGCCCGTGGTCTTCTTGAACTTTGCGAGCAGATCAAGGTCGCCTGTGCACTTCACGCCCGCGCAGTCCACGACGACGGACAGGTCGCCTTTGCCGTTGACCTGGTCGGTCTGGTTGGGGATCGTGAGTGACGACACCACAGGTGGTGGTGGCGGCGGCGGCGGAGGAGGTGGAACCGGAGTTGGCAGCGCGTTGAGGTTGGCGACCTCCAGGCCTTCGGCGTCGTTGAACGTGAGCCAGCCCTGGCCGTCGGCCGCCACCGCAAGGCGGGGAATTTCCGAGTAGGCATAGCCGATGTTCGCGATATTGCGTTCGCCGTGGAAGGTCTGTCCTCCATCGCTCGATTCCCACAGGCGCATCACGTAGTTGCCTTCGCCGTCGACGAGGGGCTGAGCCACGTACAGCTCGCCAGTTTCCGGGTTCTCGTAGATGTCGCCCGAGTTGAAGAGGCTGCCCGTGTACGTGGGGATCGTGGCGATCTGTACCGGTTCTCCGAAGGTGCGGGTAGTTTCGTTGAACTTGCGCACATCGATCGCCGACGGCTGAGATTCATGCGATGCGCCAGGTGCGATATCGGTCGAGAGCATGAACAGCCCGCCGGGACCGCTTGCAAGTCTCGGCACGTATCCGTCGCTGACCTTGATCGGTCCTTCCCAGCCCCTTTCTTCGCCGTCGACATTGCCTTCCTTGGCGTAGTAGCGGTAGAAGAAGACTTCGGGCGCTGGGGATGCATCGTTGTAATACGCCTCGACCTCGGGATAGATCGGCTTTTTGGTGGCGGAGTCTTCGACGGTTTTGGTGACGTAGCCGAGCGTCGAGCTTCCGACGCCGCCCGCGCCGGGTTCGGCGAAGCTGAAGGAGGTCGATCCCGAGACGACCTCGTTGGCGGTGAAGCCGAATCCGAGACCAGGGTTGTTGCCGGCGATGCCGAAGTAGTCTTCGGTCGGACCGGCGCCGGCGGGCGTGTTCGGGTCCAGCAGCACGTCGCCCACGCCCGTCTTGCCCGGAGAGCCTCCCGGGACCTTCTTCGGGGGGGAGAATTCTGCGCCGCCGTCGGTCGAGGTCCAGATCACCGTGTCGTCAGCTTTTACGTAGCGAGGTCCGACGACGTAGACCACACCCGGCGTTTTCCCGAGCACGATAAACGGCTGGATGATCTCTTCGTAGCTGCCGGCTGGCTGCGGAAGCGCGATTGGGTCGGTGCATGTCCCGCCGCGCGGGATCTTGCAGAACAGCACGATGTCCGGTTCGGAGGCGCTTGCGGCTGGGCGGTCCCAGACCACGTAGCCGGTTCCGCTCGCTTCGGTGACGATCGGACCGCTCGTGTCGGCATGGGCGTCGAGCGTGAAGAGGTTGCTGGCCTGTGCCGCCGCGGGCAGCATGACCGCGAAGGAAATGCCAAGGAGCACGGCGACGAGTCGCAGCGCGACCGCTCCCGGCACGAGGCCGCTTCGGAGTACGCTGCGCAGCATGCTGGCCCCAATCTGTCGGTTTGTCACCCGCCGGGCGGCGGATGCTCGAGCGCGGCGGAGTGTACAGAGGTGCCCGGCGCACCCAGCGCCTATTTCGACGGATGTACGAGCAGATCGAAAGCAGGTACGGTACGGAAGGCGGCTATGCCCGCGCGGGCACGAAGCCGTAGGCCTCGGCCAACTCCGGGTCCTTGCGCGCCAGCATCTCGGCCAGTTTGACCATCACCTGGCACTGCTTCCAGGTGGCGTCGTCCTGCATCTTGCCGTCGATCATGTGCACGCCGCGACCGTCGGGGATTGCCTCGATCACCTTCTTGGCGAAGATGACCTCCTCGGGGTCGGGTGAGAACACCTTCTTGGCGATCCCGATCTGCACCGGGTGCAAAGACCAGGCGCCGACGCAACCGAGCAGGAAGGCGGCGCGGAACTGTGTCTCGCAGCCAAGCTCGTCCTTGATGTCGCCATAGGGGCCATAGAAGGGGAGGGCACCGACCGCTGTGCACGCGTCCACCATGCGCGCGATCGAGTAGTGCCACGGGTCCTGCTGATAGCTGGGGCGGGGTAGCTCCGGATTCTCGGCGTCTGGGTCGGCGATCGTGCGGTAGCCGGGGTGCCCGCCGCCTACGCGCGTCGTCTTCATGCGCCGTGAGGCCGCCAGGTCCGCCGGGCCGAAGCTCATGCCCTGGATGCGTGGGCTTGCCGCCGCGATCTCCTCCAGATTGGCCACGCCGAGCGCCGTCTCGAGGATCGCATGCACGAGGATCGGTTTCTCGATGCCGGCCTTGGCCTCGAGTTGAGCCAGCAAGCGGTCCACGTAGTGGATGTCCCACGGGCCCTCGACCTTCGGGACCATGATCACCTCGATCTTGTCGCCGATCTCGGTCACGACCTCGGTCAGGTCATCGAGAACCCAGGGAGACTCAAGCGAATTGACGCGCGTCCACAGCGCCGTCTCGCCCATATCCATCTCACGGCCCACCTTGATCAGACCGGCGCGCGCCGCCTCCTTGCGGTCCACGGACACGGCGTCCTCCAGGTTGCCGAGCAGGATGTCCACCGTGGGTGCGATCGCGGGCACCTTTTCGACCATTTTCTCGTTCGAGAGGTCGAGGAAGTGGATCATTCGCGACGGCTTGAAGGGGATCTCTCGCGCGGGCTCGGGCGCGCCGATCGCGAGGGGCTTGTCGAAGGCTCTGGGGTTGCGCAAGGTCGGATCTCCTGTGGCTGCATTGGGGGCGTCAACATGTTCGCCCGCGAACGGATTGGTTCTCGAAGGAACGGATTCGTTATCGAAAGAACGGATTCGTTCTCCGGGGAACGCTATCGCCTCACTGGCTAGAGTTCGGCGCGACCCCAAAACAGGAGACCTAACCCCACGATGAGCGACACACCCACCGTCGAGACCGAGCAAGCCGCCCGCGAGGCTTCGGGCGCGCATCCCTATGGCCGCTACTTGGAGGAGTTCGAGGTCGGCGCCACCTACAAGCACTGGCCCGCCAAGACGGTCACCGAGTCAGACGATCACCTCTTCTGCCTGATCACGATGAACCACCATCCGCTGCATCTAAACGATGTATACGCGGCCAAATCGCAGCAGAAACGCAACGTCGTGGTGGGGCCGCTCGTCTATTCGCTTGCGCTCGGCATGTCCGTCTCAGATGTCTCCGGCAAGGCGATCGCCAACCTCGCCACCGAAGAGCTCAAGCACCCCGCGCCCGTCTTCCACGGCGACACGCTCTTCTGCGAGTCCGAGGTGCTCGAAGAAGCGCGAGTCCCAGTCCAAGCCCGATCGCGGCACCGTCAAGGTACATACACGCGTCTACAACCAGGACGGCGTGCTTGTTGCCGAGTTCAAGCGGCTCGTACTCGTGCCACGCCGGAATCCAGGCGGTCCTGGCGCCGAGGGCAACGTCGAGTAAACGGTGCGATAGGCTTTCGGGAGCGCCCCCGAGGGCGTTTTTCCGTTCCCTGGCGCCATTCTGCGCGCCAGCGCCGCCAGGCGCACGCCACCGCGACATCGCAAGGAGCTGCTCGCACGTCATGGAGACCACCGCCACCGCCGCCCCCAATACGAACAACGAGCGCCTGCTGACGTGGGTCGAGGAGATCGCCGCGCTCACCGAGCCCGAGTCCATCTACTGGTGCGATGGCTCCGCGGAGGAGTACGACCGCCTCTGCCGGCTCCTAGTCGACGCCGGCACATTCCAGCGGCTCTCCGATGCCAAGCGCCCCAACTCTTATCTCGGTTTCTCCGATCCCGATGATGTCGCTCGCGTCGAAGACCGCACCTTCATCTGCTCGCCGACCGAGGAGGAAGCCGGTCCGACCAACAACTGGCGCGAGCCTGAAGAGATGAAGGAAGCACTCAAGGAGCTGTTCACCGGCTGTATGCACGGCCGCACGATGTACGTCGTGCCTTTCTCGATGGGCCCGATCGGCTCGGACAAGAGCCAGATCGGTGTGCAGCTCACAGACTCCCCTTACGTGGCGGTCTCAATGCGGATCATGACCAGAATGGGATCCGCGGCGCTGGACGCACTCGGGGAGGAGGGTGACTTCATCCCCTGCCTGCACTCGGTCGGGATGCCGCTCGATGACGGTGCTGAGGACGTTTCGTGGCCATGCAACGCCGAGAACAAGTACATCGTTCATTTCCCCGCCACTCGTGAGATCACCTCGTATGGCTCTGGCTATGGCGGCAATGCGCTGCTAGGCAAGAAGTGCTTCGCGCTGCGGATCGCCTCGGTGATGGCGCGCGACGAGGGCTGGATGGCCGAGCACATGCTAATCCTCAAGCTGACCTCGCCCGAGAAGAACGTCAAGTACATCGCAGCTGCGTTCCCGTCCGCGTGCGGTAAGACCAACCTCGCGATGCTGGTCCCCACCCTGGAGGGTTGGGAGGTCGAGACGATCGGCGACGACATCGCCTGGATGAAGTTCGGCGAGGATGGGCGCCTGTATGCGATCAATCCCGAGGCCGGCTTCTTCGGCGTGGCTCCGGGCACCGGCGAGCACACCAACCCGAACGCGATCAAGATGATCGAGTCGAACACGATCTTCACCAACTGTGCGCTCACCGACGATGGCGACGTCTGGTGGGAGGGGCTGTCCGACGAGCCGCCCGCACACCTGACCGATTGGCGCGGCAAAGACTGGACGCCCGCATCCGATACGCCCGCCGCACATCCCAATGCCCGCTTCACCGTCGCCGCCGCGCAGGATCCGGCGATCGCCGCGGAGTGGGAAGACACAGCCGGCGTCCCGATCTCGGCGATCCTGTTCGGTGGCCGTCGCTCCACGGTTGTGCCGCTGGTGGCCGAGGCATTCGACTGGGAGCACGGTGTGTTCCTCGGCGCGACGATGGGCTCTGAGAAGACCGCCGCGGCCGCCGGCACAGTCGGCGAGTTGCGCTTCGATCCGTTCGCGATGCTGCCGTTCTGCGGCTACAACATGGCCGATTACTTCGCCCACTGGCTGAAGATCGGAAAGCTTGCCGACCCCGAGAAGCTGCCGAAGGTCTTCTACGTCAACTGGTTCCGCAAGGACGCGGACGGCAAATTCCTGTGGCCGGGTTACGGCGAGAACTCGCGGGTGCTTGCGTGGGTGTTCGCGCGCTGCGCGGGCCATGGCGCGGCTGTGAAGACACCGATCGGCCACATGCCCCCGGTTGGCCCAGAAGGTCTGGACACCCGCGGTGTCGACGTCTCAGAAGAGGCCGTCGCCGAGTTGCTGCGCGTCGACATCGCCGAATGGAAGGCCCAGCTACCCCACTTCCACGAGCACCTCGGCAAGTTCGACCGCCTGCCCCCCGAGGTTCACGAGCAGCTGCTCGCGCTCGAGCAACGGCTCTCGTCCTAGAGCGGCTCAGCTGCCGGTTCGCGGCGACGCCAGGTAACGGCCAGCGCCACTGCCTGGGTCGCCAGTGCGGCGAGCGTCGCGAACAAGAATCCCTCGGCGGTCCCGAGCGCTTCCAGCGACACCGCCAGCACGAAGCAAAAAAGCGCATATGCCACCAGGCCCAACACCAGGCCCCGCATAATCAGGCGCAGCTCGCGCTCGCCATGCTGAGCATGCGTAAACACCGCGAGTACGCTCGTAATCACCGGAAACGGTGCGAGCAGTCCGCTCAGTTTTGGCCCCAGCTGGCCGGCCACAGCGGTCAACGCGAGCACGAGCGCCAGTGCGCTCAATCCGCGCAGCGGTAGGTCCCACGCCGGGAGCGTGACCGGGCTTGGCGCCTCTCCCTGGGCTTGCGGCAGCACCAACAGCGTCAATCCGATCGCCACGATCACCACCGCGAGCGCCGGGTCTGGGCCCAAGGTGACGGCGCTAAGCGCCGCTGTCATCGCAAAGAACGCCCCCCATCCCAAAATAAGACTTGCCGCCCAGTTCAGGTGGCTCGCAAGCCGTGCATACACCACGACGAACGCGAGCAGCGACACGAGCCCCAGCAGCGTTCCCGCCGCGGCGCCAGCGGCAAACGTAGGCCCATGATCGAGCGCGAACACCAACAGGATCGGGCCCGCCACGACCGGCAGCCCACCCACCAGCCCGCCGATCCGCGCGCCATAGCGCCGCGCCGTCAGCGACGCCGCGATCACGAACATCGGGGCCAGCAGTACCTTCGCCGCGAGAGCGCTCATCCGGTCAGATGATGACGTGTACCGTCGAACCGCTAATCGTGTTCGTGCGGTTCTCCTGCGGATGCCGGCGGGCGCGACTCCTCGGCTAGTGAGGTGATCGTCAACCCACCCCTGGCAGCCGATTCAAGCACGTCAGTGGCCTCCTCCAGCGAGCGCGCATACAGCTCCACCAGCAGGTGCACCACGATCCTGTCGTCCTCGTGCTTGTGAAAGCGCACATGGGTAAAGAACTCGCGTACCCCATACTCGCCGAACGCGGCGTAGGACAGCGAGTCTCCCGCCTCGGGGCCCGAGCAGATCTCCACATCGTCGGCGTCCACCGTCACGGTGCACGACGCAACCCATGGGGTTCCAGCGATCATCCGCTCCCAGCGATCCTCGATCGGCTCGACCCGACCGCCGGAGAAGCCCAGGTGAGGTTGGTCGTGCATGCAGTCCAAGCACTGCACAACCGCCTCCTGCAGCTCGTCCACCACTTCCGCGCGCTCGCCCGTGTCGGGGTCGATCTTGTGGATGCCCTCGTAGTGCACCTGCACCTCGAGGTTCTGCGACCAGCAGCGGTAGCACCGCAGCCACGCTCTCGCGGTGGTCTCGGGTGCGGGGCCTCCCTCCATGGACACCATTGTATGCCGCTCGGACGATTGCGCTCTAGCCGAACGTAAACGCATAGCCCGCCACGCCGGGTGCCAAGCGCAAGCTGAGGCGATGTTGAGCGTCGCCAGGCAGCGACACCAGCGAATACAAGCGCTGGTTGGTGACCGTCAACGCGCCATTGTGCACGTCCGCGCCGGCCAGCTTGTTTGGAATCGGCTTGCCGTCGAGCAATACCTGCACCTGACGAGGCTTTTCGCCTTCTGAGCTGAGCACGAGATACACGTTCTTGGCCTCGAACTCCATGTCGATTCCCGCTTCCGACACTGCCGTGGCCGGCTGGCCTTCGATGTTCCACGTACCGCTGTAGTCGAATTCGTTGAGGGCTAGTTCGCTTGGCACCTTTGTGCCGTAGTCGTGCAACCCGGACTTCGGGCCGTTGCGCCATCCCTGTGCGCGGTTGGTGCCGAGGTAGGTCTCCGGCGTCGCCACTTCGCTGGGCGTCACCACGTCGGTCGGGTGGGCCATGCCACCGACGTTCGCGCCCGCTTCGGCCAGCAATGCTCTGATCGCCGTCTCGGTCTGCGAATAGTCGCCCTCGCCAGCCGTCGCGTAGCGCACGTCACCTTTGGCGTCGATCAGATAGTCCGCCGGCCAATACTCGTTGCCGTAGGCGTTCCAAGTTCCCATTTCGTTGTCCTGCACCACCGGGTAGCGCAGGCCGAACTGGTCGATCGCGTCTTTCACGTTCGACGCCTCGTGCTCGAACGCGAACTCCGGCGTCTCCACGCCGACGATCGTCAACCCGTCTTTGCGGTAGGCCGCGTCCCACGCCTTCAAGTAGGGGAGAGTCCTGATGCAATTGATGCACGTATACGTCCAAAAGTCGATCAACACCACGCGACCGTGCAAGCCCGAGAGCGTGAGCGGCTTGTTTGAATGCCCACCCACCCCCGTGTTGAACCAGTCCTCGGTGTCGGCGAATTCCGGCGCCTGGCCGAGGTTCTTCAGCTTGGCGGCATCGCCTAGCAGCGTCGCCTGGCTGGCGTTGCGCGGTGCGGTCACCGTTTTCGAGCCCGACACGAACTTGGCCGTGTGCCCCGTTACCTGCGGCAGGCGGCTTTCCACCGCCTTTGATTTTTCGAGTCCCGCGGTCAGGTTCACGTTGGGTATGTTTTCGGCGACGTACTGGTCGAAATCCACATCCACGCCGACCACGATCGCCAGCGCCGTCACGATCATCACGATGCCGAGCGTGCGCTGTAGCGCCGGCCCGCGGCCCGCGGCGCGGACGCGGTCGAACAGCTTGCGCCCGCCCAGCGTCAGCGCGAGCAGCACCACCGCGCTGCCAAGCGAGTAAGCGATTGCGACGGCCACAGTCCTGCCGCTAGCGGCGCTCACAGAGATCACCGCAGCGAGGATCGGCCCAGCACACGGCGTGTACACGAAGCCGAGCGCCCCGCCCACCAGCAGGCCGGAGCGAAAACCATCACCGCGTGACTTCGGCCCCAGTGCGGCGATCCGCGACATGCGCGCCTCCAGGCGGTCGGCCAGGCCCGGCACGATCAGCGCGAGGCCCGATGCCAGCAGCACCGCTACGGCTACGTCGCGCAACGGGTCCGAGCCAAGACCAACTCCATCGACGACGTTGGCAACGCCGACAATCACGACCGTGAACGTGACCGTGAGGCCGATCACAACGCCGAGCGGCCTGCGTCGCCCGCCCACTCCGCCCGATGCAAGCAGCGCCGGCAGCACCGGCAGCACGCACGGCGACAGCGCCGTGCCGGCACCCGCAAGAAACGCAAAGCCGAGCAGAATCAACATTTCGCCACCCAGCTTATGGCCGGCACCGGCCACGTGGCGCCGATAACACTCAGCGCCTTAGGAGTATGTAGACGGTGCTTATCGCGAACGCGATCTGGCCGAAGGCGAGTGCGGTCCCGAGGTTGATCGCGCCGAGTGCGCCGGCGAGCGCGGATGCGAGTACGAACGCTCCGAACATGGTCAGCAGGTCACGTGCAATTGGGTTCATGTCCCCGCCGCCTGCTCAAGGGCATGCACGAGAGCCTGTGCATCGAGTGCGACGTCCTGACGTTCGAGCAGCTGCTCAGCGGCATGACGCCCGCCCAGCGCACGCAGTCCGCGCTCGCCATGCTCTGCGACAAAGTCCAGCAGCGCCCCAGAGCGTCGCGCGAGCAAGCGTCTGGTGGTGAAATCGGTGCTCGTGCGCTGCTCCTCCAACGCGCTCACGAGCTCGTCAATACCTTGGGGTGGGGGCAAGGAGGACACCGCCAGCACGCGTGTCGTCTTGGTTCCAAGCGAGCGTAGAGCGGCGCTCAGGTCGCGCCTGCTCGCCACAGCTATCTGGCCGAGGTCGGCCTTGGTGACGACGAGCACGTCTGGAGTCTCCATGATTCCCGACTTGAGGAACTGCAGCACGTCACCGCTACCCGGTTGGACAACCACCACAACCGTGTCGGCAACATCCGCCACCTCAGTCTCGGCCTGCCCCACACCGACGGTCTCGATCACGACCACGTCAAATGCCGCCGCCAGCGCCTGCGCTGCCGTGCGTGTCGCGGGGGCGAGACCACCGAGCCGCTGGCCAGCGGCAGTCGAGCGGATCAGCACCGCCTTGTCGGCTGGATCGAAGTCGATGCGTGCACGGTCGCCGAGCAACGATCCGCCGGAACGCTTCGAGCTTGGGTCCACCGCCAGCATCGCAACGCTCTTACCGCTCACCCGCCATGCGTGCAGCAGAGCCGAGAGCAGCGTTGACTTGCCCGCGCCAGGCGGTCCGGTCACACCGACAATGTGTCCTGGAGCCTCGCCGCCGAGCATGGCGGGGGACACCTCGCGCAAAAGCAACCTGGCCTGCTCGCGGTCAGCCTCAGTGCTGCTCTCAAGCAGGTTGAGCACCGCCGGTGCCGCACTCAGATCGCCCTCGCGCAGACGCGCTCCGAGTTCTGCGCCGCTCATCTAAATCTCTAAACGGACGCTGGCACGTCGTTGCGCTTGCCGACGATCCCGACGATGTCGTGCATGATGCGCGAGATGTCGAAGTCCTTCGGGGTATAAACAGCGGCGACACCGGCTTGTTCGAGCTGAGGCACGTCCTGGTCGGGGATGATCCCGCCAACGACTACCGGCACATCAACTTCGGCAGCGCGCAGCGCGTCCATCACGGCCGGGATCAGCTCTCGGTGAGAGCCCGACAGAATCGACAGTCCGATCACGTGCACACCCTCCTGCAGTGCCGACGCCGCGATCTGGGCGGGAGTCAGGCGGATGCCTTCGTACACCACGTCCATACCCGCGTCGCGGGCGCGCACGGCGATCTGCTCGGCGCCGTTTGAGTGGCCGTCCAGGCCCGGCTTGCCCACCAGGATCTTCGGGCGGCGCCCAAGCTTCTCGGCCAGCGTGGCAACCTCTTCGCGCAGCCCGGATAGCTCCTCGTCGGCTGGCGCTGCGCTGGCCTCGCCGACGCCTGTGGGGGCGCGATAGCTGCCGAAGACTTCGCGCAGCGTCCTTGCCCACTCGCCCGTAGTTGCGCCTGCTCGTGCCGCGGCAATCGTCGGGATCATCAGGTTCTCGCTGTCGTCTTCTTTGCTCGCAACGCGCGCGAGCTCGGCAAGCGCGGCGTCCACTGCCGGCTGGTCGCGCTCGGCGCGCCATTTGCGCACCGCCTCGATCTGTTCAGCCTCAACCGCCGGGTCGACCACCAGAATGCCACCCTCCGCGTCGGCCGTGAGCGGTGAGACCTCGGTCTCGACGAAGCGGTTCTGGCCCACCACGATCTGCTCTCCCGCCTCGATCCGCTGGATGCGCCTACGGTGAGAATCGACCAGTGCACCCTTCATGTACGGCACTGCTTCCACGGCACCGCCGTGCTCGGCCACGACCGCCATCTCGGCGCGTGCGCCCTCCAACAGCCCTGCCACGAGTCCGTCCATCACCTTTGAGCCCTCGAAGATGTCCGGGTACTCCAGGATGTCGGTTTCATAAGCAAGTACCTGCTGGATGCGCAGCGACCATTGCTGATCCCACGGTCGCGGTAGGCCAAGCGCCTCGTTCCAGGCGGGAAGTTGAATCGCGCGGGCGCGAGCATCGCGGCCGAGCGTCACCGCGAGCGCCTCCAGCACGATGCGCTGCACATTGTTCTCCGGTTGGGCCTCGGTCAGGCCGAGCGAGTTGACCTGCACGCCGTAGCGAAAGCGCAAGCGGCGCTCGTCGTTGACGCCATAGCGCTCGCGCCCGAGCTCTTCCCAGAGGATGCCCATCGCGCGCAGCTTCGCGTGCTCCTCGACGAAGCGCACACCCGCGTTCACGAAGAATGAGATGCGGCCGAACACATCGCCGATCAGCTCCGGTGCGCGGTCGCCGAGGCGCTTGCGCGTGGCGTCGAGCACCGCGATAGCGTTGCTCATCGCGTAGGCGATCTCCTGCACGGGAGTCGCCCCAGCCTCCTGCAGGTGATAGGAGCAGATGTTGATCGGGTTCCACTTCGGCACGTGCTCGACCGTGTAGGCGATCATGTCGGCGATCAAGCGCATCGAGGGGGCCGGCGGGAATGCGTAGGTTCCGCGCGCCAGGAACTCCTTGACAATGTCGTTCTGGGTCGTCCCCTGCAGACTGTGCTGCTCGGTGGGTGGGTCCTGATTTTCGGCCGCGACGATGTAAAGCGCTAGCAGCCACGCGGCCGTGGCGTTGATCGTCATCGACGTATTCATCTCGCCGAGCGGTATCCCGTCCATCAGTGCCGCCATGTCGCCGCGATGGACGACCGGCACACCGACCTTGCCCACCTCTCCCCGCGCCAGCTCGTCGTCAGGGTCATAGCCCGTCTGGGTGGGTAGGTCGAAGGCCACCGACAGTCCCGTCTGGCCCTTTGCGAGGTTGCGCCGATACAGCTCGTTGGACGCCCTAGCTGTGGAGTGCCCAGCGTAGGTGCGCATCATCCACGGATGGTCGCGCTGAGGTAGGCGTGGGGATTGCTCACTGTTCATAGCGCCATTGTATGGGGCGCCGGTGGGCTTTATCCTGACGGTCTATGAGCGAAACCATCGAGCTACCGCGCACGGGTGGGCCTGGAACTGGGTTGGGCGACTCCTGGCGGGTGATCGTGCGCAACGACGACCACAACACATTCGACCACGTTGCGCGTACGCTCGCGCGCTTCATCCCGGGCGTCACGCTGCAGCGCGGCCACGAGATCGCCAACATCATCCACAACTCCGGTCAGGCAATCGTCTTCAGTGGACACCAGGAGCCGGCCGAGCACTATTGGGAGCTACTGAAGGGCGCGGGGTTGACGATGGCCCCACTAGAGCAGAACTGAGAGGCCGCCTTCTTAAGGGCACACCCGACTTCCGCTCCTGGCGGACAGGAGCCATTGTGACGTGTTAAGAATTGTAAGACGACGGCACTGACTTGGGGGAGCGCTTGTTCCATCCGTGAAATGAGGAGTAGTCGTTCGCATCCCATGCTTCGCGCAGCCCGGGCTTGCTTAGATCCCAGTCGGGGCGGATCTCGCGGGTCACGGTCCGTAGGTCGTGCGAGAGATCCACGAAGGAGGGACGTCCCCAGAACCAGTAGCCGTTGTAAATGCTGTGGATGACCAGCCCAGGCCCCAGCACGAGCGTGTGGGGGATCATCGGGTCGTGCTCGGGGTCGGTGTACTCCTGGATTTCGAGGTCCTTCTGGACGGTCCGCTCTGGGTCGGAGAGGAAGGGCCACTGCGCGCCCACCGACGCGCGGAACTCCTGGCTCGAGTGGTGGGTGTCGGTTGAGATCGTGGCCATCTTCGTGTAGGCCACCGCAATCTTGGGGTAGTTGGCGGCGAGCTCGAGGTGTTGCTGGTGCTCCTTGGGGCAGTAGTTCCCGCGCGCGAGCGTGAGAATCAGAGGGTCGTCGCCCTGGATCTCACTGAGCTTTCGAGTAACGTTTTCGTGATCGGGCAACTCGTAGTCGGGGAAGGTGCCACTGGGGTTGATGTCGCTACGCATGATTTGCTCCTGTCCATGGGTTCACGTTGAGCCTAGTCCCCCGGCGCCGCGGGCACCAGTAAAGGGACCATCCCAATGAGCACCCGCACGCCGGTGTGCGAGTTGTTGGGGATTGAAAGGCCGATCGTTCAAGCACCGGTGGCTGACGATCCCCGCCTACCCGCCGCGGTCTCCAATGCCGGCGCTCTTGGCAGCGTGGCGCTGTGGTGGGCCAATGACGCCGGAGAGCTGGTTCGTAGAACGGCAGCGCTCACCGACCGGCCCTTTGCCGGCAATTTCGTTCTTACCTCCGACCAGCACCGTCGAGTCAATCAGGCGCTTGCGGCTGGTCTGCGCATCGTGTCGTTTCTTTTGGGCGATCCCGACAGCTATGTCGACTCGGTGCATGACGCCGGAGGGCTTGTCATGCACACGGTCGGGAGTGCCGAGGAAGCGCGGCACGCGGTCGGATGCGGAGTGGACATCGTCGTTGCGCAGGGCTGGGAGGCTGGCGGGCACGTAAGGGGTGGCGTGGCGACGCTCCCGTTGGTGCCAGCGGTAGTCGACGCGGTGGCGCCAGTACCGGTCATTGCGGCCGGTGGGATTGGCGACGCTCGAGGGGTCGCGGCTGTGCTCGCCCTCGGCGCGCAAGCCGCGTGGCTGGGCACTCGGTTTCTCTTGGCTGAGGAGATGCCGATCCACGAGGAGTATCGGCGCCGCCTGATAGCCGCGACCGAGACCGATGCAGAGTGGTACGCCAACCTTTATGAGGTGGGATGGCCGGACTCCCCCCACCGCGCCCTCCACAACTCAACGGCCGAGAGGTGGGAGGAGGCGGCCCAGCCGCCACCGGGCAGTCGACCGGGAGAAGGGGAAGTGATAGCGCACTTCGCTTCGGGCGAACCGATCCTTCGATATTCCCCCGCGCCCCCACTCGTGGGAACAACGGGCGAGATCGAGGCGCTGTCGATGTGGGCAGGGCAGAGCGTTGCGCTCGCGAATCAGCAACACTCCGCTGCCGAAATCGTGGCCGAGCTCGTCTCGCGCTTGTAGTAGGCGATTAGGCGCGGCAGCGCGCGCTTACGGGGATTGCGTTAGAGCCGTTTGCCGGTGGGTCGATCTTGCACCACGTCAGCTGATGTGCTGGCGCGTCGCGCACAGCCAGGAACGTGTAGGCGATGCCTGCGGAGCGCACAGTGCAGCGATATGCCTGACGGCCGGCGTGAGTGGCACCGGTGCTTGCGCAGCGCACGCTCTGAAACGGTCCGCTGAGTTCGCTGGCCTGCACTCGATTGCGCGTGTCGGCGGTGATCGCACGTTCCAGCGCCGCGCGGGCCGGCACACCCGCGCGCAGCGGCGCTGTATGCGGAGCCTGGTCCTCTTCGACGACGACGTCGCCCTCGCGATTGGCTTCGAATTCGGACCTAACTTCTTGGTTCGTGGGCCCCGAAGCGCCTTCGCTGCCGTGTATCACATTGTGGAGCACGAAACTCACCACTAGGAACACGATGACTGTGATTGCCCAGCGCGCCCCCAGCGGTATGTTTCGTAGTCGGCCCACGAACCGACCCAGCGGGTTACGGCTCGTAGCGCCCATTGCCCTGGGTCGTCGGCTCAGACGTAGTGAGCAGCGGGTGTATCGCTCGTGTCGCCGTCGAGCGCCTCGGGCGAGTGGCCGTTTGCCGGACCGTCCGGTTGGCCGTTCGGGGCGTCGATCGCCACGGTCTCGCCCTCGATGCTCGCGCCGGCGGTGAGATCCCACCAGCCATACAGCACCGGCACCTGATACCAGCTGGAGTGACGCGACCTGAAGTCGGTCATCTCAGGGCTGTCCCAATAGCGTTCCCAGTCGAGGTGCTCGTCGAAGTGGGCAAACTGCTGGAAGCGATAGCGGTCGTCTTTAGAGCGATACACCGCATAGGACGTCGCGCCGTAGCGCAGCGCCGTTGCCGCGGCCTCGTTCAGCGCCTGCTCGAAGTCGTCGGCTCTGAAGCCCGTCGCATACCAGGGGACGATTACCGTGCCAGCCATATCAACCTCCAACCTCGGCGTGTATAGCTCCCGGACCCTCGGCCGTCTTGCCCTCGCTGTCGGACTCCGCGCCGACGAGGATCGAGATCTTGCCCAGGTGCTTGTTTTCGAGCATCAACTGGTGTGCTTCGGCCACGCCCTCGAAACCGAGCGTGCGCCACAGCACAGGCCGGATCTGACCTGACTCGATCAGCTCGTTGGCCTTCATGCACTCATACGCGTTGGCGAAGTGCGAGCCGAGGATCTCCTTCTGCTTCATCCACAGGTAGCGCACGTCGAAGTCCAGGTTGAAACCGGTCGTGCCGGCGCAGATCACGACCTTGCCGAATGGCTTGACGGTGAAGACCGAGGTTGGGAAGGTCGCCTGGCCGACGTGCTCGAAGACGATGTCGGGGGCGTCGCCGAGGATTTGCTTGACGCGCTTTGAGAACTCGCGCGAGACGAGGAAGCGCGCCTTGTCCTCCTCAGGAGTCTCGCCGCCCTTGCGCATCATGCCCGCGAACTCGGCCCGGTCGATGTAGTCCACGGCGCCGAGGCGCTTGACCAGCTCGCCCTTCTCGGCTGAGGAGACCACACCGACGCAGTGAGCCCCGGCCGCCGCACACAGTTGTGTGGCGAACACGCCCAGACCGCCTGCCGCGCCCCAGATCAAGACCTTCTGCCCGGCCTGCAGTTTGCAGCGCGTCATCAGCATGCGATAAGCGGTGAAGTACACGAGACCGTAGGAGGCCGACTCCGACCAGCTCAGCGCATGTGGCTTTGGTAGCAACTGCTGGGCCTGCACCTTCGTGAACTGGGCGAACGACCCCCAGGTCGTCTCATAGCCCCAGATCTTCTGCGAGGGCGCCGCCATCGGGTCGAGGCCGTGCACCTCGGGGTCCTCGTAGGAGGCCTGGTTGCAATGCACAACCACCTCGTCGCCAGGCTTCCAGCGCGTCACGCCCGCACCGACCTTCCACACGATCCCGGAGGCATCGGAGCCGCCGATGTGGTGGCCGTACTGCGGATGGTCGCCGTACTTCATCACCGACACGGGCTTGCCGAGGGCCGCCCACACGTTGTTGTAGTTGACGCCCGCCGCCATCACGCGCACGATCACCTCGAAAGCCCCTGGCTCGGGCACCTCGATCTCCTCCAGCTGGAAGGCGTCCTTCGGTTCTCCCTGGCGCTCCTCGCGGATCACCCAGGCGGCCATCGTGCTCGGCAGCTCGCCGGGCTCGGCGTCCACGCTTGAAACTCGTTGAAGATCGATTGCCACGGTGCGTCTGAACCTCACGTGTAGGGGATGGGCCTAGCAATCCTACCTGGGGGCGGTTTGGGATGGGTGCATGGGCGACGCCGCACCTCGCATGCTCCAGCGGTGGCCCGTGAGCACCAGCCCGGCCTATGCAAACGGCAGCTCGACCACCACTGCGCTCGCACCCAGTTCGCCGACGGAGATGGTTGTGCCCGGCTCTGCCTCGCGACGCACGAGCGCCAGTCCGATTGGGCCGAGCTTGGGGGAGAGAACGGAGCTGCCCAGGCTCCCGATAGACCGCTCGGCGAGTGCCAACGCCGCGCCTGGCTCGGTCGGCTCCGATAGGCGCAGGCCGCGCAGATGACGGTTAGGCTTGCCCTTGTAGTAGAGCCGTGCCACGGTCTCCTGGCCGACGTAACAACCCTTGGTGAAGTTCACCGCGCGCTCGTTCAGCCCCGCCTCCTGGGGGATCGTGCTCTCGTCGAGGTCGATCCCGTAGCGGGGTCGGCCGTGCTCGACGCGCACGATCTCGGCTGCCGCTTCGCTCACCGAGATGGCGCCGGCCGCTTCGAGTGCGCCGCGTACCGTCTCCAGTGCGCCGGCCTCGAACAGGGCATCGATTCCCAGGTCGGTGCGGATCAGGCGCACGGGCGTCCGGCCCAGGCGGGCGAGCAGATGACCGTGCTCGTGGGCCGGCAATTCGGCCTCGTCAAGTGCGAACGCCTTCGTCGCGAGCGCTTCAGCGTCGGGCCCGATGAGCGATAGTAGCGAGGACTCGAGCGTGCGCTTGTGCAACTCGACGTCGTAGCCGACCTTGAAGTGGCGGATCATGTCGAACAGCGCCTGTAGGGCCCCGCGCTCGGTGTCCAGCAGCAGCTCTGCCGGCTCCGTCGCGGGCTTCTCGGAGAGCGTCACGCCGACAGCGGAGAGCGGCCCATCGGCAGCAGGCTGAGCCTGCTCCATGCCGTTGGCCGCGAGGATGCGCAGGTCGCCGAGCATCTTGCCCTTGTGGGTCAAGAACGCCGCATAACAGCCCTCGCCTGGGCTCAGGCCAACCAGCTCGTTCGTGACCTGACCGTTCAGGAACTCGACGGCGCCGGAGCCGGTCAGTGCGAGCTTGCCACGCTCAGAGCGGTCCACGATCCCGCACCGCTCTGTCAACGCCGCATACTCGCCCGCGAGCGTCGTTGTGTCGGTTCTCGCCATGCTTTCGAGGATAGCTGCGCGGTGCTTGCATCCATCTGCCGAAAAGCGACGTGCGGGACGGCCGCTCAGGCCGCTAGGCTCTCTGCCATGGCCCTAGCGGACACCTTCCAGAGCATCGTCGATTCTCTGCCCGACGACTGGACCGACCTCGAGCTCGACCTGCGCATCGCAGACGAGTCGCGCTACATCGACGCGTCGGTATACCTGGCCACCTGCAACGCACGGCCTTATTCCCACCATGACTGGCACTGGCGCCTGCTCGTGGCCCACCACTTCGGCCATGCCGCCTCCGCGCCCACCGTGCACGGCACGTTGCGGTTGCTCGACGAAGCAGGCATCGAGGGCGAGATGGCCATCCGCGAGCAGCGCGCCGGACGTGTCGAGGTCACGCAGATGTGGGGCCGTCCGCAGTCGGTGCGTGAGGAGTTCGCGCACCTACGGGCGCAGTAGCCCCACCGGCACCCACGTTGGGCACCGGCGGGAGCAGACATCGATGGCTCAGGTACTCGCTTTCATCCCAGACCTGCTTTTCGGCTCGCGTGTACAGGCGGCGTTGAGCGCGGACGGTCACGATGTTGTGCTTGTGGCCGACGCAAACGTGGTTCGGGAGCGGCTAGCCGGCGTGGACGTGCTCGTCGTAGACCTCACCGACGAGGCGGCGGGGCGGGTGGAGCTGGTCAGGTCGCTGTCAGTCGTCGGGTCGCTTGCGGGCATCGCCACGCTCGGCTTCTACTCGCACGTCGAGGCCGAGGTGCGCTCGCTGGCCGAGGGTGGGGGATTCGATCTGGTCGTGCCGCGCTCACGTATGGCGCGCGAGGGGGAGGAGTTGGTCAGGCGGTTGGCGGCGAGGCCCTGAGTCGAGGCGCCAAGAGGAACACAAGCGCGGCGAGCCCGACCAGGCTGCTCACCTCAAACAAGATGTTGCGCATGCCTACGGCCAGGAGTTCGGCCTTGGTCTCCCCGAATTCGTGGTGGAGCTGATCGATCTCCCTGGCAATCAGATACACGTGAATTCCGAGCAGGCTGAGGGCCGCCCCCAACAGCCCGCAGACGGTAAAGAACGCAACGGTTCCAATCGGTCCGGCACCCAAGTCGGGCAACCAACGGGCGGATGCGGTGGCTCCCGCTCCGAAGCACACCACGAATATCAAAACCGGAACGAGCATCGAGGCGATCATCTTCGATTCGGCGTCGCGCGTCGATGGCTGTTTCTAGTTCGGTGGCAAGGCCGCGCCGCCTCCGGGTTCGGTTCGCGCTCTATCCGCTGTCACGGCGCGGCTCCTCGCCGCACTCGCTGACGTCGCGCTTCAGTGAATCGGGCCTGGTAGGCGCTTATCGCGCCCGCGTCTCCTGCGATTGGCGAGCCACCGTGGGCGAACGGGTATGCCGAGCGCGGGAACAAGTATCCGGTAGGTCATAAACCCGGTAATGCAAATTCCTACGGCGTAATACCAGCCGCCTTCAGCGCCAACACTGGCAAGAAGGGGATAGCTGACCACTATCAGGGCGCAGCCCGCCAGTAGCGATGTGACTGTACGTGTGATGTTGCTCATTGTCTGCATGCTAGCAGCACCCCGTGATTCGAAGACAGGCGTATCCGATGAACGCGATCGAGCAGCCGCCTGCGCCTCCGGCCGTCGCGCCAAGCGCCAAGTTCTCAAACGCCTGGCGCAAGGTGGACGCCGCGACGACCGAGCCGACCGCCGCGCCCATGACGGTCCCGGCCGAGCCGATCAATGTCAGCAGGTCGGTGAGAGGTGGTGCATTGACAACCGCATCGGCCATCCCGTGATTGTCGGCCGCGCTTGGGACGGTATTCGGCGCGGTGGCGTTTGAGGCACGCTTCGCTTGCCGGCGGAGTGGGCTCGATTGGCGAGTTCAGCTCGGTGGCAACGCCTCGCCACCGCCGACATCGGTGTTTTCTGCCTCGGTTGGATCGAGCGGGACCAGCGCTGCGTTCGGGACACGTTCTGCCAAGGCCACCTTGTGACCCGCGCGCTGAAAGAGCGCGATGCGGATGACGACGCCGTGGCAGACGACGAGCGCAGGCAGCTCGCCTCGTTCTATGTCGGCAAGCCCCGCGGCGACCCGCGCGCCTTGCTGGGCGAAGGACTCGCCACCGGGAAAGCCGAAGTCGGGACGGCCCTCGATGAAGCCGGCGAAGCCTTCCGGGTCTTCGGCCTGTACGTCGATGAAGAAACGGTCGGTCCAAGTGCCCGCGTCGGTCTCCATCAGTCGTGGCTCCTCGCGCGGCTCCAGACTCAGGCGTGTCGCGACGATGTCAGCCGTTTCGCGTGCGCGCAAGAGTGGGCTACACCACAGCGCGACGAATGGGATTCCATCGCCCGTGCCGGCCGTGGCACGCTCGGCAAGATCAGCCGCCTGCCCGCGTCCCGTGTCGTCAAGCGGGACTGGCAGGTGGCCTTGGAAGCGGCGCTCCAGGTTGTAGGCGGTCTGACCGTGGCGGGCCAGATAGACGCTTGCACTGCTCACGTGCGCGAGTGTCCCAGGCACGACTCGGACACTAGGTTGCCGCTGGCTCGACTCCGGGCTTGCGCAGATACAGGAACGCGTATAGGCCGGCGGCGACCGCGGCGCCGAGCAGCGGTCCGGCGTACCACACCCAGGCATTGGCCCAGTGGTCGCCCACGAGCTGTGGCCCGAACGCGCGCGATGGGTTGAGCGCGGCACCGGTGAACGGCCCTCCGAAGAGCACGCCGATCGAGATCGTCAAGCCGATCGCCAGCCCGGCTACGACGCTGAACTGGTTGCGCGCATCCACCGCGGCGCCGAAGACGACGAACACGAGAAAGAACGTGAGGATCGCTTCCAGCCAGAAGCCGGAGCCCGCGTTCACGCCGTGGCCGAGTGCGGGCACACCAAGTTTGACGGCTTCGGTCGTGGCGCGCGGCAGCAGTTGCTTGACGAGTAGCGCCGCGAGCGCCGCCCCGCCGAATTGAGCTATCCAGTAGACGCCCGCGAGCGCCGGCTTGATCTTGCGCGTGATCAGGAACCCGAACGTCACGGCTGGATTGAAGTGCCCGCCGGAGATGTGACCGAGAGCGCACACCATCACGCCGATGGCGAGACCGTTGGCGATCGCCACGCCGATCAGCGAGGGATCTGAAATGACGCCGGAGGCTGCCGCGGCCCCAGCGCCGATGAACGTGAGAGTGAAGGCGCCGACCATCTCGGCCACGGCGCGACGCAAAGTATCTTCGGACATTCGCGTAATGTAGGGGTGGTGCCGGACGGCACCCCACGAGGCGTCATAGACTCCCTACATGCGCCGTCGCGTCACCTTCTCGCGCAACCTGACGCTCTCGCTGTCGCGCACTTGCCAGTGCTACTGCAAGTACTGCGCGTTCGCCACCCACAAGGCGCACCTTTACTCGCCCGAGGAGGTCATCGAGATCCTCGATGGGGCGGCCAAGCGGCAGGTGAAGGAGCTGCTGGTGCTCACCGGCGAGCATCCCGAGATCAACCCGCAAGTGCGCGAGCGCCTGGATGAGTATGGGCATGAGGACTTCACCGCGTATGTCGTGTGGACGTGCGAGCGGGCACTCGAGCGGGGACTACTTCCGCACACGAATCTGGGCGTGCTCTCGCGTGAGGATCTAGGCCGTCTGCGTGAGGTAACGGCCTCGCAGGGGCTGATGCTGGAGTCCGTGTCTGAGCGCTTGATGCAGACCGTGCACGCCGGTTCTCCGACCAAGCATCCCGCTCGGCGCCTGGAGACGATCCGTGCGGCGGGCGAGCTGCAAATCCCGTTCACGAGCGGCATCCTCGTGGGGATCGGCGAGACCGCCGAGGAGCGCATCGCCTCGCTGGAAGCGCTGGCTGCCGTGCACGCCGAGTACGGCCACATCCAGGAGGTGATCCTGCAGAACTTTGTGCCCCACCAGAGCTACTACGGGCAGGAGCCGGCCGAGATCGCTGATGCGGCAGCGCGGGAGTATTGGCGTACAGGTGTCGAGGAGGGGCGGCCGGACGGTGGGGGGACTTTGGTGGCTGCTCGCCCGTCGCTGCCGTTGCCGCAGTGGGCGACCGAAGGCGCCGGCGCCGTCTCGATCGAGGACATGAAGCTGCTGATCGCGGAGACGCGCAGGCTTATGCCTGAGGTAGGTATCCAAATTCCGCCGAATCTCGCCGATTGGTGGAGCGAGCTGGTGGCAGCCGGCGCGACCGATCTAGGTGGGCTCTCGGCCAACGGCGACCACATCTCCCCAGAGCATCCGTTCCCCTCGCCTCATCAGGTGCGCAAGCGCTTGCAGGCCGATGGGTTCGCCCTCACCGAGCGGCTGTGCGTGTATCCGCAATACATCGACCAGCGGTGGGTCTCCCAGGGCGTGCTCGACACGATCAAGCTCAAGTATTGGAGCTTCATCCCACGACGCGGCTCCGGCCGCACCGACCCGCCCGCCCCGATTCGTCCCGAGCTCGTCGGTGGCGCAATCGAGAAGGGTCGCAACGGTCTGCCGCTGAGCGCCGAGGAGCTGACCGCGATGTTCGCCGAGACGCGGCCGGAGGCGATCGAGCAGATGCGGGTGGCGGCGGATGAGCTGCGCGCGGAGCTCGCGGGGGACACGGTCACGTTCGTGGTCAACCGCAACATCAATATCTCCAACGTCTGCACCGTCGGCTGCGCGTTTTGCGGCTTTGGTCAAGGCAAGCGTTCGCCCGATGCCTACCAGCACAACGAGGTCGAGTTCGTGCGCCGGGTGCTCGAGGCGATCGATTACGGCGCCAGCGAGCTTTGTATCCAATCCGGCATCCACCCCGACTGGGAGCTCGAGGATTATCTGGGCTGGTTGCGCCTCGCCAAGTCCACCTCGCGCGAGGCTGGCAGTGAGCTGCACCTGCATGCCTACTCGCCGATGGAGATCGCGCACATGTGCGACATCTCCGGGCTACCTCCCTCCGAGGTGTTCGCGCAGCTGCGCGACGCTGGCCTTGACTCGACCCCGGGCACCGCCGCCGAGGTGCTGCACGACGGGGTGCGCGAGCGCATCTCGCCCAACAAGCTGCCCGTCGCGCGCTGGGTGGAGATCATCGAAGCCTCACACGTCGCCGGCCTGCACTCTACCTCGACGGTCATGTTCGGCCACATCGAGGAGCCCTGGGAGCTTGCCGAGCACATGCGCGTCATTCGCGAGCTACAAGAGCGCACCGGTGGCATCACCGAGTTCGTGCCGCTCTCGTTCATCCCGTTTCAGACTTTGCTTGGCCGCACGCACGGGGTGGAGGAGATCTCGCGCGAGGAGAACCTCAAGCACACCGCCGTGTTCAGACTTGCACTCGGGCGCACGATCCCGAGTCTGCAGGCATCGTGGGTAAAGATGGGCCTGGACGCCGCCACCGAGTCGCTGCGCTGGGGCGTCAACGACCTCGGCGGCACGCTCATGGAGGAGTCGATCTCACGGCTCGCCGGCAGCTACCACGGCACCAAGCTCGACCCCGACCAGCTCGTCGCTGCGGCCCATCGGGCCGGGCGACCGGCGGCCGAGCGCACGACGCTCTACGGGATCAGACGGGACTACCCGCTCAAGTCGCGCACTGCGGTGGCAATCGCCGCAGGATGATCGTAGGGCTGCATGTGCCCTCCGTAGAGCATCACGAGCTTTGCGTGGGGAAGCGTGGCCGCAAGACGACGGCCGTTGATCGGATGCACCAGCTCGTCGTCTTCGCCCTGGATCACAACGGCCGGGGTGGCGATGGCGGGCAGGCCCTTGTTGATCTGAGCGATGACTTTGTTCGCCTCAAGAACCTCGCCCGACCATGCTTCGAGGTTGCCGTGGGTCATGTTGATCTCCAGCACGCGCTGGTGGTGAGCCGCCACCACGGGATATGGGTGAAACGCTTCGGTGTCGGCCTGGTTCACCGACACGGTGATCAGCAGCTGGCCAAACGTCGCGTTGGCGATCTGGCGGATAACCGGCAGTTGCAGGAATTTGACCAGGTGCGCCTGCGCGTTCGCGAACGCTTCGGTTTTCTGCCCTGCGGCGGCCGCGTCGACGAGCACGAGGCCGGTGACGTCGCTCGAATAGCGCTCGGCATAGCCCAAAGAGATGGTGCCGCCGTAGGAGTGCCCGACAAGGATCGGTCGCGTCGCGTGAAGCTTCGCGAGCAGTTCGTGGATGACTTCCAGCTGACGGTTGAACGGCACATACCCGCCGGTCGAGTAGCCGAAGCCGGGGCGGTCGATCGCGATCGTGCGATGTCCGGCCAGCAGTGGCGTCACGTCTTCCCAGTCCTCGGCCGTGCCCGGTAGCCCGTGGATGAGCACCACGGGCGTGCCGGCTCCCGGGCGTTCGATGTAGTGAATCTTCAGCTTGCCGACCTGGATGAAGGAGCCGGTCGGCTTCGGCTCGGCGGGCAGACGCCCGTAGGTCCAGTTGAGCACCACGACCACGAGCGCGAGCACACCCAGGAGGATGAGCAGCATTCTCTTGACGGAGATTCGACCGGGCATGGGGGCTGATAGTAGAGGCGAATCGCTGCCTGTGAGCGTTTCTGTCCGAGTATTTGGGGTGGATGTCAGGCATTGGCAAAGCAGGTCTCGAAGCGTCTGCTTTCGGTATGGTCCGGCGTCGTGCCGCAAGATCCTGTCGAGCTGTTGCGCGGGCTGATCCGGTTCGACACGACCAATCCACCCGGCAACGAGGCTCAGTGCATCGGGTGGATCAAGGATCTCTGCGATGGGGCCGGTCTGCTGACGAGGATCTTGGCCAAGGACGCGGCACGGCCGAACCTGTTGGCACGGCTGGCCGGTCGGGGCACCGCGCCGCCGCTCCTACTCCAGGGTCACGTCGACGTGGTCACGACGGACGGCCAGAGCTGGCGCCACGATCCGTTTGGGGCCGAGCTGATCGAAGGCGAGGTTTGGGGCCGGGGTGCTCTGGACATGAAGGGCGGCGTGGCGATGATGCTCGGGGCGATCCTGCGGCTCGCCGAGTCCGCCGAGCCCCCACCGGGCGACGTGCTGTTGTGCGTGCTCGCGGATGAGGAGAATCTGGGGCCGTACGGCGCACGCTTTGTAGTTGAGGAGCACCCCGAGCTGTTCGGAGGCGTCAAGCACGCGCTTGGTGAGTTTGGTGGCGCGCGCACCGAGATGGCGGGTCTGAGTGCTTATCCGATTCAGGTCGGTGAGAAGCAGGTGTGCTGGTCGCGCGCAACCATCCGCGGGCCCGGCGGCCATGGCTCGATCCCGATGCGTGGCGGTGCGATGGCGAAGCTTGCTCGGTTGCTGGGCGCACTGGATTCGCGGCGACTTCCGGTGCACGTCACCGAGATTCCACGATCGATGATCGAGACGGTGGCGGCTGCGCTACCCGCCGGCGGGCGCGAGCTAGCCGACGGGCTGCTTGACCCCCACCGCACCGACGCGACACTCGACATGCTCGGCGAGGCCGGCCAGACGCTCGATCCAATGTTCCACAACACCGTCAACGTCACTGTCGTGCGAGGCGGCACCAAGGTCAACGTGATCCCGAGTGAATTGCAACTCGAGCTCGACGGGCGTCTGCTTCCTGGGCAGACCGCGGACGATCTCTTCCGTGAGCTGCGTGAGCTGGCGGATGACCCAGACCTCGAGCTGGAGGCAATGAACTATGAGCCGGTATCCGATCGAGTGGACCTGTCCCTGATGGGGCTGCTGAGCGACGTGCTCACCGCCGCCGACCCCCACGCCGTGCCGTTGCCAATGCTCATGCCAGGTCTCACCGACGGTCGCTTCTTTGCCCGGCTTGGAATCCAGACCTATGGTTTTCTGCCCATGCGCCTTCCGGCGGAAATGAAGTTCGCGAGCCTGATTCACGCGGCGGACGAGCGCGTACCAGCGCAGGAGATCGGTTGGGGCACCGACCGCATCTGCGAGGTGCTGACGCGGTACAGGTAGCGAACGGGACCGCCGCGCCGCCACCGGCACGCTGGGAACTGCTCCCAACTGCTGGCTTCGCCTTTGACTCGCCGCGCCCGGCGCACAGCACCAAGCTCGATCGGACTACTGCCGCGAGCGCTCCTCTCCGAGTCGCTCGAAGATCTCAGCCAACTGGCGGTGGTAGGCGATGCCGCCCACGAGCGTCGTGTGGGCGCCGCGCCACCTGTCCTCGATAGACCCGTTGGGCTCGCACTCCAGCGCCTCCATGTACCCCTCCAACTCAGCGAGCTTGGCGCGGTGCCAGGCTCCTCGTCCCGCGAACACCACCTGCGGGTCGGCTCCGGCGAATACCTTCAACAAGCCCTCGTCGCGATATTGCGAAGGTGGCGCGCCGGGAGCGTCGGCCCACGTTCGCAGTGCCGCACGCCCCGCGTCGGTGAGCGCATAGCGCTTGCGCCTGCGCCCGCCACGCTCCTGGCTGTGCGAGAGATAGCCGGCCTCGGCTAGACGCGCCGGCTCGTCGTAGAAGGTCGTGTGCGGGACCGGCCAGAAGTTCTCGATCGTGTGCTCGAGTGCCTGCTTGAGCTCATACGGCGTGGCCTCGCCGAACGTGTCGAGCAGGCTCATCACCGCATACGAGGTGGTGGTCAGACGTAGCGTTTTGCTCTGGGCAGATTTGTCTCGGATGGGCTTGCTTTCCATAGTTCGTCCTGTATAGTTCGGCTCGAACTATACAACGTGCCTCCCGCGCCGGCGGGAGCGTGCCTGCGCGAGGAGCTCAATCGATGGCCGATCAACCGCATGCAGAGAACATCCTCTCCGACGCCCCGGACCACGGCATGCCGCACCCGGGTGTCGGCCCCTCCGGTGGCGCGCCCACCCGCTCAGACTACGACGTGGCGGTTGTCGGCGCGAGCCTCGCCGGATGCGCCACGGCGATCATGCTCGCCCGCTCAGGCGCGCGCGTCGCGCTCTTGGAGAAGAGTCCCGACCCGCAGGCCTACAAGAAGATATGCACGCACTACGTCCAATCCTCGGCCATCGCGACGCTCGAGCGGTTGGGACTGATCGAGCCGATGATGCAGGCGGGAGCGATACGCTCGCGCATCCGCATGTGGACGCGTTGGGGAGTGATCGAGTCGCCTCCACGGAGCAGGGTTCCCGCCGGGATCAACCTGCGCCGCGAGAAGCTCGATCCGCTGATTCGCGAGGTGGCTGCCGCGACTCCCGGCGTCGAGCTGCTGCTCGGGCACACGGTGCAGGAGCTGCTACGCGAAGGCGAGCGGATATCCGGTGTGCAGACGCGCGACCCCCACGGACAGACGATCGATCTGCGCGCGCGCCTGGTGGTCGGCGCCGACGGTCGCGACTCGCGCGTGGCGAAGCTGTCGGGGGTACACACGCGCAGCGTGCCGCACGCGCGCATCGCCTACGGTGGTTATTACGAAGGGCCCGCATACGAGGGCGCACCCGCCGCGACGCTGTGGCTGATGGATCCCAACATGGTCGGCGCGTTTCCGACTGACGACGGGCTCACGTTCTATGCGGTGATGCCCACCAAGGAGCATCTGCCCGAATTCCGCGCCGACCCGCAAGCGGCACTCGAGAAGATGGTCTCGGAGGTCCCGCGAGCTCCGCGGATCCTCGCCTCGCGTCTAACCCAGCCCGTGCAGGGCAAGGTCGACATGACCAACGTCATGCACACGCAGACCGCGCCCGGCCTCGCGCTGGTCGGTGACGCCGCCGGTGCGCTCGATCCACTGTGGGGCATCGGCTGCGGCTTTGCGCTGCAGGCCTCCGAGTGGCTCGCCGACAGCGTTGCGCCGGCGCTGGGCGGCACCGAGCCGTTGGAACGGGGGCTCACGCGCTATCGCCGCCGCCACGCGCGTGGGCTCGCGGGCCACACGCGGATGATCCTCGACTACGCGGGCGGACGCAAGATCAACGCGGGAGAGAAGCTGCTGTTCTCCGCGGCCAGCTTTGACGCGCGCACAGGCAGGGTGTTCGAGGCGTTCGGAGCGCGCCACATCGGGCCGGCGCGGATGCTCGCCACGGGGGTGCCGCTTGCCGCGTTGGCGCACGCGCGACGCACTATCGGAACAGGTCCTCGTCGAGCGGGCGCAGCAGCGCAGCCGCTCCCGGCCCCTCCTCCTCGCTGACGAAGCGCTCCAGCCCCTCGACGATCACGACCGGCTCGCGCGAGTCCTTGGCGCGCGCGAGGTCGGCGGTGGCGGCGATCATGTCGGCCACCGCCAGCCAGGTGGCGTGAAGCTCGCGCCCCACGCTGTCGGTGCGTCCGCGCCAGTCCTCGAGCGGAGCGAGGCCGGCGCAGCCGATCGCGACGTCGCACTGTCCGTGACGCCACGCGCGGCCGAAGCTGTCGCTGATCAGCACGCCCATACGCGCGCCCGTCAGCTCGCGCAGGCGCGTGCGGATGCGTCGCGCGGACGTGTCGGGATCGCGCGGCAGCACGATCAGCGTGCTCGAGTCGGCCGAGTTGGACGCGTCGACGCCCGCATTGGCACACACGAAGCCGTGGTGGGTGCGACAAATCAGCACCCCGCCGGCCGCGCGCAGGACCTCCTCGGACTGGTCGAGCACGACTTGGACGGCGCGCGGGTCCTTGTGTTGCTCTGCGGCGATAGCCACCGCGCGCGCGGTCGGTTGCACCTCGCCCAGCTCGACTACGGCGCCCTCGGCCTTTGACACGACCTTGTGCGCGATCGCCACGATCTGCCCGTCGCGCAGCGGATGCTCGGCGTCGAGAGCCTGTGCGATCAGCGCGCCGAGATCGGCGCCGCTGCTCACCTCGGGCAGGCCAGGTAGAGCGCATGCGCTCAACTCGCCCACGCGTCAAGCCGCCTGTGAGTCGATGCCCGGAGTTGGTCCGTCGCCGCCGGTCGTGCCATCGTCGCCCGGCGCGCTGTCTGGCGAGGTGTCCGGTGCGGTGTGCGGCGCGTGGGCCAGTACCGCACGCGTCCGCGGCGCCCGCACGCTCTCGCCGGCGAGACGTTCGCGCAACACGGCAAGGTCCGCGCCCGTGTCGATGTCGAGCAGCAGCGACGGCGGTGTCGCGATGCGACAGGCAACGCTCGCCTCCGCGGAAAGCCGCTCGTGGCGCGCGCGGCTGTCCGGCCCGAAGCTGGGGGAGAGCGCGTTGGGGGGGCGCAGCAGCAGTCCGTTCGTGCCATTGCCGTGGCGGTCTGGCACGATCACCACACCGGGAGTTTCGTCGACCAGCAGCTCCGCCAGCTCGTCTGGATCGAGCGTGGGACAGTCGCCCGGTACGCACAACGCCCGCTCGAAGCCGTCAGCGAGCGCTCGCGCGAGGCCGAGCACGGCCGCGGCACTCTGGCCTGCCTCGGCGCTGTCCTCGACCACCGTCGCACCGATGTAGCGGGCGGCCGCCGCGACCGAGGACTCGCATGTGACGACGATCGTCGCGTCAATGGCAGGGCATTCGCGCAGCGCGCTCAACACGTCGCCCACCATTGCCCGCGCGAGGTCGGCGCGCAAGCCGTCGGCGACGCTCTCCCCGAGGCGCTGCTTGGCGAGCGGAAAGCGCTTCACGGGCAGGATCGCGGCGGTACGCATGTGCGCCAAGGGTAGCCTGCAAGCGCTGCGGTACGGCGCGAGAGATTGACTTCCGGGCAGAGATGCCCATTGTTGCAGTTGGACAAAAAAGAGTGTTCTGTATGTCTGCCATCATGTAGGGTCGGTGAGGCCGGCAGCGGTGGGCGAGTTTGAGGAGGCATGGTGGTCATAGGCTCAGGCGGCTACAGGCAGGTCGTGGGTAGGCGGTTCGTGCGTCTTGTCGTGTTTGTCCTCGCGAGTGCCTTCGCGTGCGGGTTGCTTGCGGTATCCGCACAGGCGGCCAAGCCCACGATTGAAGACGTGTCGGCGAAATCGATCACCTCAAAACGAGCGACGCTGGAAGCGACGGTCAATCCCGGTGGGCTTGAAACGACGTACGAATTCTGGGTTGAATTCGCGGTCTGCCAGAACCCGCCGCTGCACTCCGGTGTTTGCGACTCAATCGCCATCGGCACGCACGGGCAAGGGCAGCTGGCCGCGGGCTCAGCCGCTCAGAACGTCGATACGACTCTGACTCACCTGAGCCCTGGGTATCTCTACAGGTATTGGGTCGTGGCGAACAACTCGGCGGGAGAAGAAACGAGCGCCAGCAAAACGCTCACAGCGCTACCGGCACCAGTGGTCGACTCCGAGTCAGCCTCGGGCATCGCAACCAGCGACGCCACCCTCGAAGCGCAGATAAACCCCGAGGGGCAGGCCGTCTATTACCAGTTCCAGCTCGTCTCGAGCGCGAGCGAATTTCCCTCCGAACTCAAATGCCCGCCGCACTCGTTTCTGATGGGTTGCCTGCAACCGGCCGAAGGGGTTCTGCCCGTGCAGTATCTGGCCTCCGCCACCACCGATGAGAGCGTGAGCGTCGATCTTGCGAAGTCCGGCGTGACGCTCAAGCCCGACACCATCTACCACTATCGCGTGCTCGTCGCCCCACACGTGCAGACCGAAGACACGGTCGAATGGGAAGGCCCGCCGGTGGTCGGCGCGGACCAGACGCTTACGACGCTCGAAGAACCTGTCGCCCCCACGAAAGGGGCTCGGGGTCGACGGGCGGCGACTCGGGCGGCGGTTCGACTTCGGGCTCCGGCTCGTCCTCGGGCTCGGGTCCGTCTCAGCCTCCGATCTACTACAAGCCACCAAGGATGGGGCCTCGGGGTAAAGCGGGAGGCAAAGGTCACCACGAGAACAAAAACTCGGCCGAGCATAAAAAACACAAGCACCACAAATCGAAAGCCAGCGAGCACAGGCACCGCAAAACCCGCACAGGTTGACGGCACCTCGGAGGTTCTCGCCAGGCTACGGCGGCAGTCCAGAGGCGGGGTAGCGGTGTCAGCGTGTGAGCGCCAGCGCGAACTCCAGCGTGCGCGCCGCCACATGCGCGCGTGAAGCCGCTTCGGACATCAGCGTGTCGAGTTGCAAAGTTGGTAGGTCTTCCACGGGCTCGTCCGTGACGATCCCGCTGAGCAGTCCGGGGCAGACCTTCTCGTAGAACGCGACCACGCCGGCGGCGCTGACCGGCTGTTCGTACGCCGCGAGGAACGCGGCCGTGGGACCCTTGACGATCTCGCCGCCGACGACCGGGCTGACGCACACCACCGGTGCCGACACGCTCGCGAGGGCCTCCCCGAGCACGCTCAGGATCGGCCACACCGAGATGACGGGGTTGCTCGGGCCGACGATCACCGCACGTGCGCCGGCCAGCGCTGCCCTCACCTCCGGTGTGGGCTGGGGCGCTGGTTGTGTCGATTGTGGTGCGGGGTGTGTCGCCGGTGTTGCCCGCGCGCGCACCGGCCGCGCTTGGTCGTCAGCGCGAAACTCCACCTCGTGCACCCGGCCCTCGGCGCGCTCGCCGATCATGAACCGCTGGAAGTCGCACCAGCCGTCGTCGGTGCGCACCCATGTTCGCAGCGGCTCGTCGCACATCGGAAGCACACGCGCGCGCACGCCGATCGACTCGTTCAAGCGCGTAAGCGCCTCTGTGTGGCGCAGACCCTCGTCCTCCATGCGACGGCGCTCCAAGCACCAGGCCAGGTCGCGGTCGCCGAGGTTGAACCATACCTCGCGGCCGAGCGCACGCAGACCGTCCATCACGGCGAATGTGTCATCGCGAAGTCCCCATCCGCGCGCGTCGATGAGGTCAGCTAGCCAGAACGACACGAGATCAGGGTCAGGAGACACATGGGCGCCGTAGATGTCGATGTCATCGCCCGTGTTGGCAATCACGACGAGCTGCTCAGCACCGACGACATCGAGCATTCCGCGTGCGAGCTTCGCCCCGCCAGTGCCGCCGGCGAGCACGACGACCGCTCCGCTTGGGTTGCTCACTTCCACTCGTCGTCGGGCAGACCGGTGATGCGCACGCCCGCGTGAGTTTTGTGCTTCGCGTTGATCGAGATCATCAGGGCCGTCATCGACTCCGCAATGCGCGCCATCTCAAGGCGCCCGCAGTCCACGCAGCGCAAGCCGTCGATCCGGTGGATCAGGTGTGCGGCGCGGCGCTTGTCCTCGCGCAAATCGCCGCAGATGAGCACATCTTGGTCGAGATCGTGGTCGAGCGCGGTGAGCGACGCGGCGGAGACGGTGTGCAGCGCCGAGACGACCCTCACGCCCTCGGGCACCATCTCAAGCGCCGCCTGTGCCGCCGAGCCCTGCCACACACCGAGCATCCGCGTCGCGCGCCCGCTCACCGCGGCGGCGAGCGGCACGGTCGCGTCGATCAACAGTTGACCTGCGCGCAGCGAGCCCTTGATGTTTTTGAGTGTCTCGGACTGGCTGCGGAACGGCACGCTCAGAATGATCGTCTCAACGGCCTCCACCGCCTGCGCGTTCTCGGCACCCGTGAAGCCTCCGTCGGGCACCGCCTCGCGGGCACGATCGGCCGCCTCAACCGCACGTCCGGCATCGCGTGAGCCGATCACGATCGGCACACCGGCGCGGCCCAGCCGCACCGCAAGTCCGAACCCGAGCGCTCCCGAAGCTCCAACGATTGCGACGGGATCTGTGGTGGTGGCGGCCACGGCGGCGGAGTATAGGACGGCGGGTATGGATTTTTATGGGAGACAAGATCCGCTCTGCCATCCGAAGGCGGGCACGCGTCGCCGGCCGCCCCGCACAGCTACGCTCCAAGCATGAGATTCGAGGGCAAGACGGCGCTCGTCACTGGCGGAGCCTCCGGGATCGGCGCGGCCACAGCCCGACGGCTCGCCGCCGAAGGTGCGCGCGTGGGGGTTGGCGACGTCAACGAGGCTGGTGCGCGCGAGCTTGCCGGCGAGATCGATGGGCTCGGGTGCGCCATGGATGTGACCGACACGACCTCGGTGCGCGCCGCGGTGTCCGCGATCGAGGAGCGGCTCGGCCCGGTGGATGTGCTCGTCAACAACGCCGGCACCGACCTGTTCTCCTACTTCGTCAACAGCGACGAGGGCCTGTGGGACTTCGTGCTTGGCGTCAACCTGCGCGGTGTTCTCGCGGTCACCCACGCGGTGCTGCCCGGGATGCAGGAGCGCCGCGCGGGGGCGATCGTCAACGTCGCCAGTGAGGCCGGCCGCGTGGGCTCGCAGGGATCCTCGGTCTACTCGGCCGCCAAGGCGGGAGTGATCGGCTTTACCAAGGCAATCGCACGCGAGTCGGCGCGCTACCGCGTGCGATCGAACGCGGTAGCCCCGGGCCCGATCGAGACGCCCTTGCTCAACGCGGCGCCGCAGCTGCTCGGTGAGTTGGGCGAGCGGCTCAAGCAGGGCATGGTCAACCAGACCGTTATGCAGCGCTCGGGAGAGCCGCAGGAGGTCGCGGCGGCAATCGCGTTTCTTGCCTCTGAGGATGCCTCGTATGTGACGGGCCAAACGCTGAACGTCAGCGGTGGCCTGTCGATGTGGTGATGGAAGACAGCGCCGCATGCGGCGCTGTCCCGACCGGTACATGTACCGGTCGGCCGGACCGTGCATGCACGGTCCGGAACGAGGCCGCACATGTGCGGCCTCGCCGGTCGGCGTATACGCCGACCGGCACTTGGATATAAAAAGGTGCATGCACCGATGGATCCCAAACGGAACGATCGGATGAGCCTTCCCGCCTCGGCGCAGATCCGAGAGGTAGGGCCGCGTGACGGCTTTCAGAACGAGCCCGAGACGATCCCCACCGAGCGTAAGGTCGAACTGATCGACATGCTCGCGCGCACCGGGCTGCGGCGGCTGGAGGTGACGAGCTTCGTGCGCGCCGATGTGATTCCGCAGCTGTCCGACGCGGAGGCGGTGCTCGCGGCGATCGACGTGCCGGCGGAGGTGTCGCTGAGCGTCCTGATCCCCAACGAGCGAGGGCTGCAGCGAGCGCTTGAGCTACACGATGGAACTGTCGGGGAGCGGCCCGCATTCGACGAGGTCAACGTGTTCATGTCGGCGTCTGAGACCCACAATCGCAAGAACGTCAACCGGTCGATTGCCGAGTCGCTCGACGGGTTGGAGGTGGTTCTGGGGCGTGCACGCGAAGCGGGGCTGCGCTGCGAGGCTGTCATCTCCACCTCGTTTGGATGTCCGTATGAGGGTCGCGTGCCGCCCGAGCGGGTGCTCGAAGATTGCCACGCTCCTGCGCGACTTCGGCGCGCAGGAGATCGGCTTTGGAGATACCACCGGGATGGCCAACCCGCGGCAGGTGGGGGAGCTGTTCCCGCGCTGGGCCGACGGTTTGAGCGACGTACAGTTGACCGCCCACTTCCACAACACCCGCGGGCAGGGCCTCGCCAATGTGCTCGCGGCTTTGCAGGCCGGCGTCAGTAGCTTCGAGTCGAGCTTTGGCGAGCTGGGGGGCTGTCCCGTCCCGCCCGGCGCGACGGGCAACATCGCCAGCGAGGATCTCGTCTCGATGCTCCACGAGATGGGCATCTCCACCGGTATCGACCTCGACGCACTGCTGGGTTGCGCGCACCGAGTTCAGGAGGTGCTGGGGCGACCTTTGGGCAGCCACACGCTTGTGGCTGGTCCTGTCGAGTGGCGGTAGATCAAGGCTAGGTTTCAAACCACAAGAAGCTTCCACATGAATTGCTGATGGGCTTCTCCTCTTTCCTGCGCCGTTACAGACCGACGCTTGAGTCTCGACTTCAACCCACGCTGACCTCTTGCTGCTGTGCGCTCTCGCGCATCGCGGCAACGCAGTACTCCTGCACCGACACCTCCATCTCCAAGGTCTGCGCGAGAGCCGGGCGGGCCGAGGCGTCGATCACGCGCTTGGCGCGTCCCACCGCCACGTGTGAGTTGGCCAGCAGCTCGTCCACCAGCCCTTGTGTTGCCTGCTCGAGCTCCTCCGGTGCGACGACTCGGTTGAGCAGGCCGATGCGCTCGGCCTCGGCCGCGTCGATCGTGCGGCCGGTCATGATCAGCTCCTTCGCTCTGCCGAGGCCGACCACGGCCGGCAGCCGCGTCGATCCGCCCACGTCGGGGATGATCCCGAACTTCACCTCAGGCAAGCCCAGTTGCGCGTCGTTTGAGGCGATACGAAGGTCGCAGCCGAGAGCCACCTCCAGCGCTCCGCCCACGCAGGTCTTGTGGATCTGACAGATGACCGGCTTGGGCATCGCTTCGGCAAGGTTGGGACATTCCAGGAAGGTGTTCCTGAACGGCCGCAGATTGCCCGGCTTGCTGGCCGATGCCATCAGCTCGCCAAGGTCCACGCCAGCGGAGAACACAGGCCCCTCGCCGCGCAGTACTACGCAGTGCACCGACTCCTCGGCGTCGGCCTCGCGCAGGGCCCCAGCGAGCGCACGCAGTAGCTCTTGGCTCATCGCGTTGCGCTTTTCCGGGCGGTTGAGCACGATGTGGCGCGCCGCCCCGCGGTCTTCTGTGGTGACGATGCTCATCGGCTGGCTCCCTCGTGTGATTGTCTCTTGCCGGATCGGCCCGCGTGCTGGTCGATGCATAGCGGGCGGGCGGCTCAGCTCAAGTCCAGCACCGGCGTTGGCGCTTCGATCGACCCGTCGTGATCCTCGCTCGGCACGATAGCGGTGCCGACCGCGAAAAACTCGATCGTGTGGCTGCCCCAACCATGACTCTTCTCCTGCAGATCGACGCCCACGATTCCCTCCGCGCTCAGCGTTTGCGCCTCGGATTGCATGCGCTCCATCGCCAGCTCGCGCGCGTCGTACAGCGCCTGGGTGAAGTTCGACAGCTCGACATTGCGACCCGTCTGCGCCATCGACTTCAGCATGCCTCGGTGCGCCACGTGATACACGCAGCTACCCATCACCATGCCAACCGGACGATGCCCGGTACGCAGCAGCGTCCAGAAGTCCTGGCCTGAGAGATCGCTCGTGAACGGGCGGCCGTTGGGCGCCCGGTGCAGCACGCCCTCGCGGTGCTTCACCGCCGTGCCGATCGCGATGAACTCGGCCATGTCCTGCCCCCACTCGTAACGGCCAATGTCCAGGCGCACACCCACCACGCCGTCGGCCCCGAGCTGGTCGGCCTCCTCCTCCATGCGCGTCATCGCCAGCTGACGGGCGCCGTACATCGCTTCGCTCAGCACCGTCATCTCCTGGCTCTTCTTCCAGCCGGCGAGCTGCATACCGATGTGGTAGATCGAACTGCCCACAACCAAGCCCACCGGGTCGAAGCCCGCTTGCTTGATGAGCAGAAACTCGTTGACGCTCAGGTCAGAGGTGAACAGCCCCGCGCGGTTCTGCTGCAGGCGCGCCCTGCCGGCCTCGGGTACGCCCTCGAGCGACGTGGGGTCGTAAGTGGTCTCGGTCTCCTCGGTTTCGCTCATGCTTGCGCTCCTCTGCTCTGGGTCTCAGGTCGTAAGGTCGACGATTGTCTCGGGTGCATTCGGGATCGTCGCGCGGTCCTCGCGGATCGCCGTGCCGATCACGTGGAAGGTCACCATCAGCCCGTTGCGTGAATAGGTGCCTCCGCCGAGCGACACCTGGCGGATGCCGTGGGCGATGCGTACCCCGATCACGCCACTCGCACCGAGCCTGGCCGCCTGCTCTGTCACTCGCCCCACCGCGATCTCGCGCGCACTATAGATGCCTTGGGTGAATTCGCGCAGCTCCTGGTTCTGGGTGAAGTTCATGCCGCTCAGTCTCTGCGTCGAGTACGACGCCCCGACGAAAAACACCGAGCTCCATGCCACGATCCCGAGTGGCTCCACGCCCGCGCTCAGCAGCTTCGCGTAGTCGGCCACCGACAGCTCCGTCAGCACCGGGCCATTGCCCCCGCTCGTCGTCCCCTTGCTGTGGCGCACGGCCGTGCCGATCACCACATACTCGATCGAGTTTTCCGCCCAGTCGTGTGCCCCCGTTTGCAGGTCCACGCCGATCACCGCATCCGCGCCCACGTGCCCCGCCTCCAGCGCCAGGCGGTGCAGCGCGCGGTCGCGCACCTCGTTCCATCCCTGTGAGAGTGCCTGCATCTCGAACATATACCCGCCGCCCATCGCCGATGGCCATGGTGTGTTCTGGTAGCCGACTTGGTAAATGGAGCTGCCCATCACCTGCGACACCGGCTTCAGGCCGAGCTGGTGGCACAGCGCGAAGTCGGCGACCGACAGATCGGATGTGAACGCGCCGCCTTTCTCGCCCAGCTCGCGCAGTCGTCGCTCGGCTCCGAGCGGAATGCCGCCCTGCTCGACCCGTGCCAACGATTCGGCCTGCTCGGCGGGGCTCTCGCCTGGGTCCGCGGGCTCGTCGTCCTCTTCGATGTCGGGTGGCGGTTCGTTCGCGCTCATCCCACCAGCCTTTCCAGCGCGGTGCGTGCCTCGGAGCTGCGCTGTGCCTCCTCGCGCAGGTCCGCCGCCAGCGCGTTTACCCATTCGCCCGGGTCAAGCGCCTCGCGCTTGATCGCAATGCCGCCAACCTCGCGCTTGCGAAAGCCTTCGACGCGCTCCGCCACCGTCAGCTCATAGGACGTCTCGCCAAGATTTACGCGCAGCTGGCGCACACGCTTCTGTCCGCGCCCGAGCAGCCCGCTGCCGCGACGCTCCACGTGCGTTTGGGAGGGCAGCGAACTCTCGAGCTTGCTGGCCAACACCTCCACCGAGATCCGCAGGTCGGAACCGTCGGCGCGCAGTCCGGCGGCCGAAAGATCGAAGTCGTCATCGGCAGGCATGTCCCAAGAGGCTACTCCGACTACGTGGGTCCCAGCTCCGACATCGACGTCACGGAGCAGCGCTTGCAGACACGTCACGAGTGTCAGCTTGCCCCGCCATCGCCGCTCCCGTGTCGGTGCATGCTGCCGCAGGTGGGGCCGCCGCCCGGCGACCCCACCTGGCAAAACGCCGCGTCCGTCAGTGCAGCAGGCCGAGCGTGTTGGTTGCGTCGTTGACGAAGTACACGCCCTGGCGATAGGGCGCCACGGCGAGTCCGAACAACCCGCCTTCGCCGGCACCGGTGTCAACCGGCTGGAACTCGGCCCCGACGGGGGTTGTCTCGACAATGTTCCCATCGTCTCCGTTGGCCGTGAGAATGTCGCCATTCGGGGCCATCGTCAGCCCGAGCGGGTTGTTGAGGTAGCCGCCCAGCGCGACCGTCGTGCCTCCGCCTTCCAGTGGCGTCTGCCGATAGCGGGCATTGGGTACCGCCGCAATGCGATTGCCTTGCGTGTCCGCGACATACAGCGTGCCTTCTTCGCCCAGCGCGACACCCGTGGGACCGACCACAAGCGCGGCGGGGTCGGTGCGCTCGGGGAAGCCGTTTGCGATCGTGTCCATTTCGGTGACCGCCGGTGGACGATGTTTGCCGCCGATGTGCAGACGAATCCGCACGACGGTGCCGCCGTCGGTGGGCGTTTCGCCCGATGCGACGGTGCCGTTCAGGACGTTGGTCACGAACAGCGTGGCGCCCGAGCCTTCATCGACAGAGGTCATGTCCCAGGGACCGTTGATCGGCGCGCCGGAAATCGTCTCGACCGCGTTGCCGTTCTTGTCGAGCACGATCAGACATCCCGCCTGCGCGGTGGCGGCCGTTCCGTCGCTCGTGGGTAGGCTGCCGACGACGACGTACCCTTTCGGTAGCACCGCCAACGCCGTCGTCAAGCCCACTCCGCCAGGGCACGCGCCGGGGAGCTTGGCAGGGTCGATTTGCGCGAACAAGGACAGGCTGCCGGTGGGGGACACCTGCACGATCGTGGTGCCCGTTCCCTGGAGGTTTTCGGCGTTGTTGAAGTTGCTGATGAGGACGTTCCCTTGCACCAGTGAGCCAACGCTCCTGGGTACGACGACGATCCCGTAGGGGTTCAGGTCTTCATTGGCCGGCACCGTGCTGCCAACCGAGGAGATCGTGGAAAACTGACCGATGAACGGGTGATCGAACGCCAGGGCCGTGCCTGGCGAGATTGCTAGACACGCGAGCACGCTCGCGAACAGCAAGGGTAATGTGACCTTCGCGGCATACCTTCGGCCCCGCAGTCGGCTGTGGGTCGGTCGGCCGCTGTGAGTCCGGGGACGACTGTGAGTCCGAGCTGCAGGATGGAGCGAGGAGCCTGTCTTAGGACTGGACATGAACATGCCTCCTTCTCGTAGGTGGCTCTTACACGCGCAGACTCCGCATCGTGCGAAACCTTCCCACGATGCGGATTTCCTCAACGCTGTGGGCTCCGCGAGTCCTCCCAGCAAAACCGACCGATAGGCTCCGCGAGGATGGGAGACCTACACGAGGCTGAGGCCCGTGCCCTTGCGGGCGGGCCCGAGCGCCACCGCTCGAAGGCGGCCCAACAGGGCAAGTTGCCCGTGCGCGAGCGCGTGGACTTGCTTTTGGACGAAGGCTCCTTCTCCGAGGAGGCACTGCTGGCCAACTGGCAGGAGGATGGTCTCGGCGCCGACGGGGTGCTCACCGGGGTCGGCGCGATCGAGGGACGACCGGTTGCGCTGATGGCCAACGACCCCACGGTCAAGGCCGGTTCGTGGGGACCGAAGACCGTCGAGAAGATCCTGCGCATCCAGGAGCGTGCCGCCAGCCTGCGGATCCCGATGGTCTATCTCGTGGACTCCGCCGGCGCTCGCATCACCGAGCAGGTGCAGATGTTTCCGGGAAGGCGCGGGGCGGGGCGCATCTTCTTCAACCAGGTGCGCATGTCCGGCGTCGTGCCGCAGGTATGCGTACTGTTCGGGCCGAGCGCCGCCGGTGGGGCCTACATCCCCGCTTTCTGCGACGTCGTCGTGATGCGCGACGGCAACGCCTCGATGTACCTGGGCTCGCCGCGCATGGCGCAGATGGTGATCGGCGAGGACGTGACCCTAGAGGAGATGGGCGGCGCGCGCATGCACACCGGCGTGTCCGGCTGCGCGCATCACCTGGTCTCCTCGGACGAGGAGGGCATCGCCTATGCGCGGCGCTACCTGTCCTACTTCCCGACCAACCGCGAGCAGTCGCCTCCCAGTGCGCCATCCGCCGCGCCCGCACCGCGCGCGACCGGTGACGCCACGGAGGGCACATCCTCCGGCCCGCAGCCAGGCAGCCCCTTCGACGTCGTCCCGGCCGACGAGAACAAGCCGTTCGACATGGTCTTGCTGATCGATGCCCTGATCGACACGGGCACATTCCTCGAGGTTCACCGGCGCTGGGCGAAGGAGATCGTCGTCGGCTACGCACGCCTCGACGGTCGCGCGATCGGCATCGTCGCCAACCAGCCCAAGCACAAGGGCGGGGTGCTGTTCTCCGACTCGGCCGACAAGGCCGCGCGCTTCATCTGGACCTGCAACGCCTTCAACATTCCGCTCCTGTTCCTGGCAGACGTGCCCGGCTTCATGATCGGCACGCAAGTCGAGCGCCAGGGCATCATTCGTCACGGCGCCAAGATGATCAGCGCGGTATCCGAAGCCACCGTGCCGAAGATCTCCGTGATCGTGCGCAAGGCCTACGGCGCCGGGCTATACGCGATGGCCGGCCCCGCATTCGACCCCGATTGCTGCATCGCCCTGCCGAGCGCGTCGATCGCCGTGATGGGACCGCAAGCGGCAATCAACGCCGTCTACTACAACCAGCTGCAGGCGATCCCTGAGGGCGCCGAGCGCGAAGCGAAGACCGAGGAGCTGCGGCGTGAGTACGCGCAGGACATCGACATCCTGCACCTCGCCTCCGAGCTTGTGGTCGACGCCGTGGTCGAGCCCGAGCGCCTGCGCGAGGATCTGATCCGGCGCTTTGCCCACGCGGAGAGTAAGCGGCGGGAGTGGCCCGCCAAGCACAATCCAGTCACGCCCGTTTGAGAGCGAGCAGGTCGCGCCTCGTCGCCTGAGCTTCTCGCGCCTACACTCCGCGACCGACGCTCTACGCGGCTCTGCACCAGATTCGGCTCTGCACTAGATTCCTCTGTGATGGATTCCACCGACCTTGCCTACGCCGGCATCGCCAAGCAGGCCGAGCTGATAGCCGCGGGCGATGTGTCCTCGCGCGAGTTGGTTGACCTCTACCTGGAGCGGATCGCACGCTTCAACCCCAAGCTGAACGCGTTCCGCGTGGTGTTCGCCGAGCGCGCGCGTCTAGAAGCCGACCAGGCCGATGCCAGACGTGGCGCCGGTGGCGAACGTCCGCTGCTAGGGGTACCGATCGCGGTCAAGGACGAATTCGACGTCGCCGGCGAGCTGACCACATTTGGCACCAACGCCTACGGTGAGCCCGCACGCGAGGACTCGGAGATCGTGCGCCGCGTACGCGCCGCGGGGGCGATTGTGATCGGTAAGACGCACATGCCCGAGCTGGGCGCCTTTCCCTGGACCGAGTCTCCGACCTGGGGTGCCACACACAACCCGTGGCGCCTCGAGCACAGCCCTGGTGGCTCCAGCGGCGGCAGTGCGGCGGCCGTCGCCGCTGGTCTGGTGGGCGCCGCGCTAGCGGGCGACGGCGGCGGTTCGATCCGCTTCCCCGCCGCCTACTGCGGCCTATTCGGGTTGAAGACCCAGCGCGGACGCGTGCCGCTGGCGCCGCATCTGGGTGCGTGGCACGGCCTGGTTGTCAATGGCGTGCTGGCGCGCTCGGTACGCGACACCGCGCTGTTCTACGATGCGATCGCGGAGGGGCCGAACGATCCCGGCGCCGAGCCGGTGCCCCCGAGCTCGTTCCTGGCAGCGCTTGGGCAGGCCGGACTCCAGATGGCAGAGGGAAAAGCCCAGACGGTCGGGGGAGGGTCTTCCTCGTCGGGCGATGGTCAAGCGTCGCGCCCGCTGAGGATCGCGCTCGCGAGCAAGCTGCCGCCCTCGCCGCTGACGAAGCTGCATCCCGAGAACCGCGCCGCGCTGGACGGGACGGTTGTGCTGTTGCGCAGCCTTGGTCACGACGTACAAGAGCGCGAGATCGACTACGGCCCGCTGGTGCCGCCAGCTGAGTTCACCGCGATCTACCTGCGCAGCATCCACGAGGAGGCCGCCACGTTCGCTCACCCCGAGCGCCTGGAAAGGCGCATCCGCACACTCGCGCACCTTGGAGGGATGCTCCCGGCGAGCGTGGTCGAGTGGGCGCTCGGGCGACAGGCAGAGTACACCGCGCGCCTCAACGAGCCGCTGCTCGACTGCGACGTGTTGTTGATGCCCGTAACCCCCGCGCCCCCACCGAAGATTGGCGCCCGCGAGGGTCGTGGGTGGCTACGGACGACGGTCGCGGCGTCCGCAACGGTCCCGTACGCAGCGCCCTGGAACTTCACCGGTCAGCCCGCCTGCTCTGTGCCCGCGGGGTTCGCCGCCGATGGGCTGCCGCGCGCAGTGCAATTCGTTGGCAGGCCCAACGATGAGGTCACACTAGTCGCGCTCGCCAGCCAGCTCGAGGCCGAGCAGCCCTGGGCGCAGCAGCGCCCCGCCGCGTTTTCGTGAGCAACTCACCGGAGCGGGGGAGTCAATTCTCTGAGTTCTCAGCGACCGGCGAGCAGGCGACGCCCGAGCGGGAGAGTCGGTCGCCCGAGTCCACCACGGCGGGCGAGCCGGCAACCCAGCAGGAGCTGCTGGCGCTGGCAGTCGATCTCGCTCAGCGCGCCGGTGCACTGCTTTTGGAGCGATTCGAGGCCGGTCGCGAGCCGGTGCTCGCCAGCAAGAGCACCCCCACCGACCTGGTCAGCGAGGCCGACCTAGCTTCCGAGCGCCTGATCCGCGACACACTCGCCCGGTCTCGACCCGTGGACGGCTTTCTCGGCGAGGAGGGCGGGGGAGAGGACGGCTCCAGCGGCCTCACCTGGATCGTCGACCCGCTCGACGGCACCGTCAACTTCCTCTTTGGCATCCCCCAGTGGTGCGTCAGCGTGGCCGTCGCCGACTCCCGTGGATCGCTTGTGGGCGCCATCTTCGATCCCTGCCGCGATGAGCTGTTCCTCGCCACGCGCGAAGGGCGGCCGACATTGAACGGCGCGCCGATCGTCGCCTCAGACCGCGACGAGCTGGCGAGCGCGATGGTTGCCACTGGCTTCGCCTACGACGCCGACGTGCGCGCCGCGCAGGCCCAGGTGCTGACGCGCCTACTGCCGCGCGTACGCGACATCCGCCGCTTCGGCAGCGCTGCGCTCGACCTCGCGTGGACCGCCTGTGGGCGCTACGACGCCTACTTCGAGCGCACCACCAAGCCATGGGACATCGCGGCCGGCACGCTCGTGTGCGAGCGGGTCGGGCTCACCGTGACGGAGTTGCCCGAACGTGATGGTTTGCCGCTCGGGGTGCTTGCATGTGTGCCCGCGCTCGCCAGAGGTTTGCTCGAGCTCATGGGGTGAGCAGCGCCCTGGTGTGCCAACTTGGGTCGCGACCGCCGCTGAACAAACAAGGCGGCGCGAGGCGCCAACTGGTCGAGGTGTTCCTCTCGATTCATGCGGCGGGTGGGAATCGAACCCACACGCCCTTTCGGACAATGCCTTTTGAGAGCATCGCGTCTACCGTTCCGCCACCGCCGCAATAGCTCAATACTACGCTTACGCGGCGTCGCTATGCGGGTCTGGCCAGAGCGCCCTCGTCGACGGTTGGGTCGAGCTTCTCAAGCTCCACGTTCCAGCCCTGGGAGAAGCCGCGCATCGTAAATGCGATCAGCAGCATCTGCACCGGCACGATCAGCAGGGTGATGACGCCCAGCAAGCCAGCGCTGAGGTTTGGCGGGGCATAGCCAGCTTTGTTGCGTTCAAACCAGGCCGGGGCGGCCACGAGCGCAAAGATCAGCAGCAGTAGTCCCAGCGCGGCGGCGATCGGCAGCACGCCGCGACTCCAGCGGGCTGCGTAGTAGGCCATCAGCAAGTACACGGCCGCCCACGCCAGCAAGATCGGGATGCCGCCCTCCAGCGTGCTCCACCCTCCGATCGTCACGACCAGGATCAGCGCAGTGGACACGAGCAGCAGCAGCACAACCGTTGCGCGGGTCGCCTGCACGGCCGGCTTGCCGCGATTTGGGTGCGTCACGATCACGCCCGCCGGCGTCCTGCTCCCCGAAGTTGAAGACATCTCACTCATGACCATACAATCTTGGACGGCACCAGCGCAACCCGCGGGCGTGGTGGAATTGGTAGACACGCTGGCCTTAGGAGCCAGTGGGCTTTTGCCCATGGGGGTTCGAGTCCCTCCGCCCGCACTGTTTGAGATTGCTTGGCGATCAGATCGCTCGACGGTTTCATGCGGCAGCCGGCTCGGTGGCCGAACAATTCTCGGCCAACCGTGGAGTCGGCTCACCGTCAGCTGGAGGCGAGCGCGGCGGGCCGGGCGAGGGCCTCTTCGGCGGCGCGCACCGATTCCACGAAAATCTCGATGCCGGTGAGCATCAGCTTGCGCGAAATAACGAGCGGCGGCAGGAAGCGGGCGACGTTGCCGTAGTGGCCGCCGACCTCGATGATCGCGCCGCGATGGAAGCACTCGGTGCGGATCCGAGCCGCCATCTCCGGCCACGGCTCCTTGGAGTCGCGATCCTTCACCAGCTCGATGCCGATCATCAGGCCTCGCCCGCGCACATCCCCAACAGAGGGCAGTGTCGCCTGCGCTTCGCGCAGCAACCCGAGCGTCATTTCACCGAGCGCCATCGCATGGGCTGGCAGATCTACCTCACCCATGAATTCGATGGCTGCGAGCCCCGCCGCCATCGCGACCTGATGACCCCGGAACGTGCCAATGTGAGCACCCGGCTTCCACGTGTCCAATTCCAGGTCATATGCGACGCACGACAGCGGGTAGCCGATGCCACCCAGTGCCTTTGACAGCGTCAGCACATCTGGAGTGACCCGGTCGTGTTCGCACGCAAAGAACGTGCCAGTCCTCCCAAACCCAGACTGGATCTCGTCGACGATAAGCGGCACTTCCTGCTCGTGCGTGATCCTGCGCACCTCCGCGAGATACCCGTCCGGGGGCACGATCGTGCCGCCCTCGCCCTGGATCGGCTCGATCAGTACGGCCGCCGGCTTGGGTATGCCGCTGTGCGGGTCTTCCAGGGACGTCTCGAGCAGACGCGCGCAAGCCATCTCGCACGAATCGGGCTTCAAGCCAAGCGGACAGCGATAGCAGTAGGGGTAGGGCATGAAGTGCACCGGGCTCGACGTTGGCCCGCCGAAACCCACGTCGCTGGTGACCGACAGCGCCCCCGTTGTCATGCCGTGGTAGGAGCCCTGGAAGGCAATCACCGCTTCGCGTCCGGTGTGCCCACGGGTCAGCTTCAGCGCCGACTCGATCGCGTCCGATCCGGTCGGGCCGCCGAAGTGAAAGCGTGCGCGCTCGCGCAACCGGCCGGGCAGCAGCGACTTCAGCTTGCGCATCAGCTTCAGCTTCGGCTCGGTCGGAAAGTCGAGCGCATGCACGAGCTTGCTTTGTTGTGCCGTCGCCGCCTCCATCGCAGCCGGCAGGCTGTGGCCGGTGTTGAGCACACCCGCGCCGCCGAACAGGTCGATGAACGTGTTGCCGTCGACGTCGCGCATCGTTGCGCCCTTGCCCGCCTCGATTGCGACCGGCACGCTACGCGGGTAGGAGCGTGCGCTTGACTCCAGTTCCTCCTGCTCGGCCAGCATCTCGCGCGAGCGCGGTCCTGGTACCTCGCCTGAGAGCGACGGCGCCGGGTCGAAGTGCATCTGCTCGAAGCTGTGATCGCTGTCGCTCATCGTTCAGGTCTGTCGCGACTATAGCTTTCCAGTAGGTGCGTGCAGTCGGATGGTGGCGGGTTGGCGGCGGAGGCGAAGCGTGTGCGCCTGGCGTGGCCGGGGATGAAGGTCGGTGCGTGCGGTCCGGTGCTCAATCCGCCGCGCCGCCGTGCAGCTCGCGCATGACCGGAAACGGCGCCACCTCGCGCAACGTCTCGTGTCCAGTGAGAATCATCAGCAGGCGATCCACGCCCATTCCGCCACTGGCGGACGGCGCAAGGCCATACTCCAGCGCGCGCACATACTCCTCGTCGTGGGGGTGCGGCGCGTCGTCGTCATCCGCGCGGCGCTGCTTGCGCTGCTCGACGAAGCGCTCGCGCTGCTCGACAGGGTCGTTGACCTCCGAGTCGCCGCTGACCAGCTCGATACCGCCGATCACGGCATCAAAATGCTCGGCCAGCCTCTTATCCTTCGCGTGGGCCTTAGTGATCGGGAAGGACTCCAACGGGAAGTCGTAAACGTGCGTAGGCTGGTTGAGAGTGGGCTCCACGAGCTTTGAATACACGGCCTGCACGGTCTGCGCCCAGCTCGCGTCAGGGTGAATCTTGCCCTCCAGCAGCACCGCCAGCTCCTCGCGCTCGACCGCCAGGAAGTCGACGCCCGTGACGCGCAGGATCTCCGCTTGCATAGTCGTGTTGCGCCACGGCTTTGCCAGGTCGATCTGCTCACCGCCGCGCTCGATCGTTGTCGTGCCGAGCACATGCCGGGCGACGTAGGCGACCATCTCTTCGGTGAAGGTCGCGACGTCTTTGTGGTCGGCGTAGGCCATCAGCCACTCGAGCATCGTGAACTCGGGGCTGTGCCGGTAGGAGATGCCCTCGTTGCGAAAGCACTTGCCGAGGTCATACACATTCTCGAGCCCACCGATCAGACAGCGGTTGAGATACAGCTCCACGGAGATCCTCAGCGACATCTCCTGGTCCAGCGCGTTGTGGTGAGTCAGAAACGGTCGCGCCGACGCTCCGCCCGCAAGCGATTGCAGGACGGGAGTTTCCACCTCGATGAAGCCGCGCTCGGTCATGAACGCGCGCAGCGCGTCGATCGTTTTCGCGCGGGTCACGAACAGTTCGCGCGTACTCTCGTTCGCAAGCAGGTCAAGCTCGCGATAGCGATAGCGCGTGCCCGTGTCGCCCAGCCCGTGGCGCTTGTCGGGCGGTGGTCTCAGCGCCTTCGTCAGCAGCGTGCAACGGTGCACGCTCAGCGCAAGTTGCCCGCGCTGGGTGACGTAGATAGGGCCTTCCGCTTCGACGATGTCACCCACGTCGAGATCCACGGTGCGTGCGTATGCCTCCTCCCCAAGCGTGTCGTGGCGCACCGCCAGCTGGATCTCTCCAGAGAAGTCGCGCAAGTCGATGAACGTGGTCTTGCCGTGCCCGCGTCTGGAGGTCACGCGTCCGGCAATGCGATAGTTGAAGTTGGGGTGCTCGCCCGCCTTCAGCTCGGCGGGGTCGTGCGCCTCCTGCAGCTTGGCTATCTCGGTGCGCTTCGCAGGTGGTATGTGAGGGAACGGCTCGATCCCCTGCGCTCGCAGGCGGTCTGCCTTGGCACGCCGTTCGTGTGTAACGGCATCGTCGGGCGCGTCATCGAACATCCTGGATCACCAGCATGAAGGTACCATCGTGCTCGCGCCAAGTCCGTTTGCGCTTGGTGAGGGAAGCGGCGCACGTCTCGCCACGCGCCGCTCCATGCTTGTGTTTTTACAGTGGTGTTTCTGTAGGCGAGCGTGGATGATGCGCTCGTGCGACACACAGGCGATCACGAAATCGACGAGCAGGTGGCCGCGTTCGGCGAAAACATGCGCGCCGCTCGTCTGCATGCCGGGCTCTCGCAGGTTACGTTGTCGCAGACAACGCAGCTCGATCGTGCCGCGATCAGCTTCCTGGAGCGCGCGGAGCGCTCGCCCGACCTGTCCACGCTCGTGCGCATCGCGGGCGCGCTCGCCGTTGCACCCGCCGCGCTGTTGGACGGCATCGGCTCCGTCGGTTCGCGCACGTCAGGTCCGCCCGCCGACCCGGAGACCAGCACCGAGCCCGCATCGCTACTCGGCGCCAACCTGCGTGCCGCCCGCAAGCACGCAGGGCTCTCCCAAGAGGCGCTTGCCTACGAGGCCGAAGTCGATCGTGCGGCCATCAGCGTCTACGAGCGCGGCGGCCGCGGGCCCAATCTGCGCACAGTGCTCAAGCTCGCGCGCGCTCTTGGGCTGCGTCCGGCGGTTCTGTTCGCGGGCGTAAGGTAAACCGGACGTGCGCCGGGCGCGCGTGAGTTAGCGCGAGCGCTGAACTAGCCGGGCATAGGGTTCCCCGGGTCAAGCTCCCCGGTCAAGCTCCCCGGGTCAAGGATCACGGGCGCGGACGCTGTTCAGAAGCTCAGCTCGGCGGCGCGTATCGCCGCACGGGTGGGCCTAAATCGCTTGTCGTTGCGGATTGCCAGACCGGCCGCGAGCAGGACGTCCAGCGCTGCTTCGGTTTCGTCTAGCTCTGGTGCGTTGGTGGGGTCCCGCTCACATGCACTTGCGACTTCGGCGGCGGTCATGCCAACGCGTCCTTCGCTCACAAGTGTGTGCAGCGCCACCGCCGCGAGCGCGTCCAGATGTTGGGAGCCCTGACTGTCTTGTGAATTCGCCACATTTTGAAACTACACTGGGCATCGGTCGGATGCGTCACGGGGGAGTGGCGTAGGCGTGCCGCATGAGCACCCGATCGCAATTCGGCTGCCCGACGCAATTCGGCTGCGGTTGCACCGTACGGTCGTAGGTATGGCCTTGCCCTGACCTGCTACTCGGCCGTGCCCGCGTCCAACCTGCTATTCGGGTGCGGCCCCCGTCTCGCGCTCGACCTTCCAGCCGGCGTTCAGCGGGCTCAGGAAGTAGGGAGGCTCGTCGGTAGCGAGGCGTTCGTCGTAGTTGTAGTTCTTGATGTACCCGGTGCCGCCCGATGTGCCGACCGGGCCACGGAACTTCTGGGCGACCGCGCCATATATGTTCAGTTCGCCCAGGTTTTCGCCGCAGCCGAAGTTGTCGACCACGAATGAGTGGCTGGTGGAGAGGATTGCCGCGTAGATCCACGGGTTGGTCAGCGAGCCGCTGGCGTTGCTACAGCCGCGTCCTTCTTCTTTGATCGGGTGGTAGACGCGAACGTATTCCGTTGCGATCAGGCCCAGGGTGGTTGTACCAGAGGGTTCGGAGCCAAGTTTGCCTTCGACGCTGGTCGGATAGACGCTGCCGTTGACGATGAGGTTGTCTTCGGCGGCGATCGTCAGCGATTCGCTATACGTACCCTTGACGTACACGTTCCCGCATTCGTTCTCTTTGCTGGTCTCGTTGCTTTCGTCCGATTCTTCTGGGGTGTAGGTATACCCGCAGCCTTCGCCGGTCTGCACGTAGATCAAGCCGTTTTTGGGCCATTTGATCGCTTTGAGTTTTTCAAGTTTTTTCGTCGTTTTGTTGTAGTTGGTGACGGCGATTTCTTTGGTTGTGCCGTTCAGTTCCAGGTAGGTGACGCCAGTGAACTTGTTTTCTTCTTCCACATACGAGCGCAAGCTTTTGTCGCTTTCTGGGGCCTTGAGTTCTTCGCCTTTGGTGGGTTCTTTCTTGAGATCGTTGTATGTCGGTTCGGACCCTTTGGCGCAGGCTGGCCAGGTACCGCCGTTGATTTCCACAGAGTCGGTATGTCCCGGGCGCCCGAAGTTGAGTTCTTTGCTACAGGTCACGTTGGTTGCGTCGTCGGTGTGAAACGGGCCGTTAACGCTGTCTTCCTTGGCAAAAAGGATCGTCTGGCATTTCGCACCGGTTTTGGTTCGTTCGGCATAATATTTTTCGCATTCGGTCGTCGAATCGCCGGCGATCGTGGGATCCTCGACTTCGTATTGGGTGAAGTACACGTAGTTGAGGAAGCCGATGACGTGGAAGGTGGCGATCACCGTGCGCTTGTCCCTGCCGGCGTAGCCCGTCGATTCGATCCGGAAGGTGTTGGCCAGCGCACCCGTCGACTGGATCATCGAGCCAAACGGGTTGGTTGTCAGGCATTCTTTGGTGCCGCCCGGCGCGGTACTTGCCACCAGCAGTTTGATCGTGTAGTGGCCGTTGTATTCGTTTTCCTTGGTTTCGTACGATTCTTTGCCTTTAGACAGCAGGTTTGAGGGCGTTTTGCACGTCTCCCAGTAATCGGGGTTGCTCTGCAGCTGATACTCGTACTCCTGCACGCCACCAAGCGCGGCGTAGTAGGCCTGCTTTTGGATGATTTCGTTGCGCGAGAGCTTGGCGTCTCCAGTTACGGCGGTGTAGGAGGCGACCAGCAGTAGGCCTGTGACGACCATCACGCCGAGTGCGATGATCATGGTAAACCCGTCCTCGGCGCGGGCGCGGGTGCGTAGTCGGTTGAGCGTTTTGATCATTCGCATGGTTTTGCTTCGATCGGGGTTTCGGCGTTGGGCACGCTAAAGGACAGGGTCACAAGTGTTTTGAGGTCTGTGCTGCGAGCTTCGGTCGTGTTTTTGTCGACCGGTCCCTGTCTGAAGTTGACTTCGACGGCAGCGGTTTCTTCCGCGCCTTTGGCGGTGAGGATGTTTTCGGCGCCTTTGGTTTCCAGGCCGATCTGTTTCAGCGTGCTGAGGCCTTCTGTTTCGGAGCTTAGTTTGCTGGCTTCCTTACTATATTTATAGTACTGAAACATCGGTTCGATTTCAGTTTCTTTTCCTTTGACGGGGTTCTCCCATATGTGTTCCCCAAGGCGCGTTTCTGTCTTTGTCGCAGGAAATGTGAATTTGGGCCAAGTTCCGCCATTGCTTTGGTATGTTCTGTTGACGAGAAGGCCGGTGCTCTTTTGCCACACGATTTCATGCTTGTAGGCGGTCGAGATTTCCGCTTCTTTGCTGTACGCGTTGATGAATACGAGCTTAGCTTCGCTATTGCTTGTGGTTTCCATGCTGCCTACCTGGATCGGAACGAATTCCGACGCGATGCAGGCCGAGTGCAGTTCTCCCACAACCTTTGTCATCGTGGTTCTGCCGATCTGGGTCGCTTGCACAACATCGGTGACGCGCGCGGCCTGCTGAACGGAGACGTCGAGGATTGCATACAGGGCGCCGACGACAACCACGGCGCTGAACATCGCCACCAGCGTTTCGATTAGCGTGAAGCCATGCTGGTCGCGGCGGAGGCTGGCTAGTGTGGGGCGCGATGGTCTCATCAGCAGGAAGACGCTTTCGCTACCGTTATCGAGTCTTTGCTTCCGGGTGAGGTGTACGTTTCTTCTTTTTGTTTGAGGTAGATCGTGTCGCTGTGTTCGGTCGTCGAGTTGAGGTTTGCTTCGAACGTGTAGGTGTGTTTTTCGGCCGCGTTATAGAGACACGCCTGCTCCTTACCAAACGGCTGGAAGGGGCGTTCGAGATGCCCTAGCGTTGTGGTTTCCTGCGTATGTTCGAGATTCGTTGCCGATGCATTACTTGGGGTCGGCGCTTTGGCGCAGGTGGTGTTGGTGATCTTTACTTTGTAGGCTGTGCTCGCGAGTGCTCCCTGGGCCGCGCTGGTGCCGGTGTAGACGTTGACCTGCAGGTAGGTCATTGGCACCTTGACTTCGGCCGTCGTCTTTCCAGCTTCTACGGTAGCTTTGCCGTCCGTAACGGCGCTGTCAATGCTGTTCGCGTTGTTTTCCTTGCAGTCGCCTGCATATACGATCCAGTACTTTTTGGTCACAAGTGAGGGGAATGGGAACAGGTCGCCTTTTGCGTAGCTCGTGCCCATCGGCGTTGTTGCGGTGATTCCGTAGGTGCCGGTGACAGGCTTGTACTTGTGTTCGCCACTGGTTTCGTATTCGAATTTAGTGGCGCCGACCGTAAATTCGTTGGCGCTGGTGGCTTCTTCGAATGCGGCCACAAATGTGTCGCCGGTGACGGTTTCCACTCTGCCTTCGTGTGTAAAGGTGGAGCTTTCGGTGCCGGCGGGTGGCGTGTACATGAATTTTGCCGTGATCGCGCCGCCTTCGTTGAGCACCACCGCGTCATGCGTCGTGATGTTCGGAGCGATCGTGACTTCCTTGGGCGGCACTTTGACCGCGCCGCTGGTCGTGACATAGCCGGGTATTTCTTTGATTTCGACTTTTGCCGAGGTCGAGGGGATGCCGCCGAACACGACGCAGCCTGCCGTGCCAGTCGTCCCTTCGAGATTGGTTGCTTCGGTGGCTTCGACCCCCGTATATTTCACGAGGGCGGTGACGCCCGCGAGCGGTTCTTCGGGGCTCCAGCCGTTGGTCGCGTCGACCTCGAGCGCCGATCCGTCGGGCGGCGTGATGATGCTCGACTCGGTTACCGGTTCGCGTTTCGCGGCTTTTATTTGAGGCCAGGTGACGCTCGACGTGACGCGGAGGTAGTCGCCGTCGCCCTTGGAGCTGGATTCGCTGGCGGCGGTCGCCAGGCAGTCGGAACTGGGTTTCGATTCGTTGACGTAGGCTGCGGCCTGCGTAATCGTGTAGACGGTGCCGTCGACGTTCTTGGTGACGTAGTTGCGCATCGCTTTGGAGGTACCGGCGAGCAGGTTGAGCGTGCTTGCCGGGTCGCTACGCAGCTGCTGCTGGGACTCTTCGGCCAGCTGCGCGGCCACATTGTGGAAACGCTGGTCGGCGGAGACACGGTCGATCACCTGAAAGCCCGTGAGCGTGCCAACCACGATCAGCGCGACGAACAGCGCTGTGATCACCACTTCGATCAGCGTCAGCCCGTCCTCGCGTCGCGCGATATTTCGAAAGGTTGTGCGAATTGTCACAAGCGTGTCCCTGTTTGTATCTGGACACCTTTTCGACCGAACGGCCGAGTTGCTTGAGTCTTGGGGCGGCCCGTCGAATACGCGCTTTGCGTGGCCGTCGCTGTTGGGCCCCTCCGGGAGGCTCGTGCTACGGCACTACTGGTTCAGAGCAAGCGTTTCGAGCAACGTGTTCCAGTCGTCCTGGCCATGCACGAATTCGAGTTCTTCAAACCTGCGCGCTTCGTGTTCCACTCGTGCCATCAGGCCGTGGTCGGCGGAGGCCAGGTATGGTGCCAGCAGCTTCCGAGGCAGTTCTTTGATTTCAATGGCTTCCACGTGCCGATCGAATTGTTCGGTGTCGGCGGGCACAGCCTTGTACCCGCTCGCGATCCAAGCGCGCGTATCCGCACACAGACTCGGCGTAGACAAGGCGGTCATCGCCTGCAGGTTCCGTGCATACGCGCGGGCGGCACGGGTGACTCCAGGATTGCTCCATTTCAATGGATCGACCGCGTGCAGGAACCGGCGAACAATCGCCGCATCCGCGCGATAGGACGTTGCCCACAGCGCGCCGATGACCTCGTCGCTCAGCCTCTGCTCCTCCCCGCTTTGCGGGGAGCCGGCGCCCACGTCCGGGCATTCAGTCTGCAGATTCGAGTCAAGCCGGTGGATGTCGGCTTCGACCGTCGGCCATCCGTTCACGACTGCGTGAAGCGCGGCGTAGGAGGCCATGAGATAGGCGTGCGTAGACGCCGCGTCCTGTGGCGTGGTTGAGGCAGTCGCAGGCACAGCCCCCACCGCGAGTGCCGCCAGAGCTATCGCAAGGCATCTCAGCATCCCTGCTCAAGGGTATCCTAGAAAGTGCTCCGAGCCGCCCACACGGGGCGTCCGGAGGTTGTTGGTCCTTTGATGGCCCAGTGCGCTCCGGCGCTTGGCCGTGTAAAGTCTGTCGGCGTTCGCGAGCGCCTGAGACGACTCTGAATCGCCTGCAAAACAGGCATTTCTGGGGGACTGGTGTAACGGTAACATGGGGGTCTCCAAAACCCTTGCTTGAGGTTCGATTCCTCGGTCCCCCGTCGGTGCGGTCACAAATGGTGAGCCTCGGCCCGCTTGAGTAGAAGTAGGTAGAGGTGTTCCTGGGTGGCTGCCGGGAAAGGTCGCAGCGCGCCACTGCTGGACATTGAAACCTCGGCTGGACCGTAGACAAAACCAAGGATGTCGATGTAGTAGGGCAGCTTGATGTGGTGGATGTCGACTGTTGCCGTGATTCGCCACCAGAAACTTCCCGTCGCGCCGGGAGCGGGAGGAGTGCCGTCCGATATCGACAGCGAGATCGAGTTCGGGTTGATGATGGCCCGAGACCTCTGTCCCTTGAGGATCTGATACTTGAGAAGTAGATCGAGATAGTGCGAAAGACACCCGCGGACGTGGTTGCCGCGGATCGTCGACAGCTCCTTAGCCGCCAGGGCCGGGGTTTGCGCGACGCTGACTTCGGAACTCACGCTGAAGTGCAGAACCGCGTGTTCGAGCTTGAAGTCCTTCGAACTCTCTTCTGCGAGGTTCATGGGGGAGTTCACAGACTTCCCCACGCAAAGTGTCAGTCCGCGTTCGAGCCGCTTTTCCGCTGCCGACTTATGTTCTTTTCCATGCTTTGCGGTCGCGGTGAAACCAGGCACATCTGCGGCTGTGAGGTTGACAGCGCGAGCGAACCCGATGGCCTGGGCCTTGGTGAGAGGCGCGACTGTGCCGGCTCGTCTGCCCGTCCTCGTCCCCGACGATGAGCGCGAGTTCGTCGTGGCTGACGGATATGCCGTCGTCGAAGTGGCCGGATGCTCGCTAGCTCCGCAGCCGGCAATGAGTCCGGCCGTCGCAATAAGCGCAAGGGTCACGACTGGTCGGCAGGACACCGAGAACATTGTGTCAGACGACGCGGAGCGCCCGGATCCGACCGCAAGTAGCCCGTGCAAGCTCGAGTTCGATCTTTACGATCCTCGTTTCGTCGCGTCAGTCCCCGGCGTCGGCTCCGGTTTTGGTCACGAACACCGAGGCTCCACCGCTGGAGAGTGCCTTTCTTACAAGGCCTGGGGCGAGTACCCGAGCGATAGCAGCGAGCGCGTATGGTCGCGGTACATAGCGTTCAGCCTTGCGGCGCAAACCGACGTCGACGATTGCCTCAGCTGCGCGCTCAGGGGTCGAGACGATCCAGCGCGTCATGCGGCGGGCCGTCAGCTCCGCCGCCGGGAAGCCCTCGGTCACGATGAAGCCGGGAAGCACGAGACCGACGTGGACGCCGTGGGGGCGCTCCTCGGCAAACAACGCATCGCTCCACCCCGTAAGCGCGAACTTGCTGGCCGAGTAGGCGCCGGCGCCTGGTCTGGCGACGCGTGCGGCGGTGCTCGACACGTTCACAATCGCACTGGGGGCAGACGAGCGCAATAGTGGCAGTAGCACCTCGGTTAGGCGCACGGTTGCGTCGAAGTTGAGTTCCATCGTTTGGCGCACGTTTGCGTACCCACCGTCGGCGAAGCTTCCTCGCCACGATGCGCCTGCGTTATTGACCAACAGCGTGAGGTTCTCGTGATGGTTGCGTACGTGGTCGAGCACCCGTTGTGGAGCGTCCGGCGTCGTCAGATCCACGGCCAGGAAACTGGTTTGCGCCGGCAAGGTGTCCGCCAGTGCGCGCAAGCGATCCTCACGACGCGCAACGAGCACTAGTTGCGCCCCCGGCTCACACGCCAAGCGACGCGCGGTAGCCTCGCCGATGCCGCTCGACGCTCCAGTTATGAGCGCAACCAGCGACGCCGATCCAGCGCCCGCGTGATGTCTATGTAGGGAGTGATCGTTCAAAGTTGCCGGCGCCGTCGCGTTTGGGCAGCGGGATCGTGCAGAACAATACGACCCCTCGGCGGGCTCCCACCGGACGGCCTCTCGCCCAACGGTTCGGGACTTGGTGTCCGTGGATTCGCGGCGGTATCGCCGATGACCGACGGATATTGCGCCTACCATCCGATCGATGAGGAAGGTTGCTCAGCCACGCTACAGGGATCGGTGTTCGCGTTGAGCGAATCGGATGGCTCGCAGCGAGCGCTGCGAATCGCCGGTGGGCCGACGATCCCGCTCTCCGAGGTGACGGTGCGCGCAAGTCGTTCCTCGGGCCCGGGAGGTCAGCACGCCAATGTCACAGCCTCGCGTGTCGAAGCGAGCTTTGACGTGCTCTCCTCGCTCACGCTAAGCGATACGCAACGAGGCCGAATCCTGGCGCGCGTCGGGCCACGAGTAGTCGCGATCGCCCAAGACGAGCGCTCCCAAGCACGCAACCGCGAATTGGCGTTGGCCCGCCTCGGTGAGCGGCTCTCGACGGCGCTGGCCGTTCCCAAGCGCCGACGCGCCACGAAACCGACCGCGGCCTCGCGTGAGCGACGCCTTCAAGCTAAGCGCAGAGCGACCGAACGCAAGCGTGAGCGTCGCCCGCCAGAGGAGTAACCCTGGTTTGGGCGGCGCGGTCGCGACTCTATCCGAGCGTGGCTTCGCGGGGTAGTATCGGCAAAACCGCCTGCTTGCTGGAAGAAGCAACAAGCTCCGGTACCGGATCGGCCTCGCCGCGCAAACGACGATATGGCCAAACGACATTGCAGTAGGACAGTACGCGCCGTCGATCCTCCTCATCGCAAGTGACGATCGCCGCACCGATGCGCCATTCCCCACCGTGTGCCAAACACGAGCGTACGGCCACCTGCAGCCTTGTCGGGACAGGGTCACGGCCGACATCGGGGAGCTGGACGGTGAGATCCGCGAGCGTACCGATCGGCAAGGGGCGTGATAGCTCAAAGCCGACCCCACTGGTGGTGATGTCGTGCATCCGTCCGAGCAACGAAGGATCACTGTCGCGCAAATGTCCACTTGGGACGATCACAGCCCCAGCGGCTATAGGAGTCCGGTATTCGCCCCGCAACTGTCGCCGGCGCCCCACGAACGCAAGAGTGCGAGTGATGCGGCGCAACTCGAAGGCGCCAAGTAGGGGCAGGAACCATGCGGCGAAGCCGTGCATCGCAGGCAGTGGCCCGACGCCGACATCCTCGAGGATGCGCAGCAAAAGCCCCAAGCCGAGCAAGCCAGCAAGCACGAGCAGCACGCGGAACTGGCGCACCGCTTCCCATCCGCCACGATCGATGCCCTCCTTTGGAGTAACTCGAAAATTCGCCCGTCCCGGTCGAAACATGCAGCGCAGTGCACGCGCAAAAATCTCGGCCGTACACAATTCGTAGTGCGTCGCCTCGCCGCTGCTCTGTTGTCCGCGGCACAAAGCGGAGCCGGCGAGCACCATCAGTACGGTCGCGGGCGCCCACAGGGAGGCGAGCGCCAGCGGAGCGATTCGCAGTGGCAGCGCTCCCGTCCAAAGTACAGCCGCGAGCACCAGCACCATCAGCAACCGCACCGGACCAGCCAGGTAAGAGAGCAGACTGGCCAGGTAGCTCAGGCGTTGGCTAAAAGTCAGCTCGTGCGCGCGCAGGGGACTCTCCGGTGTGGTGAAGACGGCGAGGTTACCTCGCGCCCAGCGGTCACGCTGAAGAAGATAGGCAGCGAGATCGTGGGGAGCACGTCCTTGCGCGATGATGCGCTCGTCGTAGTGGGTGCGCCAGCCACGCCGGTGGAGCTTGATCGTCGTGTGGAAATCCTCCGCGATAGTGTCGGTGGCCACACCCCCGACCGAGAGCAGTGCTTCGCGCCGGATCAGTGCGCACGAGCCGCACCAGAAGGCCGCATTGTGGCGGTTCTTGCCAACGCAGATCGCCGAGAAGAACACCGACTGCTCGTGTCGGCCAAGGTCGTAGTGCTGGATCGAATCGTGGTTTGAGAAGTCGTGGGGTGTCTGTACAAGCGCAACGTCGGAGTCCTCGAAGTAGCCGACCATCGTCTCCAGCGCGTCAGGCAGCGGCACATGGTCTGCGTCGAGCACGAGCACTAGTTCACCGTCGGTTTGCGGCAGCGCATGGTTGATGTTGCCCGCCTTAGCGTGACTTTTGTCAGGACGCGTCATGTAGCGAACGCTCCATCGACTCGCAAGTTCGGCAATCTCCTCGCGGGCGCCATCGTCCAAGATCCAAGTGGTGTGCGGATAGCTCATGAGCGCACAGCCCGCCAGCGTTGCCTCAAGCACCGCGGGTGCCTCGTCGTATGTGCAGATATAGACGTCGACGCTGCTTCCTGGCGCTGCGGGCGGACGTTCGCCAGGAGTCACATCCCAAGTGAGCCACGCAAGTGTCGCCAGATTCCATAGGCCATAGATCTCGGTGACCAGCAAGCACGCCCACAGCAGAACGTCGGATCGATGCCAGCTCCAGCCGATTCGCCAAGCGAGATATGCCGTCGACCAGCACAACGCCACGACGACGAGCACTCGTAGCAATCGGGGATGGCGCGCCCACCAGGAGCCCCAGCTCCGTGCGACAGTCGCGCTATCGGACGTAGCGTCAGTGGCCCTCCGAGGCATCGCCAGACCAAGCAGCGCCCAGCCAAGCACGCCGAGCGCCATCTGCGGTAGCGGTCGATGCGCACGCTTCTTGTGCGCCTCAGCCGTCTGTGCGCGCGGCACTCCGAGTCGCAGCTGACGATGGCGTGGCTGTTGCACAACGTTTGGCATGTGCAGCTCATCGGCGCAGCGGGTGGCCTGGTTGAGCCGACGAAACCATTGTGAATGGCGATTTGCGACGCTTAGCTGCATGTACCACGTCGAGCTGCGCCAGTTCCCCCACAATTTCTGCCATTTCAACCTCACCGAAGGAGAGCTGCGCAAAGCGGTCCTCGACTCGTGGGCGCGAGGAGAGTGGCTTGAGTTCGGGGAACGCAAGTGGAACCCAAACCAAGCTCAGCTGACCGTACTCGAGGGTCCTCGCCTAGCGCTTGATCAGCTCTCAATGGGACGTGGCTGGCGTACCGCTATGCGCGAAGGTCAGGAGGTCACCGAGCGCATGCTTGCCGCTGCTCGTGCCGATGCCGACGTGTCGCGTGAGGCAGACAGTGGACATGTAGGGGCCGTGGCGAGCGGGCAGGCTCCTTCTCGCGGAGCGCCCGTGCGCGGACTCGATCCTGCGGTCGCGACCCTAGCTGGGGATTTGCTCGGCCTACTGGGCGATGATCCCATATCGCTCTTGCGAGCTTGGCAGCTCGCGCTGGAACGTCATCCGGATCGCACTCCGAGCGAATGCCTCGCGCTCGCTGAAGACCTCTTGCGCGGTTGATCTAACGCTAAACTCACGCCTACTTCGCTTGGTGGGCGTAGCTCAGTTGGTAGAGCTCCGGGTTGTGGTCTCGGCGGTCGCGGGTTCGAATCCCGTCGCTCACCCTCACGAAAGGCCTGCAAATCGCAGGTTTTTGAGCTTGTGACAGTTTGTTACAATCTCCACAGGGTACCAATGGGGTACCAAAGTATGCCCGTGAAGTAGCGTCGGCGGCCATGAAGTTGGTCGCTCCTGGGCCTGTCGCGAGTTCGGTCCGGCCATCAGATCGAACGACCCTCAGTGTCCCTGGGCCTCTAGCGGTAGGTAGGGAGGCGATGTCAGGAGGCCCCAGAAGAGCCGAACGCCCGCTGAGTTCGTCTTATTGGTCGATCAGCCAGGTTTCGAGCATGGTGCGGGTGAAGCGGATGTGTCGTCCGATGTGTAGGCAGGGGAGGCGTCCTGTGCGGACGGCGTCGTAGATCCAGCTGGGCTTCACAGCGAGTAGTTCGGCTGCTTGCTCGGGTCGCAGTAGTGGCCCGTCGAGCGGTCGCATTGTGGGTTTGATTTCGCTTGTCTGGTTCATCGGTATGCCTCGCTTGTGCGGGGATTGGTCTGATGGTCCTCTCGGTGATCGTGCTCGTCCTCGTATTCGTTTGGGTAGCTCTGGGGTTCTGTCGGGCTGGGTTCCATGGGCTTGTCTTGGATTGCGTACTGCTCTGTCGCGAGCTGTGGGATGTCATCGAGGCTGAGTACTCGTATGCGGTCGGCTGTCCTTGTTGAGTGGATGGCGCGTTGCACAGCACGTGCTGGTCCTGGGGTTGCGAGGTAGTAGACGGTGTTGACATGCCGGGCCCTGGCCCAGCCGCGGCAGATCGCGGCGAGCCTTGACGCCGACTTGGTTGACAGCTCGATCTCGATTGGTACGACCAGGCCCGCTGTGCAGCTCAAGACGAGGTCGGGCCGGTGAAGCACTGTGCGAGAAGCGACCTGGCCGACTTGCGCTGAGGCGAGCAGTTCGTCGTGTTCGCTCTCGATCGATCTGAGCTGTCGCTCGCTTATCAACTCCCAGTCCGGCATTGCGTCTCCGAGCTCAACGGCGACGTGCGCGACCTGCCAGGCGTGCTCGAAGCCGCCGGGACGCACGCTGCATACCCCGAAATGCGAGATGCCTTGCCAGCGCAGCCCGGTGAGCGTCGCGGTGTACATGCCGGGACGCCCGTAGAGAACGGCGTGATGCTCAAGCAGCCTGTCGCGCGTCAGGGATCTGAGGCGCTGGTAGGCGGCGCTGCGACTCATCGCGAACTCGTGCATCACGTGCTCGGCGCCGGCGGCACCGAGACAACCGATCCAATAGACGATTTCCGAATCCCTATTTGTCTGCATTACACGCGCCTCCATGCGCCTAGATTCCTGTTCACATGCCTAATCCGTCCAACCGCAGCGAACGGGACACAAAAACGTCCCTATAGGACCAACCAGAGTCACGCACACGTTTCAAAGGACCCCAACGCTGCACCCCTTTGGTGCTGCAGTTCCGTCCCGCCGACCAACGCTCAGGGATCATCGTCGACGCTGAAATCACTACTGCGCCGGCACACGACCTGACACCCTAACCACAACCATCACGCCGCTACGACAATGGCAGGCAATACCAACCCCGTCTCGTCCCTGAATAAGGGCTCATCTGGTCGGGTTTTGACCGTCGTGGACCATTCCAACAACCCTCCATTAATCACATGCTCACGCGGTCCGCGACGGTCAAAACCCGACCCAGCCCGAAAGGGCTGGAGGGTTACTCCGCTCCAGCGGACTCCAAATCCGGGACGCAGTCCCGACACGAATCCCGGTTGCGGGGTTAGGAAGATGGCCTCATCAGACCTCGAAGTTTGCTGGAAATATCCCGCCCTTGGGCGGGCGCTACGCATGTGTTGCCGCTCAGGCGCCGATCGGCGTGGACTGCGCAGCTGGTTTGGTGTTGCGTACGAGCTCCAGATGTGCGCCGAGTGCCACGGCGAGGGCATCGATCGTCGCACGAGTGGGGTTTCCGAGTCCGCGCTCGTACCGGCTGATGTCGGCCTGAGAGATACCCGAGCGCGCGGCGAGCTCTTGCTGGGTTACGCCTGCATCCAGTCGTAGCGAGAGCAGCTGTCCGGCAAGATCGAAGCTGCGCATCTCTGCGTCGAGGTGGGCGCGCTCCGTCTCGGTGTAGCGCTCACGGACTTCTTGTATGTAAGCGTCGAGGCTCGTGCCCATATCTAGAGTATGGCGTATATCCCATGTATCGTCAATGGCGCCTGGAGCGACCTTTAGAAGCTGCTCTGGACGCGCGTGGCTTGCGCGACTGCATGGCACGCCACTGCGTCAGATGATTACGCGCTCGCTCAATCTCACGTTGCTGATGCCGAGCGCTCGAACGCGCTCCCTTGTCATAGCCGCTAAGCAGCAAGATCAAGCGCTTGCCATGTGCATGGAAGAACACGCGCAGGAGGATCTTCTCCGGCGAGGACTCTGGAAGGTCAGGCTGGGCGATCCCCGCCCGTGCGAGTATCTCGCGCTCATCGTGTCTGAGGCGGAACTCGGCGAGACCGCCGCCAAGTTGCTTGCCCCACTCCGACCTGCAGATGTCGAGACCCTGGCGGGCCAGGATCTGGCGGAGTGCTGCGATAAGAGCGTCGCGCTTGTCGTTGCTCAACGAGTCTAGGAAGCCGCGCACCGGTTCGGAGCCGTCGGCGCTGCGGAAGAACTCGATTTCGTATCTAGGCGGCGGCTCGTCGGGCTTCATTCACCACCGCCCGCAGCCATCGGCTCTCGAAACGCGAGCGCGTCGGCCTGCGGAGCAAAGGCAGCCTCGATCCACCCCGCCTCATGCGCGCTTGGTGCGTAGTCGGCATAGATGAGGGTCGTCTTAAAGTCGCGGTGGCCCATCATCTCTTGAAGTGTTCGCATCGGTACTCCCTGCGCGGCCAAACGAGTACCGAACGTATGGCGCAGATCGTGGAAGCGGACATCGCGCACACCTGCACGCTTCAACGCAGACTTGAAGCGCTTGAGCAGCTTTGACCGATCGATCGGCTTGCCAGTATGGGGGTGGGCAAACACAAGATCGTCTTCTCCCGGCCAGTTGGTCTCGCGGTGTAGCTGGTCAAGCTCGCGCGCGAGGCGATCGGCGAGCGGCACGCTCCGAGATGAGCGCTTGGACTTTGGCGTGCCGAACTCTCCGCGCACAAAGTTCCGCCGGATGCGAACTCGCTGGGCCGCCCAATCGACATCCAGCCAGCGCAGTGCCAGCAGCTCGCCCTGGCGCATTCCCGTCATTGCAGCCGCCAGATACATCGGTCGCTCAACCCTCCCGAGGTAGTCGTCAGGGACGCCTCGCACCAAGGCCTCGACCTCCTCGGTCTCCAAGAACCTGATGTCGGGATCGACCTGCTGGACTCGTGGCTTGTCAGCAAGGCTCACGGGATTGGCGACCACCCATTCCTGGCGGCGAGCGTGCTCGAAGATCGTATGGAGCACGCTCAGCGCGTGTCGAGTGGTCGCCGGCGCCTTGCCTTTGCGGATCATCTGAGCGCCTAGGCTTTCCACGTCGCGTCGTAGGATGCGATCCAGCGGGCGCGATCCGAAGAACGGAGACAGGTGGACACGGCAGATCGTCTCGTAGGACATCACTGTCGAGCGCTTCAAGCCGCGCGTGGTGGCACTGGCAATCAAGAGCTCGCCCGCCTCGGCTACGGTCATGCGCTCGCGTCGAGCCTGCGCGACCTGCACCGAGCCGATCAGCTTGCGTAGCTCCGCCTCGGCCTGGCTACGGGTCAGGCCATCGCGTAGTGCCGGAGTGCGCTTGGGCCCGATCCGTCGCTTGACCTGCGATGAACCGACCCACCACTTGCCGTACCACGCCTCACGCCCAGCTGAGTCCTTGCGCACTATCAGCGCGCCAGTACCTCGAGGGCGACGGGGACGTGATACAGACGAACGTCTGCGAGATGATGTGCGCGACGGTGAATCCATGTAGCGCATTGTACTTCATAGTGGCTACGCCAGGGTACCGTCCGGGGTACCAAAGTGAGCGAATTGTGCCTAATTCACCTTTTTGTAAAACCGCTGTTTTGCAGGCAATTTGAGGTTATCGGACCTGGTCGGGGGGCGTTGTGGTCTCGGCGGTCGCGGGTTCGAATCCCGTCGCTCACCCTTTGTGATGTGTCGGGACATCGGTGTCTGGACATCGGAGGCTGATGTCTTGAGACTTCGGTTGCAGCCGAGCTTAGCTGGCCTTCTATCTCCTCTCAGCATCGGCAGAACCCTCTCCCACGCTACACCGCTACGCCGATCGTCGATAATGATTCAGCGATGAAGCTCTACATTTGTTACGGCACCTTTGGCCCCGTTTCACGGCATCCGTGTGCTCGGGCTCACAGGGCGCTTGTCGCGGCCGGTTACGCTCCGGAAGTCATAAGAGCTTACGGCTGCTATGGAACCGATCGTCTATTCCGTGGCCGCTGCGCAGTCAAGCGCTTGACCGGTAACTACAAGGTCCCCACGCTCGTGCTCGACGACGACACGGTCGTCGACGAATCCGACAAGATTGTCGCGTGGGCTGAGGCTCATCAACGAACCTAGCGCTTGGACCGTGGGCGAGACGAGGCGAGGCGATTGGGTCACTGATCGCCGTCCGGGCGTTGATCCGCCGGGCCGCTCCTCGCCGACTCGCACGGCGACCGTGGGCCTCAACTCTCGCGGCGGTCGAGCGCATGCGCCGTCATTTGGGCGAGTGCGATGCCCATCAGCGCGCCGCCGATAGCGTCGCCGGGATAGTGCACGCCAGTGTGTACCCGCGAGTACGCGACGAGCGTCGCGAGTACGCCTAGCGGGATTGCCGCGGTTGGCATCGTCGTTCCCACGCCGCTTGCAAATGCGAACGCAGCTGCCGAGTGGCCAGATGGAAACGACGTCGACACGGGCATTCGCACGTGGCGCTCGAGCGGTACTCGCTCGGCCGCGCGATTAGGGCGCCGCCGGCGACTGAGTGGCTTTACTGCCAGGTTGACGACAGTCGCGGTGACTGCCACGGACGCGAGGCCGCGGGCCGCCGCTCGACGTCCCGTCGGACCGCACGCGAGGGCGAGCACAGTCGCCGATGCGAGCGACAATCGCGAGTAGTTGGCCGCGTGCGATAGTCGGCGCATCGATCTGTCCAGGACTGGCGTCGGCGTGCTGGCGACCTTTGCATAGAGCGCCGTGTCGAGCCGCTCCGCCTCGCTCATCCACCGGCGATACCTATGCACAAGCATGTCGAGTGAGGTCGATGTCGGTGCGGCTCACGTGCGGTCATCCTATGGGGAGCCAGCCGACGAAGGTCGTTGATGGCGTGCGCTCCGCGATTGTCAGAGACATTCTCTACGAGCTGGGCCGCATGATTGCTGGCTTTGCGCGCTCAACGCGCCTGCTCGGTTGCGCTGTAGCGTCCGAATCGTCAAATTCGCCGCTCAACGGGTCCGAGCGGGCAGGACTAGCGGTGCGACCGATGTTTTGCGAACTTCGACGGCATTTAGGCGCGGAGTAGGAGACACGGCTCGACTTGAGCGCTCGAACCCATGAACCTCTGTGTGCGATGTACGACCGAGACAACGGGTTCGGCGACGTCGCACTAGCAGCCGAGTGCCGTGTCCCTAGGCCACGGAGTTCGGATCAACGTTGAATAGCACCGACCAGGCAGGGAAACATGGCTTCAACTAGCAGGACGCGTTTGATGAGGACGCGCTCAAAAGCGCAAACGCAGCGGGCAGAACCGGATGCGTTGCCACGCGGCCACGTAACTGAGATCCAGCGTGCCCGGATGCTTAGCGCGGCAGTCGAGGCGATCGAGGAAAACGGCTACGCGCGGCTCACCGTCGCGCAGGTGATCAACCGCGCGAAAGTCTCGCGCAAGACGTTCTATGACTTGTTCGTCGATCGTGAGGACTGTTTTTTGGCCGTGTTCGAACGGACGCTGGAGCAGGTCAGAGGGAGGGTCGTCGAAGCGTATGCACAGGAATCGTCGTGGCGCGAGGGTGTGCGTGCGGGTTTGGCGGCACTGTTGATATTCATCGACGAGGAGCCCGAGCTTGCGCGGTTGTGCGTCGTCGATGCGCTCGGCGGAGGTCCGCGCGTACTGGAGATGCGTGCGCGCATGCTTGCCGAATTGCGCTCGGTGATCGACGAAGGTCGCGCCGCCGCCACGACCAAGCGCGAGCCGCCGAGCGTGACTGCCGAAGGTGTAATCGGCGCGGCATTCGCGGTGATCCACACGCGTATGCTCGAACGCAGTTCCAAGCCCTACATCGGGCTGCACGGCCCACTCATGAGCATGATCGTGCTTCCCTATCTGGGGACTCGCGCAGCGAGTCGCGAACTGGCTCGTCCGGCACCGCAGGTTCGCCGTCGCGCGAAGTCAGAGCGGGGCGTTGGCAAGGACCCGATGGCCGGGCTCGACATGCGCCTTACCTACCGGACGGTGCGTGTATTGAGCGCGATCAAGGAGCATCCGCAGGCGAGCAACCGCGCGGTGGCAGATGGGGCCGGGATCGCCGATCAGGGCCAGATATCAAAGCTGCTGTCTCGTCTTGAGCGCCTCGACCTGATCGAAAACGTCGATCAGGCGCAGTCAAAGGGTGCGCCAAACGAATGGCGCTTGACGGCTCGCGGCGAGCGCGTCGAGAGGGCCACCAGACCGATGTAGGAGTCATCTCTGGCAGGGCTCGCTGGGTCCTGCATATGCCGGCGCGTCGGCGGCCGTCCCGTCGCGCACGCACGGTCGGATCAGAGGGTGTGTCTCAGAGCCAGCGCTTTCGTACACGATCTCTGCATCCCCTCGACCGCTCGCAAGTCCGGCCTTGATGGCGACCCTCACAACGGCAGCGGCCACGGCGGTGAGTATTGTCGGGCTGGCGCTCGGGCTGTCCTGCGCGACAGTGACCGCATGTCGATTGAGGGCTCGTCGACGGCGACGATATGTGCGTCTGAAGGTGATCCCCTATCGCGGCGACGATCCAACGGCGGAGGCGATCGTCAACATGTTCGAGGCGCTCCACAAGCGACTGCTGCGCCGTTGGTGGAGAAGACTTCTCGGCGGCCAGCCGTCAATCGGTCTCGAGGTCCACTGCGACCGTGAGGCGTGGTTGTCGCTGACGTGTCCTGTTGGGCTTGAGTCACTGGTCGAGGCTGCCTTGCGTAGCGCCTACACGAACTGCGGCCTGCAGCGAGCGACCCGCGAACCCGGACCGCCCCCATGTGTACTGCGCCTGAAGAAGCACGCTCCGTTCACCAAGCGAGCAAAGCGCATCGACCGCTTTGAGCACGATCGTGCACCTGCTGTCAATCGCTTGCTCACGACTATGGCGGCGTGTGCGTCGCCCGCGTTCGTGCAGATCGCGCTGACGCCGACGCCAGCCCTCTTCGAGGGACACTCCAAGCGTGCCTACAAGCGCCACGAGCACCATCTTTCTCGCGAGCGCAAGCTGAGCCTGCCGCCGCTCGACCGCTCGATGGTCGAGGACGAGGAGCTGAAGGGCGGTCTGGAAGTTCAGCATCGCCCACTGTTCTTTGTGGACGTGCGCGTCGTGGGGCAGAGGCGGGAAGTGTGCGAGCGGATCGCCTCAGAGCTGCGTGCGGCATCCGCGGAGAACCGCATCGTAGAGCGCGGCACGCCGATCCGTCATGGTTGGCTGGGCTTGTACACGCAGCGGGTGCAGCGCGGCGAGGGTAACCCCTTGCCTTCGATTCGTAAGGGAGTCTTCGCCTCGACCGAGCTGGCAAGTATGTGGCACATGCCCTCCGTCGACTACTCGACGGTACCGTTCACGCGCAACCCATTGCCACTCGCTCCGGCGCCGCCCGCGATCCTGCGCATACAAGAGGGAGTTGGCGGCACGCTGCGCGACATCCATGGCCCGGTATCGATCCATCCTGGGCTGCGCCGCCAGAACACGGCTGTGCCTGGGACCGTAGAGCAAGGTAAGTCGAGTTATCTCGTGGCGACGGTCGCCGAGGATCTGCGACGCGAGCGTTGCGCCGTAATCGTGCTCGACCCGAAGGGCGATGCGGCCGAGGCGGCGCTCAGCCTGGTACCGCCCGAGCGCACCTGCACGCTGCTCGACTTCGCGTACCCCACGTGCGGGTTCAATCCGCTAGCTGTCGATGCTCCAGCGGACACGATCGCCGACTACGTCGTTGCGGCGCTAAAGCATCTCTTCGACGATGAAATCAAAGCTTCATCCGATCGCTATCTACGCAACGCGATCATTGCGGTGCTCGCCTACGACCGCGCGAGCACGCTGTGGGATGCCGCGCGGCTTCTATCGGTGGGGGAGGAGGGTTACGCCTACCGCGCGCGTGTGGCCGGACGGTTGCGCACCCAGCCCGAGCTCAAGGAGATTTCGGAGTTTTTCACGTCGGAGCTAGCGGCTCAGCTGGCGGACGCGCGCGGCATGACCACGGCCAAGCTCGATGCTCCCGTCAACAAGCTCGCGAGGCTACTCAACTCTCCCTCGATAAAGCGAGTTTTGCTCAACGACTCGTTGCGGGTCAGCTTCGATCGGGTGATCGAGGGTGCAGAGGTGTTGATTGTGAAGGGTGCGCTTGGCACGATGGGTGCCGGCAACACAAGCGTCTTGATGCAATTGCTCATTGGAATGCTCGATGCGGCGCTCGCTCGCAGCCAGGACGGGATGGCGGCTGAGCAGCGCACGGCTGTCGCGCTGAAGGTGGACGAGGCGCCACTCGTGCTCAACCGCGGTTTTGCCGAGACGATGGCGCTGAAGCGCTCCGCTGGCCTTGAGACAGTTGCTTGTTGGCAGACGGACTCGCAGTGGATCGATCGCGATGTACGTGCACAGCTCGACGCACTATTCGCCCACCGCGTGTATTTCGCTACCGCCTCGGTACGCGACGCGCGCGACGCGGCGAGCCTGACGATGGCGGAGTTCTCCGACACCGTGCGTCCCGGCATCCGTAACCTGTCCGATCTAGGTCGCCCCGACGTGCGTTTGCATCTGCCGCGGCATAGCGCGATTGTCAGCTGGGTGACGCCTGAGGGGCGCCAGGCACCATTCGTTGCGCACACGCTTCCGCTGCGTGTCGACGAGCAGCGGCTCGCACTGCATGCTTCCAGGCAGGCCGAACGTGGGGGAGGCTATCGCGAGGATCTCAGCCAGCCTCATTGGGAGCGCGAGCCTAAATTGGAGAACGGCGACGCCTCGGAGGCGACAGTAGCCGAGAAAGCTCCACGGCCAAGCGGAGTACTCCCACCGATGGCGGCAGAGAGCTATCGCGAGCTGGTGGACCTCAGCGCTGCCCACAGCGTGCGTTGGGCTAAGAGCACAAGTTCGCCGACCACGCTCGATCCAGAACCGCTCGACATCGAGATGCTCGCGCTGATCGCCTCGATGAGGCACCTGCTGAGCAGCCAGATCCATCGCCGCTTCAACAACGGTCGTGCTGCCACCACCACTCAACGCCGCCTCAAGCGGTTGTCTGACGCGGGTCTGGTGGCGCGCCTTCAGTTTCATCGCAAAGACGGCGGCGGTGTGCCGATGTGCTATTCGGTGACACCCACGGGACTCGATCTTTGCGTCAAGCACGGCGGGTCGGCTATTGGATCTGTCGCGGGCGGGGAATCTCATGGGAACGACCCATCCCCTCCCCAATCCCCTTCACGCAACGTAGAGCGGTTGCTGCAGCAGGCACGCCACGACGTTCGAGTAGCCGGTTGGGTACTGGCGGTGGAGCACACGTTTGCCAGTGGCCCGTGCATGTTGAGCGGTCCTGAGCAGTCGCTCCTTACGCCGCCGACGCGCTCGAAGTTCGGCGAGCGGCGGATGGTAGGTCCAGCCGACATATGCCTTCCGGGGGGTCGAACGCCCCACGATTTCCTGCGCACAGTCGCCTCTGGCCAGAGGGTCGAGGTCGAGCACTTCCAGAGTGTGCGCCCCGATGCAACAGTGGTTCCCAAAGATGGCCACGAGCTTCTCGTCGAGCTTGACGATCGTCTGCCGGAGGGTGGCGGTGCGGCGAAGCTCGAGCGCTACGACCATTTTCTTGCCGGTTGGTCCACTGAACTGCGACGCTACGCTCGACCCGGAGCAGCGTTGCCGCTGGTGGTCTTCGTGTGCCGTGACCGGGCTCGCGCTCGCGAATGCGCGCGCCGCGCCGACAGCGTGCTGACGGCCTGCAGGGCCTACGCCGGAGAGTACCCGTCGGAGTGGGAGTATCCGGGGCGCGAGCGGGTTGTGTTCGTGTCCGAGCGCGACGCACACGAGGGACTACTGTGTGCTTGGGGTATTGCTCGACTGCCGCCCGAGGTGCGGGTGGCGGCTGCCTCAGGCGATCCCCGTGGGCGCGATCCGCTCGTAGAGTCGCGCGAGATCTGGAGCGGTGAGTCGCCTCGGACATAATGTTCCGCGAGAGTTGGTGCGCCGTTGCGTGGCCCACTTGCCGGTCGTTGGCACCGAACGTCGGCGGGGGAAAGATTCTGGGGAGCTGCATTTTTTCCTATATTTGACTAACACATATTGCTGTCCGACGCATGAGTAATCTTGTTCAATCGAACATAAAGCGGCCATCGGAAACAATTTTGAAGGACTCTAGAGATCTTCTTGACACCCCAATCGGTGTGCCAAACAATGCGCGCCAGGCCCGTTCCGCGGGTCTGAACGACACGGTTCTGGGACTTCTCTGACCAAGGACGGATGTCCCGAACCGGGCCAACCACCCCCGGAGGGCCGGCTGGCGTGGTCGCGCTGCCGGCGAAACAACCCGGACAGGGTCGGCCTCCCAGTCGGTCCTTCACGCGGATACCACGGCCCTCATCGTGCGCGCTGGCGAGCGGTTCGGCGGACCGGTATGTGCGGGCGCGAAAGTTCGGTGAGGCGTGCCTGGGCGGCTCGGTAGGCTGTGGCACGTGTGTCCGCAAGCGTAGAGCTGGAGCCAAAACAGACAAGTCGGAGACAAGTAAATGGAACTGTACGTATGGATTTGACAACACCCGAGGCGTTCGCGATGATGCTCCCGTCGTCAGCGCGCAGGCGGCGTGGTCAGACCCGAGGCGTCTCGCGGACTAGCGTCTCAGAGGCCGGCCAACCCTCACAAAGGGCCGACTGGGCGCGACCGTGACAGCCGGAGAAGGCCTCTCTCGGCTCCGGTCGCCGCCCCGGTCGGCCTCTGTGTAGATAAAAACCGTACTGTCGTCTGTCACCACGAAATGTAGTTTCGGTTACCAGGTTGTTGATGTTGCCCTGTGTGTCTTGACACTCTTTCGATGCTATGCAAGTATCCCCTCTCGTCGAAGATTCGGAATACGGATCGGAGCGTTACCAATGGTTCGATCGGTCAACATCAGACCTCGGTCTCCGGCATTCAGCTAGTCGAGGGTGAAGGAGTCAACACTTCCCAGGAACCGAATGGGCGGAGAAGGGAAGAGGGTTCGGATATGCAGTCGCCCCCCGCTGCGATGCCGAACAAGGCTCGGGCTGGCAGATGCCGCACCGAGCGCTGGGCCCGTGCGGTAGCGGCGGCGTGACCTGAACCGCGGTTGCCGCACGGGACCCCCTACGGAGAGCGATCAGTCATGGGGTACTACGCCCGCGTCTATTGTGCTTGTTCGCCTCATCGCTCCACTCGATGCCGCTTAGCAGCATGGCTGGTCGAATGTCCAGCTTGAGCGCGAGCTTCAACACCGTACGTAGGTTTGGTTCGCGACGGCCGTTCTCATACACACTGATCGCGGCGCGATCGACTTTGGCGTCGAGTGCGAGTCGCTCCTGGGAGATGCCGGCGCGCGCGCGAGCCCATTTGAGATTGGCACCGAATACCGTCGCTGGGGAATCCTTGGTGGGCTTGGCACGACGTGATCCGCCGCGCCGCGAGTCGCCTGCACCTACGCCCCGTAGTAGGTCGGTTGGTTTGACTTGCAGTGCCGCACACACGCGCAAGAGGGTCGGCATGTCCGGAGAACGCTCGCCGCACTCCAGGCGACTGATCGCGGCCCGATCGATCGGAATGGGTGGGACCACCTGGGCTTCCGTAGCCGCCGACAGCTCGGCCTGCGTGAATCGCGCAAGTCGGCGCGCGTGCCTCAGGTTGGCGCCAAACGCCCTGACTTGCTCGGAAATCTCCCCGCTGTCGGCTCCAGGCATGAATACATAATTCACGGCTGATTACAAAAGAGCCACTGAAGAAACGCCACAACTACTTACAGTGGGCGATTTCGCGCCGTCGGTAGCGTCACATCGGTCCATCCGACATGGACCTCATCGCAGGAAGGCTGTGGGTGGCAGGCGTTGGTGTTCATGTCGGCAGGAGTACTGGGGCGAGCGTGGACGGTCAGCGCACGCTCACGCCAACGAACGGCCGCAACGCAACGTACTCGGCAACCTCGGTCAGGGCGGGAAGCTCGCGTGTCCGCTCGCTCACTACATACACGAAGCACAGCTCGACAAGAGCGCCGGCAGTGGCCTCCACCGCAATCACCGTCGGGGGCTGATCGTTGCCGCTGAGTTCAAGTCCCGGCTCGAGCATTGCCGAGTAGGCACTTATCGCCTGATGGGCGGTGCTCGCCGCCTTAGGACTCGCCGTCAGCGCGTCGATCAGTGCAAGATGTGCGTAGGCCGGCTCGGAAGCTAGAAACTCGAGCAGCGCGGCGATTCCCGCCCGCACGGCGGCGGGCCAATCCTCCTGGGTTTCGTAGGCGCGCTCGACGATCCCCAGCGCCTTACGATGGCCGAGCTCGTAAGCCACGAGAAACGCGTCCTCCTTGCCGGAAAAGTGCTCGTAGAACGCTTGTACCGACACTGCCGCCTCCTGCACTATCTCGGGGATCGTGCTGGCGCCGTAGCCCTTGGCGGCCGATAGATTCGCCAGTGCGTCGAGAATTCGCTCGCGCTGGTTGTGCACCACAAAGCTGCGCGAGACGTTGCCTTCGCCACGTGGCAACCCCCTGCGCTCGATCGCGCGCGAGCTGAGGGACAGCGTGCCCGGTGCCCGCCCGCCCACGGGCACCGGAGTGCCACTGTCGCCGCTCGCCGGCTGTGCCGGTATGGGGTTCGCGCCAAGCTTGTAGCGGCCTGCCCATGCGGCCACCTGCGGCGCGAGCGCCAGGAACTCCGCGCGTCGCGGGCGGCGTACGCGAGCGCCGCGTCGCGCCCTCGCGTACATGATCCGCAGGATCGCACCGACGATGATTCTCGACAGCATCTCTCCATCGGCAGAGTTCTCGCCAAGTGCTTCGCCGAGCGGACGTGCAAGTGCGTGTAGCGTGCGCTCCCGCCGCTCGATCCCGGTCGGTCCCGCGGCCGTCAGCTCGACCGCGAGTACCCTCAGCGCTGCGGGGTTCTCTAGGGCCAGGTCGAACAGCTCTCCTACGAGCGCCTCGATCGCGCTGGAAGGATCGCCTGCACCGACTGTCCCATCGCCGCTCGCTTGGTCGTCGTCCTGTGGTGTGCCGGTCGTCCGGTGGACGTGCTCCACCCATTCGTCTGCGATCTCGTCGCTGACGGCAAAGAAGCACGCTTGCTTGTCCTCAAAGTGCTCGTAGAAGGTCTTGCGCGACGCTACCGCCTTGGCGATCACGTCGGCTACGACGGTCGCCGCGTAGCCCTGATCGCCCACGCTCGCGAGCATCGCCTGGACCATTCTGGCGCGTGGGTCAACCATGGCTTTTGTGCGCTTGCGTGCCTTTCGCGGTTCTCGTCGGCCGATTGGCGGCGGGTCGGCTGTAGGTCCGTCGGTCTTGTCCACTAACCGACATTGTGACTATCAACGCCGATTGGTGCCAACTGCTCACTTTCGCGTCTAGCTCTTGTCAGGCGATTTTGAGCAGAACTTGGCGTGGGAACATCCGTAAATCTACCCTGTCTCACCGGTCGTAACCCCCCTTGTGTGTGCAGTCGCCTGCCGTACGCGCAGCGCTGGCCCGCAGTCGCCCGAGCGTCCCGAGTCAGGGCAACGGCGGCCGACCGGCTGATTTTCGTCGCAACTGCCTGAGTTGCGCTGTGCAGTCGGGCACGCGTGCCGTAGTAGGCGCAGGTTTGGCCTATCACAAGGCTGCGTCTTTCCCTGGATTGGCTACGCTGGCCATCCTTTTCTTTCGCGTACCCACTGGCTGTTTGCCCGGAACGGGCATCCATAGCTCGCTCCGGCGAGAGTTAGAGACAATCGATCAACTTCGCCGAGGCCTGCTCTGAGTGCCCACACAGAGATCGGCGTGTGCCCTGGTATCGAGTTTGCGGGTGCATTAGACCCTCCATGCACCCCATGCTGTCAATCGGCGTCGGCTCGGCAATTTGGGCGGCTCCAAATTGGGCGACTCCAATATGAGCGGTTCTCGGCCAGCTTCTCTTTCCGGGTGTCATCCGATCGATGCCTTCCGAGACCCCCATAGGGGGGCTCGGAGTTTTCCACTACTCCGCCCGTTGCTGCCCAGCATCGCTTGACGGTCGCTTTGTGCGTGCCTACAAGGCATGGCACACCGGCCAACCCGACAGTCGAGATATGCCGGGGACTTCGACCGCAAGGAGCACACCATGACAACCGCACTGTCCTGCCCATCAGCCACTGCGCGTCGTTTGTCGTCGCGTCGGGATGCCCACGCGCGACGGCTTGCCACACCTTCGATGCCGGCTAGTCAAAGCGAAGGGATCACGATCGGACGTCCGCTCGCCAGCTACCTCGACGCCGAGGGTCGCGCGCGTGAGCTGCTTGCGGTTCCCGGTCATGCCGGTAGCAGGCTTGTGCTCGACCGGGACGCCGCCACGCTTTGCGATCGTCGTCTCATCGCCCACCTGGCCGCGGACGAGCCGTGCGAGAACGCCGAGATCATCTGTCGCCACTACCTTGCCGACACGAACGGGCATTGGTGCCGACGCGTGCGACCCGAGGATCTCGAAAGCGTGCCGTTCGTCCACGCCGTCGCTCAGGCCGATATTGAGGCTCCCGTCTTCGACGGCAAGGGCAACGCTTATCGTCTTACGACGCTCGCCGGTGAGGGATGCACGCCCCAGTTGCGCTGGTGCATTCATCGAGCGGATGCAGATGACGATCACTGGGAGCAGACCGCTCTACGCGACGTAGTCGCCGCGCTTGAAAGCTACGAACCGATGCGTGTTCTCACCGAGCGTGCCGTCGCCTCCCATCGGCACAATCGTGGCGTACTCGTAACGCGCGTTTGCTACGAGCTCGAGCGTCTCTATGTGAGTCCCGTCGTCCTCAATCGTGCGCTTCGCGAAGCCGTGCTCGACGCAACCGACCGCCACGACATGAGTATGAGCGAGATCGCGCTGCGTTGCGGGATTGTCAAGCGCGATCGGCGTGGCAAGGTCAGCGGCGAGACGAGCTGGCTCGCACGGCGCGTCGGGATCATGCCCGAAGGTGGAGAGACAGAGATCACGCCTTGGGTCCATAGCGATGTACTTGCGACGATCGCACGCAAGGGGCTTGGCATCAGCCCGCGCGAGGTCGAACTACAGTGAACCGCGCCACCGTTCGTGCTGTCTTGCCCGCCGATGCCAACCCGCAGCAGGCGCGGATTCTTGTGGTCGAGTCAAACGCGCGCGTGGGACATAAGCTTGTCGAGCGTCTTTGCGCAGACCGCTATCGAGCGATACTTGCTCGCACTCCAGGGCACGCTCGCGCCCTTGCTCGCGCCGAGCCACTCAGGGCGATCGTGCTTTGCGCGCTCGACTCACCGCACGGCGCGCTCGACCTGCTCGAGGAGATTCGCCGCTCGGACTGTGACTCACACGACGGATCGGCTTGGGATGAGTGCTTGCCGGCGATCGTGCTAAGCCAACGAGCAGAGCAACTGGACATGTTGCGCGCGTTTGAGATGGGCGCGGACGACTTCATCGGCGGCAAGCACTCCTATCTGGAGGTGCGCGCCCGCCTGGGGGCGGTACTGCGCCGCTCTGAGGGTTTCCCGGCTACGCGATTATTGCGGGCTGGCCCGCTCGAGATTGACACGCGGGCACATGTTGTGCTTGTCAGAGGTGTAGTGGTCGAGCTGCGTCGCCTGGAGTATGAGCTGCTCGTCCATCTCGCTCGTGACCCCAACGGTGTCTGCTCCAAGCGCGAGCTGCTGCGTTCAATCTGGCGCGAGCGTGCCGGTGCCGGCGTTCGGACCGTCGATAGTCACGCCAGTCGCCTGCGGCGCAAGCTCGATGCAGCGGGCGCACCTGGACTCGTCGTAAACGTTTGGGGCGTCGGCTACCGCCTCACCTGAGCGACCCGCGAGCGCGCCATCCCGGCGTGATCGCACAATCACGTTCTAAGACATGCAATAGCCCGATCTTGACGGGTCCTAGCGACCCGCCACGTCACACCTCAGCGGCGAGACCTACCGGTCTCGCCGCTGCTCGTTAACCACCACGACCGGCGTGAGCCGGTCCATAGAAAGGAGCGGCTTATGCCGTCGTCTACCTACACCACCGAACCAGCGGTAAATCCGCTTGCGCCACTGGCAGAACTCGCCGGCTGGCTGATCTCGACAACCCTGCACGTAGCGCTCGGTTTGCTCGCGGGCATGATCGCGGCGCGTGCGATGCGCGGACGTCACCTGCGTTGGACGTGGGCGGCATCAGCCCTCGCGCCAGTCGTGCTCGATCCCGGCATGTTCTTCGGGTGGGCTACGACGCTTGCCGCCGGCGGCGTGTGTGCCGCCGTGCGTGGAAGGCGCTGGCATCGCGAAGACCTGATGGCCGGAGGCGACCTCGCCGAGATCGCATCTCGGCGGCGCGGCCCGCTCGATGCGCTGCGCATTCTTGCCCGGGAGCTGCGGGCGCGTCTTGCCGCAGTGTCGCCGCCGACGGCACTGTGCGGCGGGCGGATGCCGATCGGACGCACCGAATCGGGCGAGACGATGTCGATCCCCTTCGGCGTGGATGATGGCGGTAGACACACGCTGATCGTCGGCGCCACCGGCTCGGGTAAGACCGTTACCGAGACGTGGATTGTTGCCAGGGCGATAGAAGCCGGCCTGGGTGCGGTCGTGATCGATCCGAAGGGGGATGCTCGACTGCGCGAACATCTAGCCGAGGCTGCCAGGGACGTCGGTCGTCGGTTTCTCCAGTGGACCCCGTGGGGTCCGTCGGTCTACAACCCGTTTGGTCATGGCGAGGCCAGTGAGATCGCCGACAAGGCGCTTGCAGGAGAGCGCTTCACGGAGCCTCACTATCAGCGCCAGGCGCAGCGCTACCTTGGCTACGCGGTGCGCGCCCTGCGCGGCGCGGGCGTCGAGGTGAGTCTGCGGGCGCTGGTGGAGCAACTCGACCCCGAGAACTTGGCGGTGCTCTGTCGGAGTCTGCCCGAACCCCAACAGGAGGCGACCTACGCTTATCTGAACTCGCTCACGTCGCGACAGCGCACAGACCTGAGCGGGGTGCGCGATCGCTTGGCGATCGTGATCGAGTCGGACGTCTCGCCATGGCTCGATCCGGCCACGACGGGTGCAGACACCTTCGACCTGCTCGGCGCTATCGAAGAACGCGCTGTCGTCTACTTCGATCTCAATGCTGATGCCTGGCCGCTATTGGCACACATGCTGGGCGCGACGATCGTGCAGGACCTACAGACGACGATGGCAGCACTGCAGCACGCTCCTATCGCCACCGTCGTGGCAATCGACGAGTTCGCCGCGATCGCCGCCGGCCGAGTGGGGCATCTGTTCGGCCGAGCTCGCTCGGCTGGCATCAACCTGCTGCTGGGCACCCAGGAGCTGTCGGACCTGCGCCCCGACGGCCACAAGCAGCTGCAGGAGCAGGTGCTGGGCAACCTCGCCGCGCTGATCGTCCACCGGCAGGTGGTGCCTGAGTCGAGCGAGCTGATTTCCCGGCTTGCTGGCAGCCGCGGAGTGTGGCGAACCTCGCAAAGTGACAAGGGTCGCTGGACACGTACGCGCACAAGCGCTCCGCTGCTTGCGGCGCAGGACATCCGTGCTCTACCCACGGGCTGGGCCGCGGCGCTCGACCTGGGCGGGGGCGCGACGGTGCGTGTCGGCCAGGTTTTCTCCGCTGTAGCCGAGACCACGACAAGTAAGTCCACGACAAGGAGGTCAGCATGAGCAAGTCCACACACCCACCCACTCCTGAGCAAATCGAGTTGGTCCGCTGGGCAGCCTCGCTCGGCGCCGTCACAGCCGAGGCATTGGCCCACCGACGCGGCGTGAGCGCAGCCTCGGCTTGCGCTCGCCTGGGCGCCGCTCGGCGCGCCGGTCTGCTTACACGCGAGCACCCGCTGACCGACCACCCGGCACTGTTCGGCGCCACCCGCGCGGGCCTGCGAGCGTGTGGGGCGCGCGGCATCGATACATGTCGCATCACTCCGAGCAACGCACACCACTTGACCGTGTGCGCCGCGGTTGCCGCGGCGCTCGAGCGCTGCTACCCCGATCATCGCGTCAGTGGCGAGCACGAGCTGCGTCGAGACGAGCGCGACCACGATGGTCCGCTCGCCAGCGCTCAGCTTGGCTGGTTGCATGCGCGGGGTACCGGCAGGCACCGGCCCGATCTCGTGCTGTGGCCAAGTGTCGCCGCGCGGGAACGCCCAGTGGCGGTCGAGGTCGAGCTAACGATCAAGGCACCTCGGCGCCTCCGCGACATCTGTCACGCCTGGGCTCGCAGCCAGACAGTCGCGGGCGTGCTGTACTTCGCGCCGCCGGATGTCGAGCGAGCACTCTCGCGGGCAATCGAGCGAGCGCGCGCATCGGAGCGCATCGTCGTGCTACCGCTGGATTGTCTTCCGGGCGTGGGCGGCCGCGTGGCGGGCATTGGCTGAAACTCCTGCACACGAATTTAGCCCGTCAATCCAGGCTAAATGTGATGTTTGGGTGTCTCGCGCCGAGAACCGTCCCAAGCGCTGCGTAGCTTCAACAGGGGGGCGAGCCAACAGTAAAGGAGAAACCCATGTCTTACTCAAGCATTAACCGAGTAGTGCTCGTCGGTCGTCTCACGAGTGATCCCGAGTTGCGTGCGCTGCCGTCAGGCACGAGTGTGTGCGCTCTGCGTATCGCCTGCAACACAACGCGCAAGACCAGCGAAGGCGACTACACGGAGAAGCCCAACTTCTTCAACGTCAGCGTTTTCGGTCCCGCTGGCGAGTCGGTCCACCGCTATATGAGTCGCGGTCGCCGGGTCGCCGTCGATGGGCGCCTGGACTGGCGCGAGTGGGAAACGACAGAGGGCTCCAAGCGACAAGCAGTCGAGGTCGTCGCCGAGAGCGTCCAGTTCCTCGACGGCCGTGGCGATCAGAACTCGCCCAACGGCTCCTCCGACGAGGAGGACTCGGCCGATGGCGCCCAGGCGGAGGAGCGCGAGCTCGTCGGTGTCGGGTCGGGCATTGAGGATGACCTCGTCTTCTAGCGCCCGACTGCAGCGGATATTGGCGGGTGGGATGTCCATAGCGGCATCCCACCCCGCCCCGATCGGCGCCCCAGGCGCCTTTTTCTATTTAAAGGCGCGTAAACTGCCGGCCGCGGCGCCATCAGCAGGCGCTCGCCCACCTTCGAGCCGACAAGGAGCCCTTCCCGGTGCCAGTTAACGCCAAAGCGATCGGAAAGACCTATGCACCCACCACGTACGCGGTGGGTCGAGAGAAGATCAAGGAGTATGCGCGTGCGGTCGGCGAGACCAACCCGCTCTACCTCGATGAGCAGGCAGCTCGCGAGGCGGGCTACGCCGACGTTGTCGCACCGCCGATGTTCGCCGTCGTTTACAGCTCCCCGTCCGTTGCTCCCTCGCTGTTCGATCCCGAGGTCGAAATGAACTTCGCGATGATGGTGCATGGCGGGCAGGAGTTCGAGTGGGGGCCGCTTGTCGTCGCCGGCGACGAGATTACGACGACCGCGTCGGTGAAGGACATATCTGAGCGTGACGGTCGCGGCTACTACGTGTTCGAGTCGGTGTCCGTCAACCAGCGCGGCGAGCAGGTGTGCCGCGGAACCTGGACCAACATCGTCCGAGGAGTTTGAGCCATGGCTGATTTTTCGTTCTCCCAGGGAGCGCAGATCCCCGAGGTGCGCGTGACCCCCGATAAGTACCTCACCGCTCGCTATGCCGGCGCATCGGGTGACTTCAACCCGATCCATATCGACGAGGAGTTTGCCAAAGCCGTCGGGCTACCCGGGCGCATCCTGCACGGGCTGTGGTCGATGGCGCAGGTTGCTCGTGCCCAGACCGAGGCGGCCGGCGGTCCCGCGGCGCTCAAGCGACTGTCGGTGCAGTTCCGTGGCATGGGCGTGCCCGAGCAGGAGGTTGTCGTGACTGGCACCGTGCGCGAGGCGAGCGATGGGCGCGCGCTCATCGACACGGTCGCCGAGCAGGCCGGCAACCAGATCATTCGCAACGCCGAGGCCGAGCTGCAGATATAGCCGGGCCGCCAACGTGGCGCCTACAATCGAATCCATGCTCACACCACGTCAGGAGTTGATCCTGTGCAAGGTGGTGGAGGATTACCTGCACAGCGGCCAGCCGGTGGCATCGAAGACGATCGCTGCCGATCCGAGCCTCGACTGCGGGCCTTCCACCGTCCGCAATGAGCTTGCCCTGCTCGAGGAGCATGACCTGCTCGCCCATCCGCACACCTCGGCCGGGCGCGTGCCCACCGATGCCGGGCATCGCTACGTGGTGGATCTGATGCTTGGTGCCGGCAAGAGCATCTCGCCGGTCCAGCCGCTCGCGCTGTCGCTGACCCGCCGTGAGATCGAGGAGGCAATGCGTGTAACAAGCGAGGCGATCTCCCGCGTCACGAGTCTGCTTGCGGTCGTCTCGGCGCCGTCGCTGAATACCGCGACGATCCGCCACGTGGAGGTGCTGGCGTTGCAGCCCGAGGTCATGATGGTCGTCGTCATCACCTCGACCGGCGGCGTGTCCAAGCTTCTCACGACGTTCGACCGGCCTGTCGATCCGGGACTCATCGCGTGGGCAGGCGAATATCTCAACGAGCGGCTAGTCGGGTACGGGCTCGGTGCCCGGATGCTCTCCAAGCGTCTTGAGGACCAGAGCCTCGGCGTTAGCGAGCATTTGTTTGTCGCTCGTTTGGCGTCTGCGTTCGGCGGCCTGGCCGCTGAGACGGAGGACACTCTCTATGTCGATGGCACCGCCCACCTGCTCTCAGATCGCCGCTTGCGAGACCCGATTCAGATCAACGAGCTGATGAGCTTGCTCGAGCGTCGGGTAGCGCTGCTAGGCGTGCTGCGCTCGGCGCTTGGCGAGCCCGATGTGTATGTACGGATTGGTCGCGAGAACGAGATTCCCGCGATGCGCTCGCTGGCGTTCGTCGCAGCCGGCTATGGCCTCGCGCGCCGCAAGCTCGGCACCGTGTCGGTGATCGGGCCCGTGCATATGGACTATGCGGGCGCAATCGCCACGGTCAGGGAGGCAGCACACGAGCTGTCGCGCTTCGTCGAAGACGCCTACGCCGAGCGTTAACCCGGATGAGCGCGACAACTCCCCGTGATCCCTACGAGGTGCTCGGCCTGCCGCGCGATGCCGCCGAGCAGGACATCAAGAAGGCCTTTCGCCGGCTCGCCCGCGAGCTTCATCCCGACGTCAACGCGCACGACCCCAACGCCGAGGACAAGTTCAAGGAGGCTGCCGAGGCGTACGAGATTCTTTCCGATCCAGAGCGGCGCGCGACATACGACCGCTACGGTCACGAGGGCTTGCGCTCTGGCGGGTTTGCTCCGAACTTCGACTCGTTCGGTTCGATTGGCGACCTGTTCAATGCGTTCTTTGGCTCGGGCAGTCCGTTTGGTGGCGGCTCGGGGCAGGCGCTTGGTGGCGACATCGCCGTGGCGGTCGAGATGTCGCTGCTGGAGGCCTCGCAGGGGAGCACGACCGAGATTCGATATGAGGCAGTCGATCGCTGCGAGCATTGCAGCGGCAACGGCGCCGAGCCCGGCACCCCGATTGAGCGCTGCTCGCGCTGCAATGGCGCCGGTCAGCTGCAGAGCGTCGTGCGCACTCCCTTCGGGCAGATGGCTCGCACGAGTCCCTGCGACGTGTGTCATGGCGATGGGCGGGTCCCCAGCTCTCCGTGTCACGAGTGCCGGGGTCGGGGACGTAAGGCAGTCATGCGCGAGGAGCAGGTGAGCGTCCCTGCCGGGATCGCCGACGGCCAGCGCATTCGCGTCAGCGGGCGTGGTCATGCTGGCGAACACGGTGCTCCCGCCGGGGATCTGTATGTACTGGTGCGGGTTCGTCCCGATGACCGGTTCGTGCGTGAAGGCGACGATTTGATTACCGCACTCGACGTCGCTGCGCCGCTCGCTTCGCTTGGCGCGACGCTTCAGGCGCCTACCTTGGAGGGCAGCGCTTCGGTGCAGGTGCCAGCAGGCACGCAACCTGGCACTGTGCTGAGCGTGCGCGGAGAGGGGATGCCGGCGTTGCGCGGTGGGCGCCGCGGCAACTTGCGCGTGGTCGTGAACATCGTGGTCCCGCGCAATCTCGACGATGCGCAACGCGAGCTGCTCGCTCAGCTCAACGACAGCCTCACTGACCACAATCTGGCTGGCGAGGAGTCGGTGTTCGCGAAGCTGCGCAGGGTGTTGCGCCACCAAGCCGCGTGATTCGTCTCGCGTTGCGTGTACGCCAAGCCGACGCGGAGATCGTGCTGGCCGAGCTGCTGGAGCTTGCGCCCGGTGGGGTGGAGGAGATCGAACTACCAGGCGCCGATGGTGCGCAGGCGATGGTCGAATACGCGGTGTATGGTGCTCCCGGCGAGTTGCCGGACCTGCCCGACGTGAAGGCTGCCGCAGGTGGTGTACCGATCGAGGTGTCAACCCGCGAGGTACCCGACGATTGGTCTGAGCGCTGGAAGCAGTTTCACCGGCCGGTGTTGATCGAGTCGCCGCGCGATGGCGCTCATGCGGCGGACGTCCCGTCGCTACACGTGCGTCCGCCGTGGGAGGCTCCAAGCAAGCATCCGGGTGCGCTCGAGATCGCGATCGATCCAGCACAGGCGTTTGGCACCGGCGCGCACGCGACCACCCGTCTTTGCCTGGAGCTGCTTTTGGAGCTCGTCGCAGGCAACGACGCCCGCGGACGTGTGCTCGATGTTGGTTGCGGCTCCGGCGTACTTGCGATTGCCGCCACCAAGCTTGGCTATCGCCCGGTGCTCGCGCTCGACAACGATCGCGAGAGCGTGCGTGCGACGCTCGCCAACGCGGCCGCAAACGGCGTGGAGTTGGAGGCTCGTCGTTTCGACTTGCGCGCCGAGGCGCTGCCATGGGCTGCTGGGGATGGGGATGTGGGGGGCGTTCCCTCGGTGCTCGGCGCCTCCGCCACCAGCGAGCCCACCTCTAGCTCGGCTGGGCGAACAGTGGTGCTTGCCAACCTACTGCGACCCCTGCTGCTCGAGTTGGCCGAGACGATCCCTGCCTCCAAGTTGCCGCAGCGGCTCGATTTGATCGCGAGCGGCTTGTTGTGTGAGCAGGCCGACGAGGTGGCCGGCGCTTTCGCTACGCGCCTGGGTCTCAGCGAGCGAGCGCGTCGGGAGCGCGGGGAGTGGTCGGCCCTGTGGCTGACGCGGCCTGAGGCTGCTCTGTAGCGGCGCGCGCGACGGCCCTGAAGAGAAGGTCGATCGCGGGCCGCGCACCTCCCTCGGTTTCGATCAAGGCTCGGGCCGCGGTCAGTGCCGAGCCGATCGTGTCGAGCGCCTCGCCGCTGGTGCCCGGTTCGGGGTCGCGACATGCCGCGATCGCCAGGTCGAGCATTCCCTTGGCCTGATCTGATGCACCGGCGAACAGCGCTGGTCCGGCAAGACTGGCATAACCGTAAACGCGCGCGAGGCGACCGGACATGGCAAGCTCGTCCGAGCCACGCGGTGGGCTGGTTGGGGGAAGGCCCTTGCCATCGACTAGGCCTGCCATCGTCTCGCCCAGGACGTGGCGCGTGGCCTGCTCGTCGAGGCCAGCATATGCTGCCACGCGCAACGTGAGATACAGGCCGCTGGCGGTAAGGCCATAGGGCGGGTCGGTGGCGAACACGACGCGCTCGGCGGGCACGCGCGCAAGCAGTTGGATGACGTCCACCGGGAAGAAGCAGGAGGTGTCGTACAGAACCCCAGGATGGTCGGCCAGGCGCGAGGTGAGGATGCCCTGGTCGCAGATGGCGCCATGCGCGAGAATCAACACGACGCTCGGGTGGCGCAGCGCGAGGTCGGCGAGGCCGTCGGCGATCGGAGGCATACCGCGCCCTGCGTGGATCAGGATCGGTACGCTCGCTTCTTCGGCGAGCGAGAAGATGCCGTCCATCTCCGGGCCGTCGAACGCGAACGCCTGCGCTCGCGGATGAAGCTTGATGCCGCGTGCTCCTCGCTCGATGCAACGCCTGCCCTCGACTGTGGGGGCTTCGGCTGGGTCGAGCCGGCAGAAGGGGATCAGGCGGCCCTCGCTTTCCCCGGCCCACGCAAGCACGCGGTCGTTGGGCACGCTGTATGAGGGCTTGCGCTCAGGGTCGTGCAGCGGGAAAACGCACGCCCGTTGCGCGTGCGCCGCGTCAAGCTGGGAGAGCAACGTCGGTAGGTCCAGCGAGCGGCCGTCCTCGTCGAGCCCGAGGTGTGTGTGCGCGTCGAACGTTTCGCCCCCCGCGGGCCGCATACGCTCGGCTTCCGCCAAGAAGGGGGCGATGGCACTGGCGTAAAGGGTCGCGTTCACAGTGCCCCATTCTGCCGATCCCTGCCGCTCGCGGGGTTGCGCCTGTCCCAGCTACTGGTGCCGTGGGGTTCTCGCAAGCCGGCGCGAGCCGCCTCCGAGGACCGGTTGTCGCGTGCATTGCGGCCAGTCGGCGTATCCTGAGCCGAGGATGACGATTGCCGAACAGGTCCAAACCGACGTGACGAGCGCGATGCGTGCGGGCGAGAAGCAGCGTCTGAGCGCGCTGCGCATGATTCTCTCCGAGCTGCGCAAGGATGCCAAGGAGGGCGCGGGGGACGAGCTTGCCGTGTTGCGTCGCGAGCGCAAGCGTCGTTTGGAGGCGGCGAAGGCGTTTCGCGAGGGTGGGCGCGAGGATCTCGCCGCCAGCGAGGAGTCTGAGGCGCGGCTGATAGAGGGATATCTGCCGGCCGAGCTCTCCGACGCGGAGCTCGAGCAGATCGTGCAACGCGCCGTGGCAGACAGCGGGGCGCAGTCACCAAAGGACATGGGTCAAGCGATGAAGAATGCGATGGCGGCCGTCGATGGGCGCGCCGATGGCAAGCGTGTATCGGGCTTGGTCAGGGCGGCGCTCGGGGGATGAGGACGCAGATCGAGCTGGGAAACGAGGTCGCCGCAGAGCTGGCGGGCACCCAGGACGCGGTGTTGCGGGCGCTCGAGGGTCACCTGCGCTGCAAGGTGTTTTTGCGCGGCAACCTACTGACGCTTGAGGGTTCCGAGGACGATGCGCGTACGGGTGAGCGGGTTGTGCACGAGCTGTCGGAGTTGATTGGTCGTGGTCATGAGATCGGCCCTGGCACGATCGCGGCCGTGACGGGCGCGCTGGATGCACACGAATCGCCGGCCAGCGTGCTTGAGGATGTTGTGTGGCGACACCGTGGGTTGCACGTCGCGCCGAAGACGGTCAATCAGAAGCGCTACGTCGACTCGATTCGCTCGTGCACCGTCACTTTCGGTGTCGGCCCGGCGGGTACGGGCAAGACGTTTCTGGCGGTCGCGATGGCTGCCGCCGCACTGTCGCGCCACGAAGTGAACCGCATCATCCTTACCCGCCCGGCGGTTGAGGCGGGCGAGCGACTTGGCTTCTTGCCGGGCGATTTGATGGCGAAGGTGGATCCGTACTTGCGCCCGCTGTTCGATGCGTTGCACGACATGCTCGACCCGGAGAAGGTTTCCCAGTACCTGGAGCGGGGAGTAATCGAGATCGCGCCGCTTGCGTTCATGCGTGGGCGCACCCTCAACGATTCGTTCGTGATCCTCGACGAGGCGCAGAACACGACGCCCGAGCAGATGAAGATGTTTCTCACCAGGCTTGGGTTTGGTTCGAAGATGGTTGTAACGGGCGACATCACCCAGGTCGATTTGCCGCGCGAGCAGCGTTCAGGACTGATCGCAGTGGGGGAGGTGCTCGACTCGATCGAGGGTATTCGCTTTGTGCGCTTCGGCGGGGAGGACGTGGTGCGGCACAAGCTGGTGCAGCGGATCGTCGAGGCTTACGACGAGCACAGTCGGCGCGAGGCGCCTGACCGGCCAGAGGTCGTTAAGCGCCTGGCCGAGCGGCGAGCCTGAGTCGCGCCGTCGATGATCGAGGTCGAGGTCTTCGGCGAGCTGCCCCTCTCGGAGCGGCTCGCTCACGAGGAGGTCGAACGCTTGTGCGCGCTCGCGCTCGCCTCCGCCGGTGTGCGCGACGGCCATCTCGCGGTCGAGTTCGTGGACGCCGAGCGGATCGGCGAGTTGAACGCTGCGTATCGGGGCAAAGAGGGCCCGACCGACGTGCTTTCCTTTCCGATCGACGGTGCCGAGCTGGGCGATACGCAGTCGACCACCACCGAGATGGCCCTGGATGGGGACTGCGATTCGACTGGGGCCCGAGTGCCGCGCGAGCTTGGTGACATCGTGATCTGCCCTGAGCACACGATCGATTTGCGCGAGGCGGTTGTACACGGTGCACTGCATTTGGTGGGAATGGACCACGAGACCGACGAGGGGCAGATGCTTGCCGTACAAGCGGAGATCCTACGCTGGGTGGGTTCGTGACTCGCAGCGGCTTCGTCGCGCTTGCAGGCCGACCCAACGTCGGCAAGTCCACGCTCGTCAATGCGATCGTCGGCGGGAAGATCGCGATTGTCTCCGATCGCCCGCAGACGACGCGCAGGGCTATCCGGGGAGTGCGCAGCGAGGGCGAGCGCCAGCTCGTGCTGGTCGATCTACCTGGCGTGCAACGACCCCGGGACGCGCTCACCGAGCGGATGGCTGGGCGCGTGCGCGAGGAGCTGGAGGGCTGCGACGCCGCGTTGCTGGTACTCAACGGCGAGCAGGGTGTCGGCCCGGGTGACCGCTATATCGCCCAGGCGCTCGCGGCGGCGAGCGCACCGGTGGCGATTGCGGTCAACAAGGTGGATCGTCTCGATCGTGCCGCCACCGTGGCGGTACTGACGGCGGCGGGTGAACTTGATGTGGGCGAGGAGATATTCCCGATCTCAGCGCGCACCGGCAAGGGCGTGGAGGCGCTTGTGGAATATCTGGCCGAGCTGATGCCGCCAGGGCCGTTCATGTTCCCGCCGGAGGCCCTCTCCGACCAGCCCCTACCGTTGCTGCTCGCGGAGCTAATTCGCGAGGCAGTCATCCGACGTACTTTTCAGGAGTTGCCGCACGCTGTGGAGACGATCGTCGAAGAGGTCGAACGCCCACGCGAGGGTCTCGTGCGAGTGCGCGCGCTGATCTGGGTCGAGAGCGAGTCCCAGAAGGGGATCGTCGTCGGCGCGGGCGGGCGGATGGTCAAGGCGATCGGCACCGCCGCGCGCAAGGAGATCGAGCGCGAGCTTGACTCCCAGGTCCACCTCGACCTGTCGGTGCGCGTGCGTAGGGATTGGCGCGGGGACGAGGGGCTGCTGGATCGATTGGGGATTACCTGAGCGAGGTCCTTGGTGGCGGCCGGCGTGAGTTAGTGAGGAGACGGCATGAAGGCGCTATCGCCCGAGCTTGCGCTCCAACGCTCCGGAGATGTCCCTGATCGCGGGCAAGTCCAGCTCGCTCACGAATGCGAACGGGACCGTAAGCACTGTCGGCGGTGCGCCTTCGGCGAAGCGTTGACGTCGCAAACGCGCGATCTGGCTTTGCTGGACACGCACGCGCTCGTATGAGGAGCGGACCACCCGCGCGGCGCTGCCAATGACCCTTGCATTGCTGTCGAATGCCGCCGTTTGCTGCATGTCCAGGGTCTCGATTCGCCTCAGCTCCTCGCGTGTGAACCGCCGCGGCAACGCGCCGTTGACGACGACGGCGTCAAGGTCGCGGTCCAGCTCGCGGCGCAGGCCTTCCTCGAGCTCGAGCGTCTCGGTGACGGCCATCTCGCTCGCGTGTGTGACGGCTACGTAACCAGATCGCTGCGGGTCTTCGAGTAGCTGCCGTGCCTTGCCAGCCTGCTCGGCCAGCGGTCCGACGCGCACGATCGAGGAGAACGTTTGTGGGGAGCGCAGCATCGCAAGTGCATGTCCGGTGGCGGGGGCGTCGAGCACGACGAGGTCGTAGGGCGCACCGCCTTGGCGCTTGCGCCGCGAATCGCTCGTTGCCCGTCCGGTTGCGCCTCGCCCTTCGCACAGCTCGCGCACCTTTATCAAGCTGACCAGCTCCTTCGCGCCGGGGGCGGCAGCGGCGAAATAGTGGAAGGTGCTGCTTGCGGCGAGCAGGCGTGCGGAGATGCGCCCGGTGAGGGTTTGCAGCCACTCGATCATCGCTCTGTCCGGGTCAATGCTCGTGCTCCAGAGGTTCTCTCCAAGTTCTACCTCGCCGCTGTGCCCCGCATCGCCAAACAACTCGGCCGCGTGGTGTTGCTGGCCGACCTCAACGACGACCGTCCGCAACCCGCGCCTGGCGGCGATCAGGCCGAGGGCGCAGGCCACGGTGCTCTTGCCCGTGCCGCCCTTGCCCGTCACGACGATCAGCTTGCGCTCTAGCAATGGGGCCATTGTCGTCATCCAACCTACAATTCCGCGGATGAGCACACCTGCCGAGAGCGCAGTCGAGCAATTCCTCGCATACGACGAGTGCGGCCTGGTGCCGTGCATCGTGCAGGATTGGACTACCGGCGAGGTATTGACACTCGCGTATATGAACGAGCTTGCGCTCCAGCGCACGCGTGCCACTGGTGAACTGCACCTGTGGAGCCGTTCGCGTCAGGAGCTGTGGCACAAGGGCGCGACGAGCGGTAATACGCAGGCGGTTCGCGCGTTGCGTGTGGACTGCGACGGCGATGCGATCCTGGCGCTTGTCGAACCGGCGGGGCCGGCTTGTCATACGGGGGAGCGCACGTGCTTTTATCGCGGTGAGCTGGAGCCGCTCGCTCCGCACGAGACGCTGCCGGGACTCGAGCGTACGCTGCGCGACCGCGCGCGCGAGCGACCGGCGGGCTCATACACGGTGGAGTTGCTCGACGATCCCGTGCGGATCGGCGAGAAGGTTATGGAGGAGGCCGAGGAGGTCGCTCGCGCCGCGCGCGAGGAGAGCGATGAGCGCGTGCACGAAGAGGCTGCGGACCTGCTGTATCACCTGCTCGTGCTGTTGCACAGCCGCAGGCGTGTGCTGGCCGACGCGGAGAGGGTGCTCAATGAACGCCGTCGTTGATTACCGCAGGGAGAGCGCACGATGAGCGCGGCCAGTGGCACACAGGCCGACGCACGTGCGGGGGCTCACAACCTGATTCCGGTGTGGGAGACGTTCATCGCCGACTGTGAGACACCGGTGTCCGCGTTTTTGAAGTTGCGCGAGCTAGCCCCCGGCGAGCCGGCCTTCCTGCTGGAGTCGGCCGAGCAGGGTCAGCGCATGGGGCGCTATTCATTCATCGGGTTTCGTCCGCGCTCGGTGTTGCGCTGGTCGCTCGGCGACGCTGGCGATCCGTACGCGCTGGCGGCGGCCGCGGTTGCCCATTGCCGGCAGGCGCCGCGGCCCGACGGGGTGGCTGGGTTTCCGTTCATGGGCGGTGCGGTCGGCTTCTTTGGCTATGACCTGGTGCGCACGGTCGAGCCGCTGGGCGAGCCGGGGGGTGGGCGGGACCGTGATCCTCTCGGCCTGCCAGACATGGCGCTGATGCTGACCGACGCGGTGGTGGCCTTCGACCACTTGGAGCACACGATCACGATTCTCGCGAACGCCGACCTCGACGCCGAGCTGGACATCGAGCGCGCGCGCGAGGCCGCGGCCGCAACTATCGCCGAAGTGCGCGCCTGTCTCGCGGGTCCTGTGCCGGCGGTCGCGCGCTCAGACAAGCACGCTGACCGCCAGACCCCGAAGTTCGAGTCGAACATGAGCCGCGAGCGCTTCGAAGCGATGGTGGCGCGCATCGTCGAGTACGTGCACGCTGGCGACGCTTTTCAGGTCGTTCCCTCCCAGCGTTGGTCGGCGGCGGTGCCGGTGGAGGCGTTCTCCATATACAGAGGCTTGCGCGCGGTCAACCCGAGCCCATATATGTATTTCCTCGACTTTGGCGACTTTCAGGTCGCGGGGGCCAGCCCCGAGCCGCTGCTCACCGTCGCGGGCCGTCGCGTCTCGACGCGGCCGATCGCGGGCACCCGCGCACGCGGCGCCACGCCGGAGGAGGACCGCGAGATCGCGCGTGGACTACTGGAGGACGAGAAGGAGCGCTCCGAGCACGTGATGCTCGTGGATCTCGGCAGGAACGACCTGGGGCGCGTGTGCGAGTACGGCAGCGTCGTCGTGGACGAGCTGATGGAGGTCGAGACCTACAGCCACGTGATGCACATCGTCTCCTCGGTATCGGGCACCCTGCGCGAGGATGTCGGCGCGATGGATGCGCTTCGCTCGGTACTCCCGGCGGGCACGCTGTCGGGCGCGCCAAAGGTGCGGGCGATGCAGATCATCGACGAGCTGGAGCCCGTCAAGCGCGGTGGTTATGGGGGTGCGATCGGCTATCTCAGTTATGCGGGCGACTTGGACACCGCGATTCACATCCGCACGGTCGTCGTCAAGGACGGTGTTGCGCACGTGCAGGCGGGTGGTGGCACGGTTGCCGACGCCAAGCCGGAGTATGAGTACGAGGAGTCGGTGAACAAGACCAAGGCGGTGCTGCGCGCGGTCGAGCTGGCCTGCGAGCAGCCGGATTGGGCATGACGATGAGGGTGCTAGCGATCGACAACTACGACTCCTTCACTTACAACCTCGTGCAGTATCTGGGCGAGCTGGGAGCCGAGGTGGTGACGGTGCGCAACGACGCTGCCACCGTGGAGGAGCTGCTCGAAGGCGACTATGGGCGTTGCGTAATTTCGCCGGGGCCGTGCACACCGGATCAGGCGGGTATCTCCATGGATGTGGCCAGGCGCCTGCCCGAAGCGGGCATCCCAACGCTTGGGGTGTGCCTTGGTCACCAGTCGATGGCGCAGGCGTTTGGTGGCACCGTCAAGCTGCACGCGCCCGTTCACGGCAAGGCCACGACGATCGAGCACGACGGCCACACGATCTTCAAAGGGCTCAGCTCGCCGCTGACAGTCGGGCGCTATCACTCGCTTGTAGTCGATAGCGAGCTACCCGATTGCCTGGAAGCGACGGCGCAGGGCGGCGGTGTACTGATGGGTTTGCGCCATCGCGAATTGCCGGCCGAGGGCGTTCAGTTTCATCCCGAGTCGGTGCTCACCGAGCAGGGCAAGCAGTTGCTCGCGAACTTCCTTGGGCTCGATTGGCCCATAGCCGGGGTTATGGAGCTTTCGCGTGGAGCTGCCGTGGGCGCCTTCGAGAAGACCGCGCACTGATGCCAAACGCGGTTCTCACAAGCGCGATCGACGCGCTCGCTTCGCGCAGGGACTTGAGCCAGCAGGAGGCCTCGGAGGTGCTCGGGGAGATCATGCATGGCGAGGTGTCCGAGACGCAGATAGCGGCATTTCTGATCGCGCTGCGCACGAAGGGCGAGACTGTGGACGAGCTGGCCGGGTTGGCCGCCACGATGCGTGCGCTTGCCGCGCACGTGCCGGTCGAGCGCGACGATCTGCTCGATACGGCGGGCACGGGCGGTGGACGACGCACCTTCAATGTCTCGACCACTGCGGCGCTTGTCGCGGCCGGCGCGGGTTGCGCGGTGGCCAAGCACGGCAACCGCTCGGCAACCAGCTCGTCGGGCTCGGCCGATGTACTGGAGGCGCTCGGCGCGCGAATCGATCTCGACCCGCAAGGGGTGGCACGGTGTATCGAGGAGGCGGGGTTCGGGTTCATGTTCGCGCCCGCCCACCATCAGGCCACGCGCTTCGTGATCCCGGTCAGGCGCGAGCTGGCGGTGCGCACCGCTTTCAACCTGCTGGGGCCGCTCACCAACCCGGCGGGCGCGACGCGTCAACTGATCGGCGTGGCGGATGCGAGCTTTCTGGAGCGGATCGCCGGTGCGCTGGCTCGCCTTGGCGTGCGGCGTGCGCTGGTGGTCGCGAGCGAGGATGGATTGGACGAGGTTTCAAGCTCCGCGGCCACCCAGGTCGTAGAGGTCAATGGGGAGGAGTTGAGGCGCTACACGCTCACCCCGCAGGAGATCGGCATCGCCCTTGCCGACCCGTCCGATCCGCTGCTCGGCGGCGGTACGCCCGCCGAGAACGCGCAGGTCACGCGCGCGGTGTTCGCCGGAGAGAGCAGCGCTCGCGCGGATCTTGTGCTTGCCAACGCGGGCGCCGCGATCTACACGGCTGGCGCTGTTGACAGTGTGGCGGAGGGTGTCGAGGCCGCTCGCGCCGCGATCGATTCTGGCGCCGCAACCGCCGCGCTCGAGCGGTATGTGCGGGCCAGTCGCGAGTACGCCCCGGAGCAGGCAGTGTCGTGACGGTGCTGGATCGCATCCTGGCCGAAACGCGCGTCGAGGTTGAACGTCGCAAGCGCGAGCGCCCACTCCAAGAAGACGCTTCGCATCCGCGGCCGGGCTGCTTTCGCGACGCACTCGCGGCTCCCGGGATCGGCGCGATAGCTGAGTTCAAGCGCCGTTCGCCCTCAGCGGGAGGGCTGCGCGAGGGGGCAGACATTGCAGAGATAGCGCGTGCCTACGAGCGGGGCGGAGCGAGCGCGATGTCGGTGCTAACTGAGGGCCCCAACTTCGATGGGTCGCTCGAGGACCTGCGTGCCGCACGCGCCGCGTGCGAGTTGCCGATCTTGCGCAAGGACTTCGTGGTCGATCCATACCAGCTGCATGAGGCGCTGCAGGCGGGTGCCGACGCGGTGTTGCTGATCGTGGCCGCACTCGACCAGGATGAGCTCGCCGAGCTGCACGAACTGTCGAGCATGCTCGGCTTGGAAACGCTGGTGGAGGTGCACGATCGCGAGGAGCTGGCGCGGGCGGAGCAGGCTGGGGCGAGGCTGATTGGCGTCAACAACCGCGACTTGCGCGACTTCAGCGTGGATGTGGCGCGCACCGCCCGTCTTTTGCCGTATATGCCGGTCGGGGCGATGGTGGTGTCGGAGTCGGGGATCGGCACGCCGCAGCAACTGGGAGAGCTGGAGCACCTGGGTGTCGCGGCGGTACTTGTCGGCGAGACGCTGATGCGTGCGGCAGATCCCGAGCAGGCGCTTGCCGGCCTACTGACGGGCTCCTCGGGCGCCTCAGCTCCGCACGATCCGACTCTGCGCATCAGGTCGAATCTTTTATGAATCTGCACGGTCGTCTTTATTTTGCGTTGAGCGCGACGAGTCATCCTGGACGTCGATGAAGCGCATGTTTGCCATTCCGTTTGTGTCCGCCCTGATCGGCGGCGGCATCGTGGTTGCCGTGATTGCTGCGACAAATGGCTTGGGGTCCTCGCAGAAGACGGTCACGGTCGTGCAGCAGTCGGCGCCGATCGCACCCTCGAACGCTTCTCAGCAGAACGCCGGCCTGACCCCACATCAGATTTACGAACGCGACGCTCCCGGTGTGGCCCTCGTGACCTCCACCATCGTCAAGCAGGTCGAATCGCCGTTCAGCCTCGGTGGCGAAAGTCAGGAGCAGGGCACCGCGACTGGTTCAGGCTTCGTGATCGACAACAACGGCACGATTCTCACCAACTATCACGTGGTTGAGAACGCCGTCAAGGTGGACGTCAGCTTCGAACACGGCAAGACGGTGGAAGCGAAAGTGATCGGCAAGGATCCCTCCAACGATCTCGCCGTGTTGCACATTCCCACTGAAGGTCTGACGATGCACGTGCTCACGCTTGGCAACTCCAGCAAGGTGGAGGTTGGCGACCCGGTGCTTGCGATCGGCAACCCCTTCGGCTACGACCGTACGCTCACGACAGGGGTTATCTCGGCGCTGCAACGTCAGATCACCTCGCCGAACGGCTTCTCGATCGACAACGTCCTGCAAACCGACGCGCCAATCAACCCCGGCAACTCCGGTGGGCCGCTCCTCAACGAGCATGGCGAAGTGATCGGCATCAACTCCCAGATAGAGACGGGCGGCAGCGGCGACGGCAGCGTCGGGATCGGGTTTTCGATCCCGATCGACACCGCCAAGTCGGAGCTTCCGGCGCTCGAGAAGGGCGGGACGGTGCGCGGTGCGTACCTAGGCGTGAGCACGATCCCGGTCGACGGTTCGCTTTCGGCGCTCAACCTGCCCGTGACGAGCGGTGCGCTCGTGGAGTCGGTCGAAGCCGGCACGCCGGCCGCCAAGGCCGGTCTTCGCGGCGGCAACCTGGAAGTGCAGACTCCGGGCGGCAAGGTGTCGGTGGGCGGAGACATCATCGTGAAGATCGATGGCGAACCAATCGCAAGCTCCGAAGCGCTCGCGAGCGCGATCGAGGCGAAGAAACCGGGCGACACGATCTCGATCGAAGTCGAGCGCGCCACCGGTAGCGGTGGGTATGAACGCAAGACGCTCAAAGCAACGCTCACGGGTCGCCCCAACTCGGTGAAGAACGCCAACACGCCTGAAGGTTGAGTCACCCCGCCTGCCGGTCAGGACTTGTATGGGCCACAAATACTCGTCGTCACCAGGACAAACTCGCGGTAGTGGAGGGTGACGACATCGTGCAGCAGTGCGGAGATCAGGTCTGACCTTACACCCTTGGCGGCGGCTTCCCTGGTGACGATAGGGGGGTCGGTTTCATCGAAATAGCCGATCGATCCGAGCCCAACGGATTTGAGGGCGAATTCGCACGCCCACGAGCTCCCTTCTCCGCGTAGTCGACGTCCGAGGTCGCTGATCACGCTTGCGTCGCCCCACGCCTGAACCGCCTTGGCGGTGGGTTTGGAGGCCAGTTGCCAGTCGGCTGGCGATTCGCCGCCGGCGACCTCGACAACGAAGCCGGCCGCCTGACCTGATGTGCGCAATTCCCGGCTTTCTGAGCAGCCGCCAAAGACCGTCGCGAGGAGCGTCAGCGTCAAGGCTGTAGCGCATCGTCGCGGATTCACACAGGAAAGTTTATCTAAATAATTGGAAAAATTCTCTCAGCGCCATCGCGGGTGAGGTACCCGCGGCGGTGGCGGCCCGCTACCGTTGTCTCATGCTTTCCGCCCATATAAAGATCTGCGGCGTGACTCAGCTCCGCGACGCCGAGCTGGCGGTCGAGCTCGGGGCGTGGGCGGTAGGGATGGTGTTCTACGAGCACAGTCCACGAAGCTGCTCGCTCGAGGAGGCTCAACTCATCACGACGACGTTGCGTCGACGCGTGGAGTTGTGCGGGGTGTTTGTCAACCCGAAGATGGAGGAGGTGGTGCGCGTGAGCGAGCGGCTGGGCCTCACCTTGCTCCAGTTGCATGGCGAGGAGGGCCCGTCGTTTTGTGGCGAGGCGGCCCGGCGTACGGGCGCCCGAGTGATCAAGGCGCTGCAGGTATCGGGCATGGCCGACATTCAGGACGCCTCGCGCTTCCACACCGACTTTCATTTGCTCGATGCTCGCTCGAGAGTGCCCGGACGGGAGCAGTTGCGCGGAGGCACGGGGGAGACGTTCGATTGGAGCTTGCTTGCGGGGAGGCGCTCGAAGGTGCCGCTGATCTTGAGCGGCGGCCTGGCTCCTGCGAATGTGGGCGAAGCGATCGATCGCGTGCGCCCGTTCGCGGTGGACAGCGCCAGCGGCACTGAGAGCTCGCCCGGCATCAAGGATCCGGTGAGAATGCGCGACTTCTTCGCCGCGGTGGATCGTGCCGCGGGGGACGCTGCGGTGGATCATGACGCGTTCGGAGCGCCTATCCAGAGTGTGGTGCCCGCCGGGGCGCCCGTTGTCCAGACCTCGGTCGCGAACGAAGACCAGCAGCAGGGCGCACGCGGCGAGCCCTCGCGGGAGGCGACGCCGTCGGTAGGCTCGCCCACGTGAACGCGATCGAGCACCGCTTCGGCCCGTACGGGGGCCAGTATGTTCCAGAGACCCTGATGCCTGCGCTGGCTGAGCTGGAGCACGCTTGGTTGGCTGCTCGTGAGGACCCCGCCTACAGAGTGGAGCTCGAGCGATTGCTGCGCGACTTTGCGGGACGCCCGACGCCGCTATACCTCGCCGAGCGCCTCTCCGAGCGGCTCGGAAGGCCCGTGTATCTCAAGCGCGAGGATCTCAACCACACCGGTTCGCACAAGCTCAACAACGCGCTCGGCCAGGCACTGCTCGCAAAGCGAATGGGCAAGCGGCGCATCATTGCGGAGACGGGCGCGGGTCAGCATGGCGTGGCGACCGCGACCGTGTGTGCGCTGCTGGACCTGGACTGCACGATCTACATGGGCACCGAGGACACGCGCCGGCAGGCCCCGAACGTGCAGCGGATGGAATTGCTGGGCGCGCGCGTGCAGGCCGTGGACGCGGGTGCGCGCACGCTGAAGGAGGCCACCTCGGCTGCGATTCGTGACTGGGTGACAAACGTTGCAAGCACTCACTACATCATCGGCTCAGTGGTGGGCCCGGCGCCCTATCCGGCGCTGGTGCGCGACCTGCAGCGGATCATCGGCGAGGAGGCGCGGGCGCAGATACTCGAGCGTGAGGGACGCTTGCCCGCGCGGATCGTGGCGTGCGTAGGCGGCGGCTCGAATGCGCTTGGCATCTTCGCGGCGTTCCTTGGCGACGAGGACGTCGAGCTGATCGGCGTGGAGGCGGGGGGCGACGGGATCGACACCGATCGGCACGGTGCGCCGCTGACCGTGGCGGGCCGCGCCGGGATACTGCACGGCGCACTGTCGGCGGTGATGCAGGACGAGGAGGGGCAGATCGTCGAGGCGCACTCGATATCGGCCGGCCTCGACTATCCCGGGACTGGTCCCCAGCACGCCCACTTGCGCGACACCGGCCGGGCTCGATACGTGGCGGTGACCGACCGCGACGCTCTGGCTGCATTCCGCGAACTCGCGCGCCTGGAGGGAATCATTCCCGCACTGGAGACCGCTCACGCGCTCGCCTGGACACTTGCCCAAACCGACGGTGAGCTTGACCTGGTGTGTTTGTCCGGGCGCGGCGACAAGGACTTGGCCGAGGTGCTCAATGCCGGGTGAGACTTTTTTTGGGAGACAAGATCCGCCGCTGCCCTTGAGTTTGCCCGGGAGGCCGGTCGCCACGCTAGACGCTTGCCAGCAGGCTCTCCTCGTCGGGGAAAGACGGTCGTGAGCGCTACTGCGACCCCCCATTACGGGGGGCAGGCGAGCGGCACCGAGCGGATCGCGGCCGCTTTTGCCGGGAGCGGCAAGCGCGCCGCGCTGATGCCATATCTGATGGGCGGGTTCCCGACGCTCGAGCAATCGCTTCAGATCGGGAAGGCTTGTGTGGGAGCCGGTGCGGACCTGCTGGAGTTGGGCGTGCCCTATTCAGATCCCCTAGCGGACGGGCCCACGATCCACGAGGCGGGCACACGTGCACTCCAGGCGGGGGCGAGTCTCGCCGGGGTGCTCGAGGTGGCGCGAGAGCTCGCTGGGAGCGCCCCTGTAGTGCTTATGTGTTACGCCAATATGGTGTTCGCGCCGGGTGCGGACGCGTTCGTGGAGCGCCTCGCACAAACGGGCGCGTGCGGGTTGATCGTGCCCGACTTGCCGTTGGAGGAGGCACCGGAGGTGCTGGTTGCGTGCGATGCGCACGGGCTTGCGCTGGTGCCGCTGGTAGCGCCCACCACCCCAGTGGAGCGCCTCGCCCGGATCGGTGCACGGGCGCGCGGCTTTCTCTACACCGTGTCCGTCGTCGGTACGACGGGCGAGCGCGCGTCGCTGTCCGACAGCTTCGCCGAGACGGTTACTCGTGCAAAGGCAAGTACCGGCGTGCCGGTGGCGCTCGGCTTCGGTATCTCAACGCCCGAGCAGGCGTCGCAGGCGGCCGAGGCGGGCGCGGACGGTGTGATCGTGGGCACGCGATTGGTGCGTGCCGCAGCCGAAGCAGAGGATCCTGCGGGCTCCGTCGGCGAGGTCGTCGCCGAGCTTGCTGCCGCGCTTGTCCCATAGGCGGCGTCCTACATGTGCGGGCTGTTATAGGATGCCCCCGCAATGGGACTGGTACTCACCGTAACCGCGGGCCTGATCATTTGGATCGTGCTGTGGGCGCTTGGCACGAAGGGCTTCGATTCCTTCATGCTCGCGGCCCTTGTCACCGTGCTCGGCGCGTCCGTGAAGATCCTCTCCGGCTATCTCCCGGGTCGTCGCGGCGATTAGCGCCACTGTACGCGCACGCTGGCTGGGCACCGGGCTCGCCGCTCTAGCCCTCGTGCCGGCAATGGCCGGGTGTGGCGGGGTAGGCAGCTCGACCGCCGCCGATAGCGTCGGCCAGCAGCTCACCGTCTACTCGAGTCTGCCACTGCAGGGTCCCGAGGCGGGTATCTCCCATCAGATTGAAGGCGGGGAGAAGCTGGCGCTCGCAAACGCCGGCGGACACGTCGGACGCTTCACAGTCAGCTACACCTCGCTGGACGACTCCAGTCTCACGACCGGCGAGTGGGAACCGGGTGCGACCGCCTCGAACGCAAAGGCCGCGGCGCAGGACCCCACCACGATTGCCTATGTGGGCGACTACAACTCGGGCGCAACCGCGATCTCGCTGCCACTCACCAATGCGGCCGGCATCTTGCAGGTGAGCCCCGCGAGCCCGTATGTAGGCCTGACTTCCTCGCTGGACGCGGGACAGGGCGAGCCAGAACGCTTCTATCTTTCTGGCAAGCGCACGTTCGGGCGGGTCGCCCCGGGCGACCCGGTGCAGGCCGCCGCGCAGGTGGCCGCGATGCGCAAGTTGGGCATCCACAAGCTGTATGTGGTGATCGATCAGGACCCGTTCGACACACCGCTCGCACAGATCGTGGCTGGCGATGCCGAAGCGGCGGGCATCAAGGTACTCGACGAGGACACGATCATCATCGGTCCCGGATCGACGTTTACGGGCGAGGCGGGGAAGATCGCAAGAAGTGGTGCCGAAGCGGTGTTCGTGAGCGCAACCGCCACGAGCGAAGCGGCGGAACTGTGGCGCGAACTGCACGCCGCCGCGCCGCGCCTCTCGCTGCTCGCCTCCAGCACGATGTTCAACAGTGTGTTCACTTCGCACCTCGGCGCGGCTGAAAGCAGCACATTCATCGGCTCGCCGATACTGGCTCCCTCTCTCTACCCGCCCTCGGCGCGGGCGGTGCTGGCCGAGTACGAAAAGCGTTTTGGCGCCCGCGCCGAACCGTATGCGTTGTATGGGTATGAGGCAATGAGCGCCGTGCTCGGCTCGATCCGCGCTGCCGGCAACAGGGGCGACGACCGTCAGGCGGTGATCAACAGCTTCTTTGCGATCCGCAACCGACGCTCGGTGCTCGGCACGTACTCGATACAACCAAGTGGCGAAACAACGCTGTCCACGTATGCCATCGACCGTGTTGCAGGTGGCGCGCCCGTGTTTTGGCACGCGTTCGACACTGCGGGCTGAGCAAGCTCATCCGCCGGGGCCAAGTGCGGCGCGCAGCGCCGCGTCCAGCTTTGGATAGCGGAACTGGTAACCGAGCACCAAGGCCTTGGCGGGTAGTACGCGCGCGCCGCTCGTCACGATCTCCGCCATCTCTCCATACAGCAATCGCAGCGCGGCGCCCGGCACCGGCAGCAGCGAGGGACGGTGAAGCGCCCGGCCGAGCGCCCTGGAGAAGTCGCGGTTGCGCTGCGGTTCAGGTGCGGTCGCGTTGATCGGTCCCTCCCACTGCTCGCCGTCGATCGCGGAAAGCGCGATGCCAACGACATCGTCGGTGTGAATCCAGGACACGAACTGGCGTCCGCCCGCGACGGGACCGCCGACGCCGAGCTTGAAGGGTGGCAGCATCTTGGCGAGCGCGCCGCCATTGCGGTCGAGCACGACGCCGGTGCGTAGGGTCGCTACACGCATCCCGCCTGTCCCCGCGAGGGGGAGCGACTGTGTCTCGAGCGCCTCGACCTCCCACGCGCGGCAGGTGCGTGCGAGGAAGTCGCTGCCGGCGGGCGCGTCCTCGTCGATCGGCTCGTCGCCGTGCGCGCCGTAATAGCCGATCGCGGAGCCGCTCACGAGCACTCGCGGACGCTGGGCTGGCTCGAGCGCCGTGAGTCCCCGCACAAGCTGCTTGGTGCCCTCCACACGACTGTCGAGGATCGCCTGCTTAGCACTTGCGCTCCAGCGTTGAGCCACGTTCTCGCCGGCCAGGTGCACGACCGCGTCGCGCCCGGCAAGTGCTGTAGCTGGAGCGGGTTCTCCCAGTGGGTCCCAGCGCACGGTTTCAAGCGCTCCGAGCGAGACGTCGCTCGAGCCGGGTGCTTGTGTCGGAGTGCCCAGTCGCTCGTGTGCCCGCTCGGGGCCGCGCGTGAGCGCCGTTACCTCATCGCCGCGTGCCCGCAGCGAGGAAACCAGCCGTCGGCCGATCAGGCCCGTCGCTCCGGTGACGGCTACTCGCACGCCGTCAGCCGTTCGTGTGCGCCCGCTGCTCGCCCATCGCTGTCAGCGTATCGCCCTGCGCGAACCCGACTTGCTGTCCGGCGAGCGCGTCGCCGCTTGCGCGTGCTTGCTCGGCTACTGCACTTGCGACAGCGGGCGCCACATCGCGGTTGAATACAGACGGCACGATGTAGTCCTCGCGCAGCTCGCGCTCGTCCACGATTGCGGCGATCGCGCGTGCTGCCGCCAGCTTCATCTCCTCGGTGATTGCTTTCGCGCGCACATCGAGCGCGCCGCGGAAAATGCCAGGGAAGCACAGCACGTTGTTGATCTGGTTGGGGTAGTCCGAGCGGCCCGTGGCCATGATGCGTACGTACGGTGCGGCCTCCTCGGGGATCACCTCGGGGTTGGGGTTGGCCATCGCGAACACCATCGCGTCGCGTTTCATCTTCGCGAGCGCCTCCACTGGCAGCGCGCGGGCGCCTGAGAGGCCAACGAGCAGGTCAGCGCCGTCGATCGCATCGGCGGGCGTACCCGTGCGCTTCTCGGAGTTGGTGGACTCGGCGTACCAGCGCTTGACTGAGTTCATGCTTCCGTCAAGGTAGTCGGCGCGCTCGGTTGAGAGCACGCCACGCGAATCGGCACCGACGATCTCGCTGACGCCGGCCTCGAGCAATATCTTCGTCACCGCAACTCCGGCCGCTCCGAGGCCGATTACCAGCACTTTCAACTCGGCGAGCGAACGGCCAGTGAGCTTGGCCGCGTTGAGTAGTGCTGCCATCACGACCACGGCGGTGCCGTGCTGGTCGTCGTGGAACACGGGGATATCGAGGTCTGCCTTGAGTCGCTCCTCGATCTCAAAGCAGCGTGGTGCGGAGATGTCCTCCAAGTTGATGCCCCCGAATGACGGCGCGATCAACTTGACGGCGCGCACGATCTCCTCCGTGTCCTTGGTGTCCAAGCAGATCGGGAACGCATCGACGCTCGCGAACTCCTTGAACAGGCACGCCTTGCCCTCCATCACAGGCATCGCCGCGGCGGGGCCGATATCTCCGAGGCCGAGCACCGCGGTACCGTCGCTCACTACCGCCACGGTGTTGCGCTTGATCGTGTACTGAAATGCCTTGTCGGGATCGTCCTTGATCGCGGTGCACACCCGCGCCACTCCCGGGGTGTAGGCCATCGAGAGGTCGTCGCGCGTCTTCAATGGATGCTTGTTGTGCTGTTCGATCTTGCCGCCGACGTGCAACAGGAAGGTGCGGTCGGTGGTGTCGATCACCTCGACGCCGGCCAGCGAGCCAATCGCCGCGAGGATGCGGTTCCAGTGCTCGCGATTGGATGCGTCCACGACGATGTCGCGCACGCTGTGGCCCGCGTCGGCCTCGACGAGGTCCACGGCAACGATCATCCCGCCCTGCTCGCCGATCGCGTCGGTCACTGCGCCCAGCATGTTCTGGCCCTCGTCGATCTTGACGCGGATGGTCAGGCGGTACTGCGCGCTGGGGGTGATGCTCACTGGAACGGGCTCCTCGAGTGGTCGACGCGGCGGTCGGACGGCCCGGCATGTTATTTGCTTGGCGTCGGCGGCCCTGCGTCCCCTCGCCTCCCGCGTTGGCCCCTGGTCCCGCGCCCCGGTGCTCCAACCCGTAGATGCTGCCGAGCGGGCGCCTAATAGAGTGCTCATCGTGGATCGCCGCCTGTTCCTGATCGATGGGCCCAGCCTGGTGTACCGGGCCTTCTACGCGTTGCCGGAGTCGATCGCCACCTCGACCGGTGAGCCCACCAACGCGATCTTCGGGTTCGCCTCGATGCTCGTGAAGATCGTCACCGACCACGGGGTACAGCCCACGATGGTCGCTTGGGACGCGGGCAGCTCCGGGCGTACTGAGCTGTTTGCCGACTACAAGGCAGGGCGCCGCTCGCGCCCGGACCTGCTGAAGATGCAGTGGCCGGCGATGGAACCGTTGGTGGAGGCGTTTGGCTATCGCAACGTCAAGCTCGATGGGTATGAGGCGGACGACGTGATCGCTTCGCTTGCCGAGCAGGCGCGCACGGCGGGTGTGCCCGTCACGATCGTCACCGGCGACCGCGACGTGTTCCAGTTGATTGACGAGCAGGGGCTCGTGCAGGTGATGGCGACCGCCCGCGGCATCACCGAAACGAAGCTATACGACCGTCAGGCCGTGATCGACCGCTATGGACTGCCTCCCGAGCTGATTCCCGACTTCTACGGGCTCAAGGGCGACACCTCAGACAACATTCCTGGGATACCCGGCATTGGCGAGAAGACCGCCAGCGAGCTTATCCAGAAGTTCGGAACGCTCGAGGGCGTGCTCTCCCACGTGCGCGACATCGGTGGCCCCAAGCGCAAGCAGAGCCTGATCGACCACGCCGAGGACGCGCGTATGTCAAAGCGCCTGGCGACCGTGCAGCGCGACCTGCCGGTCGAGTTCGATCTCAAGAGTGAGGCGGCGCGTGAACCGGACCGTTCGCAGTTGCGTGAGGTGTTCCGTCGCTGGGAGCTGCGCGACCCGTTGCGGCGCGTCGAAGAAGCACTCGGCGAGGCGGAGCTGGCGAAAGCCGCCTCCGCCGATGAGGTCACCCTCACCGGGCGCGTGCGCGAGGGGTCTGTGGCTGACATCGCGAACCTCAAGACGGCCAGCGGCACCCGGCCGCAGGAGCTGTGCGTTGCGTTGCGCGTCGCCGAGGTGGAGGAGGGCGAGCTGTTCGCCCTTGGCTCGCCTTGGCGCTTTGCGGTCACCCCAGACCCTCCCCCGGCGGGGGCGGCGCAGGGTAAGAAGGCGGCCGCGCGCGCCTCGCGCGCGCAGGCGCTGCTCGGCGACTGCACGGGTCCGGAGGAGGTCGTGCGGGCTTGCGGTGAGCAGGCGGTGGTCGCCCACGACGCTAAGGCGCTTGGCGCTGTGCCATCGCGGCTCGTGCACGACACGATGCTCGGCGCCTACCTGCTCGAGCCTGCACGGCGCGGCTATCCCTTCGCGGAGCTGTGCGAAGAGCGCGGGTTCGCCGTCGACGTAGAGGATCCGCTGGCGGGCGAGGCGTTGCTGCTCAGCGCGCTCGCCGCATGGCAGCGCGAGCAGATCGTCGACCGTGGCCTTCAGAGCGTGATGTGCGACATCGAGCTTCCGCTTGTCGCAGTGCTGCGTGAGATGGAGTTGCTCGGCGTGCGCCTCAACCTGGAGTGCCTGCAGGAGATAACAGGGCGTGTGCGCGAGGAGATCAAGGGTTTGGAGCAGCGCATCTACGAGTTGGCTGAAGAGGAGTTCACGATCGGCTCGCCCCAACAGCTCGGGGAGATCCTGTTTGTCAAGCTGGGCCTATCGCGCAAGCGCCGCGGTAAGACCGGCTTCTCCACTGACGCGCGCGTGCTGCAGGCGATTCGCGAGGAGCACGAGATCGTGCCCTGTATCGAGCGCTGGCGCGAGCTCTCCACGCTGATAAAGACGTATCTGGATGTGCTGCCCGAGCAGGCGGACGAGCGCTCGCGCATCCACACCACGTTCCTGCAGGCCGGGGCTCAGACGGGGCGCCTGGCCTCCACTAACCCGAACATGCAGAACGTCCCGATTCGTACGCCTTTGGGCCGCGAGATAAGGGGCTGCTTCGAGGCCGAGCAGGGATGCGTGCTGATTTCGGTCGACTACTCGCAGATCGAGTTGCGTGTGCTGGCGCACATCGCCCAGGAGCCGGTTTTGGTCGAGATCTTCAAGCGCGGGGAGGACGTGCACACGGCGACGGCTTCGCAGGTTTTCCAGGTGAGTCCGGAGCAGATCGACCCGGGCATGCGTTCGAAGGCGAAGATGATCAACTACGGGATCGTCTACGGGCTCTCCGACTATGGCCTGGCAGATCGGCTCAACATCCCCCTGGAGGAGGCCAAAGTCTTCATCGACGCCTACCTGGAGCGCTTCCCCCGCGTGGCGGCTTTCATCGCCGAGACGATCGAGTCGGCGAAGGAGGAGGGCCATGTCAAGACGCTGTGGGGTCGCCGTCGCCAGATCCCTGAGTTGCAGGCTCGCAACTACCAGGTGCGAACGCTCGGTGAGCGCTTGGCTGTGAACACTGTGATCCAGGGCACGGCAGCCGACATCATCAAGCTCGCGATGGTGCGCTGCCACGCGGCGCTGCGTGAGGGCGAGTTCGCTACGCGCCTGATTCTCACGATTCACGACGAGCTGCTGTTTGAAGGGCCTCCTGCTGAGACTGACGAGGCGTGTGTGCTGATCGAGGAGGAGATGGTGGGCGTATGGGAGCATTCCCCGCCGCTTGCCGTGGACATTGGGGTCGGGCGCAACTGGCTGGAGGCCAAGTGAGGAATCCGGCTCGCCGCGCATGGGGGCGCTGCGTGTGGACACCCGCGCGAGCGGGCTGCCGCCCGCGAGCACGCCCGCGGCCGCGCTCATCTCGATGAGCCGCCTGCTCGCCGTCGCGCTGGTGGCGGTCGCGGGCGTGCTCGTCGGCGCTCAACCACCTGTCAACGCGCGCCTCGGCCGCACCGTTGGCGCGGTTCCCGCGGCGGCCGTCTCGTTCACGGTCGGCACGGTCGCGCTGCTACTGATCGTTTCGCTCACCAGCGAAGGGTTCGGCAGTCTCGCCAACGTTGGCAAGGCTCCGTGGTGGGCGTTTGTGGGCGGGTTGTTGGGGGCGGTTTATGTGACGGTAGCGATCCTCACCGTGCGTACGCTTGGCGTTAGCGCCCTGACGGCCGTGGTGATCACAGGTCAGCTCACCGCCGCTGTGCTGATCGACCGCTTCGGTTTGCTGGGGATCGCCAAGCAGCCGATCGGCGCCACGCGGATTCTCGGGCTCGCGTTGCTGGTTGTGGGTGTCGTGCTGGTGGTGCGGCGGTAGCGCGCACGTCTGCCGGTGCGGCGTTGGGCGATCGGATGTTCAGGCCGTCGCCAGCGGTACGCGGAGGTGGGCTGGATCCTCCTCCACGGCAATCCGCGGACCCTCCATGCGCGCGCAGGCAGCACCCTCGTTGAAGCCCACCGATGGCAGTTGGAAGGCCGCGTTGAAGCGCGAGCGCAGATTCTCGACGGCGATGAGATTGACCAGCTCGACCAGTTCGGTGTCGTCGAAGCGCGAACGTAGCTCGGCGAACAACTCGTCGCCGACCTGCACTGGTGTAAGGGTCATGCCGACGGCCAGGTCGAGCACGAGTCGCTCGGTCTCGTTGAAGTGCGGGCTCTGGCGGTAGCGGTAGAGATCGTTGACCTGCTCTTGACCCACGCCCCATGCCAAAGCCTGCTGGGAGCCGATGTCCTGGCACATCTCACAACCCTGCATGACGGCGGACTTGAGCTGCACGAGCCCACGCAGGTGGGCGTCGACGCGCGGTTTGCGCGCAACGGCGCTCTCGAAGATGCCGTAGCCGACGAGCAGGGAGGTGCGGTGCGCGCGCAGCGGGATGTCGGGTGTGAGCTCGCGCTTGCCGGTCATGCGCCCGAGTTCACGGCGGACCATGCGGTAGATGATTCGCACGAGCGGATTTGCTTTGTTGGCGGGTACGCCTTCGATCCTGCTCATTTTGTGCTCCTTTCGTCGTCGATCGCGCAGCGGAACTGGGGCCCCGCCTGTCGCTACACCCACGATATGGTGGTTGTGGTGCCCTGTAAAGGACCACATTGATGCCCAGTATGGGAACCAATTCCGGGCCTGAGTTGCTGCTGGCGCTCGATCGCTCCTCGCGTCGTTCGCTGCGCGCCCAGCTCGAGGATGGGTTGCGGGACGCGGTGCGCTCGGGTCGTCTGCCGGCCCGTACCCGACTTCCGGCAACGCGTGTGCTGGCGGGCGATCTCGGTGTCTCGCGACGACTGGTGGTGGACGCCTACGCGCAACTGCTCGCCGAGGGCTATCTGCTCGCACGGCCGGGAGCCGGCACATTTGTCGCCGAGACTGTCGGTACGCCCTCGGAGTCGACGGCCGAGCCCGCTCAGGCTGCGCTCGGCTTTGATTTCTTTCCCGGCTATCCGGATCTGGCGACGTTCCCGAGGAGCGCGTGGCTGCGCACCATGCGCGAAGTGCTTGGTGAGGCTCCGGATCGGCAGTTCGGTTATCCCGACCCGCGTGGCGCGAGCGAGTTGCGCACCGCGATTGCCGAGCATTTGCGCCGTGTCCGCGGCGTGGTTGCCGATTCTCGCTCGGTGGTCGTCTGCTCGGGTGCGGCGCAGGGTTTCGCGCTGCTAGCACGAGCTCTCGGAGGGCCGCGTATCGCGGTCGAGGATCCCGGCCTGCCGCCACATCACGCGATCCTTCTTGCCGGTGGAGCATCGCTGGTGGCCCTCCCCGTCGATGACGAAGGGGCCCGTGTAGCGGAGCTGGCCTCGCTTGCCTCGTCCTGCGGGGGGATCGACGCCGTGCTCGTGACGCCCGCGCATCAGTCGCCAACGGGTGTGGCGCTCTCTCCGTCTCGTCGTGCCGCCCTGCTCAACTGGGCGCGCGAGAGCGAGGGGGTGATCGTGGAGGACGACTATGACGCCGAGTATCGCTATGACCGACCGCCGCTGGCCGCGATGCAGGGGTTGGCACCCGACCACGTGGTGTACATGGGCACAGTCAGCAAGACGCTCGCTCCGGCTTTGCGCCTGGGTTGGCTTGTGCTCCCCGCGCGCCTCCTCGACGCCGTGGTGGGAGCAAAGGCGCTGGCAGACGGGGGCTCCCCGACGCTGGATCAGCTCATGTTGGCTCGACTCATGGAGGGCGGTGCATACGATCGGCACATGCGCACCGCGCGGCGGCGTTACCGTGCGCGGCGGGACGCACTCGTGATGGCGCTGGCGCGTCATCTCCCGGGCGCCAGCGTCACCGGTCTGGCGGCGGGACTGCACGCGATCGTCCGGCTCGAGCGCCCGGTCGACGGGATCGAGATCGTCAACTCCGCGCGAAAGCGCTCGGTGGGCGTGTATTCGCTTGGCTACGCCTATATGGAGCCACGTCCCGTACACGATGGCCTGATCCTTGGCTATGCCAATCTGGCCGAGCAGGCAATCGAGGAGGGCGTTCGGCGATTGGCGCAGGCTTTCCGGGAAACCTCGTGCTGAGGCGACGCGTACAGGCATGCCTCACTATGTCCGTCCCAGCGAGTTCGCTGCGCACTCAGGCGGCCGTGCGAAGTGCTCAGACGTGTGCCGCGATGCGCACGGGCGTTCCATCGCGACGTGGTCGTGCGCCCACGAACGACGGCGGGGCGATCTGCAGGTAGTGGTTGAAGGCCCACGCGCAGAAGCGCTCTGAGGCGAGTGCGCGTGCCATTAGGGTGATCGCTCGCGTCGGGGTTAGCTGGCCCACGGTGCGCTGCGTGTTCAACATCCAGCGGAACTTGCGCTCATGTGCATCGGAGAACGCCCCGTAGCGCGTCAGTGCCTGTTCGCGCGTGGCCTGGTCGGCGAGCACAGGCCGCAGCTCGCGGGCGCAGGCGATGCCGAAGTACAGCGCTGTGCGAATCCCCTCGGCGGTCAGCGGCAGACAGTGCCCCGCCGAGTCGCCGACGAAGAACACCCCATCCTCGATTGCGGGGCGCAGCTGGTGGGGGATCCAGTTGCCTTGATAGCCGTCGGGCGGCAATCCGAGGTCGCCCGCGAGGCGTACCGTCGGCTCCTTGACGTGGTGGGCTGGCCAGAACGAGCCGACGCCGACGCGCAACTCGTCACTCGCTGGGAAGCTCCACGCGTAGCCGGCGCGGATGTACTTCTGGTCGATCCACAGCTCGAGCTCCTCGCCGGCCCCGTGCGGATGCACCTCGAGACCGCGCGAAAGGCGTGCGTTTGGCGGTTGGATCGGCGTGCCGTTGGACAACACCCGCCGCCACCCAAGTGCGTCTACGATCAACGGCGCCGTCAGGTCCCCGCGGTCGGTGTGCACAGTGTTCCCGTCGCGGCCACTTACGGTCGCTGTCTCGAACTCCGCGTCGCTCGGGTGAGCCTGATCCCACAGCAGTGCGCACAGCTCGCGATAGTCGAAAGTGGAGAATGTCCACGGCAGCTTCCAGCGCGCCGTGGTCCACGGCGTGTGTACCACCAGCTCGTCGAAGGTCTGGCGCAGCGAACCCTCGAGCTCCAGTGCCTGGAGCCAGCCGGTCGGGATGCCGCACGCCGAAGTCTGGCGCTCGCCGATCTCATAGCGGTCGACGATGAGCACGCGTGCTCCCGTGTCGGCCAGCTCGCGTGCCACCGCCAGCCCCGCGAAGGAGGCACCGCAAACGAGCACGTCGCAATCACGCTTTAGTCGCGTGCGCTCGGCCCCGCGCTTGGTCGCTCTAACCGGCATCTGAGCGCCAATGATATGTACCTCGCCCAGTCCGGTCGTGGGCGCCGGAGTTCCAACGCGAGCACACCCCCCAATCCCAATCGATCCCGCGCCGCGAGGCTCGGGGTCCCGGCCTCGGCCCGCGTCCCTGCGCTAGGCTTCGACCGGTGCAAACACTTATAGAGAATCCCCAGGCCCATGTGGTCGAGGGGTCAAACGGACTGCTGCTCGAAATCGACGGGCAGATAGTCCCCAACTACGACGCCACGATGCAGCCCTTCGAGGAGGGCGAGGTCGTGACGGGCAATGTCGTACGCATCGACAAGGACGAGGTTCTCGTCGACATCGGCTACAAGTCCGAGGGAGTCATTCCCGCGGGCGAGCTGTCGATCCGCAAGTCGGTCGATCCGCGTGAGGAGGTGTCGCTCGGCGAGGAGGTCGACGCGATGGTCCTCACCAAGGAGGACCAGGACGGGCGCCTCATCATGTCCAAGAAGCGCGCTCGTTTCGAGAAGGCGTGGCGCCGCATCGAGGCCGCCGCCGAGTCGGGCGAGCCGGTGATCGGCTCGGTTATCGAGGTCGTCAAGGGCGGACTCATCATCGACCTTGGTGTGCGTGGCTTCCTGCCCGCCTCGCTTGTCGACATCCGTCGTGTGCCGAATCTCGACGAGTACCTGGGCACTCAGATAGAGACGAAGGTGATCGAGCTCAACCGCTCGCGCAACAACGTCGTGCTCTCGCGCCGCGCAGTGCTGGAGGAGGAGCGCAAGGAGGTACGTCAGCAAATCCTCGATCGCCTGCAACCAGGACTTGTCGTAGAGGGTCAGATCTCCAACATCGTCGACTTCGGCGCGTTCGTGGATCTCGACGGGATCGACGGCCTGATCCATATCTCAGAGCTTTCGTGGTCGCACGTCAACCACCCAAGCGAGATTCTGGGCATCGGTGACACTGTGCAGGTAAAGGTGCTCGACATCGATCGCGATCGTCAGCGCATCTCCCTCGGGCTCAAGCAGACCCAGGAAGATCCGTGGCAGCGAATCGTGGACACCTACAACGTCAACGACGAGTTGGCCGGAAAGGTCACAAAGGTCGTTACCTTCGGCGCGTTCGTCGAGGTGCTCGACGGCGTCGAGGGGCTCGTGCACATCTCAGAGCTCGCCGGCCACCATGTCGAGAGCCCGCGTGAGATTGTGCACCCAGGCGATGAGATCCGTGTGAAGATCCTCGAGATCGACTCCGAGCGCCGGCGCCTGTCGCTGTCGGCTAAGCGCGTCGAGGATCAAATCCTGCCCTTGCCGCGCCCCGACGCGCCCCCCGCATCGCCGGCGGAGCCGGAGGCTGTGGCCGACGAGCAGGTTGTGCTAGAGGATTCGCTCGACGTGGCTGTCGGAGAGGACGCTGGCGAGATCGCCGCCGAGCAGGCCGCTGAGGCTGCCGCGGAGGGCGACGTCGCACCTGAGCCTGCGGCGGAGGTCGCTGTCGAGGCATCCCCTGCAGAGAAGGCCCGAGCGGAGGAGCCGGCCGCGGAGGAGCCGGCAGCCGCCGAGGTCGTCTCATCGCCGGAGGCGTCCCCCGCCGAGGACGCGACGAGCGAGGAGCCTGCAGCAGAGGCCGAGGCGTCGGCCGCGGAGGTATCCGTCGAGGAGCCTGTCGTGGACGAGCCTGCTGCCGCGCAGGAGCCCGCTGCGGAGGAGGAGCCGGTGGCTGCAGTTGAGTCGTCGGTCGCCGAGCCTTCTGCGGACGCACAGCCGGTCGCCGAGCAAGCACAAGACTGACGGGTTCGGACCGGTGCCGCCGGTGATGCCGTTTGTTGGGCTCACCGGTGGTATGGGAGCGGGCAAGTCGACCGCGCTTCAGGCACTACGAGAGCTTGGCGCCCAGGTACTCTCGACCGATGCTGTGGTGCATGAGCTGTATGGCGACGCGCGAGTGCGCGACGCCGTCGTGCAACGCTGGGGCACGGAGGTGGCGCCCGATGGGGTCGTGGATCGCGCGGCCGTAGCGGCGAGAACATTTGCTGGTGGGGAAGAGGACCGCCGCTGGCTGGAGGGCCTGCTGTGGCCACTTGTCGGTGCACGAATGGCGGCTTGGCTTGAGTCAGTGCGTGCGCTGCGTCCCGCTCCGAGAGCTGCCGTCGTGGAGGTTCCTCTGCTGTTTGAGGCTGGTATGGAGAGCGGCTTCGATGCGACGATCGCGGTGATCGCGCAGGAGAACACACGTCGCGAGCGAGCCGCTGGCCGCGGCCATGCGCTTGCCGACGAGCGCGCCGCGCGCCAGTTTTCCCAGGAGGAGAAGGCGCAACGTGCGACTTTTGTGGTGCACAACGACGGCAGTCAAGCCGAGTTGCGGCGCGAGTTGGCCGACGTCCTTGCGAAGCTATCCGGATGAGCTTCGTCTACACCCGGATGGGACCATGCCCCCGACAAGGGGCATGTGTTTGGAGAATGGGTGTGGGGGGATCATGCCCACTATGGGGAGCATGGGTTGAGGGGCAGGTCCGATGAGTGCACAACGGTCCTCGGTGGCGACCCGCGGCAGGAGCCGACCTAGCCTGTACACGTCGAGCCGCGGTCGTGGGCGTGAGCCCTACGCACGTCGTGGCCGCGGCCTTGCAAAGATGCTCGTGGCGTTCGCGATCGTCGCCGCGCTGGCGATCGCGCTCGTGGCGCGCGTCGAGCACGGGCTCCCAGGTTCTGCACTGCCACTTAGCGACGTGACGGTGATTCGCGAACAGGCGAGCGAAAAGCATCTCGACCCCGCGTTGATCGCGGCGGTGATCTATGCGGAGACGAAGTTCGAACCGCGAACCTCCTCAGCAGGGGCATTGGGGCTCATGCAGCTGTTGCCCACGACAGCCGAATACATCGCTCATCTGTCCGGCGGTGTGCGGTTCACGACCAGCGATCTGGCCACACCAAAGGTCAACGTGGCTTATGGCAGCTGGTATCTGCGCTATCTGCTCGACCACTACGAAGGCAACGAGCTGGAGGCTGTGGCCGCATACAACGGCGGTATGTCGAACGTCGATGCGTGGGTGGCGGCGGCAAAGGAGAAGGGACATAGCTTGACCGCGGCTGAAATCCCTTTTCCTGAGACGCGCGCCTATGTCGAACGGGTGATGCGCGTCCAGGCTGAATACCGCAAGCTGTATGCGCGCCAGCTCGGGCTAACGTAGAGCGCGATGCCACCGTTCAAGCTAGATCCGGCGTTCACGCCTACCGCGGACCAACCGAAGGCGATCGCATCGCTGTCGGAGGGCGTGCGCGAGGGCGAACGTTTCCAAACGCTGCTCGGAGCCACGGGCACCGGTAAGACGATGACGATGGCTGGTGTGATCGCCGAGGTGCAGAAGCCCTCGCTGGTGATCGCCCACAACAAGACGCTGGCTGCGCAGCTGTGCAACGAGTTCCGCACGTTCTTCCCCGACAACGCGGTCGAGTACTTCGTCTCCTACTACGACTATTACCAGCCTGAGGCGTATGTGCCCAGCCGGGACCTCTACATCGAGAAGGACTCGGCGATCAACCAGGAGGTCGATCGCCTCAGGCATGCCGCCACCGCCGCGGTGTTCGCTCGGCGCGATGTGATCGTGGTGGCGTCGGTGTCTTGCATCTATGGTCTCGGCTCGCCCGAGACGTATGAGATGAACATGCAGATATTGCGTCGCGGCGAGGAGATCGACCGCGACAAGCTGCTGCGCAAGCTCGTCTCGATTCAGTACACGCGCAACGACAGCGTGCTCTCGCGCGGCAGTTTCAGGGTGAAGGGGGAGACGCTCGAGGTGTTCCCCGCGTATGCCGAGACGGCGTTTCGAGCGACGTTGTTCGGCGACGAAGTCGAGCGTCTGCAGCACTTCGACCCGCTCACCGGAGAGTTGATCGCCGACGACCTGGAGCATGTGGCGATTTGGCCTGCCACCCACTACAACGTCAAGGAGGGCACGATCGAGGACGGGGTGGCGGAGATCGGGCGCGAGCTGAACGAGCGTTGCGAGCAGCTGGAGGCCGATGGCAAGCAGCTGGAGTCCCATCGTTTGCGCCAGCGCACCCAGTACGACATGGAGATGCTGCGTGAGATGGGCTTCTGCTCGGGGATCGAGAACTATTCGCGCATCCTCGACGGACGCAAGCCGGGCGAGCGCCCGTACTGCCTGATCGACTATTTCCCTGAGGACTTCGTGTGCTTCATCGACGAGTCCCACCAGACGGTGCCGCAGATCGGGGGCATGTTCGAGGGCGATCGTTCGCGCAAGAGCACGCTCGTGGACTATGGCTTCAGGTTGCCCAGTGCGATGGACAACCGCCCGCAGACCTTTGACGAGTTCCTCTCGATCACGCCGCAATTGGTGTTCGTCTCGGCTACCCCCAGTGAATACGAGCGCACGCGCTCCACGCGGATCGTGGAGCAGATCGTGAGACCTACTGGCGTTGTCGATCCCGCTATCGACGTGCGCGAGACCAAGAACCAGATTGATGATCTGATGAACGAGATCCGCAAGCGGGTGGACGTGGACGAGCGCGTGCTCGTAACGACGCTCACCAAGAAGATGAGCGAGGACCTGTCCCAGTATCTGATCGAGATGGGCTTCAAGGTGCGCTACCTGCATTCAGAGATCGACACGCTCGAGCGCATCCAGATCATCCGCGACCTGCGGCTCGGGGAATACGACGTGCTCGTCGGGGTGAACCTGCTGCGCGAGGGGCTGGACTTGCCCGAGGTGTCGCTGGTGGCGATCCTCGACGCCGACAAGGAGGGCTTCCTGCGCGGGGAGACCTCGCTGATCCAGACGATCGGTCGTGCGGCGCGCAACGTGAAGGGCAAGGTGTTGATGTATGCCGACAAAGAGACCAAGGCGATGAAGGCAGCGATCGAGGAGACCGACCGCCGCCGTCAGATCCAGCTCGCGTATAACGAGGAGCACGGGATCACGGCGTCGAGCATCGTCAAGGGCATCTCCGACATCGCCGAGTTCCTGCAGGCCGAGTCGAAGGTGCCGAAGGGTCGCCGGCGCTCCAAGGCGGCTCGGGCGAAGGCAAAGGAGATGCCACAGCACGAGCTGGAGCGGATGGTGGTGGAGCTGGAGGAGGAGATGATTGCCGCCGCTGATGACCTGCGCTTCGAGTACGCCGCGCAGCTGCGCGATGAGATCAGGGAGCTGCGCCGTGAGCTGAGAGAGGTCCATGAGAGCGAGGCGCCGGCCGTGCAGACAGAGACAAGCGAGACTCCCACGGGCTAGGTGGCATAGGATGATGCGCCGTGGAGCTTGACCGTCAGCAGATCGAGAGGCGCGACTTCCCGATCGTGCGTCGCGGGTATGACCCGGCGACCGTCGACGCGCACTTGCGCACGCTCTCCGCGGAGGTCGAGGAGCTCCAGCGCGAAGCCGAGCACAGCGGCCGCGAGTCGCTCGCGACGGTAGCTGGCACGCAGGTTCAAGGGATCCTCGAGGCGGCGCAATCGACCGCCGACACAATCGAGCGCGAGGCCGCACAAGATGCTCAGCGCGTACGCGAAGCGGCCACCGCGGACGCCAAACGCACTCGCGACGAGGCGATCGCTCGCGCTCGCGAGCACGTGGCGGCGGTATCGCAAGCCGCCGAGGTCTTGCTCGCACGCGTAGGGTCGCTCGACGGAGAGACGCGAACGCTGGTGGAGAGCCTGCGCGCTGGCGCAGGTCGCCTGGCAGGCGACCTGACGACCGTCGAGGGGGAGATGGAAGCGCTGTACGATGCGGCAGCCGGGCCCGCCTCGGGGAGTAGCGGCGGGTCCGTGGGCGCGGCTGGGGGCGAGGAGGACGCCAACCGCGGACGCGTCGAGAGCGTCCTTGACGAGAGTCCGATGCTCGTGGCATCGATGCCCGAGACGCGCGGCGAGCCCTATGTTGAGGAACTGAGCGAGTCGCACGCCGGGATGCAGGGAGACCCCTACGCGCAGACCGTTACCCGAGAAGCGTCGATTCTCGAGGCCGCATCGGAGTCGACGATTCTCCACGAGGACGTGGGTGAGCAACGGCTCGAGCAGCAGACCGGCAGCGAGCACGCGTCCGCTGGCGATCTCGACGGCGCACGCCTGGTAGCACTCAACATGGCGCTCAACGGCGACTCGCGTCAGGACACGGGGCGCTACCTGGCGGAGAACTTCGACATCGCCGAGCCAGAGCGGCTACTGGACGAGGTTTACGCGGCCATCGAAGGGTAGAGGACGCTACTTCGCCCGATGGCTGAACGGGTCTGTTTGTTCTCGGCGGTGAGCTAGCGCGTCAGTACTTGCCGGAAATCAAGTTCCAGGCCCGATGCAGCTTGTCTGAGAATCCGGGAGTACCCTCCGCGGGGTCGTCCTTCATGACTCCGGGATTCTCGGTTGGCTCAGGCAAGCCGAGGCACGCCGCCGTGTCCAGCTTGAGCGTGACCGCGTGCTCGTGGATCGACTCCACGTCGTCGGCGTCGGCGAAGCGGTGCCCACTGCTGCCCTGGCTAGCCTCGATCACGATCCCGTCGAAGACATCCTCCTCGGGCACGGAGAGCACGTGTGTTACCTCGCCGATTGGCTCCCCGTTGCTGCTGTAGACGGGCGTACCGGGGCCTAGCACCTCGTAGGAGATTGGGAGACCTGGATCGTCCACGGGGTCAGCATACCTTGCTCTCTCTTCAGAGGGGCCCGATCGAGCGAACGTCTGTTCGCATCACTACAATGACAGCCGAATGCCGCAAAGCAACAAGATCGTCGTCTCCGGGGCCCGCGAGCACAACCTGAAGGACATCTCTCTGGAGCTGCCCCGGGATGCTCTTGTGGTTATCACTGGCCTGTCCGGTTCGGGCAAGTCGAGCCTAGCTTTCGACACGATCTACGCCGAGGGCCAAAGACGATACGTGGAGTCGCTCTCGGCCTACGCACGCCAGTTCCTGGGTCAAATGGACAAGCCCGACGTGGACTCGATCGAGGGGCTCTCGCCGGCGATCTCGATCGACCAGAAGACGACCTCGCGCAACCCACGCTCGACCGTGGGCACGGTGACCGAGATCTACGACTACCTGCGTTTGCTGTGGGCGCGCGTCGGTAAGCCACACTGTCCCATCTGCGGACGGCCGATCGCAGGCCAGTCGGCCGAGCAGATCATCGACCAGACGATGGAGCTGGCGGAGGGCACGCGCTTCATGGTGCTGGCGCCGGTGGTGCGGGGCCGCAAGGGCGAGTACGGCAAGCTACTTGACGAGATGCGCGCGGATGGCTTCGCGCGCGTAAAGATCGACGGGCGCATAAGGATGCTCGAGGAGTCGATCGTGCTCGACAAGCGCTACAAGCACGATGTCTCGGTGGTGGTGGATCGCCTGTCGATGCGCCACGACATCCGCAAGCGTCTGGCGGACTCGATCGAGACCGCCGTGGGTCTCGCGGACGGGTTGGTCGAGATCGAGGTCGTAGGATCCTCGAAGAGCCAGAATGATGGGGATGGGGATGGCGTGCGTGACGCAGGCACGGGCCGTGCGCACTCGTCGGGCGCTTTGGGAGTGAGAGCGCCCTCCTCGCAGATCGTCCCGGGTGAGAAGCCGCCACCAGGTTCGTTGTTTACGTTCTCCGAGAAGTTTGCGTGCCCTGAGCACGGGCCGTCGCTGGTCGAGTTGGAGCCGCGCATCTTCTCTTTCAACTCCCCTCACGGGGCGTGTGAGCGCTGCACGGGCTTGGGTTCCCAAATGGTGATCGACCCGGACCTCGTCGTGCCCGATCCGAGTCTGTCGGTGGGTGAAGGTGCGATCGCGCCGTGGTCGAACAGCGCGTCGAACTACTACGAGCAGGTGACCGAGGCGATCGCGAAGCGCTACAAGGTCGACCTGGACGCGCCGTGGGAGGAGTTGCCGCAGGAGCATCGCGACCTGTTTTTGACAGGAACCAACGGGGAGCCGCTGCAGATCACCTACCGCAACCGCTTTGGGCGCACCCGCTCTTACGGGACGCGCTTCGAGGGGGTGATCGCAAATCTTCAGCGCCGATATCGCGAGACCGACTCGGAGTGGACGCGCGAGAAGATCGAGGAGTTCATGTCCTTGCGGGCGTGCCCGGAGTGCGGTGGGGCGCGTCTGCGCCCGGAGTCGCGGGCGGTGCTCGTTGCGGGCACGCGCATCGAGGACTTCTGTGCGCTCTCGGCACGCCGTGCGCTCGCCTGGTTGCAGGAGGTAGAACTGTCGGATACAGACCGCCACGTCGCGCGTCTGATCTTGCGCGAGATTTCTGAGCGCCTGCAGTTCCTGGAGAACGTTGGCATCGGCTATCTCTCTATGGATCGCGCGGCCTCGACCCTCTCGGGCGGGGAGGCGCAGCGAATCCGCCTGGCGACCCAGATCGGCTCCTCGCTGGTGGGGGTGCTCTACATCCTCGATGAGCCTTCGATCGGCCTTCACCAGCGCGACAACGCGAAGCTGATCGCAACGCTCGAGCGTCTGCGCGATCTCGGCAACACGGTGATCGTCGTGGAGCACGACGAGCAGACAATGCGCTACGCCGATCATCTGGTCGATCTCGGCCCGGGCGCCGGCGAGCACGGCGGCTGGATCGTGGCGCAGGGGACAGCGACGCAGGTGCAGAAGGTAAAGCAGTCGCTGACCGGCCAGTTCTTGGCGGGCACACGCACGATCGAGGTACCACAGAAGCGGCGCACGCCGATCGGCTACGTGGAGATCCTCGGTGCGAGCCAGCACAACCTGCGCGACGTGGATGTGCACGTTCCGCTAGGGACGCTCACGTGCGTGACGGGCGTCTCAGGCTCGGGCAAGTCGACGCTCGTCAACGAAGTGCTCTACAAGGCGGTGGCCAACCGTCTGCACAAGGCGCGTCAGCGGCCGGGAGCGCACCGCGCGATCAACGGCCTCGATCAGCTCGACAAGATCATCGCGGTCGACCAGTCGCCGATCGGCAGGACTCCACGCTCGAACCCTGCCACCTACACGGGCCTGTTCGACGTGATCCGCGACTTGTTCTCAAAGACCCAGGAGGCGCGTGCGCGCGGGTACAAGCCGGGACGCTTCTCCTTCAACGTGAAGGGTGGGCGCTGTGAGGTGTGCCGTGGCGACGGGCAGATCAAGATCGAGATGCACTTCCTGCCCGACGTGTACGTGCCCTGCGAGCAGTGCGACGGGCGTCGCTACAACCGCGAGACGCTGGAGGTGAAGTTCAAGGGCAAGAGCATCGCCGAGGTGCTCGCGATGCCAGTCGAGGAGGCGCTGCACTTCTTCGAGCACATACCCAAGATTCGCCGGCGACTGGAGACCCTGGACGCGGTTGGCCTCGGCTACATCCGTCTCGGACAGCCTGCGACGACGCTGTCCGGTGGCGAGGCTCAGCGCGTGAAGCTCGCTACCGAGCTCTCGAAGGTCGCCACCGGCCGCACGCTGTACATCCTTGACGAGCCCACCACGGGACTGCACTTCGCCGACGTACAGAGGCTCTTGGAGGTGCTGCAAAGGCTCGTGGATGCTGGCAACAGCGTGGTGGTGATCGAGCACAACCTCGACGTCATCAAGTGTGCGGACCGCCTGATCGACATGGGCCCAGAGGGGGGAGAGGAGGGCGGCATGGTGATTGCCGCCGGTACCCCCGAGGAGGTCGCGGCCGAGCGCTCCTCGCACACGGGCGAGTTCTTGCGCGAGTTGCTCGGGCCACCGATCGAGGATCAGCGGGATCCTCGATCGGCCAGCAAGGCCGGCTCCCGCTCGCGTACTGGCAAGACCAAGAAGGTGAGCGCGAATGGCGTGTCCTCCAATGGCGCATCCGCCGCGAAGCGGAAAGCGAAGTCGGCGGCGCGCGCGTGAGCGATTTGGGCCGCAAGGCCCGGCTGTGGGCAGTCAGATGGCACTGGTATGAGCGCAACTCGCTGCCCTGGAATCGCATGGCGATCCATCGCGAGTTCATGCGCCGCGAAGCGTTCGCGCGCTGGCCGCTGCACGGCAACGTGCTCGAAGCGCTGCGCGAGAGGCGTCTTGAGATTGGCGCGCACACGTTGCTGGAGCCAGGCGTGTGGATCACGATGCCAGGCAGCGCGCGCGTGCGCATCGGCGGCGGCACGTTCCTGAACATGGGGGTAATGGTTGCCGCCGAGCAGCTGGTGGAGATCGGCGATCACTGCATGCTCGCCAACGGCTGCTTCGTCAGCGACTCAAGCCACCGCTACGACGATCCTGAGAAGCCGATCACCTGGCAGGGGTTTGAGACCAAGGGTCCGACCAGGATCGGCGACAACTGCTGGCTCGGCGCCAACGTGGTGGTGACGAGTGGCGTGACGATAGGCGAGCGCTGCGTGATCGGCGCCAACAGCGTCGTCACCAAAGACCTAGAGCCTTTCTCGATCGCGGCCGGCGCACCGGCTCGGGTGCTGCGAAAGGTTGAGTACAGAGACCCCGCCACGCCGTGAGTGGATGCCGTGGCTGCACCCGCCGCGTCTCTTGCGAAGCGCAGCGGGCACGCGCCTTGATATTTCGCGGTGAGGGCGAGCTGGTGGCTTAGGCGAGCAGCGTGTGCAGCTCCGCCAGCTCACCGGCGTCGATCGAGTAGCCATGCTCTGGTCCTGGGTAGCTTCCTGAGCGCACGTCTTCGGCGTAGGCGGCCACACCCGCGTTCATTTCCTGCTGGACGTTGGCATAACGCTTGACGAAGCGCGGTCCCAAGCCGTCGCGGATGCCGAGCAGGTCGTGGAACACGAGTACCTGGCCGTCGGTGTCCGGTCCCGCGCCGATCCCAATCACCGGCACGTCGATAAGCGGCATCAGCTCCTTGGTTACGGCGCTCGGGATCGCCTCGAACACGATCGCAAAGCAGCCGCTGCCCTGCAATGCCAGTGCCTCGGCGGCGATGCGCGAAGCCGCCTGGGCGGTGCGACCCTGAGCCTTCCAGCCACCGAGCGCGGTCGAGCTCTGCGGAGTGAGCCCGACATGTCCCATCACCGGGATGCCCGCACCGATGATCGCGCGCGCGCGGCTCGCCGAGGCCGGTCCGCCCCCCTCCAGCTTGACCGCGTCGCAACCGGCCTCCTTGACCATGCGGATGGCCGAAGCGACGGCCTGCTCGTCGCTGATCTCATACGAGCCGAACGGCAGGTCGCCGATCATCAAAGGCATGTTCAACCCGCGTCGCACAGCCCTCGCCAACACCAGCATGTCGTCGAGATCGACGGGCGTGGTGGCGTTGTAGCCGAGGACTGTGGTCGCCGCGGAGTCGCCGACGAGCACGAGATCCACGCCGCCGGCCTCCGCTGCGCGCGCGCTGGGATAGTCATACGCGGTGACCATCACCACGGGCTCGCCGAGGCGCTTCTTCTCGGCGAGGAGTGGCAGGGTCATCGGAAGTCGGCCGGGATCGGAGGGCACCGAGCCCGTTACGCTCCCGATCGTCGTCGGTTGGCTGGATGTGGAGCTGGGGTGGCTTGACATGGTGAGTCCTCTCTGGCGCTAGTTGACGCCTTGCTCAGCCCCGGGTGCTCGCCTCGAAGGAGGCTGGCGGGGAGCTCAGTAGGGTCGCCACCGCGTCGTCGACGGTGATGATGCGATTGCTCTGTGCCTCCACGTGTACGACGCGAGGCTCGTAGTGCTCCATCTCCGCACGGTCGTACTGGCCGTAGGAGATGACGATGATCGTGTCGCCGCGGTGCACGAGGCGTGCGGCGGCTCCGTTGACCTTGATGTCGCCCGAGCCACGCTGCCCGGCGATCGTGTACGTCTCGAAGCGGGCGCCGTTGTCGACGTCGACAACGTGCACCTGCTCGTGCTCGAGGATGTCGGCCGCCTCGAGCAGGTCGGGGTCGATCGTGATCGAGCCGACATAGTGCAGGTCGCAGTCGGTCACGGTGGCCCGGTGAATCTTTGACTTGAGCATCACGCGCTGCATATGGCTGTGGTCTCCCTGGGGGTCGCTTGCTGAGAGTTAGAGGGCACGACGGGATACAAGATTGTGTTGTCGATCAGTCGCGTAGCGCCGATACGGGCGGCTACGGCGAGCAGTGCCGGCTGCTCCAAGCGTTCGACGGGCTCGAGTGTGTCTGGGCTCACGAGCGCCAGGTACTCCGGCTTCACGCCGAATCGGCCCATCGCCTCGCGCGCCGTCGCCGTCAGCGCATCGGTGGTGCGCTCGCCACCTGCAACGGACGCCGCCGCGGCCTGGAGCGCACGATGGAGTGCAAGTGCGCGCTGTCGCTCCTCGCCGCTCAGGTGGGCGTTACGGCTGGACATCGCAAGGCCGTCTGGCTCGCGTACGGTTGGGCAGGCTTCGATTCGCACCGGCATGTTCAGGTCGGTGACGAGGCGGCGAATAACGATTGCCTGCTGAGCGTCCTTTTGGCCGAAATAGGCAGTGTCGGGCGCCACCATGTTCAGCAGCTTGCATACGACGGTGGTGACGCCGCGGAAGTGCGCAGCGCCACGCACGGCTCCCTCCAGGCGGTCGGTTAGTCCGAGCACCTCGACCGTGGTCGCAAAGTCCGCCGGGTAGACCTCCTCGACGGCGGGGGCAAACAGCACGTCGGCCCCCGCGCGGGTGGCCAGTTCGCGGTCGCGTTGCTCGTCGCGCGGGTAGCGCTCGAGGTCGCTGCGCTCATCGAACTGCGCAGGATTGACGAACAGCGAGACGACAACGACGTCGCACTGCTCACGCGCTCTGGCGATCAGCGACAGATGACCATCGTGCAGTGCCCCCATCGTCGGCACCAGGCCTATCGTGCGGCCTGCACTGCGGGCAGACTCAATGGCCTGCCGCAAATCGCCCACGGTTCGCAAGGTCCTCATGGGCTTCAGGCCTCGACGGGCCCGATCGATGTAAAGATCGATACGTTCATTGGCTCGGTCCAGTTCCCTGTGGGATACCGGTCGCGACTCCGTTAAGCATACAACCCTTACCATCCGCCTTGGTGTCCACCGCAGAGATCAAGCAATCCGCAGAGCAGCGCCGTGAGGCGCTCAAGCAGGTGTTCGAGCAGGCCCAATGCTGTGTGCGCTGTCAGGAGCTTGCAAGTACGCGCAAGAACGTGGTGTTCGGCGCCGGCAACGCCGATGCCGACCTCATGTTCGTCGGCGAGGCCCCGGGTGCCAGCGAGGACGAGCGTGGACTGCCGTTCGTCGGTCGTGCCGGCAAGCTGCTGGAGACGCTGTTGGGCGAGATCGGGATTGCCCGCAGCGACGTGTTCATCGCTAACGTGCTCAAGTGCAGGCCGCCGGGCAACCGCGATCCGCTGCCCGTGGAGATCGAGAACTGCCGCGAGTACCTCTATCGCCAGGTGGAGCTGATCCAGCCGCGTGTGATCTGCTCGCTTGGAAACTTCTCAACGAAGCTGCTGCGCGAGGATCCGACTGGCATCACGCGCTTGCACGGCAAACCGCAGGAGTTGACGCTTGGTCGGCGCACGGTGCGGCTCTACCCGATCTTTCATCCGGCAGCGGCGCTGTATACACCGCGGATGCTCGAGACACTGCGTGAGGACTTCGCGCGCCTGCCCGAGCTGCTCGCACTGCCCGAGCCGCCCCAACAGCCGGAGATGCCGGAACCGTCGCCTGAGGCGAGCGATGGTGTCGCAGCAGCAACTTCGGGGCCCACAGAAACGAGTGAGCTCCCGACAGACAGTGGAGCGGGCGCTCGAGCGGCTGCTGGGGCAGACGGTGCGGTCGATCAGCTCGGTCTGTTCTGAGGCTTTGGTGCGGTCGCTAAAGCAGGCGGCGCGGCTGGCCGATACCAAATTCATCTCCATCCTCCCAAGCACCACGGCCGGCCCGCGCTTCCTCTCCCGCGGGCCGGCCGCATTTTTGGGTTGGGTTGCGGGACATTTCGCCAGCTTGGACTAGTCTTCTCTCGTGGCGACACGCATCGTCGAGACCTCGGATTCGGCTCAAACCGAGGCGCTGGGCGCCGAACTGGCTGCCGCGCTGGAGTCGGGCGACATCGTGCTCGTGCGCGGCGAGTTGGGTGCCGGTAAGACGACACTCGTGCGCGGCGCCGCCAGGGCGCTTGGCGTGATTGACGCTGTGACGAGCCCCACGTTCTCGATCGGACATCGCTATCGGGGCTCGGACATCGTGGTGTCTCACCTGGATCTCTACCGAATTGCGGGTCTGCAAGACGAGGAGCCGGACCTGCTCGACGATTACTTGGGTCCGGGGCGTATCGCGTTCGTGGAGTGGCCCGAGGAGACGAGTCCCGAGTTGCAGGGCGCGTGTGTGCTGGTAACCCTCACGCACGAGGGCGCCGATCGACGGCGGATAGAGGTGTGCGAACGTGAGCTGCCCAGCAGTGAGACGCGGCTGGCGGCCGAGTCGCGTCCCTCCGATCGCGCGGGCGCGGCGGATGGGTCGATGACATGATCGTGCTCGGCTTTGACACCTCGACGCCGTCCACCGTCGTCGGCTTGAGGCTCGCGGACGGGCGCACGCTGCAAGCCCGCGACGATCCAGGGGCGCGGCAGCGTCCGGGTCACGCCACGCGGCTGTTGCCGCTCGCAAACGATCTGCTCGTGGAGGCGGGTATCGACTGGGGCGAGCTTCGGCGAATCGCGGTCGGAGTTGGTCCCGGGACGTTCACCGGGTTGCGCATCGGGATCGCCACGGCGCGTGGCTTGGCGCAGTCGCTGGGCGTGGAGCTGGTGGGCGTCTCGAGCCTGCGCGCGCTTGCCTGTCTGCCTGCCTGCGCCCCCGAGGGTGTGCCCTTCAGGGTGCCCCCCGTCACGGGGGGTGCCCCTCAGGGTGCATATGGCGCCGGCGAGCAGGCTCAACGCATCCTTGCCGCGATCGACGCACGCCGTGGCGAGGTGTTCATCGCTGCCTATGACGATGGCCGGGAGCTGATCGCGCCGCAGGCCGTCTCCCCCGACGCTATCGCCGAGCTGCTGGAGAGCATGGCAGTGGACACGCAAGCCGAACGGTGGCTCGCGCTGGGCGACGGAGCCATTCTCTACCGCGAAGCTTTCGAGCTAGCGGGCGTACATGTCGCCGACGATCTCTTTGCAGGTCACCGAATTCAGGCGTCGGCGATCTGCGAGTTGGGCGAGCGAGCACCCGTCGGCGCAGAGGCAGTCGTGCCCGACTATCGGCGCCGTCCCGACGCGGAGACGGCTCTCGAGAGAGCGACTTCCTAGTGGGCTCCTCGGCAGCGCGAATTACGGCCAAGGGATCTTTTCCGGTAGAGATCCGAGACCTCACCTATGCGGACCTTCCGCGAGTGATCGCGATCGAGCGGCGTGCGTTCCCAACGCCGTGGTCGCTTGCGATGTTCGTGCTGGAGCTGTCCAAGTCCTCGGGCGTCTGCCTCGCGGCGCTACACGATGGTCGCCTTGTCGGCTACCTGATCTGTTCTCGCTACGACACGGTGTGGCACGTGATGAACATCGCCGTGGACGTCGATCGTCAGCACAGGGGCGTCGCCTCGGCGCTGCTGGCCGAGTTGTATGAGCGGGTCGGCGACCCGCAGGCCCGCTTCACCCTCGAGGTGCGTCGCTCCAACTATGTCGCGATTCATCTCTACGAGCGCGAGGGCTTCCGCGCGGCGGGGTTGCGCCGGCGCTACTACCAGGACAATGGCGAGGACGCGCTTGTGATGTGGCGCACCCCGGCAACGCTCGCGGGCTCGCTTGACGATGTGCCCAACCCCGGACCGGTATGAGTGCTGTCGCCTCACACCACCGCGATCCGGTGAATGTCATACGCGCCCAGTGTGCCTTGACGTGACGATTCTCGCCCTTGAGACAAGTTGCGACGACACATGCGCGGCGGTAATTGGCGAGCGCGGTGAGATCCGCTCGAACACGATCTCCTCGCAACGAGCGCACGATCGCTTCGGCGGGGTCGTGCCGGAGATTGCCTCCAGACACCATCTGGAGTTGGTCAACACGATCGTCGAGCGCTCGCTCGCGGACGCCGGCACGACGCTGGAGGAGATCGACCTGGTGGCAGTCACACAGGGTCCGGGGCTCGTCGGGGCGCTACTCGTCGGTCTGTCCACCGCGAAGGCACTGGCGGCGGCGCGTGAGCTGCCGCTAGTCCCGATCGATCATCTCCAAGGACATGTAGCGGCCAATTTTCTGTGCGGGGGCGAGGACGGTGCGCAGGAGTCCTTCGAACCTCCATTCCTGTGCCTGATCGCAAGTGGCGGCCACACCTTGCTTGCACACGTGCGCGACCACGATGGTTTTCAAACGCTTGGGCGCACGCTGGACGACGCCGCCGGGGAGGCGTTCGACAAGGGCGCGCGGATGCTCGGGCTTGGCTATCCGGGTGGGCCGGCCCTCGAGCGCCTCGCCTCCGAAGGAGATCCCGGTGCGTTCGAGTTCCCAGCGTCTGGTTCGCGCTCGCGTGGGGGCCGAGGCGCGACGCGCGCGTTTGGGCGCGGTCTGGACTTTTCCTTCGCGGGCTTGAAGACGTCGCTGCTCTATCGGCTGCGCGAACTCGGAGAGGAGGCCGCGCGCGAGCGCGCTGCCGACCTGGCCGCCTCCTACCAGGCGGCGATTGTCGAGCACCTGATGCTGCGCGCCGAGCAGGCGCTGGAGTCGACCGGTCTCGGTCGTCTCGCTGTCGGCGGTGGCGTCGCGGCCAATGGCGAGCTGCGCCGGCGCCTACGAACGCTAGGCGCGAGCGTGCATGTGCCCCCGCGCGTACTGTGCACCGACAACGCCGCGATGATCGGCGGCGCGGCGCGCTTCGCGCCAGCGCTGGCCTACCCCGAGTATCTGGGGCTCGATGCCTACGCGACGGGAGAGCGTCCGCGATGAGCATCGTGCTCACGCTCTACACCAAGTCCGATTGTCACCTGTGCGTAGACGCGCGCGCTGTGCTCGAGGACTTGCAGTCCGAGTTGGGGTTCGACATCGCAGAGGTTGACATAACCACAGACGAGGCCCTGCATAGAGCGTATTTCGAGCGCATCCCGGTGGTGGCACTGGAAGGCGAGGAGCTCTTCGACTATTTCGTGGACGAGCAAGTACTCAGGGTGCGCCTGCAAAGCATCCTTTAGAGTCAACGTCGATGGCTTACAACGATCTGACGGCGCCCGTGGGTTCGACGCAGGAAGGCGAGCACACCCTTGGCGAGCGACTCTCCCTCGGTGTCGCCGCGCGCCTCTCGCGTTACCTGCAGGTACTCACCCAGGCCAAGAAGATGGGTAAGGAGACGATCTCCTCGCAGGAACTCTCCGACTACACCCACGTCAACTCGACGCAGATCCGTCGCGATCTATCGGGATTCGGGAAGTTCGGCAAGCGCGGTGTCGGCTACAACGTCGAGTCGCTCGTTTCGCAAATTCGCAAGATCCTGCGCACATCCGGCCAGCACAACATCGCGCTGCTGGGCGCCGGGCATCTCGGTAAGGCGATCGCCTCTTCGGACATCTTCGCCGACCACGGCTTCAGGGTCGTGGCGATCTTCGACGTGGACGCCGGGAAGGTTGGCACGAAGGTCGGTGCCCAGAGTGTGCGTCACACCAGCGAGCTGCGCCAGGTCGTCGAGGACGAGGACATAGTGGTGGGAGTGCTCGCCGTTCCCACCCAGGCCGCCCAAGGTTTGGCTGACGAGCTGGTGGCGGCAGGCGTGAAGATCATCTTCAACTACTCGGAGTCGCTGCTTGCGGTGCCACCCGAGGTGACCGTCCACACTTCGAGCCCCGCCGTCGATCTGCTCTACGCGCTGTACTTCTACCTCACCTGAGACGACTCCCACCTGGTGCGCACGCCCCGAGTTCCTAAGCTAGGGAACCACCGTAGAGCGAGCTCAGACCACATCGCACGCCCCCAATCCCTCCCCAAATGACCAGCCTCGATCTAGACCAGGCCGTCGATACATTCGCCCAGGCCACGGACCTCACCGTCGGTATCGAGGAGGAGTTCGCGATTCTCGACCCCGTCACGCACGACCTCGTGCCGCGCTTTGAGGAGCTGCGCGACGCCGCGATCGCGCGCGATTCGCTGTTGGGAGAGTCGATTGCCGGCGAGTTGATCTCCTCAGAGATCGAGATCGTCTCCGGGCGCGGCGAGAACTTCGCGGACGCGCTCGCCCGGCAACGCGAGCGACGCAGGCATCTGTTTGCGCTCGCGGGTGAGCAGCGCGCCGCGCTAGCGGCCACCGGAACCCATCCATGGGCCGACTATCGCGAACAGCCGATCATCGACACCGAGCACTACCGGCGCGTGGAGGAGGGCCTGAAGTACGTCGCTTGGCGCAACAACACATTCAGCTTGCACGTGCACGTGGGCATCCGAGATATCGATCGCGCGGTGCGCGTGTGTGACCGACTGCGCCCGGTCCTGCCGCTACTGCTCGCGGTTTCTGCCAACTCTCCGTATCTCGACGGCCGCGACTCGGGACTTCATTCGGCGCGTACGCAGAGCTTTACCAGGAACTTCCCGCGTTGCGGTATACCTGACGCGTTCGGTAGCTGGCGCGCATATCGCGAGTACATCGAGTTCCTGATGCGTACGCGCTCGATTGTCGAGTTCACGCAGGTGTGGTGGTCGGTGCGTCCTCATTTCCGCTTCGGAACCGTCGAGGTCAGGATCTGCGATGCGCAGAGCAGCGCCGGCGAGTCCGAGTCGTTGGCCGGGTTGATCATGGCGTGCGTGGCGCAGGCCGCACGCGACGTGGACGAGGGTGTGCCGTTCGCCGATCCCGCGCCACGCCTGATCGAGGAGAACATGTGGCGCGCGATTCGCTACGGGCTCGACGGCAAGATGGTGGACTTGCAACTCGCAGAGGAGTATCCGGCCGGCGATATCGTTGAGCGCCTCGCCGCCTGGACTGAGCCGGTGCGACGCGAGCTTGGCGTGGACCTCGTGTTTCCCGAGCGCAACGGCGCTCAGCGTCAGCGTCGGGCGATCGAGACAAGCGCGAGTCCCGAGGAGGTGTTCGCGGCCTGCGTGCGCGAGACACAACAAACTTATTCCCAGGAGGTGACGGTGTGATGGACGAAGCTCACGAGCAGAGCGGTGGGGCCGCGACAACGGATGCGGGGCCGACTGGACCGACGGGTGCCCAGCCGAGCGAGGCGGAGATGCGCGCTGCATACGAAGCCGAGCTGAACCGCATCACCAGTGCCGAGATGATCGTGCAGACGGCCGTCTCGCTCATAAACATCGGTGGTCGTCGTCTGGGGCTCGTACCGCCTGGTTCCACGAGTGAGCAGGCTGCCGCGGCGGGCGGCGAACGCGATCTCGAGCAGGTGCGCGACGCGATCGACGGCGCCAGCGCACTTATGCCGATCCTCGAGCGGCGTATGCCAACCGAGTTGGGTCCTCTTCGAGACGCAATCGCGCAATTGCAAGTGGCCTACGCACGCGAGGCGCAGAATTCCGCAGGTACCCCATCGACCTCCTCAGCGCCGCGGGCCAAGGTTGAGAAGGGCTCGGAGAAGCCCACTGAGGAGGATCAACAGTCTGGCCCCGGGCCTGCTCAAGCAAGTGGCAGGTTGTGGGTGCCCGGCCGCTGAGTCCACGCCGCACGGCTTCCAGCCGCCGCGCACGATAGACTCCGCCCGCCTTTACGCCGGGCAACACGCTCAAAGGAGCGGCCCGTAAACGAAGGTGCGCGCGAATTTCCTCGCGCGGCACGCCAATCAGACCGCGGAGGATTTCTGTTGAGTAGCTTTCTGACGAACCATGGGGTCGTCGTCGCCCTCGTATGCGCCGCATGCGCCGTTATCTACGGCCTTGTGACCACACGTTCCTTGCTGGCGCTCTCGCCCGGCAACGAGCGTATGCAAAGCATCTCACTCGCGGTCCAGCAGGGCGCCCGCGCCTACCTGAACCGCCAGTACACCACGATCGCGGTCGTCGGCGTGGTGATTTTCGTGGCCCTGATCTTCATCCAGAACATCGCCGTTGCATGCGGCTTTGCGATCGGCGGCATCCTTTCCGGCTCGGCCGGCTACATCGGCATGAACGTGTCGGTGCGCGCCAACTCGCGTGTTGCCGAGGCCGCGCGCGGCGGCGTTTCGCCAGCCTTGCGCGTCGCCTTCCAGGGCGGGGCGATTACGGGCATGCTCGTCGCCGGGCTGGCCCTGCTGGGTCTCGCTGGTTACTACGGCTTGCTCACAGCAGTGTTCAACGATAGTCAGAAGACGGCTGTCGACGCGCTGATCGGGCTTGGCTTCGGCGGTTCGCTCATCTCTGTATTCGCCAGGCTTGGTGGCGGCATCTTCACGAAGGCCGCGGATGTCGGCGCGGACATCGTCGGCAAGATCGAGGCCGGCATTCCCGAGGATGACCCGCGCAACCCGGCCGTGATCGCCGATAACGTCGGCGACAATGTCGGCGACTGCGCCGGCATGGCGGCCGACCTGTTCGAGACCTACGCCGTCACCGCGGTCGCGGTGATGCTGCTGGGCGTGCTCACCTTCCACGAGGCCACACGCGTGGTCATGTTCCCGCTGGTCCTCGGTGGCGTGGCAATCATCGCCTCGATCATCGGCACGTTTGCCGTTCGCTCGAAGGCCGGCAACGTCGAGCGCGCCCTCTACCAGGGCCTGGTCGTATCGGGGATCATCGCCGCCGCGGCGTTCGCGCCCGTCACCTACTGGCTGATGCGTGGCCTGACCTTCAGCAAAGTCGGCAACGTCGTCAATCCGCCCTCCTGGGGTAAGTTCTACCTGTGCGCGCTGATCGGCATCGGCGTGACCGCGCTGCTGTTCTTGATCACCGACTACTACACCTCCACACGCTTCTCGCCCGTCGAGAAGACGGCCAAGGCGTCGGTCACCGGTCACGCGACGAACATCATCCAGGGCTTCGGCTCGGGCCTGCAGGCCACTGCACTGCCGGCAATCGTGTTGGTGCTCGGCATCCTCGGCGCGTGGAAGCTCGCCGGCGGTGGCACCACGGGCATCTATGGCATCGGCGTGGCGGTCATGGGTCAGCTGTCGCTCACCGGCCTGATTGTCGCGCTCGACGCGTTCGGTCCGATCACCGACAACGCCGGCGGTATCGCCGAGATGGCTGAGCTGCCCGAGGAGGTGCGCAACGTCACTGACCCACTGGACGCGGTCGGCAATACGACGAAGGCTGTCACCAAGGGTTATGCGATCGGCTCCGCGGTGCTCGCCGCGATCGTCCTGTTCGCTGGCTTCCAACAGGAGCTGGCGGAAAAGTCGAACGGCAACTTCATCGCTTTCGGTATCAACGAACCGCCAGTCCTGATTGGCCTGCTGCTCGGCGGCCTGATGGTGTGCCTGTTCGCCTCGCTGTCGATGGAGGCGGTCGGTCGCGCCGGCGGTGCTGTGGTCGAGGAGGTGCGTCGTCAGTTCCGCGAGCACCCCGGGATCATGGAGGGCACCGAAGAGCCCGACTACGCGACATGCGTGGACATCGTCACGCGTACAGCTCAGCGCGAGATGATCCTGCCCGCGATGCTTCCGATCGGACTGCCCGTGATCGTCGGCCTGATCGACCAGAAGGCGCTCGGCGGCTTGCTGATCGGCGTGATCGTCGTCGGGTTCTTCTTTGCTGTACTGATGACCGCCGGCGGCGGTGCTTGGGACAACGCCAAGAAGCTGATCGAGGATGGCGCGTTCGGCGGTAAGGGCTCTGAGGCGCACGCGGCTTCAGTCACCGGCGACACGGTCGGCGATCCCTTCAAGGACACTGCCGGACCCGCGATCAACCCCATGATCAAGGTGGCCAACATCGTCGCCATCTTGATCATCCCGCTCATTACCTGAGAAGTGTCGCTCCGGGTGCGCAGCTTCCCGCTTGGGAGCACTCCTGGAGCGTCGTCTGTCACCCGGGTCGGGGCTGTTCGCTGGCAGCGTGCGAACAGCCCCGAGACTCAGGTTCTAAGCTCAGGGAAGAGATGAAATGACCGGCAGGCAGGTTCATCGCACAGGCACGCTCGTGCTATCGCTGGCGATGGCCGCGATCGGTATCGTGCTCGCGGTCGAGGCGCTCGGCGGCAGCGAAGGGGTCCTCTCCGCTCGCCTGCTGCTCGGGCTCTTGTTCTTCGCGGCCGGATCGGGACGCTTGTATATCGAGAAGCTGAGAAGGGATCGCCGAGTATGAGCGTGGGCGATGGATCTGGACCGAACGGGTCGCCCGGTGGGAAGCCGCCCGGTGCGATCGAGGGTGTAACCGGCTCGATTGTCGTGCCCGGCGGTGGCGAGGGGACGCCGGCAGCCAAACATGCGCGCGCTCCGGAGCTTGCCGCGCACGCCCGCGTCACCCTGCGTCATAGCCTCGGCTCGCCGATCCTGTTCGCGATCGTCTACACGTCTCTCGCCTCGGCTGTGTTCTTCTCGCTGGGTCTGGTAACCGACCATGCAGCCGGTTTGACGCCCGTCGTGTTTCTGATCGCCGCGGTGATGTTCGGGGTGACGGCGATGACCTATGTCGAGGGCGCCTCGCTTCACCAGGAACCGGGCGGGTCCACTGTGTTCGCCCGTTACGCCTTCAACGAGCTGGTCAGCTTCGTCGCGGGGTGGGCGATGCTGCTCGACTACGTCATCCTGATCGCGGTCACCGCGTACGCCGCCACCCAGTATCTGCGTGTGTTCTGGGCGCCGCTCGGCCACTACGGGGAGGCGCTGCTGCTGGCTTTCGCGATCATCGCGTTCGTAGTGTTCAGCAACGTGCGCGGGTTCCACTGGCGTCGCGAATATCGGATCGGCGTAGTCGTGCTTGGCGCGCTCTTGCTCGAGCTCGTCGTGATCGTGATCGGGTTGATCGACTTCCTCGACCCGCACCGGCTGATCTCCCAGATCCACCTTGGCAGCGCACCCACCTGGACGGGCCTCGTGTTTGCGCTCACGATCACCACCATCGCGTTCACCTGCGTGGAGTCCGCCTCGGGCCTCGCGGGCGAGGTGAAGGCCGGACGCGGGGCCCTACGGCGCCTGATCGCCAGTGGCACCGTTACGGTCGTGGTCGCCTATGTCGGCGTGGCGATCGTCGCCGTCTCGGCCTTCCCGCTCACATCCGCCGGGGTGCCCGGCCACCATTTCTCAGACGCTCCCGTGCTCGACATCATGGAACAATTGCACCCCCACTGGCTCTCGCAGGCGCTCACCTATTCGATCGGCGCGATCGCCGCGCTCACGCTCGTAGCCGCCGCCGACTCGGCGATGCTCGGACTCTCCCGCCTCGCCTACTCGCTATCGGTTAACCGCCAGATTCCAAGCAGCCTCGGACGCCTGCACGCCCACCGCTCCACGCCCTATGTGCTGATCCTGCTCGCCGGCGTAATCGCCGCCGGGCTCGTGGTCCCCGAGAGCCTTGGCTTCCTCGTCGGCACCTACGCATTCGGAGCGATGCTCGCGTTCACCATCGCCCATGCCTCCGTGGTGAAGATGCGCTACAGCGAGCCCGACAGAGAGCGGCCCTATCGCACACCGTTCTCGGTGCGCGTGCGCGGCGGCGAGCTGCCGCTGCTCGCCGTCATCGGCGCGGTCGTCTGCTCGCTGGGCTGGATCGCCACGATGGTGGTGCACGAGACTGCCCGTTACGTAGGACTCGGTTGGATGGCCGCGGGAATCGCCCTGTATGTGATCTACCGTCGCGCGGACGAAACGTCGCTGTTGCGGCGCGTGACCGTGCCGGTAGAGGCGCTGCGTGCCGAACATCTGCCCGAGCGCGATTATGGCTCGATTCTGGTGCCACTGTGCGGAACACGCCTGGACGAGGACATCGTGCAGACCGCCGCACTGCTGGTCGCGGGCAAGCCGACGGACATCGCCGAGATCGACAGCTCCACGATCGAGGCGGTGTGGATCTTCGAGATGCCGATGTCCCTGCCGCTCGATGCGCGCTTGCCGGACGCCCAGGTCAAACATGCCCGCCAGGCACTCGCGCGCGCCAAGGTGGTGGGGGAGGAGTATTCGGGCGTGCAGGTCGCCACCGCGACGATCCGGGCGCGGCGCGTGGGTCAGGCGATCCTCGAGGAGGCACGCAGGCGTGGAGTGGAGGCGATCGTGCTGGGTGCGGAGGAACCGTCTCGCATCCGTGGTGGCTCGCGTCTCGGCGGCCGCGGCGGTCCGCTCGAGAACTTTGTCGGCGACGTCACCAAGTACGTCGTGCGCAACGCGCGTTGTCGGGTGATCGTGACCGCACCGTCGAGTCGCGACTATGGTGAGGTTGCGGGCAGGGAGGCTCTCGCGACTGACGGTCGGGATGTCCCCGCCGCGCCGCCGGTCGCCGGGCCGGCCGGCGGACCCATCGTCTAATCTCACCGCAATGTCTGTCATCGTCCCCTCGACTGCCGCGTTGCCCCTTGTCGCCCGTGGACCGACGTCCTTGTTGCCAGTCCACGTTGGCGTGTGTTCTCGTCCAACGCCAACCCGTGTGCGAGCCGCTTCATGTTCATCCTGATCGTCGGTGCGGGCCGTGTCGGCTCAGCCGTGGCCAAGTCGGCGTTGGCGGCCGGACACGAAGTGTCGGTGCTTGACGAGGACCCGCTTTCGCACGAGCGCCTCGACGCGGGCCAACGCGACAGCTGGGAGGAAGCCAGCGGCCAGTTCACGCTCGGTACCGCGCTTGAGACCGACGCGCTGGTCCAGGCTGGGATCGAGCGCGCTGATGTGTTCATCGCCTCCACGGACGGCGACAACACGAACCTGATCATCGCCCAGATCGCACAGCGGCGGTTCGGCGTGCCGAAGGTGCTGGCGCGCGTAATGGACCCGGCGCGCGCAGGCTGGTATGGCGAGCAGGGCCTGCACACGATCTCTCCCACCAAGCACGCGATCGAAATGTTCGAAAGCGCGCTCGCGGTCGAGTCGGCATAGACTGCTCGTGCTCGGAGGCCAACCATGTACGTGATCATCGTCGGCGCGGGCAAGGTCGGGCGCAATCTCGCGCGCGAGTTGATCACCAAGGGCAACGAGGTGACGCTGATCGAGTCCTCGCGTCCACGCTATCTGATGATCGAGGAAGAGTACGAGCACGCCGTCCAGTACGGCGACGCCACCGAGCTGTGGGTGCTCGAGCGCGCCGGTATCCAACGCGCCGACCTCGTGATTGCGGTGACCGGCGACGACGAGGACAACATGCTTGTTTGCCAGGTCGCCAAGGAGAAGTACCTGTGCGAGCGGATCATCGCGCGCGTCAACAACCCGCGCAACTACGACCACTTCAAGCTGCTCGGCATCCAGCCTGCCGTGTCGGCGACGGATCTGATCCTGCGCCTGATCGAGCACGAGGTTCCCCGCTATGGGCTCGTGCACCTGCTTGCGCTGGAAGAGGAGCGGCTCGAGATCATCGAGCTCGAGGTCAGCGCCGGCGCACCCGTGGTCGGCGAGACCGTGTCCGACATCGCACTGCCCGAAGGCAGCCTGATCATCTCGGTACTGCGTGCCGGTGGTGGCTTCGTGCCGAAGGCCGACACGGTCATCGAAGCCGGCGACGAGGTCCTGCTGGTACTCGACCCTGGGCTCGAGCCGGCGATCACGGCGTTCTTCGCACCCGGGGGGAGTCGGGCCGGGACCTGAGCGACGCGACTGCTGGCGCCGAGATTCCCGGTAGCGAGTCGCTATATTCTGTGCCGCAACACGCACTGTCCGGGATAGTCCAATTGGCAGTGACGCCCGGTTCTGGTCCGGGAGATTGGGGTTCGAGTCCCTGTCCCGGAGTTTCGCGAGCGGCGCTTTCCTTTTACGCCGCCGCGTGCAAGGCCCAGTCCCGATACAGGTCGTAGTAGCGTCCCTCGGCAGCGATCAGCTCCTCGTGGGTGCCCTGCTCGGCGATCTGTCCGTGCTCCAGCACAACGATCCGCCCGGCGCCGCGGATCGTGGAGAGGCGGTGGGCGATCACGATCGAAGTGCGCCCGGCGAGCAGCCGGCGCAGGCCGCTCTCGATGCGCGCCTCGGTGTGCAGATCGACATTGGAGGTGGCCTCGTCGAGGATCAGGATGCGCGGATCGGCGATCAGCGCGCGCGCGAAGGCGATCAGCTGGCGCTGGCCGGCCGACAGCTGTGCGCCGCGCTCACCGACCTCGGTGTCGTAGCCATTGGGCAGCTCTGAGATGAACTCCTCGGCGCCGACAGCGGCCGCGGCCTGGCGAATCTGCTCCTGCTCGGCACCCGGGCGCCCGAAGGCAATGTTCTCAGCGATCGTGCCGGAGAACAGGAAGGCCTCCTGCGGCACGATCCCCATCTGCGAGCGCAACGAGGTACTCGACACCTCGCGTAGGTCGTGCCCGTCAACGAGCACGCGCCCTTCGGTGGGGTCGTAGAAGCGAGCGATGAGCTTTGCCATCGTGGACTTGCCCGCGCCTGTGGCGCCCACCAGCGCGACTGTCTGCCCTGGCGGGATCTGCAGGTCGATGTGCTCGAGCGCCAGCACCTCCTCCGCTTCCAGTGGCGCAGGCAGGCCGGCCTCCAGCGGCGCGCTGACGGACTTGTCCACGTTCTTGCGCGCACGCCTTGGTCGGTAGGAGAAGGTCACGTCCTCGAAGCTGAGCTCGCCGCGGATGCGCTCCAATGCCGGCGCGCCGGGCTTGTCGGTCAGTTCCGGTTCGACGTCGAGTAGCTGGAAGATCTTCTCCAGGGCCGCCATGCCCGACTGGTAGGTGGTGTAGAGCTGGGAGAGCTGCTGAATCGGTTCGATCAGGTATGCGAGCGTCGCCACGAACGCGACGACGGTGCCGGCGGTGATGTTGCCGGAGATGGCTTGGTAGCCGCCGTACAGCACGATCCCGGCTATTGCTATTCCGGAAAGCATTTCCACGGCTGGGAAGTACGCGGCGTTGAGCCTGACCGTGACCATGTTGGCGTCGCAGTTGTCCTCGTTGAGCTCGGCGAAGCGTGCTAGGTGGCGCGGCTCCTGGCCGAAGCTACGCACCACGCGGATGCCGGAGAGCGTCTCCTGCAGGTAGGCGGTGATCGAGCCGATCGTCTCGCGCGTGCGCCGGAAGGCACCGGCCGAGGTCAGGCGAAACCAGAAGCTGCCGGCCGCGATCAGCGGCAGGATCAGGAACGTGAGCAAAGCCAGCTTGACGTCGAGGTACAGCAGCACCGCCACCGCCCCAATCAGGGTCAGGCCGGCCTGGAAGAGCGTCACGACCGAGTCGGTCACAAGGCTTTCGAGGGCCTCGACGTCGTTGGTGATGCGCGAGATCAGCACGCCGGCGGGGCGGCTCTCGTAGAAGCCGATCGGCTGGCTCTGCAGGTGTGTGAACAGGCGGATGCGCAGGTCGGCCAGCGTGCGCTGGCCGACCCAGCCGACGAGATACGTCTGTATGTAGGTCATCAGCCAGACCAGCAGCGCGGCGACGAGGAACGCGACGACGACGAGCACGAGCGTTTTGAAGTCGTGCTGGTCGATGCCTTCGTCGATTGCGGCCCTGGCCAGTAGAGGAGGTGCGAGCGAGGCGGCCGTACCGACGATAAGCGCGGTCAACATTCCGGCCACGCGCAGGCGATAGGGCTTCAACAGCGCCAGCAGCCCGCGCAGGTTGCGCCCGCGGCTTTCGCGGCTCGCGCGCGAGCCATCCCACTGTGCGCCGCCACGGCCCATGCCGGGGCCCAGCGCGCGTCCGCCGCCACCTCCACCGCGCCCGCCTCCGGCGCCCATCCCGCGACCGCCGTGGGCGCTCATATGCCGCTCACCTCGCGCTCGCGCGTCTCCCGTGTCAAGAACACCTGCTCGGGCAGGCCGCGTTCCACGATCTCGCGGTACAGTTCGGAGGCGTCGAGCAGCTCCTCGTGTTTACCCTGAGCCACGATGCGCCCGTGATCCAGTACGACGATCTCATCGGCCAGCGCGATCGTTGAGAGACGATGGGCGATCACGAACGTCGTGCGTCCCGCCATCGCTTCTGCGAGCGCCAGCTTGATTGACCGCTCGGTGGAGGCGTCGACCGAAGAAGTGGCGTCGTCGAGGATCAAGACGCGCGGGTTGGCAAGCAGCGCGCGCGCGATCGCCAGGCGCTGGCGCTGGCCCCCGGAGAGCGACAGGCCACGCTCGCCGATCTCGGTGTCATAGCCCTGGGGCAGTCGCAGCACGAAATCGTGTGCCTGTGCGCGGCGTGCGGCTTCTTCGATCTCCTCGGTTGCGGCATCCGGTCGCGCGTAGGCAATGTTCTCGGCGACGCTCGCGGAGAACAGGAAGGGGTCGTCGCTGACGACGGCCACCGCCGAGCGCAGCGATTGCAAGCCGACAGTGCGAACATCGGCCCCGTCGAGCAGAACTTCTCCCTCGACCGGGTCATACAGACGTGAGATCAAGGCGACGAGGCTTGTCTTGCCCGAGCCGGTGGCGCCCACCAGCGCGACCGTGCGTCCCGCGGGCACGTCGAGGTCGAGGTCGTGCAGCACCGTTCGTCGAGCGGCGGCTGGCGCCGTGTGTCCATTCCGCGCGGCAGCATCGGCGCTGTCCTGTCGCCGACCGACCGGCGCGTAGGTGCCCACGTTCAGCTCGTCGTGAGGGTCGCTGTAGCGCAGCGTGACGCCACGCAGCTGTACGTGACCGCTTCCCGCGGGCAGCGGCGGCGCACCCGCTGGATCGGCGAGCGTGGGTTCGCGGTCGAGTATCTGGAAGATGCGTGCGCCCGAAGCGGTGGCGCGCTGGGCAAGGTTGAGCGTGACGCCGAGCGAGCGCAGCGGCCCAACGAGCATGTTGAGCAGCAGGTAGAAGGTGGTGAATTGGCCGAGCGTGAGGTGGGCGTGGATGACCGCGTTGCCACCGATCAACAGCACGGCCGCGATGCCGAGCTGGGGTAGGAAGCCGATCGCGGGGTTGTAGACAGCTTCCAGACGTGTGGCGACCATCGCCTGTTCGAAGGTGCGACCCACGCGGCCGCGGAAACGCTCCAGCTGGCGCGGCTCACGCGCGAAGGACTTGACGATGCGCACGCCAGAGATGTTCTCCTCGGCCTCCGCGGTGAGCTCGGCGATGCGCTGCTGCACCTCCTGGATCGCGGGGCGCGCACGGCGGCCGTAGCGGTAGGAGATCAGCACCACGAACGGTGCGGGTGCGAGCGAGATCAACCCGAGCCACGGGTTGATCACGATCATCACGATGCCCGCGAGCACGATCGTGAGCACGAACTGCAGGATGAACACGAGGCCGTAGCCGAGGAAGAAGCGCACGGCGGGCAGATCGACGGTCGCGCGCGACATCAACTGGCCGGTCTGCTGGTGGTCGAAGAAGCCCAACTCCAGCCGTTGCAGCTGGCTGTAGAGGCGCTCGCGCAGGTCGTATTCGACGCCGAGCGAAACCCGACCGGCGATCATGCGTCGCCAGTAGGTGAAGCCCCAACGGGCGAGCACGACGGCGATGATCGCAAGCGCATACAGCAGCAGCGTGTGGCGGTCGTGCGAGCGCAACCCGAATTCGTGATGGCGGGCATGTTGAGCGCCGGTGTTGATCGTTTCCACGGCGTATCCGGTGAGGACCGGTAGCAACACGCTCATCGCCATCGCGAAGCTGGCGAGGATCCAGGAGATGACTACGCCACGCTTGTAGGGACGCAGGAAGCCGAGTAGTCGGTAGAAGGTACTCATAGTTGCTTAGTCAACGATTATTGCATCTCGCTGTGGTCGTGGCTGTGGCGTTGCGCTCCAGGCGCTGTCCGACTTGCTTGATTTCCAGCCCGAGCGGCGCCCACTACCCTTCTCGAATGTCCTCCGAGCCGGCATCTCCAACCGCTCGCCGCGGTCCGAATGCCGGGCTGTGCGAGACCTGCAGGCATCGCCAAATGGTGCCGAATACGCGCGGCTCGGTGTTCTGGCTGTGCAGACGCTCGCGAACAGATCCTGCATATCCCCGCTATCCGCGACTACCGGTCCTGTCCTGCCCCGGCTACGAGCGGCTCGGGGACTGAGCCATCGCTCGCTCGCACATCCGCCGACACGTCCGCCGCTGGCGCCTGCGAGGCCACAAAATCCCGTTGGCGCACCAACACCAGTGCCAGTACCGCGCCCACGAACGCGATCGCGGCGGCGATGATCAGGATGTGGTCGAATGCTTCGGTGAAGCCGACCCGGTAGGAGTGCTTGAGCGCAACCTGCGCGGCGGGGGAGAGGGCGTGGAACACGTGCTTGATTTCGCCGGACTGAAGCAGCGTGTTCAAGTGTCCGTGGGCGGCGGACTGCACAGACTTCAGCTGCCCGCCGAGTGCGGTCGTGGTGGTGCTCAGCACGTCGTGCTGAAAGACCGCGCCGAGGCCGGCGATGCCCGTGGCGATGCCGACCTGGCGGAAGGTCGAGTTGATGCCCGAGGCCATGCCGCTGCGCGAGTAGTGCACGACGCCGATCGCGGTCGAGGCGAGCGGCGGGTTGATCATGCCGATGCCCACGCCTGTCACAGCGAAGCCGGGGATAAGCGTAGTCCAGCCCGAGGTTGCGCTTATCGCGGTCATCGCGAGCAGGCCGGCGCCCACGAGCAGGAGCCCGCCACCGAGCAGGTAGCGCACGGGCATGCGCACGCTGAGGCGACCGGCGATCGGGGCGGCGACGAACGAAAGCAGCGTGATCGGTAGGAAGCGCAGACCCGCCTGCAGGGCGGTGTAGCCGAGCACGTCCTGGATGTAGAGCGTTAGGTACAGGAACATCGCGAAGATCGAGGCCGACACGCTGAAGGCGACGATGCTCGCGCCGGTGAACGCGGGCTTGCGGAACAGCGAGAGGTCGAGCATCGGTCGCGACTGCTTGAGCTCGGCCACGACGAACGCCACGAGCAGGATCGCCGATCCGGCCAGTAGCGAGACGATCCGCGTGGAGCCCCAGCCGTGTTCGTTGCCCTCGATCAGTGCGAACACGAGCATGAACAGGGCGCCGGAGAACGTGACCAGCCCGATCCAGTCGACGCGCCTGGCGCCCGGGTCGCGTGACTCCACCACTCGCGCCAGCGTGATCGCGACGGCGGCGATCCCGATCGGGACGTTGATGAAGAAGATCCATTTCCAGCCGATGCCCGAGGTGATGATCCCGCCGACGACCGGGCCAACGGCGACCGCCGCGCCGGTGACGGCGCCGAACACGCCGAACGCGGTTCCTCGCTCGCGTCCGTGGAAGGCCTGGGCGAGCAGCGCGAGCGAGGTGGCGTACATCATCGCCCCTCCGACCCCCTGCACGGCGCGGGCGAGATTCAGCATCAGCGGCGTTGTGGACAGCCCGCAAACGGCCGAGGAGACTGTGAAAACAATCAAACCGAGCGTGAACACGAGCCGGCGGCCCTTCAGGTCGGCGATCGAGCCGGCCGTCAACAGGAAGGCGGCGAGCGTCAGGGCATAGGCGTTGACGACCCACTGCAAGTCAGAGAAGGAGGATTTCAACGCTGCCTGGATCGAGGGCAGCGCGACGTTGACGACTGTGATGTCGAGAAGCAGCATGAATATCGCCACTGAGACGGCGATCAATGTCCACCACTTGCGCTCCACGGCTGACTCCCTTCCGCCCCTTTTAGGACGCTGGACTCATCTCACTGTAGGACGCGATCTCGCGAAGGCGCTCGAGCACCCGGCGGCGCGTGCCGGTCAGCTCGCGGCGCAGCTTGGAGAGCTCGGAGGCGCGGTGCTCGACCAGGTCGAGCTGGCGGTCGATGTGGCCGAGTGCCTCCTCCAAGAGTTCGCGCCGGCGCTCGGGGTGGACGTCCTCGCGGCGCAGCTGGGCGCGCACCGCGGCGCGCGCCTCCTCGGCGGTGAGCAGATCCTTGAGCTCATCGAGGGTGACGCCGAGCAGCTCCTTCAGGCGCATCACCTCGCGCAGGCGCTCGACCTCGGCGGGCGTGTAGAGGCGATGCCCACCGGAGGGGCGCTCGGGAGCCCCGGGTAGCAGCCCGATTTCCTCGTAGTAGCGGATCGTGCGTGGCGTGGTGCCGGCGAGCTTGGCAACGTCGCCGATGCGCAGGCTGGCCGCGGTGGTGCTTGCCGCGGCGCTCATGCGCGTACCCCGATCCGCGGAAGGCCCTCGGGCTCGCCGACGCGAGGCTGCTCCGAGTGCCGACTGGACGTCTCTGGCTCGACCTCGCTAGGGGCACTGACCTCGCGTGGACGCAACAGGCACACGAACGCGCCGAGCAGCGAAGTGGCGGCAAGTACCCACAGGGCGACATGCATGTTGGCGATGAACGGCGCTAGCTTCTGCTCGGAGAGGCCCTTGGTGACGCCGGAGAACACGGCGAACAGCGTTGCCTTGGGGATGGCTGAAGTGACGATCGCAAGCACAAAGGCGATCGAGAGCACCGCGCCGGTGTTTTGCACGAGCGTGCGCGCGCCCGCCGCCACGCCGCGCCGGCGCGCCGGTACGACACCCATCATCGCGGCGGTGTTGGGGCTGTTGAACATGCCCGAGCCGATGCCGACGAGTGCGAGCCAGATCATGCTCTGCCAGTAGGGAGTGTGGACCTGCAGCGTGGTCATCGCGGCGAGCCCGGCCGCGGTCACGAGCATGCCGCCGGCGGCGAGGTTGCGTGAGCCGTGGCGGTCGGCGCGGATGCCGGCCAGGGGGGAGGCAATCAGCATTCCCAAGGCGAGCGGTATCAGCCTGATGCCGGCTTCGATCGGGCTGTCGGACTGGGCGCCCTGGTAGTAGAAGACGAACAGGAACATCAGCGCGAAGCGCGCGAGCCCGTTGATGAAGGCAGCGCCGGTCGCGGCCGCGAACAGGCGGTTGTTGAAGATCGAGAGGTCGAGCATCGGCACGCGCGTGCGGCGCTCGATCAACACCCACAGCGGCAGCAGTACGACGGCGCAGGCGAGCCCGACGATCACGACCGTGTCGTCCCAACCCGACAGGCCGCCCTTGGAGACGCCGAGCACGAGCCCCGTTAGGCCAACGATGAAGACGGTGGTCCCAAGCGTGTCGAAGCCGCGCACCTTGTCGGGCTTGGCCAGCTCGCGCAGTATCAGCCCGCCCCAGGCGGCGCCGGCGAGCGCGAGCGGGACGTTGAACCAGAACACCCAGTGCCAGGAAATCTCGACCAGGGCGCCGCCGAGTACGGGGCCGAGCACGAGGCCGACGGCGGCGACCATCGTGTTGGCGCCCATCGCAAGGCCGAGCTGCTCCTTGGGGAAGGCGTCGGTGACTAGCGCGGCGGCATTGGCGAACAGGAACGCCGAGCCGATCCCCTGCAGCACGCGCCAGCAGATCAGGATTGTCGCGTCGGTCGAGAAGCCGGCGCCGAGCGAGGCGAAGGCGAAGACGAGAAAACCGCCGACGTATGCGCGCTTGCGCCCGAACAGATCGCTGAGGCGCCCGGCCGTGAGCACGAGCACGGTGGCTGCGATCAGGTAGGCAAGAATCACCCACACGAGCGCGAGCAAACTCGTTTTCAGCGACCGCTCGAGGCTTGGCAGCGCGATGATGAGCGTGCCTGAATTGGTCGCGGCGAGCAGCATTCCGAGGCTCGTGCAGGAGAGTGCCCACCAGCGGTAGTGCTCGTGCTCGGCGTGCACACCGAAACGGGAAGCGCGAGATGTCGAAGCTGACGTGAACGTAAAGATCAGAATAGCAATGGCGCGCCCGCTTCCCGGGATGGGTTTGGGCGAGGCCGCGCCGGTGATGGATTGCGGCCCGGGGCCGATTTGGACGAGACGGCATTAGAGCGCCACTGCCGTACCGCGCGGGGTACGTGCTGCACATGGTGTGCGGCTTACCGTGCTGCTAGAACATCTGTGATGAGCGACTCAACCGCAGCGAAGACCGACGAGCAGTGGCGCGAGGAGCTGACGCCCGAGCAGTATGAGGTGTTGCGCCGGGCGGGAACGGAGGCGCCGTTCGCTGGCGAGTACGTGTACAACAAGGACTCGGGCATGTATCGCTGCGCCGGCTGCGGCAGCGATCTGTTCAGCTCCGATACGAAGTTCGAGTCGGGTACCGGCTGGCCGAGCTTTACGGAGCCGGCGGTTGCCGAGACGGTCGAGCTGCGCCCCGACAACAGCCTGTTCATGCGCCGCACCGAGGTTGTGTGCCGCAATTGCGGTGGGCACCTCGGCCACGTGTTCGACGATGGCCCGGGACCGACGGGTCAGCGCTACTGCATCAACTCGGCCGCACTCTCGTTCGCGCCCGAGCAACCGTAGACTGGGCGCGCCATGATCATGGAGAACCGCTCCAAGCGGCTGTCAGAGCCCCTGAGCTGGGGGCGGCGCGAGAAGACGATCGTCGCTGTGCTGCTCAGCTGTCTGGCGCTTGGTTTTATCGGCCTCGGCGCTTTCGCGTTGACGGGCGGCTCGAAGGAGCCGAGGGACTGCGTCGACATAACGTTCGCCAGCACCCTCGGCGCTGCCAGGATGCACGCCTGTGGCGCCCGCGCCAAGACCCTGTGCGCTGCTCCACGGGCATCCAAGGAGATCGCGCAGTCGCTCGAGCAAGCCTGTCGCCGCGCGGACTTCACGTTCGAATAGGGCTTTCGGGGCGCTTAAACACGCTCGTTTGATGCTTTAACGAGAAGCGACGGAGATCCCTTTCGGGCACGTTACCCCCGCCGTTGCGGGCCGTCTATACAAATGTCGAAACGCTGCGGCGAAGTGTTGGCCAGTGTGTCCCTAGCCCCATCGCCGCGTGCCCGGTTTCATGGGCGGAGCTTAAGGAGGCTTGTCGCCATCCCGTTCAAGGGAGGGCGGCTCGCCGTATCTACAAAGGTAGTGAAACGGAGGCATATGTCCATCTTGGCGACAGCCGAATGGCTGTCATACCCATCCTGGCTCAACCCCGGCGACAACGCATGGCAGATGACCGCGGCGACGTTCGTCGGGCTGATGAGCCTTCCCGGTCTCGCCGTTCTGTACGGCGGGGTCATGCAGAAGCGCTGGTCGGTCAACAGCATGATGCTCACGTTCGTGGCCTTCTGTCTCGTCCTCGTGGCGTGGTGCCTGTGGGCATTCAAGATGGGCTTCGGCAATCCGATCGCACATAGCGGTGGGGGTATTTTCGGCACGAAAGGCTTCCTCGGCACCGGCTTGGGTGAACCTGGAGCCGTGCTGGGGCATGCTGCCGAGGAGGGGCAGGCGCTGATTCCGTCGATTACGACGGGACCGCCGTTCCACTTCCCCGAGTCCTCGCTCGTGTACTTCCAGTTCGTGTTCGCGGCGATCACGCCGATCCTGATGCTCGGGTCGGTGCTTGGGCGGATCAGCTTCAAGGCGTGGATCCCGTTCGTGCTGCTGTGGATCACGTTCGTGTACACGGTCAACGCGTTCCTGTTGTGGGGCGGCGGCTATTTTGCCGCGCACGGTGCACTGGACTACTCCGGTGGTTACGTCATCCACCTAGCGGCTGGCATCTCCGGCTTCGTGGCGGCAGCGGTCATCGGGCCGCGACTGCAACGAGATCGCGAGGTCGACGCGCCCAACAACCTGTTGATGGTCGCGGTCGGCGCCGGTCTGCTGTGGCTCGGCTGGAACGGGTTCAACGGTGGAGACTCCTACTACGCGGGCGCGGACGCCTCGGCGGCGGTTCTCAACACGAACCTCTGCACGGCGGTCGCGATGCTCGTGTGGATCGCGTGGGACTACATCTTCCGCGACAAGCCGTCTCTGCTCGGCTCGGTCAACGGCATGATCACGGGTCTCGTCGGCATCACCCCGGCGGCTGGTTTCGTGAACGGCTACGGGGCGATCGTCATCGGCGTGGTCGCGTCCACGATCGTGTGGATGTCAATTCGCTTCCTCTCGCGTGCGCCCGTGTTCAGACACGTGGACGACACGCTCGGAGTCATCTACACGCACGGCATAGCGGGGCTCTGTGGAGGTCTGCTGGTCGGGCTCCTAGCCGATTCGAACGTCGTCGAGTACATCGGCAGAGGTGGTGCGTCGAACCTGCCGGGTGTCTCGGGGCTGCTTGTGAATGGCAGCTGGACGCTGCTGCGCTGGCAGGCCGAGGCGGGCCTGTGGGTGATCCTGTTCAGCGGCACGATGACGTTCATCCTGTTGAAGCTGGTCGGGATATTCATGCCGCTGCGACTGTCCGACGAGGAGCTGGAGATCGGCGATCACGCGATCCACGGCAACGAGGTGTACCCCTCGGATGTGCCGACGCTCGGTGGACCGCACGCGCCGTCCTTCCAGCCGACGCCGGCGGGCAGCGCCGCATAACCGTGAACCGGGTAGGGCGCGTCTCCTCTGTGCGCGCCCTCCCGGTTTTCGTAACCCACAACCCGAAACCCCGCCTCCGGCGGGGTTTCGGCGCTTAACGCTCAGCTGGCAGTCAAACCAATGGGGCAGGTCACGCCGGTGCCGCCGAGCCCGCAGTAGCCGCCGGGGTTCTTGGCGAGGTATTGCTGGTGGTAATCCTCGGCGTAGTAGAACACCCGCGTCGGGTCCGCTTGCGTCGGGTCTGGCCCAAGGATTTCGGTCGCGATCTCGCCGTGGCCGCTCGCGCTGAGAACCCTCTGATATGCCTCACGGGAAGTCAGCGCGGCGCGCTCTTGAGACTCCTCCGCGCAAAGCACGATCGAGCGGTATTGCGTGCCGACGTCATTGCCCTGGCGCATGGATTGCGTGGGATCGTGCCCCTCCCAAAAAAGCCTCAGCATCTCCTCGAAGCTGGTTGCCTGTGCGTCGAAGGCGACGAGCACTACCTCGGCGTGGCCGGTGCGACCGCTACACACCTCCTCGTAGGTGGGGTTGGGTGTGAAGCCGCCGGCGTATCCCACTGCGGTTGTGTAGACGCCGGGGGCCTGCCAGAAGATCCGCTCTGCTCCCCAGAAGCAGCCCATGCCGAAGAGGCACGTGTGTACACCGTCAGGAAAGGGCGGGAGCATCGGCGTGTCGAGCACGAGATGGCGCTCGGCAACGGTCATCGCTTGCTCGCGGCCGGACAGCGCGTCGGTCCGGTCGATCATGCTCGCTTCGCGTCCTTTGAACAAGAGCATTGTCGTTCAGCCTAGCGCGCCAGTGCTCGTCAGCGGTGGCAAGGATCGTTGTAGGGCGACATTCGCGCTCAAGCGCCGGTGCATCCGCTCCGAAGAGATAAGCAAGCGATGACACACGACTCATCTCAGTCACTCCGAGCCGGGGCGACTTTCGCCGAGACCCCGTTGCCGCGGCCCCCGATTGGGGCCGTGTCGTTGCGCTCGCTTGCGCGCCGCATCGTTGCCGGCAGGCCGCCGATGGCGTGGGCACTGTCGCTGCTGTTTCTGTTCAAGGGGTGCGCGGCTCTGGGCGTGCTGGCCTTCCCGATCAGCTCGGTCGAGCCGACCGGGATGATTGCTGTCGCGGGTGCGCTCGCGCTGATCGGCGCGCTCGGGGTGTGGCTGTTCGCGCTGCGCATTCCCACGATCGGGTTCGAGCTACTTGCTGCCCTTGGGTCGGTCGTGACGAGCTTCCTGGTCGCACATGCAGCCACGCACGGCGGCATGATGGTCGCGGCCTTTGCTTACCCGTGGATCGCGATCTACTCGGCGCATTTCTTCGAGCGCCGCGTGGTGATCGCTCAAGGGTTGTTGATCTCCGTCGGCTTCGGCGTCGGCTTGCTGCTCGGCGGCCTTCCCCACGTGGGCGTGTATTGGGCGACCGTGACCGTCACGATCTGGTCGATCTGCCTGGTACTCGGCCATCTCAGTGAGAGCTTGCGCCGGCAAGCCGATACCGATCTGCTCACCGGCCTGCTCAACCGCAACGGTTTCCTGACGGCCGCCACTCGCGAGCATGCGATTGCGCAGCGCAGCGGCAATCCGCTCACGCTCGCGCTGCTAGATCTCGACGGCTTCAAGCAGATCAACGACCGGCGCGGTCATGTCGCCGGGGACCGCGTGCTCGCCGACCTCGGCAGTGCGTGGCGCGCGTGTTTGCGCACCGGCGACATTCTTGCTCGCCACGGTGGCGACGAGTTCGTGCTGCTGCTGCCCGCCACCTCTCCGGAGGGCGCGGTCGCCGTGCTCGACCGCTTGCACGTGAAGGATCTGCCAGTGACGTGGTCGGTCGGGATCGGCGAGTGGCTGCCGGGCGAGAGCCTCGCCGACTGCGTGGCGCGTGCCGACGGTCACCTCTACAGCGTGAAGAACGCACTGCGCGTGCGCGACGCACGCGGTGGCGTTGAATCTCTGTCGGGCCTCGCGAGCTGAACGTCTTCGGCGCGTGCCGTCGGTGCCCGGCGTGTGGCCGGCGCCGAAAACGCGTTTGATATCGGGCACTTCGGGCAACACACTTTGGAGGGCATCGTTCCTCCCTCATTCCCTCCCCGGATCGGCCCGCCCCCGAGCGGGTCGATCTGCATAGCGGGTGCGAGCTTTGCACGCTGCGGAGCAGATAGGCTTTGGGTGCGGGCACGGCTGCGTTGCGGGTGCCGGAGACGATTCCTGGAGCGTGCATAGGTGAGACGGGCAAGCGGTTGGAGCGTGATCGTGGCGTACAGCTTGGTGTGCGCCGCCACCCAGGTGTTGTGGTTGACGTTTGCCGCGATCACGACCGAGACAGCGCACCACTACGGCGTGTCGGTGGGTGCAGTGGGTTGGTTGGCGGAGATATTCCCGCTGCTCTATGTGGTGCTGGCGATTCCCGCGGGGATATTGCTGGATCGCTGGTTTCGTCCGGTGCTCGGTGCCGGTGGTGCACTGGTCGCGGTTGGCGGGTTGTTGCGCTTGGGCGGCGACACGTTTGCCTGGGTGATGGCTGGGCAGGTCGCCGTGGCCGTTGCCCAGCCGGTTGTGTTGAGCGCGGTGAGCAAGCTCGCCGGCGAGTACCTACCGCCGCACCAGCGCGCTGCCGGCATCTCTTTGGGTTCAGCCGGCGGCTTCGTGGGGATGCTGATCGCCCTGTTGCTCGGTCCGACGCTGGGCGGGCATGGGCATATCGAGCGACTGCTCGTGGTCGAGGCAGTGTTGGCCGCGCTACCGGCGCTGGCACTGCTCGTGACGTTGCGCCGGCCCGGGCAGGAGAGCTCCGAGCACGCGGCGATCGCGGGGAATGCCGCACGCGCGCTGTGGGCGCTGCCATCGATGCGCACCCTGTGTGGTCTGGTGTTCATTGGGTTCGGAATATTCGTGGCGCTGGCCACATGGCTGCAAACGCTGCTGCAGCCGGCCGGCGTCTCCGAACAGGCTGCTGGCGCGCTGCTCGTTGGGATGGTGATCGCCGGGGTGATTGGTTGCGCGGTGCTGCCGCCGATTGTCGCGCGCAGGGGTATCGAGCGAGGGTTCATGCGCATGGCGGTGATCGTTGGCTGCTTGGGCTGCGTGGCGCTTGGCGTGGTGCCGTGGCTTGGTGGGCAGGCTGTCGCGATCGTCGTCATGGGTGCCGTCTTGCTGTCGGCGCTGCCGGTGATCCTCACCGCGACCGAGCGTCTCGCCGGGCCGGCGGCGGGCACGGCCGGGGCGATCGTGTGGATGGCGGGCAACCTCGGCGGACTAGTCGTGGCGTTGCTCGTGCAGGTTCTGGTCCACGATCCGCTGGCGGCGTTTCTCGCGATGGGCGCCGTGTCCTTGCTCGGATTGCCGATCGCCGCGCGGCTCACAGCACCGACAGGCGAGGAGCTCGGCTCCGGTCCACTGGCGGCGACAGCGGGCTGATCGCAATCCTGTGATCGCAATCCTGCGGAGCAGGCGTACGGCCGAGCCACGCACGTAGGCGTTGCCTATCGCCTTTCGGTTGACTGGGTTACGTCTCTGCTGCGCTCTTCCATGTCGCTAGGCGTCTGTTGTTCCTGCGCCCTCGACGTAGCGCTTCAACTCGTCGGGTCGACCGTTCACGAAGATTGCGCGGGTCGCTGCCTCCACCGGCCCGCGGATGAGCATTCCGAGCATCCGGCCGGGATCGGCATCGAGGTTGTAGGTGGCTCGTGTGTGCCCGTCGCCGAGATCCTCTAGCTCCCAGGAGCCCTCGACAGATTTCATGTCTCCCTGCTCCTGGGTCCACTCCAGACGCTGAGGGCCCTCGTAGCGAAAGCGAACCCGGGCTTTGACGCGCTTGACCTTGATATCGCTCTCGGTCTCGACCAGCGTCGGGCGTCCCTCGGCGTCGTGCTCCAGCGCACTCATCGCGTCAAGTCCACCTTGCCAGCTGGGCGCCGCCAAGACATCCTCGACAGCCGCCCACACACTCTCCAGGGGTGCGTCGATCTCGCTGCTCTGCACTCCCGCCCATGTTTGCCATCGTCTATCGACCGTCCCGTTGTCGGCTCGATGTTTCAACAGCCGATGTTACGCCGCTGAGGCTCATTGCGTCGATCCACAAGCGCGCAGCGAGTTTCTCTCGGCCTTGGCGATGTCGATCGCGGCTGTCATGTGAATCGGTCTTGGATCCTACCCGCGCACGTTTCGGCGCACGCAAACACGAAGTCAGTGACACTCTGTGGCGATGAAAGCGACGCCCACCGCGATCGAGCTGCCAGCACAGTGTTTCCGCGTGCCTGGAGCAGTGGGCGAAGAGGCCCTGTTTGCGTGGCGGCAAAGTCCGAGCGGTGCGTCCTCGGAAACGGCGCCAGCAGTCGTGTACGTGTGTGGCGCGACGTTTGCTTCCGGGCTGGCGGTTGGGTTTCGCTTCGACGGGCATTCCTGGGCAGACGAGCTTGCCGCCGCTGGCTATGAGGTGTGGGCGTTTGACTTCGCGGGCTACGGACGCTCGGATCGCTACCCAGAGATGGACGGCCCGTCAGTGCCGGGATCGCCGCTCGGGCGCGCACCGGTTGCGGCAGGCCAGCTTGAGCGAGTCGTCCGCTTCGTCTGCGACCGACGCGGCGGTGGCAGCGTCAACCTGCTCGCGCACTCGTGGGGCACGATGCCGGCGGCGATGCTGGCCATAGATTGTCCAGAGCTTGTGGAGCGACTGGTGTTCTTTGCTCCGATCGTTCGGCGAGCGGGTAGCACACGACCAAACGGCGGGAGCTCCGTTCCCTGGTATCCGCTGAGCGTCGAGGACCAGCATCGACGGTTCGTGCAGGACGTACCGCCCGGCCACGCGCCGATGCTGCTCGATCGTCACTTCCAGCGCTGGGCGAGCAGCTACATTGACTCCGAGCCTAAGCCCGTCTCTACGGGTACGCGCACGGTCAGAACGCCGGCTGGTCCTGCCGCGGACATTCTCACCGCGTGGAGCGGCGAACTTCCCTATGACCCCGCGCACATCCACGCGCCGCTGTGCATCGTCCGCGGCGAGTGGGACTCGCTCTGCACTGACGCCGACGCGCGCTGGTTGTGGGATGGGCTTGCCTGCTCGTCGCTCAAGCGCGACGTCAAGCTTGGCGAAGGCACCCATCTGATGCACCTAGAGGAGGGGCGCTACGCGCTCTACCGTGAGACGCTCGCCTTCTTGGGAGGCGCCGACTCTCCGCCAGTCGGGGCATTGTGATGTTCGTCGTTCTCTTCGAAGTTCAGCCAAAGCCAGAGCAACGGGAGTGCTACTTGCAGCTGGCGGCGATGCTGCGCCCAGAGCTCGTTGAGATTCGTGGGTTCGTCGATAACGAGCGCTATGCGAGCGAGCGCACCGACGGACACGTACTGTCGCTGTCGACGTGGGAAGATGAGAAGGCGCTGATCCGGTGGCGTACACAGGCCCGCCACCACGACGTTCAGCGGCGCGGGCGCTTTGAAGTGTTCGAGGACTACCACTTGCGCGTTGGTGAGGTGCTCAGCGACAGCGAGCAGGATTGCCTTCCCAGCAACCGACTTGACATGACCGAGGTCGGTGCCGCGCCGGCCGTCACCGTGAGCGAAGCGCTTGCCGGCGAGGATCTGCTCTTCCCCGAATCCTCGGTGGACATGCTCGACGCCGAGTCCTATGGCGGCATCACGACCCAGGGCAAGCGCCTGCTGCTCTCCTGCTGGCGACACGGCGACGCCGCCAGCGCGTGGATCGAGCGCCAGTCCGAGGGCGCCAGACACCGCCACGTCCGTGTCATCCGCGACTACGGCATGCACAGCCGCGAGGAGGCGCCGCAGTATTTCAGCGATACACCAAGCGGCGCGACGGGCAAACGCTAGGGCTTCTTGGGTTTGGACTTGCCCTTAGTGGGCTTGTCGCGCGTGGAGCGCTGCTTGCCCGCCTGGGCTTGTTCTTCCCAGAAGTCGATCGCCTCGCGGTGATGCCTTATCCCGAACTTGAGTGCTTCCCAGGGGCCGCGCCGGCGTCCGGATTGGTCTCCAGGGTCGTGTGCGGCGATGGCTTCGTGCTCGGCCAGCTTTTCGCGGAGGATCCCAAGTTGAGCCTTGGCAAGTGTCTGTCCGTCGGCCCCAAAGAACAGCTTTAGCAGCGCGAGGTCGCGTATCACGTAGGGCTCGGGCGTAGCGACGTGCAACCAGTCCTCAAGCGCCGCTCGTCCTGAATCGGTGAGGCTGTAGAGCTTGCGGCGCCTACCGTGCTGCTCCTGGGTCTCGGTCACGTAGCCGCCGCGCGCGAGCCGTGCGGGCTCTGAGTACATCACGGCGTGCGGCAGCGTCCAGAACTGTCCCACGGATGCCGCAACCATGCGCTTGAGGTCATACGGGGTGGCCTCTCCGACATACATCGAGAGCATCCCGAGGACGATGTAGGAGTTGGGCGTGAGGTCGATCTCTTCGGTCATGTGGGCGAGCCTTGACAATGGTCAGTTGTGGATGGTATGTTCCGTACTATGGCGAGGAGGTGGTCAGGGGTAGGGTCGGAGCCGTTGCGGCGTTGTGGTGGAGTCTCGCGAATACGCGATGGACTCGTCGCCTTCATCGCGCTCGCGCTCGTATCGTTCGGGTGTGCGAACAGCGCCGCGGCGGCTCCTCTGGTCACGCTCAAGGTCAAAGCGGTCCCCATCTCCGGCTTTCCAGGAACGGGCAATCTCCTGGGCGCCGGCGCCGCCGTCGAAGTCCAGTCCACGATCAGCGGCACCGAATACGGTGGCTACCCCTCGCCGCTCACCGGAATCGACATCTACTCGCCCGCCGGATCGAAGATCGCACCAGCCGGGTTTGCCACGTGTGCGGACTCAGTGCTGGAATCGGCTGGCGGGGCAGGTTGCCCGAAGCGCTCCAGCGCGGGGCCGGTCGGCGTGGGGCTCGGCGTCGTCGTCTTTGGTGGCCAGCCCGTCCCTGAGAAAGTCACGATCGAATCGTTTTTCGCCCCCGGCGGCGGGCTTACCTTTCTTGTAGAAGGCCGCACGCCCTCCTACTTCCAAGTCATTGAAAAGGCGCATTGGATCAACGCCAGCCCACCCTACGGGCAAGAGGTGATCGTCGAAGTGCCGCTGGTCGAAACGACCCCCGGTGGCAACGACGCGTCTGTCACCTCGTTCACGGTCAAGGTTGGTGCGGCCTACAAGCAGGGGAAAAGGACGGTCTCCTATTTCACTCAGCCAAAGAAGTGCCCACGCAGTGGCTTTCCGGTGAAGATGGAAATGAAATTCCTGAGCGGGGAAAGCGTGACGGTGTCCGATATGGTGCCGTGTCCGGCTAGGAGATGAGCTTGCGGGTCGCCTGCTTGGCGTTGACGTTCACGAGGCAATAGTTCATTTCCACGGTGAGGATTCCTTCACCGAGATCATGCTCCACAGCCGTGGCGGTCACGATCGTCGGCGAACCGCACATACTCGATACGGCAGCCGGTGCGGCTGCAACCTACGTCACGGCTCCATCCGTCCGCAAGCGCCGCAATAGACTGGCTCCTACACACAGTCGGTCGTGCCCAACTAGCCGGCATCCTCGTCCAAGTGGACTAAAGAAAGGAAACGCAATGATCGAGCAAATCGAGGACATGCCGACAGGGACGATTGGCTTCACGGCCAGTGGCAAGTTCACCCGTGACGATTACCGCAAGGTCCTGGAGCCAGTCTTGCGCAAAGCCGCAGAGTCCGGAGAGATCCGCATGCTGTTCAAGCTCACCAACTTCGAAGGACTTGAGCCCGCAGCCTGGTTCGATGACATCAAGACTGGGCTCGGACTGGGCATTGGACACCACTCTGCGTGGAAGCGCTCAGCAATCGTGACTGACGTGGAATGGGTAGGGAAGGCCTACCAGATGTTCGCCTGGATGACCCCCGGCGAAGTCAAAGTCTATGCACTTGACCAGCTGGAGGACGCTAAGAACTGGGTTGTGGCCTAAACGACGATTGTTCGCCCCTTCGCTCCCGCATCCTCAGGCAGCTGGCGTTTGATTATTCCACGTAAATACCTGCTGGGAGGGCAAGCGGGTTCGACCGTCGACGGTCGATTCGCGATCGCTCTTAGAGGCGACGACCGGAATCGAACCGGTGTGGACGGCTTTGCAGGCCGCTGCGTAGCCACTCCGCCACGTCGCCAGGGCACCTGTAGCGTAGCGGCCTGCGAGCCGATCTGGCGATCCGCCTGAGGCGAGCTAGAGGCCGTATCTCATCGCTTATCGTTGGCTTCGGGCTCCGTTATCAAGCTTTTCCGATCTCGTTAGGAGGGCTTTCGAGAGGCGTTAGCGCTCGCACAAGAGCAACGCACACACTGAGACTCCCGAACTCGGAGGTGCATCGTGAAGCGCGTATTTCTTCCCATGATGGTGGCGGCTCTCATAGGAGCAGCCGCGGCGAGCGTCATTTTCGCTGTGGCCGGCGGCTCAAGTCGGGGCGAGGCCACCCGCACAATCGTCAGATCCACGAGTGGCTCGACAGCCAATGTGGCGAAGGACGTGTCCGCTACGACGCCGACTGCCACCCAGGTGTATCAGCGCGATGCATCCGGTGTGGTGTCGATCAAGGTGACAACCGCCGATGGGGGCGACAGCGGCACAGGGATTGTGCTCAACGACGAAGGCTTGATCCTCACCAACAACCATGTGATCTCCGAAGGCACGAATATCTCCGTGAGTCCCGGCAAGTCCACGAGCGTGACGCGCTCGGCGAGCGTGGTTGGTTCCGATCCCAATAGCGATCTGGCCCTTATCAAGGTCGATCCCTCGGGACTTGGTCTGCAACCCCTGAAACTGATCAGCTCGAGCTCTGTGCAGGTCGGCGACTCCGTATACGCACTCGGGAACCCGTATGGCCTAGATGAGACCCTCACAAAGGGCATCGTGTCGGCGCTCGGACGCGAAATTTCCGCTCCCGACGGGGCGACGATCAAGAACGTTATTCAAACGGATGCGCCATTGAACCCGGGCAACTCCGGCGGTCCGCTGCTCAACGCCGAAGGCGACGTGATCGGTGTCAACTCGCAAATCGCAAGCGACGCGGCTCGCACTGAAGGTTCCCAGCCCGGCAGTACTGGTGTGGGCTTTGCGATCTCGTCGAACACGGTCGCCGAAGTAGTCAAGAAGATCGAGTCTGGCGGCGGTAGCACCACGACCCAGGGCACCGAAAGCGAATCGCAAGTCCACCGCACCGGCACCGAATCCTCGCCATACGGCACAGAATCGCCGTATGGGAGCGAAGAGCCGCAGACGAAGCAGGGCGGCGAAAGCGAAAGTCGCGAACTTGGCCCGCGCGGCTACGAATCGAACGGCGGCACAGGGACTGAAGGAGCTGGCGAAGATGGTGCGACCGGCGCCGGAGCGCAAGGTGCGGAATCGGCAGGTGAAGGTCGCGAAGGCCAGGTTGTGATCGTGCCGTGAGGCGAGAGGCTTGAGATCCGGACGTCCCGTGGCCGACCTGATCGCCGGTCGCGGGACGATCTGCTTCGAATGGCCGCGCAGAGACGCAAGGCAGGCCATAGATGCGATCCCAAACGGCCCTCCGTTGATAGGCTAGAGCGGTTCCCAGGGCGATTAGCTCAGCTGGGAGAGCGCCGCCTCGACAAGGCGGAGGTCACTGGTTCGAGCCCAGTATCGCCCATTGAAGTGCTGAGTACAGCAAAACGCCCGCAACTGCGGGCGTTTTGCTGTTTAGAAGGAGAGTTGGAACCACCGTCCGCCGGCCCTCAGTTTTGTGTTTGGCGCACATCTGGCGCACACCTCATCTGTTAGCGGGCGCTGCGGAGTGCGTTGCTCCCGTGGGCGTCCCGCGCGGTCCGTATGCTTGGCCATATGGCCCGCAGCGACCTCCTAAAGCAGATGTTCGCTACGTATTCCAGGGGTGATCACGCCGCCTTTCGCACGGCCGCGGAGGAGATCATTCAGGATGAGCGACGCAAGCGCCATTCGCTCCTTGCCGACGAGCTCGCCGGCTTGCTTGAGCACAGCGAGGCGCCGCGGCCGCTGAACGTTTCGACGCTTCAGCCGCTCCCGATGGGTCGTGACGAGGTCCCGCTCGTTCACGTGCGTACGCCGGCGCGGACACTCGACGATGCCGTCCTCCGCCGCGGCTCGCGCGCAGTCGTAGAGGAGCTCGTGCGCGAGTTCCGGAGTGCCAGCGTTCTGCACGCACACGGTCTGAGGCCGCGCTCGCGGGCGCTGTTCGTCGGGCCATCGGGGACCGGCAAGACCTTGACAGCGGAGGCCCTGGCGGGAGAGCTAGGTTTTCCACTTGTCGTGATCGACGTCGCAACCGTCGTCTCCTCATATCTCGGGGAAACGTCACGAAACCTTGCCGCAATTTTCGACTTCTGCTCCCGCGGGAGCTGGGTCGTGCTCTTCGACGAGTTCGATGCGCTCGCGAAGGAGCGCGCCGACAGCAGCGAGCATGGCGAGCTCAAGCGGGTCGTGACGGCGTTCCTGCAACTCCTCGATGAATTTCACGGACGGTCGCTAATCCTCGCCGCGACGAACCATCCCGACCTGATGGATGACGCGGTTTGGCGACGGTTCGACGAGGTGCTCGCGTTCTCCCTGCCGACCCAGCATGAGATCGAGCTGCTCATCAAGATGAAGCTGCGCTCCACGCGCCACCGGGTGCCCCTTCGCGACCGGGCCAAGGCAATGAAAGGCTTCAGTCACGCCGAGGTCGAGATCACTTGCCTCGACGCCTTGCGACGCTCAGTACTGGGCGGCGATGGCGTCGTTAGTGAGGATGATCTTGCGCAAGCGACCGCACGGATGGAGGAGCGACGGCGGACGATCCGCAGCGCGCGACGGTAGGCACCACGGCGCTACCGCATCTTCGTCTCGTTGCTGCTGAGCCTCACGGCTCGCGCCACGCACGCGGCAGCGGGCACGGGGCGCGCATCCACAGCGATCGAGCCGTCCACGGCGCGAACCTCGACAGCCGAGCACGAGCGCTTGCCGCCATTCATCTCGAGCGCCGCGCCACGCTCGGCGTCGACCCAAAGCTCGTCCTCGTGTTCGATCTCGCCGGCCCAGTTGCCCCGTCCTCGCTTCGTGCCGCTGGCCTGACGGTCCTTGGGGGAACGCAGGGAAGCGCTGTTGTTGCGTTCGCCGATGACCCGCAGCTCCACGCATTTCTCGAGCGCGTGCAGAGCTACCGAGACGCCGAGGCGGACGTCAAATACGCGCCCAATGAGGGGTTTGTCGACGTCCTCAGCAATATCCGCCTCTATGCCGCGCAGGATCGGCTCACGCGGCGATTGCGCCAGCGAGGTGAACAGGCAGATGGTGCGGACCCGCTTGACCTGCAGATCGACCTGTGGCACCCCGGGGATCGCGCGCTCGCTGAGGCCTGGATCAGGGAGACAGCCGACGCCGTCCTCACGGCTGGAGGTAACGTGCGCGACCGCTACGTGAATCACCGCTCAGGGCTGCTTCTGATTCGAGCAACTGTTCCCGCGGCGGCCGTCGCCGAGCTTGCTGAGATCGACGAGATCGCGCTGATCGATGGACTGCCAAGTCTCTCGCCGAGTCGCGCCCGCCCACGGCAGGCGTCGGTGGATCAGCTCCCGGATGTCCCGCAGGCATCTTCAACAGCGCCACTCGTGGGGCTGATCGACTCCGGGGTTCGCTCAGCTCATCCAATGCTCGCACCCGGGATCCTCGACGCGGTGACACTGTCCGGCGAGTTCGAAGACGGAGAGGACGAGAATGGGCACGGGACGCGAATCGCTGGTCTTCTCCTTCACGGCCAGCTTGAGGACGCACTGGAGATCGGCCTGCTACCGCGCCCCTTTTGCCGACTACTCTCGGTACGGGTACTCGGCGCGAACAATCAGTTCCCGCTCGCGAGCGTGTGGGAGGCCGAGGTGGAGAAGGCGATTCGTCACTGCGCGGCGCAGGGCGCGCGTGTCGTTAATCTTTCGATCGGCGACGAAGACACCGCTTACGAGGGTGCCCGCTCGACGCCCCTGGCCGCGATCCTTGACGAGCTCACACGTGAGCTCGGACTCATCCTTGTCGTTCCGACCGGCAACGTCGCCCTGGCGGCGTATCTCGACGCCTCGGATCCGGACGCGGATGCCTACGTCGAGGCTCTGCTCGCGAGCGCCGAGACGACGATGCTCGACCCGGCGCCCGCCGTCACCGCGCTGACCGTCGGTGCGCTCGCACCCGAGGGCCTTGCCGGATCAGCGCTCTCGAGTTTTCCGGCCAGCAGGCGGGCACTCGGCCGCGGTGGATGGCCGGCGCCGTTCTCGCGTCGTGGGCCAGGGATCGACGGTTCGATCAAGCCGGAGCTCTCGGCTGTTGGTGGCTCGATCGCTATCGACGCAGAGTTCGGTTCATTCGTCGACGACGATGCGCTCGGCGTCGTGAGCACCAGCGGACACCCCGTGGAGCGGCTGCTCGACATCGACATCGGCACCAGCTTTGCTGTGCCGCTGGTTGCACGAGTCGCGGCCTGCGTGCTCGCCCGTTACCCAGAGTTCAGTGCAAACCTCGTGCGCGCGCTCACCCTGCTCGCGGCGGATGAGCCATCGTTCGCGGAGGCGCTTGGCGACCTCACACCGGCCGCTCAACGAACGGTCGAATTGCAGACCGTCGGCTACGGAGTACCGCGGCTGACGGAGGCAGTTGAGTCAACGCCGCATCGGACGATCCTAGTCGCGGAGGGCGAGATCAAGGTCGACACGACCATGATCTACGAGATCCCGATCCCGACGAGCTTTGGGGCTGGAGGAGGGGCTCGCGGGATCGACATCGCGCTCGCGTTTGATCCCGAGACCCGCGCGCGCCGACTCGACTACGCCGCGACAAAGATGGAGTTTTGGCTCGTGCGCGGTATGTCGGCTGAGGAAATCACCGAGGTCTTTACCTCAGCGGACCCCGAGGAGCTTGAGCGCCTCGAGTCAACCGACGAAGACGTCATTGGCGAGACTGAGGATGAGGACGAGGAGGACGGGGAGAAGGCGAAGAAGATCACGCCTTCGCGACTCAAACGCAAGCTCGTCAACCTCTCTCCGAATGTGCAGGTCCGCTCTCGCGGTGCCAACCAGCTCGGCCGAGTGCGAATCTCACAGCGGCTACCCGACAGCGACGGCGACAGCTATTACCTCGTCGTCCAATGCCGGCGGGTTTGGGCGTCGAGCACGTTCAACCAGTCGTTTGCGATCGCGGTCGCGCTGTCTCGAGATGAGGATCATCCTCCAATCTACGAGGAGCTCCGCGCCCGTACGCGGGTTGCGGTTGAGGTTCCGATCGAGATCGAGCTGAGGCGCTGAAGCCTCGATGCCGACGTCCCGCCCATCACGCTCTGATGGGACACGGCCGCCTCGCAGATCTTCCGCCTTGTCGCTGGCGTACTTGAGGCGGGCTTCTTGTTTGTCTGCCGGCATCAGCGCTAACCATCAGATTGTGCTTGGCGCACACCTGGCGCACATCTCACCTGCTCACGGGCGCTGCGGATCGCCTCGGCGGCCGGTGTCCGCGGCTTGTCTTCGAGTTCGCGCATCACGCCGGCGTAGTGCTTGGCGAGGGTGGCAACCGAGTGCCCGGCCTGCTCGGCCACGTAGGTCAGCGACCGTCCCTCCCACAGCAGCAGGGAGACGAACGATCCACGAAGCCGGTAGGGGCGCATGTCCCCGGTCACGCCTGCAGCCTTGGCCGCGGGCTGGTAGATCCGCCTCCGCCAGTTCTGCCAGTCGTGCAGCTGCCACTCCTTGCCACCCTGACGCGGGAAGATGAGCGCCTTGCCACCTGGACGCCCCTGCGCGAGTCTCCATTCCGCCAAGTCCTGCGCGAGCGGCGCGAGAACGTCGACCACTCGATCCCTCTCGGTCTTTCCGGCGTGCGCGTGGAGGATGCGCTCTCCGAGATCATCCCAATGGGCATTCGTCGCTTCCTCGGGACGCAGGCCCCCATATGCGAGCACCGACACGAGTGTTGCGTCTCTTTGAGAGAGCCCCGCGCGGATCGTCTCAACGATCAGCGGCGCCAGCGGCTCCGGGCGCTTGGTCGCGGGTTGGCGCGGCTTGTCCACGACGCTCACAGGGTTGCTCGGGATGAGGCCACGCACGACGGCGCGACGCAGAATGCCCTGCAGCAACATCACCGCCTTGCGCTGCGTCTGCACGCCGACCTTCGCGGCGCGAAACTGGCTACACAGATCCTCAACCAAGGCAGGGGTGATCTCGCGCAGCTGGTAGTCGCCGATGCGCGGCAGAAGGTGAGTGCCCCAAACCTCGAGGTAGCGGCGGCGCGTTGACGGCTTGAGATTCGGCACGGCATACCGTGGCCACCATTCATCCCTCACGTACTCAGCCAACGTCAGCCGGCTCTGGATCACTCCGGCCGCAAGTGGACCGAGCTGTCGGCGGCGCTTGACATCGAGCTCGAACGCCTGGGCGTCGCCCTTCTTGCCGAACAGTCGGGAGCGCTGCCGCCCACCCTCTCGCCAGCGCACCTCGTATTGCCCATCTCGATCATCGCGCTTTCGCACACTCATGCTCGCACCGCCTTTCGTTCAATCTCGCGCAGATCATCAACGCTACCGGGCCGTTGGGACCCCAGCATTGGGCGCCGGCGACTCGCGCCAGGGCGTAGGTTAGGAGCCGAGCCGGTCAGCGATACCGGCCGCCCTTCGATCCAGGCGCAGGCGTCGTCCTCGCGAATAAGCAGCTTGTTTGTGGGCTGAAAGGCGCGCAGTCTGCCCGCAGCGATAGCGCGCCGCACCGACTTGTGCTCGCAGCGAGCCAGCGTGGCGACCTCGCGCACGGTTAGGTAGGCAGTCATACGAATAAGTGACCCCAAACAGGGCAAAGCGGCCAACGAATTGTCGATCCGTACTTCGGCCCCCATCAGGGCACCGCCAGAGGACTCCCTCACCGTCCAGGTCTCTACCTAAGCCGCTCCCCTCAGAAGCGCGCCGAGCTCGTGTATTGCCTCGCCGGCAGTGGCCGGCATACGCCCGAACCGCACGTATTGACCCTCGCGCGTCAGCCAGGGTCCGTCTAGGTCCGCGCTAGCCCAATCGCTCTCGTGAGGAGGGTAGGCCAGCATTCCGAGCGGGACATCGTGGCCCGAGAGGTAGGAGGCCAACTGATAGAGGTCGCCGCGATCGACCCCGCTGGGGCTACCTCGCCACGACCGCAGCCGCTTGTACTTCGCATCCACGACGGCAACCAGTTCGCCGTTCCCGTCTCGGATGAGAATGTCTGGCTTGAGTCGCCCCAGCTGCCTGTCGGGGCGAGGAATCGACTGCAGCAGATAGGCACCGTCGCGCTTGGAGGTCCCATGCTCGACACGTGTCGGTCCAAACGCTCGACGGGCGCAATGCACAAGGAACAGCTCCCACAGCTCGGCCACGTCGATCAGGACTCCGGCCGCGTCTGCGCTGGTGGCTGAGGTCAGATGCCCTCGACGGCGAGCGATCTCGTAGGACAGGCGCGCAACCGACTCAAACCGCCGCGTGATCGGTGTGTAGCGCACACGCTGCAGGTCGATGGCGTCCGGCAGCTTAGGCTGGCTACCGATCACGGCGCGCACCTGACTGAGCACTTCGCCGGTCAGGACTGGCCGCCACGTCGGCCGCACCGGCAGCAGCGATCGAAGCGCGCGGTCAGCGAGAACCAGGACGCGGGCAACGGGGTTGTCGAGGTCTCGTTCGGTGCGGATCGTCGCCACGAGCGGGCGACGGCCGATGCGATGGCGGATCGTCGCGGGTGCGTCGAGCCTGCCCCGGATGAACAGATCGTCGTGATGGGATGCTCGCCGCAGTCGAGGGCCGCCGTGACGGGCCGCGTCGGCAACCGCCGCCGACCACACGCGATCTATGAGCTGGACGATCAACGGGCCGCGAGAGGCCGACGCTGCCGCTTTCGGAACGACCGTCAAGTTGAGGGCGTGGGCCAGCCAGGCTCCCACCACGTCGATGCCGAGGCGTGGTTCTATGCGCAGTTCGCGGTCCTCGAAGCGCAGCTCGCCGATGAAGCGCCCGGCCCACCAGTTGCCGTCCGCGCCTCGCCGCAGGGCCGGATCATCCTCGTCATCGACGCGGCTGGCTCCCGTGAGACGCAGCACGTGATCGTGATCCTCGAGGTGATCGGCGAGGCGGCCGAGCCACTGCTCCTCGCTGGCGTCCGTGGATGTTCTCGGGGACAGGTCTTGAAAGACGACCGGGGGGCTGCTCACTCGACCTTTCCCGCGATCAGTACGGCCCGCAGTCGACTCAGCTCGCTGGTCGCGGTGTCGGCGTCCAGGCCGCCGAGATATTGGGCTAGCAGCGGCTCCAACGAGAACACCCAAAGGTCTTCGATCGACGGCCGCGGGCGACCGTTAGCCATCCACAGCACACCGCCGCTGAGCTGCTTACGGCCGCGCAGCCATCGTCCGGCAAAGAAGGCCGCGTCGAAGAAGTACGTGTGACCGAGCTCGTACTGCGGGCCGAGGTGCGGCGAAAGGGCGATCTGCTGATTGAGCAGCGTGGCTCGCTCGGCCAACCGGGTCATGTCGCCCACCGCGCGGTCCCATCCCCATTTGGCCGGCGCGTGTTCGGCCCAGCGCTGTGCGTTTACCTCGATGATCGGGTCTGGCTCGAAACCGGCTGGCCGCCAGAAAAACCGACGGCGCAGCGCGAAGTCCAACTCCTCGACCGACTGGTCGATGAGGTTCATGGTCCCGATCACGAACAGGTTGTCGGGTAGCGCCAACTCCTGCGGCTCCTCGTCTACATCGAAGCCCGGTAGTTGCGCCGGTCGCTCGCGGTTCTCCAAGAGGCTAAACGCCTCGCCAAACAGTCGGCTGAGATCGGTGCGGTTGATCTCATCCAAGACGAGGATCACAGGCAGCCGCTCGTCTGCGGGGACGGTGTTCATCTGCTCCACCAGGCGTGGCAGCAGGCCATTGACGTAGCTGGTGCTGCCGTCGGCCTGGAGCCGCAGGCCCCGGATGAACTCCTCATAGCCGTACCCAGGATGTAGTTGCACCCAATGGACGTTTGCCTTCACGTACTCGTCGAGCTCGTCTTGTGAGCCGAAGAATCGAGCTGCCTTCCACCTTTCCAGCGCGACGCGGCGGATCAGGCGATCGGCGAGCTCTCGTGTGCGGTGCGTCTTGCCTGTGCCAGGCGGCCCGTAGAGCACGATCTGCTTCTTGTAGAGCAACAGATCGAGGTCGCTTGCACCGTCAGGCCGATCCGAGCCGGGGTCCCAAATATCTCGCAAGGGCGGCCAGTAGAAGTCCAGCACCGGACGGTCCGGCTGAGCCTTCAACTCGACAAGCTTCTGACGGATCAGCAGCAGCTGCTCATCGAGATCCTCGGGAATGTCCTCGCCGGCCAGCAGCTCGGCCGCGAACGCATCCACGATGTTCTGCTTGTGCGTCCTGCTGGACATCGGCTCGAACTCGCCGGGACGCAGCAGGTGCAGCAGTATGTGGCGCATCTCGCGCACCGCGATGCCTTCACCTGCGTCGTCCGCGAAGTCCCGCAATGCCCACGGATCATCGAGCAGCGTGCGCCGCTGCTCGGGGTCGTCTATCGCCTTGAATCGCAGACAGAAGTCGAGCAGGTAGCCGATCTGGAGGTCCCGGCGGACGTTGTAACCCAGCCCTGGATTGCCGATGCCCTCGTCCATCGCCTCAGCCAGGCGCTGCCAATGCGGGGGCCGCTCCTCGCCAAGCGGCGCGATGATCGCCTCAAGCGTCGCGCGCTTCGTGGGGCCACCGATCGCGCCCACCGCGAACAAGAAGTAGATGGCAACCAGCTCGCAGACCAGCCAGCGCACCTCGTCCGAGGCCGTTTCCAGCTGCGTTGTGAGCTTCTGGCCGAAGCTCTCCTCGGTCCCAAGGAGTGGGTTCTCGAGGAAGCGCTGTCGGAAGTCCTCGAGATGCGGGATTGTCCAGATCGCCCGGTCGTCAAAGAGCAGCGAGCCGCTCTCAACCAAACAGTTGTTGCTCCAGACCTCGACTAGAGCGTCGAGCTTCGCTCGACCAGCGTCGTAATCACTCGCCATCGCGGGAAGATCCTAATGGGGAACCGCGGCCGGTCTCTGCCTGGCTCCGGTTGAGCGGACCCGCCTCTGCGGCAAGCACATCGCGCTGAGTACCCCCAAGGCGCGGGAGCCGGCTTGCCCGGCCATTCTCGCATCCCCTCGGGGGATGCGGCCGGGGCTGCGACCGGCCCCGCATCGGGCGGGGCCAACCATCTAAAGGAGGGGCGCTATGCCCACGCGCACCCGCTGGCCCGGAGACGAAGGTTACGAGCGGATGGAGTTCGCGCCCCGTCTCGGATGGGCTGCGATCTCGAGTTGGGGACTCAACGGTTGGGACCTCGGCAACTGGCCGTATGTCGTCGTCTATCACCGTGGCGAGGTCGAGCTCGCGGTCGATGTGGAAGGAGACATCGACATTGAGAAGTTCCCGACTCGTGAGGAGCGCGACCGCAGGACCGACGAGATCGCCTTCTTCTACTGGAAGCACCACGAGGAGGAGTGGGTCGACGCGATCGACTCACACGAGCAGATGCCCCCGAACCTGCGCGGCCCCTTCTCGTGGAATCGGCTCGAGGGCAGTGACAAGCCCAACGTCGAGGACACACATCAGTGAAGGAGCGCGCCGCTCTGCCGGTGCGGGAGCCCGCTTGCCCGGCCATTGTCGCATCCCCTCGGGGGATGCGGCCGGGGCTGCGACCGGCCCCGCATCGGGCGGAGCCACCCATCCAAAGGAGGGCACAAAATGCCCGCTGGACTCACAGAATCAGACTCAATGTTCTCCGTGCGCGTCACTCCCTGGCACGGCTTGGGAGCCGTGCTCGATCAACCGCCCGCGACCATCGCCGAGGCGATCGAGGCATCCGGGCTCGACTGGAGTGTCGCGAAGGAGCCCATCGCGATCGACCGCGGCGAGACATCGGCCGCCGATTGGTCGGCCGCTCGCTGCGAGGAGATCCCCGGCTTCTACGCGACCGTCCGTCAGGACACCCGCGAGGTGCTTGGGATTGTCGGTGAGCGCTACCGCATCGTGCAGAACCACGAGGCGTTCGCGTTCGTCGACCAGCTGCTCGGAAGCTCGATCAACTTCGAGACGGCGGGAAGCCTGCACGGTGGACGCCGCGTGTGGGTGCTCGCCACGCTGCCCGATCACGTCGAGGTCGGCGGCGACGCCGTGCGGCCCTACGTGCTGCTGATGAACAGCCACGACGGCTCGACGGCGGTGATCGCCGCCACCACCCCGATCCGCGTGGTCTGCCAGAACACGCTCAATTGGGGTCTCCAGAGCGCCCGCCAGAAGTTCTCGATCCGCCACACCGAAGCCGTCACGCAGCGCGTCCATGAGGCACGGCGAGTGCTGGACCTCTCGATCAACTACTACAAGCAGTTCAAGAGCTACGGCGACGAGCTCGCCTCGGAACGCTGCACCGAGCGCCAGCTCCGCGCTGTCCTCGAGGAGCTCTACCCCAACGGGACAAGCGACTCGATGAGCAGCCGCTCACGCCGCTCGCGCCAGCAGACGAAGGACCGCATCGCCGAGCTGTTCCTGCGCGGCGACACGCAAGGCAACGCACCCGGCTCGAAGTGGGCCGCCGTGAACGCGATCATCGAGTACGGCGACTGGATTCGCCCGCTGCGCTCAAACGGTCAGCGGTTCGCCCGAGCCCTCGATGACGGAGCCGAGAAGACCCGCGCATTGCAGCTGGTCGCGGCTGCCTAACGGCACCGCTAGGCCCGGCGGGCCTACGCCAGCCGGGCCTAGCGCGACGACCGATGGAAACCACCCGCATCCTTCCCTACTATGGATGGTCAAGGAACCGGCCCGCGCGGCCGACTCTTTCCAAGGAGCGTTTTGCAATGGCTACCAGAACCGACAACGAAATCCGTGAGCTGACTCCCGAGCAGGGCCAGCAGCTCCTCGACGACAAGGCTCGTCAGTACCTCGGGATCTCCGGGGAGGAGTTTCGCATCCGCTGGGAGGCCGGCGAGATAGACGCCGACGACGAGCCGGACGTGATGCGGGTCGCGATGCTGCTTCCCCTTGCCGGCTAGAACTCCCGCGGAGGCCGTACAGGCTTATCGCGCCCGCATCTCGCGCGTACTCTCCTGCCTCACGACTGCGCACGTCGACGTCGGAGGCGGCTACGCGCCGTCCGCTGCTCCGCACGCCCTCATCATGGCCGGCAACGATGCTGTGGCCCTGCGCGGAGCAAGTCGCCTGACGCTGGCTGTCAGCGAGCACTACACCATCACGGAGGACTCCGACGAAGGCTGGCAGGTCCACAGAGCCGCCTACTTCTATGCCATTGGCCTTCACGACACCGGCGAACTGCTCGCCTATCACTGGCATCCGCGCGGAAAGAGCCCGGTTGTTGACCCGCACCTACACGTCCGGGCCAACATCCAACTCGGCGAGCGTTGGCTCGGCAAGGTCCACCTTCCTACGGGCGCGATCGAGCTAGAGGACATCGTGTCGTTGGCGGTCAACGAACTCGCAGTAGAGCCGCTACGCGAGGATTGGGAGCTGCTGCTCCACGAGAACCGGAGGTTGTCCCGGGGCGTGTAGAAGTTCGTAGGTGGCGGTTCCTCCGCCTCGTCCGGTCCCGCTGGGACCGTGGCGAGTGCAAACAAGTCCATCGAGACGAGAGGAACCGCCATGAGAACCGTAGAGCAGGAGCAGGACGCACGCCCTGGGAGGGTTTTGCCGCCAGGGGTGCAGGATGCGCTGGGGGAGCTGGCCAGCGCCGCGAAGGACGGGCTGCTGGCGCTCAGCGTGGGTGTCGGACTGGGGGTGTTGAGCGAGATGATGGAGGCCGAGTTGGATGAGGTCGTCGGCCCCAAGCACGCCAGGAGCCCGGCGCGCACCGCGGTGCGTCACGGCCACACTGACGGCGAGGTGACCCTTGGTGGCCGGCGGGTCGCTGTGAAGCGCCCCCGTGCCAGGACCACGGATGACGAGCACGAGGTGCCGCTTGGGACCTATCAGTATTTCGCTGACCGTGACCCCCTGACGCGAGTCGTTTTGGAGCAGATGCTCGCCGGGGTCAGCACACGCCGTTTCACACGGACCCGTGAGCCCGTCGGTGAGCAGGTGAGCGCTGGTGAGCGTTCGGCGTCGAAGTCCGCGGTCAGCCGCGAGTTCGTCGGCCGCACGCGTGAGCATCTGGACGCGTTGATGAGTCGTGATCTCGCTGACGTGCGCCTCGCGGCGTTGATGGTGGACGGGATCGAGCTGAAGGGCCGCTGCTGCATAGTCGCCTTGGGTGTCAGCACCGACGGGGTGAAGCTCCCGCTGGGGTTATGGGACGGCTCGACGGAGAACAAGACCGTTACCGCGCATCTCCTCGCCGACCTCGTCGGCCGTGGCCTGGACGTCGAGCAGGGCGTCCTTGTCGTCCTCGACGGCAGCAAGGCGCTCAGAGCGGCCGTTGACGAGGTCTTCGGCCCGGTGCCGGTGCAACGCTGTATCCGCCACAAGGAACGCAACGTCCTCGATCACCTCCCCGAACGCGACCGGCCCGCTGTGAAGGCGCGCCTGCTGCGAGCGTGGGCAAGCGATAATCACAAGCTCGCGCTGGAAGGTTTGCGGGGCCTCGCCGGCGAGCTGGAGCACTCCCATCCCGGGGCCGCCGCGTCCCTGAACGAGGGGCTGGAGGAGACCCTGACCCTCACCCGTCTGGGGATCCGCGGACGATTGAAGAAGACCCTCACCTCGACGAACCCGATCGAGTCGATGATCGAGATCATCCGCCGCAGCTCCCGCAACGTCAAGCGCTGGCAAAACGGCGACATGTGCCTGCGCTGGACAGCCGCCGGGATGCTCCAGGCCGAGACCCAGTTCCGCAAGGTCGTCGGCTACTCAGACCTCGCGAAGCTCGCACACGCCGTCGAACGCGATCTCGCCGCACAGCAAGCATCCACACAGCGCGCCCTCATTCACACCACGACCCCGGAGGACACGCGTATCGCAGTCACTGTGTAACCATCACACCCGGACCGCCACCGCAGACTTCTACAGCGAACGGGACAACCTCCTGCGTTAGACCCTCGTGCCCTGTGCATGCCCGAACCGTACCCGCCCTCGCGCACAGAAGCCCTACTCAGACGCCACGACGTAGCGCGGCGAAAGCCGGCGGGTCTGCCCAGGCAGCCGTGTCGACCTCCCAGGCCCGAGCGAGTCCGAGCCATCCCAGAGCAACAGCGACATGGGCGCCCCTCAGCTCCTTGATGGGCTGGGCTCTACGCTGCGTCTTCGGCTGTGGACTCCGCTAGTTCGACGAGTCGGCATAGGGCGTTGATGAGCCGCATCTGCTCGATGGAGCGTGGCTCGACGTGCAGGAGCTCCGGGTTGCAGACGAGTACGGCGAGGCAGCGGGCGCGCGAGATCGCGACGTTGAGGCGGTTGCGGCTGTAGAGGAACTCGACGTTGCGCGGGACCTCGGCGCCGGAGGAGGTGGCCATCGAGAAGAAGACGACGTGCGCCTCCTGGCCTTGGAACTTGTCAACGGTGCCGATGCGCACGCCCGTGGGCAGGCGGGCTGTCAGGCATCCCACCTGGGCGTTGTAGGGGGTCACGACCATGATGTCCTCGGGGCCGAGCGGATGGCTGCGGCCGTCTGCTTCGGTGACGGCTCCGCGCTGAAGATCGTCGATGGCGGCGCGGATCAGCTCGGCCTCCTCGATGGATTCGCGGGTGTTGCCGGTGTGCTCGGCCTCGATGAAGCGCACCCCGGTGCCGGTGAGCGTCCCAGGCGCATCGACGCTCTGGCGTGCGCAGGCCTCGATAGTGTCCAGGCGGCTCTCGTAGATCACCTCCGAGACGAAACGGCAGACGTCGGGGTGCATGCGTCTGGTGCGGTCGAGGAAGATTCCAAGCTCGGGAGGGACCGTGCTGTGCTCTCTAAGCAGGTGCTCGAGCACCGAGGCGCCGGCTCCGTCGGGATGTACGCCTTGGGAGACCTGCGCGAGCTGAAGGGGGTCGCCGAGGAGGATCAGGTTGCGCGCGGAGGTGCCCATCGCCAGGGCGTCGGCGAGCGAAACCTGCCCGGCCTCGTCAATCACGAGATGGTCCAGGCTGCCGTCCATGTCCGTGGGCGAGTGCAGCCACGCGGTCCCGGCGACCAGACGCACGTCGTCAGGCGGTGGAAAGGCATGCACGTCCGGCTCGTTCTCGATGAACGCGCGAGCGAGTTTCGAGACGAACTGCGACTCGGGGTTGTCTTTGGAGCACTTCTTCCAGCCGCGGAAGTCGACGTGCTGCTGGTCGGCGGCTTCCTCGACCTCGTGCAGCAGGTTGTGGATCGCCTTGTGGCTGGTCGCCGCCACGCCAACGCGAGCCCCCCGCGCGATGAGGTGGACGATGAGCTGCGCGCCGGTCCATGTCTTGCCTGACCCGGGTGGCCCCTGGATGAACAGGTAGGAGCTGTCCAGGCCCTCGGCGAGGCGCTTGAGAGCGTCGATGTGTGGGGACCCATCTTGCAACGACTCGCCGTCGACGCGCCCGGAGATTCGCGGCGGAGCGCGCCGGAGGAGGTCGCGCAGCGCCCGAAACTCGCCGGGGCCGTCCACACCCGAGGCGGCTATCACGGCGCCGAGGCGCCGCAGGGCGGCGCGCTGCTCATCGCTGCGGTACGGGCCGCCAGGCACGAGGCCCTGCGGGAGAGGCTCATGCGCGCGGCTCTGCCCACGGCGGATGCGCAGCAGACCGTTCGGTGTATCAACGTCGACGACGTCGACTTGTCGCTGGGTCTCGACGTCGCGAATCTCAGCGCCGGGAGCAACCTTGTGCTCCTGCTCGCGGAACCGCAACGTGTGAATGAGCGAGCGCTTGTCGATGATCGGTAGCTCGACCGGGTCCTCAGTTAGCTCGCCGATCGCCTCGGCGTCCTCGACGAGTTCCTCTTGCGACATTTCAAGCCGGTTGAAGTACGCCCACCAGACCGGCTTCTCCTCGCGGCGGTGGTAGTGCAGGAGATGCGCCATCAGCCAGCGCGCCCGCTCCTCCTCGCTGCCTTCCGAGTGATCCTCGGGCATGTTCCGGACGAGCGCGGCCTCGATACGGACGATCTCATCCAGCACCGCCGTGGCCTCCGGCGAGGCCTCGTGCGGCTCTGAAGCTGACCGCCACGGGATCGCAACGCCGAACTTCTCCTGCGCCTCCGTGCGGCGGTCGAGCAGCCAACGGTGCAACTCCACGGTCGAGAGGCAGTCGACCTCGTTGTAGGTTTCGATCGCGTCCAGGATGCCGGGCTCGCCCGTGTCGAGCCATTCCTCAAAGCGCACGATCGAGTCACCGGCGTCGGTGACGTCCTGGTCGCGCTTTCGCATGTAGAACTCCTCGATCTGCTTGATCGAGTAACCGGGCTTCGAGGTGCGCATCGCCTGGACCGTGACCGCGTACAGGTCGACGAGAACTTTTTCGCGTAGCAGGCGGTCGATCTCCTCCTCGCGGGTGCCGTGGCGGCCCATGAGCCGCTTCAGGGCCGATGGCTCATAGGGCGCGTAGTGGTAGACGTGGAGTGCCGGATCTTCCGCGAGCGCCGCGAGGACGAAGTCGACGAACGCCTCGAACGCAACCTTCTCCTCGCGCCGGTCGTGCGCCCAGAACGAACGAAAGACGGGATCGCCGTCCTCGATACGAGTGACCCCAAAGAGGTATTCGAGCCCATCGCCCTCGTAGAACGGGTCGCCCTCCATGTCGAAGAAGAGATCGCCCGGCCGCGACTCGGGCAGCCGCGCGAAGCCCCGTCCCTCCTGGGGAGGCAGGAGCTCGTAGGTCTGCGCGCCGGTTGAGCGCTCGTGCAATTGCAGCCGGGCCTGTTGACGCAGCCGCTCGAACGTGGCTCTTCCGATGCGCGCAGGCCGATCCGCCGGCTGCACCACGGCGAGCTGGGCCCCGGTCGTGATGCCCGCGTCGCTCAGCCGGACGGCCTGCGCGCGCCCGAGACCAGCAACGAGCGACAGGTGGTCGTCGGCTTCACGGCGTGCTGAGCAGTGCTCCGACCACCTACACAGGCCGCAGTGCTCAACCGGGTCAGGATAGGTCCCAGCGAACCCGTCGATCAGCCGGGCCTCATAGCGGCGGCGCAGCCGGCGATAGAAGGCGGAGAACTCATCGAGCCGGAAACTCTCGCGCTCTTGTGAGCCGAGGATGACGTGCATCTGCGCCGGCGAGATGCCCTGAACGCTGGCGAGCAGGTCCGAGTACAGGCACAGCTGAACGAGGTAGCCGGGCTTGGCGTGCCGGGCGAGCTTGGTGTCGAGCACCTCGTAGCTGTAGCCGCCCAACGCGAGACAGGGCATGGGTACCTTTTCGAGGAAGTCCGCAAAGCCACGCCAGGAGCCGTCGGCAAGCGCGGCCTGGTAGATCACGTCGACGCCAGCTCGCATCGCGGAGATCGTTTGCTCGACCGCCTCAGCGTCGCTGACGAGCCCGTCTATCACCGACGGAATCACCGCGACATTCAGTCCCTGTCTAATTAGTGAGTCGAGGAACGCCTGCTCATGCTCGTCGCCCTTGCGGGCCACCAGGTCCGTCGAGTCGGTTCTCGTGCGCTCGATCGTCTCAGAGCCGTGAGCCACCCGGAGGTCGAGTGCTGACAGGTGCTCGCACTCCAGGAACGCGACGAGGTCTGATGCGGAGAGGAGGAGGTGCCCGTCTGTGTGCTGCATCCGAACATCATGGACGGTCCCGGGCGTGCGGCGCTCGGTCGCGCGTTCCGCGCCACGCGGACCATCGACGGGACTATCCGATCGAGCAAGTGGCCGCGCTGAATCCAGGTGGTTCGACGCTGGCTTCCGTTGCGTGGGTCTTGAAGCTCTCGGGCTGCGGCCGTGTCCTCCTGACAGGAGGCTACCGCCCGTCGACCGGCTCTGGGAGGCTACGCGAACCGCACCCGACACCCGAGGAGGCCCAATGACCCGCAACATCAGGCGTGCAACGATCGGAGTCCTGCTGGCGGTGATCTCCACCACAGGCGGAGTGTTGGCGTCGAGTGCTGCGGGCGGCTCAGGAAGCGCCGTGCTCGGCTCGGCGGAATTCGCGAAGCCCGACGGCGAAGGCTGGGGAAGCGCGCAGCCGGCGAGGGTCTATAACGGCGGCGACCCCAGCGGGCTCGTGACCGAAATCCACTGGACGAGCTGGGGCAGCAGCACCGCAATCGGGTACGGCCTCAACTCGATCTTCAAGCCCGGCGGTGGCTACTACAGCCGCCCGGTGATCGTGGAGCTACGCGCGCAGGGGCTGGGGCATTGCGGCAGCCGGCCGGCTTACACGCAGCTTGCAATCCGCGGACCGTCGAAGCCAGAAGGGCAGCTCGGGTCGTGGCACTTGTGGTCGGAAGCCAAGAGCTTGTGCCGATTCGGGTTCTAGAGCCAGTGTCCCGGCGCTCCTGTTGCGTGCGTACCGCGGCGGTAGCATCGGCCGGGGTCGCATCGAGTTGCGGCAGTACACGTCGTCCGACGACAGCAACCGTGCCTCCTGGCAGGAGCAGACGAAAACGACGGCGGGCCCCGCGCGGCTGGCCGAGCCCGCGTCGGGCTGAGGGGGCTGCGCGACCTGTTCCCGCCCGGCGCGCTGTTCTCGGCTTACGATGCCTTCCCCCGAGGACGATCGCGCACCTTGGACTCATCAAGCTCGAGCTGCTCCGCCGCATCCAGCCCACGACTGTGACCATCCTGACTGGCGTACACCTCCAAGGTAGGCTCAGACCTCGCGGCGAGCGCGTCGGCGATCCCTTCCAGCGTTGCGGCGGTGCCGAGAGCCACATGCGGTTGCGCCGGGTCGAAGATCACGTACACACGAACACACGTTCCCACAAGTAGCGGCCAAGCGCAAGCGACGGCCAGGGGAGGGGATCACACACCGAACGCCACCGACCGCGAGGTTACGCTTGCCTCCGATGTCCTTCCCAACGAGCAGGCAGGTGATCGCGGGCTTGCAACGCACCCCGTTGCTCTCGATATCCGAGATGCGCGCAACGCTCGATGCCGACCGCGCCGCGCGCGGTATCTACGCCTGGTGGCTCATCGACTCCCAAGCGCTCCCCGCGGTCCCGACCACGGCGCATCCAATCGAGCCATTCGGGCTCATCTACATCGGGATCGCACCGGGTCGCGCAAGCTCGAAACGAGTCTTGCGGGCGCGTTTCGGCGACCACGGCAAGGACGCTGGACGCTCGACGCTACGCCGCGCGCTTGCCTCGCTTCTCTATCAGCAGGAAGGCTGGCGACTCCAGTGGACCGACCGGCCGCTCCTGGCTGATGTGGACAACGACGCGCTGACGGCCTGGATGGACATCAACCTTCGCGTGCAATGGGTCCACGTCCCTGAGCCGTGGGACATCGAGGCGGAGATCGTCCGTCTGATGCGCCCGCCCCTGAACCGGACCCACAACCAGGAGCATCCGTTCTACAAAAAAGTCGGCGAGGCGCGCGAGCGGTTCCGGGCAGCGGCGCTCGCCACTGTGGAGCCGCCCTCGTGAGCGACGCAGGCCAGCGCGACGACGGCGTAAAGCACCTCACCCCGGAGAACTGGCTCCAACCCGACGAGACCGGCCGGGCCTTCGGCGCGATCAACCTCGCCACCGGCGAGCATCGCGCCGCCAGCGGTGATGGCTGGGCCGAGCAGTTCCTCGCTGTCGAGCTGGATGCTGCCGTGCCCGTCGAGATCCGCGATATGTGGGAGGTCGCACGGGGGCTTGCCCTCTACGGCTGGTTCTACTACCCGCTGTACGCGATTGCAGAAGACCAGCTCCGGCGTGTCGCAGACGCCGCCGTGCTCCACCGATACAAACAAGCTGGCGGCCCGGCGAACAAGAAGCGCGATCCCGAAGGCGAGCTTCGCTGGCCTGACTTCAAGCGCCGCATCGAGTGGCTGATCGCAAACCAAATCATCGCGCCCGAGAAGCGCCAGCGATGGGACACGATGCGCGACCTGCGCAACGAGCCCACGCACGCGAGCATCCGGCATCTCGTGATGCCGATCGACGTGCTCCGACTGCTCGATCTCCTCACGCCGGAGATCGACGCTCTGTTCGTCTCATAGTCGTGTAGCCCACGCCCCGGAAACCCGGTTAGCCTTCCGTCCATGCCTCCCGATGCCGATGTCGGCACACCCTCGCCGGGCTGGCTGATACCCAAGCCGGCTCGCCCGTCGACGGGCCAAGAGCGCTTCTCAAGCGACCCTTCGTCGGTGCTCGATTTCTGGCGCTGGGCGTTCTCGGATCTACGGACGAACATCGTGCGGGGCGTGCTCGCGGAGTACCTCGTGGCCAGGGCGGTCGGCGATCCCTCGCCATTGAGGAAGGCGTGGGACAACTGGGATGTCACCACCGCGACCGGCATCAAGGTAGAGGTCAAGTCGAGCGCCTACCTGCAGTCGTGGAATCAGCGCAAGCTCTCCGCGATCACGTTCTCGGGGCTTACCGGACGAGAGTGGTCGGCCGAAACAAATGAGTTGGCAGCCGACCGAACACTACGCGCCGAGGTGTACGTGTTCGCGGTCCACACATGCAGCGAGCCCGACCAGTACGACCCACTGAAGATCGAGGATTGGGAGTTCCGTGTGATGAGCGCCGCGCAGCTCGCCGAGCACGGCTATCGCAGCGTGACGCTCGGCTTTCTCGACCGGCACGCGCGGACCGCATATCGCCTTAGTGACCTCGCTCGAGCCGTCGAGCAAGCATACGCGAGTAGCAAAGAGGCTGACCAGTAGTTGCTCTGGCGACGCTCGCGGCGGCCGAGTGTCCGTCACCCATCAGGCCGGAAGTGTCGAACAGACGTTGCCGCGAAGTGGCACGGCTTATGGAACCTTACTTGGATCGAAGAACGAGCACACAGCGAACGAGGAGGTAGGTGGCATGAACATAGAGTTCCTCTCGACCGTGGCGGTGATCGCGCCCGATCCGGCCGCCAGTCGCAAGCTCTACGTCGATACGCTCGGGCTCCCGCTCGAGAGCCACGGCGACGACTATCACCACAGCGAGCACATCGCCGGCTGCAAGTCCTTCGGCATCTGGCCGCTGTCCCAGGCAGCGGAGGCGTGCTTCGGGACGTCACAGTGGCCGGCGGACCGGCCGGTGCCGCAGGTCAGCATCGAGTTCGATGTCGCGGACGCCGCAGCGGTGGGCCCGGCGGCACGGGAGCTCGAGCAGGCCGGCTACGAACTGCTGCACCCACCGCGCGAGGAGCCGTGGGGTCAGACGGTAGCCAGGCTGCAGTCACCGGAGGGCGCGATCGTCGGAATCTCCTACGCGCCTGTGCTCCACGACCAGCACTGACTGAAGGGAGGACACCGAGCCTCGGGCCGGTGTCTTGACGAGCGCGATCAGAGCGAACGGCAGCGTAAACGCCTACCGGCGCGGCTGCTCGGCGACCAGTCATCGAGCATGAGGCGCGTGACCGGATGGGCCGTCCTGCCCGAAGCCCCCACGGCCTCACACACGGCGCTGCTTGGCGCACACCTGGCGCACATCTCGACGGGAAACGCCGGGAAAGCTAGGGTAGGTGCTGGAATCCAGAAGGGCCTATTTTGCAGGTGTTTCCTGCCTTTTCGTGCCCTGCGCTACCCGCTCATTCCCACCCTCAACCGTCTCGACAAGGCGGAGGTCACTGGTTCGAGCCCAGTATCGCCCACTGGTGGAAAGCCCCATTTCATGGGGCTTTTTCGCTTCTGAGAGGGCCTCAAGGTTCCAATGAGGTTCCGTTTGGGGCGGTCGGGGCGACGCGCGGCGGTCTAGGACCACTCGATGGGCGGCGCGCCCGGTTGCCAGGGCCGCTTGATGCTGCCGCCAGCTTGTCGCAGGGTGTGGCCGTAGTTGGCGAGTTGGACTTGGAAGGCAAGCTCTTCGCGGGGGTCGCCGCCGGCGTCGTCTATCGACTTTCGCCAGACTGCGAGCGCGCTCAGCGTCTCCAGCTGGGACGGGTTGCGCCACCAGCCCTCCTCCAGGGTGCCCAGCGCCTCGGGATAGCGGGTGTGCAGTCCGATGATGGCGGCCCACATGAGGCCGCGCCATTTGCGGCTGCCTCCGTATGGCTCAAGCCAGGGTGGACGGCCATCGCGTGGGGGTGCCGGGGCGGCGTGGTCCCGGTTGTCGGCGTCGGTGTGTTGAGGGCGGGCCGATCGGTCCGCCTCGGCGTCGGCGACTGCTTGCCGGATCATGTGCGCCGCGACTTTCGCGGGCGGCTCGCCCGCTCGGCTGGCCAGCTTGTCGAGTTTCTGCGCCAGGGATTCCGGGAGCGTGACCTTGATGCGTCGGCTCGCACGTTTCGGGCGACCTTCTGGGGGTTCTTTGGGGGTGGGTCCAATTGGGGCCATATACCCACTGACCGCGAGAAAGGGAAACCGGCCAAAAACTTTGGTCCCTCGAAGGGCCCAGCTCGGGTCCGTGCATCTGGTCTGTGTGGAAGTTTGTGTGGAAGTTTGTGGTGCAGCGGGGCGCGGCGTGAGCTGCAATTTGTGGCTGGGATCGATTGCGGCAAGGGTCTGGTGGCGCGCGCGTCGATTGAGCGGATTGTGGTGGAGCGCCGGTGTGAACTGGCCGGCTCGGGCGGTGGGAAGAATTTTGTTGGCCGGTCTGCCGAGTTCGCGGTCAGTAGGTAGTGATGAAGGCATTCACCTATCCACTGTCCCCACTGCCCACCGCTCGTGAGGTGTCGCCGTGAACGCGGCCTCGGGCAGGCTCATCGATGATGAGCGGCGGCTGGGCGAGCCGTTGCCTGACGTGCGTCATCTGGCCGTCGAGCTTGCCGGGCTTCTCGGCAGGGAGACGATGCCGCCGCTACTAGATTCGGGGCAGGCTGCTGAGATTCTGAACGTGCCGAAGTCGTGGATCGCGGCGGAGGCACGCGCCGGGCGTATTCCCCACGTACGCCTTGGTCGCTATGTCCGGTTCAACCGCGACGAGCTGATGCGGTGGTGCGAGGGTCGATCTGTTGGGCCTCGATCAAGGCGGGGTGCAGGCACATGAGTGTTACCTCGCACCGCCTCGATACTTGTTCAGCGCGTCTTGTGCTCCTGGTCGATCACGTCGGCGAGTTGACGCAGGTCGGCGTCGAGTGCCGTGAGCAACCGCTTGAGGGTGCTCCAGCGGATGTCTCGCCAGCCGCCCTCGACGCGGGAGATGTATGGCGCGGTGAGGTCGGCGCGGGTGGCCAGCTCGTCTTGTGTGAGTCCCGCCCGGTGGCGCAGGATACGCAGTGCGTTGCCGATATCGGTCTGTCCGGGACTTGTCATATCGTAAAGATTGCGCAGCAGTTGCTAGCGCAGAACATAGTTGGCGCCCGCGCGGGTGTGACCGCCGGGCGCCGCGGCACCGGAAGCGCAAACTCCCGGCGCAGCGAACACCCTACCGACGGCGGTGCGGTGTTCTTCACGCCCAGAGCAGTCCTCCCGGGGCCTCCACACCACGAATGGAGGACCGACATGACGACCATCACCATCCCCGCTCGAATCGTGCGTTATCTGCGCGAGGCACTGCACAGCCAGCTCGGCATGGCGGCCGAAGACATCGGCCAGGCAAACCACGAGGGCGGCAGGCTGCGGCCCGTTTTGTACGCCGAGCCGTTGGAACGATTCGAGCGGACACGAGCGCTGCTCGACCTAATCGGATGGAAGGATGAGACCGACGAGCGGCCCGCCATCGTCAACCTCGTCGGCCATCGCCAAGCGCTGTTGGGCGCACTGCAGGCGCAAGTTGAGACGGAGCGCGAGATGGTGCGCGACGATCCGACGCTCAAGGGCGCCGAGCAGCAGATCGCGTGCGCTCGCCGCCGCGTCGCCGATATCGAGCAGTTCCTCGCTCTCGCGGGCGCGACCTTGGCGGAGCGCGAGTGATGGCGTCTCGCCGCTCATACGGCAGCGGGCGCGTGTACGTGCGCACCGACAGCGCGGGCCGAGAGACCTACTACGGCTCGTGGTGGGCGAACAGCCGGCGGGTCAACCGTCGGCTGGGCGCCAGGCGCGCACGAGGCAGCCGCGAAGGACTCACCGCCGCCCAGGCGGAGGCCGAGCTGCGACGGCTCATCCGCGAGGTCGCGCCGAGTACCGCGAGCCCTGATCGTCTCGACGTGGGGGAGGTCGGTCGGCGCTACCGCGCCCACCTGACGGCCATCGGACGCAAGCGCAGCACATTGACGGCGATCGAGATGGCGCTACGCGTATGGATCGAGCCGCATCTCGGCGGCCGGGCGTTTGCCAGCGTCCGGCCCGAGGACGTGGAGGACATGATGCGCGCGATGACGGCAGGCGGGGTGGGGGCGAAGTCGATTCGCAACTACATCGGCACCCTGAGCGCGATGTACCGCTACGCGATGCACCCACGGCGAAGGTGGGCGAGCACGAACCCATGTGAGGTGATCGATCTACCGGCGCTCCCCGCATCAACAGAGGTCCGCTACCTGACGATGCCGCAGGTCGAAGCGCTTGCCAGTGCCGCAGTGTCCGGCGAGCACCAGCAACTCGACCGGGCGCTGTACCTGGCGGCGGCGATGACCGGTCTACGCCAGGGCGAGCTAATCGCGCTGCGCTGGCAAGACATCGCATGGGAGGACCGCCGAGTCCGCGTGGTGCGCAACCACGTTCTCGGCCAGTTCGACACGCCCAAGAGTCGCCGGTCGGCTCGTAGTGTGCCGCTGAGCAGCCAGCTCGCGCGGGAGCTTCGGCGATGGCAGCAGGCGACGCGCTGGCGTGCTCCTGACGCGCTCGTGTTCGCCGAGCCCGTATCCGGCGATGTCCTGCGGCGTGGCGCCCTCATGCGCCGCTACCGACGAGCGCTCAAGGCAGCCCAGATCGACCCCCACCGCTTCCACGACCTACGCCACACGTTCGGGACGGCGATGGCCGCTGCTGGGGTGCCGATGCGGACGCTCCAGGAGTGGATGGGCCACCGCGACATCGCCACGACCCAGCGCTACGCGGACTATGCACCGAATGAGCGCGAGGTGGAGATGGTCGATCGTGCGTTTGAGGGTCCGGGGCTATAGGTAGCCTTGTGGACAAATGTCGTCAGCGTTGAATACAGGGTGCGGCATTGGCGCCTGTCACGAGCGGATTGGTCATGAGTGAGCGGTCGATCTTGGCTGAGGCGAGGACGCCAGAGGGCACGCGAGTGGTGCTGTTCGAGGACACCTGGCTGCTCCACGTCCTGAACCCGGACGGCGGCCATATCGAGCTTGAGCCGCACCTGAAGGACGTACTCGACGCTGTGGAGTCGTCCGATCATCGGGAACCCGACGGCTGGCCGCATCGCGAGCGTTTCTTCAAGCGGGACGTGGGACCTAGCCGATGGCTGATGGTGGTCGTAGACTATGAGCAGGAACCAGCACGAATCGTTACCGCGCTCGGCTATCGACATGGCCGCTCACCGGACGGATGGACACCATGAACGTAAAGATCGACGACCTCATCTTCGACCGTGGCAACTACGACGCTGAGGGCGACGTGCTTTACCTCGCGCGTGGGACGACGAACCACGCCTCGGATGCGGCGCTCACGCGAGAGGGCCATGGTGTCCGGTACGACGAGAGCGGTGAGGTGATCGGCGTCACGATCATCAACGCTCGACGGATTATCGAGCACGACGGATATCTGACGATCACGCTGCCCCACACGTCGCACGTTCAGGCACGGGACTTGGTTTCGGCGCTTAGCAGATAGCTGCCTAGTCATAGCCTGGGTGTGAGGAGTCTCGGGCAGAGAAATGCCACCCAGGGTGTTCCCCGGCTAGTGAGTCTGTTGCACGACGCCTGGAGGCAGAGCCTTCAGGTAGGTGTCAACCGCCTCATGAGCAAAGCCGCCGAGAGCCATTCTCGCGCGACTCAGGTGCTTCATAACATTGGGGTCGTTCCACGGCAGCATATGGACCGACACCACGTCGGCAAAGCCGAAACGTACCGATCCCACGGTGTCCTCATGCGATACGTAGCCGCTCAACCGAGAGGCTTCTCGCAGCGAGATTGCGAGCATATCCTTGCCTCCTCCGTAGCGGCCGGGATGTATTTCCGGTAGGTGGAGCGTCACGTTTCGGTGATCGCGCAGCCATGCAATGAAGAAGGGCGACTTGGGATCAGCTGCTTCCTTCAAGTGACTGTAGTGCTCTAGGGCATTGGTGTTGAGGCCGTCGATGAAAGTACCGACCTTATTGGGGTAGTTGCGGCGCGAGTCAGCGATGAACTTGATGGCCTCGTGGCATGTGGCGGCCTGCTGGCGCGCGAGCATGAGCCGGATGCCACGTTCGTCGTCCGTCGCCTCGCTCGACTCGGTTTTCGGCATCAGCCTCATTGTCCGGTGCCATTCATTAGCGATCAGACCCAAGCCGACCGTGAAGCGAGCAACGGGATCGGACTCGGGGAACGCCTGCGCCATGTTGAACTTCCATGCCTTCACGGTCCTAGTCTAACCGCAGGTAGCGGCGCGCGAACGCACGTTCGGTTGCTATCCGTTGTGGTCTATAGGGTTGGGGCGTCCTGTAATACGAGGCAGATAGGAGGCTGCCATGGCAATAAGCCGAACGGAATAAGCCATGCCTACCATCTCGACCCTGGTTTGGGTCGTGATGGTTTTGGGGTCGATGATCGCGACGCTGGTGTTCACGCTGGTGCTGGCCGTCACGGCGGCGAGGTTGCGCCAGAGTCTGCGGATCGACCTGGATGCACGGCTGTTTCGCATCACTATTTCTGTCAAAAACGACCAAAGCAGGAGCGAGACTCGCCTTCCAGCACCCGGCGATCAATCTTGCCCCACGTTGGCTAGTGAAAAAACAAGCTAGCCAGGGTTAGAACGCTTTGTGAAAGGGGCGCTCCGTAGGAAGGGGCGCCCCTTCGCCTTTTGAGTTCTAAAGGCTATCTCGCGATGATGACGCTATGGCGTGCGACTGGTCACCACGGACACCGGGGAAGTCGGGGCCTGTGTGTACGTGGCCTTGGCCGCCGCGCTGCGCAGGCTGCGACCGTTGCTGTGGGCCTCTCCGCTCAGGAGCGCGCAGAACGTCTAGCCGAGAATCGCCTGGTCGCGGGCGGCCTCGTCTGCGTCGGACTGATCGGCGCGCCGCCTGGCGAACGCGTGTCCTCGAAATACGACGGCGTTGCCCGCACAGATGTGGGAGGACGCTCGCAGGGACAGGTTTTGTCCGGAGAATCCATGTTGGAGGTGCGCGCGATGATCCAGGTCTTTGACTGACATCTCGGGTCTCGTCGGCGCCTGATGGCAGAATTCGGGTCCGAGTGCCCAAGCGACCCACCCAACATGTCATTGCGGACCGTGCTGCTTCCGCGGTCAGCACCGTCATCGCTGATGCCGGCTTCGCTGTAGAGACCGTGCAGAGTGACTACGGCGAGGACTTGCTGGTACAGACCTCGCTCAATGGCGAGATGGACGCTAGTCGGATCTGGGTACAGGTGAAGGGCACCGCGCAAATCGCAAAATATTGCTCGGCTGACGGCAATTGGACGTACTCTGTGTCGGTTGAGCACTCGCGCCGATGGCGACGGACTGCGGACATAGTGCTTATTGTGCTCTGGGACGTGAAGCACGGACACGGGCGATACGCGATTTCTCGTAACCTTGACGACGGTGCCAAATCGGCGGTTGCTCGTTTCGATCCATCCCAGCGCTTCGACACGACCGCGATGGTCCGTATTGGATGGTTGGCACGGATTGGACGCTATTGCGACCTGCTGATGACAGCGAAGGCATCCGGCGAGTTTGAGCGAGAACTTGAGGGCCGACCGCCGACGAAAGCACGCGAACGGATGGTCGGGCTGGCGTGTGACCTACTCTGCGACCTTGGTGCCTTGAGCAAGGGCGCCGATGATCGAATCAGGTGTGACCCAGACTTTCGTCTGACCGTCATCCGACGCTATGAAGAACTGGCAGCAGGGGAGCAAGCGGGTGGTCGCGAGGAAGTCGAGAGCACGCTCGACAGCGCCATGACTCACGCCGTGATGAGAAGGTGCGAATCAGTGACGGGTGAGACCCGCATGCCGCTCGTGATTGTCGATCCAACCGTGACGGCGCTGAGGGTTGTGTTCGGATTCTACGGGGCGAAGTGGGACGCGATCATGGCAGCCTGATCCGTTCTGGTCCACTGCAGGCCCGGCCTCTCGACCTAGGTGTGTTTTAGGTCGTGAGGCCTCTTGTGGTGTGGACTCTCGGAAGCGGAGCATATCGGCGACGTTGCTGGCAGGGGTATGCGGGTCGGTCTCCTTGGGGCTGCTCAGCGCGGCCCAAGGTTCCATTCAAGGTTCCATTCCGAGCAAACTGAAGCTAACCTGAGCGCATCGAAACGCAACAAATATGCCGTTCAATGCTTGCCAGCATCCCCAACAATCGTTTCGAGCCCAGTATCGCCCACTGGCTGAAAGCCCCATGACATGGGGCTTTTTCGCGTCTGAGGGGCCTCAGGGTTCCAATGAGGTTCCGCGATGTCCGTCAACGAGAGGTGCAGACGGTGCGTGGGCTGTTTCGCCGGTTGGCTTGGAATCATCGGCTCGGTGACCAAGGATCGGACCCGGCGACGCGAATTGGCTCGTGATGTGCAGATCGTCGTTGAGGCGCTCAAGCACTTATCCCGTGGAATACGCAATCGTGCTGCTGGTTGAGCGCGACGGCGCGTTGCATACAGTGCGCACCTTCGACAACGCACACGCGCCCGCGGAGCACCACGAGCACCGATACGTGGGATCGGATAAGCAGCCACCAATCGTCTCGCACGGGCCGCCGAATCAGGCGATGCACGCAGCAGAGATCAAGCTATTGACGAGCTGGAGCGATATCGTTCGTAGTTGGGAGTCAACACGATGAGCGCTATCGACAAGAAGACAGACGAGCTATTCATGGCCGCCACGCTGAGCGACGACAGTCTCGGCTACCCGGATGATGTCGCGTTCGTTCCCGGCGATCAGGACTGGGCCGATGAGGTGGTGTGGCGAAACCTGGCCGATGAGGGTCGCGCCACCGTCGTCGTGGACGATGAGACCGAGTTGATGTTGATCCCGTTTCCGCGCAGCATCGTGGACCGCTTGCGTGGGTGCGTTCGCGTGCGTGTGACCCACAGGCCACACGGGCACATCGCTGCCTATGCGACATCGAGCACGCTGGGCCGTCACCCAGTGCGCGAGATGCGCAACCTCGCGCACGCATAGGGCTGTATTACTATTCGTCGGCGGTTTGGGGGCCTTGGGCCAGCCGGAGATCCTAGCCGCCGAATCGCGCGACATCCCAGGCGGCCTCGGTGAGGCCATTCGGCGTGCGAATCTCGATGTCGGTTTGCAGTAAGCGCGCGAGCATCTACTTCGCGCGCTGCTTGCTGATCGCTTCGCGCCCATTGGTGGCCCCGGCTGTCAGCACTGAGCCCGTCGATCAGTTGAGCGGAAGACCCCATCTGGCAGGTCAACTTGCAGCGAGAGCGTCGGCGACTATGAGCGCATGGTCGAAGGCTAGTTCGGGAAGGTCCTCCGCGGCAAACCAGCACGCGTCCTGCGCGTCGTCGGCGCCCGTGACGGTCGCCTGGCCTGGCACACGGGCGAGGTAGACAACCGACACTGTCCAGCCGCGAGGGTCGCGTCCGGGCGTGTCATAGACGCCCAACAGCCGCAGCTCGCCGACGCTCAGGCCGGTCTCCTCGGCAAGCTCCCGCGGCGCGGCCTCGAGGATCTGCTCGTCTTGCTCGACAAAGCCGCCGGGCAAGGCCCAGCTGCCGCGGAACGGCGGGTTGCGTCGCTGAACGAGCAATACGCGCTGGCTCGTCTTGCTGCCGGCGAGCACCACGACATCGACCGTCAGCATCGGGCGCGGATAGGCGCCGCTGCTCTCAGCTCCTGTCACCGCCATCCACCCTACCCGGCGGCCCCGCTAACGAGCTCGCCGAGTCCGTCGTCTTTTGGCTTAGTGGGGGTGGTTACCCTTGCGTCGATTGTCGATTCGGTCGAGATGGATGCTGTGTGTTCTCCCACAGTGAGCGTGCTGTTGCCATACCTGCGGACGAGCACGATCGCCTGCGGATGCTGAGTAACCAGATCTCGCGACGCGTCGGACTTGCGGTATTGGTCCTGGCATCGTTGTCGGCGCTGGTCGGGCCGGTCGGCTTGGCCGGTGCACGCTCTGCCGCGTCAAGCTCGGCTACCGCGAGCTCGGTCCAGGACTGCTCCCAGATCCCGATTGTCGGCGGGATCCCACCATGGGGCTTTCACACGGGTGCGCCGATCACTGGCGCGAGCGGAAGCTTCGCTCGCGGTCACGGCGACATCAGCCTGACCGCAAATACCGTTTCCGGGATCCTCTGTCAGGTCGACCGTATCCGCCACCAGCCGGATCGTCTGATCATCATGACGGTCGAGCGCCACTTGGTCTACCACTCGCACTACGCGGTGATGTGGGGTGTTCCCGGGAACGTCATGAAGATCGTCGTTCGCGTGCAGAGCAGCACCGACCCGCGATGTGAAGTGGGAACCGTCGGTCACGTGACCCTGTTCGCCAGCTACAACGGCGTGCGCAGCGATAGCGTTCAGTTCAGATTCCCCACTGCCTGCGGCGACCACGATCATCTGTATCACGGATCGCAGGTCAATAACCAGGTACCGCCGCTGTAGCGTGGAGTTCCGTTGGACGCCTGGTCCTCGGTACGGGTGGGCTCGTGCCGCTCGAGCGTCCAGCGCGTTCCAAGTGGCATGATCTGGGGTAGACGCTCCCGCACAGCTTCCCGCCAGAATCCGCCGAGGAGGAATCGATGGGCTTTGACCAATATCACGAGCCGCCGCAGGAGCTGCCTGAGGAGACGCGCACGTTCGCAAGACTCTGCGCGTCCCTGACCGAGGAGGCGGAAGCGATCGGCTGGTATGAGCAGCGCCTGGCGGTGGAGCGCGATCCCGAAGCGCGCGCCGTCATGTCAGATGCGGTCGGCGAGGAGTACAAGCACTTCTGCATGGACCTCGAGTTTCTGCTTCGTCGCACGCCGAAGTGGCGAGCGATCGCCGAGGGAGTGCTCTTGCAGGATGGGAACATCGTCGAGCACGGCGAGGCGGCAGAGGCAGCCGCGGACGATTCAACCACGGCTAGCGACTCTTCTCCGCAGCCGCTTGCCGTGGGCGGCACACTGGCTATTGGAAGTCTGAAGGAGGGGCAATGAGCCATCTTCTGCGCGAGCACGCGCCGATCACGCAGGACGGCTGGAAGAGGATTGACGAGGAGGCGCGCGAGCGCCTGCTGCCGGGACTCGCCGCCAGACGACTCGTCGATTTCGCGGGACCCCAGGGCTGGCAGCACTCTGCAACCAATCTTGGCCGTGTCGAGGACGCGGATGTGAGCCCGGTCAAAGGGGTGGAGGCAAATCGCCGCGTCGTACTTGCGCTCGTCGAGTTGCGCTCACGATTCACCGTCTCTCGCGAGGAGCTCAGAGCCGGCGATCGTGGCGCCGAGGACGTCGATTTCGACGCTCTCGACGTTGCCGCTCAAAGCATCGTCGAAGCCGAGAACCTCGCCGTGTTCCATGCCTGGCCAAAGGCGGGGATCAGCGGAATTGGCGAGTGCTCGCCGCATGATGCGATCCACAGCGACGGAGGTGTAGAGAGGTATCCAGCTCATGTCGCCCGCGCCGTGGAGTTGCTGTTGCGCAAAGGGATCGCCGGACCGTACGGACTGGCGCTCGGCCGTGAGGAATACACGCGCGTCGTTGAGAGCGCCGAGCACGGTGGCTATCCGCTTCTTGATCATCTGCGCAAGATCCTCGAGGGACCGATCGTCTGGGCGCCAGGTGTGAAGGGAGCGATCGTATTGAGCATGCGCGGCGGTGATTTCACCTTCGAGTCCGGCCAGGATCTCGCGGTCGGCTACGAGTCTCACGACAGCGACACGGTCACGCTCTATCTGGAGGAGTCCTTCAGCTTCCGCGTGCTCACGCCCGAGGCCGCTGTCCCTATCGCCGCGCTTGAGAGCTAGCGTCTCCGCGACACCTGCCGTCGCACTCCTTGCAGGCCCGCGAGGTTAATCGATCTGGGCAAAATGGTCGATAAAAGCTTGATGCGCACTTTCTCGTCTGCGTCCGTACCTCGAAAGGTTCCCCTCGGCGTCAGACTTGCGCTCTCTGCTCTGCTCGCGATGGTGTTGCTAGACCTTGCCCACACTGGGTTTGGCCTTGGTGGGGGCTCGGCCAACCCCGTCTTTGAAACCTGGCTCTACGACGCGACGATGGTGGGCTGCGCGGCTATCTGCCTTGCGCGTGGAGCGATCGTCCGCGGCTCGCGTCTGCCATGGCTCATCCTCGGGCTTGGCCTCGCCTGCGACGCAGCTGGCGAAATCCTCTCGTCGATCGGCGAATCCTTTGCGCCAGGGGCCCAGCAGCTGCTCTATGTGTGCCTGTATCTCGCTGCATATGCCGGGATCGTGCTGCTCGGGCGCAAGCGGTTGAGTCAGTTTCGCGCCTCCATGTGGCTGGACGGTCTGATCGGCATACTCGCCGTAGGGTCGCTGGGGGCCGCGACGCTGCTTGGGCCCGTGTCCGCGGCCACCCATCACAGCGGCGTGAAGACGTTGCTCGACGTCGGCTATCCGCTCGCTGACATGCTGCTCGTCGGCGTCCTGGTGGCGATGCTTGCCCTCAGCGGGTGGCGGGCGGGGCGCCCATTCTCGACGATTGCCTTCGGGTTTCTAATGATGGCGATCGCCGACGGCGTTTACCTCTACCAGGAAGCGCACGGCACCTATAAGGTCGATACGCCGCTGGACGCGCTGTGGCTTGCTTCTGCGCTCGTAATCGCATACGCCGCCTGGCAGCCGGAGCGCACAAAGCCTCCCGGCGAGCCCTCGCCGAGGGTGATCGTCGCTGCGCCGGCGCTGTTTGGGCTGACCGCGATTGGTGTGCTTGCCTACGGCAGCGTTGACAGCGGGGGGAGCCTGTCGACCTGGCTCGCGATCGCGACGCTGCTGACCGTGCTCGCGCGGCTGATGCTCACCTCCAACGAGAACGTGCGCCTGATCGCTACCAGCAACGCGCTCGCCAATCGTGATGCGCTCACCGGCCTGGGCAACAGGCGGGCGCTGCTGCGGGACCTCCAAACGGCGGTTCAGCAGGCAACCCCGGCACAGCCGAAGCTGCTGCTGCTGTTCGATCTCAACGGCTTCAAGCGCTACAACGACACATTCGGCCATCCGGCCGGCGATGTACTGCTGGCAAGGCTTGGGCGCAGACTGCGGCAGGCGGCTCAGCCCTACGGCAGCGCGTATCGACTGGGAGGGGACGAGTTTTGCGCGCTGTTGAACGTGGCTAGCGGTCCGAGCATGGATAGCGACCCGAGCAGCCTTGCTGCCGAGCTGGCTTCAGCGCTGCTCGAGCGGGGTGAGCGATTCACGATCGGCGCGAGCTTCGGCGAGGCGCTGCTTGGCGCGGAGACCAGGGAGGCCGACGATGCGCTGCGTATCGCCGATCAGCGCCTATATGCACAGAAGATGCGCCTCTACCAGCCCTCCAATCCCGAGTGGCGTGACGTGCTACTCGGCCTGCTGTGCGAACGCGACCCTGATCTTGGCAGCCATGTCAGGCAGGTCGCCGATCTTGCGCTGAGGCTCGGACGCCAACTTGGATTGTCCGATGAGCAACTGCGTGATCTTGTTGCCGCGGCGGAGCTGCACGACATCGGCAAGGCCGCGATCCCTGACGCGATCCTCGAGAAGAAGACTCCGCTGGACGCACAGGAGCGGGCCTTCATCGAACGGCACACACTGATCGGCGAGCGCATCATCGCCTCGGCTCCCTCCGGTCGCGGTGTCGCCGCGATCATCCGGGCAACCCACGAGCGCTACGACGGTAGGGGCTACCCCGACGGTCTCGCGGGCGAGCATATTCCCCTGGCTGCGAAGGTGATCGCAGTCTGCGACGCCTACCACGCGATGAGAAGCGATCGCAGCTATCGCAGTGCGATGAGCGAGCATGACGCACTCGCCGAGCTCGAGCACTGCAGCGGCAGCCAGTTCGACCCCCGGATCATCAGTGCCTTCCTTGAAGTGCTACACGCCGCCGAACGCCAGCGGGAGACCGCCCGCCCACTCTAGGTCGCAACCCCAGCCAGCGGAGCGACATACCGCACGAACGGTTCTATCCCGAGCGCTCGTCCAGTTGCCTGTTCGACCAGTGGCATCGTGTCAAGGCGCCGCCCGTAGCTGTGAACGTGATCGCGGAGCCATTCCTTGATCGGGCCGACTTCGCCGCGGCGCAGGTCCTCGTCGCGCGGTCCCAACTTCGCCTCCATCGCCTCCCATAGTTGCGCGGCGATCAGGCAGCCGAGGGCATAGCTGGGGAAGTAGCCGAAACTACCAGCGCTCCAGTGCACGTCCTGCAGACAGCCGAGCGTGTCGGATGGCACCTCGACGCCGAGCAGGCGACGCATCCCGTCGCGCCAGGCGGCGGGCAGATCGGCGACCGCCAGCTCGCCGCCGATCAGTGCCTGCTCCAGTTCGAAGCGCAGCACGATGTGCAGGGGATAGGTAAGCGGGTCCGCGGATACGCGAATGAGCGACGGTTCGACGCCAACGAGGCTGGCGTTCAGTGTTGCCGCGTCGATTTCATACCCGCCGGCGCTCAGTTCACCAGCTAGTACCTCCGCGAACGCTGGGCTGCGCGCGACGTGGTTCTCCCACAGCTTGCTTTGGGACTCGTGCATCGACATTGAGGTACCGCCGCCGAGGTTGGTGCGGTCGAGTGCCGGGTCGACCTGGCACTCGTACAGCGCATGTCCGTACTCGTGCAGTGAGCTGAGCAGCGACTCCACGTCGCCGTCGTCGTAGCGAGTGGTGAGGCGCATGTCGCCTTTACCCATCCATGCCGTGAACGGGTGAGTGGAGGTGTCCACTCGCCAGCTCTCCTGCTCGACTCCGAGGCGGCGTAGCGTGCCTGCAACCGCGGCCTGTTGGGCAGCGACCGGTACTTCCAGGGTGCGGCGTGGCGAGTGGATCGTCGCCTCGCTTAGAAGTGGCGCGAGCGCTTGTGCGAGCGACCCGAAGATCTGTTGCAGCTCCTCGCTTCGCAACCCGAAATCGTAGTCGTCGAGCAACGCCTCATACGCGCTCTGCTCCCTTTTGGCGAGACAGTCGCCGTAGGCCCGCGCAAGCTCCACGTTGTGCTCCAGTGCGGGCGCGAATGCGGCGAAGTCATCGTTTGCGCGAGCGCGCTGCCAAACGTCCTGGCCCTCCGCGCTTGCCTTGGCGAGTTCCACCGCAAGGTTTTCCGGTACGCGTCGCACTCGCTCCCAGTCGCGCCGCGCGAGCCGCACGATGTCGCGATCCAGTTCGCCGAGCGCGCTGGCGCCGACAGCGGTGGCGCCGGGTGCCGCGGCATCGCGCGCTTCAGAGCCGAGTGACACGCCGTCGGGTGTGGAGCCGTCGAGCTCCTCTAGCCACTGCCCGATCTCCTCGCTGGCAGCGCGCTCGTGGGTGAGGCGAGCGAGCGCGCCGAGCTGGTGGGCTCTTGCGCCCGCGCCCTCGCTTGGCATCGTCACCATCTGATCCCACTCCAGCAACATCCCCACCGACGCGAGGTCGGCAAGTTCGGCGAGGCGTTCGCGCAACTGCTGCAGGGTGGCGTTCATGCGCTGGAGAGTACGCTCGCCCGAGGGTGTCGCGCTATCTGCGTCGCGCCGTTGCGGCTAGCGCCGGGTTGCTCCAGCCGGCGTCGGTCGGGTTGATCGTGCTGCCGGGCGCCACGATCTCATCGATCCGGTCGAGCAGCGCCTCCTCGAGCTGCACGTCGGTGGCGCCAAGCTGAGACTCGAGCTGCTCCATCGTCCGCGGCCCGATGATCGCCGCCGTCACCGCCGGGTGGCGGATCACGAACGCGAGCGCCATGTGAATCAGCGACATCCCCGACTCGTCCGCCAGCTGCCCGAGTGCGTCGGCGGCCTCCAGCTTTGCTTGGTTTGCCGGTATCGAGAGGTCATAACGTTGCGGGATCATCGCCGAGCGTCGTGAGGTCAGATCGTCCGCTCCCTTGCGCCAGCGTCCCGACAGCCAGCCGCCCGCGAGCGGGCTCCAGGGGATAATGCCCATCCCATGCTCGAGGCAGGTGGGCAGCACGTCGGCCTCGATCCCACGCGCGAGGATCGAGTACGGCGGCTGCTCGCATACGAAGCGTTGGTAGCCGCGCTCGCGCGCGACCCATTGCGCCTTGACGATCTGTGCCGCCGGGTAGGTCGAGGAGCCGATGTAGCGCACCTTGCCCTGGTTCACGAGGTCTGTGAGCGCACCGAGCGTCTCTTCGTGATCGGTCCACGGATCCCAGCGGTGTACCTGGTAGAGGTCGATCCAATCGGTCTGCAGGCGCTTGAGCGAGGCCTCGACCTCGCGCACGATCCAGCGCCGCGAGTTGCCCGCTTGGTTGGCATCCTCGCCCATCGTGCCGTGGAACTTGGTGGCGAGCACGACGTTCTCGCGTCGTCCGCCGCTGAGTGCCTTGCCGACGATTTCCTCAGACTCCCCGCGCGCGTACACGTCGGCGGTGTCGATGAAGTTGATCCCACCATCCAGGGCTCGGTGGATGATCCGGATAGACGCGTCGTGGTCGGTCTCGCCCCACGCGCCGAACATCATCGCGCCGAGGCACAACGGGCTCACCTGCACGCCGGTGTGCCCCAGCGTTCGCAAATCCATGCCGCCACATTAGCGCGGTATGCGCCCTGGAGGTGCGCCATTCCGACCGCTAGGATGCTGTGGCCCCGAGTGGTCATGAAAGGGAGCAACTGAAGTGAACACGCTCACCGCAGCTTCCGCGGTTCCCCGCTCCGATAGGACTCCACGGCTTGGGGTCATTTTCGCCGGTCTGATGCTCGTGATGCTGCTCGCGGCGCTCGACTCGACGATCGTCGCGACGGCGCTACCGACGATCGTCGGCGACCTCGGTGGGCTGGAGCGGCTGTCGTGGGTGACGAGTGCCTACCTGCTCGGACAGACGGCGGTCACCCCCCTGTACGGCAAGCTCGGCGATCAGCTCGGGCGCAAGCGGGTCCTGCAGAGCGCGATCGTGCTCTTCCTGCTGGGCTCGGGACTGTGCGGGCTGGCACAGTCAATGACCGAGCTGATCGCGTTTCGCGCGCTACAGGGACTCGGCGCCGGTGGGCTGATCGTGCTCGTGCAGGCGAGCGTTGGCGACATCGTCTCCCCGCGCGAACGTGGGCGCTACCAGGGCTTGTTCGGCGCCGTGTTCGGTCTTGCGAGCGTCGCCGGCCCGCTGCTCGGCGGCGTGATTGTCGAGCACCTGTCGTGGCGCTGGATCTTCTATGTGAATCTGCCGATCGGGTTGCTCGCGCTCGTAGTCATCGCGACCACGCTGCCGGCTGCTGCCAGCGTGCGCACTCGCCCGGCGATTGACTACCTTGGTGCCGGAGTGCTCGCGGCCGCCCTGAGCGCGATCGTGCTGGTCGCGAGCCTCGGCGGCACAACCTGGGCGTGGGGTTCGGGGCAGACGCTGCTGGTGGCAGTCGTTGGTGTGCTACTGCTCGGTGTGTTCCTGGCCGTCGAGCGACGTGCACGCGAGCCGGTGCTGCCGATCTCGGTGTTGCGCGACGACGTGTTTCGCATCGCCGGCCTGCTCTCACTGATCGTCGGCTTTGCCCTGTTCGGGTCGGTGACGTTCCTGCCGCTGTTCTTTCAAACCGTGTTCCATTCAAGCCCTACCGGTGCGGGGCTGCGACTGATCCCATTGATGGGCGGGCTGGTATTGACTTCGGTCGTCTCCGGTCGGGTGATCTCGCGCACCGGCCACTACAGGGCGTTTCCGATCGCGGGCACCGCCGTCATGACCGTGGGGCTGTTGCTGCTCTCGCGTCTTGACACCAGCACGAGTGCCATTGCTGCCGACCTGTACCTGCTCGTGCTCGGCCTGGGCTTGGGGATGGTGATGCAAGTGCTGGTGCTCGCTGTGCAAAACGCGATCGACTATTCGGTGCTGGGCGCCGCCACGTCGGGCGTCACACTGGCGCGCGGCATCGGCGGCTCGATCGGCGCCGCCGTATTCGGCACGATCTTCTCTACCCACCTGCGCAGCGAGCTGCACAACGCGATCGGCGGGGTGCTCGGCGCGCAGGTCGCCGGCGGCGCGCGTCTCACCGGCGCTCAGGTCGAGAGTCTGCCGGCTCGCGCCAGGCTTGCCTACGAGAACGCCTACGTGCACGCGCTGCAACCGGTGTTCCTGGTCGCGGCCGGAGTGGGGGCGGTCGGATTTCTGTTGAGCCTGCGCTTGCGCGAGCGACCGCTGCGCGCGACCGCCTCGACAAGTCAGGGAATCGACGATGCGCTCGCGGCGCCCAAGAGCCCGAATTCGCTTGCCGAGATCGACCGTGCGCTCAGCGTGCTTGTCAGCCGTGAGCGACGGCAGGCCTTCAACGAACGGGTTGGCGCGCGCGCCAGCGTCGATCTCAGCTCGGGCGCGATCTGGGCACTTGCCCGCTTTGGCAGCTACGGAGTGCAGGGGACACGCGAGATGGCGGACGAGCAGGCGATCGAGGATGAGCGCATCGAGGCGGTCGAGCGTGAGCTGCGCCAGCGCGGTCTCGTCGCCGACGCCGAGGACGGGCCACGGCTCACGCCGGCGGGCCAAGCGATGGCAGATCAGGTGCTGAGCGCGCGTCGTGACGAGCTGCGCGCGATGCTGGCCGACGACACCACGCATCAAGTGCCCGAGGTTCACCAGCTTCTGGAGCGACTATGCGTGGAGCTGGCGGGCCAGCAACCGTGAGCTGTGTGCGGGGGCGAGATGTCCCGAGGAAGCCCTGGCCCTGATCTCAGCTGTCGATATTCGCCATGCTCGCGTAGCGATCCCCGGCGGTGACCCCCACCGGCGCCGCCTCATCGATCCGCGCCAGATCCTCCGTGGACAGCTCGATCTCCCCGGCTGCGACGTTCTCCTCCAGGTATGAGCGGCGCTTGGTGCCCGGGATCGGCACGATGTCCTCGCCCTGGCTGAGCACCCATGCGAGCGCGAGCTGGCCGGCGCTCACCTGCTTCTCGGCGGCGATCTGCTCGATGCGCTCCACCAGCTGCAGGTTCTGCTCGAAGTTCTCGCCCTGAAAGCGGGGGTGGTGGCGGCGGAAGTCGTCCTCGGGCAGATCCTCGGGCGCCTTGTACTTACCGGAGAGAAACCCGCGGCCCAGGGGAGAGTAGGCAACGAAGCCGATCCCGAGCTCGCGCACCGTCGGCAGGATCTGCTCCTCGGGGTCGCGCGACCACAGTGAATACTCGGTTTGCAGTGCAGAGATCGGATGCACCGCGTGGGCGCGACGAATCGTTTGCGGCGCGGCCTCCGAGAGTCCGAGGTAGCGCACCTTGCCCTCGCTCACCAGCTCGGCCATCGCGCCGACCGTGTCCTCGATCGGAACGGTCTTATCCACACGGTGCTGGTAGTAGAGGTCGATGTGATCGACGCCGAGGCGCCGCAATGAAGCTTCGCAAGCGCTGCGCACGTACTCGGGCTTGCCGTTGATGCCGACCCAGGTGCCGTCCTCGCGACGCTCGTTGCCGAACTTGGTGGCGAGCACGACCTGCTCGCGGCGGTCGGCGATGGCGCGGCCGACGAGCATCTCGTTGGTGAATGGCCCGTACATGTCGGCGGTGTCGAGCAGCGTCACGCCCAGCTCCAGGGCGCGGTGGATGGTGGCGATCGCCTCGCCCTCGTCGGTGCGGCCGTAGAACTCGGACATGCCCATGCAGCCCAGTCCCTGCGCCGACACCTCAAGACCCTGGGTGCCAAGCTTGCGTGTCTTCATGCCTGCTCCTTCCGCTCGATGGGCGTCCGACCCTGTGTACTCGTTTGCCCGCTTTGATCGCGTGTAATCGCCGCGACCAACCAACATAGCCGCCCGGGGAGGGCCTCGCCCGCGACTCCTACGCGTCGGGAAAGCGGGATGTCTCGCCGGTCATCTCGCGTCGCAGCTGGTGCACCTGGCGAAGCTCGCGCACGTCGTCGTCAAGCGCGAGGTGCTGCTCGGGCTCGCCCGCGCCGAGCAGCTCCGGTTCGATGCGGTGGCGCACGAGCTCGCCAGCGAGTGCGTCCACGCGTTGCGAGCCCGCGCCGGGACGCGAGCTGACCACGCGCTGCAGGCGCTCGCCGGCGAACAGCAGCCCCACGCCGTCGTCGGCCGCCCAGCCTCCGGGGAGGGTGCCGTCGCGAACGCTCGCAAGCCACACCGGCAGCCGCTCGGGCTCGCCGTCGGCGTGCACCGTGAGCGAGCCGGGCAGCAGTCCAAGTCCGGCGAACGGCTCTGGCGGGCCGCTGGAGCGCGTAATGCCACCCTCAAACCAGCACATCGCACCGGCGCTGATTCCGGCAAGCACGGTGCCCTGCTCCCATGCCTTGACGAGTAGCCGGTCGAGCTCGTGTGCGCGCCACAGCGCGAGCAGGTTGCGCATCGAACCGCCCCCGACATACACGATGTCCTGGGCGAGTACGACCTCCTGCAGTGAGCCCTCCAGGTCGCCCAGGCGAAACAGAGAAATGTGCGATGGCTTGCATGCACGCCCGCCAAAGCGCGCGTAGAACGCATTGATCTGGGTGGTCGTATCGCCGGACGCCGTTGGCAGGAACAGGATTCGCGGCTCGCGCTCGCGCGACAGCGACAGCACGAAATCGTCGAGCAACGGGTTGGTTGGCTCCATCGTGAAACCACCACCGCCCATCGCGAAGATCGTGCGTCGCTCGGCTCCGAGAGAGGGCGGCGGGTTCATGTCGGCGTGCCGGTCCGGTCAAGGGGTGGGGGACTCATGTCTGCACGAGCGCGCACCCCGGTTGACTCGCGTGGCGATCGGCTCATGCGGCCGCGATCGCTCGGTTGGCACGCAGCGTCCCGCCGCTCGTGTCCCTGCCCTTGCTCTTGTCCGCATCGGTGCCCAGGTAAGACACACTGAGCGCGTTCTCGACTACCTGCTCGCCGACGACTTCAACACGGTAGGCGCCCCCGTTCGGCCGCGAGCTGACGACCCGCTCCAGGCGGGTATCGCGGAAGTGCAGCGCGACACCGTCGTCCACCGCGAATCCCGGGCGCATGCCCTCGCTCACGAGCGAGTGATACTCGGCGCGGCGGGCCGGCTCGGCGTCGTAGTGCACACAATTGGAGTATGGCAACAGCCCCAGCCCGCGCACGCGCCGTGGGGGACCGTGGAAGGCGCTGAGTGCCTCGTCAAACCAGCACAGTGATCCGGCGGAGGGACCGCACAGCACGATGCCTTCACGCCAGGCGGTGCGCAGGATCTCATCGAGCCCGTGCGCGCGCCACACGCCGAGCATGCTCACGACGTTGCCGCCGCCGACGTAGATCAGGTCTTGGGCGAGTAGGTGACAGGCGAGGTCGTCCTCGACGCCGCGTCCACCCTGATCGCGGCGAAACAGAGAGATATGGCTGGCCTCGCAGCGCGTCGAGAAGCGCCTGTAGAAGCGCACGACGTAATGGTCGGCATCGCCCGAGGCGGTCGGCAAGAAGCAGACGCGCGGACGTCTCGCAGCGGTCAGCGACAGCACATAGTCGTCAAGTGTCGTGCTGTCTTTCTCCATCGAGAACCCTCCGCCCCCGAGGGCGACGATCTGAGGGGTAGGGGATTGCATCGCTGGCTCTCTCGCTTGGCGCAACTGAGGATTGCCCTCAGTGTCGTCTCGCCAGCCGCGCTCGCGTATGGACCAGCGGACAAGATCAACCGCTTGGTCCTCGACAATCATCCAATTGTCGTTGCTCATGCCACATGTGGCATGAGCCCGGTCGCGCATGCGCGACCGGTCGGACAGTGCATGCACTGTCCGAAACATCGCGCCGCATGCGGCGCGATGCGGGACATGCATGCATGTCCCGACCTCTCGGCACATGTGCCGAGAAGAACAGCACATCGCCACACGGTAAGCTCATCCTGGCTTATGCAGCCCCAACTCGCTACTGAGTCGCCCGAGCACGTCGATGTGCTGATCGTCGGCGCCGGCCTGTCCGGAATCGGCGCTGCCCGCCACCTGCAGAGCGAGTGTCCCGGCAAGAGCTACGCGATACTCGAGTCGCGCGATCGCATCGGCGGCACCTGGGACCTGTTCCGCTATCCCGGCATCCGCTCGGACTCCGACATGTACACGCTCGGCTACGTGTTCAAGCCTTGGAAGGATTCGAAGTCGATCGCCGACGGCGCCACGATTCTGGACTACGTGTGCGAGACCGCACGGGAGAACGGCATCGAGCGCAATATTCGCTTCAACCGTCGCGCCGTGCGTGCCGAGTGGTCAAGTCCCGATGCGCGTTGGACGGTCGAGGTTGCATGCACCGACACCGACGAGTCCGTGCGCATGACGTGCAACTTCCTGTTTTTGTGCAGCGGCTACTACCGCTACGACGAGGGCTACACACCCGAGTTCCCCGGCAGCGAGAGCTTCGCCGGTCAGATCGTGCATCCCCAGCACTGGGATGAGAACCTCGACTACACCGGCAAGCGGGTCGTCGTGATCGGCAGCGGCGCGACGGCGGTCACGCTCGTGCCCTCGATGGCCAAGCGCGCCGCGCACGTGACCATGCTGCAGCGCTCGCCCACCTACATCGTGTCGCTGCCCGATGAAGACCCGATCGCCAAGAGGCTGCGCCGCTATCTGCCCGCCAAGCTCGCCTACTCGATCGTGCGTTGGAAGAACGTGCTGCTGACGATGGCAAGCTTTCAGCTCTCCCGCCGCCGCCCGGCGGCGATGAAGGCGTTTGTGAAGATGCGCCTGCAGCGAGCGCTGCCAAGCGGATACGACATCGATACGCACTTCACGCCAAGCTACGACCCGTGGGATCAGCGCCTGTGCCTTGTGCCCAACGGCGACCTGTTCCGCGTGCTTGGCGACGGCAGCGCATCCATCGTCACCGATCGCATCGAGCACTTTACAGAGACGGGCATACGGCTCGTCTCGGGCACGGAACTGGAGGCGGATGTGATCGTCACCGCCACCGGTCTGAACCTGCTCGCGCTGGGTGGGATCGAGTTCTCCGTGGATGGAGAGGAGATCGCGCTGCCAGACACGATGGGCTACAAGGGCATGATGCTCAGCAACGTGCCCAATATGGCGTATGCGATCGGCTACACCAATGCCTCCTGGACGCTCAAGTGCGACCTGACCTGCGAATACGTGTGTCGGTTGCTCAATCACATGAGCGAGGGTGGATACACGAGCTGTGTGCCCAAGCGCGATCCCTCGATCGCCGAGCGACCGTTCATCGATTTCTCCTCGGGCTATGTGCTGCGTTCGCTCGAGCTGTTCCCCAAGCAGGGATCGCGGGCCCCGTGGCGTTTGCACCAGAACTACGCGCTCGACATCGTCAACCTGCGCTACGGCTCGGTCGAGGACAGTGCAATGGAGTTTTCCGGAGCGACCGTGCCGGCCGGTCAGGCTTCCGAGGCAGTCCTGGCCTGAGCGGAAGGCGTGGGGGAGTAGGGGTTCCTTAGAACCCCTAACACTCATTTTGTGAAGTGCTAGGTCCTAGACGAGAAGTTCGTCGGGCGACTCGATGATGCGCAGGTGCTCATCCAGGCCGGCGATGCTCAGCAGGCGGTCCACCTGTGCCGAGCCGCGACTCAGCGCGAACGCTTGACCGCGCTGCTGGGAGCGCTCGTGTGCCACAAGGATCACCCGCAATCCGGCCGAGTCGATGAAGCGAATGTCCTGCAGGTCGAGCACGAGCATCTCGCTGCCGTCGATCTCGGCGTTTTCGACCGCGGCTTGCAGCACGGGCGCGGTGAGCAGATCGAGTTCCCCCTGGAGGCCAACCACAACCCTGTCGCGCTCGTGGCGTACATCGATCTGAAGATGCTCGTCACCCAACACGAACTTATTTTAGCGCTGCGAAGCCGTCCGATTCAACAGGCGCGCGCCCAGCAGCGCGATATCGTCGCGTAGCGTCCCCCTCGCCCGCTCGAGCGCCACGTGCTCGACATGCTCCAAAAACTCGGGCAGACCCAGCTCCGGCGCGCGGCGGCACAGCTCGATCAGCCCGTCTTCGCCGAGCGGCTCGCCACCAGCCACACCGGCGTCCGGCACGCCGTCGGTGTAGAGCAGTAGCGTTGTTCCCACCTCCAGCTCGGCCTGCTCCGGCGTGACGTTGATCGGATCGAGCACGCCCAGTAGCGTGCCGTGCTGGCCGATCCGCTTCGCGACTCCGTCCGGCCCGATCAGCAGTGCCGGTGGATGTCCCGCAAGCGCAACAGTGAGGCTGGCGCCTGTCGAGTTGGGTTTCATCTCCACCAAGCACGCCGTACACATGTCGGCGCCGGGGGGCTGCTCGCGCAGTGCCTGGTGCAGCGTGCCGAGCATGTCGCTCAGCGATTGGCCGCTCATAGCGGCGGCCCTCAGCGTGTGCCGCGCAAGCGCCGTCACGCCGGCTGCTCGCGGTCCCTTGCCGCACACGTCGCCGATCGCGAGTATCCATCCGTCCGGACCGTAGGCAAACACATCGTAGAAGTCGCCGCCGACCTCGTTGAGTTCACCGGCGGCGCAGTAGCGCGCCTCGACCGCGACCGCGGGAATCTCCGGCAGCGACTCCGGCAGCAGCGCCTTCTGGAGGGTGTGCGCGATCCGTGTGCGCTCTGTATACAGGTGCGCGTTTTCGACGGCCGTGCCCGCACGTCGCCCGAGCCGAATCGCCAGTGCGAGGTCGGCGCTCGAAGAGGCGACGCGTGGACTCCGCCGAGACGAGCGTGATCGCCCCGATCGTCTTGGTCGGCCCGGCCATCGGCACGATGATCACGGACGTTGCGCCAATCGCGCTGAGCAGCTCGTAGTGCTCGTTATCGCGAGCGTAAGCGGCGAGCGCGTCGGGTTGGATGTCGGTGAAGATGCGCGCCTCGCCAGTGCGAATCACCTCTGGCACGCCCTCGGGCTCGTCCAGCGCAGGCTGATAGCCGCGGTCGAGTTCTTCGGCCAGCGCGAGCCTGGCCGGGTCGGAATGGTGGACGGCCACGCGTTCGATCGTGTCCTGCTCGGTGAGCAGGTCGACCGCGCACCAATCGGCGATTTGGGGCACCGCAAGCTGTGCCACGCGCCCCAGCGTCTCCCCGTAGTCCATCGAGGAGGCAAGCACGCGGCTGGCCTCGGCCATGAAGCTTTCGCTGCGCTCCACGCGCTTGACCTCGGTGATGTTCTCGAACACGTTGACGGCATACAGCACACGTCCGCCGTCCGGCTCTCGTATCGGCGTCGAGCGCACGATCAGCCAGCGCTCCTCGCCGGTTGCACGCACGATGTTGCGCACCAGCAGCGGCTCTGCCTGCTCGCCTCTGAAGAGTCGTCTGCCCGGCATGCACTCCAGGTCAAGCTCGCGACCCTGCTCGTCGAGTACCAGGAATCTCGGCATGATCGAGCCCGGCGCGGCGCTCGTCAACTCGCGCGGCGACTCGACCCCGAGCAGCTCCGCGGCGGCCTGGTTTGCGTAAATCGTCTGTCCCTGCTCATCAACGACCGTGATCGCCTCGGCCACGCTTGCGAGCACCGCTTCCAAACGCTGCTCTGTAGCTTGCAGGCGCGAGAACAGGCGGGCGTTGTCGATCGCAAGCGCCGCGCGTCGCGCCAGCTCGCACACCAGCTCGAGATCGTCGCTGCCGTAGCGGGGCCCGTCGCCGAGTCGCAGCACCGAGAGCGTGCCGAGCGTGCGTCCTCTCACAGGCAGCGGCGCGACCACGGCCGAGCGGTAGTCGTGGTCGATCATGAACTGGGCGTGTGCCGAGCCTTGCGCGAATGAGTTCAACAGCATCCGCGTCATCTCGGGTAGCAGTTCCGCCTCCCCGCTGCGAATGACACGCGCAACGGGGTGCTCGCCGTCTGGATCGAGCGGATAGCTCGCTCGCAGTCGCTCCAATTGCTCGGCGATGTCTGCCTGCGTGGCGACCACGGCCACATCCCTGATCGATCCATCGTCGTCGAGCAAGTCGATCACGCACAGGTCCGCAAGCTCGGGCACTGTCAGGCGTGCGACTTGCCCCATGGTCGTCGCTGGCTCCAGCGAGCTTGCGAGCACCGCGCCGGCTTCCACGAGCAGGCTCACGCCGGCATCGCTCACAAGCTGCGCCGTCGTGCTACGCGGTTGCCCATCCGATCGTTCTCCCATCGCCCTCGTGGCAGATCTTCGCAGTCACGCGCGACGAGCGCCACTTGGAGGCTGGAAAGAGACGGCTTCGCTGGAACATCGCAGTTCGGGATAGAGACCACCTGGACACACAGGCCCAGTTCATGGCGGACGCTGCTACCAGCGACCGTACCAGCGCCGTCGTCCACCCCCGTCGGGCAGGCCGCCTACGAAGAAGCCGATCAGCCACAACAGCATGGCCACGATCAGCACGTACCACAGCACATGCACGGCGAAGCCCAGTCCTCCGAGGAGGGCGAGAAGCAGGACCAAAACCACTAGCGCAACCATGAACAGCCTCCCAGTTGGTAGGTGCCGACGCAATGGGTCTCGCCGGATCGTATGGTGTTGTTACCCATCGTGGTTCCGGCTAACCACGGTCGGTGGTGGCTGTGGTGCTCACGGTGTGGCGGCGCGCCTAGGGTTGACGCACAGCCACAGCGCGCATCGGGCTAACGGTGATCCGTCAACTCCAGGGTGAGTGTCTCCTGGGCCCCGGTACTTGCGACGCGGTGGCGATCGGCGAGCTTCTCGACGATCTGACCAAGGCCATCGAGATTCGAGTCGCACACGAGCTGATGCGCCCGGCCCGCGTCGAGCGGTCCGATGTGCAGTTCGAGATTGCGTGGCTCGACCGCGACCGCGACCCTGAGGTAGCCGTCGCCGAAAGATCCATCCGCGCTGGCGAGCAATGCGTCGCTCACCAAGTGTGTGTCGGAAATCCTGTCTGTCGAGAAGTGAGCGCGGGCCGCCAGCGTGCACAGGATGCGTGGGAGCACCGTCCGCGCCAGCTCGATTGGAGCGATCGCCACCGTTGTCGTAGCGGGGGACTCCTTGGGCACGACGGGGGTGTGTCGTCCCGCTCTGTGCGTGTCGAGTAGCGCTTCCAGTGCGTCCGTACTTGGTGCGGCGAACTCCATGCAAACTTCGGTGCCTCCCTCGGGCCCGTCTCGCAGCTTCAGACGATGCACTAGCGCCCGGATAATCGGCATTCCAATGCCCAGGCTCGACTCGCTGGCGATACTGCGCGCTTTGATGCCCACGCCGTGGTCGCGCACCACGACATGGAGAGCGTTCACGGCGACACTTACCTCGACCTCGAGCGGCCCTTCCTCACCTTCGTAGGCGTGCAGCACGACGTTGTTACACGCCTCCGTGGCGGCAGTCAAGATGTCGTTGGCTTCGGTTTCGTCGAGTCTAATGGCGAGCGCTACACCGCTCAGCATCTCCCTTACGAGCAGCACGTTCTCCGCTCTGTTGGTCACATGGAGGAGGACGTTCGGTTGCTCAGCCATTAGATGCCGCGAGCGAGGTAGGTCGAGGACTAGATTGTCCGGTGAGTCTCTCGATCGCCTGGGACAAACGATACTGGTGTGCACACGCCTCGCCGACGGTCCTACGTCAACGCTCGCAACTGTTCGAGCGAGCGGCGTAGCAAGCGCGAAACCTGCATTTGCGAGATACCGATGCGAGCAGCGATCTCCGTTTGCGTGAGATCCTCGACGAAGCGCATATGCAACATCAGCTTTTCGCGTGCCGGAATGTGCTTCAGCGCGGCAAGCACGGTCGCGTCCAGCTCGACCAGCTCGTAGCGCTCGTCCTCGCCTCCAAGCGCGTCCCCATAGGTCGAGGTGCCGTCCTCGCCACCGGGGCGCGGGGCGTCGAGGGATAGCGACTCATATGCCTGCACGGCTTGCAGCGCATCGATCACATGCTCGGTGTTCGTCTCCAGGTACTCCGCCAGCTGGTTGACTGTCGGCGCGCGCCCGTGCTCGTTGGCGAACGTCTCCTGTGCGTCGCGCACCTGAAGGGCGCGCTCCTGGTCGCCGCGAGGCACATGCACAGACCAGCCGCAGTCGCGGAAATATCGACGCATCTCGCCGAGGATCGTCGGTACCGCAAAGGACGCAAACGGACTGCCCCGGTCGGGGTCGAAGCGGTCCAGTGCCTTCAAGAGTCCGAGCGAGGCGACCTGCAATAGGTCCTCGAAAGGCTCTGAGGAGCGGTTATAGCGGCGTGCGAGGCTGCGCGCGAGCGGCATGAACCGTCGCACGAGTGCCTCCTGGGCAAGCCGGTCACGGTCGTGGTGCCAGCGCGCGAATAGCTGGTCCAAATCGTCCTCTTCGGCGTGAGTAAAGCGGGGGTGGGGTGCGACTTCAGCGAGCGATGACATCTCAACTCTCCTCCCTTGGCTTACTCGGTCAATGTTATCGCCGGCCCTGTCGACCGGCCCATTGATGGTTGCACTACCCCGATCGACGGGGAGTTATGCGTGCAATCTTGCGCGTGCGTCAAGGTAGGCCAACTCTGCGATCATCGCCCCATCGCCAGAGTCCCCACGTTGGTCTGCTTCGATGCGCCGGGCGCGCGGCGCGGCATGGTGCTCCGTCCGATCGCGCCGGCCGACGAGCTCGATCTGTTGCGCATCCACCGGGCGCCCGAGGTGGTGCTGTGGTGGGACGCGCCCGACGAGGGCTTTCCCTGGAGCGACGAGCCCGAGTCGATACGGTTGACGATCGAAGTCGACGGCGCGGTGGCGGGCATGATCCAGTTCGCCGAGGAGCAAGCGCCCAAATACCGCCACGCCACGATCGACCTGTTCCTAGATCCCTCGTTGCACGGTCAGGGCCTTGGCACCGAGGCCGTCAGACGGCTGGTGCGCCATCTGATCGACGACCTGGGTCATCACCGGATAACGATCGATCCATCCGTCGGCAACGCGGCCGCGATCCGCTCCTACGAAAAGGTGGGATTTAGGCCGGTTGGCGTGATGCGCCGCTACGAGCGGCCCGCCGGTGCCCGGGAGTGGCGTGACGGCTTGCTGATGGAGCTGCTTGCGGGGGATGGTTGAGGTCCTCGTCGGCCTATGCAATAGTTAAGTGAGTGCTTAACCAAAGCGCCCACCCGCGACGCGGTCCCAGCGACCACAGCCAACACGCCGGCCACGGTCACGGCGAACGCGTTCCCCTGGACCTTGCCTTTCAGGCGCTCGCCGACGTCACCCGCCGGACGATGGTGGAGCGGCTCAGCGATGGGCCGGCCTCGGTCAGCGAGCTGGCCCGGCCGCTCGCCATGTCACTGTCGGCGGTCATGCAACACCTCCAGGTGCTCGAAGCCAGCGGGCTGGTCCGCTCTGAGAAGGTCGGGCGCGTGCGCACCTGCCACGTGCAAGCGAAGGCGCTCAGCGGAGCCGAGGATTGGATCGCACAGCGACGCAAGGGCTGGGAGCAGCGTCTGGACCGGCTCGGCGAGTACCTGGCCGAGCACCCCGAACAACCACAAAAAGGGAGCAAGCCATGAATACACCGCAAGAGCGATCTGCTCTCCATGCCACCTTCACGATCGAGCGCACATACGAGGCGAAACCTGCGCACGTCTTCAAAGCGTGGGCAGAGCCCGCGGCCAAGGCCAGCTGGTTCGGGCCCAAGAGCCTCCCGCACGAGAGCCGCGAGTTCGACTTTGAGGTCGGCGGCCACGAGCGTTTCGCGATCGAGACACCCAACGGCTCGGTCTACCGCTTCGACAGTCGCTATCAGGACATCGTGCAGGACGAGCGGATCGTCTATGCGTATGACATGTATCTGGACGAGGCACGCATCTCGGTCTCGCTCGCCACGATCGAGTTCGAGGCGGTCGGCGCCGCGACTAAGTTGCGCTTTACCGAGCAGGGGGTGTTCCTCGACGGTCTCGACACACCCGCCGAGCGTGAACATGGAAGCGCGGTCTTGCTCGATAGCCTGGGTGAGGTACTGCGAAAGGAGAGCTTCTGACTATGCCCACACACGACGAGCAAAGCACCCACGCAGCCGAGCGCTCACGCTGGCTGGCGCTGTACGTGCTGTGCGTGGGAGTCCTGATGATCGTGCTCGACGTGACCGTCGTCAACGTCGCTTTGCCCTCGATCCAAGAAGAACTGCACTTCTCCACCTCCAGCCTCGCCTGGGTCGTCAACGCCTACCTGATCGCCTTCGGCGGACTCTTGCTGCTGGCCGGGCGCTTTGGCGACCTGCTGGGGCGCAGCCGCATCTTCCTGCTCGGCGTGGGCCTGTTCACGCTCGCCTCGCTGATGTGCGGCCTGGCCTGGACGCAGACGTTGCTGGTCTGCGCGCGCTTCGTACAGGGGATCGCCGGAGCGATGACATCCGCGGTCGTCCTGGGCATGATCGTGACGATGTTCCCCAGTCCCCGCGACCAGGCCAAGGCGATCGGCGTGTACGCCTTCGTCGCCTCCGCCGGCGGGTCTGTCGGACTGCTGGCCGGCGGCGTGCTCACACAGGCGCTCGACTGGCACTGGATCTTCTTCGTGAACGTCCCGATCGGGATCGCGACGATCCTCTTCGCCCGGCGCCTGCTCGACAAAGATGAGGGGATCGGCTTCGGCGAGGGCGCCGACATTCCTGGCGCAGTACTCATCACCAGTGCGCTGATGCTCAGCGTCTACACGATCGTCTCGCCCGCGGCTGAAGACGGCTGGGGAGCTGGGACCACCTTGGCGCTGGGCGCGCTCTCGCTCGCGCTGCTCGCGGCCTTCATCGCCCGCGAGGCCACAGCAAGCAACCCGCTCGTGCCGCTGCGTATCTTCCGCTCGCGCAACGTCAGCGGCGCGAACCTGATCCAGGTGTTCTCCGTCGCGGGGATGTTCGGAATGTTCTTCCTGGGAGCGCTCTACATGCGCAAGGTGCTCGGCTACGACGCGCTGGAGATCGGCCTGGCGTTCCTGCCGGTGACGATCACGATGGGCTCGATGTCGATTCGCTTCTCAGAGCCTTTGATAACGCGCTTCGGCGCGCGTGCGCTCTTGCCTCCGGGCTTGGCCATGATCGCGGCGGCACTCGCGCTGCTGGCGATCGCGCCCGTTCACGCGAGCTACCTGACCGGCCTGTTGCCCTCGATGCTACTGCTCGGCACAGGCGCCGGCGTGTGCTTCCCGGCGCTGATGGGCGTCGCCATGTCCGGTGCCACCCCCAGCGACGCGGGTCTGGCCTCAGGCCTCGTCAACACGACCGCCCAGGTCGGCGGAGCGCTCGGGCTGGCGGTCTTGGCCACATTGTCGGCCTCTCACACCACGAAGCTGCTGGCCCAGGGGAAGTCCACGGCGGTGGCGCTCACCGGTGGCTATCAACTCGCTTTCTGGATCGCCGCCGCGCTTGTGGCGGTCGGGCTCGTCGTGTCCGTCGTGGTCCTGCGGCCGAAGGCGGCGGTCGCCGAGGAGCACGAGGCGCCCGGCGCTGGAGTGGCTCAACCAGACGCGGCCTGACGACTCTGGCGCGTCAGCTCCTTGACGAGCGCTCTCACCGAGCGCTCCAATTGCTCGATGCTTGCCGACTCCACGCGGCCCACGCCGACCGCGCGGTTGACCCAGGCGTTGATTTCGCGGTGGCTCGAGCGGCTGCGTCTGGCGAGGTCCGCCACAAGGCGGCTGCGCTCCTCGCGCAGGGCCGCGCGGCGCTCGAACGCCGCCGGGGCCGCCGGTTCGGTTGGCTCTCCCTGGCTCCCCGCCCCCAGCGCCGGCGACCGGTTCGTGGACTCGGTGGGCGCTTTAGCCGCTGGGCCGAACAGGGTCATTTGTGGAGCGACTTCCGCGCTCAGCGGCACGAAGTCGGCGACCGGTGAGGGCTCGCTAGCGCGGCGCTCGCGCGGCTCCTCCAGGCCCTCGTTGTCCTCGCGGGGGCGCAGGGCGCGGCGCAGCTCGCTCTGCACCTGTGCGGCGTGGCCGCGCAACACAGGGTCGGCGGGCAGATACACCCAGCTCGGCTCGGGCATCCGGCCCGGGATCGTGCGCACGAAGCGTCCTACGATCTGCCTAAAGATCATCGGTGTCTTCGCCGCCGTGGCATATACGCCGACGCGCAGGCGCGGGATGTCAACGCCCTCGGAGACCATATTCACCGCGACGATCCACGGCTCACGTGAGCCCCTGAACGCCGCGAGCTTGTGCGCGGCACGCGCCTCGGTGTGCAGCACCACCACCGGCGCCCTGCCGGTCGCCTCGCCGAGCAGCTTCGCGATCGCACGCGCGTGCTTGGCGTCGGCGGCGACCGCGAGCGCGCCCGCGTCGCGATGGCCCGCTTCGCGCAAAGCCTTCAGCTTCGCGTCGGCCTCGATCAGAATGCGCGGCAACCCGTCGGGCAACTCGGTCGAGATCGCCGTGCGATAGCGCCGGCTCGCCTCGCGCGTGCTGAGCACCGTCTCGAAGGACGACTCGATCACATCCTCGCCGCTGCGCCACGACAGCGTACCGTCAAACGTCACGAACGCCACCGGGCGGCAGATCCCGTCGGCGACAGCTTGGGCATAGGTGTAGGAGACGTCTGGTTCGGCGACTCCTTCGGAGTCATAGCTGACGCCCGGGATCGGTGTGGCGTCCGAGCGAAACGGAGTCCCGGAGAGGAGCAACCAGCGCGGCGCACCGAAGAACGCTTGCTGAAAGCTCGTGCCCCACGCCAGCTCCTCGCCGAGATGGTGTGCCTCGTCCACAACCACCAGCGTGTCCGGTGCGACCCTGGCGGCCCACTCGCGCGGATCGCTCGCCACGCGCGCGTATGTGACCGCCACACCGTGGAAATCGCGCGATGCGAGCGGTCCGGGCGCGTCTGGTTGCAGTTGCACTCCGAGCTCAGCGGCCGCGGAGGCCCACTGGCGCGTGAGCGGTGTCGTCGGGCACAGCACCGCCACCCGGCGTACCTGACCGCTTGTGAGCATCTGTCGAGCCAGCTCCAGGGCAGGGCGCGTCTTGCCCGCCCCGGGTGCCGCCGAGATCAGGAAGGGACCGCCTTGCCAGCCATCGAGGCGCTGCAGCGCCTCGCGCTGCCAGGCGCGCAGAGATGTAGTTGGAGCTCGGGTCAAGAGCCCGGCATCCTGCGCTACGGGCCGGACGGATCGCTCGGTTTGGCTCAGTCAACCGGCCTGAGGACCCGAGTCGTGTCCCGCCCATGGGCGAGGTCCTCGATCGGATCCCGTGGATGCGCGATCAGGAACGCGGCGGGGGTGGCGCGTAGCGGTTGTGCAGGATCAAGAGGTTGCCGTCGGGATCGTCGAACACCGCCATGTGGCAGACGCCCGTGTCGAATGTGTCTTGGGCAAAGCTGACACCGCGCTCTTCGAGCGTCGCACGCGCGCTCGCCACGTCCTCTACGTGCAGTGCGATCCCGCTGCGCATCGGCGCGTGTTGCAGGCCCATCTTCTCGGCGTCGATCACGCTGATCGTCAGGTTGCCGGTCTCGAACTCGGCGTAGTTGCGCTCTTCCAGGTACACCGAGCGCTCCAAGCCGAGTGTCTCGCCGTAGAACTCCACCGCTCCCGGCAGGTTCTTGGTGGGCACTGCCACGAAGTCCACGCGCGTCACCATCTCGCTCATCTTCAGCTCTCCTCGCTCTCCGGCTCAGGCGCTCTCGGCCTGCACGCGCCCCGACTTTACCGCCTGCACAAGCTCGTCATAGTCGCGTTCGTTCTGGTCGGCGTAGGCCTCTGAGAAGTCGACGATCGCCTGGTCGAAAACGCCGCCGGCGCCGAGGTAGGAGGCGATCGCGATACGGTCGCCTGTGCGCGCATGGGCACGCGCGAGCGTCCAGGCGCATAGCGCCCCGTAGGCGCGCAGCATCGGGTGGGTCATCGTCTCGATCTCGATGCTCAACTTGCCGTCCCACAGTTGACGCACGTAGAAGTCGCGCGTCACGTCGTCGATGCCGGTTGCCGGCAGCCAGCCCAAGAGAATGTCGCCGGAGGCCTGCATCAGGCGCTGGCCCTCGACTACGCGCTGGCCATGGTTCGCATACTGGGAGGCGCCGGCGAAGGGCTCGAGCACCGAGGCCTGGGCTTCCTTGGCCTGCAGGACCAGCGGATCTTGCTCGTCGCGCCCCATGAACAGCAGCACCCACGCACGCGTGCCGACGCTGCCCACACCCACAACCTTGCGCGCAATGCTCTGGAAGGTGTAGTCGCTGAGCAGTACGCCGTACTCATCGGTGAGGCTCGAGCGATAGTCGGCGAGCATCGCCTCGAAGCGCTTGCGCAGCTCCTCACTCTCGGCTTGGCCGAGCAGCTCTTGTATCGGCACGACCAGCGGTGGTTCGCTAACGAAGCGCAGCTGCCCGTCCACGGCTTCGGTGAGCTTGAGGACCGCGCGCGTACTGTTCTTCGCGCGCGCCTTGCCCAAGCGCTTTTCCATCTGTTGCAGGCGCTTGCCCTTGACGAGCTGTTGTGCGCGCACGACGCCCATGATGTTCTCCGCGTTCAGGCTGGCATACCACACGCCGAGGTTGGTCATCTGCGCGAAGCCTCGCATCGACTGCCGGTAGGCCTGCGCGGTCCAGACGAGGATGTCGGCGACCTCCTGCTTACTCAAATTACGATCGCGCCCCGCCACGCATAGGCTCACTGCCAGCCGCTTGACGTCCCACTCCCAAGGCCCCGGCAAGGTCTCGTCAAAGTCATTGATGTCGAACAGCATCTCGCGCTCGGGCGAGGCGAAAACGCCGAAGTTGGAGAGGTGTGCGTCCCCGCACAGCTGTGCTCGCAGACCTGAGGCTGGGGTTTGGGCGAGATCGGCCGCCATGATCGCGGCCGCGCCCCGGTAGAAAGTGAAGGGTGAGACGAGCATGCGCCCGTAGCGGATCGGCACCAGCTCGGGCACCCTGCTCTCCGCTTGGCCTTCGAGGATGGCCACGGGGTCCTTGCGGTCCTTTGGGGCTTTCCATTCGGCGTGACTGGAGCGCGGTGTATGCGCCCGCGCGTCCTTGCCTTCGGCTTCGCGTCGCTTGACGGTCTCGGCGTCGCTCATGTGTCGCTCCTTGGGCTCTCGTCAGGGTCGCGCTCGGGTGCGGAGGACGGGGATGGGGGAGTGGGCTTGGCTGCTCCCGGGCTTGGTGGGGGTATCTGTCCAGCTGGCTGAGCAGGCTTTGGGGGTGTGCTGGCGGATGGTGCATGCTCGATGGGCACGCCGGATGGTGGAGAAGACTCGATAGGTGTGCCGGCGAGTGGGGGAGACCCGCCCGGGGTGTGCGCGGCAAGATGCGCGTCGGGAAACTCCAGCGCTGTTTGGCGACGCAGCATCTCTGTGCCGAACACCGCCAGCACGATGATGACCAGAATTCCCGTCAATGATTTGGTCGCCACGATCGGGCCCCACGCGAACAACAGCAGCAACAGCAGACCGAGCACACCAAAGGTGACATCCGGGCGGTCGCGCATGTAGGGAGCCATCAGATGGCGCAGCGAGGTGGCGATCCTCGTGGGTCCCGCCAGCATCGCCGCGAGGACCACGACCACGCCGATGAACACGGTCGACCACGCGACATTCGCGAGTACGCTCGTCCCGATCGACCAAGCCGCCTGCGCCGCGGGTCTTACCGCTTCTGTGGTTGCCAGCGAATCGACCACCTTCGATCCGGCGATCCCGCGCACCACGACAACAGCCAGGCCCGCACCGACGAACGCCGCACCGACCTCGATCAAGGTCTGGCGGCGTCGTCCGCGCGCCAAATACACGGCCAGAGCGAACATCGCCACCGCCAACAGGGGCAGTATGAGCGCCAGGCTGCGCAGTAGATTGACCGCGTCCTGCATCGTCTTCAGCTGGTCGGACTTCACGATTCTCAGTTGCGCCACTTTTGGCGGGATCTTTTCCACCAAGCTCGCCGGAGCGCCCACCTTTTCCGCTACTTCGCCGAGCATCGGACGCAGGTCGAGCACCACCGCGCCGCCGCCGGGCAGCTTCACGACGCTGCCTTTGTTCTCGATCAAGCGCACGAACTCGGCGTGGGTGATGCTGTTGGCCTTACTCCACAGTTCCTGCACGCGCGGGCGTTCGAGCAGCAGGTTGATGCCCTTCTGGACCACATCTTTCAGTGCTCCCGCGGCCGGCGAGGCGAGTGGCTGCAGTTCGCTTGGCAGCTCTTTCTTTAGTTCGCCCGCCACGTCCACGTTGGCGTAGAGCTGTTCAGTCAGGTAGCCCGACACCGCTTCGCGGATCGGTGGGCTCTCGATCAGCTTCGTGTTCGTGCTCGTCCAATAGGCGTTGTCGAGCAATTGTCTGTTCGCCCAGACGGCGAAGATCGCCACGATGCCGAGCACTGTGGCCACACCGATCAGGCTCCGTACCAGCCAGCGATGGGGGTGCGAGCCGAGCGTGGTCGTGGCCGGCGTGCCCGAAAAGGAGGCTGGAGTACTCACGTCAGCAGGCTAAGCCGGGCCGAGTTTGTGGATAACCGTGTTATGCCGCATGTCGGGGTAGGGGTTTTCCGGCAATCGGGTGCGAACGGATGCCCCTCGATATCTACGTGTCGCACTATCTCGACCCTAGCGGACTCGTCAGCTAACGTCAGCTAACGCCGCCTCAGGTGCTTGTCCGTCGCTCAGCTCTGGCGCAAGCGCACTGCTCGCGAGCGGCGTCCGTAGAGCAGCTCGCGCACCTCGACCTCGACCTTTTCGCGGCCATGCGAGGAGCCTTCGAATTCGGGTGAGCGCGGAACCAGTCGGCGCGGGCGCGCCAAACGCGCGGGCCGGCCGCAGCAGGAGCAGCTGGTCACATTGCTATACGACCCCTCACCGCACGACTCACAAAAGATATACGGCATGCTGGCCTCCTTCGGAGGAGCGCTGGCAATTTCCATCATGGCGGCTGCACAACCAATATTCGCCCAAGTTCATAGACTTCGTATCAGAAGACGATGCCGATCATGCTGGTGGGTTTCTACGTAAATTGCGTAAAAATTCGTGACTCTTTGTTTCCCTGATTGGGCTAGTCCTAATCGAGCACTCGATGTTCGACGCCGTCGGGCCGGGCGATCAGGATGTCGGTGACCATCTCCGGCGCGAACAAGCCGTGCTCGACGACTCCCGGAGTGCACGACAGTCGCTCGGCCAGTATGCGCGGATTCTCGACTGGACCTACGTAGTCGGCGATCGGGTTGCCGTCGGGACTGGGGGGAACATCGCGCGGGATCGCGTTGCCGAGCGAAGCGAGGGTCGTGTGGACGCCAAAGCGCAGGATCTCCAGGGGCACCGGCGGGCGCAGCGCCTCGACGGCCTTCTCGGCCGAGGCGATCACGACAAACCGAGCGGCGGCCGCGGCGACGATCTTCTCGCGTGTGTGGGCGCCGCCGCCACCCTTGACAAGCCATCCCTGCGGATCGATCTGGTCGGCGCCATCGATTGCGATATCGAGCTGGCCAAGCCCGTCTAGCTCGTGCAGCTCGAGTCCGCACTCACGTGCCAAGCGCTCAGTAGCGGGCGATGTGGCAACGCAGCGCAGCGAGAGGCCGCGCGCGGCAAGCGCGGGCAGCAAGTGGGCTACCGTCGAGCCGGTTCCCAGCCCGACTCGATCGCCATCGCTCACGAGCTCTGCTGCCGCAAGCGCTGCGGCCCGCTTTTGCCCTTCGGTGTCGCTCAGGGACACTTGTGAAGACGCGCGAGAGGCCCCCATCGTGTAAGCGAGCCTACAGCGCGAGGTGCTTGCAAGGCAACTCGCTCGAGCGAGCAGGGTGGATGCAGGCGAAGCGCCGCGCGAGCGGTATGAATCTAGCTAGGGATCGCCTGAGCTGAATGCGGCGGATCGGCGGGGGCTGTTTGCGGCGACTCGTAAGCGGACGGTCCGCCTCGCAGAAAGCGCCAAACCGAGAGGCAAACGAGGATCGTCATGATCCCTGCACTCGAAGCGCACCACTCGCATACCGCGTGGATCGAGAACAACTCGCGATATGTCAAATACATGGAGAACCCGAATCCTGCGAACGTGAACACCAGCGTTGCGAGCCGGCTCGTCTCGTTTTCAGGCGCCAGCAGCGACCCGAGGATCGCGACATAGCCGATCAAGCCCAGCACCGCCACCGGCACGCCGAGGAGTTTCGAGTAGACCGACGTTTGCACCTTCAAGCAGCTGCTCGAAGTGCAAACAGGATTGATATCGGCGTAGTGGACGTAGGTGAGGTAGCTCGCCACCCCGAGCCCGATCGTCGCCAGCACGATCATCGCGATTCGGAGGGCACGCGCACTCATCGCGCCGACACTCAGGCTTTCAGCTGCTTTTCGATCGCCGCTTCGAACGGGCCGGCTTCGGTGAGCCCCGGGGCTTCGAACTTCTGTAGCGTGCCACCGCTCTTGCCGATCAAGAACGACGGCGTGCCGGTGAAGCCGTTCTGGTTGGCAGTCTGGGCATCGGAGATGACCTGGTTGGCGTAGGTGGGATCGTTACGCGCTTCGCTCCAGGTGGACGTGTTCAAGCCTGGCACCTGGGAAGCCAACCCCTGTAGGTAGCTTTCGGTGACATAGCCGCTGTCCTCTTCTCCCTGCTCGTGGTAGAAGAGCTCGATGTAGTACCACGCAAGGTTCTGCGCGCCGGCTGCATAGGCCGCGATCTGCTGTGTGCGGAACACTTCCGGGTTTTTCGTGGCGGTTTCCATCGAGTTGTATTCGATCTTCAGCTTGCCGGCGCGCACGTACTTCTTGATGATCGTGGGCAGCGTCGTGACCGTGAATTGCTTGCAGAACGGGCACTCCAAGTCACCGAAGTACTGCATCGTGACCGGCGCGTTGGGATTACCGAGCACGTTGCCTTTCTGAGGTATGCCCTGCAGCATCGTGGTGACGGTCGCCAGCGCCGAGTTGGCCGCCGCGCTTTTCGGCGCGGGCGCGTTTTTGGAGCCGCCCGTGCCGGTCGCGACCAGGATGATCGCGATGATCACAACCACCGCTCCCGCGATCGCGCCAAGCTGGATCAGCCGCTTGCGCTGGGCGACCTGGCCGGCTTCCGCTTCCTCGATCGCCTTGCGCTGCTCGCGCGCCTGTTCGCGGCGCTGCTTGCGCGTCAGATCGGACTCTGGGTCGTTCACGGGGCTCATGGATGCAACTTTTGCACACTTCGCCTGAAGATTGCTTAAGGACTGGATCGTGGCAGACGTCGAGCTTCGGCGGCGGGGCGGCGGATCGCTTGTGGCTAGATGGCTGGAAACCGCGCCGGTATGCGGGATACGCAGGGTCGGCCAGAGTTCGGTTAGGGCTATTGGGAGAGAGACATTTGTGTGCGGGTACGGGCTCGCCCGGTCCGTGGGTCCGCTTCAAGCTTCGTATCGGCTGGATCGCTCGCCACACTGTGTGTTGGCGTACCGTTTACGCACGCAATGCCCCCGTAGCTCAGCTGGATAGAGCGTCGGACTTCTAATCCGAGGGTCGCAGGTTCGAATCCTGCCGGGGGCGCTCTGTGATGTCTCATCACATCGGAGGAATCTCGGGGCTGTCGGGGGGTGTTCGTAGTCGCCAGAGTAAAGGTGGAGATCGTGGACCCACCCTCACTCACAGCTGGCCATCGCGGATGTGTACCGAGACTGGCTCGCCCGCTACGCCGATGTTGTAATTTGTAGTCATGGCCAATCACAAGCGCAGACGCCCGAAGCAGCGGCGAGCCGGTTGTCTGCTTTGCAAGCCACAAAAGCTTCCGGCCGTAAAGAAGGCTGAGCGCAGGCGCGCACGCCGCGATGCCCTTCGGCACGAGCTGCGCGCCGCGTGGGAACCAGGCGCTCGCGAGGCATGATCGGGCGATACTGGGACGGCCGTGGATTTCGACGAGTCGCCCGAGGACCACGGTTGCGCTTCGACGCCGAGCAGGATCTGGTCGGGGTGACAATTGTGGGCGCCAAGCGCCTGGTTGGGCGAGACGGGAAGGTCACAATCACAGTGCCCAAGTGGTCCGCATCGACGTTGACATGATCGCTCCGGCGCTTGTGATCTCGTAGCTCACGAGGACGCGCGTCACTCGGCGTTGCGGCTCTCCGCACAAATAGCTCCCTACGCACAAGGGTCTGGCTCCGGCATCGCTCACTGCGCTCGATTGGCAATGCCGCGCCGAGAACCGTTCCAAGCGGCTGGGAGTCTTGGGGGATGTCTTACGACCAGGTAGTCGATATCGCGCTTGCGGATGGCGTCATCGTCCGCTACAGCCGGTCTGGGCGACCGATTGCGCGCTATGCCGTTGTGCTGCTGGTTCTCGTCGATGAGGTCTGGCATGAGGCGCGTCTGTTCGACAATCATCTCGGCAGCCACCACATGCACCGTTACACTCGTTCGGAGGGTAAGAAACCCCCGGAGACATTTCATCTCGGTCCGACGAATGCGGCTATAGCTGCGGCCATCGAGCATTTGAAGGCCCACTCTGAAGCGATAGTGGAATCATGGAGAAACTAGCCGTCAACTCCAATACCCCGGCGACAGACGCGGCGTTCGACCTATTGGCGCAGATCGCTGTCGATCCCGCGAATGACGAGCGTTACCCGACTGGAACCGTGCTGATCCCATCTGACTCGCGCGACGCGTCGATCAGCATCGCGCGCGCCATCAATGAGCACCGCCCAATCGCGCTCGTGTTTCCCGACGGCTCGGATATCGTTGCGCGACCTCCGGTTGGTCACGGGCTCGCCCTGCTGCTGGCGGTTCGGCTCATCGCTATCGCCGAACTCTTCGGTGCTCGACGCGACCGGCCAACGTTTGTGCCGCGTGCATGGGTGACTGAGTTTCACGCCGCCCGTACGGCACCTGAGTCGCGGCCCGTCGTATAGCACTGCACGCCGCACTCATCTTCGACATCGTGCGGTGTCGCCTATGCTCACCTCAAGACGAAAGCGAAGCTCGCGATGCCCGAAATAACCTTCTACTTCGACCTGGGCTCGCCCTACGCCTACCTGACCGCTGAGCGAATCGGCAACCTCCTGCCAGAGCCGATCCTCTGGCAGCCGATCTCCCTGGGTGCGATTTTCAAGGCAAACGGCCGCTCCTCCTGGGCGCTCGCTGCCCCAGAAGCACGTCAGGCCGGGATGGTCGAGGTCGAGCGCCGCGCGCGCGAGTACGGCTTGCAGCCGATCCACTGGCCAAACCCATGGCCGACCAATTACCTATACGCGATGCGCGCCGCCACCTACGCCTTCCAAGCTGGCTGCGGGCGCGAGTTCACCACCGAGGCTTTCCGTCAAGCGTTCGCGCGCGGCAAGGATCTCGAGATCTCCGAGAATGTGCTCGAGGCAGCCGAGCGCGCGGGTCTCGACCGGGGCGCCGTCGACCGGGCCACGCGGGACACGGAAATCAAGCTGGCGCTGCGCAGCGGCACCGAAACCGCCGCTGCGCGTGGAGCCTTCGGCGTGCCCACGGTGGCCGTCGGCAACGAGCTCTTCTGGGGCGATGATCGCCTGGAGGATGCCGCGACGGCGTATGGCGGGGGCTGACGTCTGGGGGAGTAATCGGCCAGTCCGGCGGGCCGGGCAGGCCGGTTGACATCGGCGGCGCATCCCGCTAACATACCGAGCGGTATGCGAATCGAGAACGTCGATCTTCCTCCCGGCCCGCGCCTGCCGCGCGCCATCCAGAGCCTGTTTTGGTTCCGTCGGGCGCAGTGGATGCTAGATACCTGCCAGGCACGCTTCGGCGACATGTTCACGCTGAAGATCGCCAACGAAGGCACCTGGGTGGTGACGTCCGATCCGGACGCGATCAAGCAGGTGTTCACGGGCGATCCGCGCTTGCTGCATGCGGGGGAGGCCAATCGCATACTGCTGCCGGTGCTCGGCCCAAGCTCGGTGCTGCTGCTCGACGATAAACCGCATCTGAGCCAGCGCAAGCTGATGCTGCCGGCCTTCCACGGCGAGCGAATGAAGCGCTACGGAAAGCTGATGGCGAGCGTTGCCGCGGAGGAGATCGAGCGTTGGCCGCTGGGACAGCCCTACCCGCTGCGTGGGCCCATGCAGGCGATGACGCTCGAGATCGTGCTGCGAGCGGTGTTCGGCGTCGCCGAGGGTCCGCGCTTGGAGACGCTGCGTCGCGAGCTTCGCCGCCTGCTCGACACGCTCACCAAGCCCGCTGCCGGTGCGATCCTGCTCGCTCTGGGGCCTGACGGTGTGATGCGCCTGGGCCTGTTTCGCCGCGAACTGGAGCGCGTGAACCGTCCGATCTACGAAGAGATTGCCGAGCGTCGCCAGGCGGGCGACCTGGCCGAGCGCGATGACATCATGTCGCTGCTCTTGCAGGCCACGCACGAGGACGGCAGCCCGATGAGCGACGAAGAGTTGCGCGACGAGCTGATCACGCTGCTCGTGGCCGGCCATGAGACGACCGCCAATGCGCTCGCCTGGGCCGTGGAGCGGCTGTGTCGCCACCCCGAGAAGCTGGATCGCCTCACCCAGGAGGCACGTTTGCCCGATGGCGAGCGTCAGGACGAGTACCTGAAAGCGACGATTCAGGAGACGCTGCGCCTGCGCCCGGTTATCTCGATCGTAATTCGCCGCCTAGTCGAGCCGATGGAAATCGGTGGGCGCATGTTGCCGGCGGGCTGCTCGATCGTTCCGGCGATCCATCTCGTACACCGCCGCGGCGACATTTACTCACAGCCCAACGAGTTCCGTCCCGAGCGATTTATCGAGAGTGAGGGAGGGCGTCCGCCGGGCACCTATACGTGGATTCCCTTCGGCGGCGGTGTGCGTCGCTGCCTCGGCGCCGCGTTCGCCCAGTTCGAGATGGAGTGTGTCCTGCGAGAGCTGGTCCTGCGTCGCACGCTCACGCCCTCCCGCGCTGGGTCCGAGCGCGTGTATCGGCGCGCGATCACCGATACTCCACGCCACGATGCGGAGGTGCTGCTCGGGTGCCACCCAGCCGGTGTCACGGTCGGCACACAGGAATCTCGGCCGCAGGCCGAGGCAGTTCTCGTTTAGCCTCTCACGCCGCGCCGAGAGCCAATAAAGTCGGGCGAGGAGGAGGGAGTGTGAGCCTGCGAAAAGACACAGTCGCGCGAGGGGCGCGCGGGCAGCCCAAGACGCGCGCGGAGCGTGGAGAGGAAACCCGCGCCGCACTATTGCGCTCCGCGTCGCACTCGATTTGCGAGCTGGGCATGCAGGGCGCCTCGATCGACCTGATCGCTGAACGCGCGGGCTACACGAAGGGCGCCTTCTATGCCCACTTCGCAAGCAAGGAGCAGCTATTCCTGGCGATGCTCGAGCAGAAGTTCGCCGCCGACCTGCAGCGTCTGGACGCGGCGATGGTCGGCGCGGGCGACGCGACCGAGGAGGCCCGCCACGCGGCCGGTGAGTTCCTGCACTACGTCTACCGCGATCCCGAGTGGCCACGGCTCTACCAGGAGTTCGCCGCCTACGCCGCTCGCAACGAGAGCTTCCGCGTGCAGTTCGCCGCGCGCCAGCGCGACCTACGCGCCGGCATTGCCGAGGTGTTTGCTCGCTGGGCATCCTCCTTTGGGGTGAAGCCACCGCTCGATCCGGCGGATGTCGCGGCGATGACGTTCTTCATGGCCGATGGCTTCCTGATCGACAGGATCGTCGACCCGGAGCTCGACGAGGGCCTGTATGAAGCGATGGTCGAGGTGTTTCTGCGCGGCCTGCTCGCGATGGTGCAGGACCCCGCGCCCGACGCCTGAGCTAGAGGCTCGCCGGCTTCCAGCTCTCACGATCGACTCCTGAAAGGGTCCTCCAGCACATTTGGAGGCTCTCGAAACGTTGACATCGTCGCTGCGCGAAGTCTGTCATCTCTCATGCGAACGGCGGCGATCGTCGAGAGGGTGCTGGGCGATTCGCCCTCCCTCGATGAATCCGATGTCAGGAGTTTTGCCATGACCAGCACCGCCGCAAGTCGCCGCAGGGCGAGCGATCGTTCTCACGCTGAGACGCATCGCCGCCGCGCAAGAGCAGGTCTGGGCGCCATCGGCGCCACGTTGGCCGCAAGTGCGCTCATGGCCACGAGTGCCGCTGCCGCGGCTCCTCCGACGATGACCGAAACATTCTCCTCGACCGGCGCCGAGCAGTCGTTCACGGTTCCAACCGGCGTGAGCAGCGTCCGCGTCAACGCGATTGGCGCGGCCGGCGGGCAAGCGTTTGGACCATTCGGCAACGACGGAACCGGCGGCGCGGGCGCCGATGTCGTCGGACAGCTGCCCGTAAGTGCCGGAGAGGTGCTGTATGTGGAGGTCGCGGCATCCGGCTTCAACGGCGGTGGGAGCGGTGGAGAGGGCTTCGAGGGCGGGTTTGGCGGCTCCGGTGGTGGCGCGTCGGATGTGCGCACCAGCTCGATGGCCGAACCGGAATCGCTCGAATCGCGACTGCTCGTCGCGGGCGGTGGCGGCGGCGGAGGGGGCGCTTTTCAGGACGGCGCTGGTGGGGACGGCGGTAATGCCGGCAACCCCGGCACCGCGGGTAGCGGCGGATCGTCCTCGACGGACGGTATCGCTGGCGGTGCGGGCACGCTGACGGGGGGCGGAGCAGGCGGCACCGCGAGTTGCGCCGAACCAGAGGTAAGCGGCGAAAATGGTGGCGTCGGATTCGGCGGACGAGGAGGTGGCGAGGCTTTTAGCCCGTGGTCAAGCGGCGCCGGTGGCGGTGGTGGCGGCTACACAGGCGGTGGTGGCGGCGAGGGTTCCTGCGACCCTGAGCCCGAAAACGCCGCCGCGGGCGGCGGTGGTGGCGGTGCGAGCTTCGTCTATGGCGGAGCGAGCTTCTCCTCGTTTGGCGCGGCCTCGACCTCGACTGCGCCGTCTGTCTCGATCACATACCTGACGCCTGCGACCGCGACGCCCAACACTTCAGCCGTCACGTTCTCGGCGACCCAGCCACTGCAGACCGTCAGCGCCCCGCAGACAATCAAGATCACCAACACAGGTGGCAATCCGCTTCAGATCAGCGGAGTCACGTTCGCGGACTCGACCTCGCCGCTCTCCACAGACGCCCCCGAAGACTTCCTGGTCGGCTCCTCGACCTGCTTCGGCTCGATCGCCTATGACGAAAGCTGCCAGTTGACGGTGCGCTTCGCGCCGCAGAACGAAGGAGCCCAGACCGGGACGCTTCAGATTCTCGGCAATATGGGCGCCGGGCCGACGGCGATCGATCTAAGCGGGACCGGCGGCACATTGCCCGAAGGCCCGCAGGGCGAGACGGGTGCTACCGGTGCCCAGGGCCCGAACGGGGCGCAGGGAGCCAGAGGCGAAACCGGTGCTGCCGGGCAGAATGGCGTGACTGGCGTTCAGGGTTCCGCCGGCGAAGTCGGTAAGCAGGGCGCCACGGGCGAAGCGGGTAAGCAGGGTGCCGCCGGCCCTCAGGGTCTGGTTGGTCCGAAAGGCGAAAGGGGACCGCGCGGATTGACGGCGACGTATGTGTGTCACCCACGCCGACGCAACGGAAGCTACAAGGAGGCGTGCTACGTGAGCGTCAAGACTCCCGCGGGCGCGGCCGCCACGGCGAAGGTGGAGCGCGACGGGGTGACCTATGCGAGTGCGACGATCAACCGCTCGGGAAGCGTCGCGGCCCTGCTGTTGAGGGCCGACCGCAAGGTTCCGGCCGGACGCTACACCCTGGTGCTCACCTCGAGGCACGGCACGAGCAGCGAGACGATCACGGTCGGGTGAAGCTGGGGTCTGCGGCAAGCGAGCACGCTTGTCGCAGACCGTCTGTAGCATCGGCCGCCGCCGATGTTCGTGCTCACGACGCTGGTCTACCCGCTGGTGCTCGCGCTGCTGTGCCTGGGCGCGGCACTGCTGGTGGACCGTCTGAGCGGGGGATGGCTGCCGGCCGCGCTGCTCCCGGCGGTGGGCGCCGCCGCGCTGATCGGTGTCTCCCAGCTGAGCACCTACCCAGCGTGGCTGGCGCCGGCCACGCCCTATCTACTCGCGGTGATCGCCGTGGCCGGGTTTGTGCTCGGACGCGGACGGGCGCTCGCGGTGGCGCTGACGGCGCGCGCACGGCTCCCTGCGTTGCTCGTGTGCCCAATCGCCTACCTGCTTGCGCTTGCCCCGGTGCTGCTCGCGGGGCGGCCGACGTTCTCCTCCTATATGGCGCTCGCCGACTCCGCCGTGCACATGCTGGGCGCCGACTTCATCCTGCGCCACGGCCAGAACTACTCGCACCTGGACCTGAGCAACTCCTACGGACTGTTCCTCCACAACTACTACGGCACGAGCTACCCCTCGGGTGCCGACACGCTATTCGGCGGCAGCTCGCTGTTGCTGGGGCTTCCCCTGATATGGACGTTTCAACCGTTCACCGCCTTCATGCTTGCCACGGCCGCCGGTCCGGCGTGGCTGCTCGTGCGTCGCGTCGGCATCGGCGGCGCCGCCGGCGCCGTGGGTGCGCTGACGGCGCTCGCGACGCTCACCGTCATACTGCCGGCGCTTGTATATGCGTACGGACTGATCGGCTCCGTCAAGGAGGTCTCCTCGCTGCCCATGATTCTCGGCATGGGTGCGCTGGTGGCGGAGCATCGGCGCTGGTTGGGCGTGGGTACGCGTGCCGCGATCCCGTTCGCTCTGCTGGTGGCGGCGGGAGTGTCGGCGCTCGGCGTGGCGTTCGGGGCTTGGGTGCTGGTGACGACGCTTGTGCTCTGTGCGGTGGCGCTGGCGCAGCTCGTATCGGGCGAGCCCACCCGCAGCGGATCGACGCCCACGCTCACCCCGCCTCGCCTCGCTGCGCTGGTCGCGTTCGGCGTGCTCGTCCTGCTCGTGGCGGCATGGCCGACATGGAGACAGCTATCCGGTTCGCTGCACGTCGCGCAAGCGATCGCGTCGACCTCCAACTCGGGCAACCTGCGCTCTCCGCTGCGCTGGACGCAACTGTTTGGGGTATGGATGGGTGGCAGCTACAAGCTGCTTCCCACCGGGGTGGCGCTCACGCTCACGACGGCGCTGATCGCGCTGGTGGCGCTCTTCGGGCTGATCGGTATGGGGAACCTGGTTCGTACGGGTCGGTATTCGCTCGCCGGTTGGTTCGCTCTGATGATCGTGCTGTGGCTCGTGCTCGACACGTATGCCACCACTTGGGCGAGCGCGAAGACCCTGATGCTGACCTCGCCTGTGGCCATCCTGTTGGCCTGGGCGGGGATCGCCGCGTTGCGAGGCTCGCGCCTGCGTGTCGCGGCCCCGCTCGCGGTCGCCCTGCTCGTGGGCGGGGTGGCGGTGTCGGACGCGCTTCTCTACCACAGCTCGAATCTCGCGCCCACCGCGCGCTATGAGGAGCTCGCTTCGATAAACACGCGCTTTGCCGGACGCGGGCCGACGCTCGTCACGGACTTCGACGAATACGCGCTGTACGAGCTGCGCGACATGGACATCGGCGGACCGGATTTCGTCTACCCACCGCCCATGCTCGCTGCCGCGGCGGGCGGGTATGGCGATCCCGTGCAACTCGACAAGATCGCCCCATCCGCTCTGCTTGCCTATCCACTGATCGTCACGCGCCGCGATCCAAGTGCCGCTCGCCCGCCGGCGGCGTACCGCCTGCTGTGGCAGGGCACCTACTACCAGGTGTGGGGCCGACGCCGCGGCGCGCAGGCCGCGCTTGCGCACGTGGGGTTGACGGGCTCGCCACGGTCGCAGTGCGAGCAGCTGGCCCGGGTGGTGGCCGCCACCCGCGCGGGCATCGCGCCGCGCGGGCAAGCGAGCGTCGATGGCCAGGCACGAGACAGCGCCGCGCGCGGGCGGTCCGAAGGTGGGGGTACGCGGCTCGTCGTTGCGATGACACCCGAGCTCGTGCCTGTGCTCTTGCGACGCACGGCTCACCCGCCCGGCTGGCACCGAGTGCGGACGGGGATCGTGATGCACGGGTCCGGGATCTTGCGCGCGAGCTTCACGCTGCCCCACGCCGGCACCTGGGAACTGTGGTTGCAGGGCGACGTGATGCGTGCGGTGGATGTCGCGATCGACGGACGCGAGCTGGGATCCGTCGGCGGCCAGCTCGACGGCAACTCGCTGGTGACAAACCCGCTCACCCCCATGCGCGCGACCCTCACCGCCGGGCGCCACATGCTCACGATCGTGCGCCCTGGCGCGAACCTCGCGCCAGGCGACGGCGGTGCGGCGACACTCGCCGCGATCTTCCTCACCCCGGCCGGGCCTGCCGGAGAGCCCATGCTGCGATCGACGCCAATCCTTCACTGGCGGGCGCTGTGCGGACGTCCGCTGCAGTGGGTCGAGGTGGCGCCCGCGGCATAGACGGTTTGGGCTCGACCGACGGGCGCGGTGACCGGCGACGTGGACGATCTACGGTGGCGCCGCGAATCTTGTCTCCCATCCACACCCACATGTCGGGTGCTGCCCATAGCCTTCGGATGCGTGAGCCAGGCATTTCACCCTTCTGTCGATGAAGTCCTGCTCGGCGATTGCCTGGAGCTGCTGCCGCGTTTTGTCGATGGCTCGTTTCAGCTGATCTACATCGATCCGCCGTTCAACACCGGGCGCTTGCAAACACGACGCATGGTTGCGACGATATCCGGCGAGGAGGGCGACAGGACCGGGTTTCAAGGTCGGCGCTACAGCACCAGGCTGCTCGCCGAGAGCAGCTACCGCGACTCATTCGATGACTACCTCGCGTTTCTTGCCCCGCGCCTGGAGCAGGCCCACAGGTTGCTCGCGCGCGAGGGCACGCTGTACTTTCACATCGACTACCGCGAGGCTCATTACTGCAAGCTGCTGCTCGATGAGATCTTCGGCAGGGAGTGCTTTCTCAACGAGATCGTCTGGGCGTATGACTATGGCGGGCGCTCGCGCCGGCGCTGGCCCTCCAAGCACGACACGATCCTCGTGTATGTGCGCGACCCCGCCGCCTACCATTTCGACAGCGAGCAGGTCGACCGCGAGCCCTACATGGCGCCGGGTCTCGTCACGCCCGAGAAGGCTGCGCGCGGGAAGCTGCCCACCGATGTGTGGTGGCACACGATCGTGCCCACCCGCGGCACGGAGAAGACGGGCTATCCGACGCAGAAGCCCGAGGGCATCGTGCGGCGGATGGTCAGCGCCTCAACGCAACCAGGCGACTGGTGCCTGGATTTCTTCGCGGGCAGCGGCACGCTCGGCGCTGTCGCCGCCCAGCTCGATCGTCGCTACGTGCTGATCGACTCAAATCCAGAGGCGGTGGAGATCATGCGCGCACGCCTGCCTGCGGTCGCCTCGCCGACAGCCGCGAAGCTTGGCTGAGACGGCAGCTACCAAGGTCCTTTGGCCGGCGGGCCAGCGTCGGACGCGGCGAAGGGCGGGGGGAGATAGGGTCTAGGCGGTGCCGCGCCGCGTCCTGATCCTGTCCTGGGAGTACCCCCCGGTGATCGAGGGGGGCCTCGCCCGTCACGTACGCAAGCTCGCCGAGGAGCTGGTCGCCCAGGGCGTGGCCGTGGACGTGCTCACGCGCGGACGCGACGAGTCGCCGGCGCGTGAACTGCAGGGTGGGGTCACCGTCCACCGTGTGAGTGAGCCGCGCTTCCCGCTCGAGCTCGACCGCTTCCTCGGGTGGGTGGCGCAGATGAACGAGGACATGCTCGCCGCGGGCGGCGCGCTCGCAGAAGTTCACACCTACGATCTCGTCCATGGCCACGACTGGCTCGTCGCGAACGCCTGCGTAGCGCTTTCGGAGTCGCTTGGGGTCCCATACGTAACCACCATCCACGCCACTGAGCACGGTCGTCACCAGGGCTGGGTCGATAAATCGCCGCAATCGGACATCCACGCGATCGAGTGCTGGATGGCCCACCGCGCCGACTCTGTGATCACCTGCTCGTACTACATGCGCGGCCACGTCGCCGACATCTACGACCTCGACGAGCGTCGCGTCACCGTCATCCCCAACGGTATCGACCCGCGCGACCTGCGACCCGTCGATGACCTGCAGTCGCTGCGTCTACAGTTCGCTCAACCCGAGGAGAAGCTGGTGTTGCTTGTCGGGCGGCTCGTGTACGAGAAGGGGTTTCAGCTAGCACTGGATGCGCTTCCCGGAGTGCTCGAGAAAGTTGGTGGCGTGCGCTTCCTGGTCGCTGGCAGCGGCACCCACGAGGTCGAGCTAAAGGCCCAGGCCGAGCGTTTGGGGCTGAGCGAGCACGGCGTGTTCCTCGGCTGGATCGGCGACGACGCACTGCACTCGCTGTACCGCATCGCCGACCTGTGTGTGGTGCCCTCCCTGTATGAGCCGTTCGGGCTCGTGGCGCTGGAGGCGATGGCCTCCGGTTGCCCCTGCATCGTTGCCGACACCGGCGGCCTGCGTGAGGTCGTGCCCGCCGGCGAGCGCGTCGGTTTGCGCTTCAACGGCGGTGACCCCGAGCATCTGGGGGTGATGATCGAGCGATTGCTTGTCGACGTCGAGCTGCGCGACCGTCTTGTCACCGAGGCATCGGAGCACGTGCTCAGCTTCGACTGGAGCGACGTCGCCCAGCGCACCCGCGCGATCTACGCCGATGTCCTGCCGCGCCGCGCGGCGACGCCGCGCGGCGAACCGACCAAGAGGGAGTAGGGGAGATGCTCGAAGGGTTGATGCAGGACGACTTCCAGCTCACGCTTCACCATCCGCTGCACCGCATGCGCAGCGTTCACCCGCAGGCCGAGGTCGTCACGCTCACCGATGCCGGCACGGTGCGCGCGAGCTACGGACAGGTATGCGAGCGCGTTGATCGCCTCGCGCGCGTGCTGGATCGGTTGGGCGTCAAACAGGGCGATTGCGTAGGCACGTTCGCGTGGAACAACCAGCGCCACTTCGAGCTCTACATGGCGGTGCCCTGCGTCGGTGCTGTGCTGCACACGCTCAACATCCGTCTGTTCGCCGAGCAGCTGACATATATTGTCAACCACGCCCGCGACGGCGTGATCTTCGTGGACGAGTCGCTCGTACCGATCCTCGAGCAGCTTGCACCGACCTTTTCCGGTGTACGCCACTACGTCGTGATGGGCGAGCGCGCGGGTGCGCCGGGCGACTCGCGGGAGTGGGCCGGCTCGCTGCCAAACGCATTGCACTACGAGGATCTGCTCGCGGAAGCCGGAGACGGTCTCTACGACTACCCGGAGATCGATGAGCGCCAGGCTGCCGCGTTGTGTTACACGAGCGGCACCACCGGCAACCCTAAGGGCGTGCTCTACTCGCACCGCTCGATCTGCCTGCACTCCACCGCCTCGCTGATGAAGGACGCGCTTGGGCTCTCCCAGCGCGACCGCGCGCTGCTGGTGGTGCCGATGTTCCACGTCAACGCGTGGGGGATTCCGCACGCCGCCGCACTCGCCGGCGCCGACCTGGTTCTGCCTGACCGTTTCCTGCAGGCCGAGCCGTTGGCGAAACTGATCGAATCGGAGCGCCCCACGATCATGGGCGGCGTACCCACGATCTTCTCTGAGCTGCTGCGCTACGCCGACTCCCACGAGGTGGACCTCTCCTCGCTCTCAAACGCCGCCTGCGGTGGCTCCGCGGTGCCACGCCAGCTGATGCGCGACTACGAGGAGCGCCACGGCGTGAACGTGTTCCAGGCATGGGGCATGACCGAGACCAGCCCAGTCGCCAGCTACTCGCGCCCGGACGAGTCTGCCGGCCACGACGAGCGCTACTGGGACATGCGCGCCAAGCAGGGTAAGCCGCTGCCCTGGGTACAGACGCGCCTCGTTGATGACGACGGCCAGGAGGTCCCCTGGGATGGGGAGTCCACCGGTGAGCTCGAGGTGCGCGGCCCGTGGATCCTCGCTGGCTACTTCAACGACAACTCCGGTGAGGAGCGCTTTGACGAAGGCTGGTTGCGCACCGGCGACATCGCCTCGATCGACGAGCACGCGTTCATCCAGATCACCGATCGCAGCAAGGACGTCATCAAGTCTGGCGGAGAGTGGATCAGCTCGGTGGAGCTCAAGAACGAGGTGATGGCTCACCCCGACGTGATCGAGGCGGCCGTGATCGCCAAGCCCGATGAGAAGTGGGCGGAGCGGCCGCTGTGCTGCGTTGTCGTGCGCGAGGGTGCGTCGCTGTCGGCCGAGGACCTGCTGGATCACCTGCGCCCGCGCGTGGCGAAGTGGTGGCTGCCCGACGAGTTCGCGTTCGTCGCGACGGTGCCCAAGACGAGCGTCGGCAAGTTCGACAAGAAGGTGCTTCGCCGCGACCTGCGCGACGGCACGCTCGCCGGGCGCGTCAAGGTGGACGCGTAGCGCATCCGACTATCTCGGTTGCTCAAGCACAACGTGCGGCACACCGAGTAAAGCGTCCGGTTTATGGGCAAACATGCAGGAGAATCGAGCTCAGGAGTAAAAGGATTGTCGAGTAGACTGCCCAATTGCGGCAGCGCCGAGCCTTCGGCGGTGCTCTCAAATGGATATGAGGGGCCTCTCTGTGGAGGCCCAAGCGACCACCGGACGCGGGAGACAGCAATATGCGACATGACGTGACGGCCTCTGGGAGGCCACAGGCCCAAACTGCAGCACCGATCGGACGTGGACGCGCGCGTCGGCGCCGAGTGGCGCTGCGCGGGCTGCTCGCGCTACCGATCGCGCTAATGCTGCTCGCACCGGGGGCCAGCGCCCTCGCGGCGGGAGCCACCACCGGCTACAGCCAGACAACGCCACCGCCGACCACCACCACAACGACCACGACCACGGTCACGACCACGGCGAAAACGACTCCGGCGACGAAAACCGAAGCGACGCCCAAAGGCGGGGTTTCTCCGACGAGCACCTCGACCACGCCGTCTGTTCCTACTAGCTCGACAGAACCGGCCAAAGCGTCGACCGAACCAACGGCAACCGCCGCCAAAGCCACGACGCTGCCGTTCACAGGCCTTGACCTGCGCTGGGTAGTCCTAGCCGGTGTACTGCTCGTCGGCCTCGGTATGTCGATCATGGTCGCGCAGCGCAGCCGCCGCGGCACCGAACGCTGAGCCACATCGGTAAGAGCTGAACACGACAGGGACGGCCGCCGGTTCGCGCCGGCGGCCCGTCTCTGGGCCGCTCAGCCGCTCACTATTACGAGATCGCCAATGGATAGCAGTGGGTACACCTGGCCCGCTGTTCCGATCGGCAGCTCGACGCATCCGTTGGATTGCGGGAAGCCATATGAGGCGCGCGGGAAGCCGTGCACCGCGTCGCCGCCGTTGAAGTAGTTCACCCAGGGCACACCCGGATCGCTGTAATGGCTGCCGTCCGGATTGGTGCCCGTCATCGTCGTGGACACGTAGCGCGCGTAGATCGGGAACGTGCCCAGTTCCGTTTCCGCTCCCGCCACGCCCGTGTTGGCTGGTGTCGATATAGCCACGCGATCGCCGACGTGCACTTGCAGCGTCTCGGGCTCCGACTCGCTTACGGTCACGAACGTGTAGGGCGTGCGGTCACCGTGGCCAAGCGTCTCGGCCGCCAGCAGTGACGCCCAGGTCGAGCCGTCGGGATCGCCGGTGGCGGGTAGGCCATGATCGGTCTGGTAGACGATCAGTGCGCCGCGCGTGGTGGGATCGAGTGAGCCATATGCGATGCCGGGCGCGTCATGTACGTCCGCCACGAGCCGCGCCGCGGGCGGATCGAAGGCGTAGCGCGCAGCGCTGCCGCGCGACTCGGGTCTTGCGCCACTGTTGCGCCCGTGCGTGGCGTCGATCGTGTACGGCAGATAGCGCAGCCGCGCGAGTGCCTGCTGCAGGCCGCGCAGCGACGGGCACGCCACACGGAGGGTTTGCCTGTGAGCTTTGCCGAGCGGTGGGTGCCCCAGGGCGTCGGTGCCGGCCCACACGGTCAGCGCGTATGTGGAGCAGGGCTTGAGCGTCGAGGCGGGCGTGAACGTCTCGGAGTCGCCGCTCACCGTCCACCTGCCCGCCGCCGCGGGCGTGAGCATCGGCGTAGGCGAGTCTGAGGCTGGCACTCCCGACAGGCGCACCACGAGCCGGGCGGTCCCGTCGGCGACGGCGCTGGAGGGCAATCCCGTTAGATGCGTGGGGGGCGTGGGCTTGGTGGGTCCTGGTGACGTTGGCGCGGTTGGTGTCGTGGGCGTGGCCGGCGTCGTCGACGCGCCCGGCGTGGCTGGTGTCGCTGGTGTGCTGCTTGCCAGGGCCACGCTCGAGGGCGCTGTTGCCGCCAGGGCGCATGTAAGTGCGATGAGTGTTCTGTTGTTCACGGGTGTGAAGGGTAGCCCGTCCAGCGGTTGCGCTCTTCGCTTGAGCGCCGGCTTGCGCCGCGCCGGAGAAGGTCAGGCAAACGTCTCGTTGCGTGTGGTCGTGCCTTCTTCGTCGCGGTAGCGCACGGCTATGCGCTCGCCTTCGAGGTCGAGCACGACAAAGCCCATGCGGCCCCAGTGATCGCCTCGGTACTCCGAGAAGCCACGTTCCTCCCACAGGCCCGGGGGAGGAACCGGTTCCTCGGGCCTGTGCTCCATCAGCACGGGCACACCCCCGTGTCCGATGCAGCGCGGGAATTTCACGTGGAGGTCCCCCTCGAAACCCATACAGCGGTGCTCGTGGCCCCACAACCATGCCGTCGTGCGTCCGTTCGCAAGGACGGGGGCGAGCTTCTTCGGCAAGAACGGGCCAAGATCCTCGGTGTCGTACACCGAGATCGGCTGATGGTGGCTGAGCAGCATCAGCTTGCGTTCCGATTCCTTGGCCACGTGTTCGGCGAAGTCGATCTGCGGGTCTTCGAGCACGCCCACGAAGCCGGTCGAGAGGAGATCCTTGCTCCACGAGGTGTCGAGCGCGAGGAAGTCCCACGACGGCGAGCGCAAGCGAAAGAAGCTCGTCGGCTTGCCGTCGGGCGAATATTGACTTAAGAACCGCTCGTCGCCGAGCAGGGTTTCGAAATAACCAAAGCCGCCTCCATACATGTCGTGGTTGCCGTTCAGCGACCATGACGTCACGCCCGTACTTGCCTGCTCGCTCGTCACCGGCCACATGCCCGCAGCGAGGACATGGCGGCGCACCTCCTCCTCGATCCCCGAGTAGTAGATGTCGCCGAGGTGCACCACGTGCGCCTCGCGGTCGTGCGCCAGCGCTTCGGCTACCTCCTCGGCCATGAACTTCGCCACCTGCTGAGCGCGCGGGACCCCCGTGCCCCAGTCGCCCACGATCACGATGCGCGCGTTGTCGGCGACCTCATGTTCGGCCGGCAGTGGGTTGAATGAGTGCGTGCCATCGGCGATGCGCTCGATCATCGATGCCGCAATGTCGATCACCCAGTCGGGATCGTCAGGCCCGTAGCGCACGGGGTGCAGTATCGACTCGATCAGGTGGAGCAGGCAGCCCAACGGACCGCGATGTCCGGAGTCTTCCTCGCGCACGCCGCGTTCGCGCAACTTGCTCTCGAGAGTGCTTTGCAAGAGGCTCTGGATCGGATCGCGCGACATGAATGGAACCACGTTCGCCGCGTCCGCGCCCGAGGACGCAAGCCCTGGCTCGACGTCGTGCAGAGCTTCGCGCAGCTTGGTCTGCGGATCGCCCGCACCCGGGAGTGCCATCGCCGCGCGCGTGGCCGGCTCGCTCAGGCGCGGGTCCTTTAGTGCGGAGCGCACCGCTTCGATGTACTTCTGCACTTCGCGGCGATCGACTACTTGCCTAATCATTGGCTTGTTTCCAATCCTCGGGCATAGCTGAGCTGCGCCAGCATATACCGAGAGGAGCCAAATGTTCGAGATTGTCTATGACGCCAACGGAACCCGATTGAGGGTGGGCCTTGTTTGACGAACTCCCAGGTGCTAGAAGCTCGTCGCGGCGCACACATCAAGGCCGAGCTCGTGGGCTAGCTCGTTGCCTAGTTCGTTGTCTTCGTTAAAGCGTTTTTCGTGTTCTTCGGCGAGGACTTTTTCGTTTTCCTTATGAGCGGTAGCCAGGTCCTGAAGTTCGCCCGCGGCGGCATCCCAGTCCGCAGTCATCTTCAACATCCTCACTTCATCCTGTGGCGGCGCTATCGATGCTCTGAGCTGTCTGTCGAGCGACAGCATCGCCGTGGCCTCGATTTCCAGCTGCGCGACTTCGCCGGGCTTGGCGTTATCGGCTGCTTCACGGGCCTGCGCGCTAAGGCTTTCTTCGCGGCACATGGCAGTCAGCTCCGTCACCCAGGCGTGCTGATCCGGGACCACGGTGGGGCTCGTGCCCGTGCTCGTGACCGTAGTCCCGGTCTTCGCCGGCGGGCTTGGCGTGCCGGCAGCGTGGCTTCCGCCGTTGAATAGCGTCAGTGCGGCCACCAACGTACTGAGCAGCGCGGCCAGGCCGGTCAACACGCCTCGCAGCGTGGTCCAAAATCGCCAAAAGCTGCTTTTGGGTTTATCACTCATGTATTGCGACGATCCTGAAGATGATGGGCTCAAACAAAGCGTCTCTCCGGCAATTCGGCAAGACGGACTCATATCATGAATGGCGCAAGCGGCTATTCCGCCTTTGGCGCTCTATCTTGGTGTCGAGTGCTTGTGGCGGCTGCGTGTAGAGGAGAGGCTAGTGATCTTCGATCGTCGGGACGCCAAGCAAGTGATTGATGTTCTAGCGGTCAGACCACGTGGTCGCTCACATCGAGGCTAGGGCGCGAGTGGGCTCTGAGAGCCCTGCACGGTGGGCTGGAAGGGGCTCCAGCGTGGTTCGATCGGCGAGGTTCAACTCGCCGAAAGTGCGGATGAGAGTGTGTGGTTGCAGTACATAGTGGACTGATGTCTCGGGAGATACTGGACACCTACGCGTTGAAAGGTGGCTGGTATGGGGACGGGACGGTCAGGACTGGCGCGCTACGTCGTGGACGCCGTGGTCCTGGAGGGACGCAGCGCTCGCGAGGTCGCCAAGGCGCACGGGATCTCTAAGAGCTGGATCTATGAGCTGATCGCTCGCTATCGAGACGGGGGTTATCAAGCACTCGAACCTCGGTCAAAGAGGCCGCGCTCATGCAAGCACAGCACGCCGCGGGAGACGATCAACGCGATCGTCGCGCTACGCACCCAGCTGCACGCTGAAGGCCACTCCAACCCGCGACTACCAACCCCTCGGGCGAACCTAACCACGTCTACTATCTCCCGAGACATCAGTCCAGGATGTCCCGAGACACAACAGGATGCGGATGAGAGGACTCGAACCTCCACGTCCTTACGGACACGGCGACCTGAACGCCGCGCGTCTACCAATTCCGCCACATCCGCGTGTCGGGGACGCGACGATATCGCACCAGGGTCGCACGTAGCTCAACGATCGGCTCGCCCCGCACAGCCGGTCGAAGAGTTGGCGTCGAACGGCCCGCCACCGTCGTTCGACGCCCCGCTTTGCTAGCCTCGACGGCGACTAGACAGGCCGCCATCGTCTAGGGGACTAGGACGCCGCCCTCTCACGGCGGTAACACGGGTTCGAATCCCGTTGGCGGTATATAGTGCGGTTTTGCAGGGGTTTTTTGGGGTTCAACGGGATCAATTTAGGATTCGGCTCATTGTTGGTCGGACGTCGTCGTCAAGGACCTCGGCCATTGCGGCGGCGAGTTGATCGATGTCCCAGTCTGTGTAGATGTCGCCGGTGGTCTGTATTGAGGCGTGGCCGAGTAGTTGTTGCACGGCCTTTAGATTCCCGGTCTTGTCGAGCACGCGCTGTCCAGCCGTGTGTCTAGCCTTGTGCATCCGTTGGCCCTTCGTTGTGCCCTTGGCTACGATCCCAGCGGCCGCGAGGCGTTTGTACCACCAGTTGTGCTCTCCGTGTGGTCCCATCGGCTTTGTCGGGTCGATCTTGCCGTAGCGACCTGTGCTTTGGGCCATAAGGTAGTGGTGAGGTTGTGCTTCGGATTCAAGGATGTAGCGCTCCAGGTCGGTCCAGAACGCGGCGTCGGGGATCGGGATTTCGCGGACCTTCTGGCCCTTCGTGAAGATGATCAGCCGGTGTCGCTCGTAGTCGAAGTGGTTGATCTGGATACCTCGCAGCGCCCCCTTGCGCAGTGCGTAGTCCAACAGGAGTCGCAATGCGATCCGGTCGCGCAACTCCACAGCGGCCGCAAGGATCGCCAGGCGCTGATCTCTGGGGAAGGTGGTCCGGTGGATCTGGCGATCCTTCGCGCGCTCGATCAAGAATGTTGGGTCACCATGCAGCGGACCTCGAGGGATGATTTGCCAACGGAAGAAGTCCCTGATGATCGAAAGGCCCTTGTTGTACGTTTTTGGGGCACTGCCGCCCCACTGGTAGTCCAAGAACTCTTCGAGACGTTCCGTGCCGGTGGGCGGCTCGAAATCCTCAACTCTTAGGTCTGGGAAGTAGCGGGCGAGCTTGTCGAGACCCGATTCGTAGTCGCGGTAGCTTTCGTCTGTCAGGCGCTTGCGCCTGGCTCGAAGATAGGCTGCGACCTTCTTGCCGATCGGGGTGAGTTGGTAGCTCTTGTCCTTCATCGCGTCGCGGATAAGTGGGGCGAGCTGGATCAACTGCTCCGGCGTCAGCCTGCCGACGCCTGACGGGATAGATCGATCAGCTCGTGCGGTGGTTCGGTTCGATACGTACACGTTTACCTCGATTCGCGGCAAAGCTCAAGTCCAAGCGCGCTGCTTGCGAAGAGTCCGGCGTCGGGCCGAGCACCTCCGCCTCGGATCGGGGAACCCACATGTCAGGCTGGCAAGTCTCATTGCCACTGTGCGATCCCGAAGCGCGCGTGGGATGCGCCTATCTGCTCTGCCTGGTCGGCGGCGGCGTGCTCGGCGGCTTCGTGGGCGGCGGCTAGTACACGGCGCAGGTCTCCGCCCGAGTGCCTGTAGAACTCGGCGAGAGCGTCGAGTGCGGTCCCGTCGAGGATCGCGGCGAGCGGTGTATCGCTCGCCACCTGCTCCAAGCGCTTGAGGAGAATCGCCGCGACCGCAGCGCGGGCGTGGTCTTTCAGCAGCGGGATCGTGATCATCTCCAAACCCGGCGCGAGTCGCGCGAAGGCGCGCGAGCCGTCGATTAGGTGCATCTGCACGGCGACGATCATGGGTGCGTCCACTTGATCTACAAAGGCGCTTAGGGGGCCAGCAAAGAATGCCTCAGCGCGCTGCCGATCGTCTGCGCCCCCTACGGTCGCCTCTGTGTCGTCGAATACGAAGATCGGCGTCATGCCAGCCTCTATAAGGGTCGGGATCAGCTGGCCGTTGAGCGCGAGGAGGTGGTCGCCGGGGAGGCGGTTCTGGGTGAACTCCTCGCGCAGGGAGGAGACGTTGAGGCTGACTTCTGCCGGGATTGCGCCTCCGCCCAACTTGGCGCTCGCGAGCCTCGTTGGGGTGCGCACGGTGCTCTGCGAAGTCGCGCGCGACTGCTTCAGCGCGTCCTGAGCGGTCGCGTCCAACATGACCTCGTCGAGTGCGATCGACAAGGCCAGGCGGGCGATCTCGCCGACGCTGCCTGGGTCCTCGACGCCTGTTATCGGTATCTGCAGCGCGAAATGACTCGCTGGCAGCTGGTAGCAGGTCCACGCGATCATGCTCGACTTGCCCGCCCCACTGGGTCCCAAGACGGCGACGCACGCTCCTCCTGTTAGACGGGCGATTGCTCGTTGCTCATACACGCGATTGTCAGCGAGCTCGTCCAGGGGGACGTGTAGTTCGTGTAGTTCCCACAAGCGGCTGCGCGGACGAAACGCCGCGATATTGACGAGCCTTGTAATCAGTTCTGCGCTCATGTGGGCTCCGGCAGCTTAGGTCGGTAGATCGTACGCGGGCGGCCTGGGCGATCGGTTCGCTTGGCGCTGGACTCTACGAGTCCCGCGTCCTGTAGCTGTCCAAACAGGGTCGTTACACGGGCTCGCGTAAGACCTAGACGGTCAAGCAGGGCCTCGTCGGAGGGACTCGCTTGCCCGCGGTCCAAGAGCTCGGCCATCAGCATTCCCTGCGGGCGGCCGATTTGGGCGGCGGCGTCGATTAGGTGAGCGCGGGCTGAAAGTTCGCGTGTGGGGTCGATACCGCGGACGACCGCATTGTTCGCTGCACGGATTGCTGCGCGTGGGTTGCCATGTGCGTCAGCTGCTATCTGGGAGATCAGCTTCGGCTTCAACTCGTCGCTGCGTCTGCTCAAGACCTCAATGAGGCGTTCGGTGGGCAGGGGCGTGAGCTCAACCACAATGTCGAAGAACGTATCCGCCGGCGGCCTCAGCATCGTCGCGCGATCGTCGCTGTCGATCGCTACCAGCCAGCGGTGGGGGAGCTGCCAGATCACGTCGCGCATACGCCCGAACACGCTGTAGAGCGCCTGCGCGGATGCCGTCGCGTCGAGCAGTACCGTCGTCGGCTCCACCTCCTCGCCGAGTGCCCGCAGCTCGTCGTACAGCAGCCGTGACGCTCCGCCCGGTGGTGGTGAGCGTTCGCCCGCCAGCTGGTTCACGCTCCGCGAGACCGCGTCTGGGAGCGCCTGCGCAATACCCGGTCTGCCCTTCAGTGCGTCGCGGATTCTGTACACGAGCTCCAGCGACTCGGCGACTGCGGTGGCGTCGACGTATACGACGCGCTCGTCTTTGTTGCGCAGCGTGAGCTGCACCTGACGTAGCAGCGAGGTCTTGCCCGTCCCCCGCTCGCCGCACACCAGCGTGTTGTTGTCGCGCTCCACGGCGTGGATCACCGTGTCCCACTCGGTGGGGATCACGTAATACTTAGTGTCCGCCGGGGTGTCGTAGAGGGGGCGCCCCTGTAGCATGGAACTAATCATACAGTATTTTTAGTTGCTGAGCGTCAGGGTGCCGTTCAGACGCGGCTGGCATCGACATCGAGCTCGTCGCCGTCAGGCAGCGAGCGGGAACGAAGACACGGGTTCGAATCCCGTTGGCGGTATAACCCTGCGGGGAAGTTGTGTCGTTACGTCCTCTTCTGAGCCGCGTGTCGTCGTTGTCGAACACCGCCACTCGATCGGGCACCGCTAGATAGTGGGGCCGCTCTCGCGCGTGACGCTCTCGACGAACTCGCCGATCGCCTGCCGCGTTGGAGTGTCGTTCCAAGATTTGAGCGTGTCGCTCATCGCCCGCTCCAATGGCAGGCTCTGAAATCAAGCCGTGCGCTGGCGGTCATTGGTGCTTGAGCAGCGTCTCTGCTTCGCGCTCGAGATCGACATACGGCTCGCCGCTGACGTCGATAGCGACCCGGTTGAGCGTCCCACCGGTGAACCGGTAGGGGGCCGCACCCGGGTAGTCCTCTGTGAGCGGCTCACCGCCGTGGCGGCCGACGTACAAGCCCGCGCCGGCGACCGCGAACGCTCCTAGCTGAGTCTTGATCTTGTTCTCGCCCACCTTCTTCTCGCCGTGGTAGAGCGAGAGCGTGCCTACGGCGCAACCGGGCTCCTGGCCTTCCTTCTCAAACGACGCCGAGAGGATCAGGTTCTCACGAGTCGGCAGATCCTCCGAGCCGACGATCCTCTGCTCGGTGATGCCCACGAAGTTGTTGACGTAGTGCAGGCGATTGTCCTTGACGTACAGCGCGTGTCCGCCGAAGCGCGAGCCGATCGCAAACAGCACGCCCTGCGCTCCGGGTGCGGGCAGATCGACAAGCGCGCCGATCACAAAAGACCGGTTGCGTGTGTTGACTGCCTGCCACTCGCTCACGGGCGCCGCGTCCGGAAAATACACATACCGCTCGCGGGCTGCCGCGAGTTGCGGGCGAGGCGTCATAAGGATTTCGACTGGCGAGCGATCGTCGAGTGGGAACGCCCCATTCGCGCCTGCTTCGGCGAACCAGATGTTGACGAGCTCTCTGAGCTTCTCCGGCTGCGCGGCGGCGAGGTCGTTGAGCTCCGAGCGATCGACGTCGACGTGGTACAGCTCCCAATCGTCCGCGTTGAAGTTGCTCCAACCAGCCATCGTGGCATGTGTGGTCACCGCCTTCCAGCCCTCGTGCCAGATCGAGCGGGAACCGAGCATCGAGTAGAATTGCGTCCTGCGCTTCGACTGAGCCGAGGCGTCATCGACGCTGTCGAGCATGCTGACCCCGTCGAACGGTGTCTGCACATGACCCTTGACAGACTCGGGAGCGTTGACCCCGAGCGCGTCGAGGATCGTCGGGACGAGATCGATCGCGTGGTAGTACTGCTCGCGCACCTTGCCGCGCGCCTTCGTCCCGGCCGGCCAGGAGATGATGCACGGGTCCGACGTGCCCCCGTTGAACTCGTAGCGCTTCCACATCTTGAACGGCGTGTTGAACGCCATCGCCCAGCCGGTTGGATAGTGGTTGTAGGTCTTCGGGCTGCCGAGGTCGTCGATCTGCGCGAGGTTTGCCTGCAGGTCGTCGGGGACTCCGTTGGCGAACTTCATCTCGTTGACCGAGCCATTCGGGCCGCCCTCGCCGCTGGCGCCGTTGTCGGACACCACGACCACCATCGTGTTCTCGAGCAGCTCGTTCTGCTCTAGGTACTTGCTGCGGAAAAACTCTTTTGGGACGACGAACGGCCGCGCTTGTTGAGGGCGCGGCCGTTCGTGAATGAGTGGTTGCTCTGGTCAGGAGCGTGTGGAGTGTTTCATTGGGCTCGGACGGCGAGCGTGTCGGCGTCATAGGCGAGGATTGCCCACTCTGTCCAGATCTGCTGGCCTTCGTGGCCCTTCAGGCGGCTGCGGCCCATTCCGTATCGGCGCTTGAGGTGGCTGATGCGGCCCTCCTTGCCAGTGCGGTAGCGCTGCAGACGGCGGTTGGTGCGTCTGGAGCCGTGTTCCTGGCGGCCGGAGATAAATACTCGTTCTGGTGTGAGATCTTCGAGTGCCTCGTTCGTTGGGCCGGGCATGAACCCGCCATCGAATGCCAGTTCGCGCGGGGAGATCTGAAGCCGTTTGAGCTCGGCGACCGTGCCGGGGAGCAGCGAGTTCTCGGCCGGGTTGCCGGGCGCGGTCGATGCCGGCAGGATCAGCCCTCGCGCGCCACGCTTGGTGTTCTCGGTCACCTCCGCGAGCTGGGTCACATACCCGAACTCGGTTGGCTTGCCCAGCTTGCCCTTGATGATCGGACGGGCATCCGGGTCTGATAGCGACACGATCCGGTCTGTGATCGGCTCGCCCTGCACCCGCTTCGTGATCTGCGAGGCGACCTTCTCGCAGCGATCCGCGAGCTGCTCGAGCTTGGCGGCCGCCTTCAGCTTGCCCTTCGCGCCCCGGCCACGCGCCTTGGGCCGCGCGAGCTTCGCTAGCCTCCTGGCCTCGCGCACCGAGTGCTCCAACAACTCGCCGGTCTGCGCCGTGAGCTTGAGCACCTCGGCCTTCGCTTCCCCCGAGCGCCGACGGATCGTGCGCGTGATCCCCCGCAACCGACGACCGATCGCCCGCGAGCGATCCCGCACCCGCCGTTTGCTCTCTGACACCATCGCGGCGAGCTTGCGACCCTCGCGTGCCAGCGCCCTGACCCCGTGCGCGGCCAACCCCGCATCGGTCGGATACTTCACATCCGCCTCGATCACAGTCGAGTCGACCCTCACCGCACGAGCACGAAAGCGCTTCTCCCGCGTCGCGCTCGCGATCAACGTGCGCGTCAACTCCGACACCGTCTCTGAGCCCAGTCGCCTGGTCAGCTTGCGGACCGTCGACTCGTCCGGTACCCGCTCGCTCAACGAGATCCGACAGAACCGCCGCAAGTGAATGGAGTCCGAGACCTCCGCCACAAGCGTCCGATACCCCCACCGATAGCGCGCCTTGAGCACCATCAAGCGAACGAACGTCTCCATCGCGATCGTCGGGCGACCATCCCTCAACACCGACCGAGACGACTCCGACACCTCCAGCCGGAAACGCTCCACGATCGGGCCAAGCAACCCGGGATCCGAGAGCAGCAAATCCAGCGCCGCCAGATCCCGCGGCAACTCCCTGACCTCGACCGGCAACGCCTCGTCCCACAAACACTCCGCCTGCCCCGCAGACAACCTCAACATACCGACCCCTTTCGACCAGAAACCCGCTCATTTACACGACATTCTGGCGATCAGACCGGACGGAACCAGCCCCTCAACACCTACTTTTTCCGCGGGAAGTAGGTAGTCGAGCACGCGCCCGATCTCGTGGTCGGCGTGTCCGAGAAAACCCGCGTACACCTCCGCCATCCGTGCGAACAGCCGCTTCTCTTCGTCGTTCAGCGAGTCCCACGGCCGAGTCGTGTCAATTTCCGGGAACGGCTTACCGTCGGTGCTTGTGCGTGTCTCGGTAGTGCCGATCGGATTGATCGGCGGCAACTCCGTGTCGGGCGGGACGATGCCCTGCTCCTTCTGCCTGGCGAGAGTCTGCTCGCGCAATGCCTCATAGCCCATGTCAAAGCGGCCTTTGAACTTCTCGATCCACTCCTTGGGCGCATGATGGGGTGCGTGACAGGCCCCCGGCGCGTAGTAGAGAAAGAACGGCTTCTCCGGTGCCACCGCCTTGGCGTCCTTGATGAACTCGAGTGCCTTGTCGGTGAGGTCCTCGGTGAGGTGATAGCCCTCCTCGGGTGTGCTCGGCTGGTCGACCGGATGGTTGTCGTGAACCAGGTCCGGATACCACTGGTTGGTCTCGGCGCCTAGGAACCCGTACCAGCGCTCAAAGCCACGCCCGCTCGGCCAGTTGCGGCGTGTGGAGGCGAGGTTCATCTCGTCGGTTGGGCACAGGTGCCACTTGCCGACCATGAATGTGTTCCATCCCTGCTCTCCGAGGATCTCGGGGAGCATGCCGTTCTCTGGTGGCACCGTGCCGCTCGCGTTGGGAAAGCCGATCGCGGCCTCGGTGATGCAGGCCATGCTGTTGCGTGTGTGGTTGCGCCCGGTCAGCAGGCACGAGCGCGTGGGGGAGCACAGGGCTGTTGTGTGCCACTGCGTGTAGCGCACGCCCTTGGCGGCGATCCTGTCGATATTCGGCGTCTCGATGGGTCCGCCATAACAACCCATCGCCGAGTAGCCCACGTCATCGAGCACGATGTACAGAACGTTCGGTGAACCATCCGGAGCCTTCGGGGGCTCAAACGGCGACCAGTCCGGCTGCGAGTCGCGGATATCGACGTTGATGATGCCTTTGAATGGCTTGGCCATGAGATCACCCTTTACCTTTGCGGGGGTTGGACGCAAAGCGACAGCGGCACAAGCGTAGGTCGAGGCCAGGCGGAGGGCATCACCCGATCGGGGTGAGAAAAGGCCTTGATTTCTCGGGCTCTACCTCCTAAGAGAACACGATTATTCCGTTTGCTCGAGTGTCCAACTTGGTCCATGATCTACCTGGTCTTACGATCCTCAAGAATGATTTGCGAAGGCATGATCCAGATCCCGGCAGGCCGTTTCCGGATGGGCTCGGCTGACTTCTATCCCGAAGAGGCGCCGGTGCGCGAGGTGGAAGTCGACAGCTTCGCGATCGACCGCGGGCCGGTGACGGTCGCACAGTTCGCGCGCTTCGTTGAGGAAACCGGATACGTCACGCTCGCCGAGCATCCCCCCGATCCTGGCGCATATCCAGACGCGGACCCCTCGCTCCTGCTTGCGGGATCGGTCGTGTTTCATCCCACACCCGGCCCGGTGGCGCTGAACGACCCAACGCGCTGGTGGGCCTATGTCCCCGGCGCGAACTGGCGTCATCCCTGGGGGCCCGGCAGCGAGAATTCCTTGCGAGCCGACCATCCCGTCACCCATGTCGCCTACGAGGACGCGCAGGCCTACGCGGCATGGGCCGGTAAGGCGCTGCCGAGCGAGGCGGAGTGGGAGTACGCGGCACGCGGCGGGCTCGACCGCGCAAGCTTCGCCTGGGGCGAGTCGGAACAGCCGGGCGGCGAGCTGATGGCCAACCATTGGCAGGGCGAGTTCCCGTGGCGTAACACTGGTGCGAAGGGATGGCGCGGCACATCGCCGGTGGGCCTCTTCCCCGCCAATGGCTACGGGCTCTACGACGTCACAGGCAACGTTTGGGAGTGGACCAGCGACTACTACTCCACCTGCGGCCCAGGTACCGAGATGCCCGCGAGCGCGTGCTGCCAGCTGCCTGTCAACCCACGCATCGAGATACCGGAAGGGAGCTATGACCGCAGGCGCCCAGGCGCGAGCATTCCCCGCCGCGTGATCAAGGGCGGCTCGCATCTCTGCGCACCGAGCTACTGCCTGCGCTACCGCCCCGCTGCACGTCAGCCTGAGGCGATCGACACTTCCACCAGCCACATCGGCTTCCGCTGCATCACGCGCGGGGAAGAGGCAGAGAAGGAAGCCACCGTGAACTGACGGCTATCGACTGCAGGTGTAGACTCGATCGAGTGCGTAAAGCCTGCGTGATCGCTGCTCTAGTGCTCGGTGCACTACTGATGCTCGCTGGCTGCGGTGAATCCTCGCAAGAAAAAGCGAAGGCACAGGTGTGCGCGGCGCGCTCAGACATCTCCAAGGAAGTTAAGAAGCTCAGTGAATTGACGCTCTCCACGAGCATCCTCACCGAAGCCAAGAGCGGCGTGGAAGCGATCGGCAAAGACCTCACGACGATCAAGAATGCTCAACCCGACCTTGAACCAGCGCGCAAGGAACAGGTTCAGAGTGCAACCCACACCTTCGAAGGTCAGATCAATTCGATCCTCTCGGAATTGGTGTCCAAACCTTCACTCAGCAAACTTGAAACACAGCTCAAATCCTCATTGACGCAGCTCGCCTCAAGCTACGAAAAAGCGCTAGCTCCCCTCAACTGCTCCTAGCGGCAGGCGGAGCATGGAGACCGGCGTTACACTCGGCCATAGCCCCCTCCAGGGGATGCCTTTGGTCGCGATGAGGACGTTGGACCGAGGCGGAGCGCAGGCCAACTAGAGGAGCAGCCATGAGCAGCGATGAACTGGAGCTCGGTCCTGTCGACGTTGTAGTGATCGGTTATCCACCGGACGCGCCCCGTAGGGGGAGGCGATCCCGCTGTTTGTGGACCTCGTGGACCGTGGGATCATCAGAGTGCTTGACGTGCTCATGGTCCAGAAGGACAGTGAGGGAATCGTCTCCGGCCTTGAGATCGCGGATCTCGACGGCGATGGGGTGGATGACCTGCTGGTCTTCGCCGGAGCGCGCACGGGCATGCTCGGCGAGGAGGACGCAAGCATCGCCGGCGAGGCGCTGCAGCCCGGCGAAGCGGCGCTGATGATCTGCTTCGAGAATGCTTGGGCGGCGCCGTTTGCGAGCGCCGTACGCCGCAACGGTGGGCGGGTGCTCGCTTTCGAGCGCGTCGCTGCGCAGGACGTCCTGGACACACTCGACGCGCTCGACGGCGCATCCTGAACTGAAAAAGGGGTATTCAGATGCCACTACTTCGCGCAATGGCCCGCACCGCTGTGGTTGCCGGCACAGCCACTACCGTCTCTAATCGCGTCAGCCGTCGCCAGGAAGGACGCTGGGCAAACCAGGAACAGCAACAGGCGGCTGCCGCGCCACCGCAGCAAGCTTATGCGGCTCCGCCGCCGCCGCCGGCTCAGGAAGCCGACCCGATCGAGCGCTTGAAGGAGCTCGGACAATTGCACGAGTCGGGCGTGCTGACCGATCAGGAGTTCGCGGACGCGAAGGCAAAGATCCTGGGCTGAGCAACCACGAGCCGGCGTGCATGGCACGCCGGCTCGACAGCTGAGATTGAGGGGGCTTAGCTCAGGTGGTCTTGGGCTCGCCGAGAACGGCGAGTCCATGGATCACGATCAGGCAGATCGCGAATATCCCAAGGGACCAGAACGGGTATGCGCCGCCAATCGACAGCAGCGCGCCGACCGCTCCGATCGTCGCTGCGATAATCCCGACGACGCGCCCGTAGGCGCCGCCGCCGAACAGCGAAAGCGCGGCGGTCAGCTGGATGACACCGAGGATTACCGTGATCCATCCCCAGGTGTGCAGGCTTGCGAACACGTACCTGTTGTCGTTTACGAAGAAACTTGCGTTTCCGATTGCCGCAATGCCGTAGATGATGTTGATGGTGCCCGCGACCAGCAGCAGGATGCCCGCGAACAACGCACTACCCACTCCTCGCATACGCACTCCTTCCGTAACGGTGCCTTGTGGCACCTGTCACAAGATTCGAGGGAGCTAGCGGTAATCCTGTGCGTTGCATGCAGGTCGGACCATTCAGACGCCGTGGGTGGGTCTAGCGCAACTCGCCAACCTAAAGCGAGTTTTAAGCGTCGTGCTGGTGTATGCCAATTCAAACTTGCGGGCGCGCGCGCTCAAGGGGAAGCGCTGAGCGATGTCCGTCGCCGATATTCGGCCCACGCGCGCTGGGGCTCGCCCGACGCCCCGAAAGATTCTCGGCGCGCGCCCGCGCGACGACGATGCCGCGCTCGTGCTGCGGGTACAGGCGGGCGACGAGGAGGCTTTCGCTGCGATCTTCAAGCGCCACCACGCATCGCTCCTGTCCTATTGCCGGCACATGCTCGGCAACCGCGACGAGGGCGAGGATGCGCTGCAGCAGGCTTTCATCAAAGCCCATCAGGCGCTACTGCGGGGGACCGCACCGCGCGAACTGCGTCCGTGGTTGTACGCGATCGCGCGTAACTGCTGCCTGTCGGCTATCGCGGCGCGGCGACCGACGGCGCAGCTTCAGGATCACGCACCAGCGCTCGCCGGACTGTCTGAGGAGGTACACCAGCGCGAGGACTTGCGCGAGCTTCTCGCCGGGATCGGTCGCCTACCCGAGGACCAGCGCAGTGCGCTGCTGCTCGCGGAGCTCGACGATCTCAGTCATCAGGCGATCGCGACGGTGGTGGGCTGCCAAGTGAGCAAGGTCAAGGCGCTCATCTACCAGGCACGCACTGCCCTGATCGCCGATCGTGACGCGCGCAACACACCGTGCCAGGAGATCCGTGAGGAGCTCGCCGTGGCGCGCGGAGGCGAACTGCGCCGTGGGCCATTGCGCCGACATCTGAAGTTGTGCGCCGGCTGTCGCGACTTTCAGCTCGTGGTCGGCGCTCAACGCGAATCGCTTGCGTGCGTGTTGCCAGTGGCGCCCAGTGCCGGCCTCGTGGCTGCCGTGCTCGGGCATGCGGGTGCCCATGCCGCGGGCGTGGCAGGCATCGGCGGAACGGGTGCGGGTGCGGGAGCGGTGCCCGCCGGCGGAGCCGCGGGGACGAGCGTCGGGGCGAGCACCGCGGGAGCGACGACTCTGGCCAGCGGTGTGGCGAGCAAGCTCGCGGTTGGTGGGGCTATCGCGGCGCTTGCGGCTGCGGGGACTGTGGTGGCGCATCGGCGCCTTCCGGGCGCGAACTCACCGCGAGTTTCCCACGCACGGCTCGCTTCCTTCGCGGGAAGCGGGCGTGAGGTTGCCGGGAGTGCCGGCGAGAATGGGGACTCGGTTACAGCGCCTGGCTCGATCGCCAACAATGCTGCCCCCGCTACGCCCGGCGAAACACCGCTGTCGGCACTCGCCGGCGCCGCCGGACCGCCCGAATCCCCCGTCCTGAGCCCATTCCTCGCAGCGACGAGCGGCGGCGGCGTGCAGTCGCTGTCGACGCTTACGGGCACGAGCACGCCGGATCCTTCTGTGGCGTCGGTGCCCGCGCACGCTGCCACAAGAACAGGACAGGGCAAGGTCGGCACGAGCGCGCTTGTGCGGGCACGCAAGGCGCGCGTCAAGCTTCGGCGCGAAGCGCTTCGTCGTCGTGCACTGCGGTTGCGAGAAGCCAGGCGCCGTGAACGTCTGAGCAAGGCACGACAGAGAGCGCTCCGTCGCGCCCACCGCCTGGTCGCATCGAAATCTGTCAAGCCCGTAAAGTCGCCTATCGCCCCTGTTGCGCCCGCGCCCGCGCGTCCACACCGGCGAAAGGCCGATGCCCTCGCGACCGAGCCCAGCACAACGGTTGGCACGAGCTCGAGCGAAAGCAACACGACAACGAAGGGCAAGGCGGGGCGAGGTCATCCGACGGTGGCAGGCACAGGGTCCACTGGCGCCAAAACCACTGGAGTGGACCCCGAAACTGGCGCGAGCGGCAGCGAAAAAGCCGGCTCGAGCACCGGCAAATCGAAAGTCGTGTCGTCGGGCGGCGACGGCGATAAATCCGCTTCTGGCGCGGGCGGCAAAGAAACTTCTGGAGCAAAGGCGGGGAAGACAGGCTCAGAAACCGGGTCGGGTGCTGTTGATACAAACGCACCTGGAGATACAGGCAAAGCAAGCGGCACGTCGAGTCGGCCGAGTGAAACGGCAGGCCCGAATGGCGCCGGGACGGACGGCACCGCGACTAGCGGCACTGCCCCAAGTGGCACCGGCGCGAGCGGTGCTAGCACCAACAGCGACAAGACCGGCTCGGTTCATTCGAAAAAACATCTCCTCGAAGCAGAACAACTGCCCAACCTTTGATGAGCAAGGGCAGTCATAGGCGTAGTTGCGTATCGCAACTCAACGACAACCGCAATGGGAGGATCGCGCAAATGCGTCTTCGTAAATTGGCATCGGCGGCCACCGCCGCGACCGCACTGCTTGCACTGGCAGTTCCGGCCGTCGCGTCCGCTCACAAGCATCCGAGTCCGAGCGGCCGCTGCCGCATCGACCTCAACGTTGCACCCCAGGAGATCACGGCAGGGGATCCTGTCCTGGCCTACGGACGTCTCTTCTGCGATCGCAGGGCGAGCGCGGTGGGCCAGACAGTCAGCCTGCTCGAGCATTCCTTTGGCACCCCCGGGTATACTGTCGTGCAGAGCACGACCACCGGTCCGCTCGGGTTCTACGAGTTGACGCAGACTGGCGTTAACACCAACAGTGCCTTCTTCGTGCGCTCGCATGGAGCACAGAGCGGACACCAGCATGTGCGAGTCGCCGCGCAGGTCACGCTCAGCGGCCCGCCCGAAGGGACGCAGCTGCTCACCGGCGCGCCGAACGCAGTGACGTTCACTGGCACGGTCACACCGGCCGATGCGGGCGCGCGCGTGATTCTGCAGCGCCAGAACGCGCTCACCGGTAACGAATGGCGGCGCATCGGCGACGGCACTGTGGGTCCGGAAGGAGACTTTTCGATCCCGCACACATTTGTCGTACCCGGCGACGCGAACCTGCGTGTGCTCGTTCGCAGCCATGGGACGAACATTCCCAGCCAGTCAGACGTGCTGACGTATGAGATTTCCCAGGCCCAAAACCCGCAGTTCACGATCGAAGCCTCGGCGGATCCAATCGCCTATGGGCAGTCAGTGACGATCAGCGGCGTTGCATCCGGGCTCGCAAGCACGCCGGTCACGCTGTTTGAGCGCACGGCAAACCAACATGGCTTCGCGCCGGTGGCGGAAGTCGCGACGAATGCCACAGGTGGCTACACGTTCCCGGCGCAGTCCCCCGTCTACAACACCTTCTATGAGGTGAGGACGGGGGCCAAAGCCAGTCGCGAGAAGTCGGCGGTGCTGTTCGAGGGGGTCCATGACGTGCTAACCGCTGAAGTCTCCCCGACCACAGTCCAGGCCGGTCAACCGCTCACGTTCAAGGGCACCGTCTCTCCTGCACACGTCGGGCACATCATCTATTTGGAGCGCCAGAACGCTTCGGGTGGCGGTTTTCACGTCGTGCAAATCTCGAGCATCGGGGCCGGTTCGGCGTACACGATTGTGCACACGGTGTATGACGCCGGCACGAAGGTGTTCCGTGTGCGTGTTCCCGGCGACGCAGAGAATGAGGGTGCGTTCAGCGCGCCGTTCACGATCCAGGTGACTCCCGCCCCAGCATCGTCGCTGATGCCGGAGGCGCCTGGCAACTCGTCGTCGCCCGCCGAAGGTCAGACCGAAGGTTCGGAAACGGAAAGGTCATTCCCCGAATAGGGTGCGCTGTCATAGCGAGCTTGTCGAAAATATCTGTGGCCGTCCTGCAAGGGGCGGCCACAGTGCGTCCTGGACGGTGTCTGGCGAGCCGAATCTGTGGGACCGTGGGCGGCGGTCGAGGACGCGAGCGGTCAACTCACCTCGACGATGTCTCCGATCTTCAGCAGCGGATAGACGTGCGCCGCGGCTTCGATCGGTAGCTCCACGCAACCGTTGGACTGCGGAAAGCCGTAGGACGCGCGCGGGTATCCATGCACAGCGTCGCCGCCGTTGAAGTAGTTGACCCAGGGTACGTCGGGCACTGTGTATTTGGTGCCGTCGACGTCTGTGCCGGTCATCGTGGTGGATTCGAAGCGAGAGAAGATCGGGAAAATGCCCTGTGCGGTTTCGGCGCCCGGTACGCCGGTGTTGGCTGGGGTGGAGAACACGGTGTGGCCGTCGACGTGCACCTCTAGTGTCTCCGGCAGCGACTCGGTGACGGTCACCCACGTGTAGGGGTCGGGGTTGCGCCGGTCGTGCACATCGGCGCTGAACAGCGCCTTCCACGTCGCGCTGTTGGGTTCTCCGGTCGGTTCGATTTCGTGCTCTGATTGGAACACCATCAGCGCGCCCTTGGTGGTCTCGTCGATTTCGTTTGACGCGAGGGCTGGGACGTCGCCGAAGCGCGGCCGCGGCGTGCCCCTCGGCGGGTCGAACGCGTCTTGGGCGGCGAGTTGTGCGCGACTGCTGTGCGGTGCGCTCCGTACGGGCTCGTACGGCAGATAGTCGAGTCGCTCAAGCGTTTGCTGCAGGCCGAGAACCGAGGGGCAGGCGACATTCAGCGGTACCTCGCGGCGCACGCCGAGCGGGGAATGGCCGGTGGTTGTGGACGATGCCCAGATCGTGAGGGTGTAGGTGGAGCACGGTTCCAGCCCAACTGTTGGCGTGAAGTACTCCGCGTCGCCGCGTCGGCTCCACGTGCCGGGCACCGCGGGGCTCAATGCCGGGGTGGGAGAGAAGGCCGCGGGCGCACCCGAGAACCTGACTCGCAGCGGTGCGGTGCCGTCGGCGATGGTCTTCTCAGGTAGGGCGGTCAGGTGCGTGGCGGGGAGCATCCCGACCGTGTCCGAAGCGCTCGTGGCGCGGAATTCGGGTCCGCCGAGGCCGGCGCCTATGCCCGCACAAATGAGGCCGACCGCGAGTATCGCGACCAGGCCGAAACGAATGGCGAGTCGGCTGCTACTCATCTTCCCCGTCCCTCCATGGAAACGATGGACTACAGACGGACGACAGGATTCTACTACCCCCAAAACGTGTACCCCATACGGTTCGGACAGACGAACCGAATACTTGAGCTATGTCGCCGGGCCGACGGACGCTCCTCGGTGAGTGGTTCACGCGAGCAGCGGGTCCAACAAGGGAACCGCTGTGCCGGGTCGAAAGTTCCTGGATGGAACTTTCGCTGCCGCTCTTGCGTCGCTCGGTGACCGATGCGGTCTCCGGCGGTAGGGCGAGGCGAGATGAGGGGGCACGGCGCGTGGGGCGGCCGCGGGGAACAAGCTCGCGCGGAGCGACGTCCTCACCGCGCCGACTCCGCGCGACCACGCCGCGGCTGACCTGGCTTGCCGAGAATCGGCGTGCGCTGCGAGCCATGCTGTGTGCACTACTGGCGGTACCGTTGCTCGGTGGGGGATGGTTGTGGTTGCGCGACTCCTCGCTGGTGTCGGTGCGTCACGTGCGGATCGCCGGCGTGCACGGAATCGACGGCGCCCAGATCCGCACGGCGCTCGACGGCGCGGCCACCCGAATGACGACGCTTGACTTCAATCGCGCTGCGCTGCGCTCCGCGGTCGCCCAATATCCGATCGTGGCCGGGCTGCACGTGCGTACCGGCTTCCCGCACACGGCGAGCATCGTCGTGACCGAGCGCCAGCCGGTTGCGGCACTACTGGACTCCGGTCAGCGCACGGCCGTGGCCGCCGACGGCACAGTGCTCGGTGCGGCGTACCTGTCGAGTTCGCTACCCACCGTCGACGCGTCGACACAGCCGCTTGTGGGGGCGCGCCTGCGCGAACCCGCGGCGCTTGCCGCGGTCGGTGTGCTTGCGGGCGCACCGGCGTCGCTCGAGCGCTTCGTTGCTCGTGTCTACGAGGGTCCCGAAGGACTCACGGTCGCGATGCGTACCGGCCTGCTCGTGTATTTCGGCAATGCGACCCGCCCGCACGCAAAGTGGCTGTCGCTTGCGCGCGTGCTCGTTTCGTCGGGATCGGCGGGAGCTATCTACATCGACGTGCGCCTGCCCGAACGCCCGGCTGCCGGGTTCTCCTCCTCGCTGACCGCTATCTCGCCTTCTTCCACATCCTCTGCCACCGCTGCCGCCGCGGCGTCGGCCTCGGAGTGCGCTTCAGGGTGTGCGTCCGGCGAAACCGCTGCGACACTTGCCAGCCGTCTGGAAGCCTCGATTGGCGTGAGCTCGACCGCGGCCGCCGCTCCCTCAGAACAGTCAGCCACGGGCTCCTCAAGTGGGTCGGCTTCAAGTCCGGCTGAACCGCCGTCACCTAGCGGCACCGAAACCGGCTCGACGTCAGCCGGCAGCGAACCCTCGGGCTCTTCGAGCGTATCCGCAACCGGTGCGGCGGAGGTGCCGAGCGAAGCCGCTACGACCCCTACTGCCGGAGGCTAACAAAGGCTCAACTTCTACTCGAGACTTAGCGTGGTTTGGAGCCAATTCTCGACGTGAACTCGAGGGTTGGGGGTTCTGCAACGATTCTTGCGAGAGTGAGGGTTGTCGTTGACAGGGCGAAGTTCCCTGCATAACTTGCGTATTCTGAAGGCTGGCTCCGCCACGCGGGGCAAACCTTAAACAACTACTTGAAGGCTCGGACATCATGGAGAGCGGCGGCAGTTACCTGGCGGTCATAAAGGTCGTGGGAGTCGGCGGAGGCGGGACCAACGCGGTCAGCCGCATGGTCGACGCGGGGCTACGTGGCGTGGAGTTCATCGCCGCCAACACCGACAACCAGGCGCTCGCGATGTGCGACGCCGACATCAAGCTGAACATCGGCCACGAGTCGACCAAGGGTCTTGGTGCGGGCGCCAACCCCGAGGTCGGCTTCGGCGCAGCGGCCGAGTCGCGCGACGACATCAAGGAGGCGCTGAAGGGCGCCGACATGGTGTTCGTCACAGCAGGCGAGGGTGGCGGCACCGGCACCGGCGCGGCTCCCGTGATCGCCGAGATCGCCAAGAACGAGATCGGCGCGCTGACCGTGGGTGTGGTCACGAGGCCGTTCGACTTCGAGGGCTCCCAGCGTGGCCGCCAGGCGGTCGAGGGCATTGAGCGGCTGCGCGAGGTCGTGGACACGTTGATCGTGATTCCCAACGAGAAGCTGCTCGCGGTAGTGGAGCGCCGCACCTCGATGCTCGACGCCTTTCGCGAGGCCGACAACGTGCTGCGCCAGGGCGTGCAGGGGATCACCGACCTGATCACGATCCCGGGCCTGATCAACCTCGACTTCGCCGACGTGCGCACGATCATGCACGACGCCGGCTCCGCGCTGATGGGGATCGGAACCGGCGGGGGCGAGGCGCGCTGTGCCGACGCCGCGCGCGCCGCGATCTCCTCGCCGCTGCTGGAAGAGTCCGTCGACGGCGCCACCGGCATCCTCTTGAACATCACCGGCGGCAAGGACCTCGGCCTGTTCGAGGTCAACGACGCCGCGGAGATCATCCAGAACGCGGCCGACCCGAACGCCAACATCATCTTCGGCGCCGTGATCGACGAGGCGATGGGCGATGAGGTGCGCGTCACCGTGATCGGCACCGGCTTCGACCACCGTCCCGGGCGCGCCGTGCGCGGAGATCGCAAGCGCCGCGACGAGGGACGCCCGGATCGCGGCCCGCGCATCGACGATCGCCAGCGCTCGGCGCTGGAGATCTCCGACGACGACATCGACGTTCCGCCGTTCTTGCGTTGAAGTAGGGGTCCCGGCGCCACGTGCGCCTTTGAAATGCCTTGAAATGTCGCGTTCCGGGCCGGCACATGTGCCGGCCCGCCGGACCATGCATGCACGGTCCGGACGAAGCCGTGCATGCACGGCTTCGCGGGAACGCACAAGTGCGTTCCCTGACATGCCGCATGCGGCATGTCTACCGTCGGGCACATGTGCCCGACGGGACCCGGCACATGTGCCGGGTCGAACGCAGGCTCAACAAGCGCATGTGCTGACCACGCCGGCCTCGGATAACCTGCCCGCCGTGCCGAACCCCCGCCGCACCCCGCTCTACGAGCGCCATGTGGCGGCCGGCGCGAAGATCGTGGACTTCGCCGGCTGGGAAATGCCCGTCCAGTACCCCGACGGCGTGCGCGCCGAGCACATGGCGGTGCGCGAGCGCTGCGGCATCTTCGACGTCTCGCACATGGGCGAGATCGAAACCGTCGGTCCTGGCGCCGAGGCGTTTTTGCAGCGCTTGCTCTCAAACGACGTCGCGAAGATTCCCGTCGGTGGCGCGCAGTACAGCGTGCTCTGCAACGAGAGCGGCGGAGTGCTTGATGACCTCTTCACCTATCGCCTAGAGCCCGAGCGCTATCTGACCGTGACCAACGCTTCAAACCACGAGCGCGACCTCGCCTGGTTTCACTCGCACGCCGGCGACTTCGAGGCTGAGCTGCACGACCGCATCGACGACTACGCGATGCTCGCCGTGCAGGGACCGCTCGCGCGCGAGATCGTTCAGGCGATCTCCGACGCGCCCTTGCCCGCCCGCATGACCGTCGCCACGCGCCGCCTCGCAGGCGCGCAGGTGCTCGTGTGCGGCACCGGCTACACCGGCGAGGATGGGGTCGAGCTGCTCGCAGGTCCCGCCGAGGCCCCGGCCCTGTGGGACGAGCTGGTGCATCGCGGCGCCGTGCCCTGTGGCCTTGCCGCCCGCGACACGCTGCGCTTGGAGGCCTGCTTTCACCTGTACGGCAACGACCTCTCGCTCGATCGCAACCCGATCGAAGCCGGTCTCGGCTGGTGCTGTCGCGAGGACACCGACTTTGTCGGGGCGGGGCCGATCCGCGCGGCGCGTGCGGCTCTGTCCTCCGATGCCTCCTCGCAAGCGGAGCCGGTGGCGAGCCCTGGTGGCCGACCTCCTGAGAGGCTCGTCGCGTTCGAGATCGACGGCCCGGGAATCGCCCGCCAGGGCAATCCGATCGTGGGTGGCGGTGTGGTCACCAGCGGCACGCTCTCGCCCGGCCTGGGCGCCGGCATCGGCATGGCCTATGTTCCCGCCGAGCACGCCGCGCTTGGCACGGTGCTTGAAATCGATGTCCGTGGCAAGATCCGCTCCGCGACCGTCATGCGCAAGCCGCTCTATCGAAAGGACGGGTGAAATGGCCGAGGCCGAATATCCCAACGACCTGCTCTACCACCCCGAACACGACTGGGCGCGACTCGACAGCGAGGACCCCGACGTCGCCGTGCTCGGCATCACCTGGTTCGCGCAGGATGCGCTCGGCGAGGTCGTGTTCTTCGAGGCGCCCTCGCCAGGCACGATCGTCCACAAGGACGAGCCCTACGCCGAGGTTGAGTCCGTCAAGGCGGTCTCCGATGTCGTCGCACCGTTGTCGGGTGAGATCGTCGAGGTCAACGAGAAGCTCGCCGACAGTCCCAACGCGATCAACGATGACCCCTACGGCGAGGGCTGGCTCGTGAAGGTGCGCATGTCCGATCCGACCGAGCGCGAAGCGCTGCTGGACGCCGACGCCTACAGCGCGACGCTCGGTGCCTGACGGAACTGTCGCGCCGAGCGGCTACGCTCATCCTCACTTGACCCGGTACACGTCAGTCACCGACAGCGACCTCGCGGCGATGCTCGCGGCGATCGGCGTCTCCTCCGTGCAGGAGATCTTCGACCGCCAGATTCCCGAGGCTGTGCGTCTCGCGCGCCCGCTCGATCTGCCCGAGGGCAGGAGCGAGCAGGAGGTCTACGAGCACCTGCGCGCGCTGGCCGCCGACAACGTCAGCGCCGAGGACGAGCTGTGCTTCCTCGGGGCGGGGATGTACGACCACTACGTGCCCGCGATCGTGGACATGCTGATGGAGCGCTCGGAGTTCCTGACGCCCTATACCCCCTACCAGCCCGAGATCTCCCAGGGCGGGTTGCAGGTGATGTTCGAGTATCAGACGGCGATCTGCGAGCTGACGGGACTGCCCGTGTCCAACGCCTCGGTGTACGAGGGCCCGAGCGCGGTCGCCTCGGCCGGGTACCTGGCCAAGCTGCACAACGGTCGCTCGCGCTTCGTCGTCTCCGCCGGCCTGCACCCGCACACGCTCGCCACGCTGCGCACCTATGCGCACGGGTATGGGATCGAGGTGGTCGAGGTTCCGCTCTCCGACGGCGTCACCGACCCCGACGCATGGGCCGCTGCGATCGACCAGGACACGAGCGCCGCGATCTTCGCCCAGCCCAACTTCTACGGCGCCGTCGAGGATGCCGCCGCCCTGTCCGCCGCGGCGAAGACGGCGGGTGGCGAGCAGCTCGTCACGATCGCCCAGGTCGACCCGATCGTGCTCGGCGTTCTCGCCCCGCCGGGCGAGTGCGGCGTGGACGTGGCCGTGGGAGAGGGCCAGTCGCTTGGCAATCGTCTGGACTTCGGCGGTCCTTCGTTTGGCTTCTTCGCGGCGCGCAAGGACTATTTGCGCCGGATGCCGGGGCGCATCGCGGGGGAGACGACCGATGTGGATGGTCGCCGCGGCTTCGTGCTCACGCTGCAGACGCGCGAGCAGCACATCCGCCGCGAGAAGGCCACGTCCAACATCTGCACCTCCCAGGCGCTCAACGCTCTGGCGGGCGTCGTCTACCTGTCGTGGCTAGGTCGGAGGGGGTTCGTCGAACTGGGAGATCTGTTGCTCAAGCGCACCCACTACGCGCGCGAGGCGCTGTGTGCGCTGGACGGCGTAGCCGAGCTTCACTCCCAGCCCGTGGTGCGCGAGTTTGCCGTGCGCCTCGACGCGGATGTCGAGGCCGTGCGCCGCCGCTGTGCGGAACGGGGCGTCAACCCCGGGGCCGACCTGTACGCGCTCACGGGCCGCGATCAGGACCGCGGGGGCCTGCTCGTGGCGATCACCGAGCGCCGCTCACGCGCCGACATCGACCGACTGGTCGAAGTCCTGGGCGAGGCGGTTGCCGCCGAGACGAGCGCCAACCAATCCGGCGTCCGCCCCTTCGAGGTGGGTGCGCACGCATGAGGCCGCCCGCCCACAGCACCGACACGGCGCTGCAGCGCGAGCCCGCCGTCACGATCTTCCAGCGCGGCGCTCCAGGCCGGCGAGCCTTCGATTGCCCCAAGCTGGACGTACCCGACGTATCGCTCGATGAGCTCTTGCCCGCCCATCTGCGACGTGCAACGCCGCCGCGCCTGCCAGAGGTCTCAGAGCCCGAGATCGTGCGCCACTACATACGTCTTTCCAAGCGCAACTTCGACCTCGACTCGGGCTTCTACCCGCTCGGCTCCTGCACGATGAAGCACAACCCGCGTCTGCACGAGCGCGTGGCGGCGCTCCCGGGCCACGCGCGGTTGCATCCGCTGCAGGACCCCGAGCGTGCGCAGGGAGCGCTCGAGCTGATGTGGAGCCTGCAGCAGGCGCTTGGCGAGATATCGGGTCTGCCGCACGTCTGCCTGCAGCCGTCGGCGGGCTCGCACGGCGAGCTGGCGGGAGTGCTGCTCACACGCGCCTACCACGAGGCACGGGGCGAGACGCGCCACAAGGTGCTCACGCCCGACACGGCCCACGGCACCAACCCGGCAACCGTCACGATGGCGGGCTTTCAGGTCGTCAAGGTGGCGACCAACCCCGATGGGGGAGTCGACCTCGAGGACCTGCGCGCCAAGGCCGACTCCGACGTGGCCTGTCTGATGCTCACCAACCCCAACACGCTCGGCCTGTTCGACCCCAACATCCAGGAGATCGCCAAGATCGTGCACGAGGTGGGCGCTACGCTCTACTACGACGGCGCCAACCTCAACGCGGTCATGGGCCTCTCGCGCCCAGGGGACATGGGCTTTGACATCGTGCACTTCAACCTGCACAAGTCCTTCACCCAGCCGCACGGGGGCGGGGGCCCGGGGTCGGGGCCGATCGCGGTGTCCGATCGGATCGAGCCGTTCCTGCCGGTGCCGCGGATCGTGCGCAGCGAGGGATCCAACGGCGATGGCCCAAGGTTCGATCTGGTCGATGACTGGCCCGGCGCCAAATCGATCGGCCGCCTGCGTGGCTTCCAGGGCAACTACGGCTGCTTCGTGCGCTCCTACGCCTACATCCGCTCGCTCGGCGCCCCGGGCCTGAAGGACGCCTCCGAGACGGCCGTGCTCAATGCCAATTACCTACTCGCGCGGTTGCGAGAGTTGGGGGTAACAGAGCACCTGCCGTTGGCCTACTCCAATGCCCAACCCAATACCTCATCCCCGTCAGGGGATGAGGAGGTCAGAGGGATGTGCCTCCATGAGTTTGTGTTGTCTGGGGGCCCTATGAAGCGCAATCTGAAGATCAAGACGCTCGACCTCGCCAAGCGCCTGCTCGACTACGGCTATCACCCGCCCACGGTCTACTTCCCGCTGCTTGTCGAGGAGGCGTTGATGGTGGAGCCGACCGAGACCGAGACCAAGGAGACGCTCGACGGCTTCGCAGAAGCGCTCGCGGAGCTGTTGCGCGAGGCCGCGGAGGACCCTGAGATCGCTCAGAACGCGCCTTACACCACCCCTGTGCGCCGTCTGGACGAGGTCGGCGCGGCGAAGCATCCGGTTATCCGGCAGTCTCTCTAGCGTGCGCATCTTCTCTGGCATCCAGCCGACAGGCACCAAGCACCTCGGCAACTACATCGGCGCGATTCGCCAGTTCGTGGAGGGACAGGACCGCGGCGAGACGATCTATTGCATCGTGGACATGCACGCGATCACGGTCGCCTATGACCCTGCCGAGCTGCGCCGCAGCACTTACGATCTGACCGCGCTGTTGCTGGCGGCCGGCCTCGATCCCGCCCGCTGCATTCTGTTCCGCCAGGGCGACGTGCCCGAGCACACAGAGCTGTGCTGGCTGCTCTCGGGCGTCACCGAGCTGGGACGTCTGCAGCGCATGCACCAGTTCCGCGACAAGTCGCTCGCCCAGCGCGAGCTCGTCTCTGCCGGATTGCTGCTGTATCCGGTTCTACAGGCCGCCGACGTGCTGGCCTACCGTGCCGAGGAGGTGCCCGTCGGCGAGGACCAGCGTGAGCACCTGGAGCTGATGCGCGACGTCGCCCGACGCTTCAACGCGCGCTTTTGCGACGGTGAGGAGGTGCTGCTCGTGCCCGAGCACCGTATCCCCGAGGTAGGGGCGCGCATCATGGACCTACAGGACCCCACGCGCAAGATGTCCACTACCGGTGGCTCGGGCACCGCCGGCGCAGCCGGTGGTCTGGGCACTGTGTACGTGCTCGACGAGCCGGCCGCGATTCTCAAGAAGTTCAAGTCGGCCGTCACCGACTCCGGACGCGAGATCGAACGCTCGCCCGAGAAGCCCGGCGTGTCCAACCTGATCGAAATCCTCGCAGTCGCAAGCGAGAAGACGCCTGAGCAGGTGGAAGCGAACATGCGCGACGCACGCGGCTACGGCGATCTGAAGACGGCGGTGGCCGAAGCAGTCATCGAGATGCTCACGCCCGTGCGCGAGCGCTACGTGCAGCTGCGCGCTGACGAGCCGGCCCTGGAGGCGGTGCTCGCCGACGGCGCCTCCAGAGCACACACAATCGCCGCTGGCACGCTTGTCGACGTACGCGAGTGTATGGGCGTCGGTCCGCCGCGCGCCGCCCAATGAGCTCGCGAAAGCTTCGGTTTGCAGGACATCTTCTCTTGCGGGTTGCGTACCCGTCAACGTCGTCGGGGTCGCACGGTACGGTAGCTCGGTGACGCTTCCCGCGCTCGACCTTGACCTGGAGATTTTCAGCGGCCCGTTCGACCTGTTGCTCGCGCTTGTGCTGCGCGAGGAGGTGGACCTGCTCGACCTGGAGCTGGCCGACGTCGTGCTCGCCTATCTCGACCACCTGGAGGGCCGCGGCGAGCTGGACCTGGAGACGGCCACCGAATTCATCGTGCTGATCGCGGCGCTGCTCGAACTAAAGTCGCGCCTGATGCTCGCCGAGGATGGCGAGGAGCTGCTCGACATAGAGCCCGGCGAGGCGGCGGAGGAGCTGCTGGAGCGGATGCTGCAGGCGCGCCGCTACCGCTCCGCCTCCACGCATCTGCAGGAATTGTTCGAGCGCGAGCGAGGAGTGCGCTTCCGTAGCGCGCCATTGCCGGCCCAACTGCGCAAGTGGGTCACTGAGCCGACAGACGGGTCTCAGAACGCTGCAGTGCTGGGCCAGGCGATTGGGCGATTGCTACGCATGCCGCCCACGATCGACTTGCGTCACATCTCGATCCAGCGCGTCACGGTCGCCGAGCGCTTGGACCATCTGCGTGGATTGCTCAGGCGCGGACGCTTCTCCTTCGACGAGGCGGTGCGAGGCGAGGATCGTATGACGGTTGCCGTGACCGTGTTCGCGCTGTTGGAGCTGTACAAGCGCGGCGAAGCGTGGTGGGAGCAGGAGGACAGCTTTGGCGAGATAGCCGTCCATGCCGTCGCCGCCGCAGAGTCGCGACACGCCCGGGCCGGATGACCGACACCCCTCGGGACGTCCCCCAAGGGGGTCAGGCTGACGAGCCCGGGCAGGAGCAGCCGGCGCTTGAGGATCGACAGTCTCCTGCCGATCAAGAGGATGTGCTTGCCACCGACCTCGAGTCAGAGCGGACAGGCGCCCTCGCCGAGGGCGCCGAGCCCGAGCAGGACGAGCTGGACGCGTCAGTCGAAGACAGCTCTGTAGCCAGCGCGCTCGACATCGAGGGATTGCCAGAGCCCGAGCCCCAGATCGTGCGTACCGTCGAGGCGCTGTTGTTCCTCGCGCCAGACCCGCTGAGCCCGCAAGAGCTGGCGGACGCGGCCCAGGTCGATGAGCTCGCCGCGATTGCGGCACTCGCCGAGCTGGCCGAACGCTACGCGCCGGGTCGCAGCGGCATCAACCTGCGCGAGCTGGGCGGCGGGTTCACGTTCGCGAGCGACCCAGAGACCGAGGACGCCGCTAGGCGCCTGTTCAGCCGCCCGCGCGCATCCACATTGACGCCGGCGCAAGCTGAGACGCTCGCCATCGTCGCCTATCTACAGCCCGTCTCGCGCCCGGAGATAACCCGTATTCGCGGCGTGAGCGCCGACTCTGCCGCCTCGACGCTGCTCGAGCGCGGGCTTCTGGAGGAGTCGGGCCGCTCGCAATTCGGCGCGGTGATGTATCGCACCACTACCCAGTTCCTGAAGCTGTTCGGGCTGAAGAGCATCGACGAGCTGCCCGACGTGGCCCAGTGGGACCCCACGCCCGAGGAGCAGGCCGAGTTGCGTGACCGGCTATTGCGCGCCGGCGAGGCTCGCGCCGGCGGCGCCACCCAGCCCGAGCTTCAATAGCGCTTAAGCCGCGCGGGCAGCGAGCTGTCCGCAGGCCGCATCGATATCGCGGCCGCGCGTGAGACGCACCGTCGCCTGGATGCCTCGTGCCTCCAATGCACCCTTGAACGCGGCGATTGAATCCCGGCTGGATCCCTCGTAGGACGAATCCGTCGGGTTATAGGGAATTAGGTTGACCTTGAACATGCGTGGTTGCTCCCCCGAACCTCTTGGGCCGAGCAGCTTTGCCAGCGCGACCGCCTGCTCGTAGCGATCGTTGACACCGGAGAGCATCACGTACTCCACGAAAACGCGCCGGCGCTTGCGCTCGTAGAACGCCCGACACGCATCGATCACATCCGATAGTGGGTAGCGCTCGTTGACGGGCATCAGCTCGCTGCGCAGCGCTTCGTCGGCTGCGTGCAGCGAGAGCGCGAGTCGCAACGGCATATCGCATTCGGTGAGCCGCTCGATCCCGGGTATCCAGCCGACCGTGGAGATCGCGGTGCGACGGTGGGCGATACCGATATCGGGCAACCGCTCGCACGCGGCGAGCACGGCGTCGAGGTTGAGCATCGGCTCACCCATGCCCATGAACACGCAGTGGTCCACCGGTGCGATACGACGGAAAAAAAGCGCCTGGTCGACGATCTCCGAGGCCGTTAGGTTGCGCGCGAATTTCATGCGGCCGGTTGCGCAGAACGTGCACGTAAGCGGACAGCCCGACTGCGAGGACACGCAGATCGAGTGGCGCCGATCGCGATAGCGCATCAGCACAGCCTCCAGGGGCCGGTCGTCGGCGGTTTCGAACAGCACCTTGACGGTGCCGTCGCTTGCGGTGCGCTGCTCACGCGAGCTCAGTGTCGAGAACGGCACGTTCTCCTGCAGCCACTCGCGTAGTGGGGCCGGCAGGTTCGTCATCTGCTCGTACCCAGTGGCGCCCTTCGCCGCCCACTCCCACACCTGCCGCGCGCGAAACGCAGGTTGTCCAGTTGCTGTGAGTTCTCGGTCGAGAAGTTCTAGATCCACAGCCCTATCGTTGCAGCCAATGCGCCTTGGCAAGTATTTGGCCCACTCCGGCGTCGCTTCGCGCCGTGCGGCAGAGGCGATGATCCGGGATGGGCGGGTTACGGTCGCGGGGAAGATCGTGCTCGATCCTGCGCTAGACGTTGACGATCACAGCGTGGTCACGGCTGACGGGCGCCCGCTTAACGGACCGGAGGCACGCGTTGTGTATGCCCTGAACAAGCCGCTCGGCGTACTCAGCACCGCGAAGGACACGCACGCTCGCCCGACCGTCGTGTCGCTGATCGCAGACGAGAACTCACGCCTCTACCCGGTCGGGCGACTGGATGCCGACTCGAGTGGGTTGATCTTGTTGAGCAACGACGGGACGCTGGCACACCTGCTGACGCACCCGAGCTTTGAGGTCCAAAAGACATATCGGGCGCGTGTCGGCGGTGGGTCGGTGGGGGAGCAGGCGTTGCGCCGGCTACGCGAGGGGGTGAGCCTCGAGGACGGGACAACGGCGCCGGCTCGCGTGCGGCGGGTCGGCTCGGATGTGCTCGAGCTGACGATCCACGAAGGCCGCAACCGCCAGGTTAGGCACATGTGCGACGCGGTCGGTCATCCGGTGCGCGAGCTCGAACGTATTGCGTTTGGGCCGCTGAAGTTGGGGAACCTCGCGCCCGGTGCCTACAGGCGTTTGAGCGAGCCTGAGGTCGAGCGGCTGCGCGGCTCCGTCGGCGGGCAACGGTCGGCGCAATAGCCACGTACACCCTGTGTGCGCGCTCACCGGCGGGTACGGCTGCTCGCTCTGACACAATCGGCCTCGATGTCGCAACGCCTCTATGCCCTGCGCGGCGCGATCTCGGCAACTCACGACGATGCGCATGAGATTCTCAGCGCCACGACCGAGCTGATGAGCGAGATCATGGAGCGCAACGCGCTCTCCCCGGAGCAGGTGGTGAGCTGCATCTTCACCGTCACCGACGACCTCACAGCCGAGTTCCCTGCGGTGGCGGCGCGAGAACTCGGCTTCGAGCGCGTGCCGCTGCTGTGTGCGCGCGAGATACCGGTGCCGGGGTCCTTAGCGAAAGTGATACGCGTGCTGATCCACTACTACGCTGGCGATGAGCACGAAGCCAAGCACGTGTACATGCGCGAGGCGGCCAGCTTGCGCGCCGACCTGCAGGCGGCACAGTAGCGCCCGAGCGTCCGCGTAGATCGTGCTGCGACCGCCGTCGCGCCGGACCGTCGCGGCGTTCGCCACAATAGTCCCGTGGCACTCGAGTTCTCACAGCGCATTTCCCGTATCCCCTCCTATCCGGTGGCGGGCGGGTATGCCGAGCGCGCACCGCGGGTCAAGCTCGCCTCCAACGAGTCGCCGTGGCCGCCCCTGCCGGCGGTGATCGAGGCGATACAGAGCGCGCTGCCGACGCTCAACCGCTATCCCGATCCCACCAACGCGCTGTTGCGCGAGCGTTTGTCGGATCGCTACGGCGTGCCCGCCTCGCGTATCGCGATCGGCAATGGCTCGTGCGACATCCTGCTCGCGGCGGGCGAGGCGCTGCTGGAGCCCGGCGCGGAGCTTGTGTACGCGTGGCCCTCCTTTTCGGTGTACCCGCACTTGAGCGCCGCCTCCGGCGCGCGCGCGGTGACGGTGCCGCTGGACGCGAACGACTGTCACGACCTGGAGGCGATGCTGCGCGAGATAACAGTCGCGACGCGTATCGCGATCGTTTGCAACCCGAACAACCCGACGAGCACAGCGCTACCGCTCGCCGAGATCGCGGACTTCGTCGCCGAAGTTCCAAAGCACGTGTGCGTGATCGTCGATGAGGCCTATTGCGAGTTCAACCTGCTCGACGATCCCGATGCGTCGGTCGAACTACTCGCGCACCACCCCAACCTGGTACTGCTGCGCACCTTCTCCAAGGTATACGGCTTGTGCGGGTTGCGTGTCGGCTTTGCGCTGTGTGGCTCGGACGACCTGCCACGCGCCGTCGACCAGATCCGCCAGCCCTTCTTCTGCAACGCGGTTGCTCAGACCGCGGCTGTGGAGGCGCTGGCCCATCAAGACGCCGTCACCGATCGCGTGACGCGCACCGTCGCCGAGCGCATCTCCGTCGATGAGCGTCTGCGCGCACTCGGTATCGAACCGGCCGAATCGCAGGCCAACTTCTGCTGGTTCGGCCTCGGTGAGGATGACCCAGAGCTGGCGGAGGAGCGCGAGCGGCAGGTCATGCGCGGTCTTGCGGAGCACGGCGTGCTCGTGCGTGGCGGCGGAGCGCTCGGACGTCCGGGTGCGCTGCGAGTCACCTACGGAACGGCCGAGGAGAACGCGATCTTTCTCGATGCGCTCGGGGAAGTGCTGTGAAAAGTCGGAGACGGCTGGCCTGGAACGCTCGACGGCGCGCTGCTTCTCTGCTACAAACGTATTAGACGATCATGCAGACGACCGCCTCGACACCAGCCTCCGCACTTATGTGTGCCCGCGCGTCGTATTGGTCGTTTCGCTGCGCCTGGCGATTTAGCTAGGCGCTTCGGCCGTGCCTCCGTCCGTGAGCGGAGGCCACCAGGCCGCACTGGATCCTTTGAGGATCGAGCGCCGTTCACCGGGCTCATGCCGATCGCGACTCGCCCTGGCGACGCGGTGCTTACGGAGCGGACGAGCACCCAAAATCAACCCGTACTTGAAAGGATGAACGAATGATGATCGTCATGAAGGAGACCGCGACCGAGGATGAGATCGGCTCGGTCGTTCAGAAGATCGAGCGAGCCGGCGCGCTCGCCCATCGCAGCCAGGGCGCGCGCGTGACCATAATCGGCGCGATCGGCGACGTCGAGCAAGATGCAAGCGTCGAGAGTCTGGGCCTCGAGGGCCAGCCTGGCGTTGATCGAGTCGTGCCGATCCTCAAGCCGTACAAGCTCGCCTCCTCACAGATACGCCACGGCGAGCGCACCGTGCTCGACATCGAAGGGCGCAAGATAGGTGGCGAGCACTTCGCGCTGATCGCGGGTCCCTGCACGATCGAGACGCGCGAGCAGACGCTCACGACCGCGGAGGTCGTCAAGGACGCCGGCGCGGCACTTTTCCGTGGCGGTGCCTACAAGCCGCGCACCTCTCCCTACGCATTCCAAGGACTTGGACAGGAGGGACTGAGGCTGCTCGCAGAGGCGAAGGAGCAGAGCGGACTGCCGATCGTCACTGAGTTGATGGACATGCGCGACCTAGAGCCAGTGCTGGAAGTCGCTGACGTCGTACAGATCGGTGCACGCAACATGCAGAACTACCCGCTGCTCGCGGAGGTGGGCCGCTCCGGGCGTCCTGCTCTGCTCAAGCGGGGGCTGTCGTCAACACTGGATGAGCTGCTGATGGCGGCCGAGTACATCCTCAAGGAGGGCAACCCGAACGTGATGCTGTGCGAGCGGGGTATCCGCACGTTCGAGACGGCCTATCGCTTCACCCTGGATTTGATGGCGGTGCCGGTGCTCAAGGAGCTTTCGCACCTGCCGGTAATCGTCGACCCGAGCCATGCGGCGGGCCGGCGCGACCTCGTGTTGCCGCTCTCCCTGGCGGCGGCTGCCGCCGGGGCGGATGGAATCATCGTCGAGGTGCACCCGAACCCCGACGAGGCTATCTGCGACGGGCCCCAGGCGCTGATCGCGGACGAGTTTGCCGACTATGCGGCGGCCGTGCAGAGCGCCGCGGCGCTCGCGGGGAAGGTATTCGCCACGGCTTGAGGGCTGCTCGAAACATATGAGAGTGGCGCTGCTCGGAGTCGGGCTGATCGGCGGCTCCATTGGGTTGGCGGCGCGCCGTCGCACCGGCGCATACGTCGTCGGCTATGACCCCGACGCGCAAGCATTGTCGAGAGCGGTTGAGGCGGGCGCTATAGACGCGCCCGCGTTTAAGGTGGCCGACGCCGTGCGCGAGGCTGACGTCGTGTTCGTAGCCGCTCCTGTCGGTTCGGCGACACGAGTCGCCCAACTTGCACTCAGCGAGGCCGGCACCGAGTGCGTCGTCAGTGATGTCGGCTCGACCAAGCGTGCGATTGTCGAGTCGATCTCAGACGCGCGTTTCGTCGGCGGTCACCCGTTGGCGGGCAGCGAGCGCGGCGGCGTGGAGTATGCGCGTGCGGACCTGTTCGAGGGAGCCACGTGGTACTTGACACCCCCCGCCGGCGCACAGTGGCTTGCGGCCGGAGCCTCCTTACCCACAGATGCCGCGCCGTGGGCGGTCGAGCGGCTGCGTGGACTGATCGAGCGGATCGGCGCGCGGCCTATGGCAATCGACCCGGACACCCACGACCGTCTGATGGCCAACGTGTCGCACTTGCCGCACGTGTTCGCGAACGTGCTCGTCGCGCAGGCCGTGGGCGTGATCGAGTCAGGCGACGTCGATGAGCGGGGCGGTGGGCTCGGGGCGGGCCCGAGCTTTCGTGACGCGACACGCGTGGCGGGTGCCAATACGGCGATATGGACCGATATATACCTTTCAAACCGGGACGCGGTGATCGAGGCGATAGACGACGCGATCGGGCGGCTCAGCGACGTGCGCACGGCGCTCCAGGAGCGCGACGGCGCGGCGCTGGCGGCATGGAACGAGCGGGCGCACGTACAGCGCGAGCACCTGCGCCAAGCAGGTCTCGCGCCGGACTCGTAGGGTAGGAAGCCTATGGATGTGCGCTTCGAGCCCTCCAGTGGGTTGCATGGCGAGCTGACGGCCCCGCCGGACAAGTCGATCTCTCATCGGGCCGCGTTGCTGGGCGCGATGGCCTCAGAGCCGACTCGCATCGAGAATTATCTACATGCGGCCGACACCGACTCGACGCTCGCGGCCGTCAGGGCGCTAGGCGCACTTGTGGACGAACGCGACCCCCCATCCCCTGGCGCGGGAGTCGTCGTCACGATACGTGGCACAGGTCTGCGCGAGGCACGGGTGCCCGACGGGCCGATCGATGTCGGCAACGCCGGCACGCTCATGCGCTTGCTGCCGGGCTGGCTCGCCGCGCAGGAGGGACGTTCCTTCACGCTGGATGGCGACGAGTCGATCCGTCGCCGTCCAGTGGATCGCGTTGCCGAGCCGCTGCGCCTGATGGGGGCGGCCATCGACGCGCGCGAAGATCGCTTTGCGCCATTCACGATCCACGGAGCCCGCCTGCGCTCGATTTCCTATGAGCTGCCGGTTGCAAGCGCTCAGGTGAAGTCGTGCGTGCTGCTGGCCGCCCTGGCTGCGGACGGCGCCACGACACTCGGCGAGCCGGTGCGCAGTCGCGACCACACCGAGCGCATGCTGCTTCGCGCCGGCGTGAACATTCACCGCAACGGCAAGCATGTCACCGCGATGAACGCGGACGAGTTGGTGCTCGACCGCGTGGTTGTGCCCAGCGATCCCAGCTCGGCCGCCTTCGCCGTCGCGGCGGGAGTACTCGTGCCCGATTCGCGCCTGCTCGTCCGCGATGTCGGTGCCAATTGGACCCGCACCGGTTTCCTGCGCATCGTGCAGCGGATGCGTGGCATTGTGCTCGGCGACCTGGAGGACGAGAGCGGCGAGCTGATCGCGCAAGAGCCGATCTGCGACCTGGATGTCGCCCACGGGGCCCTTGAGGGAACGACGGTAGAGCCCGAGGAGGTGCCGCTAGCCATCGATGAGCTGCCACTGGTCGCGCTGCTCGGCTGCTTCGCCGAGGGGGACACGATCGTGCGCGGCGCCGGTGAGCTGCGTCTAAAGGAGTCCGACAGGATCGCCACTGTAGTTGAGGGTCTGCGCGGCCTCGGCGCCGACATCGAGGCAACCGAGGACGGCTTCGCCGTACGCGGTAAGCCCAGAGGCACCAAGGCGGGCGGTCTACGCGGCGGCAGCATCGATGCCGCCGGCGATCATCGCCTGGCGATGATGGGAGCTGTAGCCGGCCTCGCCTCGCGCGAGGGAGTCACCGTGCACGGGATGGAGGCGGCAGCCGTGTCCTATCCGGGCTTCGTAAACGATATTGGTGCGCTGACAAGCTGATGTTCGACTTCTCGTGCTGATCGCGATCGACGGCCCCGCCGGGGCGGGCAAGTCCACGGTGGCTCGTGCGCTTGCTCGGCGGCTTGGCTTCGGTTATCTCGACAGCGGCGCGATGTATCGCTGTGTGGGGCTGCTCACGCTGGAGGCGCCCGAGCGTGCCCCGGCTGGGCTGGCCGTCGCGGCTCGGATCGAGTTCGCGGCTGGGAGCGATTCCGCGCCTGTGCGTGTGCTGCTCGATGGGCGCGACGTCAGCGAGGCGATCCGTACGCCCGAGGTGTCCGAGGCGGCTTCGCGCGTCGCCCCCGACCCGGGCGTGCGTGAAGCGCTTGTGACCAAGCAGCGCAAGCTGATCGCCGCCGGCGATTGTGTGGCAGAGGGACGCGACATCGGCACGGTCGTGGCGCCCGACGCCGAGCTGAAGGTGTATCTGACTGCCGATCCCGTCGAGCGTGCACGTCGGCGTGCCGCCGAGCTGGGAGTCGATCCGGCGACTGTCATGGCTGAGCAGACACTGCGCGACGCGCGTGACACCACACGTGCCCATAGCCCGCTGGAAGCCGCCGTGGGTGCCATCGTGCTCGATACGACAGGCATGACGATCGCGCAGGCGGTCGAGCACATTGCGGGGCTAGCGCGGGCCGCTAATGCTTCGGCTTGAACGCCGGCTTGAGTTTCGGTCGAAAGCCGATCGCCAATCCGCGCCGATGCAAGCTCGCAGGCCGGTCATACTCCACTGATGCAGAAGGTAGCGATAGTCGGGTATCCGAATGTGGGCAAGTCCTCGCTTGTCAACCGCTTGGCGGGCTCGCGCGAGGCGGTTGTGCACGAGCGCCCTGGGATCACCCGCGACCGCAACGAGATCGAGTGCGAGTGGGGTGGTCGCACATTCACGTTGATCGACACGGGCGGCGTTGATTTCAAGGACGAGGATCCGCTGTCCGGCTCGATCCGCGAGCAGGCGCGCGCGGGCCTGGCCGATGCGGAGGTGGCGGTGCTCGTCGTAGACGCCAAGGCGGGGGCCCGGCCTGGCGATGAGGAGATGGCTGAGCTCTTGCGCCGTGCTCCATTGCCGAGCATCGTCGCCGCCAACAAGTGTGACGGCGTCTCAGATCTGCCGCTGGCCGCTGATTTCCATCGCCTGGGCCTCGGTGAGCCGCTTGCGGTCTCCGCGGCACAGGGCCTCGGCACGGGCGATCTGCTGGACCGGATTGTCGAGCTGTTGCCGCCTGAGGAGGAGACGGTCGCCGAAGACGATCAGATCCGACTTGCCCTAATCGGTCGCCCGAATGTCGGCAAGTCCTCGCTTGTCAACCGCTTCCTCGGCGAAGAGCGCGTGATCGTCTCCGAGGTCGCAGGCACCACTCGCGACGCGATCGACACACCGCTGATGGTGGACGCCCCGGATGGCACCGGCCCTCGCCGGCTGATCCTGATCGACACTGCCGGTATGCGGCGTCAGTCAAAGGTTGCCGACTCGGTGGAGTACTACACGACGCTGCGCTCCCAGCGCGCTGCTGAGCGCGCCGATGTCGCGCTGGTGGTGTGCGATGCAACCGACGGCGTCACCGCCCAGGATCTGCGCGTAGCCGAGCTGGCGATGAAGGCAGGTTGCGCCACCGCGATCGTGCTCAACAAGTGGGATCTAAACGAAGGAAGCGAGCAGGATCTCGACCACGAACGGGCTGTCGTCGCCGCGAAGCTGCGCCTGCGTCCGCGCGTGCTCACCGCCAGCGCCAAGACAGGCCGCAACGTCTCGCGCTTGATCGCCGAGACGCTTGCGCTTGGGGACCGCCGTCGCAGGCGTATCCCCACCTCGGAGCTTAACCGCTTCCTGGCCGAGGCCGTGCAAGCTCGCCAGCCGCCTGTCGGCACGCGCAGAGGCTCTTCTCAGCATCGTCTGAAGCTGATCTACATGACCCAGATCGAGGAGGCCCCCCCTCGTTTCGCGATCCAGGTCAACTCGCGTGCGCGCGTAACGCGCGACTACGCCTACTTCATCGAGAACCGCCTGCGCGCACGCTATGGGATGGATGGAGTGCCCTTGATCATCGACTTCGTCGAGCGCGGCACCCGCACCCGCGTGCAGGCTGCATAGACTGCTGTCCACTTCGCAAGCGACGCATGGAGCCGATCCCCAAACCATGAGCCAACATTCCGATAAAGAGTTCCTGTTCACCTCCGAGTCGGTCACGGAGGGACACCCCGACAAGATCGCCGACCAGATCTCAGACGGCGTGCTGGACGCCGTGCTCACCGACGACCCCTACGGCCGCGTCGCCTGTGAGACACTCGTCAACACCGGACTGATCGTCGTCTCCGGGGAGATTTCCACCGACACCTATGTCGACATTCAGGAAATCGCTCGCGAGACGGTGCGCAAGATCGGCTACGACAACGCCGCCTACGGCTTCGACTGCGACACCTGCGCGGTCATCAACGCGATCGACAAGCAGTCGCCCGACATCGCGCAGGGCGTCAACGCGGCGTATGAGACGCGCCACGACCCCGCCGACGACGATGAGCTGGACGTTGCTGGTGCGGGCGATCAAGGCATGATGTTCGGCTACGCCTCGAACGAGACCGAGGAGCTGATGCCACTGCCGATCGCGCTCGCCCACAAGCTCTCCAAGCGGCTCGCCGAGGTGCGCAAGGGCGAGGTACTGCCCTATCTGCGCCCTGACGGCAAGACGCAGGTCACTGTCCGCTACAAGGACGGGCGTCCCGTGGAGATCGAAAAGATCCTGATCTCTACACAGCATGCCGACGGCATCGATTCCGAGACGCTGATCAAGCCCGACCTGTTCGAGCAGGTGCTGCGTCCCGTGCTCCCGGCCGAGCTCTACGACGAGAAGAAGCTTCAGAAGAACTTTCTCGTGAACCCCACAGGACGCTTTGTGATCGGTGGCCCAATGGGCGATTGTGGCCTTACCGGCCGCAAGATCATCGTCGACACCTACGGCGGCATGGCCCGTCACGGCGGCGGTGCATTCTCCGGCAAGGACCCGTCCAAGGTAGACCGCTCCGCCGCCTACGCGGCGCGCTGGGTAGCCAAGAACATCGTGGCGGCGGGCCTTGCCGACCGCGCCGAGGTGCAGGTTGCCTACGCGATCGGCGTCGCGCATCCGGTGTCGGTCATGGTCGAGACGTTCGGCACCGAGAAGGTCGGCCGCGGAGAGATCGCGCGGCTCGTAGACGAGCACTTCGACCTGCGCCCCGGCGCTTTCCGCGAGGAGCTGAAACTGCACCGTCCGATCTACCAGAAGACCGCCGCCTACGGACATTTCGGTCGCGACGATCACGACTTCACGTGGGAGAAGACCGACAAGGCCGAGGCGTTGCGAGCGGCCGCTGGGTTGTCGGCCGCGGGCGCAGGCGTCTGACCGGGTGCACCCGTAGTTTTTTGGGGTGCCCGCCCGCCCGCTCACCCAACCGTCCGACTCGTCGTCCGCGATAGCCCAGGTCGAGCCGATGACGACGGCCCGCGCCTTGCGCGGGCCGTTCGATTACCGGCTTCCGCTTGAGCTGCGCGGAGAGGTGACGGTTGGCTCGATGCTGGTAGTACCGTTCGGGCGGCGCGAGATCCTTGGCGTGGTTACCGCGCTGGTCGACAGTAGCGACGTCTCCGAGGAGAAGCTGCTCGCACCGTTGCGCGCACTCGAGCTCGGTGTCCCGATCGAGCTTGTCGCGCTGGCGGAGTGGCTCGCCGTGGAGTACTGCTCCACGCTCGCGCGTGCGCTCGCGCTTGTGCTGCCGCCAGCGGCCACACGACGGTTGAGCGGACGCAAACGTCGAGCCGCGCCCGCCCGAGCAGAGCATGTCTCGCTTGGTGCGCGCACGCTCGAGCCGCCGGTGCCGAGCGACGAGCAGGCCGCTGCGCTCGCCGATCTCACCGCCGCACTGGAGACCGAAACCGCTCAGACGCGGCTGCTCGCCGGAATCACGGGCTCGGGTAAGACGGAGGTCTACGTGCGCCTCGTCGCCGAGGCGCTCGAGCGCGATCGCGGAGCGATCGTGCTCGTTCCCGAGATCGCGCTTACGCCGCAGATCGTCGGGCGCTTCGTCGAACGCTTCGGTGACACGATTGCGGTGCTTCACTCGCGCCTCACGGTCGCCCAGCGCCGCGAGGAGTGGCGACGCCTGCGTGTGGGGGAGGCGCGCGTGTGCGTAGGGCCACGTTCGGCAGTGTTTGCCCCCGTGCAGCGGCTCGGCTTGATCGTGATCGACGAGGAGCACGATTCCTCCTACAAGCACGAGGGCGACCCCCGCTACGACGCGCGTACGGTTGCCACTCGCCGCGTAAGTGACAGTCGCGCGCTGCTGCTGCTCGGCAGCGCCACACCGCGCCCGGAGAGCATCTACGACGCGAGCCATCCGCTACGGCTCTCCCGCCGCGTCGATGGCCGGCCGTTGCCGGCGGTGAGCGTGCTCGACATGCGCGAGCAATCGCACCCGTTGCACCCGCTTACCGTGCAAGCGCTTGCCGACGTGCGCGCCGCCCGCAGTAAGGCGATCGTGCTGCTCAACCGCCGCGGCTGGTCGAACTTCCTCACCTGTCGCGAGTGTGGGCGCGTGTGGGGCTGTCCGCACTGCGACGTTGCGCTCGTGTTGCACCGCGCTGGTGGTTTTCTCGCGTGCCACCATTGCGGCTACCGCGAGGCGGCTCCCAACCGTTGTGCGTGCGGCTCGGCCTCCGTGGCCCGCCACGGGGCTGGAACCGAGCAAATGCAACACGAGCTTGCCGTTGCACTGGACGACGGCGAGTTTCCCGTGTTCCGCCTGGACGCCGATACGGCCGGCGGTGCGCACGGCTCCGCTAGCGATGTTGCCGCTCTACTCGGCCGTTTTCAGGTTGCTCCCGCGGGCGTGCTGATTGGCACGCAGATGGTCGCCAAGGGACACGATTTCCCCGACGTCGCGCTTGGTGTGGTGCTCGACGCGGACGCGACGCTGCGCTTCCCCGACTTCCGTGCCGAGGAGCGCACTTTCGCGCTTGTCACACAGCTCGCGGGTCGCGTCGGGCGGGGTAATGACGGGCATGTACTCGTGCAAACGATCGCGCCCGCAGCCCGCTCGATCGCGCACGCCGCCGCGCATGACAGCGACGGTTTCCTCGCCGGTGAGCTACAACGCCGCCAAGCGCTCGGCTACCCGCCCTTCGCGAGCCTGATCCGCGTCGTGTGTGCCGCCGAGCACGCGGCGCGTGCCCACGCCGCGGCCGAGCGCGTGCGGGACGCCGTTGGCGCTGTGGGGGCGAACATTCTCGGCCCAGCTTCACTGTTCAGGTTGCGTGGGCGTGAGCGCTACCAGCTCGTGGTGAAGGCGCCTCCGGTCGACCGCGCGGCCGTTGTGCGCGCCGTCGGCGATGCCGTACGCAGTGTCGCCGAGCAGCGCGGGCACAGCGGCGTCAGCTTCAGCGTGGACGTCGACCCGCAATAGCCGCGAGGCTCGCGCGAACTAGACTTTGCGTCGATGAGTGACGAGGAGCAGATGGACGCCGAGGTGGAGCCCGAGGAGGGTGCGCCGAGCGTCGAGGAGCTGGATCCAGAGACACGAGCGCGCCGCGACGCGGCGCTGCGCCACGTGCGCAAGTTCGGCGATCCCGTGCTGCGCACGACCGCGTTGCCGGTCGAACGTTTCGATGCTGGGCTGGTTGAGGAGATCGAGCGGATGGGGGAGCTGATGCACGACGCACTCGGTGTCGGGCTCGCCGCGACCCAGCTTGGCGTGCTGCACCGCGTGCTCGTGTATCGCGCCTACACCGACGATCCGCTCACCGCGCTCGTAAACCCGGTCCTCGAGTGGGTTAGCGATGAGCTGGAGAGTGCCGAGGAGGGCTGCCTCAGCCTGCCGGGCGTGCACGTCGAGGTCGAGCGCTACGCACGCCTGCGCGCCCGCGCCCGCGACGCGCATGGCGAGGAGATTGTGGTGGAAGTAGAGGGCCTTCCGGCGCGCATCGTCCAGCACGAGATCGACCACCTCGACGGTATCCTGATCCTCGACCGCATCCCGCGTGAGGCACGCAAGCAGGCGATGCGCGAGATGCGCGAAGCGGTTACCGCCTCAAGCGCGGCATAGTGCGCACCGTCTTCCTCGGCACGTCGCGGTTTGCCGCCGCAGTGCTCGAGAGCCTGGCGAGCGAGGGTGTCGATGAGGGCGCGGGTGGTGGCGCCCACTGTCCGGCACTGATCCTGACGCGCCCCGACCGGCCCGCCGGCCGCGGACGCAAGCTATCGAGTCCACCCGTTGCCGAGGCTGCGCGCGCGCTCGGGCTCGAAGTGGCCCAGCCTGAGAGTGTGAACGACGAGGCTACCCGCGCACTGGTCGCGAGCGTCGCGCCCGAGGCGGTGCTCGTGTGCGCGTTCGGCGCGCTCATACGGGAGCCGTTGCTTTCTGACTTTCAAATGCTCAACGTGCACCCGTCGCTGTTGCCGCGCTGGCGCGGGGCAGCACCGGTAGAGCGCGCGATCATGGCCGGTGACGAGCACACGGGCGTGTCGATCATGCGATTGACCGCGGGTCTCGATAGCGGGCCCGTGTGTCTCGCCGAGCGCGAGCCGATCCTGCAGAGCGATACGTACGGCTCGCTCGCCGAGCGGCTTGCCACGCTTGGTGGCCGGCTCTTGCTGCAAGCACTCGACGCGCTTCAGGCCGGACGGCCGCTGGAGTTCGCCGAGCAGGACGAGCGGCTCGTCACATATGCGGAGAAGATTGGCCCCGAGGATCGGCTGCTCGACCCGAGCAGGCCGGCTGCCGAGCTGGAGTGTGCGGTGCGCGCGCTCACCCCGCACATCGGCGCGCGCGTCGCGCTCTCCGACGGGACCCTGCTCGGGGTCAAGCGTGCTGTACTCGCCGATGCGGGTACGCCGGCTGGAGAGGGGGTGTCGGCGGGAGAGGAGGCGCCGGCCGAGGCAGGTACGCCGGCCGAGGCGGGGGTGTACGCGAGCGGCGAACGTCTGTTGCTGGCGTGCGCTCCGGGCCTTCTCGAGCTGCTTGTCGTGCAGCCGCCCGGCAAGCTGCCGATGGACGCCGCGGCGTTCTTGCATGGCCACGGGCTGCCGGGCGCTTGATGGCGGGCGAGGTTCGACGCGAGGGCTCAGGCGCGAGGCGGCCGGCGGGCGGGGGAAAGTCAGGGGCGGCCAGCACACATCTCGCGCCGGCGCGACGCTGCGCCTACACGGTCCTGCGGCGCGTGTTCGAGCAGGGAGCGTACGCCGACCGTGCGCTGCAATCGGAGACCCGTGAGCTCGACGCGCGCGATCGTGCGCTCGCGATGCGGCTCGCCTACGGAACAATCCAGCGTCGCGGCACGCTCGACCACCTGATCGAGCGCCTCGCGGACCGTCCATCGGCACGGCTCGACGCGCCAGTACTCGGCGCACTGCGACTCGGCCTCTACGAGCTCTTGTACATGAGCGGAGCGCCTGACCGCGCGGTTGTCGCCGACTGCGTAGAGCTGGCCAAGCTCGGTAGTGCGCCGGGGCGCTCCGGTCATGGCCTCGTCAATGCCGTGTTGCGTCGTGCGGGGCGCGAAGGAGTCGATGCGCTGCTCGGCGGCCTGCGCGAGGACACGCCTGAGCATGCCGCGATCGCTCACTCCCATCCGGAGTGGATCGCGCGTTTGTGGTGGAGTGAGCTGGGGTCGGCAGACGCTCGTGCGCTGATGGCCGCCGATAACGAGCCGGGTGAGCTCGCACTGCGCGTCAACACACTGCACACCAATAATGGCGCCGTCGCGGATGAAACAAGAGCGTCCGCGCAAACGGATGTCGCCGCCGTTGCAGCCCAGCTGGGTGTGCCCACGCATACCGACCCGGAGCTGCCCGAAGCGCTCGTGCTGGACGGTCCGCTCGATATCCACCGCACCGGGGCGTGGGCGTCGGGAGCGATCCTCGCGCAATCGCGTGCCGCGATGCTTGTCGCACGCGCGCTGGACCCTCAGCCCGGCGAGCGCGTGCTCGATCTGTGCGCCGCACCGGGCGGCAAGAGCACTCATCTGGCCGCACTCATGCGTGACCGCGGCGAAGTGCTCGCCGTCGAGCGCAACCGCGCGCGTGCCGAGCAATTGCGGGATACGGCACGACGGCTGCACGCCAGTTGCGTGCGCGTCGAGGTCTCAGATGCCGCCGTGGCGCGTCCCGAGGGAGCCGTGTTCGATCGCGTGCTCGTGGACCCGCCCTGTTCGGGGCTTGGCACGCTGCAGGCACGCCCGGACTTGCGTTGGCGGATCTCCCCCGAGGACATCGAGCGCCTCGCCACTCTTCAAGCGGCGATCCTTGCGGCCGGTGCCGCCGTGCTCCGTCCGGGTGGCGTGCTGGTGTATTCGACGTGCACGATTTCCCCAGTCGAGAACGAGCGACAAATAGAATCGTTTCTGGATCGTAACTCCGGGTTCGCGCTCGAAGACCTTATGCACGAACAGCAAATCCATTCCCATCCAAACGCACCCAAGGTCCTCCTGACGATGCCCCACCGCGACCACACCGCGGGATTCTTCATCGCCCGGATGCGGCGAGTAGCCGAGTCATCTCCGGGTAGGCTTTGAGTTATGGAGGGGTCCACGCCGAAAGACAAGGTCGACCTCGGCCCGGCGTGCCCCAACTGCTCCGAGCCATGGCTGCGCCCGACCAACCTGCCCGGGCGATACCGCTGTGTCTACTGCTTGCATCGCTTCGAGCTTACGTCGGTATGCCCCAACTGCGGTGAGCACTCCACGATCGTGCGCATGTCCTCGACTGCGATTCTCAAGTGCAATAACTGCGGTGACTCAATGCTGATGCCGATATGAACACGCATGGCTGCGCGAGGCTTTGTCCTCAGTCGCTTATGTGCGCAGCACACCGCGCTCCTTGCGTCCGCGCCTCGCTTGCCCTGCGTGTCCATATCAGCCCACGGTCTGTGAGAATCCGGGCGTGAGCACAGCCGACACCCTGCGCGCGGTACGCGTCGCGCCCTCGATCCTCTCTGCCGATTTCGGGGCGCTGCGGGCGCAGGTGGGGGAGGTGCTGGATGCCGGGGCGCGGGTCATCCACGTCGATGTGATGGACGGTCACTTCGTTCCGGCGATCACGCTCGGGCCGCTGATCGTCTCCTCGTTGCGCGAGCAGCTGGAGGAGGTCGGGGGCGTGCTGGACGTACACCTGATGATCGAGCGTCCTGAGCGCCAGGTCGCGGAGTTCGTGCGCGCCGGGGCCCATTCGATCACTTTCCACGCCGAGGCTACGCCGCATGTCGCCTACGCCGCGAGTCTCGTGCGCGATAGTGGCGCGTGTGTCGGCATCGCGATCAACCCGGCCACTCCGGTGGGGGCACTCGCGGAGATGGCGCACGCGATCGATCTCGCGCTGTGCATGACGATCAACCCCGGATGGGCTGGGCAACAATTGATCGAGCACACGCTGGACAAGGCGACGCGCTTGCGTCACATCCTTGGCGAGAGCGTCGCCCTCGAGGTGGACGGCGGCGTGGACCCGAGCACCGCGCCTCGCTGTCGCGAGGCGGGCGCCAACCTATTCGTCGCCGGCTCGGCGATCTTCGGCGAGCCCGATCCTGCTGCCGCCTACCGCGCGATCGTCGAGGCCGCGGGAGCCATCTGAGTAGCCCGGGTGCCGCGCCGATACACCAGGCCAAGCATCAACGCCAGCAGGCTCGTCGCGCCGAGGTAACCGATCTCGGTTCGCAGCAGTTCTTCAGAAACCAACGGCGCCAGCATCCACGCCACGAATACGACCGCCGCGACGATCCAGCAGGCAGCTGCCGTGCGCGCCTGGTTGCGTGCCAGCGCCGCCTGGTTCAGTGCCCCAGAGGTCAGGTGCATGCCCATGCCCAATCCGATCAGTGCGAGGCCCACGCGGCCGTATTCGAAGCTTTGACCAAACAGCGCTTTCATCACGGGCGGGCCGATCGCAAGCAATCCGAGCGCTGTCGCCAGCGCGAACGCGGCGATCGCGATCACCGTCACACGGATCGCCTTTGCGAAAGCCGCATGCCCCTCGGTCGCCTCGAGGCCAGTCAGGTGCGGCAACAGTGAGGTCTGAATCGCCTGAAACAGCTGCAACGGCGCCCTGGCGATCAGCAGCACGTTGAAGACGATCCCGGCGAGTGCCACGTTGGTGGAGGTGATGTCGACCGTCAGCACTGCCGCGTTCAGAAGCGTCTGCTCTGAGAGCATCACGCCCGAGACGGCGAATGCGAAGCCCGATCCGCGCCTGAGCGACAACTCGTCGGCGGCTACGGCCTCCTCGACGCCCTCTGTACCAGGCCCGGCCAAGGCGGCGTCCAGCTCCTCCATCTCAGGTGCCCCATGGGGCACGCTGGAGCGTCGCGCGAACGCTACCGGCACGACAACAAGCGATACGAACGGCGCAGCGGCAATGCCCAGCACGACCGCCGTCTGGCCGTGTGCGATGCCGAGCGCAACCGCCAGTGCAAAGCACAGGCGCGAGAGCGATTCGATCAGCACCAGGCCGCCAAACAGCCCGAAGAATTCGTGCCCAGCCAGCCAGCCACGCGCGAAATAGCTGGCGGCGTAGGCCAGCGTGCCCACCACCAGTACCCAATACAGCGCCGCATAGTGGTCGAACACGTTGTCGATCAGCACTTCGTGGAGCGCCAGCGCGAGGATCAAGAAGACGAGTGCGAAGCCCGTCTGAATCGCGATTGGTACGCGTACCGAATGCTGTTCGTGCCCGCGCGCGCGACGGTCGGCGATCGTGCGGCTCAGCAGCTGTTCGATCGGTCTGTAAATGACCGAGATGATCACGAACATGATCGACCACAACAGATCGACGCGCTTTGCCGCGACTTCGCCGAGCACGTGGCTGGCGATGGAGAAATACGCGAACGTCAGGATGCCGGTCGAGGCAATGCCAATCGAAAGGATTCGCGCGCCACTGCCGTAGGAGCGCTCTCGCCTCACCACTTCTCCTTCATTGCCAGCCGGTGCGCCAGCTTGCCGCTCTGAGGCTTGGGAGTGCCTGCCGGGCGCTTCTCTAGAGGCGGACAAGCAGCATCGTCCATGGGAACGGCGAGCGTGCCTCCACGACCTTGCCATAGCACGAGAGCAATTGCACGAACGAGCGCTTGGACCAGTGATTCAGGTGCCCGGGCGTGTTGCCCAGCTCGGATAGGTAGGCGCCCCTTGCCATGTTGAGCATCCGCCACATCGGCTCGCGCGGAACGGACACGAGCAGCCGATTCTCCGCGCAGCGAGCCATCTCTGAGAGCGTGTGCTCTGGGTCGGGGACGTGCTCGAGCACCTCGATCGCGCACGCCAGGTCGAACTCGTTCTCGGCAAACGGTAGGTTCTCGGCGCGCATTGTGCGGTATTCGAGATTGGGCGCCCGATGCCGTGCCCAACCCGCCTGGATCGAGGGCTCCTCGAGGTCGATCCCCACCACGCGTGCATCGCCGAGTCGCTGCGCCCATTGGTGCACGAGCACACCCTCCCCGCAGCCGACATCCAGCAGCGAGATGGGGCTCGCTGCCGTGAAGAGCTCGTCGAGCGTGCGCTCGAAGCCGGCCATCATGCGCTTGACGAGCGGGTTGGTGGAGCCGTACTTGTCGTAGGTGTTGCCAGTGACGATGCCGTCCTCGGAGACTGTGACGCCGCCGCTCATACCTCGATCGTCTCCTCCGCGGCCTCGTTGCCCGGCGGGTGCACTCCGGTCGCACCGGCCGCGCGAGTGGGTGGGTCCTTGGCGGCGCGGGCGCTTGGACGAGTGGGATCGGATGCAACGGGATTCGCTTCGTAGTGAGAGGGCTCCACGCCGAGTTGCAACTCGATGCGGCGCACGCGCTCGAACGTCTTCTGGGTCATCACCCGCTGCGCGGCGAGCAAATCACCGATCACGCCCAGTGCCCACAGTACGACCGCCGCGATGAACAGCACGGCGCCGAGGATCAGCGACTGTACGTGCCCCTTGCCGTTGCCTTCGGCGTAGGCGACCACGAACCGAGTCCACACACCGAGCGAGACCACTCCGATGATGGCGGCCAGGCTCCAGAACACACGCAGCGGCTCGTACTGAGCGTAGATGCGGAAGATCGAGATCGAATTGCGCCGCACATAGGCACCCATCGAGGGGAAAAGTCGCGACTCGCGTGTCTTGGGGTTCGTGCGGACCGGGACGTGGTCGATAGCCACGAGTTGCTTGCCCGCCTGGATGATCGTCTCGAGCGTGTAGGTGAACTTCGAGACGACGAGCAGTTGGATCGCGGCCTCGCGGTTGTATGCCCTAAATCCCGAGGTCGTGTCCGGCACGCTCGTCGAGGAAGCCTGGCGCACCACCCAGGAGCCGAGTCGCTGCAGCATCTTCTTCAGCGGCGAGAAGTGCTCGATGTTGCTCACCTCACGGTCGCCGACCACCATGTCGGCACGACCGTCGAGGATCGGTTTCACGAGCTTGGCGATGTCCGGGCCGTAGTACTGGTTGTCGGCGTCGGTGTTGACGATCACATCCGCTCCTAGCTTCAGGCACGCATCGAGCCCCGCCTGAAAGCCTGCCGCCAAGCCCTTGTTGTTGGTGAGGCGCACGATGTGATGTACGCCGTGCGTGCGCGCCACCGCGATCGTCTCGTCGGTCGAACCGTCATCGATCACCAGCCACTCCACGGTGTCGATGCCATCGAGCGTTCGCGGCAGGTCCGCGAGCGTCGCCGGAAGCTGCTCGGCCTCGTTGAAGCAGGGGATCTGGATGATTGCCTTCACCGCCGACAGCCTATCTCTCATAGGCTCTGCGTCGGATGGCGAGCACAAGCGCGACGACGACGGCCCGGACGGGCGACGGTGGGTCGGTTCCTGTGCGGTTTCAAGGCGTGCGCACGATGAGTGCTTCGGGGTGGGCGAAGTTCGCGTTCGGCGCGATGTGTGCGCTCGCGCTCGTGGGCTACTTCGCTTTTCCTACCTACCCCACATATGACTCGTTTTACGCGCTGCTGTGGGGCCGCGACCTGCTGCACCTGCACATTCCCGACTTCCGCGTATACCGCGCTCCCACCGAGCACCCGCTCGCTATCGCCTTTGGTGCGCTTTGCTCGATCTTCGGTCAGGGCGGTGCGCGCTTGATGGTGCTTGGCTCGATCGCCTCCTTCGTGGCGCTAGTCGCCGGCGTCTATAGGCTCGGGCGCCTGTGCTTCGGGCCAGTCGTGGGTGCGTTCGCCGGACTGCTCGTGCTTAGCCGCTTCTTTGTCGAGAACCTCGCCGCGCAGGGTTATCTGGACATCTCCTACGTCGCGCTGGTGGTGTGGGCGACGGCCCTCGAGATCGAACGCCCTCGGCGTGGGCTGCTTGTGTTCGGCCTGCTCGCCGCCGCTGGCCTGCTGCGCCCCGATGCGTGGGTACTCAGCGGCGTCTATTGGCTGTGGATGATGTGGAGACCCACCCGCCCAGCGCCTACCCGGGTGCGCTTGGAGTACCTAGCGATGGCGGGTCTTGCACCCGTGCTGTGGATCCTTGTCGACGGCGCGATTACCGGCAACCCGCTCTACTCGCTTCACTCCACCTCGGAACTAGCGGCCGAACTCGGTCGTACACAGGGGCTCTCCGGGGTGCTCTCCTCGACCTGGAACTATGCGGTGCGGATCGACAAGCTGCCGGTGGTGCTTGGCAGCATTCTTGGCGCGGGGATCGGCGTGTGGCTGGCGCCCCGACGCGTGCTCGTGCCACTCGCAGTGCTCGGATGTCTGCTGTTCGTATTCGTTGCCGAGGGCGCCGCCGGGGCGTCGGTCGTGGACCGCTACATGGTCGGCGCGTCGGTTGTGATGCTCGTGTTCTGCGCCGTTGCCGTCGGCGGCTGGTCGATGCTCCAGCGCGGCACAGTTTTGCGGCGTGTGTGGATCGCTGGTGCCGCGGTGCTGCTTGCGTATGGAGTCGTCTCGGCGGCGAGCACCCTCAGCCTCACGAGTCTGCGCACAACGCTCGCCGACCACGAGAACTTCCACGAGGGGTTGGCCGCGGCCCTGCGTAGTCCAGCCGTCGCGGCGCAGTTGAAGCGCTGCCCGCTGCTGTCGCTGCCCAACAACAAGCTGATCCCCGATGCGCGCTGGATCCTCGACAGCGTCGGGCAGGGCGACATCGTCGCGCGCAGCCAGGCAAGTGCGCAGGCGGCGCGCAAGGACTACGAACTGCAGGAGCGCCTCGGCCGCGGCAGTGTCGCCGTGTACCCGCTCGGCGAAGCCGTATTCGTGGACGCGATCGTCGACGTCGGCGACGACCCGCGCGACCAGGTGCCGGCGGTTGGCTTCAAACGCGTCTACACGAGCCGCTACTACGCCGTGTATGCCAACTGCTGAGCACAGGCGCGCATGACGCCGGCGGAGCACCAGAGCGCGTCGACACGCGTTCCCGCGCCTCCCCTGAGCGACCCGCGCGAGTCGACGGGCGCGGGGGCTCGTGACGAGCGGCTGTGGGCGTGGGGTGGACTTGCGCTGGTACTGCTCGCCGCACTCGGCCTGCGCTTGTGGGGTATCGGGGAGGGTCTGCCCTATGTGTACAACATCGACGAGGCGGGCCATTTCGTACCGAAGGCCGTCGCGATGTTCTCCGATGGGTTGAACCCGCGCTACTTCGTCAACCCGCCCGCGCTCACCTACGTGCTGCATGTCGTGTTCGACGTCTGGTACGGGGGTGGGGAGGGTGTCAAGCACGAATACGGACTGCACCCCGGAGAAGTGTTCCTGCTCGCGCGGGTCACGGTCGCGCTGCTCGGCACCGCCGCGGTGTGGTTGCTGTATCTGCTCGGAGCGCGCCTATTCGACCGGCGCGTCGGGCTGCTCGCGGCCGCGATTGAGGCGGTCGCGTTCCTGCCGGTCTCCTACGGTCATCTTGCGCTCAATGACGCTGTAACGCTGCTGCCACTGACGCTCTCGCTCTTCGGCAGCGCCGGCGTGATGCGTTGGGGGCGCAGAGGCGATTACGCGCTCGCGGGCATCGGCCTCGGCCTGGCCTGCGCGAGCAAGTACACGGCCGGCATCGCGATCGTGCCACTCATTGCTGCCGCCGCGGCGCACTACCTCGATTTGATCGACCCGGTGCGCGCTCAGCGGACGCCGAGCCATCCTGAGCGTCGCGTCTTGATCGGTGTCGCGCTCGCCGGCGCGTGCGCGCTGGCCGCATTCTCGATTGCCAATCCCTACGCGCTGCTGGACTTCAAACTGTTCTACTCCGAACTGGTTCATCAGTCGAGCCTCTCCGACGAAGCCCAGGGCAAGCTCGGCGCACCCAAGGAGATCGGGATCGTCTACTACCTGTGGTCGTTCACCTGGGGTCTTGGCTGGGTGCCAGCCCTCGCGGCGCTCGGCGGCGCCATCTCGATTTGGCGTCGCAGCGCCCGGATCGGCTGGCTGCTGGTGCCGGCGACGGTCCTGTTCCTCGGCTTCATGGGCCTACAGGACCGCTACTTTGGCCGCTGGCTGCTTCCGATCTTTCCGATCGCGTGTGTACTGGCAGCATTCTTCGTGCAGGAGGTACTCAGTGCGATCCTTGCTCGCCAGCGCCATGCGCGTGCCGGGCGAGTCGTGCCTGTCGTCGCGTCGCTGCTGGCGGTTGTATTGCTGCTCGGCCAGGGGATCCTCTACAGCACCCACAACGACATCGTGCTCTCACGCACCGACACTCGCAACACGACGCGTGCATGGATGGTCGCGCACGTGCCGCGTGGCACGCCGATCGTGGTCGAGCCCGTCGTGCTCGATTCGTGGATCGAGGAAGGCGCGGGCGCTTTGCGCTCCGACCGCTGGCTGAAGTATCCGGCGCTTCAGTCGGTGATTGCCCCTGACGGCAGCCTGGCCCCGCAGTCGATCCACACGGTCGCACTGGAAGATTACGAGACCACCCTCTCGCCAGCACTGATCGGCTGGTATGAGCGTCTGGGCTACTGCTGGGTCGTGAGTGGCTCCACCGAGTCCGGCCGGGCACTCGCCGATCCTGGTGCCGCTCCATTCGCGAGTGCCTACTACCACGCGCTGGCCACTCAGGCCGAAGTCGCCTATCGCGCCTCGCCCTACTCGCCTGGGAGTCCTCCGCCCGCCTTCAGCTTCGATTGGTCCTTTGACTATTACCCACTCTCCTACGAGCGTCCCGGGCCGGAAATGACCGTGTATCGCCTGGACGGAGGGCGCTGCGCGCGAACCGCGCGATAGTCGCGCCGGGCGGCGCCCCCCAGCTCCTAGCGGACTCCATTTCCGGGCTTCCCTGCAGCGCCCCTTATCCTGGATGCAGCGATGGCGATAACCACCGACACCGACAGGGCCCACCTCGCGCGCGCAATCGAGTTGGCACAACAGGGGGTGGGCGAGGTCAAGCCCAATCCGCGTGTCGGCGCGATCGTGGTGCGCGATGGGGAGATCCTCGGCGAGGGTTGGCACCAGCGCTATGGCGGACCGCACGCCGAGGTCAACGCGATCGAAGCCTGCGGGCCGCTCGATCTCACGGGCGCGACCCTGTATGTATCGCTAGAGCCCTGCTGTCACGAGGGCAACACGCCGCCGTGCACCGATGCGATCCTGCGCGCCGGTATTGCGCGAGTGGTCGTCGCCTCCGACGATCCGACCGAGAAGGCATCCGGGCGGGGACTCGGGATCCTGCGCGACGAGGGCGTGGAAGTGGTCGTAGCCGACGGCGAGCTGGCAGCGCGTGCGCGCTTGCTCAATCAGGCCTTTCGTAAGCACGCACGCGTTGGACGCCCGTGGGTGTTGTTCAAGTCGGCGATGACGCTCGACGGCAAGGTCGCCACTCGTGCCGGAGATTCGCAATGGATCAGCGGCGAGGAAAGCCGGCTGCTTGCGCATACGTGGCGCGCGTCGGTGGATGCCGTGGTTGTCGGTATCGGCACTGCACTGGCGGACGACCCGCAGTTGACCGCGCGCCCCGACGGAATCCCGGCTGAGACGCCACGTCAGCCGCGTCGCGTCGTGTTCGACTCGCTCGCACGCCTGCCGATCGCCTCACAGCTGGTTGCCGCCGCCGACGAGGTTCCCCTCACGGTCGTCGTCTCGCGAGCGGCAGCTCGCGCAGATGCGGACGCGCTCGAGGCCGCGGGCGCGCAGGTGCTGGTAGCGCCGGGCGAGAACGAGCCGGCGCGCGTGCGCTCCGCGCTGGACCAACTCGGCGCAAACGGGATCGCCTCCGTCCTCTTGGAGGGAGGGCCACATCTCGCGGGAGCGTTTCTCGACGCCGGCGAGATCGACGAGATCCGCTTGTTCCTCGCGCCGATCCTGCTCGGCGGGCGCACCGCTCGCGATCCACTGGAGGGCGAGGGAGTCGAGCGTATCTCCGACGCCCTGCGCGCGCTCACTTTCGGTTGCGACCGTGTCGGCGAGGATCTGCTCATTTCGGCTCGCTTGCGTGAGTGGTAGCCCACTACACGACGATCCCGCGCGCATGTTCACCGGACTGATAGCCGACCTCGGAAGTATCGCGAGCATCGAGCGCGACCCCGATGGGGCGACGCTCGATATATCGACAGCGCTTGCGGGCGAGCTGGCCGAGGGCGATTCCATCGCGGTCAACGGCGTGTGCTTGACCGCCACGGGCGTGCGCGAGGACGGCTTCAGCACGCAGGCGATGCTGGAGACGCTCCGGCGCTCCTCGCTCGAGCAGCTGCGACCCGGCTCGCCGGTCAACCTGGAGCTCGCGTTGCGTGCCGACGGACGGCTTGGGGGGCACATTGTGCAGGGGCACGTCGACGGCACGGGAGCGGTTGTCGGGACGCACGAGGAGGGGTTCGCGCGGGTTGTGGAAGTCGAGCTGGAGGGCGAGCTGGGCCGCTATCTGGTGGAGAAGGGTTCGGTGGCGGTGGACGGCGTCAGCCTCACCGTCAGCGAGATTCGCGAGGAGGGCTTCTCGGTGTCGCTGATCCCTGAGACGCTCGTGCGCACTAACCTCGGGGAGATACACGTTGGGGATCGGGTCAACATTGAGGTGGACGTGCTCGCCAAGCACGTAGAGAGACTCTTGAAGATGGAGGCCCGCACATGACCCAGCCCGAGACGAAGACCCAGTTCGCGACTGTCGAGGAAGCGATCGAGGAGATCAGGCAGGGCAAGATGGTCGTGGTCTGCGATGACGAGGACCGCGAGAACGAGGGCGATCTCACAATGGCGGCGCAGTTCGCGACGCCGGAGGCGATCAACTTCATGGCCAAGGAGGGGCGCGGCCTGATCTGCCTGTCGCTCACCTCTGAGCGCTGCGACGAGCTCGGGCTCGATCTGATGGCCGCTAAGAACGAGTCTTCCTTCGAAACACCGTTCACCGTGTCCGTCGAGGCGCGCGAGGGCGTCACCACCGGCATCTCCGCTCACGATCGCGCGCACACGATCCAAGTCGCGATCGACCCCGAGAGCGCTCCACGGGACCTAGTCCAACCGGGCCACGTGTTTCCGCTCAAGAGTCGTACCGGCGGTGTCCTCGAGCGGGCAGGGCAGACCGAGGCAGCTGTGGATCTCGCGCGCTTGGCGGGTCTGAATCCGGCCGGTGTGATCTGCGAGGTGATGAACGACGACGGCACGATGGCGCGTGTCCCGGACCTGGTCGCCTACTGTGCTCGCCACGAGCTAAAGATGATCACGGTCGCCGAGCTGATCGCCTACCGTCGGCGTCACGACAAGCTCGTCGAGCGCGTCGTCTCCACGCGCTTGCCAACGACTTTTGGCGACTTCGAGGCAGTGGGCTACCGCTCGCTCGTGGACGACAAGCACCATGTGGCGCTCGTCAAGGGCGACGTCGCCGGCCGCGAGGACGTGCTCGTGCGCGTTCACTCGGAGTGCCTCACCGGAGACGTGTTCCATTCCTTGCGCTGCGATTGCGGTGAGCAGCTTGCCTCTGCCTTGGCGATGATCGAGCGAGAGGGGGAGGGGGTCCTGCTCTACCTCTCGCAAGAGGGCCGGGGTATCGGCCTGCTCAACAAGCTGAAGGCTTACCGCTTGCAGGAGGACGGCCTGGACACGGTCGAAGCCAACGAGCGCCTCGGCCTACCAGCCGATTTGCGCGACTACGGCATCGGAGCGCAGATCCTCGTCGATCTCGGGCTCAGCTCGATCCGCATCCTCACCAACAACCCGAAGAAGATCAAGGGCCTCGAGGGTTACGGCCTGTCGGTGAGTGCGCAGATCCCGATCGAGCACGCCCCCAACGAGCACAACGAGGCCTACCTGCGCACCAAGGCCCAGCGCATGGGCCACATCCTGCACCACCAGGGGCTCAATCTCGACGCGGAGCTGCTGCACTCCGAGCACAAACAGGATCGCGAACGCGGCAAATGAGATACGCGATCGCGATCGGGCGCTTCTACGAGGATCTCGCCGAGCGCCTGGAGAGGGGTGCCCGCGAGGTTTTCCAGCGGGCGAGCGCCGAGGTGGAGGTGTTCGACGTGCCGGGGGCGTTCGAGCTGCCGCTGGCCGCACGCTACGCGGCTGACTCGGGACGCTTCTCCGGAGTGGCGTGTCTCGGGGCCGTGATTCGTGGCGAGACCAGCCACTACGACTATGTCTGCGCGGAGGCTGCTCGAGGAATCCAACAGATATCGCTCACTACCGGCGTGCCATGCGCGTTCGGGGTGCTCACGTGCGAGACAATGGAGCAGGCGCTGGCGCGCAGCGGTGGCGGCAAGCGCGACCAGGGCGCTCACGCCGCTGAAGCGGTGCTCAGGATGGTCGCACTACGCTCCGAGCTGCAGAGCGGCTAAACTGCCGGCGTTCATGGCCAAGGTATGTCACAGCTGCGGGAAGGGTCCCGCGTTCGGCAACAGCCGCAGTCACTCGATGGTCGCGACCAAGCGCCGCTTCGACCCCAACCTGCAGAAGGTCAAGATCCTCGTCGGCAAGGCACCGCGTCGCGTATACGTGTGCACGCGGTGTTTGAAGGCCGGCAAGGTCACCAAGGCTCTCTGAGGGCACCCACCGAGCGCGTGCTGCGCGTAGGCGGATGTAACGGCCGGTCGTTGTGATGGTATGTAGCTTGCCGGCGAGGGGTTGCGGGCACCGCAGTTGGATCGAAGAGGTCTTTCCAGCCTTTGACTGACACCAATCTGATCCGCTTCAGAGCCGCCGTGGCGGGTGCGCTCGCACACCTGGAGTCACGTCGCCAGGAGGTCAACGACCTCAACGTGTTCCCGGTGGCCGACGGCGACACGGGCGACAATATGGTGCTGACGCTGAAGGCGGTGCTGGAGGAGCTGGATCGCCTGCAAGGCAGCGATTCCTCCAAGACGATCGATGAGATCGGGCGCGAGGAGATCGTGCAGTCGGTCGCACGCGCGGCGCTGCTGGGCGCGCGCGGCAACTCCGGTGTGATTCTCTCCCAGCTGATCAGGGGCGCGGCTGAGGAGTTGGTGAGCCGGCCTGGACAGCTGATCGACGCAACCTTGATTGGGGCGGCGCTCGCCCACGCCGCCGACCGTGCATACACATCGGTGCGCGAACCGGCGGAGGGCACGATCCTGACCGTCGCTCGCGAGATGGCCTACAGCATCGTGACCGATGTCGCCCACAGCCAGGAGGGTGGGCGACTCGCGCCCGCCACCGAGCCGCGCGAGCAGGATCTCGCTATCGCGGACACGCTCGAACGCGCCGTGTCGGCCGGCCAGGAATCGGTCAAGCGCGGGCCGGAGCTGCTCGCCGAGCTACGTAACGCTGGAGTTGTCGACGCCGGCGGTCACGCGCTCACCGTGATCTTTGCGGGGGTGGTTGCGGTGTTGCGCGGAGAAGATCCGCCGGAGCTGGAGCACTATGCGCCCGCGAAGATCAGCCATCCGCAGCACAGCTCCAGCACCTATCGCTACTGCACCAATTTTGCCGTCATCGGTCGCGACTTGCGTGTTGCTAGCTTCAGTGCGGCGCTTGAGCAGCTCGGCGACTCCGTGCTCGTGGTCGGCGATCCCACTACGCTGAAGGTGCACGTGCACACGGACGATCCCGAGCGCGCCACCGCGCTGTTCGACGGCGTCGGTGAGGTGTCCCATCTCGACGTGGCCGACATGCGCGTGCAGATGCTCGAACGCGAGGAGCGGCTGGCGAATGACGCCGCGGGCAACGGCGTTGCAGCGGGCAACGGTTCCGCAATGAATAGCGATTCCACGGCTGGCAACGGCTTCGCGGCGAGCAACAGTGCGCATCTGGCGAACGGCGCGCGAAGCGAGCCGAACGGGACCGGGATGCACACTAATGGCGCGGATGCCAGCACAAACAGGCGACCCAGAGTGCGCTGTGGGGCGCTTGCGGTTGTCAACGGCGATGGGCTTGCAAGGTTGTATGGCGAGCTCGGTGTGGACACGATCGACGGGGGGCCCACCCTCAACCCGTCCACGTATGAACTGCTGGCGGGCATTCATGAGGTGGATGCCGAGGAGGTCGTGGTGCTGCCGGGTAGCGCCAACGTGACGATGGCGGCCGAGCGCGCCGCCGAACTGTCGGACAAGCATGTGCTCGTCGTGCCCTGTACTAGCCAGCAGGGGGGGCTCGCGGCGGCAGTGGCGCTGCAGGGCGACCGCAGTGTTGCCGAGAACGCGGGCGCGATGGAAGAAGCGCTCGCGGCGCTGCGCACCGGCGCGGTGGCGCAAGCGGCGCGGGCCGACGCGCAGGGTCGCTTCCGGCAGGGTGACGCGGTTGGGTTCGTCGAGGAGCAAATGATCGCGTGGGGCGAGCCGCGCGAGACGTTGATGGCTGTGCTGCAAGCGCTCGCGGCTGACGCGGAGTTGATCAGTGTGCTCGCCGGCATGGGTGCGCCCCTGGAGTTGTCTGAGCTTGAGGGCATCATGGATGGTCATGTCGAGCTTGAGCTTCGCGACGGTGGTCAGCCCGCCTACTGGTGGCTACTCGCTGCCGAGTAGCGCACAAGAGTTCCATCCTGCTGCGTTCGCCAGTGTCGAGCGGCTGACGCGAGCGCAGATGCTTGCGGCCCCCGTGCGCTGGCCGCGGCCGTCGCGCCTTCGCACAGCGCTCCAGTTGCCGAGCAAAAAGCTCGGCGATGGACTAGCGGCGCTCGGCGTGAGCACGCTCGGCGAGCTGCTCGAGCACTTGCCGCGTGACCGTCGCGAGGCGCGCACGGTCGGTGAATTGCGCGTCGGCGAGCAGGCGACAGTGGCGGTGCAGGTGCGCTCGATCGTGGGCAGACAGGTGCGTAGGCGAGGGATGCGAGGACTAGTCGAGGCGACCGTGTTCGACCACACCGGGTCGATGCGCGCGACGTTTTTCAACCAGCCGTGGCTGGTCAAGAACTATCCGCCCGGCACACAGCTGGTGCTGCACGGCAAGGCCGACGGTGGTGGGCGCTTTCGTGTGTCCCATCACGCGCTTGCCTCCAAGGCCGGTGCCGAGGGCGGCTCGACAGGTGGCTCGACAGGCGGCTCTGGCACCAGCCTTGGCGTCAGTTTGCCGGCCAACTCGCCGGCTGCCTCGTCGGTCGCACCGAGTGTCGCCCACAACGCTGGCTCGGCAGGAGGCTCGCGCGAGCCCCGCTCGGTTGCCCACTACCCGGCGGGGGAGGGTGTCAGCTCGACCCAGATCCTCACGCTCGTGCAGGAGGCGAGGGACGGGCTTGGCGACGTGCTGGAGCCGCTCGCGGCGACGGTGAGAGCGAGCGAGCGACTCCCCGAGCGCGGAGCCGCCCTGGCTGCGATCCATTTCGGTGGTGGCGAGCAGGAGCCGCACCAGGGCCTGGAGCGACTCGCCTTCGAAGAGCTGCTGCTGACCCAGCTCGTGTTCCTGGTGCGTCGCGGGCGGCGTGGCGAACAAGCGCACGCGCGCGTATTGCGCGAGCCACCGACGCTCAGCGCGCGCTGGCTGGCGGAAGGCCTGCCGTTTGCGCTGACCGGCGATCAGCGCAAAGCGATTGAGCGGATCGCGCGCGACCTCGGGCAGGATCGTCCGATGCAGCGCTTGCTGATGGGCGACGTTGGCAGCGGCAAGACCGTCGTCGCGCTGCACGCGATGCTACGAGCGGTCGAGCATGGCGCGCAGGCAGCGCTGATGGCGCCGACGGAGACGCTCGCCGAACAGCACTTCGCGACCGTGCAGCGACTGCTGGGCGGGGAGAACGTGCGCTGTGAGCTGCTCACCGGATCGACGACCGCCAAGCGCAGGGAGCAGATCTTGGGGCGCTTGGCCAGCGGCGAGCTATCGCTGCTGCTCGGCACGCACGCTCTGATCGAGCCGGACGTGCGCTTTGCGGAGCTGGCAGTGGCGGTCGTGGACGAGCAGCACCGCTTTGGCGTGAGTCAGCGCTCGGCGCTTGAAAACCAGGACCCAGCCAAACCGCCACACATGCTGCACATGACCGCGACCCCGATCCCGAGGACACTCGCGCTGGCGCGCTATGGCGATCTGGATCGCAGTGTGCTGCGCGAGCTGCCGCGTGGTCGCCAGGCGATCGACACGCGCATCGTTGCCGGCGAGCAGCAGCGCACGGAGGCCTATCGCTTGCTATGCGAGCAGCTCGACGCCGGCCGCCAAGCGTATGTGGTGTGTCCGCTCGTGGAGGATGGCACGCTGGACGGGGTTCCGCAGGAGGGCGAGGCACGTGCCGCGAGCGCCGAGTTCGAGCGGTTGCGCGCCGGCGAGCTCGCTGGTCACAATGTCGAGCTGCTGCACGGCCAGATGCGCCCGCGCGAGAAGCAGGCGGCGATGGCGGCGTTTGCGTCGGGCCAGGCCAACGTGCTGGTTGCCACGACCGTGATCGAGGTGGGCGTGGATGTGTCGAACGCGACCGTGATGCTGGTGGAGAACGCCGAGCGCTTCGGCATCTCCCAGCTGCACCAGTTGCGCGGACGCGTGGGACGCGGAGAGCACCGCTCGACCTGTTTTCTCGCGGCCTCAGCCGCGGCTGCCGGTTCGTTGCGCCTACGCGCGCTCGCCCAGCACTCCGACGGGTTCAAGCTCGCCGAGATCGACCTGCGTCTGCGCCGAGAGGGCGAGCTGGTCGGTACGCGCCAGTCGGGACTCGGTCAGTTCAAGTTCGCGAGTCTGCCCGAGCACGACGAGCTGCTGGAGCGCGCACGCGCGCAGGCCAAGACGATCCTCGCGGAAGACCCCGCGCTGTCCGGACCATTGCACGGGCTGCTCGGTGAAGCACTGCAGAGCGTGTTCGGTGAGCAGGCGCTGCGGCCGATCCCCGCATGAGCACTTCGGCCGCCAGTGCCAGGCGCCCGAGTCTTCCGCGCGAGGAGGACGCGAGGGGTATAGCGACCGATTCCGGCGCGACGCTCGCATGAGGGTAATCGCCGGGCGCCTGGGCGGGCGACGCTTGAACGCGCCGCCCGGACGCACAACCCGCCCGACCTCAGACCGGGTGCGGGAGGCGCTGTTTTCGATGCTTGGCGAGCTCGACGGCGCGGTCGCGCTCGACCTGTTCGCGGGTAGTGGCGCGCTCGGTATCGAGGCGCTCTCCAGAGGCGCGCAACGAGTCGTGTTCGTGGAGCGCGACGCGAGCGCGCTGGCGACGCTGAACGCAAACCTGGCCGCGCTTGGCCTCGGCGAGGAGCAGGCGCAGGTGCGCGCCGGCGATGCGCTGCGGGCACTGCGCGCCGCACGAGCGCGCCGGGAGACATACGATCTCGTGTTCGTTGATCCTCCCTACAAGCGCGCGAGCGAGCTTGGGAGCGGCTGCTCGGCACTGTTGCCGGCGCTGCTGAACCCCGGTGCGCGTGTGGTTGTCGAGAGCGATCGGCGCGCGCCGGCGGAGCTGGCGCTACAGACGATCGCGCGGCGGCGCTATGGAGACACGACTATCGCGATCCAATGCCTGCCCGCCGATGGCGAGGATGGATGCGATGATGTCAAGCGAGGACAGCCATGACCGTTGAGAAGTCGATAGCCGTGTGCCCGGGATCCTACGACCCGATTACCAACGGCCACCTGGACGTGATCCAGCGCGCAGCGGCCCTGTATGACGAGGTTGTGGTGGCGGTCGTGAACCGCTCGGTGCGCAAGGACAAGACGCTTTTCGGTATCGACGAGCGGATGGCGTTCATCGAAGAGGCGCTCGTGAGCCTCCCGGGCGTGCGCGCGCAGCCGTTCAACACGCTTGTCGTGGAGTTCGCGCGCAGCGTCGGCGCGAAGGCGATCGTGAAGGGGTTGCGCGCGATCTCCGACTTCGAGTACGAGTTCGAGATGAACCAGCTCAACCGACGGCAGGATCCCGAGATAGAGTCGGTATACCTAATGGCCTCACCGCAATACAGCTTCCTATCCTCCAGTGGCGTGAAGGAGCTCGCCACGTTCGGTGGGCGCATCGACGATTTGGTGCCCGCACGGGTGGCCGAGCGCTTGCAGGAAGAGTTGCGGCGCTGACGAACTTTGCTGACGTGAGCCCCATCTTGAGAGACAACTCTGCTTACAAATCGTGGTGCTGGACGCTCCACGGAGGTGATCGCTGATGGACGTGCTGGTGCTGATCGACAAGCTTGACGACCTGGTGCACAACGCCAAGTCGGTGCCGATGACCGACCAGGTGAGGGTCGACAAGGAGGAGATCTACGACATCCTCGACCAGATGCGCGCGACGATCCCTGAGGAGATCAAGCAGGCGCGCTGGATCGTCAAGGAGCGCCAGGAGATGCTCGCCGAGGCCAAGAAGGAGGCCGAGCGCATCGTCAAGGAGGCGCGCGAGCGCCAGGAGACGCTAGTTGGCGACGAGGAGGTCACCAAGCAGGCCGAGCGAGCCGCGGAGGATATCGTCGAGGATGCCCGCGCACGCGAGCGCGAGATCAGGCTTGGCGCCGAGGACTATGCCGACGAGATCCTCGGCACGCTGGAGGTCAACCTTTCGAAGTTCATCGCCGCTGTGCAGCGCGGACGCGAGCGCTTGCAGGGCAAGGACGAGCCCGCCGAAGTCAACTAGCGCGGGCCCGTGCACATGAGTGCGTCCCGTTTTGGGTAGGGTGCCCGCGGTGAGCTCGCCGCTCAAATATCGACTGGAAGTCGCCAAGGTGCTGCTCGGCACCGGCATCCTCGCGCCGGTGCGGCCCGACCGCGCCGTCAGGTCGGTGGTGGCGCTGAAGCGCTGGGGCGCCACGCCCGCGGCTGCCTACACCGGTTCGGCCGCGCGCTTTCCCAATCGCGCGGCGTTGATCGACGAGCGCGGCACGCTGACTTTCGAAGAGGTGCATCTGCGCACCAACGCGCTCGCCCGCGAAATGCAGGCGGCGGGGATCTCCGAAGGCGACGGGGTGGCGATCATGTGTCGCAACCATCGCGGCTTCGTCGAGGCCACGATCGCATGCTCGAAGCTGGGTGCCAACTCGCTGTACTTGAACACGGCGTTTGCCGGCCCGCAGATTACCGACGTGATGCGCCGCGAGAACCCGGCGGGGCTGATCTACGACGCTGATTTCGCCAACCTCGTCAGCGATGGCGGCGAGGGACGCAAGCGCTTTGTCGCATGGAGTGAGCCGGGCGTGCAGCCCGCGGACCCGCTGCTGGAGGATCTGATCGCGAAAGGAAGCACTGCGGAGCTGACCCCGCCGGCGGAGAGCGGCAAGGTCGTGATCCTCACCTCCGGCACGACCGGTACACCCAAGGGAGCGTCGCGCAAACAACCCGATTCGCTCGAGCCGGCCGCGGCCCTGTTCTCGAAGATTCCCCTGAAAGCGCGCGAGACAACGATGATCGCCGCGCCGATGTTCCACTCGTGGGGCTTCGCGCACTTCACGCTCGGCTTGCCGCTGTCCTCCACGCTCGTGCTTCGCAGGCGCTTCGATCCCGAGGACACGCTGCGAGCGGTCGCGGAGCATCGCGCCACAGCGCTGGCGGTTGTGCCGGTGATGCTGCAGCGGATCCTCGAGCTGCCGCCCGAGACGATCGCCAAGTACGACACACACGCGCTGCGAGTGATCGCCCTGAGCGGCTCGGCGCTGCCAGGTGAGCTTGCGATTCGCGCGATGGACACGTTTGGCGACGTGCTCTACAACCTGTACGGCTCCACCGAGGTTGCCTGGGCCACGATCGCCACGCCCGCCGACCTGCGTGCGGCTCCCGGCACGGCCGGCAAGCCGCCGATGGGCACGGTCGTGAAGCTGCTCGACGAGCACGGTAAGGAGGTCCCGGCCGGCACCAACGGACGCATCTTCGTGGCGAACGAGATGGTGTTCGAGGGCTACACCGGCGGTGGCGGCAAGGAGATCATTGGTGGGCTGATGAGCACCGGCGACGTTGGCCGCATGGATGCAGGCGGGCGCCTGTTCGTGGACGGGCGTGACGACGAGATGATCGTCTCCGGCGGGGAGAACGTGTTTCCGCGCGAGGTCGAGGACCTGCTCGCCGACCACGAGGGCATCGAAGAGGCCGCGGTGATCGGCGTGGACGACGAGAAGTTCGGCCAGCGCCTGAAGGCGTTCGTCGTTGCTCGCGAGGGTGCGGGGCTCGACGAGGAGGCCGTGCAGGAGTACGTCAAGCACAATCTCGCGCGCTACAAGGTGCCGCGCGAAGTCGTGTTCGTGGATGAGCTGCCGCGCAACGCCACCGGCAAGGTGCTCAAGCGCGAGCTGCGCGGCGAGGACTGACCTGCATATCAAACTTTTTGATCGACTACCATAGTGGCTACTATTCGTAGTTATTATGGTGAGTTGTTCAAAAACGAATACATAAAGTCCACGTCCCCGCTGCGTTGCGGCGGGAAATGGCCGCGCAATCCACATCAACCCTCTAGCCTGAGGGCATGACCGCGGTAACGCACGTTCTCGACCTCGGGGGCATGCGCCTCAGCGCGGGCGAGGGAAGGCGGCTTGACCTCACTGTCAAGATCGACGCGCTCACGCTGGGCGGGGAGCCCTATGGCGTCAGCCCGGACACTGTGCCTGTGAGACTCGACATTTCGCGCACGACCGGCGCTGGCTACGCACTGCGCGTACGCTTTGTGGCGACCCTTACGGGCGCGTGCATGCGCTGCCTGAAGGAGGCAGCTCGCCAGATCGACGTGGACGCGCGTGAGATAGACGTCCCCGGAGGTGGCGAGGAATTGTCGAGCCCATATGTCACAGACGAGGAGCTCAACCTGGCGGCCTGGGCACGGGACGCGCTTGTGCTGGCGCTGCCCGCACAGGTGCTCTGCCGCGAGGATTGCGCCGGGCTGTGCCCGGTGTGCGCGGCCGACCTCAATGAGCTGGACCCGGCTGGTCTCGAGCACACGCACGAGCGGGCGCCCGACCCTCGCTGGGCGAAGCTGAGCGAGTTGAAGCTGGAGTAGTCCGCGTGCGGCTAGTCCCAACGTAGCTAGTCCCAACGCGGCTAGTCTCGACGCGAATAGCCCCAACGCGGCTATTTGGTCGCTGCCCTGGTAGCCTGTCCCGCCGATGGCGGTACCCAAGAAAAAGCAGTCGCACAGCCGCACCTCGCTGCGTCGCGCCAACCACAAGATCGAGGCGCCGACGGTGAACCAGTGCCCGCGCTGTCACAGCCCGCGCCGGCCGCACCGCGTGTGCCCGGTGTGCGGCACCTATGCGGGCCGCGAGATCGTGGCGCAGGACGCGCACAGCCACGAGCACGATCACGACCACGAGTAGCCCGGCGCGGTGAGCAGCTCGGCTGAGGGCCGCGCGGCACAGGCGCTCGACTCGAACTCGAGCCCGGTCGTAGCGGTGGATGCCGGTGGCGCCGACATGGGCCCGGCGGAGGTGGCGGCAGGCGTGCGGATCGCGGCCGAGCAGGGCACGCGCGTGTTGCTGTTCGGTCCGGCCGCCGATTTCCAATCCCTCCCACCCCTGGGATCGCGAGTGGAGGTGATCGATGCGCCCGTGTCGATCGCGAAGAGCCCCGATCCCGCGCGCGCAGTGCGCGCCACACCACAAGCCTCGATCGTGCAAGCCGCCAAGGCGGTGGCGTCCGGTCGCGCCCAAGCGCTCGTGTGCGCCGGCGGGACGGGGGCGGCGCTGGCAGCGGGCCTGTTCAATGTCAAGCGCGCGTCCGGCATTCATCGCCCGGCGCTGGCGCTACCGATACCCGTGCCCAATCACGCCGTGACGCTGCTCGACGTCGGCGCGAGCGCGCAGGCGCGCGTCGAGCACCTGGTGCAGTTCGCCTTCATGGGGGCCGCGTTTGCCACGGCCGTACTTGGTGTGCAAAGTCCGCGCGTCGGGTTGCTCTCAAACGGCGAGGAGGCCGAGCGCGGCAGTGAGCTGGTGGTGGGCGCCAGTGCCGAGCTGCGCGAGCGTCTGGCCGGTGTGGGTGCATCCAGTACTGCGTTCTCCTTCGTCGGCAACGTGGAGGGTGGCGACATTGTTGGTGGTGCAGCCGACGTGATCGTGACCGACGGCTTCACCGGCAACATCGCGCTGAAGTTGATGGAGGGCGTCTCCCAAACGATGCTCGGCGCGGTCCGCGACGCCGCCTCCTCCTCCACGCGAGGCAAGCTCGGCGGGATGCTCTTGCGCCCGGCGTTGCGTGGCTTTCGCGAGGAGATCGACCCCGAAGCGGCTGGCGGCGCATACCTGCTGGGGTTGCGTCGCCTCGCAGTGATTCCACACGGGCGCTTCGGCAGGCGCGGCTTCGCGCAAGCGATATTGCGTGCCGAGCGGGGTGCGCGCGAGGACGTGGTTGGCCGCACATATGCCGCGCTCAGCGACGCCGGCGCGCTGCGCCAGGTGCCTGTGTCCGCCGATCAGGCTAGCCTGGCGGGCGAATGAATCGCGAGCAAGTGTTCGTCCTGATCCAGGCCCATTTGGCCGACGAGCTGGACGTGGAGGTCGATCTGATCGGCGAGCAAACGCGCTTCAAGGACGATCTTGGCGCTGACTCGTTGGACCTGTATACGCTGGTGCAGGAGCTGGAGGACACCTACGGCGTGCGCATCGCCGACGAGCAGGCAGCTGAGATTCTGACCGTCGGGCAGGCCGTGGATTTCGTGGTGGCAAACTCAAGCGATGGATGATCGGAGAGACCGGTGCGGCGTAGAGCTGCTGCAATCGCTGCTGGACGAACTACCCGAGGACCTGGCACGACAGGTGTTCACGCACGCCTCCTGGACGGAGCGGCGCAGCGACTCCTACACGCGCCTCGCGTTCCTCGGCGACAGCGTGCTTGCGCTGGCCGTCACCACGCACCTATACCCGCGTTTGGAAGCCGAGCGCTTCGGTGCCGGGCGGCTCACGAAGATCCGCGCCCAGGCCGTGTCGGGGCGCTCCTGCCGGGAGGTGGCCGAACGCTTGCGCGTGGGAGAGCGAATGCAGGCCGCCGCGCCGGAGAACGGGGATGGCAAGTCAGTCGGTTCTCTGCAAACCGAGCGGGTGCTCGCGTCGGTGATCGAGGCGGTGATTGGGGCGTGCTACCTGCAGGCCGGCTACGAGCGAACCGCGGAGGCGGTGGTGCAGGCATTCGCCCCGGAGATCGAGCACGCGTTGGAGCACCCGCTGGACTTCAAGTCGGCCCTGCAAGAGACGCTTGCCAGGCGCGGGGAGACGATCGAGTACGAGGTGACCGAGGAGCATGGTCCTCCGCACGACCGCACGTTCACGGTCGTGGCATTCCTCGACGGTCGAGCGCTCGGCAGCGGCCGCGGACGCAGCAAGAAGCACGCGGAGCAGCAGGCGGCCAGCGAAGCACTTGAGAGCCTTTCCAAGGCATAGGTCAATGCATCTGAAGTCGCTCACGATGAAGGGGTTCAAGTCGTTCCCCGACCGCACCAAACTGGACTTCGGCCCCGGCGTGAGTGTGGTGGTCGGGCCGAACGGCTCGGGCAAGTCCAACGTCACCGACGCGCTGCTGTGGGCGATGGGCGAGCAGTCACCTTTGGCGGTGAGGGGCCAATCGATGCAGGACGTGATCTTCGGCGGCGGTCGCGGTGTACAGGCACGCAGCTCCGCGGAGGTCGAGATCGTGCTCGACAACTCCGACGAGACGGTCGATCTGCCGCTGGCCGAGATATCGATTGTGCGCCGGCTCGACCGCTCGGGCGACGGCGAGTATCGCCTCAATGGCGCTCGTGCTCGCCTCGTTGACGTGATCGAGGTGCTCTCCGACACCGGCCTTGGTAAGGAGACTCACTCGGTCATCTCCCAGGGCCGCGTCGAGGCGATCGTGACCTCAAAGCCGCGTGAGCGACGTCTACTGATCGAGGAGGCGGCGGGCCTGGGCAAGCACCGCAAGCGTCGTCGCCGCGCGCAGCTAAAGCTCGAGCGCACCCAGGAGAACCTCGACCGGGCGCTCGACGTGGAGCGCGAGGCACGCACTCGGCTGCGCCCGCTCAAGCGCCAAGCCGAGGCGGCGGAGCTGCACGAGCGCCTGGAGCACCAGATGCTGCAGGCGCGTCACGAGCTTGCGCGCGAGGCCGTAAGGGCAACTGGTGAGCAGCTGGCGGCGGCCGAGGAAGGCGTGCAGGCTGCCCGCGCGGCGCGCGAGCAGATCGAGTCGCGCCTACGCACCGTCGTGGAGCGGCGCGGACGGGCAGAGAGTGCATTGGCCGAGCGCACCGAGCGCCACGACGCGCTCTCCAAGCGCGTATATGAAGCACGCTCGGCACGCGAGCGCCTGCAGATGCGAGGCGAGCAGGCAGCCGCCACGGCCGCGACCGTGGCACAGCGCGCCAGCCGCATAGAGATCGAGCTAGGTGCGATCGAGGGGGCTTTCGCCGACGCTGTCGGCGGAGAGCAGGCCGGCTCCGAGGAGGCCGCAAGCGTCGATCGCGTGCGTGCGCTGGAGGCCGCGCTCGCGCAGATCGACGGCGAACGCGAGCGCGAGCTGGAGCGCGAGATCGAGCAGTTGCAGCGCGAGCGTGAGCAGGCGAGCACGCGCGTGGCCGAGCTACAACTGCAGGCCGGTGAGGCGCGCGAGGCGCGTGAGCGAGCCGACGCGCTCGCAGAGCTTGCGCGCTCCGGTCTGCGCCAACTCGAAACGGCCGCCGATTCTGCGCGGCGCGAGGCGGCCAAGATCGGCGCGGAGCTGGCCGCGGCCAACCAGTTCCTACGCAGCCACGCGGGCGCCGGTAGTGCCCGAGCGGACGCACCGCGCGCACTCAGCGACGCGCTGCAAGTCAAGCCGGGCTACGAGCTAGCGCTCGCCGCCGCGCTCGGCGGGCGCCTGGACGCGGCGCTCGTGCGCGACATGGACGGTGCTCGCGCGCTGCTCGACCGTGTCGGTCCCGACGGCGGCACGGCGCTGCTTGCGGGTGAGGCGGCGGGCGAGCGAGACGACCTGCAGGACAGCGCCGCACCGAGCGATACCGCGGAGTCGGCTGCCACGAGCGATGCGGGCAAGCAGGACGCGCAAAGCGCCGCGCCGGAAGGCAAGGCCCCAACCGCGGGCGCGCAACGTCTGACCGATCTGCTGGGCGGCACGGGCGCGGTGCTTGCGCTTGCCCAGCGGCTGCTAGCTGACGCCTGGGTAGTCGAGCGCCTGGAGGACCTCGCCGAGGATTTCGCCGGGATCGCGACGACCACCTCCGGACGCGTGCTGTTCGCTGGCTGGGGCGAGCTGCGCCAGGTGACCGAGGGCGGAGCCGAGCGGGTGCTCGCGCGCCGCAACGAGCGCGACCGGTTGATCGCCGAGAGTGAGCGCGCCGTCGCCGAGGAGCATGCCGCAAGAAGCGCGGTCGAGCAGGCACTGGGCCAGGTGCGCGAGGCTGAGGAGGCGCGCGAGCACGCCGACAGGACGCTGCGCGATAGCGATCGCCAGCTGGCCGACGCGGCCGAGGCGGAGCGCAAAGCCGGCTGGCTGATCGAGCAGCGCCGCGCCGCGCCCGAGCAGGGTCCGCTGGCGGTACGTCGTGCCGAGCTTCAGGGCGAGCTTGCCGCCGAGCGCCGCCAAGCCGAGCGTCGGGAGGCCGAACGCATCGAGCGCGCCCGGAGGATCGAGCGCTTGCGCGCCCAGCGTGCGGCCGACCTCAGCCTGGCGCCGCGTGCCGAGCGTCTGGCCGTCGTGCTCGCGAGCGCCGGCGAGGGCATCGCGGGGCTGCTCGCCCGACTGGAGCAGTTGCTCGGCGAGGATCGCGCCGCGGGCGAGCAGGTGTCCGCCGAGCTGCGCGAGTGCGCGCGCGAAGAGGCCGAAATCCAAACTGCGCTGCGCGTCGAGGGCGAGGCGGTGACCGGCGCCGAGGTGGCCGCGCAGCGCTTGCGCGACCAAGCGGCAGAGGCACGCGAGGAGCTGCGAGTCGTAAGCGAGCGCTTGGAGTTGGGCGAGCCCGATGGCGAGCTCGAGCCGCTCGACGAGGAGCAACAGCAGGCGCTGAGGGCTCGACTGGAGCGCCTGGTGCGACGCCGCGAGCAACTCGGACCCGTGAATCCGCTCGCCCAACAGGAGTACGCCGAGGCGGTCGCCCACGTCGAGGAGTTGGAGGAGCGGCGCACCGACCTCGAGACGGCGCTACGCGAGCTGCGCTCCGTGATCCGCGAAACCGACCGTCAGATCCACGAGACATTCAGCGAGACCTTCGACGCGGCGGCGCGCAATTTCGAGGAGCTCGTTGGCGATGTGTTTCCCGGCGGCAGCGGCAGGCTAAGGCTCGTCAAGGACGAGCAGACCCCGCGAGCGGTGCTCGGCGGCGAGCCGGCGCCACAGGACGGCGAGAACGGCGACACCGAGGCCGCCGCGGAACTCGAGGACGAGGCCGAGGAGCGCGAGGCCGAGGAGATGCTCGGAGTAGAGATCGAAATCACGCCCGCCGGCAAGTCGACCAAGCGGCTGTCGCTGCTCTCTGGCGGGGAGAAGTCGATGACCGCACTCGCGTTCATGTTCTCCGTGTTCCTGGCGCGCCCATGCCCCTTCTACGTGCTCGACGAGGTCGAGGCGGCACTCGATGACCTCAACCTCGACCGTTTCCTGACGCTGTTGCGTCGCTACGCGGGCCGGGCCCAGTTCATCGTGATCACCCACCAGAAGCGCACGATGGAGGCCGCCGACTGGTTGTATGGGGTGTCGATGGCCGACAACGGCGTCTCCAAGGTGCTCTCGCGGCGGCTCCCCAAGGAAGAGTCGGCACCACAGGCGGTCGCGGCGCTCGCGGAGTCCAAACAGCGGGTGGCGGCGGTTGCGGAACCGTCGCCCGTGGCGGTCGTGGAGGAGCCGACATCGACCGACGCCGCGGTGCAGGACCCGCCGCAAGTCGCTCCTGTCGCTTAGCGGACTGGGCGGGTGAGCGATGTCGCGCGACTGGTCCGATCTCATCCTCGCCGACGCCTCGGCTAATGCTCAGGCGCACGAGCAGAGTGTCGAGGGTGGCGAGCGCCGCCGCGGCCTCTTCAAGCGCCTGCGCGAAAACCTCGCAAAGACGCGCCAGGCACTTGGCTCGGAGATCCAGGCGACGCTCTTCACGACACTCGATGAGCACACCTGGGAGCGTCTGGAGGAGGCACTGATCATGGCCGACGTGGGCGCGAGCACGACCGCGTCGGTGGTCGAGACGCTAGAGCGGGAAGCCACCGAGGGCGGCCTCTTCGAGCGGCGAGGCACTGACCGAGCGCTTGATCGAGCTGCTGGCCGATACGGCTCGCGGCGAGCACGACAAGATCGACATTCGCGCCAAGCCGACGGTGATAATGGCCGTGGGCGTCAACGGCACCGGTAAGACGACGACGATCGGCAAGCTCGCCTGGCACCTGCGCAAGGAATTCGGGGTCAGCGTGCTGCTCGCGGCGGGGGACACGTTCCGGGCAGCCGCCACCGAGCAACTGGAAGGGTGGGCGCAGCGCGCCGGCTGTGAGATCGTCACAGGCACCGAAGGCTCGGACCCGGGATCGGTGGCTTTCGAGGCGGTCGCCCAGGCGCGTGCAAAGAACATTGATGTTGTGATCGTGGACACTGCTGGTCGCCTACACACCCAGGACGATTTGATGGGTGAGCTAGAGAAGGTGCGCAGGGTCATATCGAGGCAACTGGAGGGAGCGCCGCACGAGACGCTGCTCACGGTCGATGCGACAACCGGGCAGAACGGCTTGCGCCAGGCGCAGATATTCGCGGAGTCGGCGGGTGTGAGCGGGATCGTGCTCACCAAGCTCGATGGCACCGCGCGGGGTGGGATCGCGCTGGCGATCGCACGCGAGCTGGATTTGCCCGTGAAGCTGATCGGGATCGGCGAGCAGCTGGAGGACCTGCGCCCGTTCGATGCGGACGATTTTGCCCGCGCACTCGTGGCAGACGCATAAGGAATGGGTCCGCCGAGCCCCGGTCGACTCGACCGGATGGGCCTTGTTGCAGGAGACGGCACTGATCCTCCTTGACAAGCTTGAACAGTAGGTATATAGTCAATTCGTCTTGGCATCTCTTTCTGGGGTGTTGGGCACAGACATAAGGTCGGGTAGGGGTCGGTCCCCGTGATCGATTTCAACCGGGTTTGACGGGGACCTTGGGAGAGGTACCGGGTCGTTTTCGAGAGGGAGTTGTTTTTCGCGTGTTTTCATTGGGGAATAACGTGCTTGAGAGTCCGTGTGCCACTGACGGGTCCGTTATAGGACGCGTCAGCGTCGCTGACGCGTCTCTCTCTCTCTCTCTCTCTCTCTCTGGCCGTGCTTGTGCTGGCGCTCTAGGCGCCAGGGTCGAGCCAGAGGTTTCACTTCGACCGGCCTGCGAGGCCGGGTGGGTGTACGACGCTTCCAGACGCGTGGTGGGCGTTGCGAATGGTCTCTCGTGTGTATCAGGCGCACGTACAGTTTCTCGTTTGAGTGTCGCGGGTCTCGTGCCCGGGATGGTTTTGTGTTGCCCGAGTTCCCCACGGTTGGGGAAGACGGGTCGGCTTGGCATGGGAATCTTTAAGAGGGGATGGGTTAGATGATTGTTCGCAAGCTGGTCTTGACGGTGTCGGCGGTCTTGGCTGCGCTGGTCGCCCTCTTTCTGCTTTTGAGTGTTCCGGCATTTGCGAGGACGGGGTATGCCTCCACCCCCTTTATTTCGTTTGCGCCCCCGGGTGGTTTCGATGAACCTTACGGTTTGGCTGTCGACGATTCGATGAGTTTGTCTCGGGGTGACGTGTATGTGACCGATCAGGGTAACGATGTCGTGGATGAGTTTTCTCCCGAAGGAGCGTTGCTCAAGCAGGCGAGCGTGCCGGGAGCGACGTTGAATCGGCTCACGGTTGACGATTATGTGGGCCCATTGGAAGGCGATGTGTATGTCGCCGGTGGGAATGGCGTGGTTTACCGGTTTACCCCGGGGCTCGGCACGAGGGAAGAATTCATCACCGGGGTGAACAGGCCAATGGATGTGGCGGTGGACGAAGCTGGGAATATATTCGTCCAGGAAGGTACCTTCGTGGACGAAGGGCGGGGGAGCGTGCTCGAGTTCAACTCAGCCGGTAAGCCCGTTAACGCGAGCGGTACCGTGGTTGGGGCGGGCGAGAACGCGATCATAGAAGGTGTCTATGAGCCGGAAGCTATCGCTGTGAGTGCAAACGGGTCAGATCTGTATGCAGGTAGTAACAAAATCATTAAGTATACGCTTTCCGGGGGAACATATGTGGTTAGCGACGAAGCGTTTGATCCGGAAACATCAGAGGCTGTGATTGTCGCTCCGACGGGCGAGGTCTATGTCGATAGTATCCCTGTCGGTAGTAGCAAAGATGACGCGTATCATATAGAGGTGTACGAACCGTCGGGGACCTTGGTCACTACCACTGGAACTGGAACTCTCTCATTTAGTTCGCGTGGTTTGGGCGTCAATGACGAATCGGGCAACCTGTATGTCGCGGACGCGGACTACAAGGAGGTGTTTGTATTTGAACCGGGAGAAATGCCGGGAATGCCGAAGACAGAACCGTATAGCGGTCTCAATGGCTCTTCGGTTGTGTTGAATGGTACGCTGGCTGCGGGAACGACTAGTTATTATTTTGATTACAACAAGGGCTCTAGTTGTGAAGGTGGCCAGGCGACGGCGATGGTAGATGTTTCCGGTGCCGGCCCGGTGTACGCTGAAGTTGGTGAATTGACTAACTTCACGCATTACAGTTTTTGTTTGGTTGCGGTTAACAAGTACGGGTCGGTGGTCGGTTCGGCGATGTCTGTTGATACTGGTGCGGTACCGCCAAAGATCGCGGGGGAGTCGGTTTCGGTTGATGTGACCAGTGCGACGGTCAGCGCGCAGGTCGATGCGGAAGGTGTACCGACTCGATATTTTGTTGAATACGGGACGAGTGTTCCCTATTCGTCGAAGACGGTGGAAGTAAGTGTTGGTGCGGGCGAGAGCCCGGTGTCTGTGGCTACTGCGTTGACGGGTCTGACGCCTGGTCTTCTATATCGTTTTCGTGTCGTCGCGGTGAACGAAGCGGGTGTAACGCAGGGTGCCGATGTGGCGTTCACGACGTATCCTGCGGGTACGGGTTTGCCTGACGGTCGTGTATATGAAATGGTGACTCCGCCGGAAGACCGTAAATCGGAGGTCTATGAAGAGTACGGGGCGGGCGGTGACGCGTTCTATACGGCATTCCCGGTGCAGGCTGCCGCTGGTGGCGATGCGGTGGCGTATGTGGGGGCGCCGAGCACGGGCGGGAACGGACTGGGTGGCAACGATGGGGGTAACCAGTATCTCGCGACGCGTGCCGTGGACGGTGGCTGGTCACAGGCTACTATCAGTCCGGCCGATGACTGGGGCGCGCTGTACCAGGCGTTTTCGAGTGAACTTTCGGTGGGCTTTATCTCAAGCAGCGCGAAGCCACCATTCGATATCACAGAAACGCTCACTGCATCGGTGGGAGAAGAAGACTACAAACCTCTGTACGAGCATACGTTTGGTGTAAGCGATTATCGTCCGCTTTTCACCGTTAGGCCTCCGTATCGCTCGGGATCAGAATTCGAAGCATATGATGTCAAGAGCGGCAAATTTGAAAAAAAACTTGCGTATGCTGGCTCGTCTGCCGATTCGAGTCATGTGCTGTTCGAGGCTAACGAAGCGTTGTTGGAAGGCGGAGGAGTGCTTGAAAAAGAACTCGACACCGAAGTCGAAAAGGAAGCTGTAAAGAGCAAAGAACTCACGAAGTTCGCAGAAGAAAAGGAAACGCTAGATCATGAGCAGGAAGCGTTTCCTAAAGGAAGCAAAGAATACGAAGAAAAGCAAACCGAAATAAACAATAAGGCGCACGAAATCAATGTTTTTGAAGGAGCAAACGAGGCGCTTGACGAGCGTAACGAGTTGTACGTGTCTGTAGATGGTAAGCCGAGTTTGGTGAACGTCTCGCCGGAAGGTAAGGTGGTTCCGGGTGCGACGTTTGGTGGTCCGCCGCCGGGTCCGGCGGGTCGTTTCCAACCTGATTTCAATCATGTGATCTCGGCTGATGGTTCAAGGATATTTTGGACGAGCTTGAAAGAGTTCTTTGGTGGAGATGGTGAAGTGATCGAGCGTTCTAAGGCTGTTTATGTTCGTGAGGATGGGTCTCGTACTGTGCAGGTGTCGCCGGGTCCGGCACAGTTCTGGATTGCTAGCGAGAATGGTAAGTATGCGTTCTACACCGAAGAGGGAAAATTGTGGCGGTTCGATGTTGAAGACGAAACGCGGGTTGAACTGGCTGGTTCCGGTGGCAGCGTGCAGGCCGTGATCGGTACGAACGAAACCGGTGAAGAAGGCGCGTACGTGTATTTCGTCTCCCAGGAAGCGATATCTGGGAGCGGGGAAAACGACGCTAAACAGAAGCCGGTTGAAGAAGAAGACAATCTGTACGTGTACGAGCCCGATCCTGGGAGTCCGGGCCAGTCGAGGATCGTTTTCATCGGTATGCTTTCGGGTGAAACGGATAGCAGCGATTGGCAGATCGATCTCGGTGGTCGTACCTCTAACCTGACAGCGGATGGTCATGGTCTGGTGTTCGCTTCGCGCGAGAACCTGACTGGTGCTTCCTATCCCGGCGAAGGCTCAGAAGAGGTGTACGTGTATGACGCTGACGATTCGAGTTTGATCTGCGCGTCGTGTCGTCCGCAGGCAAGCGGCGGGCACCTGGGAGCGAGTGGGAGTCTTACCTATGTGTACCGTTGGATATCCGAAGACGGGAACCGGGTGTTCTTCGACAGCAGCGCGCCGTTGGTCGCAGGGGACATCAATGGTGTGCAGGATGTGTATGAGTGGGAGCGTGACGGTAGCGGGGAATGCCGTGAACAGGATGGTTGCGTGTACCTGTTCTCAAACGGTTTTGAATCCTCGACCAGCAGTCTGCTCGACGCCAGCGCAAACGGCAACGACGTGTTCTTCGTCACGCGTGACAGGCTGGTACCCGAAGATCAGAACGAAGACTACGATCTGTATGACGCGCGTGTCGACGGTGTTCTTTCCGTGGCTCCACCGGAGTGCGCTGGCACGGCTTGTCAGGGTCCTCCGGCGCCCCCGCCGGCGTTCGCTACTCCTGCGAGTGTGACGTTCAACGGTGTCGGTAATTTCCCGCCGCCGGTAAGCCCAGCGTTGTCTGTAAAGAAGGCCAAGCCTCTCACGCGGGCGCAGAAGCTCTTCGAGAGCGTTGAAAGTGTGTCGCGAGAAGCATGAGAAGAAGAAGCGAATGGTGTGCAAAGCGCGAGCACGCAAACGGTATGTGGTGAAGGCCGATGCCAGGAAGTCTGCCGAGAGGGAGGCCAAGTAAAAATGTTCAAGCGATATGACACGTTCCTGTTCTGGCTGCTATTGGCGTTCTGTGTAGTCATGATTGGCGCTTCTTCGGCGTTTGCGGTGGAATCCGCTCCGGGTTGGGAGATGATCGGGCGCGCTTCGCCCACGAACCTGCCCCCGGGCGGCGAAGGCATATTGAAGGTCTACGTGTTCAACCGGGGCGCCGCGGAAGCCAGCCCCGGCGCGACTTTCACCGACACGCTCCCTCCCGGCCTGACAGCCAAAGGAGCATCAGTGCTGCCAAAGAACGGACAGGCGGGTCAATGTTCGGGGGAAAAGACAGTGACGTGTGAACTGACGGTGTCGGGCGCTTTTGCTAAAACTCAGGTGGTTGTTATTCCTGTCAGTGTTGAACGTGGTGTGTCTGGTGGCGCGGTGGATCGTGCTACCGTTACTGGTGGCGGGGCTTTGAGTAGCACGAGCACCTCGTTCCCGGTTGCGTATGGTTCTGGTGTGCCAAGTGCGGGTTTCTCCGATTTTGATGCGTGGCTGACCAATCCGAATGGCACGATCGATACGCAGGCCGGCTCGCACCCGTATGAGCTGACGATCGCGGTTGGGTTGAACGATACGGTCTTCGGAGAAAAGGATCTCCTGCAGGGCGGTCTGCTACATGAAAAACCCGCCGGCGGCGAAGCGCGTAACATAAATGTTGATTTGCCTCCTGGTCTTGTCGGTAATCCTGAGGCCATACCGCAATGCACCCAAGCACAGCTCGACCTAGGCGCTGAGGCTGCAGTGTCCCGGTGTCCGCTGGCGAGCCAAGTGGGCGAGAACTTCTCCACTCTCGAAGGTGACGAGCTGATAGCAGGGAGCCCGGTCTATAACATGGTTCCACCGCCTGGCGTCGCGGCGGAGTTCGAGTTCGACGAGGGCGGGAACCAGGTGTTCCTGGATTCAGGTGTGCGCACCGGTGGGGATAACGGGATAACCACGCACGTCGACAATGTTCCCGAGCGGCAACTCACGTTCAATTTCACCACGATCTGGGGTGTACCGGCTGAAGAAAGCCACAACGGAGAACGCTCGGGGATATCGACGATGGGAATAGAATGCGCGCCCGAAAATGACTGCTCGAGTGGTGTGCCTTCTAAACCTCTGTTGACGTTGCCGACGTCGTGTCAGGGAGCACCTGAATTCAGTGCTGAACTGTTGGGTACCTGGCAGGATGAAAGCTATGTCGCGCCGCCCGCGACGGCCTTGATGCATGATGATGAAGGCGAACCGGTTGGGTTCACCGGTTGTGAACATTTGCGACCGTTTGACCCGTCGATCACTATCGCTCCCGATACGACGTATGCGGATACACCGGCGGGATTGTCGGTGGACGTCAAAATGCCACAGGGGTTGAACCCCGAAGGATTGCAGACACCGGGACTGCAGGACACGACTGTTGTGCTGCCGGAAGGCGTGGTCATCAATCCCGGGCAGGCTACCGGTCTGCAGGCCTGTCAGCCCTCGCAGGAGGCTCTTGGCAGAGAACCTGACGGCGAAGTCAACGAGAAAGCGCCATCCTGTCCCTCGGCGTCGAAGGTCGGTACCGACGAACTGTCGAGCCCGCTGCTACCCGGCACAGTCACGGGCGACGTGTACATCCTGCAATCAAACCCACCGACCCTGCAACTGCTGGTCACGGCGTCCGGTTACGGCGTGAACATCAAGCTCGTCGGCACGGTGCACCTGAATGAAACGACAGGACAACTGACGACGACGTTTGAGAAAACGCCTGACTTGCCTTTCACCGATTTCAAACTGGAGTTCAGCGGTGGCGCGCAGGCAGCGCTGGCGACACCAACCGCGTGTGGGATCTATGAATCCACAGCTGATTTCACGCCGTGGAGCACCCCTTTCATCGAAGAAGCATTCGACTCGAGCCGCTTCCAAATCACCGCCGGGACTGACGGGTCGCGATGTGTGAGCCCGATGCCTTTCGGACCTACGATGACAGCCGGTGCGACCACCGATCAAGCTGGCGGATACACGGACTTCACGATGCTGTTGCAACGCGGCGATGAGCAACAGCGCGTAAAGAGCTTGTCCTTCAAGACACCGGAGGGACTGCTGGGCATGATCGCAAAGGTTCCCTTGTGCGAAGAACCACAAGCATCACAGGGGACCTGTTCCAATGCGTCGCAGATCGGGCACACCGTCGTGGGCACCGGTCCTGGACCCTTCCCATTCTATATTCCTCAAGCCAGCGCTCCACCCGCACCGATCTATTTGACTGGGCCGTATAAGGGGGCTCCGTTTGGTTTGTCGATCGTGGTGCCATTGATCGCGGGACCATTCAACCTGGGTACCGAAGTGGTCAGGGCGAGGATCGAAGTCGATCCTCGCACTTCTCAGATCACTGTCATCACGGATCCGCTGCCGCAAGTCCTGAAGGGCATCCCGACCGATCTGCGGTTGATCAACGCTGTGATCGACAGGCCCGAATTCATGTTCAACCCTACTAGTTGTGCGCCGATGAGCTTCTCGGGCACAGCCACAAGCAACGAAGGTGCGACAGCCCCATTGGCAAGCAATTTCCAGATGGGATCTTGTCAAGCCTTGAAGTTCCAGCCGAACTTCAAAGTCTCAACCTCAGGGAAAACGTCCAGGGCAAATGGGGCTAGCTTGACGGCGAAGATCGTGTATCCCACTGGGAACTTGGGTTTCAACCAGGCAAGCTCGCAATCGAACATTCAGAGCGTGAAGGTCGACCTTCCCAAGCAGCTGCCGTCCAGGTTGACGACGCTACAGAAGGCGTGTCCGGCGGCGGTGTTCAACAGTAATCCCGCGAATTGCCCGGCAGACTCGATTGTGGGTCACGCCAGAGCGCTCACGCCGGTGTTGCCGGTCCCGATTGAAGGACCAGCATATTTCGTGTCTCATGCGGGTGAAGAATTCCCGAATCTCGTGATCGTCTTCCAGGGCGATAACGTCACGATCGACTTGGTCGGCTCGACGTTCATCGACAAAGCTGGGATCACGAGCAGCACATTCAAGCAGGTCCCGGACGTCCCGATCGGATTGTTCGAACTGAACTTGCCGCAAGGCAAATATTCAGCGCTGGCTGCGAACACGAATCTGTGTAAGAGCACGTTGAAGATGCCGACAGCGTTCACGGGGCAGAATGGTGCGGTGATCCACGAGACGACGCCTGTGAGTGTGACGGGCTGCGCGAAGGTTAAGAAGGCGGAGGCGAAGGTCAAGAAGCACAAGGGCAAGAAGACGGTGAAAGGCAAGAAGAAAGGGTAAGGACGTGATGGTTGCGCGAGTGGCTCCGGCTTCTGCTTTTGCTCGCGAGGGCGGGCATGTCAGTGAGATGCAGCGCCAGCGATTGCTGCGGGCGACTGTCGAGCTTGTCGCCGACAGTGGCTTTGAGGGCGCCACCGTCGGTCGGATCTGCACCCGTGCCCACGTTTCTCGCCGCACGTTCTATGACCTGTTCAGCGATCGCGCGGGATGCCAACTGGCGGCGTTCGAACGAGAGATCGACCGTCTCTCAGAGCGTGTCATACCCGCCTATCAGAATGGGTGCTCCTGGCGAGAGGGCATCCGTGCCGCACTCACTGTCCTGCTCGAATATTTTGAGGAGGAGCCCGCTGCGGCTCGCCTGTGCGTGATCGAGGCTACCCGAGGACCGCGCATACTGGCGTATCGCAAAGGCGTCCTCGATGCTGTGATCGCGGCAGTCGATGAGGGTCGCGGCGAATCAAAACGCGCCGCTGAGCCCCCCGGGCTCACGGCTGAGAGCATTGTCGGCGGGGTGATCTCTGTGATAGCCGGCCGGCTTGCGGAATATGACACGGGCTCATTGACCGATCTCGTGAACCCGCTGATGGGAACGATCGTCTTCCCCTACCTCGGCGCCACCACATCCAAGAAAGAGCTGCAACAGCCCGTACTCGCAGGCAAACACCACCCACCTTCGGTCAACGGTATCCATGCACACCCGGACCCGTTCAAGGATCTGCCGATCCGCGTCACGTTCCGCACCGCCCGCGTCCTCGCCACGATCGCCGACCAACCGGGCGCCAGCAACCGACAGATAGGACAGGCCGCCGGAATCGCCGACCAGGGACAGATGTCAAAGCTGCTGGGACGTCTGCGGCGCCACGACCTGATCATCAACCAGGGAGCGGGAAAAGCAAAGGGCGAAGCAAACGCCTGGACACTCACCACACGCGGCCAAGCCATACAAGACACGATCAACGTGGGCGCAGACAAGTAGGTGCAGCACAGATCCCGGTGCTCGCACCGCAGCTCCACTGAGCCATAATCGAGCCATGGACGCATGGATCGTGTGGGTCGTCATCGCTTGCGTGCTCGGCGTGGGGGAGATGCACCAGGGCGGCTTTTACCTGGCGCCGTTTGCCACGGGCGCGGCGCTGGCCGCGGTTGTGGCGCTGCTGGGCGTCGGCGCGCCTCTGTCGGCGGCGGTGTTCCTGATCGCCTCGGGCCTTGTGTTCGCCACGTTGCGCCCGATCGCCAACCGTCACCGGCGGCTGCCGCCGGCGATCAGGACGGGCGCGGCGGCGCTGATCGGGCGTAAGGCGATCGTGCTCGAGCGGATCGCCAACGACGAGGGTATGGGCTGCGTAAAGATCGACGGTGAGGTGTGGACGGCACGCAGCTTTGACGAGGACGAGGTGTTCGATCCGGGGGAACGCGTCGAAGTGGTCGAAATACGTGGGGCTACAGCGCTCGTGATGCACTGAGCCCCCTGAGTCGCAAAGATGCTGGATATAGACCCATCCTGGACAATCGAATGAAAGCGAGGCGGCTCTAATGGTCGCTCTGATCGTCGTAGGTGTATTCGTGCTGTTCCTACTGTTCGCGGCCGCGCGCACCATCCGTGTGATTCCACAGGCGCGCGCGGGCGTAGTCGAGCGCCTCGGGCGCTACAGCAGGACGCTTGAGCCGGGCCTGACGATCGTCACGCCGTTCATCGACAGGGTCAAGCCGCTGGTCGATTTGCGCGAGCAGGTGGTCAACTTTTCCCCCCAATCGGTGATCACTGAAGACAACGTTGTCGTTGCGATCGAAACGGTCCTCTACTTCACAATCACCGATCCCCGCTCGGCCACATACGAAGTCGCCAACCCCTTGCAGGCGATCGAGCAGTTGACCGTCACGACGCTGCGCAACGTGATCGGCGGCCTGTCGCTCGAGGCGACGCTGACCGCGCGCGAGAGCGTCAACACCGAGCTGCGGGTGGTGCTCGACGAGGCAACCGGCAAGTGGGGGATACGCATCAACCGGGTGGAGATCAAGTCGGTCGACCCGCCGCAGGACATCCGCGCGGCGATGGAGAAGCAGATGCGCGCCGAGCGCGACCGTCGCGCCGCGATCCTCACCGCCGAAGGCGAGAAGCAGGCGCAGGTGCTCACCGCGGAAGGTCAGCAGCAGGCAGTGGTGCTGCGCGCCGAGGGCGACCGCCAGGCGGCCGTCCTGCGCGCCGAGGGCGAAGCCAAGGCGATCGACACGGTGTTCAAAGCGATCCACGACGGCAAACCCTCGCGCGAGCTGCTCAGCTACGAATATCTGCAAATGCTCCCGCAGCTCGCCGAAGGGGATTCCAACAAGGTGTTCGTGATCCCCTCCGAGTTCGCCGAGGCATTCGGCGGCATCGGCGAGGCGCTCGCGCGCCGCAGCGAGCCCAAGCCGCCGGCTCCCGGTCCCCCCGATCGCCAGTAGGCCGGTGGGTTGAGCATTTGCATGCTCGGCTGGCAGAATTGACGATCTGATGTTTGACTCCCTAGCCGAGAAGCTGCAGGCCACGCTCGGCGACGTGCGCGGGCGCGGCACCCTCACCGAGAAGGACATCGATGAGGCAATGCGCGAGATCCGCCTCGCGCTGCTCGAGGCGGACGTCAACTTCAAGGTCGTTAAGAGCTTCACCGCCGACGTGAAGGCGCGTTGCCTCGGGGCTGAAGTCGTCGGCAAGCTCAACCCCGGTCAGCAGGTCGTGAAGATCGTCGCGGACGAGCTCACGGATTTGATGGGCGGAGCCGCGGCCGGGCTCAGCTTCTCGCCGCGACCGCCCACCGTGATCCTGATGGCGGGTCTCCAGGGCTCGGGCAAGACGACCGCGACGGCGAAGCTAGCGCGCTACCTGCGCGAGGAGCATTCTTCCTCGGTGGCGCTTGCCGCATGCGATGTGTATCGCCCGGCGGCGGTCGAGCAGCTGGTGAAGGTGGGCGCACAGGCTGGCGCCGTGGTGTACGAGCAGGGCACCGAGCGCGATCCCGTAGAGATCGCGACGTGGGCGCTCGAGCGTGCACGCCAGGAGGGCAAGGATGTGCTGATCGTGGACACGAGCGGGCGCCTGCACGTCGACGAGGCGCTGATGGCTGAGCTCGTGAAGATCCGCGACGCGGTCAAACCACACGACGTGCTGCTCGTGGTCGACGCGATGACTGGGCAGGACGCCGTCAACGTTGCCGAGCAGTTCGCCGCGGCCGTTCAATTCGATGGCGTGGTGATGAGCAAGCTCGATGGCGACGCGCGTGGAGGCGCCGCGCTGTCGGTCAAGGCGGTGACCGGCAAGCCGATCCTGTTCGCCTCCACGGGAGAGAAGCTCGACCAGTTCGAGCGCTTCCACCCAGACCGCATGGCCCAGCGGATACTTGGCATGGGCGACGTCATGAGCCTGATCGAGACCGCCGAGCGCCAGTTCGACGAGACACAGGCCGCGGACTTGGAGCGCAAGTTGCGGCGCAACGAGTTCGGACTCGACGACTTCCTCGATCAGCTGAAGACGATCCGGCGGATGGGACCGCTGACCAACCTGCTTGGCATGATCCCGGGCTTTGCAGGCGCACAGTTGAAAAACCTGAAGGTGGACGAGCGCGAGCTGGACCGCATCCAGGCGATCATCCTCTCGATGACTGCCGAGGAGCGCAGCCACCCAGAGCTGATCAAGGGCTCGCGCCGGCTTCGCATTGCACGCGGATCGGGCACCAATGTGCAGCAGGTCAACCAGCTCGTCAAGCAGTTCGGCCAGATGCGCAAGATGATGCGTGGTATGAGCCGCGGCAAGATGCCGGATATGGCGGCCCTCATGCGCCAGGCGCGCTGAGCAGCTACCGTCGATTGAAATAGTGAGGGGCCCGGCGCCCGGCCGCGCCACCCTCTAAGCTCTCAACCTGACTTCAGGTAAGCACTCAGAGAGGAAACCGTGTCGGTAAGGCTTAGGCTCACGCGTGTGGGCGCAAGGAAGAACCCGGTGTGGCGCGTCGTCGTCGCCGACCAGCGCTCCCCGCGCGACGGGCGCGTGATCGAGACGATCGGCCACTACAACGCCCAAACAGACCCCTCGACGATCGCGATCGACGAGGAGCGGGCAAAGAGCTGGCTTGCTCGTGGTGCGCAGCCGTCGAATACGGTTGCCAAGCTGTTGCGCATCCAGGGCATTACTCGATAGCTTCGTGCTGCTTGGCGGCATCGCGCGATCTCGCGACCGCTCAATGGCCACACTGGAAAGGTGACGAGGGATGTCCTCCGAGGTGATGAGAGAGCTGTTGGAGTATCTGGCGCAGGGGCTGGTCGACCATCCCGAAGAGGTGTCAGTGGAGCAGTTCGAGGAGGACGACGGGACGATCGTGCTCGAGCTGTGTGTCGCCGACGGCGACTACGGACAGGTGATCGGTCGTGGCGGGCGAACAGCGCAGGCACTACGCACCGTCGTGAAGGCCGCTGCCGCGGGCGAGAAGCGCCGCGTGCTCCTCGACATCGTCGATTAGGGGCTGGCCGATGAGCGCCGGCTCAAGCGCGGTTGCCGCCGGGCGCGTGGGTCGCGCGCATGGTCTGGATGGCAGCTTCTACATAACGGGCGCTCGCCCGCGACTGCTGGTCGTGGGAACCGAGGTGATGTTCGACGAGCGCTCAGCTGTGATCGTGCGCAGGGCTGGCACAGACGAGCGTCCGATCGTCCGCTTGCAGGGAATCGAGGATCGTGGCGCCGCCGAGGCGCTGCGAGGAACGGAGTTGACCGTCGAGCTGGCCGCGGCCCCCGCCCTGCAGGAGGGTGAGTGGTGGGCACGGGAGCTCGAGGGCTGCGAGGTGATCGACGGTGAGCGGCACGTCGGCATCGTGGTGGGCCTGATGGAGCTTCCATCATGCGAGGCCCTGCGGGTGCGGCTCGCCGCATCGTCCGCCCTCAGTCAGGACCAAACTGCCGGTCGGGCGCCGGCCGAGCTGCTCGTGCCGATGGTCAAAGACGCCATTCGCCATGTGGACCCTATGGCCAGACGGATCGACGTGAACATGAGCTTCCTGGAGGACACGCCGTGAATCGCACGCTAGGACGACCCACGCTAGGACGACCACATCTCGGACGCGGAAAGCAGCAGTGATGGAGATCGACATCTTCACGCTCTTCCCGGAGTGGTTCGAGTGGTTCACGGCTCAGCGCCATGTGCGCAACGTGCTCGACGAGGGGTCGCACCTGCAGTGCGTGAACTTCCGCGAGCACACCCCACTCAGCGGCGGGCAGGTCGACGACACCCCCTTCGGCGGCGGCGCGGGCATGGTGCTGCGCGTTGACGTCATGGACGCGGCACTCAGCGCCCACTACGGGATCGACGGGACCCTGGTGCGCGACACGCGTCGCGTGATCGCGCTCGCTCCTAGCGGGCGTGCGTTGGACGAGGATTATGTGACAGAGCTTGCACGGGAGCCTGCCCTCACCTTCCTGTGTGGGCGCTACGAGGGCTTCGATGAGCGCATCGTCGAGCACTTTGCCGCCGAGACCCTGTCAATCGGTCGTTACGTGCTCTCTGGCGGCGAGCTTGCCGCGATGGTGGTCTGCGACGCGGTCCTGCGCAAGCTCCCCGGAGCGCTCGGACACGCTGACTCCGCTGTCGAGGAGTCCTTCAGCGAGGCTCTCGACGGCGACCCGGAGTATCCGCACTACACCCGCCCCGCCGAGTATCGCGGCTGGCATGTGCCCGAGATCCTGCTCTCCGGACACCACGAGCGGATACGCCGGTGGAGGCTCGAGCAAAGTCGCAGTCGTGGCAACAGCGCGGGTTAAGGCGGTCCATGCGCCACTCGTCGGAACTTCGCCTGCGCTTCGCCGGGGCGTGTTCGCTACCATTCGCGAGCGCGTCGGTCTGTGCAGCGACTCCCGCTCACACGACGCCTTCTTTTTGCCATGAGCACTGTTATCGAAAGCATCGAGCGCGCGCAACTGCGCCGTGTCCCCGACTTCGCGCCGGGCGACCGCGTGAAGGTGCATTTCCAGGTCATCGAGGGGACCCGCAGCCGCATCCAGGTTTTCGAGGGTGTCGTCATCAAGCGCCAAGGCCACGGTGCGCGCGAGACCTTCACGGTGCGCAAGCAGTCCTTTGGAGTAGGGGTCGAGCGTATGTTCCCGGTCCACTCGCCAAAGATCGAGCGCATTGAGGTGGCTGCCCGCGGCGATGTGCGTCGCGCAAAGCTCTACTACCTACGCGACCGTGTCGGCAAGCGTGCACGTGTGCGTGAGCGTCGCTACACCGGTCCAGAGCAAGTCGTCGAGTCGGGACTGTTGTATGAGCCGACGGGCGCAACCGACGCTGAGGGTGCGACCGCCGAGGAGACGGTCTTGGACGCGGAAGGCGTCGAGTCGGCCGCCGCGAGCGGTGCGGAGGGTGGCACGGAGGGCGTCGAGTCCAGCGATGTGGCCGACGACGCGGAGGTCGCAACGGCGGCTACGGACGAGGCCGATGGCGCGGAGGCTGGCACAGCGGCCGCGGACGAGGCCGATTCTTCCTCCGACGCCGGCGATGCTGCAGCCGGCGACTCGGTCGCGTGACACCCACCCGTGCCTCGGTGACGGGTACCGGGGACAAGGACCCTCCGAAGTCGAGGCTGAATTCGTTCGTCGAGTTGATCGTGATCGTGCTGGTGGCGATCGGGCTGGCACTCGCGATACAGGCGTTCGTCGTCAAGCCCTACAAGATCCCCAGTAGCTCGATGGAACCGACTCTAGATGTCGGTCAAAGGGTGCTCGTCGATCGCGTCGGGATGCACTTCTCCGAACCGAAAGTCGGCGAGATCATGGTGTTCCACCCGCCGAAGGATGCCGAACAGCAGGTTTGCGGTCCTGCTCCTCACATGGTCACGCCGGGTGGAGCGGCATGTGACGCGCCGGAGCCCGAAGAGGACGAAAAAGTCAACTTCATCAAGCGAGTCGTTGCGGGACCAGGCGATACGCTGTATATCAAGGAAGGCCATGCGTACGTCAATGGCAAGCGCGAGAAAGATTCATACATCAAGCCTTGCGGCAGTAGTTCTGAGTGCAATTTTCCGACGCCGATCAAGATTCCCGCCGGTCATTGGTTCATGATGGGGGACAATCGTGGTGAATCGGACGACAGCAGGTTCTGGGGACCCATCCCCACAAACTGGATCATCGGACAGGCCTTCTTCACCTACTGGCCTCCCGACCGTATCGGCACCCTCTAAGGGGTCTCGGGTGCCCGATAGCTCCAGGGCGCCGTACTCGCGACGCCGGCGCTCTGCTCGCCGCCGGGCGCGCGCGGGATCGAGCGGGCAGCGCCTGTTCGCCTTCGACCGGCGCCTCGGTGTGCCGTTGGTCGCCGGTGCCGATGAGGCTGGTCGTGGATGTCTCGCTGGCCCGCTGGTCGCGGCGGGCGTGCTGTTCGACTACGAGCGGCTCACCACGCGCGATCTGCGCGCACTCGCGGCGCTCAACGATTCCAAGCAGCACACCGCGTTGGCGCGCGAGGAGCTGTATCCGTTGGTTCTCTCGACCGCGATGCGCGTCACCGTCATTTCGCGTTGCGTGAGCGGGATCGATTCGCGTGGTCTGCACAAGACGAATCTCGCGGCGCTGCGCGACGCGATACGCGGCGTCACGCGCGACATCGAGGGTGAGGTCGAGTGCCTGATAGACGGTTTCGCGGTGCCCGAGTTTGAGCGCCCGCAGCGCCCAGTCGTGGGGGGCGACGCGACGAGCGCGGCGATCGCGGCCGCCTCGATCGTCGCAAAGGTCACGCGCGACCGCTACATGCACCACGCCGACGAGCTGCATCCTGGTTGGAGCTTCGCCGAGCACGTCGGCTACTCAACTTCGCTACATCGCGAAGCGATCGGACGTCAGGGCGTCTCGCCTTTGCATCGCATGTCGTTTCAGTCGGCGGCATACGCGCAGCTGGCGCTCTGAGCCTCACCAAGCCCCCTCGATGTGGTCGAGGCGCAGTAGCTTGTCCGAACCATCGACGATCACTCCGACGGCGTCGAACCGAATCGTGTTGGCTTTCGGGCGTGCGTGGGTGTTGTCGTATAGCCAGGCACACGCGAGCCGCTTTAGGCGCGAGCGCTGACTGAACTTCAGCCAAGCGAGCGGTTGGTCCTCAGGGCACAAGCCCCTGCGGCGGTTGTTTGCACGTCGTGTCTTGATCTCAGCGAAAACGAGCGCCGTGCCGTCGAACGCGATCAGGTCGATCTCGCCGTGGCGCGTGCGCACATTGCGTGCCACTGTCACAAATCCGAGGCGGCGAAAGTGAGCGACAGCCAGATCCTCGCCAAGCGTGCCCAGCGCACGGCGCCTACCGCCGTTGGGGAACGGCGCACCTGGACACGTGGCGCTCGCGGGACACATGCCTCGAACATAGGGCAAAAAATGTGACGTAAAACGCACAAATGTGCCGATCTTCGGGCCGGGAGATAAGAATTGCTCGGATAGCGGAGGGTTGCTCTCGGCGCCTCCGGCCGACGCGCGCGGGCTCGCTCGCATAGCCTTCGCGCCGATGCCGACACAGTCGCAAGCAACATCCGGATCGCCGGACTCCAGCAAAGATCGTGGGGCCGACTCGGGTCCCCGCGGGATCGACGGCGTCAGTGGCTTCATGGGTATGCGCTGGGACAGCGCGGACACAGTTCGTCTGACGATCAGGCCCGAGCTGATCAACGCGGGCGGCCTGCTCTCTGGTGTGGTCACCTACGCGCTCGTCGACTACTGCATGGGCTCGACCCTGTGGCCACACACCGCCGAGGAGGAGCACATCGCGACGCTCAACATCTCCATCAACTACATCCAAACCGCCACCGAGGGCGAGATCGTGTGTACCACTGAGCTCGATCGTCGCAACCGCACGAACGCGGTGATGCGCAGCGAGGTACGTCACGAGGACGGACGCCTGCTCGTGACAGCGATCGGCAGCTACGCAATCTTCCCCGCGCGCAAGCGTCCGCGGGCATCCTGAGCGCAGCGCTTGGCGGTCGCGACGCCGATCGTTCGCGCGCAGCGCAAGAATTCATACGACGCGCGCCGGTCGAGCTCCGTCCCGTCGCCGCTCAGCACTTGAAATGCCAGACACTGCCCACACACCGCGTGCGCTGACTATCGCCGGCTCGGACTCGGGCGGCGGAGCCGGCATACAGGCCGACCTGAAGGCGTTCGCGAGCTGCGGAGTGCACGGCATGAGTGCGATTACCGCGATCACCGCGCAAAACACACTTGGCGTGAGCGCCATCCATCCGGTTCCGCCCGGCATCGTGCTTGCGCAGGTTCGAGCTGTCGTAAGTGACATCGGCGTCGATGCGGTCAAGGTCGGGATGCTCGGCAGCGCCGACACTGTTCGCGCGGTGGCGCAAGCGCTCGACGAGCTCCCCGCCGGCGTACCGGTGGTGGTGGACCCGGTGATGGTGGCGGAGTCCGGTGCCAGACTGTTGGACGCGGACGCCGAGAGCGCGCTGATAGCGGAAATATTGCCGCGGGCGACGGTTCTCACACCGAATCTGCACGAGGCGCGCGCGCTCGCGCATGGGCAAGACAGCGAGTCTGCGCCCGCGGACGGCGAGGAGGAAGCGCACGAGCTCGCACGCACCGTGCTCGCGCTCGGCCCGCGCATTGTCGTGCTTACAGGCGGCCATAGAGCGCAGGCGGTAGACCTGTTCCTCGATGCTGCCGACCCCGATCGGTTCGTGAGTATTCCCGGCAAGCGCCACCCCGACGGTGCCGCGCACGGCTCGGGCTGCACCCACTCCTCTGTACTCGCGGCCCAGCTCGCGCTAGGCCGCACCCCGCTACGGGCAGCGTTTGCGGCACGCGAGCTTGCCGGCGCCGCGGTCGCGGCCGGGCTGCGCGACGTGGGGGAGGGTCCGGGGCCGGTCGATGTGCTCGGTCTGGAGTGCTTGCGCGAGCGGCGGTCAGCGCCCGAATAGCTTCCGCGGCGAGTGGTCGAGCATGGTTTCGACCGGTTCGGTAGCAGTGGCAATCGCGGCTTCGCGGATGGTGCTTGGCTATTTGGTCGGGAGCGGAGCGTTTGCCATAATCGATGGCGATGAAGCTGCTGCGCGTCAAGCCTGGACACGGCGATGTGGTGCTTGCCGAGGGCGACATAAGCATCCCCGAGCAGCACGCCGAGCTGCTTGCCGCGTTTCGTCGCGAGCTTGACGCGGGCATGTGGGCCGCCGTGCCGACGAGCACCACGGCGGGCCGCCGCGAGGCCGAGCTTGTACGGAACTTCGAGGAGATTCCGGCAGGTGCCGAGCGCGTGATCTTCTTTCCCCGCGCCTCGGGCGGCTAGAGATGGTTGGCGAGCATCGTCATCGGCTGAACACAACCGCGCGCCGCCGTATGGTGGTTGGGCCAATCCTCGGCACTCGCTCTGCCTTGGAATCAATCTCCTAGATCGATATGCCGCTCGCGCTTGGCACCGCCGCGCTCGTATCGATTGCGCTGTTGTCGGCAATCGCCTGGCCCGCTCTGCGCGGGCTGGTGCCGTCTGCGCTGGAGACGCTCCGTACGCGCGTCCGGCGCTTACCTGAGCCGGTGCTCGCGGAGGGCTATGACCCGGGGCGCGAACTGCGCGCCGAGCAGCGCGCCCGCGATCTGCTGCGCTCATGCGTCAATGAGGAGGAGTGGGCGATGTACAGCGAGCTTGGCTTCCTGCGGGTGCTCGGCGGCGCCGCAGCGCAGCGTCATGCCTACCTTCTCTATCCCCACAAGCCGATCCTTGCCTACGCGCCCGAGTCGGGTGCGCTGTTGGGCGAGTATTGCGTCGAGTTTCCCGACCACTCGCGTCCATACGGCAGCTCCAGGCTGCCGGATGCGGACGATGTGCTCGCCAAGTGGGTGGCGCTGATGGCGGACGAGGGTTCGCTGATAGCACGGGCGAACATGCATCTCCCAGGACGCCAGGTGAGCGTTGCACGCGTACGTGACGACATCACGCGCCTGTCGTGCTGGGAGCGCGAGCGGGCCGCCAGGTCCAGGACGTCGGAGCTGTCCGAGCGCGTGGCCTCGCGCGACCGGCCGTCGCTGCGCGCCGGTAGTGTTCCCGCACTGTGAACGCTCCCCCCGCTTTTGACGTCAGACACCGCTCGCGTGCGCTCACTGAGGGCCCCGCGCGAGCCGCCGCGCGCGCCTACCTGCACGGCATCGGCTACACGGCCGAGGATCTGGCTAAGCCGATCGTCGGGGTCGCCCACTCGTGGATCGAGACGATGCCGTGCAATTTCAACAATCGCGTGCTCGCCGCGAAGGTCAAGGAGGGCATTCGTGCCGCCGGCGGTACGCCGATGGAGCTGAACACGATCGCGATCTCCGACGGCATCACGATGGGTACCTCCGGGATGCGTGCTTCGCTTGTCTCGCGTGAGCTGATCGCCGACTCAATCGAGCTTGTCGCCTCCGCCCACGCGTTTGACGCGCTCGTCGTCATCTCCGGCTGCGACAAGACGATACCCGCCGCCGTGATGGCTCTTGCCCGTCTGGACATCCCCGGACTGATGCTCTACGGCGGATCGATTCGTGCCGGCCACTACAAGGGTCAGGACGTGACCATCCAACAGGTTTTCGAGGCGGTCGGAGCTTACGCGGCCGGTAAGATCACCGAGGCTGAGCTGCACGAACTCGAGGAGGTCGCCTCGCCGGGCGCGGGCGCGTGTGGCGGGCAGTTCACTGCCAACACGATGGCGATGGCCTTCGAGGTACTCGGTATCTCACCCGCCGGCTCCTCGATGGTGCCGGCCGAGGACGGTCGCAAGCTGCAGGTAGCCGTCGAGTGTGGCGAACTGGTCATGGATGTGCTGCGCAGAGGACTGCTCCCCAATCAGGTCATCACAAAGCCCGCGCTTGAAAACGCGATCGCGGCGGGGGCGACGAGCGGCGGCTCCACCAACATCGTGCTGCACTTGCTCGCGGTCGCTCGCGAAATGGGAGTGGCGCTCTCCATAGAGGAGTTCGACCGCATCTCCGATGCCACGCCGCTTTTGTGCGACCTGCAACCAGGCGGGCAGTATGTCGCCACCGACCTGTATGAGGCGGGTGGCGTGCCGCTTGTGATGCGCCGCCTGCAGGAAGCCGGTGTGCTGCACGCTGACGCGCTCACCGTCACCGGTCGCACCGTCGGCGAACACGCTGCGGAGGCACAGGAGACCCCTGGCCAGAAGGTCGTGTGTCCACTCTCAAGCCCACTCAAGCCCACCGGCGGCTTCGCCATCCTGCATGGCAATGTCGCCCCCGACGGCTGTGTCGTCAAGCTCGCCGGCCACGAGCGTCGTCGCCATGTCGGTCCCGCCCGCGTGTTCGACGGCGAGGAGGCCGCGATGGCCGCCGTGCTCGCTCACGAGATCAAGGAGGGAGACGTCGTAGTCATCCGCGGCGAGGGGCCCGCCGGCGGTCCGGGAATGCGCGAGATGTTGTCCGTCACCGCCGCCATCGTCGGCGAGGGCCTGGGGGAGAGCGTCACGCTAATCACCGACGGACGCTTCTCAGGTGCCACCCATGGCTTCATGGCGGCTCACATCGCCCCCGAGGCGGTGCGTGGCGGGCCGATCGGCGCCTTGCGCGACGGCGATGAGATAACGATCGACGTTGACGCGCGGCGGATGGATGTCGCGTTGGACGACGAGCAGATCGTGGAGCGGCTCTCGGCTTACCGGCAGCCCCCGCGCGTCGACGAGCACATCGATGTTGCGATTCGCAAGTATGTGAAGCTGGTCGGCTCGGCCGCCGAGGGTGCGGTTACTAGCTGAGCATTCCTAGCTGAGTACTACTCCGCTAGGAACTCGCTGAGCAGCTTATTGAACGAGGCGGGACGCTCGATCATTGCCACGTGCCCAGTGTCCGCGAAGATGACCTTGCGCGAGTTGGGTATGAGCTCCTCGAACACGCTTGCATCGGAAACGGGGATCACCTTGTCATCCTCGCCCCACACGATCAGTGTCGGGCAGGCAATCTCCGGCAGGCGCTCTCTGATCGGATAGTCGATGTTGGCCTTCAGGGCCTGCATGAACCCCGGCTTACCCGCCCCGCGCAATTGCTCGGCCGCGAGCGCCGCGGGCAGGCGGCCCGGATGGCGCGTGATGAGACCCAGCGTCATGTTGCGTAGCCCCGCCCGGCGCGCCACCCAGTCCGAACGCGACGCCGTCCAGCCTGTGTACACAGCCACGATCGGCGCCACGCGGCGCAGATATGGCTCAACTCGTTCCACATCGCGGTGGCGATAGGTGCTGATTCCGGCTGCCGACACCAGCACGAGGCGCTCCACCAGCTGGGGGAAGGCGATCGCAAGCTCGGTCGACACAAACCCACCCATCGAGTTGCCCACCACCGTCGCCGCGCTGACCCCGAGCGTCTCGAGCAACCCGTCGAGAACGCGCGCGTACGCCGAGATCGTGATGCGCTCGTGCGGCATTGGCGAGTGACCGAACCCCGGCAGGTCCATCGCGATAACGCGGTGGTCCTTCGCGAACACGGGCAGCTGCTCCAGCCAGTTCGGCCAGCTGCCCGACAGGCCGTGGACGAAAACGATCGCGGGCCCTTCGCCCATGTCGATCGTATTCACCGGCGTGCCCTGCACCGTCACCCAGCGCTGGTGCTCGCGCCAGTCGACGTCCAGCCAGTCCGAGCGTCCCTCGGGCCCGTAGGACTGGCGCAGCTCGTCACTGGGGAGGGTTCCCACGCCGCTCATCGTCCAATAATGTACTCGAACCATGCGTATCGCCATCGATGTCGACTCAACCCTGCACCATTACTGGGACGTGCTCTCGGAGATATCCCGCCGCCGGTTCGGCGTGGAGCTGCCCTATGAGGAGCAGTTCACGTGGGGTATCACGCGACTGCGCCCCGACCAGCTGGAGCTATGTATCGAGGAGAGCCACGGCGCTGAGACGATCCTCGCTGGGAATGCGTACCCGGGCGCTGTCGAGACGGTTCGCCAGTGGAGCCAGCAGGGACATTTCATCCACATCACAACCCACCGCGCGAGCGCCTGTGCTCCCGCCACGGCCGAGTGGCTCCAGAGCATCGGGCTCCCGTTCGACGACCTTTGCTGCTCCTACGACAAGGTCAGCCGTTGCGTAGAGCTTGACATCGACCTACTGATTGACGACAGCCCGCTCAACATCACCGCGGCTATCGAGTGCGGGATCTCAACCGCGACTATCCTGCACCCGTGGAACACCGAGCTTTGCGAGGTCGAGGACGTGCTCGGTGCCCGCGACTGGAGTGAGCTTGCTGAGCTGCTCGCTCCGGTTCTCTGCGTGTCCTCGCCAACGCTGCTCAGCCCCAACTAGCTCACGCGGCAGGGCGCCTGCCGCTGATGGCGAATAGGGCGTGGTGATGAGCACAGCGATCGCCGATATCCACCCGAGTCTCGATGAGCCATGGTCGCAGGCGCTAGCTCTGCTGGAGGAGGATCTGTGCCGTATCAATGCTGCCGCCCGCACCCGTCGTGCGTACGCGATTGACACGCTCCAGTTCGGTGAGTGGGCGAGCGCTCGCGAGCTCCTTCCCGTAAGCGTTGGCGTGCGCGACGTACGCCGCTACATTGCCCACCTCTCAGAGCTTGGCCTGTCGGCGACTTCGACTGCCCGCAAGCTAGCGGCGATACGCGCCCTGTTTCGCAGTCAGCGCGAGCATGGACAGATCGAACAGAGTCCTGCCGACCTGATCTCGACGCCACGCCGCGGCTCTCACCTGCCGCGAGTGCTGAAGGCGGGAGAGATGGCCAGCTTGCTCGACAGCATTCCGGCCGCCACTCCACTGGAGATGCGCGATCGTGCGCTGTTTGAGCTCGCTTATGCCTGCGGTCTGCGCGCCGAGGAGATCGTCTCCCTGAACCTCTCAAGTGTGGACAGCGACGCCGAGCAGCTGCGCGTCGAGGGCAAGGGTTCGAAGACCCGCTTCGTGCCTGTCGGCGAGGTCGCGCTTCGCGTCGTACACACCTATATGGGATGCGGTCGCCGGGCGCTTGTCGGCGCCCGGGTATCTAGGGCGCCAACCACGATTGGTCTCGACAACGCGCTTGCCGGAGCGGGCGTTCAAGGTTCGCTCGGAGCTGATGCAGGCCAAGTCGACCACGGTAGAACCGATCCCGACCGGGATGCCCTGTTCCTCAGCCGCACCGGCCGCAGACTCTCCACCAGCGATGTGCGTCGCCGCCTACGCGCCTGGTCGGCGCGTGCGGGAGTGCAGGGCGGGCTCTCCCCACACGCCCTGCGCCACAGCTTCGCCACCCACCTGCTCGACGGTGGCGCGGACCTGCGTTCGATCCAGGAGCTACTCGGTCATGCGAGCATCTCGACCACCCAGGTCTACACTCGGGTAGAGTCCGCCAAACTAAGAAGCGCCTATGCGCGCAGTCACCCTCGGGCCTGATCGGCGGGAGAGGACCCTGGAGACGAACGTCAAAGCGATCGAGCTACGCGAACTGTGGCGGCGCTATAAGTCAGATGGAGACCCTCGCGCTCGCGAGCGGCTCGTGGTTGCCTACTCGCCACTGGTCAAGTACGTGGCCGGCCGTACCGCGGCCGGCTTGCCTCCGCACGTCGAGGAGGCCGATCTCGTCTCCTATGGGCTCGTTGGCCTGATTTCGGCGATCGAGCGCTTTGACCCAACGCGGGAGATCAAGTTCGAGACATACGCCATCACGCGCATCAAGGGTGCGATCATCGACGAGCTGCGCTCGATCGACTGGGTGCCCCGCAGCGTGCGTGCACGCGCTCGCGAGATCGAGCGCGCCAACACCAAGCTCGAGCACCGCCTGCAGCGCAGCCCCACCGACGAAGAGATGGCCGCCGAGCTGAGCCTCACGGTTCCGGAGTTCCACGAGTCGCTGCTTGCGATCTCCCACTCCTCGGTGGCCGCGCTGGACGAGCTGTGGACCGTGTCGGACTCAAGCGGCGACCAGGTTTCGCTGATGGACACGATTGAGGACCCCAACGCGCCCGATCCCTCGCGCGCGCTCGACGTCGGCGACCTGAAGGATCGCATCGCCGATTCCATCGCCGCGCTTCCTGAGCGCGAGAAGCTCGTGATCGCTCTCTACTACTACGAGAACCTCACGCTGCGGGAGATCGGCGAGGTCCTCGGCGTGACCGAGTCGCGGATCTCCCAGCTGCACACGAAGGCAGTGCTGCGCCTGCGCGGCAAGATGCAAGACGGCTCGTTCGACTAGCGATTTCGAGGTTCGTCCTCGGCACCGGATGCCATCCGTCGGTGTCTCGGCGGAGGCGTTTCGTTGACTTGACGTCGAGCCCATCGCGGTGGAGATCGGGGCCACCGGCGAGCGCTCGCTTGACGGCCCGGCTAACCTGATGGGTCGATGGCCGCCCGCGCGATAGTCACCTCGCACCCAGTCGTCGCCTGCGACGTGTGCGGGCGAAGCCTCTTGCGAGGCGAGAGCCCAGACGTGTTTCTGGCTGGCGGACAGCGTCGCACCGTGTGCGAGCTGTGCATCCCACGTGCCGCCGCCGAGGGCTGGTTGCGCGAGGCCGATAACCATGCCGCAAGCGTGCGTCCAGTACGCGGAAGGCGTGCCGGCTCGCTGTTCGGACGTTTGCGCCAACTGCGCGAGCCGGCCGAGGCCCCGGTTCGCCATGAGGCTTATCCGGCGCCAGGTGTGGTTGGCGGCGCGACGAGCGCGAACCCGCCCAAGGAGGGGCTGTACGAGTTTCTGGAGGGCGGCTCGATCGAGCGCGCGGAGCCCTACGAGCAGGATCTCTACATCGACTCCGCACCGGCGGGCGAGTCGGCCAGCGGCGCGTGGAGCGAGCAACCCACTGGGTTTGGCGAGCCAAAGCATGCCGTTGACCGGGAGCAGCCCGAGTCCGGCCATGAGGAGTTCGTCGAGTCCTGGTCGCCCGCTGTAGGCGATTCGGATCATGCGGCCGTGACCAGTGGGGATCTGAAGGTTGCTCGGGCGCTCGAGGTCTTCAACGCGGGAGAGGCTCCGCGGCGTGTCGCGGGTGTCGCCCGTTCGCTCGGCGCTCCTTCGGTCACGGCGCGTGCAGTGGCTGAGTCCGGCAGCACCGTCGCCATCGTCGTGGCGTGGGAACTTTGCTGGTATCGCTACGAGGTCGACCTGGGAGAAGAGGCCGCGGGATCGAAGCTTGTCGCACAGGGTATGGAGCTTGACGAGCTGCCTGAAGAGGATCGGCTCGGCAACGCTTCCGCGGACGAGCGCGGCGAGCTTGCGCCGCTGGTCGGGATCGGCTGAGGGCTCGCGAGCCCTCAGCGTTTACGGCGCAGTACGATCTACGCACAATGATCTATTGCGTGGTCCCCAAGCCACTGGCTGACGAGCTGTACCCGAAGCTCGTCAAGCACTACGAGAACGACGACAACGTGACGGTCATAATCGATCGTCGCGAGTCCGATCGCCGTGCGCGCGGCTCGAAAGCTTCTGAGGCGGAGAAGCAGCGTCGCGTAATTCGCGACCGTCGCCGTGCGCGCGTGCCGGGCGATCTGCCGCCACTCGCCGACGGCTCATAGCCTCCATATGAAGGTAGTCGTAAACGTCGATGGCGGTTCGCGCGGCAACCCCGGACCCGCCGCCGCGGCGAGCGTAGTCTCCACACCCGAGGGGGAGGTACTGGACGAGGCCTCGGAGCTGCTCGGCGTCGTCACCAACAATGTCGCCGAGTACCGCGCGTTGCTGCTCGGTCTCACGCGCGCACGTGCGCTTGGGGCCAGCGAGGTAGAGGTCATCAACGACTCCGAGCTGATCGCCAAGCAGGTCCAGGGGCTCTACAAGGTCAAGCACGTCGCCATGCGTCCGCTCTACACCGAGGCGATGGCGGCCTTGCGTGGTTTCGGCACGTGGAAGATCCGCTCGGTGCCGCGTGCACGGAACGCGCACGCCGATGCGCTCGTAAACGCGGCGCTCGACGGTGCGGCCACGGGCGCGGCGCGCTGACACCGACCACGCTGGCGGCAAGTTCTGCCTGACCCCTGGTGTCGCGGTATCAGGCGTGCCGCTCGACTCTGCGCGCCGGCCGATTCGCCACGTCGGTCTGGCGCTCCGCGCCGCGTGTCCCGCTAGGCTCGGCTCGTGCTGGGGCCCCGTAACCGCGAGCTACTAGGTCTGATTCCCGCTGCGCTGCTTGTCACCGCTGGTTTCACCGCGATCTTCATCCAGCAGCAGGACAACTCGACGCACGCGTCCACGAACCTGACACTCAACCACGCGTCGAACCTGTCGCTCACATACGGCGCCGTGTTCCTTGGGCTGTGCTTCGCGGCGCACCTCACGATCCGCTTCGCGCTGCCCGACGCCGACCCCTACCTGTTCCCGCTCGCGGCCGTGCTCGCGAGTGTGGGCATCGTGATGATCTACCGGATCAACCCGTCCCTGGCGCGCCAGCAAGCATTGTGGATGGTGGTTGGGCTGCTCCTGTTCGCGCTGACGATCGTGTGGTTGCGAAAGCGGGGGGTGGGTGTGCTCGAGCGCTACCGCTACACGATCGCCGCGGTCGGCATCGCGATGGCGGTCTTGCCGCGCTTTCCTGTGATCGGCGAGCAGGTCAACGGCGCCTACCTGGACATCCATTTCGGCTCGCTCTCCTTCCAGCCCGCCGAGCTTGCGAAGGTAGCGATCGTGATCTTCCTCGCCAGCTACCTGCGCGACAACCGCCAGATCCTCGTCACCGCCGGTCGGCGCGTGCTCGGCCTGACGCTGCCGCCGATGAAGCAGTTCGGTCCGATGCTGCTCGTCTGGGGCGCGGCGATGGCGACGCTGCTGTTGACGCGCGAGCTTGGCACCTCGCTGATGTTCTACGGTGCTTTCCTCGCGCTATTGTATGTCGCCACGGGGCGCTTTTCCTTCCCGTTGATCGGCCTTGTCCTGTTCGGCCTCGGCGCGTGGTTCGTCGCCACCCATGTCGGCCACGTGCACAGTCGCGTGCTCGCCTGGGAACACCCCTTCGAGAAGTCCCTCTACTACTCCGAAGGCGGTAGCTACCAGCTGGCGCAATCGCTGTTCGCGCAGGCCGACGGCGGTTTGCTCGGGACTGGGTTCGACCAGTCGCTGCTGGTGCTGCCCCACACTCGCCAGCCGATCCTGCCGGTGCCAGAAAGCGACATGATCTACGCGGTCATTGTCAACGAGCTTGGTCTCGCGGGTGCGGCGGCGCTGCTGCTCACATACCTGCTGTTCGTCGCGCGCGGCCTGAAGACGGCGATGCTCGCGCGCGACTCGTTCTCAAAGCTGCTTGCCGTAGGCCTGTCGTTCGTGGTGGCGATGCAGGTGTTCGTGATCGTGGGCGGCGTCACACGCGTGATCCCGCTGACCGGCGTAACACTCCCGTTCGTCGCCTATGGCGGTTCCTCGGTCGTCATGAATTTCGTGCTGCTGGCGCTCTTGCTCGTCATCTCCGACCGCGCTCGCCGACCCTATTCGTCCTCGCGCTGAGCGCCAGAGGGTGTGTGTGCGTGTCGCGTGGGCGCCGATAGGAGCCAAAACACCTCGTTTTGAGCATGAATGTCGTGGTTTGGGTAGTTTTTGGCAGGTTCGCTGCGGGTTTTGGTCGAAAACCTCCACATAGTCGGTTGTCCCCGTCGTTAGGGGTGTCCATCGACGAATATTCGCTTCGATGCCAACTTCCACAACAGACACCACGACCGACACCGCATCGAACATCGTTGTGCGTGCACACGACATGCGCACCGGTGAGCGTCGCGTCGCCGATGCCCGTTCCGTCAAGGCCGGCTCGACCGAGGACCGCCGCCGGCGCTACTCCACTCCCCGCGACAGCAGCTTCTCTTCGCCCGCCGGCTTGCACCACCGCCCGTGGCTCGGTCGTTTGCGCCGTGCGCTGCGCGAGGACCTGTTTGTGTTGCACTACCAGCCGATCGTCTCGCTGCGCGAGGGGACTGTGTCCCATTACGAGGCTCTGATCCGTCTCGCCGACGATCCCAACGGCCCACTGGTGGCGCCGTGCGATTTCCTGCCGGCGGCCGAGCGCTATGGGCTGATCCAGGAGATCGACAGGATGGTGATCGGCAAGGTCGTAGCCCTGATCGGCGATGAGCTGGCCGACCGGGAGGCCCGTGTGGCCGTCAACCTGTCAGCCCTTTCGATCACCGATCGCGGAATGCTCGCCCACATCGAGCAAGAGCTCACCCACCACCGTGTCGACCCCGAGCGTTTGGTAGTCGAGGTCACCGAGACCGCCGCGATCAGCGACATGAGTCGAGCGCAGGCCTTCTGCGAAGGCGTCCACACGCTCGGCAGCTCGGTCGCGCTTGATGACTTCGGTGCCGGCTTCGGCTCCTTTCAATACCTCAAGCACCTGCCGTTTCGCTATCTGAAGATCGACGGCGATTTCATCCGTACGCTGCCCAGCTCACACAAGGACCAGCTGGTCGTACAGGCGCTCGTAGGCGTGGCTCGCGGGATGGGCAAGCAGACGATCGCCGAGTACGTCGGCGACGAGCCCACGATGCGCTTACTGTGCGACTACGGCGTCGATTATGCGCAGGGCTTCGAGGTGGGCCGTCCCTGCGCCCAGGTCGAGGCGTTCGCCATCACCTGAGGCAGTCGTCCCCTCCTGTGCCACTAGGGCGTCGGTGAGCAAGCTGGCCGATTGGAGATCCCGTTGATCTCCAATCGGTAAGGACGCAGCGAGTGAAGTGTGCTTTGCACACGAACGAGTGAGGACGCAGTATCGCGCCGCTCAGCGGCGTCCTAGCGTGGCTCTGGCATCTGCGTACGCAACATCGCGTCCCACAGACGGTCCGGCAGCAGTTTGCGCTGCATCACGGTTAGGCGCGCGGAGGGAGTCAGCAGCATTCGCGAGGGCGCTTTGCGGCGGGAGATTGCCTTCTCGATCGCCTTGGCCACAACATCGGGGCCGCCGCCGAGATGACGCATCGGACCCTCGTACACGCCGGCCGTCATCGCCGCCAGCTTCGTGTTGAAGCGCTTATAAGGATCGGCGGTCGCATCCGCGTTAGTGGCGGTGTCGGCGTTGGGGTCGGGGCTCGAATTGGTGCCATCCGCACGGCTTGCAGCGCTCCAACTTGTTCCCGCTTCGCCCACGGTCGCCGCCGCGGTCTTGCCGAACTCGGTCACGATCAATCCCGGCTCCACAAGCGTCACGTCGACGCCGAAGCCGCGTACCTCAAAGCGCAGCGCGTCGCTGATCGCCTCCAGCGCATGCTTGGTGGCGTGATAGAAGCCGCCACCGGGGAGTGTCAGCTTGCCGCCCATCGAGCCGACATTGACGATCTTGCCCCAGTGCTGGGCGCGCATCGCGGGCAGCACTAGCTGGGTCAGCTCGACGAGGCCGAACACGTTCGTCTCGAACTGGCGGCGTACGGCCTGCATCGGCACCTGCTCGACCGGGCCGCCCTGCGAGTAGCCGGCGTTATTGACGAGCACACCCACGGCGCCGTGCTCGCGCTCCACCGTCTCCACGGCGGCGCGCATCGATTGCTCCTCGCATACGTCCACTTGCAGTAGTTCACAGCCCGCGTCGGCGAGATGCTCGATCGACTCGAGTCGTCGCGCGCTTGCATACACCTTCCAACCGTGTGCGGCCAGGCGTCGCGCCGTGGCCTCCCCGATCCCTGAGGAGCAACCGGTGATGAGTACTGCCTTGGACACCTCGCCGGGCATTCGCCCAGCATACGGAATGCGGCGCCCGATGCGATGGCGAGGCGCTGGTGAGCAGACACGTCGAGTAGACACGTCGAGCTGTCGCGCTCGCGCGAGCGCCCGGCTCATCCTCTAGGCTGCCGTCTCGATGCGTGCGGTCACTTTCCAAGCGCCCGGCGAGGTGCGTGTAGTGGATGTCCCCGAGCCCGAGATCTCCGATCCCGGCGATGCGATCGTGCAGATCGAGGCGACCGGGGTGTGCGGCTCGGACCTGCACATCTACCACGGCCGCGTACGTATCGAGCCGGGGTTCACGATCGGCCACGAGTATGTCGGCACCGTGGAGGCGGTCGGCGAGAACGTGCATGGCGTCAAGGCCGGCGACCGCGTGCTCGGCTGCTTTCAAACGGCGTGCGGTCACTGCTACTTCTGCCGGCGCGGCTGGTTTCACAAGTGCGACTCCTCGCGTACCTTTGGCCATGGCGCGGCGCTCGGCTCGCTACAGGGCACCCAGGCCGAGCGTGCCCTTGTTCCGTGTGCCGATCTGGTGTTGCGCAAGATCCCGGCGGGCATGAGCGACGACACCGCGCTGTTCGCGGGCGATGTGATGGGCACCGGTTTCCACGCCGTCGTGGACAGCGGGTTGCGTCCCGGCGACGTCGCCGCCGTGCTCGGCCTTGGACCCGTGGGTCTGTGCGCGGTCCAGGCGGCCAGAGCGTGCGGCGCTGCGCGCGTGGTCGCGATCGACACCGTGGCCGAGCGTCTGGCGATGGCCGAGAGCTTCGGTGCGCAGGCCGTGCATCTGACCGAGGGCGATCCCCGGGCGGCGGTGAGCGAGGCCAGCGAAGGACGCGGGGTGGACGTGTGTATCGACGCGGTCGGCGACCCGCGTGCGCTAGACCTGGCGCTGAAGCTGACGCGCAAGTGCGGCACCGTGCAGGCGGTCGGCGTGTATGCGGAGCGCGCGGAGGTGCACATGGGCCTGCTTTGGATCAAGTCGCTGCACGTGTGCGCCGGGCACGCCAACGTGATCGGGCATGTCGACCGGGTGCTGGCCCTGATGTCCGCCGGGCTCTTGGATCCGAGTCCGCTCGTGACCCACCACATGAAGCTCGACGACGCTCCGGAGGCGTACGCTTTGTATGACCGCCGCGAGGCGCTGAAGATCGTCCTGACGCCCTGAGCCGCGCTCTAAAGGAGCCTTCCATGAGCACCATCGCACAGCCGACCCTCCCCGACACGCTCGGCGACGCCGCGCGGAACTTCATCGCCCAGGAGCACAAGCTGCTGATCGGCGCCGAGCGTGTGCCGGCCGCCGACGGGCGCACGTTTGTCACGCTCGACCCAGCCAGCGGCCGTGAGATCGCGACCGTTGCCCACGCCTGTGCGGAGGACGTCGCGCGTGCTGTGGCAGCGGCCCGCGAGGCGTTCGCAAACGGCCCGTGGGCGACCATGGCGCCATCGGAGCGCAGCCGGCTGATGAACCTGCTCGCCGACGCGATCGAGGCAAACCAGGAGGAGCTGGCGCAGATCGAGTCGCTCGACAATGGTAAGCCCGTCAAGCTTGCCCAGTACGTGGACGTGCGCGGCACGATCGCGCACCTGCGCTACTACGCGGGCTGGCCCACGAAGATCGAGGGCAGCGTGCTGCCCGTGACGGCGCCGAACATGCTCTGTTACACGCGCCGCGAAGCGGTCGGGGTGTGCGGGCAGATCGTGCCGTGGAACTTCCCGCTGATGATGGCGGCGTGGAAGATCGCCCCGGCGCTTGCGGCGGGCTGCACGATCGTGCTCAAGCCCGCCGAGCAAACCCCGCTGAGCGCTCTGCGCCTCGGTGAGCTGGCACTGGAGGTCGGGTTTCCGTCGGGGGTGCTGAACGTGCTCACCGGCGACGGCGAGACCGGCGCGGCGCTGGTGGATGATCCCGGCGTGGACAAGATCGCGTTCACCGGCTCCACCGCAGTTGGGCGCGAGATCGGCGCGAAGGCGGGGCGCGCGCTGAAGCGCGTGACGCTCGAGCTGGGCGGCAAGTCGCCCAACATCATCCTCGACGACGCCGACATCGAGGCGGCCGTCGCGGGCTCATTCCAAGCGATCTACTTCAACTCCGGCCAGGCGTGCAACGCGGGTTCGCGGCTGTTCGTGCCGGCCGCACGTTACGACGAGGTCGTGGGCGCGTTGGCCGACAGCGCAAAGGCGACTCGACTCGGAGCGGGCCTCGATCCGCAAACCCAGCTCGGGCCGCTTGTGTCCGCCGAGCAGCGCGACCGTGTGATGTCCTACATCGACGCGGGTCGCGAGCAGGGCGCGGAGCTGCTCGCGGGTGGTGGGGTGGCGCTATCCGACAGTGGCGGCTGGTTCGTGCAGCCGACGCTTTTCAGCACGACCTCCGACGAGCTGAGCATCTCCCGTGAGGAGATATTCGGCCCGGTGCTGGTGGCATCGCCATACGACACGCTCGAGGAGGTTGCCGAGCGCGCCAACGCCACCGAGTACGGTCTGGCGGCCGGGGTGTGGACGCGCGACGTCGGCAAGGCACACCGCCTCGCGGCGATGCTGCGCGCCGGCTCGGTATACATAAACCAGTGGGGGCTGGTCGATCCGTCGGCCCCGTTCGGCGGCTTCAAGTCCTCGGGGGTCGGCCGTGAGCATGGACATGACGGGCTCAGCGCCTACCTGGAGACGAAGACCGTTTGGACGGCCCTCGGCTGAGACCCCTGGTGACGTGAGCGAAGCGCTCGCCACGAGCGTCGAGCGCCGCGAGGGGACGCTCGCAACGAGCGCGGAGCGCCGCTGGGTGGTGCTCGCGAGCGCGCTCACTGTCGTGCTGCTCGCCGCGACCCTTGAGATCGTGCTCGACGCGACCGTCGGCCACTCACCGCTGATCCCCAAGTCGCCGAGCATCGCGAAATGGATGAGCGGCGTTGGCGAGCGTCTCGGCTACCGCGTGTTCCTGATCGCGCTGCTCGCCTACACGGGCGCGTTCGCTGGCATCCTGTTGCTCGCTCGGCGCGTATCGGTGCGCTGGGCAATCGCGCTCGTCGGCGCGTTGCAGCTAATCGTGTTCGTCGGTCCGATCCTGATCTCGACCGACGTGTTCAGCTATATCGCCTACGCGCGCATGGGTGTCGAACACGGAGTCAACCCCTACCTGCACGGCCCGATCGCGATCTCCGGAGATCCTGTCTACCGCTATGTCGGCAAGGACTGGATCAAGGTAGCGACCGCCTACGGGCCGCTCTACACGCTGCTGTCCTACCCACTCGCCCCACTGGGGGTGGCGGGGGCGCTATGGGGAATGAAGCTGGAGGCACTGCTGGCAAGCGCCGGCACGCTCGCGCTGACCTGGCGCTGTGCGCGGATGCGCGGCCTGGACCCCAAGCTTGCACTGCTGGTGGTCGGCGCCAACCCGTTGTGGGTGATCTATGGGCTGGGCGGCGCCCACAACGACCTGATCATGACGCTGCTCTTGATGGGCGCGGTGGCACTCACGCTCTCTGGCGAGCGTGGGTCGCGCAATGAAATCTATGCGGGCGCGGCGGTGCTCGGCGCGACGCTTGTGAAGGCCACGGGGATCGTGCTGCTGCCGTTCATCCTGCTCAGCCGCCGCCGCATTGCGCCCCTGATCGGCGTGGTCGTGGCCGGGGCGATATTCGCGCTGATCGCCTATGCGGTGTTTGGCATTCACGGCGTGGACATCGTCTCGGCGCTGCATCGCGACTCCGCGTTTGTCTCAAGCGATGCCTTCCCGACAGAGATCGCCCACCTCTTCGGCAAGCCCGGGGTGTTCCCGATCGACCACGATCTGCTGGAGGCGATGCTCCTGCTGATCGTCCTGCACCTGCTGTGGCGCACTTGGCGCGGCTATGACTGGGTCGCGGCCTCCGGCTGGACGCTGCTCGCGGTCGTGGTCGCAAGCACATGGCTGCTTGCCTGGTACACGCTGTGGACGCTGCCGCTCGCCGCGATCAGCCGCGACCGTCGCCTGCTGTATGCGACGTTCGCCGTGCAGGGCTTGTTCATCCTCCACCAGCTCGCGCCACTGCTGGCGCCGGTGTCATGAGCCCAGCTCTCACTCCACGTTCGCGCGCTTACCCCGAGGGGCTCGCGTGAGCGATCCGACAGCCACATCCACCGAGGGCATTTGGGGGCGCTTGCCCGAATGGGCCCGCCCGCTCGATGAGGAGCGCCAGGGTCTCGGCAGCCGGCGGCTGGCCGAGACCACGATCCTGATCCTAATTGGCGTGTTCCTGGCGATCGCGACCGTCAACGACGTGGTGCTGCAAACACACGTTAACCATCGCCTCAGCGCCGACCTGCTGACCTGGCGCACGCTTACCGGCCACGACTACATCAACCTCGACACCGAGCAGGACATAAAGACTCACACCACGCGCGACACGGTGTGTGGCAACGTCTCGCCGGGTGCTCCCGGGGCACGCGCGCAGCTGTGCCTGGCGATGACGGGGCCAGTGGTGTCAGGGACGAGGACCGTCAGCGGTGGCTACTACCTACCGCCGTACCATTCCAATCTCTACGGCAACCGCTATGGCTGCTTTGGCGTGCCCGCACAGCAGGGCCTGTGCGGGCACGCGTCGGCTCCCGCGGGCTCCCCACCGGACCCGCCGCTGCCCACGGGTCGCCCGTGAGCGGCTCTCTCGCCAACCAGCCTGCTCACCCGTGAGCGGCTCCTCCAGCTCCACGGCGGCGCTCGGAGGGCGACCCCAGCAGACCATGACGCGCGCGAACGTCGCGAGTGCGCTGCCACAGTGGTGGCCGCTTGCCGCGATAGCGCTGCTTGCCGCGGTGCTGCGCCTGAGCACGCTCGGCCAGCAGAGCCTCTGGTACGACGAGGCGTTCACGCCCGTTCACGTGCTGCGCGCGAGTCTCTTCACGACGCTGCACAACGTCGTGCACACCGAGAACACGCCGCCACTGTGGTACGTGCTGGAGTGGGCGTTCACTCGCGTACTCAGCACGGGTTCGCTAGCGCTGCGCTTGCTGTCCGCCCTGGCCGGAATCGCGACCGTACCCGTGGCGTGGATGGTCGGCCGTGAGTTTGCCGGCCGCAGAGCGGCAATCGCTACCGCCGCGTTCGTGGCCGTCAACCCGCTGCTGGTGTGGTACTCCCAGGAGGCGCGCGCTTATGGCCTGTTCGTGCTCACGGCCTCGCTCGCGCTGCTGTGCTTCCTGCGCGCGCTGCGCGACCCCAGCACGCGTCACCTCGCCGAGTTCGCGCTCGCCGCCTCGCTTGCGCTGCTGAGTCACTACTTCGCCGTGTTCCTACTGATCCCGATGGTTTTGTGGTTGTTGGCAGGCGCGGCGCCAGCGGGCTCACAACGCGACGAACAACCCCGGGAACGACCCTCAAATCCAAAAAATCTGAAGCGCACCCTTGTCGCGGTCGCGATCCCGGCAATAGTCGGGCTGGCGCTGCTACCGCTGATTCTCGCCCAGGGCGGGCACGGCACGCAGTGGATCGGCGAATGGGCGCTTGGCTCTCGCCTGGAAGCGATTCCGCAGTACTACCTGACTGGCTACACCGGTGCCGCGCTCGGGCACGGCATCGAGCTGCTCGTGGCGCTTGTGCTGCTCGCGGGGTTTGTCTACGGGCTGTGGTGCACGCTGACCCCGCGCGAGGAGCGTGGCGCGCTGATCGCGCTGACGGTGCTGGCGGGTGGCGTGCTGATTCCGGTCGTGCTCGCGCTCGTCGGCGTCGATTACCTTGCCCCTCGCAACCTCGTCGCGGCGATGGTGCCGCTGAGCGCGCTGCTTGCGGTCGTGATCGTCGCGCAACGCACGGGCAGGGTCGGCGCGGCGCTGGCCGCGCTGGCCGCGCTCGCGTTCCTAGTGCTCACGATCGACATCGACTTGAGCCCGCGCCTGCAGCGTGGCGACTGGTCGGGCGTAGCGAGTGTGCTTCGCTCCGCCGCTCCCGAGCACGCGGTCGTGACCGCGCAACTGGGATCGGCGCCGTTGCAGTACTACCTGCCCGCCCTGCATGAGCTCGAGCCCGGCACACGCACACCTGTTGGCGAGATCGACGAGGTCGGCTACGCGCCGCTGCGTAAGGGCGCGGAGCTACCGCCCGCGCCCGGTTTCAAGCTCACAGAACGTCGCGACATCCACGGTTTGATTGTGTATCGGTTCACATCCAGCGCGCCTGTCGAGGTTTCCACTGAAGCGCTACTGAGGAGCGCGATCGCTGAAGAATCCCGTGCAGAGGTACTCCTCCCAACGGCATCGACGCTGAAAACGCACTAGCCTCCACCGCCATGTCATCGCAGATCGTGCACACCGTCAGCGAGGCGCAGGTGACACTGGAGCGAGCGCGCGAACGCCTGCTTGCGTTGCAGGACAGCGCGGGCTGGTGGAAGGGCGAGCTGCAAACAAATGTGACGATGGACGCCGAGGACATGCTTCTGCGCGAGTTTCTCGGAATCCGACAGGCGGATGAGACCGAGCGCTCGGCCGCGTGGATCCGCTCGCAGCAGCGCGCCGACGGAACATGGGCAAATTCTCATGGCGGGCCGGGCGAGCTGTCCACGACGATCGAGGCTTACTGGGCATTGCGTCTGGCCGGCGACGAGTCGAGTGCCGAACACATGCGCGCGGCGGCGAGCTTCGTGCGCGAGCAGGGTGGCATCGAGCGCGCACGAGTTTTCACTCATGTGTGGCTCGCCCTGTTCGGGCTGTGGTCGTGGGAGCAGGTACCGGCGCTACCCCCGGAGATCGTGCTGTTGCCGCGCTGGGTGGCGCTGAACATCTACGACTTCGCATGCTGGGCACGCCAGACGATCGTGGCGCTGTCGCTGGCGATGGCCCATCGGCCTCGCCACGAGCTGCCGTTCGACTTGCACGAGCTGCATGGCGATGAGCCATGGCGCCCCGCTGTTGGGAGAAGTGCGCGCGGGCGCTGGCTGGCACGCTTGGATCGAGTTCTGCACGCCTATGAGCGCCACCCGCCGCGCTTCTTGCGCCGCCTGGCGATGAGCCGTGCCGAGCGTTGGATCGTGCGTCGCCAGGAGGCCGACGGCTCGTGGGGTGGCATCCAGCCCCCATGGGTGTATTCGCTGATGGCGCTGCACCTCAGTGGCTACCCGCTCGATCATCCCGTGATGGCGCGCGGCATCGCCGGCATCGACGGGTTCATGGTCGAGGAGCGCGACGACCCCCTCGGCGTCGGTGCGCCACCCGGTCCCAGCCGTCGCCTGGAGGCATGCCAGTCGCCCGTGTGGGATACGGCGCTCAGCATGGTGGCGCTCAGCGATGCGGGCTTGCCGGCGGATCATCCCGGGCTCGTGCGTGCCGCGCGGTGGCTGCTCGACGAGGAGGTGACCGTGCCGGGCGACTGGCGCGCGGCACGCCCGAGTCTGAAGCCCGGTGGGTGGGCGTTTGAGTTTGCCAACGTCAACTACCCCGACGTGGACGACACAGCCGAGGTCGCGCTGGCATTGGGCCGCGTGCAACTCCCGGACGCGGAGGAGCGCAAGCGCCTGAGCGGTGCGATCGAGCGGGCCGCGAGCTGGACGGTCGGTATGTGCAGCGCCAGTGGGGCGTGGGGTGCGTTCGATGCCGATAACACGCGTTCGCTCGTGCGCGAGTTGCCGTTCCTAGATTTCGGTGAGACGATCGACGAGCCCAGCGCTGACGTCACCGCGCACGCCCTTGAGATGCTGGCGGCGCTGGGTCGCGCTGGCGAGCCGTCAGCGCGTGAGGCGGTGCGTTGGCTGATGGCCCAGCAGGAATCGGACGGCTCCTGGTTCGGCCGCTGGGGGGTTAATCACGTATACGGCACGGGCGCGGTTGTGCCCGCGCTGATCGCGGCGGGCGTGGCACCCTCGGAGCAGCGCGTCAGTCGTGCGGTGCGCTGGCTGCTCGAGCACCAAAACGAGGATGGCGGCTGGGGTGAGGACACACGCTCCTACGACAGCCCGGAGTGGGTGGGACGCGGCGCCAGCACCGCTTCGCAAACCGCGTGGGCGCTGCTTGCCCTGCACGCTGCCGGCGAACACCGCGGCGAGGCTGGCGCCCGTGGCATCGCTTGGCTCGCGCGCACACAGCGCGAGGATGGAAGCTGGGACGAGCCGCAATACACGGGCACCGGGTTTCCCTCCGACTACTACATCAACTATCACCTCTACCGGCTCGTGTTTCCCGTGATGGCGCTTGGTCGCTGCCTGGCCGACCCGGCCGCGCCGCGCCGATGATGCAGGCCGTGCCATTCGAGCTGTCCCCGCCGGCGCTGCCGAGCGCTCGTGCGGCGATGGAGCGTGCGAGCGCCGAGAACTTTCCCGTAGCGATGCGCGTGCTCGCGCGCCGGGACCGTCGCCGGCTGCTCGCGTTGTATGGGTTTGCGCGGTTGGCCGACGAACTTGGCGACGATTATGTTGGCACGCCGGCCGAGCGGCTCGCGGCGCTCGACTGGTTGGAGGCAGAACTGGACCGTGCCTTCGCGGGTCGGGCTCGCCATCCGCTGCTCGTGCGTTTGCAGGCGGTGCTTGGCGAATGCCCCCTGCCGCGCGATCCGCTGGCGCGCCTGATCGAGGCTAACCGCACCGACCAGCGCGTCGCGCACTACGACACCTGGGAGCAGCTGCGCTCCTACTGCGAGCTATCAGCCAATCCGGTCGGCGAGCTGGTGCTGCATGCCTTCAAGCTCGCCACACCGGCGCGCATCGCCCTCTCAAACGATGTGTGCACGGCGCTGCAGCTGACCGAGCACCTGCAGGACGTCGGCGAGGATCTGCAGCGGGGGCGCGTGTATCTGCCCGAGGCCGACCTGGCTCGATTCGCAGGCTCGCGCGAGCAGCTCGCGATGCTTGGCGCGCGCGCCGGTTTGGGTGTGGATTTGGGGGGCGTTCCCGCGGCTTCGAACACTCGGGGTGAGGATTTCGAGGGCTATGCGAAGCATCTTCGCGAAGCGCTTTCGTTCGAGGTCGCTCGCGCGCGCGACCTGTTGGCATCGGGTGTGTCGCTCGTGGCGAGCGTAGGCGGGCGGCGCAAGCTCGCCGTCGCTGGGTTCGTGGCGGGTGGGCGCGCGGCTCTTGATGGGGTCGAGCGTGCGGGCTTTGACGTGCTTGACGGTGTCGCGCCGGTGAGTCGCGCACAGCGCCTGCGTGCGCTCGCGGGCGTACTCGCGGAGAGCCGCCGGTGAGTGGCTGCGCGGATTTGGCGGGGTGCACGTGAGTGCCGGTTGGCCCGGACCTCGCGAGCCGCGGGAAAGCGCTCGCGTGGAGCACGCATACGCGCACTGCGAGTCGCTGACGCGAGCGGCGGCGGCCAACTTCTACTACGGCATTCGCCTGCTGCCGCGCGAAAAGCGCGCGGCAATTTGTGCTGTGTATGCGTTTGCGCGCCGCGTCGATGACATCGGCGACGGTCACATCGAGCCGGGGGAGAAGCTCGGCCTGCTCGATGCCGCCACACAATCGCTCGAGCGTCTCTCCATCGACAGCTCTGATCTCGTGCTCGTGGCGCTAGCTGACTCGCGCTGGCGTTTCACGCTGCCGGTCGAGTCGCTATTCGATCTGATTGCGGGGGTGCGAATGGACGTGGAGGGCACTACGTATGAGAGCTTCGACGATCTGCTCGTCTACTGCCGTCGCGTGGCTGGCTCGATTGGGCGGCTGTGCTTGGCGATCTTCGGTGCGCGTGAATACGAGCACGCGGCGGCGCTCGCCGACGACCTTGGCGTGGCGATGCAGTTGACGAACATCCTGCGCGACCTGCAGGAAGACGCTGAAGACGGGCGCGTGTACTTGCCACGCGAGGATCTCGTGCGCTACAGCCTCAGCACCGATGGGCGCTACGAGGGCGAGGAGGGTCAGCTCGATGCGTTCACGCGCTTCCAGGTGCGCCGCGCGGACGAATGGTTCGAGCAGGGCATCGAGCTGGTGGGGCTGCTTGACCGGCGCAGCGCGGCATGTGTGCTCGCGATGAGCGGCATCTACCGGCGTGTGCTGGAGCGCATCCGCAGCGACCCGGAGCGCTCGCGTGCGCGCCGCACCTCACTGCCGGCATGGGAGAAGGCGTGGGTGGCAGCGCACAGTCTGGCTCGCGCGGCGCGTTGAGTGAGTTGGAGCCCCGGGTGGTTGTCCTCGGTGGCGGGCTGGCCGGCATCGCCGCCGCACTCGACCTCGCCGGCGCGGGCTCGCACGTGACTCTGCTCGAGGTGCGCCCGCGGCTCGGCGGTGCGGCTTATTCATTCGCGCGCGACGGGCTGCGCTTGGACAACGGCCAGCATGTGTTCTTGCGCTGTTGTGGTGCCTACCGCGCACTGCTGGAGCGCTTGGGCAGCACCGAGCGCGTGCGTGTCCAGTCGCGCCTTGAGATTCCGGTGTTGAGCCCCGGCGCGAAGCCGGCGATGCTGCGGCGCGGAGGCCTGCCGGCGCCACTTCACCTCGCGAGCGCGCTCTTGCGCTATCCCCATCTGAGCATTGGTCAGCGCTTGAGTGCAGCGCGCGCCGCACTCGCGCTCGCGCGGCTGGACCCGGCAGTCGCGCTGGAGCGGGAGCGGGTCGCCGCCGGTGCGCGCGGAGGATCGGCGCACAAGCAGTCGCCAGGTCGCGGTGAGGTGGACTCGAGCCGCCCGCTTCCCGGCACGCTCGGCGAGTGGCTGGCCGAGCATGGCCAGGGGCCGGCGTCGGTGGCGGCGCTGTGGGATTTGATTGCGCTGCCCACGCTGAACCTCCCGGCCGCCGAGGGCTCGCTGGCGCTCGGAGCGTTTGTACTGCGCACCGGCTTGCTGGAGCGGGCCGACGCGGGCGACATTGGCTTTCACATGCGCCCACTCAGCGAGACGCTGGGCGAGCCGGCCGAACGTGCTCTGGTGCGTGCAGGCGTGGAGGTGAAGCTCGGCGCGCGGGTCGAGCATGTCACCCAGGGTGAGGCCGGTCTGCGGGTGCGCGCGAGCGGAGCGGAGCTGGACGGCGACGCGGTCGTGTGCGCACTGCCCCACACGCGCGCCGCTTCTTTGCTCGAGCCGTTGCTGGGCGAGCAGGCGGCCCGCTGGCAGGGGTTGGGGGAGTCGCCGATCGTTAACGTGCACGTTGTGTACGACCGGCCTGTGTGCAGCTGGATGTTCGCAGCGGGTGTGGGAACGCCTATGCAATACGTCTTTGACCGCACCAGCGCCGCCGGCCTGTCCGACGGGCAATGTTTGGCAATTTCGCTGTCGGGCGCCGAGCAGGACATGAAGCGCTCAGGCGAGCAATTGCGCGAGCGCTACGTGGATGCGCTGGCGGAACTGTTTCCTCGGGCTCGAGCTGCGCGAGTGCTCGGCGTACACGTCAGCCGCGAGCACGCGGCCACGTTTCGTGCGGCACCTGGGGTTCAGGCCCTGCGCCCCGGTCCGCGCACGAACGTGCACGGGCTCGTGCTCGCGGGTGCATGGACAGACACGGGCTGGCCGGCCACGCTCGAGGGCGCCGTGTTGAGCGGCCATGCCGCCGCGCGCGTGGTGCTGGGATCGTCCGTCGCGCGTGCGGATGCAGGCCGTGCCAGCTTCGGTGCTCGCGCCACCGGGGAGCATCAGTCGTGAGCGACGTGCTTATCGTCTCGCCGCTGGGCATAGAGGCGTTGGCGGTGCGCTCCGCCGCACCCCGCTTGCGCGTGCGCACGACCGGCATGGGTCCGCAGCGCGCTTTGGAGGCCGTGCCCGGCCTGCTCGCCGACCCGGCGGCGGCGTTGGTGGTGCTCGGTTTCGGCGGCGGTCTGCCCGCGGATAGCAAACTGTGTGAAGTGATCGTGGCCAGTGAGGTACTCACTATCGACGAGCACGGTCACCAGGCCGGCGAGAGTGTCTGCTGCGAAGCTGCAGGCGCGCTGGCGAGCGCGCTCGGGGAGCAGGGCATCGTGACGCGAAATGGGGTCGTCGCGTCGGTGGGGGAGATAATTGTCGGGGAGGCGCGCACGCGCATGGAGCGCAGCGGCGCCGTGGCGGTGGACATGGAGTCGGCGTGGGTCGCGCAAGCGGCGAAGGGCCGTCCGTTTGCGGTTGTTCGCGTGCTCTCGGACACGCCCGAGCGAGAGCTGCGCCAGCGCTTGCCGGTGGGCCCGCCGCTGCCGAGTGTGGCCGACGGGTTGCGCGCGATCTCCGCGCTGCGCCAGGTCGGGGCGGCGCTCGGACGCCTCAAGCGCCAGGGCAGCCTTCATACTGTGCTTGGATTGAGCGGTAGCGCGTTTGCACCGAGCGAGAGCAATTGAACGAGGAGCCGCGATGGCTGTTCCGATCAGACAGGGCGCGAAGATGGGGTGGTACTTGATGCGCCAGCGCCTTGCGCGGCGCGAGAAGTTCCCTCTGATCGTGGAGCTGGAGCCGTTGTTTCAGTGCAATCTTGCGTGCGCGGGGTGCGGCAAGATCCAGCAGCCCGACCATGTGCTGCGTCAGCGCATGTCCGTCGAGCAGGCAGTCGGGGCGATCGAGGAGAGTGGCGCGCCGATGGTGTCGATCGCCGGCGGCGAGCCCCTGATTCATCCCGAGATCCATTTGATCGCGGGCGAGCTGATAGCCCGCAAGCGCTTCGTGTACCTATGCACGAACGCGATTCTGCTGGAGCGCAAGCTCGCGGACTTCAAGCCGAGCCCATATTTCGCTTGGGCAATCCACATGGATGGTCTGCAGGAGCGCCACGACGCCTCAGTTGAACGCGAGGGTGTGTTCGATAAGGCGGTGTCGGCGATTCGTGCCGCGAAGGCGGCCGGTTTCAGGGTGACGACCAACACGACCTTCTTCACGCACGATTCGCCGAAGACGGTGCGTGACGTGCTCGACTTTCTCAATGACGACCTGCAAGTCGACGAAATGATGATCTCGCCCGCCTACGCTTATGAGAAGGCGCCCGACCAGGAGCATTTTCTCGGCGTGCGCCAAACGCGCGAGCTGTTCAGCGAGGCGTTCGCCGGTGGCAGGCGCAAGAAGTGGCGGCTGAATCACAGCCCGCTGTTTCTCGACTTCCTCGAAGGCAAAGCCGAATTCGACTGCACGGCCTGGGGCATACCTAGCTATTCGCTATTCGGTTGGCAGCGTCCGTGTTACCTGATGTCAGATGGCTACGCCGCCACATACAAGGAGCTGCTGGAGAGCACCGACTGGAGCGCCTACGGTCGCGGTAAAGACCCACGTTGTGAGAACTGCATGGCCCACTGCGGGTATGAGCCGACGGCTGTCTTGAAGACAACTCATTCGCTACGGCAGTCGGTTCGCGCTCTGATCGGGTGAGGCTCACGCCACGCTCGCCGCTCGACCGGTTCGCGTCGGGACTACCGCGTGTCGGTGGCTACCGCGGCGGTCGGCCCGGTATTTCCGTCTCCTCGTGACTGCGGCGGATGTCCTGCCAAGTCATGCCCTCCCTGAGCAATGCCGGCACACCCAGTGAGAGCGCGGTCAGTAGCTCGATCGCTTGCAAAATGATGCCGTAGGCGAGTGCCGAGCCTGCACCTATGCCATACGCGGCGAGCACGACCAGGCAGGCGGCCTGGAACACACCGACGTTGGAGGGTGTGGCTGGCAGCACTGCGCTGACGTTGATGGCGAGCAGAATCGCGACTGCCGTTACCGGGGTGGCCTGTGGGTTCAGGCCGAGTGCGAGGATGACCATGTAGCAGGAGCCCCACTGCAAGGCCCACGCGAACAGCTGGGCGCCGACGGCGGGAACTCCGTAGCGTGGCTTGGCGAACGCAACGAGACCCTGGCGCCCGAGGCGCAACACTCCGGCGAATGCGATCGCTCCGGCGCGGATACGCAGGCTGTGCGAGCGCTGGGCCAGGCGCAGCAGGGGCGGCACGCCGAGCACGAACAGCGCCACGAACACGGGCACCGCGAGCACGGCCTCCAGCGCCGAGGCGTGACCACGCAGGATCGGCACGCTCGAGAACGTCACGGCGGCGAGAATCCCAAGCGCCACCAGATTGATGAGCGTCTGGGAGAAGACGGTGCCGGCGACCACGGGCAGGGTACGAGCGGTGCGTCCATCCAAGCGGCGGCTCAACACGAGTACGCGCGTGGGCTCTCCGATCCGCCCGGGGAATAGTGCCGAGGCCAGCACACCGATCATGGTTGCGCGCACGACCGGCGCCCAGCGCAGTCGCTCGCCGGGCAGCGCAGCGCGCAACACCGCGTGCCAGGACACAGCGCGCGCCAGCAACGAGAGCATCATGAGCGCGAGCGCGAGCACGAGCCAACCCGGGCTCGCGGAGATCAGAGCGTGCCCGATGCGAGGAAGATTCAGGCGCGTGAGCGCGTATAGCAGCAGCGCAGCAAGCGCCAGCGCGCCCACGGCGGCACCGACGCGTCTGGCGGTGCGGCGGCGAGTCGGCGAGGCACTCATTGGCTGAGGTGTCTATCAGAGCCCTGCAAGCCGAGCGCTGCGCACAAGTCGTGACCGGCAGGCCGGACTGTACGTATCGCGGAGATGCGGCTCGGGTGGAGCCGCAAGTGGGCGCTCCACGTGCCGGACCGATGGCCGCCCCGATTCTTGGGGTCGTTCGTCCCGGCGAGAGATTTCCCGGCGGAAACCCGGAAAATGGGAGATTCCAAAATTAAGAATCTGCTTGGTCGTGGTCGCGAAAGTGATCCAGCATGCAGTTGCTTACGCAACAGAAACAATCAATTACTAACAGTTGAATGTTTCGTAAGGCGTCGGGGTACTATCGGGTCGTGGATCGTAAGGGGTGGCAAGCCGGACTGTCATGGAACTCTCGCTGGCTGCATGGCGGGCGAAAGGGTCTCACAATGGCGCCCGTGTGGCCACCCGAGAAGCCGTCAGGTCGGGGGTATAGGAGTTATGGCAGAGGACCAAGACATTGCGATCTCGCTCTCCCAAGCGCAGATCGAGCAGGTCATTCGCTCAGCCGGGCTGGCCCGGAATGGAACCATGTCGAGTTTGTTGCTGGCGGCGCTCGACAATGCGCACTACGAGCACAACAGCGACGGGCCGCGCGGCTCGCTGCATGATGCTGCGCAATTGGCGTTCACGGATGCGCTGAGCGACCCGCAGCTATCGCAGTCGCTGCTTCGTGGACTGGCGATCCTGTCGTGCTTCGGTCCGGAAAGGCCGTGGCGGGCGATCATCGACCTCTCCAAGGAGCTTGAAATGTCACCGTCGACTACGCACCGCTACGTAAAGACGCTGCGCGCGATCGGGTTGCTCGAGCAGAACCCCACAACGCGCGAATACCGTCCGGTCGCAGTGTGAGAAAGGCCAGCCTTATTACAGTACGTGGCTAGCGACCCTCGTAGGTCGCGTGTCCGGGACCCTGCTCCAAGAAGGAGCGCACCGCACGCTTGAGATCCTCGGTGGCGAACAGCTCGCCGGCGAGCTTGGGCACAACTGCGTCCGCTCCGCGTGCCCCACCACGGTCGAGTGCCGCGCGTACGATCCCCTTCGTCGCGGCGTGCGCGCGCGTTGGTCCCGAGGCGAGCTTGAGCGCGAACTCGTGCGCCGCCTCGGCAAACCCCTCGTCTGGCAGCACGCGGTTAACGACGTTCCAGCGCTCGAGCGTGGCCGCATCGTAAAGCTCGCCCGTCATCACCAGCTCGCGTGCCCGCGCCGGCCCCGCGCGCTCGGCGAGCCGCTGCGTACCGCCCATCGCTGGCGTCAAGCCGACAACCGTCTCCACGAGGCCGAACCGCGCGGATTCGGCGGCGAGCAGGATGTCACAACCGAGTGACAGCTCGAACGCGGCCGTCAGGCACAGCGCGTGAGCGGCGAACACACTCGGCAGCGGCAATTCCTCCAGGCGATGCACGATGGCCAGGAGACGCACCCACATCTCCGCTGCCTGCTCAACCGATAGGCCGTCGAATACGTGCACGTCCACGCCACCGCTGACGACACGGCCTTCGGCGCGGATCAGTAGGCCGCGCGTGGGCTCGCCGACGAGCGCATCGAGGGCCTGCGAGAGCTCGTCCATCAGCGCCTGGTCGAACAGGTTCAGCGGCGGGCTGTCGATACTGAGCACAGTCAGGGGGCCATCGTGCTCGATGCGCAGCAGGCTCATTTTGGTTGCTCCATCGGAGTGCAAGCCTATAGATCGCGGCGTCGGCAAGTGTGGGCGAGTCGATAGTCAGCACGTTGGTCTAGTGGTTGCGCGATCTTCTAGGCGAATGCGATGCCGCTCGGGTTCTCCGTGAATGTTTCCGACTCCCACCAGTGGTCGGCGGGGTCTCAAAGTCCGCAAATTGGGCCTTTATCGCTTGGGCAAGTTCTGTCTGCCGGGAAGCGCACTACATTTGAGGTATCGAGAGATCTGCGATTTCGACTGTGCCTCGATTCGAAAATGTCGTACAGGGTATGCCTCAGGTATTGTGCACAGACAGGATCGGTCGGTCAGCTGGAAAGGTGGGGTGGGCTTGATATCGACTTCTGCGGTTGTCCTCGCGACCAGTCGCCGACGGTTCGTGTGCGAGCGGGATGGCGCATTTTGATGCTGCAATTGGACGAGGTCGTAAAGCACTATCGCGTGGGTGAGGGTGAGACCGTACGAGCCGTCGACGGCGTGTCTATGTCGGTGGAGCCTGGCGAAATGGTGGCTCTGTACGGTCCGAGCGGATCCGGTAAGACGACGCTCTTGATGCTGATCGCCGGTCTCTTGACTCCCGACAGTGGCAGCGTCAATGTCAACGGACGCGAAGTGTCCACGCTCTCAACTCGCGAGCGAGCGCACTACCGGCGCTCGGAACTCGGCTTCATCCGCCAGTCGCTCGACCTGATTCCGGGAGTGCGCGCCGATGATAATGCGGCACTGAAGCTGCTCGCGACATATGGACGGCGCGATGCGCAGCGCCAGATCGGTCCGTTGCTCGAGCGTCTCGGGCTCGACGGACGCGCCTTACAACGCTCCGAGCAGCTCTCGATGGGCGAGCGCCAGCGTGTGATGATCGCGCGGGCACTGTCCACCGATCCGAGCCTTGTGCTCGCCGACGAGCCGACCGGCAGCCTCGACACTGACCGCGGGCGAGAGGTGCTCGCGCTGCTTGCCGAGGTGTGCCATGAACGCGATGTGGGCGTCTTGCTGGTAACGCACGATCCCCGAGCGGCGGCGTTTGCCGACCAGACTCACGCTCTGCGCGACGGACGGTTGGGCGAATACGAACCGGACCGCGCTCTTGCGCCATTCGAGGCTCACTGAGAACGTGCTTTGCGCAGACCGGTGACGAGGCGCGCCGGCGCTGAGGATCAATGAGACTGTCGACGATCTTCTACCTGTATCGCGTGCGCCTGCGCGCGCGACTTGTGCAGGAGCTACTCGCCGTGGCGGGTATCGCGGTGGGCGTCGCGCTGCTGTTCGCCTCCCAGGTCGCCAACACGAGCCTCGCCGGCTCGGTCGCCCATTTGACCAACGGGCTCATTGGCGATTCGCGGTTGCAGTTGATCGGACGCGACCCGAACGGGTTCGACGAAAATCTGCTCGCCGAGGTACAGAGGCTGCCCGGCGTGCGTCTCGCCGCCCCCGTGCTTGAGCGCGGTGTGAACGTGATTGGCGAATCGGGCGCCAAGTCGGTCGAGCTGATTGGCGTTGGTCCGAGCTTCGTCAGCTTGAACGGCAAGCTACTCGCGCGTGTCAGCGGCGCCCAGATTGCAAACCAGCGGGGCCTCGCGATCCCGGCTCTGGTGGCACGCGAGATTGGCACCGGTCCGCTCAAGCCGGTGCTTTTTCAGGTCGGTGCGCGTAGTGTCAAGACACTCGCGGCGGTGATTCTGCACGGCAGCGAAGTGGGCGAACTGGTCGACAGTCCGGTCGCGATCGCGCCGCTCGGATTGGCGCAGCGACTCGTGGGAATGCCGGGATCGATCAATCGCATCCTGGTCGAGCCCAATCCGGGACGCGACCTGGAGGTCCAGGCGGGACTGAGGCGCATCGCAGGCAACCGGCTGAACATGCGCCCCGCCAATTTCGAGGCGACCGTGTTCAGTCAAGCCGAGGGTCCCACCACTCAGTCGACCGAGTTGTTCTCCGCGATCAGCGCACTCGTCGGATTCCTGTTTGCGTTTAACGCGATGCTGCTCACAGTACCCCAGCGGCGCAACCTGATCGCCGATCTGCGACTCGACGGTTACACGCCATTTGAAATCGTCGAGGTCACACTGTTCGATGCGCTGATGCTCGGGCTTGTCGGTTCGGCCATCGGCTTGCTGCTCGGCCAGCAACTCTCCCATGGCCTGTTGCAAACAAGCCCCGGCTACCTATCCTTTGCTTTCCCGGTCGGAACACTTCGGATCGTCAGTTTGCAAAGCGTGGCTCTGGCGGCCGCCGGTGGACTGCTCGCGGCGGTCGTTGGCGTTACCCTGCCGCTCAGGCACGACATCTTCACCTATAGGACGCCGGGGGTGCGTAGGTCAATCGACTCCGCCGCAGCCAAAATCGCGCTAGCGCTGCTTGGGGGTGTCGCCTGTTTGGCGATCACGAGCGCGATCCTGCTCGCGGGCATCTCGAGCGTCGCGAGCGCGGTCGTGGCATTCGTGAGTCTCGTACTCGCGCTGTTGCTGATCTTGCCGGTTGCCTTCAGCGCGATCGTGGGGTGTTTTGACTTTGCTCAACGCTCGCTGGTGGGGGTCGCACCGACGATCGCCGTCATCGAGCTGCAGTCAAGCTCCACCCGTGCCCGCTCGCTCGCGATCGCGGCGACGGGAGCGATAGCGGTGTTCGGAAGCGTCGCGATCGAGGGGGCACGACAGAACCTCGACAGCGGTCTCGCCCGCGTGTCCAAGGAAGTGACGAGGGTTGCCGATATCTGGGTGTCACCCGCTGGCGCCTCCAATACGCTGGCCACTACACCCTTCAAAGGTGGCCCGGCGATGCTGCTCAAGAACTTGCCGGGGGTCGCGCACGTGTCGGTGTATCGCGGCGGATTCTTGGACATTGGCGACCGCCGCACGCTTGTGCTTGCGCCTCCGCGCGATGCCTCTGAGCCACTGCCACCGAACCAGATCGTCGAGGGTGAATTGAGCACCGCGACGCGGTTGCTGCGAACGAGTGGCTGGGCGACCTTGTCGCGCTCGCTGGCGAGCTATTACCATGTGCGCGTAGGGCAAACGTTTGTATTGCCCTCACCGCGGCCGACCGCGTTCAGGCTCGCCGCGACGACGACTAACTTCGGCTGGTCGCCGGGAGCGGTGATCCTCAACGCCCCCGACTACGCACGCGCGTGGGCCAGCACCGACCCCAGCGCCTATCAGGTGGCGGTCGCTCCCGGCTTCTCGATTGCCGGGGTTCAGCAGGAGATTCGCCGAGCACTTGGCCCGCACGCGCCGCTTGCGGTGCAGACCGCAAACGAACGAGAACAGGTGGATCGCTCGACGCAGAGACAGGGACTGTCCCGTCTGAGCGAGATCGCCGCGCTGGTATTGATCGCCGCGGCGCTTGCGATGGCGGCGGCGATGGGAGCAATGATCTGGCAGCGCCGTCCACGGCTCGCCGGCATGAAGGTCGACGGGTTCGACCAGGGTGAGCTGTGGCGCGCGTTGCTTTGGGAGAGCGGGCTGCTACTTGGAACGGGGTGTTCTATAGGCGCCGTGTTTGGCCTGTATGGACAGGTGTTGCTGAGCCATGCGCTCGTGAGCGTCACGGGTTTCCCCGTCGTTTTCACAGTGGGAGCCCCAATCGCAATCGGGATATTCGCGATCGTGACAGCTGTGGCGGTAGCTATCGCCGCGCTGCCTGGCTACATAGCGACACAGGTGAAACCAGCCCTCCAAGACTAACCGAGACGCGTCGCTGCAACCCGAGGAAGTCGATGCCGGGTGCGTTCAAAGACGCGAGTCGAATCTCCATCGGGCAGATCGGGGCGCTTGCGGGAGCAGTCGTACGCGAGCTTTGCTGGGGCCTGAGTGCGGTTTCTCGCGAGGTTGAGGTATGGCACCGGAGGGCTGCCGCGATCCCCGACTCCACGATCCGAGAGGACGCACTCAGTGCACTGGAGAGCAAGCGAGGCAACATCGACGGCGCGGCGCTGTTCTGGACGATCCCCAATAAGCGCCGCCCACAATTGTTGCGTCTGCTCGTCACCTACGAGATCATGTGCGACTTTCTCGACAGTGTAAGCGAGCGCGGCGCGGGAGCAGGACTGGCAAACGGAAGACAACTACACCTAGCGTTCGTGGAGGCGCTCGATCCTGACGTGCCGATATCCGACTATTACCTTCACCATCCCTGGCGCGAGGATGGCGGCTACCTGCGCCTGCTCGTCGAATTATGTCGACTAGCATGCGCTTTACTGCCCTCCTACGCGGCAGTGTTATCGACACTGATCCGCGCCGCCGGTCTCGCCACAGTGCAGGGTATAAACCACGAGCTCGATCCGCGGCTGCGTGATTTGACGCTGCGTGAATGGACAGCCCGCGAGTTCCCCGGCCGCACCGATCTCGCCTGGTATGAGCTGACAGGGGCAGCCAGCACCTGGATCAGTGTGTTTGCGCTACTAGCACTGGCAGCCGAACCCGGTCGCCGTCCGATCGAGGGCGCCGAAACCTACGCCGCATACTTCTGGGTGTGCCTTGCTGCGACTGTGCTCGACAGCTACGTGGATGAGGCCGAGGACATCGCCAACGGCGACCACAGCTATTTCGGTCACTACCCAAGCAAAGAGCACGGTGTTAAGCGCGCTGAGGAAATCGTGCGACGTGCTACTGGTGCAATGCGAACGCTGCGTCACGGCGACCGCCACGCGGTGATCGTCGGGTGTATGGCCGCGCTTTACCTATCGAAGGACAGCGCGCTGGTACCGGAGCTGCGCGACACGAGTCAGATGCTGCTCGGCTCGGGAGGATCGCTTGCGCGGTTGCTTGGGCCTGTGTTGCGAGCTTGGCGGGTGGCTTATTCGCTTGGTGGGGATTGAGGGGTGGGAGAAGGAGCGGCGTGTCAATGTATACCCCAGTCGAGGAAGTGCCCTGGCACTATCAGGCGGGTTGTCGCTTTCCGCGAAGACGGGAAGGCTGGATCGTCTATGCACTGGCTTGGAGGGCTACGTGAGTCTCGGTTGGTGCCGCTGCGTTGCCAGCGACGGCGTCTGTCCGGGGTGTGGTCTATTGTCTGCACCGAAAATAGACCAAGGAAGGCGTCGAGGTGCAGACAATCCGGCGGCCAGGACCGAGAGGCGCACCCGACAGAGATCGACACGGACACGCCCGGCGGCCGAGGACGCGGCAAAGCTGTCCCGGATCTTAGCTCAGGATATGCCGAGCGCCGTATTGCTACAGAATGAAATGGCCGTATGAGCGCCACTTACAGGCGGAGACTCAAGCGCGCTCCCAGGATCTTCATGGATGTCGACTTCAAGACGGTACGGCGCGACATCGTGGACTACTCCGTCGTGCTGCTCGCGGAGGTGGACGGCAAGCTTGAGACGATCCGAGTGTACGACGGCGCTCACGGAAAGAACGAGCTGCACCGATATACACGGAGCGACGGCAAGCAACGAGCAGAGGTCATCCACGACGGTACGCTTGGCGAAGGTATGCGTGCCGCAATCAGCGACATCAAGCGCGTAAACGGAGCTATGATCGAAGCATGGCGCAAGCATTGAGAACCGACAAGACAGAATCCGCGGCTGCTCGCGTGATGGACGAAGCGATCGAGCTGGCCATCCAGGAATGCTCGCCCTACCCTGAAAAGTCGTTGTTCATCGATGCATACGAGCCGGACATAGGCAGCGAAATACGCAGGGCCGCGGACGAAGGCCGCGCCGTCGTCCTGGTGGACCCCGACGGCACAACCCGTACGTTGCTCCCCGAGCTGGCGCACCACTAGCGCAGCCGTTGCGCAATCTCACGTTGAGGGACGAGACGGGGTGGGTGTTGCCTGCCATCCTCGTGGTGAGGTGGTGGTCGTGGTTAGGGTCAGGTCTTGTGTCGGCGCAGTAGCGATTTCAGCTTCGGCCTGCACGGATGAGGGAAGTCGCCTCTCCGGTGGGGGGCAACATCGCCCGCAGGCGGGCAGCGCGCTCGAAGCGTTCGCTCCAACTCGGCCATGTCTACAGGTGAGGCTGACAGGTTCTCGGCGAGGACTCCGTCGGCGGTTGTATCGACATCGAGGTGCCGACGAGCGGCCTCCTTGCGCAGCAGGGCATAGGTTCTTGCCCCAAGATGGATCGTTCGATCGACAGTGGCCATGAAAACAGTCTACGAGCGACCGGACGCTTGCAACACCAGGTGTTGCAGCAGTGGAAAGGGGTCTATCCAGTTTTGGGACAAAATCTTGGGACAAAATTTGTCCCCGATGGTGCTTGCCCAAAGAAAAACCCCGGGAATGAGGCTGTCGCATAAAGCGGGTGGTGTCGTCCGGTGGTTTTAAGACGATGGTGGTGTCCCCGGCTGTTGGAGGTGGGTGGTGCCGCAAAATTTCGTGCCGTGCGATCGTGAGCAGGAGTTGTTGTTGCCGCCGAGTCTGCGCGACTGGCTCGGTGAGGAGCATCTGGCGTGGTGCGTGTTGGATGCTGTTGAGCAGATCGATCTGAGCACGATTTACGCTGCGTATCGAGCTGATGGTTGGGGTCGTGCGGCGTTTGACCCGCAGATGATGGTCGCGCTTTTGCTCTACGCCTACGCGGTCGGGGAGCGCTCTTCGCGGGCGATCGAGCGACGCTGCCACGAGGACGTTGCGTTCCGGGTGATCAGCGCCAACCATGCTCCCGATCACGCGACTATCGCACGCTTTCGCGCGCGACACGAGCAGGCGCTCGCCGCTCTGTTCACCGACGTGCTCGAGTTGTGCGCGAAGGCTGGCCTGGTGTCGGTCGGCCTGGTCGCGCTGGACGGCACCAAGATCGCCGCGAATGCGTCGCTGGCCGCCACGAAGACTTATCAGGCGATCAACATTGAGATGGCACAAATCCTCGCCGAGGCGGCGCAGACGGATGCCGCAGAGAACGAGCAGTTCGGATCAGATGCGCGCGGTGACGAGCTGCCGCCAGGGCTCGCCGAGCGGGCGTCGCGCCGCGCGCGACTTGCGCGCTGCAAGGCAGAGATCAAGGTCGAGCATGCAGAGCGCGAGGAGACGTTCTGTGAACATTTGCGCGACCGCGAGCGCTGGGAGCAAAAGATCGGCAAGAAACTCGCAGGACGAAAACCACAACCCCCCGATGAGCGCCAACTGACCCAGGCGAAGCTCAACGTGACCGACCCCGACAGTCGCGTGATGAAGGACAAGACGACGCTCATCCAGGGCTACAACGCACAAGTCATCGCAAGCCCGGAGCAGATCATCCTCGCTGCTGGGCTGACACAGGATCCAAACGACTCACGCCAACTGCCGGACATAGTCGCCGCGGCAGCTCGAACCCTCCAAGGCACCGGCAGATCGTCGAGCCCGTGTTCGCGAACACAAAGACCATCAGACGCGCCGACCGGTTCATGCGCCGCGGACTCACAGCCTGCAACGCCGAATGGCAGCTCATCGCCACCACCCACAACCTCCTAAAGCTCTGGCGCCACCGCAGACCCTACCACTAAGCACAGCACCCCCACCGGTCAACCCACCAACCCAATAGAAAAACCCCGCCAAGAGAACCACCACACACTTTGCGCAACAGCCTCAAATGCAGGGCTTTTTCGAAGCGGCTGAAGGGACTCGAACCCTCGACCTTCTGCATGGCAAGCAGACGCTCTAGCCAACTGAGCTACAGCCGCGCGAGGCGGCTAACTATAGACAAGCGAGGGGGTTATGCGCGAGGCTATGGCGCGCGTGGTTGCTCGACGCCACTACAGCGCACCTACGCTGGCTGTGGTCGGCGCTCCGGCACCGACCACATAGCGCCCGCCGTCGCCGCGCAGCAACAGTCCCCGCAGCTCCAGTTCGACTAGCGCCAGCATCAGTCCATCGGTCCCGCTGGTGTGTCCCGCGAGCTTGGCGAGCGTGTCTTCGCCTGCACCTACACGGTCGAGCACAGCGCGAAGCCGCGGCTCGACTTCGGTTTCGGGCTCCGATTCGTGTTCGGGTGCTGGATCGAGTGCTTCTCGCACGCCGGCCCCATACAGCAAATCGAGCGCGTCTTGGGGCTGGCGGATCAGGTGGGCGCCGCCCATCAGCAGCAGGTTGGTGCCTCTGGAAGCCGGCGAGGTCAAGCGGCCCGGTACGGCCGCGACTGGTCGGCCGAGCGCTTGTGCGACGTGTGCACACGCAAGCTCGGATAGACACTCGTCGGCCTCGACTACGATCGTGAGCTCCGCGAGCAGCGCCAATGTGCGCGCGCGGGCGAGCACGCCCCAGTAGTGAGAAGGGAGGTCGGCGGGGGCCTCGGAGATCGCGCAACCGCCCTCGAGGATCTGGTTACAGAGTGCTCTGCACGACGCGGGCGCCGGGCGGTCTAGTCCGCTTGCGAGCACGGTGAGCGTCGCCTTGCCGGCTTCCAACGCGCCCGCATGCACGGCAGTGGCGATGCCCTCCGACAGTCCGCTCGCGACGGTGACTCCCGCTGCTGCCAGCCCGCGCGCCAGGCCACGTGCCATCTCCATGCCGTAGTCGGTCGCTCGGCGCGTGCCAACGATGGCGACGACCGTCTCTCGCAGCATCCCGGCCAGGCGCTGGCTGCCGCCGCGGATGGCAAGCGCGTGTGGGGCGAGCGCGCAGCTCCGCAAGCTCGACGGATACGTGCGGCTATGACGACACATGCTTTCCGCGCTCGCACCGGCGTCGCTCGTGCCTGCGCTCGACGCCGCGTAGGCACGATGCAACTCCTCGCGCCGGTGTCCTCCGATTGCGTCGATCAAGTCGCTGTCGGTGAGTTCGAGTAGTCGCCAGAAGCGCTCGGGGTCGCGCGCGCGGTAATCGAGCCGGACGCTCAAGCTTCCGAGCAGCCGACGTCGGCGCTCGCAGCGCGCGCAAGCTTTACTCATGCGGCTCGCCTCCACGACATGCATGCCTCCGGGCGCAGTGAGAGCGCTTCGACAAGATGATTGGCTTTCACTTTGGGGCTAGCGGCAAGGTCAGCCACGGTGCGCGCGACGCGCAATGCCCGGTGGGCACCGCGCGCGCTGAGCATCCCCTGCTTCTGTGAGCTTGCCAGCAACTCCTCGCAAGCCCGGTCTAGCGAGACGTGCTTGCGCAACATGCGCGCGTCCATTTGGGAGTTAACGAGCACTCGGTCCTCCGCGAGCCTTGCCACCTGGCGTTCGCGGGCGGCGATCACTTGCTCGCGTGTCGCGGTGGACGTCGTAACCGGTGCGGCCGCGAGGCTCGCCGAGTTCGAGCGCTCCATGCTTACGAGCAGGTCGATGCGGTCGAGTAGCGGTCCGCTGAGGCGGCGATGGTGACGGGCGATGGCTGTTTCGCTGCAGCGGCAGCGCTCGTGCTCGCCGGCGTACCCGCAGGGGCAGGGGTTGGTGGCCGCGAGCAGCATGAAGCGAGCCGGGTAGACGGCGGAGTGGCGTGCGCGCACGATTGCCACGCGTCCCTCCTCGAGCGGCTGGCGCAATGCGTCGAGGGTGGCGCGAGCGAACTCCGAGAGCTCATCCAAGAACAGCACGCCGTTGTGGGCAAGCACGATCTCCCCGACCCAGCCGCGCCTCGCGCCGCCGATCAGCCCGGCAGTTGTGATCGAGTGGTGAGGTGCGCGGAACGGTCGCTTGGTGGGCAGCCGGTCGTTGTCGAGCCGCCCGGTAACGCTTTGGATGCGCATCGCTTCGATCGCCTCAGAGCGGGTCAGGGGAGGAAGGATCGATGGCAGGCGCTGGGCGAGCATCGTCTTGCCCGTGCCGGGTGCACCGCTCATAAGCGCGTTGTGACCGCCAGCCGCGGCGACTGTCAGCGCCCTGACTGCGAGTCGCTGACCGCGTACATCGCCGAGATCCAGGCTGTGCCCGGCTCCTTCGCGCTCGCGCCGGGGACTTGGTGCTGGCAGTGGGTCGGGCTCTCCGCCAGACAGGATGCGCGCCGCGCTTGCCAGACGCTCGGCGACGCCGATCGCGAGCCCGTCGATCAACTGCGCCTCTCGCGCTCGTGCAGGTCCCAGCACTAGCATTTGAAGACCAGACTTCATTGTCGCCTCGGCGACCGCGAGCGTGCCCTGACTGGCGCGCACGTCGCCGTCGAGCGATAGCTCACCGAACAATGCGTGGGTTTCGAGCGCCTCGCCAGGAATCTGTCCGCTTGCGGCCAGCACCGCACAGGCGAGGGCCAGGTCGAATCCAGGGCCGACCTTTGGGATGTCGGCTGGAGCGAGGTTGGCCGTTATCCGCCGGGCGGGGAACTCGTATCCCGAGTTGAGCACGGCAGCGCGCACACGGTCGCGTGCCTCGCGAACGGCTGCGTCGGCGAGCCCGACGACTGTGAAGGCCGGCAGGCCAGGTCTGATGTCGACCTCGACCGTGACGGCTCGTGCCTTGAATCCTTCGATTGCGAATGTGCGCGCTCGAGCGAGCATCTGTGCCTCCCTTTGCGGTTGCGAGGTGAGGCACACCACGCTAGGCCGCGCTTGGGACGGAATTCGGCGCGAGACCGTTTTTGGGGGCCTGACGACCCCGATGCTTGCTACAGACCGGCGGGGTGGCGCTCCACGAAACCGCCGCCATCGTCGCCGGGTGAGTTAGACCAGCGCGAGCCGTCTTCCTGCAGCGCGACAGTGTCGTAGCGGCGCCCGTCGATCGTCATGTAGGCGTGTTCGGCGTTTGCGTAGATCGTGATGTAGCGGCCCGGGCCAGCTTCGCCATAGGACTCGAGGCCAGAGGAGTCCTCGGGTGAGCTGAGCAGCCCACCGCCGTGCAGTGCATATGAGACCGAGCCTGAGCAGTCATAGCCGACTGACTGGAAGGAGCCGTGTCCGCCGCCATACACGTAAGGGCGTGTGGCGATTTCATCGGCGGCGGCGATCACGCGCGCCACGATGCTCGAGGCTTCTCCGCCCGCGCCAGCGGTACTCAAGCTGCCACCACTGCTACCGCCGGCGGCGCTGCTCTGTGGCATCAGCGCGTGGCTGGGGTGCAGCGTGGCGTTCTCGCTGAGTCCGAGCGCGTGCCAGGTCGCGGGTCCCACAACACCGTCCACCGTGAGGCCGTCGCGCGCCTGCAGGCTCTTGACCGCCGCCTCGGTTTGCGGGCCGAATTCGCCGTCGGCCTGGAGGTGGAGGGCTTCCTGTAGGCGACGCACCGCTTCAGCGGGGATGCTTGCGCCCAGGGCATGGACGGGTGTTCCGCCGGCTGCGGGCACCGGTGTGGGCGTCTGAGAGGATGTCTGGGCGACCGCTTGTGCGCCGGCGCCAACCGCGGGGGCGCTCTGAGGCGCCGCCTTGTGGGGAAAGAGGCTCTGGTGCAGGACCGTGTGTTGCTCGAGGCCTAGCGCATGCCAGGTTTGCGGCCCGACCACACCGTCTGCGGCTAGTCCGTGGCTCGCTTGAAAATGGCGTACCGCGCGCTCGGTTTCCGGACCAAAAGTGCCGTCGACCTGAGCCACGTCGACCTTTTCCTGCAGGCGCACGACCGGGCTCACGGTTGACTTCGCTTCGGTCGCCTTGGCTTCGGTCCCGCCGGTGCCGCCAGTTTCCGATTCTTCCCCGGAGCTGTTGTTCTGTGCCGTGGTTGCCGAGGAGCCCTGAGCTGGGGTTTTTTCATTTGAATTTGGCACGTACGACGCGTCGACAGGCGACTGGGCGGTCGATTCGGATTCTTCGACGGGCTGTGTGTAGGCGTGGGTCGACTGCTGTGCCTCTTCTCCAGGGGAGATGCTTGCGATGTCGGTCGTGAGCGCTCCATCAGAGGTCTTGGCATGTAGTGCGGCGCTTGTCAGCGGCCCAACGATGCCGTCGACGGTCAGGCCGTTGCTTGCCTGGAAGGCGCGTACTGCCGCTTCTGTTTCGGCTCCAAACACGCCGTCGACTTTGATGCCGCCGAGTGCCTGCTGCAGTAGGCGCACCTGGCGACCTTCGCTGCCGTTTTCGAGCACGATGTAGTGAGTTGTCGTCGTCGGCGGCTCGGGTGCCGGCGCAGGAATCTGCTGGGTGCTGCCGTTGGCGTCGGCCAAACCGGCAGCGGGGCCGGCGGCGATCGCGATCAGCGTGCCCAGGGAAAGCCTGCGTGCGCGCGTCGCCGTTGGCACGAACTGCAACTCGCCGGCGCGGCGGCGTGTGCGTGAGCGCAGTTGCGAGAGCTCCCACGGCTCCTGCTCGGCGAGGTTGCGCGGAGAGGGCACGCGGTTGCGGGCGTCGATGAGCTTGGAAAGGCGCAGGGGAGAAGCGCCGCCTCGCTTGGCGGCCGCACGCTCACGGCGTGCTCGGGAGCGGACGAGAGAAGCCTCCCAGGGGTCGAGCACTGCAAGATCGCGCGGGGATCCCGACATGGCAACAGCGTCCTTTCGTTATCTCAGGGCGCCTACGGGGTTAGCTGTCGGGCTCGCGTACTTACGCTACGCCACTGCTGTGGCGATTCGCCCCAACGGCCGGCTGGCCGCATTTGGGTCCCCCGCTCCTCGACCCGTGGGGCAAGGACTCGGCACGAACGCGGAGCAACGTATCACGTCCTGTTGCAAGTTGCATCACATGGGAAGGGTTGCAAGGATTTTTGCCGACGGGCGCCGTCTTGCCGGTTTGCGACGCGCGCAATGCGTAGCTCCGACCACGATGTTACTTCGCGACCGTGTCTCGACTTCGCGTGCGCTGTCGCTGTTGTCATACGGCTTGGGGACGGCCGAGGAAGTCCCGGATGGCCAAAGGAAAAGAAGTTAGGGCAGCCTAATTAGGGTCGCCTAAGTTATGGTAGGCTGCGCTTGTCGGAAACCCGAGCCCATGAGTAGGGTATCGCAAGAGATCGCCGCATGGCTAACGCAAACGTAACCGTCAAGCCCCCCGCGTCCCGTGTCGCAAAGCGCACGAGCGAACGCGCCAGCTTCTATATCTGGACGGCGATCGTGCTTGCCGTATCTGTCACCGCGGTGATCCTGGGATGGCACGCGCACGGGGGCACGACCGACCCGACGGCGCTTCCTCCAGGGGATCGCTTGAGCCACACGACCGTGGTCGTCAATAGCGCGATCCTGGTGTTTCGCGAGGGTCTCGAGACGATCCTCGTGCTCGCCGCCGTAACGGCGAGCTTCCTCGGTGCTAATCGCGTCTACCGTCGTCCAGTGGTCACCGGCGGAGCGACGGCCATCGGGGTTGGCATCGCGACATGGTTCTTCGTGGTGTGGCTGATCGGGCGCTTCCATGGCGGCGAGTTCGACGTGCAGGCCGCCACCGGCCTACCGTCGCTGATCGTGCTTTTGATCGTGATGAACTGGTTCTTTCACAAGATGTACTGGACCGGTTGGATCTCAAGCCATCACAAGCGCCGTCGCGGCTTGCTCTCATCGGATCCGGAAACGAACAAGCGGCGGATACTGCTCGGCTTGGCGTTGCTTGGTTTCACCTCGGTCTATCGCGAGTGTTTCGAGATCGTCATCTTCCTGCAGAACCTGCGCGAGCTGTATGGCTCGAGTGTCGTGCTCGAGGGTGTCATGATCGGCGCCCTGTTCACCGCGGCGGCAGGTGTACTGACATTCGGCTTGCACCAGCGCCTACCCTACAAGCGGCTGCTCATCATCACGGGGCTGATGCTTCTGTTCGTGCTGCTCGTGTCCGTCGGCGAGGAGGTAAACGAGATGCAGCTCGCCGGCTGGATCGGCACCACCGAAATCCACTGGCTGCAGATCCCCGCCTGGATGGGCACCTGGTTCTCGCTGTTCAACAACTGGGAGACGTTCATCGGCCAATTCCTCGCGTTGTCGATAGTGCTTGGCTCCTACCTGGCCGCGCAATACCTGCGCGTGTGGCGCCCGCGCCGTCGCGGTGAACAAGCCGCCCGGATCGCCAATGCCGCGCCCGAGCGCCCCGCCGACCTCGCGATTTCCGGCGCCAGAACCGCGCCGCAGATGTAGTTACGAGCGCGATCGGCGAGCCACTCCGCTGGCGGGCGAGCGCGGGCTAACCCGGTTCGGGGCCGATCTGCTCGATGAACGCTGCCAGCGCGGCCACCTGTTCGGGGTGCTTGGGTAGATCCAGACGCCTGGTGGCCGCGAGCATCGACGCGGCGTCATATCCCTGGATCGAAGTCTTGCCCGGGTGCAGCAGCGCTTGCGTGACGAACCGTTCGTTGACGACGACGCTTCGCCCGTCCGTGAGTGTCATGCGGTGCCCGGCGAAGCTGGCGAAGCTCGGAGCGACTTTTGTTGTCGTCGCCTCCAGATGACAGGCGGCGCAACCGTCTGCGACGACGAGACGTGCGCCTTGCTCGATCAACTGTTGTTGATGGGAAAATGGCTCTGAGACATATCCCGGCGCGGTCGAGGCCGAGGAACTCTGGTCGGTTGCGCTGCTGCCGCAGCTGGCGAGCGAGATCGCGATCGCGACCGCCAGCAGTGCCTTTACGCCTGTTCTTGGGCCAATTCTCATACCACGTCGGGTACCCCGACCGGTGGGATCTCCTCCGCCGGTGCCCGCTGTGGGGCGCTCGCGATTTGTGCCACGGGTAGCAGCGCGAATGCAGAGCAGCACGAACAGCGGCGCGGCGTTGACATCGGTGGCGTTTTCGTTCCAGAACGGCCCGCCAAGGCTCTGTCCGAGCACCCAGTACGCCAGAGATACGGCGATTCCTAGCGCAAGCGCCGGCCAGCGTAGCGGTGTCCACACGCTGAGGGCGACCGCAACAGAGACGATTGCCAGAACGATGGCGATCGTGGTGCCGTGGCCGTGCGTATCGTTGCCAACCGAGGTCTGGAACTTGGCGAGCCAGTGCGGGGAGGCTTCGGCCATGCCGTTGATCATTCCCTGGGTCGCGCCCTTTGCGCGGTTCACATTCACAAGCCACAATCCGGCGGACATAGCCCATAGCGCAGACCACACGCACAGCCCGCCACGATCGCCGAGCGGTCCCGTGTCGGCCGAGGATATCCCCTGTTGCTTGCTCGTGGGATAGACGAGTAGGCCGACGATTCCATACAAAATTACCGCCCCCGGCGCGCCCATCAGCGGTGAGGGCAGCGTGTTGGAGGTGAGTTCGCCGAAGCCCTCCCCAAACCACCACACTGTGAGCGCCCAGCCGAAGGATGCGACCAGCGCCGGCTTCACTGTCTTGCGGCTGAGGATCAATCCCAGTCCGATCACGACCTGGATCTCGCCGGCGAGCGTGTTCCACAGGGTCAGGTCGTGCCCATAGAAGTTGGCGAACGTTTTCATCGGATCGCCGATCAAGCCAGGTTGACCCTTGGCCGCCGGCGCAAACACTTCGGTAACGATGGCGTGTGTGTACATGAAGCTCTTGAACTGAAACAGTCCGTCGAGCAGCCACAACAGGCCGAGTGTAATTTGGATGCCGCGCGCGGTGACACGCATGCGCCCGCTGAGCCAGGCGCTCATGGCAGGGGCGTCGCCGCCGGTGGGCGCACGCGGTCGCGGTTGCAACGGTTGGGCATCGGCGACTCCTCTGTCGCTATCGCGGCGGCTGTTTGTGTGCCCATCATACCGGCGGGTGGTTCGGCGAGATGCGGTCGAGAGCCGACTGCGCGCTTGCGTCGGTGTGGTAGCTTCGATTCGCTATGGGTAGCAGCATGAGCATGGGTGGCGCCAGTCCGTCGGGCGGCTCGGCTCATGCCTCGACTTCGCTCGGGGGCATGTCGGTAAGTGCCGGCCACGGCGCAGTCAGCATCCTGCCCGAATGGCTGGCTGTGCTCTGGACGCTCGTATTCCTCGCGATCCTCGTCATTCACGCGTTGCACCTGCGCGACACTCACGGTCAGCGGCGGATCTGGCACTCCGGGCACGTCTTGATGGCGCTCGGGATGGCATTCATGTTCGCGCCCTCCTCGATCGATCACTTCGAGATCCCCAACGGCTTCTGGCAGCTCGCGTTTGCCAACGGAGCGATCGCCGTCCTTGCCTGGATGCTCGCCCAAGCACTCGCCGGCCGTGCGATCAACGTGCTGTGGCTGGTGATGGCCGTAGACCTCGGCGCGATGGCCTACATGTGGTCGCCGAGCGGATTTCAGGCGCCGCTCACCTGGCTGCTGGTCGCCTATTTCGGGGCGCAGTCGCTCTTGTGGATCGCCGACCGTATGCGCGAGGTCGATCATGTAGCGCTACGCGGCGGCGGTATCTCGGTCGGTCCCGACGGCGCGGTCGCGATGTCCGCGGCCGAGCCGCTGGTCTGCTTCCGCGACTTGCGCGTGTCGATGTTTGCGATGACCCTGGGCATGGCGTACATGTTCGCTGCGATGCAGCTGATGAGCTAATTGACTGGCACGGCGAACGAGCCGTTCAGAGTGTGGCCCGCCCCGTCACTGCCTGCGACCTGAAACTGCCACACGCCGCGTGTCAGCTGGGTTTCGGCGATGTCGTGTCCCGTGCCCGCAACGTAGAAGTTGACTTTTGCGTGTGTGCCGCTCGCGGAGGTGGCGAGCATCGAAAGCGTGTGGAAACTCGGCCGGGCGCCGCTCGCGCCCAGTAGGTACAGGTGCATGTTTACGGTGCCCGGTTTGAGCCGTTCGACATACACCTCCAGTGTCTCGCCGGCCGGCTCGCGCAGAGTCTCCGAGGCGCTCGAGGGGACCGCAAAGGAGTTGGGGTCGGCGAGCACGAGCCCTCCGAGCAACAGCGCCGGGATCGTCGCCGCAACGGCGATGCTCGCGTAGCGTCGGCCACGGCTGCGTACCGGCGTCGCCCGTCCGGCGGCGCCAAAGCGGCGCAGGCGCAAGCTGTTGAGCACAACAGTGATGCTCGACAGTCCCATAGCCACAGCCGCGAGCGCCGGGCTGAGCAGGCCGGTCATTGCCAGCGGCAGCGCGATCAGGTTGTAGCCGAACGCCCAGCTGAGATTCTGCAGCACGATCGTGTATGTCTCGCGCGCAAGCCGCAGCGCTCGGGCGACGCCGCGCAAGTCGCCCGAGAGCACACTGATGTCGGCTGCCTCGATGGCCGCCCCAACGCCAGTGCCCATTGCGATCCCAAGGTCGGCTTGGGCAAGCGCGGCGGCATCGTTGACGCCATCGCCCACCATCCCAACGCGATGTCCCTCTCGCTGCAGCTGGGCGATCCGCTCGAGCTTGCCGCTCGGTGTGACTTCGGCCAGTACATGCTCGATACCGACCTCCTCCGCCACCGCGCGGGCGACGCGGGGATTGTCGCCCGTGAGCAGCTCCACCTCGAGCCCCATCTTCCGCAGGCCGGCGATGGCCGCGCCGGCCTCGGGCTTGACCGTGTCGGCTAGTGCGATCGCGCCGAGGATTCGACCACCATCCGCCGCATGTCCGCCTGCAACGTGTCCGTCGGCCGTAGGCGCCGAGGTGTCGCGTTCGATCGCTATCGCAGTGCGCCCGCTCGCTTCCCAGTGCTCGAACACGGCGGCCAGGGGGGAGGAGTCTTCAAGCTCCGCTGAGCGCCCAACCCACAAGCTCTCGCCGTCCACGAGCGCATGCACGCCCCGACCGGGGGTCGAGCGGAAGTCCGTGGCGCGCAATGGCTTCAGAGCGCGCGCTCGTGCATGGGCGACGACGGCGAGCGCCACCGGGTGCTCAGAACCGGCCTCCACCGCCGCAGCGAGCGCGAGCACCTGCTCGGGAGTCTCGCCCGGCGCGCACCACGTATCGGCGACGGAAAGCTCGCCTGTAGTGAGCGTGCCGGTCTTATCCAGAACGATCGTGCCCAAATCCTGACTACGCTCGAGGACCTCCGCGCTGCGAATCAACAGTCCCAAGCTGGCGCCACGTCCGGTGCCGACGAGGATTGCGACGGGCGTTGCGAGACCGAGCGCGCACGGGCAGGCAACGATCAGCACGGCGATCGTGGCATCCACGCCGCGCTGCAGGTGCATCGAGGCAAACATGCCCTCAAGCCCCTGACCTGTAAACACCCAGGCAAGCGCTGTGAGCGCAGCAAGCGCCAGCACGCCGGGCACGAAGTAGCGGGCGATCTCGTCGGCCAACCGCTGGATCTGCGGCTTGGATGCCTGCGCGCGCTCGACGAGCGCCACCAGCTGGGAGAGGGCCGTGTCCGCACCGACAGCGGTCGCGCGTGCACGCAGCACCCCATCCACGTTCAGCGTCGCGCCGGTGAGCAGCGCTCCGGCTTGCTTCTCCACGGGCAGCGACTCGCCGGTCAGCATCGACTCGTCCACGGCCGAGGCGCCCTCGATCACGATTCCATCGACCGGCACCTTGTCGCCCGGGCGCACGAGCAGCACGTCGCCGGGGCGCACGTCCTCCACGGGCACCAGTCGCTCGGGCGCGTGCGGGTCCTCAGGATCGACCAGCCGCGCCTGTGTGGCGCCGAGACGCGCCAGTTCGCGTACCGCGCGACCGCTACGGCTGCGTGCCTTGGCCTCACACCAGCGCGCGATCAACAGCGCCGCGATGATGATCGCGCCCATGTCGTAGTCGAGCGGCATATCGAACTTGCCGACCGGCACGTCATGCCGGTAAACGGCGCTCGCGCTCAGCAGCATCACGGTCGAGTAGGTGAAGCTTGCGAGCGTGCTCAGCGCGATCAGCGTGTCCATGTTGGTGGCGCGCACGCGCGCACGGGCCCACGCGGAGCGCAGAAACGGCAGCCCGCACCAGAACTGGACGGGTACCGCGAGAGCCGCTGTTATCCAGCGCGCGGTCGCGTCGTGCGGGTAGACGTAGGTGAGGAACGCGATCGCGGTGGCAAGCGGCACTGCGATCGCGATGCGTCGCAGAAGTCCGGCCTCTTCGCGTGCCTCGCTCGCTTCCAGCGCCTCGAAGGTGTGTGCCTGCTCACTCGCGCTGGGTGACACCGGCTTCGCGTCGTATCCGGCGCCCTTGACCGCGGCCACCAGTTGTTCGGTGTCCAGCGCTCCATTCTCAGACTCGACCGTCGCGCGAGCAGTCGCGTAGTTGACGAGCGCCTCGCTCACGCCCGGCTGCTCGCCAAGCGCACGCTGCACCCGCGCCGCGCACGAGCCGCACGTCATCCCCGACACGTCGAGTTCGACCGTCTCGCGATCCTCGCCGATGGGATCGGTGAGGGCAATCGGCTCGGCGATTTGCTTGGTGCTCATCTTCTGTGCTCCTGCTCGAACTTGGGCGCGACGCTCGCACCTATTTCAGCACGCCGTCGGCGTGGTCCGGGAGTGCGCGCGGTGTCTACCCTCGCCGCATCGTCTGGCCCTGGCCACGCCGATCGGTTCGGCGTTCCTCGGGAGCGGGCTAGTGTGCTGCCCTCGAGCGCGGACGGTGTGTCCGAATCTTGACCGTCGCACTTGAGAATCGCGACCTGTTCGACCGATAGGGACCCATGCGCTCGCGTAACGGAGGTCGGCGGTCATTGCGACAGATGACGCTGACACGGCAGGTCGCGCTCATGAGCCTTGTGCCGATCGTCGCACTGGGGTTGATCCTCGCGCGGGTCCTGCAAGCGCAGATCGTCTCGCGGGCGTTGGCCGACGCCGACCAGTCGGCGCAGCTGATCGCGCGCATAGGCATCCAGCCCCGTCTCACTCCCAGCGATTTGCGCAATGGTTTGAGTGCGGCAGGTGTGCGCGGCTTGGACGAACAGTTGCGCGCGCGGTCGGTGACGCGGGATCTTGCTCGAATCAAGATCTGGAACACCAAGGATCAGGTTGTCTACTCCGACGACCACAGCCTGATCGGTCGCACGCTCACCCCGAGTGACGATCTGCTGCACGCTCTTGCCGGGCGTCCCGACGATGCGGAGGTGGTGACCCCCAGTCTGCACACCGAGACCGCCAGCGAGGTTGGGCTCGGGCAGCTCGTGGAGGTGTACGTGCCGCTTCGCTTCGCGGCCTCCGGCCCTCCGGCCGGAGCGTTTGAGATCTATCTGAGCTACCGCCCGATCGCGGCCGTGCTCACGCGCGACAAGCGAATGATCGTGCTGCTCATCGCAATCGGGCTTGGACTCCTGTGGTCGATTCTCTATCGCATCGTCGTTCGAGCCTCGCGCCGGCTACTGCAACATGCCGCCGAGAACGATCGTCTCGCGCGCTACGACCAGCTCACCGGGCTCCCCAATCGAACGCGCTTCATCGAAGCGATCGAGGATTCCGTGCGGGGTGCCAAGCGCCGAACGGACGCCGTGGCGGTGCTGCTAGTCGACCTCGATCGATTCACCGACATCAACAACACGCTCGGCACAGCCAATGGCGATCTCGTTCTCCGTGAGGTAGCTCGTCGTCTTCGTGCGGGCGTAAGCGATGACGCGCTCGTTGCCCGTCTCGCCGGCGATGGGTACGCGGTGCTGCTGCCCGAAGCGCCCGATGTCTCAGGCGCGCTCGCGGTGGCCGGCGCCATCCAGGTTGGCTTGGAGGCCCCAATCGTGCTCGACGATGTCGAGGTGAGCGTCGAGGCGAGCATTGGCATCGCGACGATGGGCGAGCATGCGGACACACCCAACCTGCTGCTGCAACGCGCCGACGCGGCGCTCGCACACGGCAAGGCGCGCCACAGCGGCATCGAGGTGTATTCGCCCGAGTGCGATCACTTCGACGCTGCCGGCTTGACGCTGCTCAGCGAGGTGCGTGGAGCGTTGGCGCGCGGCGAGTTCGTCCTGCACTACCAGCCTCAGATCGAGCTCGCAAGCGGGCGCATAGCGGGCGTCGAGGCGCTGGTGCGCTGGGAACATCCCGTGCACGGTCTGCTGGCCCCACCGAAGTTCATCCCGCTCATCGAGCAAACCGCGCTGATCGGACCGCTCACGCTGCGGCTGATCGACCAGGCGCTCGCTCAACTCGTTGCCTGGCGAGAGCTTGGGATTGAGCTTCGCGTGTCGGTCAACCTGTCCGCCCGCAACCTGCTCGACGCTGAGTTGCCGCGATTGATCGCCGAGATCCTCGACCGCCATCGCGTAGCGCCCGACCGCCTCGTCGTTGAGGTCACCGAGAGCGCCGCGATGGATGACCCGCGCAGGGCGGTGGCAGTACTTGCGGTGTTGCGCGACATGGGCGTGGGTGTCTCAGTGGACGACTTCGGCACGGGCAACGCCTCGATCGAGTATCTCGCGAAGCTGCCGGCGAGCGAGATCAAGATCGACAGATCGTTCATCACCGACATCCTCGAGGACGCGCGAGCCGAGGCCATTGTCCGCTCCACCATCGACCTCGCGCGTAACCTCGAACTCACGGTCGTGGCCGAGGGCATCGAGACCGAGGCCGTGTTGAACCATCTCACCGCATTGGGCTGTCACACCGGGCAGGGTTATTTCATTGCGCGTCCGCAGCCCGCAAGTCAACTCACGGCGGACATGACCGCATCCGCTGAGATTGGCTCGGGTGTTCCCGGCACGCGCGATGCGGCGTCTCAGCTCGCGCGCGCCTAACGAGGAGGTGCGGCACGGCGCTCTGTGCCGCTCAGGAGACGGTTGCGCCGTCGCTCCAGCTCGCCAGTCGCAACAACGTCGTGCTCGGTACGCCGCGGCCGGACACCACACATAGGTGGCCGTCGCGCAGCCACGTTACGACCGTCGCGCCGTTGTTGCTCAGCACGCGGTAGGCCACGCCGTCGCGCCAAACGGTGGTGCCGCCGCCGATTCGCGGCGCTGGAGTTCCGCTGAGAATCGCGTAGCCGATCCGCTGGCCGGCAGTGTCGCCATAGAAGACGGTCACGATCGAGCGGCCGTCGATGTGGTCGATGCGCGCTCCCGTGCTGTGCCAGCCGAAGCGGTCCTCCCAGTAGGGGAACGGCACACCACCTACCGCGACGACGAGTTGGGCACGATGCGTGCTGTTCTGCACAGGCGCGGGCAGTGTCGCCACGCGCAGCGTTGGTGCGGCCGCCTGGCGCAGGTCCGGCATGGCGCTACTGCTGCCGCCGAGGCTCACCGCGATAGCGACCGCCACGACCGCGAGCATCGCCGCGCCGGCACTTGCGAGGCCCAGCGTGGAGAAGCGGCGACGCGGCGAGGCGCCCCGAGCGAAGCGGTGATTCTGGTGCTCGGCCACGAGCGAATCGATCTGTCGGTGAAGAGTTTGCGGCGCCGGTGCGTCAAAAGAGCGCACCAACTCGGCGACGTGCGGCTGCTCGTCTTCGATATGGGAGTGGGGTTCGCTCACGATGTCCCTCTACTGGGTAGGACTCCGGAGGCCCGCGTCTCATTCCCGGAGGCTGCCTGGCTCGGTGGTATGCGGGCCGCGGGCATCCCCTTGAAACCCGGCGAACTCGAAACTTTGGTTGGTGGTGCGGGCGGGTCGGGCTCGAAGCGCAGTTGCTTGGCAAGTTGCTCGCGAGCACGGAATAGCCGGGTCGTGATCGTTGCCTCGCGCACTCGCAGCGCGCGTGCGGCGTCCCGGTAGGAGAGACCGAGCACGTCCACGGCTACGAGCGCCAGCCGACGATCCTCGGGCAACATCGCAATCGTCGCATACACCTCCCGCATCTCAAGTGCCCGCTCGGGCTGATTCGTCGGCCGCGAGTCGGCCGCCACAACATCGTCCAGGGTGGCGACGGTCATCGGGCGGCGACTCGCGGTTCGCCGACCTGTCAGGAACGTGTTGCGCAACACGCGCATCAGGTAGTACAGCTCGTCCTCGCCACTGAGCACGCGCGGTCGAGCGAGCACGCGCGCGAATGTTTCCTGCACGAGATCCTCTGCGTCCTCGCGCGAGCCGCACAGCGCCCACGCGGCACGATACAGACGGTCCACGTGTTGCGGTAGCGACTGTGGGTCCAGTGTGCGCATAGGCTGGAGGGAGCGATCGTCTGCTTATCGAGACGGTCGATCCCGCTCTGCGACTGTAGCGCCAAAGTCGATCGTGGTCGCGCTGTTGGCGGACGGGGTGGCCCACACGAGCACGGGGCCGCGCGCGCTGAGTTTGACCTTCGAGCCGGGTGCCGGCGGCACCTCGCCCGCGGTGCGCACGGTCAGCTGCCGCTCGCCGTGCTCCTCGTCGATCTGCACATGGAGCACGGCGTCGTGCCCGTGGTAGCCGGAGCGCATGATCTGCCCGGCCAGACCATTCTCGCCGTCGGCTGCGATCACGTCGATCTGCTCGGGGCGGATCAGCACCCTCACCGGGGAGCCGCTCGGCAACGGCTCGCCGCGCCACTGGGCCGCGAGCTTGCCGAGTGGCGTGTTGACGAGCGTGCCTTCCAGGACACCGACGATCACGTTGGCTTCTCCGATGAAGCGTGCCAACTCGTCATCGACCGGCCATGTGTAGAGCTCCTGCGGTGTGGCGCACTGGGCGATCTTGCCGTTGCGCAGGACAGCGACAAGGTCGGCGAGGGAGAGCGCCTCGTCCTGATCGTGGGTGACCAGTAGCGTCGTAGCTGAGGATTCGCGCAGGATTCTCCCGACATCCTCGCGCACGCTCGAGCGCTGGTGGGCGTCCAGTGACGCGAATGGCTCGTCCAGCAGCACGATCTCCGGTTTGACGGCGAGCGCGCGGGCCAGCGCGACGCGCTGCTGCTGGCCGCCGGAGAGCTGGTGTGGGTAGCGGCGCGCCAACTCGCCCAGCCCCACCATGTCCAGCAGATCGGCCACTCCTTGCCGGCGCGCCGCGCGGGAGAGTCCGAAGGCGACATTCGCCTCGACGTTGAGATGAGGAAAGAGGCCGCCCTCTTGTGGCACGTAGCCGATCTTGCGATGCTCGGGGTGAACGTGTGTACCCTTGGCGTCGATGAGCTGATCGCCGATCCTTATCGTGCCGCGGTCAGGTGTATCGAAGCCGGCCAGCAGCCGTAGCAGCGTGGTCTTGCCACTACCGGACGGTCCGAGGATGGCTGTCAGGGAGCCGGCTGGCACCTTCGAGATCTAGGTCGGCGAGAACGGAGTGGGTTCCGAACCGCTTGTGCAGCTGGCTGATTCGCAGGCTGTTCACGTGGCGATGGGCGTCCTGGAGGGGAGCCTGTCGAAGAAGCGACCGAGCACGTAGCTGGGCAGGGCGGCGATCGCGATGATCGCCAGCGCAAATGGAGCAGCTTGGCCATAGGCGAGGTTCTGCTGGTAGGCCCAGAACTGGGTCGCGAGCGTTTGCACGCCGGTCGGGATCAGGATTAGCGTGGCTGTGAGCTCCGTCACCGCCGAGAGGAATACGAGGCAGAACGCGGCCGCGAGGCCAGGGCCGATCAGCGGCAACGTCACACGCCACAGCACCGCAAGACGGCGCTGCCCGAGTGAGCGGGCGACCTCTTCAAGGCCGGGCGGTGCTTGCATGACGGATGCGCGTACACCGACCAGGGCGAGTGGGAAGAACAGGATCGCGTAGGCGAGAATCAGCAGCGGCGCGCTCTGGTAGAGAAACCCGTTGGCGTAGCGCTCGGTGAAGTAGGAGAACGCGAGCGCGATCACAAGGCCTGGCATCGCGAGCACCAGGTAGGTGCTCCGTTCCAGCAGTTGATAAGGACGTCCCCGGTGGCGGATGGCGAGCAGCGCCACAGGCAGCGCCATCACGGTGGCCAGAGCCGCAGCGGCTGCGCTGTAGAGCGCTGTATGCCACGCGGCGTCCACGAGTGAGACGCCGGTGAGATAGGCGTGTCCCGCCTCGAGCATCCAGTACACGCTCGCACCGACCGGGACACCGAGGGCGAGGGCCACGAGCAACACGAAGCCCGCGAGCGCCGGCATCTTTGCACGGCCCAATCGGTGTCGTGCTCCTACGCGCTGTGCGAGTGGCCCCGAGCGACTCACGCGACCACGACCCCTTGCCAACCCCTCACCAGAGAGGACGAGCAGGCTGAGGAGGACAAGTACGAGCGAGAGCGCCGAGGCGGTCGGTACGTTGAAAGAGACGTTGAACTCGGTGAAGATCTCGGTGGTGAAGGTCTGATAGCCGAGGATCTCAAAAGCGCCGTACTCGGCGAGTAGCACGAGCGTGACGAGCAGGCAGCCGCCGAGAATCGCCGTGCGGGCCTGTCCGAGGGTGATTCGCCAGAATGTGCTCAGACGTCCGGCGCCGAGACTGCGCGCGACCTCCTCCTGGCCGGGGTCAGCGTTACGGAAGCTCGCGGCGACCGGCAGATACACCAGCGGGTAGATCGCGAGAGTCATCACGAGTACGGCGCCGCGGAACCCCTGCACCCACGTACTCAGCGATGCCCAGCCGAAGCTCACTACGAAGTCAGGGATCGCGAGCGGCACCACGACGAGCACAGCCCATACTCTTCGGCCCGGCAAGTCGGTCCGCTCGATGAACCACGCCGCCGCGATCCCGATCACCGCACACAGGACCGTCACCACCACGGTCAACCTCACGGTGTTCCACAACAGGGTTGCTGTCAACGATCGGAAGATCAGGTTGACGATCGTCGAGGTGCCCGCGCCATGCGCCTCGATCAGCAGGAAGCACAGCGGTGCCACCAGCACGACGGCAACCGCCAGGCTAAGCGTGAGGAGCACCCAGGGCCGAGGAGAGCGGCGAGCCGGCACGATCCCACCCTGCCCTGTCACCGCCGGTGGATCTTCAGCGACGACTGAAACCGGCGCGACGCCCATCAGCAACGGCCCGGTTGAGCGCGGCTGCTCACAACAGTCCGGCCTTGCGCAGCAGTGTGATCGCCGTCGATCCGTCCCTGAGCTCGGGGATCGTGATCGGATTGGGTTGCAACTCATCGAACGGTGTCTCCGAGGCTGCGATGCTGACGCCGGAGGCGATCGGGTACTCGAAGCTGATCGAGTGCGCAATGATTTCTTGTCCCTGCTTTGAAACGATGAACGCTAGGAACTTCTGCGCGTCCGCGTTGTGCTCGGAGGACTTCAGGATGCCCGCGCCCGAAACGTTGAGGACATAGCCGGGGTTACGCGGCGCGAAGTAGGCGATCTTCGACGGCACGTTCGAAGCGCCGAGCTCGGCGCGCATCCGATACCAGTAATACTGATTGACGATCCCGAACGCGACCGCGCCACGGTTGACCTCATCCGCGATTGTCTCGTTGTCCGGGTAGACGTGGCTCCCCGTGTTTGACTTAATCGCTTCCAGCCATTTCAGTGCGGCCGCTTCGCCGTAGGTGCGCGCGTAGGAAGTCACGATCGGCTGGAAATCGGTCTCCCCGGCCGCAAACGCCAGCTTGCCGCTGTACTTCGGATCGGCCAGTTCGGTGACACTGCTCGGTAGTTCGCTCGCTTTGATCAGGCTCGGGTTGTAGATCAGCACGCTCACTCTTGCCGAGACGCCGAGCCAGTCGCCCTGCGGCGAGTTGTACTTGCTCGGGGTGTGCGCGAGCGTCGCGGAGTCGACCGGAGCGAGCAGTCCCTTTCCTTGTAGGTACTCCAGCGCGGGTGAGTTCTCGGTGTAGACGACGTCCGCGGGCGAGTGCGACCCCTCGGTCACGATCTCATCCGCGAGGGTGTCCTCATCGTCGTTGCGCACGTTCACTTTGATCCCCGTCTGCTTTTCGAAGCCTTCGACGAGCGAGTCGGTCGTCTGCTCGTGCTGGCCGTTATACAAGGTGATCGACTGCCCCGACCCCGACGAGGAGGAGCTTCCGCAGCCGGCCAACAAGCCGACTGCAAGCGCGATCGCCGCCGCGAGAGAAGCGATGCATCGTGTCCTGATCATGGGCGTCCTCGGTCGGTCGGTGGTGGTCACGATTCGAGTCCCGGGCAGAGATGCTCGATCGTCTTGCTCGCCGCGCCCACGGCGCCCTTCGCGGCACTGGAGCCGTCGGTGGAGGAGAACGACCGATAAGCGGCGGCAAGCGTATCGATCGCCTGCCGCAGTGTTCCGTCAGTGCTATGGATCTCGTGTAGTGGCAGGATCTGCGCCTGCGCATGACCGACCGGGTCGACTTCCGGATCAGGACCGTCGCTGAGCACTGCTTCGACCTGCTGACAGGTCTGCTTCTTGACCTGTGCACTGGAGAGTGCGGGCTTGGAGGAGGAGCCGCAGGCCGCCATTCCCAGGCTGAGCAGGCTCATCACAGCGAGCATGAGCGCTGAGCGGGTCAGAACCGCCAGCGACATGGGTCCGTGATCATCGGGCATCGCACGACCTCCAGCTAGAGAAATCCGACAGCGCCACTCGGGTATCAGGCGGCGCAGACCATAACACAACTTAGGCAACCCTAATTACTAAGGGCTCGGCATCTGGTGCGGCTCGCGAGACACCTCCAATTGGTTGTCTTCGATTGCGATGGTGTCCTCGTCCACAGCAAGGTCATCTCCAACACCGCGCAGAGACGCTCTCGACGCTTGAGGAGTTGCCGGCGATGTTGCTGGCGTGGGAAAAGTTGGAATCCCGCTGGGAAGGAATCCCGCGACGGCGGGGTCATACAGGAAGCGCGCGAAAGGCGGGCCGTGCGTTGATCGCTGCCGCAGAGCCGACGAAGGGATCGTCGGGACTGAGCCGTGGTCAGAAGCCGTCTCGTCCGATACCCGAACCACAGGAGACATCCCAGTGCCTAGAACGTCGATCCTTGCTCTAGTTGGTGTTGCGCTCGCTGTCGTCGGCTGCGGCAGCTCCAAAAGCAGCAGCTCCTCCAGCACCTCGGTCGCTGCGAATACTGCGACCACGATCTCGAGCGCAAGCTCTTCTCCTTTTCTGGCAAATCTGAGGACTGTCAGCCAGGTCGCCTCGACCGTCCCGGCCAATGGCGATGTGAATCCGTACGGCATCGTGTTCGTTCCCACCAGCGCGGGCAAGCTCCAGGCGGGCCAGATGCTGATCAGCAACTTCAACGCCAAGGAAAGTGCAAAGGAGAACGGTCAGGGCACCGGCACGACGATCGTGCAGGTCTCGACTACAGGGAAGGTCTCGCCGTTCGCGACGATCGACGCCAAGACGCTCCCCGGCCCATGCCCAGGCGGCGTCGGACTGACAACGGCACTGAACACGCTGCCGGGCGGCTACGTCGTCGTGGGTAGCCTGCCGACCACCAACGGCAAGACAGCGACCGCCAAGTACGGCTGCCTGATCGTGCTCGACTCAAGCGGCAAGCCCGTGAGCACGATCTCGGGCCCGAACATTCAGGGGCCGTGGGACTCGACCGCCGTCAGCGAAGGGTCAAAGACGACCCTCTTCGTCGCCAACGCGCTCAATGGCGGTGCCGCGAAGGGAATTCACACGATCGACAACTCAAACGTCGTACGGATAGTCCTCGAATCGGGCGAAGGGCAGCCGCCGAAGGTCACCAGCGAAACGGTGATCGCGAACGGCATCCCCTGGGTTAATTCAGCAGAAGCCCTCGTGCTCGGCCCGACCGGACTCGCACTCGCCTCCGACGGGACGCTGTATGTCGCCTCGACTGAGGACAACAAGATCCTCGCGATCTCCGAAGCAATGACGCGCACGACCGCCGCCGCGAAAGGCGGCACCGTTCTCACCGAAGGCGGCCACCTCAAAGAACCGCTCGGCCTAGTGCTCGCACCGAATGGCAACATCATCGCGAGCAACGGTGGCGACGGCAACATGGTCGAAATCACACCCGCCGGCCAGCAGGTAGCCGTGCAGACGGCCGACAAGAAGACCGGAGCCGGATCGCTGTTCGGCCTGGTAGTAGCTCCAGGAGGCAAGGGCATCTACTTCGTGGACGACGGCGAAAACACGCTGCGCCTGTTGAACTGACGACGCTTCGAGTTCACGGAAAGCTTTGGGCGTTGCCGATCTTCCCGTAGGCAGCGTCCAGAGCGACCGGTCACAGGCACCGCGGAAGGAACGCTCCTGCCCGGAGTCTTTATCAGTACAGCAGGACTTATACGCGCCAGCATGGTGCCCGACTTGCCACAGGAGTGAACATATGCGCCATCTACTGAAGCTGTCCCTACCAGCACTCGCCGTGTCCCTCCTGCTTGCCGCCTGCGGCAGCAGCTCATCCAGGAACACGACCAGCTCGGCCGCTAGCACACAGCCCGCCGCGCAGACGAGCAGCAGCTCGTCAAGTGCTGTCGTCGTGAAGAGCGCCTCCAACTCGCTCGGCACGATCCTGGTGGACAGCCAGGGGATGACGCTGTATCACCTCAGCGGCGAGCAGAACGGCAAGTTTATCTGCACCAGTACGACATGCCTGGGTGTGTGGCACCCGCTGATCGCGCCGTCCAGCGGCACTCCTAGTGGCGAAGTCGGCTCGCTCGGGACCGTGAAGCGTCCTGAAGGGACTGTGCAGGTCACCTACAAGGGCACGCCGCTCTATACGTTCACGGGAGACCAGCAGTCTGGTGAAACTAAGGGTCAGGGCATCAAAGACGTGGGCACCTGGAGCGTCGTCACGGCCAGCTCCAGCAGCACCACGCCTAGCACAAGCAGCTCATCGGAACCAGAAAAGTCCAGCGGTGGCGGCTCCAGCGGTGGCGGCTACGGCTACTGAGTCGTTCCGCGGAGGCGCGGGGCAGCGCGCGTGGGTGTGACACGCCACATCCGCGCGCTGGTCGCCAGTTGTTTGTGCACGGTCGCGCTCGGCGGGTGCGCGAGCCAAACCGGGTCGGCAATCACAACGCAGCGTGCTGGGCGGGCAGCGATCGAGCGCTATGTGGGCGAGGTCGAGCCGATCAGGCTCGCAGTCAACAAGCTGCTGGGTGGGGCCGACCCGATCCTTGAGGCGTTTCACGACCGACGTATCGCGCCTGGTGAGGCCGCCCGGCGCATGGGCCGGCTGGAGCAGCGGTTTGCGGCCTACGCGGTCGATATCGCGGCAGTCGATCCGCCAACCGCCCAGCTGCGTGCTCTCAACGCCGGCTACGCCAACACCTACGTGTTCGAGGATGCCTACCTGAGCGCGCTAGTTGCCGGCCTCGCCGACGGCGAACTCACGGACCTGCCCAACACGCAGGCAGCCCAGCGCGCCGCGATCATCCGCTGGCGCATCGACCTGACTGTCCTCGCACGGGCCGCCGACGTGCCCCTGCCGGCCGACCTCCAACAGGCAGGCCGCGGTGAGATCGCACCGTCCCCCGAGGGTAGCTAAATGGGGCGCGCGCCATGCCCGGCGCCTGGGTACCATGGCGCCGGGTCTTCAGCGCCAGGGTTACTTGACCGCTCCTCCAGAGGCGTTGATCGCGTACCACGTGCCGCCGAACGTTTTGGCACCCACGTAGGAGGTCTTCCCTGGACCGCTATCGCCGGTGTAGGTGTAGAGCGGGTGACCGGCGTAGGTGACCTGATGGCCGCTGGTCGTGGACAGCAGCGAAGCCTTGACGCCCGAGCCAGCCGTTGGGCGGCCGCTTGCTTTCAGCGAAGGCCACACCGATGAGCACCCGCTGATCGTCGCGCAACTGCTCTTGTTGCCGTGATCTCTCGTGAACTCGTACAACGTGCGGCCCGAGCTGCTGACGAGGATGCTGCCGAGGCTCGTGTGGCGTAGCTGCACCGTGGCAGCGGCGCTTGAGTGAGCGGCTGGGAGGCTGCTCTGTGCGTTGGCGACCGTCGAGGCGCTCGCCGCGCTCGCCAAGGCGACGGCCAAGAAAACATAGGTTCGTTTCATGGTTCCTCCGAATGTCGGGTGCGTGGGCGCGTGACTGTCATCTCTACCTACATATAGACACCACCACGTCGCGAACCTTCCCGGACACCGGCATGGTTCGATCCTCCCCGCGGCCGTCGGGCCGGCGGTTGTGCGCGCTCAGGAGGCGGTCGCATCGCAATCGCTCCAGCTGGCCAGGCGTAGCAGCGTGGCGCTGGATACAGCCGCGCCCGTGTAGGGCCCGAGGGGTACCTACGGAGCCCAGCAAAACGCAGCGGGAAGGATCTCTGTGGGCTGGAGTCTTTAGGGGATAACGAGCTGGAATGCCGCTGCGCTACGCACGACTCCCAGCCACTGCCATGGGGACATCCAGCACGAGAAAGGTGGGTTCACGATGAGACCGCGCACGCTTTTGCTTTTCGCCCTCGCTGGGCTGATGGGGGCGGCGGTGGCCGTGTTGCCCGCGCTCGCTGCCGGCACGTCCGCACCGTCCGCAGTGAACCTCGAAGTCGCCGAACACTGCTACTTCGAAAAATGGCCGTGCTGGAACGTCAAAGGGAACGATCCGGCAGACATCCGTCAGATCCAACCGTTCACGATCGCCCAGGGCGGCAAGATCTCCTTCGAAGACAAAGAAGCCGGCTATCCCACTGACGTACTCTGGAAGAGCGCCGCGCCAAGCTGCACACCCGAAGTGCCGTCCACGCCGGAAACCACCTGGAGCAGCACCTGCACCTTCGCCAACGCGGGTGAATACGAATTTGAAAGCCAAGACCTGTTCAACGAAGACGGGTTCAACTACACCGAGTACAAGGTGATCGTCGAAAAACCCGGGGGCGGCGGCACAACCACCGGCACCACGACTACCACAACAACGACGACTACGCCGACTGCTCCGACGACACCAACCACCCCGACTACTCCCACGACACCCACCACCCCGACGACCCCTACAACGCCGACGGCCACGGCCTCCACCCAGCCCTACGGCGGCGGGGTCTCTACGGTCACGACGCCCGGCTCGATGGAAGCGCCTCCGTCCTCTGGCGGAGGCAGCCCCCTCGCGACGGTTGCGCTGGCGAAAACTCAGCATGGTGACATCGTGCATGGCACGGTCCAGATCCCCGCCGCCGACGGTGGCGCGCGCCTGGAAGTCGAACTGCTCGCCCAGGGCGCCTCGCTGGCCAAGGTCAAACGACCTGGTAGCTCGCGTGTGGGGCGGTTCGTCCGCTCCTCGGCGCCGGTCGGCACGGTGTCCTTCACGGTCTCGCTCGACGCGCAGGCCAAGCGCGCGCTGCGCCATCATCACAAGCTAGCGCTCACCGTGAAGATTGTGCTTACACCTAAACACGGCGCGGCTATGACCCTCACGCAAAGCGTGGTCGTACGATGAGGCCGCGCACGGGTTCGAGACCACGCATGCTTTTGCTTTTCGCCCTCGCTGGGCTGATGGGGGCGGTGGTAGTCGTGCTGCCCGCGCTTGCTGCCGCCCCGTCCGAAGCAAAACTCGAAGTCAACGAAAACTGCGTCGAGGCCAACTGGCCGTGCTGGGCGGTCCCCGGCGGGGGGTCGAACCCGACACCCGCGAGCAAGGTCACGATCGTCGCGGGCGGCGAATTGATGTTCACCGACCACGGTAAGGAAGCGAATATCGCATGGACTGGCACTGCGCCGTCCTGCTCGTCGAGCGTGCCGGTGAGCCCCACCGCGCCGAAAACCGATTGGGAAGGCAAGTGCAAGTTCGAACAACCAGGGACGTATAAGTTCGAAAGCTCAACTCTGTTCAAAGAAGACGGCTTCGACTACACCAAATACGAAATCGTGGTCGAAGGCGCCACCGGCACAACCCCCACCACGCCGACAACAACCACACCGACGACTACAACACCGACGGCCCCCACGACGCCGACCGAACCCGGCTCCGGCTCGCCTTTGGAAGGGGGATCAAGGGCCCTCAAACTCGCTAGCAGTCAACACGGATCGACAGTACACGGATCGATCAAGGTGACCCAGGCCGGTTCCGGTGGGCGTCTGGAAGTCGGCCTGTTTGCCGCCGACGCCTCGCTGGCCAAGGCGGCGCACCCTGCGAAGGTGCGCGTCGGGCGACTGGTGCGCTCGTCGCTAAAGCCGGGTGAGGTGTCCTTCTCCGTGCCTCTGAGCGCCAAGGGCAAGACCGCGCTACGCCGCCACCGGCGCCTGGCGTTGACGGTAAAGATCATGCTCACACCACAACGCGGTGCGGCGGTAACGGTCACTCGCATCGTCGTCGTACACGCCTGAGCTGAAAAAAAGCCGCGCTGAGTGTTCTCGGGTACTAATGGTGGTGGGCGTATCCAGAACTTCCGGGTCGGCGTGCGGTCCCCAGGATGTGTGGATCGGGTGGGAGGAACGGCGAGGGACTGAACGGGAAGCGCTCGCATGTCTCGATCGCGAAACCGGCTTGCTGGATCCCGGCCGTCGTGTCTCGCGCCAAATGGCGCCCACCCGCAAGGTGAGGCCAGACGGTCGCGTCGGCGAGCCGTTGGATGCGCGCCTCCCACTTGGAGTCGCCCACGACATGCTCATAAAAGCGCAGCTCGCCGCCCGGCCGAATGACTCGGAACAACTCCGCGAGGGCACGCTGCTGGTCGGGAACGGTGCAGAGGACGAGCGAGGCAACGCCAGCATCGAAAGTCCCTTCGTCGCCGGGTAGACGATACGCATCGCCGCCTAGCACCCGGATGTCTACCGATGTTTCTGTTGCCGCCCTGAGTGCCTGCTGGCGGAGGTATGGCTCGGGCTCCACGGCGAGAACTTCGTCAACGGATGCGGGGTAATGCGCGAAGTTCGCGCCACTGCCTGCGCCAAGCTCGACGACATGCCCGCTCATGTTGGCGAGAAGCTTGCGACGATGCTCGGCGCCGCCGCGACGGTTGCTCGTATCCGCGAACTTCGTGTAGACACGAGCGAAGATCGGGCGTTGATAACGCTCAGGCATCAGCTACTGGCTGGTCCTTGGGCCAAGCCTTTGCGCAAGGACCGAATCCGGTCCCGCATCTGCGGCAGGCGGAGGGTCCTGAACTTCTCGGGGAGTCGGTCGTCATCGAGCACCGCGTCGAAGGTCTCGATGCCCCGGTCGGCTGCGAGCTTCGAGGATCGGTCTTCTTGCGCGAAGCGAAAGATGCGCTCGTTGAGCTTCAGCACGTCGCGGATGGCCGCTTCGCCGCGTTCGTCGAGCAACAGCTGGCTGAAGGCGCGAGCACAAGGGATTGAGGCTCGGGGCTGGCGCCATGCGAGGTCAGTCTGCTTTTTAGGCAGGACGCTGTTGTGGACGCGGCTCTCCATGCAGCGCTCTGGATGCATGACCCACACACGGACCTGTCGATCCTTGCCGACGAGCAAATCCAACTCGATTGCGGTCTTCTTGATGTCCTCCGAGTTCATTCCGTGTGCGCTTTGGAGGAAATCGAGCCGACGTTCATGACCTTCGCTGTCGAGGAACATCGCGACGCCCGCAAGGGTGGTCCGGTCCTCCCATTTTGCAAGCCTGACTCGTCCGCCGAGCATTGTGGCTGCCCGCTGTGCGTCGTCCCCATTGCCCAGGAAGTCGATGTCGCCGCTGACAACATGCGCCGGAACCAGTCCGTCCGTCAGGCGACTTTGGAGGTATGCAGTCCAGATGGCTACGGCTTGCCCACCGATGAGAACGACGCTTCGCTCGCGTACAACGTCCTCGATAAGCGCGATGATTCGTTCGGCCTCGGCAAGGCTGAGCGGCAATGGCGCGGCGTCAAGTATGGCCGGCGGCTCGTCCACGTCCGCTGATCACCCCTCGTGGTTCAGGAGAGAGAGCGCGCCGAGTCTAGGTTGATCCGGATTCGATCGGGAGGAAGCGCAAAAAACGCGTTTTCGCGTTGTAGCTGCGCTTCGGTCTTTTCCCCGGACCGCAGTGCCTCGACATCGGCACGGCGAGCCTCCTCCTTCTCATCCCAGAGCTGTTGCGCATCGACATATTCGATTGGCAAGGTCATAGCTCTGTTGAGGATAACGCCTTCTCCGGAAGTTCTGTAGTCATTTCGCATCATTGCGGACAGTCTGAGGAATCCTCAATGGCTCCCCGAGGTCGCCGTCGAGCAGGTGGACGTAGGTTGCGAGCGTGAACGCTGCGGAGTGGTGGCCGAGCCAGCGCTGGACCTGAACGGCGTTGCGGCCTTCCGCGAACAGGATCGAGGCGCAGGTCTGACGGATGGCGTGGAAGCCGACCCACGGAAGGTCTGCGGCCTCCCGGGCGGGTTGGAGCACTCGCCGGAGGACGTTGTTTGGCATGAGCGGCGATCCGTTGACCGCTGGGAATACGGGGTCCTCGTCACCGGGCCACTCCGTAGCCGCGTGGTGCTCGTGGAGCGCTGTGGCGAGGAGGAGTGGATCGAGTGGGATCTCGCGACGGCCGTAGCGGCTCTTGGGTGGTCCCATCCGGCCCTTCACGAGCGCTCGGCGAACCTTGATGTGGGGAACGGGCGCGTCGATCTCAAGGTGCCGCCATTGGAGCGCAATAGCCTCGTTGATGCGAACGCCCGTGGCAGCCAGGAACCAGAAGAACAAGTGCCATTGCTCAGGGACCAACGCAAGCATCTCGGCCAGCTCGTCGCGGCTCATCGCCTTCGCCTCGTCGTCTTCCATGTCCTCGACGGTTGGTCGATGCGGCAGGTCCACGTCTCGCGCCGGGTTGGAGCGGATCAAGCCCTCCCTGACGGCAGTCGTTAGACAGGCTCGAAGCGGCGCCATGATGTTGCGGACGGTCGCGTCAGAGAGCATTCGCTTCTGTGCCTGCTCGTCGCAGAGCCAAGCAACGAACCCGGCGATCTTCGACGGCGTGATCTCCGTGAGACGCAATCGCGCGGGGAAGTACCGGCAAATGTATTGCTCGATCTGCCGTCGATAGTCGGCGCGGGTTCCCTCACGAAATCCGCGCCTTCAACGTCCCTGATAACGCTCCACCACTCACGGGCGTACTCGCGCAAGGAAGCCTCTCGTCGGCTATGGTTCCGACAGTCTGCATATCTCGATAGGCCGGGATCGGAGGAGATGGGTTGTGGCTAAGGCGGCTGTGGACAGAAACTAAACTGCTCTCTACCTATAACAGCACGGAATTCGGCGTGCCAACTACCGGCAGCCCGCCTAAGTACTCGTGGCTTGGAGCAGACGGTGTGGCGAGCGAACTGACATCTACGGGGGTGATCACCCAAAGCGGCTCCTCGTACGTTCCAGAGCTCGGTAGACCACTCCAAACCGGGTCCATCGCATCCCCTGGATCGTTTCCGAACGGCGCGGCGAGTGTCGGTGTCATCGAAGCTCCTTATCTTGGAGCCTCAAACGGCCAACTCGTGTCGATAGCTATACAAGAAAGCGCTGAACGCGAAGAAGCAAAGAAGCTCGAAGCGGAAGAAAAAGCGAAAATGACCGATGTCCTGTTAGTGCGTGTCATGTTGACGGACCGGGTGAAGGTAACTGTGAACCGGGACAGTGTGTTACGGGAGGAGGGGGTGGAGGGGTGCCTAAAGTAATTGGAGGGTGGAGTCAGCCGACTGGGGAAGAAGATGATAAAGCTACCACTTCATGTTTCAAAAATAGTAAATACTATGGGCATAAAGATGAATGCCGTAACGGTGGTCTCTACCCGTACGAGGTAGTGCATAAAAAGCCACCTGGAGCGGCTGACGGGAAAGTATCTGTTGGCCCGTCTTTGGGTGCGTGTATAGTTGGTGCGGTCGCTGGTGGTACCGCGGCGGCCTTCTCGTCAGTGGGACTTGCTACACAGGCGGGAGCGTATGCGGGTTGTTTTGTGGCCGGGGGAGTGGTTATGATATTTGAAGCTCTATAAAATGCGAACATTGAAAATACGGAGCGTTTAGATTGCGTACTAACGATAGTGGACTAACTAGTGGCATGATCTGTCGACTACTCGTGAGCGTCGGCGTTGTATGTTTGGCGGTTGTAGCGGCTAATGTTTTGTTCGATTTGCAGCCGGTGATAGCTATTGTGTTCGGTGGCGGAGCTGGGTTTGTGATTTCGGGGTTTGTTTCGCGTTCTTTCGGTTTGAATAGGCATGATCGAGATCGATATGTTGACAGGCCGATCACAGGACCTAAGTGGTTTGCGATGTGGTTCTTTGCCTTGTGTGCGTTTCATTTCTTGGTGGGACTGGCCTTGGTAGAGAGCGTGTGCTGTGTCGTGGCATTGATGGCCTTCTTTATGGTGGCGGAACGTTATAATCGTGCTCGCGCTGCGAAGCACAACTAGCATACGGTTAGCTTCGGCCCTGATCGAGGGCGGGTGCCAAATAGCACCTCGGTCACGTCTTAACATCTCGCGCCCGCTTAGTAGGGATAACTGAGCCCGATCAAAGCGACAGCAGCTCCTCGCCGTACTTTATCCACGAACTACCAGTGAGTATGCCGAGAGTCTTCGCGTTGCTCGCTGCGACGATGCCGACTAAGCCAAAAACCCAGTTAGAACTGGGTCTTGATGAGCGGCACCCGAGCTTTTGGGTTGTGGTATCGGTAGCGAGGTGTCGAGCCGCCTATCTGTCTGGGAAAAGGCTTTACCCTTGAACTGACGTTTGTCCTTGAACCGGACGGCAAATTAGTGCGGGTTATAATCTTAACAATCCGCTTTGAGGAAATTAATAGGAATAAGCAATTCAGGAAATAGTCGACAACGGCCGTTTCGACGATGGTGGGCTAATCTGAGCCTTGTGGTCGTTGTCGTCTTGCTTTCTCTTTATCTCCTTGGTATTGTGGCACAACTACTGGTAAAGCTTGGCGGGAGTGGGCAGAAAAATGTGACGACGACTGAAGTGGAATCAAGCATACGTAAGGCCACGATATCGAGAGGTGCCGATGTAAGCGCTGTGAGCTGCAGTGAATCGCCTCGCAACCAATGGCACTGCTCGATAAGACTTTCTGACGGCTACGTTGCGAGTGGAAGTGCAGTATGGCGTGAGTCGGGACATAGCCTTGGCATCAACCTGGAACTCGGATCGCATTGATGTCGGTGGAGGCTGGCATCGACATGTGTGCGACTTATGACTCGTACGGTCTTGCTTGTCAGAGCACTTTGCCCGGAGGTGACGCCCGCCGGGGCGGCTAAGGTCATCGTCCCACGCTGAGGGAGGTCGAGCGTCAAGGCGGGGATGTTGCTCGTGCGCCTTGACTACGCGGGCCGTTCGCAATGAGCTAGGCCCTGCTCGACCGCGATAGCGGCTTATCCAGGTCCTTGGCAAGCGCTACCTCGGTTGGGACCTACCCGATCCGAAGAGTCCGCTCGCTGAGGTTTGCGCCGCCCGAAACGACATTGCGCGCCGGTCGCAGCGCTCGTTGACGAACTCGACACGAGCGCCATCACGTGCGGTTTAGGTGCTGGCGCCACGGAATCGGACGTTTCGGCTACCGCCGCGGTTGCTCTGCCAGCCATTCGTCGAGCACCGAGCGCGTGAAGCGGATGTGCCGCCCTACTCGTCGGCACGGCAGCAGGCCGCTACGCACTGCCTCATAGACCCAGCTCGTCTTGACGTTCAGATACCAAGCGGCCTGCTCAGGGCGAAGGAGTCGATCTTCCTGCAGGGCAACCGCCGGCTGTTGTTCTGTCGTTGGTCCCTGCATACGCCAATACAGACCCCAAACGCCTCCAACTGGCCATGTAGTTTTGTTTGGGCCTGCTGGGGCCCAGTGATGAGTGGGCTGGCCGTTGGTTCGCGGAGCCCGTGTTGGGACTGTGTGGCGTGACGGCTAGGTAGTGGTGTCCGGTGCCCCGTAGAGGGTGTGGCAGGCGACGGGATGACTCAAGTAAAACGGCTGGCCCCGGCTGTCGGGTGCCCTACGTTGGATTTGTCTCCCGCCGCCTGTCACGGACGCCGCCATGACTTCATAGAAGCGTGCCTGTCGCTCGACATGGCTTTGTCTGGCGGTCTCCACATCACACCAGCGCCAACCAGCAAATGAGGAGACCAGAATTGATGATCGCAGTAGGCGTGGACACGCACAAGCAGCAGCACCATGCGGTAGCTCTCGACGGCCTCGGACAGATCCTCGGGGAGATCGTGATCGCGACGACCCTCGCCGGTTACAGCCAGTTCGTGTGCTGGCTGAAAGACCTCGGCGAGACCGTTCTCGTCGGCATCGAGGGCGCCGGCAGCTACGGCGCCGGACTATGCGAGTTCCTGCAAGCCGAGGAGATCGAAGTGTTCGAGGTCGAACGCCCACAACGACGTGAGCGTCGGGGCGGCAAGTCAGATCGCATCGACGCTCTGCTGGCCGCCAAGAAGGTCCTCACCCGTGACGGTCTCTCGACACCCAGGGGGTCCGGGAAGCGTTTGGCGCTGCAAATGCTGTTGGCGGGCTACCGCTCCATCGTCAGCGAGCGCTCACGCCTCTACAACCAGCTGCAAGCGCTGCAGATCAGCGCACCGTACGCGTTGCGGGAACGAATCGGCCAAACTCGCAACGGCGCGACGCTCGCCAACCGCCTCACGGGGATGCGTACTCGACCAACCGCAAGCCAGCAGGAGAACTTGACCCTGCAGGTCCTTCGCGATATCGCTAACCGTGCTCGAGGACTCGACACAGAAGCCGAGAATTACACCCGCCAGATCGAGGAGATGGTCAACTCCCTCGCACCGGCGCTGCTGGAGGAGCCTGGCGTCGGACCGATCTGTGCCGGCAGGCTCCTAGCGTTCAACCCATCACGGTTCACCAGCGAGGCAGCGTTCGCGCGCGCTAACGGCACCGCCCCACAACCCGCATCATCGGGGAAGACCGTCAGGCACCGTCTCAGCCGCGGCGGAGACCGACAAGTCAACGCAGCGATCTACACGATCGCGCTCTCCCGCTCAGTCCACCACCCCCAAAGCCGCGCCTACATCCAACGCAAGATCACCGAAGGAAAGACCAAACGAGAGGCCATGCGATCCCTCAAGCGACACCTCTCCCGCCACCTCTACAACCAACTCGCAAAAACACCCTTGACAACATAGAAGCATCCAACGGATTTGCACGAACCACGATCTGCCGCTCGTCTAATCGGGCTCTATCCAGCTGGCAGGGTTCAGGCCATGCGCGAGCCGCAAACTCCCAACGATGGCGTAAAGCACCTGGCGACTGGCAATTGGCTGGGGCCGACCCGATCTGCTTGAAGTTCGTGGCGGTGAGCCTAGCCAACGTAGCGCGCCGCCCGCCGAAAGGCGATGGCTTGGCCGAGCGGTTTCTCGCGGTCGATCCCAGCCCGCCGTGCCGTGCGAGGTGCGAGGGATGTGGGAGGCGGCTTGCGGGCCGCTGCTCTACGGTTGGTTCTTCTACGCGACCTGCGCAAAGAGACCCCGCACATCAGCATCCGGCACCTCACGACCCCGCACGAAGGGCTGCGCGGGCTCGTACTCCTGGCGAGCGAGATCGACGCCCTGTTCGCTCCCAAGCTCCGTCGCGACACAAATGCGGCCCTCTAGGGAAATCGCTGGGGAAATAATCGACCGCGTCCGCAGCCCATGATAACCTCTAAATCGTTGTGGGACCTGGGCTTTCGGTGATGCCGGAGGGGGTGTGTGGGTTCAGGACGTGTGTCTCAGGTGATGTGTCTCTGGTGAGTTGGGACATGGGTCTCATGTCGGGCTGAGCGTTTTCATGGTGCTGGCCGTGGAGGCGTGGCCTGGGGGCTGGGCCGGAGTGGCTAGACCAGCACGGCGTCTGGGGCTACGGCCACATTGGCGGGCATGTCTAGAGCCCGTGTTGCTGTTCTCCAGGTCGTATCCGAGCAGATGTCCGTCACTGCTGCCGCTGCCGAGTACGGGTTCTCCCGCCGGCATCTTCACCGCCTTTTGGCTCGCTATCGAGAGGGAGGTTTGGAGGCGCTCGAGCCGCGGTCCAGGCGCCCGAAGACGACGCCTATCGCGACGTCCGAGAATGTCCGTGGACGGGTGATCGAGCTGCGTCGAGGTCTGACCGCGGACGGGCTGGACGCGGGACCAGTCACGATCGTCTGGCATCTCGAGCAAGAGGGACTCAGCGCACCGTCGACATCCACGATCAGGCGGATCCTGCACCAGGCTGGACTGATCGTCCCCGAGCCGCGCAAGCGCCCCAGAAGCAGCTACATCCGCTTCCAGGCGGCGCAGCCGAACGAGATGTGGCAGTCGGACTTCATCCACTGGCGTCTTGCGGACGGAACCGACGTCGAGATCCTCAACTGGCTTGATGACCACTCCCGCTACCTGCTGTCCTGCAGCGCCCATCAACCTGTCACTGGGGACGCGGTGGTGAGCGTGTTCCTCGACACTGTCGCCGAGCACGGGTCGCCGGCGAGCACGCTCACCGATAACGGGAGTGTCTACACCTCCCGCTTCACCGGCGGGCGCAACGCGTTCGAGTACGTACTCCCGCTACTTGGCGTCCAGCAGAAGAACGGGTCCCCGGGACACCCACAGACACAGGGCAAGACCGAGCGCTTCCACCAGACCCAGCAGCGTTGGCTACGCGCCAGACCACCCGCCGCAAGCATCGCACAACTGCAACGTCAGCTCGACGAGTTCCGAGCACACTACAACGAGAAGCGCCCGCACCGCGCGCTTGACCGACGCACGCCAGGTAACGCCTACCGAGCCACACCGAAGGCGCTCCCAGCCAGCAACGGACACCCGCCAGGCCACTACCGGCTGCGCTATGACCGGCTCGATGACGCCGGCAAGATGAGCCTCCGCCGAGCAGGCCGAATGCACCACCTCGGCATCGGCGCCAAACACGCCCGCAAACGCGTCCTCGCGCTCGCCGACGACCACCACGTCACCGTCACCGACCTCACCACCGGCGAGATCCTCAGCCGCCACCTCATCGAGCCCGACAAAACCTACTGGCGCAACCAAAACAACCAGCCAGGCCACTGGCCCAACACCACAAACTGAGACCAATGCCCCGACCCACACGAGACCCATGTCCCGACTCACGACAAGTATGCCGGAGGAGGGACTCGAACCCCCGACACGCGGATTATGATTCCGCTGCTCTAACCAACTGAGCTACTCCGGCGGGAGCGCGCAGTTTAGCCTGTGGGGCGCGCCTAGCCATCGACGCCCAAGGTCCTCCTGAACCCCGCGACTAATGCCCGCTCACATGCTCCTAGCCGTGCCGAACGTCTCCGAGGGCCGTGACCGCCAGACCATCGGCGTGATCGCCAAGGCGCTAACAGCCGGCAACAACGCACGCCTGCTGAACACTCACACCGATGCGGACCACCACCGCGCCGTGTACACCCTCGCCGGCGAGCCGGGCCGGCTGTCGTGCGCTCTACTTGCGGGTGCTCGCGAGGCGATCGAGCGAATCGACGTCGGCCCAGGACGTGACCCTGCCGACGCGGGCCAGCACCCGCACGTGGGTGCTGTGGATGTTGTGCCGATCGTCTACACGAACCTCGCTCAGCGAGGCAGCGCGTGCGCGGAGGCGCTCGTGGTCGCCGCGGACATTGGTGAACGTCTGCAAGTGCCGGTGTTCCTCTACGGCATTCTCGCGGACGGACGCACGCGTGCGGAGCGCCGCAAGGGCGGCCTTGCGGCGCTTAGCGAGCGTATGGTGGCGGGCGAGCTGAGCCCTGACTTCGGCCCATCGCGCCCGCACCCGACGGCAGGCGCGACGCTCGTCGCCGCACGCGAGCCGTTGGTGGCGTTCAACCTGGAGCTCGCGTCGCCCGCGACGCTCGCGGACGCTCGCCGCATTGCTGCCCTAATCCGCGAGGGCGGGCCAGAGGGCTTGCCGGGGCTGCGGGCGATCGGCGTCGCGTTGCGCGGTGGGAGCGTTGCGCAGGTGTCTACGAACGTGGAGCGACCGCTCGAGCTGCCGTTGCGTGCTGTGGTTGCGGCCGTGGCTCGGCATGCGCGTGTGGCGGGCGCGGAGCTGGTGGGGCTCGTTCCACGCGCGGCGATGGAGGGGTTTCCGGCGGATGTTGCGCTCGCCAACTTCGATCCTGGCGCGGATACGATCGAGAACGCACTAGGGTTCTAAGCATTGCGGCGGGGGCGCGCTGGCGCTCTTCGCGGAGTACTGCGAACGGAACGAGACATGGCTCAAACGAAGCGCAAGCGCCAAACCAAGCATCGCGGCAACGCGGCCGGTGTGGTGGAGTCGCGCGGGCGCACCGGGCGCAAGCCGACCACCGAGGAGAAGACCGGCAAGCCGAGCGCGCCCAAACTAACGCGTCAGGAGAAGATGGAACGACCGCCAACGTGGGGGGAGCCTTCCTGCGCGCCGCCGCCGCGGCGGTGCTGATGCTGCTGATCAGCATTCTGCTGCTGAAAAAGCCCAATGAGGCAATAGAGCTGTTTCCGATCGTGCTGATCGCGTACGTGCCGATCAGCTACTACACCGACATGTGGCTGTACCGGCGCAGGATGCGCGGCAAGTCCAAGCGCACGGGTGCGGGCGCGAAGTGAGCGAGCAGACCCAGGGCGCCACGCCCGACGTGCACGGGTTGACCGTCGGGCCGATCCAGGAGAACAGTTACATCGTGCGTGCCGACCCGAGCTCGAGCAGCGTGCTGCTGATCGACCCGGGGGAGGAGCCACAACGCTTGCTCGATGCCGTCGCGGCACTCGATGCAAAGATCGAGGCGATCTTGATCACACACTGTCACTTCGACCACGTTGGCGCGGTCGCTCCGATTGCGCGCGCCACCGGCGCGCCCGTGTACTGCCCGGAGATTGAGATTGGCGTGCTGGCGGACATACAGAAATGGACGATGCCGGGGTTTGGGCCGTATGAGAGCTACGACGCGGAGCACACGGTCAAGGGGGGCGAGGGCCTGTCGCTCGCGGGGATGGACATCGAGGTGCTGTTCACGCCCGGTCATAGTCCCGGGCACGTGACTTACGCGATTGGCGTCGCGAACATCGGCGGTGCGGAGGCGCTGTCGAGCGCCACCGATGCCTCGACTCCAGGTGAGCTTGGCGTGCTGGGCGAGGAGGGGTCTATTGCGCCGCCCACACGCCGGGTGCTGCTCTCGGGCGACGTGCTTTTCGAGGGCTCGGTCGGTCGCGTTGATTTGCCGGGCGGCGAATGGGCGACGCTGGAGCGCTCGATCGCCGCGCTGATGGCGCGGTATGAGCCAAACACGGTTGTGTATCCAGGACACATGGGCACGACCACCCTTGGACGCGAGTGGAGCACGAACCCGTTTCTCAGCGAGCTGCGCGCATCCGCCGCGAGTCCTTCCCGACCTTGAGTGGCGAGCAGATAAAGGCCCCACGGGGCACCGATGACGTGCTTGGCGAGCAGGCGGTGGCACGCACGACCCTGGAGGCCCGTGCCACAGCGATCCTTCAGGGCGCGGGATACGAGCGGATCGAGACGCCTACCTTTGAGGCAACCGAGCTGTTCGCGCGTGGCGTGGGCAGCGCGACCGACATTGTGCGCAAGGAGATGTACACATTCACCGACGGTGGTGGGCGCTCGCTGACGCTGCGCCCGGAGGGCACCGCACCGGTGTGCCGGGCATACGTTCAACACGGGATGCACAAGCTGCCCCAGCCGGTGAAGCTGTGGTACCTGTCGAGCTTCTTTCGCTACGAGCGCGCGCAGAAGGGCCGCTACCGCCAGTTCTGGCAGGTCGGCGCTGAGGCGCTCGGCTCTGAGGACCCGGCTGTGGACGCCGAGTCGATCGTGCTGCTGGGCGCGCTGCTGCGCGAGATGGGTGTGTCCGGGGTGCGCTTGCGCTTGTCGAGCCTCGGTGGCGCCGACAGCCGCGAGCGCTATCGCGAACGCTTGCAAAAGCACTTGCGCGCCAACGAAGAGCGGCTGTCCAGCGAGGTGCGCGAGCGCATCGAGTTGAACCCGCTGCGGGCGTTCGACTCCGCCCACGAGGGCACTGTCGCGACGATGCGCGAAGCACCGAAGCTGCTGGACGAGCTGGACGCGAGCGACGCCGAGCACTTCGCCGAGGTGCGCGCGCTGCTGGATCGCGCGGGCGTGGCCTACGAGGTCGATCCAACGCTCGTGCGCGGCCTGGACTACTACACGCGCACGGTGTTCGAGTTCACGAGCGATGCGCTGGGTGCACAGAGCGGTGTTGGCGGCGGTGGGCGCTACGACGGGCTCGTCAAGCAACTCGGTGGTCCGGCGACGCCCGGCATGGGCTGGGCCGCGGGGGTCGAGCGGATTTTCCTCGCGGGCAGCCCGCCGGCGGCGGGCGGACACGCTGTGGATTTGTATGTGGGGTTTGATGTTTTGGGGGAGGATGGGTCGTACCCGCGGGTTAAGCAGGCTGCGTGGGAGATCCTGTGTGAGGCACGCTCTGCCGGATTGAGCGCGCAACTGGAGATGGCAGGCCGCTCCTTGAAGGGACAGCTCGGACATGCCAATCGTCTGGGTGCTCGCTTTGTGGCGATAGTGGGGGAGCGCGACACCGTGCTGAAGGACATGCGCGACGGCGCTCAGGAGACGCTCGACACCGACAAGACGGTGCACGCTGCGTTGCGGGGGTTGCGCGACCTCGCGTAAATGTTCAACTCAGCGGGCGAATCTGCCGAAGTGAGGTGTGATGGCTCAGATCTCCCGTCCTTTTCAGATCGCACTCGGCGCTGTGTTGGTGCTGGCGCTCGTGTGGATGTTCGCCGTGCGCGCGCACCAGTCCAACCCGAGCCAGGTGGCGTCCGTGAGCACGCCCGCACCGAAGACGGTGTCCAAGAGCGCGAGAGAGGCCGTCGCTCGCAGGGAGGCTGCGCGCCGTGCCGCGGCGCGCAAGCACACTCTGGTGACACACAAGACCGTTCTCACCGCCCACAAGACCGTCACACACAAAACTGCTACGCACACGACCGTCGTGGCGGCGCACAAGACTTCAGCCTCGTCCAGCAAGACGGTGGTGGTCACGCATAGCACCACGACGGTCACGCATAGCGCCACGACGCGCACTCATAAGAGTGCGTCGGTGTCGCACAAGACCGTTGTGCCTTCCACAGGCCGCGCGGTGTCGCGTTCGAGCGTTCACCCCGATCGCACCGCGGTTGGGCGGCACGCCCGCCCTGCCGGGCAGATCGCCGTCGAAGCGGAGCTGGCTCACGGTAAGACCGTGATGCTCGTGTTCTGGAACCCGCACTCCTCCGTAGATCAGGAGGTTCATTCGCAGGCGGGTACGCTCGTCAGCGGCTCTAAAGGCACGGTCGTGATGCACTCCGCACTGGCCAATCAGGTGAACATGTTTGGTTCGATCACCGAAGTGGTGCGCGTGTACCAAACCCCGACGATCCTGATCGTCAACCGCCATGGCGTGGTGAGCACGCTCACTGGCTTGACGGAAGTGTTCGCGCTGCAGCAGGCCGTGCGCGAAGCCCGGCACGCCTCGCATTGACCCTCGGCTGACGCCGAGCACACTGTGCGCCGGCGCTCCGTCGCATCGGCTCGCCGTGTCGGTCATTTCCTCGGTGCGCGCTTACGCTCGCCCGTCGCTACCGCCCCTTACACTCGACGGACGATGAGTGTCGACGCGCTCGCCCATCACCTGGAATGCCCGCAGGGCCGTGGACACACGCCCGCGAACGCGTGCACGGGCGCGGCCGGCGGGGCCGCGTGTGGCGATTTGATTCGCGTTTCGCTCGCGGTCGATTCGCACAGCCACGACGGGCGGATAGTGGACGCCGGCTTTGACGCGAGCGGTTGCGGCGCTGCGATAGCGGCAGGCAGCGCGACGATGGCGCTCATACGCGGCGCGGGGCTGCTCGCCGCGGCACGAATCGGCGCGAACGAGATCGCCGACGAGCTTGGTGGCCTGACCCCCGCCAAGCATCATGCCGCCGAGCTGGCCGCCGACGCGCTACACCGGGCGCTCGGTTGGGCCGCGCGCGAACACGCACAGCTGGCTCTGGTGTCCTCGCGCACGCTGGTCGCGATGAGCGGCGGCGTGGACAGTGCCGTGGCGGCGCTACTCGTGTGCGAAGGCAGGGACGGCATCGCGCGGGGTGGGGAAGTCGGTGAGCGCGAGCGCCCGGTCGTGGCGGGTGGTCGCGACTATGGCGAGGAGCGCGGCGTCGCGGAGAGCGGGCCGTCGGCGCCCGTTGAGGCGGTGGCGGTGACGCTCGAGCTGTGGGCTGACCCGGAGAACGACGGCGAGCGCAGCTGCTGCTCAGCGCAGGCGGTGCGCGCCGCGCGCGATATCGCCCACGGCATGGGCCTCGCGCACTTTTCGATCGACCTGCGCGAGGAGTTCCGCGCCGGCGTGGTGGACGGCTGGTTGGCCGATCATGCGGCGGGCCTCACACCCAACCCGTGCGTGCGCTGCAACGGCAACGTGCGTCTCGACGCGATGCTCGACCTCGCCGAGCGCCTCGGTGCGAGCGTGCTGGCGACCGGCCACTATGCCCGCGTCGCGAATGAGGGCGAGTCCAGTGTCTGCGCGCCAGATACGGCGCCCGCGAGCACGGCGAGAGGACTGGGTAGGCCATTGCTACGGGTGGCTCTCGACGAGAGCAAGGACCAGAGCTACGCGCTTGCAGCGCTCGCGCCCGAGTCGCTTGCGCGCCTGCGTTTCCCACTCGGTGAGCTCACCAAGCCAGAGGTGCGCGAGCTGGCGGCGCGCGCCGGTCTTGCGGTCGCGCGCCGTCCCGATTCCCAAGACCTGTGTTTTCTGGCTGGCACCAAGCGCGCCGATTTCCTTGAGCGCCACGGTGGCCTCGGCAGACAGGCGGGGCCGATCCTCGACAGCGACGGGCGCACACTGGGCGAGCATGGCGGTGTGCACACTGTCACGATCGGCCAGCGCCACGGTCTCGGCCTCGGCGGCGGGCCGCCGCGCTACGTGATTGCCACCGACGTGCGCGCTGGCACCATCACGGTCGGCTCGCGCGATCAGCTGCTTGTCGGCAGCGTGCGGGTGCGCGACGTCGTGCTGCACCGCGAGGGTGCACGCGTGGATGGTGTGAAGGTGCGCTACCGCGGCCAGCGGATGCCGTGCCGTGTGGAGGGCTCACCGCCTCCAGGCACGCACGAGCGCCTGGAGGTGAGGATGGCGGAGCGAATCGAGCGGACCGCACCCGGTCAGGTCGCGTGCCTGTATGCGGGCGACACGATCGTCGGACATGGCACGATTGCCTCGCCCGTCTCCTCGCAAACACGCGCCGGTCTCTAGGATCGTCGGGCGGCCCCGCAAGCACCTGGGCCGCGCGTGGAGAACCATGGATCCACGCACGGCCCGCTAGTGCAGCAGAGTACGACCCCAAATCCATAAAAAAATGACCACAAACGAAATTCGCGAGCAATACCTGGCTTTTTTTGAGGAGCGCGGTCATCGGCGCATTCCCTCAGCCTCACTGGTGCCCTCCGCGCACGATCCCTCGGCGCTGCTCACGGTCGCGGGAATGCATCCGCTGAAGCCGTATTTCCTAGGGCAGGAAGCCCCGCCCGCGCCGCGCCTCACAAGTTGTCAGAAGTGCTTTCGCACGGTGGACATCGACAACGTCGGCAACACCAACCGGCATCTCACTTTTTTCGAGATGCTCGGCAATTTCTCGATTGGTGACTACTTCAAGCGTGAGGCGATCGCGTTTGCTTGGGAGCTGTCGCTCGAGGTGTTTGGTTTCGCGCCAGGGGATATTTGGGTGACGGTGTTCCAGGGCGACGAGGGTCTCGGGCTCGGCCCCGACGAGCAGGCAATCGCGCTGTGGGAAGAGCTCGGTGTGTCCTCAGAGCGGATCGTGCGCTGTCCGCGCTCTGAGAATTTCTGGCAGGCCGGACCGGTTGGTCCGTGCGGTCCGTGCTCGGAGCTGTATGTCGATCGCGGCGCCCACATCGGTGCGCCCGGCGATCTGCCCGGTGGCGAGAACGAACGCTTCCTCGAGTACTGGAACCTTGTGTTCATGCAATACAACCAGCTGCCCAGCGAGTCGGGAGGGTCTGTGCTGCAGGAGTTGCCGGCGCGCAACATCGACACTGGCCTTGGGCTCGACCGCATGGCCGCGATCCTGCAAGACAAGGAGTCGGTCTTTGAAACCGACCAGTTCCGGCCTCTGATCGAGCTCGGCGAGCGGCTCTCAGGCGCGAGCTACGGCAATGACCAGGTCGCCGACCGGGCGCTGCGCATCCTCGCCGACCATTCGCGTGCGATGACTTTCCTGATCGCCGACGGCATCGTGCCGTCGAATGAGGAGCGCGGCTACGTACTGCGTCGCGTTATGCGCCGCGCGATCCAGCAAGGGCGTGCCCTTGATATGGAGCCGGGATTCCTCAGCCGCTACGCCGAGGTCGTGCGCGAGACAATGGGCGGCGTCTACCCAGAGCTGGTCGAGCAGCAAGACGCTATAAGCAAGTGGCTGTCTTCGGAGGAGGACAGTTTCGGGCGCACTCTCGAGCAGGGTATGGGGGTACTTCGCTTCCATATAGACCAAGCCCGTGAGCAGGGCGAGAGCTCGGTGCAGGCGCAGGATGCCTTCAAGCTGCACGATACGTTCGGCTTTCCATTCGAGCTTACGCGCGAGCTGCTCGAGCAGGAGGGCCTGAGTGTCGACAGTGTCGAGTTCGAGCGCTTGATGGACGAGCAGCGCGCCCGTGCGCGCGCCGCCGGGACGCTGAAGGGCGCGAGCGGTTCGGGTCCCTGTAGAGAGGATCCGCGCGAGCGCGCCCGCCAGTTCGCGGAGAGTGCCGGCCTGCCGACGCGCTTCACCGGCTATGAAACCGAGCGACAGCCGACCAGTGTCGCCGCGGTTGCTGGCGAGGACCCCGAAGTGGGAGATGGCGCGGCGGGCGGACCAAACGGTTCGAGCGGCTCGGGCGATGGCGCGGCGAGTGGGCAGCGTCTGCTCGTCAAGCTCTCCGAGTCGCCCTTTTACCCGGCCGGCGGTGGGCAGATCTCCGACACCGGCACAATCGAATGTGAGCACGGCGATTGCCGCGCGCGCGTGGAGAGTGTCTTCAGGCTCGGCGACGACCAGGCACTCGAGGTCGTCGTGGAGCAGGGCACGCTTGACCCCAACGAGTCGGTGCTCGCGCGCGTCGATCACGCCGCACGCCACGCCACCGAGTGCAACCACACCGCCACGCATCTGTTGCACGCCGCGCTGCGCGCGCGCCTTGGCACGCACGTGCGCCAAGCAGGTTCCTATGTCGGCCCCGACAAGCTGCGTTTCGACTTCAGTCACGGTGCCGCGCTCAGCGCCGATGAGTTGCGCGACGTGGAGGACCAGGTCAACGCGTGGATCGCCGGCGCCGATCCGGTGCACCCGATCACGACAACTCTGGATGAGGCCAAGGGGCTTGGCGCGATGGCCCTGTTCGGCGAAAAGTACGGTGACGTGGTGCGCATGGTCGAGATCGGTGCGGGCGAGTACTCACGCGAGCTGTGCGGCGGCACGCATGTCGCCAACACGGCAGAGATCGGTGTGTTTCGCGTGACCAGCGAGACATCCAGCGCCGCCAATGTGCGGCGCATCGAGGCCCTCACCGGCCCGGCGGCGGTCGAGCTGCTGCGCGAGCACGACCGCGAGCTGCAGGCGGTTGCCACCACCTTGCGCACTCGGCCTGGTGGTGTTGCCGATGTCGTGGCCGAGCGGGAGGCCGAGCGTCGCAAGCTCCAGAAGAGCACTCGCCGGGATGCAGGTGTGGGCGCGGAGGATCTGGAGTCGCTTGCCAGCGCGGCCACGACCGTCGGGGGCGCGAAGCTGCTGGTCGCCAGTGTGCAGGTCAGCGACGCGAAGGCTCTGCCCGCGCTCGCCGATCGCTTGAAGGGCAAGCTTGCGGGCGACGGTGTGCTCGTGCTCGGCGCCGCCATCGACGGCCGCGTATCGCTGCTGGTCAGCGTCGCCCCCGAGCTGGTGGCGCGCGGACTGAAGGCGGGCGAGATCGTAAAGGTCGCCGCAAAGGTCGCGGGCGGCGGCGGAGGGGGGCGTGACACGATGGCCCAAGCCGGCGGACGGCACCCCGAGAAGCTGGACGAGGCGCTGCAGGCCGCACGCGAAGTAGTTGAGACCGCGCTTGCGAATGCCGCCCCCGCGGCAAGCTGAGCCGTGCCGAGCACCCCCGATCCGAGCGCCGCCGTGGGTGTAGGTTCGCCAGGCGGCCATTAGCGGTGCGAGTGCTGGCGCTCGACTACGGCAGTGCGCGTTGTGGTTGTGCGGTGAGCGACCCCACGGGCACGATCGTCACGCCAATCGACCCGGTTGGGCGACCAGCGGAGCGACGTGGAATGGCCGCAATCGTGGCGCTCGTAGGCGAGCGCGAGATCGAGCGCGTGGTTGTCGGCCTGCCCCTGTCGTTGCGTGGACAGGACACCGAGCAGACGCGCGAGACGCGAAGCTTCGCGGCTGCGTTGTCGCGGCGGCTCGGTGAGGATGTCCAGGTCGAGCTATACGACGAGCGCTTTACCACCCGCATCGCCGCCGGCATGACCGGCACAGTGACCAGCGAGGACTCGCGTGCCGCCGCGGTCCTCCTGGAGGGCTGGCTCGCGCGGGGTCGGTAGGGTCAGCAGCTTGGCTTCAAACAACGGATCCGACGCTTCGCGGCAGCGCACCGAGCAGGAACGCGAGCATGCGCGCGAAGAGCGCGAACGCCGGCGACTGGCGAAGGCCGGGGCGAGATCGGCGCCGGCGGAGGTCCCGCCGCTGCCTCCCCCGCAAGCTGAGCCTCGGCAGCAAGCCGAGCGTCCACAGCAGGTCGAGCGTCCGCAGCAAGTCGAGCGTCCACAGCAGGTCGAGCCTCCACAGCAGGTCGAACCTCCACAGCAAGCCGAGCGTCCGCGGGAAGCCGAGTCGCTATCGCAAACCGGACCACGATCGCAAGCAGAGGCCCCGTTGGAGCCCGCGAGCACGCAGCAGAGCGATGGGCGGCCAGGTTCGCGACCGCCGAGCGTACCGCCGCCGGTGGACAGGCGCCCCCCGCTGCCACCCCTGGGGGGACCGCTCGGCTCGCGCTTGCGCCCCGGTCGCCCCCGTCGCCCCCGCACCAGGGCGCTGCGCCTTGGCGTGCCAGTCCTGATTTCCGTTGCGGTGGTCCTGTTGATTTCTGCCGCCGCCGCACGGCTGTTGCAACCCCGCAGCTCCCCAGCGCCGCCCCCGCCGCCGAAGGTCGTGAAGCTGACGATCCCGGAGGGCTTCACACGCGCGCAGATCGCGCTGCGCGCGCACGGCGATGGGGTCAGTGGCAGCTACCTGGCTGCCTCCACGCATTCCGGTGCGCTTGACCCCGAGCATTACGGAGCGCCCGCCGGCACCCCGCACCTCGAAGGCTTCCTGTTCCCGGCCACATATGAAATCTACGCGCGTGAACCGGCCTCGCGACTCGTCGCGCGCCAGCTCGGCGCGTTTGAAGAAAACTTCGGTGAGGCGCAGATTCGTCGTGCCAAAGCACTTGGGATCACCTCCTATCAATTGCTGATCGTCGCCTCGATGGTCGAGCGCGAGGCGCAGATCCCAAGTGACCGCGCGAAGATCGCAGCCGTCATCTACAACCGCCTGCATGCCGGTATGCCACTCGGCATCGACGCCACCATCTACTACGCCGTCGAGCAACAGCGGCACATCGCGACCTACACCGGCGAATTGACCGAAAGCCAGTTGCACATCGACTCCCCATACAACACGCGCCTACACACCGGCTTGCCACCAACGCCGATCTCCAATCCGGGTCTGGCCTCGATCGAAGCGGCCGCGCGCCCCGCGCACGTGCCCTACCTCTACTACGTAGCGGGCGCCGATGGCTGCGGCGAGCAGGTTTTCTCGACAACCGAGGCGAAGTTCGAACAGAATGTCGCCGCCTACCAAGCCGCGCTCGCGCGCAACGGCGGGCATCCGCCCACCTGCAAACACCGATGAGCAAACAGCGCATGCGCCTGGGTGTGCTCGGCTGGCCAGTCGCCCACAGTCGCTCGCCGGCGATGTTTGCCGCAGCGTTCGCGGAGTGTGCCATGGATGGCTGGAGCTACCAGCGATTGCCGATCCAGCCAGAGCTGTTCGAGGAGACTGTGCGTGCGCTGGGTGCATCTGGTTTTCTCGGCGCCAACGTCACGATCCCTCACAAGCAGGCCGCGCTCGCGCTCGCCGACAGCGCAAGCGATGCCGCGCGAGCGATCGGCGCCGCCAATACGCTCAGCTTTAGACCCGACGGAGCGATTTTCGCCGAGAACACTGACGCGCCTGGCTTGATCGCGGCGCTCGGTCGCTTGACTGGGATGCCCTCCCACCCGAGTGCGCTCGTGCTCGGTGCCGGCGGCAGCGCCCGTGCGGCTGTGTGGGGTCTGCTGGATGCGGGCGCCGTCGAGGTTTCGGTATGGAACCGCACCGCCGAGCGGGCGGTCGCGCTCGCCCGCGAATTGGGCGCTCGGGCGGTTAGCGAGCCAGTCACGGCCGACCTGCTCGTGAACTGCACGTCGGTCGGACTGCAACGGTCGGCCACTGAGGCCAGTGCACTCAACCAACTCGGCATGAACGCCGATCACGTCGGTAGCTATGGGTGTGTCATCGATCTCGTCTACCGCGACGGCTCCACGTCGCTACTCGCGGCCGCGCGCGCACACGGTGTCGCGACCGTGGATGGGCTCGAGATACTCGTCGCGCAGGGCGCCCTCAGCTTCGAGTCGTGGACCGGGCGGGCAGCGCCGCTGCACGCTATGCGCCGCGGCGCGGGTATTCGGGACAGCTGAGCTCGGCGCATCGCGCGCCCGAGGGCGCGAGCGATGAGCGTGCCTCCGAGCGGACTGCGCGAGGACGCCATCTTTGGCGCGACGGACTCGACGAGGGTGAGCGTCGAGATCGACCGGGAGCGCGCCGACGTCGCTTCAGACACCGGCTTTCAGGGTCCGCCGCCCGCCGGCGTGTCCGACACACAAGCGCTTGAACCGGTGGTCGGTGTAACACACCCCTCCCGTCGTGGCTCCTCCTCGCGCTTTCTCACCGACGTGATCGTCGAGATGGGCTTCGTCTCGCGCGAGCGCGTCGATCAGGCAATCGAGTCCTCGCGCAACGAAGGCATTACGCCCGAGCGGGTGCTGCTCACAAGCGGCGCGCTCACACCGGACGGGCTGGCGCGAGCGCTCGCCGAGCGCTACGGCCTCGACCACCTCGACCTGGACGTGTTCCCGCTCGACATGAGTGCCGCCAACCTCGTCGTCAACTCCGCCGCCAAGCGCTACCAGGCGGTGCCTGTTTCGTTTGTCGATAAGCGCACGCTGCTGTTGGCGATGGCTGATCCCTCGAACGTCCTGGCTGTCGACGATGTGGCGATCATGACTGGCTATGAGGTGCGCGTCGCGGTCGCCTCGCCCGAAGCGATAACCGAGCTGATCTCGCGCATGGATCGCCTGGAGGACGTCGTCACCGACGAGGCGGTCGAGCAGGGCGAGGAGGCGAACGCCGAGATCGTCAACCTGCGCGAGACCGCCGACGACGCACCCGTCGTCAAGCTTGTCAACCAGATCGTCGCCCAGGCGGTGGAGCGCGGAGCCTCCGACGTGCACCTTGCTCCCGATGGTCACGAGGTGCGCGTTCGAGTGCGTGTGGACGGCATCCTGCAGGACATAACCACCGTCCCGCGGCGGATGGCCGCCGGCGTGGTCTCGCGCGTGAAGATCATGTCCGAACTGGACATCTCCGAGCGGCGCTTGCCCCAGGACGGGCGTGTGAGCCTTACGGTGGACGGCCGCCACGTGGACCTGCGCGTGGTCACGCTGCCGAGTGTGCACGGCGAGTCGATCGTGATGCGCATCCTCGACAAGGACTCGGTCGTGATGAAGCTCGACAAGCTCGGCATGGGTGTCGAGGAGCGCGAGCGCTTCGAACACGCCTTCCACGAAACCCACGGCGCCGTGCTCGTCACCGGCCCCACCGGATCGGGCAAGTCCACCACGCTGTATGCGGCGCTGCTTGCTCTCAACACTCCCGAGAAGAACATCATCACCGTCGAGGATCCGGTCGAGTATCAGGTCGACGGGATCACCCAGGTGCAGGTCGCGGCGAAGGTCGGGCTCACGTTCGCGAACGGACTGCGAGCAATGGTGCGCGCGGACCCCGACGTGATCATGGTCGGGGAGATCCGCGACCGCGAGACCGCGCAGATCGCGGTGGAGTCGGCGCTCACCGGGCACCTGGTGCTCTCCACGCTTCACACCAATGACGCGCCGTCGGCGATCACACGCTTGACGGAGATGGGGATCGAGCCGTTCCTCGTGGCCAGCGCTCTGGACTGTGTACTCGCCCAGCGGCTCGCGCGGATGCTCTGCTCGAACTGTAAGCAGCGCACGATCGTCCCTGCCGAGGTGTTGCGCGAAAACGGCTACAAGGCACTCGTGGACCTGGAGGCGTATGAGCCGGTTGGTTGCCGCCGCTGCGGCGGCAACGGCTATCGCGGGCGTCTGGGCATCTACGAGGTGATGAGGATGTCTCCTGACACGCGCCGCATGACACTAGAGCGCCGCCCAGCCGAGGAGATCCGCGAGGTCGCCCTGCGCGAGGGGATGCGCGGCCTGCGCGAGGATGGCCTTGAGAAGGTGCGCCAGGGGCTCACCTCGATAGCCGAGCTTGCACGCGTTATTGGCGGAGGTTGAGATGTGCCGGTCCGCTGCCGATAAAGGGCGCATGAGACTTCAAATGCAGACGGTTGGGCAGGCTTTGCGATGAGCGTCGATTTCGCGGACATGCTGATGGAGGTGGTAGCGCGCCGCGCCTCCGACCTGCACCTCTCGGCCGGTGCGCCTCCGACGGTGCGCGTGCGTGGGCGTTTGACGCGCCTGGAGGGCTATCCCGAGCTGACCGACGTCGATACACGCGAGATCGTCTACTCGATTCTCTCCGGCGACCAGCGCCAACGTCTTGAGACCGACTGGCAGCTCGACTTCGCTTACTCGATTCCCGGACACGCCCGCTTCCGTGTCAATGCCTACTTCCAGCGCGGGGCGATCGGAGCCGCCTTCCGCCTGATCCCCTTCGAGTTGACCTCTATCGACCAGCTCGGGTTGCCCCCGATCGTGCACGACCTTACGCGCAAGCCGCGCGGACTGGTGCTCGTCACCGGTCCCACCGGTTCGGGCAAGTCCACCTCGCTCGCGGCGATGCTCGACGAGATCAACAGCACGCGCGAAGAGCACATCATGACGATCGAGGATCCGATCGAGTTCTTGCACGGTCATAAGAGATGCATAGTCAATCAGCGCGAGCTCGGCTCCGACGCGCAAACGTTCGCCGACGCGCTGAAGGCCGCGCTGCGCCAGGACCCCGACGTGATCCTCGTCGGCGAGATGCGCGACCTGGAGACGATCTCCACGGCGCTCACAGCGGCTGAGACCGGTCATCTCGTGTTCGCGACGCTGCACACCCAGGACAGCGCCCAGACGGTGGATCGCATCATCGACGTCTTCCCGCCCGAGCAGCAGGGCCAGGTGCGCGTGCAGCTGTCGGTCGCGCTGCAGGGCATCTTCACTCAACAGCTGATCCCCACCGCCGACGGTGCCGGGCGCGTTGTGGCGTGCGAGGTGCTTGTGCCAAATCCGGCAGTTCGCAACCTGATCCGCGAGGGCAAGACCCACCAGATCTACTCCGTTCTACAAACTGGCTCGGCACTGGGTATGCAAACGATGGACTCGGCGCTCGTGACGCTGGTGCGCACCGGCAAGATCTCCCAGAAGCTCGCCGAATCTCGTTCCTCCGCGCCGGAGGAGTTGCGCAGGCTGTTGGGCGCTGGATCGTTGGCAGCGTGAGGCGCACCGTGAGCCGTTTCCTTGTCATAGCGATGGATCGGACGCTTTGAGATGAGCACTTACGTCTTCAAGGCGATGGACATGTCCGGCGGCAAGGCGCGCGGGGAGATCGAGGCCGACTCCAAGCAGGCCGTCTCAGACCAGCTGAAGTCGCGCGGCATGATCGTGCTCGACATCGCCGACAAGCACTCCTCGCGCGAGATCGAGCTGAGCTTCCTAAAGACGGTCAAGGCTGGCGACCTGGCCATCTTCTCGCGCCAGCTCGCGACGATGATTACCTCCGGCCTGTCGATCCTGCGTGCGCTGTACGTGCTCGAGGAACAGACCGAGAACAAGTTCCTCAAGGAAACGATCGTGCAGGTGCGCAAGGACGTCGAGGCGGGCATGTCGCTGTCGAGTGCTATGGAAGCCCACCCGAAGGTGTTCACGCCGCTGTTCGTCGCCATGACCGCCGCGGGCGAGGCCGGTGGTCTGCTCGAGCAGTCGCTTATGCGCGTCGCCGATCAGCTCGAGAAGGACGCTTCACTGCGCCGTCAAGTGCGCTCGGCGATGGTCTACCCAACCTTGATTCTCGTGTTTGCGGTCGCCACGATGCTCGCCCTGGTCGCGTTCCTGGTGCCCGTGTTCGAGGGTGTGTTCAAGGAATTCGGCGGCAAACTCCCCGCGATCACCGAAGTGTCGGTGATGATGTCAAAGATCGTCACTCAATACTGGTGGGCGATGTTCGCCACGTTCGGGTTGATTGCCGTCTCGTTCATCAAGTGGAAGAAGTCCGCTTGGGGTCGTCCCCAGTGGGATCGCTTTCGCCTGCGCATACCGATGAAGATCGGCTCGCTCGTGCAGCAGATCGCGGTCGCGCGCTGGTCGCGCACGCTTGCCTCACTGGTCGCGGCCGGCGTGCCGCTCCTGCTGGCACTCGACATCACCGGCCGAACGGCCGGCAACGTTGTTGTCGAGGACGCGATGGTTGGTGTGATCGCCTCGGTCAAGCGCGGCGGCACGATCTCAGAACCGCTCGCCAAGGCGACGGTCTTCCCGACTATGGTCACTCATATGGTCGGCGTCGGCGAGGAGACCGGCGCACTGGATCAGATGCTCGCCAAGATCGCTGACTTCTACGACGACCAGGTCGAGGCGTCGGTGAAAATGCTCACTTCGATCATGGAGCCGATCATGATCATCGTGATTGGCGGAATCGTCGGGTTCATCGTGATTTCGATGTACTATCCGATGTTTACGATCTACAACAGCATCCAGTAGATCAGCCCGAGCTGACCTGCAGCCGTGCGCCCTGCACAGATAGGCTCACGCGCCCGTCGAGCAGGGCGAGCAGCTCCTCGCCGACCAGTTCGCGACGCCAGCCGCGCAAGGTGCGCACGTCGGCCTCGCCGTCGTGGTCGCGACCGGCACTCGCTTCGCGGCGAACGGCGACGATCGCCTGCAGATCGGCGCGCGAGGCGAGCAACTCGTATGCCACATCGGCTTCGCGTGCACGGCCTCTGACGAGCGCCTCCGTGAGCGCGATCAGCGGCGCGTCATCCGGTCTCGGCGGAGCGGTACGCGGACCGCCGGCGAGCGGCGGATGGGAGCTTTCCAGGCCTCGCTGGACCGCCGCGAGCAGATCCTCACCGCCCTTGCGCAAACTGCCTTGACCGACGCCCCGGATGTCCTGCAGCTTGCGCGGCGAGGAGGGCTTGCGCTTGGCTATCTCCACCAGCGCTGCGTCGCCGAGCACGCTCTGTACCGGCCTGTCTCGCTCCGCGGCCGTGCGCTCTCGCCACGCGACCAGCTCGCGCGCGACGCCCTGGGAAGCCGCGTTGAGGCCGCGGATCCGCGGCAGTCGCTGGAAGATTGTGTCGAGATCTCGCTCGTCGCTGACGCGCTCCAGAAACTCGCACTCCTCGCGAGCCCAGCGCAATCGCCCGACCTTCTCCAGGCGGTGTTGGAGCTCGATCGCGAGCGCGCTCAGGTGTACGACATCGTCACGCGCATAGTCGAGCTGCTCGTTGGTGAGCGGACGCGCGTCCCAGCGGGTGAAGCTCGCGCTCTTCGACAGTTTCACGCCAAGTAGCTCAGCCAGCAGCGTGTCATATGAGCACTGGGCGCCCATCCCGAGGAAACCGGCCGCCACCTGCGTGTCGAACACGTTGCGCACCTCGCACCCGAGCGCGCGGCGCAGCAGCGCGATGTCCTGACGCCCGGCATGCACAACCAGCTCAACCCCCGGATCGGCCATCGCTTCGGCGAGCTGCTGTCTGGGCCACTCTTCCCGTAGCGGATCGAGAATCTCGATACGTTCATGCCCTTCAGGGTGCTCGCTGGGTGCTCTTTGGCTATGCCCTTCAGGGTATTCGTGCCCTTTTTTAGGGTGCTCGCCGTCTCCGCTGCCGCTATTCCCAGTGCCCTCGGTCGGCTCGGCCACCGCCAGTTGGATGAGGCACAGCAACGTTCGATAGCGACCCTCGCCCATGAACTCGGTGTCGAGTGCGATCCGTCCCGCGGCGCGTGCCAGCTCGGCGATATTCATGACGTGCCGAGCTCCCGCTCGTCCTCCGCGCGCACGGCCGGCAGGCGTAGCACGAAACATGCTCCCGTCGTATGCCCGTCGCTCTCGCGGTCTGACAGCGCGAGGGTGCCGCCCATGCGGCTGGCAAGCTCGCGTCCGATCGCCAAGCCGAGGCCGAAGCCGCTGTGCCCGCCAGTGGTACTGCCCCGCTGGAAGCGCTCGAAGATCTGCTCACGCTCGAACTCGGGTACTCCCGGCCCGTGGTCGCTAACCATTATTCGCGACCACGTACCGTCCGTCGCCGTGGCTGTTTGTACGCTCGACCCCGATGGTGCGATGCCGATCGCATTGTCGAGCAGGATTCTTGCGATTTGTGCGACCGCGCCGGGATCGCAGCGCGCCCAGCAAGCACTTGGAGAGGGGCGCGCCTCGATCCGCACGCTGCGCTCGCTCGCGCGCCGCTCGAACTCGGCGGCGACCGCCCGGCACAGCTCCTCGAGCTCGACCGGCTCCGCGCGCAGCGGCACCTGTGCGTCCAGGCGGCTCAGGTCGAGCAAGTCCGAGGCAAGGCTCGAGAGGCGGTGGGACTGCTCGCGCGCGCGAGCTGTGCGCTCGCGCGCGTCGGTCAGGTCCAGTCGTTTGGGGTCGAGGTCGTCCTGCAGCAACTCGAGCGTTCCGTCCAGCGAGGCGAGCGGGGTGCGCAGCTCATGCGAGGCGGTCGCCACGAACGCGTGGCGAGCCTGTACCTGGCGACGCAGGCGGGCCTGCATACTGGCGAACGCTCGCGTTAGATCGCCGATCTCATCGTCGCGCTCATCGAGGTGGATCGGTGCATCGAGTCCGTGGCGCTCCAGTTCGCGCGCAGCATCGCGCAAGCGCTCCAAGCGTCGCAGTAGCGTCGTGGTGAGTGCAAGTCCGAGTAGCAGCGCGATGCCCAGTCCGACCGCCGCAGCCTCGATGAATGCTTTGCGCACAACGCTCACCGAGGAGATCACGTATTCCAATCGCCGCACGAGCACGACCGCGTCGAGTGTGCCGCCTTGCCCGATCCGCATCGGCTCGACCGCCACGAGGTTGTTGCCGATTAGCGTGTGCACGCCACTGCCTGTGCGCAGCGCACGTGCCACTTGTGCGTAGTAGTCGGGCACATCGAGATCCTGGTCGGAGGGCGCATAGATCGGCTCGAGTTTGCCGTCGAGCACGGTTATCTCTGCGCCGGAGCGGTGGCGCAGGAGCGATATCGTGGCAGATAGTTCGCCGCGGTTCGGACGGCCCGTGGCCCGGTCGATACCGATCTCTTCGAACTCGGGGCGCGACGCGGAGATGGCGGCGAACACGCCGGCCTCTCCCTCGGATCGCAGTCTCTGCTCCAGTGGGGAGAGCAGCGCGAGCGCCGCTACGGCAAGCGTTACCGCGCTTGAGAGCAGAAGTGCCGCGAGCATCCGCGGGCGCAGTCCCAGCACGTGTCGACGAACGCCGGCACGACTCCGCTTGGCGCCGTCGCCAGTGGGCGGGTCGGGCTCGCTCACGGCTCCTGGAAGCGGTATCCGGCGCCGCGTACCGTGAGGATCAGCTTGGGCTCCTCGGGCTTCTCCTCGACCTTTTCGCGCAGGTGGCGGATATGCACGTCGATCGCGCGCGGGTCGCGATAGGCGGAGTCGCCCCAGATCGCGCGCAGCAGCTCCTGGCGGTTGAACAGCCTGCCGGGTTCGCTCATTAGCTGCGCCAGTAGCTCGAACTCTGAGAAGGTGAGCTTTGCTTGGCGGTCGTTGACGCTCACCTCACGGTGACCGCGATCGAGCACGATCGGGCCGATCGCGAGGATCTCGCGACCCATGCCCCGTGGGCCCGACCGGCGCAGCACCGCGCGGATACGGCTGCGCAGCTCGGCTAGGCCGAACGGCTTGGTGACGTAATCGTCGGCGCCGGCCTCCAGACCCTGCACCGCGTCAGCCTCGGTGTCCAGCGCGGTCAACATGATGATCGGCACGATATTGCGCTGCTCGCGCAACGCGCGACACACGTCGTAGCCGTTGGGGCCCGTACCGAGCGCCACGTCGAGCAGGATCACGTCGAACTGCTCGGAGCCGGCGCGCTCGATCGCCTCCGCGCCGCCTGCCACCGCCTGCACGGTATGACCCTCCTTGGAGAAGGAGCGCATCAAGGTCTCGCGCAGTGGCTCCTCGTCGTCCACGACGAGGATCTTCATCGATGCCGAGGAGTCCATTGCCCTCACGCTACCGACCCGTGCGGTCAGGCGGATACACCCGGGAGTCGCCACAACACGCCGCGCGCACGCAGGCCGGCCTTTGCGGACACGTCGGTGCCGTGTGCGCGCACCCACAGTGCGGCCGGCGCGCAGCCCGCCACGGTCTTGGATGGGCGAGGCCCGCATGTCGAGTCCAGGAACGCGTAGCGCACCTGTCCCTGCTCGATCAGCTGCTTGAGCTTCTCCACGCTTGTGAAGGGCAATCCGTTGTAGGTGGTGAGCATCAGCACCGGGCGGCCATCTCTCACGATTAGCGAGGCTACATTCGTCGCTTCGCCGGCTGCCAGCTCGTAGCGTGCGCCGTCCTGGTGGGCGAGCAGGTAGAAGCTGAGCAGGTGCTGCTCTTCGCTGCTCAGCGCGCCGATGTTGCCCGCGTCGGAGGTGTGGGCTCGTACCGCCTGGACGCTTGCCACGAGCGGTATCGCAAGCAGCGCCATCAGGGTTGCCGCCAGTGCTTGCCGCGCCCGCGCGAGGCCGCGTGTCGGCCGGACCCCGTCGGCGAGCGTGCCCGCCGCTAACGCCACGCCGATGCCATACATCGCGGCAACGGCTGGCACGAAGCCCTCGACGTAGCGAGGGTGCAATCGCACCATTGCACTGAACAGCACGATGCCCGTCGCGAGCCACACGAACAGCCCGATAGCGGTCGCCCTCCGTACGCGGCGCTTGGCCTCCCAGTCTGCGTCCGGGGCGACGTCATTGTGGTCAGGACGTGCAACGGACACAACGACGGCCGCTCCCAAGATGAGCGCCATGAGTGCCTCCCAACCCAGCCACTTAGCAGGCAGCTCGCCACTTCGGGCAAGCAGGCGTGTGGGGGAGGGGGGAGCCGGGGTCGTGCCAGTGCTTGCCGCTCGGCTCACGCCGCCACCGTGTCTTGTGAGGACAGGAGCCTGTCCGACTTCGGTCGTTTTGCCGCTCAAGCGTTCGCTGCCGTTGAACACGAAGGCGGCGTTCCAGGCGCTGCCGTTGGTAGAGCCGATTGCGTAGGGGCGCTCGCTCGCGGGGTACAGCAGCGTTGCGCCGAGCCAGGAGAGCGCCACGAGCACGTACACGCAGGCCGCGGCTGCCAATTGTCTAGCGAGCCGTCCGTATCGTCGTGCGAGCCCGCCGTGCGGCTGACGTGGCAAGCCCAGGCAGGCGAGCACGAACAGGCCGGGAAGGGCAACGATCGACTCGAGCAGCTTGACGTTGAACGCCACGCCGAGCGCGGCCGCGGCGGCGAGCAGCCACACGGTTTGCCCACTTTCGCATGCGAGCACCAACGCGAACAGTGCTACCACGAGTAGCATCATCATGACGGCGTCCATTGTGTCGCTGCGGGCGGTAACGACCTCAATCGGCAGTGTCGCGAGCGAGAGCGCCGCGGCGAGCCCGGCGAGCACTCCGAACGGGCGCCGCACCGCCGCGTACAGAAGTGGCACCGACATCGTGCCCGCCAATGCCTCTGGCAACTTCAACGAGATCGAGCCCCAGCCGAGCAGTTTGACGCTCGCCACCTGTAGCCATAGGTCCACGGGCGGCTTGTCGATCGAGACGCTGCCACCCGGCTCATACGCGCCGAAGAAGAAATTGTGCCAAGAGAGACCCATGCTGCGCACCGCTGCGTCATAGAACGGGTCGAGTCGAACGGCGCCGAGATCGACCAATCGCAGCGCCGCGGCAAGAGCCGTAATCAGGGCCAAAGCGAGCCAGTGCAGGTAGGCTTTCGGGGGGATCGTCGGCGCGCTCACGCCCGGAACGCTAATCCAGTTGAGGCGCCCCCGGTTGTGCACGGGCAGGAGCGCGTGCAAAAAAGGTAGTGTGGCAGCATGAGTGACGCACATGATCGCAAGCAGCCCGCCGCTAGCCGTGCCCGTAAGGGGTCGTCGGCCTCCGCTGGTGAGGATGGCGAGACAGGCACGGCGGGTGGGGAGACGCACGAGCCGAGGGTGTGCATGCCATGTCACGGCAGCGGTAAGGTCATCTCGAACCTCGACAGTCGCACGCGCACGGTGACCTGCCCGTGGTGTCGCGGTGGCGGCGAGCGTCTCGTTGGCATGGATGCGCAGGAGTTCCAGCAGGAACAGGCCGCTCTCAAGCGCCACTGAGGGTGGGGCCGACGGGCTGACGTTACCTCACTGAGGTGTTGCCGGGCATAGGCCCTGGGCCGCCGCAAGTCGGTTTGAAGCGGCGTAGCACGGGTAATCCGTCCAAGTTACGTGCAACGCTAAAGGGTGCTTGCGCCGCGGTCGATGAACGCGCTGAAAAGCCAGACCGCAGGTCAAGGTAAGCACCAAAAAAGGTGTAGGCAAAGCCGGCGGCTCCCACAGGTCTCTCGCGAGACCGGTTGGAGGACGCATCGTCAAGTTGAGACGGTTGGACTGAGGGCTGGCGCCCAAGAAATCGGATCCCAAGGAGGATTCAAATGCTAAATCGACTGCGCCAGCGCGCATCGGATGAGGGTGGCTTCACGCTCATCGAACTCCTGGTAGTGATTTTGATCGTCGGCATTCTCGCGGCGATCGCGATTCCGGCGTTCCTCTCGCAGAAGAGCAAGGCGAGCGACTCGAACGCTGAGACCGTGGCTCAGACCGCGCAGACCGCGGCTGAGACATACGCGACCGAACACGAAGGCAGCTACACGGGCCTCAGTGTTGCGGAACTCGAAAAAATCGAGCCGACGCTGAAAAGCAAAGAAGGTGCTGAACTCACCGTGGCCAAAGCGGAAGGCACCAACGGCGAAGGCTACACCGTCACGGCAAAGGCCGTTTCGACCAAAGACACGTTCTCGATCAAGCGTACTGCGGGTGGCGAATTCGAACACCCCTGTACAGCTGCCAGCACCACCAATCGAGGCGACTGTCCTACCAGCAACACCTGGTAAGACGCCGGTCTGATTTGAGCATAGTCGCATTCTCTCACGGGTGAATGCGGCAGCCTATGCTCGCTTTCGCGGGGGCGGCCTTTGGGTCGTCCCCGCTTTTCGTTGTTGATAGTGAATAAAGTCACGCCGTCTTGTTCTAAGCGATGCTGCCGTCTGTTTTTGAACTGCGCGCGCGATCTTTCAGTCGCGCCGTATGGGCGGCGACTTGCACCGGTACTCAAGTCTTTGTGGACAAACGCCGATCATCTGTCCATGCTTAACACTAACGCAACCTTCACCGAGGTTTCAATGCTAAATAGATTGCAAATACGCGCACGCGGTGAGGGTGGCTTCACGCTCATCGAACTCCTGGTAGTGATTTTGATCGTCGGCATTCTCGCGGCGATCGCGATTCCGGCGTTCCTCTCGCAGAAGAGCAAGGCGAGCGACTCGAACGCTGAGACCGTGGCTCAGACCGCGCAGACCGCGGCTGAGACATACGCGACCGAACACGAAGGCAGCTACACGGGCCTCAGCAAGGCGGAACTCGAAAAAATCGAGCCGACGCTGAAAAGCAAAGAAGGTGCTGAACTCACCGTGGCCAAAGCGGAAGGCACCAACGGCGAAGGCTACACCGTCACGGCAAAGGCCGTTTCGACCAAAGACACGTTCTCGATCAAGCGTACTGCGGGTGGCGAATTCGAACACCCCTGTACAGCTGCCAGCACCACCAATCGAGGCGACTGTCCTACCAGCAACACCTGGTAGCTACGTGACGCGAGATGGGCATCCGCCGCGGTGCGCGATGAGACTGTGCTCTTGCGGGGGCGACTTTAGGGTCGCCCCCGCTTTTTGTTGTGGGACTTGCGTGAGGGTGCGAGGGTCGCGCCGAGTGGGTCCATCGTGGTGCAACGCCTGCTTGAGCAATGCCGCTATTTCGCTCGGGGATGCCCGTTGGGCGTCGGCTGCACGAAGTTGGGCGTCGGCTTGCACGAAGGCTCAAGTCTGAGCGCGCAAACGCCGATCATCCGTCCATGGGAGCCGCAACAGCAACCTTCACTGGCGTGTTTGGCGCGATCGTGGGATCGTTTCTGAACGTCGTCGTCTACCGGCTGCCTCGGCGGGAGTCGGTCGTCAAGCCCGCCTCGCACTGCACGAGCTGCGGCTCGACGCTAAAACCGTACGACAAGGTCCCAGTCCTCTCATGGCTGGCGCTGCGAGGCCGCTGCCGCAACTGCGCGGCGCCGATCTCCTCGCGCTACCCGCTCGTTGAGGCGCTGTGCGCGCTGCTGTGCGTCGCCGCGGTTCTCGCCGGCGGCTCCACTGCCACAGTCGCTCTCAACGTCACCTTCATCTTGCTGCTCGTGCCGATCGCGCTGATCGACCTCGAGCATCGCGTAATACCCAACCGCCTAACCGCGCTGGGTGCTGTGGCTGCCATCGGTATCGGCACGGCGCTCGATCCCAGTGGCGAGCCGACGCGCTTGATCGCGGGCGCCGCCGCCGGTGGCGCGCTGCTGATCGCGGCGCTTGCCTATCCCGGAGGGATGGGCATGGGCGACGTGAAGCTTGCGGGCATGATGGGTCTGTTCCTCGGTAGCGCTGTGGCGCCAGCGATGCTGATCGCGCTGCTCACGGGCACGCTCTACGGGGCATATGCGATCGCTCGCAACGGGGCGCAGGCAGCGCGCAAGACGGCGATCCCGTTCGGCCCGTTCCTCGCCTTCGGTTCGCTCGTCGCTGTATTTGCCGGCGAGCCGCTCGTACATCTGTACACGACGAACTTCCTGAGCCGATGAGCCCCAAGGAGCGTGGACAGATGACCAAGGACAATCTCGACCTGCTCAGGCCGACGTCGATCGTGGTCGATATTCCACCGGAGGCACCCGCGGACGGGGTCGCGGATGTGGGGGGAGCTTCCACATCGACACTCCAGCGCAAAATGCCATCCCTACGCAAGCCGAATCTCAAATTCGAACGCAAAGCGCGCTCGGGTTCTGGGCCGACGCTCGTCGGCCTGGACATCCAGCCCGGCTATGTGACTGCCGTGCAGGCGCGCGTGAATGGATCGGTGCTGGTGCAGCGAGCCGCCGGTGCGCCACTTCCGCCCGACACGGTTCGTGAGGGTGAGGTGCTCGACGGCGCTGCGCTGGCCGACACGCTGCGTGAGATGTTCGGAGACTCGCGCTTGGACAAGCGGGTGCGGGTGGGTGTCGCCAACCAGCGCACGGTGCTGCGCACGCTGGAGATGCCCCCGCTCACCGATGGCAAGGAGCTCGACGCCGCGATTCGCTTTCAGGCCGAGGACCAGATACCGATGCCGCTCGAGAACGCTGTTCTTGACTACCACGTGCTCGGCGTAAGCGAAACGCCTGCCGGCCCGCGCCAGCGCGTAATCGTTGTCGCGGCCCAGCGCGACATGCTCGAACGCCTGCTCTCCGCCGTACGCGAGGCGGGCCTGCGCCCCGAGGGGGTGGACCTGTCCGCGTTCGCGCTGATTCGCTCACTGCACCGCCTCGACGATCAGCATGCGGGTCGAGTGCTCTATTTGAACGTAGGCGGGCTTACCAACATGGCGATCGCCGAAGGCAACGTGTGTCATTTCACGCGCGTGGTCAGCGGTGGCTTGGAGTCAATGGCCACCGACATCGCCGAGCGTAATGGCGTCGCGCTGCTCAAGGCGCGCTCGCTGCTTGCCTCAGTCAATCTCGAAGCGGACAATTCCGGTGCGCAGTCATACGGTGTGGCAGGCATGGAGGCGCTCGACGCTGAATCCCCTGCGACACCGATCGAGCCGTACACGACACCCGCGAAGCCGTACGAGCCCTTTGCGGCACCGGTTGAGTCTTTTGACGCGCCAGCCGAGCAGTATGCGACGTCGGTCGAGCCCTCCGTGCACCACGCCGAGCCCTCTCCCGACCTTGCCGAGACGTCCGGGATCGACGTGCGCCCGGTACTTGCCGGCGGTGTGCGCGAAATCGCCGGGGAGGTGCGCAACTCGCTTGACTTTCACCGCTCCCAAGACGGCGGGGGAGAGGTATCCAGTGTCATCCTCAGCGGTCCCGCCTTGCGAATCGCGGGCTTTGCGCGCGCGCTGCAGAGCGAGCTCGGTGTGCCGGTCGTGCCGCAAACGGTTGGGCTGGTAGGCGACGGCTCCGCCGGCTCGGTATCGCCCGAGCATCTTGCTGTTGCTACTGGCCTCGCGACCGGGGAGGCGCCGCGATGAAGGCCGTAAATCTGATCCCGGGGGAGCGGCGGCGCAAGAGCCGCGATGTCGTCGGACGCTCCGGCGGCGCAGCATTGATCGTGCTCGGCCTGCTCGCGGGGCTCGTCGCGCTGGCCGTGATGTACGGCAGCGCGCACCACCAGATCTCGAGCCAGGCGGGCGAGACGGCGGCGCTGACCGCCAAGACGAACGCGGTCGAAGCTCGCACCGGGCGGCTGAGTTCCTACACGAGCTTCGTCGCGATGGCCGAACAGCGGATGCACACCGTCTCCCAGCTCGTGGAGTCGCGCTTTGACTGGTCGCACGCCCTGCACGAGCTTGGCCGCGTAATGCCAGCCGGGACCGCGCTCGATTCGCTGCACGGCGCGGTCGGCTCGGCTGGAAGCCAGGTGAGTGCCACAAGCTCCGCGCCGAGTTCCTCCTCCAGTTCCACGGCGAGCACGAGCGTGACCTCGAGCACGCCTCCGGGCAGCACACCCACGTTCACCCTCTCCGGCTGCGCAACCACTCAAGCGACGGTCGCCCAAACGCTGCAGCGACTGCGCTTGATGGACGGTGTCAGCGAAGTGCAGCTACAAAGCTCTACGAGTTCCGGCAGCTCGGGCGGCGGTAGTGCGAGTGCCGGCGGTGGAAGCTGTCCGGCGAGCGACCCCTCCTTCACCGTCAATGTCGGTTTTGCGGCCCTGCCCGCCGCCCCCGCTATCAGCGCGCCGGCCGGGGTTACGCCCGCGGCCGCACACAGTCAGGGCGTCAAAGTGCAGGTCTCGGTTCGCCGCAAGGAGACACCCCGATGACCCTGCGCGACCGGCTCATGTTTATGGGGATCGCGCTGCTCGCGGTGCTCGGGGCAGTGTGGTACCTGGGCGTTGCGCCCGAGCGCGAAAAGGCTTCGAAGGTGAGCGCCGAAGTGCGGTCGGCACGCCAGCAGCTGGCGAGCGCCGAAGCGCAGGCGAACGAAGCTCTGAACGCGCAGGCACGCTACGCGACCGCATACACATCGCTTGTGACCCTCGGTCAGGCCGTGCCTGCCTCCGCGGAAACGCCCGCGCTGATCTACATGCTCAACAAGGCAACCCATAAACACGACATCCAGTTCTCCTCGATCACCAACGGCACTTCGAGCACAAGCTCCGGTTCGGCTGCGAGTTCCGCCAGCTCCTCCGCGAGTCTCGCGACGGCGGCACAAAGCGCCGGGCTCACACAACAGCCGTTCACCTTCGTGTTCACGGGAAACTTTGTCGATCTGAGCAAACTGTTGGGCCAGCTCGAAAGCTTCACGGTGCTCACATCCTCGGGTCCGCTGCAGGTGAGTGGGCGTCTGCTGACGATCGACAGTGTCACTCTGGCTCCCAACACGAGCGAAGCGGCGAGCACGTCCAATAAATCCAAGTCGGGTGAGCTGACCGGCACGATCACCGCGACCGCTTACGTGCTGCCAGCCGGATCCTCTGAGCTTGGCGGCGCCACCGCTTCCAGTCCTGCCGGCGGACAGTCCGGTTCCGCGGGCAGCTCCAGCGGATCGAGTGTCACCCCGGCCCTCGTGAAGGCGACGACCCCATGACCGAGTTTCTGCGATCGATAAAGACGGATCTGCTCTCGCGACGCCTGCTACCTGCTGTGGTGGTACTCGGTGTGGCCTTGATCGCCGCGGTGGCCTATGCGGTCACGGGCGGCTCGGCGAGCTCGACGTCGTCGGTGTCGGCGGGCGTCGCCACCGTTGGTGGTGGCGGACCGAGTGGACCGAGCGGCTCGCCCTCGGTGTCTGTCGCCGCGGCAAACCCCGAGCAGGCAGTGTCCGAGACGCCCGGTGGGACTCGCTATCAAAGCCAAGGACCGACGCGCGACCCGTTCGTGCCGTTGCCCACACCGAAGCCGACGACAAGCGCAGCTGCCAGCAAATCCTCCAGCTCGTCTTCCTCGGGTGGGTCGTCCAGCGGCGGCTCCTCCAGCACAGGCAAAGGCGGTGGCAACAGTTCGCCGGCGCCAGTCCCGGCCAAACCGTCCGCGCCAGCAAAGCCACGAAATCCATATACAGTCGCGATACTGTTCGGCGTCCCGTCGAGCACACCTGGCCAACCGGCAGCGCTTACGCCCTATCCGAGTCTGAACCTGGGACAGTCGCTGCCCTCCAAGCAGGATGCGCGCATCGTCTTCGAACGCGTAACGAGTACTGGTAAGGGCGCGATCTTCAAGCTTGTCGTTCCGCCGATCCTGCACGGTACGGGCACGTGCCTGCCAAGCGAATCGGAATGTCAGACGATCGACCTCCAAGCGGGTCACTACGAGGTACTCGAATACGTCGAATCGAGCGGCGAGAGCGTGACCTACGAAGTTGGGGTCGTCAGCATCACCAAGAACAGTGGCGCCGCCAGCACGGCTCGGGCGAAGCGTGCCGTCAGCGCGGCACAGCTGAAGCGCTTGGCGAGTGCGATGCGAGCAGCGGACAACGCGCCCACCGCCGGCGCATAGCGCAACGCAACGTCTTCTCGAAAGCTCGTCTAACCCGCCAGCAAATAAGCTAGGCGGACATGACGCTCCGTCTCATCACCGCCGGCGAGTCTCACGGCCCCGGCCTCACATGTCTCATCGAGGGCTTGCCGGCCGGTATCGAGCTTGCCCCCGAGGACCTCAACCGCGACATGGCGCGCCGTCAGCTCGGCCACGGTCGCGGCGGGCGCATGAAGATCGAGAGGGACAGCGCACAGGTCACGGCCGGGGTGCGCCATGGTTTCACGCTCGGCGGGCCGATCGCCCTGCAGGTCGAGAATCGCGACTATGCCAATTGGGAAGAGCGCATGTCGCCGTGGCCCGTCGACACCGAGGTGGCCGAGGTGCATCTACCGCGCCCCGGTCACGCGGATCTCGTCGGTACGCAGAAGTACAAGCAGAGCGACGTGCGCAACATCCTGGAGCGAGCCTCCGCGCGCGAGACCGCGGCGCGGGTGGCGGGCGGGGCTCTGTGCAAGGCGTTTCTAGCCGCGCTCGGTGTGCAGGTCCGCTCGCACGTAATCCAGATCGCCTCGGTGCACGCGCCCGAGGGAGACGTGCCGCTCACGCTCGGCGACTTCGAGGAGGTCGATGCCTCGCCCGTACGCTGTCTCGACGCCGAGGCGACGCGCGCGATGGTCGCCGAGATTAACACTCTGCGCAAGGCCAACGAGTCGCTTGGCGGGGTGTTCGAGGTGCAGACCTTCGGAGTCGTTCCCGGACTCGGATCGCACGTTTCCTGGGAGGAGCGTCTGGACGGCCGGCTCGCGATGGGCATCCTCTCGATCCAAGCGATGAAGGGCGTGTCGATCGGCGACGGTTTTCATGTTGCGGGAGTGCCAGGCTCCGAGGCGCACGACGAGATCTTCTACTCCGAGGCGCGAGGCTACTACCGCGAAACTAACCGCGCAGGTGGGCTGGAGGGCGGTATGACCAACGGCGAGCCGTTGATCGTACGTGGCGCGATGAAGCCACTGCCCACGCTGACCAAGCCACTGCGCTCGGTTGACATATCAACGCACATGCCTGCCGAGGCGTTGCGCGAGCGTACCGACTCCTGCACGGTGCCGGCGGCTGGCGTTGTGGGGGAGGCAATGGTTGCGCTCGTGCTCGCCGACGCCTACAGGCGAAAGTTCGGCGGCGATCACATCGACGATGTGCGTCAAGCACTCCACTCCTACCGCGAGCGGATTGGATGGCCATCGCCTTGACCGGCGAGCGACGGGGCGCGCGTCGCGGGGTGGATTCGCAATGGCGTCGCTAGCCGCTGTACCAGAGCGTGCGCTCGTCTTCATCGGCTTCATGGGTGCCGGCAAGACGACCGTCGCCACGCAGGTCGCTACCGCGCTCGGCGTGCGAGCGCTCGACAGCGATCGGCTGCTCGAGGAGGAGCTTGGGCATTCAATCGCCGAAGAGTTCGAACTGCATGGCGAGCTGTCGTTTCGAGCCGCCGAGGAGCGGCTTGCCTGCCGATTGCTCGAAGAAGCGGGCCCCGGGAGCGTGATCGCGCTCGGCGGCGGCAGTATCCTCTCTGAGCGCGTGCGCGCCGCGCTCGGGCCGCACCTGACGGTGCTGCTTGACATAAGCGCGCGCGCGGCCTGGCGGCGCGCAGGGTCCGGTGCGGGTCGCAACAAGCGTCCGCTTGCGAGCGACCGGGACGCCTTTGAGGCGCTCCATGCGAGCCGCACCGATTTGTATGAGCAGCTTGCCGACGCAATCCTGCCGGCGCTTGCCCCGCGCGTGGTCCTGCGCGCTCTGCCATCGCTGCGTGCGCTCGCGCGTGCGCCCGCCGGCACCAGGCTGCTGTGGGCGACCGCCGCCTCTGGTGAGTACCCAGTGTTCGTCGGAGGGGGATTGCTAACCGCACAAACTTGCTCCGCGGAGGGCCTGTGGCCGGTGGACCGAGTCGCCTCGCGGCCATTTTGCGTATCCGACCAAAACGTCGCTGCCCTCTATGTCGAGCGGCTGGGCGGAGTTCAGGAGCTTGTGGAGATCGCGGCCGGAGAGCGCAACAAGACGCTCGCCAGCGCAGAGCTCGTGTGGAGTGCGCTTGCCGGCGGTGGGATGACTCGTGCCGACCACGTGGTAGCGCTTGGCGGCGGCGTCGTCGGCGATCTAGCCGGGTTCTGCGCCGCTACCTATCAGCGCGGTGTGCCGGTCATTCACGTGCCAACCACACTCGTCGCGCAGGTGGACTCCGCTTATGGCGGCAAGACGGGCGTCGATCTACCACAGGCGAAGAATTACGTCGGCGCCTACCATCATCCCGCCGGTGTGCTGGTTGACCCCGACACCCTCCGGACGCTTCCGGCGGAGGAGTTGGCGGCCGGCTATGCGGAGGTGCTGAAGACCGCGCTGATCGCCGGGGGTGATCTATGGCGGCGCGTTGCCGCGGGAGGGGCGCTCGATGAGCACACGATCCTCGCGTGTGCGCGCACCAAGCTCGCCGTCGTAGCCGAAGACGAGCGTGACGCGGGCCGTCGTCAGGTGCTCAACCTCGGACATACGATTGGCCACGCGCTCGAGACCGTCACCGACTACGAACGCTATCGCCATGGGGAGGCTGTGGGGCTCGGGCTGCTTGCGGCGCTGCGACTGTCCGGCCTGCCAGAGCTTCGCGCGCAGGTGCGCGAGCTGCTGAGCGCGTACGGTCTGCCGATCGAGTTGGACGGGGAGGATGTCGATCGGATCCTGGAGGCAACGATGCGCGATAAGAAGCGCACCGGCCCACGTGTGCCATTCGTGCTGCTCGGCGCGCCCGGGGAAGTACGGACCGGATGTCATGTGTCGGAGGACGAGTTGCGCGCCGCGGTGTCGGAGCTACGGATGCACGGGTAGGCTCTGCTGGCGATGAGCGGGCTGATTCGAATAGAGGTGATGCACGGGGTCAATCTCGACATGCTTGGCAAGCGCGAGCCGGAGCACTACGGCACACTCACCCTCGATGAGCTCGAGCGCCAGATCGCGGCATTCGCGAGCGATCTAGGGATCGAGACACGCTTCTTTCACAGTAACTTCGAGGGCGAGTACGTCGAGCACCTGCACAGCCTGCGCGAGCTGGTCGACGGGATCGTGCTTAACCCGGGAGCCTGGACGCACTACTCGTGGGCGATCCACGACGCTCTCGCGACGGCAGCGCTACCGGCGGTCGAGGTACACATGTCCGATGTGAAGGCTCGCGAGGAGTGGCGGCGGCTCTCGGTGGTCGAGGATCTGTGCGTGATGTCGGTGTCGGGCAAGGGGATCGATGGCTACAGGCTGGCGCTCGAGCGCTTGCGCGAGGAGCTTGGCGGTCCGGTCACATGAGTGAGACCATGCGTACCGAGCGGCTCGTATCGGAGCTGCGCTCGCTGGGCGTTGACCGTCTGCTTGTGAGCTCGCCCGTGAATGTGCGATATCTGACCGGCTACACGGGCTCGAACGGCCTCGCTGTGATCGCCACTGGTAAAGAGGCGCAACAGTTGTTCTTCACGGATTTCCGCTATGCGATTCAGTCAGCCGAGCAGGTGTCGGATTTCTATACGCGCGAGATAGCGCCCGTGGATCTACTTCAAGCCATGGCAAAGGTGCTCGGGAAAGGCCAGCCGGGAAAGGGTGGGAATCTCGATCGTCGCAAGCTCGGCTTCGATGACGCTGCGCTTAGCGTCAAGCAGCATGCGCGTCTGCGTGAGCTACTTAGCGAGGACTGGGAGCTAGTGCCGTGTGGAGGTGTCGTGGAGAGTCTGCGCGAAGTCAAGGACGAGCAGGAGATCGCGAGGATTCAAGCAGCTGCACAACTTGCGGATGAGGCCATGAGCGGTGTGCTTGAAGCAGGGCTGGTCGGGCGCAGCGAGCGCGAGGTAGCGATCGAGCTGGAGCTGCGCATGCGCCAGTTGGGTGCGCAGGCGCCGAGCTTCCCATCGATTGTCGCTGCCGGCGAGCACGGCGCTCTGCCGCACGCGGAGCCCCGCGAGGTCGAGATCCCCAAAGGGGTGCTCGTCACGATCGACTGGGGTGCATACCTCGACGGCTACTGTTCTGACTGCACCCGCACCTATGCCACCGGCACACTTGGCGAGGATGCGATTCGCGTGTACGAGCTCGTGCTCGCTGCACAGGAAGCGGCGCTTGCGGCGCTAAGCGCCGGGATCGGCACTCGAGCGGTGGACGCGGTCGCGCGCTCGATCATCGAGCACGCCGGTCACGGCGATCATTTCGGCCATGGCTTGGGACACGGTGTTGGAATGGAGATCCACGAGGGCCCGCGGCTGTCGCGTACCGCGGACGAGCAGCAGTTGCGCGCGGGGAACATCGTTACGGTCGAGCCGGGGGTCTACCTACCCGGGCGCCTGGGTGTACGTATCGAGGATCTTGCCGTGGTCGAGGACAATGGCTCGCAGCGGCTTACGCGATTGCCCAAGGCGCTCACGTTCGTCGACTGATATGCGCCCTCGTGCGTAAAAGGTCCACGACAGCCAGATTGCGAGCGGCAGCGTCCACGCCAGGAAGAACGCGGCTTGAGCGTCGGCCGAGGCGAAGCTTGGCAGCCACTCGCAGCTGACCCAGACCAACACGGTGCTTGACAGCGAGATGATCGCGGGACGACGAAATGCAAGCGTCTCCCAGGTCAGAAGGGCCAATACGAACGGCAGTGGGTAGTAAACGGTGTCCCACGTGTCGAGTACGCAGCGCAGCAGCAGTACCAGCGCTAGCAGCAGCAGTGCGTCGCGTTCAGGGATTACGCGGCGTCGAGGTTCGGGTCGATTGGAGACTCCCCGGACGGCTACCGCGGATGTATCTCCTGAGCGCCAGAGCCTTGGCAGCACGGGTATGCAGAGGGCGAAGGCGGACAGGACGATCAGCGGATGACTCACGCTGCCCACCCAGTTGGGCGCCGTTCGATAGCCAGGCTTGAGTCCCCCGAACAAACCGCGTACTACCTCGCCGTGATGGCCAAGAAACCACCAGATCTGCCAAGGCTGGAAGATCACGCTAGAAGGTGTCGCCACTCCATGCAGACTCGCTCCAAACGCGCTGTGCCCAGCGAGAGCAAACGGCGCCATTAGAGCGGCGCTCATCATGCCTGCGGCGGACAGCAACAGCATTCGACGTGCCGGGAGCGCAAGCAGCACTGGGCCGAGGGCGACCACAGCCCACTCCTTGTTGGCTATCGCCGCGGCGATAGCCAAGCCTGCGAGGACAGGCTTGTCCCTGGCGGCCAATAGTACGGCCGCGATGCACAAACACCCACCAAACAGTTCCTCGGGATGGCCGAGTTCCAAAGCCGCCAGCGTCAGAGGATTGGCGGTGCACAAGCCGAGGGCTACCAGCTGTGCCAGCAGGCTTCCGCCCCGCCGGTGGATTTGCGCTACCAGCCACAGACCCAGCGCGGCGCCGGCGAGCAGACAGGGAATCGCGAGCATCCGGTAGACCGCGAGTTCGCCCCCACCCCAGAGATCGGGGATCAGTGCGAACGGTGCGCGCTCGAGTAGAGAGCCACCATACACAGGAGCCTCCCCTAGGAATGTTCCAAGATGACCGTGCACGAGCGCGTAGACGGGCGCCCGCGCTTCAGTGTCATAGTCGTTCCAACCAAATCCAAACAAGCCCAACCAGCCAGTCACGGCAGCGCTTGCGGTGGCCGCGAGTGTCCAGAGGGTCCTGCGCCCCAGAAGCCTTCTCACATGACGGGCATCGGCAGCTCAGATATTGTCCTTGAAGGGCGAAACGTACCGCTCGGCAAGGTGTCTGAAGGTTCGACGGCGTGCGTCCCTGTCGGGTATCGACGGTCCCTCTCGCTGAGGTCCCTCTTGCCGATCAACCCGCGCGTCCGCGCGAGACGGCAACCCGTCGGAACAGCTCGGTGACGCCGAACTTCGGAGCGACTCGCTCCACGAGTCCGGGTGCCAGCTGTGCAAGCGCGAGCAGCGGTCGGATCGGCGCTCCGCTCTCGATGATCTCGGCACGATCCTTGAGGATCGCCTGCACGACCGCCTCGGAGATCTTCTCTGTGGTCGTCTCGCCCAGCAGCCGGTTGGAGCTGTGGCCATCCTCGACCATCCGTGCATACATGCCGTCGCCGGCGACGAACCCAGGACACACGACCGAGAAGCCGACAGGCGCGCCCAGGTACTCCGCGCGCAGCGACTGCGTCAACCCCACAAGGCCAGCCTTCGTGGCGGCATAAGGCTCGCTGAAAGCGGGACCCACCTTGCCGGCGACTGAGGCGATGAATACGACATGCCCCTGTCCGCGCTCGAGCATGCCGGGCGTGAGGCGATGGGTGAGCAAGAGCGGAGCGGTGAGGTTTATGTCGATCGAGGTGGTGAGTTCCTCGCGCGTGTAGGAGGTGAATGCGCCAATCGACTCGACGCCGGCATTGTTGACGAGCACGTCGATTGGCCCAAGGGTTGCTTCGACCCTATCGAGCAGCGGGTCGATGTTGCTTAGCTGGGAAAGATCGGCCGGTACCGCCACAGCCTTCACCCCAAGCGCGCTCAGCTCGGTGGCCACCTTTGCGAGTGCGTCCTCGCGTCGTCCCGAGACAGCAACGTTCACGCCCTCGCGCGCGAGGCGTCGAGCGAGGTGAGTGCCGATGCCTCCAGACGCGCCGGTCACAAGCGCAGTGCGACCTTGCAGGTTCTTCATCAGGAGCTCCTTGGTCGGTTGCCCAGCGATCATAAGGGCTGACCCCATCTGGCGCGGCGGCTAGATGTAAAGCCGATAAGTGTTCAGCCGCCCACTTGCAGGTCGACACCTTTTAGGACGCTCGAAACGCCGGTTGCAGGGAGGTTCACGGGAAGGTTTACGACGGGGACTGTGAGGCTTGGCACCGAGATCTGCACGGGGGTGTTTGGTACCGAGATCGTCACAGGAGGAGTCGGGGGGACCGCAATGGGGGATTCGACTGGGCGGATGGGAAGGTTTGGTTGCGTTGGTTGAGGCGGCTGTGTGTTGACCGGTGGGGATGTCGGTGGGACTGAGACGGGTGCCGTCGGGTTGGATCGTTCCGACCCCGTCCCGACCGGGTTCTGCGCCGGTCCGTGCGATCCCGGTAGAGGACCCGGCTCGCTCTTATTCGCCCTGGGGATCGCGTTCACGTTCGGGCTGGTGCTGTTTGTGTCGGGAAGATCGATCCCTCCGCGTGGGCTCTCTGATTTGCCGGTGAGGGCCCGTCTGGTTCTCAGATGTCCGATTTGCTGAACAGTCTTGGTGGTGTCTGCGCTAACGGGAGCGGGACTCGATACCAGGCGCGCCACTGTCTGCGTGCCCCCGTATCGGTGATCGACTCTGTCGTGATGCGGCGCCGGGGAAGCCGCAAGCACGCCTGCCACTCCGAGCGCGGGAAGCGTTTGTGTTAGTGAGCCAGCGGTCAGGCTTGCCGATGAGGCTTTGATCGTGGCAAAGAGCCGCTCGGACACAGCACTTGCGAATGCTGACCGGGCAACCGGGCGACGAGCCGCATAACTCGCCAGGAATGCCGCCACGACGGTCGCATCGAATTGCGTGCCGGACTCATTGGAGAGGGCATCGATGGCTTCCTTGTGACTGCGCGCCGGCCTGTAAGGGCGGGCTGAGGTGATCGCGTCGAAAGTATCGGCCACCGCGATGATCCGAGATCCCAGCGGGATCTCCGCTGCTCCGATTCCGTCGGGATACCCCTTGCCATCGAGTCGCTCGTGATGATGGCGCACGATCGCAGTGAGCTGTGGGTCACCCGCGCCGTCGAGAATCTCCGCACCATCACGCGCATGGAGCTTGACAATCGCGAACTCCCAATCGCTCAGTTGGTCGGGCTTGTGGAGGATCTCTTGCGGCGTGTAGATCTTGCCGATGTCGTGCACGAGCGCGGCTGTCTCGACGTTCGCGATCTCCTCCGGCGAGAGACGCATCTCGCGCGCGATCCTTCCGGCGTAAGAGGCGACCCGACGGCCGTGCCCGTGCACGTACGGATCGACCGCTTGATGTAGATCGCTGAGTTGTGTGAGTAGCTCGATGCTGACCGTGGAGCCTGACTCACGAGCCGATTCAAAGAGGTCTCGCGTGCGAGCCAGGCGTCGTTCCGCCCGGAAACGCCGCACCCAACCCCAGAGCATCAGTTCGGCGAAGATCACCTCCCGCGAGCGAGGCCAGCGCATCCAGAGCCAAGCACCCACCGACGCGAACGCAAGCGAACCGACCACCGCCAAGACGACCGCTAGTACCTCCCAGAGCATCCCGCGGCGAGGCACGAGCGCGGCCACGATCACAACAGGACCCGCGACCACCGTGAGCGTGGCGAACACCGATAGCGGCAGGAATGCGACGAAATGACGCGGCAGTGTTACGTGGAGCCCTGAGTTACGGGCATCAGAAGACTGGCTGTCCTCGACAAGCTCGCCCAGACGGAAATTGAGCGTGCTCGACAGAGTGTCCTCTTCGACAGACATGGGGCTGATGATTTATCCGGCGCACTACGGCAAAATCTGAAGCCTCGAACCGTTGTAGTGGACGATCATATGATCGACAGCTCAGGCAAGGCGATCCACGGATGCCAACCCGCTCGGGCGCGTCTGCCCGCTACCCTCCCAAGCCGTGATCACCACCAACCAATTCAAGAACGGAAACCACATAGACGTCGAGGGGACTGTTTTCAAGATCCTCGAGTTCCAGCACGTGAAGCCCGGCAAGGGTGGGGCTTTTGTGCGCACGAAGCTGCGCCGCGCCTCCGACGGCGCCGTGATCGACCGTACCTTTCGCGCCGGGGAGAAGTTCCGCTCGGTACGCACCGAGGCCCGCAGGATGCAGTTTCTCTATGCGGACGGGACGGACGCGCACTTCATGGACACGGAGTCTTTTGAGCAAATCGCGGTGTCGGAGTCGGCGTTTGCGCAGGAGCTGCGCTGGACGAAGCCGAGCAGCGAGGTGGATGTGCTGTTCATCGACGACGCGCCCTCGGACATTCAGCTGCCGAGTGCGGTGGATCTGCAGGTGGCGCAGACTGACCCGGGTCTGCGTGGGGACAGCGTGTCCGGTGGCGGTAACAAGCCGGCGACGCTCGAGACGGGTGCGACGATTCAGGTGCCGCTGTTCATTGACGTGGGCCAGATGGTCCGCGTGGATACGCGCTCTGGCGAATACATGTCGCGGGCCTGATGGCAGGCACGCGAGTACACCGATTCGTCGAACTCGGAAGCTAGGAGCGAAGTGCGCCGCTCCGAGCAGCGCAGGGCGGCGGTGGTTGCCCTGTACCAGCATGACCTGACAGGCAGGCCGCTCGCTGAGACGCTGGGTCGCAATGCTTCGTTGCTCACGGGGGCGCTCGCGCATGCCGCGGCGGACCGTGCGGAGGAGTTGGACGAGACGATCGATCGGCACTCGCACGGCTGGTCGGTGCAGCGAATACAGCCGCTTGAGCGCAGCATCATGCGGGTGGCGCTGGTTGAGATGCTGCATCCGGACGTGGCGCCGGGAGATACGCCAATCCCGGCGGAGGGGGCGATCGAGGAGGCGATTGAAACGGCGAAGACATTCTGTGGCAGCGACGCGCCCGCGTTTGTGAACGGTGTGCTGGCTGCGGCTTTGCGCGAGGTACGCCAGAATGCGACCCAGCAATGAGCCTGGAGCGGATCGACGACCTCATCGAGCGGCTGGAGCGTGCTGCCGAGCAGTTGCGCTCGGGCGAGCTTTCGCCCGACGCGGCCGCCACGATGGTTGAGGACTGTGCGGCGCTCGCCACACAAGCTTCAGCTGAGCTCGAGCGCCAGGCGCGTGCCGAGGTGTCTCAGCCCGCCCCGGGCCAAGACTCGCTGCTCTGAAGGCGGGCGCGCCGCTCGTGCAAGCCGCTTACCCCGAGCACCTGCGCCAGGAGATCGAGGGCTACCTAAAGGCGATGCGCTTCTCCGGTGAGGCGTTGACGGGCGGACTGGAGGAGGCGATGCGCTACTCGCTGCTGGCAGGCGGCAAGCGCATTCGGCCTGTGCTCGCGCTCGCGACCGCGGACGCGGTCGGACTACGGCGTGAGGAGGCGATGCCGCTGGCGGCGGCGCTCGAGCTGATCCACACCTACTCGCTGATCCACGACGACCTACCGGCGATGGACGACGACACGCTCAGGCGTGGGCGGCCGACCTGTCATGTCGCGTTCGGCGAGGACGTGGCGATACTGGCTGGCGACGGGTTGTATGCGGAGGCGTTTCGCCACCTGCTCGGCGAGCACCGCTCGGCGCCCGAGCGTGTGCTCGAGGCCGCGGTGGAGCTGGCGGCGGCGACGGGCGTGGACGGGATGGTGGGCGGGCAGTATGTGGACGTGAGCGGACGCGCGCCGCATGGACCGGCGGGGCTGCGTCGTTTGCACGAGCTGAAGACGGGCCGACTGATCGATGCATCGGTCGTTTGCATGCTTTTACTGGCCGGAGTGCGCGGACCTGCGACAATTGCGTTGCGGCGCTTCGCGGGAGAGCTGGGCGTGTTGTTTCAGATCGTCGATGACATCTTGGACGTGACCGGCACCGACCTGGCGCTCGGCAAGCCGCGGGGGAGCGATGAGAGGCATGGCAAGCGAACATACGTGAGCGAGTTCGGAATCGATCGAGCCAGGGAACTGGCGGCGGAGTCGCACCGGACGGCACGGGAGGCGCTCGCGCAGGCCGCCTTGGTCGTTGAGGGTGGACCGCTCGCGGACGGCGGCCCTACCATCGAGCTTGAACAGATAGCGGACTTCATCTACACACGCACATCGTGACGATCATCGAGCGCATAGACAGCCCCCAGGACCTGAAGGCCCTCAGCGAGGAGGAGCTCGAGCTGCTCGCGCAGGAGGTGCGCGAATACATCATCGACACGGTGGGGGAGATCGGCGGGCACTTCGGTGCGAACCTCGGCACGTGCGAGCTGGCGGTGGCGCTGCACTCGCTGCTCGATTCTCCGCGCGACAAGATCCTGTGGGACGTCGGACACCAGGCCTACCCTCACAAGATCCTCACGGGCAGGCGCTCTCAGTTGCACACGATCCGTCAGTACGACGGGCTCGCGCCGTTCTGCTCGATGGCGGAGTCCGAGCACGACATCATGGGGGCGGGCCACGCGTCCACCTCGATTGGGTATGCGGTGGGCATCAAGGAGGCGATGCGTCATCTCGACGACGAGCAGGCCAACGGCAAGGTTGTGGCTGTGATCGGCGATGGCGCGATGACGGGGGGTGTGGCGTTTGAGGCGATCGGACAGGCGGGTGGACTGGGCACGCCGATGGTGGTGGTGCTCAACGACAACGGCATGTCGATCGCTCCGAATGTGGGTGCGCTGTCGCGCTACTTCAACCGTGTGCGGTTGAACCCGAAGCTGTGGCACGCTCGCTCGGGAGTGGAGGGTGGTCTTGCACGCCTGCCGGGCAGTATCGGCGCGGCGTTCGAGCGCCTCGGGCCGCAACTGAAGGAGTCGATCAAGGCATTTTGGGCGCCGGGACTGTGGTGGGAGGAGCTCGACTGGGCGTACATGGGTGTGATTGACGGACACGACGTGCGTGCGTTGCGCGTTGCGCTGCGCGAGGCACTGGCGGCCGAACGCCCCGTTGTGGTGCATATCGCGACCGTCAAGGGCAAGGGCTTTGCGCCCGCCGAGGATGGTGGGCTGGAGGGCATGGAGCGCTGGCACGCCGCCAAGCCGAAGTCGATTCTCAACGGTGTGCCGACCGTTGCGCCTGCCTCGGTGGTGCCGAGCAGCGCACCGCGGGCGAACGGATCGGCGGGCAAGCCGGCGAAGAGTCCGGCGCCGCAATACACGCAGGTATTCGGCGAAGCGCTGGTGCGCGAGTGCGAACGCGACGAGCGTGTGGTGGGCATCACCGCCGCGATGAACTCGGGCACGGGACTGAACATCTTGCAGAAGGCGATGCCGGACCGATATTTCGACGTTGGCATCGCCGAGCAACAGGGGATCCTGTTCGCTGCGGGGCTGGCATTGCAGGGCGCCAAGCCGGTCGCGGCGATCTACTCGACCTTCCTGCAGCGTGCGTTCGATCAGATCGTGCACGACGTTTGCCTGCAGAAGCTGAACGTGGTGTTCGCGATGGACAGGGCCGGTCTCGTGGGCGACGATGGGCCGACACACCACGGCGCCTTTGACATCGCCTACCTGCGCTGCCTGCCAAACATCGTGCTGATGGCGCCGCGCGACGAGGCGATGCTCGTGCACATGCTGCACACGGCGCTGCGCTACGACGACGGCCCGATCGCGCTGCGCTACCCGCGCGGGGAGGGCACGGGCGTCGAGCTACCGCAAGTGCCGCGCGCGATTCAGATCGGCACAGGGGAGATATTGATCGAGCCCCACCCCTCCGGCGCGGCCGCTGCGATGGGTGCGCGTGTAGCGCTCGTCGGGTACGGGTCGGGTGTCGGCAAGGCGCTCGCCGCGGCGGAGGAGCTGGCGGGCGAGGGGATCGCGGTGACGGTGGCCGATGCGCGCTTCGCCAAGCCGATCGACGCGGGCCTGATGGCGCAGCTGGCGGCCGAGCATGACTTGCTCGTAACCGTCGAGGAGGGTGTGCTCGCGGGCGGGTTCGGCTCGGCGGTGTGGGAGACGCTGAACGAGGCGGGAGCGGCCCCACCTCGCATCCTGCGTGTGGGACTGCCCGATCGCTATGTAACCCATGGCAAGCCAGCGCTCCTGCACGAGGAGGTTGGGTTCACCGGCAAGCGCATAGCCGAGCGAGTGCGCACCGCGATAAGCGATCGTCACTCGGCCGTCGTGGAGAGCAACTGATCCTCCGGCCCGGCCTGTGCGAGCCGACCTCCGCCAGGGTGGCGCGCAGTGTTGGGAGTGTTGTTTTGTTCCAGTCGGTACATGTACCGACTGGCGGGGACGTGCATGCACGTCCCCGAACCTGCCGGCACATGTGCCGGCAGGCCGGACCGCACATGTGCGGTCCGGGACCAAGCCACATGTGGCTTGGTCGTCCATAAGAAATGGAAAGGTAGGGGGAAAGTGGCGTTAAATGAAACGACCCGCTGGGGAAGCGGGCCGTTTCGGGGAGGAGGGATGCTGCTGTACTTCGGGTCGAGAAGAATCATGCACCAGGCGAACGCATGTTTGTGTGACGTCGATCACATATGGGTAGTGACTGTATAAGCGGCATTGCGCACAAGAGCAAGGATGGGCTTGCGTTCTGGGATGCTCTAGACGCCGAGGACCGACGCGAAGGTCCCGATGACTTCCTCTACGCACTCGCCGATGTGGCGGAGGCGCGTATGGATGCCGATACCGCTGCCATCGTCGAGAGCAAACTTGGCGCCTCCGGTTATCAGTGCTCCGACTTTTGGGTCTGGGCCGGTCACCCGTATCATGACCCGGAACAACTCCATATTCGGCTTCAGGGGTCGATCGACTACGCCCGGCGCGGCCGCCCATCCAATGACCTCGCAGTTGCTGGGGAGGGGAGTAACGCTCATCTTGTGGTTGGTGAGCATGAGGATATGCAGGAGTCGGTGCTTGTCCTTGTTGCACGCAGCGCTGAGAACGGCGAATGGATGTGCCACGTCGCCGGTAAACACCCGTCTATACGGCTGAAAGTTCTCGATGATCGTCCGATGTTCCGGGGCGATCTCCTGAAGCATCTCGACAACCTCGGGGCGTGCGAACCGAGCAGCATTGGTCGCGATAGGAAAGGCGACCATGCTGCGCGGAGCGCGCCCTTGTGTGTGCCGTGCCAACTGGTACGCGACGTGATCCAGCGCAGAGCGGAAGTTGTACAGAGCGTCCCCGAGGATCAACGCGAGATTGCCCGGTCGCTCATCAATCGTCTTGACCCAGAAGCGAACGCAATCCTTGTTCTTGTTGAGCGACTTGCCGAGGGTGTATGGCGCCCCAGCTTCTGGCCCATATAGTCGTACTACCTCGGCGTCAAGTAATTCAGCGTGTATTCGTCCCCACGCGAGCTTCGCTCGTGCACCGTCGAGCATGTCGGCCATATGCGCTATGTGCGCTCTATGGCGGCGGCTACAAGCATACGCGAGAGCCTACTCGCTCCTAAATCTTTATGTCAAGAACCTTGACACCCGCCGATGTGTCAAGTATATTGACAGTATGGCCGCAGGCAATCGACACGATCCGACCCGCACGGCGTGCTCGGAGTCGCAGTTCTCGCTCATGGAGTTCATGCGCGACTATCCCGACGATGCCGCTTGTCTTGAGCATCTGTGGCGCTCGCGCTACTCGGCCGACGGCGAACACGCCGATTGTCCGAAGTGCGAACAGGAGCGCGTGTTCCGCAAGTACCGGACGGCGCAGGGTCGCCAGTCGTGGACCTGCACCGGCTGCGGCCACCACGTCCATCCGACGGCCGGGACGATCTTCCACAAGTCCTCCACGTCGCTGCACTTGTGGTTCTTTGCGATCTACATGATGACGAGCACTCGTTGCGGAGTGTCGGCCAAGGTGCTTGAGCGCGAGATCGGCGTGTCGTACAAGACGGCCTGGCGGATGCTGAACAAGATCCGCAACGAGCTGATGGTGGATGACGGCGGGCCGCTACGGGGTGACGTGGAGGTCGATGAGGCGTCTGTGGACGGCAGGCCACGCAAGCCGCAAGGCCAGCACCGCTACCTCGCATCGACACCGAACCGGCGCTCAGAAGCCGCGAAGCTCCGCGAACATAGTAGAGCAACGGTCTTCGCCGCCGTGGAGCGTGGCGGACGGATCAAGGCGACTGTCTTGCCATCCCGTCGTGGACCCCAGCTCCAGCGTCAGGTGATCGAGTGGGTAGAGCCCGAGTCGATCATCATTACTGACGAGTGGCCCGCATACAACGGTCTAGGCGACCACTTCATCTCCCATAGTCGGATCAACCATTCTGCGGGCTGGTACGTGCAGGGCGACACGCACACCAACACCGTCGAGGGTTTCTTTGGGCACTTGAAGCCGTCGATCAGGGGCACCTACCGCAGAGTGTCCCACCGCTGGCTACAGGGCTACCTGAACGAGTTCGTCTGGCGTAGAAACGCGCGCTACACGGACACGTCCATGTTCGAGACATTGGTCGAGCAGACGGTCGCATGAGCGAGTCCGAGGCGATCAAGGCGATCCGTCGCGCCGCGAAGCGACGCGAGTATTCCGAGCGGCTACGCAAGCAGGCAACCACCGACCTACGCGAGAACATCCTCCGCGCGCAGAATGAAGGCGTGCCTATCGCTCAGATTGCTCGGGAGGCGCGTCTGTCTCGTCAGGGCGTTTACGACCTGCTGGCGGCGGTGCGACCTTCCTAACCATCCGGTCGAAGTCCTCACGCGACGGGACGGGGATTCGGTGGGCCGCTGGCGTGGTCTGCTTCGGCTCATCGGGCTCTGGATCATCCGCCATAAGTTGAGGCTAGCGCGACTCACTCATCCCGTCGATGTTCGCCGAGTTGGTCGCGCTTCCGGCCGCTTCAGCGGACAAGTTGGGCGATGGATAGCATGGGAACAGCGGTTCCGTCCGAACGGGATGTCAGTGTCTCTTGTCAAGACTTCTGAAAGGAAACCGCGCGAAAGGCGCGAACCTCGCTGGAGAAGACAAGATCGGGGTAGGCCTAGAGGGAGTTCCCGTAGCTACGCACCGAGGTGATGTCTCGATGCGGATTCGACGCTTGGCGTGAGGTTCAGGGCCCCTGCCTCCGTCGTCCAGACCTACCTTACCTTGCAACTTAGAGTACGGATCGGCGGAAAACCCCTGGCAGTATTTTAACCGTGCGAATTCCAGGGGTTTTGGCCTTTGGGGCGTATAAGCACAAGTCACCAGCTTGAGCGCCGCCTATAGCTCGATAGCGTCCGCCGCGAGTGCCGCCCGCGTGGCCCACACGAACTCACCGCAACGATGCACCAAGCCCGTGCCATGCAGGCGCGTCAGAGCGTCCTCTACGTCGATGGGATTCCCGAGTTCGAGCACTAGCTCGCCAACAGACCACGGGCGCTGCTCGTCGCGGCGCGTCAATCGCTCAAAGATGCCCGCGTCGGCGACACTCGGATCGCGCAGGACATCATCAGACTCTGGAGAAGGGTCGTTCTGCATGGGAAGGTTCCGCCTTTCCTTGCCACGGCCCCCGGCAGTTCGTCGCTGCGCGGGGGCCAACTTATGGGATGCATAGAACGTAAGCCCGCGTCACGACGGAAGGAACGCGAGGATGCCGCTTATACAGTCACTACCCATATGTGACGTCGATCACATACGCCCCGAATCCTTTAGATTGATCGAACTTGTCGCATTTGCGTCGAGTTGGCGCGGGACGGCTCGCGACCCGTTTGGCCGCAACAGCGGCTACCGTGCCTAGCAACGCCATGGTTGCGAGGGTCCGTCATCCACCATCCAACCGCCCCGATCCCACGATCTATTCCTTGACGAACCCTGCCAAGCAACGCCTCGACACACTGCTCGCCGAGCGGGGCCTGTTTTCCTCGCGCACGCGTGCCGCCGCTTCGGTGATGGCGGGCGAGGTCACGGTCGGCCGCGGTGGGCGTCGTGCGGCCAAGCCTGGGGAGCTGGTCGCGGTTGACGAGGAGCTTGCCGTGCGTGCCCGCGCGCCGTTCGTCTCGCGCGGCGGCGTAAAGCTCGCCAACGCGCTCGACTCGTTTGATGTAGATGTGGGCGAGCGCCTGGCGATCGACGTGGGCGCGTCGACGGGTGGCTTCACCGACTGCCTGCTGCAGCGCGGCGCCGCGAGTGTGGTCGCCGTGGACGTGGGCTATGGGGACCTCGACTACGGATTGCGCACCGATCCGCGCGTGACCCTACTCGAGCGTACGAACGCGCGTTCGCTCGAGCGCGAGGCGCTTCCCTATGCGCCCGACCTGGCGGTACTCGACGTGTCGTTCATATCGCTCGTCAAGGTGCTGCCTGCTGTGCTTGCTTGCCTGGCCGACCGCTACGACGCGCTTGCGCTCGTCAAGCCGCAGTTCGAGGTTGGCCGGGAGCGAGTCGGCAAGGGCGGCGTGGTGCGCTCGCCAGAGGACCGCCGAGCCGCGCTCATCGATGTCGGTGCTGCCGCACTCGCGCTCGGCGCCAGCGTCCTCGGCTATCGCTCCTCCGGCCTGCCGGGTCCAAAGGGCAACCTGGAGACGTTCGTGTGGCTTGCTGAGCATGCTCGCGAGGGTGGTGCGGGTGGGGTGGAGGATCTGGAGCGGATGGCGCGAGAGGTGGAGCCGTGAGCGGCGGTAGCGAGCAGAGCGCCACGAGACTCGATGCACCTCCGGCGCGCGCGACGCGCAGCGTGTCGGTGCTGACTCACAATCGTCCCGCCCAAACCGCCGGAGCGCTGCAAGCGCTGATCGAGGCGGCGGCGAGCGCGGGGGTGACGTTGCGCTTCGACCGCAACGAGACCGACAAGCACCGCCTGATCGCGAGTGAGGGGGTGGCCGTGGGCACACCCGAGAGTGAGCCGGTAGATCTCTGCATCGTGCTTGGCGGCGACGGTACGATCCTGCGCGCCCTGCGCCGCTACACAGGCACCGGGGTGCCGGTGTTCGCGATCAACTTCGGCGACATCGGCTTTCTGGCGACAATTGAGCCGGACGAGCTGGCCGAGGGGATCGCGCGGGCCTTCGATGGCGATTTCGAGCTTTTGCGCCTACCCGGAATCGTGTTGGACGCGCCAACGGGAATCGAGCGAGCGATCAACGACGTCGCGATCCACCGCAAGGTTGGGGAGCGGGTAGCTGAGATCGCCTATGTGCTCGACGGCGAGGAACTCGGCAGCGTGCGCTGCGACGGGCTGGTCGTCGCGACCCCGGCGGGGTCCACCGGCTACAACCTTGCCAACGGCGGTCCGGTGATGGCGTGGGGGGTCGAGGGGTTTGTCGTGTCGTTCATCGCGCCCCACTCGCTCACGGCCCGCACACTTGTGGCTGCTCCCACCGATCGCCTCGAGATCCACAATCGCTCCCGTGAGGCGCTCGACGTTTCGGTCGACGGCCGCCCCGTGTGCGCGATCGCGCCAGGCGCGAGAATCGACGCCAAGTTCGTCAACGACGCGGGAGTCATCGCACAGCTGCCTGACTCCTCCTTCTATCGCCGCCTGCGCGAGAAGTTCGGCCGCCTCGCGCGCTGAGCTGGGCGCTCAGGCGACGTTGCGGCCCTGGCGCTTGGGTGTCGCCTTGTCGGTACGGTGCAGCGACTCCACGAACCCGTCGAGCTGCTCGCGCGAGAAGCGTCGCTGGCCGCCCGGCGTCCTGTAGCCGCTGAGATAGCCCGCGTCGGTCCAGCGGCGGATCGTCGCGAGTGACACACCAAGATAGCGTGCGGCCTGTGAGCTGGTGAAGATGAGCTGATGCTCGTGGCTTGGGTCCACGGTGTTGGACATTTTGGCCTCGCCTAGTAGGTGTTCGCCTGGCGGCGCTTGTGTTCGGGAGTCAGCGAGCCTCGCATTGTCCCGGATGCATAGAGATTCGGCAACTTGCAGGCATTGGTTGAGCGTACACAAGCTTTGTGGACGTTTGACGGGCAAAAAGCGCACGGTGGCCGTCGGTCGCTGCTGGTCTATCTAGGTCGCCAGATTTCCATTTGTCGGGCGCTGCACGGGTGCGCAAGTGGGGAAAATCCGCCTATTGGAGCGAAGAAGCCGTCGCCTAGTGGGGGACAAGCCCTCTGTTTGCAAGGAAACATGCAACCACTTGTACGCGGTGGACAAATCGTCCAATCCGGATACTATGCTAAGCAAACCTACTCAACCCTCAACGTGCTTGGCCGAGGATGGAGGCCGTCGCATGTAGGGGTGAGCCGCCCGCGCGACGGAAGGAGCATTCAATGGGTTATAAAGGCTGATTGCAGTTATGCCGACGCTCTCTGCGAGGCGCGATCGGACACCAGGGACGCCACCAAATAGAGGCGTCCCTGGTCGTTAAGGACCGGTGCATGGTACGGGTGCGCCGAGTTGCGAAGGTGTCTCAAGCGGTGTGGCGAGCCGGCCCCGCGGCCCAAGGGGCCGCCTCCCGGCTGGCTATCGCGCCGCGGGCTGGGCGAGCGCACGTGTGCGCCGCTCGAATGCCAGCTCGGCCTCGAAGTCGGCATCGTCGCCGTGTGCGAAGGTCACCGGTCCCTCGCGCTCGATCATCGCGATAAACGCATCCACGATCTCGGCGTCGAGCTGACGGCCCGCGACGCGGCGCAGCTCGGCAATCGCATCCTGGGGAGTCATTGGCGAGCGGTAGGAGTCGCGCGCGGTAAGCGTGTCATACACGTTGCACACGGAGAGGATGCGCGAGGGGAGTGGGATCTCGTTGCCGATCAGCCCTGCCGGGTAGCCGCTGCCGTCGATGTGCTCGTGGTGGTAGAGGATCGCGTCGGCCACGGGGCCGTAACCGTCCAGGCGCCCCACGAGCGTGGCGCCCTCCTGCGGGTGTCGGCGCACGACCGCCCAATCCTCATCGGAGAGGATCTCGGCGTGCAGGATGCGATCGGGAAGCGCGAACTTGCCGATGTCGTGCAGCAGTCCGGCGGTGTGGGCGAGATCCTGATCGGCCTCGTCGCAGCCCATCTCACGGGCCAGCGCGCGGGAGTAGCGGGCGACCGCGGCAGCATGGCGGGCCGTCATGCGGTCTCGTAGCGCAAGTGTCTCCACGAGTGTCACGAGCACGCCGAGCTGCATCGAGGCAAGCCTCACCGAGCGCGCCTCCAGCTGCTCAGCACGGTCCTCGGAGCGCAGCAGCGCACGGGCCAAGTACTGGAAGATCACCAGTACGAGCACGAGGCTGAGCAGTACGGGATAGCCCATCTTTGTGTACGCCACGGCGAGGATCACCGCTAGCACGTCGGCGGCGATCTGGCCGGGAAGCATTGGTACGAGCACCACGCGCACCTGCGCGAGGAACGACTTTTCCTGAAGCACGCACTTTTGGATCGCGATCAGGGCGAAGTTCAGGAGGTTCGTGGCGATGAACACGCAGAAAACAACCAGTGAGAGCATCACCGTCTGCACGTGGCCGCCGCCGATCAATACCCGGCTGAGCAGCGCTCCTAGGACGAGATACACGGAGTAGGTCGTCAGGTTCGAGAGGCACACGATCGGGGCGGGCCGTCGCGCCAGGGAGTCGGCGGCGATCGCGACCGCGCCGATTGCCACCGCTGGCGCTGGACCGAGCAGAATCATCGCCAGTACGAGCGCCACGAACCCGGAGGAGACGCTCTGGCTGCCGACCGTGATCGTCAGCCACTCGCCGATCACGCTCAGCACGAGCAGCAGCCCGACGAGTTCGATCGGATGCCACTGCGCCGAGCGGGAGGTGAGCACCGCCACTGCGACGGCGCCCGCCAGCAGGATCCACTGGCTGGCCAAATAAAGCCGGTATAGGTGTCGTCTGAGAATGCTCATCTTCGCATGGGGCTAGGTCTGTAGTCCTTAACGGCCGACAAGGCGTCGCACTTAAGGACCGTTGGGCCTCGTGTACGCGCGACTCGGCGGCGTCTCGCCGCAACGGCTATTGACCGGCGCTCGCCAGCTCCGGCTCGCCGGCGATGGTTACCGCGGGTTCGCTTGCTGATTGCAACCCGCGCATCGGCAGGCGCATGAACGCGAACGTTGCCAGCGATGCGACGGCGCCGGCCACAAGCATCGCGACTCGCGGCGAGCTCACTGCCGCGATACCGCCGCCGAGAATGAACCCGAGCGCCGGGCACAGTGCGTTCAGCGATCCGACGGCGCTCATCAGACGACCCTGTAGTCTGGCCGGCGTCAATTGTTGGACGGCACTGATCAGCGAAGGCCACTGGATGCCGTTGCCGATGCCGCCAATCACCGCCGCGGAGCACGCAAGCTCGATTGTCGGCGCCGCCGCAAAACCCAGGTAGGCAAGGCCTACGAGCAGCGTTCCAAAGCTGAGCATCGGCCCGAGCGATCGCCGCCCCGAACGCGCGAACACGACCGCCCCAAGGGCTGCACCAAGGCCCCAGAAGCCCATCAGTAGCCCATATCCCAGGTCGCCCGCTTTTAGCGTCGACTTTGTGTAAAGCACCTCCACCGGCTCGACCGAGGCGAAGAACACGAGCGCTATCGCCTGGGTGATGAACAGGGCGCGCAGTGTCGGTACGGCTCGGATGTGCCGTCCGATGGCGCGCAGCCGCGCTCGAATCGAATCGCCGCCGGTCTCCGCTACATGAGTGCTCAGCCTCAGCAAGAGCCTCGCGCAGACGAGGAACGTAAACGCGTCCACGAGCAACGCGACAGGTCCACCGACGACCTGCACGAGCCCACCCGCGAGCGCCGGTCCGATCGCCAGAGCACCCATGAAGGCGAAGTTGAGCGCTGCGCTTGCGTGTCGCTGGGCGGCTTCGATCGTCGCCTCCCGCGCCTGTGCGTCGAGGACTGCGTTGTCGGCCCGCTCGAGCGCCTCCTCGACCGCCACCCGTGCCGCGGAGGCGCGGATCAGCGCCGTAGCGGCCACGGCCACGATCCCGTCGATCGTGACGAGCACGAGTACCCCCGGGAGCCAGAAGTGCCACAGCAATGCTGCGAGGGCGACAGTCAGCAGAGCCTCCACCAGGTACAGCAGCGTCAGTCGCCCGCCACGCAGCGAGCGCTCGGTGCGGGCGACGAGCACAGGCGCCAGCAGCGCCGGCAACAGGCCACGCGCGAGAAACAGTCCGGCAGTCGCGATCGCGCTGTGGGTGCTTGCGTATACGCCCAAAGCCAGCGCTAGATACCCGAACCAGGTCCCCAGTTCGTTGATCGTGTACGCAAGCAGAATTCTCCGCAGTCGGGGAGACTTGGCAAGCAAGGATGCCTCTCGACGCTGGCTGGCACTCGGCTCTTGGCGGCCGAATAGGCGAGATTCTAGGGTGGAGGGCCGACGGGACGCCACAGTGACGCAATTTCTCGGCCGGTTTGCACCCGCCGCGGCACCTAAATGGCCGCGTGAGCATTCGCCGGTACGTTCTCAGTGCCTTTCGCGCGAGTCTGCTCGCCGACCACAAGGATCGGCAGGGTTGGGTGTCTGCGGCCAAGCAGCCGCGCGAGCGACTCGACCGAGATGTCGCGGAGATCGTCGATCAGCACGACCATCCGGCTATCCGTCGCACTGGCCAGCACCTCCCATGTCTCGCCCGCCTCACCAAACGCCGTTCCGGCTGGCAGCACGATGCGCAGATCCTCCCGTACGCGTGCTCGCGTGCAAGCGTCGGTAGCAACGACAAGTACGTGGGCGTTGTCACGGCCGAGTGCTGGTCGTGTCGGCAAACACGAGTCCTCGAGCGGGCCGTCCCCGGCAACCAAACGCAGGCGAGGTCGAGCCCGGGGCGCCATGCGCTTGGAGGCGGAGTCGCGATTCAACTCTGCTCGCCCAATCGACGGGCGGAAGCGTCGAGGTGTGCCAGGAAACCATCATGCACGAGCGTGCCGTCGCTGCCCTGCCACGCCAGCTCGTCCTGGATGCAACTCGCCGCCGCAGCCCGACCGAAAATCGTGAGTCCCTTCGCGCTAGCTGCCGAGATCGCTATCCATGCGACCGCGACACCGAAATCAACCATCGTCTCGACTCCTTGTCGTTGGGGAACGATGCGCGCTACCACCGCGGCAAAAACGCTCGCTAGAAGCGACACGTCGATGAAGCGGTGGCATCACTAGTGCAATGATGGTGTCCGGAAGGTCGCTTGTCTGTAGAGCGCGCAGTGCCGATCTTGTTGTCCCAAAGGTGCCGGCGTGTGTCGTCCCAAACGGGCAATCTGCCCGCTATCGCAAGGCGTACCGGGGCGCGCTCGCTCGTTGATGCGGACGAATGCTTCGCGATGCCGCCAGGGGAGCCTGTACGGTTAGCGCTGTATGGCGGTTGAAGCTGCCGGCGTGGACCGGCCAATAGACGTGATTATCGCCGACGATCACACAATCGTGCGCGACGGTATCCGCGCGGTACTCGAGCGTGAGACCGGCGAGTTCCGGGTTGTCGCCGAGGCGGCGGATGTGCCCTCGACGATTCGCGCCGTACGAGAGTTCAAGCCCGACCTGCTCACGCTCGACCTCACGATGCCCGGCGGTTCCAGCCTCGCGGCGCTGCCGACCTGCTTCGTGGCGCACCCGACGCTCGCCGTGGCGATCCTCACGATGCGCGAGGACCCCGAGTACGCGCGTCAGGCTTTGCGTGCCGGCGCGCGCAGCTATGTGCTCAAGGAGGCCGAGCCGGCCGAGCTGCTGCAAGCGTTTCGCCTGGCTGTGTCGGGTCGCAATTATCTTCACCCGCGCCTTGGCGCGCTGATGGTGACCGGCGAGGGCGAACACCAGGAGGGGATCGCGCTTTCCGAGCGTGAGCGCGAGGTGGTGCGCCTGATCGCGCTGGGCTTCACCAACCCCGAGATCGCCGAGCAGCTACATGTCGCCGAGCGCACGGTGAAGACCTACCGGGCGCGCGCGATCGAGAAGCTCGGGTTCTCCTCGAGGGCGGAGATAACGGCCTACGCACGCAAGCTCGGACTCGTCGAGTAGCTCTTAGACCGGCACTGGGCGGCCGGCCAGGGGCACCCGCAGGCGCATAGTGGCGCCGCCGCCGGGAGCCGACACCAGCTCGATCTCTCCGCCCACCAGCTCGGCGCGCTCGCGCATCCCGGATACGCCAAAGCCGCCCTTCAGTTCTTGCTCGGGCGTGCGCTGCCGGGACGCTCCGCCTTCGGGAAGGCCCTCGCCGTTGTCGGTGACGGCCGCTGTAACGGTGCCGTTCTCTTCGACGATGCTGATCCTCGCCTGTGTCGCTTTGGCGTGACGGCTCACGTTCGTGAGTGCCTCCTGCACAACCCTGTAAATGGTGCTCTCGAGCTCGGGGTCCAGGCGCCCGGCGTCGTCCGGCAGTCCGATGTCCGTCGAGATCTTCGAGCCCGTCCATCGCTTGGGCGCGGCGCGCGAGTGCTTCCAGTGCCGGCACGAGCCCGAAGTCGTCCAGCGCGGCGGGGCGAAGCTCGGTGATCAGGTGGCGCAACCCGTCGATCTCCTGGCCCAAGCCCTCGAGCACAGTGTCGACGGCGGTGCTCAAAGCCGCCTGGTCGCCGAGATCACGCGCGTTGGCGAGCTGCAGGCGCAGCGCTCCGAGTCCCTGCACCGTTTCGTCGTGGATCTCCCGCGCCCAGCGTGTGCGCTCGCGCTCGCGCGCCTCCATACCAAAGCGCAGCCGCTCGATCTCGACTGAGCGCTCCGCGGCCAAGCGTTGGGCGACGCTCGCGGCGAACGCGCTGAGCGCACGTCGGTCGGGCTCGCGGAAGCCGCTGTCCTCGCGTGCCGCGATAACCAACCCACCTCCCTGTCCCTCCAAGCTGAAGGGCTCCACAAGCACCGAGCGGGCTTCCAGGCCAAGCTCGTGCAGCCAGGTCGCTTCCTGCCCGCGCGGTCGATCGAGCGACAGCGACTTGCCGGCGGCATACACCGTTCCGAGCGCGCTGCCCTCCATCGGCAACACCCGCACCCGCACCGACTGCCGTCCGCTGGAGGCCGCCACGCGCAGCTCGCGACGCTCCTCTACCACCATCAGCAGCGTCGACGCGTCTAGCAGCGCGAGGCCGCGATCGGCCATCAAGCGCAGCAACCACAACTCGGACCCGGAAAGCACGGCGTGGGATTATGGCCCTACCGGCGGCGTACCGACTGCACCTCGTCGATGCTTTGCGGCCGCTAGGCAGGCTCGGCCTGGCGCTCTCTGGAAGTGTCGCCGCGCTGGGCCGCGAGCCGCGTCAGCGAAAGCAGTTGCTCGGCCGTCAGCCCGTCGTGCCACGCGGCTATGCCCATCGATACGCGCAGCGGCAGCCGACGCCCTTGGATGTCGAGCTTGATCGCGTGCAGTCTGCCGAGTGCACGTCGCGCAACAATCTCCCCACGCCGCTCGTCCGCGCCGGGCAACACGACCAGCAGCTCGCCCTCGGCGGGGTGCCCGACGCGGTCGAAGCGTCGCAGCTCCGGCGCGAGCGCCGCGGCGAAGTAGGCGAGTGCTTGCGCTGGAAGCTCCGCGCCATGCACCTGGGCGAGATGCTCGACTTCGTCGAGGCCTACGAGCAGACAGCTGAGCGCCGTGTGGTGGCGCTCGGCGCGAGCGACCTCCTCCTCCAAGCGCGCAGCTAGCTGTGGCGCAGCAAGAGGGTCGCGTGGAGCCCGTGCGGCATGCGTTGAGTTCTGGGAGTGCTGGGAGTCGATGGCAGCCATGCCTGTGTACGAAGGAGAAGCGCTTCGAATAGCCCTCTGTGGCCGATCTCTGCGGATTGTCCCCAGATTATGGACCCATCCCATCTGTGGCGCCACCCGGTCGGAGGGCCATGCGCATCGCCCGCCGATTGGATCCGTCGGTGCTCGCTGGTACACCTGTCGCTGTGTTGTGCGAATTGCGTGTCGAGAACTTGTTGCTGATCGAGCGGGCTGAGCTTGCCTTCGGGCCCGGCTTGAACGTGCTCACAGGCGAGACCGGTGCGGGCAAGACAGTGCTGGCGCACGCCCTGGACCTATTGATGGGCGGGCGCTCACGTACCGGCATCGTCAGGCCCGGTGCCGAGGAGGCATATGTCGAGGGTACGTTCGCCGTGCCCGAGCGCTTGCGTGCGGAGATCGCGCGGCTGTTGCCCGACACGGTCCGCGCCGAGAGGGACCCGCGCGAGCTAACACTCGCGCGGCGCGTGCTCGCCGATGGGCGCACTCGCGCGTATCTGTGCGGTCGCGCTGCCACCGTCGGCGATCTGCGTGAGTTGGGTGCGCGCCTGATCTCCTTCTACGGTCAGCACGAGCACCGCAAGCTGACGCTTGCAAGCGCGCAACTGGAGCTGCTCGACGAGGTGTGTGGGGCCGAGCATGCGCGCCGGCTCGAAGCCTGTGCCGCCACCTACAGTCAAATGCGCGGGTTGGAAGCCGAGCTCGAGCGCCTGTCTGAGCTCGCGAGCGCTCGCGAGCACGAGCTGGAGCTGCTCGACCACGAGCTATCGGAGATCGATGCGCTTGATACCAGCGAGGAGGAGCATCGGGGTCTGTTGACGCGTCGTGAGCGCTTGCGTGGACTGGAGACGCTGTGCGCGTCAGCGGCGGCGGCTGCTGACGCGCTCGCGCCTGACTACTCGGATCGTGCGGGCGCCGCTCACCTCGCAGCGGGTGCCGCGGCGAGCCTGCAGGCTGCGGCGGGAGTCGATCCCGAGCTCGATGCGCTTGCCGAGCGCTGTGTGGCGATCTCCATCGAGATGCAGGATCTCGCTGGCGGCTTGCGCGGATATTTGGAGGGAGTGCAGGCCGAGGACGACTCGCTACAGGCCGTCGAAGAGCGGCTATCAGGCGTCGAGCGGGTGATGCGCAAGCACGGTGGCACCCTCGCCAGTGTGAGCGAGTACGCGGAACGTGCGCAGGTGCGACGCGAAGAGTTGCTCGGGGCCGAGGTGGAGCAGCGCCAAGTACGCGAGCGATTGGCAACCGAGCGTGAGCTGCTGGGAGAGCACGTCCAGAAGCTGCGCGAGCGTCGCCGCCAGGCCGCCACACGATTGGCCGATGGGGTACGAGGGCAGCTCGACGCGCTTGCAATGGCGGATGCCACCTTCGAGATCGCGCTCGAGCAGGTCCCGCCCAAAGCAAGCGGGGGAGATGCGGCTGAGTTCACGATCGCTCCGAATCCCGGCGTCGCGGCCGCTCCGCTGCGGGAGATCGCCTCCGGTGGTGAGCTGTCGCGTGTGATGCTCGCGCTCGCAAGTGCGGCGGGCGAAGGTTCGGGGGTCGAGGATGGTTCTTCCAAGTCAACGCTCGTGTTTGACGAGATCGACGCGGGCATTGGTGGTCACACTGCTCGTGCGGTAGGCGAGCGGCTGCAAAGCCTCGCCGAGGGCCGACAGATCCTGTGCATTACCCATCTGCCGCAGATCGCCTCGCTTGCCGCTCGCCACTTCTCCGTGAGCAAGGACACCTCCGCCGACCCAACCGTCGCAAGCGTCGCTCAGCTCGCCGAGCGCGAGGTCGTAACCGAGCTTGTGCGGATGCTCGGCGCCGAGGACAAAGACCCCGCCGCGAGGCGTCACGCTCGCGACCTGAGACGAGCAGCGTAGGGCCCTGGTATAACGAACTCGCCGCGCGATCGGACCGTGAGCGTTACTCTCGGTTTCAATGGCAACAACCCGGCAGCCGCCAGGTAGGAGCGTGCCGGTCTTCGGGGCGCTGGCCGCGCCGTCGCGCGAGGTCGGCGGGCCGGTGCGGTTGGGGCGCAAGACGAAGCTGTTGGTCAGACACCTGGTGGCGGGCGACATTGCCGTGATCGATCACCTCGACATCGATCGCGTATCGGCTGAGGAGCTGATCGCGGCGGGCGCAAAGGCCGTGCTCAACTGTCGTGCTTCCACGAGCGGCTCCTATCCGAACCTCGGTCCGCAGCTACTCGTGGAAGCGGGTGTGCTGCTGCTCGACCTTCCCGACGATTCGCTGTTCGGGTCGCTCAGTGACGGCGATCCGGTGACCGTGCGGGCATTGGGCATGGGTGCTCTCGGCGAAGTGCTCTATAGGGGACAGCCACTCGCCTCCGGTGAGGTGCTCGACCTGGCGCGTGTGCGTGCCGACACCGAGGCCCGTAGGCGCGAGATCGGGGAGGCGCTCGAGCGCTTCGCCCACAACACGATCGAGCACATGCGCGAGGAGCGCGAGCTGCTCGCCGGGCGAATCGATCTGCCGCGCTTTCGCACGGACTTCCGCGACCGCTCGGCGCTCGTGGTGGTGCGTGGCGTGGATCATCAGCGCGACCTGCGCGCCTTGCGCTCGTTCATCAGGGACACGCGCCCGGTGCTGGTCGCGGTGGATGGCGGTGCCGATGCGCTGCTGGAGGCCGGTTACACGCCGACAATGATCGTGGGCGACATGGATTCAGCGAGCGAGGCGGCCCTGTTGGCCGCGCGCGACGGTGGTACCGAGCTCGTGGTGCACTCCTACCCCGACGGTCGCGCCCCCGGCAAGCATCGCCTCGAGGAGCTCGGAGTGCCCTTCAAGCTGGTGCCAGCACCCGGAACCAGCCAAGACGTCGCGATGCTGATCGCAGCGGAGAAGGGAGCGCGGCTGATCGTGACCGTCGGCTCCCAATTCAACCTCGTCGAGTTTCTCGACCGCAACCGCGAAGGGATGTCCTCCACCTTCCTGACGCGCCTGCGCATCGGGGAGATCCTCGTGGACGCCAAGGGTGTGAGTCGCTTGTATCGGCCGATGCCGGGACTCGCGCCGCTGGTCGTCGTGATCGTCGCCGGACTGATCGCGCTGGTCGCAGTCGTGTGGTTGACCCCGGCGCTACGCGACGTCGTGGATCTACTATGGCTGAAGTTGCAAACGCTCCTCGGCTCAAGCGGCTGATAAGCGCCGTACGCTGAGGACCGCAGCTGCCGATACCTCCCGATGTTCGACTACCGCTATCACGCGCTTTCGCTAGCCGCCGTCCTGTTCGCGCTGACGGTTGGCGTGCTTATCGGCGTGGCGATCGGCGACTCCAACCTCGTGTCCTCCGCCAAGGACGGGATCGTGCAGAACCTGCGCTCGGAAGTGAGTGGCTCCCAACACAAGGCAAGCGAACTCGCCACGCAGCTCGGCTCGGAGGAAACCATCGCGGGGGATCTGTATCCGATCGCCGTGCACGGACTGCTCACCAACAAGAACATCGGCTTGGTGTTCCTCGGCGCATCCTCCGATCAAATCGACGAACTCGTGCGCGATGCTGTGACCGATGCCGGTGGCAACCTCAACATGGTCGTGGCGGTGCGTGAGCCACTCGACTTGAAAGGCTTGGCGGCCCAGGCAACCGGCACGCAATACACGGCGCTAGCCACCGATCCAGCGCTTGTAAAGGAGTTCGGCGTGCGCATGGGCGAGCAGCTGGTCGTCGGAGGACAGTTGCTCGGGCATGTGCGCACACGCCTGCTCAGCTCCTACGACGGCGAATTCGGCAAGCTTGACGGGCTCGTGGCGATGCGCAGCGAACCGACTGGCATGAGCCCCGAAGACGCGAAGCTCACGAGCGAATTCGAGTCGGGTTTGATCGAGGGCGTAACCGCCGTGGGGGTGCCGGCGGTCGGAGTCGAGCTGACCACGACCGAACCGTCGCAGATCCCGTGGTACAAGACTCAGAACATGGCGAGCGTCGACGATCTCGACCAGCTTGCCGGACAGGCCGCTCTTGCCTTCGCACTGGCCGGCGATCACGGTTCCTACGGTGTGAAGGCGACCGCTGATTCGCTGCTGCCCCATGTCGCCGGCGCGACGCAGCCGTGAGGTAGCGAGACGTGCACGCCCTGCCCTTCGTACTCGGAGCGCTTGCTGGCGCGATCCTCGCGCCATCGCTGTTGCGCGCGTTGATCGAGGGCGGTCACGTGCGTGCCAATTATCGCGGCAAGCATGTTGCGTTTCCCCTCGGCGTGCTCAGCGTGGCGGGAGCACTCACGGCATTGATCCCGCTCGCGCTAGTGCAACGACTAAAAGTGACAGACGTGTTCTATCCGCAGGCTTCCGCTGTGGTCGTGTACGCGCTCGGCGTCGCGTTCCTGGGGCTGCTCGACGATCTGTTGGGCGGCGAGCCACAGGGGGGCGCCCCGCGCGGCTGGCGCGGTCATGGTCGCGAGGTTCTGCGCCTGCGGTTCTCGACCGGCGCGATGAAGGCGGTCGGCTCGCTCGGGCTGGCGCTGTACGCGACCGGCGAGCTGGGTTTCTCCACCGGTCGTTGGCTGCTGGCGAGCGCGGTGCTGGTGCTCGCCACGAACGTCTTCAACCTGCTCGATCTGCGTCCGGGGCGCGCCACGAAGGCGTTCGTGCTGCTCGCCGGCGGCCTGATGCTCGGCACGGCGCGCTTTGCGCCGCTTTGGACGGTGGGACTGTTCGCCGGACCGGCGCTCGTGGCGGGCTCATATGACCTGCGCGAGCGCGCGATGCTGGGGGACACCGGCTCGAACTTGCTCGGCGCGCTCGCTGGCTTGTGGCTTGTGCTGAGCCTCTCGGAAATCGGGCAGTTTGCTGCGCTTGGAGTGCTTGGTGCGATCACTGTTTATGGCGAGCTGCACTCGATCGGTGCGCTTGTGGAACGGTTGCCGCTGCTGCGCCAACTAGACTCTTGGGGCAGGCCCACATGACCTCGCCCCACTCTGACCGCCACGCACAGGCTCCGGCCAAGACCCGGTTCATTTTCGTCACCGGCGGTGTCGTGTCCTCGCTTGGCAAGGGCATCGCTTCCTCAGCGATCGGCAGGCTGCTCGTCTCGCGCGGACTGAGTGTCGCCCTACAGAAGTTCGATCCCTACATAAACGTTGATCCGGGCACGATGTCGCCCTATCAACACGGTGAGGTGTTCGTCACCGAGGATGGCGCCGAGACCGACCTGGACCTCGGCCACTACGAGCGTTTCACCGACTCCAACACCAGCCGCGCTTCCAATGTGACGGCGGGCGGCATCTACGACACCGTCATCCGCCGCGAGCGCCGCGGTGACTACCTCGGCGGGACCGTTCAGGTAGTGCCGCACATCACCGATGAGATCAAGCAGCGGGTCGCGCTGATCGCCGAGTCGACCGACGTGGACTTCGTGATCACCGAGATCGGGGGCACGGTTGGCGACATCGAGTCGCTGCCGTTCCTTGAGGCAATCCGCCAGTTCCCGGTGGACGTGGGCCGCCGGCGCTGCATGTTCATCCACCTGACGCTCGTCCCCTACATCGGTCATGCGGGCGAGCTGAAGACCAAGCCCACGCAACATTCTGTAAACGAGCTGCGGCGCATCGGGATTGCCCCAGACATGCTCATGTGTCGCTCCGAGGGGCCGCTCTCGCGCGATATTCGCAAGAAGATCGCGTTGTTCGCGAGCCTACCGGCGGACGCGATCGTCTCCGCCCGCGACGTGGACAACATCTACAAGGTGCCGATCGTGTTTCGCGAGCAGGGCGTCGATGACTTCATCCTCGACCACTTTGCGCTCCAAGCACCCGCGCCGGAGCTCTCCAACTGGCAGGAGCCAATCGAACTGGCCGAGCAGGCTCAACGCACGGTTCGCATCGCGCTGGTGGGCAAGTATGTGCAGCTCGAGGACGCGTATCTCTCGGTGTCCGAGGCGTTGCGTCACGCTGCGGCGCTACAGGGCAGCACGGTGCGGATCGACTGGATCGACTCCGAGAGCTTGGAGCAGAGCAACGGGGGCGACAGCGAGGACTCGCGTAAAGCGCGCGAGCTGTTGGAAGGCGCCGATGGCATTTTGATCCCGGGAGGTTTCGGAGGGCGGGGAGTCGAGGGCAAGATCGCCGCCGCACGCGTCGCGCGCGAGCAGCGCATCCCATATTTGGGTATCTGCCTCGGTATGCAGATTGCCGTCGCCGAGTTCGCGCGAGCGCTCGCCGGCATGGAGGGAGCAAACTCGACCGAGTTCGACATCGAGACGCCGTTCCCGGTGATCGATCTGCTGCCTGAGCAGAAGGAGGTCGCCGACCTCGGCGGCACGATGCGTCTCGGCGCCGACCCGATCAAGCTGCACGAGGGCTCTCGTGTGCGGGAGGTATACGGCGAGGCGGTCGTGTACGAGCGTCACCGTCATCGCTATGAGGTCAACAACCTGCTGCGCAAGCGCCTTCAGAGCGCCGGTTTGCTGATCTCGGGCACCTCACCCGATGAGCGTCTGGTCGAGGTCGTGGAGATCGAGGACCACCCGTTCTTCGTCGCCTCGCAGTTTCATCCCGAGTTCAAGTCGCGACCGGAGCGACCCGCTCCGCTGTTCCGTGGTTTCGTGGCCGCCGCGCTGAAGCGCGGGGAGCACACGGGAGACGACGAGGATCGTACGCTCGCTGGCCGCTCGTGAGCGCGGATTTGCGTGACAGCGAGGTGCGGCGGACGACGCACGTGTTGACTGTACGTGCCGCGTTCAAGCTAAGCGACGAAGGCCACGCTCAGCAGATCGCAGCCGGCATGATCGACCGTGCGCACGAGATCGCTAACTTGCCGGATTGCGAATGCGACGTCGATGTAAGCGTCGAGCTGACGCGCACTGATCACGGTGACGGGGCCGCAGGTAGCGGGACTGGCGATTCCGGTGGCGCGCGCGCCCCTGGCAGTGTCGTAAAACACTAAGGACGCCTATGCTCAAGCTGCGCCGTGCCACCGTCCTTGGGGCGGGACCTGCCGATGGTCCCGAGCAGGAGCTTGCCATCTCTCTCGATGGCGAGCGCCGGAGCGCGATCGCCGACATCGGCCTGCTCGGTTCAAGCCAAGTGGGCGACGAGCTGATCGTCAACGTGCAGGCCCGCGATCTGGGCCTTGGCTCGGGTGGGTTCGACATCGTGCACGTGAACCTCACGCGGGGGCTGTCCCACGAGGGCACACCCGACGCGCACGTGATGAAGCTCAACTACACGAGCTTGCAACACGCGGTCAAGCCGCTCGAGCACGCCGTCATAGGTGCACCCCATGGCGGGGCACAGGCAGGCGAGCAACTGGACCTGCCGCTCGAGGGTCCGGTGGCAGTGCTCGCGCTTCACGGGCAGCTTGCCGCGGTCGCGTGGGCGTTTGCGCAGGCGAGGCCCGGCGCGACGCTTGGCTATGTGCAGACGCCTGGAGGTGCGTTGCCGGGTGGGCACTCGCGGGTGGTGCGGACGCTGCGTGAGCGCGGACTGCTCAGCGGTCACCTGACTGCCGGAGCGGCATATGGCGGGGAGGGGGAGAGCGTGACCACCGCGGGGGCGCTCCACTACGGGTTGAGTGCGCTCGGTTGGGACGCGGCAGTGTGCGGACCCGGCCCCGGCATCGTGGGATCGAACTCGCCGCTCGGTCACGGTGGAATGTATGCACTGGACTCGGCTCACACAGCGCTCGCGCTCGGCGCTCCGACGCTGGTCGTAGCGCGTATGTCCTCCGCGGACTCTCGCCCGCGCCACCGCGGCATCTCTCATCACACACTCACTGTGCTCGACCTATTGCTCGAGCCCGTTACGGTGGCGCTGCCGGCTGGGATCCGCTCGCCCGTGGGCGCAGATCTGCGAGCCGGGCTGGGATCGGTGCTTAGGTCCTCCTCGACGGCGCACCCCTCAGAGCGTGGCAAGCCGCAGCTGGAGCTCGATGTCGACCGTCCCGCGCGGATGGCGCGTCACGATTGGCGCCGCGCGCCGGTTGACATGCCCGCCTACCTGCAAAGCGGGTTGCCCGCCGAGACGATGGGCCGCGTGCTGGTCGAGGATCCACTGTTTTTCGGCGCCGCGCTCGCGGGCGGCACGGTGCTCGCCGATCTGTGTGTCGCCGGTGCACGCCTCGAGAGCCAAGCTCGCTGAGCGCGTCTTTGTGCAGCGTGCACGTCGCTGTTTGCTTTCAAGTGCTCGCAACGAACGCGAGTCTCCGAGTCACCTTGCCTCGGTGAGAGTCGCCTTGCACGGTCAAGGTGCAGGCGTGGCCGCAACGAATGCGACTATGTGAGCGACTCTGAGGGTGAGCGTAGCGATAGGCCTGGGGCGACAAGCGTCGACGGTCCGCGTGTTGCGGAGCTGACGCTCGACTTTCTCGCCTACCTCGAGCTGGAGCGCGGACTTTCGCACAACACACTGAGTGCCTACCAGTCCGATCTCGCACAGTTCGGCCGGTTTCTCGCGCGCCGCGGAGTGTCACCATTGAGCACTGGTCACGGCGATCTCGCGGCTTTTCTCTCCGAGCTCGCCAGCGGCGGGGAGGATCGTCCCGCCGTGTCGCCCGCGACCTTGCAGCGCAAGGCCGCCTGTTTGCGCTCCTTTTACCGTCACCTGCGCCGCGAAGGGCTGATCGAGCATGATCCCACGGCAGAGTTGCGTGGGCCGCCGAAGACACAGCGACTCCCCAAGGTGCTCTCGCGCGAGCAGGTCGCGAAGCTGCTCGCGCAGCCAAAGGGAGGAGAGCCGCTCGCGCTGCGCGACCGCGCGCTGCTGGAGACGATGTATGCGTGCGGGCTGCGCATCTCGGAGGCCACCGCCCTGGAGATGGGCGACGTGGATTTGCGCGAGGGCGTGTTGCGTGCGCGCGGCAAGGGATCGAAGGAACGGATCGTGCCGGTGGGACGTCAGGCGGTGAGCGCACTCGACGCCTACTGCGCCAGAGCCCGCCCACAACTGGTCGGTACGCGCGTGGAGAGCCATCTGCTCGTGAACCATCGCGGGGCTGGCCTGACGCGTCAGGGCCTCTACAAGATCATCCAGAGTCATGCGCGCAGTGCGGGACTCGCCCAGCGCATGACTCCGCACACGCTGCGCCACACGTTTGCCACGCACTTGCTCTCGGGTGGATGCGATCTGCGCTCGCTGCAGGAGATGCTTGGTCACGCAGATCTTGCGACCACGCAGATGTACACGCACCTCTCAGCCGAGCGGTTGAAGGACGTGTACTTCGACGCGCACCCCCGCGCACATATGCTGGGGGTAACAGATGCCCGAGCTTCCCGAGGTGGAGACGATAAGGCGCCAGTTGGCGCCGCTGGTGGAGGGGCGCACGCTTGAACGCGTGAGCGTCCTCGATTGGCGTTGGTGCCGGCCGCTCGCGCCGAGCGAATTGGAGGACGCTCTGACCGGGCGGGAAGTGCAGCAGCTGGGACGGCGCGGGAAGTACCTGGTTTGGAGTTTGAGCGAGGACGTGCATCTGGCCCAGCACTTGCGCATGACAGGCACGGTGCTGTGTGATCCAGACCCCGAGCCGACACATGTGCGTGTGCGCGTTCAGTTGAGCGGGGGCTCGCGGCTGGCAATCTCCGATCCGCGTCGCTTTGGAACCGGCGAGCTGTTGCTCGGCGGTGATGCACTCGACGAGTTCTTTGCCGCGCGCCTCGGCCTCGAGCCTCTGGACGAGCGCTTCACCACAGCGCACTTGCGTGCCGAGGCACGTGGGCGCAGCGCACCGATCAAGGCATTCTTGCTCGACCAGCGGCGCGTCGCGGGCGTCGGCAACATCTATGCGGACGAGGCGCTATATCGCGCCGGTATCCACCCGCTACGCCCCGCCGGACGTTTGAGTGCCGAGCAATATTCCTCGTTGCGTGAGGCAACGATCTGGGCGCTCCAAGCGGGTATCGAGGCGCGCGGCGCAACGATCGACGATTTTCGCCACGTGGATGGAGTGTGGGGCTCTTTTCAAGATCGCTTTCAGGTGCATCGCCGCGAGGGCGAGCCGTGCGCACGCTGTGGCAGCACGATCGTGAAGATGGTGGTGGCGGGACGGGGCACCTATGTTTGTGAGACCTGCCAGCCGCGTCCTAGGCGGCCAGCATCTCATCGAGGCGACCGCTCTCCAGAGCGCTGAGCGTCTCCGCGTATCCGCCGAGCAGCCGCTCGCCCACGAGCACCTGGGGAAAGGTCATCATGCCTGTGCGACCGGCCAGCTCTACGCGACCGGCGGTGTCCTTTGAAAGATTGACTTCGGCGAAGTCCACGCCACGCGCCTTGAGCAGGCCCTTTACCCGTGTGCAGAACGAGCATGGCTCGGTCGTGTAGACGGTGACTCTGGGTTGTGACTGATGTTGAAGCTCGGTTTGACTCATTACTTCATAAAGTATAGCAATGCGTGTGGGGGGAAATAGCGTGGTAATGGGGAAATTGGGCGGCACGGGGGCGCCTGGCGAAGCTCCGCCGAGCACGATCCTAGACTCGGTCGAGCGATGGCGGGATTGGTCAAGACCGAAGCGGTAGTGCTGCGCTCGATGCGTTACGGCGAGGCGGACCGCATTCTGCACGTCTATACGCCTCAGCGTGGCCGCATGAGCGCGATCGCGAAGGGGGTGCGTCGCGCACGCAGTCGCTTCGGGGGCAGACTCGAGCCGTTCTTTCGCCTACGCATTGAGTTGCACGAAGGCCGTGGCGAGCTGCTCACGGTCACGGGGGCACAGACCGTCGAGGGTCACTCGAAGCTGCGCGGCGACGCACGCGCCCTGGACGCCGCGGCACGCGCCTGCGATGCGGTTGGGCGCCTGTTCGAGACTTCCGAGCCCCACCCGGGCGTGTTCAATCTGCTCTGCCGCAAGCTGTCGCTGCTTGACGAGAATCCGGCCGAAGCGACGCGCGCGAGCGCGCTGGCTTTCCGCTTGAAGCTGCTCGTCGCGGCCGGGCTTGCGCCACAACTCGGGGCGTGTGCGTGCTGTGGAGGCGAGGAGCACCTGGTTGGTTTCTCCGGCGCGGCCGGGGGGGTTGTGTGCAATTCCTGCGAGGCTGCCGCCTTCTCATTGGGAGAGTCCGCGCACACGTTCATGACGCAAGCACTGGGGCGTCCGCTAAGCGAGGCGCCGGCCGGGGAGGAGCGGATACTCGGCCAGGTCGAGCGTGCCGTCTCAGAGATGCTCAGAGCATCATGCACACGTACGGCTAATGCCGGCCACGCTGCCACAATCGAGTGCGTGAGTATCGCAAGCGACACCAGGTCTGTCGCGGTCGCCTTTGCTGAGCGTCGCCAGGAAATCGAGGAGCGCGAGCTCTCGCCGCTGGCAGCTCGCTCCTATCCGGCGCATCGGGCTCGGTCAGAGGAGGACTGCGGCCTACGTACCCCTTTTCAGCGAGACCGCGACCGGATCGTGCACTGCAAGGCGTTTCGGCGACTGACGCACAAGACGCAGGTGTTCGTGGCGCCCCTCGGCGACCACTACCGCACACGCCTGACCCATACGCTCGAGGTGACGACGATCTCGCGTACGGTGGCGCGTGCCCTGGCACTCAACGAGGATCTGGTCGAGGCGATCGGGCTCGGCCACGATCTCGGCCACCCGCCGTTTGGGCACATCGGCGAGGAGGCGCTGGACGAGTGCCTGAAAGAGCGCTTCGGCCGCGAGTTCCACCACTACGAGCACTCGCTGCGCGTTGTGGATCGCTTGGAGCGCGACGGTGCCGGGCTCAACCTGACCGAACAGGTGCGCGACGGGATCGCCCGCCACTCCAGCCGTGCACCGTTGCCGCAAACACTGGAGGGGCGGATCGTGCGCGTCATCGATCGTGTTGCCTACATCAACCACGACATCGACGACGCGATGCGGGCGGGGCTGCTGCGCGAGGAGGATTTGCCCGACGGGCCGATCGCGGCGCTCGGCTCGACAGGCTCGCAACGAATCGATGCGTTGGTGCACGACATGGTCGAGCACTCGGCCCTCGCCGGCGACATCGTGCAAGGGCCGGTCGCGGGTCCAGCGATGGCACAACTGCGCGAGTTCATGTTCGAGCACGTGTATCTCGGCGAGGCAGTGCGTGCCGAGCACGCGCGTATTGCCAACGTGGTGCGCAAGCTGTTCGAGCACTATGTCGCGCATCCCGAAATGCTGCCGAGTGCCTCAGCGAGCGTCGCCGTTCCAGAGTCCGCCGACGGTAGGGGGCCGGACACCGACGCGCCGGAGGATCTCGCCGAGCGCGTCACTGACTACGTGGCCGGTATGACCGACCGGTACTGCATCAGGGAGTACACCGACCTGGAAGTGCCGCGCGACCGATTCACGGTCGATGTGACCGCCAATCGACCAGCCCGCTAGCGTGCTAGCGCAATGGCTCGCTACACACCAGACTCGCGCGACCGGGTGCGCGACGCGATCGACTTCGTGGAGCTGGTGGGCACCCGCACGGAGCTGCGTCGGGCAGGCCCGCGCAGCTACGAGGGGCTGTGTCCGTTCCACGACGAGCGCTCGCCGTCTTTCAGTGTGGAGCCGTTGGAGAAGGTGTACTACTGCTTCGGCTGTCAGGCATCCGGCGACGTGTTCACGTTTGTGCAGGAGACAGAGGGCGTCGATTTCAAGGGTGCACTGGAGTTGCTTGCCGACCGCGCCGGGATCGAGCTGCAAGTGGAACGCGAGGATCCCAAGGAAGCCCAACGGCGCGCCAAGCGGGAGCGCCTGCTGGAGCTGCTGTCGCGAACAGCCGCCTACTACGAGCGCTACCTGTGGGAGTCAGCCGAGGCGGCGCAGGCAAGGGCTTACTTGGAGGACCGCGGGCTGGGTGAGGCGATCCTCAAGGAGTTCCGCGTCGGGTACGCCCCGAGTGCGTGGGACCGCGTGCTGCTCGCTTCGCGGCGCGGAGGGTTCTCCGAGGCGGAGCTGTACGAGACCGGGCTCGCGCAGCGCTCGCGGGAGCAGCAGGGCTTGTATGACCGCTTCCGCTCGCGCATCATGTTTCCGCTCAGCGACATGCGCGGGCGCGTACTCGGCTTCGGCGCGCGCGCGATGCGCGACGGGCAGGGGCCGAAGTACCTGAACACCTCCGACAACGACGTCTACCATAAGGGTCGCCACCTCTATGGGGCCGATCTCGCACGGGTGGCGGCGACGAAGGTCGGTGAGGCGATCGTGTGCGAGGGGTATACGGATGTGATCGCGCTGCACCAGGCCGGCTTCAGGAATGCCGTCGGGCTCATGGGCACCGCGCTCACCGACGAGCAGGTGGGCGAGCTGGGACGTCTGGCTCAGACGGTGCTATTGGCACTCGATGCCGACAGCGCAGGTCAGGAGGCAATGCTCAAGGCATCGCGGTTGGCGGCGCGACGCAAGCTCGAGTTGCGCGTGGTGGAGCTGCCGGCCGGCGCCGATCCGGCCGAGCTGGTGCAACAGGGCGGCGCGGATGCGTTCAAAGAGGCAGTGGCGCGAACCGTGCCGTTCGTGCGCTTCCGCGTCGAGCGCGTGCTCGCCAATGGCGACGACGCAAGCCCCGAGGGTCGCGACCGCATGATCGCCGAGCTACGCCCGGTGTTCGCGACGCTCCCGCCGAGCGCGATGCGGATGGAGCTGACGCGAATGGTGTCGGGGCGGCTCGGCTTGAGCGAGGGTTTGGCGGAGACGCTGCTGGCCGCGAGCGGCAGCCAGGCCCGGGTCGGCGAGCGACCTGGGCGTGCGGGCGAAGGTGTCGGTACCGCACCGGCAAGAACCGAGCGTGGTGCGGCAGGCGCCAATGGCCTCGCGGGTGCCGGCGGTGGCGCGGGCGCACAGGCAAGCCGCGTGCTCTCCGCGCGCGCCGACACTGAGCGTGCGTTCCTCGCGCTGTGCATAGCGACACCCAAGCACGGCGAGCATGCACTCGGGGAAATGGACATCGGGGGTGTCTTCACCAGCGAGCTGATGCGAAGGACCGCCGAGCACCTCAAGGCCGGACACCTCGCGGAGCCACTCAAGGGCGTTGACGACGAGGACCGCGAACTGGTTGGGCTACTCGCCGAGCTGACCGTCGAAGCGGGCCGCTGGCCCGTGCATGAAGGCTCCGCCAAGCCGCCAATGCTCGACGCGCAGCAACTACAGTTGCGTCTCGCGTGGATCGACCGCCGCATCCATGCGGCGCGCGCGCAGGGGGCCGGCGAGGTAAGCGACCTGGCGAGGCTCAGGGGGGAGGTCAAGGTCGAATTCGACCGCGCACAGGAGCGGGCTTTGGCGGAGAGCGGGCCGGTGGGGTAGGAATACTTCTGGTGCCTTCACGGCTCGACCTGCGCGCGTTACGGGACGAACGCGTGTTCGTTTTCTCGTCCGACCCATGGTAGACAATACAGTGCATGGATCGCGCTTTATTGGACCAGCTACTCAGGCGGGGACTGTCGCTTGCGGAGATCGGCCGGCGGTTTGATCGGCACGAAGCAACCATCGCGTACTGGGTTGATAAGCATGGGCTTCAAGCTGTCAATCGGCAGAAGCACGCCGCGCGCGGTGGCCTGGATCGCCCCGAATTGGAGATGTTGGTCGAGCGGGGGGCATCGATTGCTCAGATCGCCGAGGCCGTCGGTCGAAGCAAGGCGACGGTCAGGCATTGGCTGATCAGATACGGCTTGAAAACGCACGGCGCCCGAGGAAGGCGGATTGTCGAGGCCACTCGCACGGCCAAGCGGGCGGGGCTGGCGACCGTAAAGATGAGCTGTCCGCACCACGGTGAGAGCGAATTCTGGCTCACGGGACAGGGCAATTACCGTTGTAAGCGCTGCCGGTCAGACGCTGTGTCTCGTAGGCGCCGTCGGGTCAAGGAGACGCTGGTAAGGGAGGCAGGAGGACGCTGCCGTATCTGCGGCTACGACCGCAACATGCGCGCGCTTCACTTTCATCACCTCGATCCATCGAGCAAGCGCCACGAGATCAACGCCAAGGGCGTGGCCATCGCGCTCGATAAGCTGCGCGTCGAGGCGCGCAAGTGCGTGCTTCTATGCTCTAATTGTCACGCCGAGGTCGAGGATGGAACGGTAGTCCTTCCGGCCGACGCGCTCAAATTCCCTCCGGGGTAGCACGATCTGGGGTAACTCAATTGGCAGAGTGCGGAGCTGTTAACTCCGAAGTTGTGGGTTCGAGTCCCACCCCCAGAGCTTTATGAACCTATCCGCCTCTGACGGGGGCGGTGTTCTCTGAGGGGAGAGAAACGGGTTCGAGTTCCAAGGTGGGCTTGTGCGAAGACGCAAGCTGCTCAACCAGCGCAGCAGCCGTAGCCCCAGAATCGTGCTCGGCCGACCAGGTGGCAAGCTCTCGCGCCCGCACCCGAACACTGGCCTCGCTGACCACGAACTCGACAGCGCGTCGCAATGGCCGCGGAGAGATAAAGCGCCGCGGCAGACGAACACCGGCGCCGGACCATGCGAGGCGGGCGGCGTTCTCGTTCATGTCGCCGGCGACGGGGCAGGCGACGACTGGTACACCGAGGGAGAGTGCACGCACCAAAGTGCCGTGGCCGGCGTGGCAGACGACGGCGTCGCAATGGGGAAGCGTGCGGGCGTAGGAAACCCAGGAGACGACGCGTGCATTGCCCGGAACCAGCATCGGACGCGAGGGAAGACGGCCGTTGTAGGTCGCCAGCACACGCACCGGCGTGTCGGCAAGTCCGCGCAGGGCGGCGTGCAGCAGACGATGCTCGGGATCCTGGGAGGTGGAAGGCGCGACTAGGACCAACGGGCCATCGCCAGGCGGCAACGGGACATCCTGCGCCGGGGGCTCCCACATCAGCGGGCCGATGACATGGGTGCTCGCGGGCCAGACGCGCGGGTACTCGAGACCGGGAAACGTGGCGACGAGCGCAAGCTCGCGGCTGGTACCGCCATGCACACCCGACAGCGGGGGGAGATCCACGCCCGCACGTGCCCGGTTGAGCGCGAGACGTCCGCTCTCAAGACCTCGACGGACGGGAAAATGGGCTTGGTTCCAGAATGCCCGGCCCACTCCGGTACGCGGCAGGCGTGCCCCGAAAGAGTAGATCGGGAACCCGGGGGCAGCCTCTGGGAAGACGTGAGGGATCAGCGTGGCACTCGGAATGCCCTCGAGCTCGCCCGCGAGGGACGGTCCGAGTGTGAGGATGTCATGGACGACCACATCGGGGCGAAGCTCGCGCACGAGCGGGAGTGTGTCGCGCGTGGCGTAGACGACCGCCTCGTAGAAATCCAGGGGCGTGTCGCCGATTGGGAAGGCGCTGTACTCGGGTGCTGGCGCGAAGGTGAGACCCTCCGTTTCGACGGGCTCGCGCCAACGCTTCCATGTTTGCAACGTGACGTCATGCCCGCGGGCGCGCAGGGCCCGCCCGAGCGCGATCATCGGGAACGCGTGGCCGGGGTCGCCGAAGGCGCCGAGCAGCAGACGCAGCGGGCGAAGGGCGGGCACGGCGGGAGAGGCTAGCCAGCGAGCTCGGCGACCAGGCGTAGCTGCTCGAGGCGATCGTCCTTGGTGAACGCGATCGGCGTAAGTCCGAGCGTGCCGACGCCAGCCTCGCGGTAGATGTTGAGGCGCTCGCGCACCACGTCGCGGGGCCCACACAAGGAGACCATGTCGATCAATGCATCCGGGATGGCGGCCATCGCCTCCTCGCGCTTGCCTTCTAGGTAGAGGTCCTGGATGACTTTGGCGTCGGCCTCGAAGCCGTAGCGGCAGACAAGGTTGTTGTAGAAGTTTTGCTTGCGTGAGCCCATGCCACCGACGTAGAGCGCGATGAAGGGACGCATCGCATTGCGGGCGCCCTCCAGGTCGTCGGTGACGAAGACGTTGACGGTAGGGGCGATGTCGAAGCTGTCGAGCGAACGCCCGACGCGGTCGGCGCCTTCCTGCAACAGAGGACGCAGCTCGGAGACGTGCTCAGGTGAGAATAGGGTGGGGATCCAACCATCGGCGATCTCGCCCGCCAAAGCCGTGTTCTTGGGACCGATAGCCGCCAGATACACAGGTATGTGCTCCTGCACGGGGGCGATCGTGAGCTTGAGCGCCTTGCCGGGGCCGTCGGGCAGGGGCAGCTCGAGCGTCTCGCCATGGAACTCGAGGCGTTCGCGCGCGAGTGCCTTGCGCACGACGGCGACATACTCGCGGGTGCGCTGGAGTTGCTGAGCGAAGCGCTGTCCGTGCCAACCCTCGGCGACCTGCGGACCGCTGGAGCCGATGCCGAGGATCATGCGCCCGCCGGAGAGCTGGTCGATCGTGGCGGCCGTCATGGCGGTCATCGCGGCGGAGCGGCCTGGCATTTGAAAAATGCCGGAGCCGAGCCGAATCTTGGAAGTCTGTCCTGCCAGCCACGCGAGCACGGTGGCGGCATCGGAGCCGTATGCCTCGGCGGTCCAGACGGAGTCGTAGCCCAGCTGCTCGGCTTCCTGCACAATTTCAAGCTGATCTTGGGAGCTGAGGCCGAGGCCCCAATACCCGATGTGTACGCCTAGCTTCATCTGCGTCCTTTCCTTTAGAGGGCGTCGCCGGGACGCACGAACATCATCTCAGGAACTACGCAAGCGGGGGAGACGCGCAACAGATAGCGCACAGCCTCGGCGATGTCCTGCGGTCGGATCATCTCCTCGGCCTTGACTTGACCCTTGACGAAGTCGGTCATCGGCGTGTCAACGAAGGCTGGGCAGAGGGCGGTGGACTTGATGCCAGCCGAGCCAAGTTCCTTGTTCATCGCTTCGGTCCAACCGACGACGGCGTGCTTGGTGGCGGAGTAGACCGATAGCCATGCCTCGGCGCGCTTGCCTGAGATCGAGCTGGTGTTGACGACCAGCGTGTTTGAATGCTCGACAGCCGACTCCTTGAGCATCGACAGGCACTCGCGGTAGAACAGCACGATCGAGCGCAGGTTGACGCTGATCTGCATGTCGAGATGCTTGGTTTGGATGTCTCCGACTGGAGCGCCAATACCGACGCCGGCATTGTTGACGAGCACATCCAGACGCGCGTAGCGCTCACGGTGGGCGACGACCACCTTCTGGATCTCGCTCTCCTCCGAGAGCGCGGCGGGAACCCCGTGGACGTCAAAGCCCTCTGAAGCGAGCCCATCCACGGCCGCCTGCAGCTTCTCGGCCCGCCGAGCGGCCATCGTGACGCCAAAGCCCTCCTCGCAAAGCACCCGAGCAATCGCCAAACCGATACCGCTGGATGCTCCTGTAACAATCGCCGCCCGCTCCGCCATAGCCGCTCTCCTCGCTCGTTTGGCAACGAATCAAACCATCCCAAGCCCCGAAGCGCACATCGAAGCCCTGCTGGTAGCTTCTGAGCAGTCGCGTCAAGCGCGATAAGGGCCCGTAGCTCAGTTGGTTAGAGCCGCCGACTCATAATCGGTTGGTCCCAGGTTCGAGTCCTGGCGGGCCCATTGTAGAACCACGCTTATTGAGCGGGATTTTTGCGTTAAAGAGACCAAGGAACTCACCCTAAGACGGCTGTGGGGCCACCTTTGGGGCCACCTGCCCCAAAGGTAGCCCAGTCCCGTGTGGAATGGATAGCGGTAGCGGAGTGCGCGGACCATGCGCCCCAGACGCGGCGTTCGGCGAGGCCTTGCGCGAACTAAGAGGGGTCGAGGGGTCGGCGACTTCTCAGGGGTCGGCGACTTCTCGCCCTCCGCGTGGTAGAGCCAGATCGAAACCGTTTAGACGGCCGATACCCCGAAATCTCGGCTCGGTTTACCCCAACCTTCTTGCAGACGAGAGCCGCAACCCGGCGGCGAAACCAACTGCGAAGGTCGGATCAGCCGCGCCGCACCACGGTTGCGTTGCTGAACTGCTCCAGCAACGCGTTCTTGATCTCCAGCGTGACTCCGGCTGCGGCCGGGACGACCGCCTGCGAGGCCAGTGTGTCGAGCCAATCGAGTATGTCCCCGAGGTTCGCCCAGACTTCCGGCTCACCCTGCTCGTTCTGTCGAAGCTCATTCCTGATGACAGCCATTGGTTGTCCTTCCTGATCTTGGGTCGCTCTGAGAACTACTCGTCCTCGGCGGACTCGACATCTGCTTCTATGCCCGGATGACGCTCTTTGAAGGTTCGGACTACGCGCCTGATCCCTTCGACTGCCGCATAGTCGATCAATCCGTCCTTAGCCTGCGAGACAACTTCCATCATGACGTGGATGACATCTTGTCCAGCTCCACGTCGCTCGAAGGGCGGAGGGAACTTCGCTTGGAAGCCATCGTTGGAAAGGTCGCGGGACAGCATATGCGCGCCACGAATAGATCCTGAGTAGCGGACTCGAATCACGGCGTCAACTATAGGCGGCACCGGACCCCAAAACGGTCTTTTCCCAGGTAGCCGGCGCGCTGAATCGCTGCTACTACAACGGTTTCAAGAGTGTGCGTAGTAGCGTGCCGACTCCGCGCGCTGACCGTAGCGCGCGCTCGCGAGGATGCACAGCGTGGCCACGATCGTCATTGCCAGCCACGGCCACCATCCCAGCGGCGGTGACCACGCCGCTCGGTCGAGGAACCATGTGGGGCCCTTCCCGCCGACTGCGTAGCGCTTGGCGTTTACGTACCACGCGAGCGCCTGAATCACCGCCACGCCGACGCTTAGCGTTCGTGTCAGACGCGCTCGCACGCGGTCGCGATGGCGGTAGAGCGCCTCTCCCGCCAGCAGCGGCACCGCTACCAGGAGCCCGAGGACGTGGCGTCCCTGCAAGCCGAAGCCGGTCGGGCGGATCACGATCGCGTAGAACACAGCCGGACCGCCGAGCGCTAGCGCGAGCACGCAGCCGAGCAGTGCGCGCTCAGCTCGCCTCGAGACCCACATCGCGACTGCGCACAGCGCCAGCACCAGCACGAACCACGTCAGCGTCGCACCAAGCGGGAGCTTGACATCCACGTAGCCAAATGTCCCCACCACGTTCGGCTGTAAGAGTCGGGGAGATGTGCGACAGATCGTTCTCGACTGATGCGTGACAGCGTTCTCGGCTCATTTGAGACGTTCTCGGGACTTCTGAGACGCCGCGGTGGATCAGTCTGGCTTCCGTTCGTGATGGCTAGCGACGGAGGTCAGCGTGGCGTTGAAGGTGGTCTCGATGGAGGATCTGAAGTTGGAGTTGCTGTTGGAACCCGAGCGCACGGGCGACTCGGTGGCTGAGGTGTGCCGCAGACGCGGCGTATCGCGTGCGAGCTTCTACCGCTACCGCGCCAGATACCTGCGGGAAGGCGAGGCAGGGCTCGTATCGCGCTCCCGGGCTCCGCGCAGCTCTCCCGGTCAGATCGACGCCGAGCTCGAGGCGATGATCTGCGCGCTGCGCAGGCGCCGCCCGCGCTGGGGTGCGCGGCGGATCCGAGCCGAGCTGTTGCGCGCCGGTGTCGAGGCGCCGGCGGTCTCGACGGTCAACAGGGCGCTGAAGCGCAACCACCTGATCGCCCCACAGCCGCCCCGCAAAGCAACGGCGAAGCTGCGCTTCGAGCGGCCGCTCGCCAACGATCTGTGGCAGATCGACGCCACCCAGGTTCCGCTCGCGGGCGGCGGGCACGGCTGGGCTATCGACGTGCTCGACGATCACGCCCGCTACCTGCTCGCGATCCGCGCCGGCGCGCGGGCCACCGGCGAGCTCGCCTGGGAATCCTTCACCGCCGCTGCCAGCCTGCACGGAACACCCAGGCAGCTGCTCTCCGACAACGGCGCGATCTTCACCGGCCGGCTGCACGGGCACGAGGTCGCCTTCGAGCGCAAGCTCGCCGCGCTCGGCGTGCAGATGATCAACTCGGCGCCCGCGCACCCGCAGACACTCGGGAAGCTCGAGCGCTTCCACCGCACGATGAAGGAATGGCTCGCCGAAGAAGGCCCCGTCGTCGACCTCGAGCACCTACAGCTCCTGCTCGGGCGCTTCCAGGGCCACTACAACACCGAGCGCCCGCACCAGGCGCTCGGCGATCTCACGCCCGCCGAGCGCTACACGCCCACCGCTCTTGTCGGCACCGATCTCGCAACCAGCGAGCCGCGGAAGGACCCTCTCTACCCGCCGCATTCGCTGATCCGCAAGGTCTCAAAGACCGGCGTGTTCTCCTACGCCGGTCTCGCGATCGCGCTACCGATCGAGTATGTCGGTGCGCGCGTCCGCGTCGTCGAGACCGGCGCGTTGATCCACGTCTATCTCGACCAGCAGCTCATCCGCGTCCTGGCACCCGACTACAGCAAACGCTACCAACCCCTCGGCAGCCAACGAAGGAGAGGCTTCTAGACAGACACACATCAAATGAGACGGATAACCCGTCTCACAACCTACAAGCACACGGCATCTCACTTGACACGAGAACGAACAACCTGGCTGTTGGAGCGCCGCTCGTGGTCCGGCGCTGAAGGCGACTTGACGGGCGGCGGGTCTGTCGCGTGATCTGCGGCCCTCGGGTCAGATCAGTGGGTAGACGATGCGCGAAGGCGTCCGTCGAAAGCGTCTGGACGAATTGCGTGGATGCTTCTATGTTGTCAAGGGTGTTTTTGCGAGTTGGTTGTAGAGGTGGCGGGAGAGGTGTCGCTTGAGGGATCGCATGGCCTCTCGTTTGGTCTTTCCTTCGGTGATCTTGCGTTGGATGTAGGCGCGGCTTTGGGGGTGGTGGACTGAGCGGGAGAGCGCGATCGTGTAGATCGCTGCGTTGACTTGTCGGTCTCCGCCGCGGCTGAGACGGTGCCTGACGGTCTTCCCCGATGATGCGGGTTGTGGGGCGGTGCCGTTAGCGCGCGCGAACGCTGCCTCGCTGGTGAACCGTGATGGGTTGAACGCTAGGAGCCTGCCGGCACAGATCGGTCCGACGCCAGGCTCCTCCAGCAGCGCCGGTGCGAGGGAGTTGACCATCTCCTCGATCTGGCGGGTGTAATTCTCGGCTTCTGTGTCGAGTCCTCGAGCACGGTTAGCGATATCGCGAAGGACCTGCAGGGTCAAGTTCTCCTGCTGGCTTGCGGTTGGTCGAGTACGCATCCCCGTGAGGCGGTTGGCGAGCGTCGCGCCGTTGCGAGTTTGGCCGATTCGTTCCCGCAACGCGTACGGTGCGCTGATCTGCAGCGCTTGCAGCTGGTTGTAGAGGCGTGAGCGCTCGCTGACGATGGAGCGGTAGCCCGCCAACAGCATTTGCAGCGCCAAACGCTTCCCGGACCCCCTGGGTGTCGAGAGACCGTCACGGGTGAGGACCTTCTTGGCGGCCAGCAGAGCGTCGATGCGATCTGACTTGCCGCCCCGACGCTCACGTCGTTGTGGGCGTTCGACCTCGAACACTTCGATCTCCTCGGCTTGCAGGAACTCGCATAGTCCGGCGCCGTAGCTGCCGGCGCCCTCGATGCCGACGAGAACGGTCTCGCCGAGGTCTTTCAGCCAGCACACGAACTGGCTGTAACCGGCGAGGGTCGTCGCGATCACGATCTCCCCGAGGATCTGTCCGAGGCCGTCGAGAGCTACCGCATGGTGCTGCTGCTTGTGCGTGTCCACGCCTACTGCGATCATCAATTCTGGTCTCCTCATTTGCTGGTTGGCGCTGGTGTGATGTGGAGACCGCCAGACAAAGCCATGTCGAGCGACAGGCACGCTTCTATGAAGTCATGGCGGCGTCCGTGACAGGCGGCGGGAGACAAATCCAACGTAGGGCACCCGACAGCCGGGGCCAGCCGTTTTACTTGAGTCATCCCGTCGCCTGCCACACCCTCTACGGGGCACCGGACACCACTACCTAGCCGTCACGCCACACAGTCCCAACACGGGCTCCGCGAACCAACGGCCAGCCCACTCATCACTGGGCCCCAGCAGGCCCAAACAAAACTACATGGCCGTTTGGGCGTGCTTACGGTCAATAACTGTATGAGGGCTTATGAAGTAGACCAACTACGTCGCTGCTCGTCGGTGCTGAAGTCGTTGGCCGGTCGGGTGGGGTCGTGGTCTATGACCTCGATGGCAACAACTCCAAGGCGGCACTCCCCGGCACCCAGGCAGGCATCACGAATCATCTGGGCGCGTCCACGCACGAAGTGGGCCGCACCGTGAGCGTCATGTTCGTCCAGGTCCTGCTCGACGCCCTCGATGACGACGCGCTCGACATGCTCGCCGAACGACTCGCGCCACGGCTATCGAAGCGTGACCAAACCGACGGCTGGCTGACGGTGGGGGAGACGGCCGAGTATCTGCGCTGCCCGAAGTCGAGGGTCTACAGCCTCGTGTCCGCCCGTCGCATCCCGTTCGTGAAGGACGGGAGCCGGACGCTTTTTAGGCGCAGCGAACTCGACGCGTGGCTGCGTGCGGGAGGTGGCAAGCGGCCATGAAGCGACCGCGCCATCCGGCGTGTCTATCATTCTGTCTGGAGCAAGGCACAGCCACGACGGAAGAAAAGCCATGAAGCGCAGCGAAACCGAAGCCGGTACCCCGATCATCGAGTTCACTCCCGAGGAGTACGACGACTTTCTCGAACGGGAGGTTCGTCGTGGGATCGGCATGAGCCGGGCGGAGTTCGTCCGCGCGTACACTGCGGGCGAGCTTGACGACGCGGACGCTGCCGTTGGGGATCTCGTGGTGTTGCTCCGGATAGGCCAGAACGGGCATCGAGCTGTCGCGTAGAGCAGCACAGCGTTTCGCCGATCATCTCAACGGCGCTCTCAATAGCACAGTCAGCGATTCGCGCTTGTCGCTGATTCCTGTGCCTGCCTATGCTGGCGCCTTCCAGCTGATGAGGATCGTCGATGGGGACAGTGCGCCGCTGGAGCTGCACGGGACCGGGGTGCACCTGTTCGTGCGTCACGTGATCGTCGTCAAGGATGGCGATTACAGCACCGAGTCCTACGCCTATCGCCTGCAGGCGGACGAGTCGGCGGATTCGTGGTTGATCCGCTGGGAGTACCAACGCGAGCCCCTTACCTCGGACTACCCATACGTTCGCGCTCATGTGCACGTACGCGGCGCCTTCCCTGACGGCAAACAGGCCGGCGGGCTCCACATCCCAACACGCCGGGTGCCGCTTGAGCTGGTTCTGTGGCACCTGATCGCCGACTGGGGCGTCAAGCCGAAGCGCGACGACTGGCAGCAGCAGCTCGAAGCCTCGATCGACGGCTTCGACGGCAGACGGCTCGCGCCGTAAAGCTGCTTCGCCCCTGTCCGGGCGGGGAGCCCGTCGGCCGGTTCAGCACTCGGCTTCCGCTGCGCCGGCCAGCTCCGCTATCGAGACGCCAAGCGCCTCGGCGATCTTGCGCACGGTCCACCAGGCGGGTGCGCTCTTTGCCGACTCCACACGGCTGACCGTGCCGAACGTCGTGCCTGCGCGACTGGCAAGCTCTTCTTGCGTGAGGCCGCGTTCTTGGCGCAGGCGACGGACGGCTCGGCCAAGCTCTGGGTCGCCTGGAAGTCGTGGAGGCATGGCGCGGAGACTTTCACGCACAGGCGCTCAAGTCCATGCGCTTGACCACATGCGTGTAAGCATATAGACTGGTCTTCATTCCATATGCAGATGCGGGGCGCGCCGCCAGTAGCAGCCGCCCCGCGTGGCACCGAGAGCGTCAACTCCCGGCACGCCAGCCAAGCTACCAGTCCGGCAGCGCGGCTTCCTTGCCCGAGCAGTCCTCCGGGGCCTCCAACCACAAAGGAGGAACCATGAGCATCGATTCCGCCCCACCCACCAGCCCCCAGGGCGTCCTGTTCTCGTTGATCGCCGAAGACAGGCCGTGGACCGTCGAGGAGATGATCCGCGAGAAGGGCGAAGGCAGCCGACTCGCGGTCGTTGACGCGCTGGCCGAGCTGGAGGCAAAGGGTCTCGTGACACGGATCAACAAGCGCGTCGTGTGCGCGTCGCGCGCAGCTCTGAAGGCAGACGAGTTGAGCGTCTGATGGGAGTTTCCAACCGATACACCTCCACGATCAAATGGAGGTGTGATGACCGACAAGCGCAAGCTAGAGAAGACGAGTGTCCCCGGCATCTATCGCCGGCACGCTGGCGGGTGCAAAGGCAACGGCCGCTGCAAATGCCTATATGTGGTCCGGTGGAAGGAGCGTGGCCAGGAGCACAAGCAGATGTTCGCCACCTTTGAGTTGGCGCGAGAGTTCAAGGCGAACGTCGGGTCGGGCAAGGGCACCCGCCGACCGCAATCGTCGTTGACCGTGGCTACCTACTACGAGACGTGGTTTCCCGCCTATCGAGGGCGCACGAGTCGGGGGCTTGAGAAGTCCACGCGGCGGGAGTACGAGATCAGCTTTCGACTGCACATCCTCCCGTTGCCGATCGCCCGTATTCGGATGCGCGAGCTCGCGGCCCCCGACGTGCGCGATTGGCTGCGCCAGCTTGAGCGTCGAGATGCCACACCGAGCACGATCCGTCGCGCCAAGGCTGCGCTGTCGGTCATGCTTGCGTCGGCCGTAGAAGATGGCGACCTTGGCTCCAACCCGGCGGCCGGCGTCAGGTACGTGCCGTCTGACACCGCGAAGCGGCAGCACCGCAAGCCGCCCCCGCGCGCGCTGACCGCAGAGGACGTTATGGCGATCCTGGCCGCGATGCCGGTGTCTTGGCGCGCGTTCTTCACGCTGCTTGCGCAGACGGGCGTGCGGATCGGCGAGTTGCTGGGATTGACCTGGGAGCACGTCCACCTGGGCGACGATCCGCACATCATGGTTGCCGAGCAGGTCTACCGCGGCGAGCGCAAGAAGCTCAAGACCGAGGCGAGCTACGCCCGCGTGCCGCTGTCGGCCTCGATGGCAGCATGGTTGACCGAGCTGCGACCCGAGGATGCGTCGCCCGAGGCTCCGGTGTTCCCGTCGGCCAAGGGCACACCGTTGAGCTACCACAACGTCTACAACCGCGTGCTTCACCCCGCGCTGATCGACGCTGGGATCGCGGTGCAGACGGGGACGGTGAGGGTGCGCAGGGGAGGGGAGGACGCCGAGGAGCCCGTATGGGACTACCAGGGAGTCGCATTCCACGCGTTCCGCAAGGCTTGCGGGTCACTGCTGCTCGCGCACGGAAAGAGCCTCAAGCAGGTGCAGGGCTGGCTACGCCATTCACAGCTCACCACGACGATGAACGTCTACATCCACCAAGTCGATGACGGCCTCGGCAGCGCGGACGCATGGGACGACATCTTGGGGGACGCTCGGGGCCACCTTGGGGCCACCGAAGGTCCGGACGCAGCGCAAAACACGCCCGGTGCGACCCCCCGAAAAACCGCACGGTTGAGCCAAATCCACTAACAGCCGTAACCAGCCGTAAAGCCCGTAGCGCACTCATAATCGGTTGGTCCCAGGTTCGAGTCCTGGCGGGCCCATTTTTCTCAGGGCAGCGACGATTGCCGGCACGTCCCGCGAGCCGCAGTTGTGGCCGGCAACTGTTTGGACGTCGCTCAGTGATGGACGAGGCGCGAAGCCGGCTCAAAATCCCCGTGCAACACGAGGGGATCGAGGTCGGCTCCATTGGGCCACACGACAGTGCCCAACTGGTCGTCTACTTGCACCTGTGCAAAGTAGTCGGGATCGGCCAGAGGCTCGAACACGGGGCCATGCAACTCTCCGGTGAGATCGACGTTGCGTGTGCTGCCGTCGCTGAAGCCAAGCCTGAGCTTGTAGTGACCAAGCACGTCTACAGAGGTGACGCGAACAAACTCCATACGCTCATCTTACGGCAACGGGTCGATGGGCTCGGGAGAACCCCCGTCCTTGGCCCGCTGCCAGTCTGCTTCCAATTCCTCGCGATGCAGACTGGCCCACTCAGTCACGAGCTTGAGCGCGCGACCGGGGAGACTGCCCACGAGTATCTCGTTGCTGCCGATCACAATCGCCGCGTGATGCTCGGCATACTCGGCGTGGAAGTGGGGCGGATCGTGGTCGTAGAAGTACATCGTCACGACGATCCCGTAGAAGAAGCTGATGCGGGGCACGGCGCCATCATGAGCGCCGCCGCGGACGGAGTATGGCCCGGCGCCTCAACCTCGACCGGACGTCACGGAGGCAACTCGGAGGCAACCCAAGCCTCGACGGTCCGCAGGATAAGGCCGAACCGCCCCCGCGTAACAAATCGGGCCCATTTTTCTCACGTCGGCGACGACTGCCGACACGTCCCGCCAATACAGGACATTCGCCTAAAGGCCAACGACTTTTGGCGACAGGAGCAGTCCGACGAGATCAGCGCCAAAAGCTGTTTCGCAACCTGGAAACATTGCCAGGCGACATCTTGTTGAGCGCGGTCACGCGAAGGATGAGGCTTTACGCGGCTTGGCTCTGACTGGGCCAAGCGCCGGTCCGCACGCGCTCGTAGAGCGTGTCCGGTGCAAGGTCTGCGCGTCCCGGCCAGCAAACCGTCCCTGTCTCGGGATCGACCCTGACCGCTGCAAACCCATGTGGAGTCACGGCGCGCTCGAAAACCGGTCCGCGCATACGGTCCAGCACGTAGACCTCGCCGGTCACGCCGTCTGCGAACGTGAGCCGCAAGACGCCATGTTGCGGGACGATCGCGTGAGTTATGTCTGGGGTAAGCCCAATCATTGTGCAGTGGCTCGATCTCTTGCAGTGTGGCACCTTCGCGCGCTCGACGCCAGTTCTCGTTGAGCTCCGCCGCATGCATCTCCGCCCATGCAAGCACCAGTCGCATCTCTCGACGCGGCAGGTCGCTCACCAGCACTTCCAGCGTGTCGATCTGGACCTTTGCGCCGTGCCCCGCGGCTCGCGCATGGAAGTGGGGAGGGTCATGGTCATCGAAGTACATCGTGATCGTGAGCCCGAAGAAGCGGCTTATTGTCGGCATCCTCACAATAGTGACGAGTGGCCCGGTCGGCAAGCTCGTCACGGCGGCGTTTCTTGCCAACCCGACTGGGCTCTCGGAGTCAAAGCGGAGGCAGTCACGATGACCGCGCCCCATAACGCCTAGCCGAACAGCCTCCACGTAACAAATCCGTCCCACTCTCAAATCCTTTGAAACCATGCCACATTCGCGTGGTAGAGCGGTCGATTGCCGCGCCGCTCTCAGACGCAATGAGCCAAGAGTTCTGGGAGCTCCTCCAGAGACCGGATGATCTCGGTGGCGCCAGCGTTGCGGAGGGCACGCTCGTCGCTGTCGGCCGCGTAACCAATGGCACGCATGCCTGCTGCAACCGCAGCCACGATTCCCGATGGGCTGTCCTCGATGACCGCGCAGGCGGATGGGCTGGCCTTCATCGTCCTGGCTGCGTGCTGAAAGAGAGCTGGGTCCGGCTTAGGGCGTGGGACGTCATAAGCAGAGAACAAGGCGTCGGGTGGGAACAGGTCACGCAGGCCGGTCAGCCCGAGCGTCAATCGTGTCTTTGCCAACTGGCCCTGAGATGCGACGCAGACCTTCAGTCCGGCTGCCTTGACTAGCTGCACCGCCTCCGCCGCGCCCTCAACCGGCGTGAGTTCGTGGCGGAACGCCTCGTCGCGCTCGTGTTCGTATTCGGCGAGCCAGTCCAATGGAAATGGGCGGCCGAGCTTGGCCTGGGCTTGACTGCGGACATCCGTGAGAAGACGCCCTTGGCATTCGCGACGAGCCTCGGCGAGTGTGGTGGGGAGGCCCTCTCGGGTGAGCATCCGGGCGAGCACTTCGTTGGATATCACCTCGGAGTCAACGAGTACGCCGTCGCAGTCGAAGATCACAAGGTCGTGCATGGCGGCGGAGCATTTTATAGGTCGCGCTGCTCTATCAGGCGCCGCAGAGTCGCCTTCTCGTCATCTCCGCGCCGCATATCGCCCGTCGGTCGACGCGCAGGGCGAGCGCGGGGTTGGCGTGGCCCATTTCGACCATGACGTCGCTAGCTCACAACGCGCCGCTTGGGGTCGTGGGCTAATGGGGTTCGGCTGGGGCGCAGCCGGGGTAGCGGGTGCGCACGCATGTTGCGTAGTGCGCGTGGCCAGGCTCGTGGTCGGGTCAATAGCGCGATCAGCAGTGGTAGCGGGTCGAAGTAGCTCTCGCGCAACACCAGCTTCTCCCCGTCGAGCTGCATGCGGTCGACGCCGCGCACACGAATTGGCTTACCGCCGATTGTTCCCGTGAGTGTGAACTCGATCAGCGCGACGCCCTCATTGACGGCCCAGTGATCGAGCTCGGCGCGCAGGTCGGGGATTAGCGCGAAGATACCTTCGAACAGTTCTCGCATGCCCTGCTCGCCGGTGACCGCGTCAAACAATGGCTGGATGTAGCGGGTGTGCTCGTCGAAGATTGTCGTCGCGTGTTCGTCCAGACAACGCTGGCTGGCGCCATAGGACCATCCTTGGAGCCAACGAGCGACGTAGCGCTCCTCCGGGCTCCCTGTCGAGGAGGGAACGCCGTTCGTGGTGGCCGATGTGGCCTCGTTCGTGGTGGCCGCGATGGTCTCGTGCGCTACAGCCGATCTGGTCTCGTGCGTGGCGGGTGGTGTCATTTGTCGGCTCATCTTGTTCGCTCCAGTGTCGGTGTAGATATCGACGTCGGCGGTTGGCTCATGCGTTCACTCCAATTCTGTGGTCATGGTCTGGGTCGTCTCGCCGCCGAGCGTGCTGAACAGTGCGCTTAGACACATCTCACGCACGTCCTCGCGCGTGAGGGTCTGGTGGGGGTCGGCGAGCCATTCGACGCAGACTGCGCGCACGAACGCGAGCCAGCCCGAGAGCGCGATCGAAGCGCGCATTCGCTCACGGTCGTGCAGTCCGCTGGCGTCGAGTATTCGCCGGCGCAACTCTGCTAGCTCCTCGGAGATGATGCCCTCGATCGCGGGATCGCCCGCGAGTGCGCCGCGGTTGGCGACGAGCACGGTCCGCGCGTTCTCGACGAAGAAGTCGAAGTGCGCGTCCAGGCCCGCCAGGACCTGCTCGGCGAGCGTCAGGCCGGACACGAGTTCACTGGCCGCCAGCAGCCGTTCGCTTGCGCGGCTATAAACGGCGGTGAACAGGTCCCGCTTGGTCGGGAAGTATCGGTATACGAGCGCCCGTGAGATACCGGCGATTGCGGCGACGTCCGCGATGTGAACCTGTTCGTAGGGCCGTGCTGCGAACTGCTTCGCGCCGACATCGAGGATCTGATCGCGTCGCGCCGCTGGCGCGAGCCTGCGTCTCACGTTCGATGCTCGGCCGACACTCGACGATGCCATCCCCACACTCTATTTGACACGTGTCTAATAAGCAAGTAGCCTGCTGCATTAGATGACGAGCAGTCTCGCCGGATACCAATACGACTACGACGACTCCTTTGCGGCCCCGCATGCCGCAGCCGACGAGCGCACCCCTGAGCAGTGGGCGCGCGCGGTCTTCGAGCAAGCGCCACGACCTGTTCGTTGGTTCCTCCTAATCGGTTTCCGCTATGGACTGGGCCTCAAATTCGGCCCGTGGTCCTCGCCCGAGCATGTCCTTGGCTGGGCGATCATCGACAGGTCACCTGACTCCGTCACGATCGAGTCGCGCTCGTGGTTTCTCACCTCTCGCCTCGTCTTCCGGGCCGAGACCACACGCGTCACCCAATCTACATATGTCCGCTATGACCGACGGATCGCCGCGATCATCTGGCCACCCGTATCGGTCCTGCACCGCCAGATCGTGCCCCGCATACTGCGCCATGCCGCCACGCGCCCGGATCAACTGAGCTGGTAACGGAAAAGCAAGCCCGCGGCGCCCCTACGTAAGCAGATTTGACACCGACCCAAATTCGCGTTACTCTGGGTAACGTGAAGGCTGGGGGAAATAGCTTCGATTGGGTCGGGTCACGTGCAGGCAGAGTCGCGCGGAGCTATCGGCATATGGGGCTTCGGCGATGACGCGTGGAGCGCGAACGCTGCTGCTGGTGGCGCTCGCGCTCTGCACGTGTCTGATCTTCGCTGGCGCCACCTGGGCGGGCGAAGCGGTGACGATTCAGGCCAGCTTCACGCCGGATGGACTCGGCGCCTCGACCAACCTGTCGGTGAGCGCGAAGTTCGCTGTACCCAACGAAGGCGCCTCACCGGCGCGCAAGCTCACGCTATACGCGCCCGCTGGCATGACGGTCGACGCGCGCGGCGCCGGCACGTGTACCTCGACGACCCTGCAGAGGCTTGGTCCCAGCGGTTGTCCCGCCGATTCGCGGGTTGGCTTCGGTGGCGGTGTGGCAGTGTTTTGGTTGCCCGCTGGACCGGTCCGCGAGTCCTACACGGTGGACTTCTTCTATGCCCCCAGAGAACACGGGCGCTTGACTCTGCTGGCCGACGCGAGCGCAGTGGCTCCGGTGGCTGTGGAACTGGTGGTAGTGGCCAGGCAGGTTCCGGCGCCGAAGCCTTACGGTCTCGGCCTCAGCGTCGAAGTGCCACCTATTTCGACGATCCCTGGAGCCTCTAACGCGGCTCTTGAAACCGCGTTCGCCACGCTTGGCTCTGCCAATGTCGCCTACTACGAGAGCGTGCACGGCAAGCGCAAGCTCGTGCACATCAAGGGCGTTGTCGCACCCAAGACGTGCCCGCCTGGTGGCTTTCGCGCCGAGGGCATTATCGACTTCGCCGACGGATCGGCGCTCACCGTCAATCCAACCATCCCGTGTCCGCACAAATGACGGTCCGCGCGTCGTTCGCTGCTGTGCTCGCCATTGCTCTGGGATTCTCGGGCGCGCTTACCTGGTCCGACAACGTGGCGCGTGCGGGGAACCTCGTACTGTCGGAAAACACGATGCCCTCTGGAAGCCTCGCGCAAGCCGAAACCTTCGTGGGGATCGCGCCGTCGCTTCGACCGAGCCGACTCGGAGCCAAGGGCGAGCTTGCGTTCGACATCCATTTCGCGGGCGGCGAATTTGGAGTTCCCTCGCCTGTGAGGCGCGCAGTCTTGAAGTTCCCCGCGGGAATGGGTATCGAAATACCGGTACTTCGCAGCTGCTCCGCGGCGCGCCTGCGCTCGCGCGGCCCGAGCGGCTGTCCTGTGCAGTCTGAAATAGGTCGCGGGTCGGTGCTTGTCCAGGCTCACCTTGGATCGCAGGTGCTCACTGAGAGCGTTGCCTTGCGCATGTTCATCGGTCCGTTGCGTAATCTGCAGCCAACGGTTGAGATTCTCGGCCTGGGATACAGCCCGTTCGAGGAGCGGCTGGTGTTCGGCGGTGCCGCGCTCGCCACCGAAGTGCCTTACGGGGAAGAGTTGGTGCTGCAGATCCCGCCGATTGTGACGCTGCCGCTCGAGCCCGATGCGTCCATCGTTTCACTGTCGCTCACGCTTGGCTCGGACGGGACGTCGCGTGCTCATGAGGCAAACACCGTGATTGTGCCCTCCAGCTGCCCACCGGGCGGGTTTCCGTTCGCGGCCGAATTTACGTATGCCGACGGCACGAGCGCCGACGCGCAAGCGACGGATAAATGTCCATGATGACCGACAACACGACAACAGAAAGCAGGTGCCGCAAAATGACACGCCGCAGCCGACAACAGACAGAATCACACGTTTCCCGGCTCGCCCGGGGCTTGACTGTCACGGTGCTGGCGCTGGGAGTCGCGTTGGCTTGTGCGCCCGCTGGCTTCGGCCATGACAGTTGGGTCGGGGGCGCTTCGAGCAAATCCAACGCTACCGGGGACACCGCCTCCGCGGTCGCGGCGCGGTCCATCTCTTTGGATGAGAATAGCGATATGCAGCTCACAAGCCGTAAAGGCTTCACTCTCAATGAGCGAGGCGCGGGGTCGGGTACCTTCAAAGGCACGATCTACGTTCACCTCAAGATCGTTTCCTCGAGCCACGTTACCGCCGAAGTGAACATTTATCCCAGTGGGGGCTCTTCGATCACCGGATATGGAACCGCTGGTTATCGCAAGGAAGGTGCCATAGGCAAGTTCTCCGGTTCGCTGTCGGTCCAACGTGGGACTGGAACCTATGCCCACGCGCATGGGTCGGGTTTGAGTTTCAGTGGCACGATCCAGCGTTCGAACTATGCAGTCACAGTGCATGTCGATGGCACGGCGAGTTACTGACGCGGTCGGGGCAACGGTCATGCTCGAACTGCGCGATCTCGCGAAGCACTATCCGTCCGTCGGCGGGGAGACGGTGCGCGCCGTCGACGGCGTTTCTCTCACGGTCGATGCGGGGGAGATGGTTGCTCTGTACGGGCCGAGCGGCTCGGGCAAGACCACCCTGCTACTGATGGTCGCGACGCTGCTCGCGCCCACCTCGGGCACGATCACGATCGGTGGACGCGACGTCTCTTCGCTATCCGAGCGAGAAGCATCGCATTTCAGGCTCTCGGAACTGGGCTTTATCCGTCAAAATTTTGACCTACTGCCTGGTGTTACCGCGATCGACAACGCGATCCTGAAGCTGCTCAAGGCGAAGCGCTGGCGTGAGGCTCAGCGCGAGATAACACCGCTCTTGGAACGTCTGGGCCTGGGGGAGCGCTTGCGCCATCGCGCTGAGACGCTCTCGATGGGAGAGCGCCAGCGGGTGATGATCGCGCGCGCGCTTTCCACCGGACCGCGCCTGTTGCTTGCCGACGAGCCGACTGGCAGCCTGGACACTCAGCGCGGTCGGGAAGTGCTCGAATTGTTGCGGGGACTGTGTCGCGAGCAGGGTGTGGCTGTGGTACTCGTCAGTCACGACCCGATGGCCGCCCACTATGCCGACCGCGTGTACTCGTTGCGCGACGGTCACCTCAGCGACTATGAGGCAGATCGCATGTACGCGCTCGACGGTAGCGCTCGGACATGAAGCTCGCAAACGCTCTGCGTCTCTACCGAGTGCGCTTGCGCGCACGCTTGGCACAGGAGTGCTTCGCGGTAGTGGGTATTGCCGCCGGGGTGGCACTGCTATTCGCCTCGCAAGTATCGAACTCGAGCCTGCAGAGTTCGGTGTCGGCGCTATCTCGTGGGATCTCCGGCAACGCGACACTGCAGATCGTGGCGCGCGACCCAAACGGTTTCCCGCAGAGCACGCTCGCGCAGGTGCGACGCATACCGGGCGTGCGTGTCGCGGCACCGCTGCTTGAAGCCAACGCCAATGTCATCGGCCCGAAAGGTAGCCAATCGGTCGAGCTGGTTGGCGCCGACACGAGCCTCTCGGCGCTCGACGGCTCGCTCGTGCGTCATACCTCGCTCGCACCGTTTGGAAGCATCGGCGCGGTTGTGCTGCCGGCGCCTCTGGCGAGGTCCCTTGGTGTGACGCAGTTCGGCCAGGAAGTGACGTTTCAGATTGCGGGCCGCACGACCCAAGCCCCGCTGTATGCACAGTTGCACGAAAAGCAGATTGGCTCGCTGGTGTCGAGCCCTGTCGCGGTTGTGCCACTGTTCTTTGCCCAGGAAATGACGGGCTTGAGCGGGCGCGTTGGGCGCATCCTGGTGCAGCCTGCCGCGGGTGCGCAAACTCGGGTGCGAGCCGCGCTGAGCGCGCTAGCCGATGGTCGCCTGAATGTCGAGAGCACAGCCTATGAAGCGATGCTGTTCTCCAAGGCGGCGGCGGAGAGCAATCAATCGACCCAATTGTTCTCCGCGATTAGTGCGCTCGTCGGGTTTTTGTTCGCTTTCAATGCGATGCTGCTAACCGTGCCCCAGCGCAGGCGACTGATTGCGGACCTGCGCCGCGACGGCTACACGCCGCTTACGACGATTGCGGTACTGCTGCTCGACGCGATCGCGCTGGGGGTCCTCGCGTGTGTACTCGGGTTGGCACTCGGAGAGGAGCTCTCGATCCACTTCTTCCACGCCAGTCCCGCGTTTTTCTCGCTCGCGTTCGCGCTCAGCTCTGCACGCGTCGTGAGTTGGCAGAGCGTGGCCATTGCAGTCGCGGGCGGGATGGGCGCGGCGATCGTGGCGGTGCTCAGCCCGCTGCGAGATATCCTCTCGCGCGATCCGCTGGCCGCACTAAATCAGCGCGAGGGCTCGGGTGCGGCCCGCAGCGCGCGCCATCTTGCCCTCGGCGGGCTCGTGCTTTTGGCGGGCGCCACGGCGGTGTTGTTGTTGGCGCCGCAGGCTTCGATTCCCGGGATGGTGCTTTTGGTCGGTGCGCTCTTGCTCGAGTTGCCGCTGGCGTTGAGCGCGACGCTCGAGTTGGTCAAACGGCTTGCGGGCACGGTTGCGAGTCCCGTGGCGCATATCGCGACGATGGAGCTGAGCGCGGCCCGTGCACGAGCCGTGGCGATCGCGGCCACCGGGGCCGTCGCGGTGTTTGGCAGCGTCGCGATCCAGGGTGCGCATGGGGATTTGCTTGCGGGTCTGGACAACGTGGCGCGCGAAGTGAACGCCTCCAGCGACTTGTGGGTTGCGCCCACTGGCTCATACAACCTGCTGAAGACGGCTCCGTTCGCGCCCGTCGAACAGGCAAGGCTCGCGCGGCTGCCCGGCGTCGCCGCGGTGCGTCTCTATCGCGGTGGGCTTCTGAACTATGGCTCGCGCCGGGTACTGGTGATTGCCCCGCCGCGTCAGGCAACCCCGCTGCTACCAGAAGCACAGCTGGAGGAAGGCAATCCCCTCCAAGCGACCGCGCGTGTGCGCTCAGGGGGTTGGCTGGTGCTCTCACGAGCGATTGCCGAAGAACATCACTTGCATGTCGGCGACGCGTTTACCTTGCCGAGCCCCAACCCGCAAACGTTTCGTATCGCGGCGCTCTCGACCAACATCGGTTGGGGGCCCGGAGCGATCGTGATGAACGCGTCGGATTACGCGCGCGCATGGGGGAGCCCCGACGTGAGCGCCTATAGCGTTTTGCTTGCCCACGGGGTGTCGCCCGCCGAGGGCGCCAGCGAGATCGAGCGCGCGCTGGGGCCTGGCTCGGCGTTGTCCGTGCAGACGGCGGCCGAGCAAACCGATCGCCGGCGTGCGCTCAGTCGCGAAGCGCTGGCGACCCTGACTCAGATCGCGACCCTGATCCCGATTGTCGCGGTGTTTGCGATGGCTGCCGCGATGGGAGCGATGATCTGGCAGCGCCGTCCGCGCCTTGCCAAGCTCAAGCTCGAGGGTTTTCCTCGCGTCGAACTGTGGCACACGATTCTGCTCGAGAGCTTGTTGCTGGTTGGTGTTGGCAGCTTGACCGGCGCGATTTTCGGTCTCTACGGTCAGCAGCTAGCCGATCGGGCGCTGGTCAGCGTGGTGAACTTCCCGGTCGTCTACTCGCTGCCCTTGCTGACCGCGCTGAGCAGTCTCGCACTTGTGGTGCTCACTGCGCTAGCCATACTCGCGCTTCCCGGTTATCTCGCCACCTCGGTGCCGGCGGCACTGGCGCTACAGGATTGACAACTACTCCCAAATAGACTCAAATGATCGCCGACGCCAACCAACGTCCCTACAAACAGGTGGCGCGGGCGCGGGCGCAACAGCGCACTCGCGACGCGTTGCTCGATTCGGCAACTGACGAGTTTTTCGAAGGCAACTGGCTGCAAGCGTCGCTTGACTCGCTCTCGGCGAAGGCTGGCGTAACCAAGCAAACATTGTTGCGCCACTTCGGTTCCAAGGATGGGCTGCTGGTACAGGCTGTGGCGCGTGGCGCCTCGCAGGTGCGCGACCAGCGATGGAGTGTCCCCAGGGGCGATATTCCTGGCACAGTCGAGAATCTGCTCGATCACTATGAGCAGTGGGGCGAGCGCTCGATGCGCATCGGAGCTTGGCAGCGAGGGCCCACGATGCTCGCGATGGTCTCGCGCGCGGCGCGCCAATTTCACTATGACTGGGTGGAGTATGCGTTTGAGCAGTGGTTGAAGCCGCTCGGCGGGCACGCTCGAGAGCGACGTCGCGCGACGCTCATCACGCTCTGCGATTCGCAGACCTGGTGGGTTCTCTCACATGACCTTGAGCTTCCGCGCTCTGAGGTGCGCGCGATTCTGATCGATTTGATCGAGCGTACGCTTGCGCAGTAGCCATGATGTTCTCTCCCGCGCTTCGGGTGCGTGCTCCGACGTACGCCTGGCTCAACTGAACGCGTGCGGCTCGATCGCGACGATCTGGTCGAAGTTGACTAGGTCGAGCAGTCGTTTGATGTATGGGTTTGGGGAGCGAATGCTGACCGACCCTCCATATGCCCGCACCTGTTGCACGGTGGAAGTGATCGTGCGCAGTCCACAGGCATCGACGAACTCAAGCTCGGCAAAGTCGAGAACTAGATCGTGAACGACAAACGCGATGCCGACGAGGCATTCGGCCAAAGTTGAGATGCTCGCGATGTCTAGCTCACCTCGACACTTCACGATCGCCTTGTCGCCTTCCAATCTCACTGAGGCGGCGAAAGGGGCGGGTGGAAGTAGCGCTCGCACGCCGTTGCGTGGCGTGTCTTTGCCGTAACGTTCCCCCAAGCCCTCGCCCGCAGCCGCTTCGTCGGAACTGCTCTGGCGTGTGGCTGCTTCGTCGGAGCCGCTGTTGCGCGTCACGACCCCACCGGCCGCGCCAGTCCGCTCCGCAACCGGCTGCACCTTGCTGTCGACGTTCACCGCGCTCCAAGCGTTGGGGTTCGAAAGTCACCAACGCCACCGAGGTCTGGAGCGGCGCGACAGCAAATCTAAGCGCTGTCGACGCCCATCTTATCACCTCGGCAAGTTCCGATATTCGTGCAAAAATGGCTGGCGCTATCAGTCCTTAGTCTGCAACTCTCACATCGTGGGAGCACTGAGTGAGGCGGCGTCGAGGCGTCCTTCGATCAACTCCTGCGCGACATGGCTGAGCCGAAGGTTGTGTTTGCGAGCGTACGCTCGCAAACACGCGAAGGCCACGTCCAGATCGATCTGGACGCGCTCGGCCAGGACGCCCTTGGCCTGCTCGATCGTCACACGACTACTGAGCGCACGCTGCAGTTGCTCGGCCACGCCGTGGGCCTCGCGCACGGTGCGCTCCTGCAGCAATGCGATCGCGGCGATGTCGGCCATTCCCTGTCCGAGCGGCAGGTCCTCCGGGTTGAGGCGTCCCAGGCTCACGCGAAACAAGTTCAGCGCGCCGATCGTCTCGCCACGAGCGCGCATCGGAATCGCTTGCACCGAGTGAAAACCCTCGCGCATGGCCATCGGCGCGAATGTCGGCCAGCGCTCGGCGTCGTGGCCGAGGTCCTCGCTGAACACGGGCTGCCCGCGGCGGTAGCACTCGAAGCAGGGCCCCTCCTCGTTTTGGGACTGCAGCAGATCCAGCGCGTCGGTGCGCTCGCTGGAAGAGGCCATCACGCGCAACACGCCCGCTGCGTCGGCGAGTAGCAGTCCCGCCTCGGCACAGTCCAGTAGCTCCACGCAGCGTTCGGCGAGACGGTGTAGGAATTCGATCACGTCGAAATCGTCGACGATTGTGTCCGCAAGCTCTACGAACGTCTCGACTATGCGCTGCTCTCGTGTCACGATCCGAACCCGTTCTTGCCGGATGCCTCTGTCAAGAAGGTCATTATGGAGTACCCGCGAGCGCGTACCTCACGCACGTACCTCACACAGGCTCCTCGAAGCGGCGACTGCGGGTGACGATTTCACGCGCAATTGTGCGCAGAGCCACACCCTCCACGAACGAGCGCGCGCGCATCCGCACGAACGCCTCGTCCAGCGACACATCGAGTTGTGCAGAGACCATCCCCGTCGCCTGATGCACCTCGGCCCAATGCGAGGGCTCGTCGGCCAGTACCTCGTGCAGTGTGTCGGGTGGCGCGCCGGCCTGCAGCGCGAGCACGACATGAGTCGCGATGTCGGCTAGCACCAATCCGTAGGCCGTCTCGTCGGCGCTGAGTGCTCCGCCGCGGTCGCGATACAGGACCAGCACGCCGATGCGGATCGCGCCGAGACGCATTGGGAAGGCGAACACGGCGAGCACACCCGCCTGCGCTCCGGCACGAGCAAAGGCGGGCCAGCGCACCATCACCGGATTTGCAAGGTCGGGCTCGAGCACCGGCATCCTGCTCGACCACGCATCCATACACGGCCCCTCTCCGAGCGTGAACTGCAACTCCTGTACCGTCGCGATGCCCGCGTCGGATACTCCGGCGGTGCCTTGCAGTGCTCCGTCCACCATCAGCGAAATTCCGGCTCCCCGCAGCGACAGCAGTACGACCGCTGCCACGCACACTCGGTCGACCAATGTGGCCGAGTCCTCGCCACCGGCATTGGCCATCGCACTCAGCACGGAGCTCAGCCGGTCGGCATGCACGTGCCTAACCCTACGCGGATCGGACGCGACGCTCGCACTGCCCTCCGATCGGCCCACTACGCTTCGACTATGACCTCAGGGCCCGAGCAACGCGTGGCGGTGATCGACCTTGGGTCGAACTCGTTTCGGATGGTTGTTTTCAATTGCGCCGGTGGATCGTGGGAGCGTGAGGACGAGTGCTCGGCGGCGGTTCGCATAGGCGAGGGACTGGCCGCCAGCGGTCGCCTCGGCGAGGCGGCGATGGAGCGCGCACTGGGCACGCTCGACACGTTCGCCGCGAAGTGCGGGCGCCATGGGCTTGACCAGTACACCGTGGATGCGGTCGCTACTAGCGCGATTCGCGAGGCGAGCAATGGCGGCGCGTTCCTTGAGCGGGTACGCCTGCACACCGGCTTGGACGTGCGCGTGCTCAGCCGCGAGCAGGAGGCGCGCTATGGGTACCTGGCGGCCGTCAACTCAACCACGCTCACCGACGGTTGCGTGCTTGACCTTGGCGGCGGCTCGTTGCAGCTGGTGCGGGTAGCGGGGCGGCTCGCGCGGGAGTCGGGCTCTTGGCGGCTCGGGGCGGTGCGCATGACCGAGCGTTTTCTCTCAGATCAAGGACCCGCCGCCCCGGCCAAGCGTGGCCAGCTCAAGGCGCTGCAGGCGCATGTGGCGCGCAAGCTCGAGCGGGCCCCGTGGTTGCCTCTTGCCGGTGCGCGACTGGTTGGGCTCGGCGGCACGGTGCGCAATCTCGCCACTGCCGCCGAGAAGGCGGCGGGCCTGCCTTCTGAGGAGGTTCAGGGGTTTGTGATCGAGCGGTCCGCACTCGGCGATTTGATCGAGCGCCTCGCGGCGTTGCCGGCCGCCGAGCGCAGCAGGGTGCCGGGCATCAAACCGGCACGCGCCGACATCGTGCTGGCGGGTGCGCTCACGATCGAGGGAGTGATGCGCGCCGGGCACTTCGACACGCTCGAGGTGACGGGCGCCGGGTTGCGTGAGGGCATCCTCTTCGAGCGCCAGCTCGCCCGCCAACAACTTGATGCCGTGCTCGCGTCAGCTGGCGCGCGCGCGGCCTGACAGCGCCCGCTCGCGGCCGGCACAGTCGAATAGCACCAGCTCGTACGGCGAGGGCACGGGTCCGTGCCACGCCTGGTAGGGCACTTGACGGCAGTCGTGCAGCACCGCCCTCGAGGCGAGGTTGCCGCCGCGCGAGGCATATGCGCCGCCCAGCGCTACGTAGCGCGCCTGTCCGCTGGTCACCAACCGCGCCAGCGCGGACCCGTCGAGCGCCGGGTCGGTGCCGCTATAGCCGGCGAGCGCGCCTGCGGGGGAACCGAGCAGGATCATCGGCGCGGCGGTTGGCGCGGCGACGGTCAACACGCTCCAGCGCGTGCCGGGACGATGCGCGGCGACGTAGCGAATCAGGTTGCGGTCGAAGCGCAGGTCGATCGCGTTGATGCCGTACCCGCCGTCGCCAGTGGCCTGGTGGGGTCCGGCAGCCGCGAATGTACCTTGCACCGGAGCGAGCCAGGTCGTCCTCGCATACCAGGCGGGCGCGACCAACAGTAGGCACAGCAAGAAACCCATCGCGGGCACCGCCAGGCGGCGCACTGTCATCGCAAGCAGCCCAACCAATGCACCGACGATCAGGATTGGCACGAACCAACGCATGTAGTGCTGGTAGTCGAGGATCGACGCCTGCACCGCGACGGTCGCTGCCACCGCGCCGAGCAGCAACAGCGCGCGCCAATCGCGCCGCTTGGCAAACGAAGCGAACGCGACGCACCCGGCGGCGATCATCGCGGCGGCGCCGGGGCCTACGGCGGAGATGTAGTAAGGGTGCACGATCCCGTTGGAGAAGTCGAGAATCGCGACCTCGACCAGCAGCCAACCACCGAACACCAGCAACAGCGCGAGACCCGACTTGCGGCGCACTTGCTCGCTGGCGTCCTGCTCGCTCGTCTGCCTGTCGTGTGCCCTTTGGGTGTGCCCTTCAGGGTGCGCCGGTGAGGGTGTGCCCTTCGAGATATCGGCATCCATTTGGGTGCGAGCACCGGTTCGTGCGCCAGTGAGGACAAACAGGGCGAACGCGAGCAGGCCGATCAGGGCGAATGGCAACATCCAGGATCCCTGGTCGGCAAGCTTTGCTTCGAACAGGCGCAGTGGACCCGTTGTCCCTCCGAAGACGATTGGGTTGCGCAGGTGACCGCTGGGAAGGTAGGTGGAAGTCAGCCGCTTCACACGCCGCGCCTCGCGTTCGGCGTCGCGACGGCGCAGCGCGTCCAGGCGAGCCCGCTGCGCGCGGGTGAGCGGGCGAAGCTCGCGGCGACGGGTCGGAGCAGGGGCACGCACCATTGCGCCTTCGGCCACTGGTACTTGCCCGGGCCCGCCAACCTCTCCTTCGACGCGCCCGAAACCGTTGTAGTCGAAAGTGAGCCCCAGCTCGGTGTTGTTGGTCGAGCTTCCCACATATGGGCGCTGCGAAGCTGGTGTCAGTTCGACAGCGGCTATCCACAGGAACGACCCAATCCCCATGATGAGCCCTGCGATGGACAACATCAGCGCGCGGCGAAGCCACGCGCCCGGTGCGCACAGCATGTAGGCGAGCGCGATGCCGGGCACAACCAGATACGCGGCGAGCGTCTTCGTGTTGAATGCGAACGCGATGAGCACGGCGCAGGCGATCAGCCAGCGCCAGCGTCCGTCTTCGATCGCGTTGAGCGCCGCGCCGCACGCGAGGATCAACAGCAGGATCAGCAGCGGGTCCACGCCGTTGTCTCGCGAGACCGCGACGAACGAGGGGAACACCGCGAGCGCGAGTGCGCCTGCGAGGGCGGCGGCGATGCCGAGACGTCGGTAGAGGATCCTGTAGAGCACGGCGATCGCGAGTATCGAGACGATCGTCTCGGGCAGCAACAGGCTGAGCGGCGAGAAGCCAAACAGCTTGGCGCTCGCGGCCTGCAGCCAGATGGCGAGCGGTGGCTTGTCGATGCTCACCAGCCCGCCAGGGTCAAAGGACGCGAAGAAGAAGTTGTGCCAGGACCGCAGCATCGACTTCACCCCGGCCGAGTAGAACGTGTTTGCGTACCCGTTCTGTGCGAGTCGGTGCGTGTCGAGCACGGCGGAGAGCGCGAGAATCGGGACGAGCGTCAGGTGCCACACTCGCGCGCGCGCCGACTGAGTCCCCACATGCGGATCGCCGGGCGCCGCGACTTCTGCGCTCCCCGCCGGCGGTACCACGGGCGGTGCGGCGACAGCCGTATCTTGTGGGTCGGGCAGTGGCGGCTCTGCCTGCAAGGCTGACACGCTCGACGAGTCCGGGCCGGAGGATTGCGTCCTCGCCGCGGGTGGCGAGAGGAGTGTTTGCTCCGCGTCTGGTGAGGTTGTGTGGTCGGTTGTGCTCACGGTGCTATGGACTGATTTTCTTTCCAAGGCCGGGGTTGCCGCGATACAAGCAAACCGCATCGGCGTGCTAAGGAACCGTTAAGCAGTGCTAGGCGTGCGTCCCGAGCCCGTCGAGCAGACGTTGCAAGTCGCTCTCGCTGTTCCATGCGCCGACCGAAGCCCGCAGCCGTGCCTCCCCGGGGATGTCGCGCAGTACGACCCCCAGTTCGGTCAGATGTGCTCGCTCGGCCAGCGGGTCGGGGCTCGCAAACGACACGAGCGTGCTGTGACCGCGTGGCGTCACTTCGCGGCCGGTGCCGACCAGCATCTCGGCCAGGCGCGCGGCGAGCTCGATCGCACGCTCGTGCACCTGGTGCCAGCCGATGCCCTCCAGCAGCTCTACCGCTGCCAGCGCGCACGCGAGCGCCTCCGCGCTGAGTGCGAACGTGTCAAAGCGGCGCGCGTCGCTGTGAAGCCCCGCGTCGAGACCCGCGCCGGGGTCGGCGAGGTTGCCGTAACCACGCCGACGGACCTCCACGCGTGAGCGCAGGGTGGGCGAGACGTAGAGCATGCCAATCCCATCCGGGCCGCACAGCCACTTTTGTCCGGCGCCGGCATAGGCATCGCAACCGAGCGCGCGCACGTCTACCGGGATCGCGCCGACGCCCTGTGCGCCGTCGAGCACAACCGGAATGTCAAGTCCTGCCAAGCTGGGTGCGAGCCGGCCGGTCATCCAGCTGACATGCGAGCAGGCGAGCAGGCGCGTGCTAGGTCCGACTGCGCCGGCGATGTCCTGGAGCGGCACCGCGCGCACGGACACGCCACTCACATCGCGTGCGGCCGCGAGTGCTCCGAGCAGGCCGGGATGCTCCTCCTCGCTTGTGAGGATCTCCTCGCCCTGGGTCAGCCCGAGTCCGTCGATCACACTTGCGAGTCCCTCGCTCGTGCAGGTGGTGAGTGCGACGTCGCTCGCATCGCAGCCGAGCGCGCGAGCATATGCCGCGCGTAGCCGATCGCCCAGATCGTGGCGGCGTTCGAAGTGCTCGCCGGCGCGACCGCGGCGCGCCTCGCCCAGTAGCTCGGCGGCGCTCGCTTCGGCGGCCGCGGCGGGCAGCGGGCCGTCGGTGCCGGCGTTCAAATACGCGATCCGCTCGAACACGGGAAACTCGCCGCGCAATGACTCGATGCTCACAGGCATGTCAGGATAGGGCCGCAATGGCGAACGTGCGTGAGCAGGTGCCGCTGTGGGTTCCCTCTGAGGAGGCGACCGCTGGCGCGCGCATGACTGACTTCATGGCCTGGGTCGAGGATCGGCATGGGCGCGCGTTCGAGGGGTACGCCGAGCTGTGGGAGTGGTCGGTGGGGGAGATCGAGCTGTTCTGGGCCGACATCTGGGAGTACTGCGGCGTGCGCGCCTCTGTGCCCTACGAGCGCGTGCTCGCCCAAGCGGAGATGCCGGGTGCCCGCTGGTTTGAGGGGGCGCGGCTGAACTACGCGGAGAACATGCTGATGCGCGACCGGGGTGGGCGGGATCCTGATCAAACGGCGGTGCTGCACGCGTCCGAGCTGCGTCCACTCGCGGAGCTGAGCTGGGGCGAGCTGTCCGAGCTGGTTGCGGCGGCTGCCGAGGGGTTGCGCTCGCTCGGTGTGGAGCAGGGCGATCGTGTCGCGGCATACATGCCCAACGTTCCCGAGACGCTCGTCGCGTTCCTGGCGTGCGCGAGTATCGGGGCGATCTGGTCGTGCGCGGCGCCGGAGTTCGGCGCGCGCAGCGTGGTGGATCGCTTCGCGCAGATCGAGCCGAAGGTGCTGTTCGTGGTGGACGGATATCGCCATGGAGGCAAGGACTTCGATCGTGCTGAGGCGCTCGGCACGATCTCTGCTGGCCTGCCGTCGCTGGCTCATACGGTGATGCTCCCGTATCTGGATCGCGCGGCGAGCGCCGCCGGCCTGCCGGGTGGGCTCGCATGGGAGGAGCTGCTCGCCCGTGGGCGAGCGTGCGCCGGTTACAGCGGCGTGGCCCGCTTCGAGCAGTTGCCGTTTGACCACCCGCTGTGGGTGCTCTACTCCTCGGGCACGACGGGCTTGCCGAAGGCGATCGTGCACGGTCATGGCGGCATCCTCCTCGAGCAGTTGAAGAAGAGCCTGCTGCACCTCGATCTGCACGCGGGCGAGCGCATGTTTTGGTTTACGACGACCGGCTGGATGATGTGGAATTTTCTCGTCGGCTGCCTGTTCAGCGACGCGGCGATCGTGCTGTACGACGGCAGTCCCGCCTATCCGGATCTGAGCGCGCTGTGGGCACTTGCCGAGCGGACTCGCATCAGCTGCATGGGTGTCAGCGCCGGTTTTCTCATGAGCTGCGAGAAGGCGGGCGTCGAGCCCGCCCGCGACCACGACCTGAGGGCGCTGCGCAGTATCGGCTCGACCGGCTCGCCGCTGGCGCCAGAGGGTTTTCACTGGGTGTACGAGCACGTTGGGCGCGACACCTGGCTGTTCTCAACGAGCGGCGGCACCGACGTGTGTACTGCCTTTGTCGGCGGTTGCCCGCTGCTGCCCGTGTACGAGGGAGAGATTCAGTGTCGCGCTCTTGGCTGCGCGGTCGAGGCGTGGGACGAGCAGGGTCGCTCGCTCACCGACGAGCTGGGCGAGCTTGTACTGACGAGGCCATTGCCTTCGATGCCGCTGTATATGTGGGACGACCGCGACGGGGAGCGCTATCGCGAAAGCTATTTCGACATGTACCCCGGAACCTGGCGCCACGGCGACTGGATTCGCATCACACCGCACGGGGGTGCCGTGATCTACGGTCGCTCGGACTCGACCATCAATCGCCAGGGCGTGCGCATGGGCACGAGTGAGATATACCGCGCTACTGCCGCGGTGGCGGAGGTAACAGATGCGCTCGTCGTGGACGTTCCGGCCGCTGGCACCGCTGGTGGCGCGCCCGATGCGCGAGAGCTGTGGATGATCCTGTTCGTGGTGTTGGGCGAGGGTGCGCAACTGGAACCCGAGCTCGAGATACGGATCAAGCAGCGAATTCGCGAGGACTGCTCGCCGCGACACGTGCCCAACCAGATACTGCAGATAAGCGAGGTGCCGCGCACGCTCTCGGGCAAGGTGCTGGAGGTGCCGGTCAAGCGGATCTTGATGGGCGCGGTGCCGAGCGAGGCGGCGAGCGTCGAGTCGCTTGCCAACCCGCACTCGCTCGACTACTTCGTCGATCTCGCCAACCAGTGGCACGCGATCTAGAACGTATTTACGTCGCGGCCGTAGAGGAGTACGGGGCGCACCCGTCGAACAAGTGCGCCGATGAGACGACTAGCGACTCCCCCAGATAAGCCCGTGGCGCAGGGTATGAGTGCGCTGAAGGGCACCCCCCATGGCGGGGGGCAGGCAGGCGATCACCAGAGCCTCTCTCTTTACATCCAGGCCCGCTTCGAGGAGTGCTCGCGCTCGCAGAAGGACGTGGCGCAATACATCGTCGACCATCTCGACGAGGCCGCGTTTCAGACCGCGGAGGAGCTGGCGCGCCGCGCCAATACTTCGAGCTCCACCGTGGTGCGCTTCTCTCAAGCGCTTGGTTTCGAGGGTTTCCCCGAGTTGCAGGCTGCCGCGCGCGACGAGTATCGCCGTATTCATGCCGCTCCGCAGGCGAGCAGTGGGGTCGGCGGGGACGGAAGCTCGGCGCCGCTGTTCTCACTCGACCAGAACGAGTTCGAGACGGCGCTGGCGGCCGACCACCTGAATGTCGAGGAGACGGCGCGCAAGGTGTCGCGCCCGGCTGTCGAGCAACTGACCGAGGCGATCGTCGGGGCTGAGAAGGTGCTTGTTGCCGGCACCGACCAGATGGCTTTCTTTGCCAGCTACATGCGCCACCTGCTGATGCTGCTGGACTTGCGCGTGGATGTCGTGGCGAGCCCTTCCCAGGAGGCGCTCAGCCGACTCGGGCGGATCGACCAGGGCACGCTCGTGATTGGCCTCTCCGCGGGCCGTCCCCATCCGCTGGTCGTGCGCGCGATGAAGCTCGCGCGCCACCGCAAGGCGCGCACCGCCGCGATCACCGACGCAACGCTGTCGGAGGTCGCGAAGCTCGCCCAGATCAAGCTGTACTACTCGTCGAACAGCCCGGCCTACGTGCGTTCGCACACGGCGCTGCTCAGCCTGATCCAGGCACTCGCGTATGGCGTGTACGCGAAGGACACGGCGCAGTACGACGACCGCATCAAGGCTTTCCGCCTCAAGTAGCCTTTCTCATTGCCTTTCCATTTCGGGGAAGACAGGGCCGCATGCGGCCCTGTCCCGGACCGTACATGTACGGTCCGGCCGACCGGCGCATGCGCCGGTCGGTTTATGAGGCTCAGAGGAGTGCATGTACGGGGCGACCGGGCTCGCATGCAGCGACCGGGATAAGATCATGAATATGCGCGACGAGGCGACATTCACCGTCAAGAGCGGCCTGGCAGAGATGCTCAAGGGCGGCGTCATCATGGACGTCGTTACGCCCGAGCAAGCCAAGGTCGCCGAGGATGCGGGCGCTGCCGCGGTGATGGCCCTGGAGCGCGTGCCCGCCGACATTCGCCGTGATGGGGGAGTGGCGCGGATGTCCGATCCGGAGATGATCTCCGGCATCCAGGAGGCGGTTTCGATCCCCGTGATGGCCAAGGCGCGCATCGGTCACTTTGTCGAGGCCCAGGTGCTCGAAGCCCTGGAGGTGGACTACATAGACGAGTCCGAGGTGCTGACGCCCGCGGACGAGAGCAACCACATCGACAAGTGGGCCTTCAAGGTGCCATTTGTGTGCGGTGCCACCAACCTTGGTGAGGCCTTGCGACGCATAGGCGAGGGCGCCGCGATGATCCGCTCCAAGGGCGAGGCCGGCACCGGCGACATCGTCGAGGCGGTGCGCCACATGCGCGGCATCACCGGCGAGATCCGTCGCTTGGCGGCCCTGCAGGAGTCTGAGCTGGCGACCGCGGCGAAGGAGCACGCGGCCCCGCTCGACCTGGTGCGCTCAGTCGCGCGGGCGGGCAAACTGCCTGTCGTGCTGTTCTGCGCGGGCGGCATCGCCACTCCGGCCGACGCGGCCCTGATGATGGCGCTCGGCGCCGAAGGCGTGTTCGTGGGGTCGGGCATCTTCAAGTCTGAGGATCCTCCGGCGCGCGCGCAGGCGATCGTTGAGGCGACCACTCACTGGCAGGACCCCGAGCGCGTCGCGGCGGCCTCACGCGGGCTCGGCCCGGCGATGGTGAGTCTTGAGAGCTCCAAGCTCTCAGGCGAGCAGCTCTTGGCTCAAAGAGGCTGGTAGCCGCGGCCGTGGAAGGCCCGTCGGCGGCTGCCCCGCTGGTAGGCGTGCTCGCCCTACAGGGCGACTTCGAGGCCCACGCGCGCGTGCTGCGCGGTCTGGGCGCTGTGGTGCGGGAGGTGCGCGTGCCGGCTGACCTCGATGGGCTTGACGGATTGGTGATACCCGGGGGAGAGTCCACCACGATGACGCTCGGCATCGAGCGCGAGGGTCTTGCCGAGCCATTGCGCGCCCTCGCGGCCGGCGAGGGGGCTGGCGGCGAGGACACCGGTGGTGTTCCCGTGCTCGGATCGTGCGCTGGCCTGATCATGCTCGACCGCGAGCACCTGGGGATCATGGACATGCTGGCGGAGCGCAACGCCTTCGGCCGTCAACTGCGCAGCTTCGAGGCCGATCTGAGCGTGCGCGGCATCGAGGGCGGGGTCCTGCGCGGCGTGTTCATACGCGCCCCGTGGATCGTCGAGCATGGCCCCGGCGTGGAGGTGCTAGCCGAGCTGGATGGTCATCCCGTGGCCGCCCGTCAGGGCCGTGTCACTGCCGTCGCCTTCCACACCGAGCTGGGCTGCGACGATCGCCTTCACCGACTGTTCTTGGCCGAAGTCGCCGCAAGCAGCGGCTCCGGCTCAGGAGAGGACGTTGCCTCAGTGCTTTGAAGTGTCAGCGGCAACTGTGGCTCGCCGAGCAGTTCGAGCACCAGGTTGAGCGCGTCGTGGATCTCGCCTGCCAGCAACCCCTCGTCGTCGAGCCGCTCGGCTTCGTTCCAGTCCCATGAGCGCGCCACGTGGATGCTGGGCCGCAGGTGCGCGAAGCGCCGGCCGAGCGCGTGCAGGAAGGGGTCCATCCGCGCGCGGTCGATTGTGGAGGCATAGCCGCGCTCCAGTAGCCACGGCCACAGGTCCGGCAAGATGTGATTGCGGTGGTGGGCACCTACCTGCTTCCAGTCCTCTCCCTGCCAGCGCTTGGCGTACTCCGCCGGATCGAGTGTGCACGTCAGGTACACGCGTGTGCGTACCGGTGCGTTGCGAAAGCCCAGCAGCGGCTGTGGCTTGAGGAGCCACGCGCCCGGGCCGTCTCGGCCGAGCAACTCGCACAGGTTCTCGGCACGCCCGCCTGCATACAGCTGCTCGGCCTGAGCCTTCAGCTCGCCTGGCCACACGTGCAGCGTGAGGCGTTCCTCCTCGATGTCCAGCGCAGCTCGCTGCAATGACGCAACCCCGAGCGCCGTGTCCAGGCGCACATGTACGAGTCCGGCGCGCTCGGGCACGATTCCGGTGGCTTCGCGTAGCAGCGAGCGCAAGCGCCACTTGCGTCTGACGGGGTCGCCGCCGACGCGCCGCAGCGTGCCGAAGGGGAGCAGTTGACCGAAGTCCTGGTGGGCGTAGGAGAGTACGTCCTTGACGATCGCCTGCTCGGCCGGCCCGAGCACACCCAGCTCCACGAGTCTCCACCAGGACTCGAGCAGATCGTGCCAGCGCAGAACGCTCGTGCGCCGCTGAGCAAAGCGCGTCCCGTTCAGGTTCAGCTCGGCCACGCGATGGCCGTTGCGTCGTGCCCAGCGGCGGCACACCTTGCTCTCGAGCACCACCACCAGATCGGGGTCGAAGCGCAGCACGCCGTCGAAGCGCTGATTGTCCTCGGTGTCGCTCACTTCCTCAGCCAGGTCGAACGGCTCGGTGTCCGGTGTCAGAAAGACGCTCACCAATCGTCCCCGCTGCACCTCGCCGCCGGCGAGGTTTTCCTCGGAGGCATCGACAAGATTGGTGGCCTGCATGTCCACGATGCAGTCTGGTAGCTGACTCTGCGACGGCTCGCCGATTGCGCTCAGCAAAGTCTCGCGCGCCAGTGGCACGAGTCGCAGCACGATCATCGCGGCGCGTGTGAGCTGGTCCTCGTGGCCACGCGACAGTTCGCGATATGGCTCGAACACGTTCAGGTGTGGGTTCGAGGCGGTGCTCTCCATGACCCTCCCCTCCTTACTTGGAGTCATGGAGTTTATTGTACTCTACTGTTTCAAGTACCTTCGAAGCGCACGATGCCGTCCGCTTCGCGCTCCGCCACGCGCCCGTCCTCGATCAGCACGTCCACATGCCCGAGCACCTCCGAGAGCGTGAGAAACGCCTGCGTGACGGCCACATTGCCCCACATCTCCTGGGCCAGTTCGTATGCGTTGCGCGGCCGCTCAGCGATCAGCCCATGCAGCTTGTCGGCTCGCCGCCGGTGCATCGCAAAGCGCTCATCGATGAGTACGCGATGATCCTCCACCGGCTCGCCGTGCCCGGCGTACACAACGCTCAACTCCAGCTCGCGCGTCTGGCGCAGCGAGTCCATGTAGATCATCAGCGCACGCGGGCGCTGCTCCGATTCGCCACTCAGCGGCCTGGAGATAAGCGGATTGGAGGAGATGCGCTTGAGCAGGTGATCGCCGCCGAACAACTCGCCCGTGGCTTCGTCGAAGAACACCGTGTCCGATGGTGAGTGCCCGGGACGGTGCAACACCCGCCACTTGCGCGAACCGAACTCGAGCAGCTCGCCCACCGCGAGCGGACGTGTCACGTTCGCGGCGGCGCCCCACGCGCGGAAACTGGCCGACACCGCTCGCAGCGCATACACGACATCCTGAGGGATGCCGTTGCGCAGCATGATCGCGGCTGAGAAGCTATCGCCCGCTTCCATCTGGTGCTTGTAGTCGGCCAACCAGGGAGCGAGCTCCCGCAGCGCACACACCTCGGCGCCAGAACGCTTGGCGAGGATGTCGACCAACCCGATGTGGTCGATGTGTTGGTGGGTGACGACGATTCGCTCGAGGTCCTCCACGCGACGGCCGCGCTCTGCCAGTGCCGCCTCCAGAGTCGTCAACGAGGTGGCGGAGTTAGGACCAGCGTCGAGCAGCGTGAGCGGGTCGTCTTCGATCAGATAGCAGTTGACGCGACCCACCGCGAACGGTGTGGGTACCGCAAGGCAGTGCACTCCGCGTTCCGCCGCGTTTGCAAGCGCTTGCTCGGCGTCGCTCAAGATCTCATCGCAGGTCGCGTGGGTTGCGCTCGCTTCGCCGCGTGCAAACAGACGCGCACGCTCACGAGCGGATCAGCTCGAGCACCTCATCGCGGGTGCTCCGCATATGCTCGCGCGAGCGCAACGACTCCAAACACAACCGCAGCAGCGGCTCGGTGTTGGATGGCCGCACGTTGAAATGCCAGTCCTCGTAGTCGATCGACACGCCGTCTAGCCAGCTCTGCTTCGCGTCGGAATAGCGCTCGGCGATCTCCTGCATCTTCGCCTGCTGATCTTCCACCTCGCTGTTGATCTCACCGGAGATGAAATAACGCTCGCGGTAGGGCTCCAGCAGCTCCGACAGTCGCTTGCCTGTGAGCGAGAGCTGCTCGAGGATCAGCAGGGCGGGGATCGTGCCCGAGTCGGCGCAGTAAAAGTCGCGGAAGTAGTAGTGCCCTGAGACCTCGCCACCGAACAGCGAGCCCTCCTCGCGCATGCGTGTCTTAAAGAACGCATGGCCAACACGGTTTATGTAGGGCTCACCACCGGCGCGCTTGACGGTGTCGGGCACCGCCCAGCTCGCTCGCACGTCGTAGAGGATCGCCGAGCCTGGGTTCTTGCGCAGCAGCGATTCGGCCAGCAGCGCCGTGAGGAAGTCCCCGTCGACGAACTCGCCCGTGTCATCGATGAAGAAGCAGCGGTCGGCATCGCCGTCCCATGCGATGCCCAGATCGGCGCCGGTCTCGAGCACCTTCTCGATGATGAACTTGCGGTTCTCGGGCAGCAGCGGGTTGGGCTCATGGTCGGGAAAGTTGCCGTCGGGAGTCCAGTAGGTCTCGATCAGGTCCAAGCTGAGACTCTCGAGCAGCGGCCCCACCATCGGGCCTGCCATGCCGTTGCCTCCGTCCACAACTACCTTCAACGGCTTGATCGTGTCGGGATCGATCATCTTCAGAGTGCTCGCCTGGAACTCCTCATAGACGTCAACCGCCTGTGAGGAGCCGCGCGGGGGAGAGGCTCCGCCGCGCGCGCTTGCGTGAGTGTCGAATCCCTGCTCGATCTCTTCGCGTATGTCCTGGATGCCAGCATCGCCCGACAGCGCGATCGCTCCATCGCGCACCAGCTTGGCGCCGGTGTACGCCTTGGGGTTGTGCGAGGCGGTGCACATCAGCCCACCGTCGAGCTCACGCGAGCCGACCAGGTAGTAGAGCATCTCCGTGCCAACCTGACCGGCATCGAGCACGTCGACGCCCTCCATCAGCAAGCCCTCGCGATAGCGGACGGCAAGCTCGGGTGCGGTCAGGCGCATGTCGCGACCGAGACCTACCTGCAGCTCGGTTGTGGGCTTGCCAGACAGCTTCGCGAGCACGCGGGCGAAGCCGCGTCCGACCGCGAGTGCGACCTCGCCGTCGATCTGCTCGCCGTAGAGGCCGCGAATGTCATACGCCTTGAAGATGTTGGGGTCGATGCTCATGCGGTCGCTCATCCTAAACGTGGGCGCGTCGAAGTATCCTCTTCGCCATGTCAGGACATTCCAAGTGGGCTTCCATCAAGCACAAGAAGGCGATCGTGGACTCGCGGCGCGGCCAGCAGTTCACGAAGCTTGCGCGTGCCGTCACGGTGGCCGCACGCGACGGTGGCGGCGATCCGGCTGGCAACGCACCGCTTGCGCTCGCGATCGCCAAGGCCAAGGCCGCCTCGATGCCGAAGGACAACATCGAGCGCGCGATCGCCAAAGGCACGGGGGAGGGCGGCGAGGCCGACGCGATCGAGACCGTGCTGTATGAGGGCTATGGCCCGGGCGGCGTGGCAGTGCTCGTGGAGGCTCTCACCGACAACCGCAATCGCACCGGCGCGGATGTGCGTCATGGTTTCTCCAAGCACGGTGGCTCGCTCGGCGAGCCCGGTTCGGTGGCGTACCTGTTCGAGAAGAAGGGCACGATTGCGGTCGACGCCGCTCGCTATACCGAAGACGACCTGATGGTCGCCGTGGAGGCCGGCGCGGAGGACATCTCTGTGGAGGACGACACGATCGAGGTCGTCACGCAGCTCGCTGACTTCACGGCGGTGCGCGACGCCCTCGAGCAGGCCGGCATCGAGATTGAGAGCGCCGAGCTGGCGTATGTGCCTTCCAGTCAGGTGCCGATCGATGAAGGCAAGGCGAGGAGCCTTCTGAAGCTGATCGACGTACTGGAAGAGCTCGACGACGTCGACGCCGTGTATGCGAACTTCGATGTGCCCGCCGACGTGCTCGAGCGTGTTGCCGGCTGAGGCCGGTGTGCCAGAAGTCGCTCACTTGCCGGCCGCGTGCATAATGGCGCGCGCATGACCTCTAACGGCACGCTCCCGCCCGTGGTGATCCTCTGCGGGGGACGGGGCACACGACTACGGGAGCACACGCAAGAGATCCCCAAGCCGCTGGTGGAGATCGGCGGGTTGCCGATTGTCTGGCACGTGATCCAGCTCTATGCGGTTCAGGGCTTCGAGCGCTTCCTGCTCGCCACCGGCTATAAGGGCGAGTTGATCGAGCGCTTCGCCGAAGACACCTCCTGGCCAGATGGGGTGGTCGTGGAGTGCGTGGACACGGGCCTTGATACGCCCACGGGGGGACGCATCAAGCTCCTTTCAGAGCAATTGGGCGAGGATCGCTTCTGCGCCACCTACGCCGACGGTGTAGCGAGCGTCGATCTTTCCGAGCTGCTTGCCTTCCATGACGAGCACGGGCGCCTGGCGACGATGACGGTCGTGCGGCCAGAGCTGCAGTTCGGCGTCACCGAGCTCGACGGCCGCGACGGCCGTGTGCTCGGTTTTCGCGAGAAGCCGCGCTCTGAGCATTGGATCAATGGGGGTTTCTTCTGCTTCGAGTCGGGCGTGCTCGATTACATCGAGACCGACAGTGTGCTCGAGCGCGAGCCGCTGGAGCGCCTGGCAAGCGATAGCGAGCTGCGCGCACACCGCCACGAGGGCTTCTGGGAGTGCATGGACACCTACAAGGACGCGGTTGCGCTCAACGACCTGTGGGCCTCCGGGGACGCTCCCTGGCGAAGCTGGGATTAGCCCGCCCGCGAGCAGGCGTCCGGGGCGCCACGCAGAATCCACTGGTTGATGATCGTTCTCGGCATAGACCCGGGCCTGGCCAACACTGGCTATGGCGTCGTGACGCGCGAGGGTGGGCGACTGCTCGCGCTCGACGGCGGCACGATCGAAACGCGCGCCGAGAGCCCGCAAGAGCGGCGTCTCGCCGACATCCACGCGGCCATCGAGGCGTTGCTCGACGAGCACGAGCCCGACGCGGTGGCCCTGGAGGAGCTGTATTTCGGCCAGAACGTACGCACCGCCTTCGCCGTCGGCCACGCACGCGGCGCGATCATGCTCGCCGCCGGCCAGCGCGGCCTGCCGTGCACGAGCTACACGCCGCAGAAAGTCAAGTCCGCCGTGTGCGGCCACGGGCGCGCCCAAAAGGATCAGGTTGCGCGGATGGTGCAAACACTGCTCGCGCTACCGCACACACCGGCAAGCGATCACGCTTCTGACGCGCTCGCGGTCGCGGTCTGCCACATCAACTGCGCGCCACTCGGTGACTCGCTGGCTCGGGCGGTCGCGGTGGCCGACGGAGCGCTGGCCCGATGATCTCCCTGCTACGCGGCGAGGTGGCGATTCGGCGCGCCGATCATGTCGTGGTGTTGTGTGGCGGCGTCGGCTATCGCGCGGCCGTCTCGGCAGAGACCTTGCGCCATGTTCCCGCGGTCGGGGGGGAAGCGACTCTGCACACGCACTTGGTCGTCCGCGACGACGCGCTGCTACTGCACGGCTTTCATTCTGAGCAGGAGCGCGACCTATTCTTGATGTTGCTCTCGGTGCAGGCGGTCGGTCCGAAGGTTGCCGTCGCCGTGCTCTCGAGCGGTCCGCCACGCGAGCTGATCGCAGCCATCGCAGGTGGCGACTCGACTCGCTTTCAGTCGGTGCCGGGGATCGGCAAGCGCACCGCTGAGCGGATCATTGTCGAGCTGCGCGAGAAGGTCGATATCGACGGGCACACCGACGGGCCGATCCTCGCCCATCGTGGCGAGGGGCCCAGGGCGCTCGCTCACGAGGGGCTACTCGCTCTCGGCTACACCCCCGCCGAAGCCGAGCACTTGCTGCGTGAGGCCGGCCCCGGGGAGGACGAGAGCGCCGAGGAGCTGATCGCCGGAGCGCTGCGTAGCGCGAGGGCGGCTTGAGCATGGTCGAGACAGCTCGCATCCAGACTCCGTATCTAACGCCGGAGGACGAGCTCGATCGCTCGCTGCGGCCCCGCAACCTGGAGGAGTTCGTGGGCCAGTCCACTTTGCGCGAGCAGCTCGCGGTCGCGATCGAGGCTGCCGGGGCGCGTAAAGAAGCGCTCGACCACCTGCTGCTCGCCGGACCGCCCGGACTCGGCAAGACCTCGCTCGCGCAGATCGTGGCGAGCGAGCTTGACGTGCCGTTCGTGCAGACGGCGGGCCCGGCGCTCGAGCGCAAGGGCGACATAGCATCGTTTCTGACTGCGCTGGAGCCCGGAAGCGTGTTTTTCGTGGACGAGATACATCGCTTGCCGCGTACGCTCGAGGAGACGTTCTACCCCGCTATGGAGGACCGTCGCCTGCCGATCACGGTGGGGCAGGGAGCGGGTGCGCGGATCGTGACGCTCGAGCTACCGCAGTTCACGCTGATCGGAGCGACCACTCGTACTGGGCTGCTCACCACGCCACTGCGCGACCGCTTCGGAATACATGCGCGCCTGGAGCACTACGGCACCGAGGATCTCGTGGAGATCGTGACGCGCTCGGCCGCGATCTTGCAAATCGACATCGACGAGGCAGGTGCGCGCGCGATCGCCGCTCGCAGTCGCGGCACCCCGCGCGTTGCCAACCGCCTGCTCAAGCGTGTGCGCGACTACGCCGAGGTGCGCGTGGATGGGATCGTCAGCGCCGCGGCAGCCCAGGGCGCACTCGACTTGCTCGAGGTGGACGAGCGCGGCCTGGACCGGCTCGACCGCGAGATACTGCGGGCGATCTGCGTCAAGTTCGACGGTGGTCCGGTGGGCCTATCGACGCTCGCGGTCGCGGTCGAGGAGGAGCAGGACACGATCGAGGATGTGTACGAGCCGTTTTTGCTCCAGCAGGGCCTGATCAAGCGCACCCCGCGCGGTCGGGTCGCCACCGCTGCCGCCTTCGCTCACCTCGACATCGACCCACCGGCGCCCGAGAGCCGCGGGAGTGCGCTGTTCTAAGGGAAGCGTGCCGTGCGCACGAGCCAGTCGCACGTCGGGCGCCCGGCTCCCCTACTCTGTGAAGTCCGATGGCTCATCCGTTCATCTGCCCCAACTGCGGTCACCGCACTCGCGAGATCGACCGCAACATCGGCTTCACGCGCCAACGCAAGGGCTGTGAGAAGTGCGGCTTCGCTTTCCTGTTTGAACTGCTCGACGACTACTACCCGGCGCCCGACGCCGCGTTCTTCGTGTGCGACGGCGAGGGGCGTGTGATCGGATGCGGACGCAACTCGTTTGCGTTCACCGGGCTTGAGGAGGAAAACGTGATCGGCCAGCGCGTCGAGCAGGTGCTCGGTCTCACTTTCTCAAATGGCGAGGATCCGGTGGAAACGGTGCTCGAGTGGGGAGTGCGCGCGCTCGACGTGCCCGTGCGAGTGAGCGGCGAGCGTGATGTCGAAGCGACCGCGAAGGCGGACATGTTCCCGGCATACGACGACGACGGTGGGCTACTGCTCGTGCTCACCCCCGATAAGTAGGCTGGACTGATGGGCAGCCGCCGCAGAAACGCATTCATCCTCGCGATAGTCCTCGGCCTTGTGCTCGCGTCGCTCGTGGTGATCGCGACCAAGCCGACGCGATTGGGCTTGGATCTGAAGGGCGGCGTGCAGCTCATCTACCAGGGCCAGGCGACAGCCGAGTCGAAGGTCAGCCCAGAATCGCTGAACCGCGCGATCGACATCATCCGCAAGCGCGTCGACCAGCTGGGTGTGTCGCAGGCGGAAATCCAGCGCACCGGCTCCAAAGAAATCGACGTGGGGCTGCCGGACGTCAACAACGCTCAGCATGCTCAGGAACAGGTTGGTAAGACCGCGCAGTTGTTCTTCTACGACTGGGAGCCGAACGTGATCGGTCCCGACGGTCAACCCGCTCCGAGCGAACCGAAGGTGACCGGCGGACCGAGCCCCGCCACTTACGCGACGGGGCTGCCCGAGTACGAAGCGGTGCAGCGTGCAATCAAGCGCAAGGCGATTCTGCGTAAAAACAACACCACCTATCAGCAGGGCTGTACTCCCGCGCAAATCAACGGTTGCCTCTACGGGCAGTGGTATCTGATCGACCCGAAGACCAAAAAGGTGTTGAGGGGCCCCGACAACACCGAAGCCGAGCTGTATCCCGCTCCGGCTCACACGAAGACCGAAGCGGTGCGGGTCAACCCCGGCACGGTGCTGGCTCAGGCTCAGCCGGTCACCGGCACCGACGGCAAGGTCACCCAGCCCTCGCCGGAAAGCTGGTATGTGCTCAACGACGACCCGGCGCTCACTGGCGAACAGATCAAGAACCCGGTCGAGAACACGGACACCAATACGGGGCAGCCCGATGTCACGTTCGAATTCACCTCCAGCGGAGGCAAAACTTTCCAGCGGGTGACCAAGGAAATCGCCCAGCGCGGCGAAGCGGCGGCGCTGCCGGGGGTGCGTAAGGAAGACGCTCTGCAGCACTTCGCGGTCGTGCTCGACAACCAGATCATCACGGCGCCCTCGATCGACTACACGCAGTATCCGGAAGGTATCGACCCGTCCACCGGCTCAGAGATATCCGGCGGCTTCACCCTGACCTCGGCTCAGAATCTGGCGGACGAGCTTCAGTCGGGTGCGCTGCCGATCAAACTCGAACTGATCTCTCAGTCCCAAGTTTCGGCCACGCTTGGCAAGACCGCTCTGGAACAGGGATTGATCGCGGGTCTGGTGGGCCTGGCTGTCGTGTGCCTGTTCCTGCTCACCTTCTACCGCGTGCTTGGGGCGATCGCGGTCGGTGGCTTGATGATCTACGGCATTTACTTCTTCGCGCTGATCAAGCTCATCCCGATCACGTTGACGCTGCCGGGGATCGCCGGTCTGATCCTGACGATCGGCATCGCGGCGGACGCGAACATCGTGATCTTCGAGCGCATCAAGGAGGAGATTCGCGGTGGGCGCTCGATCGCGGCCGGCATCGCGACCGGCTACAAGCGCGGATTCGCGGCGATTGTGGACGCCAACGTGGTCACGTTCATGACGGCGTTCATCCTCTTCGCGCTCGCCACCGCCGAAGTGCAGGGCTTCGCTTTCACGCTCGGCATTGGCACGATGCTGACGTTGTTCACGGCGGTGCTCGCCACTCAGGCCGCGCTCGGCTCGATGGGTCGCTCGCGCGCGGTGTCACATCCGGCGCTGCTCGGTGCCAGCAAGCGCAAGCGCAAATGGACGTTCGACTTCATGGGCGCCTCGCGCTGGTTCTTCTCACTGTCGGGCTGCATCCTGATGGTGGGCGCGCTCGCGATCGGAGGCAGGGGCCTCAACCTCGGCATCGACTTCACCTCCGGCACTCGCATCCAGACGAGCTTCGTCAAGCACGTGAGCGAGAACGAAGTTCAACAGGAGATGGCCGCGGCCGGGTATCCGGATGCCGAGGTCCAGAAGTACTCCGAAAAGGTGTCGGCGGCCAGGGCTATCAGATCTCCTTGAAGAAGCTGAGCCCGGAAAAGGTGGTGCGGATCAAAGCCGACCTCGACACCAAGTTCGGGTCGGGTCCCCGCTCGCCGGGTACCAAGAATTTCTCGAGCACCTCGATCGGGCCGACGTTCGGACAGACCGTCGCGAAAAGCGCGATCCTCGCGATCATCGCCTCGCTGCTGGTGATCTCGATCTATATCGCGCTGCGCTTCGAGTGGAAGTACGCGGTTCCCGTGCTGATCGCACTGATGCACGACCTGCTGATCACGGCCGGCGTGTATGCGCTGACCGGCCGCGAAGTTACGACGGCCACGGTGGCGGCGCTGCTGACGATCCTCGGCTATTCGATGTACGACACGATCATCGTGTTCGATCGTGTGCGCGAGAACGTGCCGCGGATGCCGCGGGCCGCGTTCTCGCAGATCGTCAACCGCTCGATGTCGGAGGTGCTGACGCGTTCTCTGGCTACGAGTTTCTGCACGCTGCTACCGGTGGCCGCGATTCTGCTGTTCGGCGGGTCGACCTTGAAGGACTTCGCGTTCGCGATGATGGTCGGTATCGCCTCCGGTGCCTACTCCTCGATCTTCATCGCCTCGCCGGTGCTCACCCACTGGAAGGAGCGCGAGGGCGTGTATCGCAACCGTCGCGCACGGATCGAGCGCGACCTGGGGTATGTGCCCGCGTACGCGACCTCCGCGGAGGGTCCGATCGATGTGGAGCCCGCCCCGAAGCCCAAGCGCGGGCGCCGTAGCACTGCTGGGGTCACCGAAGATCCCGGGGAGCAGCTCCCCAAGGACGAGTTCGAGGAGATGGTGCGCGACATCGAACCAGAGATCGCAGAGCAGTCGGGTCAACCCGCATCTGCCGCGCCGCGCGCCGGCGTCGGCTTGCGCAGACGCGGGCGGGCCGGCAAGGCACAGCAGGCCAAACAGGCGGATGGCGCAAAGCCTCAGGGCGAGGAGCCGCCGAGCGAGCCGAGCAACGGTGCGCCCGAGCGCGACCCGGCGGCGGATCTCACACCTGAGGATCTCGTCATGAAGGACAGCGCCGCGCGACGGGAGAAGTCCAGGCGTTCACGCAACCGTCGGCATGGGAGAGCACGCTAATGAGCATCGCGGCAAGCATCGAGTCTTGGACGAGCGACTGCGGGAGGTGGCGCTGATGGGAATGCTCGGCTGGGTGATGGTTGGCCTTGCGATCTGGCACTTCACGATCTGGCTGCCCGACCGTTTCTGGGGTGGAATCGTCGGAGCGTTCGTCGGCTCGCTCGTCGGCGGGATCCTCACGGGCCTTTTGATCTATGGGCTGAAGACCTCCTCGCTGCATGTGCCCGGCCTGAAAACGACCGACATCGCGGTCGTGCTGTACGCCGCGCCCGGAGCGGTACTCGGCATCGCCGCCGTTTACTTCGAGGGTGTTCGGCGCGGTAGCGCGCCCGCCGCCGGGCGCAGCGCCTGAACCGCCGCCCGCACGCTTCCGTCTAGTGCGCCCCGTAGTGTGGGCGCACGATGGTCCGCTTCGACATGACAGATTGCCCGGAGCCGGACGTGGCTCGGCTGTGCGAGCGACTGCGCGTGAGCGACGCGCTCGCACAAGTGCTAGTTCGCCGCGGCTACGCTGACCCGAACGCGGCTCGCGCCTTCCTGGCTGCGGAAGAGCATCACGAGCTTGACGAGTTCGCGGGTTTGCGGGATGCCGCCGAGGTGATTCTCGCTCACGTGCGCGCCGGCAGCCAGATCACGATTCACGGCGACTACGACGTCGACGGTGTGTGCTCTACCGCGATACTCGTGCGCACGCTACGCAAGCTCGACGCGAAGTGCGACTGGTACCTGCCCGACAGGGCGAGCGACGGCTACGGTCTGAGCGCGGCGACCGTGCGGCGACTCGCCAGCGCCGGCACGCAACTGCTGATCACAGTCGATTGTGCGATCACCGCCGTGGAGGAGGTTGCGCTGGCGCGTTCGCTCGGGATCGAGACGATCGTCACCGACCACCACCTGCCGCGTGCCGACGGGCTGCTGCCGGATGCACCGATCGTGCATCCTGCGCTGTGCGACTACCCGTGCCGCGAGCTGTGCGCGGCGGCGGTGGCCCACAAGCTTGCCCAGGCAACGCTGCGTGCGGCCGGAGGCGACCCGCGCGAACTGGAGGAGGACCTCGACCTCGTAGCGCTCGCGACGATCGCCGACGTGGTCAGGCTGGTGGGCGAGAATCGTGCACTTGTCCGTCGTGGCCTGCGTGCACTCGCGGTAACCACCAAGCCCGGCTTGCGCGCGCTGATGTCCGTCGCCGGCGTGGACCCGGGGAAGGTGGGCGAGCGCGCCGTCGCGTTCGCGCTGGCGCCGCGCATCAATGCGGCAGGACGTTTGTATCGAGCGGACGCTGCCCTGGAGCTGATCCTCACGACCGACCCACAGCGAGCCGCTCAGGTAGCTCAGGAGCTCGACCGCGCAAACAGCGAACGCCGACACACCGAGCAGAGCATCCGCGTCCAAGCCGAAGCGCAGATCGCGCGCCTGGCTGACCGCGACAGGCGCTCGGCATTCGTGCTCGCAGGCGAGGGATGGCATCCCGGCGTGATCGGGATCGTCGCTTCGCGCCTGGTCGAGCGCCATCGCCGTCCAGTGGTGATGATCTCTCTCGACGGCGAGGCCGGACGCGGCTCGGGGCGCTCGATCGAGGGGTATGACCTACTTGCGGGGTTGACGGCGTGCGCCGAGCAGCTCGTGCGCTACGGGGGTCACAGTGCCGCCGCTGGCGTGGAGCTTCGCCGCGAGCATCTGCCGGCATTTGCTGCTGCGTTGGACGCCCATGCCGCAAGCGTGCTCTCGCCCGAGGACTTGATCGCAAGCGAGCGCGTGGATGCGATCGTGGACGGCGCTCAACTCGACATGAGCCTCGCGGAGGAACTCGCTAGCCTCGCTCCCTTCGGGCGGGGCAACCCAACCGTGTCGCTGATGGTGCGCGACGCGATATTGCGCGACGTGCGTCCGATGGGCCAGGGCAAGCACGCTCGCTTCACCGTCGAGTCCGGCGGTGTGCACGCGCGTGCGGTGGCGTTCGGAAACGACGGGAAGCTCGGCGTGCAGGAGGGTGAGCCGGTCGATGCGACCTTCGTGCTGGAGGTCAACGAATGGAGGGGAGCCAGCGAGCCGCGACTGGTGCTTCGTCACGCCCAAGTCGCCTCAAAGGGGGCTACCCTTAAGCCATGCCCGAAATCAGGCCCAGCCCAGTCGACACTATTTCCGCTGCCAGCCCCCCTCGCCACCTCCGCCGCAACGAGCTGAGCGAGTTCGAGCGGCGGCTGCTCGACGACCTGTTCGCAATCGTCTCCGAGCACGCTGCCGATGCGGCAGTGGAGATCGATCGCGGGCGTGTGGAAGACGCGTTCGTATTCGCCTGCGAGCATCACGCGGCGCAGCGTCGCAAGTCCGGCGAGGATTTCATCGTGCATCCGGTCGGCGTGGCGCGTATCTGCGCCGGTATGCGGCTGGACACCGAGACTTTGTGCGCGGCGCTGTTGCACGACACGGTCGAGGACACCTCTGCTTCGATCGAGGAGGTGCGCGAACGCTTCGGCGATGAGATCGCGGGCGTTGTGGACGGTGTGACGAAGCTCACCGGCATCGTCTTCCAGTCGCGCGACGAGGCGCAGGCCGAGAACTACCGCAAGATGATGGTGGCGATGGCAAGCGACGTGCGGGTCATCCTCATAAAGCTCGCCGACCGCCTGCACAATATGCGCACGATCGATGCGATGCCCAAGCAGAAGCAGATGGAGAAGGCGCGCGAGACGCTTGAGATCTACGCGCCGATCGCCCATCGGCTAGGTATCCACGCAATCAAGTGGGAGCTCGAGGATCTCGCGTTCGCGACGCTTCATCCGCGCAAGTACCGCGAGATCAAGGAGCTTGTGTCCCAGCAGCGCGAGGATCGCGAGCGCTACGTCGCCGAGGCCGGCGACTATTTGGCGAGCGAACTGCAAACGCTCGGGATCAAAGCGCAGATCGCCGGCCGCGCCAAGCACTTCTACTCGATCTATTCGAAGATGACCAAGAAGGGTCGCGAGTTCAACGAGATCTACGACCTCACCGCGATGCGCGTGATCGTGGATTCCGTCAAGGACTGCTACGGCGCGGTGGGCGTGATCCACTCGCTGTGGAAGCCGCTACCAGGTCGCTTCAAGGACTTCATCGCGATGCCGAAGTTCAATATGTATCAGTCGCTGCACACGACCATCATTGGGCCCGAGGGACGGCCGCTGGAGATCCAGATCCGTACTCAGGAGATGCACGAGATGGCCGAGTTCGGGGTCGCCGCCCACTGGATGTATAAGCAGCACCCGGCTGTCAAGGATGGCTCGGGCGGGGCTGAAGCGGACGCGAAGATGAAGTGGCTGCGCTCGATGCTTGACTGGCAGAAGGAGATGTCCGATCCGCAGGAGTTCATGGAGAGCCTGCGCATCGACCTGTTCGAGGACGAGGTGTACGTGTTCACGCCCAAGGGCGAGGTCAAGTCGCTCGCGGCCGGAGCCACGCCGCTCGACTTTGCTTATGAGGTGCACACCGAGATCGGCCACCGCTGCGTCGGCGCGCGCGTGAACGGCAAGATCGTGCCGCTGCACTACGAGCTGCGCTCCGGGGATATCGTGGAGATCCTCACGGCCAAGCGCGAGCGCGGGCCTTCGCGCGACTGGCTGGCGATGGTCAAGACGACACGCGCGCGCAACAAGATCAAGCAATGGTTCAAGGCGGAGTCGCGCGATGACACCGAGCACACTGGACGTGAGCTCTTGCAAGAACACCTCAAGAAGCAGGGTTTGCCGGCGCAGAAGATCACAGGCTCCGCATTGCTTGCCGACGTGATCCGCGAGATGGGCTACCGCAAGGCAGACGACTTTTACATCGCACTGGGCGCTTCGAAGATATCCCCGAAGGTTGTCGTCAACAAAGTGCTGCAACGCCTGAAGCAAGGTGAGGCTGCCGACGGGCAGGCAAGCGCCACCGACCTACTGAAGATCGGCCGGCCGCGCGAGCGCGCGACAAGCTCCTCGAGCCAATACGGGATCGTCGTGGACGGCGTGGAGGACGTGATGCTGCGTCTGGCCAAGTGCTGCCGTCCGGTGCCTGGCGATCCGATCGTGGGCTACATATCGTTGGGTCGCGGGATCACGATCCACCGCAAGGACTGCCCGAATGCGAAGCTGTTGCAGCGCAACCCTGAACGCTTCACCGACGTCGGCTGGGAGGGCGACCAGGAGACCTCGTTCGTGGTCGAAATCCACATCGACGCCTGGGACCGCCATCGCCTGCTCGAGGATCTCTCGCGCGCCTTCTCGGAGTCAGGCGCCAACATCCTCGAAGCGCGTTGCCTGTCGAGCCCCCCGATGGTGAAGAACCGGTTCGTGGTGGAGCTGGCCGACACGCAGAGTCTGAAGGGAGCGATTTCGCGCCTGCGCAACACCGAGTCGGTGTTCGACGCCTACCGGGTCACGCCCGGCGGGGCGGGTTAGCCTCCGGCCGGCAGGCCGGCACGGAGACCAGCGGGCACCAGGCGTCAGGAGACGACGCTCAGCTCGCCGGGAAGAATCGAGTAGCGAGCCTCCATCACCTCGCCCAGGTAGTCGCCGTCCACCTGCAATGGCATGGGCTTCTCATCGCTTGAGCGGACGGTCAGCCGGGTCGTCTCAGCCAGTGGCGTGATCTGACGGTGGCGGGTCACACGCGCACGTCTGGAGAAGGCGCGGTAGGCAATCGAGGGCATGTCGAGGGGTTGTGCGCGACGCAATACGCACGCCTCGAGCGTCCCTGAGTCGAGCCGCGGACCGTCGGCCACTTCGATCGGGCGGTCCTGAAAATAGGTGAACGGTGAGCCGTTCTGCACGATCGCGGTGACCCCGGAGTGCTGCTCCCCGTCCAGCTCGACTGTGAGATGCGGCGGTTTGAGGATGTAGCGGCGCGTAAACGTGCTGACGGCCGCCCACGTGAAGTAATACGCGCCAAAGCGCGCCTTCAGGTGGGGGTTTGAGTCCACGCGCTCCACGACGCTCGCGTCCAGGCCGAGTCCCGAGGCGAAAGTGAAGCAGCGGCCGTTGACCATGCCGAGGTCCACCTTGCGCGGGCGCCAATCGTCGGCCATCGCGAGCAGATGCTCGGTCGCGTCGACGAGCTCGCCGGGGATGCCGAGAATCTTGCCGTACACGTTGGCCGAGCCGCCCGGCAGGCAGGTCAGTGGGGTGGGGGAGCCGCGCAGGCCGTTGGCGGCTTCGTTGACGGTGCCGTCCCCACCGAACGCGACCACCACGTCGTAGCCCTCGTGCGCCGCCTCGCGACACAGCTCGATCGCATGGCCACGCGCCTCTGTGTCCACGGCGTCCACCTCGTAGCGGCCCTGTAGCGCATACACGACCAAGTGGCGCAAGCGGTCGGACACCGTCGTCGCGTACGGGTTGACGATGATCAGCATTCGCTTCTTGGTAGCTGGGTCGAGCGGCTCGAAGACGTCGGGAGTCGGGGAGGGCGTTCGATCCTCGGGGCGTACGCTGGCGCTCACGGCAAGCCCTACACCATTGGCGCTCGAGCGTTACCAGGCGCGCGCACGAGTCCGCAAACACGAGGTCTTGCGTTCCGTCGCCAGGCCTCCTATACTCTTGCCACACATAGCTGAACACATCCAGAGGGGTGGAGGGACCTGGCCCAGTGAACCCCCGACAACCACCGCGTAATAGCGGCAGGTGCCAATTCCAGAGAGATGTGTGGCGGGCTTCCAGTCTTTGCCACACGGTTCACCGGCGAAGACAAGTTCATGGAAGGAGCCCCCTGTGGCTGTTACACACCTTAGATGCAGAGAGTGCCGTACCGAGTATCCGCTTGAGGCGCTGTACGTATGCGAGCGCTGCTTCGGGCCGCTCGAGGTCGCTTATGACCACAGTCGCCTCGGCGGCGACATTGACGAGCTGCGCCGTCGCATCCAGGCGGGACCGCAGAACATCTGGCGCTACGCCGATTTTCTGCCCGTCGTAGATGGTCCTCCCGGGCCCTCGGGTCGTCTGGCCTCGCGTACCGGCCTGCCGGCAGGCTGCACGCCGCTAATTCGCGCCGACCGCCTGGCAGAGCGTCTCGGACTACGCGAGGTGTGGGTCAAGAATGACGCCGCCAACCCGACCCATTCCTTCAAGGATCGTGTCGTGTCGGTCGCGACGGCCCGTGCGCGCGAGCTGGGCTTCAAGACGATCGCCTGCGCCTCCACCGGCAACCTCGCCAACTCCGTGGCGGCCCATGGGGCGGCGCTTGGTCTTGAGTCCTACGTGTTCATTCCAGCCGACTTGGAGGAGCAGAAGATCCTCGCGACCGGCATCTACGGGACCAAACTGGTTGCCGTGAAAGGCAACTACGACGACGTCAACCGACTCTGCACCGAGCTTTCAGCGGAACGCGACTGGGCGTTCGTGAACGTCAACCTGCGGCCCTACTACGCCGAGGGATCGAAGACGCTCGCGTATGAGATCGCCGAGCAGCTCGGCTTCGAGTTGCCCGACCGCTGCGTCGTGCCGATCGCCTCGGGCTCCCTGTTCACGAAGATCGCGAAGGGCTTTGCCGAGTGGCGCGAGCTCGGGCTCGTCGAGGGCGATGCTCCGCGCATGAACGGAGCGCAAGCCGACGGTTGCTCACCGGTAGCCAGCGCGTTCGCGGCCGGTCAGGACGTGTGCAAGCCAGTTAAGCCGAACACGATCGCCAAGTCGCTTGCGATCGGCAACCCGGCCGACGGTCCCTACGCGATCGAGGAGGCCCGTCGCAGCGGCGGCGGTGTGGACTCCGTTTCAGACCAGGAGATTCGCGACGGCATCGCGCTGCTCGCACAGACGACCGGCATCTTCACCGAGACGGCCGGCGGCGTGACGACGGCAGTGCTCGCAAAACTGGCGGCACGCGGGGACATCGACCCCGACGAGCGCGTTGTACTCGTTATCACCGGCGAGGGCCTGAAGACGCTAGATGCGGTGCGTGGCACGTTCCACACACACGAAATCGACCCCTCGGCTGAGCAATTCGAAGCCCTTGTCGAGAATGCGCCGCTCGACGCGACAAACGCGCCCGCCGCATTTGCGGGCGCGAGGAGCTGAGCGCAATGGCCGTCACAGTCAAGATCCCAACCCAACTTCGCGCCGCCGCCGGAGGGGAGAGCGAAGCACAGCTCGAAGGCGCGACGGTACGCGAGGTACTGGACAGCCTGTACGAGCGCTACGACGGTCTCAGTGAGCGCTTGGCGGATGAGAGCGGCTCGCTGCGACGCTTCGTGAACGTGTATCTCAGCGGTGAGGACATCCGCTTCCTGGATGGCCTGGACACTCCGGTTGACGACGGCGCGGAGTTGACTATCCTGCCCGCGGTCGCTGGCGGCTAGGGCGTAGTTGGGCGGCTCGCCGCGGCGAGCTTGGCGGTGGGCGTGCCGTGGGATGCGGGCGGTGTTGCTCCGCTGACGCCAACGGTGGCGAGGAGCCCAGCGGCGCACATCGCGCCGATCGTCAGCGCGCGCATTCGTTTGGGCGTGAGCCAGCCGAGGTTGTGGGTTTGCATCCACGTTCGAAAGCCCGAGGCCGCCGAGGCGGCTGCCATTGCGCATCCGATGCACATGCACTCAGCGTAGCGAGCTTCCTGGCACGAAGCGCCGTTTGACTCAGAACAATCGGGTCCGAGTCTCCCGGAAACAGTTGGCGAGCTCGGGTATGCTGCGGGGCGTCAGATGGAGTCCTGATGTGAGGGTTCGCTAGGCGTCCTAGCCACTCTCCGAACCGCCCGCCTTAGAAAAGGGCTGATGGCTCCTTTCGCGAAACACCTTCTATTCACGCGAGAGGAGCTTGTCAACAGTGCGCCGATTCTCCCCAACTAGGCTGTCCTGGATGCTGAGCGTCGATAGGCGCGAGCTTGCCGCGATCTTCCTCGGCGGGATGGTCGGCGCGCTGCTGCGCGTGTGGCTGAGTGTGACCTTCGCAAGCGGCGCGAGCAGTTGGCCGTGGACGATCTTCGCGATCAACATTTCCGGCTCATTTGCGCTCGCCTACTTCGCGACTCGCCTGCAGGAGCGCCTGCCGCAATCGACCTATCGCCGACCCTTGCTTGGGACGGGCTTTTGCGGTGCCTACACAACCTTCTCGACGATGCAGCTGGAGATCCTGAGGATGCTGGACGACGACCGTCTCGCGCTTGCGCTCGGATACGCGATGGCAAGCGTCACCGCCGGCTACATGGCGATCTGGATCGGCACGGCAATGGTGCGACGCACGCGGGTGATCGTATGAGCGCCTGGGTGTGGGTCGCGGCGGCGCTGCTCGGCGGCATCGGCGCGAGTGGACGGTTTGTGCTCGACACGCTGATCGCGGGTCGAGCACGCAGCGACTTTCCGCTCGGGACGCTCACTGTCAACGTGAGCGGGGCATTGCTCTTGGGCCTTGTCACCGGCCTGGCGGTGGGGGGCAACCTGCTGGTGCTGGCGGGTACCGCAACGCTCGGCTCCTATACGACATTTTCTACCTGGATGCTCGAGTCCCAGCGGCTCGTCGAGGACGCCGAGGTGCCGAGCGCGATCGCGAACGTTGTGCTGAGCCTGATCATCGGCGTCGGCGCTGTCGCGCTTGGCCGTACGGTCGGAGGGCTCCTATGAGTACCCCATCGCGGGGCATAAACGAGGATTGCCTGAAGCTGACCACCTATTTCGGCGAGCGCGATCGTACCGAGGAGGGACTGCTTGGGGACGTGCTGCTCAGCATCTATGGCGAGCAGCATCTCGACGCAAGCGTGCTGCTGCGCGGCACAGAGGGGTTCGGCGGGCTGCACCGTCTGCACACCGACCGACTGCTCTCGCTGTCGGAAGACTTGCCCGTCGTCTCGGTCGCGGTCGCCGCGCGCGAGCTAATCGAGACGACGCTTCGAAGTGTCCTCGAGGTTGAGCCTCGCGGGCTGATCACGCTCGAGCGCGCACGATTGCTCAGTGGAGAGATTGGCGCGGTGAGGCTACCCGAGCGACTACAGGAGGCGACCAAGCTCACTGTGTATGTCGGGCGCCAGGAGCGAGTCGGGCGCACGCCCGCGTTTGCGGCGATCTGTGAACTACTGCATCAGCATGGCATTGCCGGTGCGATCGTGCTGCTCGGCGTCGACGGCACGATCGGCGGGCGCCGGGCGCGCGCCAAGTTTTTCGCTCGCAACGCCGATGTCCCGATGATGGTGATCGCGGTCGGCTCGGGCGAGTGCATCGCCGCAGTGCTGGGAGAGTTGGGCGAACTGCTGCGCGAGCCACTGATGACGCTCGAGCGGGTGCGTGTGTGCAAGCGCGACGGGGAGCTGCTGGCCACGCCGCACGAGCTGCCCGGCACCGACGAGCACGGTTTGGCGCTATGGCAGAAGCTGATGGTGTATTGCTCGCAGAGCGCGACCCACGAAGGGCGTCCGCTGAGCCTCCAGATCGTCCGCCGCCTGCGCGAATCCGGTGCTGCTGGCGCCACCAATATGCGCGGAATCTGGGGGTTTCATGGCAATCACTCCCCGCACGGAGACAAGTTCTTTCAGCTCCGCCGCCATGTCCCGGTGCTCACCATCGCAATCGACACGCCGCAGCGTATCGCGCGATCCTTCCAGATCATCGACGAGCTGACCTCAGAGCACGGCCTCGTTACCAGCGAGATGGTGCCCGCTATGAGCGCGATCGCTGACGTCGAACGTCAGGGAGGTTTGCGCTTGGCCGACCACGACTTTTGACGCTCGGCGAGAAGACGATGCGGGATCGTGCCCTCATCCAAAAAACTCGTGCCACCGGGTATCCCGATAGCCGAGCGTTCGCCTCAATGGCCCGGGTTGGTCCTGACCCGCTTGCGGTCAGAGTCGTGCAGACGGCCCTTCTTCTTCAGCGTCGCGCACGCTTCCACGATGTCGGCGCCGAGCGTTGCCACGAGTGAATGTCCGAGGGTTTGCTTGACGAGCGCGCGCATGATCTTGACGTGCTCGGCATCTGGGGGCAGCGTGTAAGCCGGAACCATCCAGCCGCGCTCGGCCGCGAGCTGAGCGGCGACATCGAACTCGTCGTAGTCGTGTTCGCCGTCGAGCTGGAAGGCGACGAGTGGCAGCTGCTCCTCCTGCTCCTCGCCGATCAGCACGAAGTCACCGCAGCCCGCGATCTCCTTGGCCAGCAGACGCGCGTTGTACTGCATCGTCTCCATGATGTAGCGATACCCGTCGTGGCCGTAGCGCACGAAGTTGTAGTACTGGGCAAGCACCATCGCCGAGCCGGTGGAGAAGTTCAACGTGAATGTCGCATCGCGCTTGCCGAGATAGTTCTCGTAGAACACGAGGTCATCGGGAAGGTCGCTCTTCTCCCGGAATATGAGCCATCCGATGCCGGGATAGACCAGGCCAAACTTGTGTCCAGACACGTTGATCGAGCGAACCTGCTCCAAGCGAAAGTCCCACTCGGTATGCGGGTATAGAAACGGCCACACAAAGCCGCCGCTGGCGGCGTCGACGTGCATTGGAACGTCGATGCCCTTCTCGCGCTTGAGCTGAAGCAGCAAGTCGTTGATGCCTGTTATGTCATCGGAATGCCCGGTGAACGTCGTACCGAGGACTGCCGCTACGCCAATCGTGTTCTCATCGACGTGCGGCTCTATGTCCTGTGCTCCGATCGTATACTTGTCGCGCTTCAGCGGCACGATGCGAGGTTCGACATCGAAATAGCGGCAGAACTTCTCCCACACCACATGCACGTCGCCACCGAACACGAGGTTGGGACGGTCAAGCGACTTCCCCTGTGCCTTGCGACGTGCGCGCCACTTCCACTTCAGCGAAAGCGCACCCAGCATGATCGCCTCCGAGGAGCCCTGAGTGCGAGCACCGGTCGTCTCGCCGGGTGCGTGAAAGAGGTCGGCGAGCATCCGGATGCAGCGCTGCTCGATCTCGGCGGTTTGCGGGTACTCGGCGTGGTCGATGAAGTTCGTGTGTAGCGATCCCGCGATCAGGCGGTCAGCCTCGGGCTCCATCCAAGTGGTCACGAACGTGGCCAGGTTGCGCATCGGGAGACCGTCGAGCAGAACCTCTTCGCCTACCAGTCCGAGTGCGTCCTCGGCCGGCATCCCGCTCCTGGGCAGCTTGTTGTCCGGAGCAGGTTCTAGTCGGTAGCGGTTGCCGTAGGCTCCCTGCAGCTTCTCTATGCGCCGGCCACTGAGGTCGGACGGGCTCTCCCCGGTACGCCGGTTGGCGATCTGGTCCTTGGACGGCACGGTCATCCTCCTCGGAGTGGCCCAACGAGTGCGGGCGGTGTGCGTCAGGTTATACCCACCCGCCGGACTGTTCAGCCGTCCGGGCGAGGTTCGAATATCGCGAGGCCGGGTACCGCAACATGGCAGGGCCGCGCGCACAGCGCGTCAGCCTGCAATCGGGGCTTGCCAGCCCGTCACCGGAAGGGAGTTGGCTATGAACGACGGTTATGAGGGTGCGGGGGGCGAGCCGCCATTGCCGCCGCCGACCCCGGGAGCCGGTGCTCAACCCGCTGGTCCCGGCGGTCCATCTCAGGGCGTGGGGGGACCATCGGCAGGTGGCGGTGCTCCCGCGCCTGGTAGCGATGCCACGCAAGCAGGTGGCTATCCGCCCACGCCTCCCGGCAGCGGAGCCCAGCCGCCAAGCGAAGATGGTGGTGGTGCCAGCGGATGGGCGATCGCGCTCGGGGTCGCACTGGCAATAGCGATCGTCGTCGTGGTGATTTTGTTGGTTTCCGACAAAAGCTCCAAACCGACCAACTCGGTTACCAATCAATCGCTGAGCATAGGCCACACAACGACGGTGAATCCGACGACCGTCACTCAGCAGAAGACGGTCACGGCTCCCACGACGACGGTCACCACGCCCGCCACGACCGTTACGACAACCGCACCCAAAACTACGACGACGACACCCGCGACAACAGGGACGACCACAAAACCGTCCACGACCGGCACAGCCTCGACCCCGGCGAATCCGGCGCCGTAGAGGCCGCCTACCGGCGAGAACTATCCTGTGCGTACATCGCATCGATCTCAGCCGCGTACTTCTCGCAGATGGGTTTGCGCTTGAGCTTCATAGTGGGCGTCAGCTCGTCGCCGCCGGGGAGCCAGTCGCAGGGGAGAATCGCGTAGCGCTTGATCTGCTCTACGCGACTTAGGTGGCTGTTGGCCTCCTCGATCCCGCGCGCTACCGCCGCCTCGACGTCCGGGGCTTTGCAAAGCGCCGCCGGCGAGGCGTCCTCTAGTTCATGCTCCGCAGCCCATGCGCTGGCGCCATCGGGGTCGAGCACGATCAGGGCTACGTTGTAGGGGCGGCGGTCGCCGAGGGCGATCGCCTGGCCAATCAAAGGACTCGCACCCTTGATCTGGGCCTCGATGTTCGCGGGCGACATATTCTTGCCCGCGGCGTTGATGATCAGCTCCTTCTTACGATCGACAATCTTCACGTAGCCCTCGGGGTCGATCTCGGCGATGTCTCCCGTGTGAAGCCAGCCTTCGGAGTCGATCGTCTCCGCGGTCTGCTCGGGGTTGGATCGATAACCGCGCATCACCATCTGCCCGCGCACGAGCAGCTCCCCGTCCTCGGCGATGCGCACCTCGACGCCCGGCAGAGGCGGGCCAACGGTGCCGATCACGGGACGCTCGCGGGGATTGCACGTCCCCACACAGGTCATCTCCGACATGCCCCACAGCTCGCAAATCGGCAGGCCGATCGCGTGGAAGAACTCGAGCACGTCGATCGGCGTTGGGGCGGCGCCTGCGTAGAGCATGTTCGCCTGATCGAGCCCGAGGCGCTCGCGCAGTTTGCTCAGCACGAGTTCGTCGGCCTTCGCGTATTCGGCGAGCAGCTCGGCTGAAGGTTCTTCACCCGCCTGTTCGGCGTGGACCCGTGCGAGCCCCACATCGATCGCCCACAGGACCGCCTGTTTGCGGGCGGGATCTTGCTCGGCCGCGATCGTCGTCTCGAGCCCCGCCTTCATCTTCTCCCAAACGCGCGGCACCGAGCCGAAGCTCGTGGGACGCACTTCGCCAAGAGCCGCGACCACCTCGCGCACATCTGAGATCGCGGTCACCTGCGTGCCGTAGAGCATCGATATGTAGTGCGTGGAGTAGCGGTCGGCCATGTGGGCGTGCGGCAGGTAGGAGATGACGCGACCTTCGGGCTCCACCGGGATCACCTGCGTGGCGGAGTGGCAGTCCGCGAGCACGTTGGCGTGCGTCAACTCGACGCCCTTGGGTGGTCCGGTGGTTCCAGACGTGTAACAGATGGTGATCAGATCATCACCGGTGACGGCTCTCCAGATTGCGTCGATGTCAAAGCCGGACCCCTGAAGCGATTCGAGCTGGGCAAGCGACATGGTGCCCTCTGGTGTGCCGTCCACACAGATCACGTGCTCGATCGAGTCGAGCCCCGCCGCATTGATCGAATCGAGAAACTGCAGCTCGGTGATCACAACCGTGTTCGCAGCATTTGAGAACAGGTATGAGATCTGCTCTGCAGAGCAAGTGCTGTAGATCGAAAAGGGCGTTGCCCCAAGATGCATCGCCGCGCAGTCGCAGATGTTGAACTCGGGCCGGTTGAGCAGCATGAGCCCCACCGTGTCGCCCCGCCTGACGCCGAGCGTCGCGAGTCCCGCCGCGATCCGCCGTACTCGCTCGGCGTACTGCCCCCAGGTGATCGAAACCGCGTCGCCGGGCGTCCGCAAAGCGACCTTATTGGCATAACGGGCCGCCGTCTGTTGGAACGCCTCGCACAGAGTCACAGCGTCCAAGTTGAACGTCATCGCCTCAACCCTCACCACCGCGATCATAACGCCGCCAGTCCGCGCCCGCCGGGTTTGGGAGACTGTGCGGGCGATGGCCGACGTTCTGCGAAACGTGACCTACGAGGTGGCTGACCGGGTCGCGCGGATCACTCTGAACCGACCCGAGCGCGGTAATGGCATCACGCGGGGGCTGATCGACGAGTTGGAGTGCTGCGTCGAGCGCGCCGACCTGGACCCGGCGGTCCACGTGATGCTGCTGGCGGGCAACGGCAAGGGATTCTGCGGCGGCTATGACCTCGTAGAGAGCGCCGAGGGCGGTGGAGGCTTGGGCGAGGGGGACCCCGCCCTACAGTCGGGCTCGCCGTTGGATCCGGCTGTGATGGCCGCCAACCACGACCCGGCGGGCACGTGGGACGCGATGGTTGACTACGCGATGATGAGCCGCAACGTGCGCGGCTTCATGTCGCTGTTTTACGCTGGCAAGCCGGTGGTCTGCAAGGTGCAGGGTTTCTGCGTCGCGGGAGGCACCGACATGGCGTTGTGCTCGGACCTGCTCGTGATCGCCGCCGACGCCAAGATCGGCTACCCCCCGGCGCGTGTGTGGGGCGCGCCCACCACCTCGATGTGGGCTTATCGGCTGGGGGCCCAGCGCGCCAAGCGATTGCTGTTCACCGGCGATTGCCTCTCGGGCGAGGAGGCGCTTGAGTGGGGACTGGCGATCGAGGCGCCCCCGCCTGAGCAGCTCGACGAGCGCACCGAGATTCTGCTCGGGCGGATCGCTCGCCTGCCGGTCAACCATTTGCGGATGATGAAGCTGCTCGTCAACCAGACGCTCCACGCCCAGGGCCTGCACGAGACGCAGATTTTGGGGACGCTCCTGGATGGGATCGCGCGTCACACCGCCGAGGGGTACGACTTCCAGCGGCGTGCGATGCAGGCCGGATTCCGCGAGGCCGTGCGCGAGCGCGACGAGCCCTTCGGGGACCACGGCGCCTCGACATTCAAGGATTGAGCAGGCCCCGTCGGCCGGGACGACGTCGCCCACGAGCTTGTGCGTCACTTGTTGGTATCCGCGCGTGGACGGGCCAGGGCACCCCAGCTTGAGTCTGCTCCACGAGGTCTAGGTCGAAAACGCCTAGGTGTAGCGCGCCTCCGGCTATCGCATCGCGCAAGAGCAGAACAGTAGGTTGCAATCGGCCGTGCTCTGGCGGCCACACCGTGGGCGCCTACGCGACCAGGTGCACGATGCGGTATCTCCCTAAACCGTGCACCGCTCAAGTTTGGGTATTCCAACTGCCGATACAATGCGCGCAGCGTCAACTGAGAGAAGAAAGGATTATCGTGCTCGCCAGCTCAAGTGGTGGCGGTGCCGTCGCCGCGCTCCTTCTCGTTATTGTCGGGATCGGCCTTTACTTTTTGCCGACCATCGTTGCGGTTACGCGAAAGGTCACCAACCAGGGCAGTGTCTTCGTGATCAACTTTTTCCTCGGCTGGACATTCGTCGGCTGGGTTGCGGCTCTCGCCATGGCCTGTCGCACGAGCAACCTGAGTGCGCGATAAGGTCAACTAGTTCGCTTGAGTTGGCCAGGTGTACGCCCTTGGTCCGAGAGCTTCACCTGATTCGCCCTCAAGAGGTAAGGGAGGCTTCGACCGAGGATCAATTCCAGCCCATCAGGGACCGCGGCCTTATTGACTGTGTAGGTTCGATCTGCCTGTCGGCCCGTATGGGTTCGGCAGGGCCGGTCGCGGTGTAGCGGAGCCCGTAGGGCGTAGTGGAATCGCGACCGGGTGGTGGCGTCCGGGACCCTCGTGAGGGTGTGGGCGACGACGGGATGACTCGCTTATTGACTGGCCACAAGTGCCTTCTCGTGGATTCGTCTCCCGCCGCCGCTCACGGATGCCGCTGTGACTTCATAGAAGCCTGGACGTCACTCAACACAGTTCTGTCCGGCGGCCTCCACATCACCCAGGTCAACGAGAGATGAGGAGAAAATTCATGATCGCAGCGGGAGTGGACACGCACAAGGACGAGCACGTCGCCGTAGCACTGGACGGGCTGGGACAACTACTCGGCGAGCTCGCGGTGCCGGCCAACCAGGCTGGCTACCAACAGCTCACGGCATGGCTCCTCGGGTTCGGTGAGGATCTGCGGGTCGGGATCGAGGGGGCCAGCAGCTACGGCGCCGGACTCACCGAACACCTACAGAACCTCGGTATAGACGTGTTCGAGGTTGAGCGCCCGCGACGACGTGGTCGTAAAAACGGAAAGTCCGACTCGATCGACGCGCTCCTGGCAGCCAAGAAAGTACTAGCCGGTGACGGCCTATCGACGCCGAGAGCATCGGGTGAGCGCAAGGCACTACAAACACTCCTGGGTGCCCACCAATCGTGCGTTGGTGAGCGCACCAGGCTCTACAACCAGCTGCACGCCCTACACGTCACCGCACCGTCCGTGCTGCGAGAACGCGTTGGGGTAGGAAGCGGCGCCAAGCTCACTCGACGTCTCACCAGGATGCGTGTCCAACAAGACACGAGCGTTCAAGAAGCAACGGTGCTGGAGGTTCTGCGAGACCTCGCGCGTCGCGTTCACGCAGTCAGCGAGCGCATCGATCACTACAACCACGAGATCACGGCACTCGTCCGCTCGCTGCACCCGACGCTGTTGGACGAGCCAGGAATCGGACCGATCAGCGCCGCGAAGCTCCTCACATGCGACCCTAAGCGTTTCAAGAGCGAGGCCGCGTTCGCGCGCACCAACGGCACCGCGCCGATCCCAGCCTCATCGGGCAAGACCAACCGTCACCGCCTCAACCGTGGAGGCGACCGCCAAGTCAACGCCGCGATCCACACGATCGCGCTCAGCCGCTCGATACACCATCCCGAAACACAGGCATATCTCGCACGCCGCACCAGCGAGGGCAAGACCAAACGCGAAGCCATGCGAGCCCTCAAGCGCCACCTCTCACGAAACCTCTACAAGAAACTCATCGAGACACCCTTGACTTCATAGAAGCATCCGTAGGGCTGAAGCGCGCCCGGCGTGATTCGAACACGCGACCTTCCGCTCCGGAGGCGGACGCTCTATCCACTGAGCTACGGGCGCAACGGGTGTCTCGCCGACGACGCCGTTGATCTGCTTGAGCTTAGCTTGCCTCGGGGATGCCCATACGGGACTTGCGCGGGCAGGTCTCAGGCGAAGATGAGCTCAGCGTGCGTAGTCGTCCTGATCGGCTCAGGCTTTAGCGGGGCGAGGGTCACGGTGGGGCACTTCTCGCCCGGGCCGGCAAGAACAAGCGCAATCTCCTCTTGCAGGCTCTCGCGCAACTCATCGAGATTGTCCCCCGTAGCGAACACTCCGGGGAACTCATCCACAGTCGCCCACTGCGACTCGTCCTCAAGGCGAATATTGATCTGGATGACCTGTTCCTTCCGTATGGATGGCACACAGACGATTGTATGTATCGGTGCGGCCGGCGGCTCGCATCCGATGCAGTTCGACGTCGCCGCCGGTATCCGTCCGTCCGATCCATCGGTAAGGGTTGCGGCATGCAGTCAGATGGTCGGGACGCAACCGATTTGTTGCGAAGCGCTGGAGGCATACTGCTCGCGGCGGGCGCGGTCGTGCTGGACCTGCGCAAGGGAAACAATCACGCCTGGGGCCAGTTGGCGCTGCTGCTGGTCATAGCGATACCAATGCTTGTGCTGTTCGCTTTGGCAGTCGGCGGCAAGCGCGACGAGGAGCGTGACGTCCCGTCGCGCTCGGTGCTGATGCTGCTGGCAATCCTGCTCGGGCCGCTCGCGCTCGCGCAACTGCTCGGCCTGCTCGGCGCCAGTACTTCAAACACGCTCTACACGACCGGAATCCTCGTCATTACGAGCGCAATTGCGGTGTACGGAGCGCAGCGCGTGCGCGTGCCCTACGCGATGCTCCTAGCCGGACTGGCGCTGCTCTTGGCGTGGCTGGTCCTGTGGAGCAGGATTCTCGCCCATCCATCCGTCGACACGGTTCGCATCCTGCTCGTCGTCGCTGCCGCGCTGCTGTTCGTTGCGGCGGTGGGCCTATCGCGTGCGAAAGCGATCGGCGCGGCGGAGATCGCAACGGTCGGTGGAATCGCGGCCGTTATGGCCGGGACGCTCGGCGTGGTGATAGGCGCGTACGCCGGCGCATTGGGCCCAGTCGAGAGGATCATCGAGAAGAACCACACGAGTGGGAGCGGTGTGAATGCTCTCATCGACACGAGCGGCTTCCAGCACTTCGGGTGGGACCTTTACCTGTTGGTCGTTTCGGTCGCGCTGGTGTGGGTCGGGGCTCGCGTGCGCGCTCGCGGACTGGGCTATGTGGGTGGCGTTGGGCTGTTTGCTTTCTTGCTCAGCGTGGGGGCGCAGGTGACTCGCATCGAGTCCGGTAGCGCACCTACCTCGTCGCTCGCCGGATGGCCGCTGGCGTTGCTTGTACTCGGAGTCCTCGGGCTGCTCGCTCCAGTGCTGTCCCGCCGAGGCGCATAACACGCTCGCGCCGCCATCCAAGCTCCGGTTGCTGAACCTCGCACGCTCGCGTTGGCACCGAGTTCGCCGCTGCACCCCGCACGCTCGCGTCGAACCGGCGAGGCCCCGCCCGCTACCGTTGCCCGCATGGACCTTTCGCTCTTCTTCGCGGGGACCGGGGGCTCGGTGCCGAGCCCCCGTCGCGGGCTGCCCGCGATCCTTGTGCGCCGTGGAGGTGACCGCCTCTTGTTCGATTGCGGCGAAGGCACGCAACGCCAGCTGATGCGCTCCGTGGGGCTTGCCGACATTGGCTGTGTGTTCCTCACCCACTTCCATGCCGACCACTGGCTCGGGCTGCCGGGGATGTTGAAGTCCTTCGCGCTGCGCGAACGCGAGCGACCGCTTGCGATCTATGGTCCGCCGGGCCTGCGCAGAATGATGGACGACGCGTATTTCATGTATGGCCGACTGCCGTATGAGCTGCGCGTAATTGAGCTCGAGCCGGCCGATGACGTGGAGTTTGACGGCTATGCGGTGGCGCCGGTGCCGGTGAGCCATAGCAACAACAAGGCGTATGGGTACATGCTCGTCGAGGACTCGCGGCCTGGTCACCTGGACCCAGAGCTAGCTGCGAGGCTGGGCGTCACGCCGGGGCCGGACTTCGGCAGGCTCGCGCGCGGCGAGACGGTCGCGGGGGTGAGCCCCGAGCAGGTGATGGGCCCGACGCGCGCGGGGCGCAAACTCGTGATCTCTGGCGACACTGCGCCGTGTGACGCACTCGCGGTAGCCGCCCAGGAAGCGGACTTGCTGGTGCACGAGGCTACGTTCGCCGAGGAGGACAGCGAGCGGGCACGCCAGACCGGTCACAGCACCGCCCGCCAGGCGGCGCGGGTCGCGCTGGAGGCGCAGGTGCGACTGCTCGCGCTCACTCATATCTCCACGCGCTACCCGGGCCGGGACTTGCGCGAAGAGGCTCGCGCCGTGTTCGCCGCGACCGAGGCGCCGCGCGACTTCGACACGATCGAGATTCCCTTTCCCGAGAAGGGCTCGCCGGAGCTCGAGCGCTGGTCTGACCGCCGTGCGCGCGAGCAAACCGTCGTCGATCGCGCGAGCGAAGAGTCCACTGAGCCCGTCGCCACGCCTTGATACAGTCGCTCTGCTCCTTTAACCCGGTCCGGTGAGGCCAGGAAGGAAAACATGCAAGACGGGAAGATCGTCCTCGGTGAGGACGACATTGCGCGGGCGCTGGTGCGTATCGCGCACGAGATAGCCGAGCGAAACACGGGCACCCGGGCGGTTGCCCTCGTCGGCATTCACCGTCGTGGGGCGATTCTCGCGCAGCGCTTGCAGCCTCTGTTGGCCGACCTGCTGCAAGACGACGTACCGCTAGGGGACCTCGATATTGGCTTCTATCGCGACGATGTCGCTTCGCGACCGCAGGCGCCGATCGTGCACGCTTCGCACATCGATTTCGACATTGCCCAGCGCACTGTTGTGATCGTGGACGACGTTCTCTACACGGGGCGCACGGTGCGTGCCGCGATCGAGGCGCTGTTCGACTATGGCCGCCCCGAGCGCGTGCAGTTGGCGGTGCTTGCCGATCGCGGTCATCGCGAGCTGCCGATCCGACCCGACTATGTCGGCAAGAACCTGCCCACCTCGCGCGAGGAGCACGTGAGCGTGCGTGTGCGCGAGCTGGACGAGGTCGATGAGGTATCGATCGGACGCCCCCGTGCTGGGACCCTCCAAGGAGGACAGGCAGGCGCACCGGTAGGGACGGGCGCATGAACCACCTGCTCTCTGTCGAGGATCTCGACCGCGCGGCGATCGAGCGGATCGTCGAGCAGGCCGCTCGCTTTGCCGAGGTGTCCGATCGCGAGATCAAGAAGGTGCCGGCGTTGCGTGGGCGGATGGTGCTGAACCTCTTCTACGAGGCGTCCACGCGCACACGCAGCTCCTTTGAGCTGGCCGCCAAGCGCCTGTCGGCCGACGTCGTCAACTTCGTCTCCAGTGGGTCGTCGGTCGAGAAGGGCGAGTCGCTGAAGGACACGGTGTTGACGCTCAACGCGCACAAGCCCGACGCGATCGTGATTCGCACTCCGTGGGCCGGTGCGGCACAGCTCGTGTCGGGATGGACCGATGCCGCGATCGTCAACGCTGGCGACGGCAAGCACGAGCATCCCACGCAAGCACTGCTCGACGTATACACGCTGCATCGCCGCGTCGGCTCGCTCGACGGAGTCTCGATCTGGATCGTCGGTGACGTCGCCCACTCGCGTGTGGCGCGCTCGAACATCATTGCTTTCCAGCGCATGGGCGCAAAGGTCACGCTTGCCGGTCCGCCGACACTGATTCCGCGCGGTATCGAGGCGCTTGGCTGTGAGGTGCGCTTCTCGCTGGAGGAACTGGGCGAAGCCGATGTCGTGTATGCACTGCGAATGCAGCACGAGCGCATGAGCGAGTCGTGGGTGCCTTCGCTGCGCGAGTATGCGTCCTGCTTTCAAATCAACGCGCGCCGCCTCTCCCCCCGTCAACTATTGATGCATCCCGGCCCGGTCAACCGCGGTGTGGAGCTGTCCGGCGAGGTGGTCGACTCGCCGCAGACGCTGATCGCCGCACAGGTGGAGGCCGGTGTTGTTGTACGCATGGCGGTGCTGTACGAGCTGCTGTCTGGCTCACGCGCGTTCCGTCCCGTCCCCGAGCCGCAACTCGCGTGAGCTTTCATCCGACCGTGACCGCTCCCCGTCAAGCGACGCCCGCATGAAGATCGCGACACCATTGGTACAAGGCACGAGTGCCGAGGCCGACCTGCTGATCGCCGGCGCGCACGTGCTCGACCCGCGCACAGGCCTGAACGCTCCCCGCGACGTGCTTGTGCGCGAGCGCAAGATCGCCCAGATCGCGGCCCCTGGCGAGCTGAACCCCGAGGGTCAGCCGGAGCTGGTGCGGGGCGAGGGCAAGTATCTCTTTCCCGCCTTCGTCGATCCGCATGTGCATCTGCGCAGCCCCGGGCAGGAGCATAAGGAGGACCTTGAAACGGGCACCCGCGCGGCCGCCGCGGGTGGGTTTGGCGCGGTAATCGCGATGCCCAATACAGCCCCCGTGCTCGACTCGGCGCCGCTGTTGCGCTCGCTGCGCGAGGCGGCCGCGCGCGAGGCGCGTGTGCCTGTCGGTTTCATGGCCGCGATCACGTGCGGTCTGGAAGGTGCTGAGCTGACGGAGATGGCGGAGTTGATGGGGGAGGGCGCACTTGGTTTCACAGACGATGGGCGCCCGGTCGCAAGCGCGGGCGTGTTGCTCAAGGCACTGCAGTACCAGCGCTTGTGCGGCGGTGTGCTCACGCTGCACGAGGAGGATCCTTCGCTCTCCCACGGAGGTTCAATGCACGAGGGCGCGGTCAGCGCGGCGCTCGGCATCGGCGGGATACCGAGCGTGAGCGAGTCCACGATGGTCGCGCGCGACGCGGAGCTTGCCGGCTATGAGGACGGACGCGTGCACTTCCAACATCTCAGTTGTGCCGCCTCGGTGCACGCTGTCGCCGCCGCTAAGGAGCGTGGTTTCAGGGTGAGTGCCGAGGTCACACCTCATCATCTGCTGCTGTGCGAGGAGGATGTGCGCAGCATGGACACAAGCATGAAGATGAATCCGCCGCTCGCGAGCCAGACCGACCGGCTCGCGCTGATCGAGGGCTTGCTCAGCGGCACGATCGATTGCATTGCCACCGACCACGCCCCGCACGCCCGCCACGAGAAGGAGGTGCCGTTCGAGCAGGCACCGATGGGCACCACGGGCCTTGAGACCGCGTTCGCGGCGTTGCACACCGAGCTGGTGTTGCCCGGCACAATCGACCTGGAACTGCTCGTGGAGCGGATGACCGCCGGGGCGAGCCTGTTCGGGCTACCGACTCCCCGCATCGAGGTGGGCGCGCCCGCGAACTTGACGCTCATGGATCTTTCGGCGGAGTGGGTGGCTGGCGAGCACGGTTGGGAGAGCCGCTCGGAGAACTGTTGCTTTGCGGGGCGACGCCTGACAGGGCGCGTGCTGATGACGATCGCGGCGGGCGCGGTCGCCTATCGCGAGCGTGCCTTCTCGGTGGTGGCGGCCTAATGCCGGCAATCGCTGATAGCGGGGGGATGCGATGAGCCTGCTCAAGCGCGAGCAGGCCGTGCTCGTCGTGGTTGACGTGCAGGAGGGCTTTCGCTCCTACGCCAGCTTCGAGGCGGTCGCTGCGGCCTGCTCGAAGTTGGTGGAAGGCGCGCGCATCCTCGACGTTCCACGCGTCGTCAGCGAGCAGTACCCGAAGGGTCTTGGCCACACCGCGCCGGAGGTCGGCCTGCAGGATGAGCCGCGCATCGAGAAGAGTGTGTTCTCCGCCGCACGCGCCGACGGGTTCGATCTAGGCGGTCGCAAGCAGGCGGTCGTGTGCGGGATCGAGACGCACGTGTGCGTCTCGCAAACGGTCCACGATTTGCTCGATATTGGGATAGACGTGCACGTACCCGCGGATGGCGTCGGCTCGCGCCATCAGCTCGACTACGAGCGCGGCATTGAGCGCATGGAGCGCGCCGGTGCAGTTGTGACCACGGTCGAGTCGGTGCTGTTCGAGCTACTGGAGCGAGCTGGTACTCCAGAGTTCAAGGAAGTACAAAAGCTGATCGTCTAATGGCAGCTCGCGACGCCTACGTACTACTGGAGGACGGCACCCGCTTCGACGGCGAGGCGTGCGCCGCGGACGCCCATGCTGTCGGCGAGGTTGTGTTCACGACCGGTATGTCCGGCTATCAGGAGTCGGTCACCGACCCCTCGTTCGCCGGCCAGCTGATCACGTTTACCTACCCGCACATAGGCAACTACGGGGTCAGCCAGCGCGCGATGGAGTCCGAGCGTATCTGGGCACGCGCGGCGATCATGCGTGGGGCTTGCAACCGCGAGGACGCTCCCGAGGCCGAGCGCGGCTGGCTGGACTGGCTCACCGATTGCGAGGTGCCCGCGATCGACGGCGTCGACACGCGTGCGCTCGTGCGCCACATCCGCGAGGCCGGCGCGATGCGCGGCGGCATCTTCCCCGCGCGGATCGAAGAGAGCGAGGCGCGCGCGCTGATCGCGGCCGAGCCGTCAATGAGCGGACTGGACCTCGCCGCAATCGTTACCCCAGAGCGCACGAGCGTGCACGGTGAGGGCGAGGGGCCGAGGATCGCGGTGCTCGACACCGGCATCAAGCTCTCGATCGTGCGCAACCTTGTGCAGCGCGGCGCGCGCGTTGTGCTCTACCCGTGCTCCACCTCGGCCGCGGAGCTACTCGCCGAGGACCCCGACGCGGTGTTCGTCGCCAACGGCCCTGGCGACCCGGCGGCGCTCGACTACGTCGTGGATACCGTCCGCGAAGTTGTCGGCAAGAAGCCGGTGTGGGGCATCTGCCTTGGTCACCAGTTGCTCTGCCGCGCCCTGGGCCTACAGACCTACAAGTTGCCCTTCGGCCATCGCGGCGCCAACCATCCGGTCAAGGATCTGCACACCGGTCACGTCGAGATCACCTCGCAAAACCACGGCTTCGCCGTGCTCGGACCTGGCGGTGCGCGCACGCTCGACACGAACGAGCCGGTGCGCTGGGAAACGGATTTCGGCACCGCCCAGCTGACCCACGTCAACCTGTACGACCGTACTGTCGAGGGCTTCGAGCTGCTGGACGTGCCCGGCGGCGCCGTGCAGTATCACCCCGAGGCTGGACCCGGACCGCACGACAGCCTGCACTTGTTTGACAGGTTCTTGGAACGGATCGCGGAGACGGCGTGATCGTCAACGGGAGGAGACAACGCTGATGCCGCGGCGCGATGACATAAACACGATCCTGATCCTCGGCTCTGGGCCGATCGTGATCGGCCAGGCAGCGGAGTTCGACTACTCCGGCGTGCAGGCCTGCAAGGTGCTGCGCGAGGAGGGGTATCGGGTCGTGCTCGTCAATTCCAACCCGGCCACGATCATGACCGACCCGGAGTTTGCCGACGCCACCTACGTGGAGCCGCTGCTGCCCGGGCCGCTGGCAAAGATAATCGAGCGCGAGCGCCCAGACGCGCTGCTACCGACGCTCGGCGGGCAGACGGCCCTGAATCTCGCAAAGGCGCTGCACGACGATGGCACGCTGACCCGCTTCGGTGTCGAGTTGATCGGAGCCAACTACGACGCGATCGCTTGCGCGGAGGACCGCGAGCTGTTCGCCGACGCGATGGAGCGGGCAGGTCTGCGAATGCCCAACAGCGCGATTGCCACCACGATGGAGGAGGCGCTCGAGGCGTTGCCACGACTCGGCTTGCCGTGCATTGTGCGGCCAGCCTTCACGCTAGGGGGCCGAGGGGGAGGGATCGCGCGCACGCAGGAAGAGTTCGAGACGATTGCCAAGCGCGGTATCGAGGCATCGCCGATTGGCCAAGTGCTACTCGACCAGTCTGTGCTCGGCTGGGGTGAGTTCGAGCTGGAGGTAATGCGCGACAAAGCCGACAACGTCGTGATTGTCTGCTCGATCGAGAACATCGACCCGATGGGCGTGCACACAGGCGACTCGGTCACGGTCGCTCCGCAACAGACGCTCACCGACGCGCTCTACCAGCAGCTGCGCGACCAGGCGATCACTGTAATCCGTGCCGTGGGCGTGGAGACGGGAGGCTCCAACGTGCAGTTCGCGGTCAACCCGGAGACCGAGGAGATCCTCGTGATCGAGATGAACCCGCGCGTCTCGCGCTCCTCCGCACTCGCCTCCAAGGCCACGGGCTTTCCAATCGCGAAGATCGCTGCCCGGCTGGCGGTCGGCTACCTCTTGGAGGAGATAACCAACGACATCACCGGCGTCACACCAGCGAGCTTTGAGCCGACGATCGACTACGTCGTCGTGAAGTGGCCGCGCTTTGCTTTCGAGAAGTTCCCGGGCGCGGTACCCACGCTCTCCACGCACATGAAGTCGGTGGGGGAGGCGATGGCGATCGGACGCACGTTCTCCCAGGCGTTCTCCAAGGCGCTGCGCTCGCGTGAGCTTGACAAGTCTCCGCGCCCGGGCGAGCACTCTGAGCAGGAGCTGCTCGACTCCCTGCTCAGACCGACCGCCGACCGCTACGAGACGATCCTCGAGCTGCTCGCGCGTGGAGTGGGGATTGAGCCGGTGCATGAGCGCACCTCGATCGACCCGTGGTTCCTGCGCGAGCTGGAGCAGATCGCGAGGGACCCCGAGGCGAGCTTCGCCGGCGAGCGCTCGTTCAAGTCGGTCGACACCTGCGCCGCCGAGTTCCCAGCGCGCACGCCCTACTACTACTCGGGCTGGGAGCGAAAAGCCTCGCACGAGGTAACCCGGGGCGAGCGGCCCTCTGTTGTAATCCTTGGCGCGGGACCCAACCGCATCGGTCAAGGCATCGAGTTCGACTATTGCTGCGTGCACGCAGCGATGACCGTGCGCGAGTCCGGCCGCGACGCGGTGATCGTCAACTGCAACCCCGAGACGGTTTCGACCGACTATGACACTTCCGACCGCCTCTACTTTGAGCCGCTCACCTTGGAGGATGTGCTCGGTGTGCTCGACGTCGAGCAGCCGGAGGGCGTGATCGTCCAGTTCGGTGGGCAGACTCCCCTGAAGCTCGCCGCCGGCCTGGTCGAGGCGGGCGTGCCCCTACTCGGCACGAGCGTCGATGCGATCGACCTGGCTGAGGACCGCGGCCGCTTCGGCCAACTACTGGATCGACTCGGCTACCAGGCGCCGCCGTATGCAACGGCGAACTCGGTCGAGGAGGCGCTCGCGAAGGCGCAGGAGGTCGGCTTCCCACTGCTCGTACGCCCCTCCTACGTGCTCGGCGGTCGCGCGATGGAGATCGTGTATTCAAGTGAGGGACTAGCCGATTACCTGCGTCGCGAGGCGGGCGACGCGACCATCTTCCTGGACCGTTTCTTGGAGAACGCGGTCGAGGTGGACGTGGACGCACTATGCGACGGTCACGAGGTGTGGATTGGCGGCATCATGCAGCACGTCGAGGAGGCCGGCGTGCATTCCGGAGACAGCGCGTGTGTACTGCCGCCGCACTCGCTCGGCGAGGAGATGCTCGAGCAGATCCGCGCAGCGACGCGCGACATCGCGCTCGGCATCGGCGTCGTGGGCTTGATGAACGCCCAGTTTGCGATTCACGAGGGGCGGCTGTATGTGATCGAGGCCAACCCGCGCGCGTCGCGCACCGTGCCGTTCGTGTCGAAGGCGGTCGGTCTGCCGCTCGCGAAGCTCGCCTGTCGCATCATGCTGGGCGAGCGCATCGCCGATCTCGGCTTGCCGAGCGGACACGAGGGCGTTGGCTTCGGCGAGCACGTGTCCGTGAAGGAGGCCGTCTTGCCGTTTGACCGCTTCGACGGTTCCGACTCCCTGCTCGGCCCTGAGATGCGCTCGACCGGCGAGGTGATGGGTATCGCGCGCGATTTCCCAACCGCGTTTGCCAAGGCCCAGGCCGCAGCCGGCTCGCCATTGCCGAACAGCGGCACAGCCTTCATCACCGTCACCGACTCCGACAAGCCGGGCGTGTTCGCGGTCGCGCAGATATTGCACGACAACGGTTTTCGCATCCTCGCAACGAGTGGCACGGCCGAGGCGATCGCGCGCATGGGTGTGCCCGTCAAGACGATCAACAAGATCGGCGAGGGCTCGCCGCACGTGGTCGATTGGATCGAGCGTGGAGAGGTCAACCTGATCGTCAACACGCCCACCGGCTCTGGCGCACGCAGCGACGGTTGGGAGATCCGCCGCTCGGCCATCGCCCACGGCATTCCATGCCTGACGACGCTCTCGGCTGGCGTGTCGGCCGCACGCGCGATTGCTCAGGCGATCAAGCTCGGCGAGCCGGATGTGCTCTCGCTGCAGGAGCTACATGACGGCCCGAGCAGCACCAGCGAGGCCCACCCCATGACGGGGCGCACCCTGAAGGGCACAGGCAGGCAGGCAGCGTGAGCGAGGGAGGACCGCGCGTCGATGCCCGCGCGCACGATACGGCTCACGAGCGGCCACCCGTGACAGCTCCGCTCGGGCGACGGTTGCTCACCGTCACCGAGAACGAATCGCTTGGCGCCTATCGCGTATTGAAGGCCGCCGATCCCGATGGACCGCTGCCGGCCTCGGGTCAGTTCGCGATGCTTGCCGCCGCGGAGCGCTGGGGGGCAGGGGAGAACGAGCGCCCCTACCTGCCGCGCGCGTTCTCCTACGCGCGCTTCGAAGAGGGCGAGGCGCACTTCCTGCTCGAGGACGTCGGTCCCGGCACGCACCGCCTGTGCGAGCTGCGCGCGGGGGAGGGGCTATGGCTGCTCGGCCCGCTTGGGCAGGGCTTCGCGCTCCCAGAGAATGGCAGCCGCACCGTGCTTGTCGGCGGGGGCGTTGGCATCGCCCCGCTCGCGATCCTGGGCGACGAACTACGCGCCCGCGACGCTCGTACCACCGTGCTGCTGGGCTTTCGCGACCGTGCCCACGCAGAGGGCGCCGCACTGCTCGACGCGACCGCGCAACCCGGCGAGCAGGCCGCCGCCGCGTTTGGCGAGCTGCTAGTCGCGAGCGACGACGGGTCCGTCGGCCACCATGGCCTCGTGACCGACCTGCTGCGCGAGGAGCTTGACCGCGACACACGGTCCGACGCGCAGGCTAGCGCCGTCATCTACGCGTGCGGTCCCCCGCCGATGCTCGAGGCGGTCCGCGCACTGTGCGCCGAACGCGAAGTGCCCGCCCAGCTGGCACTTGAGGCCGGTATGGCATGCGGCTTCGGCGCGTGTTACGGCTGCGTGGTACCGACACGCGAGGGCTACCTGCGCGTGTGTATCGATGGTCCGGTCGTGGACGCCGCCGAGCTGGAGCTGGTCGAATAGTGCGCACAAGCGTCGCTCACATCCAACTGGCGTCGGAGCCCGCGCACCCAGAGCCGGAGCCGGCACGATGAGCGTCGAGTTCTGCGGCCTGACACTCGCCCATCCGATCGTCAACGGCTCGGGCACGTTCGACGCAATCGCCGCGCGTCGTGCTTTCGGCAAAGCGCTCGACGACGAATTTCCTTTTGCCGCGTTCGTCTCAAAGACGATCACGTTGGCCCCACGCGCGGGCAACCCGCCACCGCGCTTGTGGGAGGCGCAGGCCGGGCTGGTCAACTCAATCGGACTGCCCAACAAGGGCCTCGAGCGCTACCTCGCCGAGGACCTGCCCGAGCTCGAGCGACTGCCAGCTCCGCTGTTCACGAACGTAATGGGCTCCACCGCCGAGGAGATAGCGGAGCTGCTGAGTGCCTGCGACGCGCACGAGCAAATCGCCGCGATCGAGCTGAACGTGTCCTGTCCCAACGTTCGCACGGGCCTTGACATCGGCGCCGACCCTGTACAACTAGAGCGTGTTGTGGCTGCCGTTCGACCGGCTACGGGCAAGCCGCTGATCGTGAAGCTGACGCCCAACTGCGCCGACGTTGGCGCGTGCGCGAGCGCCGCAGAGGCGGGCGGGGCGGACGCTGTCTCGCTGATCAACACGTTGCGCGCGATGGCGGTGGCCCCAACACGAGGCACCCACGGCAAACGACTCGCGCCGGGTTCGCCGTGGCTCGGCGGCAGCACCGGCGGCCTCTCAGGAGCGGCTGTGCGACCGGTCGCGCTAGCCCAGGTCGCCGCGGTCACAGGGCGCGTGTCGATTCCCGTCGTGGGGATGGGCGGAGTGGGCAGCGCCGACCACGCTCGCCAGTTCCTCGACGTCGGTGCGACGCTCGTGGCGGTTGGCACCGAGAGCTTTCGTAACCCCCGCGTGGGGCTAGATATAGCGCGCGAACTGGCTGCCTGAGCCTGCTTCCGTGACCCGTTTGGATTGTCGGCACCAGTCAACCCTCGACGGTTGAAAATGCCTGCAAACCGGCCACACCACCATCCACTAGTCTCGACATAGCTAAAGCTCAACCTGAGCTTCATGTGAATTCGGGGGGTTTTGCTTGAACGGTGCGCGTGGGTCTGTAGACTCGCCGCCCATGCCGACAGCGACCGGCCCGATGTCTCCGACAATCTCCTCAGCAATGACCGCCAAGCCCTCGGCAGCCCCCGAGCGCTCGCTCAACCAGCGCATGGACGCCCTGGCGCGCGCCAATCGGATCCGCACAGAGCGTGCCCAACTCAAGCGCGACCTAAAGGCCGGCAGGCTCTCGATCCATACGCTGCTGCTCAAACCGCCGGAGTACGTCGAGACCGCCAAGGTCTTCGACATGCTGCTCGCCGTGCCCAAGTACGGTCGCGTGAAGGTCAACAAGATCCTCGCCGCGTGCCGCATCTCGCCGAGCAAGACAATCGGCGGATTGTCAGAGCGCCAGCGCTCCGAGCTCGTATCCCTGTTGCGGCGTTAACGTCGGCGCCCGCCGCCTGCGACATTAGGGTTTCGCGCGTGGCACGCGTATTTGTGATTACCGGACCCTCGGGGGTGGGCAAGGGCACGCTGATTCGCGGACTGATGGAGCGCCTGCCACAACTGGAGCTGTCGGTGTCGGCCACGACGCGCTCGCCACGACCAGGCGAGCACGACGGAATCGACTACCACTTCCTCTCCGGCGAGCAGTTCGAGCGCCACGTGCAGGCCGGCGATTTCGTCGAGCACGCCGACTATGCCGGGCGACGCTACGGCACACTGCGCAGCGAGCTCGAACGGCGCGTCGCCGAGGGCGCCCCGGTGGTGCTAGAGATCGAGGTGCAGGGTGCGCGGCAGGTGCGCGCCGCAATGGACGAGGCGGTGCAAGTGTTCATCGCCCCGCCCTCGCGTGAGGCGTTGCGCACACGGCTGATCGGGCGTGGCACCGACGGCGCCGAGGAGGTCGAGCACAGACTCGCGGTCGCCGAGCATGAGCTTGCCGCACGCGACGAGTTCGCCCACGTCGTCGTCAACGACCGCCTCGAAGACGCGCTGGAGGAGCTTGTGGACATCGTGGCCGCCGAGCTGGGCCAAGCGCGAGAACCGAGCTGACCTGAAGTATCCGTGAGCGCCTGGGGCACGACGGGCAACTGAACGCGACCACGCGTCCACTACACTGCGTAGTCCACAAGGAAAGGCAATCGCGACACCATGATGACCTCACCTCGCATCGACCGCTTGCTCGACAACGTCGACTCCAACTACGCAAGTGTGCTCGTGGCCGCCAAGCGCGCGCGGCAGATCAACAGCTACTACCACAACCTCGGCGAGGGAGCTTTCGAGGAATTCCCGCCGCCGATGATCGAGACGGCCTCCAAGAACTACCTCACGATTGCTCTAGAGGAAGTTGCCGCGGGGAAGATCAAGTACCACTACCGGTAGGCCGGGGTTTCCCCGACGCCGTGTCGCGTCATTCGCTCGCCGCAAGCGTTCGACCAGCGCTTGAGATGATCGAGCGCGACGCCTAAGAAGTACACATGGCAAAGATCCTGCTCGGTGTCAGCGGCGGCATCGCCGCCTACAAGGCGCTCGAGTTCGTACGGCTCGCGAGCGCCGCGGGGCACTCGGTGAGGGTGGTGCAGACGCCCACGAGCAAGCGCTTCGTGGGGGAGGCGTCCTTTGCCGCACTGACCGGCGCTCCGGTGCTGAGCGACGAGTTCGAGCGCGATCCTGCACGCGGGGCGTTCCCTGGAGAAGCCTCGCCCGCGCACGAGCCGATAAGCCATCTAGCGCTCGTCGCTGGCGCCGACCTCTACCTGATCGCACCCGCCTCGGCCAACACGCTCGCCAAGCTCGCGGGCGGGTTCGCCGACAACCTCCTCACGAGCGCGGCGCTCGCGGCAAGCTGTCCCGTCGTGGTGGCACCGGCGATGAACAACAACATGTACGAGCACCCCGCCACGCAGGCCAACCTTGCCACGCTGCGCGAGCGCGGAGTTCACCTCGTCGCGCCCGATAGCGGCCGACTCGCCTCGGCCGGTGAGCAGGGCATCGGGCGTCTAGCCGAACCGCGGCGCTTGCTTGCCACCTGCGAGCAGCTGCTCGCGGGCGCCGACACGGCCGCTGCTGGGTCCGAGAGAGACGTGTCGCCAGTGCAAGGGATGGGACCGGAAGGCGACCGTACCTGGGCCGGAGTGCGCGTGCTCATCAGCGCCGGTGGTACGCGCGAGCCGATCGACAGTGTGCGCTTCGTCGGCAATAGCTCCTCGGGTCGCATGGGCATGGCGCTCGCCGCCGCTGCACGGCTACGCGGAGCCGAGGTGACGGTCGTGGCCGCCAACGTCGCGCTACCGGCGCCAGCTGGTGTGGTCGTTCATCGCGTCGGCACCGCCGCGGAGCTACAGGCCGCCTGCGAGCGGGAGTTCCCCGCTTGTGACGTGCTGTTGATGGCCGCCGCGGTGGCCGACTTCCGGCCTCTCGAGCCCGCCGCGGGCAAGATCAAGAAGGGGGGACGCGACCGCCTCACGATCGAGCTCGAGCCAACGGCCGACGTGCTCTGCGCGCTGAGCGCCAACCGTGCGCCTGGTCAGACGCTCGTCGCCTTTGCCGCCGAGCATGGTGCGAGTGGCATCGAGCACGCGCGGGGCAAGCTGACTGCTAAGCGCGTCGACGCGGTCGTATTCAACGACATCTCGCGCGAGGACATCGGTTTCGAGTCCGCCGCCAACGAGGTCACGATCCTCACGAGCGCCGGCGCCGAGCATGTCGCACGCGCGCCGAAGGAGAGCGTTGCAAGCGCAATCCTCGATGCGGTGCAGCGGTTGCGATGAGCCCGAGAAGGGTGCCGATGCTATTCTCGACAGACAGCTTTCGAGTCGTCGCCCATGTGACGGCTAGTAGTACCGAAAGTGGGCGCACGCCCGCTTTTTTTTACGCCCATAGGGTGGGAAGAGAGTTTTCTGGGAGATGTCAGCACTGCAGTCCGAAATAGAGGAGCGCCTGGCCGCGAGCGAGCCCGATGTCGAGGTTTTGCTTGCCGAGACGCTGCCCAACGGCACGCTCAGGGTGTTCATAGACCATCCCGAGGGCGTCACGCTCGAACTGTGCGAGCGGGTCACGGAGCTGCTGTCGGAGTTGCGCGAGCGCTATGCGCTCGAGGTGTCCTCGCCGGGGACCGAGCGCCCGCTGACCAAGCCCACGCACTTCCGCCGCTACGTCGGTCGTCGCGCCCGTGTACGCACGCGTGAGCCACGTCCGGTTCCCGCGGCCGGCTCGGCCGCGGCTGAGCGGCGGGCCAAGAGCTTCACCGGAGAGCTGGTTGGGGTAACAGATAGCGAGATAACGCTCGCCGCCGATGGGGGCATCGTCGCGATCCCCTATTCGGAGATACGTCGTTCGAACCTCGTCGAGGAGTAGGAGAGAAAACCTATGTCACGCGAGATCCTTGAAGCAATGAACGCGCTGGCGCGCGAGAAGGGCATCGAGCCCGAGAAGCTGATGATCGCCCTGGAGGACGCGCTGCTGTCCGCATATAAGAAGCAGCCCGGCTCGGCCAAGTACGCGCGCGTCGAAATGGACCGTGAGACGGCCGACTTCCGCGTGATCGAACTGATCATCCCCGAGCGCCTGGAGGCGCACCTGATCGTCGAGACGATCGACGAGGGCACGGTCGTGGATCCCGAGACCGGCGAGTTGCGCGAACCGGAGGAGCCGGAAATCGACCCCGCCAAGTTCGCCCAGTATCGCGACCAGATCGACGAGCGCGACGTGACCCCCGAGGACTTCGGGCGCATCGCCGCGCAGACCGCCAAGCAGGTGATCCTGCAGCGCATCCGCGAGGCCGAGCGCGACATGATGTTCGAGGAGTACCGCGACCGCGTGGGCGAGCTGATCACCGGCATCGTGCAGCAGTCCGATTCGCGCTACACGCTCGTGCAGCTGCGCGAGCGCGTCGAGGCATTGTTGCCGAAGTCAGAGCAGGTCGAGGGCGAGCGCTACGACCATTCGCAGCGCATCAAGGCGGTCATCAAGGAGGTCTCGCCCTCCACCAAGGGTCCCTCGATCATCGTCTCCCGCCGCGACCCGGAGTTGATCAAGAAGCTGTTCGAGCTGGAGGTGCCTGAGATCGCCGACGGCTTGGTGGAAATCGCCAACGTCGCGCGCGAGCCCGGCTACCGCTCGAAGATCGCGGTCGTCTCACATGCCGATGGCGTTGACCCGGTCGGCGCGTGTGTCGGCCCTCGCGGCTCACGCGTGCGCATGGTCGTCTCCGAGCTGCGCGGCGAGAAGATCGACATCATCCCCTTCAACGAAGAGCCTGCGCGCTTCGTTGCCAAGGCGCTCTCGCCGGCGCGTGTGCGCGAGGTACTGGTCGACGACGAGGCCAAGCAGGCCACCGTGATCGTGCCCGACGACCAGCTCTCGCTGGCAATCGGCCGCGAGGGCCAGAACGCTCGGCTCGCCGCCAGGCTCACGGGTTGGCGCGTGGACATTCGCTCCGAGACGGAGTTCGCCGCCGAGGAGGCGGAGCACGGCTATGAGGAGGAGGAGCTGCAGGGCCGCTGCGCCGCGATCCTCTCCAATGGTCGTCGCTGTCCCAATGCCTCGCTGCCCGGTTCGCGCTACTGCGGCCTTGAGTCCCACCAGGCGCTCAGCGGGATCGACAGCGACAACGTCGCCGACCTCTCCCCGCAGGGTGGCGCCGACGCGGCTGAGCACGCGCCGCCGGTCGAGGACGCCCCCGTTGAGGCGCTCGCGGAGGCCGAGGCTGAGGCCGTCGAGGCGGCTGAGGAGCAAGCGTCATAGGGGCGCACATACCCCGACGCCGCTGCGTCGGTTGCGGGCGCGTCGCACCAAAGCCCGAACTTCTGCGTTTGGCGGCCGTGTCGAGGGGAAGCGCAAGCCGTCCTGTCGCAACCTTTGATCGCGCGGGTGCGATGCCCGGTCGTGGTGCCTATGTGTGTCGCGGAGCAGGTGAGGAGCCTCGGCGTGACTGCTTGAAGTCGGCGGCGGCCAGGGGAGTCTTGCAACGCGCTTTTCGCCAGGCGGTTGACGTTCCTGGTGAGTTCGTAGAATCGGAGAGTCGATGAGTAAGAAGCGCGTACACGAAATAGCCAAGGAGCAGGGCATCTCCAGCAAGGAGCTGCTCGCGAAGCTGAGCGCCGCCGGCGTCGCCGCCAAGGTCGCCGCATCCTCTGTCGAGGAGGCCGACGCGCTGCGCGTGCTCGCCGGCAATGGTGCGTCTCCTGCCGCCACGACTCCGGCATCGCCCGCACCCACACCGACTCCGTCACCTGTCGCCTCGCCGCCCGTCGCGCCACCGGCTCCCGACGGCCAGGCCACCGCGACGCCCGACGATCAGGCTACTGCGACGCCCGACGGCCAGGCTACTGCGACGCCCGACGATCAGGCCAGCTCGACACCCGACGGTCAAGGTGCCCAACCTGCGGGCGACCGTGTGCGCCCGACGCGCGACTCGCGTACCGGCGAGCGCACTCCCGCCAGTACGGGCGCCGGCGGGCGCCGACGCGTGGTGATCGACTCGCAAGCATCTCGCCGACAGCAGGGCGGGCCCGCCAACCAGCCAGTGCGCCGCCCCCGCAGGGGCCGCCGCCGCCGGGGCACTTACGACGAGACGATCGCCCCGATCGACACGACGGCAATGGAGGCCACCGATCTGATCCGCGTGAACTCCGGCTCGACCGTCAAGGATGCGGCCGAGTATCTCGGTGTGCCGGTGCCGGAAATCATCAAGAAGCTGATGATGCTCGGTGAGATGGCGACGCTCACGCAGACACTCTCCGACGATGCGATCCAGGTGCTCGCCGACGAATTCGACAAGAAGATCGAGATCGTGCACGCCGCCGACGATGTCGAAGTCGAGCCAGTATTCGAGGACGTCGAGGAGGACCTCGTCGATCGGCCTCCAGTCGTCACGATCATGGGCCACGTCGACCACGGCAAGACTTCGCTGCTGGACGCGATCCGCGAGACCGAGGTCGCGGCCGGCGAGGCGGGCGGCATCACCCAGCACATCGGTGCCTACCAGGTGCATCACTCTGGCAAGACGATCACTTTTCTCGACACGCCCGGCCACGAGGCCTTCACCGCGATGCGCGCGCGCGGCGCCCAGGTGACTGACCTGGCGGTAATAGTCGTTGCGGCCGACGATGGCGTGAAGCCACAGACCGAGGAGGCAATCGATCACGCCAAGGCCGCCGAGGTGCCGATCGTAGTGGCGGTCAACAAGATCGACAAGGAGGGGGCACAGCCCGAGCGCGTCCGCACCGAACTCACCCAGCTTGGCTTGCAGCCGGCGGAGTGGGGCGGAGAGACTGAGTTCGTCGATGTCAGCGCCAAGACCCGTGAGGGTCTCGACAGCCTGCTCGAGATGATCCAGGTCGTGACCGACCTTGAGGAGCTCAAGGCCAACCGCGACGCGACGGCCTCAGGCACAGTTATCGAGTCAAAGCTCGATCCCGGCCGCGGGCCGGTCGTGAGCATCCTGATCCAGCGCGGCACGCTTGAAGTGGGCGACGCGCTCGTCGCCGGCGCGAGCTTCGGCCGAGTGCGCGCGATGCACAACTTCGTCGGCGCTCGCGTGAAGAGAGCTGAACCGGGTGAGCCCGTTGAGGTGCTCGGCTTCGACGGTGTCCCCGAGGCCGGCGAATTCGTGCGCGCTGTAGAGAACGAGCGCCGCGCGCGCCAGCTCGCGGGTGAGCGCGCCAACCGCCTGAAGACCGAGGCGCTCGCGCGCCGCTCGGGTCGCAAGGTGTCCCTGGAGGACGTGTTCAAGCTCGCCCAGGAAGGCACCGTCAAGGAGCTGAGCCTCGTCATCAAGGCCGACGTCGCCGGGTCGCTTGAGGCGATCGAGGACGAGATCGCAAAGCTTCCCCAGGACGAGGTATCGGTCAACATCATCCATCGCGGCGTTGGTGGCATCAACGAGTCCGACGTAATGCTTGCCTCCGCTTCCTCCGGGCTGATCCTCGCCTTCAACGTGCGCCCTGTCGGCGACGCCCGCCAGATAGCCGAGCGCGAGGGCGTTGAGATCCGCTCCTACTCGGTCATCTACCGTGCGATCGAGGAGTTGCGCGCGGCGATGCAGGGAATGCTCGAGCCCACCGAGGTGGAGACCTCGCTCGGCCAAGCCGAGGTGCGCCAGCTGTTCCGGGCTTCGAAGATCGGTGTGATCGCCGGCTCGCACGTCAGCGAGGGCAAGGTCACGCGCGGCGCGCGGGTGCGAGTGGTGCGCGAGGGTACGGTCATCTATGACACGACCGTCGCGAGCCTCCGCCGCTTTAACGAGGATGCACGCGAGGTCACCGCCGGATATGAGTGCGGCATCGTGCTCACGAACTTCCAGGACCTGCGCGAGGGCGACATCCTCGAGACCTACGAGACACGCCTTCAGGAGCGACAGCTAGCCTGAGAGGTGCTATGGGCGGCGCGATACTGCGTCCTCGGTCGCTCGCGTACCTAGTACGCCACGCTCCCTGCGTCCTTGTCTCGCTTGCCCCTAGCACCTCTCAGGGGCGATATTCGTTTAGGCGGATGCATTACCTATGCAAGCAATCGTGCAACTCGGAGCCTTCAAGGGACGCGGACAGGTAGGATGACCTCAGACCGGATGCGCAGGGTGGACGAGGCCATTAGGCAGGTAGTTGGGGACGCGGTAGCCTCGGACTTGAAGGATCCAAGAGTGGGTTTTGTGACCGTTACCGATGTCAGAACAAGTGCCGATCTGAGCCATGCTCGCGTATATGTGAGCGTGTTCGGCTCCGAGCAAGCACGCGCAGAGAGCCTGAACGGGTTGCGCAGCGCGCACGGCTACCTGCAGAGCCGGATCGCGTCCGAGCTGCACCTCAAGCGCACTCCGGCGCTTGACTTCGCCTACGACGACACGACAGATCGAGCGATGCGCGTGGACGCACTGATCGAGGCGGAGCTCGACGGCGGTGGCGGAGCATGAGCAGCGCCGAGCCTATACAGGCGGCCCGCCGGCTCGTCATCGAGCGGATTCGCGCGGACTCGAGTTTCGTCGTTGCCACGCACGAGAACCCTGACGGCGACGCGCTCGGCTCGCTGATCGGGATGCACGGTCTGCTCACCGCACTCGGTAAGAGCTCGGAGATGTTCCTCGCGCCGAGCGACCTGCCGCTGCCGCGCGAGTACCGCTGCCCGGCGCTCGCGCATGCGATCCAGGCCGCGCCCGCGGATATCGGCCAGCGCACGGTCGTGATGGTGGACTGCGGCAATATCGACCGCAACCCTGCGGCCGTGCTGCAGAGTGGCGCGCACCTGCTCAACATCGACCATCACCACGACAACACGATGTTTGGCACCGTGAACCTGGTGGACCCGTCCGCGTCCTCCACGGCGGAGATCGTGTGGGACCTGCTGCACGGGCTCGACGTGGCGCCCACCGCGGCGATCGCCGAGGCGCTCTACATCGGCCTGGTGACCGATACGGGACGGTTCATGTACGAGAACACCGGGCCGCGTGCGCACCGCATGGCCGCCGAGATGGTCGCGGCGGGCGTGAACGTACCCGCCGTGTACCGTCGGCTGTATGAGGAGATACCGCTCGCCAAGCTCACGCTGTTGGGAGTCGCGCTCGGTGGCGTACAGCGCTTCGACAACGGCGAGCTGACGCTCGCATCGCTCGATGCCCCGGACTTCGAGCGAGCCGGTGCGGAGGAAAGCTTCTCCGAGGGGATCATCGATCATCTGCGCTCGGTCGAGGGCACCAAGGTCGCCGTACTGATCCGCGAGCTGACGGCACCTGAGAGCCGCGGCAAGCGCAAGGTGTCGCTACGCGCGACCGCTGATGACGTCGACGTCTCGGCGATAGCCCGCGCCCGTGGCGGCGGCGGTCACCGTCGTGCTGCCGGCTTCTCCACAACGGTCGAGGTTTCCGAGCTGATCGCGTTCCTGCGCAGCGAGATAGCCGCTCAACTACACCCGGCGAGCAACGGCTCGTCACCCGTGCCCACGCTGGCCTGAGCCTATTCCCCGACCGCGCCACATCGCGTGGGCGCGGCGAAGCTTCAAGATGCTCACTTGACTGCCAATCGCGACATCGAGGGCCTGCTGCTGATCGACAAGCCGGTCGGGATCACCTCCCACGATGTGGTCGCACGGGTGCGCCGCTCGCTGGGGGGCGCGAAGACCGGTCATGCGGGCACGCTCGATCCCTTCGCTGGCGGCTTGCTGGTCGTGCTCGTCGGTCGCGCCACGAAGCTGCAACGCCAGATCATGGAGCTGCCAAAGCGCTACGAGACCGTGGCGCGCTTGGGCGCGATGTCGAGCACCGGCGACCCCGAGGGCGAGATAACCGCGACCGGCAAGCTGCCGCCGGACCCGCCGCCGCTACCGACCGGCGAGATCCGCCAACGTCCTCCGATCTACTCCGCAATCAAGATCAAAGGCGAGCGCGCCTACCGCAAGGCTCGCCGCGGCGAGCGCTTCCAGATGCCCGAGCGGATCGTGACCGTGAGCCGCTTCGAGCAGAGTTGGCGCGAGGGCGAGCGCGCCGCGTATGAGATCGAATGCTCCTCGGGCACGTATGTGCGCTCGCTGATCGCCGATCTCGGCGATGCCTACTGCGAAGAGCTCAAGCGCACCGCGATCGGACCGTTCGAGCTCACCGCTGCTGTCCCGCCACCACCAAGAGGGGAGAGCTGGACGAACCCACCCCTTCTCGCTGTCGAGCAGGCGCTCGCGGCTGTCGAGAGCTTTCAGGCCGCGTCTCGCAAGCGGCCGCGATAACGTAGGCTGGCGCCGTGGAGATCACTCGGCTGCCCGATGTGAAGCGCAGGGAGCGGCGCGTGGCAGTGGGCTCGTTCGACGGGGTCCACCTCGGCCACCGCGAGGTGATTCGCGGCTCGGACAGCGTGCTGACGTTCGATCCGCACCCCTCCTCGGTCGTGGCTCCACAGCACACGCCGAAGCTACTCACTCCGCTTGCGGTCAAGGCGGAGCTGATCGAGGCACTCGGCGTGGCGGAGACGATCGTGATTCCCTTCGATGCGGACTTCGCGAAGCGCGGCGCACGCGATTTCATCGACGATGTGCTCCTCAGAGCACTTGACGCGACGTACGTGTCAGTGGGCGAGAACTTCCGTTTCGGCAACCGCGCGATGGGCGACCCGCGGATGCTTGCCGAAGACGAGCGCTTCTCCACGCGCGTCGTGCCGCTGCTGGAGGTGGAGGGGGAGATCGTCTCCTCCAGCCACATCCGCGGGCTGGTGCTCGCGGGCGAGGTCGACCAGGCAACTCGCTTTCTCGGCGCCCCATTTCAACTGCGCGGCGAGGTCGTGCATGGCGACGAGCGCGGTCGCGAACTGGGCTTTCCGACAGCGAACCTGATCCCAGACGACACGCTCGTGTGTCCCGGCCATGGCGTGTACGCGTGCCTTGCCGACACAGGTACGGACGCGGGCGTGTTGCCGGCGGCTGTCAACATCGGCGTGCGTCCAACCTTCGTCACTGGTCGTGGCGAGCTGATCGAGGCTTACATCCTCGATTTCGACGGTGACCTTTACGGCAAGCAGCTGCGACTTGACTTCCTCGCGCGGTTGCGGGGGGAGCGACGCTTTTCCTCCGCGGAGGATCTTGTCGAGCAGATGCACCGAGACGTGGAGCGCACGCGCGAGATCGCCGCGTCCCATGCATCCTGAGCGACTTCCCGGTCGAATTCGCCAACCATCAGCACCATCGCGGTGTGTCGCCGGACACGAGACTGCTAGCCTGTGCGACCGCGATGACCGTAACCACAGAGCGCAAGCGTGAGATCGCTGCCCAGTTTGGGGCGGGCGAGCACGACACAGGCAACACCAAGGTCCAGGTGGCGTTGCTGACCGAGCGCATCAACGACCTGACCGAGCACCTGCGCGAGCAGAAGAAGGACCATCACTCGCGCCGTGGACTGCTGATGCTCGTCGGACAGCGCCGCCGCTTCCTCGACTATCTGGCGCGCAAGGATCTCGAGGGCTATCGCGCGCTGATCAAGGAGCTCGGTCTACGTAAGTAGACCGGCGTGGTTTGCGCAATGAGCGCCACCGACGCAAGCTCTACCGTTTTGGCCCCGGGCGCCAAGGTGCCTGACTTCAAGCTTGCCACCGAAGGCGGCGAGGACTTCACGCAGGGCGACTTGCAGGGCAAGACGACTGTGCTTGTTTTCTACCCGTTCGCCTTCAGCCCCGTATGCACTGACCAGCTGCAGGTGTACGAGCAATCGCTTGCCGAGATAACGGCCCAGGGCGCGGTTATCTATGGCGTCTCATGCGATTCGACCTGGGCGCAGAAAGCCTTTCGGGAGAAGCTGGGCGTGAGCATTCCGCAGCTGTCTGACTTCGAGCCCAAGGGCGCTGCCTGTAGCGCGTTCGGGGTGCTCCATCCCGGTGGTTTCGCGCAGCGCGCGCTTGTGATCGTCGGAAGCGACGGCGTCGTGCGCTGGAGCTATCAAGCGCCATCGCCTGCAGACCTTCCCCCCGTACATATGATCCTTGGCGGACTGAAGAACGCGTAGCGTCCGCTAAGCTCCACACGTTCGGATACAAAGATAAAAGAAAACGGCTCCGCCGACCGACGGGTGGAGAGGGAAGGTAGTTCAATATGAGTAGTAACGCCGTTACACGGGTCTCCGTGGAGATCGCAGGTAGCGAGATCTCCTTTGAGACCGGCAGGATGGCCAAGCAGGCCTCCGGCGCAGTGGTCGTCCGCCAGGGCGACACGATGGTTCTCTCGACAGCAACAGCAGGCGGACAGCGCGATGTGGATTTCCTGCCGCTGACAGTGGATGTGGAGGAGAGGATGTACTCCGCCGGGAAGATTCCCGGCTCGTTCTTCAAGCGCGAGGGTCGCTCGGGAGAGAAGGCGACGCTGACCGCGCGCATGATCGACCGCCCCCTGCGCCCGCTGTTCACCAAGGGCTGGAACTACGAGACGCATCTCGTGGCGATTCCGATTTCGGTGGACCACGTTCACCCCTATGACATCCTCGCGATGAACGGTGCCTCCGCGGCGCTGATGATCTCCAACGTCCCGTTCGCCGGCCCGGTCGGCGCGGTGCGGATCGGAAAGATCGACGGCAACTTCGTCGTCAACCCCAACGAGGAGGATCTGCTCGAGAACTCAGATCTAGACCTCGTCGTGGCGGGTTCTGAGGATGCGATCCTGATGGTTGAGGCCGGCGCGAACGAGATCTCAGAGGCCGAGATCCTCGATGCCCTGGACATCGCCCACTCCGCGATCAAGAAGATTTGCGCATTGCAGCGCGAGCTGGCCGAGAAGGTCGGCAAGGAGAAGACCCAGATCACGGCGCCCAGCGTTGATCCGGAGCTGCTCGCGAAAGTGAAGGCATCGCATGGTGCCTCGCTTGACGAGGCCACGCAGGTCGAGGACAAGCTCGAGCGCCAGGACGCCTGCAAGGCGGTTGAGGGCGCGATCCTCGAGCAGTACGGCCCCGCAGCGCCCGAGGGTGCGAGCGAGGAGGCGCTCAAGGCAGCCAAGGATGCTCGTGCGGCGGCCCAGCTCGCTTTCGACAAGCTAGAGAAGGCGATCATCCGCGAGCGCATCGCGATCCACAAGAAGCGTCCCGACGGTCGTGCGGAGGACGAGATCCGCGACATCACGATCGAAGTGGGCGTCACCCCGCGCACGCACGGCTCGGCTCTGTTCACACGTGGACAGACCCAGGCTCTCAGCGCCGCCGCCTTGGGCACGCTCAAGGAGGAGATGCGCCTTGACACGCTCGGGTTGCAAACCAAGAAGTACTACTTCCACCACTACAACTTCCCGCCCTTCTCGGTAGGGGAGGCGGGCCGTCTAGGTCCCAAGCGCCGCGACATCGGCCACGGCGCACTCGCTGAGCGCGCGCTCGTGCCGGTGATCCCCTCGATCGAGGAGTTCCCCTACACGATCCGCGTGGTCTCGGACATCTTCGAGTCCAACGGCTCGTCCTCGATGGCCTCGGTGTGTGGCTCCTCGCTGTCCTTGATGGATGCTGGCGTGCCGATCAAGCGCCCGGTGGCAGGTATCGCGATGGGCCTGATCAAGGAGGGCGACGATTACATCGTGCTCACCGACATCGCGGGCGTCGAGGACCATCTAGGAGACATGGACTTCAAGGTGGCCGGCACCGAGCAGGGCATCACCGCGCTGCAGATGGACATCAAGATCTCGGGCGTCACGTTCGACATCCTCAAAGACGCATTGACCCAGGCGCACAAGGCGCGCACGTTCATTCTCGGCAAGATGGCCGAGGTGATCGAGGGCCCGCGCGAGCAGCTCTCCGAGCACGCTCCGCGCATCCAAACGATCCAGATCGACCCGTCGCAGATCGGCATGCTGATCGGCAAGGGCGGCGAAACGATCCGCGGGCTCTCCGAGGAGTTCGAATCGCAGATCGACGTCAATGACGAGGGTCAGGTGCTCGTGTACTCGGCCAACGGCACGCTCGGTGATGCCCTCGTGGAGCGCATCCGCACGATGATGAAGGAGGTCGAGGTCGGCGACGAGTTCGCCGGCAAGGTCGTCAAGACCACGACCTTCGGCGCGTTCGTGGAGCTCTCCAAGGGCACAGACGGCCTCTTGCATATATCGAACGTCTCACCCGGTCAGCGTGTGGACACGGTCGAGGACGTGCTCAACAAGGGCGATGAAATCAACGTGCGCGTGGTCGAGGTCGACCGCGAGCGCGGGCGCATCGGCCTACGCCTCGCCGACGATCCTGAGATCGCCGGCAAGAGCGTCGAGGAGCTCGCCACGGTTGGCAGTGGTGGTGGAGGCGGCGGCGGTCGCCCGCCCCGTAGCGGTGACCGTAATGGTCGCGAGGGTCGGGCGGGTGGGGCCCGATCCAGCGGCGACCGCGGCTCGGGCCGTCCCCGCCATGGCGGGCGCGACCGCGACTGAGGTCGCGGCGGGCCGGTTGGAGCAAACGTCCATCCGGCCCGGCGGGCGCACAAATTGAGCGAGCATCGAATAACCACGCTGGATAACGGCGTGCGGGTGATCACCGAGCGCATGGAGAACGTGCGCTCGGTGGCACTCGGCTTCTGGATCGGCACTGGCTCAGCGATGGAGTCAACCGAGCAGGCGGGCCTTTCGCATCTGCTCGAGCACATGCTGTTTCGCGGCACCGAGAGCTATCGCTCGGAGGAGATCGATCAAATCTTCGACGCGATGGGCGCGGAGATCAACGCCGGTACCGATCGTGAAAGCACCTCGCTCTATACACGCGTACTTGACGGCCACCTGGAGCGCGCACTGAGCGTGATGGGGGAGATGCTGTGGCGCCCCCGCTTCGAAGACCTCGAGGCCGAGCGCCGGGTCGTGCTGGAGGAGATCGCGATGTACGAAGACGACCCCCAGGACCGTGTGTTCGATGTGCTCGGCGAAGCGGTGTTCGGCACGCACCCGCTGGGACGCGCGGTGATCGGCCGCGCCGAGGTGGTGGGCGCGGTTGAGCTCGACGGTTTGCGCGCGTTTCATGCCGAGCGCTACTTGCCGACCGACATCGTCGTGTCCGCCGCGGGCTCGGTGGACCACGACGAGCTGGTGGCGATGGTGAGCAAGGCGGCGCCGGCGAGCGCGCCACAGATCGGTGGCCCGATCGGCAGTGACCCCTCGCAAGTGTCGGCAGACCCGCAACCTGCCGCCGGCAATGGTGCGCCGCAAACGCCGGCGAACTCGGCCGCGACGGGCTCGGAGCACACAGCCGAGCCTTCCTTCGAGCGCAGGGTGCGCTTCCTGCGCAAGGACACCGAGCAATACCACGTATGTCTCGGCGGCAAGGGCATCTCCCGCCACGACGAGCGTCGCTTCGCGCTGCGGGTACTCGAAGGCGTGCTCGGCGGGACCTCCTCCTCGCGCCTGTTCCAGGAGGTGCGCGAGAAGCGGGGACTCGCCTACTCGGTGTTCTCCTTCTCCAACCTGCACGCCCGCACGGGCGAGGTGGGGCTGTATGTGGGTACGCGCCCGGAGAACCTCGCCGAGGCACTCGCCACGATCGCAACGGAGCTGCAGCGCTTCGTAGAGGACCCCGCGGGCGAGGAGGAGTTGACGCGCTCGCGCGAGAACGTCAAGGGACGCATGGTATTGGCGCTCGAGTCCACGGCCGCGCGCATGAACCGACTCGGCTCCTCGGTGCTGGCCGAGCTGCCGATCCTCTCCGTGGATGAGCTCATCGAGCGGATCGATGCTGTGCAACTCCCGGATCTGCGCGAGTTGGCGGCCGAGCTGTTCGCCGGCGAGCGGCTTTCCGTTGCCGGTGTTGGTTTGGATAGGGACACGTTCGATGCGGCGCTGAGACCGCTGGAGAGGGTGGCGCCATGATCCGGGTCGCCGTCGCGGGCGCCGCGGGAAGAATGGGCGAGACTGTGTGCGCCGCCGTCGAGGGCGCCACGGACATGGAGCTTGTGGGTCGTGCCGACCCGCAGCTGAGCACGACCCTGGAGCAGGTCTTGAGGGAGAGTCGTCCAGAGGTGGTGGTCGACTTCACGCGTCCGGACACAGCACTACAGAACGCGCTGGATTGCATCGAGGCCGGTGTGCATGTCGTGATCGGCACCACGGGCTTCGATTTGGCGGCACTGCCCAAGCACAGCGGGACACAGCACCAGGGCGACTCGCGCCGCACTCACGACTATTCCGGCGAGCACTCCGAGAGTCATTCCGAGGGGCCCGCGGGGACGGTTCGTGCGAACGTCTTCGTCGCGCCCAACTTCGCGATCGGCGCCGTGCTGATGATGCGCTTCGCCGCCGAGGCCGCCAAGCACATGCAGAAGGCCGAGATCATCGAGCTTCACCACGACCGCAAGCTCGATGCGCCCAGTGGCACGGCGGCGCGCACGGCGAGGCTGATGGCAGAAGCCTCCGGCGGGCCGGAGCCACCGATCCACTCGGTGCGCCTGCCGGGGATCGTCGCGAACCAGGAGGTCATCCTCGGCGATGTCGCCCAGACGCTCGCGATCCGTCACGACACGACCGGTCGCGAGTCGTTCATGCCGGGTGTGCTACTGGCTATTCGGGGTGTCCGAACGCTTACGAGTTCGCCCACGATCGGGCTCGAGCATCTCTTGTTCGAGGACTCTTGAAGCATGAGCGCACACTGCCCAGCACGGCCGACGAGCGTGGAATACTGCACACCATGAGCGGACTTCGCCATAGCGCTGCGTGCGAGACGAGCACCACACGATGACTGGTCTTGGCACCATCTTGACGGCGATCGTCACGCCCTTTGACGAGCAGGGTCGCGTCGATGAGGAGTCATTCGTCGCACTGATGCACCACCTCGCCGAGCATGGCTCCGATGGCTTTGTGGTGTGTGGCACGACGGGCGAGGCGGCGACGCTCACCGACGAGGAACACCTCGGCCTGATCGGCTTGGCGGCACGCGAGCGTCCGCCGGGCACCACGATCGTCGGTGGCACGGGCTCCAACGACACGAAACACGCGGTGCACCTGACCGAAGTCGCAAGCGAACACGGCGTGGACGCGACCCTGAGTGTCACTCCCTACTACAACAAGCCGAGCCCACGCGGGATCGTGCGCCACTACGAAGAGGTCGCGAAGGCCACCGACAGGCCGATCCTGCTCTATAACATCCCCGGCCGTACTGCCGTCAACATGGGCCCCGAGCTATTGGCACGCCTAGCGCAGATCGAGCACGTCGAGGGCGTCAAGCAGTCAAACCAAGCCGAGCTGCAACTGATCGACGGGCTGGAGCTGTACACAGGCGACGACGCCACGTTCGCGCATACGCTCGATATCGGCGGTGTCGGCGGCATTTGCGTTGCCAGCCACATCGTCGGCGAGCAGATGCGGCGCATGGTGGACGAGCCCGAGCATCGCGCCGAGGTGGACGCTTCACTACAGGACGTGTACGAGACACTGTTCATGACGGCCAGCCCGACGTGCACGAAGGCGGCACTCAACCTGCTCGGTCACAAAGTCGGCGGCCTGCGCCTGCCGATGGTCGAGGCAAGCGACGAGGAGCTGGAGGCGGTGCGGGCGATGCTCGTGCGCCACGACCTACCGATCGCAGATCGGCCAGCGAGCGCCCGCGCGTGAGCCGACAACGGTTCGGATCAGCGGCGGAGCCTGTGGGATGAGTGCTCTGCGGGTCCTGCCCCTCGGTGGGTTGGGGGAGATAGGCAAGAACATGACCGTCGTCGAGTACGACGGTCGCATCGTTGTCGTGGACGTCGGCTTGCGCTTCCCGACCCCGGAGATGGTTGGGATCGACCTTGTGCTGCCGGATTTCTCCTACCTGCGCGAGCGCGCTCAGGACATCGAGGCGATCGTCATCACGCACGGCCACGAGGATCATCTCGGCGCACTGCCATGGGTGATACGCGAGCTTGGCGCGAGCGAGGCGCCGCCCGTGTACGGAGGGCCGCTAACGATCGCGATGGCGCGCTCCAAGCTAGAGGAGCACAAGCTGCGCGACGTGGAGCTATTCGACGTCGCCCCGGGCGAGATGCTCGACCTCGGCCCGTTTTCGATGGAGATGGTGCACATGACCCACTCGATCCCAGATTCGAGCGCGGTGGCGCTCGGGACCGAGCTGGGCACAGTGCTCATCACCGGCGACTACAAGTTCGACCAGACGCCTGTGGACGGACCGCCCGCCGACGTTTCGCGCCTGGCCGAACTGGGCCGCGAAGGCGTGCTGCTGCTGTGTGGGGACTCGACCAACGTGGACCGCAAGGGCTTCTCGCCCTCGGAGTCCCTGGTCGGCCCGCACCTGGAGGAAGCATTCTCGCGCTGCGAGGGGCGCATCGTGGTGACGAGCTTCGCCTCCAACATCCACCGCGTGCAGCAGGTGATCGACGCGGCCGCGGCGCTGAACCGCAAGGTTTCGCTCGTGGGGCGCTCGATGCGCAAGAACGTCGGCATCGGACGTACGCTCGGCCATGTCGATGTGCCCGAGGGCATTCTCGTCGGCACGCGCGAGATCGAAGACTTCCCCGACGAGCGCATGGTGATCATCTCCACGGGCTCCCAGGGCGAGCCGCTGTCGGCGCTGCGGCGCATGGCCTATCGCGACCATCCGCAGGTGAAGCTGCGCCACGGCGACACCGTCGTGTTCAGCGCCACGCCCGTGCCGGGAAACGAGCGCGCGGTCAACGAGACGATCGACCGGCTTTACCACATCGGCTGCGACGTTGTCACCGCCCAGGACGCGCCCGTGCACGCTTCCGGGCACGGGTATGCCGAGGAGGTGAAGCTGATGCTCAACTTGACAAAACCGCGCTACGTGATGCCCTTCCACGGCGACTTCAAGCGTCTGCGCCTGCACGCGCAGCTGGCGGAAGCGGTCGGCATCGAGCCCGACGACGTGTTCCAGGGCGAGAACGGGCTGCCGCTAGACATAGACGAGCGCGGCGCGCGCTTCAAAGAGCACGAGCAGTCCGGGATGGTGTTTGTCGACGGTGTTGAGATCGGCGACATGGCCGACGTCGCGCTGCGCGACCGGCGCATGCTCTCCGCTGACGGCATTTTTATCGTGGTCGTCACGATCGCCGAGCAGGACGGGCGCTCGGTCGCCGACCCCGAGGTGATCTTCAGGGGCGTGCCGTTCATGGACGAGGCGGGCGAGCTGATCGAGGAGATTCGCGGCACCGTGGACGACACGCTCGTGCGCGCCGCCAAGGAGGAGATCCGTGAGGTGGACCTGCTGCAGCAGATGCTGCACGACGACCTCGCGAAGCTGGTGTACGACCGGCTGCGCCGCCGCCCAATGGTGCTGCCCGTCGTCGTTGAGGTGTAGCGGGCCTCAGACTTCGAGCTTGGCGGCAGGCGGCGCGGGCGCACTCCCTGTATCTGCGGCGGGAACCGCGGGCAGCGTCACGATGAAGCGCGCTCCCGGGTGCTCGGCGCCGGGATGAGTAGGCTCGACTGAGACGCTGCCACCGTGAGCCTCGGCGACGGCGCGCACGATCGCAAGACCCAGGCCGAAAGAGCCGCCGCGGTCACCGGCGCCGCGCACGAAGCGCTCGAACAGCGTTGAGGACAGGCGCTCGGGCACACCGGGACCGTCGTCTTCGACGATCAAATGCACCTCGCCGGCAGGCAAATGTGCCTCGCCGGCGGAGAGGTGTGCGCCCCCGGCCGGCTCGATGAATGTGGACACGCGGATCTCGGTGCCGGGCGGGGTGTGGCGCAGCGCGTTCTCGATCAGGTTCAGCGCGAGCCGGTGCAGCTCGTCGCGCGATGCTTCAACGACCGCAGGGTGCACATCGAGAGAGATGTCGTGCGCGTCGGAGACGGGACCCAGCTCGGCGGCGGCCTCCACCACGATCTGCGCGAGATCGCAGGGCGCGCGGCGCACTACCCGCCCGACGTCGCTGCGTGCCAGCAGCAGCAGGTCGGCGACGAGCCGGCGCATCCGCTGGGAGGAGCGCAGCGCGGAGCGGGCGGCGTCGGCCTCCTCGCCGTGCAGCGATTCGGCCAGCAGCTCCAGGTTGGCGAGCACACTCGTCAGCGGCGTGCGCAGCTCGTGCGAGGCGTCGGCGACGAACTGGCGCTGGCGTGCGAGCGTCGCTTCGGTCTCGGCATGAGCGGCGTCTAGCTCACGCAACATGCCGCCAAGCGTGCGCGCGAGTTCTGCGACCTCGTCATCGGCGAGCGGCTCGGGCACGCTGCGGCTCGGGTCGCGCGTGCGCGCGATCTCCGCGGCGGTGCTCGTCAGCTCCGCGATCGGCGCCATCGCGCGGCGCGCGATCATGATGCCGGCGAGCAGCGCGAAGCCGCTGCCGGCGAGCACGCCGAGCAGGAGCAAGAGCTCCACGCGCGCGATCGTCGCGTCCAGGTCGGACAGGCGGCGTCCGTACTGGACGATTACCGTGCCGCCGGTCGGTCCGCCGAGCGCCACCAAATTGGTGTGCACACGGAAGCCGGCAACGTTGGCTTCGCTGTAGAGCTTCAGTTCGGAGGGTGCGCCCGGAGTGTTGTAGAGCGTTTCGCCCGCATCGTTGAGAATCCGCACGACCGCGTCCTCGGACTTGGCGTAGGAGTTCAGGTTCGGCGGGCTGACGACGGTCAGCTTGAACCCTTCGATGTAGCTGCCCGTCACCTGCACGCGCAGTAGCGCCGCGAGGTTGTCGCCCGAGACGGCGACTTCGCGGTTGAAGTTGGAGCGAATCCGATGCACCGTCAGCGAACCGACGACCAGCGCGAACCCACACAGGATCGTGAACGTCAAAAGCGCCGAGACACCGGCAAGCCGCGTGCGAATCGGTAGGCGGTCGAACGTGACCGACACACGCGCGACGACACGCGCCGCGAGCTGTCTAAGCCCTGAGAACGTATCCAGCTCCGCGGATCGTATGCAAAAGACGCGGCTCGCCCTCCGCCTCGAGCTTGCGGCGCAGGTTCGACACGAACACCTCGATCGTGTTGGTTGTCGAGAAGGGGTCGTAGCCCCACACCTCATCCAGCAGGCGCTGGCGCGAGATGACGATGCGCTCGTTGCGCATCAGGTACTCGAGCAGCTCGAACTCACGCTGGGTCAGCTCGATCTGGCGCTCCCCGCGGGAAATCTCGTGCGTGTCGACGTTCAGCGAGAGATCGCCGACCCGCAGGGGAGCCGAGCCGCGCGGGGGACGGCGGCGCAAGAGGGCGCGCATGCGCGCGAGCAGCTCCTGGCGCTCGAACGGCTTGACGAGGTAGTCGTCGGCGCCGGCGTCAAGTCCCTCCACGCGCGACTCCAGGGCGTCGCGTGCGGTGAGGATCAGGATTGGCACGTCGTCGCCATCGCGCAAAAGCTTTGCGACCTCGATCCCATCGATCTCTGGCAAACCGAGGTCGAGGATCACGAGATCCGGAGCAAACGTGCGGCCGTGTTCAAGCGCCGTCTTGCCATCGCCGGCGGAGCGCACCTCATAGCCCTCCATTCGCAGCGAGCGCTGCAGGGCCTGGGCGATGTCCTCGTCGTCCTCGACGACCAGCACGCGGGGGGCACGGGTGAATTCGCTCATATCAACAAGTGTCTAGCGGTGTGCACTAAAGCGATAGTAAGGAGGTTCTCGGCGTGGCGCGTCGAAGCTGGCGCTGATGCCCACAACCCGCAACAACCCCAAGCGCCAACCCGCACGCAAGCAGACGCGTAATCGCACAACCTCAAGGGGCGGGCGCTCGACCGCCCGGTCGCGCTCGCGACGCGGGCGGGGACGCGGCTCGAGCTGGCTCTTTGACGGCTTTAGCTTCAGCCGACCGGTGCTCACCCAGAACCAGCGCGACGTGCTCGGCCTCGGCCTGGTTGCGCTCGGCGTGTTCATGGCATTCGTGCTCTACGGCCACTGGGATGGCGGTCGCGTCGGCCACGGGTTGGCGGTCGCACTCGGCTGGTGTGTGGGCGAAGCGCGTGTGCTCGCGCCGATCGCGCTGATCGTAGGTGGGGGGGCGCTACTGCTCGACCAACTTATTCCCACCCGTAGGCCGTTGCGCACCGGCGGGCTGTGCGTGTTCTCGGCCGTAACGCTTGCGCTCGCGGCGGGCACGCTTGGCGTCAGCGATGGCACCGCGGCGGAGGGCCCCTCCTCGACACAGTGGCGCTCGGACTTCCTGCAGTCCCACGGCGGCATTCTTGGGCAGACCTTGTACTGGGTCGCGCACCGGCTCGTGCAGAGTGTCGGTGTCGACATTCTCGTCGTGTTCCTGCTCGTCGTCGGCGTGGTGCTGCTGACTGGTGCGTCGCTGGCAGCGGTGCTGCGTGCCACCGGCAATGGCCTGATCGACACGAGCCGTATGGTCAAGGCGCGGGCGAGCGCGATGGAGCGCGGCGCCAAGGGCGCCCAGGCAGAGCGTGGGCAGGCAAAGTCCGCGCGTCCCACCAGCGAGTCGATCCAGCCGCCGGAGCCCGAGCCGCACGAGCTGATCGTGCGCGCCACGCACGTGGAGGCCCCTTCGGTCGACGGCGCCGTGAGTGGGCGGGACCCGATCAATGGCGAGGTGGACCCGTGGGATGCCGATGCTGAGGACGTGATGGAGCAGGCCGAGTCGGACCCCGGGAACGACCCCATATCCCAAAAAAACAGCGAGAACGAGTTCGACGCGGCCGAGCTTCCCTTGGCCGCGGAGACCGATGTCGACGCGAAGGACGACGCGGAGCCGCTTGACGAGTCGCTGCTCACGCCCCAGGGTCGCCTGCGCGACATCGTCACCGACGATCCCGATTTCGAGTGGGAGCTGCCGGGGGCGGAGCGCATCCTCACGCGCTCGACCGCAGAGCAGGCGCGCCCCGACACGGCCGGGCAGGAGCGCACGGCGACGAGTCTGGTCGAGGCGCTTGGCCACTTCGGCGTGCAGGCGAAGGTGATCGGCACCGTCGCCGGGCCGCACATCACGCGTTACGAGCTGCGCCTCGCGCCGGGCACGAAGGTGGGCAAGGTGGCTCAGCTGAAGGACGATCTTGCCTACGCGCTGGCCGCCACCGATATTCGCATCCTCGCCCCGATTCCGGGCAAGCAGGCAGTCGGGGTGGAGGTCCCGAACGCGAAGCGCAGGATGGTGCGCCTCGGCGACGTCTACCAGGAGCCGCCGAAGGACTGGTCGCCGCTGACGGTGTGGCTCGGCAAGGACGTGGCCGGCAAGGCGATCGGCGCCGACCTCGCGAAGATGCCGCACCTGCTCGTCGCGGGAACCACGGGCGCGGGGAAGTCCGGCGCGATCAACGCGATGCTGTGCAGCGTGTTGTTGCGCGCCACCCCGCACGAGCTGCGCCTTGTGCTGGTGGACCCCAAGCAGGTGGAGCTGAACCATTACGAGTCGATCCCGCACCTCTTGACGCCCGTCATCACGAGCCCGCGCATGGCCGCCAACGCGCTGCAGAACCTGGTGCGCGAGATGGAGCAGCGCTACGGGATCATGTCGCTGTCGCGCACGCGCAGCCTGGTGGAGCTGAACAAGGCTCGTGAGGCGCGCAATGAAGCGCCCTTGCCCTACATTCTGTGCGTGATCGACGAGCTTGCGGATCTGATGATGGTCGCGCCCGCCGACGTGGAGGATTCGATCATTCGCCTTGCGCAAAAGGCGCGCGCGGTCGGCATTCACCTCGTACTCGCCACGCAGAGCCCGCGGGTCGATGTCATCACCGGCATGATCAAGGCCAACGTGCCCTCGCGCATCGCTTTCTCGGTATCGAGTCAAACCGATTCGCGTGTGATCCTCGACCAGAACGGTGCGGAGTCGCTGCTCGGCCAGGGCGACATGCTGTTCAGCCCGGTCGGATCGTCCCGCCTGCAGCGCATCCAGGGCGCGTATATAGACGAGTCGCAGATCGCGAAGTTGACGGACATGTGGCGCAAGCAGGGCGAGCCCGAGCTGCGCGAGGAGCTGCTCGAGCAGGTCGAGCCGGCCGAGCCGGAGAAGAGCGGCGACGACGAGTTCGACCCCGACGAGGACCCTCTCTTGAGCGATGCGATCCGGCTCGTGGCGGAAATGCAAACGGCCTCCACCTCGATGCTGCAGCGCCGTTTGCGTCTCGGCTACACGCGCGCGGGGAGACTGATCGACATGCTCGAGCGTCGCGGTGTCATCAGCGGTTACGAGGGTTCGAAGCCTCGTCAGGTTTTGATTGGAGAGGGGGACGTTCCACGCGTCCTCAACATGCTGGGTGAGCCTGCTGGCTCCACGGCCGATGACACCTCGGCCTCGGTAACACCCTGAGAGGCTGACAGTCACTAGCCTGTCCGATTGAAATGACAGATATCGGGGCGACCCTTCGCGAGGCGCGGATGCGCGCTCGTATCGACGTGTCGGAGATCGAGGCCCAGACAAAGATCCGGGCCAAGTATTTGCGAGCGCTGGAGAATGAGGAGTGGGACCTCCTGCCCGGTCCCACGTTCGTGCGCACGTTCCTGCGCACATACGCTCAGGCACTGGGACTCGACAGCAAGGCGCTGGTCGAAGAGTACCGCCTGCGCTGCGAGCCACCGACCGACACCGACCATCAACCAATGGTGGCGGGAACGCCGCGTTCGCGCAGTCGCTCGCGCCCGAGTCGCGGCGCGCCGAGACCTTCACGCGGCTACATGATCGCGGTCGGAGCGATCGGACTCGTAATCGTGCTGCTGATCTACGGCCTGCTGTCAAGCAAAAGCAACAGCCCAACCCCCGCCGCGACAACCAGCACGAACACAGCCCAAACGCACAGCCACCACACCACACACCTGCCGGCGAGCACGCAGCACACGAACTCCGCCTCGGTCGTGGAACTATCGCTGGAACCCTCCGCGCCCGTGTACGTGTGCCTGATCGACGCCGCCGGGCGCAAGCGCATCCCGGGCCTGATCATCCAGCCGCCCTACACGCCATTGAAATATCACTCCAGCCACTTCGAACTGCTGCTCGGCAACAGCAGCGTGACACTGCACATCGACGGCAAAGCCTTCTCCGTGCCGCCGTCGAGCAAGCCGATCGGCTACTCGATAACAACCGCCGGCCGCACGACGCTCGCGGCAAACGCGCAGCCCACGTGCACATGAGCGCCACGCCGCGCGCAGGCATCCTCGTAACCGGCACGGAGGTACTGACCGGCCGCGTGCGCGACCGCAACGGCCCGTGGCTGTCGGACCGCCTACGCGAGCTGGGAGTGGACCTCGCGCACACGATCATCGTGGGCGACCGTCCGGGCGACATGGAGGGCGCGCTGCGCTTCATGGCAGGCGAGGGCCTCGACCTGATCCTCACAAGCGGCGGACTGGGCCCAACCGCCGACGACCTCACCGCCGAGGTGGTGGGTCGCTTCCAAGAGCGCGAGCTGATCCTGGACGAGCCGCTGGAGGCACGCATAACCGAGATAGTGCGCCCACTGTCAGAGCGCTACCCGAACCTCGACCGCGAAGCGATAGCCATCGGCACCCGCAAGCAGGCAATGGTCCCGCGCGGAGCAACGATCCTCGACCCGGTAGGCACCGCCCCGGGGCTGGTGGTGGCGCCGGCCGATGGCCGCGAAGGACCCACGGTAGTCGTGCTACCCGGGCCGCCGCGCGAGTTGCAACCGATGTGGAAGCAGGCGGCGCAGGCACCCGCGCTTCGTGCGGCGATAGCGGGAGCGCCCGAATACCGCCAGCAGATGCTGCGCCTGTTCGGCATCCCTGAGTCGGAGATAGCCGAGACACTGCGCGAGGCCGGGCGCGACGGCGTGGACCTGGGCGCGCTTGAGATAACAACGTGCCTGCGCGGGGGGGAGATCGAGGTCGTCACGCGCTATGAGGCTGGCGCGCAGGAGGCCTACGACGCGTTCGTGGGAGTGGTGGAGGCCCGTCACGCGGACACTCTCTACTCGACTGACGGGACCAGCATTGACGAGCAGGTGGCCGCACTGTTGAAAGGCGAGTCGATTGGCTCGCTGCCTGCCGGCACACCGCACACCGTTGCCGTGGCCGAGTCCTGCACGGGCGGGCTGCTGCTCGGCCGCCTGACTAACCCGCCCGGAGCCTCCGCATACGTGCGCGGTGGCTTTGTCGTCTACTCAAACGACGCGAAGGTAGCGCAGGCGGGGGTCGATCCACTGGCCATCAAGCAACACGGCGCGGTCTCTGAGGAGGTGGCAAAGCAATTGGCCGCCGGAGCGCGCACAAAGCTCGAGGCGGACATCGGCATCGGCGTAACGGGCATCGCAGGCCCGGGAGGCGGCAGCGAGGAAAAGCCCGTGGGCCTCGTGTGGTTCAGCGTGGAAGGCTCCGACAACACGAGCATCACCCGCTCGGTGCGTCTACCGGGCGGCCGCGCCGACGTGCGCGAGCGAGCCGCACTTGTCGCGATGCACCTGCTGCGCCGCCTCCTGCTCGGTGAGAGCGACAACAGTCCGGACACGAGCATCAGTGACTGATTTTTATCGTGGGGCTTGACAGGTGGTCCCGCGTCGGGTATAAAGGAGCCATGTCCTCTTACCCCTACACGGGGTAAGAGCCCCGATACGGGGTTTTGGGCGAAATAAGGTCGGGTTGGGTTTGGCCCCTGTGGTCTGACTACTAACCGGTTTCAGCAGGGCCCTTGGGAGAGGGACCGGGTCGTTTCCGAGAGAGAGTTGTATTCGCGTGGTTTCATTGGGGAATAACGTGCTTGAGAGTCCGTGTCGTCTTGACGGGTCCGTAATAGGACGCGTCAGCGTCGCTGACGCGTCTCTCTCTCTCTCTCTCTCTCTTGGCCGGGCGGCTCATCAGCTAAGCGCTGGTCGGTCCCGTCGTTTTGCCGGCCTGAACGGTCGGCTTGGCTTCTCGCGCGCTGTAGGCGCTCTTTCAGTTTCTTGTTCTTCTGCCGCCGTGGGTCGTGTGCCTGTGGTGGTTCTGTGCTGCCCGGGCTCGGGCAGATCTTGTTGTCCGAGTCTCTGTGTAAGGAGGGGTCGTTGTGTTCTTGAGCGTTCGTAGGCTGCTCGTATCGGTCTTTGTTGTGGTTGTTGGTGTGTTGGTGTTCGCGAGCGCTTCTGCCTTGGCGACTGCTCCTGAAGCTCCGGGGCCTGTCACCGCGGAACATTTCGGAGCAACCAAGGTGACTGTGCATGGCTTGTTGAGTCCTAATGCCGAAGGCCATCCCGGCACTTACGAATTCTTGTATCGGACGTCTAAAACTGAATGTGAAGGGGGCGAACATGCTCCGTCCGCGCCGGGCTTGGCGATCGGTGCTGAGGGTGAAGAAGTATCTCAGGGACTCACAGGCTTGACCCCGGAAACAGAATACACGGTCTGTCTGGTGGAGCGTAATCTCAACCAGGCTAAAGGCGAAGAAACCATCGGTCCTGCCCTGACGATCAAGACGACAGGGGTCCTTGAAGCCCCGGCAACCACGGTCCCCACGAGCGCGAGCATCACATCCTCCTCCGCGAAGCTTCAGGGGGTGTTGAACCCCGACAATCCCGGCAATCCTGGCTCTTATGAATTCGTGTATCGACAATCGGCGAGCGAATGTGAGCGCGAAAATCCTGAAACGCATCGGATGGAAGGCGAACACGCGACGTCTACCGAACGAGCATTGGGGAACGAGAAGGAAGTGGTGCCTACTACTGGACCTGTCGAAGTGGGTGGGCTGCTCCCGAACGTGGAATACACGGTGTGTCTGCTCGCGCGTAACGAAGCTGGGGAAACAGCGCTTGGAGCACCTGTGACGTTCGCAACGCTCTCGCAGAACCCTGGTGTCACCGGCGAGTCTGTCTCGCATGTGGGATCGGTCAGTGCGATCGTGAGTGCGCAGATAGATACTGGTGGTATCGAAGCGAACTATCGCGTGCAATATGGCACCACTGCCTCCTATGGTGCGGAAACGCCTGCCACGAACCTTTCTCCGGGATCGCCTTCTGTGTCTGTCCCGTTGAGTGGCCTGCAACCAGACACCGAATATCATTTTAGGTTCATCGCTAACAACCACGATGGCGTCGAACCGGGTGCGGACGTCTCATTTACCACATATACGACGGACACCGGAGTACTTCCTGATAATCGTGTGTATGAAATGGTCAGTCCGCCTGAAAACCACAATGCGGATGTCTATAACGTCGCCGAATTGGGGAATACCCTGTTCTATACACAGAAGCCGTTTGAGGCGGCCGCTAATGGCGACGCAGTAGTCTACGAGGCAGCTCCCACTACTGGCGGGAACGGGTCGAGCGGTAACGAAAAGGGTAATACGTATCTTGGGTCACGTTCCCCCGAAGGTGCCTGGTCGCAGACCAACATAACCCCGCCTGGGAGTCTCATCGGGACGGAGTATCAGGCTTTCTCGAGCGACCTCTCGACGGGATTCGTTTCGATAGTTACCGTTCCGCCATTTGTGGTGACCGAAGTTCCGAAGCAATTCGAAACCACCCTCGAAAGCGAAGAGATTCATCCCGATCTGTATTCGCGGTCATTCGACGAAAATGATTTTCGTCCAATCTTTGCCAAGACCCCGCCGCATCGATCAGAGCAAGAATTTGGGGGAGCAATTGGCCTGGGCTTTGAAAGATCGGTATATTCTGGTTCATCTGTCGATTTGACTCATGTCCTGTTCGAGGCTAACGATGCGCTGCTCGAAGGCAATGGTCAGCTCGAAAAAGAACTGAACTCAAACGTCGAAAAGGAAGTCGAAGAGAACAAGGAAGCTACGCGGCTCCATCAAGAAGGGGGGCAGACTAAGCAGGAAGAAAGTGAGGCGCTTGAAGCAGTCGGGGATCGTGGCGAGTTGTACGTGTCCGTCGATGGCCGCCCGACTTTGGTAAACGTGTCACCTGAAGGGAAGCCGATGCCCGGGGCTACGTTTGGTGGTACGCCATCGGGTGGTACTAATAGAAAAGAGCCTGGGTTTAGTCATGTGATTTCGGCAGATGGTTCGCGAATTTTCTGGACTAGTGTGGAGAACGTTCCGGTGGAAATCGCAAGTGAAAATCTCTTTGAAGCCCGGTCGTTGGGGGTATACATGCGTGAAGATGGTGCGAAGACCATCCAGGTGTCTCCCGGTCCGGCACGGTTCTGGACAGCCAGCACGGACGGTAGTTATGCGTTCTATACGGAAACGGGGAAACTCTGGCGATTTGACGTCGAAAATCAGACGCGCGTGGAACTCGCCGGGTCGGCAGGAGGGGTACAGGGTGTGATCGGAACCAACGAAACTGGTGAAGATGGAACCTATGTTTATTTTGTTGCTCAGGAAGCTTTTGCGGGCACGGAAAACGATGTGAAGCAAAAGCCGGTCGTGGGAGCAGACAATCTTTACGTCTACAAGCCAGACACCACAAGTCCCGGAACGTCACGGATCGCTTTCATCGGCACTCTTTCCGAAGAAGATAGGACAGACTGGTCGTTGGGCCTAGGTGAACGCACGGTTAATTTGACTCCTGACGGCCGTGGTCTGGTCTTTGCCGCGCACGAGAACCTGACCGGTCATCCTTATCCCGGGGAAGGCTCGAACGAGGTGTACGTGTACGACACTCAGGATTCGAGTTTGTACTGCGCCTCGTGTCGGTCGCAAGCGAGTGGCGGGCACCTGACTCCGACGCTAAACCTGACGTATGTATACCGGTGGATCTCTGAAGATGGCGACCGTGTGTTTTTTGACAGTAGTGCGCCGTTGGTGTCGCAGGACATTAACAATGTTCAGGATGTCTATGAGTGGGAGCGCGACGGTCACGATGGGTGCGAAGAAAGCGATGGTTGTGTTTATCTGATATCCAGCGGTTTTGGGGAGCAGGCGAGTCTCGTCGACGCCAGTACGACGGGTAACGATGTGTTCTTTGTGACGCCAGAGAGGCTGACGCCTGAAGACGGTAATGAAACCGTAGATATGTATGACGCGCGTGTGAACGGCGTGCGCCCGGTGGCTGTCCCAGTGTGTACTGGTACAGGTTGTCAGGGTGCTCCTGCGTCGGCTCCGGTGTTTGCGACGCCCGCCAGCGTGACGTTTGGTGGCGTGGGCAACTTCCCAGCTCCGACTGAGGCTGTGATGAAGGTGAAGAAGGCGAAGCCGCTCACGCGTTCGCAGAAGCTCGTGCGAGCGTTGGGATCGTGCCGCAAAAGGCCCAGAGGGAAAGCCCGATCAGTGTGTGAAGCGCGTGCACGCAAGTTGTATGAAGCGCACAAAGCTGGAATGTCGTCTAAGAGGAGGGCTAAGTGAGTATGCTCGATCAACGGAAAGTATTCTTCCTTGCGTTGTTTTGTGCGCTTTGTGTGTTGTTCGGTGGAGCGTCGTCGGCTTGCGCGATGGTGTCGGCGCCGGGATGGGGGATCATAGGGCGTGCGGCCCCGACGAATCTCCCGCCGGGAGGGGAAGGGGTGCTCAAGCTCTACGTGTTCAACCTCGGTGCCGGTGAACCCGACGGGAGTACGACACTGACCGATGTTCTCCCACCCGGTCTAACGGCGACCGCTGCAAACACGGCGTTGTCGGGGGACGGGCGAGAAGCAGAATGCTCGGTTTTGGGACCGCAGCTGGTGAGATGTAAAGTGACCACCTCATCTTTTGCAGCCAGGAGCGTGATTGTCGTAATCTCAGTGAACGTAGATCCGGGCGCCTCTGGTAGCGCTGTCGATAAGGCTACGGTTACCGGCGGTGGCGCGCTCAGACCGTCTAGCACTTCGTTTCCTGTAACTTATAGTTCGGACGAACCGCAACCGGGGTTCGCCAATTTCGATGCTTGGCTTAGCAATCCCGACGGTACAATAGACACGCAGGCCGGCTCTCACCCCTACGCGCTGACCGTAGCATTTGGACTGAACAACACTACCTACGGTCCCAAGTTGGGGGATGGCACTCAAGAAGAAACCGTGGCTGGTGGCGGCGCGCGCAACGTGAATGTGAACCTTCCTCCGGGAGTCGTCGGCGATCCCGAGGCGGTACCGCAATGCCCACGCCAAGTCCTCAATGCGGCATCCGAGGGAGCAGGATCCGGTTGTCCTCTCGCGAGCCAGGTCGGCATGAATATGTCCACAATCCAAGGTAATGAGTTGCTGGGTAGTGAGCCCGTATTTAATATGGTTCCGCCCCCCGGTATAGCTGCGGAGTTTGCGTTTGACGAGGGTGGCGTCATCGTGTTCCTCGATTCCGGTGTACGTACCGGTGGCGATAACGGCATCACTACACATGTCGATAATATTCCGCAACGGAGTATTTCATTCAACTACACGACAATCTGGGGTATCCCGGCGGACCCAAGCCATGATCCTCTACGCGAAGGGATGCCTGCTGGCATTGAACCTAAACCATTGTTGTCGTTGCCGACGTCATGTGAGGGTCAGCCGGAATTCAGTATGGAACTGCTCGGCACATGGCATGATCAGAACTTTGTCGCTTCCCGCGCGAGCGCGCCGATGCGCGAAAGCGAAGGCAATCCTGTCGGTTTCACTGATTGTAATCTTTTGCAACCATTCAAGCCGTCGATCTCGATCGCCCCGGATACGACGTATGCGGACACTCCCGCAGGATTGTCGGTGGAAGTCAAAATGCCACAGGGCTTGAACCCTGAAGGCCTATCTACCCCGGGGCTCGAGAACACCACTGTCGTGCTGCCGGAAGGCGTCGTGATCAACCCGGGTCAAGCAACCGGCCTGGTGGCGTGCCAACCTTCACAGGAGGCGTTGGGTACAGAACCAGACGGCGAAGTCAACGAGAAAGCAGCATCGTGCCCATCCGCATCGAAGGTCGGCACCGACGAACTATCGACACCACTGGTCCCGGATAAGCTCCAAGGCAGCGTATACATCCTCGGAGCGAACCCACCGAACCTACAGCTACTGGTCACGGCCTCAGGTGACGGCGTGAACGTCAAGCTCGTCGGCAACGTCCACTTGAACGAAACGACAGGTCAACTCACGACGACATTCGAAAAAACACCGGACATACCGTTCACCGACTTCAAGCTGTCTTTCAGCGGTGGCGCACAGGCAGCACTTGCAACACCAACGAAGTGCGCGATCTACGAATCCACAGCAGACTTCACGCCATGGTCCAGTCCGTTTATCGAAGACGCCTTCGACTCCAGTCGCTTCCAGATAACGGGCGGTCCCTATGGTTCGCCGTGTGTGAACCCGATGCCTTTCGCTCCGACGATGACGGCTGGCGCCACCACCGATCAGGCAGGTGGGTATACGAGCTTTACGATGCTACTGCAACGTGGCGACGAGCAACAACGCGTGAAGAACCTATCCTTCAAAACGCCAGAGGGACTACTCGGCATGATCAGCAGGGTGCCATTGTGCGAGGAACCGCAAGCAGCAGCCGGCACATGCTCAGCGGCGTCGCAGATCGGGCATACGATCGTCGGTGCCGGACCGGGACCGTTCCCGTTCTACATACCCCAAGCAAGCGCTCCTCCCGCACCGATCTATCTGACCGGACCGTATAAGAGCGCACCCTTCGGCCTATCGATAGTAGTGCCGTTGATCGCGGGACCTTTCAACCTCGGCACTGAAATCGTGCGCGCAACGATCAATGTTGATCCTCACACCAGCCAGATCACAGTCACGACCGATCCGCTGCCGACGATCGTCAAGGGCATCCCTGCAGACCTACGCTCGATCAATGCTGTGATCGACAGGCCGGAATTCATGTTCAATCCCACCAGTTGCGACCCAATGAGCTTTTCCGGTACAGCGACCAGCATCGAAGGCGCAAGCGCACCACTCTCAAGCCACTTCCAAATGGGGTCCTGTCAATCGTTGAAGTTCGCACCGAACTTCAAAGTCTCGACATCCGGCAAAACCTCTCGTGCTAACGGCGCAAGCCTGATCGCGAAGATCGTATATCCCGTCGGGAACCTTGGATTCAACCAAGCCTCCTCGCAGTCGAACATCAAGAGCGTAAAGGTAGACCTGCCAAAGCAACTACCGTCCCGTTTGACAACATTGCAGCATGCATGTCCCGCCAAGATATTCGAAGCAAACCCAGCGTCATGTCCCGCGGACTCGATCGTCGGTCACGGCAAGGCGATCACACCACTATTGCCAGTACCTGTGGAAGGACCAGCCTATTTCGTGAGCCATGCCGGAGAAGAATTCCCGAACCTGATCGTCGTCCTACAAGGCGACAACGTCACAGTAGACCTCGTGGGCGACACATTCATCAACAACAAGACCAGCATCACAAGCAGCACGTTCAAGGAAGTACCCGACGTTCCAATCCAGACCTTCGAACTGAACCTCCCCCAAGGCAAAGACTCGGCGCTGGCAGCCAACACGAACCTTTGCCACGTCAAAGGCGGCTTGAAGATGCCCACCGCGTTTATCGGGCAAAACGATGCGGTACTCCATCAATCTACCCCGATCAGTGTTACGGGCTGCGCAAAGATCAAGCCCAAGAAGGCGAAGAAGAGCAAGAAATCGAGCAAAGGCCACAAAGCGAAGAAGAAATGAGATGGTCACCCAAGGACAGATCGCGACCGATCGGTTAGAGGGCGAAGGATCACGTCCCGCCCGCAACGGGGTGAGATGCGAGCACCGTGACGGACTGCGACAGACTGACGGTCGCGAACACCTCGATGGACGCGAACAGGTCGCCGACATCCAGCGGGCACGGATGCTCGCGGCGATGGTTGAAGAAGTAGCGGAGCGTGGTGTCGGGAACGTCACCGTCTCCGACGTCGTCGCGCGCTCCGGCGTTTCGCGCCGCACGTTCTACGAGATCTTCGATGACCGCGAAGACTGCTTCCTCGCCGCATTCGACAACGCAATCGGGCGACTCGCCAATGTCGTCATCCCTGCGTACGAACAAAAGGGGGGCTGGCAAGCAAAAATACGCTCTGCGCTCACCGCACTACTCGAATATTTCGACCATGAGCCCGGAACAGGGCGCCTCGTGATCGTCGAGACGCTCGGCGCGGGCCACAGAGCACTCGAGCGCCGCGGCCGCGGCATCGCCCAAATCATCACAATCGTCGACCAAGGCCGCAAGGAGAGCAAGACCGGCGCGAGTGCACCGCCGCTCACAGCGGAGGGCGTTGTGGGGGGTGCGCTGTCCGTACTGCACGGACGGCTAACCGAACCCGATCCCGGAAACCTGGTCGAGTTGGTCAACCCCCTGACAAGTATGATCGTGCTGCCCTACCTCGGAGCGGCCGCCGCGCGCAAGGAGATCGAACGGCCAACACCCAAACCGCAAGCAAAGCGCCTGACCGTACGCCGCGACCCCCTACAGGATCTCGACATGCGCCTCACCTACCGCACCGTACGCGTACTGATGGCCGTCGCAGCCCACCCCGGCTCCTCAAACCGCGCGGTAGCCAACGGAGCCGGCATAGCCGACCAAGGCCAAATCTCAAAGCTACTAAACCGCCTACACGGCCTCGGCCTGATCGACAACGCTGGCGGCACACCAGCCCGCGGAGAGCCCAACGCCTGGACGCTGACCGAGCGAGGCTGGGAGGTCCACGCGGCGATCTCGGCGCAGACGTCTACGGGTTGAGTACAACGCGGCGAGCCCCTGCTCATGATGGATCGAGCAGGTGGAGGTTGAGCTCCTGCGTGCGCTCTGGCGTGACGAGCGCGTTGGTCTGCTCCAGTAGGTGCAGTACACGATCATGGCCGGTCCATGTCATACGTGACGCCCACCGCTGCGCCCGGTCGACCATGCGCCAGAGCGGGGTTGGGTGGTCGTTCTGGCTGAGCGCGCGTAGGGCACTCATGTACTCGTCACGATAGGACAGGGGCACCATCACGCGGCACAGTCCGGCGGCCGTCAGTTCAGCGTTCATCAATGCTCGTGCGACGCGACCGTTGCCGTCGGCGAACGGGTGGACCTCGGCGAGCAGGAACATCGCATAGATCGCTCTGGGCAGGCCAGCTGAAAGCGTCTGGTAGAGCGTAAAGCCCTCGCGCAACGTTCCGCGCACCAGATCCGGATGCACGAAGAAAGTTGCACCCGCCCTGTTGACCTCTAGCTTGTACTCGCCGGGGGCGAGCTCCGGGCGAGCACGCATGATGCGCCTGTGGACCTCGCGTATGTAGTCCTCAAGCTCCTCGACCGTTTGCGGCGTCGCGGCGCACAGGCGCGGGTCAGTGATCGCCTCGAATGTGCCCTGGATGTCGTGCGCGTCGGCAGGCCGCTGTGGCGGAATGCGGCCCTCAAAGACGATCTCCTCGGCCTGATCGATCTCGAAGACCGTCCCCTCGATCCAGTTTGAGAAGTAGGCCTCAAAGAACGCGAACAGACGCTCCGGATCCTCGGGCGCAGGGCGTTCTGGAAGCTCTTGGCGGGCGAGCTCGGCGCGCAGCGCCTCGAAGCGGCGCAGACAGTCGGTGTCATAGCCGTGGCCCGCGTTGCGCGCCTTTGCCGCGGGCGTGCGCAGCCTCTCCTCGCGTGTGCCGAGCAGCGCCCCCACGAGACGATCCAGCTCGGCGAATTGCGTCTCGGCGTGTAGGGCAGGAGCGATCTCGCGTGCGCCGTCACGCAGCTCGTTCAGCGCCCGATCTCCCCTAATGCGCGCAAGGCGGTCGAGTCGCTCCTCGAGCTCCTCGCGACGCAGCGTGCGGGGCACGCTCGAGCGGGCACGGGAGGGACGCATGTTCTCGAGCGCTATGCGCGCGGGGCTCGCCATCCACAACTCGGCGAACTCCATGTCACCCGCCACCGGGCCGGGGCCGCGGCGCGGTCGCAGCGTAAGCCCCGGCAAGCTCACCGGGCGCGGGTTGGCGGGCGTCGGGCCACTGTCGAGAAACAGCGACCCGTCGGGGGCCGGGCCGGCGGCGGCGGCGCTGCGATCGACGACCACCGCACCGGGAAAGTACAGCGCGGCAACGTCATACCAACGGCGGCGCAGGAGTTGCTCGGGCGCCTCTTCCAGATTCGTCGAATAGAGTCCGCGAGCCAGACGTCGTATCTCTCCACGCCCCGCTGCCCGACTCGCCCACTTCGGTTCCTCAGGCATGAAGATCTCGGGCAAGTTCTGATGGTTACGAGTGGGCACTGGAACCTCGTAGTGGAAGATTACGCGTTTAGTAGGTTGTGATCGTCGAAGATCACGCAGTTAGTATAGGGTGGCACGCTCCAGGCAAGCTGTCGATCAGAGGGCGGAAGCGGGCGAGCTTGCCCGCGCCGGGATCAGCGACCTCGAGATCGGCTTCTCGGCTCGCAATGCCGCCGAGTGGGACCGTCTCGCCGATGCCGTAGAGGTCTTCGAGCTGATCGAGACAACGGCAGACCACCAGCCGGCTCGATCGACTGAGCCACATGGGAGCGCTTACGCTGAGACGGTGCACCGTAGCCCCACAGCGCGCCTGTTCGTAGCGGTAGACCCGCCGCCGAACGTGTGCGAGCAGCTGGCGGCGTGGGCGCGTACGGCCTTGCGCGGCATGAACCGCCGCTCAGGGGACACGCCGGCACGCGTCCTCGACGCGGAACTGTTGCATGTGACGCTCTGCTTCCTGGGCAATCGTCCAGTGGCCGAGATCAACGCGATCGCGGCACAACTCGCCGCGTGCGATGGGCAAGCCGGGGAGCTGTCGGCCGGAGCGCCTCTGTGGCTGCCTCCGCGCCGTCCGCGCACGCTGGCGGTCGAGCTACACGACGAGCAGGGTCGACTCGCACTCCTGCAGAAGTCAGTCGTGGCCGCAATAGAAAAAACTGGAAGCGAGCCACTCGCCGTGAAGAGCGAGCCCGCTGCACCCGCAAAGCATCGCCATTTTCGACCGCACATCACCGTTGCCCGTATGCGAGGTGGCACGGCCCCACGCGAGCGTGCCCTATCACCAACACCGGCCCTCTCCTTCACACCCGGCGAGCTAATTCTCTACCGCTCGTGGCTATCGCCAGACGGGGCGAGCTACGAGGCGCTGGCATCGCACGCGATCGGTTGACACAACGCTGTAACGTCATCGGCTTGCACGATAATGGACACATGAGAGCACATACTGGACGCATGGGACAGAGTCTCGGTCATACGGCTAACGAACTGGGTTGCAGCGAGCGTACACTGCGCCGGTATGTGAACGATGGTCTTCTGCATGGTCGTCGCATCACATCTCTAGGTCTTGAACTGTCCTCTGAGGAAACGCGCTATCTGAGGAACCATTGGACGTTGCTTCACACGTTGAAGGCGGCCCTGCGTACCGAGCGCGACGTTCGCCTGGCGGTGCTCTTCGGCTCGACAGCCGTTGGAGAGGACCAGCGAAGTTCAGACGTCGACATGCTGATCGCTCAGCGCCGCCCGGGACCGCGCCCGCTGGCGGGATTGAAACAGCGCCTGAGCCGCGTCCTCAAACAGCCAGTGCACCTCGTTGGCCTGGAGCAGGCGCATGGTTCCCCGTCCCTGCTCGCCGACATCGTCTGCGAGGGCCGTCCGCTGCTCGACCGCGACGGGCTGTGGAGTGAGTACAACTCTGCAGCGGACGACATACTCGCACGCGCGGCACAAGAAGATAGCGCTGTAGCCACGGGGGCGTTCGGTGCTATTGCCGAGGCGCGAGCGCGGCTGCGATGACGGACAAACCAGGCGCGCATCCCCCAACCTCCGATGACCAGCTGGTCGTACCGTCACCTGAACGGTGGGACTCCGAGTAGAGCAACCATGTTCGACCCTCGCGGAACGACCTGGTAGTCATAGGCGGTCAAACTGACGCTCCGTGGTTACTCTTGTGGAGTCATGGCAAAGCGCTACCACCTCACGACCTTCGGCTGTCAGATGAACGAGCACGACTCCGAGCGGATGAAGGGAATGCTCGAGTCGCTCGGCTACAGCGAGGCGCTTGAGCGCGCGCAGGCCGATTTGATCTTGTTCAACACGTGCTCGATCCGCGAGACGGCCGACAGCCGCTTCGTGGCACACCTGGGGGAGGCCAAGCGCCTGAAGCGCGAACAGCCCGAGCGCGTCGTAGGCGTGGGCGGCTGCTGGGCGCAGTCGGTCAAGGAGGAGGTGTTCGAGCGCTTTCCGTTCGTGGACGTGGCATTCGGCCCCGGACAGACGCACAAGCTCGCCGAGTTTTTGACGAGCGATTCGCTCACGGCGCAAGGCTACTTCGAGTTCGAGGGCTTCACTGGCCACCTGCCGGCTAAGCGCGCGCGTCCTTTCCAGAGCTGGCTGCAAATCAGCGTCGGCTGCAACTGCCGCTGCTCGTAACTGCATCGTGCCGAGTACGCGTGGGCGCGAGGTGTCGCGGCCGCTGGAGGAGCTTGTGGCCGAGGTGCAGAGCATGGCGGACGATGGCGTACGCGAGGTCACGCTGCTCGGGCAGAACGTCAACTCCTACGGGCGCGACCTACGGGTCGAGGGCAAATCGGAGACGTTCTCCAACCTGCTGCGCCAGCTCGACGCGATCGACGGGATCGAGCGCATCCGCTACACGAGCCCGCACCCAAAGGACATGCGCGAGGACGTGATCCGCGCGCACGCCGAGCTCACGAGCGTGTGCGAGCACATCCACCTGCCGCTGCAATCTGGGTCGAGTCGCATCCTCAAGGCAATGCGCCGCACGTATGACCGCGAGCGCTACCTGGACCGTGTGGCGCTGATTCGCGAGCACGTACCCGACGCGGCCATCACGACCGACATCATCGTCGGCTTCCCGGGGGAGACCGAGGAGGATTTCGAGCAGACGCTGCAGGTGGCCGAGCAGGTGGGCTACGACAGCGCGTTCACGTTCATCTTCTCACCGCGACGGGGCACCGAGGCCGGCGAGATGACCGAGAACCTCGTGCCCCACCCCGTGAAGGTGGAGCGCATGGAACGGCTCATAGAGGTGGTGCAGCGTCGTGCTCTTGAGCGCGCCCAGCGCTTCGTAGGTCGCACGCTGGAGGTGCTCGTCGAAGGCCCCTCGCGCACCGACCCCGAGCGCATGCGTGGGCGTACGCGCCACAACAAGGTCGTCAACTTCGCGGGCCTTGCCGCTCCCGGCGAGCTGACGCACGTGGAAATAGCCAAGGCCACCAGCCAGACACTGTCCGGCGAGGAGAGCCTCGTGGCCCGCGCCGCTCGGGCATAGACGACCCCGTCGGACTGCTGCCCGCGACCGCGCTTGCCGGCGAGGACTCCGCCAGGATCACGCATGAGCCGATGGAGGACTCTCGTTCGCCGAGACGAACATACGTTCCCATAGTTCCGTCCGAAGCGACCCATACATTCTCAGCACCAACTTTTTCGACAAGAGGAGCAAGACGATGCCCGTGACCGATGAGGAGAAGGCCGCAAAGGCGCGCGACGCGGCCCTGCAGGGGGCGCTCGGGCAGATCGAGCGCGAGTTCGGCAAGGGCTCTGTCATGCGCATGGGCGACGAGGGTGCCCAGGTGCGCGTGGACGCGATCCCCACTGGTGCACTGTCGCTGGATTTGGCGCTTGGAATTGGGGGCGTGCCCAAGGGTCGAATCGTGGAGGTGTTTGGCCCTGAGTCCTCCGGTAAGACGACGTTGATCTACCACGTGCTCGCCGAAGCCCAGCGGCTCGGCGGTGTGTGCGCGTTCATCGACGCCGAGCACGCGATGGACCCGCTGTATGCCAAGGAGATCGGCGTCGACATCGACGAGCTGCTCGTCTCCCAGCCCGACTACGGCGAGCAGGCCCTTGAGATCGCCGACATGCTCGTGCGCTCAGGCGCCGTGGACGTCATTGCGATCGACTCAGTCGCCGCACTCACCCCGCGCGTGGAGCTGGAGGGCCAGATGGGCGACCAGACCGTGGGGGCACAGGCGCGCATGATGAGCCAGGCGATGCGCAAGATCGCCGGTAACCTGAACCGCACCGGCACGCTGTGCATCCTCACCAACCAGATCCGCGAAAAGGTGGGGGTCATGTTTGGCTCGCCCGAGACGCAGCCGGGCGGGCGCGCGCTGAAGTTCTATGCCTCCCAGCGTCTTGACATCAGGCGCATCGAGACGCTCAAGGACGGCACCGAGGCGGTCGGCAACCGGGTGCGCGTGAAGGTCGTCAAGAACAAGCTCGCGGCTCCCTTCCGCCAGGCCGAGTTCGACATCGAGTTCGGCAGGGGCATCTCGACCTCCGGTTGCCTCGTCGACCTCGGGATCGAGCACGGCATCGTCACGAAGTCAGGCTCATTCTTCTCCTACGGGAACGAGCGCCTCGGCCAGGGTCGCGGCAACGCCAAGGCATACCTCGATCAGAACCCCGCCATTGCGGGCGAGATCGAGCGCAAGGTGTACGCCGCACTCGGGATCGGAGCCGACAAGGTCAGGCCGATCCAGGGAACCGAGACACCGCTGGCGGTCGCCCCGGAGCCGGTGGAGAGCGAGACGCAAGCGGCTTAGGACTTAGCAAGTCAGCAACCTGACAGCGAGAATAACGCCGTTGGGCGAAACGCCTCCCGGGCGATTGGTGTGCCGCCCGGGAGGCTCTATCGCTGTGCCCTCACGGGCATTGCTGCGATTACTGGCTGGTCGCTCCCGCTGGAGGACCGCCTCCATAGGCCGAACCCGAGTTCGAACCGGAACCCGAGCTTGACCCGGATGAGCCGGACTTGCCGCCCATGTTCGGGCAGGGATGCCCGCTGGACCCTTGCTGAGGGGCCGTCTGCGTCTTTGGCGTGGTCGTCGTCGTGGACGGCGTGCTCGCCGTACCACTAGTGGACTGGGTGGTCGTGCTCGTCGTGGAACTCGGAGCAGCCGCGGCGCCGGCGATGCCGGCCACCGCTCCGCCTGTAGCGAGGGCGCCAACGACGAGCCCTATTCGGATGATGCCTGTCCTTTTCATACGCGAACCTCCAATGGATAGGTGCGGGGTACGCACACCATCCTGGGACCCGTCCCTAAGGCAAAGACAACGCGACGGCTAAGACCAAGCGAAGGACTTTGTAGGAGGCCTTCTTATGATGCCCGCACAGCGCGGCAGCGAAACCTAGAGCGTCGCGCCCGGAAGGTCAGGTTGCGCTTTTTGCCCGGTGGCCGTCGGCCAGGTCGTAGGCGATCTTGTCGCTGCCCGACTTGCGTGTGACCGTCGCCGATAGCTCGGGCGCCAGACCGGCGAACGCGGAGCCGAGGCGAAGGGTCATCGGCGCGACATCCACCTCGCCGCGATTGCGCTCGATCGCGCTCACCACGGCCTTCGCGACATCCTCGGGACTGCGCGTACCGACACCGCGCGGCAACTCGACCTTGGCGTCGGCAAACATGCCCGCTTCGCGAATGAAGCCGGGGAAGACCGTCGAGACGCCCACACCAGTGCCGTGCAGCTCAGCGCGCATCGCGCCCGCGAAACCGCGCAAACCAAACTTGGTGGCGTTGTAAATCGAACTGCCCGCCGTCGCCGCCTTGCCAGACAACGAGGACATGAACAACAGGTGGCCACTGCCGCGCCTCACCATCTCGGGCACGAGCGCATGTGCCATTGCGATCGGAGCGCGCAGGTTGACGTCCAGGGAGCGATCGATCTCATCCATCGTGAGCGAGTCCAGCTTGCCGCTGCCCGGCAGCGCCGCGTTGGCGACGAGAATGTCGAGCTCACCGGCCTCTGAAAGCAGGCGATCGACCTCCGCCGCCTCGCTCAGGTCAACCGCCAGCGCGCGGGCGCCCAGCTCTGCGGCGAGCGGCTCCAGCACATCGACCCGTCGACCCGTGAGGATCAGCTGCGCACCCTTGGCAGACAACGCCCGCGCGATCGCATGGCCGAGGCCGCCCGTCGCGCCGGTGAGCAACACCTTGGAATCGGAAATCTCCATGAGCTGAGAGCCTACGCGAATGTCCTCTCGCGCGCAGGGAGCATCGCCTCACCCACCTCACGAGGCCGGAGCCGCCGCACACACGCCGGGCATGTCCGCACGCGCACGGACGGTGATTGCCCTGTTCGGACCGACTGGGATCGGCAAGACCACGGTGGCGATCGCACTCGCTCGCCTGCTGCGCATCCCAAAGAGCACAGGCGAGCGCGGCGAGCATCCAGTGGCGATATCCGCCGACGCGTTGCAGGTGTACGAGGGGATCGAGACGCTCACCGGTGTGGCCACGGCGGCCGAGCAGCGGGAGCTTGAGCACCGGCTCGTGTCGTTCTTGCCGATCGACGCCAGCTTCAGCGCCGGGCAGTACGCCGAGCTAGCGCACGCGGAGATCGACGACGCACTCGCCGAGGGCCGCCGGCCGATCGTGGTGGGAGGGACCGGGCTGTACCTGCGCGCCGCGCTGTGCGATCTAAACCTGCGCCCGCCGCCGCCCGAAGGGGCGCGCGAACGCTGGATCGCTGAGCTCGAGCGCTATGGGGCACCGGCACTGCATGCACGACTCGCCCGGCGTGCACCGTGGGCGGCACAGGAGATCGACCCCAACGACCGGCAGCGCATCGTGCGTTCGCTGGAGCTACTCGACGCGGGCGAGCTGGAGCCCCCCAGCGGACCATCGCAGTTGTGGACCGAGGAGATGCGCCGCCCCACGCTGCTTGTCGGACTGACGATGGAGCGCTCGGCGCTGTATGCGCGCATCGACGCACGCGTGGAGGCGATGCTGGCCCAGGGCGTACGCGAGGAGGTCTCGCGCGCACACGCCGCCGGCGCGAGTGCCACGGCCCGCAAGGCATTGGGTTTCGATGAGCTGCTGGCGGGGGATGTGGAGGCAATGAAGCGCCACACCCGCAATTACGCGCGCCGCCAGCTCACCTGGATGCGCAAGCTCGCGAGCATACGGACGATAGACCTCACCGATCTCTCAGCGGAGCAGGTCGCGGGGGAGATCGTGGCGATGAGCGCCTAGACTCTCGCGCCGCATGAACACTCGCACTCGACAACGATCCTTGCTCGCGACAATTGCGAACAGCGCATCCCACTCTCGAGGCAGCGCATGAGATTCGAGAAGTGGCAAGCACTAGGCAACGACTACATGATCGTGGAGCGCTCAGAGTTGCCCTTCGAGCTGACGCCCGCGCGCATCCGCAAGCTGTGTGCTGGGCATTTCGGCGTGTTCGCCGACGGCGTGTTGCTGCTCGAGCCCTGCGAGAACCCGCGCTTCGTTGCGCACCTGCGCATCTACAACCCCGACGGCTCGGAGGCCGAGCTGTCGGGTAATGGCGCACGCGAGGCAATTCTCTACCTGCGTCGGCGCGGCTGGACCGAGGAGGATGTCTTCTCGATCCAGACAGCCGCGGGGGAGATCCGGCCCACGATTACCAGCCCTGACACGTGCCGGGTCGATATGGGCCACGCGCAGCTCACCTCCAAGGACTTCCCGGGCGGTCCCGGCGAGGGCACCGGCGAACTGGTTGCCGATGGCCGCGCCTGGAGCTTTCGGCATGTGTCGATCGGCAATCCCCAGTGCGCGATCCACGTCGAGGACCTGGCGACGCTGCAGGCGCTTGACCTGCCGAGCATCGGCCCCGCGATCGAAGCTCACGAGCTATTTCCCAACCGCACAAACGTGTCGTGGTACACGCAGGTCGAGCCCGGCCAGATCCGCGCACGCATCTTCGAGCGTGGGGTAGGGGAGACGCTGTCCTCTGGCACGGGCGCCACGGGAGCCGCGATTGCCTACCGTCTTTCAGGTGGCCCATCTGAGGTCACGGTGCAGCTCGACGGTGGACAACTCGATGTCGAGATTGGCGATGATTTGCGGGTGAACCTGACAGGCTGGGCGCGGCCCGTGTTCGCGGGGCGGCTGAGCGAGGAGTTTGCAAGAGAGCTGACCGATACCGACGAAGGAGCTGCATGAAACCGAGTGAGCGTCTGAGCCGCATCCCGCCGTACCTGTTCGCCGAACTCGAGCGCAAGATCGCCGCCAAGAAGGCCGCGGGTGTGGACGTCATCAGCCTCGGCATCGGCGACCCCGACCGGCCCACACCGGCGCTAATCGTGGAGGCGATGCAGGAGGCCGTGACCGAGCCCGAGACACACCGCTATCCCTCCAATCGCGGGCGCCAGGATTTTCGCCAAGCGCTCAGTGATTTCTACGCGCGCCGCTTCGACGTGACGCTCGACCCCGACAGCGAGATCATTCCCGCGATCGGTGCCAAGGAGGCGATCTTCAACCTCAACCTCGCGTTCCTGGACCAGGGCGACATCGCGCTCGCCTCCGACCCGGGCTATCCGGTGTATACGGGGGGGCCGCTGATGGCGGGCGGCGAGCCGGTCGTGATGCCACTGATGCCGGCGCTCGGCTTCGTGCCCGATCTCGACACGATCGACGAACAGACCGCCAGCCGCGCGAAGCTGATGTTCCTCAACTACCCCAACAATCCGACCGGCGCGGTCGTGCCGCCCGGATTCTTCGAGCTAGTGGTGGACTTCGCCAAGACCTACGAAATCCTGGTCGTGCACGACAACGCTTACAGCGAGACCACCTACGACGGCTACCGCGCACCCTCCTTCCTGCAGACGCCTGGCGCCAAGGACATCGGTGTCGAGGTGTTCTCGCTGTCCAAGGGCTACAACATGACCGGCTGGCGCTGCGCCGCGGTGCTCGGCAACGCCGAGGCGATCGAGCACTACTGGCGCCTGAAGACCAACATCGACTCGGGTCTGTTCGAGGCAGTCCAGCTGGCGGGGATCGCGGCGCTCTCGCCCGACACCGACGCCGAGGTGGCCTCGATGAACGAGCTGTATCGCATCCGTCGCGACCTCGTGTGCGACGCGCTCGCCAAGGCTGGCGTGCACGTCACCCCGCCCAAGGGCACGATCTACGTGTGGGCGCCAATCCCCGCAGGCTTCGACAGCTCCGTCGCCTACTGCGAGTACGTGCTGGAGCAGGCCGCCGTCGTCATCTCGCCAGGCAGCGCCTACGGGCCGAGCGGTGAGGGCTGGTTTCGCATCGCGCTGACCACCCCCGACGAGCAACTGGCGGAGGCGGTCGAGCGTTTGGCTGCGCTGGGGAGCTGATCTAAACTCGGTGGATGAACCAACCCACTCAGCGTGCCCGCCAGCGCGCGTTCTGCATCGCAGCGCTCCCAGAGGAAGACAACCTCGACGAGTTGCGCGAGCTGTTGCGCACCGCCGGCGTAGAAGTAGTGGGGGAGACGATCCAGCGTCGCGAGCAACCCCATCCGAACACGTATTTGGGGCCGGGCAAGGTAGGCGAAGCCAAGGAGGCTGCGCTCGCCTGCGACGCGAACGTGATCGCCTGCGACGATGAGCTCAGTGCCCGCCAGGAGCGCAACCTGGAGCAGGCGCTCGGGATGCCTGTCGTGGACCGCACCACCGTGATCCTCGACATCTTCGCCACGCACGCATCGAGCGCCGAGGGCAAGCTGCAGGTGGAGCTCGCCCAGCTGGAGTACAACCTGGCACGCATGAGGGGCCTGTGGACGCACCTGGAGCGACTTGGCGGCGGCATCGGCACGCGCGGACCGGGCGAGACCCAGATCGAGACCGACCGGCGCCTCGCGCGTAACCGCATCGCCGCGCTGCGCCGTCGCCTGGAGCACGTGAAGAGTACGCGCACGGTGATGCGCGCCGAGCGCGAGCGCGCAGCGCTGCCCAACATCGCGCTCGTCGGCTACACGAACGCGGGCAAGAGCACTCTGCTGAACGCGCTCACCGGCGCCGAGGTGGGAGTACGCGACCGCCTCTTCCACACGCTCGACCCGAGCACGCGCACGATGCGCATCGACGGGCGCGCCCACCTATTGACAGACACCGTCGGCTTCATCCGCAAGCTTCCCCACCAGGTCGTCGACGCGTTCGGCGCGACCCTGCAGGAGACACGCCTGGCCGATCTGCTGCTACATGTGCTCGACGCCTCCGCACCCGAGCACGATCGCATCGCGATGCGCAGAGCCGTGGAGGAGGTGCTGGAGGAGATCGGCGCCGGTGAGCGCCCGCGCGTGCTCGTGCTCAACAAGATCGATCTGCTCGATGAGGACGCTCGCGAGGAACTGCGCCTGACCCATCCCGACGCGGTGCTCGTTAGCGGCGAGAGCCGCGCCGGCCTGGTCGAGCTGGAGCAGCGCATCGAGCAGGAGTTGCGCCACACCCTGCGCCCGATGCAGCTGCTCGTGCCCTACTCGCAGGGAGGATCGCTCGCCGAGTTGCACGACGTCGCCGGAGACTTGCGGCGTCAGGACACTCCCGAGGGCGTGCTGGTACGAGCATTGGTGCCAGCGAGGCTGGCCGAGCGCTATGCGAAGTTCGTCGTCACAAATGGCGCAGTGGCCGCGAACGGCTCAGCGATCGTCGCCACTTCCTGACAACACTCCGCGTGCCTGGCGCGAGAACAGCTTTTCCAGGTTTTGCTTGGCGATCTCATCCAAGCTCAGGTCGAGCTCGCTTGCGATTTGCGCTACGTACCAGAGCACATCTCCAAGCTCCTTCGACATTGCCGCCTTGCGCTCGTCGCTGACCTTGCCGGCGTCGTCGCGGATCGCCTTCTTGGCGTGCTCGGCGACCTCGCCTGCCTCGCCCGCCAGTCCCAATGTCGGATATGCGAGCCAGGCATCGCGCGGATACTCGGCCGTGCGTCGCGATTCGCGTTGATACTCAGATAGGTCCATGCGTGGATCCTACGCCGCCGCGAGCCCAGCGGCGCGACGGGCACTTGCGTGAGCGGCTCTCTCGAAGGCGTCGTCAAGCGGCTTCAGTGTGTTGAGATCGACGCCGAGCGCTGTCGCAATCAGCCAGTCGGCAAACCAGGTGTTCTTTGGCAGCAGTGGACCGTGGAGATAGGTACCGATCGTGTTGCCGGCCCTCGCGCCCTCCCAGCCGCTGCGGCCGTCGTTGCCGTGGCCTTTGAGCACGCGTCCGAGCGGTTTTGCGGATGGGCCAAGGTAGGTACGCCCGCCGTGGTTCTCAAAACCTGCCAGTACGCGCTTCTCTCCGTCAAGGTCCACCTCGATTGCCACGTTGCCGATCAACCGCGGACCCGGCTCGCGCACCGTACGCACGTCGAGCAGACCGACGCCCTGCAGCTGCTCCTTACCGAGCGCATATGACTCGCCGAGCAGTTGATAGCCGCCACACACGCCAAGCACGAGAGCCTCGCGCGAGGCGGCCTCGTGCAGCGCCTCGCGCTTGCCGGCCACCAGGTCCTCGGCGCATAGTTGCTGGTCGCGATCCTGGCCGCCGCCGATGTAGTAAATGTCGTGGGCGGTGCCGTCCAGCGGATCGCCCAGGCCACTGCCATTCAACTGGAAGCCAATGCCACGCCATTCGCAGCGGCGTTGCAACACGAACAGATTGCCGCGATCCGCGTAGATGTTCATCAGGTCCGGATACAGCGCACACACCCGCAAGGTATTTCCACCACTCGCGCTTACTGCCATGAGCTGCTCGCCTCCCCACGCGCCACGAGCGTGTCGCGAAGCGCCAGCATCGCCGTGTATGTCGGAAGAACGTGCAGTGGCGGCTTGCCGCCCTCATCCAAATAATCGCCAGCCGCACTGTCGAGCGCCTGCTCCAGATTCTCTACCACCGCGATCCGCTCTGGCTCGATACCGGCGTACTTCAGGCGCAGCGCGAGTTCGGGCGCGCGCGTGCCCGAACAGGTCGCCCTGCGCACGCGCCCAGCAAGCAACTCGAAGTCCGCATCCCAAATCCACGACACGTCGTGGCCGTCCGCGGTCTTGTCGTTGAGCACGCCGAGCAGGTCGTGATTGCCGGGCTCAAGCGCAAGCGTGCGCAGTACCTCATTTGCGCCGGCTGGATTCTTGACGAGCATGATCCGCGTCTCGCGCCCGCCGACCGTCACCGTCTCGGCGCGGCCGAAGGCGGCCTTGGTGCTCGCAAGGCCGGCGACGATGTCGGCCAGCGGAATCTCAAGCGCGACCGCAAGCGCGGCGGCGGCTAGAGCGTTGTAAACGTTGTACAGCCCCGGCAACGCGAGCTTTACCTCCGCCTCGCCCTCGGGCGTACTCAGCTGGAAGCGCGCGGAGCGCACTCCTTCGAGTGTCACCGAATGGGCGAGCACGGTGGGGGAGGGACGTCGCTGCCCGCACGAAGGGCAGTGGTAGTGACCGAGATGGCCGAGATAAATCGCGTCGAACGCGTAGGGAGCACCGCAGCGACGGCAGTGCTTGGCGTCGGCCGCGTGCGCCATACCGTCGAGCGTCAGCGACTCGTCTTCGACGCCGAAGTACACGACATCGGCGCGCTCGCGCCCAAGGTCGGCGACGAGCGGATCGTCGGCGTTGCACACCAGTCGCGCCCCGCTGGCAGCGCCGCCCATGCGCACCGCGGTGGCCCAACGTTCGGCAATCGTGTCCAGCTCGCCATAGCGGTCGAGCTGGTCGCGGAACAGGTTCCCGAGCACCACCACACGTGGATGCAGCTGCGAGGCGAGCCGGTCGAGCCACAGCTCGTCCACCTCAAACAACCCCAGCTCGCCGGCGATCGTGCCGCGCCGGCCAGCCGCGCTCATCAGCGTCGAGGCGATCCCGCCCTCCATATTGGCGCCCGCTTGGTTGTGCACGAGTGCGACGCCCGCATGCTCGAGGATGCTCGCGGCCATCGCGGCAGTGGTGGTCTTGCCGTTGGTGGCGGACACGATCGCACTGCCCCTTGGCAGACGTGCGGCTAGAGAGCCAATCGCGCCGGAGTCCATGCGGATCAGCAACTTGCCCGGCAGGCTTGTGCCGCCACCGCCACCGCCACGCGAGCGAGACACCGCACCGACAGCCCGCGCGAGCGCGAGCTTCGGCCCGAGCAGTGCGCTCATAGCGCCGCCGTGCTCGTGTCCGCGGACAGGAAAGCATCCGCGCCAGCCTCGCCCGCCGGCACGAGCACCCACACAGCACCCGCCAGTGCGCTGACGCGCAGCGGCAACTCGCCGATCGGGTCGCCGTCGGCATACATCGTGAACGGGCGGTCCGCGCTGATTGTCACCTCACGCGCACGAAAAGACCTCACGCTGGGCTCACGCACGTGCGTTCCGCTGAACACCTTCGGCAGGATCCTCGTCAGGAACCGCAGCTTGCCTACATTTTCGAGCACCACCACGTCCAGCAGACCGTCGTCGAGCAGTGCGTCCGGCGCTGCGCGCATCCCGCCGCCGTAGGTCTTCGAGTTGCAGGCGCCGACCGTATAGCCGGCGAAGCTGTGATGCTCGGGTTGCGAGTCGCTCGTCTGCTCCTCGTCATGGGGGGCACTCGACTGGGTGAGCTCGATCTCAAAGTGCGCCGGACGCCAGAACAGCAGCGTGCGCAGCGCCCCATATGCGTACACGAGCCCGCCGAGCCAAGCCGGAGCCTCGTTGGCGATGCTGTTGGCGTCGCTGTCGAAACCCACGCTCGCGATGCCAACGAACGCGCGCGTGGGGGAGCCAGGCGTTGTTTGAGAGACCAAGCCGAGGTCCATCGGCCGCGCGATGCCGTTTGCGATCGTTGCGCAAGCTCGCACCGGGTCGGCCGGTATCCCCAGCACACGCGCCAGATCATTGCCGCGCCCTCCCGGCAGCACGCCGATCGTCGCGCCCGGCGTCTCGCGCAATGCGTCCGCCACGGCCCCGATCAGCCCATCACCACTGAGGCACACAACGGTCTCGCCCGCCAGCGCCGCCGCGCGCGCCAGCTCGCGCGCATGGTCGAGGTCGCGGGTCGGCTCACAGCGGACACTCAGCCCGTGCCCTTGGAGCGCCCGCAGCACGTCGGGCAGAACCTTGGCGGCTTTGCCACCGCCGGCGGAGGGGTTCACGATCAGGCATATGGGCGCGGGCACCAAGCAAGCGTATTAGCTGGCGCCCCGACGATGCCCGACACCGACCCTGGGCGATGTCCTGGCCGGTGGAAAACATCCGCCCGCGAATGCTCGGCGTACCTTGACAGTAGATGCCCGCGATGGCACCATATGAATTCATCGGTTTATCGGAACTTTTAGGGAGGCTTACCGTGGTCAGATCTCCACTCGCACCGCTTATATTTGCATTGATACTATCGCTTGGCGTGACTTTTGCCTCGACGGCTTCTGCTGAAGTCACGTTATTAGCGGAATGGTTAATTAACGGCACCGGCGTCACAACATTAACGTTAGTCGAAGGCATCGGGGAAATCTTATTGAGCGATACGGCAAACGGATCGGACATCTTATGCAGCGCGATCGGCGTCGGATCGGTCGGCCCAGACGGCGAGGGGGAAGTCACTGAAATGTTAACCTTAACCGATGTGCAGATATCATTATCGGCCCCGGGGTTATGCTCCGCCGATAGTACGTGCGAATCCAGTACGACCGATGTCGAAGGGTTTCCAGAGAAATTTCCATGGCACGGTATCCTTTACTTATCCGAAGCTGGACTATATTTAACTACTCTCATCCAGGGCGAGAGTGAATATGTCATCTCGTGCTTAGTGCTAGGCATCAAAATTACCGACGAATGCCATACGGAAAAATCCACCTTTGAAGTCCACAACGTCACCGGTGGAGTGGAAGCAAAAGAAGAATCCGGGACTCCGTTGGCGACCTGTAGCATCGGGGGCGCAGGAACTGGCGAATTAGTGCCGCTGGCGGGGAATCTGCTGACCTCGCCGTCAGGTACCGTTACGGTGTCCGAATAGTCTCAGGAATTTGATGTCGGGATAACGATGCGCATCGCCGGGCGGACCTGCGGGTCTGCCCGGCTGACGCTCTCGTCAAACCACGCCACTGCATCATAAGCTGGCTGCGCAGTGCGCGACAACGCGTTCTGTGCTTCGTATTGAGAATCGCGAAGACGCGCTTAAGAACGTGCCAACATGGCGCGTGAGCGCCTGCGGCCCGACTATGCTGCGGCGATGCCAGCTCCTTCGCGCATCGCTCACAGGCTTCTATGCGCGCCAGCCATGGCGATCCTTGTAGTTTCGCTGGCAGCGTGCGGGTCGAGCACGGGGGGGAGCCTCCGCGCTGCGACGGCACACGCCTCCAGCGGGAAATCACTGGAGGCCGCTGCTAGTGGCTCGTCATCCTCGACACATGGATGCCGCGCCGCACAAGCACCAGCGCCGCGGGGCGCGCAGCAGATCCCGAAGCCGACGCTGAAGCTCGACTCGGCCAAGAGATACGTCGTGACATTGGCCACCAACTGCGGCACGATCGCAATCCAGCTCGACGTGCATCAGGCACCGGCGACTACAGCATCATTCGCTTATCTGGTCAAGCGCGGCTTCTACAACGATCTCACGTTCCACCGTGTCGCCGCGAACTTTGTGATCCAGGGTGGCGACCCCAACGGCGACGGCTCCGGTGGACCCGGCTACACGATCGTTGAACCGCCACCGAGCAATCTGCACTACACGCTCGGCACCGTCGCGATGGCCAAGACCAGCACCGACCCGCCGGGCACTTCTGGTAGCCAGTTCTTCATCGTCACGACCGCAAACGCAGCGCTGCCACCGCAGTACGCGCTAGTCGGAAACGTCGTGGGCAGTCTCGCCGGAGTCGAAGCGATCGCGAAACTACCGACCGACCCGCCGCAAGACGGCGCACCGATCAAACCGGTCGTAATCCGTAGCGCGACTCTGTCGGGGAGCTAAGACTTCTTGCCTGAGGGCGCTGCCGCGGCAGCGCGATCGCGGCGCCGACGACCGACCGTCGCGGCGATAGCCACGCCGGCGATCGCGACGAACAACCCGAGTAGCACACCCGGCGCGAGCCCCAACCCACCAAACGGCAGGGCAATCAGCTCCACCACACCCAGGCCAAGAGCCAACAGCAGCAGGATCAGAGCGATGATCAGAAGGACGCCGCGGATGCGTCGGAGGATGCCTGCACTGGCGGGGGGGATCAACAGCCCCATCGCGCGCAGCGCGAGCATCTGGCGACCGGTCGGAGGGGTTTGCCCGAGCCGCTCGACCGCCTCCTTCAAGTCGCCAGCGCGCCGTTCGGCGAGCGCCAGCGACGCGTCCGCCATACGCCTCAGCTGCATTCGTTCTTGTGGGCGCGCCGCGGCTATCGCACGCTGGAAATACGCGCGTGCCTGCTCCGCGTCAAAGCGCTCGGACGCGCGCGCACCAAGTATTGCGAGCGCCGCAGACTTGTACTTCGTCTCCGCCTCGAGCTCCTCGTCGCTGCGTTGCTCGAGCGCCTGGATCGCCTGCTGGGCACCACGCTGCTCGATCCGTACCTGTCGTTGCTTGGGGGGCATCGCTCGATCATTCTATGGAGCCAGCGCGCGAAGGGCTCGCGCGGTACCCGGCAGGCGCTATTCTCGCTTCTCGCCGCTGCACGGCTCACTCGCAACCCATGCGCCGAATCCCCTCGCATATCCGACTGATGGCCGTATTGATCGCGCTGTGCTTCGCCGCGCAGCCACTCGCAGCGAGCACGGCCTGGGGAGCGGCTGGAAGCACAAGCCTGTCGAGCTCCCAGAAGGCCGAACTCGACAAGCAGGTCCAGGAACAACTCGCCAAGGACGAGGCAAACGGGAGCACGGGATCCTCGAGCTTGACGGGCGGAGCTTCCTCGGCGGCAGGAGCGGCGCTGGGTGGAGCCGGATCGACAGGCAGCAGCCTTGGCGGTACATCCGAAGCGTTCTCGCAGCTCACGCAGCAGCCCCAGCCCGAAGAAGAAGAACCCGCCACTAAAACGACCGGCAGCGCCTCCTCGACATCCTCGGGCGGGATCTCGACAAGCGTGCTGGTACCGATCTTTATCGCCGGCCTGCTACTGCTCGGCGGTATAGCGTTTCTGATCCTGCGCGACGCGCGCAGCGTTGCGCCCGTCGGAGACATGCTGAACGGCAACTCTGCGCAGGACCGGGCCGTCAGGCAGCGCAAGCGTCGCGCTAGGGCCAAGGCCGCTCGTCAGCAGCGTAAGCGCAACCGCTGAGCGGCGCGAGACTGCGTCCTCAGTCGCTCGCGTGCTGAGCACGCCACGCTCCTTGCGTCCTTGTCTCGCTTGCTCAGGCGCCTGCGATTAACGATATGACTGCTCGCGCGATATCGCGCGAGTCCTACCCACGCGTATCCGCCCAGGAGCGTCAGGGGAGGGAGAGCCATGAGGCCCACGACGCGGGCGATGCGGCGTCGGCCTTCGTGGATGGGGATCCTCGGTAGTGCCCTGGAGGACCTTGCTACCACCGTCGTCCTCGGAGTCCGGGCGACCGTCCTCCTCGACGATCTTCGCGCTGTCGGTGCGCAGGGTCACCCACAGCATGACCGATGCCATCACGACCTTGCCGAACCCCAGCAATCCGATCACGATCCAAAGTGACATCCCACTCGATGGTACTACCCGTCGAAGCCGCCGTCACGCTTGGCGTGCCTTGCTTGCGGCACTAATGCCGGTGGGCTCGATCGTGGGCGGAGACCTCCAAGGCCCTCACCACGCGAAAAGCATGCTGCTCGAACCCAGGCGCTCAGCCGCCGACGGTCGCCTGGATCGTCAGCGTTCCAATCGCCTCGCCGGTCGTAAACGCGTTGCTGGCGAACTGGTTGAGGAACTGGGCGCCTGTCGCCGTGAGCGATAGTGCTGCGTTCGCAAGCGTGAGCTTTCCGGCACCAGAGGTCGGTTTGACGCCTTTGAGGCTAACCGTGGCAAAAGGGAACGTCGGTGGATTGACGTTCGCCGAGGTGAAGCTCAGCGTAGACGCCGAGCTCAACCGGACCGAGGGTTCAGAGACTGTTGAGTTGCTTTCCGAATTGAACAGGCCGGGCACCGAGAAGCTCGTGGAGAACGTGACACCGCCACCCGTCGTCACCAAGCCCAACCCCGTCGAGGGGTTAAGCCGCCCGCCAGAAATCGAGAACACGATGCCGGATGCCAGAGCGCCCGTAACTGGACTCACAATCGTCGTCGCCACTTTGTCTTTTTCAAGCGTCTGCACAGCCGTCGCGCTGAACGTCAGCGTCTCGCTGCCGCCGGTGACCGTGACGTTCTTCGCCGACCCTTTTTTCGCAGCGTGTTTCTTCTTGGCTTTCGTCTTAGCTTTGCTTTTTTTCGCCTTCTTGCTGAGGTGCGCGGGTGCCGCGCCAGCGAACGGCGCGCTCAGCGTTGCCGCGGCAGCGAATGCAAGCAGCGAAACGATCGTCATAAGGACGACCTTCGCATGGACGAGTCGGATCATTCTGATGCTCCTTCTTAGGCGCCGGGCGCCCAACCGATCCACCGGGGCGCCATCGGCTGCAGTGGGCTTTGGGCCCGCGAATGCTAACCGACGGGGGACCTGGCCAGTCTTGGCCGGGCCTGTTTAGGCCCGCTTTTGATTTAGGTTTACATAAGATAGATTATCGAGCACTCACGGGTAGTGGGTCAGTTTGGATTGCACTCCCTGCGGCGTCTCATTCATCTGAGACCGGAATCTCACTGATGTGAGACGGCTGCGTCTCATCCATATGAGACAGGTCGATTTCGGGACGTCTCACTGATGTGAGACAGCAAACAGGCACCATTGCGCGTCGGCGAGCACGCATACCTTGACAGTGATGTCGGCCATCGAGCCCTTCACGCCGTGGTCTGCAGGACGCTGTCGTCTACGTCGGAGGGGCCGGCGTCGAGCGCATTGCCCGCGGCGGCGTACACCGGTTTGCGGTTGAGACGTTTTCGCTGGAAGTCCTCAGCCAGGAGCGTGCCCACCTCCCGAAGTAGCGCGCGCCGGTCGCATCCCCGGCGTGCCAACAGCCTGGCGGTGGCGCCCAACAGGCGTGGCGGGGTGAAGACTTGCGAGGGTCGCGACCGGTGGCTGTAGAAAAGATCCAGGAACGTGCCTATCTTGCCCTGCTCCAGCAGTCGCCTCTCAATCTCGGGTAGCACCGCGGGCGTCGACCCAGCCTTCCCCATGTCGGTCGCGAGCCAGTAGTGCTCGGCCGCGTCCTTATCTCGCCAGCGGCCCCAGGCCACCATCTCACTGTCAATGTCTTCTGCGGAGCCATCCAGCGCGGTTGCGATCGCTGGCATGAGCGCGTCGACCTGCCGGAACGCATCCTGTATGCCCTGGCCCGGTGTTGGGTCCTTGAAGTTGCCGGCGTCGCCGACCAGCACCCAGCCGGGGCCGGAGGCCTCCCGGAAGAACCCCTCCCAGCGCAGCATCCCAAACAACTTCCCGGTCCGCCGCGCGCTCGAGAGCGCCTGCGCCACGGGCCGGCAGCTGCACGCGTACTCTATGAAGCTGCCCTCCAGATCCTCCCGGAAGCGAGGGAGATCAACCAGATCCGGGATCAGGATGACCTGATAGAGGCCGCTGTCGGCGTGCGTCGCGATTACCATCCGATTGCCCCACCGGTGGAACACAAATGCCGGATCGGGGTCGGGCTCGACTCCCTCGAAGAAGGACCAATAGAGGAATCGCTCGTTCGGCGTGAGGTTGTACTTGCGAGCCCCGACAAGGCTCGCGATCGTCGAATTGCGACCGTCGGCGCCGACAACCAGCCGTGCCCGGAGCGTCCTCTCCGAGCCGTTCTGTGCGACCCGCACGCCAGCCACTCGACCCCGATCCTCGAGGAGTCCTGTCACCTTGCTGTCCATCTGCAGATCGGCGCCCGCCTCCATGGCGGTCTGCGCCAGGATCGGATCGAGTAGCAGCCGACGCACCGATGCTGTACCGCCGACGTCGCCTGAATGCAGCTGAATCGGGGTCACGAACTCGAGGTCCTCCTGGCGCAAGTCGACGCGGTCGACGAATGGCGCGCCGGTCGCGCGTATCTTGTCGATGACCCCGAGGCGGTCTAGGAACGTCAGCGCCTGGGCCTCGAAGATGTGCGTCGAGAGGGTGTCGCTCGGAAAGCTGGCCTGCTCCACGAGCGCGACCTTGACGCCCCGGCGTGCGAGCAGCGCCGCCAGCGGCGACCCCGAGCAGCGCGCACCCACGACGATCACATCGAATTCTTGGCTCATGCGTCCTCCGATCTCTCCGTTCGCTTCGAGGCCTGGCCTCGTTGCTAGGAAGACTGACCGGCAGAGGCTCGTGGTACATCGGCCAGATGGCGTATTCGAGCCGGCAGCAGTGGCGTATTCGGTGCCAGTGTTGCCGGCTCGAACGTTCCTAGGAGCTACAGCTAGATCTCTCTTCGCGCCGCTTGCGCCGCGAGCTCGGCGCGCGATGAGACGGCGAGCTTGGCGAACACATGGGACAGGTGAGCCTGGACGGTACGGGGCGAGATGAACAGGCGCTCGCCGATCTGAGGGTTGGTCAGGCCCTCGGCGACGAGCTGCACGACTCGCAGCTCGGCCGGGCTCAGGCTCTCCCAACCGCGCAACGGCCGCTTGCGTTCTCCGCGGCCGCGCTCCGCGTAAGCGACCGCATCATCGAGCGAGGCCGAGGCGCCGGCCGACCACGCAGCAGCGAAGGCCTCCTCGCTGAGCGCCTCGCGCAGCGCGCTGAGCTCCGCGTCGTAGTGCGGCTGACGCACCGGGAAGCGCACGCAACCCACGGCGGCGCGAATGCCATCTGCCGCACCGAGCAACCGAACCGCCTGCTCCGCGTTCTGCAGCTCGGAGACGAGCGCCGCGAGCGACTCCAGGGCGTCCGCGACACCACCCGGGTCGCCGGCGTCATGGAAGGCGCGCAGTGCCTCGTGCAGCAACTCCTCAGCTGCGGAGACCTCGCCGGCCGCGCCTGCGAGCTGCGCCTGCGCCTCGAGCGCAGCCCCGATCGCCAGGGGGTTCCCGCTCTCGCGCGCGATGAGCGCCGCTTCTTCGATCGCGGTCACGGCCGGCGCCGTCTCTGCGCGCGCCAGCTGGGCGGCTGCTGTGATGAGCAGCGCGCTGACGGTGTTAGAGGCGTAATTGTTGGCTCGCGTCGCCGGCAACGCCTCATTCATCAGCGCCTCGGCGCGCTCGAGTTCGCCGGTGGCGTACTCCAGTAGTCCAAGCTGCCACTGCATCAGCGGCGTGGTGTTGTGCGCCATGCGCACGCCAAGGGCGATCGCCTCCTCGATGCTCACCCGTGCGGCCGCCCACTGCCCGGTGCGGACCTTGGCGAAACCGAGGAACGCGAGATCGAACATCTCGAACGACGGGTCGCCGAGCGAACGCGACTGCGCGAGCGCCTCCCCGAGCAGCGCCTCGGCCTCCGCGAATCGACACCGCGCCACCGCGTTCAGGCCGAGCCAGGTGAGCGACTCGCGGATACCGAGCAGGTTGCCCGCCGCACGCGATACCGCGAGGGCGTCCTCGAGCAGCGGAAGCGCCGCCTTCAACCGCCCGCCAACCGTTGCAAGAAAGCCCGCTCCGTAGAGCCCATCGGCGAGAAACCAGGCGTCCCCGAGCGGGCGGGTGATGGCGATGCTCTCCTCGAGCACGGGCATGGCAGCCTGCGGCTCGAGCGAGATCAGCGCCCACCCGACCAGATCGAGCGCTCGACCCACGGTGCGCTCGTCCCCGACCTCACGGCCAATCGCGAGCGCCTCCTCGGCATAGCCCCGCGCCGCCACCCAGTCAGCTTCGAACGTCCCGATATGGCCCACGGCAACCAGTGCCTTTGCCCGAGGGAGCCCGCTTGCGCCCTCCCCGGCGAGCGCCGACTCGAGGTGCCCCCGGCCCTCGCGCCAATGGCCACGCGCCTCGAAGAACAACCACAGCGCAGCGGCGAGGCGCAGAGCCTCATCGACGCGCCCCGCATCGACCGCCCACCCGAGTGCGCCGCGGAAGTTGTCGAGCTCTGTCGTCAGCGGCCCGAGCCACTGCTCCAAGCGCGCCCCGAACAGGTCCGGCTCCGCGGACTCGGCAAGCCGCAGGTGGTAGTCGAGGTGCTGGTTGCGCACGAGCGCCGCCTCGGCGGCGTCGCTGAGCTTCTGCCGCGCGTACGCGCGGACCGTCTCCAGCAGCGCGTAGCGAGTCTTGACGCCCTGTTCCTCGACCTGCACCAGCGACTTGTCAACGAGGCTCGCGAGCAGGTCGAGGATCTCAACGAGCTCCAGGCCACCTCCGGCGCAAACCGCCTCGACACCATCGAGCGTCCAGCCGCCGGCGAACACGGAAATGCGCCGGAACAGCGTTTGCTCCGCCGCGCTGAGCAGGTCGTGGCTCCAATCGACCGAGGCCTCGAGGGTGCGCTGCCGCGGCATCGCCGTGCGTGCGCCCCCCGTCAGCAGTACGAACCGCTCGCGCATCGCGTCGGCGATCTCCTGCGGAGTCAGCAGCCGCACGCGTGCCGCCGCCAGCTCGATCGCGAGGGGGATTCCGTCCAGGCGCCGACAGATCGTCGCCACCGCCTGCGCGTTCGCGTCGACCAAACAGAAATTTGGTCGCACCTGTCGCGCCCGGTCGCAGAACAGCTGGATCGCTTCGACGTCCGCAAGCGCGGCTCGTGCCAGCTCGGCTTGCGGAACCTGCAGCGAGGGAACCCGCCAGCTCTGCTCTCCCTCGACGCCGATCGACTCGCGACTCGTCGCCAGAATCACAACACCGGGACACGCCTCGAGCAGCGTGGCCGCCAGCTCGGCGCACGCGCCCAGCAGGTGCTCGCAGTTGTCGAGTGCGATCAACAACCGGCGCTCGGCGAGCTGCGCCGTCAGCGTCTCGATCACCGGCTGCGACGGGAACTCGCGAATCGAAAGCGCGCTCGCAACCTCGCTGGCCACCAGCGCCGAATCGCTGATTGGCGCCAGATCCACCCACCACACACCATCAGGGTGATCGTCAAGCGTCTCGGCGGCCACCTGCAAGGCCAGCCGTGTCTTTCCGCTCCCACCCGCTCCAGTCAGAGTGAGCAGGCGCGATCGGCCGAGCAGCTCACGAACCTCTGCGATCTCGGCCTCGCGGCCGACGAAACTGGTGAGCTGGACGGGCAGGTTGTTCGGGAGGGCTGACAGCGAGCGCAGCGCCGGGAAGTCGTCGTGTAGATCCGCGTGGCACAGCTGGTAAACCTGCTCCGGCCGCGCCAGGTCGCGCAGCCGATGCGCACCGAGGTCGCGCACACTGACCCCGTCGGGCAGGCCGCCCGCGACCAGCTCATACGTCGAGCGCGACAGCAGCGTCTGCCCGCCATGTCCGATCGCCCGCAGCCGAGCACAGCGATGGATTGAGGGGCCGGTGTAGTTGCGCGCATCGCGCAGCACGGCCTCACCGGTGTGCAGCGCGACACGCACGCGTAGATCCACGCCCTCAGGCCACGGCTCGCTTCTTAGCGCCAGCTGCAGATCAAGTGCGCACGCAACCGCATCCGACGCTCGCACGAACACGCCGACCGCACTGTCACCCTCGCCCTGCTCCTCCGGAAGCACCCCGCCACGCGCCTGCATAGTCTCGGCGAGCAGGTCGTGACAGCGCGCCATCACCCCCGCCATCACCTCGCCCCGCTCCTCCCACAACAAGGTCGAGCGCTCGACATCGGTCAGCACGAACGTCACCGTCCCAGTCGGGACGATCGCCACCGCGTCCTGGTCAGCTCCGCCCACCGGAATCATGATCTCCTCGTGCATCATCCCAAGCCTGCCGTGCCGTACGGTGGACTACATCGGCCAAATGGCCTATTCGCCGTCAGAGCTGGCCGGATCGGCGACGCCCGCTCGCTTCGACCGACCCCTGTCCGTGTCCGCGTCGCGGCCCGAATGGCTTCCCTGTCTCACATGAATGAGACGCCAGCGGTCTCATATGAGTGAGATTGGGCGTCTCAGATCGGTGAGACGTCGCACTCCCCTCAGCGACCTAGAAAGAACTTTCGCCGAACTTGCCGTCGTCGGGTGAGCTTGCGCTTTGCGGCCAAACGTCGATTGACCGTATCGCGCTGCATCTGCTCCCAATAGTCGTAAAGCCACTCGTTGCTCTGCGCCTGCCGAATACCCATGACGAACGCATCAGCGCAGTCTTCCCACATTTTCTCGAGGTGAACTCCTAGAGTCTCGGCCGTGACATCTCGATCAACCAACTTTCGGTCGTAGAGGGCACCAATCTCCTCGATCAGGTTGACTGTCGTCAGCCACTCGGCTCTCTCGTCAACCTCTAAGGTCTTGAAATCCGCGTAGTCAGGATGGGCCCTCCAGTATTGGCGCCACCTGTATGTGGATTGGATCATGTCGATCTTCTTGATGCGCTCCGCGTACGAGTAGGCCAGAGTCTGTCGAGCGTTGGCCCGAATCAAATGGAGCTCGATCGCAGCGCCGACAAACGCCAATATCGCCGTCGTGGCGATAACGATCTGCGCTATATCGCCCCAGTCACTGAGGGAGACGGACGGGATGGTCATACCATTCATTTTCGGCCTTGAGAATCGGCTCCTGCATGCCGATGGGAAACTTGCATGAACTACGGTGCTATCCTTTCTAGCGTGATGTTTGATCCGACGCTTGAACCGTAGACTTCTCGGGCCGCCGTCGTAGGGTCGACTTTGGTTGCTCCAATCGGCCAGCCGCATCATCTAGGCAGCCGTCCAGATGCGATCGGCGGTCCCGGTAGCCATCGACGAGCCCTTCTTGGCGTTCCTGGAGGGCTCCGCTGGTGATGAGGCGTTGCGCGGCCTCCTGTTGACCTTGGTTGAGGCTCGTTACGGTTGTCGTCCGTTGCGCAACGTGGCGTCGGGCTGGCCGGCACTCGCGATGTCTGCAAGGCAAGAGTAGGCGACTCAGAATTGCCGCGCAACAGATGAACGCGCATCGCTCGTGGCCTTCTCGCGCCGAGGAGCACCCCCTCGCCATCTTCGCGATCCTCCTCGCGCTGGGGATCACCGCTGTGCTGCCGACTCCTCTGCGACCGCTGATCGAGGTCACCCAGGGCACTGGCGACATTCATCCTTGGCGACACTCTCGGTTTCGTCGAGCGCGGTACGCGGGCCGCTCTGCCCTCGCCCACTCAAGCAAAGTGCCATCGCGTCTGGCTGAACTGCTCACCCTTGCCGAAGCCGAAAATCGTCGTGGGCGCAACTCGATAGACGAGCGCCTCACCGCGCCGGATCGCGTCGCTTAGACCGAACCACGTGCCCTCGGGCGCTGTGAAGTGCACCCCGTACTTCGACTCGTAGGCATTGGCGACAAGTCCGAGCTCCGCTCCCCCACCAACCTCGACGGCGTGTCCTTCGACCACGACATCGAGACCATCGAGTCCATTCTGGCCCGTGGTGAGAATGCAGTATGGGTTCTGCCGAAGGTTCTTTGCCTTGCGCTCCTCCCGACCCGTGCAAAAATACATCGCGTCGTCGTGCCAAACAGCCAACAACGGCGTGACGTGCGGGCGTCCATCGGGACGCACCGTCGAGATCCAGAACACCTCCGCCTCATCGATGTGCCGGCGGCCCTCCGCCCAACCTGTCGGGGTCGCCCCCTGGCTGCTGAAACCAGCGTCTAGCTCCGTTACCGGCATCTTCACCGCCATATCATCTCCCTTTAGCTGAAACGAGGATTATCTCTCAGAGACCTCGCCGACGGCCGATCTCTCAATGCGATCGCCGCGAGTAGGACTCGATCATCTCCAGGACGATCTTTTCCGCTCGGGGGCGGCTGAGCTGCATGTCGAGTCGCAGTTGCTTCCACACCAGCACGTCGGTCGCGATCACAAGGGCTGTGAGCCGGCGCTCTCTGGACGCGCGCGGCAGGCCGGCGAGGAGTTGCTGGAAGACTCTGTTCGCCCAATCGCGGTGATAGGCCCTCCCCTTCTCCATTAGGTTGCGGATGGCGGGGATGCGGTCCTCTTGGGAGAGCATGCGTAGGATCGCCGTTCCGTGCGCCTCATAATGGTCGAACACGTTGGCTACCGCGTCGGGCAGGTGATCGATTGGAGCGGCGTCGCGGCGTTCCATCTCGCGCATACCCCACCACCTGTATGCGGCGGTGAGTAGCTCGTCTTTGGAGTGAAACCTGGCGAAAAGCGTCTGTTCGGTGACGCCCGCGTCGGCGGCGATCTCGCGCAGGCGGACCTCCTCGTAGGGTCGCGTGCCGAAGTGCTTCCAGGCCGCGGCGAGCAGGCGTTCGCCGGTCGCGGCAGCGGCATCGGCTCGCGCGGACATCCGATATTGGCGTGTTGTGGTGGAGTCGCTTGACCTTTTCATCTTGGTAGGGCTAAGATGAAGTATATGCGGGTATTCCAGACTCTCCTGGCGTTCAGCGGGAATGCTCCACCACAGCTAGCGCTCACACGGGAGCTCGTCGAGCGGGGTCACGAGGTGCGCGTCGTGGCCCACAGCGCCGCGCGGGCACGGATCGAGCAGACTGGGGCTGAGTTCGTCGCGATCCGCAAGTGGCTCCCCGATCTGGACATCACGCGTCCGGAGACCGACCCGATACGCGACTGGGAGGCGCGCACGCCGCTTGGCGCCGCGAAACGGATGCGCGATGCTCCGATCGCACCGCTGCGGGATGCGGTACGGGAGAATGTCGAGCTGCTCGGCGACTGGGGCGCTGACGTGATCGTGTTCGATTGGCTTTTCATCGCTGCACCAGTCGCTGCCGAGCGCGCAGGCATACCCGCGGTCGCGCTCGTTCACTGCCCCTATCCCCTTCCGGTTCGCGGCGCGCCGCCGCTGTTCAGCGGCCTGAAGCCGATGGCGGGTCCGTTGGGTACTGCGCGCGACCGCCTACTCAATGCCATGACCAGCCGCTTCTCCGCCGCCGGACTGCCGACGCTCAACGATGTCCGTGCCGAGCATGGGCTCACGCCGCTGAAGGACTGGAACGACCAGATTCGCAGAGTGCGGGCGATCTACGTGATGACCGCCCCGGAGCTCGACTTCTCGAGCAAAGCCCAGCTCCCCGCGAATGTCCACTACGTGGGCCCAGCGTTCGAGCCATTCGAGAAGGAGTGGGAGTCGCTGTGGCCTTCAGAGAACACCGATCCGCTGGTGCTGATCAGCTTCAGCACGAGCTACATGAACCAGCGGGCGCTCGCCCAGCGTGTCCTCGACGCCGTGGCCGGGCTGCGCGTCCGAGCGCTGCTTACGGCCGGGCCCGCGCTCGACCCGGGTCAGCTCCGCATCCCCGACAACGCGCGCAGTGTGGCTTTCGTCTCGCATCGAACCGTTCTTCCACACGCGGCACTCGTCATCACCCACGCAGGCTGGCAAACGGTTAACGCCGCCCTCGCCGATGGCGTTCCGCTCGTCTGCATTCCCGATGGTCGCGACCAGCCGGATAACGCCGCCCGCGTGGTCGTCGCACACGCTGGCGTGAGGGTCAGCAAGAAGAGCTCGCCCGAGAAGCTGCGCCGCGTGATCTCGCAGGCCCTCGTGGACCAGTCGATCAAACAGGGTGCCCGCGCGATGGCTGGCGCCCTCGCCCGCAGCGACGGTGCGACCGTCATCGCCAATGAGCTGGAGCGCCTCCAGGTACACAACGCCGTGCAGGGGTCTGTCCGATGAACGGTGGATCTGGCTTGGTCTGACCGAAGGGATGGACCATGACGGAGATAGCCGGTCTGACCGATCAGGAGGAGATGATCGGATCTATGACTACAGATATCGTTGATCAGAAGCAGCTTGCTGAGCAGCTCTTGGAGCAGGCGAAGGAGCAGAACATTGAGCTGGTCGGCCCTGACGGGCTGTTGGGCCAGCTGACCAAAAGCGTGCTTGAGACCGCGCTGGACGCGGAGATGAGCGAGCACCTCGGCTATGACAAGCACGACCCGGCAGGGCGTAACAGCGGGAATTCGCGTAACGGGACGCGCGCCAAGACAGTGCTGACGGAGATCGGCCCGGTCGAGATCGAGGTGCCCAGGGACACCGAGTCGACGTTCGAGCCGCAGATCGTCAAGAAGCGCCAGCGCAGGCTCACTGGTGTTGATGAGATCGTGCTGTCGCTGACCGCGCGTGGGTTGACGACCGGGGAGATCGCCGCGCACTTCGGGGAGGTCTATGGTGCCAAGGTCTCCAAGGACACGATCAGCCGGATCACCGAGAAGGTCACGGGCGAGATGACCGAATGGTTGACCCGTCCGCTCGAAGAAGATTTATCCCGTGATCTTCATCGATGCGATGGTCGTCAAGGTCCGCGACGGACAGGTGATGAATAAGCCTGTCTATGTCGTGATCGGCGTGACCGTCAACGGTGAGCGGGACATCCTGGGGCTCTGGGCCGGCGATGGCGGCGAGGGCGCGAAGTTCTGGTTGAGCGTGTTCACCGAGATCAAGAACCGCGGCGTCGATGACGTCTGCATCGCTGTCTGCGACGGCCTGAAGGGACTGCCCGAGGCGATCACGACGACCTGGGAGCTCGCGACAGTCCAGGCGTGCGTGATCCACCTGATCCGCAACACATTCCGGTTCGCCTCACGCAAGTACTGGGATGAGATGAGCCGCGATCTGAGGCCGGTCTACACCGCGCCGTCAGAGGCTGCCGCACGCGAGCGCTTCACCGAGTTCGACGCGAAGTGGGGCAAACAGTACCCGGCGATCAGCAAGCTCTGGGAGAACGCCTGGAGCGAGTTCATACCGTTCCTTGACTACGACGTCGAGATCCGGCGCGTGATCTGCAGCACCAACGCGATCGAGTCGCTCAACGCCCGCTACCGACGCGCCGTCCGAGCCCGTGGACATTTCCCGAACGACACGGCCGCGCTGAAGTGCCTCTACCTCGCCACCAGAGCACTCGACCCCACAGGGCGAGGCAGAGCACGCTGGGCAATGAGATGGAAGCCCGCCCTCAACGCGTTCGCGATAGCGTTCGAAGGAAGAATCAACTAAAACCACCAAGCACATCCACCGTTAATCTGACACTCCCGTCATTAACGCAAGATCCAGGTTAAGTGACCGGTCGGGGTTGTTCTGGCCCGGACTCACGGACTGCGCCCTGTAGACCTTGTGGATCTGCGCCCAGTCGAACTCGTCGAAGATGTACGGGATGCTCGCCACATATGTTTGGTGCCCATCCGTGCTGAAGGGGCATCGATGAGCAATGAGGTGACGCGAAGTCATTATCTACAGAACAATGGGATCCAACCGAAGGAGGATCTTGATGCGGAAGCTGATCTACTCGATGACTGTGTCGCTGGACGGCTACATCGCCGGACCTGATGGCGCGATCGACTGGTCGGTGCCCGACGAGGAGCTGTTTCGGTTCCACCACCAGCAGGTGCAGGAAATCGGTGTGCACCTCTGCGGACGGCGGCTCTATGAAACGATGCTCTACTGGGAGACCGCTGAGGAGAGTCCACTGGCCGCGGAGCAGGTCGAGTTCGCCCAGACCTGGAAGGCTCTGCCGAAGGTCGTGTTCTCCACGACGCTTCAGAGCGTGGTGGGCAACACTAGGCTGGGCAGGGACGGTGTCGGCGAGGAGGTCTCGAGGCTCAAGGAGCAGTCCGGAAAGGACATCGCCGTCGGCGGCGCCGGCCTCGCCCGTGCGTGTATGAAGCTGGAGCTGATCGACGAGTGGAGGCTGTTCGTCAGCCCGGTCCTACTCGGCGGCGGCACACCCTACTTCCCGACCCTGGAGAAACAGACCAACCTGGAGTTGGTCGAGACACGCATCTTTGGCTCTCGCGTCATTTACCTTCGCTACAGACGCGTGTCAGACGTCCTGTAGGTGATCGTCCCCTTGCGCACATTGGCGGGACCGGCGACAAGAGTCACGCCGCTCCGGTGGTCGCCCTATCGCGGAGAAGATGAGCGAACAGCGCCAGCACAGCGCCGAGGCGCGTTTTATGTAGGAAGGACTCGACGGACTCTGAGTGTCGAGGTCGTCACCTCTCCCTTTTGTTTGCGTCAGCACTCCGTCAAAGATCGAACAGACACACGGTCACATCGTCGGGCAAGCTGAACGTCAGGTCTCCAGGGCCAGCCGCTCGTGGACGGAGCGCACCGCGCTCGATCCCTCGCCCACGGCGGCTGCGACTCGCTTCATCGAGCCGTGCCGAACATCGCCGGCGGCGAATACCCCGAGCCTGGATGTTTCGAACGGCAGCGCTCTCGCTGCCTCGGCATCAAGCGAGCCTGGCAACTGGCGGTCGGTGAGGATGAACCCATCGCTATCGAGCAGCACACTGTCGCCCAGCCACGCCGTCGCCGGACGGGCGCCGATGAAGCAGAACAGACCGGCGCACGCGACCTCGTGCTCACGACCGCTCTGTTTGTGCGCGAGCGTTGCCCCTTCGAGATGGTCTCGGCCGCTGAGCGCCTGTACTTCAACGCCGGTCATGAGATCGATTTTCGGGTCGGCGTCGATCCGCTCGATCAGGTATTGAGACATGCTCTGGGCGAGATCCTCTCGTCGAATCGCGATCGTGACACTGCAGTTGTTCTGGGCCAGGTAGATCGCGGCCTGACCGGCGGAGTTTCCGCCGCCGATGACCAACACAGGCGTTCCGCTGCAGACGCGCACCTCGAGATCCGTCGCGGCGTAGTACACACCGGCGCCCTCGAAGCGCTCGAGATCCTCGACGTCAAGCCGCCGATAGCGCGCCCCGGAGGCGACGATCACGGCTCTGGTGGGGACCTCGCTGCCGTCGCGCAGCACGACGACATGGAAGCTGGCCTCGGATCGCAGCCCGATCACCTCGCATGGCGAGTTCAGGCGAGCCCCGAGTCGCATCGCTTGCACAGCGGTCTTGCCGGTGAGTTCCTCCCCGGAGACGCCGTTCGGGAATCCCGCGTAGTTCTCGATCCGCGAGCTGGCGCCGGCTTGCCCGCCTATGGCCACCGCGTCCAGGGAGACGGTGCGCAAACCCTCCGAGGCGCCGTAGACGGCGGCGGCGAGGCCGGCCGGACCGCTGCCGATGACCACCAGATCGAAGATGTAGCCGGGTGTGGGCTGGAAGGTCAGCCCAAGGTGCTCCGCGAAGATTGCGGGCGAGGGATGATGCAGAGTCTCGGTGGCTGTGATCACCGCGGGGACGTCCTGCGCCCGCAAACCCATCGGTGCGAGGAAAGAATCGACGTCCTCGGCGTCCTCGACATCGATCCAGGTGTGCGCTAGATGCGAGTGTTCGGCGAATGAGCGCAAGCTCATCGCCTCGGGCGAGTAGCGCGAGCCTACGATCCTGATCGCCTGCGCCCCCTCCCCGGATCGCAGGGACTCGCGGCGCGCGAGCAGCGCGTTGAAGATAATTGCGCCAAGCGCCGGACGGACACTCATCAGCCGACGGAACTCGTCTTGCGCGATCACCAAAACGCGCCCGGGCTGGGAGACGCGACCGGTCAAAAAGCGGTGCTGGCCAGTCAGCAACGTCAGCTCGCCGACGAAGCTAGCCGGCCCAAACTCGGCGACTACAACCTCATCCGCACCGCTTGGCCGAACGACTTGCACTTCGCCCTCTAGGACGACGAACAGATCGTAGGACGCATCCCCGGCCTGAAAAAGCAGGTCCCCAGCCCGAGTAGCCCTGTCGCTGCCAAATGTGGCCATGTCCGCGAGCTCCGACGCGCTCAGCACAGGCGAAGCGGCGGAATCCCCAAAGCCACGCGCGCTCATCGCCGCAACTCATCCATTTTGATCGAGTTCAACCATGGATAGGGCTGTTACCCGAACAACCCAGGATCCGGTGGATTCGGGTCGACAGCGTGCACGGTGACGCTGACGTGATGGACGACGACATCGCTTGGACGTGCCAGCAGCGGCTGAACCTGGTCGCGATAGCGACGGTAATGGCTCGTGTCGTAGTGCTCGCGCAGAGCCGTCTCGGTGTTCCACGAGCCGAGCAGCACGAACTCACCCGGCTCCTCGGCAGCGAGCACTCGAAAATCAACGCACTCAGGCTCGGTGTTGCTCGCCTCAGCCAGTTCACACAGAAGCGCACGCAGCTGGGGCTCCAACGCAGTCCGTCCGTGCATCTCTGCCACGAGTAGAACGCTCATGCTGCGGCCGACCTCAATCCGCTATGTGTAATGGGCGCACGCCACCGGCTGCGTGAAGGCACAATCAGGCGGACTGCCACAGCTCGACCCGATTGCCCTCAGGATCGGTGACCCAGCCGAATCGGCCGACACCCTCCATTTCCTGCGTCTCTTCAGCCACATCCGCTCCCTTGGCGCGCAATTGCGCGAGCATCGCATCCAAGTCGCGGACACGGAAGTTGAGCATGGTCTGCTGGGCGCGGGACCCGAAGTAGTCGGTCTCGGACTCGAACGTCGCGAACACCGTCGGCCCGGCAACCTGGCGCCACAGGCCGTTCTCATCGGCGTCCAGGCCTAGGCAATCGCGATACCAAGCGCCTAGGGTCACCGGGTCGACGGCCCGTATGAAGTATCCACCGATTCCAAGCACACGTTCCATGTCGTTATCGCCGGCGCTCATCTTAGCGCCCACCACTGGACCTCTCGACAATGAGAGGCAGCCGGTTGCGGTCTGGATCGGTGACCAGCGCCTTGGTGCAGAGCTCGTCGGCGAGCTGGGGCGCTACCAGGACAGCTACAGACTCTGCTATGTCCGCGGCCCCGATGGGATCATCATCGAGCTGGCGGAGCAGATTGGCTGACACTCCCTCTCTCCACTTCCAATTTATACCGTACACGAGGGCTTCATGAAGCCCCGGCTCATGCCGCATAATCGCCCGCCGCAGGTCAAAACTTACGGGAATGGAGGAGCGAAATGGGTATGGGAGAACATGCGGTGGTGATCGCCGGAGGAGGTCCGACGGGGATGATGCTGGCGGCTGAGTTGGCGTTGGCAAAGGTCGACGTCGCGGTCGTCGAGCGGCGTCCGGATCATGTGCTCGTCGGCTCACGGGCCGGCGGTTTTCACTCGCGCACGATCGAGGTGCTCGATCAGCGTGGAGTCGCCGATCGCTTCCTCGCGGAGGGTCAGCCGGCTCAGGCCGCGATGTTCGCCACGACCGTGCTGGACATGAGCGACTTCCCGACGCGTCATCCGTATTCGCTTGGGATCTGGCAGAACCAGATCGAGCGGATCATGGCTGCCTGGATCGCCGAGCTGCCGGTACGGATCTATTACGGATGTGAGGTGACGGGCTTCGCGCAGGACGACACCGGGGTTGATGTGCGGCTGTCCGACGGCGAGTCGCTGCGAGCGCGGTATCTCGTCGGGTGCGACGGAGGGCGCAGCCTGATCCGTAAAGCAGCCGGCATCGAGTTCCCAGGGTGGGATCCGACGAGGAGCAGCCTGATCGCCGAGGTCGAGATGGCAGAGGAACCGGAGCTGGGCGTCCGTCGCGATGAGACGGGCACCCATGGCATCGGCAGGTTGGAGTACGAGGTCCGCGACGGCGAGGTGGTCTACGCGGACGGGGGGCCGGTGCGGGTCGTCGTGACAGAGCAGCAGCTCGGGTCCAGCAGCGAGCCGACCCTGCGCGATCTGAGCGAGGCGCTCATCGCCGTCTACGGCACCGACTTCGGCATCCACAATCCCACGTGGATCTCCAGGTTTACCGACATGACACGACAGGCAGCCGCCTACCGCGTGGGAGGAGTTCTACTCGCCGGCGACTCGGCGCACGTGCATTACCCGGCGGGTGGACAGGGCCTCAGCCTAGGTGTACAGGACGCCGTGAATCTGGGATGGAAGCTGGCTCAGGTGATCAACGGGACATCCCCAGAGAGTCTCCTGGATACGTATCGGGACGAGCGCCACCCGGTCGCTGCCCGAGCGCTTCAGTACACGATGGCTCAGACCACGCTCCAGCGCCAGGACGAGCGTATGAAGGCCCTTGTCGATGTGGTGTCGGAGCTGGCAAGCATGGATGAGCCTCGCAAGCGGCTCGCCGGGATCGTCTCCGGACTGGACATCCACTATGACCTCGGCGAAGGTCACCCTCTGCTCGGACGCCGCATGCCCGATCTGGACCTCGTGACTACCGCTGGCCCGCTTCGAGTCTTCGAGCTGCTGCACGACGCTCGGCCGGTGCTGCTCAACCTCGCTGAGCCCGGCGACTTTCACATCACTCCGTGGGACGGGCGGGTCCAGCTGATCGATGCTGAATATGTCGGCCTGTGGGAGCTTCCGGTACTTGGCGCAGTCGTCGCTCCCACCGCCGTGTTGATCCGACCTGACGGATACGTTGCTTGGGTGGGAGAGGGCACCCATCTGGGGCTTCCTGAAGCGCTGACCACCTGGTTCGGACCGCCCGCTGCGACGTAGCGTTACCCAGTTGTCGGCCATCATGGCGGACACCGAGAGGCCGGAAGCTCCGTCGGCTGCGTCGCCTACCTTGTGAACATGCCAGACGGAACAATGCAGCGCAGCTACGGCAAAGTCTTCGATCAGGTGGCGGCCGAATACGACCGTCACCGTCCAACTTACCCAGAGCAACTGATCGACCTCACCTGCCAGGCCGTTGGCCTTGAGAGCGGTGATCAGGTGCTTGAGATCGGTTGTGGGACCGGACAGCTGACCCTCAGCCTCCTGGCTCGGGGCTTGCGCGTCACGGCAATCGAGCCGGGCGCTCAGCTGGCGGAGCTCGCCCAGCAGCGTCTCGGAGGCGCGGGCGAGTTGGAGCTCGTAAACGCCCGATTCGAGGACGCACAACTCCCCCATGAGCATTTCCGGGCCGTCTTCTCGGCCTCTGCGATCCACTGGGTCGATCCCAATGTCGGCTGGCAGCGCGCGTCGGACACGCTCGTGCCCGACGGGACGCTTGCGCTCATCCAGTACTTCGGACTGCAAGAGCCGCGCAGCGCCGATGACCAGCAGGCGCTTTTGAGCGCGATGATGGCGATCGCGCCCGAGATCGCTGCAAGCTGGCAGCGCTATCGGGATCTCGAGACCACTCTTGCGGGCGTTTGCGAGCGCCGCGAGAACATCTCGGAGGTTTGGGCCTGGCTTGGCGACTACGAGATGGCACGCGAGTACGCGGCCGATCTGTTCGACGAGGCGCAGATCGCCACGGTGCCTACGCTGATGGAACACACGGCCGCTGAGATCAACGCCCTGCTTGGCACGATGTCGTCTTGGTCACGACTCTCGCCTGAGCAACGCGAGGCCATGGAGAGCGCGAATCGGGCCCTGTACGAGCAGCTCGAGCGGCCGATCCGCTCGAGCGTCGTCGCTTGTCTGGTTATGGCTCGGCGCAAGAATTCCAGATGACATCCCACAGGTGTCCGTCGAGATCGCGGAAGTAGCTGGCGGAGTAGATACCACGGACGATCATGCCGTTGATCGGTCAGTCATAGATCAATCGCTTGCAAACAGACCGGTCTGTCTGATATTGTCGCAGCGTGAGCAAACAGACCGTTCTGTACGGAAGGGAAGCGATGACCGCCACAAGCACTGAGATCACTTCATCCGAGCAGTCCCCTCTCCGTCCCATGACCACCCTCACCCCCACCGCACCGACCCGTCGCCCGCTCCCAGCACGCGTTGCGTTCGGGCTCCTGACCTCGATCCTCGTAACGTTGCTCGCCAGTTCGAGCGCGCCGACACCGCTGTACGCGACCTACCAGGCGCGCTGGGGCTTCTCCCCCGTCACGATCACGGTGATCTTTGGCGTATACGCTGTCGCCGTCCTCGCCTCGTTGCTCGTGGCGGGCTCGCTGTCGGACCACGTCGGGCGCCGCCCAGTGCTGATCGGCGCTCTTGGCACCCAAGCGATCGTGATGCTTGTGTTTGCGTTTGCCGATGGAGTCGACGCGCTGCTTTTGGCCCGGGTTCTGCAGGGTCTGGCCACCGGCGCCGCCCTCGGCGCCATTGGGGCAGGGCTCGTTGACCTGCATCCTGGACGTGGGGCTGTCGCCAACGCGACTGGAGCGATGAGTGGCACCGCGAGCGGTGCGCTCGCCTCAGCGCTACTCGTACAGTTGCTGCCTGCGCCAACGAAGCTCGTCTACTTGGTGCTGCTGGTTCTGTTCCTGCTCCAGGCGGCGGGCGTGTGGGCGATCGCCGAGACCTCGCCACGCGCTCCGGGGATCCGGCGGGCGTTGCGCCCCACGATCGCCGTCCCGGTCCACGTGCGCGAGGTACTGCTGATCGCGGCGCCGTCGCTGATAGCGGTCTGGGCGCTTGCGGGCTTCTATGGCTCGCTCGGTCCGTCGCTCGCCGACCAGGTGGCCCGGTCCAGTTCGACGATCCTCGGTGGCGCTGCGCTGTTTGCACTCGCCGCTAGCGGCGCGCTGATGGTCCTGCTCTTCCACCGGACCGAGCCGCGCCGCTTTGCGCTCGCCGGTAATGGGCTGGTCATCACCGGTGTCGCGATCGTGTTGTGGTCAGTGACGGCCACGTCGATCGCCGGGTTCTTCGTGGGCACAATCATGGCCGGCGCTGGATTCGGCGCCGGGTTCCAAGGTGGTCTGCGCACGATCGTGACCTTGGCCGGCCCGACCGAGCGCGCTGGCGTGATCTCGGTCGCCTACATCATCTGTTACCTGGCAATGGGCCTCCCAGCGATCCTCGCCGGTGTCCTCGTCGTCCACAGCACGGTGACCCGAACGGCCCAGGAGTTCGGTATCACGGTGATCGCGCTCGCAGCCATCACGGCCGTCGGCACGATCCTCAGCGCGCGCCGTACCGCGCGGCAGCGCTGCCTGTCTCCCACCCTCGGCGCATGAACAAAGGAGCCCAGCATGTCACGTGACATCATGATCCCCGGTCCCGATCACCCAATCACGACCACCTCGAGTGGCGACCATGTCGTCGTTTGCAGCGGTGAGACGACAATCGCCGACAGCCACTCAACACTGGTCCTGCGCGAGGCCAACTACCCGCCGGTTCGCTACATCCCGATCGCCGATGTCGACCGATCACAACTCGCGCCCAGCAAACTGACCACCTACTGCCCGTACAAGGGCGAGGCGTCTTACTACTCGATCGCTGCTGACGCAGAGCGTGGTAGCGACGCGGTCTGGTTCTACGACGATCCCCACCCAGCGATGGCCGAAATCAAGGGCCATGTCGCGTTCTATCCCGACCGCGTCGAGCTCTCGGTCGAGGCGGCGGACGGAACAGAGGACTGAGCGCAGATGCCCACGCAAACCACCCGATCGACACAGCCCAAGGCGGTCAAGAGCTCGCCGCGGGAGCGACTGCTTCAAGCGGCGAGCGAGCTGTTCTACGCCGAGGGCGTCCAATCCGTCGGCATCGACCGCGTGATCGAGCGGGCCGGCGTGGCCAAGGCCTCGCTCTACAGCACGTTTGGCAGCAAGGAGCAACTCGTCTGCGCCTACCTCGATACTCGGCACGCTCAAATGTTGGGGCGACTACGGGCGGCGGTGGAGGCCGTCGAGGATCCCGTCGAGCGGATCCTCGCCGTGTTCGACGCCCAGGCTCAACTGTTCGGCACGCCCGACTACCGCGGCTGCGCCTTCATCGCGGCGGTCGCCGAGGCGCCTTTCGGCGGGCACATCGATGAGGCCGCCGGGTCCTATCGCCGTGACATCCGCGCCCTGTTCACCGAGCTCGCCACTGGCGCAGGTGCTCAGGACCCCGTACTCCTCGCCAGCCAGCTCCAGCTGATCTACGACGGCGGAGGGCTCGCCGCCAAGATGGACCGGGACGCCACAATCGCCGCCCCCGCGCGCGCGGCCGCCACAGCGCTCATCGCCGCCACCATCTCACCCCGCTCGAGGTGATATTGGAGCGAGCCGCACCGGTGAGACGCCTCAATACCTAAGGCAGGTGCCGCACGAAATCAGCAACAGGCGCTCGCTCGGGCACATGCTGTTCCTGGCGAGGGCGGCCAAGATGGAGTAGCCCAATTGGGGTCTCCAGGGCGTCGAGTTCGAGCACCTCCCGGCCGGCAGGCGCGTCGAGAAGCGGCAGGGTCCGCCAGTAGCCGGCGAGCCCTGCCCCATGGGCGGCGAGTAGCACCAGGTAGGCAGCGACCGCACTCGCGAGCAGATCCTCCCTCTGCTGAGCGCTGTCACCGTGGGTGTAGACCGATGCAACGACAAGGGTCGGCGCGCGATCTAGCTTGCTTGCCGAACCGGGGACGGCGTTCTCGGCGATTGCCTTGAGCCGCCTAACCGTGCTGGGACCGAGCACCCGAAAACGCCAAGGGTTGGTGAGATGGTGGTTCGGAGCCCAACGGGCCAGCTCGAACAGCTGTTGCAGCAACTCCGGCGCCACCGGTTCCGGGTTGAAAACCTTGTGGGTGCGCCTAGTTCGGATTGCGTGCTCGAGCTCCATGCCTGGCGAACGTACTCGATCTCGGTGAGACTCGGGGTTTGGCTGCGGGGCTAGATCAGGCCTAACGCAAGCGAAACACAGGATGCTTGGGCGCGGCGCTAAGCATCTCCTGCTCTGAGGAGTCTGGGCCGACACCATCGAAGAACGCGCCCACCTCGAACTTCCAGCGCTTCAGGTAGGCGCGCAGGACGGATGGCTTTTCCTCATCTGAGAGCTCGACGGCAGTGAATGACTCGCTGCGAGAGCCCACGAGCAGCCTTCCCTCCTCCGCGACTCGCAGGTTGCGCGCCCACTGGGTATCCCCGCGTGGCGCGACCAGGTAGCGCTCACCGTCGAACGTCAACAAGTTCACAGGGGTACGCCGGGGCTCGCCAGTCTTGCGCCCTCGCACCTCGAGTACGCGCGAGCCGAACAGGCTGATCCCAAGCCGGGTCAAGCCGGCCACGAGGGGGTTAACACATGGCTGGTGAACCAGCCGGGGCGCTTGCGCTCGAAGTGGGCGGTGGCGGACGTGTCTGCTCGCATAAGACCGAAGGCTACTCCCGAGCCCCCGTCAAAGCCTCCAGCGTCAGCTCACTCTCGATCGCCGCGCGTACCGCCTCCAACGCAGCGCCCCGCGCTCGCAACTTGGTAGCAGCATGCGCCGCCTGATTGAGCTCAGCCAGCTCGGCGGCCGCCTGCAGGCTGACCTTCTCCAGCTCGGACGCCGGCACCACGCGGTCAAGAAAACCGGCCTGTACCGCCTCCTGGGGGTTGTGCATGACGGCGCCCACGACGCTGCGGTCAAACGCGGCGGGCGTCAACCGCTGACGGGCAAGCTCGACCGCAAACCACGGCACCGTCAACCCGATCTTGACCTCGTTCAATCCGATCCGAAACGATCCTTCTGTTCCGATCCTCACATCCGCGGCCAGTGGCAGGAAACTGCCGGCGGCAATCGCGTGCCCGCTGCAGGCCACAAGCACAGGCGTCGCGAAAGAGAGCACACGCTCGGCCAAGGTCGCACCGAGCCGCAGCATCTCCACCACCGCCTCGCCGTCTCCGGCAGAAAACACCTTCAGGTCGAAGCCGGCCGAGAAGTAGCCTTCGCGGCCGGTCAGCACGACAACCGCACCGTCTGCTTCGGCCCGGTCGAACGCCGCATGGATCGCTTTGAGCGTCTCGATCGAGAAGGCGTTGACCTTGCCATCGTCGATCGCGATCGTCGCGATGCGTCCGTCGAGCTTGTAGGTGGTCGGATCGCTCATTCTCGTCTCCCGGCCCGCCACACCCTACAGCCGCGAATCCTTTTGGCGACGGCCGCCCTCTCGTGTTCGTAGGCAACTCGAATCAATCGCACGGGAGGTGCTCCAACATGTACCCAACAAGCTACCCCAGATCGCGCCAGGCTCAAGCCAGGCAGATGTCGAGGTACGGCACGTGGGCGTGCCTAACTGCACTCGGCCTATGCCTGCTCTTTGGACCCGAGGTCGCTCAAGCCACGCCGACCGCAGTCACATTCAAGGTCCGGGGCGTTCCTATTCCCGTTGATCCCAGCGCGGCCAACAGCCGGACCTATCCGGGCACCGACAACATCCTCGGAGGCCCAACAGCGGCGGAAGGCGAAGTCAGGATCAGCGGGACCGAATACGGTGGCTTCCCGCCGCCCCTTACCGGCGTGACTCTTCAGGCTCCGGCCGGCGTAAAGCTGCACCCGCAGGGTTTTGCCACCTGCTCCTCCGCGATCCTCGAAAGCCACGAAGTCGCGCACTGTCCCAAGAGGTCCGCGGTCAGCTCGGGGGGCTCGGCCGCCGGAGTCGTCAGCTTCGGCGGGACACGCGTCCACGAGAACCTGACCCTGCAAGTGTTCTTCGCGCCCAACGGCGAATTTGCCTTCTATGCCGAAGGGCGGACGCCGGCCGTAATCGAAGTGCTTGGAAAAGCCAGCGTCACATACCCCGGAGGCGAGTTCGGTCCGGATATCACAGCCGCTGTGCCGCTTGTGGAAACCGTCCCTGGAGCACCGTACGGCGTCGTCGAAACCGCCAAATTGACGGTTGGCGCCGCATTCATGCAGAAAGGCAAACTGATCTCCTACATAACGCTGCCCAAGACATGTCCCAAAGGCGGCTTTCCCGTTCGCGCCGAACTGAGATTCCTAATCGGCGAACCGGTTACCGTCAACACCGATATGCCTTGCCCCTCCAGATGAAGATCGCCATCTATCTCATAATCGCCATCGCGCTACTGTGCGGCTGCCTCGTATTTTTAAGGGGAGCGCGCTCTTGTGACTAGTGCACGATGGTCCTGGCCCACCGAACAGGTCGTCCACGCGGCGCAGCAGGGCGACACCCGCGCCATCGCAACGCTCCTCGACGGCTCCCACGCGCATGTGCACCGGTTCGCGCGTACTCTCTGTTCCACCCCCGAGGATGCGGAGGATGCGGCGCAGGAGGCCTTGATCGTCCTGTACCGAAAGATCGGGACCCTGCGCGCGGCGGCGGCGCTTGCATCGTGGATGTTTCAGATCGTGCGCCACGAGTGCATCCGCCGCTCGCGCGTGGCGTTGCGAGCACCCGTCTCCCCTGCCCCGCAAGCATCCTCAGCCGAAGAAACCGCCATGGTCCGTTTGGAAATCGAGCAGCTCGTCTCTTGCATCGCGGAGCTTCCGAGCGAGCAGCGCGCCGTACTCGTCCTGCGCGACATTCAAGGCCTATCTGGAGCGGCCACCGCCCAGGCCCTGGGCCTGAGTCGCGCCGCGATGAAGTCGCGCTTGCACCGTGGACGCGAAACGCTGCGCTCGCAACTCGGATTAGCGGACGAAGCGGTCTCTGGCGGCGATCATGCCTGAACACGAGGAGCCCAGCATGCTGACCAGCACTTCAGTAGCTCGCCATTTGGTTCGCGGCGGTGTTGGCTTCGGCCTGTTCGGCGCCGCGTTGGCATTGCTGCCGACGCTGGGCCTGACCGCGCTCGTGCTCGCCCCATTGGGCATGGTTGCCCTACGAGGCTGCCCGACGTGCTGGCTTGCCGGACTTGTTCAAGCGATCTCCGCCAAACGCATCGAGCGCAACTGTGCAGGAGTCGATTGTGCGCTGCGAGTCAGAACGCGCGGTAGGAGCTCTTTGTGATCTTGAAGCCGTGATGTGAGCGATTGGTGCAGCGAACGGCCTTGGCGCTGATCGTGCACTTCACAGCGATCGGTCCTACTTCCCATTTGGTTCCGCTTTTGAGCTTTACCGCGTGGCTGCCGACAAACGAATCTTGGCTGAGCCGCGCGCGCATTGGACGACCTGTAGACCCGAGAAAGACGAAGCCTGGGTCGCCAAACCCTTGTCCTTTCGGGGGCGCCGGTACCGACCTCGCGCTACAGAGCAACTGCATCGGAGGCGAGTTGGGTGGATGGATCGCGATGCCACATGTGACCTGTCCGTCCAGAGCGCTCCACAACTGCGCACTCGAGGTCGATGCGAGAGCCGGCGCACACAGACCGAACACACCCGCAACGAGCAGCAATCCCAAGCGATTCACGCGCGCATCATCTCATACTTTGGAACTCAGGACCATTTGTTTGTGGGGCAACCTGGCTCACCTTCGAGTTCATGCTGGCGCCTGACACCGAGACGCTAGCGGAGATGCACCCGATCAAGAATCAAGAAACGTCGGTCACCAAGCCGCAGCTAGAGTGACCGCCATGAGTAAGGCCACGAAGACGAATACGCGCTCGCCTGCGCCGCAAGCCGCCGACAGCCACGAGTCGATCCGTGTGCACGGCGCGCGCGTCAACAACCTCAAGGACATCAGCGTCGAGATCCCCAAGCGCCGACTGACGGCATTCACCGGCGTCTCCGGCTCGGGCAAGAGCTCGCTGGTGTTCGGCACGATCGCCGCGGAGTCCCAGCGGCTGATCAACGAGACCTACAGCGCCTTCGTGCAGGGCTTCATGCCGACGCTGGCGCGGCCCGAGGTCGATGTGCTCGAAGGACTTACGACCGCGATCATCGTCGACCAGGAGCGGATGGGCGCCGACGCTCGCTCCACGGTCGGCACCGCCACCGACGCTGGTGCGATGCTGCGCATCCTCTTCAGCCGGCTCGGCAAGCCGCACATCGGCTCGCCCCAGGCGTTCTCCTTCAATGTCGCATCGATCTCGGGCGCCGGGGCGGTCACGTTTGAGCGTGCTGGCCGCACGACAAAAGAGAAGCGAAGCTTCAGCGTCCTCGGCGGCCAGTGCCCTCGCTGCGAGGGCCGAGGCTCCGTGTCCGACATCGACCTCGCTCAGCTGTACGACGACAGCAAGTCGTTGCGCGAGGGCGCGCTCGCGATTCCCGGCTACAGCATGGATGGCTGGTACGGGCGGATCTTCATGGGCTGCGGCTTCTTCGACCCGGACAAGCCCATCAAGAAGTTCACCGAGAAGGAACTGGGCGATCTGCTCCACAAGGAGCCGACCAAGATCAAGGTCGACGGCGTCAACCTGACGTACGAGGGCTTGATCCCGCGGATCCAGAAGTCGATGCTCTCCAAGGACGTCGACTCGTTGCAACCGCACGTCCGTACCTTCGTGGAGCGGGCGGTCACTTTCACCACCTGTCCTGAGTGCAACGGGACTCGGCTCAGCCTCGAGGCCCGCTCGGCGAAGATCAAGGGGATCAACATCGCCGATGCCTGCGCGATGCAGATCAGCGACCTCGCCGCATGGGTGAGCAAACTCGAGAACAAGTCGGTCGCGCCGCTGCTCGACGCGCTGCACGCGACGCTCGACTCATTCGTAGACATCGGCTTGGGCTATCTCTCGCTCGAACGGCCCTCGGGAACGCTGTCGGGCGGTGAGGCTCAGCGCGTCAAGATGATCCGCCAGCTCGGCTCCTCGCTGACCGACGTCACCTACGTCTTCGATGAGCCCACGATCGGACTTCACCCGCACGACATAGAGCGGATGAACGAGCTGCTGCTGCAGTTGCGCGACAAGGGCAACACCGTGCTCGTCGTGGAGCACAAGCCGGAGACGATCGCGATCGCCGACCATGTCGTCGACCTCGGCCCGAAGGCCGGAAGCGACGGCGGCGAGGTGATGTTCGAGGGGACCGTCGAGGGGCTGAGGGGGAGCGACACGATCACCGGCCGCCACCTCGACGACCGGGCCACCCTCAAGGACGAGGTGCGCACGCCAGAGGGTACGCTGGAGGTCCGCGGCGCAAGTACCCACAACCTCGTCGACGTCGACGTCGACATCCCGCTCGGCGTGCTGGTCGTAGTCACCGGCGTCGCCGGCTCGGGCAAGAGCTCGCTGATCGACAGCTCGATTGTCAAGTCCCGCCCGCCCCGCGACGGGGTCGTCTCGATCGACCAGGCAGCGATCAAGGGCTCGCGGCGCAGCAATCCTGCGACATACACAGGACTGCTCGACCCAATCCGTAAGGCCTTCGCCAAGGAGAACGGCGTGAAGCCGGCGCTGTTCAGTGCCAACTCCGAGGGCGCCTGCCCCAATTGCAACGGCACCGGAGTGATCTACACCGACCTGGCGATGATGGCCGGTGTCGCCGCCCCCTGCGAGGTGTGCGAGGGCAAGCGGTTTCAGGCCGAGGTGCTCGAGTACAAGTTCGCCGGCAAGGACATCAGCCAGGTGCTCGCGATGTCGGTGGTCGAGGCCGAGAAGTTCTTTGGCGCCGGCAAGGCAAATACCCCGGCAGCGCACAAGATCCTCGAGCGGCTCACCGACGTCGGGCTCGGCTACCTCAAGATCGGCCAGCCGCTCCCCACGCTGTCCGGCGGTGAGCGACAGCGGCTCAAGCTGGCCACGCGGATGGCCGAGAAGGGCGAGATCTACGTCCTCGACGAGCCGACCACAGGCCTGCACCTCGCCGACGTCGAGCAGCTACTCGGCCTGCTCGACCGGCTCGTCGACTCCGGCAAGTCGGTCATCGTCATCGAGCACCACCAGGCGGTCATGGCGCACGCCGATTGGATCGTCGACCTCGGCCCCGGCGCCGGTCACGACGGCGGGCGGATCGTCTTCGAGGGCCCGCCTGCCGACCTCGTGGCTAAGCGCTCAACCCTCACCGGCGAGCACCTCGCGGCCTACGTCGGCACTTGACCAAGACCCTCGCAGACACCGTGAGGCGGAATCAGATTCGGACGTCTCAGATCGGCGCACGGTAGTGCACGGCGAAGCACATGTGGTTGCCGCCTCGGCCTGATCGAGGGTGCCTAATGGCTATGCAAACGCCGCCCCCGGGTGTGCGACGGTGCCGGGGACCTCTCTCCCGGGCACGGGAGCGATCGGGATCGGGGCACATGACGCCGTTTCGCTAACGCTCACGGTTTGTTGCGTGATGCACGCGACCTCTGCCCCGATATTCCCTTGAAAGCCCAGGGCGAGTCGGTATTGACCGACCGGAGTCCCGAGCGGCACGATCAGAGCCCGTGTCCGATCGGTCGACCATAGGATCTCGATGCCCTTGAGTCCCCTTGCTCGCGCGCCGACGCCTTCGAGCGTTGTCCACTGCCACATCCGCCGCCACGGCAGTGGCTCCGGAGAGCAGAGCAGCAATGCCACAACCCGCTCCTCGTCGTCCTCGGTTAGCAGCGACAGCTCGGTGTCGGGCGGTGGTTGGACCTTCGCGGTGCTGACCAAACCCGGCTGTCCCAGCTCGGCGACGAGGCCGTCGAACGTCTTTGCCGTCGAGCTGGCGAACGTGGCCCGAGCAGCCTCGGTCGCAATGCGCTGAGCGGCCAGCGCCTGCTCCCCGTTGCCGCTGCCCGGGTCCGATAGCGCAGCGGACTGGTTGACGTCGAACAACGGGTCGAAGCGACCGAGCGCCGCGGCGAGCTGTTCGCGCGCGGTGAGATACGCGCCACGAGCACCGATGCGAGCAGTCTCCGCGCTTGCGCTCGATAGCCACGTCTGCGCGTCCACTCCAGCAGGCACGCTATAGCGCCTGACCGGTGTTCCCGCGCTGCCTTCTGTTTGAGCGACGACGTTTGCGAGTTGATCGCCAAAGGTCGCGTAGCGGGACGTCGTGAACTGCACTCGCTGCAATGTTGTGAGCGCATCCTCCTCGTCGAGATACCGCTTCAGCGCTGCGAGCGCGGAGATCGCGTCACTCGCGGCGAATACCGTCGCGAGCGAGTTCGCGTCCGCAGCGCCCGCGGCCGCCACGCTGCCGCGATCGCTGCCGCGAACCCGCACCGGGCCAGCTACGACATCGACCGTATAGCGCGTTTGTGGAGCGAGTGGCGCAAACCACAAGGCTCGAGCTTCTGCCACAGCGGCAAGCTCGGCAAGCTCGTGGGCTATAGCCGAGTGCATACCTGGGTTCATCGCAAATCCCGATCCGATCGCAGCTGGCTGCAGCTGTAGCCCGGCGTTGGCGATTGCTGCCCGCAGGGCCGGCATGGCCAGAGTATCCACGCCCGTTGCGAGGCGCGTGTCGGGCAGGGCGTCGATAGTCGCCTGCGCAGCGGCGATGGATGGAGCCGAAACGATCTCCTCCTCCCCACCGGTCGGGATCGATAGCGCCCTCGCGAAAGCTGTCGGTAGTGCGATTGGGTGCACGCCTGGGCGTTTGGGCACACCGGTAGACGAAGGCTGTGGCGGGGCAAGCGTCGCGGGCAGAGGAACATTGGTCGCCGCAGCAACGATGGCGCTCTGCGGGTATGCGGAGGGTACGTGGGTGGCAAGCGATAGCAGCAGCGTTTGGCGCTGGTTACGGTCGGTGCAGCGCAGGTGCACCGCCGGTGGCAGGTTCGAGCTTGCGTAGTCGTACGGCTCGGTAGCGCTCAGAAACGTGGCATACAGTGCGTTGACATACGTCTCGGTGAACTCGACGTTGAGGTCGTATGCGTAGTAGGCGGCGACGTCGCCGTCGCCCGGCCACGACCATTGCGTGTAGGTGAGGAGATCGTTGAGTCGCCCGCCCGCAGGGAAACAGTTGGCGGGGCTGTCGGCTGCTTCGGCAAGCGTCGGAGCCGGCGGCCGACGATACGGGAGCGGATTGGTGAAGGCATTGCTGAGCGGCGGAGAACCGATCGTCGCCGTCGCCGGGCCGCTGGCGCACTGAAAATAGGAGAACTCGATTACCGGATCGCCGTCTAGGACCGGCTGGTAGTCGATGTCGTTGGCGCCGTCCACACGACCCGCTTCGATCCGCGTGACCGTCTTTAGGGCGTACAATGCCGGCGCGAGCGGGAGGATCGGCATATCGATGTCGGGTGTCCGGTAGGCGATGCTCGTGAGATACAGCGGTCCCGCGTAAAAGGGCAGTTCTATCTCGCTCACCGGCTCACCGGCGGGATCGAACGCGAGCGTGTAGATCGACGTGCCAGCGTCCTGCGCAGTGCTCGTCGGTGTGAGCGTCTGACCGTCGCCGATGAGAACAGGCGCGGTGTAGGGAAACTCCCCGCCCTGCACGATCACGCCTGTTAGGCCGGTCAGCACAACAGCCGAGGGGAATGCGATCGTCACACGCGTCTCGCTCTCCGCCTTGAACATGAGGCCAGTCGGCGCGCCAGCAGTGGGCGCCGCGATTTTGACCGGCGATGCGCCCGGACCCGTGCTGAACCGGAGTCCCTGTTCGGTGAAACTACTCCCGAGCGTGGTTGGCGCGCCACCCCAGGAAACGGTGAAGTCCTCGCCTTCCAGGACCGTGTAGGGAGCGACCTTCAGCACCGTACCGGCGACGGGTACTTGCTTTGTCGGATCGGGAGCGACCCAGGCGCCTGCGAGACCCAGTGGCGCGCTAACGCTCGGCGCGGACATCGGCGTTGCCGCGAGAAGCTGCCAGGTCTCACCGCTGTCGTCGTAGCGGTAGAGAGCTACTTGCACCAGCGAATGGTGAATGCACCATTGCACAACGGGCGGGCGGGCGTCGATTTTCGACATGTCGTCGGGACCGATCGTCGAGGACGATGGCGGTAACACTTCAACGATCTCCGAAGGCGGCGGCGTAGAGCCGGCGAAACCGGCAAGGTCCGCGACCGGGTGGGCGAAGCTGAGCGCGAAGTGACTGTCCTGAGGCACGAGCGGCGCGCGGGCCAGGCCCTCCGGTGTGAGGTCGGGAACCACGCTCGAGGCATCGGCGGCGAGATCGGCACCCGGATACAGCGAAGACCAGTAACCGCTCGGCTCGGCGGCGAGTATCCCGGGCGTGCCGGGCGAAGCGGGGGCCGGCGGATCGTAGACGACCGTGTCCGTGACACTCAGAGCGTTGACGGTCACACCCGCGCGATGTGCGAGCAGCTCATAGCGATCTGTCGCGCCGTGGTCGATGAGCGTTGCGCTCACAGTGCTCAGCGCTAGCGGCGCGGGCGGCGGAGGTCCGTTTTCACCCCAGGAGAGCGAGACGGAGCCGCCGACGTTCGGCAGCGGCCACGGCAGTTCGAGTTCGACTGACAGCGAGCCATATACCCACCACGGGTCGGGGGCCGTCGCCTCGATCAGCGCGTCGGCGGTGATACCGAGGCCGATGCCGAATGCTTCGAGATGCACCTCTCCATGCAGCTCGACGCCCGCCGCGAGCTGCAGCGGTGACCATTGAATCGCCGCCGTCGCTGCGAGATACGCGTCGATCGAGGCACTCAGCGGCCCAAACGACCATGAATTTCGGTAGCCCGTCCAGATGCCCGCGACGAGCCCGCTGTCGCTGACCAGGAAATACAGGTCCGTCTCGAACAGGTCGAGCACGCGTGCGCTCACGCGCTGCTCGTGCGGTGGCTTGCCGATCGCCAGGTACCACACACCCTCGCCCGGGTCTGCATAGAGTTCGCCCGTCGCCTGTACGTCGAGCACCAAGGGGATCGAATAGTGCGCTTCGATGACCATGTCGAACGTGTCGGCGTTGCCGTCATAGGTCGCCATCGCCTCGAAGTTCGCGCTCTCCGCTGGCCCGCCGATGCGTTTGGAGAGAATGTTCGCCTTGCCGATCAGCATCATCACCGGGCCGGGCAGGATCAAGATGAAGGAGATCGATGCCGAAGCCGTGAAGCCATCGTCCTGAGTGCCGATGACCGCTCCCGCGCGGAGCGCGAACGCTCCGGGGACGGGATTCAGCCACTTCATGGCGTCCGTGGCCGTGTAGTCCGCTTCACCTTTGCCGCCCTGCAGATCGGGCGCGCCGGTGAGGTCGGGCGTGCCGGCGGCCGGCCCGCTCGCCACGGTCGGATACTTGAACCAGTCCCACCAAGATGCACTGCCGATGTTCGGACTCAGGTTGCTTGCGAACATGCCGGACAGCCCGTATAGCGCGACGTCGGCGAACAGCGGGATGCCGACAGGCAACTCGGCGTCCAGCGCGAGAAAGAAAGCCGACTGCCCTTTGAAGGTGCCGACGATGAACTGCGCGTCTACTTCCAGGTCGCCGGCCGCCTGGATCGTGACGTCCACACCGCCCGCGAACAAGTCGAGCGGGGTTTCGATGTTTGCCGGTAGACCAATCGTGCTCGGGTCTTCGCCGGCACCGAGGTGCAGGTGATCGATCTCGCCGCTAAAGGAGAGCACGTCCGGGATTTCGAAGTCCACCGACACGCCGCTGAAGGAGACTGCACCCGTATCGATATTCACCTTCAGGCCGCGCACCGAACCGCCGAGCGGGACTCCTTCGACGAGGTTGACGTCGCCATCGAAACCGATCCACCGTCCACTGCTGTCGGCGCCGAAACCCAGGCGCTGTAGCGCAACGTGGAAGCCAAAGTAGTCGATCGCCGCCTGGCTTGGCAGGTCGATCCACCCGCCCTTGAGTGTCACGTTGCCTTTGGAGTCGATCGAGAGACCGCGCAGCTCCACTTCGGGCCAGTCGATGCCGACCGTGTCCAGCGCGATCGAGCCAGTCAACGTGAGTCGCCACACGCCGTCAGACTCGCGTTCGAGCTCGAGCGTTGCGATCTCCAGGTCGATGCTCGTTTCGGCGGGTAGGTCGTAGTGCAACTTGACGAGGCCGTCAGGCGTCATCTTGGCAGGGTCGCTCTGCTGTGCGGCGAGCGTTACCGCCAGCGAGCCGTCGGCGCGCACGGCGACCTCCACGTCGACCGTCTGATGTTCTTCGGCTGCGTTCGTAAAGTACGGGACCTTCAGCTGCCCGGCGATGTTCGTGGAGACGAAGGCGCCTTGGGAGAGCGTGAGGTCAAAGGCGGTGAGCGCGACGGTGAAATCGCCGAACAATGACGCCGACAATCCTTCCGGCGGTATATCGTCGATGTGCAGGCGTCCACCGATACCGCCCGCGGTCGTCAGATTGTCGAGTGCAACCAAAGGCGCTTTGGGCATCTGAACGGCGAGCGAGATCCCCTTGCCGTCACTGAAGGAGAGCACTTCTAAGCCGAGTGCCGCATTTGCCTGTTCCACGATCACGGCGATCGCGGCGTCGGCGAGGAGCCCGATAGGTGTGAGGGCGTCGGCCATGACCGGGTTCTCTAGGCCGCCAGCGCCGTGCCGATCGCGCGTAGCTCCTGAGCGATCTGGTACAGAGTGTTGGTCGCATCGGCGATCGAGGAGATATCGCTCAGTAGTAAGCCGAGCATTTCGAAGAACTGACTGCCCGATTGCAACGCACCGGTAACGCTCGGACCCCCCGGCAGCAAGCTCTGCGCTGTGGACAGGGCATTTTGCAGCGAGCTGAGCACGGTCGTGGCCTCGGTACCGGCGCTGGTCGCAGCGGAGGAGAGTCCTTCCAGCTTGCCGGCAATCAGCTCGAGCGCTTGCGCCGCGTCGTCGAGTGCCGTGTTGATGTCGCCGGCAACTGTTTTGATCGCTTCGCCTATACCCTCGCCGACGGTGTCGAGCGCGGTGAAAAGCGCGCTCACGGCGGTGAGTGCATCCGAGGGCGCCGCGCTCCCTCCCGGTGGTATGTTCGGACCGCTGGCCGGCGTGGCGAGAACCGCCAGTTCGGTCTCGAGTGTGCTCAACGGATTGGTCATGTCAAAGGCTCCTTCGTCGGCTTGGGTTACGGAATGCTCATGCCGGCGCGAGCGCCGGCACGGCGAACGGCTTCGACGGCATCGATTGGTTGCCGGCGATGTCGATGGCCACCAGTACGTATGTGGGCGATTCGCCTGAAGCAACCGCTGTCCATGAGGGTGCGGCGTTCGGATCGGCAGGCTTGCTCGGGCTCGAACCGGGGATCGTGCCGTCGACGAAAGCGGCCCTCACTACCGGCAGCGCTCCGATCGTCCTGACCACGCCGGCGTAGTTGGCCACCACAACCACCGCCATGCCACGTCCAAGGCCGAGCCGAAGTCCGACCACACGCGAGGTGGCCGGGTTCGTTGAGGTGTCGCTGAGGAGTTGTGAGGTGCCGCCCGACCCCGGTGTCCAATAGTTGAACGCGGTGGGCTGAGTTTCGGGGGTGCGCGGATCGAACTCCGCGAGACGGTACACGCCAAAGATCTCATCCGGCGCTGGTCCTGACGGCAGTGCGATCTCCCCCATGTCGCTTCCGTCGTAGTCGCGCGCGAACGCGCGCGGATCGTTGACGACGCCGATCAGACGGGGATCTCCCGTGCCGGGGGTGAGCGAAAGTGGATTCCACGTACCCGGGGTCAGCCGCGGTAGCGCGAGTGCCGAAGGGTCCGTGGGATGCGTGGAATCGGGACCGAACCAGCGCAGGTCTTCCAACTCGCTTGGCCCGGAAGAGCGATAAACCAGGTAACCGGCGATGTCGGGGCTCCCATCCAGCGCCCAGGCGACGATCAGCGAACCGGTCGATGGCTGTGGGGTCACCTTGTAGAGCACGGGCGCACGCGAGGGACGGACCGTGCGGGTGTAGATGGGCCCGACGCTGGGCGTGGGACTGCTGTGCGAACCCGCGCTGTTGATCGCGAGCAGCGCATACATGTTGCGTCCGAACCCGTTGCCGTTGACAGTGTCTTCGAGCGTCAGGCTGTCCAGCGCGATCGCCTTGCCCACTTGCGCGAACGCACGTCCGTTACCCGAAACGTCGGCGAGCGCACGCAACTCGTCGTCGAGTAGCCCGCCATAGAAGTGTTCGATAAAGGCACGCTGTCCAGCTGGGTCTGTGAGTACGCTCGACTCGTCGAGAGTGCTCGAGAGTCGGTTGTTATAAGCCAGGAGCCAGTCCGGTAGAGCGCCAATCCAGTCCTGCAGGTCCGCTCGCCCGGCGATTGCCGGGTTGGGGTCCAGCAGGCCGGCGCTGCGACGGCGTTGAACGTCGGCGACAAATAGCGAATGCGCGGGTGCGCGCTCGAGCAGGTAACCGGAGACCCCTGGGAGAGCGCTCAGATCGAATGGCAGCGAGTAAGAGGCTTCGCCGTTGTAATTGGCAGCGTCGTAGTACAGGTGATGGACTATGTGGCTGGGCGTCGGCTGTACCGCCGCCGGCGGAGACGGCGGCGTCAACCGCTGGGCGGCGACGAACGTGACCCGATTGGAGGACGGCTCGGGACGGCTGGCGTCGGTGTTTGGGTCGACAATCTGCTCGTTGGCATCGAACGTGCTCGCCCGCGAAACGGCGACACTTGCGGTGCCTGTCGCGGTGGGCTGTCCGATCGGCACGCGCAGTGGCACAGTGACGGTGAGCGGAACGCTCACACCACCTACCAGATACGCGGGCTGGCCCACGAAAGCTTCAGGATTGCTGATCACGCGGGAAACGCGGCCGCCGAGGAGTGTCGCCACCACGCTGCCGGGCTGCAAGCCAGCTGAGCCATCGACAGGACCGGGCCGTACCGCGAAGCGCTCGTTGACGATGTTGCCGCCCTCCAATATCCCGGTCAACGTGAGCGAGGATGAAGGATCGGATGCTTCGAGCGCCGTCAACGGCGGATCGGTGATCGCGTAGGTGCAGCCGCGCGCCGGGTCGGGCACGAGCGCTGTCAACGTGAGCGCATCGACGCTCGCGGCTGGAATCGCAAAGTCGCTCGTGACCAGCACCGCGGAGGATGCGTCGAGCACACTCAAACGGGCGCTGCGCGCGTCGGGGTAGGCGAGCAGCGCGCTCGCCGGCCAGGAGACAAGGACGCTCAGCGTCCCGCCCACCCATGCGGTGGGGTTCGCTGGGTTCTCTGCCACGCCCCCGCCGGCCAGACTGTTGTCGAAGGTGCTCTGTGCGCCACCGAGCGTGAGTAGCCGCAACGTGGGTGCGGCGGCGATGCGTTCTACGCCGCGGGCATCGCTCCATTCGCTGTAGGCGCCGAGCTGGCCGAACAGGCCGAAACCGGCTGTGCGGTGCTGGTAGCCGATGCTCGGGTCTGGTAGACCGGCGTCGACGAAGCGCAGGCTGGCCGCGGGTGGCGGCACGAGCGGGGAATCCGACGGCGTCGGCTGCGGCGTTGCAGCGATCATGCGCGGGATCGAGGTGGGCGCCGACTCCTCGCCGTCTGCCCTCTGTGCCAGGTATCCGACCGTGCGCAGCGGTGGGGGCAACGCCATCGGATCTTCGACCGGATCGCCACTCTGTTCGGCTGCGTCCACCGGTGGCGAGGCCCATTGCACGTCGAAGTAGGAGCGCTCGAGGATCGATGGGCCGGACGGGCTGATTTGCGAAGTACGCCTTCGAAACCACGTCACCGGCTTCGAGGGAGCCGCCGGTGCAACCATCGCGCCCGGTGCATGCACGATCGCGTAACGCACGCCCACGTGCGCGCCGGCTACCGGTGAGCTGAGTAGGTCTCCGACGACGACAATGCTCCCGGCGCCGGCGCTCGTGGCAATTACGATCTCATCGATCGGATGCGCCGTCGGTTCGGGCGCGGCAAGCCCACGCCACTGCAGCGAGCCGCCAGAGAAGGCGACGCTGGCCACCTCGGTGCCGCCCGACCGTGCTGTGAGCTGACCCTCTCCGGCGATGCCGATCGCGATCTCCGCGACTGATGCGGAGAGGCGCGCGCCGCAAACAGCGATATCGCTTGGCAGCGGCGGGAATGGGAAGTTCGGAGGCTTTGCTTCGGCCGCGAGTAGCGCTTGCGGGCGTGCACCTGGGGCCAGCGGCTCCACGGCGCTTGCCATTGCTGTCATTACTCCGGAGGGCACTCCAGTGAGCGTCGCCGGCGGCACTGTCGAACCGTCATCGCTCTGCCAAGCGTAAAGACGGCTCGTGGCGGGATCGGCCCTGATTCGCATGCCGTCGAAGAGTGCGTCGCCACGTGCAAGCGCGCCAGCCGGAGCGCTCCCCGGGCTGCGCGCGACCGGGGGGACGATCGTGGGCCACACACCGACGATGCAGTAGTCGTAGTGCTCGTTTGGTTTGGCTTCCTTGTCGAGGAAGTACAAGCCGAGCACTCTTGCCATGTATGGGTTGAGCGCCGCCAGCTGCAGCTGGGAGACGAGACGCAGCGATAGCTGTGGCGCGTTGGCCCCGTCGAGCGATTCCTGTAGCCCAACCGCGTAATTGGAAGTACTCGGCCATCCTCGCACGAGACGCACGCACTCCTCTCGCAGCATCTTGAAGTTCTGGCGCTCGGCCGCGGTACTCATACCGGCAAGCAGATCGAGTCCGGTCAACCGCGTGGCGCACTCCTGTACGTCGCGTGCCAGCAGAACCGGTTCGGGATGTGTGCTCGGATCGAGCGCACCGTCGTAGCGGGCCGGCCAATTCGAGCGCGTCACAGGCAGCGTGAACGGCTCACCCCACACTCGCCAGCCACGCTTGTCCGGTGGATCCCACCCTGGCTTGCCCGAACTCCAGCCAGTGCCGCCAACCGTCGTCGTACCAGGGTTGCCCTGCGAGCCCCGACCTGGCTTACCGCCATCGGTTTCGCTCGACCCATGCTCGCGACAGCAGCACGCGACCGATGCCGGGACGCCGCTCGATCGCTCACCGGTGCAGCAACAACATCCGCTACATCGTTCGTCAGAGGTAGTGTCTTCGCCCGTGGGCACGAGGCCGCCAAGGCCGTCCGGGTTCGGCTGACTCGCCGGCTGCGCCTCAAGCGCATCGCCAACGGCGGCTGGGGGATCGATCGGCCCACGCTTCTCGCCACTAGCCTCGCGCCGGGCGAGCCAGAACGCTCCCGGAGGAAAGCCAAGCTCCGGGGCAAAGGACCAACGCAGGTGGGTCCCGACCTGCATCGGCTGACCGTCGAAGGTCGCCTCGGATCCGTTTGCGTACGCGGCTTGCAGTCCCAGCACTGAGAGCGGCAACTTGGCCCCTTCTTGTACCGGCCGCGCACGCGGCCGGGCGTTCTATGCGGGGCAAGTATCTGCCAACGATGCTCACGTGTCAACCGATTCTTTGGAATTTTTCTTACAACGTGCATTTAACGTGCCAGCCTGTCGGCGGCTAGCATGACGGCTCCCTTTCATTCGAACGGAGGCTGAGATGGCAGGCACTGGAGGCGCGGACGCGAGTGGCGAGGGCGAGCAAGTCGACCCAAGGGCGCGACTCATGCAGGAAGTGGCAAGCGAGATGGACGCCATCGAAGCCGAATTCGGCGACGACTACCAGATCGGCCGCGTCATTACCGTCGTCGAGGTGATCCGACCCAACCAAGAGGTAAACCTGCGCGTTAGGGCCGGACAGCTTCCGTGGGTCACCCTCGGGATGCTTCGCTTCGCCCAGAAGGTGCTGGAGAATCAGATCCAAGGTCCTGAGTAGGCGCGCAGCCAGCGAGGTCAAGCATCGTCGCACAGGCCGGGGAGAATCTCTGTCCGTGCGATAGCGGCATCCCGCGCGTCGGCCAGCGCGGTGCGTCGCCCATCGGTCATGTAGCTGTCAAGCGCCGCTTGTGAGGGGAACTCGAGGATCTGAATCTCAAGCGGCGCGCCATCGGCGCCATCGGTGCGCGACCGCCGCAGCACGCTGGCTCCGTGGTCACCCATCAGCTGGAGCACCTCGTCCTCGTAGGCGACTAGCGCATCCTCTGCACCCGGGTTGGGCCAGAGCAGAATGCACATGTGAAGACTCATCGGCGCGAGCGTAACCGACGCCACGCGATCGGGCATGGCGGCTGCCAGCTGCCAAACTGTCTCCGATGAGCGAGCAAACGCTGAGCGGCGGCTGCCTGTGTGGCGGGGTGCGCTTCGAGTTGACCGGAACGCCATCGACGGCCGGCTACTGCCACTGCACCCGCTGCCAGCGCAGAACAGGCACGGCCTCCTCGGTCCAAGCACGGATCGACGGACGAGCCCTGCGAATCCTGCAAGGCGAGGAGCTGCTTAAGGGATGGCGTCATCCCGATGGTGGCGCCGAGAAGCTGTTTTGTCGCGAATGCGGTGGGCATCTTTTCAGCCGCTATCCGGAGGACGAACGCCAGATGAGTGTTCGCCTGGGTGCGTTCGACGGCGACCCGGGCATTCGTCCGACCTGGCGAGCGTTCGTCGCCTATGCACCGGACTGGGAGCCGATCCCCGAGGACGGGCTGACGCGTTTCCCTGAGGCAAAGCCGCGCTGAGCGACTCGCGCGACGCGGGTGCACGCCGGCTCGCGCGGGCGCACGACGTCCCAACCCCCTCCTAGAGTCTCTGCGGATGATCCACCATCCCGAGCACGAGCAAGCAGCCGTACAGCGACGCACAACCCTCGTGTCGATAGCTGCTGCCGGCGTGCTCGTGGCGCTGAAGCTCGGAACGGGCTTGGCGACCGGAAGCCTTGGCCTGATCTCCTCCGGTGTGGAGTCAAGTGGCGATGTGGTGGCCGCGATCCTCACGTTCTTCGCGGTCAGGCTGGGCCGCCGCCCCGCCGACCCAGAGCATCCCTACGGTCATAGCCGCGCAGAGAACCTGGGCGCGCTTGGCGAGGCTGGGCTGCTACTCGCAGGTGGTTTGATCGTGAGCGCCGAGGCGATCATGCACCTGATCGACGCGGGTGCCCCGCCGAACACACACTGGTACGTGTTCGCGGTAATCGCGGTCGCACTGGTGGTGGACGCAAGCCGCACTGTGGTCTCGGCACGCACCGCCCGGCGCTACGGTAGCGCCGCGTTGCGCGCCAACGCCTTTCATTTCGCGGGCGACATGGTGGGCTCGCTGGCGGTGCTCGTCGGGCTGCTTCTGGTGCGAGCCGGTTTTGCCCAAGCCGATTCGATTGCGGCGCTTATCGTCGCGGCGATCGTGCTTGCCGCGGCCGCTCGGCTGATCGAGGAGAACGCGAACGTGCTGATGGACCGCACTCCAGCTGAGGCGATGGAGGCGGCGGAACGCGCCATTGCTGGCCTGGCGCCCGATGTCGAACTGTTGCGCTTGCGCTTGCGCGAGTCGGCCGGTCGCTATTTCGCCGACGTGGTCGCGGCGGTTGCGCCCGGAGAGGCGGTAATCGAGGGGCACCGCGCCGCGAGTCTGGTCGAGGCGGCCGTCGAGGGAGCACTGCCGGGTTGCGACGTGGTCGTTCACGTCGAGCCTCGTCGTAGCGGCCTCGAACTTCGCGACCATGTGCTCTCGATCGCCCTCGCCGAGCCGCTGGTGAGAGAAACCCACGATGTGAGGATCTTCGAGGAGGATGGGTCGCTGAGCGTATCGCTGCACCTCAAGTTCCCGGCCGAGCTGGACCTGCAAACCGCGAGCGCCGTGGCCGAGCGTGTAGAGCAGGCGATTCGCGCGAGGCCCGGTGTCGTGAGCGTGCAAACCCACCTGGAGCCACTGGAGCAGATGCTCGTGGGTAACGCATCCGACAAGCGCGCCGACGCCGCGGCGACCGAGGAGATTCGGAGGGTGGTGCGCCAGCGCACTGGCGGCGAGGCACGGTCGGTGAGGCTGCTCTCCACCGAGGCTGGGCGCATCGTGCTTCTCACGATCGGCGTTGACAGCGATGCCTCGCTCGTCGATGCCCACCTGCTCGCAGGCGAGCTCGAGGACACACTGCGTCGGGAGGTTGCGAATATTGCCGATGTGGTCGTTCATACTGAGCCCTCGGCGGCCGCAGCCGATAGTTCTGAGAGATAGGATCGATTCGCTCCTCCGGACTTGACAGCGATCGCGTATGTAGGTAATTTTACGCTGCCGGGTGAGATTTGCTTCTGTTCGTGCCAGCCCCGAGGATGTGGCCGAGGAAGGGACCCGACGCCAGTTGCGCGCGCGCCGGTGCCGCCGGCGTTAACCACCCACGGACGCAGGAGGACACCCGATGAATCAGTTCCCGAGCGAGGGCGGCGAACAGCCCGTCCCCGCGACGCAGCTCACGCCAGAGCAGTTGCTGGCGCTGGCCGCGCTGTCAGGAAACATCAACGTAGAGATAGAAGTAGGCGGCAAGAAATACAAGCTCACAGTCGTAGTGCCGACATCGCCCACGAGCCCGTATACGTTCTTGCTGAACGAAGTGAAGGGCACCGTCGAGCAGAAGCTCGCCGACTTCCAGCTGCTCGATGACAAAAACTTCTCGATCGAAGTCAACATCCCCACGATCGACGCCGGCGGCACAAAGATCAAGGGCGGCTTCCTGATCAAGATGACGCCCTGAGCAAGGCACGCCGATGGCGGGCGTGGCACTCGAACTCGCCGGCTGGAACGGATGGCAGATCCCGGGGCCGCTGCCGATCGGCCTCAACGACGTCGGGCTGCGACTCGCCGTCGACGCGCAGAGATCGTTTTTAGGCCGCGCCAGCGGGCGTCTGAGGATCGGCAGCGGCAACGAAGCGGGTGCGATCCGTCTGCTACTGGAATTGCCCTACGACGCGACCGCGTTCGAACTCTCCTACGAGCCGAGCGACGAGCAGAAGCCGACCGTCGGCGCGCTGGTGTCCTACATCTCCAGCGGCTGGACTCTGCCGGGCCCGGTTGGAGATTTCGCCCGCGCAATCGAGATCAAGGCATTCGCGGTCAGGGTCGGCAATGTCAACGAAGTACAGGTCGCGGTGGCCGCCCAACCCGACAAGGTATGGCCGCTGGTACGCGAGGACCCTCGCTTCACCCTCAGCAATGTGTTCCTCGAACTCGCGATCGCTTCCAACCGCTCGCCAGCGGGACAACTGGGAGCGACACTCAAAATCGGCAATGGATACATCCCCCTGGTGGTCGCGCTGCGGGGCTCCTGGACCACGTTCACGATCTCGCTGGAACCCAAACCAAAGCGGGCTCCGACGCTGCCGAGCGTCGGAGACATCGCCAACCTGATCGGAGATGAATGGGGAAAAGCACTTCCGAGCGAGATCGCCAACCTCGGGGCACACACCGACCTGCGCGTGTTCACCTTCGGCCGTGTGCAGGACGGATGGTTAGTTGAGGTGGCGATCGGCACCAAGGACGGCTGGTTATACAAGCCGATCCCCGACTTCGACGGCGTGATCTTCACAAGAGCAGCGATCGCGTTCGTCAAGCCCACAAACGAAGCCGCCAGCGGGCAGGCTGCGCTGGACACAACCGTGTTCGGGATCTTCCTGCACTTCTACTTGACCGTTCCGCAGGGAGTGCTGTTAGCGGAAATCGAAAGCGGGCGGCTCAACCTCGGCGCGCTGTGCGAATACGTAATTGGCGCCACCGCGCCCGACTGGCTGGCGAACATCGGCCTGTTAGCCGTCACCTTGGCGCTGGAATGGCGCGAGCGCACTTACACGCTCTCCGCACTGCTGGTCCGCGACATCGAACTGCTGGACAAAAGCTCGCTGCGCAACGCATCGATCAAGGGCGTCATCGCCCCATCGGGCAAGAAGCTGTGCATCGCCGCCGAATGGGTACCCGCCGGTGCTGAGAAAGGAATCAAAGGGGAACTCTGCTACCCGTTCACGTGCTTCTACCCGACCGGCTCGTCGGATTGCGTCAAATTCCCGCCCAAACAGGAGCCGCCGAATCCCAACCCCGACAAAACCCCGACCGACGAGGCTGTGGGGCGTCTGGTCGGGGCGGTCATAGTGGCGGCCGGCGTTGCCGCGGCCGTGATGACCGCCGCCGCCTACGGCGCGTCGGCAACGCAAACAGTGGCGGCGGTTGTTCAGGCCCAGGGAGCTGCCGTCAATGTTGAGCAGCTCGCGGTCTCGGTACGCAAAGCCTATAACTTCACGGGACAGCCCTCGAAGTATCTGAGCGACTTCCTCAAGGGCTTTCCGAGAGCCCGTCAGCCTATACCGAGATTTGACGTGGCGGCGAGGATAATGCGCGGCGGCGAATTCTCTCCGGTCGAGTCCGCGCCCGCACTGCGCGGGGAGTATGCATCGAGCGCCACGCCGGAGGCGATGGTGGGCGCTCTGCGGAGCGCGTGGGCGGACACGATCCAAGCACCGACGATGACGCGTGCGCTCGCGGCCGCAAAGTACGAGCCGATCCCCTGCGCCGCGCCGATCCAGCGCACCTACCGGTTGAACACCCTCGACTTCGCCACGGCGTTTCTCGCGGCGGGCTTTTCCCCGGCGCTCGCGCCCGCCACGCTCGCGGCCTGCATGCGAACCGCCGGCTTCGGCGCGAGCGACGCGATCGCGGGGATCGGCCGTGGCTTCCCGACGCTGCCCACCGACCAGCTTGTGTCGGCTCTCGCCAACGTCGGGTATGAACCAGCCGAGGTGGCGCCCGCACTGCTGCGCTCGCCCTACGGCCCCAGCGTCGCGACCGCCATCGCGATGAGTGCCACCCTCGTACGGGCCTACGGGCGCTTGAACATCGAAGCGATGCTGTTCGCGCTCGCCGCGTGCCCGTTCCAGGCATACGCGGCGCTTCCAGCCACGCTCCACGCCTGCCCTCCGAACCCACCGTGGCCGTGGCCACGCGTTGCGCTTGCGCTGATCCGCCCCTACCCCGGCATCGATCCGCCGGCACTGGCGGTCGCGTTCGCGGCGTGCGGACTGAACTCGACGCAGATCGGCGAAGCCGTGCGGGCCGTCTACCCGAACCTGCCGGATGTCGCACTGCGCCAGGTACTCAGCGCCGTGACGATCCCGACGTTCGCGGCGGTGCTCGCCGAGGCAGACAAGCAGCGCACGCTGAAAGCAAGCGCCGCGCACGCCGCCGTTCAGGTGCAGGCACGCTGGCCAAAACTGACGATCTACTCGCTCGTCGCGACCATCGGTGCGGTATATCGGCCGTCGCTCGATGAGCTCGCCCTGGCCACGATTGGCGCCACGCCGACGCGGTCGCCCGTCAACGACCAGATAGCGCTGCTTCTAAGCGCACCGACCGCGACGAGCCCAGCGACGCTCGTGGGCGTGTACCTGCGGGCGCTTGTGAGCGTCGGCGCCGATACGTCGGCGGTCGGCATCGCGATGGGACTCCTCAGCGCGTTTGCCGTTCTCGGCCGCTCGCTCGATGTGACCGCCACGATGCAGGCGCTGCACGCCGGGTATGCGAGCGTCAGGCTGGCGCTACTACCCGCCGACGCGGTTGAAGCCGTCAACGTCGCGCTGCGGGCCAATGTGTTCGAATCTGTGCAAGCGCTCGTGGCCACCTACACGAGCCCGCCGATCGACCCCGGCACGTGCGCACTGGCCGTGCAGAGCGGACTGCACAACCTCGACCCACAGGGCGTGGCGATGTCGCTGATCGTCGTATTCGGACTCGAGCTCTGCCCCACCGCGACGGGCGCACTCTCACTGGCGATGTGGCGCGGCGGCTTCACGCTTCAGACGACCCTCTCGGTGCTGCCGGAGACGATGAAGGGCTGGAGCAACCGCGACGCCATCACGACCAGGGCAGTGTTCGTCGAAGCGACATGGTGGGTTGCCTATACACAACGGGTGGAGCAGAGACTTGACATCGTGCAGGTCGCGATCGTGCTGATGTCCAGGTTCCGCGAGCTGTGGACCTTGCGCGTCGTGGAAATCCTCAGCGCGGCGTTCGTGCTGGTGGTGCCCGACACGGCGGCCACCCCGATCGCGCGCGCGCTGAGGGCGATAGGGACGATGTATCCGGAAGCCCTGAAGGCGCTGCAGGCGTTCTTTGGCAAGGCGTGGAGCCAGAAGAACACCGATGAAGTTCAGCGCGTGTATGGCAGCAACGTTTCCTTGTGAGCTACAGGCCACTCATGGCGCGAGCCGCTCCGAGACGTCCCGAGTGAACCACCGGCCACTCCCGGCGCGCCCGCTCCGAGACCGCCGGCAATCAAGGCAATCCGTCGCGGCTGGGCTATAACGTCCAACACATGGCAGACCACGACAACGGAATCGAAGTCGAGCACCTCGTGAAGGTGTTCAAGGGCGACGTGCACGCCGTGGACGGCATCGACCTGCAAGTCGCACCGGGGGAGATCTACGGCTTTCTCGGGCCCAACGGCGCGGGCAAGTCCACAACCGTGCTGGTACTCACGACGCTATTGCCGCCCACCTCAGGCAGCGCGCGTGTGGCCGGCCTCGACGTGGTGCACCAGGGCGCTGAGGTCAGGCGCGCGATCGGCGCCTCGCTACAGGAGTCGGCGCTCGACCCGTTCCTCACCGGCCGCGAGCACATGAAGCTGCAGAGCGCCCTGCACGGCGTGCCCAAGGGAGCGCGCGAAGAGCGTGGCAGCGAACTGCTCGCGCGCGTCGGCCTGACAGAAGCTGCCGACCGTAAGGTGAACGGGTATTCCGGCGGCATGAAGCGTCGCTTGGACCTCGCACTCGCCCTGCTGCACCGCCCGCGACTGCTGTTCCTCGACGAGCCCACCACTGGCCTCGATCCGCAGAGCCGCGCCGCGCTGTGGGATGAGGTGCGCCGTCTCGCCGAGGAGGGCGTGACCGTGTTCCTCACCACGCAATACCTGGAGGAGGCGGACGTGCTCGCCGACCGCGTCGGCATCATCGACCACGGCAAGATCGTCGCCGAGGGCACTCCCACCGAGTTGAAGGCACAGATCGGCCGCCAAACAGTCGAGGCGATCCCCCAGGATCCCGCCGATCGCGAGCGCCTAGCGGGTGTGTTTCATCGCTTCGGCGAGCAGACAGCCGCTTCGGCCGGCGGTGTCGCCGCACAGCTAGCCGAGGGTGCGGGCGATCTCGCGGAGATCGTGCGCGTGCTCGACTCCGAGGGCATCGCGGTCGCCGATCTGCGCTTGCACTCCCCCACGCTTGACGACGTGTTTCTCGCCAAGACGGGCCGCTCGCTCGAGGGCGCGGCCGAGCACGAGGACGATCAGAGCGCGAGCGATTCTTCCGCCGAGCCCGTCACGGCGTGAGCACGATCCTTACAGTGCAAATCGGGGCGCTCGCACGGCGCTCGATGCTGAAGACCCTGCGCCAGCCCTTTCAGATGTTCCCGATCGTGTTCTTCCCCGCGATGCTGCTCGCCGTCAACGCCAGCGGCCTGCAGGCGGCGACTCACCTGCCGGGCTTCCCCACGCACTCCTATGTGACCTTCGCGATCGCCGTTGCGTTTATCCAGGGCAGTATGTTCTCGCTCATCAACACCGGTACCAACCTGGCTGAGGACATCGAGAGCGGCTTCTTTCATCGCCTCGCGCTCACGCCGATGCGCCGACTCTCGCTGATCGGCGGACTGCTCGTTGGCGTCGCGGCGCTCGGCGCGCTGCAATCGGCGATCTACATCCTGCTCGGCGCGGTCGCGGGCGCCCACCTGGCAGCCGGCGCGTGGGGTGTGCCGGTGCTGATCGCACTGGGAGCGTTGACGGCAACCGCATTCGGCGCACTCGGTTGCGTGGCGGCGCTGCGCAGCGGCTCGGGCGAGGTCGTGCAGGGCCTCTTTCCCCTGTTCTTCGTGTTCATTTTCCTGTCCTCCAGCAACCTGCCACGCAACCTGCTCAGCAAAGGCTGGTTTCACGCGGTCGCGACCTGGAACCCGATCTCCTATCTGATCGAGGGTTTTCGCAGCCTGTATGTCATCGGTTGGGACAGCACCGCGCTGGCACGCGGCTTCGCGGTGGCGATCGGACTGCTGATCGTCGGCCTCGCGCTGGTGGTCGTGGCACTGCGCGGGAGGATGCAGCGCACATGAGCGCGGAGACCGAGAACGCTGGCATCTGGGGTGTTTCGCGCGCGATTGCATGGCGCAGCCTGCACACCTACGTGCGCCGCCCCGACCTGTTCATCCCCTCGATTGTGTTTCCGCTCGTGTTCTTCGCGAGCTTCGCCGGCGGGCTCACCGCGCTGGGAAACATTCCTGGCTTCACCTTCCCGGCCGGCTACACAGCTTTTCAGTTCGTGTTCGTGATGTTGCAGGCGGCGATGTTCTCAGGACTGTTCACCGGGTTCACGATCGCTTTCGATTTCGAAAGCGGCTTCGCGCGCCGCCTGATGCTGGCTGCCGGCGACAGGCGCGGGATCGTGCTTGGCTATGTCTTCGTAGCGCTCTCACGCGCCGCAATCACGCTCAGCGTAGTGACGGTGGTGGCGCTCGTCTCGGGAATGCAGATGACCGGTGACGGCGTCGATCTGTTTGGCCTGTATGGCCTGGCGGCGCTGCTCGTGCTCGTCGGCTACGGCTGGGCGGCTGGAGTGGCGTTTCGCTTTCGCTCGATCCAGGCTGGCCCGCTGATGCAGACGCCCGTGTTCCTGATCTTGTTCCTCGCGCCAGTGTATGTGCCGCTGGCGCTACTGAAAGGTTGGATTCACGCCGTGGCAAGCGTCAACCCGGCAACCGCTTTCCTCGGTGCCGGGCGTGGGCTGATCTCCGGCGCGCTCGACCACACCCTGCTCGCCTTCGCCTGCGCGGTCGCTCTCATCCTCGTGTTTGCCGTCTGGACCCTCGCCGGTCTGCGCGCCGCCGAGCGCTCAGCCTAGTCGAGTCGCTGAGCCCGCCTTCACCGCCGACCGACACTTCCGGCGATCCTTCGATCGGCGTACCTTCGATCGGCGGCGCCGATTCGGCTTCGACGCGTTTGCGTCGTTGTTCGGTGGCCTTCAACGCGGCCACTTCGGCTGTGTTGAAATAGTCCGCCAGCCCACGCTTATGGGCGTTGTACAAGCGAGCCGGCAACGGTCCTCGCAGTTCCTCGCGAACCGCCCGTGCCAATAGCGCGCTGAGTTTCTCCTCGAGCGCGCTTGCGCCGGCTTGGTTGCTCAACTCCATGCGCCCGGCGGGCGTGCTGTAGTCGTATAGCTCCGTTTCCTGACCGGCAGCCAGCGGTTTGATGCTTTCCGCGTCGAAGTTTGAGTAGGTGGCGTACTTTGCCGCCTGAGTGCGTAGTGCGGCGACGTGCAGCGGCGCGTCTGCCGCGTACGGTTCGATCGCGAACTCGGTGACGGTCTCATCGGTGGCGTGCAGCACATACGGGCGCCCGGGAGCCGTGGGGTCGCCGAGCATCGCGGCCACGTCATGACGGGCGGCGATATGCGAGTAGTAGCTGTCCTTGCGCCAAGCCGTGGAGCCGGTCGCGATGTCGAGCAACAGCGGCGCGACATCGACACTCGAAGTGAGTCCCGTACGGGCCTGACCCTCGGCTTTGACGAGCGTTCCGCGCGGGTCGCTCACGATCAGCGGCACCCGAATCGCCTCCTCGTACGCGCTCGCCCCCTTGCCGCGCATCCCATGCGAGGCGCCATACTCGCCGTGGTCTGAGGTGAACACGACGACCGTGTTGGCCGCCACCTCGGGCTGACTCGCAAGCGTGGCGAGCACCGCGCCGACGTGCGCGTCAACCTCTCCCAGTAGCTTCATATAGAGGTTCAGGAAGGGAAGCCACGTATCTGTGACTTCCGCGCCTGTATACGGCACCTTGCCGAAGGACTGCTGCGCGGTTTCCTGCAGCGAGCGCTGCAGCATCGGCTTGCCGTGAGCGGCCATTTCTTCGGGTGTCTCGAAGTTGGGCGGCAACACCCCGACAACGCTCGACGCGCTCGCCTCCGCCGCGAAGCGGCTGCTCCAGCGATACCACCACGCGATGTCGTGCGGGTTCACAAACGACACCGTCGTGCACCAGGGCGAATGCTTGGGCGCGCGCGAGAACCACTGTTCGAACTGGGAGAGGATGTGCGGGTCCACACGCCACCCTTGCCCCGGCGCCCCGTCGGGCGAGGGGAACGTACCCCCAGCGAAGCCGTACGGTTCGAGCGCGCCCGCGTCCTCCTGGGTTTCCCACAGGTTGTCGCCGTGCGTCAGGTGCCACTTGCCATACCAGTAGGTCTTGTAGTCCTGCTCGCGCAGCATCGTCCCCCACGTCGGAAAGCCCGGATCGAGCGTGCTCCCGCCAGTGATCATGCAGCCCGTCTGATGCGTGTAGAGGCCTGTGAGCAGCGCTGCTCGGGAGGGGGTGCAGTCGTTGGAGGCCGTGTAGTGGTTGGCAAAGGACGCGCCGCTGTTCGCCAGGCCCATGATGTTCGGGATCGCCGTCGCCGCGGTCGCGCCCGCGGAGAACCACTGCGGGGTGCGCATCTGATCGACCATGACCACGAGGATGTTCGGGGGTCGTCGCTGGGCCGGCACGCGCGTCTTCTTGGCGGCGCCCGCGACGGACTGTCCCCCGGTGCCCGTGTCGCCCGCGTGGTGGGTCGAGGGCGAGCGCCCCGCGGCCGCGCTCGCTTGTGGCGTGGCCTGTTTGGCGGCGAGGTCGGCAAGTGCCGCACCGCCGCCCGCGAGCGCACCGCCCGCGAGCAGCCCGCTCTTCAGCAGCGTACGCCGGTCGATCAGACGCGCGGACTTACGCGGCTCGGGATCGTCGCGAAGACGATCGTCGCGTGGCCGGCCCAGGGGCAGCTCATCTTCGCGCGAGCTGGGCTCGCTCGACTCGGCGTTTGGCTGCTGTTGGTCTTGCTCGGACATCGGTTTCGCGAAAGCCCTCCTCCGTGGGGCAAGCTGTGCCGTGAACGCTACCCGCCCCAGTGTTGGCTGCGGTGAGCGATTTGTTGGGTCGCCTTTATCGGCGCCGCTCCTCGCTGAGCGGCGTGCCGTGCTCGTCGGCGGCCTGCGCCGGCGGCCACGGCCCGAGCCAATCGTCGCGTGCGCCGTCCATCGTAAGCACCGCGCCCGAGAAGAAGTCGCCCGCGGGAGACGCAAGATAGGCGATCAGCCACGCAAACTCACGCTCGGTGCCCATCCGTCCGAGCGGGATCGTGTCGGCGATCCGCTGCACGATCGCGGCGGGGTACTTCGTCAGCAGTGTCTCCGTTTCGAACTGTCCGGCGGCCAGCGCCAGCAGGCGGATGCCGAAGCGCGCCCACTCCACCGAGAGCGTGCGCATCAGATTCTCAACGGCCGCGCGCGCAGCGCCGGAATGGGCCATACCGGGCATCCCGTTGTGCGGGGAGAGCGTCACGCTGAACACCTTGCCGCCCCGGCCGGAGGGGATCATCGCCTTGGTGGCCACGGCGTGCGTGACGAGCCACGTCCCCTCGACGTTGAGCCGCATCACAGTGCGAAAGCCCTTCGGGGTGATCGACTCCGCCGGCGCGAGAAACTGCCCGCCGGCATTGTTGACGAGCAGATCGATCCGCTCGTGGCGCTCCAGCACCAGCTCGACCATCGCATCGACCTGCTGCTCCTCGCGAATGTCGCACACGTGCGCTTCGATCAGCCCGCGCGAGCAGGCGGCGGCGGTGTCCATGAGCGGCTGCTCGCGCCGTCCACAGACGACCACACGCGCCCCACAGCGGGCGAGCTCCAGCGCCGTCTCGCGCCCGAGCCCGCTGCCGCCGCCGGTCACCAACGCAACCTGACCGTCCAGCAGCGAGGGGTCGAACAGGAGCGAGCGCTGCTCAGCTGGCGGATCGGTGCTCATCGCCGGGGACATTAGGGCACGATGCGGCCCTCATCGGCACCCTCGCGCACACATCGTCCGCCACTCACAGGCACTTCCGCGGACATCAGAGGACCAACTTTGGGGTCTCAGCGACCCATACACCGTGTTCGGAGCGGCCAAGCACGCCCCCAAATCCTAATAAAGAGGCAAGTATCGACCGATCACTGGTAGTGACGCTCGCGAACGGGTAGAGCAATCAGTGCGCCCTCTCCGGACCTTATCGCGTTTTCGCGGGTTACTTGTTTGCGTGGGAAGGTGGCTGTGGCCAGGATGTCGAACCACGTCCAACGGAAGACTCCAACAAGAATGATTGACAACGCAACTATCGCGGCGTATAATCCCGACTCCAAGCATCGGATTACGAGGATGGCGCCCTTCCCCAGCGCCAGTCCCCTCGACATCTCGAACTAGAGAGACGCTCATGCCAGACCCCACCAAGAAGCCCACCCCCACAATCGATATGACGGCCGACGCCTTCATCCCGGAGTCCGTCGACCAGCTGCTCGCGCACTCGCGCCGCTACCCCCTGCTCACGCCCGAACAGGAGATCGAGCTTGCCCAGGAGATCGAGCGTGGCGACTTGCGCGCCAAGGAAAAGCTCATCAACTCAAACCTGAGGTTGGTCGCCTCAAACGCCCGCCGCTACCAGAACCAGGGGTTGCCGCTGGCAGACCTCGTACAGGAGGGCATGCTCGGGCTCATCAGGGCCAGCGAGAAGTTCGACTGGCGCAAGGGATTCCGCTTCTCCACATACGCCACTCTGTGGATCAGACAAGCCATCCAGCGCGGCCTTGAGAACTCCGGTCGCACGATCCGCCTGCCCGTACATGTAGCGCAGCGCTCCCGCAAGGTCGGGCGCGTCGAGCGCGAGCTGTCGGTCCGCCTCGGCCGCGAGCCAACGCTCGAGGAGCTTGCCGAGGAGACAGGCTTGCCGATCGAGCAGGTCGAGGAGGTGCGCCACCAGCGTGCCGCGCTCGTCTCGCTCGACCAGCAGGTCGGCGACGATGGCGACACGGCCCTTGGCGACCTGCTGCCCTCCGACGCCGAGGCGCCCGAGGATACGGCCTGGGACAACGAGCGCGAGCGGATCGTGCACAGCGCGATCGCCAAGCTGCCCGACACCGAGCGCACCGTACTGACGTTGCGCTTCGGCACCGGCCGCGAGGAGCCGCAAACGCTGACCGCGATCGGTAAGCGTCTTGGATTCTCAGCCGAGCGGGCCTCCCAGCTCGAGCAGCGGGCGCTCAAGAAGCTCGCCGAGTCGCCAGAGCTGGCGGCCCTGCGCGAGGCCGCCTGAGAACCTCCTGAGCCCCCGTCGGCCGAACCCCATGTCGGCCGACGGGTGTTGCTCGAGCGTTCAAGAGCAGCGTCCCTCGCGTGATCGGCGAAGGCCGGCGCCTTACTTGACCGTAAGCGTGCCTTCCATGCCGGCCATGCGATGGCCCGGAACCGAGCAGAAGAACTTGTAGGTGCCCGGCTTGAGGTCGAGCGTCAGCGTCTTGGTGGCACCCTGAAAGGTCGGGGTCGCGCCGAGAATCTTGTGCGCGGAGGATTCGATCGTCATGTTGTGCGCCAGCGGCGACTTGTTGGTGAAGTCGATCGACACTTTCCCCGCTTTGGCGGTCAGTGAGGTCGTGCTGAATTTCAGCTGACCTTCCGAGTTCGCTTCGAGACTGAGCGCGCCCGCCGGCGTTGGCGCGGCTGCCGTGCTCGCCTGTGTGGAGGGTGTGCTCAGCGGGGCCGACGCGGCCGAGCTGGTGGTGTTCGAGCCACCACCGCAACCAGCGAGCGCGAACGCACCGAGTGCCACGGCGAGCAGCGAAACGGGCAGGGTACGTCGGGTAGGAGTCCTTGCTTTGTCTGCTGTCAACGGCCTCACGGGTTTCCTCCATCGGTTGGCGTCCGTAGATTGGGGTACGTCACGTTATGACACTTCCCGGTCTGATTCCTTCCCAGTTGCTATGACAACATCTCACACGCACAACGCTCGTGCATGCATGACACGCACAGGTTTTCACGCGCGCAAGCACGTTCAGGCGCGCAAGCGAATGTAAGGAGGAGCCAATGGAGGAGTCATTGTGGGAGCGCACCGTCGAGCTGACGATCGCCGTCGGCGAACGCATCCTCGCGCCGGTCGAGCGGTTCATCGGCAAGCGCTCGCTCGTAGGCGACGCGACCTTCTTCCCCACCGAGCGCTTTTCCTGGATCGAGCACGTCGAGGCCAACTGGCAAACGATCCGCGAAGAGCTACAGGGCGTCCTGGCCGACCGCGAGGCGCTGCCCAACTTTCAGGACATCTCCAAGGATCAGATCGAGATCACCGACGACGACGACTGGAAGACCTACTTCCTCTACGGCTACGGCTTTGCGGCCAAGCTCGGCGTGCAGACGTGCCCGAAGACGGCGGCGCTGATGCGCGAAATCCCGGGCATGACGACCGCCATGTTCTCGATCCTCTCCCCCCACAAGCACATCCTCGACCACCGCGGCCCCTACAAGGGCGTGTTGCGCTACCACCTCGGCCTGATCGTGCCGCGCGATGCCGAGCAGTGCCGCATCCGCGTGGGCGAGGACATCCGCCACTGGGAAGAGGGCAAGAGCCTGATGTTCGACGACACCTTCAACCACGAGGTGTGGAACGACACCGAGGAGACCCGCGTGGTGCTGTTCGTAGACGTGCTTCGCCCATTGCCCTCGCCGTGGGGGCGAATCAACGAGCTGATCGTCAAGGCGATCGGCTATTCGCCGTTCGTGCTCGACGCCAAGCGCAACCAGGAAGCGTGGGAAAAGCGGTTTCTTGCGAGGAGGGGTGCGAGTCCGCGCGAGGCAGAGTACGCAAGCTGGAGCGACCGGACGGAGCGCAGCGCCGACCCCACGCCGCTGTGACCGTTGACGGGGTACGTCGAGGCCGATGTGCCGGCGGCGATCCGCGCCCCTGGCTCTCGAGCTGACGGCCCGCGGGCCCTCAGATGTTCGAGACGTTCAGGCCGGTGCCCTGTAGCAAACTGTTGGCTTGGGAATTAAGCGTCGTGAACTCGCCCGTGAGGATCAGCAGACCTAGCGCGATCATCACTGCCCCGCCGATCCCCACGATCACGGGGAAGTGGCGTTTGACGATGGCCAGCGCACCACTCATACGCTCGAACGCCACCGCGATCAGCAGAAACGGAATCGCCAGGCCAGCCGAATAGAACGCGAGCAGGATCCCACCGTGAATCGCAGATTCCGAGACGGCCGCCTGGGCGAAGATCGCGGCGAGTGTGATGCTCGTGCAGGGCGTCCAAGCGATCGCGAACGCGGCGCCTGCCACCAACGGGCCGCCTCGCCCGGCAAACCGCATCAGCGACTCGGAGTGCCATTGAAAATTGAGCGCGTCCACGAAAGGGGTAGCGAGGAATACCAAACCCATCGCGACGATCAACACGCCGCCCGCGGTGCGCAGCGTGCCAATGTGGCTGTTCAGCAGCGAGCCGACCTGTGTCGCGGTGAGTCCGAGCAGGATGAAGATCAGCGAGAAGCTCGCGACGAACAGCAGGCTCGGCACCAGCACACGCCGCGTGCCGGCGTGCTTGATGTCGGCCGGCGCCACGCCGATGACCGTCGAGAGGTAGCCGGGCACCAGCGGCAACACGCATGGCGAGAGGAACGACACCAGCCCGGCGGCTATCGCCACGGGGATGCCGACTCCGCTTGCCGTGTCGGAGCTCGAAGCCGCGAGTATCAGATGTACGGGGGTCATGTCATGTGCGCGAGAACAGAGTCGCGCGCAGCTTGGCGACTTCGGCCTCGAGCCGCGCCACCCGCTCGCGCAGATCTTCCTTCTGCTCCAGACGCTCCACTCGCTCGGGCAGATCGCTCTGTTGCTCCAAACGGGCCACATGCTCGCGCAGATCGTCCTCACGCCACGGATCCAGCTCGGACTGCGCCGCCGCGGGCATCCTGGCTCCAGGGAGGGCTGCCGATCCGGCCGAGGGCATCGGTGTCGACACAGCTGTCGATCCGGGTGAGCCCGTAGGTGATGGCGCGGCTGTCGAGGCGGCCGAGGATGCCTGTGGCGGCATCGCCCCCGAGGCCCGCGCCGCTATCCCGGCGGCTCCGATGCCCGCGGGGCTTGCGCTTACGCTGTCCTGGCCTCCTAGCAGCTGCGTGTAGCGGTCCTCCTTCTGGCCGGGACGACGGCCCAACTGGGACACGAGGTCGCGCTCGATCAGCGCCGCGAGCGTCGCATGCACCTCATCCAGTCCGCTGAACGCGTGAATGCGCTCGCCGCGCTGCTTCAGCTCGCCTGGCGTTTGCGGGCCGCGCAACATCAACACACACATAATGGCCTGCTCTGAGCTCGACATCGGCAGCGCTTCGGCGAGCAGGTGGCGGTACTTGGCCGCCCGGCTCGCGCCCGCCAGGCGTGTGTAGCCACGGCGCTCCAAGCGGTGCAGCGCGTCGCGCACGATCGCGTCGTCGTATTGCACGACCGGCTCGCGGTTGGTCGACTGGTTGCACGCCAGGCGCAGCGAGTTCAGCGATAGCGGGTAGTGGTCGGGCGTGGTGCGCTGCTTCTCGAGCAGGCAGCCAAGCACACGGATCTCCGAAGCGGACAGGTCCATCGACCCCCCATCCTACGATCCGACGACGCCAGGCGCTGGCCGATCCCGGACGATCGGTCGCAATGCTCGACGTACAACCAGTACGCCTCCGCTTGCGTGCGGCGCCTGGCATCCACCGGGACTAACGGTGCCGGACGCCAACCACCGAGACCAGGGTTGGCGCCACTAGAATCGGAGCCGTGAGCTTTTCTCCAGCGCGCCCCCGGTGAGCCACCAACCTTTCGCCGAGGGACACGGGCGCATGGGCGGGCGCGGCTCGACTCCCAAGCAGCGCCCAGAGGACATTCCCGACAGACAGGTTTCGCTCAGGCGTATCGGGCGATTGTTCATTCCCTATCGCGTGCGCCTGAGCGCACTGCTCAGCCTGATCGTGGTCGGCTCGATCCTCAGCGTTGCATCTCCCTTCCTGCTGCGCGAAGCGGTCGATAAGGGCATCGTCGGCCACGACCTCGAACTGCTCAGCTGGATGGTCGCGGGCATGGTCGCACTGGCGATCATCAACGGTGTCATCAGCGTCGCGCAGACGTGGATATCCAACCAGGTCGGCCAGCGCGTGATGCACGATCTGCGCGCCGCCGTGTATGCCCACCTGCAGCGGATGTCGCTCGCCTTCTTCACGCGCACGCGCTCCGGCGAGGTGCAGGCGCGTATCGCCTATGACATCGGCGGCATCGACGATGTCGTCACGAGCACCGCCACCTCGACCGTCTCGACGGTCGCCACCGTCATCGCGACAGTCACCGCGATGTTCGCGCTCAGCTGGCAACTGACGCTTTTCTCGCTGATCCTGCTCCCATTCTTCGTATGGCTGACACGACGCGTCGGCAACGAGCGGCGTCGCATCCAGTCGGTGCGCCAGGGCCGCCTCGCCGACATGTCCACGCTGGTCGAGGAGTCGCTGTCGGTGTCGGGCATCCTGCTCGGCAAGACGATGGGTCGCTCGGCCGAGTTGACCAACCGTTTCACGAGTGAGTCCAGCGAGCTGGCCGACCTGGAGGTGCGCGCACGCATGGCTGGGCGCTGGCGCATGGCCTCGGTGCAGATGAGCTTCGCGATCATGCCCGCCGCCGTGTACTGGTTTGCCGGCTACAGCAGCGTTCACGGCAACGCGGTCATCTCGATCGGCACCGTGGTTGCCTTCACGACGCTGCAAACGCGGTTGCTGTTCCCGATGCAACAGTTGCTGTCGGTGGGCCTTGAAGTGCAGACCTCGCTTGCCTTGTTCGGTCGCATCTTCGAGTATCTCGACCTGCCCGTGGACATCGAAGAGAGAGCCACCGCGAGTGCCCTAAAGGACGTGCGCGGCGACGTGAGCCTTCGCGACGTGTGCTTCCGCTATGCGCCCGAGGCTCCCTGGACGTTGCAGGGGATCTCCGCGGAGATCCCCGCCGGTACGCGCACAGCGCTGGTCGGAGAGACCGGCTCGGGTAAGACCACGCTCGCCTATCTCGTCGCACGCCTGTACGAGCCCCAGCAGGGCGAGGTGTGCATCGACGACGTCAACATCCGCGACGTTACGTTGCAGTCGCTCGCGGGCACAGTTGGGCTCGTTTCCCAAGAGACCTACCTGTTTCACTCCTCGATCCGCGAGAACCTGCGCTTTGCCTGTCCCGATGCCAGTGACGAGCAGATCGAAGACGCCGCTCGCGCCGCACAGATCCACGAGCTGATCGTCTCGCTGCCCGAGGGGTACGACACACCCGTGGGCGAGCGCGGATATCGCTTCTCAGGCGGTGAGAAGCAGCGCATCGCGATCGCGCGCACGGTGCTGCGCAACCCACCGGTGCTGATCCTCGACGAGGCCACCTCCGCACTCGATACCGAGACCGAGCGCGCCGTGCAGCTGGCGCTTGACGACCTCTCCCGTGGCCGCACCACGATCGCGATCGCCCATCGCCTCTCCACGATCCGCGACGCCGAGCAGATCCTCGTGCTCGACGGCGGCAAGATCGTGGAGCGCGGCAACCACGAGGAGCTGCTCGAGCTGGGCGGACGCTATGCGGCGCTACTGCGTGGGGCGGTCGTGGACGCACTCCCACCGGCGCAGGACTCCTCGGCGGCACTCGCCTGAGCAGCTCGCCAGACGCTTACGGCGCGCTTGCCTGGGCCGACTCGCTCAGCTCGATCAGCACCTTCGATAGCTGTCCTCCCTGCCAGGCGATCGGCGAGCTGCCGGGCTGCTCGACGAGGAGCTTCGCGCCCGGGATCGTGGCCGCGTAGCGCTCGCCGACGGCCAGCGGATGAGTCGGGTCGGCCTCGTCACGACTGGCGATCACGACCGTGGGAACCTCAACGGACCGCAATTCCTCCCAGCTCTCGAACGGCCGCGAGCGCGGGACAGCTTGCAGAGCGTCGGCCACAGCGAGCGGATAGTCGTGCGCGGCGAGTCGCTGGCGCAACACGATCGCGACGGTCTCTCTGAAGCGCTCAGGCACGGCGTCGAGATCGTAGGCAGCGACAAAACCCTCTACTCCCCCCTCTCGCAGCCCTTTCGCGAGCCGGTCCCACGATGCGTAGGTGTCGCCGTCGCCGTGTGTGTCGGGGTCGAACGCCGGCGTGATCAGTCCAAGCGCGAGCACCCTGTCGGGATGCTCGAGCGCGAAGCGAAGCGCGGTCTGAGCGCCCATTGAGGCCCCGGCCAGCACCGCCTGCTGGATGTCGAGCTCGTCGAGTACGGCGCCCAGATCCCGGGCGAGCAGTTCGTATGTGTAAGCGTCGGGCATCGGCGCCGGCGTGGAATGGCCGTGTCCGCGCGCGTCGTATGCGACCGTGCGATGACCAGAGCGCTCCAGCGCCTTCGATCCCATCGTGACGTAGCGACGCGTCGAGGTGAGCCCGTGCAGCAGCACTATTGGAGCACCGCTACCCGCTGCTTCGCTCGCGATCCGCACCCCGTCGGGCGCGAGCAGGGTCAGATCGTTGCTGGCCGCCACCGTGCCGGGCTAGACATGCAGCGCGGCGTGCTCGCGCAGCAGCTGCGCGGTGTGGTCGGGCTGCTCCAAGAAGAACATGTGAGCGATGCCGTCGAGTATCTCGAGGCGCGCATCGGGGATCAGCCCGGCGACCATGTGGCCGTTCTGGACGGGGAGCAGTTCGTCAAGCGTGCCGTGCACCACCAGCGTCGGTGTGCGCACCTCGGGCAGCCTCGCGCTCGTATCGTGACCGGCGATGGCCTGCATCTGGCGCATGATGACCTCCACTGGTAGGCCATAGCGCATCCCGGTCGCGCGGAATCTCGCCCACGCGTCTTCCTCGGCCGCGAAGCTCGGCGACACGTTCACCTCCCACGCCGCGCGGATCGCCCGTTCGCGGTCGCCCGATGTCATCGCCTCGGCAAGCTTCTTCATCACGCTTTCGCTGGTGAGCGCACTGCCGCTGCCACCGCAGTAGGTGCAACCGAGCGTCAGCGAACGCACGCGATCGGGCTTTGCGAGCACCAGCTCTTGGGCGATCATGCCCCCCATCGAGATGCCCATCACATGGGCGGAGTCGATGCCGAGCGCGCTCAACAGTCCCGCGGCATCCTCCGCGAGGTCGGCGATCGTGAACGGCTGGCCAGTGCGTGTGGAGTCGCCGGCGTCGCGGTGGTCGTAGACGATCGTGTCGAAGTCGCGCCCGAGCTGCTCGAGCAGCGACTCGCCCCAATGATGCTTGGTGCCGCTCATCCCCATGATCAGCAACAGCGGCGGACCCTCGCCGGCACGGTCGTAGCTCAACTCGATTTCCCCGGCCTTTGCGAGCGGCATCCTGGGAGGAAGCGTACACGGGCACGCGCGCAATGCGTCCCGGCACAGCAGCGCGGAGTCTCGCAATCCATCCGGGCACAGCAGCACGGGAGTCTTAAGGCCTACAGAGCTAGGCCCTAAACCGGTAGCTCGAGCTGACCCGCGGCGGACACGGCGGCCTCGACTCCGCTCCCAGCCACGCTGGGCAAACCTGCGCCGCTGAGCCCTGCGACACGCACGCCCAACAGGCGCACGGGGCGCGACGGCGCATACTCATCGAGCAGCGCCTGCGCAACACGCGTGACTTGCTCGGCATCGCTGGTGGGCTCGTTGAGCGTGTGCGCACGTGTGACTGTGGAGAAATCGTCGAGGCGCACCTTGATCCCGATCGTGCGCCCGCGACGACCGCGGGCGGCGAGACTCGCACACAACTGAGCGGCCATCTGGCTCAGCCAGTCGCGCAGCTCCAGGGGGTCACGCACATCGCGGTCGAACGTGCGCTCGCGCGACTCGGAGACAACCTTGCGCGCTTCGGAGACCTGCCCATCGTGTTCGAAGCGCGCGCGTCGGCGAAGTTCGCGCCCGTTGTTGGGGCCGAAGCGCTGCACCAGCAGCTCCTCGGATGCACTGGCCAGAGCGTGCAGTGTGGTCAGACCCATCTCGGCCAGACGCTCGGCGGTCTTCGGCCCGATCCCCGGCACGAGCGATGGCGGCGATCCGGCAAAGCGCGTGCACGCCTGCTCGCGTGTCAACACCAGAAAGCCCGCGGGCTTCTCAGCATCGGAGGCAACCTTGGCGACCAGCTTGTTGGGGCCGATGCCCACCGAGCACACGAGCGCGGTCGCGTCCTTGATGTCGGCCACGATCCTGCGCATTGCCGCGCGCGGTGAAAACAGCCCGCTCAGGTCGAGATACGCCTCGTCAAGCCCCACCACCTCTACTTGCTCGACGTGCGAACGCACGACATCCATCATCCGCCGCGATACCTCCCGGTAGTGGGTGTGGTCGGTGGGCAGGAACACGGCCTGTGGACACAGTCGCCGCGCACGAGCGGCGGGCATCGCCGAACCGACGCCAAAGCGGCGTGCCTCATAGCTCGCGGTCGTAACAACCGCACGTGGCCCCGTGCCCGCCACAACCACAGGCAGCCCTCGCAGCTCGGGACGACGGTTCAGCTCGACAGACACGAAGAACGCATCGGCATCGAGATGCGCGGTACTCAGCTGGCTTGCTTCATCGCCCATCGTCACTCGAATCTAGCGACGCTCGCGGCGGAGGCAGGAGCGCGCAAACAGCTCTCGCGGCACCTCGACGCGGACGTTCGTGACCACGACACCGACTTGCACGTCACCCCGTAGAGGGACGAGGACACAGCCAGCTCCTCATGTATGTGAGTTGCATGTTATGATGCATCAAAGCATGGGAACACTCGTTCAGATACGTGACGTACCCGAGAACGTGCACCACACACTCAAGGCCCGCGCGGCCGCATCTGGGGTTTCCTTCTCCGAGTATCTGCGTTCCGTACTTGCACGTAGTGCGTCCCGGCCAACACCGGCCGAACTCTCAGCACGCATCGCCGCTCGCGGTTCGGTTGAGTCCACCGAATCGAGCGTGCTCGCCGTCCGCTCGATTCGCGACCACGGCGAGTGACGGTTCTCGACACCTCGGCTGTCGTCGACTTCCTCTTGGGCATCGGCGTCACGAAGCAGGTCGAAGCCCTGATGAGTACCGAGGGCGAGCTCGCGGCTCCCGACCTACTGATTTTCGAGACGCTCGCCGTCTTGCGTCGACAGGCCATGAGGGAAGAACTCGCCGAGGGTCGCGCGGCGGGAGCCCTCGAAGACCTGGGCGATCTACCGGTCGAGCTGTTTCCCTGTTTGCCCCTCCGCCGGCGTGCGTGGGCACTGCGACACAACTTCACGGCAGCCGATGCCCTGTTTGTAGCGCTCGCCGAACAACTGGACGAGCCTCTCGCCACAAAGGACGCCTCGCTCGCGGCCGAGGCTTCCAAGCATTCGCATGTCGAGGTCGTGCGGCTCGAGGACGCGTAAGGCGTACCTACGCCGCTGTCGGCAGCGGCGCGTCGCCCGCGTCGAACACCATCCCCCCAACGAGTAGCCCCGCTCCCAGATGGGCTCCGAGCACAGGGCCGACCTGGGTGCAGAACAGCGGCTGGCTCGCAAAGATCGCTTCACCTTCGCCGACCATCCGCTCGGCGTCGCTCTCGGATTGGGCGTGCTGGACGAACCAGTCGGTGGCGCCTCGCTCGTGCAGCTCGTGTAGGTAGGCGACCATCCGCTCGTACGCGCGCTTGCGCGTGCGTACTCGCCCGACGGGCGCAATCTCGGTGCCGAACGTGAGGATCGGCTTGACCTTTAGGGCGGTGCCAACCATCGCCTGTGCGGCGCCGATCCGCCCGCCACGGTGCAGGTATTCCAGCGTGTCCAGGCAGAACCAGATGTCGAGGCCGGCACGAGCTCGGGCGACCGCGGCCACGACTTCCTCGAGCGTCGCTCCGCGCGCGGCGACCCTGGAGGCGGCGATCGTCAGGCAGCCCAGACCGCCCGCTCCAGTCTGGCCGTCCACTACCTCCACGCGTCCAGAGTGTCCCGCCTCAGCCGTGACCCGCGCTGCCTCGCGCGCGCTCTCGCACGTGCCCGACAGGCCACTGGCGATGTGGATCGAGACGATGTCGCGACCTGCGCGTAGCAACGGCTCGTAGACAGCGAGGAAGTCTCCGACCGACGGTTGGGAGGTTGTGGGCAACCCGGGAGAGTCGTGCAGGCGCGTGTAGAACGCGTCCAGGTCGGTGTACTCGCGCTCGGGGCGCAGATCGCCGTCCCAGCCGACATACAGGCTGACCTGCCCGATCTGCCACTGCTCGATCAGCGCGGGCGAGAGGTAGGTGGTGCTGTCGGTGACGATCGCCACGCCACGCGCGGCCTCGCCCGCGGGAGAGACTGGTCCTGACGTTTGTGGAGCTGATTCGTCCAGCATGATCCGGCGAATCTACAGTGACTGACGGCGACGTGGGCGCTCGCACGACGCGCGGTATGCGCGCTCAGGCCGTCGCGTCGATGTTCAGACGCACGTAATCGACGATCACGGGCTGTCCGATCTCAGCCATCGCCTCGTCCATGAAGCGCTCGCGCAACTCCTCAGGCAGGCGCTGCACATGCGGGCCGAGCACGATCGTGCAGAGGAACTCGCGCGGGTGCTCCGGTTCGCGCGGCGCCGGCGTGAGCCAGCACTCGGCTTCGGCAAAGCCGACCGACAGCAAACGTTGGCGAGTCTCCTGTGCTCCCGCGTAATTCCAAGGCGGTTGCCAGTCGGCGAAATGCTCGGCGTAGGGTTCGCGCGAGAGCAGCGGCGCGACCTTGCCGCGCAGGATGGTGATGTTGCCCTCGCCCCCGCACTGCGCCACGAGCCTGCCGCCGGGACGCAAAGCAGTGCGCAAACGCGCGAACAGGCGCTCGTGGTCGGCGATCCAGTGGAACGTGGCGGTCGAGAAGATTGCGTCCAGCTGCTCTTGGAGTTCCAGCTCGAGCAGGTCGGCGACGCGCACGTCGAAATCGGGACCCAGTCGCTTCCTGGCCGCCTCCACCATCGAGAACGACTGATCGACCGCGATCACACGCCCGCGCGGGACCCGCTCGGCGAGTGCCTGGGCGATGCGCCCCGAACCGCAACCGGCGTCGAGCACGACCTCGTCGCCCTCCAGCGGCAAGCGCTCCAGCACTTCCAGTGCGAGCGCCTCCATCGTGCCGGATATCCGGTCATAGCTGGCGCCGTCCCAATCGCGTACCGCTGGCATACGCGCGTACGTTATCACGTATGCGCGATGATCTCCGCAAGTCGCGCGCGCTGGCGCTTGGCGCCGCCGAGCAATGCCGCATCGACGAGCGCGCGCTTGTACAGCCAGTGCACGTCGGCCTCCCATGTGAAACCGATGCCGCCGTGTGCCTGAATCGCGGAGGCCGTGACTTCGACGCCGGCCTGTGAGGCCGCGGCCTTGGCCATCGCCGCCGCCTCCCCCAGCCGCTGCGGATCGGCGTCGGCGGCCCACGAGGCAAACGCGGTCGTTGCGCGCGCCTTCTCGGTGTCGAGCAGCATTTGCGCGCAGCGGTGTGACACCGCCTGGTAGGAGCCGACGGGCACGCCGAACTGCTTGCGCTCCTTCACGTACTCGACGGTCATCGCGAGCGCGCGATCGCACACGCCGACGAGCTCTGATGCAACCGCCACGAGCGCACGGTCAATACCGCCGGCGACGTCGCCCGCCAAGGGCTCTCCGGCGCCCGCCCGAGCGCGCACGTGCCCGGCTGGTCGCGTCGGGTCGATTGAGTCGCAGGGCTCGATCTCAACCTCGTCGCTGCTGAGCACGCGCGCGCCGTCGTCTTCGAGCAACACCACCAGTCCGGCTCCGGGGGCGCCAATGACCAACTCGGCGACACCCTCGCACGCCGCGCCGAGCGCGCCCAGCGTCTCGCCGCTTGCCAACCCGGGGAGCAGACGCGCGCGCTGCTCCTCAGAGCCGGCCAGCTCGACCACGGTCGCCGCGAGCACCGTCGGCAACAGTGGGACGGGTGCGAGCGCACGGCCCAGCTCCTCGCACAGGATCGACAGCTCGACACGACCGAGTCCCTGCCCGCCGTAGCGATCCGCGACCGCGATCCCGGGCCAGCCCAACTCGCACAACTCGCGCCACAGCGGCTCATCGATGCGTCCCGCCTCGGCGTGCTCACGCACCCGCTCCGGACGTGCGCGCTCCGCGAGCAGCTCGCGCGCGGTGCGCTGGATCTCGCGCTGATCGTTGCTCAGGCCAAAGTCCATCGGCGCCTAGCTAACCGCCTTCAAGCGTGGCAATCCCAGCACGCGCTCGGCCACGATGTTCTTCAGCACCTCGGTGGTGCCGCCCTCGATCGTGTTGCCACGCGCGCGCAACAGCTCATAGCTCCAACTCGTACCGGCGAGGAGCGCCTCGGGACCAACGATCTCAGCCGCCAGTTCTGTCAAGCGCTGATTGGTGTCCGACCATAGCCACTTCACGAGCGACCCCTCCGGGCCGGGCTGACCGTAGCGCTCGATGTCGGTCAGCCCCTTCCAGGCGAGCAGCCGGATCGACTCGCAGCGCACGTGCAGGTCGGCGAGCGCATCTGCATACAGCGCGTTCTGCAGCAGTCCGCGCTCGCGGGCGAGGGCGATCGTGTCGTCGAGCAGCTGGCGCAAGCGCACCTGCAATGCAAAGCCGAGCCCGGCGCGCTCGTTCATGAGCGTGGTCAGCGCCACCTTCCAACCGTTGCCAACGCCTCCCACCACGTTCTCCTCGGGGATGTGTGCTTCCTCGATGAACAGCTCGTTGAACTCGGCCTCGCCGGTGATCTGGCGCAGTGGGCGCACCTGCACCGCATCCTGCTCCATGTCCATCAGGAAATAGGTGAGGCCCTTGTGCTTGGGCACATCGCCGTCGGTGCGAGCGACCAGCATGCACCACTTGGAGTACTGCGCGCCGCTCGTCCACACCTTCTGTCCGCTGACCACCCAATCGCCACCATCCTTTGCCGCCCGCGTCTTCAACGACGCGAGATCCGAGCCGGCATCGGGCTCTGAGAAGCCCTGACACCAGATCTCCTCGGCAGAGAGAATCGGCGCGAGGTAGCGCTCCTTTTGGCGGTCGCTGCCCCACACCATCAGCGTGGGGCCACCCAGCAAGAGGCCGAGCACGTTGGCGGGCAATGGCACACGCGCGCGGCCGAGCTCCTCGAAGTAGATCGCGGACTCGGTCAGGGACGCACCCCTGCCCCCATACTCGGCCGGCCACGCCGGGGCGGCCCAGCCGGCGTCATACAGCTTGCGCTGCCAGTCCCTACGCCACGCGTAATGGGCGTCTTCGCCGCCCTCGCTCGGTTCGGGCGCGGGCGGGTTCTCGGCAAGCCAAGCGCGCAGCTCTTCGCGAAACGCGCGCTCGCGCTCACTGAAGGTCAAATCCACGGCTACGCTCGGGCGCCAGTGCGCGAATTGCTCACGAGCGCATATTCAACTACGGTCGTGCACCACGAGCTGCTCGACCTCCAGGCGCCCGACTTTGAGCTCGCCGATGTCGAGCCTGCCGACCGCCGCGCGCTTGATCGCCAAACGGCGGATCGCAAGCGCACCGATCGCCACCGCGCCGAGTGCCAGCGCGCCAAGGGCGAGCGAGCCAATCGATACGGCACCCGATGCCAGCGCGGCACGACGACGCACCTTGCGGCTACCGCGCCGTGCGTGTTTGAGCTTGCGCGCCATGCGCGCAAAGCGCACCGCGACCATCGCCGTGGCGATCGCTTTGCGACGCGCGGTCTTGCTCGGATGGTCGCGCTTGCGGCTTCTTTGTAGCGTGGGCTTGCTCATCTGCTCTAGGCAAGGCTAGCGCGTACTCCACACCTCGCCCACACCTTCGAAGCCGAGCGCGCGCTTGGTTGCTTCGGTCAGGTCGAATTCGCGACCTTCGACGTACGGGCCGCGATCCACCACGGGCACCCGCACCGAGCGCCCGTCGTAGCGCAGCGTCACGAGCGTGCCGCATGGCAGCGTCTTGTTCGCGACGCCCATCGTCGCGCTCGTCAACTGCCCGCCGCAGGCGAGCGTACCGCCGCCGCCGTACCAGGAGGCGAGGGTGATGCGATAGGAGGTCAGGTGCCCGAGATAGCGACGAACGCTCGTGTTGCTCGAGCCGCCGGCGAACAGTAGCCGCACGGGCTCGCTCAGCAAGCGATGCGGGGTGTAGCGCAATGTGAAGCGCCCGCGCGCGCCGGTAAGCGTGTGCGCAATGCTGCGCCAGCCGTGGCGCGCGAGGCGCTGGAGATACACGACGCGTCCAGCGAGCGCCGGGCGCAACGTGCCATTCACGCTCGCCATCGATCCGTCCAGCACATTCAAGTTCAGGCGCCTCAGGCGCAATTTCATACGTATCGCGGCTTTACCCGATATCGCGGGAAGGCCCGGTATGGCGGAAATTCCCGCTGTTTCTGAAATACCTGGATTTACGGGAATGCCCGGTAGTGGCGATGGCGGTGTGACTGTAATTGCTGCGCCGGTAATCGAAGGAACCGCAAGCGCCGCTCCGAATGTGAAGCTCAGGGCAAGCGGCGCCAAATGGGCGCGGCGAGCGCGCCCGGCTATGTATGGCCTCGACAAGAGGTCTCCTCGCGTATCCGCCTACGGGGTTAGCTGTCGGGCTCACGTCCGCCGCGAGCACGCGTCCATACGCGCTCCGGTCGGTCGTTACAGCCGCATCAGCGGCCGATTCGCCCCATCCGGGCCTTCGTCAGACAGGCCCGGCAGTGGGTCCCCCGCTCGTCTCCATCCACGGAAACGACTCGGCTGGGTTAGGCAATCAGAAGCACGCTAACCGACGATTGAAGACAAATAGTGTGAGTAAGCTCACACTATTTGCGGATATGCCAAAATGTACAAAAGCGCAGTCAGTAACTTTTTTGCCCGCCAGGGCGTACCCAAATCGAACGCGCATCGAGCGGTGCGTCAGCTACCTCAGCTACTCATCCTCACCGCGTCCAGGGGCACCGAGCCGGTTGAGCATCATCGCCTCGGCCATCCGCAAGAGCCCGATCGTCGTGTGCGGGCGTGCTTCGTTGGAGCGCACGGACACGTCGGAGCCGTGCGGCCCGAGCACCTCGACGATCGTGCAGACGTTGCCGATCTCGCAATCGTCGCCGTAGCGTCCTTCGAGCGCCTCCATCTGCGCAGCGACGACCTGCCCGATCTTGGATTGGTCGAATGTCATCGCCTGAATACTTTACCCGACCGCATTCCGCGCGTCCGAATAGGATGAGGCGATGCCCGTCGACCCTCCCTACTCCAACTTCGAGCACGAGATTTACGCGACCGGGATGCTCGCCGGGCGCAAGCCGGCCAGGCCGCTGGACTGGCGCGAACTGGAGCGCGACGCGTATGCGATGCTCTCGCGCGGGCCGCGCGGATATATACAAGGCGGCGCGGGGCGCGGTCGCACGATCCGGGCGAATCGCGAGGCGTTTGATCGGTGGCGGATCGTGCCGCGAATGCTCAGGGACGTCTCGGAGCGAAGCCTGGAGCGCACGGTGCTGGGGACGAAGCTGCCGGCACCGGTGCTGCTGGCGCCGATCGGGGTGCAGACGGTGGCACACGCCGAGGGCGAGCTGGCATCGGCGCGCGCGGCCGCGCATGTTGGGGTACCGCTGATCGCGAGCACTGCCGCCTCGCACACGATCGAGCAGATCGCCCAAGCCGCCGGTGAGCAGCCGTGCTGGTATCAGCTCTATTGGCCGCGCGACCGCGAGCTGGCGCGCAGTTTCATAGGACGCGCAGAGACGGCCGGGTATGAGGCGATCGTGGTGACGCTCGACACGTGGCTGCTGGGCTGGCGCCCGGCCGATCTGACCGAGGGCTTCCTGCCGTTCCTGCGCGGCGAGGGCAACGTCAACTACCTACAGGACCCGGTGTTCCGGGCGGCACTGCCAAAGCCTCCGGAGGAGGACTTGCCGAGTGCCGTGGCGTACTGGGCGTGGCAGTTTTCAAACCCGTCGGTGACATGGGCGGACCTTCAGTTCTTGCGCGAGTGCACGAAATTGCCGATCGTGCTGAAGGGGATTCAGTGCGCCGACGATGCGCTGCTCGCGGTCGAGCATGGGATCGAGGGAATCATCGTGTCCAACCACGGTGGGCGCCAGGTGGACGGCGCGATCGGCTCGCTGCAGGCGCTGCCGTCAATAGTGCAGGCGGTTGGCGAGCGCACCGAGGTGTTGTTCGACAGCGGCATCCGCAGCGGCTCTGACGCACTGAAGGCACTGGCGCTTGGCGCCCGCGCGGTATGCCTCGGCCGCCCGTATGTGTGGGGACTGGCGCTCGGAGGCGAGCAGGGCGTGGTCGAGGTGCTGCGCGCGTTTCTCGCCGAGCTTGACCTCAACATGGCGCTGTCGGGTCACTCCTCGATCGATGAGGTCGGCATGCACACGCTCGTGGCCAACCCCTAGGCATGCATCGACCCGTGCGTCTAACCCAGGGCTCAACGCCCACGGCACGCGTCGGCGCGCTCGCGAGACGACTCGACGTTGACGCGCTGGCCCAGACCCGCGACAATCGGTAGCGATGGCTAACCCCGACCGCCTCACAGGCCTCGACTCGGCGTTCCTGCACCTGGAGGATCACGGCTCCGCGCACATGCACGTGGCGTCGGTGATGGTGTTCGAGGGCAAGGCGCCGCCGTATGAAGAGTTTGTGGAGCACATCCTCTCGCGACTGCACCTGGTGCCGCGCTATCGCCAACGGCTTGCATTCGTGCCGTTCGGACAGGGCCGGCCGGTATGGACTGACGATCCGCACTTCAACCCGCGCTATCACATCCGCCACACGGGGTTGCCCCGTCCCGAAGACGAGGCGGAGCTCAAGCAATTGGCGGGACGACTGTTCTCCCAGCGCTTGGATCGCTCCAAGCCGCTGTGGGAGATGTGGTTGGTGCAGCACATGGCGGGCGAACGCTTTGCGCTGATCGCGAAGACCCACCATGCGCTCGTGGACGGGATATCGGGCGTGGACATCACGACCGTGCTGTTCGACTTGGAGCCCGAGCCGGCGGGCGCGCCGCGTCCCCCAGCGCCGTGGGTTCCGCGACCGCTACCGGGGGCGGCGAAGCTGCTGGCCGACGCGCTGGTGGAGCGCTCGACCGTGCCGGCGGAGATGGTGCGCGGAGCCCGCGCGGTGCTGCGCACTCCCCGCCGCGCGCTTGCTCACGCCAAGGACGCGGTCGTCGGCGTGGGTGCGACCACGCTCGCGGGAATCAACGCGCCGGCGCCCCCGAGCCCGTTCAACGTGGACATCACCGCGCACCGACGCTACACGTGGGTGGACGCGAACCTGGCGCAGTTCAAGGCGATCAAGGACCGGCTCGGGGGCACGCTCAACGATGTGGTGCTGGCGGCGGTGAGCCTGGCGCTCGGACACCACATGCGCGCGCAGGGGTACGACACCGAAGGCCTGGTGCTGAAGGCGATGGTGCCGGTGTCGATCCGCGCCGACATCGAGCGCGGCGCGCTCGGCAACAAGGTGGCGGCGATGTGGGCGCCGCTGCCGGTAGGGATCGTGGATCCGGCCGAGTGCCTGGCCGAGGTGCGCCTGGAGATGGACGACCTCAAGAACTCTGGGCAGGCGGTGGGCGCGGAGGCGCTGACGAACCTCGCCGGGTTCGCTCCGCCCACGATCCTCAGTCAGGCCGCCCGGCTGCAGGCGCGCCAGCGCTTCTTCAATGTGGTTGTGACAAACGTGCCGGGGCCGCAGTTCCCGCTGTATCTGCTCGGCCACCGCTTGCAGGCGCTGTATCCGGTGGTGCCGCTCGCACGCCGCCAGGCACTGGGGATCGCGGTGATGAGCTATGACGGGCAGCTCGGGTTCGGATTGCTGGCCGACTACGACGCGCTGCCAGAGCTCGAGACAGTCGCGCGCGAGCTGGAGCGTGCGATCGCCGGCCTGGCGAGTGCGGCCGGACTGGGCGGGCCGCGCGGTGCACGCCGCTCCGGCTCGCCTCGCGCCGCCCGCAAGCGCGCGGCGGCAGCGCGCTAGTGCCGGTGCTGAGAGTCCCGAGCGCCCGGTGGCGATGAGGCCCGGCTTGCGGCTGGCCCTCTGTCAGATTAACGCGACCGTCGGCGACCTGGACGGCAACGCGACGCTGATAGCGAGCGGAATCGAGGCGGCCAAGCGCGCTGGCGCGCAGCTGGTGCTGTTCCCGGAGCTTGCGCTGACGGGGTATCCGCCCGAGGACCTGCTGCTGCGCGAGCACTTCCTCACCGACACCGGCGCGCGCCTACAGGAGCTGGCAGCGCTTGCCGAGGAGATCGTGGCGATCGTGGGCTTTCCGGAGCGCATCTCAGGTGCGCGGCGCCATCCCGCCCCGGGCACGACGGGGCCGATCGCGGCGGTGCTGCACAACTCGGCGGCGGTGCTCGCGGACGGCGCGGTGAGTGCCGTGTATCGCAAGGTGCACCTGCCCAACTACGGCGTGTTTGACGAGCAGCGCTATTTCAGGGCAGGGGAGCAGAACGGCACGACAGTCGAGATCGGCGAGTGCGCGGTTGGACTGACCGTGTGCGAGGACCTGTGGGTGGCGGGTGCCCCGGCCGCGGCGGAGGCGACGAGGGGCGCAAAGCTGATCGCGAACATATCGGCCTCGCCCTATCACGCCGGCAAGGGCGCCGAGCGCGAGCGACTGTTCGCCGAGCGCGCGCGCGAGACTGGCGCCCATGTCGCGTTCTGCGCGATGGTGGGCGGCCAGGACGAGCTGGTGTTCGACGGGCACTCGTTCGTGCTCGACCCGACGGGGAAGACGATCGGGCGTGCCGCGCAGTTCGAGGAGGACATGCTCGTGTGCGATCTGGCGCTTGATTTTTTGGGGGGGATGGGTCGTTCCCAGGTTCCGGACACTCAGTCGTCACAGCAAGCGCGGGGTGCGACTCCCGCGCCCGCCCACGCCACCGGCACACTCTCGCCCGTCGCTGAGCAGGCGACCCCCGCACAAAACGCGGCGAGCCCGCTCGCGCTCGTGTCTGCCTCCGCACAGCCCGTCACACCCGCGCAAGCCGCTGCGCCTCTTCGGGCCCCCATCGCTCCCGTCGAGCGCGAGATATATGAGGCGCTGCGGCTCGGACTACGCGACTACGTACGGAAGAACGGGTTCGCGGCGGTCGTGCTGGGACTCTCGGGCGGGATCGACTCAGCCCTGGTGGCGTGTCTCGCGGCCGATGCGCTCGGCGCGCGGCGCGTCAACGTGGCGGTGATGCCGTCTCCCTACTCCTCGACCGCGACGCAGGACGACGCGCGCGCGCTCGCAAAAGCACTGGGCGCAACGACGCATGAGTATGCGATCGAGTCGACGATGGACGCGTACATGCGGACCCTGCGGGCCGACTTCGAGGGTCTCGCTCCCGACCTAACGGAGGAGAACCTGCAAGCGCGCATCCGCGGCAACCTGTTGATGGCGCTGTCGAACAAGTTTGGTTGGCTGGTGTTGACGACGGGGAATAAGTCGGAGATGTCGGTTGGGTATACGACGCTGTATGGCGATCTGGCGGGTGGGTTCGCGGTTATCAAGGACGTGCCGAAGACGCTCGTGTACCGGCTCGCACGCTGGCGCAACGAGCCCGAGGCCGCGCAAGCGCTCGCCAATGAGGCTGCAGGTGCCCCCTCCGTCAACATGCCCTCGACCAACATACCCTCGACCAACATACCCTCGACCGGCATGCCCTCGACCGGCATGCCATCGACCGGCATGCCATCGGCTCGCACCCCGTCGACCGACACACCCACCAACCCCACACCGGCGCGCGCTCCAATCCCCCCGTCGATCATCGAGCGTGCTCCCTCGGCGGAGCTGCGCGAGGACCAGACCGACCAGGACTCGCTGCCGCCGTACGATGTGCTCGACCGCATCTTGCACGGGTACGTCGAGCTGGACCGTAGCCGCGAGCAGCTGATTGCCGAAGGGCTGCCCGCCGAGTATGTGATGCAGGCGGCACGACTCGTGGACCTGGCCGAGTACAAGCGCCGCCAGGCACCACCGGGCATCAAGATCACCGAGCGCGCGTTTGGGCGGGATCGGCGAATGCCAATCACCAACGCTTATCGCGGCTAAGGGCCAAGCGCACCGTTACCCTGCCTGCGTGATCGAGCTCCACCCACCGTATATGCCGGGCCGCGCGTTGCTTGCCAGCGCGTTGGCCGCCTGCACGCTCGCGCTGGCCGCATGCGGCAATACGCTGCAAGACCAGCCGATCGGATCGAAGCCGCTCGAGACCGTGCTGGTCGAAAGCCGCTTCCCCGTGTATTGGGCTGGGTTGAAGTTTGCCGGGCTGCCGATCACCGGCGTCAGCATCGATCCCAGCCAGGCTGTGTCGATCCGCTACGGGGACTGCGCGACGGGCGGCCAGTACATATGTGTGACGCCGATCTCGATCGTGACCTCGCCCGATAACAGCTTCGTGCCGGGAGGGGCCGGCGCGACGCCCGCGCCGCGAACCAGGGGTGTCGCCGTCAGCAGCTCGCGCGGCGGACGCACGCTCGCGCTTGCGACTGGCAAGGTGGTGGTGAGCGTGTATGGCAAGACCGCATTGCTCGCCCGCGAGGCGCTCGCCACGATCGCGCCGCTGAATGAACCCGGCCAGCCACTGGAAGCGTTGCCCGCACCACTGCCGGACACCGGCTTCAATCGCGTGCCACTGCCGGGCCAGGTGCCACCAGGCGTGGGCGTGCCGCGCGGCCTGGCCTAGCCGCGTCAGACCTGCAGCGGTCGCACGGCGATCGTCATGCGCGTGAGCGCGCACGTGCGGCCGTTGTCGTCGGTGAACGTCACGTCCCACACCCAGGTTGTGCGGCCGCGATGGAGGCGGACGGCGCGGGCGTGCACCGTGCCCTCGGTGACCGGTCGCAGGAAGCTCGTGTTGTTGGACAGGCCCATCGCCATGTTGCCTTCGTCGACCACTGTCATACCGGTGGCCAGCGACGCGAGCGACTCCGCCAGTGCCGCGTATACGCCGCCGTGCACGAGGCCGGCTGGCTGCTTGAGCTCGTCGCGGACGACGACCTGCGCACGCGCCTCGGTTTCGTTCAACTCCACGAACTCGATGCCATAAAGGCGATCGAATCCGTGCAGGATGCTGTTGAGCATGGCGACGGGTGGGATGGTCATCGGGCGGCCACGATAGCCTACGATCCGCCGCTGGCGTCTGAAAGCACACGATGCCTTACGATCCGCAGCCGGCATGAGACCGGGCGCAATGCCCACGCAAGCTTTCCGATGACCGACTTCGACCGACTGCCACCCGACCAGCGCGCCGTGCTGTCGCTCCTGCTGGAGCGCGGCAAGAGCTATAGCGAGGTGGCGGACATGCTGGCGATCCCCGAGAGCGCGGTGCGCGAACGCGCACACGCCGCACTCGACGCGCTCGCCAACGAGCCGGCCAGCGGCAGGCGAAGCGCGTTCCTCGGCGAGTCGCCCGGTGGAGCCGCTCCCCCCGGCGCACAAGCGCCGAGGCAACCGCGGGCGAGAGCGCACCGGGATCCTCGCGTTCGCGCCCGCCTGCCCGTCCGGCGAGCGACCGTCCGGCGAACGACCGTCCTTCGTCGCGTGAGCCGCGGGTGCAATCGGCGCCGGCGGGCTCGCGGCGCGCGGGCCTGCTGTTGCTCGGCGGCATCGTGGTCGTGATCGCGGTGGTTGTCATCGTGATCGCGGTGAGTGGGAGCAAAGGGTCAAGCCCCACCGCGACGAGTACGACAAGCGCATCCAGCACCGCGTCCAAGACCACCTCCACGGCCGCGTCGAGCGCCAACAAGCCCAAGCTCGACAAGACGATCACGCTGACGGCGGGTGAACCGGACCTAAAAGCGAATGGTCTTGCGTACGTGCTCTCGGAGGGCAACAGGCGCGCTTTTTATGTGGCAGCACAAGGGCTGCCCCCCTCCTCGAACTTCTTCTATGCGGTGTGGTTGTACAACTCGCCCACCAACTCCACCCCGCTTGGCAAGGCCCCGACCGTCGGTTCCAACGGCCGCATGGAAGGCGGCGGCCCGCTACCGAGCAACGCCGGCAGCTATAGCAAGCTGATCATCACGCGCGAGACGAGCAGCGACCCCAAAGAACCGGGGCCGGTCGTGCTGACGGGCAACTTCGGACTGCACTGAGCGCAACGCCTCACCGAGGACGCCATATTCGCCCTGTCCTCCCGCGCGACGGAGGTTAGGGAAGCAACTTGCCTGGGTTCATTATCCCTGCCGGATCGAGCTCAGCCTTCAGCGCCCGAAGTGCGCGCACACCGCTGTCGCCGATCTCGCGCGTCATCCATGGCGCGTGATCGCGTCCGACCGCATGATGGTGGGTGATCGTGCCGCCGCCGTCGAGGATCGCCTCGCTCGCCGCCGTCTTGACAGCGCGCCACTGCTCGAGCTCCTCACCCCGCTGCTGGGCCGCCAGGAACGTGAAGTACAGCGAGGCGCCCGTCTCGTACAGGTGCGAGACGTGGCACATCGCAAGCCCCGGCGTGCCATACGCGCGCAACGCGCGCTCGATCGCGTCGTTCACGCGCGCGTGCAGTGCAGCAAGGTTCGACCAGCGCGTGGCGGTCTCCAGCGTCTCCACGATTGCGCCGTGGGTAAGCAGCTCGTCGCGCAGGTATGGAGCGCTGAAGCGCGAGGCGAGCCAGGCCTTGCCGGGAGAGCGCCCGACGCGCAGCCCACCGGCGGCGCGCACGATCTCAATCGCGGCCGCCCGCCGCGCGCCGACCTGCTCCAGGGTGCCCTCGAAGCCGAGGATCGCAAGACAGCCATCGGCGTAACCACGCGCACCAAGGTAGGCACGTCCGAGCCGGCCCTTTGCTCCGCCCGATCCGGCGAGCGCGAGCGACATGCGCGTCTCCGCCTCGTCGGAGAGCCGCGCCACATCAGGAGCACAGCCAGCCTGGACGAGTTCGCGAAAAACATTGGCGCCCGCCCCAAAGCTCTCGAAGAAAACTCCTTCATACACCTGTTCGGCCGGCGCCGGGCGAACCCGCAGGGAGAGCTCGTCGATGACGCCGAGCGTGCCCTCCGAGCCGACAACCATTTCGCGCACTCCGGGGCCAGCGGCGCTTGCTGGGACGGCAGGCAGCTCGACCATGCCGGTCGGCGCCACCATGCTCAGGCCTGCCACCATCCGCTCGAAGCGCCCGTACCCGGTCGATGCCTGTCCGGCGGAGCGCGTGGCGGCACAGCCGCCGAGCGACACGTACTCAAAGGACTGCGGGAAGTGGCCGAGCGTAAGCCCCTTGCTCGCAAGCCAGCGCTCCAGCTCGCGCGCGCGGGCACCCGCCTCGACACAAACCAGGCGCGACTGCTCATCGACGCTGAGCACGCTCGACATACGGCCCATGTCGAGTGCCACGACAGCGCGGTGCTCGCCCCGCAACGGCTCGACGCCGCCGACGACGCTAGTGCCACCACCGAACGGCACGACTGCAAGCGACTCGCGCTCACACGCCGCGAGCAGCGCGCGCAGGTGCTCGCGCGAGCAGGGATACAAGACCGCGTCGGGTGCACCGTGCGGTTCGCCGGCGCGCAACCGCACAAGATCGGGGTAACCCTTGCCGGCTGCGTGCAGCACGCGCTCGGTGTGGTCATCGCGCACGCACTCCGCGCCGAGCATGTCGCGCAGCTCATCGAGCACGGTCGACGGGATGGCAGACGGTTCGAGCCGCACCCGCTCCAGCGCCACGGGCGGTCGTGGGCTGTCCTGAACGCCCACGACCTCGCGCAGGAACGCGAGCGCGTGCGGCGGCAAGCCGGGCGGATGCTCGGGGCTGCCCCACCCCCACCAGCGCATCCGCTCGACTGACGCGCTCACTCGGACCTTCCGCCAACGATGCGCTCCAGCCCGTCGAGCGCTTCATCGATCGTGGAGTGCGCCGCGCGGCGCACGAGTCTCCCACCGAGACGCGAGAGCATCCCCTGTAGCGACTGGCGCAGCTCGATCGTCACAACCGTCGCGCCACCTTCGCCCTCCCTCTCCCCCTCGCCGGCGCTGGCCTCGGCAATGGCGATCTCCGTCTCGGCGCTCTTGAGCACGCGCGCAAACGGCGTGCCTTCGATCTGCTGAGCCCACACCACGCTCTGCCCCTCGACCGTATTGAGCAGCCTGAAGTCGGCGCGTACCATTTTGCCTTTGGCGCTCATCAACACCTCGGTAAAGGCATCGTCGCCGACGGCCTCGACCCGCTGTACGCGCGGCCACCAGCGCGGCAGATGATGGGGATCGCCGAGGACATCCCATAGCTCCCGCGGGGAGGCGGCGAACGTGCGGGTGCGCTGCGCGGTCGGCATTCAGTCCTCGTAGCGCAACAGCGCGTGAGCATCGTGGGGGTGCAGTCGCGCGCGTCCCCCCAGTTGGGCCAGCTCGATCAGAAAGCCACAACCGACGACCTCTCCGCCAAGCGCCTCAACCAGCTCGCATAGCGCGCTCGCGGTGCCACCGGTGGCGAGCAGGTCGTCGTGCACCAACACGCGCGTACCGGGACCCACCGCGTCACTGTGCAGCTCGAGGCTGTCGCGGCCATACTCCAGCTCGTACTCGGCGCTGACTGTGTCGTATGGCAGCTTGCCGGGCTTGCGTGCCAGCGCGAAGCCCGCGCCGAGCGCCAGCGCGAGTGCCGGCCCGAGCAAGAAACCGCGCGCCTCGGCCGCGAGCACGCAATCGACCTCGAGTGGGCGCGCATAGTCAGCCAAGCCGCTCACCGCGGCCTCGAGCGCTTGGGGATCGGCCATCAGCGGCGTTATGTCCCTGAACACGATCCCCGGCTTGGGGAAATCGGGGATGTCCCGAATCAGCGCTCGCAGATCTTCAGCCAATATGGACATGAGCAACAGGAGCCGCCGCCGCCAATGCCACGTAGCCGGTTGTTGGCCGGCTCATCGGACGATCTTGCGTAGGTCTCGCACCAACAGCAAATGCTTCAAGTGGGTGGTCACCGCGGCGAGGTTCTCCAGGGCGTCGACAGCGTCCTTGCGCCGCTCGGGATTGCGCGAGCGCAGCGCCGGCGCGAGGATTTGCTGCAACAGGCTTGCCTCGCGATCGGCCGAGGAGCGAAACACGCGCAGGTTGCGCCCGCCGACGCCATAGCGCGCAAGCTCGGACACCGCGCCGATGATCTCCCGCTCGGTTTCGTCGAAGTAGCGCACCCCACCGCGCATCTCGCCCTTGACGACGCCGTACTCCTCGAGCTCGCGCACGAGCTTCGCATCGGCGCTCGTGTCCTCCAGCACGTCTTCCAGCGAATACAGCGCGCCGGTTTCCTCGCGCACGCTGACGCTGCTGTGCCATGCACGCTTGCCCTCGCGTCCGGGGCGCGGTACCTGTGTATCGCCGGTGCGCCCCGCGGCCAGCTCTTGGCGAATGACCCGCAGCGGCAGGAACTCGTCGCGCTGCATCCGCAGGATCGTGCGCAACCTCGCCACGTCGCTCTGCGCGTAGAGCCGGTAGCCGCCGGGCGTGCGCCGCGGGTTCAGCAGCTTCTGGTCCTCCAGGTAGCGGATCTTGGAGATCGAGATGTCGGGGAACTCCTGCACCAGCGTCTTGCACACCGCGCCGATCGTGAGTGCCTTCTGACGCGCGGACGCGCCGTTTGAGCCCTCCGACGCCTCAGTCGATGTGCCTGTGCCGGCGGCGGCAGCTTCGTCTTTGGCGGGGATTTGCGAGGCGATTGCCATCAGCGTGCGTGATACGTGAGCTTGTACTTGCCGATCTGCAGCTCATCGCCCTCCTCCAGGCGATGGGACTCGATCCGCGAGCGATTTACGTAGGTGCCGTTCAGCGAGCCGCAATCGTCCAGATACCAAGCGTCGCCGCGATGCACCAGCAGTGCGTGATCGCGCGAGACGGTCACGTCGTCGAGAAACACGCTCGAGTCGGGGCGCCGGCCGATCGTCATGCGCTCGCGATCCACAGGAAAGCTCTCGCCCGCTCGGCCGCCGCCTGTGCGGATCACAAGCGCCGGACCATGCGCTGTCACCTCGTCGATCTCGACCGGTACCAGCTCGCCCGCCTCGTCGATCCGGTAGGTCGCAGTGGCCGGCTCGCCCGAGGCACCCTCGCCTCGTGGCAGCAGCGCACCGCAGCGCTGGCAATAGTTCGCGCCCTCGTCGCTGAGGAAGCCGCACTCGGGGCAGTGCAACGCCATGTCGCCTCCTCGCCCCTATCCCTCGTCTACCGAGGCTCCGCCTCCACGACTCGCGAGGATGTCTGTCAACCGCTGCACGTCGTCGCCGGAGATCGCCATCTCGCCCTCCTTGTGCTGCTCGCGCAAGCGCGATACGAGCTCAGCGCGCAGAATGTCGATCTTGCCGTGCAAGATGCGGCGCTTGTAGGAAATCTCCATCTCTTCCTCGGTGAGCTGACGAATGACGTCCTTGAGCTCACTGTCGGTCATCGAGCCTAGGTCGGGAAACGTGTCCATAGCGAGCGATCTCCTGTTGCGCAAGGATGCTGGGCTTACAGCAATCGGGACAGGCTCGCCGCACGCGACGCTGCCTGCTCTGCGCACGATTATAGACCAAAAGGTAAAGTTGAGCTTGAGAGTGATGGAGACGGCCACGCAGCGGTTGCGACCGACCACGAGCCACGCGGCGGCGCGGCGGTTGCGACCGATTACGAGCATGACCGCCGCGAGCAAGATCGCGCTCATGCTGGTACTCGCGATCGTCGTCGCCGGCGGCGTCGCGCGCAACACGGCGATCGGCACCAACACGCACCTCTCCGCGGATGAGAACGGCTATGTCGGCAATGCCAACCGCATCCTCGCCGACGAACGCTATGCGACCTTCAAGTGGCCGCCCGGCACCTCGATCGCCTTCGCGATCGCCACCCGGCTCTCCGGTCACCACTCGCTGAAGCTCGCCACGCACGCGAGCGGTCCCGCCCAATACACGCAGCTGGTCGCGGGCATCCTCACGCTCGCGCTGGTGGCGCTGCTCGCGTGGGTGTTCGCTGGACCGTGGGCGAGCGTGATCGCCACCGCGCTGGTGGCAAGCTACGAGCCGCTGATCGAGGCGACGCGCACGTTCCTCTCAGAGCCGACGGGCGCGCTCGTGCTGATGGCCGCGATCGCCTCGGCGGCATTCGCGCGCTCGCGCTATGGCAAGCGCAACGAGCTGCTGTGGTTGTTCGCCGCGGGCGTGATCGGCGGCATCACGTGCCTCACACGCAGCGACATGGCCCTCGGCATGGGCGTGATCGCGCTCGCGCTCGGTCTCGTCGGGCGCGCAGGGTGGCGCACCGGCCTGCTGCGCGGCGGCGTGTACCTGGTCGCACTGATGCTCACGCTCTCACCGTGGCTGTACTACGCCTCCCACGAGGAGGGCCGCTTCGTGCCGCTCACGACCGCCGGCCCGGACGCGTTCTTCATCGGCAGCTACCTGCCCGGCAAGGGCGAGCTGGTACCAACCGAGGAGAAGCTCGCGCCCGAAGTCTGCCATCACTTTCCCCAGGACTGTGGACGCTATTGGCAGCAGTCCTCCGCGCCCGTGTTCCGGCTGATCGAAGCGCACCACCCCGGCATGTCCGAGAACGCGGCGGTGAACGAAGAAAACCTCAACAACGTCCGCAAATACGCACTCGGCAAACCGGCCGCGTTCACCTCGATGCTGTGGTCGAAGTTTTGGAAGATGTGGACGGTCGCGTGGACCGGTGGCAACGGCACCTACCACCCCGACACGAGCCCCACCCAGCACAAGCTCTACTTGATCCTCGCCGTGATCGGGCTGCTGGCCGGCACGATTCTCACGCGCCGCTTCGTGCTCGTGATCAGCACCGGCGCGCTGCTTGCGATCTCGGCCTTCGCGACGCCGTTCAACGACCAGCCGCGCTACAACGTCAGCCTGATGGCGCTGTTGCTGTGCACCGGCACGATCGGTGCGTTTCTCGCAGGTGAACGGCTGTTGGCTATGTGGCGCGCTCGCGCAGCTGTTGGCGCCCCGAACGCAAGTACAGCCAGCTAGCCACGAGCGCCAGCACAAGCCCTACGTACAACAGCACTTCGGCAAGCGTGCCGAGGCCGCACATCGCGAAGAACAGCGCGCCCATCAGCGGCGCCACGCCGACGCGTCCCGGCCAGTTGATGCGCAGCTCGATGCCCCGCTTCAGCCCGTAGCGCCCGAGCACCACCATCAGCAGCTCGCGCGCCACCAGGATCGCCAGCGCCCAGCGCGGGAGCAAGTCGAAGCGCCAGCACACAACCACGCCGCTGACGACCAGCAGGCGGTCGGTGACGGGGTCCATCAGGGCGCCCAGGCGGCTGTACTGGCCGCTCACGCGTGCGGCGATCCCGTCGGCGTAATCGCCCCAGCCGATCACCGCGAACAGGATCGCGTTGAGTGCATCCACGCCATCGCCGCTCGAGAGCGCCACCACCAGGAACGCGGGGATCAGCGCGAGCCGCGCGAAACCGATCGCGTTGGGAATCGTCCACGGTCGCAGCGGCGCTCCAGATAGCGTTTGTGGTGGCGGTGGCCCTGAGCGGTCCAGGCCGACCAGGCGACGGACGGTGAGCCGAGTCCCGGACACGGTTACCTGTTCCGGCGCTCGCTCATGCACCGTGTGCTGACCGGTCGCTCGTTCACGGCTCGTCCGCTCACCCGACCCGCCGCCAGGCTCGTCCGGCGATCCCTCTCCGGGCTCTACGGGGTGCTCTGGCACAGCTTGTCCAGCGCCCGCAGCAGCTCCCCCGGATCGCCGCCGAGCGGCAGTCCCGGAACGCTCTCGCGCCCGCGCCGCAGCTGCACCTCGATCTCGCCCGACTCCAGGCTGCGCCGCCCGACGGTCAATCGCACCGGGCACCCCAGCAGCTCGGCGTCGGCAAACTTCTCCCCCGGGCCGGCCTCGCGGTCGTCATACAGCACGTCCACTCCGCCGGCCACGAGTGTCTCATACAGCGCGTCGGCCGCGTCGCGCTCGGGTGTGCCGGGGCGACCCACGGCCACCAGGTGCACCGCGAATGGAGCTAGCGCATTGGGCCAGGAGATGCCGTGCTCGTCGGCGAACTGCTCAACCGCCGCGGCCACGACGCGCGCCGGGCCGATCCCGTAGGAGCCCATCCAGATCGGCAGCTCGGCTCCGTGCTCGTCGATGTAGGTTGCGCCCAGCGGCTCGGAGTAGCGCGTGCCCAACTTGAAGATGTTGCCGATCTCGATCGCCGGCTCGACCGTGAGGGCTTCGCCACCGCGCGCGTAGCCGCCGTCGGCCGTCCGCTGCACATCGGGGCTGACCTTGGCCACCTCGACGTTCGCGGCATATCCCTCGCCCAGCACGACCTCGTCCTCGCCCGCCGGACATGGCGCCATGTACTCGTGCGCACCCAGGCCGCCCATCATGCCCACATCTGACTCCACGCGATAGAAGCGCAGGCCCGTGCGCTGCATGATGCGGTCATACGCGCCCACATGCAGCGCGTAGCGCTCCTCCAGGCCGGCCTGGTCGCGGTCGAAGCTGTAGGAGTCCTTCATCACGAACTCCCGTGTGCGCAGCACCCCGGCACGCGGGCGTGGCTCGTCGCGCTCCTTGACCTGAAAGTGGTAGAGGATCAGTGGTAGATCGCGGTAGGAGTCGATCGTCTGCGCCGCATGAAACGTGACCGCCTCCTCATGGGTCATCGCGAGCACCAGCTCCGAGCCCTTGCGGTCCTGCAGCTTGAACAGCTCCTCGATGCCGAGGCGACCAGTCTTGCGCCACGGCTCGGCTGGCTGCAGCACTGGCATCAGCATCTCGCGCCCGCCGATCGCGTCGATCTCCTCGCGAATGATCTGCACGACGCGCTGATGCACGCGCCAGCCAGCGGGCAACCACGTCCACATGCCCGCCCCCATTTGACGAATCAGCCCGGCGCGCACCATCAGCTTGTGCGAAATCGCCTCGGCATCGGCGGGGGCCTGCTTCTCTGTGGGCAACAGGTACTCGGTCAGTCTGGTCATGGCGTGTTCGGCATCCTACGCGTGATCCCGCTCCCGCATCGTGTTGCGCGACGCTCAAGCTGGGTAGCCCAAAAAATAGAAGTCGTGCGCCACACCACTCGGTCACGCCTCGGGTGCGATGGCGCGCTATGAATTACATGCACCACGTCCCCAACCGAAGGAGCCCCCATGGCCTACTCCGTACCGCCGCTTCCCTACGCGTATGACGCGCTCGAGCCACACATCGACAAGCTGACGATGGAAATCCATCACGACAAGCACCATCAGGCCTACGTGGACAAGGTCAACGCGGCCCTGGAGGGCACGCCGCTGGCCGACATGCCGATCGAGGACGTGCTCAAGGACCTCTCGCAGGTACCGGCCGACAAGCGCACCGCCGTGCAGAACAACGGCGGCGGCCACTACAACCACTCGCTCTTCTGGGAGTCGATGTCCGCCGACGGTGGCGGTGAGCCCGACGGCGCGCTGGCCGACGCGATCGCCGCCGCATTCGGCTCGTTTGGCGACTTCCAGACCGCGCTGAAGACAGCCGGCATCAACCAGTTCGGCTCCGGCTGGTCGTGGCTCGTGCACAACGGCTCATCGCTTGCGATCGTTGGCACGCCCAACCAGGACAACCCGATCTCGATGGGCAGCACACCGCTGCTTGGCGTGGACGTGTGGGAGCACGCCTACTACCTGAAGTACCAGAACAAGCGGCCCGACTACCTCGATGCCTGGTGGAACACGGTCGACTGGAGCGTGGTGGCCGAGCGGTTCAGCGCAGCGAGCTGAGCGCACGCGCAGCGCGCGGATCGAACAAGTATGCGGTCCGCGCGCCGCCAAGGTCGCTGGCTCGAGTCACGCGCGCTCTGCCCCGCCGATCATCCCGACCGACTTCACCGACCGCTGCCGCGCACCGTGGCGTCCTCTTGGTGCTCGGCCCGAATCTGGTCGTAGATCTCGGCTCGGTGCACCGGAATCGCCTGGGGCGCCTGGATACCCAGGCGCACCTTCGTGCCATCGTTCGACAGCACCGTGACCTCGACGTCATCGCCGATCATGATGCTCTGCCTGCTCTTCCGCGTCAGAACGAGCACGAGCCCCAACCCCTTCGGCCCTCCGACCAGATCCGGCCACTAGGTCCAAGGTCAGCGCGTCGATCACAAGCTCGGAACACAGACACCCCTTGCGCTCTTCATCATCTTGTATGAGAATAGCCTTCGAACAGAATAGCGCTGGAATTCAGATCGGGAGCCGCTAAATTCGTATACGTCCGTCGCTCTGTAGCGAACCATGATCACGGTGTTCAGTAACCCTCTCATGCCGTTCCCATCCAAAGGCCGCCCTGCTCTTTGGTTGGTCGTGTCGCTCGCGCTCGCCGTCTCGCTTGTGTTCTCCGGCTCCCTCTTCGCCGCCGGCGCCCAAGCGCAGGAAGCAAACGCACCCGAAGCAACCACAGAAGCAACGGTCGGCGAAGCGACGTCAGAAAGCGGTGCGCCTCCCGAGCAAACAACGCCACCCGCCGGCGAACAGGCCCCGCCCGCAGGCGAACAAGTCCCACCAGCAACCGAACCAACGCCGCCCGCCTCTGAAGAAGCCGACGCCCCGGTGCAACAACCGCAACCTTCAGGCGAACACGAACAACCACCGTCAGGCACCGAAGAACCCGTCTCCTCCACCGAACCGACGCCACCGATCGCCGAGGACCCTCCCTCCACCAGCGAACCAACGCCACCCGTAACCGCTCCCACAGGCGACCAAACGCCGCCCACCTCCGAAGAAGCTCCCCCCGCTCACGAACAGCAGACCACCGAAAAACAGGCCGGCAAGGCGGGTGGGGAAGCGAGCTCGGAAGAGCCCACAACCGAAGGGACCGGGGATTCGCAAACGCCCACCGGCACTTCGGGGTCGGACCACAAAGAACCGACAAACGAAGTCGTACCCGCGTCCTCGACCCCCACGCCGGCTCCCAACGCCTCCACGGCAACGCCCATCATCTCAATGCCTGCCGGGGAAAGCCAGGCGACGGTCACACCGGAATCGGCGACGAGCTCAGCACGCCGACAGGCCCGGCAGATAAGCCGCGAGCTCGCCGCGTTCGGCGCATCGATGATCGCAACAGGCTCAGTCGGTCGCTGGCTGGACACGCCGGGAACATCGTCGGTCTCCACCATCGACGCATCTCCGGCGGCGGTGATCGCGACCGGCGCACTCGCCCACGCTCGGAACAACGATTCGGTGATCGAGAGTCACACCACCGATCCCGGACCCGCACCGGGCGGCGCGGGCGGTGGGTCGGCCGCTGGAGCGAGCTCGGGCGCCGCTTCCTCGGCGTCGTTCATACTCACGAACTCCCTGCTCCATTCAGCTCCCAGCGTGATGCTGCGGTTGTGCGTATCCCAGCCATCGTGGCGCACCTCGTTCTTCGCTCTGATCCCCGAGCGCCCGGGATAGCTCCTTACTCGGTCTCTCAGCGCCAAGCGGCCCCGGATCACCGGATCCAGGCCGATTTGGCTATCGGTTCGAAGATCTTTGAAAGGAGCTGTACTCGCTATGCAACCTCATCTGACATCGTCGGCAACGACGGCGATAACCAACCACTCGGACAACCACGATGCAGCGGCAGAAGTGCTCGCGCATCCAGTCAGCGTCGACGATCGTGCCGGTCGGGCACCGGCCGTGCACGCGCGTCCGCACCTGGCGCTCGCGAGCGCGCCCGTGTGGAAGCACAAGCTGATCCTGACGGGAACGCTCGACCACCGCACGGCGGTCGAGCTCGAGGACGAGATCGAATGTCTGTGCGAAGAAGGCGTCACGATTCTCACCCTCGACCTGCGTCAGCTCGACGCGATCGACCCGGTCGGGGCCATGACGATCGCACTCCGCGGCGCGGCGTGCAAGACGCGAGGACGCGACTTCGCCGTGGTCCCCGGCTCGCCCGTCGTCCAACGCGCGCTGGTCGAGGCCGGCGCGGAGAGCCTACTCGCGGGCGATCCGGGGGAGACGGACGTCCTCCATCTCGCCACCAGGACCTCGTACAACTCGCCCCGAGACACGTCGACCGTGATGATCAACAACCTGTGACCGCCACTCCGGGGCGGTGCACGCACCGCCCCGGAGGTCGCCGTGGCCCTGACTAACCGCGGTTGAAGCGCCGACCGGCGACCGGAGATGTCGCCTCGTCGAGCGCAACGCCGCCATTCAACGTGCCTTTGCCGCTCGCCGCGCCGACCGGCTCACCCTCTGAGGCGCCGGCGAGCATCGACTCGAGCACCGCATCCGCCTCGGTTTCCTGCTCGGCGGTCGCTGCCTCGAGCGCCGCCAGTTTCTCTGGGGTCATCGCCGTGGCATCCTCGTTGGCAGCCAGCCACTCGCGCGCCTCCGCGGCGGCGCGCTCGTCGCGCGTCACCGTCTTGCCAGCCGCGTAGTAGCGGTCGATCTCCTTGAACAGCTCATCCACCAGCTGCTCGGTGGGCACCTTCTTCAGGGGCTCGCCCTTGGAGTAGATCATGCCCATGTCCTTCGCGCCGGTGATCCCGAAGTCGGCGTGGCGCGCCTCGCCGATGCCGTTCACCGCGCAGCCCAGCACCGACACCTCGATCGGGTCCTCATACGCCTCCAAGCGCTGCTCCACTTCGGCGACGACCGTGTCCATGTCGAACTGCAGGCGTCCACAAGTCGGGCAGGCGATCAGCACGGGGCCCTTCTCACGTAGCTTCAGCGCCTTGAGGATCTCCCAGGCGACCTTGACCTCCTCCTCGGCATGGAAGGTGGACAGTGAGATGCGGATCGTGTCGCCGATGCCGTCCGCCAGCAGCGTGCCCAGGCCCACAGCCGACTTCAGCGAGCCCGACCACTTCGTGCCGGCCTCGGTCACGCCCAGGTGCAGCGGATAGGGGATACGCTGCGCCAACATCCGGTTGGAGGCGATCGTGTTGGGTACCGACGTGGACTTCATCGACACCTTGAAGTTCTCGAAATCCAGGCGCTCCATCAGCTCCACGGTCTCGACAGCGGCCGTCACCAGCGCCTCGACGGGGTTCTCGTACTCCAGGTCTCGCAGATGCTTGGGCAGCGAGCCGCTGTTGACCCCCACGCGCAGTGGAGTGCCGGTCTGCTTGGCCAGCGCGATCACCTCGGCCACCTTCTCCGGGCCGCCGATGTTGCCGGGGTTCAAGCGCACACAGTGCGCTCCCGCTTCGATCGCCTTCAGCGCAAGCGTGTGGTTGAAGTGGATGTCGGCGATCACCGGGATCGGCGAGTCGAGCACGATCTGCTTCAGGGCCTCCACGTCCTGCTCGCGCGGCACCGCGACGCGCACGATGTCCGCGCCGGCGTCGGCCACTTTGCGGATCTGCTCCATCGTCGCCGCAAGGTTCGCGGTCTCGGTCTTGGTCATCGTCTGCACCGCCACAGGCGCCCCACCGCCGATCGGCACGGGCCCGACATGGATCTGACGCTCGGAGGCCATGGGCATATTGTAGGCGCGGGCCGGCCGGCGATCTGTGAAGCTCGCGTTGAGCGGCTGCCGCTGCGCATAAGCTGCGACGCATGGCAACGCACAAGCATCCCACAAGCGACGTCTACGCCACCGCCCGCGGACCACTCGCGCGACTCGCCTCCCCCCTTGCCGCCGGCGCTCGCACACGGCGCCACGAGCGCTTCTTCGCGCGCCTGCAACTCGAGTCCGGCGCGCGTGTGCTCGATGTCGGCTGTGGCGCACTCGGCTTGCGCGCACTCGAGCCCGACCTGGACATCACCGGCGTGGATCTCGCCGAGCGCCCCGACTATCCGGGGCCGTTCGTCCGTGCGGATGCGGCGGCGGGACTCCCATTCGCCGAGGACGAGTTCGACCTGGTGTATTGCTCGAGCGTGATCGAGCACGTCGCGCCCGAGCACCGCGAGGCGTTCGGGAGCGAGGTGCGTCGCGTGGGACGCGGCTGGTTCGTGCAAACGCCTGCACGCTCCTTCCCGGTCGAGCCGCACTCGCTGCTGCCCTTCGCCCACTGGCTGCCGACGGCATTGCGCCGCCCCTACTGGCGTCTTGGCGCCGCCGGTGCATGGGAGGACATCTCGCTGCTCTCCCGTCGAGAGTTCGAGCGCCTGTTCGGGTCTGCCATACCCGAGCGGGTCGGACCGCTCGTCAAGAGCTGGGTGTGCGTGCGCGCACCAACGCCGCCACCGACCGCGAGCGCGAGCTGACCACCGGCCCAGCGGGAGGAGCTATCCGCCCAAACGACCGATGTCGTTGCCGAACCCGTTTATCACGAGGAACAGCAACAGCACGATCCCCACCGAGCTGAAGCGCCACATCGCGGTCAGCGACACGCGCCGCCCGCGCAACTTCTCCGCGACTGCCCAAAGCACGTGGCCACCGTCGAGCGGCAGGAACGGGAATAGGTTGATTACCGCCAGCGCCAGCGACACGAAGCCGAGGAACACGAGTGCGTAACCGGGACCCGCGACGACCGCTTCCTGAGCGATCTCGGTGATTCCCACGATGCTGTGGAATTCTTTGCGCACCTTCGCGCTCGTGAACGCCTTGCCGATGTTCGACACCATGCTCGTGGTCGCGCCCCACATCTCCGAGAGCGCGGTACCGGCTGCCGCGAACACACCAAACGACTTAGCGGTATACGCGAAGTCGAAGCCGATCAGCATCCGCCCGACCTGCTTGTTGTAGCGCGGATAGGCCGAGACCATGAGCGTGCGCCCGTCTCGGCGGATCGTAAGCTCGACTGGGGTCTGAGCCTTGCAACCTTCGATCAAGGCTCCGGCGCAGCGATGGGAGGCGATCGCAGCCGTGGCCGATGGCACCGTTGCGCGGTGACCGTCCACAGCGAGGATCCGGTCTCCGCGGCGCAGCACCGCGGCGGCCGGCTCGCCTTTCTCCACCGCCTTAACCGAAGTGGTCGTCACCACCGTTTGCACCGACGGGTTGAGGTTCGAAAGGGTAATCGCGCCGCTGAGGCTGCCAGACACGAGCACAGCCCAGAACAGCACGAACGCGATCAGCAGATTTACGCCGGGACCCGCGAGGATCACGACTATCCGCTTCCACGGCGGCTGCGTGTAATACGCACGCTTGGCGACCTCAGGGGGCAGTTGCTCGATCTCATCCGGGTTCATGCCCGTGATCTTCACGTACCCACCCGCTGGGATCGCGCCAATCATGTATTCGGTCTCCCCACGCTTGATCCCGACAAGCTTGGGCGGGAAGAACAGCGAAAAGCGCTCCACACGCATGCCCACAGCCTTCGCCACGGCGAAGTGGCCCAACTCGTGCAACACGATCAGCGCCATGATCCCGAGGATGGTCAGCACCCAGCTCATGGGCTCAGTGTGGCAGGCGTGCGGGGCATGTCTCGCCGGCAGCCGCGGCTGAGGCTCTGGCGGCGCGGAGGCTTTGGCCTAGATAGTTTGGCGGAAGCAGCTTTGGCGAAGATTCAGATGGCCTGTAGATCCAAGCTCGCGTCTAGAACGCGCAAATCCTCCGGATCGCCGGTCACCACCGACTGGTGATAGCGACGAGCGCATATCACGACGCTTGCGTCCACAACGTCATCGGTGCCTCGCAACCCGATCAGAATGCCAGCGGCGCGTGCCGTGTGCTCGTCGAGCACGACAACCCGCGCCTGGCCCTTTTTCAGCAGCCTCGCGAGTCTCACCTGTTTGGAGCCATCCCTAAACACCTGCGCGAGGACACCTGCGGGAATGTGGATGACCGTGTCCGGATGAGAGAGCATGCGATCGAGTAGCGCTTTCATTCGATCGTCTTTGCGTTCGAGGGCGATCAGCGCGCCGCTGTCGAGCGTTAGGCCCTGCACGTCAGTCCTCCCCACCAGTCAGGCCAAGAACCTTGTCAGCCCACGCATAGGCCTCCGGGCTAGGCACACCATCCTCGGCGATCATGTCTGCAACAAGATCAGCAAGGGTGTCGTCATCCTCGTCGACCGACGAGGTCGCGACAACCGCGAGAGCGGCCGAAATGTAACTCGACACACTCGCCGCCTCGCCGCGACCGACAGCCGCACGTACCTCAGCGACCTGCTCCTGCGGAAGCGAGATCGTCAGCTTGGCAACTTTGGTCATACCACGATCATACCGGGCTCGTCGATGAAAATGGAACGGCGCGATCTCAAACAAGGATGCCTGACCAGTTCGTTGCGACAGCAGGTGCATACCACCTTTATCCGACAAGCCCTATTGAGCGGGACACCTCCTCGGCGACCGAGCGCGCCTCGCGATCCGCCTCGTACAGCGACTCGAACGCGCGAACCGGCACGCCGGGCAATGCGTCAAGCGTGCGTTCGATCACCTCGGATATCCCTAGGAACGGCAAGCGTCCGCTGAGGAAGGCGTGCACCGCGATCTCGTTGGCTGCATTGAGCACGCACGGTGTTGTGCCACCGGCTTGAGCGGCTTCGCGAGCGAGGCGCAGGCATGGGAAAGCGTCGACATCCACAGGCTCGAACGTCAACGTGCCAACCTGCACGAGATCCAGCGGCTCGATCGGGAGACCCACGCTCTCCCCGCCGTGCAGCGCGTATGAGATCGCCACGCGCATGTCGCGGGGACCGATATGGGCGAGCATCGCGCCGTCGGCGAGCTGGATCAGCCCGTGGATCAGCGACTGTGGGTGCACCACCACGTCGATGCGCTCATATGGGGTGCCGAATAGGTGATGGGCCTCCATCAGCTCGAGCCCCTTGTTCATCAGAGTGGCCGAGCCGATCGTGTTCATGCTCCCCATCGCCCATGTCGGGTGTTCAAGGGCCTGCTCTACGCTCACCTCGGCAAGCTCCGCGCGCGAGCGACCGCGGAAAGGACCGCCGCTGGCGGTGATCGTGAGCCGCTCGACGCTCCCCGGTGGCTGGCCTGAGAGCAATTGGTGAAGCGCGGTGTGCTCGGAGTCAACGGGCACAATCCGCGCACCGGTGGCTTCGGCAAGCGCAACCACCAACTCGCCGCCAACCACGAGCGACTCCTTGTTGGCGAGCGCGAGGTCGATGCCCTCTCCAAGCGTCGCAACTGTGGGACCGAGGCCCGCGGAGCCGACGAGCGCGTTGAGCACCAACTCCGCGCCCGACTCCACGACCAGCCGCACAAGTCCCTCGGCGCCAGCCAACACTTCGCCCTCCGGCCAAGCCTCAGCCGCCATCCGCGCCGCGTGCTCGTCCACCAACGCGATCCGTTTGACCCGATGCAAGCGCGCCTGCTCCACAAGCGACTCCCATGAGCTCTCGGCAGAGAGACCCACGAGCTCCAGTTCGTCACTGCGCCCGAGCACGTCGAGCGCCTGCGTACCGATTGAGCCGGTCGAGCCTAGGATGAGCAGGCGCTTGGCGGCGCTAGACATATGCCAACCATATGTAGTAGCCGACGACCGCCGTGAAAAGCACCGCGTCGAGTCGATCGAGCAACCCTCCGTGGGCGCCGAGCAGGCTGCCGGTGTCCTTGGCGCCGGCCTGCCGCTTGACGAACGACTCGAACAGGTCGCCGATTGGCGCGAACACACCGACGCCGACGCCGAGCACGAGCGCGTGCGTGCCGGGCAGCCAACTTTGGTAGCGACCGGCGAACCAGACGGCGAGTACCGAGCAGGCGATGCCGGCGATCAGCCCCTCGACCGTCTTATTGGGCGAGATGCTCGGCGCGAGCGGTCGTTTGCCGAACAGACGCCCACCCAAATAAGCGCCAGTGTCGCCGAGGAAGGTTCCCACGAGCACATCGATGACGATGCCCTCGCCGTGCGGCAGTTCGCGCAGCAGTACCGCGTGGGCGAGCGCGAAGCCGATCCAGTACACGCCGAGCAACGTGAGTGCCATGCCTCCGACGCTTGGACGCTTCTGGGTGAGCGTGAATCCGAACAGCACGGGGAGCGCAGCGCTGGCGGCGAGCAGTACGCGTGCCTGACCGCCGTGCAGTGCCGCCGCAATCAAGCCGGCAAGCACCACGAACCCGGCGAGCCGCACCGGACGGGCGCGCCCGTAGATGCCATACAGCTCGTGCATGCACACGCAACCGATCACGAACACTCCGAGCGCGAACACGGTGCCGCCCTCGATCACGAGAAACAGTGCGAGTGCGATCAGCGGTAGCGCGAACAGGATGCGCGAACCCACATCCGAGCCGCCCGCGCGATTGGCGCGATCGGAAAAGCCCGCACGGACCGATGTGCGGCGAGCCGCCATTGCGCTAGCGCCCGCCAAAGCGGCGGCGACGCTCCGAGAACTCGGAGAGCGCCTGCCGCAACGCCTCGCGGGAAAAGTCGGGCCACAGCTCATCGCGGAACACCAGCTCGGAATAGGCCGACTGCCACAGCAGATAGTTGGACAAGCGCCGCTCGCCGCTGGTGCGAATGATCAGGTCCGGGTCGTGCATCTCCGGAGCGTAGAGATGCTTGCGGAACTCCTCCTCGCCGCCACCCTCAAATGCACGGGCCGCATCGAGGATCTCGGCGCGCCCGCCGTAGTTGAACGCGACAAACAATGTGATGCGCGTGTTCGCGTCGGTCAACCCTTCAGCCCAGCCCATGCGCTCCGAGAGGTCCGGGTCGATCCCCTCTCGGCGCCCGATGAACCTCATTCGCACACCTTCCGCGTGTAGCTCGGGCGTTTCGCCTGAAATGCGCTTGGCGAACATCTCCATCAATCCCCGCACCTCCTCGACCGGGCGCGACCAGTTCTCGGTGGAGAACGAATACACGGTGAGCTCTTCGATCCCGAGCTCCACCGCATCGCGCAGACGCGCCTTGACGTTGTCAGCACCGGCGCTGTGACCCTCATTGACCGGGATCCCACGGGCACGTGCCCAGCGTCCGTTGCCGTCGGTGATGATCGCCACGTAACGCGCATCGGCGCCGCGGCCCTCCTGGCCCTCAGGCTCCTGCTCATCCAGCGAGGCGACCATCACGTGCGCTTGCTCTCTGATGCTCCCCGGGAGCTCGGTACGGCGACCATAAAGACCATCACACCTCGAGGATCTCCTCCTCCTTGACCTTCAACACCGCCTCTAGGTCCTTGATGTTGCCGTCGGTTAGCTTCTGCAACTCGACCTCGGCGCGATGCTCGTCATCGGAGCCAGCCTCCCCTTCTGACTTCAGGTCGCGCAGCTGCTGCATCGTGTCGCGGCGAACGTTGCGGATCGCGATGCGTCCGTCCTCGGCGAGATTGCGCACCACCTTGACGAGCTCCTTGCGGCGCTCTTCGGTCAGCTCGGGCACGACCAGGCGGATGAGGTTGCCGTCGTTGGATGGGTTGAGCCCGACGTCCGACTCGTTGATCGCCTTCTCGATCGTCTTGATAGACGACTTGTCGTATGGCTGCACGGTGATCAGGCGTGCCTCTGGCGCGGAGATCGTGGACAGCTGGTTGAGTGGGGTTTGCGCGCCGTAATAGTCGACCACCACGCGCTCCAGGAGAGCGGGGCTGGCACGCCCCGTCCGGACGGAGCCGAACTCGTGCTGGGTGGACTCGAGCGACTTGGCCATGCGCTCGCGCGCGTCCTCGAGCAGGGCATCGATCGTCTCAGCGGCCATCGCCGGCTCCTCTCGTTGAAGGACCTGTCTCAAAACAGGCGGTGCGTTCGGTGCGTTCATGGACCAAGCTGGGCGCCGCGGGATGTCGCAGCGCGTACTGGTGGTACGTGCAAGACGTCACGTGGCGATCCAGCGCTGCGTCCAGGGATGCATTCCGGGCGTGCCGAATGTTTTGAGACAGGTTCACAGTCATGTGCTCACCAGCGTCCCCACGCGAGCACCAGCCACGATCCTGGGAATGTTGGTCTCATCGTCCATGTTGAACACGTTCAGCGGCATCGAGTTCTCCATGCACAGCGCCAGAGCGGTGGAGTCCATCACGCGCAACCGCCGCTCGATCGCTTCCATGTGAGTGATGCGCGGGATGAACTGTGCGGTCGGGTCGAGTGCCGGATCGGCACTGTAGACACCCTCGACACCGTTCTTGGCCATCAGGATGATCTCCGCGTGGATCTCCGCGGCGCGCAGTGCCGCGGCGGTGTCGGTCGTAAAGAACGGGTTGCCCGTGCCGGCGGCGAAAATCACCACGCGCCCCTTCTCCAAGTGGCGCATGGCACGGCGACGGATGTAGGGCTCGGCCACCTCTGAGATCTCGAGCGCCGACTGCACGCGCGTGTTCGTGCCCGCCCGCTCCAGCGCATCCTGCAATGGCAGCGCGTTGAGCACGGTGGCGAGCATCCCCATGTAGTCGGCGGTGGAGCGATCCATGCCCTCTGCCACGCCGGTCATGCCGCGGAAGATGTTGCCCGCTCCAACCACGATCGCAACCTCCACGCCCTGGTCGCGCACTGCGGAAACTTGACGCGCGACCGCGGCTACGCGCTCGGGGTCGGTGCCGTAGTCAAGCGAGCCCATCAGGGCCTCTCCGGAGAGCTTCAGCAATACGCGTTTGAAGGCAGGCGCGCCCATCGACGCCAGAGCCTATCCGGTGGAGGCCTACTGGCCTATCGCGAAGCGCACAAACCGGCGTATGACCACATTCTCGCCCGTCTTGACCGTCAGCTCATCGCGCAGCTGCTGCACCGTCTTGCCCTCGAACTTGGGGTTGTGCATCTCCTGCTCGAGCAGCACGATCGTCTGGTACCACGAGTCGAGCTTGCCCGCGACGATCTTCTCGCGAATGTTCTCGGGCTTCTCGGCGGCCTCCTGCTCGTAGATGCGGGCCTCCGCATCGCGCGCGTCGGCGGGCACGTCCTCGCGGCTGACATACGCCACGGTTGGGGTGGCGGCGATTTGCATGGCGACGTCGCGAGCGAAGGACACGAAATCCTCGTTGGTGGCCACGAAGTCGGTGTTGCAATCGACCTCGATCAGCACACCCACCTTGGCGCCAGCGTGAATGTATGCCTGGACGGTGCCCTCGCTGGCGGTACGCTCGCCGAGATCCTGGATCTTCTTACCCTGCTTCAGACGCAGAATCTCGATCGCCTTCTCGATGTCGTTCTCGGCCTCGGCAAGAGCCTTCTTGCAGTCCATCATGCCTGCGCCAGTGCGCTCGCGCAGCGCCTTTACGTCCTTGGCGGAAATATCGACCGCACTCACGATGCGCTCTCCTGTGTGGCCGGTGTCTCTTGCTCACTCGTGGCAGCTGCCTCAGTGGGGGCCTCCGCAGAGGGTGCCTCGGCAGCCGGCGCCTCGGCGGGTGGAGCCTGCGCGACGGCAGGCTCCACGGCGGGCTCAGCTGACGGCGTTGGAGTGGGCGGGGCGGGTGCTGCCGGTGTGGCCGGTGCCGGGACGGGAGCGGCTGGCGGCACCGGTGCCTGTACGGCCTGCGCTGGAGCTGCGGCTTGCGCCGGAGGGGCCTGTGCAGGAGGAGCCTGTGCCGGAGCGGCAGCCTGTGCGGGAGCGGCTTGCGCCGGGGTCGGAGCCGACGGTTGCTCGGCAGCGCTGGCCGCAGCCTGCGCCTGAGCGGCGGCGGCGGCAGCAGCAGCAGCCTGCTTCTCGGCGGCCTCCTTGGCTGCTTGTTCCTCAGCCTCGCGCTTGGCCTGTTCCTCGGCTTCGCGGCGTGCGCGCTCCTCGGCCTCGCGACGGGCCTGCTCGACACGTTCCTGGCGTGCCTTCTCCTCCTCGGCACGGAACACCGCGTGGGCTTGCGCGACCACGTCGCCGATCGCTTTGGCAATCAGTGCGCAGGAGCGCATCGCGTCGTCGTTGCCGGGCACCACATAGTCGATGCCGTCGGGATCGCAGTTGGTGTCGACCAGACCGATGACCGGGATGCGCAAGCGCTGTGCTTCGCGCACGGCGATCGCCTCGGTTTTCAGATCGATCACGAAGATCGCGTTGGGGGTGCGCTGCATGTTCTTCACGCCCCCAAGGTTGGCGCGCAGCTTTGCGAGATCGGCCTGCGCGGCCATCCGCTCGCGCGTGGGCAGCAGCGCGAGCTGACCCTCTGTCTCATAGCGTTCGAGGTCGTGCAGGCGCCGAATGCGCTGGTTGATGGTTTGGAAGTTCGTCAACAGACCACCGAGCCAGCGGTGGTTAACGTAGGGCATGTCGGCCGCCTCGGCGACCTCCTTGATCGCGTCGCGGGCCTGCTTCTTGGTGCCGACGAACAGCACGGTGCCGCCGCGCTGGGCGACCTGGGCGGCGAATTCCTGCGCTTGGCGCAAGAGCGCGGCCGTCTTCAGCAGGTCGATGATGTAGATGCCGTTGCGCTCGCCGTAGATGAAGCGGCGCATCTTGGGGTTCCAGCGGCGCGTCTGGTGACCGAAATGAACTCCGGCCTCCAGCAGGTCCGCGATTCCTACTTCGCTCACGGGTACTCCCTTATGTATGTTGCTTTTAGTCCGAACGGTACGTCGCGGACCCGAGCACGCTGAGCGCGTTGCTCGGGCAGGGCCGCGTTGCGCAATCGCACGGCATTGAGTTGGCTATGACCACTCAGTCTATCGCCCCGCGTCGGCTTCGGCGCGTGCGAGCGCTTGGCGCAGATCCTGCGGCAGGGAGGAGTGGATCTCAATCGGCTCGCCGCTCAGCGGATGCGGAAACGCCAAGCGGGTTGCGTGCAGGAACTGGCGCTGCAGGCCCAGCAGGCCGGGAGTGCCGTACTCGGGATCGCCGCACACCGGATACCCGATCGCTTGCAGGTGGACGCGTATCTGGTGGGTGCGACCCGTGTCCAGATGCAGACGCAAGAGCGAGAAGTCCCCGAGCGAGCGATCGAGCGTGAAGTGCGTGCGCGCTTCGCGACTGCCCGTACCGCCAACTGCCATGCGCGTACGGATGCGCGGGTGGCGACCGATGGGCGCCTCGATCGTGCCGGTGCGAGCCGGTGGCAGCCCCTCGACGAGCGCGACATATTCACGCTCGATCAGGCGCTTACGCAAGGCGTCCTGAAGCAGGCGGTGCGCTTCCTCGGTGCGGGCAACCACGAGCAAGCCTGAGGTGTCGCGGTCGAGCCGGTGCACGATCCCGGCTCGCTCCGGCTCGCCCCCGCCGGCAATCCCGGCCAGCAGCTGGGAGAGCGTGCCCTCGCGATGACCACGAGCGGGATGGACAACCAGGCCCGCCGGCTTGTCCACCACGAGCAGATGCTCATCCTGGTAGGCAATCGTAAGCTCGGGCGTCGCTTGTGACACGCCGGACCCACCATGCTCCTCGGACGCCTTCGTGGTCCCGTCTTCCCCACTGCTTGCGCCCGGCGCCTCGCGTGTCATTCCGGCTTCTCGATTACATACAACAGCAACAGCACACCGATCGTGATCGACGCGTCGGCGAGATTGAACGGCGGCCAGCCAAGCGGGAACTTGACGAAGTCGGTGACCGACCCTGCACGTAGACGATCGAGGATGTTGCCAAGCGCACCTCCGAGCAGCATCCCGGTCGGCAGCCAGATCAGAGGCTTGTCGCGATGACGCGCGAAGTAGACGAGTAGCACGACCAGAGCGAGGCCGACAAGCACAGTCACGACGACATGGTGTCCCGGTAGGAAGCCGAACGCGACTCCCTGATTGCGCGTATCCACCAGCTGGATACCGGGCAGCACGCCGCGCGTTTCGCCGGGCACGATCCACGCGCGCACCGCCGCCTTGGAGAACTGGTCGGCGGCAACCACGGCGATCGTCACGAGCCCCGCCCACAGCCACGCCGGCGCGGCGCTGATGGCACCCCCAAAGGACAAGCGGCCGGCAGCACGCCCGGTCGAGCCCATTGCAATCAACCGTGAATCAGGCTGACGAGCAGATTGCCCACGATCGACAGCACGAGTATCGCCACGATCGGGCTGAAGTCGAACGAGCCGATCATCGGGACGAAGCGCCGAAAGATGCGCAGGTACGGTTCGCACACATCCCGCAAAAACGTGAGCACGGCATCCGAGGCGCGCGAGTAGGGCGGTTTGACGCCGAACGCGAACAGCAACTGCAGCACGATATGGACGATTATCAGCAGCGTGTAGACGTAGATCAGCGTCCAGAGGTACCCCGCGATTTCGGTGCGCGCGGTGGCGAGCACGAGAATCACTCCTCAAGCACCGAATCGAGCGCGCTGTCGAACGCCGCTCGCAGCCCGCCCCGCTCCAGGGCGGCCAAGCCCCGGGCGGTGATGCCTCCCGGAGAGGAGACCTCGCGACGTACCGCGAGCGTGTCGTAGTCACGGCGGCGCAACAGCTCGGCTGTACCTGCGAGCGTCTCGGTCACAAGCGCGGATGCCTGGGCAGGCGCGATACCGCGCCGTACGCCGGCATCGACCTGCGCCTCGACCACCAGGGCAACGTAGGCGGGCGCGCACGACATCAGACCCATGGCGACATCGACGAGCGTGTCGTCAAGCGATACGAGCATCCCCAGCGAACCGAACAGCTCCTCCACTTCGCGGTCGAGCGTCGCATCCTGCTCCTCGTCGGCCGCGCGAACCACCGCGCCCCTGCGCACCTCGACGGGCAGCGAGGGAAGGAAGCGGTAGACGGGTCGATCCGGGTAGGCCTGCTTCAGCGTCGTCAGCGACACGGCCGCGAGGATCGAAGCGACGGCCCTGGCGTGCGGGGCCAACTCGCGAGCGACAGCGTCCAGTTGGGCGGGCTTGTGGCAGAGCACGAGCAGATCGGCCCGCTTGGCCACCTCGGCACTCGAGGGCAGCGCCTCTCCCCCGGTCTCGGCCGCAAGCGCGAGCGCACGCTCGGCGAGCGGGTCGAAGCAGAGTACGGGCTGGCCCCACCCGCGTGCCATCGCGCGCGCCATGTTGCCGCAGCCAATTAGACCGATATTCATAGGGCAGTCAGGCTACCGACCAGCGCGGCAACTAGCTTTGGTTGAAGAAACCCTTTTCGATCAACCGGGCGCGCTCCTCGGCTGAGATCTCCACGTTGCGCGGCGTCAGCATGAACACCTTGTCGGCGATCCGCTGCATACCGCCGTCGAGCGCGTAGGTGAGGCCGCTGGCGAAGTCGATCAGGCGCTTTGATAGGTCGGTGTCGGCACCCTGCAGGTTGAGGATCACGGGGATTGAATCCTTGAACTTGTCCGCGATTTGCTGGGCGTCGTTGAAGGACTTGGGGATCACCAGGTGCACGCGTACGTCGCCGTTGCCGTTGCCCCGGCCGACGGGCCGCAGCACCGTCGTGGAGCGGCCGCGGGGTTCGTCCTCAGGGAATATCTCGTCGAACTCGTCGCGGCGACGACGCGGGGAGAGCCGGCGCACGTTGGGCCGCTCGCGGTAGCGATCGGCGATCTCCTCCTCGTGCGGTTCCTCCTCGTAGTCGTCGCGATACTCCTCGGCCAAGCCGAAGTACACGAGTGCGCGATGCCAAGAGTCTCGAAATGCCATACGTAGAGGGCGTTTTCGGTGAAAGCGGACGTTTCCCTGCACGTGCCGAGCATCCGCTCGTGCGCGCGAGGAGCCACTGAACCGCGTTCTCCGCCTCTAAGCGTACAACCGCGTGCCGATTCTCACGATCGTGGCGCCCTCGCCGACTGCCACGGCGAAGTCCTGACTGGTGCCCATCGACAGCTCGCGCAGGCCGTGCTCATCGGCCAACTCGCGCAGTCGGCGAAACCAGGGGCGACTCAACTCGGGGTCATCGGCGAGCGGCGGCATCGTCATCAGGCCAGCCACGGGCACGGGCGAGCGCGCGATGAACGCGCCCAGGCGCTCAGGCTCGATGCCAGCCTTGGCGGGGTCGCCGGCGAGGTTCACCTCGACCAGCACGCCCAGGCCGGGACGAGCACGGTCGAGATGGCGCTCGAGCTCCGCCAGCGCCGAGTCGCTTGCCAGCGAGTGGATCAGGCGCACGTGCGGCACGATCGCGCGCACGTGTTTGCTCTGCAGCGTCCCGATGAAATCCCACTCGAACAGATCGTCGCAGGCGGCGGCCTTCGCTTGTAGATCTTGGGCGCGGTTCTCGCCCACGAGCGCGATTCCCGCCTCCGCGAGTACAGGCAGCTCTGCCAGCGGCACATACTTGCCCGCCGCGAGTACTTCCACCTCGCCGGGGTCGCGCTCGGCACGCTCGGCGGCGGCAGCGATCTCCGCGCGCACCGCGGCTAGGTTGGCGCGCACCTGCTCGGCCCGCAGGCCCGCGATCAGCTCAACCATGCAATGGCGCCCTGGCGTCCGGCCCGCTCGCCTTCGCGGCGGTAGGAGAAGTAGCGCTCGTCGCAGATCGTGCACGCGGCGACGTCGCTTACGTGCGCGACCCGGGCGGCGAGTAGTCGTTCGTGGGCGATCGCACGCAGGTCGATCTTGCGGGCGCCGCGGTGCGAGGAGCCGAAGGCCGCGTGTACCTCCTCGCCGACCTCATAACAACACGCCCCGGCGCACGGGCCTACCAGCGCAAAGATGTCTCCGTGCCCGCCAACCTCGCGCAGCGCGCGCACACCCTCCTCCAGCACCCCGCCGGCAAGCCCGCGCCAGCCGGCATGAAGTGCCGCCACGCCGCCCTCGGCGCCGAGCACGACCGGAATGCAGTCGGCGGTGAGCACCATCGCCGCTACCCTGCTCGCCGCGACCGCATGGCCGTCCGCCTCGAAGGTTGGCTGGTGAGCACTGTCCGGCGGCACGCTTGGCGCCCCATCCTCAGCGAATACGCGCCCGACGACGGTGCCATGCACCTGATAGCCGCGCACGAGCCGTCGCACCCCGAGCGATTCGCGCAAGTGCTCGCGCGCGGCCAGTCCCTGCTTTGCATGCTCGCCCCCCACGCTCGAAAGGTTGCCGTGTGCCCGCGCGGTGAACAGCGCACGGCCTCCTCCCGGGAGCTGCGCGACTTCACCGTCGAGCACGCTCACTGGGACGGCGCTCATATGCTCGCTTCGAGCGCGGCCCGCAGCTCGGTGTCGTGACCAGGCTCGATGCGTTCTTCGATCAGCAGCCTGTAGGACTCTTCCAGGCGCACCCCCACCTCCGGGCCCTCGGGCACCCCGGCAGCGATCAGATCGTCGCCGCTGATCTCGAGCGTGATGTGGCGCCGATTGCCCAGCCACTCTTCGATCATGCGCCGACCGTAGGACTCGGGACCGGCCTCCATGTCGTGTATCGCGGCGGCCAGCGCGAGCGACTCAACAGGCATGCCGAGCGTCAGCTCGAGCAGGTCGGCGGTCGTGTCGGCGCCGCCGATTTGGTCGGTCACAACCGTGGCGCTGACGCCCACGCCGAAGGCCCGACGTGCCTCGCCCGCGGGCAGCTCCAGCTCGTGCAGGAAGCCGCGCATCGTCGGCTCGGTGTCTTCCTCGCTCAAGCGCCACGACAGATCCAGCACTAGCGCCCCTGCGAGCAGCACCCGCGGCGAACCGTCGCTTGGGAGTATGCGCAGGGCGGTGCGCACCACATGCTCGTCGAAGCTCACGCCCGGCCGCCAGGCGGCGAATACGCCCATGCGGTCAAGTTCGGCGAGCGACGCGACCGGGTCGGATTCGGCGAATGCGAGTCGCAGCTCCGCACCGAGGCGCTCGCTGGAGACGCTGCGCAGCGCTCCAGCTTCGATCGCGCTGCTCGCCAGCTCGGCGGTGTGGGGATCGACCTCAAAGCCGAGGCGAGCCGCGTAGCGGGCGAGCCGCAAGATGCGCGTGGGGTCGTCGGTGAAGCTCGCGTCGTGCAGCACCCGCAGGCGTCGCGCGGCAAGATCCTCCAGTGCACCCGGCGCGGCTCGCACCTGCCCACGACGCTCGGGATCGAGCGCGACGGCAACTGCGTTGACGGTGAAGTCGCGACGCTCAAGATCCTCCTCGCGAGTGCCGCTTCGCACGTCGGGCAGCGCACCCGGCGAGGCATAGCTCTCGGCCCGCAGCGTCGCCAGGTCCACGCTAGCCCCTGCTCCTCGCACGAGCGCGGTGCCGAAACGCTCGTGCAGCGTGCTCTGCCCATCCAACCGCGCCGCCAGCACGCTCGCCAGTTGCTCCACGTCGGAGCGCACGATCGCGTCCAGCTCGCGGGGGGCGCGAGCGAGCGCGATGTCGCGCACCGCTCCGCCGACCAGCTCGACGCCACCGTTGTGCTGCTCGGCCGCGGCAAGCAGCTCGGGACCGCCGGCAAGCTCGTGCAGGCTCGCCACTATCGCCTGGCCGTCGAGGATCGCACTCCCGGGAAGACCGCTCGTCGCGCCTCCCGACGCGCCGCGTCGCTCGCTGCTCTCGCTCATTTCGTTGTCGGTCGTCGTCATGGCGTCTCCCGATGTTTGACTACCGCTGCACTGCTTTTCTTCCCGCTAATTTCCGCTAAAGCTCACCACTCACTCGATGCGCACAGGAATACCAGCCTGCGCGAGGTGGGCCTTGGCTTGGGCGATGGTGTGGCGGTTGTAGTGGAAGATCGACGCGCACAACACCGCATCGGCGCCGGCTTGCAGCGCCTGCACGAGGTGGTCCAGCTCGCCCGCGCCGCCGGAGGCGATCACCGGCACGTCGACCGCCTCGCTGACGGCAGCGATCAGCGGCAGGTCATAGCCGTCGCTGGTGCCGTCGCGGTCCATGCTCGTAAGCAATATCTCACCGGCCCCGCGGCTCGTGCCCTCACGCGCCCACTCCACGGCGTCCCGGCCGGTGGGCGTGCGCCCGCCCGCCACGTATGCCTGCCAGCGATCGCTTTCGCCATCGACAGCCTTGGCGTCGATGGCAAGCACCACGCACTGCGCTCCGAATACTTCGGCCAGCTCGTCGATCAGCTCGGGACGCGCGAGCGCCGCGGAGTTGACCGACACCTTGTCGGCACCCGCGTCGAGCACCGCCTGGGCGTCCGCCGCCGAACGGATGCCGCCGCCGATCGTGAATGGAACGAACACGTCATCGGCGGTGTTGCGCGCGAGCCCGGCGATCGTGTCGCGTCGCTCATGCGTGGCGGTGATGTCGAGGAACACCAGCTCATCGGCGCCCTCGCGATCGTAGTGGGCGGCAAGCTCAACGGGATCGCCGGCGTCGCGGATGTCGAGAAATTCGACGCCCTTCACGACACGACCGCCATCGACGTCGAGGCACGGGATCACGCGCTTGTAGTGCACGTGCTCACGGTAGCGCGCATCAACGCACTTTTGATTCATGCTCGGCGAATATCTCAACTCTTCAACATGCCACCGCGTTCACGCGGGGCGGCGCAGGCACGAGCGCCGGCGAGACCCCGGCGCGGCAGGTGTCGTCGAGAACGCTACGCGCGGGCGCCGTCAAGCACCGCGAGCGCCTCGGGGATCGTGAAGCGCTGCTCGTACAGCGCCTTGCCCACGATCACGCCCGCAAGACTCGGCGCTTTCAGGCGCGCGAGCCCCTCGAGGTCGGCGAGCTTGCCGATGCCGCCGGAGTAGACGAAGCTGCCACCCACCGTGGCGGCCACGCCGGCCACTTCCTTCAGGTCGGGGCCTTCGAGCATTCCGTCGCGGTCTACGTTGGTATACACAAGCTCGCGCGCACCCCGCTCAGCGAGCGCGGCGATGGCATCCTTGGGGCCACTCTCGACAGTCTCGGTCCAGCCGGCGGTGGAGACCAGGCCGCCGCGCACATCGACCGACACGAGCACCCGTCCGGGCCACTGGGCGAGCGCACGCTCCAGCAGCGTTGGGCTGGTGAACGCGGCGGTGCCGAGGATGACACGCTCGGCACCCGCTTCGAACGCGGTCTCGATCGCCTTCAGCGAGCGCAGTCCGCCACCGAACTGGACGGGCACGCCGAGGTTGCTCGCGATGCGCTCCAGCTCATCGAGATTGACGGGCTCGCCCGTGCGAGCCCCGTCGAGGTCGACCACGTGTAGTTGGCGTGCCCCGGAGGCCACCCACCCGCGTGCGGCCGACAGGGGGTCCTCGTCGTAGACCTTCTTGGCATCGAAGTCGCCCTTGATGAGCCGCACGGCCTTGCCGCCGAGGATGTCGATCGCGGGGTAGAGCTTCACGAGCGCACCGGGATGGCGGCATTGGCGCAGATGCGGGCAAAGTTCGCGAGCAAGCGCAGCCCCGCGGCACTGGACTTCTCGGGATGGAACTGCACGCCGTAGAAGCAGCCGTGGGCGACGACGCTGGCAAAGGGCGCACTGTAGCTCGAGACACCGAGGATGTCCCGCGACTCGCTTGGCACCGGTGCGAAGGAGTGCACGTGGTAGAAGGCGCAGCGCTCGGGCAACCCTTCGGTCAGGGGCGAGTCTGTGGCGAAGCTGACCTCGTTCCAACCGATGTGTGGAAGCTTCAAGTCGCCGTGCTCCAACTGGCGTACCTCGCCCGCGATCAAGCCGAGCCCAGCCGTCCCGCCCTGCTCGGTGGAGCGCTCGAAGGCGAGCTGCATTCCCAAGCAGATGCCGAGCACCGGCACGCCGCTGTGCACGCGCTCGCGCAGCAGCTCGTCCAGGCCGAGCTCGCGCAGATTTGCCATCCCTCGCGGGAACGCACCGACGCCGGGTACCACCAGTCCCGCGGCCGCGCGCAGCTGCTCGGGGTCGCGAGCGATCGCGACGCTCGCCCCGATACGCTCGAACGCCTTCTCCACGGAGCGGCGGTTGCCCATGCCATAGTCGACCACGGCGATCTCAACCGGCTCCTCCAGCAGCTTGGGGGCGCGAGTGTCGTTGGTGGCGAGCGTCATGAGGTGAGCGTTCCCTTCGTGCTCGGCACGCCCGTCTCGGTCGGATCGAGCGCAACCGCTTGGCGAAGCGCGCGCGCGAACGCCTTGAACAGGGCCTCGATGATGTGGTGGGCATTGGTGCCGGCCTGCACCTCCAGGTGCAGGGTCAGCTTGGCCGAGTTGGCAAGCGCCCTGAAGAACTCCTCGGTCAGCTCGTGATCGAAACCGCCGGTGGCGCCAGGTGGGAGCTCCGCGCCGAACAGCGTGAATGGCCGTCCGGAGATATCTATGGTGCAGCTCGCCCGCGCCTCATCCATGGGTACGACCCCATATCCATACCGATAGATGCCCGCTCTGTCCCCGAGCGCGCTGTCGAGCGCCTGGCCGAGCACGATCGCGGTGTCCTCGGCCGTGTGGTGCGCGCCGGTTTGCAGGTCGCCACTGACCTGTACGTCCAGGTCCAGACGCGCGTGACGGGCAAGCAGGTCGAGCATGTGGTCGAGGAAGCCGACGCCGGTGCTGCGCGTGCCCTGCCCGCTGCCATCCAGCGCGAGCGATACGCGCACATCGGTCTCGCCGGTCTTGCGCTCGATGGTGGCCTTGCGACTCATGAGACTTCATTCTCGCGCATACGCGCCAGCATCGACTCCGCGTGTAGGGGAAAGCCCTCCGCGCGTGCGACGGGCGCGCCCGCGCGAGCCAGCTTGGCGGCGGCGCTGTCGCCGATCTCGAGCACCGACATGCGTCTGCGAAAGTGGCGTGGAGACAGCCCCGAGGCAAAGCGCGCGGCGCCGCCAGTGGGCAGCACGTGGTTGGAGCCGGCTGTGTAATCGCTGAAGGCCGTGCCACCGTTGCGGCCCAGCAGCAGACAGCCGGCAGTGCGGACCTTGGGCGCGAGCGCCTGCTCGGCAGCGCCCACCAGCTGGAGGTGCTCGGGTGCGAAAGCGTTGGCCAGCTCGATCGCCTCAGCGGGCGTTGCCGTCTCGACCAGCGCACACGCGCTGGGCTTCAGGTCCGGCCAAGACTCCACTTCGCGCTCGATCTCTGCCTGCAACGCATCCAGTGCTTGTAGCGAGCTCGAGACGGCCGCCACGATGCTGCCGAAGCCGTGCTCGGCCTGGGCGAGCAGATCGAGCGCAACCAGACGGGGGTCGGCGTCGGGACCGAACACGATCAGCAGGTCGCTGGGTCCGGCGAAGCCCTCGATGCCGACGAGGTTCGATAGCTGTCGCTTGGCTTCTTGCACGTACACGTTGCCGGGACCAACCACCACGTCCACGCGCCGCACCGACCGCGTGCCGTAGGCGAGCGCGGCGATCGCCTGGGCTCCACCCATCCGGTAGACGCGCTCGACCCCGCACAGCCTGCACGCGGCGAGGATCGCCGGGTGTGCCTGGCCGTCGGGCCCGGGAGGCGTGCTCACCGCCACGTCGAGCACACCGGCCGCACGTGCGGTGACAACCCCCATCACGACCGTGCTCGGGTAGGCGGCGCGACCGCCCGGCGCATACACAGCAGCGGAGCCAACGGGCAGTTCGCGCACCGTGACGCGCTGGCCCTGCGCGAGCTCCACCGCTACCTGATCGGCGCCGATCTGTGCGTCCGCGACGCGCGCCACGTTGGCGATCGCCACCTGCAGACCCGCAACGACGTCGAGGGGCATTTGCTCTAGCGCCTCGTCCAGCTCACCGGCAGACACGCATAGCGGCAGCGGCTGCTTGCCGGCGGTGTCGAACTCGCGTGTGTAAAGGTCCACCGCCTCGTCACCCTCGGAACGCACGCGGGAGGTGATGTTGGCCACGGTCTCCGATATCCCGTCGCCGGTGGCGGAGGCGATCAACCCGCGCAGCTCCCCGGCCGCGCCGGCGGGGCCGCCGTGAGCCTGCATGTCGGCGAGCGCTATCCGCTCAACGCGCACGCAAGCGCTCCAGCAGCGTGTCCATCTCGCGCGCGCGCAGCTTGTGGGCAACCGGGTTGGCGATCAGGCGGGCCGTACACTCCACGATCTCCTCGCGCACGACGAGGTCGTGTTCGCGCAAAGTGGTGCCGGTCGCGGTGAGGTCCACGATCGCCTCCACCATGCCGGTGAGGGGCGCCAGCTCGACCGAGCCCTTGACCTCGACGATCTCCGCCTGGCGGCCGGTCTGCTCCAGATAGCGCGCGGCGATGCGCGGGTACTTGGTGGCTACGCGCATCACGCCCAGGCGACGCAGTGCCTCGGCCGCGGGATCGGGGCCGGCCTTGCTGGCGAGCACCATCGTGCAACGACCGTAGCCAAGATCCAGCAGCTCGTATACCTCGCGCAGAGCGGGGTCCTCGGGCCCGTGCGCAGCCTGCTCTAGGAGCACGTCCTTGCCGGTGATGCCGATGTCGGCGGCACCCGACTCGACGTACGTGGGCACGTCGCTGGGACGCATCGTGATGACGCCGATGTCCTCGAAGAGGAGCTTGCGATCGTTGGCGCGCAGTTCGGCGGTGTCGAGTCCCAGGCCGGCGAGCAAGTCCGCCGTCTCGCCGAACAGGGCGCCGCGAGGCACGGCGATCGTGAGTCCGTTGGTGGCACTCATCGCGGCGACGCTCCGGCCACGCCACTCCCGCCACTCTGGGCCTGCGGGCCAACACTGGTGCCAGCACCCGCGTCGGTGCCACCGGGCAAGCCGCGCTCCTCGCCGGCCAAGGCGATGTGGAGACGTTCGACGCCAATCGCAAAGCCCACCGCCGGCAGCGAGCGGCCGAAGCGGCCGAGCAGCTCGTCGTAGCGCCCTCCCCCGCCGATCGGCGCGCCGAGCGCCGGGTCATACACCTCGAACACGGCGCCCGTGTAGTAGCCGATGTTGCGCACCAGACCCAGGTCGAAGATCACGCGCTCGGCGACACTCGGGTCGAGCAGGCTGTGTACGCCACGCATGTTGGCGGCAGCGTCGGCCGCAGCGCCCGCGGGGGCATCAAACACCTCGGGACCGCCGCGACGCTGGGGCACCTCGAGTAGCAACTGGCGCGCGTGCGCGGAGAGGTCGAGCTCGGCAAGACTTTGCTCGAGTGCCACGAAATCGCGATTGGCAAGCGCGGCCAGCAGGCCGGCGCGCGCCCCGTCGGGCACACCCAGGCTAGCCATCAAAGCCGGGAACAGCGACGCGTCACCGAGGCCGATGCGGTAACCCTCGAGGCCAACCGCGTCGAGAGCTGCGCACAGCACTGTGAGCGCCTCGGCGGTGCCGCCCGGAGCTGGCGCGCCGATCAGCTCGATGCCGGCCTGCAACAGCTCGCGCGGCTGGCCGCGCTGGGGGCGCACGCCGCGATAGCAGTGAGCCAGATAGCAAAAGCGCAGGGGCGGCTCGACACCTGGATAGCGGGTGGCGACGACACGCGCGATCGGCACGGTCATATCGGAGCGCAGCACGAGCACCGCGCCGGTCTCGTCAAACACCCGATAGGCGGGCTGCGCGCCGGCCATGTCGGCACGGGCAAGAACGGACTCGTACTCCAGGGCCGGCGTGTAGACCTCGCCGTAGCCGTGGCGCTCGAACACGCCGCGCAGGGCGTCGGTGATGGCTCGTACCTCGCGTGTCTCGTCGGGGAGCACATCGCGGGTGCCGCTGGGGATCGGATGGATCATGGGGTTGCCATTCAAGCGGACGATGGCGACGGGACGCGGTGCGGTGGGGGCACCGCGAACTCGCCGCGCGCCGCGCACGCGGGCACGCACGCACCTGTGCCTATACGTGTACCGGCTCTGTCGCGACTCGCTCGATGCGGGCACCCAGCTCGCGCAGGCGCTCGTCGATGCGCTCGTAGCCACGGTCGATCTGGCGGATGTTGCCAATCTCGCTGCGCCCATCCGCACACAGGGCCGCGAGCAGCATCGCCATGCCGGCGCGGATGTCGGGCGACTCGACGCGCTCGCCGCGCAGCCGGCGGGGACCCGTGACGATCGCGCGGTGGGGATCGCACATGACTATGTCGGCGCCCATCAGGATCAGCTTGTCGGCGAAGATCAGGCGGTTCTCGAACATCCACTCGTGCACGAGAATCGACCCTTCCGCCTGGGTCGCGAGGGCGACTGCGATCGAGGTTAGGTCGGCCGGGAAGGCGGGCCACGGTCCGTCTTGGATCTTGCCCTTGTAGTCGCCGACGTCGGACTGGACAACCAATTTTTGGGATCCGGGCACGATCACGTCGTTGCCATCGAGCACTGTGCACAATCCGAGGCGCTCAAACACGAGGCGGATCATGCGAAGGTCGGCGGGGACGGTGTCCTTGATACGCAGCTCCCCCCCGGTGACGCCGGCGAGCGCCATGAAGCTGCCGATCTCGATGTGGTCGGGGGCAACGCGATGCTCGCAACCGTGCAGGCGCTTGGCACCACCGACGGCGAGCAGGTTGGAGCCGATCCCCTGAATGTCGGCGCCCATCTTGACGAGCATCCGTGCGAGGTCCTGCACGTGGGGCTCGCAGGCGGCGTTGCCGATGACGGTGGTGCCGGGCGTGAAGGCGGCCGCGAGCAGGGCGTTCTCGGTGGCCATCACCGACGGCTCGTCCATGAACACGTCGCTGGGGCGCAATCCCCCGGGGGCTGTCAAAACGATCTCGCGATTGCACTCCACGGTGGCGCCCATCGCACGGAAGGCATCGAGATGCGGGTCCAGGCGGCGGCGACCGATCACATCGCCGCCTGGCGGCGGCATCACGGCGCTGCCGAAGCGCGCCAGGAGGGGGCCAGCCAGCAGGAAGGAGGCGCGGATCTGCTCGGCAAGCTCGGGGTCGATTTCGACGTGGGCGACGTCGGCGGCGCACAGAGCGACCTCGTTGGCACCGCGCCACTCGACCGACACGCCGAGTGCCTTCAGGATCGCGAGCATCGCATCGACGTCGCGGATGCGGGGCACGTTGTGCACGACGACCTCGTCCTCCGTGAGCAGGCAGGCGGCGAGGATGGGCAGGGCGCCGTTCTTGTTACCGGCCGCGATCATCGTGCCGGAGAGCGGGGCGCCACCTTCGATGACGAACTTCTCCATAAGCTGAATGCGCCGCCGAGGAGCCCGTTCGGGTTCCTGGACGAAGTGCTTGGCAAGCGTAACAGCCATGTCGAGAACTAGTTCGAGCAGCGTCTCCTGAGCCCTGCCGGGAGATGCCACGCGAGCCCGAGCGATCGGTCCATTCGCAATTTTCGTTGCAAGACGATCGTCGCAGATCCCGCATGAACAAGCCATCCCCGAGCCCGTGATGCACGCAAACACGTGCACAAACACTTGTTCGCATACGTGCCGTCCGACGGCCGAGCTACTGTACGAACACATGTTCTCTTCATCGCACAAACCCGGAGCGCCGCCGCGGCTGGTGCGCTCGCTGCAGCTGGTGCGCGCGTTCTTGTTGCTCGAGGACGATGATGCTCGCGACTGGGAGGTCGAGCAAGAAGCGCGCACTGAGTGGCCGGAGCGATCCGGGGTCGCCTGGAGCGACTCGGATGACCGTGCGACCGATGGCGAGCAGGCGCATCCGCACAGGATGGGATTGCGGAGCCGGCTCGGTGCGCGGCGCCCGGGAAGTGTGGTGGCGGCAGAACAGGTGTGCTTGTGTCCTGTCGGCGGGCGAGCTCGCGCCGGAGTGTCGCGCGGTTCCCCTTCGCCGGAGCGGTCTTGCGCGGATGGTGCGCGCGGGGTGGGGTCGTCAAGAAACCCCCGGTAGCGAACGGCCTGGTCACGAGGGCCATAGCAATAGCAACGCCACGAGCCGCCCACTGGGCGGCTCGTGTGCGTAAATAAACCGGCGGCGTCCTACTCTCCCAGGCCCTTGCGAGCCAAGTACCATCGGCGCTGAGGGGCTTAACTTCTCTGTTCGGAATGGGAAGAGGTGTTTCCCCCTCGCCAAGGCCACCGGAAAAACGTGAGAGACCACGCGTCTCGGGGTCCTTCAAAACTACACAGCGCCACAACGGGTACCACTCCAAACATGCATATGTTTGGAATCAATACCCCATTCATGTTCCTATCGGAACATTCAGGGGCACAAGAAAAATCCGTCAAGCCCTCGACCCATTAGTACCGGTCTCCTACAGGCGTTACCGCCCTTCCAGATCCGGCCTATCAACCTGGTGGTCTACCAGGGGTCTTACTCCCTCTAGGGGATGGGAGAACTCATCTTGAGGCCGGCTTCCCGCTTAGATGCTTTCAGCGGTTATCCGATCCACACGTAGCTAGTCTGCTATGCCCTTGGCAGGACAACAGATACACCAGAGGTGCGTTCATCCCGGTCCTCTCGTACTAGGGACAAATCCTCTCAATTCTCCAACGCCCACGGCAGATAGGGACCGAACTGTCTCACGACGTTCTGAACCCAGCTCGCGTACCGCTTTAATGGGCGAACAGCCCAACCCTTGGGAGCGACTTCACCCCCAGGATGCGACGAGCCGACATCGAGGTGCCAAACCGGGCCGTCGATGTGGACTCTTGGGCCCGATAAGCCTGTTATCCCCGGAGTACCTTTTATCCGTTGAGCGACGGCACTTCCACTTGCTACCGCCGGATCACTAAGACCTACTTTCGTACCTGCTCGACCTGTCGGTCTCGCAGTCAAGCTCCCTTGCTACCTTTGCGCTCTACGCACGATTTCCGACCGTGCTGAGGGAACCTTTGCGCGCCTCCGTTACATTTTGGGAGGCGACCGCCCCAGTCAAACTACCCGCCTGGAACTGTCCAGCACCCGGATTCACGGAATGCTGTTAGAAACCCAATACACCAAGGGTGGTATCTCAAAGTTGGCTCCACGCAAGCCGCAGCCCGCGCTTCAAAGCCTCCCACCTATTCTGAGCGAAATGCACCGAATTCCAATACCAGGTTGTAGTAAAGGTTCACGGGGTCTTTCCGTCTAGCCGCGGGTACTCGGCATCTTCACCGAGACTGCAATTTCACCGAGCCCATCGTTGAGACAGCGCTGAAGTCGTTACGCCATTCGTGCAGGTCGGAACTTCACGTGATCTCTCGTTATCCGAGAGCGCAGACTATCCCTTCACCTCATCAAGCACCTTTAGGAGCGTGGTCTTTGAATGACGCCGCTTGCCGAGATTCATCTCGTAAGCGATGCCCACAATCTCTCTCAGACCGTCGCGCTGCAGATGATCTCCTTGTTCGATCATCCGGCAGACACGGGAGAAGCCTGCACAGCTTCTCGCCTTGTCTCCCCGCAAGGGGTAACGCTCGAAGTGCGGCAGGATCTTGCTCGTGATATCTCCGATCGAACGCGCCTCATACTTAAAGGTACGATCGGTCTTTGACTCACGGATCCAACCACACGTAAAGAACGTCTGCAGATCTTCCAGTAGTCGCAAATCCTTCTCGTTGAGCGAGAGCGAAAACGACGGCCTCACCTCGAGGCCGAGACGCAACTTCGCACGGATGGCAAGCGAGACACAAAAGCATCCCTCGCCATCCGCAAGACCTGTGACATACCAGGGATCCAGCGGTACTGCTACTCCATAGGCGCCTTGTCTTTCGATGAGGGCCGGCGTATTGCGCATCACATAGATTTCCGGACTCTCCGGAGCGTGACACGCCTCTCCTTTCGGATCAGTCGTTAGGGGGTCACTAGGACTTCCCTCGGGATTGCCCTTTGTCAACGTCGACATTAGGGTTTCCCCGATATGAGCCGGTTCTCGATCGCCTCTCGCGAGGCGGTGGGGCAAGTGTTGTGCTTACCCGACAAGGAATTTCGCTACCTTAGGACCGTTCCTACTGTTACGACTTGGACCGAAGTCCAAGCGGTCGGCACATTTCTGGCCGACTCTCATGGTCGCCCATGAGAGCGGACTATCTCATCCCATCCTCGGTCTGGAAGATGAGCTTGGCGTATAGTCTCTGAGGATTCCAAGCGCCTTAAGCGCTGATCGGAACACCGCTTACGCGGTCGACCGTCCCGATACAACTGGACGCTTGGCCTTTCCTGCTGATTGTCCGCACCTGTCACATTTTCACGATACCGCCCACTTCGGACGGAACTCGTAGTGCAGGATACACGGGTGTTCCAGCATATAGCCAAGTTTTACAACTACCTCGGTCAACTGATAGTTACGGCCGCCGTTTACCGGGGCTTAGCTTCGCTGCTTCGGGTCAAGCCCTAACAACTCCACGTAACCTTCCGGCACCGGGCAGGCGTCAGCCCCTATACGTCGTCTTACGACTTAGCAGAGACCTGTGTTTTTGGTAAACAGTCGCTTCAGCCTATTCACTGCGGCCCCCTCGGGCTCCGTTCGCGAAGAACATCACCCTACTGGGGCGCCCCTTATCCCGAAGTTACGGGGCAATTTTGCCGAGTTCCTTAACGATGGTTATCTCGATCACCTTAGTATTCTCTACTTGCCCACCTGTGTCGGTTTTGGTACGGGCACGCGCTTCCTCCCTAGAGGCTTTTCTCGGAGGTATGGCGTTGGGGACTCGCCGGCTTAGTGCCAGCTGGCATCGCACCTCAGGTTATGCGGCCCCGCATTTAACATGGGCCACCCCTACATGCTTACCCCAGGACAACCATCGCCTGGGTTCCCTTAGCCTTCCTCGTCCCCCCATCGGTCAAACGGAAGCGACGTGGTACAGGAATATCAACCTGTTGGCCATCGACTACGCCTTTCGGCCTCGCCTTAGGTCCCGACTAACCCTGAGCAGACGAACTTTACTCAGGAATCCTTGGGCAATCGGTGGAAAGGATTCTCACCTTTCTTTCGTTACTTATGCCGGCATTCTCACTTCCCATGCCTCCACGGCTGGCTTACGCCGCCGCTTTACTGGCATGGGAACGCTCTCCTACCGCGTGATCGATCCGAAGATCTCACACACCCGCAGCTTCGGTGACTAGCTTGAGCCCCGTTACATTGTCCGCGCTCGAACACTTGACCAGTGAGCTGTTACGCACTCTTTCAAGGATGGCTGCCTCTAAGCCAACCTCCTGGTTGTCTATGCACTCGAACATCGTTTCCCACTTAGCTAGTACTTAGGGACCTTAGCTGGCGGTCTGGGCTGTTTCCCTTTTGACGCTGAAGTTTATCCCCCAGCAACTGACTCCCGGAGTAGACGTAATGGTCTTCGGAGTTTGCCTGAAATCGGTAACCTGGTAGGGCCCCTTATCCAAACAGTGCTCTACGGCCACTACGTAATTTATCCGAGGCTATACCTAAATATATTTCGGAGAGAACCAGATATCACTGAGCTTGATTAGCCTTTCACTCCGATCCACAGGTCATCCGCCCAGTTTTCAACCTAGGTCGGTTCGGCCCTCCACGAGGTCTTACCCCCGCTTCAGCCTGCCCATGGATAGCTCGCTCAGTTTCGGGTATACCGCCTACGACTATGTCGCCCTATTAGGACTCGCTTTCGCTACGGCTCCGCTCATCGCTTAACCTTGCCGCAGACGAGTAACTCGCCGGCTCGTTATGCAAAAAGCACGCGGTCACAGAACAAGTCTGCTCCCACCGCTTGTAGGCGCGCGGTTTCAGGTACTATTTCACTCCCCTTCCGGGGTACTTTTCACCTTTCCCTCACGGTACTAGTCCGCTATCGGTCACCAAGGAGTACTTAGCCTTGGAGGGTGGTCCCCCCAGGTTCAGTCCGCGTTTCACGGGCGCGGACTTACTCAGGAACGTCTGACAGAAGATCATGCAGTTTCGTCTACGGGACGGTTGCCCTCTATGGTGCGTGGTTCCACACGCTTCGACTACCACATGATTTTGTAACTCCTGCCGGGCCGGACACGACCCGGAACAAACGCCCTACAACCCCCAGCAGACAACGCATGTCCGCTTACATCTGCCGGGTTTGGGCTGATCCCTTTTCGCTCGCCACTACTCAGGGAGTCTCTTTTGATTTTCTTTCCTCGGGGTACTGAGATGTTTCACTTCCCCCGCTTGTCTTCGCCCGGTCTATGTGTTCAACCGGGGATAACGCCGCATTACCAGCGCTGGGTTTCCCCATTCGGGAATCCACGGATCATAGGCTATTCAGCGCCTAACCGTGGCTTATCGCAGCCGTTCACGCCCTTCATCGACTCTTGGTGCCAAGGCATCCACCATGCGCCCTTACTATCTTGACGGTGATCTGACCGATTTCGATCACATTCCCTTGCGAGAATGCGGGCTCCATCGGTCCGGTGATACCCGTTATTCAGCCGCCGCTTATCGATGGCGGCTGATGTGGCTTCTGTGCAGTTTTCAAGGACCGTCGAGAGGCGTATACGCCGGCCGACGCTGGGTTCATGCGGGCGCGCTCATTGCGCGTCTGCCCCACCACCGACGGACGCCGGTCTCTCAAAACTCAACAGCATGCTGGCATTGTTATAGGTGTCTGCGCCGTGCTCCCCAAGTAGTCAGGGAAGTCGGGCGCTCGCACCCACCCAGTCAGGTTCGGTCGACATGCTAGGCCCGAGTGTTCTGTCACCGACAGGATCACAAGACTCACAAGTGAGCCAGGGACCTGACGGCCGTTACGCTCGGGGCACTGTTATGTGCTCCCTAGAAAGGAGGTGATCCAGCCGCAGCTTCCGCTACGGCTACCTTGTTACGACTTCACCCCAGTCACGAGCCCCACCTTCGACGGCTTCCTCCCTTGCGGGTTAGACCACCGGCTTCGGGTGTTGCTCACTCCCGTGGTGTGACGGGCGGTGTGTACAAGGCCCGGGAACGTATTCACCGCGGCAATGCTGATCCGCGATTACTAGCAACTCCGCCTTCATGCAGGCGAGTTTCAGCCTGCAATCCGAACCGAGACGCACTTTAAGGGATTCGCTCCACCTCGCGGTATCGCAGCCCTCTGTATGCGCCAATGTAGCACGTGTGTAGCCCTGGACATAAGGGGCATGATGACTTGACGTCATCCCCACCTTCCTCCGGTTTGTCACCGGCAGTCTCGCATGAGTCCCCAACTAAATGCTGGCAACATGCGACGGGGGTTGCGCTCGTTGCGGGACTTAACCCAACATCTCACGACACGAGCTGACGACAGCCATGCACCACCTGTGAACCTGCCCCGAAGGGAAGCCATGTTTCCATGGCGGTCAGGCACATGTCAAGCCCAGGTAAGGTTCTTCGCGTCGCGTCGAATTAAACCACATGCTCCGCTGCTTGTGCGGGCCCCCGTCAATTCCTTTGAGTTTTAGCCTTGCGGCCGTACTCCCCAGGCGGGCAACTTAATGCGTTAGCTTCGACACGGGGGGAGTCGACACCCCCCACATCTAGTTGCCATCGTTTACAGCGTGGACTACCAGGGTATCTAATCCTGTTTGCTCCCCACGCTTTCGCGTCTCAGCGTCAGTATCGTCCCAGCGAGCTGCCTTCGCCATTGGTGTTCCTCCTGATATCTGCGCATTTCACCGCTACACCAGGAATTCCACTCGCCCCTTCCGAACTCTAGCCCGACAGTATCCACCGGCATTCCAGGGTTGAGCCCTGGACTTTCACAGCGGACTTATCGGGCCGCCTACACGCTCTTTACGCCCAATGATTCCGGACAACGCTTGCACCCTACGTATTACCGCGGCTGCTGGCACGTAGTTAGCCGGTGCTTCTTGTGAAGGTACCGTCACCCCACGCGGCTATTCACCGATGAGGCTTCGTCCCAACTGAAAGGGGTTTACAACCCGAAAGCCGTCTTCCCCCACGCGGCGTTGCTGCGTCACGCTTTCGCGCATTGCGCAAGATTCCCCACTGCTGCCTCCCGTAGGAGTCTGGGCCGTGTCTCAGTCCCAGTGTGGCTGATCGTCCTCTCAGACCAGCTACCCATCGAAGCCTTGGTGAGCCGTTACCTCACCAACAAGCTAATGGGCCGCGGGCTCATCTCGATGCGGAGGCCGAAGCTTCCTTTCCCCTTGCGGGCACATCCGGTATTAGCCCGAGTTTCCTCGGGTTGTCCCGGTCATCGAGGCAGATAACCCACGTGTTACTCACCCGTTCGCGGCTCTGCCCCAGGGCAAGCCCTGGTTCGTCGCTCCACTTGCATGTGTTAAGCACGCCGCCAGCGTTCGTCCTGAGCCAGGATCAAACTCTCCGTGAAGAACTTCACGAAAAGCTGTCATAGGTGATAGGGACCCATACACCGTGGTCCCCTCTATGACGGGTTTCACTTCTCTACTTGACTCTTTGCCGTCACCGGGTACGCGCTAACGCTCCCGTGACGGGTCGAACCTGGACGCACACCACGATCGATTCTCGATCATAGGTGCGCATGCTGTTGAGTTTTCAAAGACCGTCGTAGCCTCTTTGAGAGGACTTCTCGCTAGAGGAGACCGTTCAGCCCACGCCCGAGGGCGCTTGTAGGCCGACCGTACAGTATAGCGCTCTCCCCTGGACCGTGTTGTGAGCGTAACCCACCGCCTCGGTCGCAGAGCCGAGCTGCTGTGCCCGGGCACTATAGGGCATCGCGACGACGGACGTCTGCGCAGCACGCACGAAGCGACCCCAGAGCGGTGCCCCCGCCCCCGACTCGCTCGCCTCAAGCCGCGCGCAACCTGCGGAAACGGCGCTTGCCCACACGCAGTACTGCTCCATCCAGACGCCCCACGGCGAGGTCGTGTTCGCCCGCCGCAAGCGACTGCTCATCGAGCGACACACCGCCCTGGTCGATCAGGCGGCGAGCCTCCGAGCGGGACATTCCGAGCGCGTCGGCCATCAGCCCGGGCAGATGCGCCGTCCCATCCGGTGCCTGGAACACAAACTCCTCGATCTCCTCGGGCGCCCCACGCTGCACGAACACGCGGTCGAATGCCTGCTCCGCCGCTAGCGCCTGCTCGGGCGAGTACAGCCAGGCCACGATCTCCCGCGCGAGAGCGCGCTTTGCCTCGCGAGGCTCATGCGTCGCGTCCAGCTCCCTGCCCAGTAGCAGTTCGTAGTAGTCGTCCATCGCCTCGTCGGGGATGCTCATCGTCTTGCCATACATGTCCGCCGGCTCGTCGGTCACGCCGATGTGGTTGCCGAGCGACTTGGACATCTTGCGCGTACCGTCGGTGCCGACGAGGATCGGCATCGTCATGATCGCCTGCTCGGGTTGCCCGTAGGCGCGCTGCACGTCGCGGCCAAGCAATAGGTTGAACTTCTGGTCGGTGCCCCCTAGCTCCACGTCCGCTCGCACCGCCACCGAGTCATAGCCCTGGAGCAGTGGATACAGCAACTCGAGCATCGAGATCGGCTCGGAGGCCGACCAGCGCTTGGCGAAGTCTTCGCGCTCGAGTATCTGCGCGACGGTGGTGGTACGCACCAGCGCAAGCAGATCGACCATTGGCATGTCCAACCACTCGCCATTGCGCCGCACCTCCAAGCGCTCTGGCGAGCTGTCGAGGATCTTCAGCGCCTGCTCCTGAAAGGTGGCCGCGTTAGCTTCGATCTCCGCCGAGGAGAGCATCGGGCGCAGGCTCGAGCGACCAGAGGGATCGCCAACGCGCGCCGTGTAGTCGCCGACGATCAGTACCACGAGGTGGCCGGCGTCCTGGAATTCGCGCAGCTTGCGCAGCACGACCGCGTGGCCCAGGTGGATGTCGGGTGCGGTCGGGTCGATTCCGAGCTTCACGCGCAACGGACGGCCCTGGGCCGCGGCGCTTGCCAGCTTCTCGGCAAGCGCGCCCAGTGGCAGACTGTCGACGGCGTTGGCGCTGAGCAGCGTCGCCGCCTGATGGGCATTCGGCATGGGCGCCAATGCTAGACTCTCGCGTCCCGGTGGAGCTAGCCGCATTGCCTGCCGGCGGCCGGCCGCGCTTGAAGAGGCTTCGCTTCGTGCTGATCCTCTTCGCCGTCCTGCTGCTCGGCCTCATCTCGTTCGTGTTCGGCATATTCTTGGCCGTAGCGTCCGACCTGCCGTCGCTCACAAGGTTCTCGCAGCTGAAGAACGCGCAGAGTTCGGTACTCCTGGACGACATGGGCAAGCCGATCGGCGTCGTCAGCGAAAAGAACCGCGTGATCGTCACGCCCGCGGAGATTCCGCCGATCGTCAAGGAGGCGGTGATCTCGATCGAGGACAAGCGCTTCATGACCAACACCGGCGTCGACGTCCGCGGTATCGCACGCGCGTTCGTCCAGGACGTCATCCACAAAGGCACCGTGCAGGGTGCCTCCACGATCGAGCAGCAGTTCATTAAGAACGCCCTGCAGGCCCAGTCACATCGCACGATCTTCGAGAAGTTGCGCGAGGCGGCACTCGCCTACCAGCTATCGCGCAAGTGGTCCAAGGAAAAGATCATCACCGCCTATCTCAACACGATCTACTTCGGCAACGGTGCCTACGGGATCGAGTCGGCCGCGCAGACCTATTTCGGCTCACAATCACGCCACTTGGGCTGCGGCTCACCTGCGCACAAGCTGTGCGTGCAGGAAGTGCAGCCCGCCGAAGCGGCACTGCTCGCCGGGATTATTCAATCCCCGACGGACTACGACCCGGCGAACCATCCCCTGGCGGCCAAGGCTCGTCGCGATGTCGTGCTCGAACAGATGTTCCAGCAGGGCTACATATCCAAGTCCGTGTACCACAGCAGCCTCAACCAGGCGCTGCCCTCCCCACAGGAAATCGGCACGCCCCAGCAGCCGTTGGTTGAAGGAGTGGACGTCGGCTACTTCACCAGCTGGGCTCAGCAGCAGGCGATTGAACGGTATGGCGCGCCGCGCGTGTTCGACGGAGGATTGCGTATCGAGACGACGCTGGACCTCGAACTTCAGCGCTCGGCCGAACAGGCGATAAGCGGCTACCTCGCCTATCCGGCTGGCCCCAGCGCGGCACTCGTAGCGATCGAAAACTCCACGGGCGAGGTGCGCGCGATGGTCGGAGGTCGCAACTACGACGAAACTCCGTTCAACCTCGCCACCGAGGGCGAGCGCCAACCCGGCTCTTCCTTCAAGGCGTTCGACCTGGCCGCAGCCCTGGAGGACGGCATCTCGCCCGAATCTGAGTGGACCTCCAAGGAAAAGGTGTTCTACGTACGGGGATCGCACGGCGTCGAAAAGTTCGTGGTACACAACGACGAAGGCGCCTACACCGGTGAGAACAGTTTGACCAACGCCACCGCCTACTCCGACAATTCGATCTATGCCGAAGTCGGCTTGAAGGTCGGCACGACCCGCATCGCCGATCTTGCCCACGAGATGGGCATCACGACGCCGCTGTCGACAAACCCAGCGATGACGATCGGTGGGTTGACCGTCGGCGTGACGCCGCTTGATATGGCTCACGCGTATGAGACGATCGCCCACGGCGGCGATCGCGTGAGCGGCTCGCTCGTGTCGGGGCTACAGCCGGTTGGCATCCAGGAAGTGAGCTCCAGTGGGCAGTTGCTCTCCGACGGTCACCATCACGACCGTAATGCGGTAATCCTCAAGCGCGTGCTGCCGCCGGAAGTGGCCAGTACAGAGACCTCGGTGCTGGAGACAGTGCTCGAGTACGGCACCGCCAGAGGCGCGGCGCTCGGACAGTTCGCTGCCGGGAAGACCGGTACGACCTCCAACTATGGAGACGCGTGGTTCGTCGGCTGGGACCGCAAGTACACCGTCGCGGTGTGGGTTGGCTATCCGAACGGCCTTGTGCCGATGACCACCGACTACGACGGCGGTCCTGTCCTCGGCGGCACGTTCCCGGCGTTGATCTGGCACAACTTTATGGTGTCGGCGATGCAGGTCGAACAGGAACGGGCACAGCGCGCGAGTAGCACCGCACTTGCCAAACACGGCTCGACAAACAGCCAACTCGAAACGACCTCGAGCGGCGAAAGCATCGCCACTCCACCACCCGCCGCGGGCAAGCACGCAGGCGGGAGTAGCGAAACCCAAGGCGCGGAACCAAACACACATGCCAACGGGACTGGCGCCAACGAACCGACCGGTGGGGCACACCACACCGAACAGACACCCGCCGGCGCACCTGCGAGCCCCGCGCCGGAAACCCCCGCACAGACGCCGGCGCCCGCCACGCCCACACCAGAAGCACCGCCTGGTCCCCAATCGGGCGCTGGCGCGGGCGCCACGGGAGGCGTGAGCCCGGGCGGCTAACGCTGTACGCGCTACACCGGGAGAGGTGTATCTAGGTCCGCGACCGGCCGCGGACGTGACACGTATGGGCTACCAGCGGCGCAAAACCGCCAAGGCAGCTCAACCGCCTTGCTTATGCCGATGCGCTCACCAACAACCACGGGAGTTGCCCAATCGCCGTCGCCCGCACAGATCGAAATCGGACCGTCGAGCAGGCTGGTTGCGTTCTCTGAGAGCTCCACTGCCAGTGCCTGTGTGAGCTTGCCCGGCCCCGAGCAGAGATCCAGATCGCGCACATCGCCGCGGCGCGAGCGCATTCGCTCGATCCCGCTGAGCGGCTCGAGCGCCCGGATCAATACAGCGGCCCCGATGCCGGCGGGCTCACACACGGCGTTCAACAGCGCGTGGATGCCATACGAGCAATACACGTACGCAATCCCAGGATCCCCAAACAGCGTGCGCGTGCGCTGCGTGACACCAACGAACGCATGACAGGCCGGCTCGCTCTCGTGGTATGCCTCGGTCTCGACGATCTTTCCGGACACCCCGTCGTGTTCGACCACGCAGCCGATCAGCTCATGCGCAACCTCGAGCACCGGCCGCGCGTAGAAGTCAGCCGCGAGCCTCATCGGCGAGCACCCCGCGCGCCAGTCGCAGTTGCTCGCGCACACGCTCGAGCGACGTCCCCCCCACCGACACCTTCGATTCGAGCCAGGAGTCGCGCGCGAGCACCTTGTAGTACTCCTCGGCGGCCTCGCCGTCGCTGAGGAGCTCGCTCTGCGCAGCCAGCTCGGCCGCGGTCAACTCGGAGAGCTCGCGAGCGCTGTCCACGGCGGTGCGCACGAGTGCCGCGACCACGCCATGCGCCTCGCGGAATGGCATCCCGCGCCGCACGAGCAGGTCGGCGACGTCGGTCGCGGCAATCATCTCGTCCCCGGCGGCGGCCGCGAGCCGTTCTCGGTCGAAGCTGACGCCGGCGATCATTCCCCGCGCGGCGGCGAGCGCCAGCTCGATCGTGTCGGCGGCGTCGAACAGGTGCTCCTTGTCCTCCTGCAAGTCCTTGTTGTAGGTGAGCGGCAGGGCGTGCATCACACCGTGTAGCCCACTCAGGTGCGCGACCATGCGTGGGGCCTTCGCGCGCAACAGCTCGGCCGCGTCTGGATTCTTCTTCTGGGGCATGATCGAGGAGCCTGAGCTCCACGCGTCGGGCAACTCGCAGAAGCCAAACTCGGCGCTCGACCACAGCACGAGCTCGGCCCCGAGTCGAGAGAGGTGTGTGGCGCATGTAGCGGCCGCGCTCAGATAGTCAAGCGCGAAGTCTCGGTTGGACACGGCATCGATCGAGTTGGGCGCGGGCTCCGCAAAACCCAACTCGAGTGCCACCGTTTCACGGTCGGTGTCGAAGTTCACCCCAGCCAGCGCACCCGCACCGAGCGGTAGACGCGAGCATTGGCGCTCGGCAAAGGCGAACCGTTCGCGGTCGCGTGCGAACATCCAAAAGTAGGCGAGCAGGTGGTGGCTGAGATACACCGGCTGAGCGCGCTGCAAGTGCGTGTAACCAGGCAACGGCCAGTCCAGGTGCTGCTCGGCGCGCTCCAGCAACGTCTTCATCAAGCGCGCGAGCAGCTCGCCGGCGGCGTGTGCCCGCTCGCGTGTATATAGAGAGAGATCGGTTGCTACCTGATCGTTGCGCGAGCGGGCGGTGTGCAGCTTGCCTCCGACGGGCCCGACAATCTCGATCAGGCGCCGCTCTATCGCCATGTGGATGTCTTCATCGGGCACGGGTCCACCATCGCCCGCGTCGTCAGGGTCTCCCCCGGTGGGCTCGGCGAGCTCCACGAACTGAAAGCGCCCCTCGTCCAACTCCTGGCGCACCTGCTCGAGCCCGTGCAGCAGCGCGTCCAGATCCTCCTCAGCGATGATGCCCCGTGCTGCCAGCATTCTCGCGTGCGCGCGCGAGCCGGCTATGTCCTGCGGCCACAGGCGCCTGTCGAAGCCGAGTGAGGTATTCATCCGCGCGAAGTCGGGATGTTGGGGCTCGTGGAAGCGGGACATATCGGCTGGCAGTGTATGGGCTGCGACGGTGCCGTTCGGCGTGGTGCCGCGAGCGGGATGCCGGCGGTCGCGCCACCGGGCTCCTCGCGCACGACCGGACAGGCCCGCGGAGCAGGGAGTCAGAGACACTTGCGGGCGATATATCGAGGGCTCGCCCGCGCCGCCCTCCGCTCCAACCTAGGTTGGATGACCCGAATATGCCCGCAAAATAGACATTAGTCCGATCGCCACACGGTGGCACGCAAGGACACGCATGTGTCACTAAAACGACGCGGACAGCGTCGATCTTGACAAGCGCACGCGGCCACGATAAAGAGGCTCGACCAACCAACTCATGTGTGCACGACGGAAAGCCCGGGCGGGCGACGCTCAAGCGGGCATGCTTGTGTGCCCAAACCGCATTTACTAATGTTCAAGATCATCCCTACTATCGATACTCGCGGAGCGTGGTGGACGTGAGACGGAGTGTGGTCGCGGCACTGGCGATTGGACTGATAGTGACTGGTATCGCGATAATTGGCGTACTAGCTCACTCGCCGCTCACAGTGGTCGGATCCAACAAGGTCTCCGCGGCTAGCTACATCGAACTCAACGAGAAGAACAAGCTCACCAGCTGCCAATCCTCCGGGACGATCCCCCAGGGCACCTCGGCGATCAGGATCGGGATGGAAGGTGTCTTTTTCGCCCCGGCGGTAACGATCAAGGTCTCCAAGGGTTCGAGTTTGCTGACCGAAGGACACCTGCGCGCGGGCGGCACGTCGGCGCCAACTGTCACGGTGCACGTCAACCGCTTCGATCATGCCATCAGCGGAGCGCGTGTTTGTACGACGGTGGGACCGGCGTTGGAGGCAATCCGCTATTACGGAGTTCCCAATCACTCGGCTCCCCCCGGGTCCAACGAACTCCAGCAGGCGACGCTCCACATGCAGTACATGCGCCCCAGCGGGAAGTCGTGGTGGTCGTTCGTTTCGCCGATCGCCTACCACCTGGGACTAGGTCGCGCTCCCAGCGGAACCTGGGTCGCCTTCCTGGCGCTGCTACTTGCGATCGTGGTCGTGGTGGTCGCCTCGCGGCTAACACTCGAGGAGCTGGGATGAGCAAGCGCGGCACCGCGAAGACGCGTGAGCGGACATCCACGGCGCAATCGCCCAAGTCGCGCGTTGGCACGCGCGAGTTCAGACGACGTGCTCAATCGCTCACAGGGCGCGCCGAGCGAGCACGAACAAACCGGCAACCACGCGAATGGAGCCCGGCGACTCTGCTCTCGGGCGCTCGGGATGGGCTGCGGAGGATCCCGCGCGCAGCATGGCTGTGTGCGCTTGTCGCATGTGTCAACGCGGCGTGCTGGTCGATCATAATGCCCCCGTTTCAGGTCACTGACGAGCCATCGCACTTCGCCTACGTCCAGCAGCTGGCCGAGAACGCCAAACTTCCCGTAGCGGGCAACGTGATTCTCTCGCCCGAACAGACGGCCGTACTGCACGACATCCACCAGTTCGAAGTTCGCGAGGCCCCGGAAATTCGCACGATCTCCACCGCCGCTCAGCAGCGACAACTCCAGGCAGACTTGAATCGACACCTGTCCCGTAGCGGCAACGGTGCTGTCGGCGGCGCGCACTCCGATCCGCCGCTCTTCTACATGCTGGAGACGATTCCCTATGGACTAGCCTCGGCCGGTACGTTGCTGGACCAGTTGGAGGCGATGCGCTTGTTGAGTGCCCTGATGGGCGGGCTCACAGCACTGTTCGCGTTCCTATTCATACGCGAGGCACTGCCCGAGTCGAGGTGGGCGTGGACGGTCGGCGGTCTCTGTGTCGCGCTCGCACCAATGCTTGGATTCATATCTGGCGGTGTGAATCCCGACTCGATGCTGGCCGCCGTCTCCGCGGCCAGCTTCTATACCCTAGCCCGCGCGTTCCGTCGTGGTTTTACCCGCAAGCTCGCGATCGCGATCGGCGCACTGGTCGCCGTGGGCTTCCTGACGAAGATCAACTTCCTGGGATTGGTGCCCGGTATCGCGATTGGCATGATCGTGCTCGCGCTCCGCGCCGCGCGCACCCAAGGACGAAGAACAGCGTACGGCTCGCTTGCGATCGCCGCGGGGATCGCCGCCGCGCCGGTTTTTCTGTTCCTCATCGTCAACCTGCTCTCTGGCAATCCGGCGCTCGGAATCGTGTCGAGCACCCTGAAACTCAGTGGCGTACACGGTTCGATATTCACCAAGATCAGCTACGTATGGCAGTTCTATCTCCCGCGCCTACCGGGGATGACCAACTATTTCCCCGGTCTCGGCACGACGCGTGGCCTGTGGTTCGATCGCGGAGTCGGCTTCTACGGCTGGCTCGACACGATGTTCCCGATCTGGGTCGACAACGCAGCGCTCGTCATTGTGGCGGTGCTGGCGGCGCTCTGTGTTCGCTCCCTGCTGGCCTGTCGGGCAGCCTTGCGCGCGCGCTTCGCCGAGGTTTGTGTGTACGCGGCGATGGCCATCGGACTGCTCACACTGATCGGGCTCAGCTCCTACGTCGACTCCGGCGAAGGCCTGTTCGCCGACCCCCGCTACCTGCTTCCGTTGATTTCGCTGCTCGGGGCGGGACTCGCGCTCGCGGCCCGCGGTGCCGGGCGCCGTTGGGGACCAGCCGTGGGCGTTCTCATCATCGTGCTGTTCCTGGCCCACAACATCTTCAGCCAGCTACTGGTCCTCGGTCGCTACTACACCTGATCTTTCTTCAGGCGCTCGTAATCACTGCGACAGACACGTCATTCAGGCATCAATAGCCCTCAGCAAACGGAGTAGGAGGCGCCGATATCCCTCCATGCACGGGTTGACCAAGCTCGGCAGCCCTGTGTCGATCAATCGGGTCTGTATGCCTCCTAAGAACTTGCTCAAGACACGAAAGTCGGAGACACTTCGCGTAATCTGAACTGATCGTCGCCACGCGATCAAGCGGCGCGACTGCGCGAACAATGAAACCCAAGCACGTGCCTTCTCTGCAAGCCAGCCCTCACGAACCGCCCGAATCGTGACAACAACCTCGACGACCATGAGGGCCGGTGCGAGTAGTACAAGTGTGCGCAGGCGCAGATTACTCAGTAGCGCCCAGGCTCGATTTCGCTCAAGATAGAACCACTTATGGGCGCCTTTGTCGAACTCGTAGTCGTGCACAACAGTGGCCTCCGGGCAGTAGCGCACGCGCAGGCCGCGCAGCCGCATCCGCCACGCGAGATCGGTGTCGTCGACATACATGAAGAAGTGAGGACAAAGTCCGCCTACATCCATGAACGTCTGGCGGCGGACGAGCAACGCGGCGCCCGACACAGCCGCGGTGTCACGGGCGCAGCCGCGCTCGCGCGGCTCGCCGTAGCCGCCCGACCACGAGATACCGACGATGTTGACGGGATTCTCCCCGGCGTTGATGCGACCGTCGGGGAGCAGCACCTGAGCGCCGACGACCGCGACATCCTCGCCATCCACCGCTTCCAGCAGTCGCTCGAGACAGTCCTCCCGCGCGACGGCGTCGGGGTTCAGGCAGAACAGCCACTCAGCTCGAGCTTGCCGCGCGGCGAGGTTGACCGCGCGGGTGTACCCAAGGTTGACGCCCGGGTGCAGCACCCTCACGTTTGCGGAGATCGACTTGGCCGCAAGCCTCTTCGCGCTCGCACCCCCCGGATCGTTGTCGACCACCAGCACCTCGGCGGGCGCGAGCGACTGCTCCAAGAGACTCTCAATCGCGCGCTCGCAAGCTTGTGGGTCGGCGAAGGCCACAACTACGGCTGCGATGGCTGTGCTCGTCACGATTACGAAGTATGCGCGCGGGCGCCCACCTCATGAGTCGCGCATCGTTATATCTGGTTGTCGTGCCCGCGTATAACGAGTCGGCGACGATCGTCAATGTGATCGAAGCGATTCGCCGGCACGCACCGGAATTCGACATGCTGGTCGTTGACGATGGCTCAACCGACGACACGCATGTACTTGCCTCGGGCGCCGGCGCCAAGGTGCTCAAGCTGCCTTTCAACGTCGGCATCGGCGGCGCCGTCCAAACCGGCTTCGTATACGCGCGCGAGCACGACTACGACTACCTGGCCCAAGTCGATGGGGACGGACAGCACGACTCCACGGAATTGGCGCGTCTGGTCGAAACGATGCGCGACGAGTCGGTCGACATGGTGTGCGGGTCGCGCTTCCTGACCGAGGACTACCGCTACCCGGCACCGATAAGCCGCCGTACCGGCATCCACATATTCGCGTTCCTGCTCTCGCGCCTGGTGGGAATGCGTGTGAGCGACCCAACCTCAGGCTTTCGGCTCTACAACCGCCGCGCGATCCAGCTCTTCGCCCACCACTACCCACACGACTACCCTGAGGTGGAGGCGGTGCTGCTATTGCACTATCACCACCTGCGGATGCGTGAGACCCCGGTGCGAATGTATACGCGCGGCGGGGGCACTTCCTCGATCACCACCGGCAAGTCGGCCTATTACATGTTCAAGGTTCTGCTGGCGCTGTTCGTCGGGCTGGGGCGCAGGCGCCCATTGATCGAGTTTGGCGACAGCGCGACCGCGGGCCCGGAGCAGGCGATCTGATTCGATATGCAGGCGCGCATCCAGCTTGTCGCGATCCTTGGGTCGGCGGCGCTACTTTTGACTGTGCTGGAGATGGTGCGGCGCCGGCGGTTGCTGGAGCGCTATGCACTGCTGTGGGTTCTGTCGGCCGTGGTGTTGCTTGCCTTGGCTATTTGGAGCGACGCACTGGCGAAGATCAGTCACGCGATCGGCGTCATCTACCCGCCAAACGCGCTGTTCTTCATCGCGATCGGCTTCATCCTCCTGCTACTGCTGCACTTCTCCTCCTCCGTTTCGCGGCTCGGACACCAGAGCGAGATGCTCGCGCAACGCCAGGCACTGCTCGACGAGCGATTGCGACGTCAGGAAGGCTTGAGCGACGAGTCTGAGCCGCCCGACCTCTCCTCGGTGCTGGCGCCCGCTCGCCACAGCAGCGCCTGCAAGGCAAGCTCGACGCGAGCCGGCAACGGTCTGGAGCCCCACCAGTAGCGGTAGGCGAGGCGCCCGGCCACGCCCAAGCTAGATTCTTCGGCCAACCGTCGCCGTTCCTTCCGGCCGTAGAGCCCCGGGTGCTTGTCGCGTATCTGGCGAAAGCTTGCGTGGTAGTGCGGCCGGGCGCCGGCGTGACGCCCGGACCCGTGGCGCCGGTAGAGAAGCGTCACCTCCTCCACGCGCAGCCCACGCCAGCCGCGCTCGAGCGCGCGCAGCCAGAACTCCCAGTCCTCATAGCCCGCGAATGCCGGATCGAACCCGCCGACGTCCTCGAAGAGCTCGCGGCGGATGAGAGCGGTGGCACCGATATTGTGGCGATAAAGCAGCCTGTATGGATCGTAGGGCGGGAGCTTCACAACTCCATCCCACACCCCGAAGAAGCGCATGAGCCCATATGCGAAGCCAAGCGCTGGCTTTAGCTCAAGCGGACCGCGTAGCCGCGCCAGGGCGTCCTCGGTGAGTCGATCGTCGGCGTCGAGAATCAGCGCATATGGCGTCTGAACGCTTTGCAAGCCCGTGTTCCGGGCGGCGGCGACACCCGCGTTTGCCTGACGCATCAGCTTCACTTGCGAGGGCAGACGCTCTAGCTCCACAAGCGTAGGCGCATCCGTCGAGCCGTCGTCGACGACGATCACTCTCGGCTCGCCGCCCTGTTGGCAGAGCACGCTCTGGACGCTCTCGCGCAGAAAAGCGCCGTAGTCGAAGCATGTGATGACCACGGTGATGTCGTTGTTCACCGATCGACACTCCTACTCGCGACCCGATCGGATCTCACTCAGATGTATTCCATCAGCACGCTCGTCCGACCGCCCTGCCAGTGGATCGACTCCCGGCGCACGAAGTAACCGCCGAAGCTCCAGAAGACCAGCACCACGACCGCGACGATGCTGATGCGGGCGCTCTTCCAACCGGGCGCGGGACTGCGCACGAGCGCACTCCAGGAGATGTCCGCCGCGGCCGTCATCGAGCGCGCTCCACCTCGCTTGCGAACCGCTGTCTCCACCAGTCCTAGCACCCTACAGAGCCCCACTATCCCCACCACGCCGATGGCCCCGTAGAGGCCCTGCTCGTAGGACTCCATCGGCAGGGCCATCAGGACCGGGAGGAGCGCCACGACCATCGGTGGGATCGAAAGCAGGTACCAGCGCCGCGCGAGGCGCCGATCGGGCCCCATCAACAGCGCGGCGGGCAGCGTCGCGAGCACGATCAACAGATATGGCGCCACATCGGCTATCGCCACCACCATCTTGGCCGCGTATTGCCTGATGACTTCCAGCGGATGTGCGCGTACGAAGCCCAGGTACGCCCGGCGAATGATCGCTTCGTAGCGGCTGGAGAGGAAGACCACGTTGGGCGCTTCTTGCTTTACACGTGCATTGGGGACACCGTCGTTGAAGCGAAGCCCGTATTTGTTCGGGAGATATCCGAGTCCCGCGTACGCGGTATGCCAGAGCGTGTGCGCGGTCGTTACGTCCACCGTCTTTGCGGCGCTGCCAAGCCGGTGGTCGCGATCGGCGCGAATCGCGCCGAAGACGAATGTGCCGATCGAGATGTAGACGACCGCCAATACGACCAACGCCGGCAGCAAACGCCACCACCGCCAGCGGCGCATCGCGAGCACCGCCGCCGCCGCAATCGCGACGCCGAGGCCGGAGTCGCTGCGGATCGAGGACATCCAGCTCGCGACCAACGATACGCCCGCCAGCGCCAACAGGCCGTACCGAGGCCAATCGCGCAGCACCAAGAGGAAGAGCAGCGGCATCGTCGTGAGCGCCCCCCACGCCGGTATCCAATAGATATCGAGGAACCCCATCGATACGATGCAGGCGACGAACAGGAACGGCGCGGCGATCCCCGCGAGCAGCGAGCCGGTCAGTCGATAGAAGACGGCCGGGTAGATCGCGGCGGTGAGCGAGACTAGGGCGATGTAGATGTAGCGGAGCATCACCAGCGGATCCGATACGCCAAACAAACGACTAATCACCGGCACATAGACGTAGACGCCCTCGTCGTCGCCCCGTTTGAGGTCGTAGTAGGCCCCCGTGGCTCCGTGATAGCGGCCCACCAGCAGCGGGCCTCCGTGGTCCAGCACGATCATCGACTCGCGCAGCGCCGCGCCCCTGCCGTCGGTCGTGGGCCACACGCTGGGTGTGATCGTGACGAGCACGAGCGTGGTGAGCAGGACCGCGACCAGCCCCCACAACGCCATCAGCACACCCGGGCGTTCGGCCGCGATCCGTAGCACGGAGGGCGACCGGGACGGGGGCGGTTGAGGGACGGCTTCGGCTGATGAGCGAGGAGTGATCATGGCGACACCGTCCTAGAGGATCTCGCGACGCCGCACGGATCGGCCCTGATCGACGCGGGATCGCTCAGCCCCTCGAGCGCCAGCAGGATCCGCCTCACGTGTGCGTCCCAGCTGTAGTTGCGGGTGGCCTCTTCCAGCGCAGCCTGGCCGAGACGTGCGCGCAACGCCTCGTCGTCCAGCAGCCGCACCACCGCCTCCGCGGCCGCGGCGACGTCTCCCGGTGCAACGAGCACGGCGGTGCGGTCGTGCTCGAGTACCTCGCCGATCTGGTCGAGGTCGGAGGCCACGATCGCGCGCGCGAGCCCCATGTATTCGAACAACTTGGTGGGCGACCCGAAGAATGGCGTCCCGTCCGGATTGGGCACGTGCGGGGAGACGCATACCTCGCAACCGGCGAGCAGCTCCACCGCGCGCCGGTGCTCGACAACGCCCGTGAGCTGGACACGGCCTGACAGGCCGCGGCGCTCGATGCCGGCGAGCACCTCCGCGTGCAGGGGACCGCCGCCGATGAGCACCCAGCGTGCGTCCTCGCGCCTAGCGGCCACCCGCTCGATCATCTCGGGCAGCAGCTTCACCCCATGCCACGGCCCGAAGGTCCCCACGAAGCCGACCGTGGGCGCCTGCGGCAGCCCGGCACGATCGCGCCAGCGCGAAGGCGGATACGCGCGCGCACGCGCGAGCCCGTCTACATCCACGCCGTTCGGGTTGACCAGCACTCGGGCGGGATCGATGCCGTCCTCGAGGAGCTGATCCTTCAGCGGCTGTGAGACGACGACGATCAGGGAGGCGTCGATCAGGTTGCGTCGCTCGATCGCGGTCAGCGCCTTCAGCAGCCGCACACGCCTGTTACTCCAGTGTCGTTCTGCCCAGATCTCCGAGCCGTTGAACTCGAGCACGAGCGGCACCCCCAGACGACGCGCCAGCTCGAGACCGGCGCAGGAGCCGAGCGCGTAACGCTGATAGACGAGGTCAGCGCGGGTGGGTGCCGCGGCGGACACCAGGTCGCGTGCCTGGCGTACGAGCGTCAACCAGTGCACGAGCTGCAGCACGTACCGCGGGGGCACGACCTCGCAGCGCACGCTCTCGCGCAGCCCCACGGGTCGCTCGGGGGCGAACACGTTCACCTCCAGACCCGCGCTCACGAGTCCGTTGATGACACCGGCCGTGTGGGTAGCGGCTCCTCCAACCTGCGCGCCGAGCCAACGCAGCGACGGCTCGGCCCTGAGATATGTAACACGTTTGATATCTACACCCCGCGTGGGTGAAAGTGGAAACGTGCCCGCCGCCGCGCGCCGTGCGCGCAGGTAACAGCGCGTGCTACGCGCCAGTTCGAGCGGGACCGCGCGAGCGAGCAGTGCCATCGATCGTGCCCGCATCACGCCCGGGGCAGCGCTGAGCTTGCTCTCAGGTGAACGTATCTCGACACGGCGCGCGCCGCTCAGCAGGACAAGCGCCAGCGCACCGGACTGGACGCCGTTGAGAGGACGATCGTCGCGCAGCACGCACAGCTCGTCGATCCGCGGGTCGCGCAGGAGCCGTATCAGTCGCCTCGGGTTGCGCGCCGTATCGACGAGCTCGCCGGGTGTGAGGACCCGCTCGTCGGGATCCGATACGACAGTCGATCCCTGATACCTGAGGTCGACTGTCAGTCGCATGACCCGAAATGAAACCATACGAGGATGAGGCGGCTGCTACTCGTCACCCACCGGCCAATCGCGCAGCCAGGCGGGGCGACAGCGCGTTGGCGTGCGTTCGCTCACTACCTACCGGAATACGGTTGGGAGGTCGACGTACTCAGCGCAACCGAACACGCCGGCTCTTCGGAGTTCGACGGTGGCGCTTCGCGGGCGGTGACGACGCGCGCGAGAGCGATGGGCACAATTGCCCGTCTGAGCGAGCCGGTGTTCAACCTTGCGGGCGTGCGTCCCGACTCGATGCCACTGTCAATGCTGTGGACTCCACGCGGCGCGTTGCTCGTCCGCCGGCGGACCAGGCGACGCGCCCCCGATGTGGTGCTGGCCAGTGGACCGCCGATGGCGGGACCGATCGCGGCGCGCGCGGGCGTCGGAGCCTCCGTGCCACTGGTCGTGGAGCTGCGCGACCTGTGGGCCAGCAGTCCCGCGTTCGACGCGGGGGGTCGCGCGCTCCCGGGGATAGAGGGCTGGCTGCTGCGCGGAGCGCGGCGCGTGGTCGCGTGTACTCCCGAGGCTGTTTCTGACTTGCGCCGGCGCCACCCTGAGATCGATGGTCACATAGTCGAAGTATCCAACGGATTCGATCCTCGGATCAGATCGATCGTAAGGCCCATACCCGAGCGAGCGGCGCGCACGGATGGATCGCGCGGGCAGATCACCCTCTTGCATTCGGGCACACTCACCGCGGCGCGCCCGATCGCGCCGCTCGTACGCGCGCTCGGCGATCCGCGCCTGGCTGGACGCTTCCGCTTGATCCTGCACGGGTATATCTCGCCGGCCTCCCAGGCGGAGGTCGAGCTGGCCAGACGACAGAGCGGGGTGCCGATCGAGACACTCGCTCCCTGCGCGTGGGAGGAGGCGGTGCGTCACATCGCCCAGGCAGACGCGGGACTGATAACGCAGGCCCAAGCCGCGGGTGACGCGACAGCGGTCGCGAGCAAGATCTACGAGTATCTGGCGCTCGGCAAGCCGGTACTGTGCATGACCGACGGCGGCGCCAGCGAGGCGCTCCTGCGTCGCATAGGAGCCGACACGCTGTGCTGTCGCCTGAGCGAGCCGGAGACGATCATCGCGGCGCTGCTGCGGCTGCACGAGGGGAGAATCCCCACCGCGCCGGCCGAGCTGCTCGAGCGCTACAGTCGCCAAGCGTTGGCCAGACGCATGGCGGCGCTGCTCGAGGACGTCGCACGCGGAGGCCGACGACCGGCATCGGAATGATAGGGAGCGTTCGCGTAACTGGAAACCAAATACGCAAAGGGCGTAAGCTCTTACCCATGCCGATCCTCGACCTCGCCGCCTTCCAAAACGTCTATTCGCGATCGATCGAGGACGTGTTGCGATTTGTCACGCCTGCACGCCAAGAAATGATCGCGATTCACAACCGCGATTTGGGTCCTGACAGTTACAACCCCGAGCTATATATGCGCGCGTCGGAGCGTCGTTACACGGAGGTCGTTCGTCTGCTCAACGCCCACGCTCGCTACGACCCCAACGATCTGCGGGCGTTGGAGGTGGGTGGCTTCCTGGGTGCCTACCCATTGACGCTCGCGCGTCTCGGCACGCCCGTCACGCTCGTAGAGCACTATGACTACTACTACGGCGCGTTCGACGACCTGGCGGATTACCTGCGCGGCGCCGGTGTCACGATCTGGGACGTCGACTTCACGAAGACCTTGCCGGAGCCACCGGTGCGCTACACGCTAGTCACCAACATGGCGATGCTCGAGCACCTGGCCGACTCTCCGAAGGCGTTGATGGACAACCTCGCTCTCGCCACCGACGATGACGGGCTACTCGTCGTGGAGGTGCCCAACATCGCTTACTACCCCAAGCGGCGACAAGCGTTGATGGGAAGGTCGATCCATCCCGATCTGGCGACTGCCTACTGGAGCACACCCCCGTACATGGGCCACCATCGCGAATACACCCGCCACGAGCTGACCGAGCTGCTGTCCTGGACGGGCCTAGAGGTGGAGGAGGTGAAGCTGTTCAATTACTCGGTCACACTGCGCCGCGGAACCCTCTACGAGCGGTTGCGAGCCCTGACGGTGGACCTATGGCCGACCTATCTGTTCCCCGACTGCCGGGAGGTGATCACGGCAATCGCGCGACCCTCCGCGCGCGCCGAGCGTCGTCTCGCTGGCAATGGTCAGGATTCTGAGGACCGGCAGTCGACTATGACGCTCGTCGACGACGACGCTCGATGAAGCAGGTCGTGCTACGCAACGGCCAGCCGCTGGTCGCCGACGTGCCCGCGCCGATGCCACAGCCGGGTCGCGTACTGGTGACAAACGCGGCGTCGGTGATCTCCAGTGGAACCGAGCGCGCGGCGGTCTCCGACGGGGCCGGATCGCTGCCGATGCGGGCCGTGCGCAACCCCGACCTGGTAAAGCTGGCGCTGCGCCACGCGCGCGAGCACGGTATCCGCGAGACGGTCGGGCTGGTTCGCAACGCGATCTCCGACGACACGCCGCTCGGCTATGCGTGCGCTGGGGTGGTGCTCGACACCGGTGGTCTCGGCGACTTCTCGGTGGGTCAGGAGGTGGCGTGCGCGGGCGCGGGTCGCGCCAACCACGCTGAGGTTGTGTCGGTGCCCGGCAATCTCGTTGCGGCCGTGCCACGGGGAGTGCCGCTGCGCGACGCCGCGTTCACGACGCTCGGCGCGATCGCCATGCAGGGCGTGCGCCGCGCTGAGCCCTCGTTGGGAGAGCGCGTGGTCGTCGTCGGCCTGGGTCTACTCGGGCTGCTCACCGTTCAGATCCTGCGGGCCGCCGGCTGCGTGGTGGTCGGAGTGGAGCCAGACCATCAGCGCCGCGAGCTGGGCGCCAGGCTCGGGGCCGAGCAGACGTTCGCACCCGAGCGGGCGGTCGGTCGAGTGCGCGAATGGACCGAGGGGGTTGGAGCCGACGCGGCGATCGTGACCGCCGCGTCCTCCTCCAGCGCGATCGTCAATGACGCCGTGGCGATGGTTCGCCGCAAGGGGCGCGTCGTACCGCTCGGGGACGTCGGGCTCGCGCTGGAGCGCGACGCGCTCTACCAGCGCGAGGCGGACGTCCTGATCTCTACCTCCTACGGGCCGGGACGCTACGACCCGATCTACGAGGAGGGTGGCGTCGATTACCCGCTCTCCTATGTGAGGTGGACTGAGAACCGGAACATGGTCGAGTTCCTGCGACTGCTGGCGAGCAGACAGGTCACGATCGGGCCGCTGATCGGCCTCGAGCTGCCGGTCGAGTGCGCGGGTGACGCGTACGCGTCGCTACGCTCGCAACCACCGCCGCTCGCCACGGTGCTGCGCTATCCAGACTCGCGCGAGCCCGCGACGCTTGCGGCCAAGCCTGTGCTGGTGTCCTCCCCGCCTCGCCGCGCGCGATCGAACGGTTCGCGACTGGTCCGCGTCGGCGTGGTCGGTCCCGGCTCGTTCGTGCGCGCCGTGCATCTGCCCAACCTACGCGCGGACGGGAGCGCGCCGGTGGTAGCGGTCGCGGCACGGCGCGGAACCGTGGCGAGTGACGTCGCACGAGCGGCGGGCGGTGAGGTCGAGGCGAGCACCGACTGGCGCCGCGTGGTTGAGCACCCGGACGTCGATCTGGTGCTGATCGGCACACGACACGACTCGCACGCCGCGATCGCCGCTGCCGCGCTACGCGCCGGCAAGGCCGTGTTCGTCGAGAAGCCACTGGGGCTAACGCGCGAGCAGATCGACGACGTGTGGCAAGCAGGTGGCGAGGAGGCACCCCTCGCGATCGGCTTCAACCGGCCGCTCGCATCGCTCTCGCAGCGACTGCGTCGCGAGTTGGCGCAGGTGAGCGGGCCATTGCAGGTCGTCATCCGCGTCAACGCACCGCTGGCGGCCGAGCACTGGTTGAACGACCCTCAGCAAGGTGGGGGTCGCATCCTCGGCGAGGGCTGTCACTTCTTCGATTACGCCAACTGGCTGTGCGGAACGCCGCTGAGCGTGAGCGGCGCGGCGACGCGGCAGTCGGGGAGCGTGCGCACCGTGCAGAGCGCGAGCGTCACCATCGGCTACGAGAATGGATCTGTGGCCAGCGTGCACTACTCCGGGCTCGGAGCGGCGACCTTGCCAAAGGAGCGAATCGAGGTGCTCGCCGGCGGACGCGCGTGGGTGCTCGACGACTTTCGGCGCCTTGCGCGCTTCGACGACAGCGCCTCGCAAACGGTGGAGGACGGTCGTGGCGATAAGGGCCACGCGGCCTTGATGCAAAGCGTGCTCGCGGCTTGCCGAGAAGACGGTCGGCTCTCCCCCGGCCTGCGCGCCGCCTACCTGGCCCAGAGCGTCGCGCTCGCGAGCCTCGAGGCGATCTCCGCCGGCACCACGCTCAAGGTGACACTACCCCCCGGTTAAAGCCGAGCCGAGGCCACAACGAAGTCAGAGACATTTTTCCGGCGGCGAAACGGGGATCCGAATACGAATAAGAAACAGAAGCCTCGAATTACTAGGATTCTCACACCGTAGCTGAAAGACTGCATGCATGCCAGCGCATGGAGTCCACCAATCCTCCCATGACCGCCAGATGATCGGCCAGCCATGTGCGGTATCTGCGGGGTAGTAGCCCTGAGCGGCAACGAGGTCTCCGCCCTTGAGCGGCGCCTGGAGACCATGAGCTCGCTGATCAGGCATCGCGGGGGTGACGATGCAGGCGTCTGGGTGCATCCCAACCGACACGTCGGCTTTGCCCACAGGCGCTTGAGCATCATCGACCTGGATCACGGCCATCAACCGATGGCCGACGAGGCCGGACACTGGATCACCTACAACGGCGAGGTGTACAACTACCCGGAGCTGCGCAGGGAGATCGGCGTCGAGCGGTTCCGCACCGCTTCTGACACCGAGGTGGTGCTGCGCGCATATGCCCGCTGGGGCCTTGACAGCCTAGAGCGACTGCGTGGAATGTTCGCCTATGCGGTTTGGGATGAGCGGGCGCAGAAGGTGGTGTGCGCCCGCGACCGCTTTGGTGTCAAGCCGCTGTACTACACGGTGACGGGAGATCTCTGTTACTTCGCCTCCGAGGCAAAGGCGCTGCTGCCGTTCGTACCGTCAATCGACATCGATCTCGATGCGCTCAAGGATTATCTGGCGTTTCAATTCTGTCTGGCCGGCAAGACGCTATTCAAGGGAATCCACGAGCTGCTGCCCGGTCATTACCTGCACATCGGCCAGGGGACACTGCGGCCGCGGCGCTACTGGGAGATCTACTACAACCTGGACTTCGACCACACAGCCAAATACTTCGAAGAGCAGGTCGTTGAGCTGCTGCGCAAGTCGGTTGAGCTGCACATGCGCAGCGACGTGCCCGTCGCCGCATACCTGAGCGGGGGCCTGGACTCCAGTGTGGTCGCCTCGCTGGCCTGCGCCCACAAAGGTGAGCACCCGGAGACCTCGATGCGGGCCTTCACCGGAAAGTTCCCGCACGATCCGGGGTATGACGAGAGTGGGTATGCTCGCATTCTCGCCGACTCCTGCGGCATCCAGCTCCACGAAGTCGATATCGGCGTGGGCGATTTCGTCGAGCGCTTGGGCGACGTCATCTATCAGCTCGACTACCCGGTAGCGGGACCAGGATCGTTTGCGCAGTTCATGGTCTCTGAGGAGGCCGCGCGGCACGGCAAGGTGATCCTCGGCGGACAGGGAGGCGATGAGATCTTCGGAGGCTACACACGCTACCTGGCCGCCTACTTCGAGCAGTGCATCAAGGCGGCGATCGACGGGACGACTCACAACGGCACGTTCGTGGTGACATACGAGTCGATCATTCCCAACCTCGTCGCGCTGCGTAACTACAAGCCGATGCTGCAGCAGTTGTGGCAGGAAGGACTGTTTGGCGACTTGGACGTCCGTTACTTCAGGCTGATCAACCGCACGCCCGGTCTGGATGGGGAGGTCAACTTCGACGCGCTCGGAGCCTACTCTCCATACGAGACGTTCCTCGAGATATTCAACGGGTCCAATGTTGGCCACAAGGCGTATTTCGACAAGATGACCCACTTCGATTTCAAGACACTGCTGCCGGCGCTGCTCCAGGTCGAGGATCGCGTAAGCATGGCTCACGGCTTGGAGTCGCGCGTCCCGTTGCTGGATCACCGCTTGGTCGAACTTGCCGCCACCATACCCGCCGACATCAAGTTCAGGGGTGGGACGCCGAAGCACGTTTTCAGGCAGGCCACCAGCGGGCTCGTTCCAAACGCGATCACCCAGCGCACGGACAAGATGGGGTTTCCGGTGCCGCTCACCGAGTGGTTTCGAGGCGGCGCGCGCGAATACGTAGGTGACACACTGTCAACTACGGCGGCGCGGCAGCGCACGCTGTTTGATAACGGCAAGCTGCTCGCGGGCGTCGACCAAGAGGAACGCTTCGGTCGCAAGGCATGGGGATTGTTCTGCCTGGAGGTCTGGCAGCAGACGTTTCATGATCAAGATTCGTACTACAAGAAGCTCTTTACACAGAAAGGCGATGCGGATGAAGATTTTGATAACAGGCGGCGCGGGTTTCATCGGGTCCCATCTGGCGGACCGGCTGCTGGATGAGGGTCATGAGGTCTTCGTAATCGACAACTACGCGACCGGTCGCGGCGACAATCTGAGAGCCCACGATGCCCTGACCGTGGTCGAGGCTTCCATCGCGGACGCGTCCGCGGTCGAGAGCGCGTTGGCGGATTTCCAGCCCCAAGTCGTCGTCCATGCCGCCGCGTCGTACAAGGACCCCGATAACTGGGTGGAGGATATCCGCACGAATAGCCTCGGCACGGCCAACGTCGTTAGGGCCGCCTTGTCGAACAACGTCAGACGGCTGGTCTACTTTCAGACCGCTCTCTGCTACGGCACGTTGCCGCTGGAGCAGCCGATCACGCTGGCGCACCCGCTCCGCCCCGACTCCAGCTACGCAATTTCCAAGACGGCCGGGGAGCAATATATAGAGCTGAGCGGACTTGACTTCGTGTCATTTCGCCTGGCAAACGCCTACGGGCCAAGGAATATCTCGGGACCGCTGCCGACCTTTTATCAACGCCTCAGCGAAGGCAAGCCGTGCTTCGTGATGGAAACCAGGCGCGACTTCATCTACATCGACGATTTGGTTGCGGTCGTGCGTCAAGCCGTCATCGATGGCGTTGGTCACGGCAAGTACCATGTTGCTTCAGGCTCCGACTTCTCGATCAATGAATTGTTTGATGCGACGGTCGCCGCACTTGGGATGGAGGAGCAGGAGGTAGAGGTGCGTCCACGCAGCGCGGACGACGCGTTTACGATCCTACTCGACCCGTCGAGAATCCAGGCGGACTTCGGCTGGAAGACGACGGTACCGCTGCAGGAGGGAATCGCGAGCGCGGTTGATTACTACAGCTCATATGGCGTCGCCGAGACGTATACGCACCTGCGGGTAGGAGAGTGAGCCCGATGTCTTCTGCTCGCCCTCGCATAGGCGTTGCCGGGCTCGGTTACTGGGGGCCTAATTTGGCTCGCAACTTCCACGCGCTTCCCGGCGCGGAGCTGGTCTGGTGCTGCGACTCAGCGGAGGCAGCGCGCGCACGCGCGGCGTCGATGCTGGCAGGAGTGAGAATGACCGACTGCTTTGAGGATCTACTCGAAGACGAACATCTCGACGCAATCGTGCTCGCCACACCAGTGCCCACCCACGCTGAGCTGGCGGTACGCGCGCTGGAGGCCGGTAAGCACTGCTTTGTCGAGAAGCCGCTTGCGCAAACGGTGTCCGACGCCACGCGTGTCGTCGCGGCGGCTGAGCGGATGGGACGGGTGCTGATGGTGGGACATTTGCTCGAGTATCATCCGGGCTTGGGCAAGCTCAAGGAGCTGGCCGACCTGGGTGAGCTTGGCGAGATTCGCTGCATTTACAGCAACCGCCTGAACCTGGGCAAGCTACGCGTAGATGAGAACGCACTGTGGAGCCTCGGCGCTCACGATGTCTCGATCCTGCTGCATATCCTCGATGAAGAGCCGTATCAGTGCTTCGCTCGCGGAGAGTGTTTCCTGCATCCAGACATCGAGGACATCGTGTTCTGCTTCCTGCGCTTCCCCTCGGGGATCGCCGCGCATCTGCACTTGTCGTGGCTCGACCCTCATAAGGAGCGTCGCTTTACGATCGTCGGGTCCAAGCGCATGGCCACGTTCGATGACACCGTCGTCGAGGGCAAGCTGACGATCTACGACAAGGGCTTTGACGAGGGCTCCCACTCCTACGGCGAATACATCGGCCGCAATGGTGGCATGTTCTGTCCTCAGATACCGAGCCTGGAGCCGCTACGACTGGAGTGCGAACACTTCCTTGACGCGATTTGCAACGGTGTGCGTCCGCGCTCGGACGGCCACAGCGGACTGCGTGTGGTGCGTGTGCTGGAGCAGCTGCAGGAAGACCTAGAGCGCAGTCGTCGACCCACGCCCCAGCTCGCGGGATGACCGAGACGCCTTTTGCGAGCATGCGGGTGTTGGTGGTCGGTGGCGCCGGGTTCGTCGGCGCGAACCTTGTGCAGGCGCTGCTCGAGTGCGAGCCCCGAGATGTCTTGGTGGTGGACAACCTACTCTCCTCCGAGCGAGAGAACTTGCCTGAACACCCGAAGGTGAGGTTCATCGAGGGATCTATCACCGACGAGCAGGTGCTGGCAGATTTGCCGCGAGACCTGAACTACGTGTTCCATCTGGCCACTTACCATGGCAACCAGAGCTCGATGGCCGATCCACTCGCCGATCACGAGCACGGCACGTATTCCACGCTCAGGCTCTACGAGAAGATCAAGGGCATGGAAACGCTCGAGCGCGTAGTCTATGCGTCGGCGGGATGCACCGTGGCTGAGAAGACCTTCGATGGAGCGCAGGCAACCACCGAGGATGCGCCGGTGTCGCTCTGGCTGGACAGCCCTTACCAGATCTCGAAGATCGTCGGCGAGTACTACTCAAACTACTACTTCACTCGCCATTCGCTGCCCGTCGTAAAGGCACGCTTTCAGAACGTCTACGGACCCGGCGAGATACTAGGTGCAGGGCGCTGGCGTGGAACGGTGAATACAATCTGGCGCAATGTGGTGCCAACTTTCATCTACAAGGCATTGCGACATGAGGCCCTGCCCGTTGAGAATGGAGGTGTGGCAACGCGCGATTTCATAGATGTCAGGGACATAGCGCAGGGGCTGATTGCCTGTGCGACGCGCGGCGAGGCAGGCGAGGCCTACAACCTGGCCAGTGGTTTGGAGACGTCGATCTTTGAGCTTGCGGAGCTCGTCAATGAGCTGACTGGCAATGAGACGTCGATAGCGCTCACACCCGCCCGTGGCTGGGACCATTCAGGTCAGCGATACGGTAGCACCGAGAAGTCGAGGGATGCCCTCGGGTTCACCGCGGGTGTTGCCTTGCGAGAGGGACTCGAAGCGACAGTGGAGTGGACGCGCGAGAACCTCCAGATGATCGACAGATGTATTGGCCGCCACCAAGATCGCATCAAGGAACTCACTACCGGGCGGGCGGTCTAGTGACTATGCAGCCGCTTCTTGAGCGGGGCTTGATCCGCACATCAACGAAGTGAGCCCGATCACAGTCCCAGGAGTCGTGGTTATTTACCACCGACCCGTTTACAAGATAACATCGCGTCCATTTGCCGATGCCAGTGCCCACCGAGAGCATATTCACGCGTTCGCTGGTTACTCACGGTTCCCGATTTGGGAGGTTAACACAGACCTTGGCTTCCCTTCGAGGTTTGGCTGATCTACGGCCGGATGCCTTGCTCCTGCACTACTCGATGTTCGGATCGGGGCGTTATTTGATCGGCGAGGACATGCACGAGTTCGTCAGTCGAAGCGACGCGTTCAAGATAGCGTTCTTTCAGGATGAGTACCTGTTCTGCGGCAAGCGATTTGACTTCGTCAACGAAGCAAATATCGACCTCGTGTACACGCATGTCCGCCCGGAGGACATCTCCCAAGTATGGGGACGCTTCGCCCCTCGGGCAACTGCGCGGTTTAACTATCCCGGCTACGTTGATGGAGCGCTGCTCGAAGCTGCCCGACTTTACGCCCTTCCGGAGACCGAACGCGACATCGACGTCGGCTACCGCGGACGGCCACTACCGCCGGTTCTGGGCTCCGGCGCACTCGAGAAGAGCATGATCGGCGAGCGCTTCAAGGAACTAGCGCGCGAGACGGTATTGAGCGTCGATATCGATATAGACGAGCGGGCACGTCTGTATGGGACAGCCTGGTACCGCTTTCTCGGTCGGTGTAAGGCTGTGCTTGGCGTCGAGTCGGGTACCTCTTATCTTGATCTCGAAGATGAGGTTCTGCGCGACTACGAGGCGCGCATCAAGGCCGGGCGCCCGGTCACTCTGGAGGCGCTACGCGAAGGACCTCTGGGGCGATGGGACCACAACTTCTCCTACCGTACGATCAGTCCGCGCCATTTCGAGGCAGCGGCATTTCACGTATGTCAGGTGTTGTTCGAGGGTGAGTATTCGGGGGTCCTGAAGCCAATGGTGCACTACCTGCCTTTGAAGAAGGATTTCTCGAACTTTGAGGAGGTCGTCGACTGGCTGGCAGATCGTGGCTTACGAGAAGAGATCGCTGAGAATGCCCACCGAGACCTGATACGTTCGGGTCAGTATTCCTACAAGCGATTCGTGCACGCCGTAGATGAGGAGCTGATCGCGGCCGGTGTCGATCCGGCGATAAGCTCTCACCAGCGCGCCCAGCTCGATGTGGCGTTGCGGAGGGGACACGTGCGGCGACGCGTGCGAACTGAGGCACGGTATATGAAGAGCAGTGCTTTGGGTACCCTCGGCCTTTTGCTCGCACAGCGCCCTCACATTTTTCACAGTCGGCATTCTCAGTAGATATCTGGAGGAGGATGCCGACGGGTCCCGGCAACCACGGCGGAGTCAGAGACATTTCTCCAATCGTGCCCAAGGCAGATTTGCGTTTAGACCCACGGGCATCTATGCTCGCCTCGCGAAATCTAATGTTTCATCAATTTCCGCTATATAGTTCTTGCCTGCTTGCCTCCTGGCGGAGACACCCGCGTCCGGAGGTCGGTGTGTGAACTGAGGAGTTGGTGCACACCAACGCATCGCGACCTTGGAACGACCTGTGTGTTGACGACCAACAGTTATCCCAGGACAATCGAGCCTGAGCCCATCGCCGGATCCGACCCGTCAACGCGGACGCTCAGCTTCGTCCTTCCCATCTACAACGAGGTCGATAGCCTCGAGACCCTGTTCCTGCGCTTGCAGGCGACGATGGACGCGCTGGAGGAGTCGTGTGAGGCGATCATGATCGACGACGGCTCGCACGACGGCTCCTACGAGCTCCTCCAGGAGATCCGCGTACGCGACCCACGCTTCAAGGTGGTGCGCTTCTCGCGCAACTTCGGTCACCAAGCGGCCATCACCGCAGGCCTTGACCTGGCGAGCGGTGACGCCGTGGTCGTCATGGACGCCGACCTCCAGCATCCCCCCGAAGTCGTCCCCGCGATGGTCGCACGTTGGCGAGAAGGCTTCGACGTGATCACAGCGGTTTGCGGCGACCGCCGCCGTGAAAAGCGCTTCAAGCGCACCTCCGCGCGGGCCTTCTACTGGATGCTGCGGCGACTCACACGGGTAGAGATGACCGCGAACGCGGGCGACTTCAGACTGGTCGACCGGTGCGCGATCGAAGCGCTGGCGGCGATGCGCGAGAACACGCGCTACCTGCGCGGCATGTTCAGCTGGGTCGGCTTCCGTCAGACGATCGTCCGCTACGACTACCACGAGCGCCTCAACGGCAAGCCCAAGTACAACCTGTCGCGCATGTTGCGCCTGGGCGTCGACGGGATCGCGAGCTTCTCGGATGTCCCCTTGCAGGCGGCGCTGCACCTCGGCTTCCTCGTCGCCGGGCTGTCCTTCCTGGCCGGCATCAGCGACGTCGTGACGAAGCTCGTCGGGGGCAACACTGTGCCGGGCTGGCTCTCACTCGCGATCACGGTCTCGTTCTTGGGCGGAATGCAGCTCGTGATCCTCGGCGTGATGGGCATCTACATGGGGCGGATGTACGACGAGGTCAAGAATCGACCGCTCTACATCGTGCAGGACCTATCCGGGCTCGAGATGCCCGAGAGCCGACAACTGCGGAGCCTGATCGTCGCGTCCCGGCGATACGGATAGCGTCCCCGATCCCCCGCAAATCTCACCGAGGCGATGTCCACCCAGGCAGTCTTCCTTCAGAGGAACCAGGCACGCCCACACCTTGCGATGGCGGTATGGGGGCTGGTGGTGGCGATCATCGCGACACTCGCGTTGGTGGCGATGACGCCCAAGACCTGGACGACATACGACGGCAGGGGCGCGGCTCTGCGCGAGGCGCTCGTGATGGTCGAACACGGCGGCCCCCTGCTCGTGGGGCGCTACCACGGGGTGAGTGGAGCGTATTACGAGCTCAAAGAGGGCGACGATCAAGGCGTATATGTCTATGTCCCGCTATTGAGCCATCTCTTCGGCGTGAGCGACCCGGTGGCGATGCTCCGCTACCTGTACCTGGCCCTGATCGCGCTGACGGCCGCCGTCTACCCGCTCGTCTTCTACCGCCTGACCGGCACGCTGCTCGCGGGCGCGGCGGCACCAATCATGTTCGTCGTGTGCATGATGTCGATGGGCTGGGTCGACATATATTGGATACCAGCCTGGGGCGCGCTCACCTTCGTGCCGCTCCTGTTCCTGCTGGCACGCAACTGGCCTCGCTACGGCCTGCTGGCGCTGGCCGCGATCACGATCTGCGCCAGCTGGCTGTCCTCGATTCGCAGCTACGCGGGGCTCGGCATCGCGCTTTCCGCGTGCGCCGTCCTGCTGTTGCACCGCTGGCGATGGTGGCGCACAGTGCTCGCGCTCGGAGTGTTGGCGATCGCCTACATGTCAATCAACAACTTCGTGCTGGGCGCGATCCGCGCGGAGACGAATCATCGCCTCGGGAGCGCAACCGCTAAACGGATAGACATCACGACCTCGCACACTCTGTGGCACACCGCGTACGCCGGGCTTGGGTATCTTCCCAACAAATACGGCCTGCGCTTCCAAGACGGCGCGGCCCTGGATTATGTACTCAACAGGGCGCCCCACACCGTCTTCCTCTCCAGCCGCTACGAAGCGATCGTGCACGAAGGCTACATCGATTTCATTCGCGACCACCCGGCCGAAGCGACACGGCAATACGCGAGCAAGCTGCTCGTCACTATCGCCGACACGGCCCCCTACCTACTGATCGCGTGCTTGACGCTGCCGGCCGCGCTGCTGCTGGGAGATGCGCGACAGCGGCGCCTGGTGCGGCGCCTGTGCCTGCTGGGTGTGCCGCCCGTGCTGATAGAGGCGGTGCCGGTCATGATGGCCTTCCCGCTGCAACCATACGAGCAGGGCCTGTACGGGGCGATCGGAGCGATAGACATCTTGGCGGTGTGCTGGGTGATAAAGCTCGCAGCGGAGTCCGCCGGCGGGCCGGACGGTGCGAGCCACCTGCTGGCCGCGGCGCGTGCCCCCATGCGACAGCTCGTGAGTGGCCGCGAACCCGTTTGGCGGGCGGCGCGGGCCAGCGCTGTGGCGCTCACGGTGCTGATCGCGATCAGCACCGCCGGCAACTTCGTGCGGCGCGACGCCGCCCACTGGCAGGGCGGCGGCTCCGCCGTGCTGATGGAATTATTTTAAGTGCTCGCCCTCTCCCCGCTGCCCCACCTCGATCTGCCGCCGTGCTACGTACGGCGCCCCAGAGCCAGGCGGGCAAGTGAAACGGTGCCGGAGAACGTCGGGCGCAACCGCGACAATCCCCCCATGTCGCGAGCGAACAAGCGCAGATGCAGCGCGAACACGATCGCGTAGGCGACCGTCGAGGCGATCGAGGCGATGTAGGTGCCGTGGTCGGGGAGCAGCAGGATGTCGAGCCCCAGGTTGACGATCAGGCCCGGCAACCACACGAGCACGAGCTCGCGCGGCATCCCGTGGGCCGCGAAGTGATAGACGATCACATTGAGCGCACCCAGGCAATATACGCCCGGCAAAAGCCACAGGAACAACGATATGGCAGGCTGGTAGGCGGCTCCGAACAGCAGCGTGATCGCAGGTCCGGCCAGCAGCGCCGCCAGCGCGCACACGACCAGGTAGACCATCGCGACGAGCTGAAACACGCTGAGGCTCAGCTCACGCTCGACAGATCCCCTGGCGAGACGCGCGAACAGGTTGACCGCGACCGACGCGGGCAGCAGGTACAGCGCGTCCGCGACTGCCACCGCGACCGAGTACTGACCAGCCGCCCGGGCGCCCTGGATGCCGTTGACGAGCAGCAGGTCTATCCGCACCAGCATGTAACCGATCAGAGTGACCACGTACGCGCGTGCGCCGTAGCCCGTCATCCGTCGCATCAGCAAGCGGTCGGGCGGGTACAGCAGGCGACCGTTCGTGCGCATCGCGGACGCGTATACGAGCAGCGTTCCCACCTGCGGGCCGATCAGCAGCGCGAGCGTCAGCAGAACTCCATCACTACCGGTCGGCCGCGGGACCACGAGCAGCAGCAGCACCGTCACCAGCGAGGCGCCCACTTCAACGCCGTTGTAGAGCACTGTGCGCCCCTCCGCGAGCAGGACGCTCTGCAGGAACAGCGAGCCGAGCGCGACCGGCACGGCAAGCATGGCCAGCGTCAGCTCAGGCCAGCCCACATCGCCGAGTGCATCCGGGAAAAGAACCTTGAAGATGATCCCGAACATCGCCATCACGGGACCTAGGATTCCGGCGAGCCACAGCGAGTTGGAAACGATGCGTACCCGCAGATGTGGTTCACGAGCCGCGTAGTAGGGGTTGGCCGCGACGATGCCAAACGTCCCCAGCTGGGCCAGCAGCATCATCAGCGCATAGACGGAAGCCAGCGATCCGCGACCCGCGGGGCCGAGCGAGCGAGCGACTATCACAGTCGTGGCCGCGCCCAGGACGAGCACGCACAGCTTTGACCCCATCATCAGCAACACATCGCTGCGCAGATCGCGCTCGCGCACCGGACGGGTCGCTTCTGCCGGGGCGGAGACGACCTCGCAGGAGTTCGAGTCGCTCATGCCCCTGTCGGGCTCACAAATGCCGTCGACCTATTCCGATCACATACCAACCTCCTATGCGACCGAGCCGTTCGAGCGCGCCGTCACTATCGAGCATTCTCGTGTGACACGCAAACCAGGCGCTGATCGGGGTGTCTTCGACATTGAACCCACGCAGGCTCGTGCGCACGTTGGCGAAGCCGGCCTCGACGAGCATCCTCCGCACCTGTCGCGTGCTGTAGACGCGAACGAGTGGACGCGCTTGGATCGAAGTCCGCTCGACACCGCTCGCGAGCACCCCCGCCATCGTGCCCTCGCGAAACAGCCGTCCCTGGAGAAGGCCCCTGACCGCGACCTGTGAGATCCAATAGTGAAACGAACGCCGGTTGTAGACGATTACGCGCACGCTCCCGCCAGGACGCAGAACCCGGTGTATCTCGCGCAGAGCAGCGGGCATGTCGGGCGTGTGGTGCAGCACGCCGTTGCTGGAGACGCGGTCGAAGCTCGCATCTTGAAATGGCAGATGCTCGGCGTCCCCCTGCACGACGTCCGCCGTCAACCCCATGGCCTTGACGTGGCTGCGCGCAAGCTCCACGTGGCGTGGGGTGAGGTCGACACCGGTTGCGCGAGCCCCGGCGCGGGCGTATTCGACGAGGTCCATCCCCTGACCGCAGCCGACATCCAGCACGTCCAGCGCTCCCGCCTCCGTATACGACAGGGTTTCGGACATCCACGGGGCATACTCGCGGCGACCGCTCAACAGCTGCTCTATAGCCTCGCGACTGCCGCGCCGCGCGGTGATGTCCGGTCCGCACGGATCGGCTGTCCACTGTCGCACTGTCTCGCTCTTGACGGCATCATCGTTGATGAGCATGGCTTCATCCTATCTTGGGCAATCGATCGATCCTACGAAACTGACCAACTACAGAAGTCCAATGTGGACTTACATTTGCGCATGGCCATACCGGCCATGCCATCGGCATTCACATCGTTACCTTGAACGGAAATGTTGTGTCATTCGGACTATGATGGCATACCGGTTCGAGCGTCATCAACCGATCCCAACCTCCCGAGCGCGGACGTGCCATGTGCGGTATCTGCGGAGTTCTGGCCTTTAACGACAACTTCGCCCACGACGAGCGGGTGGTTCGCGCCATGCGCGACACCATGATCCATCGTGGCCCCGACGACGCTGGGGTGTGGAGTTCACCCAAAGGCCGTGCGACCCTTGGACATCGGCGTCTTTCGATCGTGGATGTTTCTCACTCCGGTCACCAGCCTATGAGCAACGAGGACGCAAGCGTGTGGGTGACCTTCAACGGCGAGATCTACAACCACGCCGAGCTGCGCGCCGAACTCGAGGCAAATGGTCACCGCTATCGCTCGCGCTGCGATACCGAGACGATCGTCCACCTCTACGAGGATGAGGGCGAGCGCTGTGTGGAGCGACTTGACGGCATGTTCGCGATCGCCATTTGGGACGAGCGCCGCCGTGAGCTGTTCCTCGCTCGCGATCGCTTGGGCAAGAAGCCGCTCTACTGGACGAGGACCTCCTCAGGTCTGGCCTTCGCCTCGGAGATCAAGGCGCTGCTCCGCCATCCCGCGATAAGCCCCGACCTCGACATCTCCGCGTTTCACGATTACCTCACATTCGTGTGCACCCCCGCGCCGTCCACCATGTTTGCCGGCATCAGCAAGCTCTCACCCGCGGAACGGATGACGGTGGACGAAGTTGGAAACATTCGCAGTGACATCTACTGGACGCCGATGTCGGCGCGGAGGACCGAGGCGCTCACAGGTGCAAGCGAGCATGAGCTGGGCGAGCGGCTACTCGAGCTACTGCGTGCCTCGATCGCCAAGCGCATGATGAGCGACGTTCCCTTCGGAGTGTTTCTCTCCGGAGGGGTGGACAGCTCCACCAACGTCGCGCTGATGAGCGAGTTGATGTCCCAACCGGTGCGCACCTTCTCGGTCGCGTTTGCGGAGCACGAGCGCTACAACGAGCTGGACTACGCGCGCCAGATCGCTAGGCGCTTCAAAACCGATCATCACGAGGTGACGATCGACGTCGATGATCTCGTGTCGTTTCTGCCGGAGATGGTGCACCACCAGGACGAGCCGATCGCCGACTGGGTGTGCGTGCCGCTGTATTACGTCTCTAAGCTGGCGCGCGACTCGGGCACGATCGTCGTGCAGGTCGGCGAGGGCTCCGACGAGCTGTTTCACGGCTATCAGAACTACATCGACGCGGTGGCGCGCCGGCGGCGCTACTGGGAGCCGTTCCAGCTCCTACCCACGCCCATACGTGAACTGATCGGCGACTCCGCGCTGGCTCTATCGCGACGAACCGGTCGCGGTACGCTCCACGCTCAGTATGTAGTTGACGCCGCCGCGGGGCGTCAACCGTTCTGGGGCGGGGCAATCTGCTACACCGGCGAGTTCAAGCGCCAGATTCTCGCCGGCAACGGCAATCGTCCCGACGCCTACCGCGTCGTGCGGCGCCTGTGGGAGCAGGCCGAACACGACAGCCCACACGCCGATCTGCTGCAGAAGATGAGTTATCTGGAGCTCAAGCAGCGCCTCGCCGAGCTGCTGCTGATGCGCGTAGACAAGATGACGATGGCGACCTCCGTCGAGGCACGAGTTCCCTTCCTGGATCGCGAGCTGGTCGAGTTCGCGCTCGCGCTGCCGACGAGCATGAAGGTCCGCGACGGAATCGGTAAGTGGCTGCTCAAGCACACCGTCGACGGACTGCTGCCAAGTGAGATCGTGCACCGGCCCAAGCAGGGCTTCGGCGCGCCGGTGGCAGAGTGGTTTCGCGGCGAGCTGGGCACGCGTGCGCAGCGGGAGATTCGCGACTCCTCGCTGGCCGAGCGGGGGCTGCTCGACTACGCGCGCATCGACGAGCTGTGGGCGGCGCACCGCGCGGGGCGCGCCGACTGGAGCTTTCAGCTATGGAATCTCTACAACGTCAGCGCGTGGCACGATCACTGGGTCTCAAACCAACGTGGCTGAGCTAGACCGGAGCATCGGAGCCTCATCGCGACCGACCGTGTCCGAAGACGCGGTGGGACTGGACCAGGAGAGCCGCATCGCCGCGGCGGACCCTGAGCCACCGCCGCGCGGCGGACTGCGCGGAGCGCTCGCATGGGGCCTTCTCTGGGCCGCGATCGGTGCGTTGGCCCTCTATCTGCTCGCTCCCAACCCATGGCCGATTCAGCTTTCGCGAGCGAGCGGCCTGCAGGCCTCGCTGACCGTGCTCGACCATGGCGGACCGGCGCTGCTGGGATACAAGCCCGGCACGCACGTGCCCTACGCGGTCGGCTACGGCGACGATCAGGGCATTTACGCGATCGTGCCGCCACTCAGTCACTGGCTCGGACAGTCAGACCCAATCGCGGTGTTGCGCTGGCTGTGGATAGCGGCCTGGATGTCGACGCTGCTGTTCAGCGCCGTCGTTTTCCGAGCTCTGTTTCGATCGAACTGGGCCGGATTGCTCGCGCCGCCGACGCTGCTCGTGTGCATCCTCTCTTTCGGCTTCGGCGACATCTACTGGGTGGTGGCGTGGGTCCTCGTGACGTTCATGCCGCTGCTGGTCCTGATCTCGCGCGGCAGACCCCGCCGTCCGTGGCTGGCACTGGTGCTGATCGCGCTGATAGCGGGCGTGGTCACGGCGATTCGCAGCGACGCGGGGCTGCCGGTGGCATTGGCGGCCGTCGCGGTGACGGCGATGGCGAACGGACGCCGCCCACTGCGCGCGGCCGTGATCGCGGCCGTGGTGCTGGCGTACATCACTCCCAACTGGATCCTGCTGCCGGCGATCCGAGCGCACCGAGACCACCGCATCGGTGTCGATCTGAACGCGAATTCACCCACATCCCACCCGCTGTGGCACTCGCTCTACATTGGTCTCGGCTACACGTCCAATCGCTATGGCATCCACTACGCAGACGGCTACGCGGCCGCGGCGGCACAGCAGGCCGACCCCGGAGTGGGCTACCTCACACCGGCCTACGCGAGCGCACTGCACAAACAGGTGGACGCTCTGATCGAGCACGATCCCGGGTTCGTGGCAAAGGCCGAGGCGCAAAAGGCAGTCGTCGAGCTGTCCCACACGGCACGCTATCTGCTCCTGCTCGCGCTCCTGCTGCCGGCCGCACTGACGGCGCGAGGAGCGGCCCGCCTGCGCCCACCGGAGCTGGCGCTGTTCGTGCCGGCGCTTGTAATCGGCGCGCTCCCGGCGATCGTCGCGATCCCGCTTCGCGACTACGAACTGACACTGCTCGCGCCCCTCGGCTCACTCGGCCTACTTGCGATCGGCTCGGCTGCCGCGCGCGCGGAGGGCGAGTGGCCCATATCGCTGGCAACCGCTGACCGATCGACGAGCCAAGCGCGGCTGGTTCTGCGCAGCCTATGGGGCACTTGGCCGACCCGCTCGACTCTGCGAACGCTGCTTGTCGTGGTTGCGATCCTCGCGCCGACCTTCCTGTTCGCGCGCCATCTGGAAGCCGAGCACGAACGCTGGGATCGCAACGAGCGCAACCCGCCCAGCGTGGTGCTGGCGTCCGCCCCCACCGCCGTGCCTACACTCGCCCCGCCACCAAACGCGTGAGAGGACTGCGAGAAGGACTCGCCGCATGGCGGCGCCTGGGCCCACGCAAGGGCACGGCCGCAGCCACCCGTGCCCTGTACGCGCCGGTACGCGGCAGGCTACGCGGCGCGCGCCTGCGCGTACGCCCCTTGCGCGTGAGCCCCCGGCAGCTGACGCGCGCACTGAACGGCGCCGACCCGCACAGCGCCCTACGCGAACAAGCCCTGCCGGCTCTACCGACGGTCGCCGCCTGGGAGCGCCAGCTCGACGAACTCGACAACCCCACGCGCACGCGCCTAATGGCGCAGGCGCGGCAAATAGCCGCCCATCGCTTCAACCTGCTCGGCTCCGGCCCCACCGACCTCGGCCCGCGGATCGACTGGCAAAAGGACTTCAAGTCCGGTCAGCGCTGGCCCCAACACCACATTTCGCGCGTACCGACAGTGCTCGGCGGCAACTCGGACATCAAGCTGCCATGGGAGCTGTCCCGCTGCCAACACCTGCCGCTGCTGGCCGCCGCCCACCGGATCGGCGGCGACCCTGTGTTCCTGGACGAGCTGGGCGCCCAGCTGACGTCGTTCATCTCGGCCAACCCGGTCGAGTTCGGCGCTCCCTGGTCGTGCACGATGGACACGGCCATTCGTGCGGCCAACTGGACGGCAGCGCTGTGCATGGCGATGCCGGCCGCACAAGACGCCCCGTGGCTGCGACCTGCTCTCGCAAGCCTGCTGGCGCATTGCCGCTTCATCCGCTCTCACTTGGAGTGGGGTGAGGTGCGTGGCAACCACTATCTCTCCAATGTCGTCGGCCTGCTCGTCGCCTGCGCACCCTTCTCAAACAGCAAGGAGGGCCGCGCGTGGGCGAGCTGGGCGACAAGTGAGCTGGAGCGCGAGATGGCTCACCAGGTGCGCCGCGACGGTTGCGATCATGAGGCCTCGATCCCCTATCACCGGCTTGTTTGCGAACTATTTGTATGCGGCACGCAAGCAGCCGACGCGCTCTGTCCAGACACGCTCTCAGGCGGCTATCGCGAGCGGCTGGAGCGGATGCTCGGGTTCGTCAGCGACTACACCCGCCCCGACGGGCTGGCACCGCAGATCGGCGACGCCGACGACGGCCGCTTTCTGCCGCTGGGCGACTATGGGGCCGATCCGCGCGACCATCGCCACCTTCACACCCAGGCGGGCAGGCACCCGCGCACAAGTCGTGGCCACGCCGCCTACCCCGACGGCGGCTGGTATGCGATGCGCCACGGGGAACTGTGGGCGATCGTACGCTGCGGCGACGTGGGGCTCGGCGGGATCGGCGCGCATGCGCACAACGACCAGCTCTCCTTCGAGTTGGCGCTCGGACAGCAACCGTTGATCGTGGACCCGGGTTCCTACGTATATACCGCTGACGCGCAGGCACGCAACGCGTTTCGAGCCACGCGGGCGCACAGCACGCTGAGCATCGGCGGGGCCGAGCAGAACCGCCTGCGCGAGGACTACCTGTTCGCGCTCGCCGAAGAAGCGCGCGCGCGGCGCCTGCGCTTCGAGGCCGACGGACCGACTGCCCTGTTCGAAGGCGAGCATCGCGGCTTTTGCGAACTGGGACGCGAGGTTTGCCACCGCCGCCGGCTGCGCTTCGATGCTCGCAATGGCGTCGTGGGGATCGCCGACAAGGTGCTTGGTGCTCGTGGCGAGGAGCTGCTGTGGAGTTTTCCGTTGGCGCCCGGAGGTGTGACGAGCGTGGACGGCTCACGCGCGCTTACGCATTTTCCAGGCGCGCAATTGCTGATCGAGGCCGAGGGAGCCACGCTGACGGTGGAGAGCGGCTGGCTGTCGCCCTCCTACGGGGTGCGCGTGCCCACCCAGGTGTTGCGCGCGCGGCGCATCGCCGAGTCCGAGGAGGACACGACGCGCTTCACTCTGACGGCTCGACCAGGTCCTCGAGCTCGAGTGCCTCGAGCATGATGCGCAAGTCGCCGTCGCCGATGCCGCCGCCGCGACGCTCGGCCTCGAGCACCCATTCGAACATGATCACGAACGCGAGCGGCGTGTCGAGATCGTCGGCGAGCGCGTCGCGGAAGGCCTCGACGTGGTGGCGCATGTCGAGCGGACTCGGCTGGTCGGGCTCAAGCGTGGCGATCACGTCGCGCAGGCGCCGCACGTTGCGCGCACCCGTCTTCAGGCCGACGACCGCGTCGCCGAGCGGTAGCGAGTAGTGCGTGCCGAGCAGGTACATCGCGACCGCGGCGTGGCCGAACTCCTTCAGCGCGTCGCTGAGCGCGATCCGCTCGCCACGCGGCACGTGCTGCCATTCGCTGTCGTCGCGCCCGCCACCGAAGCACACGTTGACCCACCGCTCCACGTCGGAGCGCGGCACCTCCAGCAGGCTCATCTCCGGGTCCGAGGACTCGGAGGACTCCCCAGTGCCATCGCGTCCGCCAGGCGGCTCGGGCTCTTCAGAGAGTTCGTACATGGTGTCCTTATCCGACGGCGAGTCGAACAGGAACTTCGTGCCGAAGCCTTCCCGCTGCAGGAAGCGCTCGAGGAAGCTGAACAGCATCAGCGGGCGCGTGGAGCCCACGTCGACCGAGGCACCGGCCGCGATTGGCGCGGTGCGCACCTCTACCCTGATGGCGTCGCCCGCGGTCACCGGCACGAGCTGGCCGCTGAGCGAATCGTACAGTCGAATCTCACGCACGGCGTAAGACTACAGGTAGTTGAGGTGCTCGCAACTGAAAATCCTCCCACCGCGGTGAATTATTCGATTCCCTGAAGCGGTCGAAATGCATCGGAATTAGACCGACGTCGAGGTGCGCGTCCAGTTCAGGTCAGAGACAACCCGACGCCGGTCAGCCTGGAGGGGCCAAGTGGTTCTCTATCAGGTTACGCGGCGCAAGGCAAGCAAATCCAAAAAGTGTTTCTTACTCCACAGCTGGCGCCTGGCTCCGGGTGTCCACTAAGCGCGTGGATTGGGATGGGGCGCGGATTTGCGCATACCCGCTCCCAGACACGGGTTTGCATGGGATCGTTGGAGGTTGGACATGGAAGTGAAAAGTACCCACAGGCGTACACCCAAACGTACAAATGCGCATAACGAGGATCTCCCAAAAGGCCGCATGTTCGGTATGCTGAACGCTAACTTCTTCGCATCTCATGACAACCAACCTTTTTGATTATTTCGAGGAAGTAGAGGACGAGAATGGCGCCCATGCGCCATGGGCTGCGCGTGCGCCCAGAATCCCCAACGGGCGCTTCGACGTGAAGCTCGTGCCGCGCTCTCCCAACTGGCAGAGCGATCCCGTATCGCTGAAGGCGCTCGAGCGCATCGAAGCGCAGCCGTGGGCGGAAACCCTCACGCGCAAGGACGACGGCGTCGAGCTGCGACTCGCGGATACCTGGATCGAGAGCACCGGCGCGGCCCTGGAGGCCGGCGGAGGCGACGAAGCCGAGCTTGTGGACTTGGCCCGCGGAGACCGCTTCGCGGTCCAGTTCTGGGATGCGAACGCAACCAAGGCGCTGCACGTCGGGCACTTGCGCAACCTCGCGCTCGGCAATTCGCTGGCGGCGGCGCTGGAACAGGGCGGCGGCGCGGTCGAGCGGCGCAGCATCATCTCCGATGCCGGGCGCAGCATGGGCGAGGCGATGGCGGGAATCATTCGCAGCGGTCATCACGCCGCGGCGTGGCCCGACGGCGACCAGAAGAGCGATCACTTCGTCGGACTCTGCTATGCCGACTACGTATCGAGCGGCGGCTTCGCCGAGGAAGGCCCCGAGGAGCGCGAGGACTCGCTCACGCGCGAGCTACGGATGCGCAACGACGCCGCGGACGAGCTGCTCAAACGAGTGCTGCAGGGCGACGCCGAGGCACTCGAGTTGTGGTTCAAGACGCGCGCGTGGGTGATTGCCGGTCAGCGCAAGACGCTTGCGCGCCTCGGCGTGGCCTTCGATCGCGTGTTCTTCGAGTCGGACTTTCTCGACGACGGCCACGAACTGACCGACCGGGGCCTGCGCGAGGGCACGCTGCGCCGCCGCGAGGATGGCGTCGTCGTGTATGCGACGGGCATCGAGGATCTGGAGGAAATGCCACTGCTGCGCGCCGACGGGCAAACGACTCAGCACATGCGCGCCGTTTCCTACTGGATGGGCGCGCCGGGCCTTGAGGGCGTCACGACGCTTCAGATCTGCGGCACCGAGTGGGTGTCGCACGCGACCTGCATCCGCCAGTTGATGACCGAGTTGACCCCGGCGGAGAACGGGGCACTGCATCGCGGCATCCACCCCACGCGCGACATCTTCCACGGCATGGTCGCCCAGCAGAAGCGCGCGGTTAGCTCGAGCGAGGAAGGCGGCCTGTTGATCGACGACCTAATCGAGTCGATCGAGCAGCGCATCGACAGCGATCCGCAAGCACACGAGGTGCGCCGCGCCCATCCCGCCCCCGAACGGATACCGGCACAGGTGGCGCTCGGCTACTTCCTGCCCTACCCCGTCACTCCGCGGGTGGACTTCGACACGGACAAGCTGCTGAGCGAGCGCGAGAGCCTCGGCTGGGATCTCGTGCGCGCGCGTGCACATCGGGGCGAGCTGGCCACATCACCCGGTCAGCGCCCGGCGGATGACGCCGACTATCGCTGCGCGGTCGTGCAGTCGGAGATATACCGTCGGCATCTGCGTCTCGCGGTCGAGCGCTACGACGTCACTCCCCTGGCCCTGTACCTGCGTCACCTGGCGCGCTGGTACATGGAGAAGCCGCGCTCGGGCCACACCGAACGCGTGATCCACACGCTGCTCGACCGCAGCGCACGGGGCCTGGGACTGGAGGCGGGGCGATGAGGATCGCGCCCACGCACCGCGGGCGAGGAGGGCCGCGGCCATGAGCACCCTGCTCGTAGACAACTACGACTCCTACACCTACAACGTCTTCCACCTACTCGCGGCCGTGTGCGGCGAGGAGCCGATCGTCGTGCAGAACGACATGGTGTCGTGGAAGGCGCTGTCGCGCTGGGACTTCGATGCGATAGTGCTCTCCCCCGGTCCGGGGCGCCCGGAGCGCTGGCACGACTTCGGCGTGTGCGCTGACATCCTGCGCTCGGCCGAGGTACCGGTGCTGGGCGTGTGTCTCGGCCACCAGGGCCTAGGGCACGTGCTCAAAGCGACCGTTACCTACGCCCCGACGGTGATGCACGGCCGCCTCAGCAAGGTGCGCCACACGGGCGCGGGATTGTTCGCCGGTATTCCCCAGGACTTCAAAGTGGTGCGCTATCACTCGCTCGCGGTGACCGGCTCGCTCGGGGCCGAGGGCCGTGAGATCGCCTGGACCGACGACGGCGTGGTGATGGGCATCGAACACGCGACGCGGCCGATGTGGGGTGTGCAGTTTCACCCCGAGTCGATCTCTACCGAGCAGGGACACAAGCTGGTGGAGAACTTCTACGCACTGGCGGCCGAGCACAAGCCGCCGCGCCGCCGGCGCCTGAACCGTCCGAGCGTGCCGCCCAGGCGTTGTCGCAAGCGTGCGAGCGGCGGCTCGCCACCGACGCTCAGGGTGCGGAGCTTCGAGGGACAGGCGCCGACTGAGCCACTGTTCGAAGCGCTCTTTGGCGAGTGCGAGCACGCGTTCTGGCTCGACAGTGGCGGCGCTCCGAGCGCGCTCGCGCAGTGCTCCTACTTGGGGACCACAAGCGGCCCGGATTGGGCGGTGTTCGAATACGACGTGGAGCAGGGCGCCGTCGTGCGCCACGACGCGAGTGGGGAGTTTAAGGAGAATGGGTCGATCTTTCAGGTACTCGATCGCGAACTGGTCGAGCGTGGGCTGCAGCCCCCGGAGAACCGGGCGCGCGGACTGATCGGCGGGTTTGTCGGCTATCTGGGCTATGAGTGCAAGGGCGATTGCGGCGCCACCAACGCCCATGTTTCCGACATGCCCGACGCGACGATGATGTTCGCCAACCGTGTAATCGCGGTCGATCACGTGGCCGGACGCACCCATGTGCTCTCACTTGGCGCGGCCGAGGACCCCGACGCCGAGCAGTGGATGGAGCGGGCAGAGCGCGCGGTAATAAACGCCATGTCCGGACCGCCCCCCGACATGACGAGCACCGGCACGACCCCAAAATCCCCAAACACGCAGGTCGTCTTCAAAGTCGGTAGGGGACGCGAGCAGTACCTCGCGGATATCGCACGTTGCCAGAGCGCGCTGGCGGCCGGCGAGTCCTATGAGGTATGTCTAACCGACCAGATCCACACCGACGCCGCACCCGACCCGTGGGAGCTGTATCGGGGCTTGCGACGCTCCAACCCGGCGCCGTTTGCCGCGTATTTGAAGCTGGGCGAGAATGCGATCCTCAGCAGCTCGCCCGAGCGCTTTCTCTCGGTCGATCGCGACCGCCGCGTCATGGCCCGCCCGATCAAGGGCACCGCGCCACGCTCGGCCGACCCGACCGAGGACGAGGCGACGCGCAAAGAGTTGCAGGAGGACGAAAAGACGTTTGCCGAGCACCTGATGATCGTCGATCTCTTGCGCAACGATCTCGGTCGTGTGTGCGAAGTGGATTCTGTGCGGGTGCCGGAGCTGATGGTGATCGAGCGCTACGCGACCGTTCACCAAATGATCTCCAACGTCGTCGGCGTACTCGACGCGGGACGCTCGTCGGTGGATTGTGTGCGTGCGTGCTTCCCGGGCGGGTCGATGACGGGAGCACCGAAGCTGCGCACGATGGAGATAATCGACGACATCGAGCGTGAGGCACGCGGCGTGTATTCGGGGGCGATCGGTTATTTCGGGGTTGACGGCGTCGTTGACCTGAGCATCGTGATCCGCACGATCGTAATAAGGCCCCGCCCACCCGGTGGGGGCGCCAAAACGATCACGATCGGCGCGGGCGGCGCGATCGTGATGCAGTCGGACCCCGAGGAGGAGTTCGAGGAGATTTTGCTGAAGGCACGCGCACCGATGGCGGCGATCGCGAAGGCTGTCACCGGCAGCGACGCGCCCGAGGCGTGGACAGTGCAACTGGAGCCGCAATTCGCGGGGACGGCGTCGTGAGGCGCACGACACCGCGCGGCCGCGAGAGGAGCACGGAGGTGATGTCATGGACGAACTGACCCCGATCGAGCCCGACGCCGAGGAGGAGTGGGAAGTCGGCTGGGACATACGCGAGGCCACACACGCCGATGTACCCGCGGCCGCTGCCGGCATCAACCAGTTGCTCGAGGAACTCAGCGGCAAAGCCGGAGACCTTGAGGAGCTCGAACATGTCGCGCACGCACTAGTCGACGATGGCAGCGCCGGCGTGCTGCTGGTAGCGGAAAACCTCAACGAAATCGTTGGGGTACTCGGCGTTAGCTGGCAGATCGCGATCCGTATCCCGGGCCGCTATGGCTTGATCCAGGAGATGTGGGTGCACCCCGCTTTTCGCGGTATGACGATGGGCGGCGACCTCATCGTCGCCCTGTTCGACATCGCGCGCGGCCAAGGGGTGCGGCGCTTGGAGGTAGGCTTGCCAACCGAGCGCTACCCCCATCTTGACGCTACCGAGGCTTTTTATGTGAACAACGGTTTCACCACGATCGGAACGCGCATGAGGAGGCTACTGTGAGCAACGTCATTCAGCTGCCCAACCGTACGACGCGAGCGCCGCGGCTCGTGATGGTGGAGCAGCGTATGGACGAGAGCATCGGCGACGCGGCGCCGTTCATACTCGACCGCCACGGACAGAAGATGGAGGGCCATGACGATCGTCGCCGCACCGAGGAGCTGCGCGAGGGCTTGACGCGCCACGAAGGGGTGCATCCCGACACGGCCGACGCCGAGGACGAGTACGTCGAACACGTGCTCGCGGAGCTGCACGAGCCCAGCTACCTGGACGCGCTGCGCCGCGTGGACTGGCAGGAGCCGACGATGATGCCCGAGTGGGCGCCGCCGGGCCTGCCGGCCGACAGTCCCGTATGGGCGGGTGTCGTGGATACCGCGTTCGAGGGTGTGCGCACGGCGGTAACAGCCGCCCAGCGGGTAGTGGACGGGGCACAGTTCGCCTACGCGCTGTGTCGCCCTCCCGGCCATCACGCCGGCCCGGCGTGGCTCGGCGGGTACTGTTACCTGAACACGGCCGCCGCCGCCGCCTACACGCTGTGCGATGGCGGTTTCGAGCATGTGGCGATCATCGACGTGGACTTCCACTTCCCGACCGGCACTTCGGCGATCGTGGCGCCGCTTGAGAACGTGAGCCTCGGCTCACTGCACGCCTCGACCACAACGGAGGTGCCGTGGCGGCGCGTGCAGCCACGCGAGCGCGAGGCGTTTGTCGAGTTCTCCAGTCCCCCCAAGCCGGACCCGTATCTCGACGCGATGAACGACGTGATCGACGAGTTGACGTGGAGCAACCAGGATTCGACCGCGCTCGTGCTCTCGCTCGGCTATGACATCGTCGCCAGCGACCCGCATGGCTCGTGGGAGTTCTCGCAGGTGATCTTCATGGAGATCGGCGAAGAGCTGGCGGTGCGTGGGCTGCCGGTGTGCGTCGTGCAGGAGGGTGGGTATGCGCTGAAGGCACTCGCGAACTGCAGCCACGCGTTCGCGGCAGGCATCCTGATGGAGGACGACGAGTGAACGCCGAGGGTCTGGAGTCCTTCCGCCGCCGTCTGGACTTCCTCGACGGGGAGATCGTGCGGCTGCTCGGCGAGCGCTTCGAGGTGTGTCGCGAAGTGGCTCATCACAAGCGCGAGCACGACATCCCGATGATGCAGCCCGAGCGCGTGATCGAGGTACGCGAGCGCTACTTCGCGCGCGGCGCGGAAGTCGACCTACCCGCTGAGTTCACCGCCGCCTTGTTCGAGCTGCTGATCGAGGCCACGTGCGCGATGGAGGACGAACTGATAGCCAACCCCGTGCCAGTGCACCAGCCGGGGCTCGAACCCGGATCACCGGATTTTAAGTCCGGTCCTTTCACCGCTAAGGTACTGGTGCCAGTGGCCGCGACGATACCATATCTTCTGATAGGTAGCACCAATCGGGAAACGCTGCCGCCCGGCCCAAGGATGCCGAGCACACTGCAGGCTGTTGCCTGGGCGCGTAGGCCACTACCGTTCCTGGAGCGGTGTCAGAAACATTTCGGTGACATCTTCACCGTCCGCGTAAAGCATGCCGGCACGTGGGTAATTCTGGCCGACCCGGAGGATGTGAAGAAGGTGTTCACCGCCGACCACGCCGTGCTGGGCGTGGGGCTTGCCAACTCAATCCTCGGACCGCTGCTCGGGCCGCGCTCGGTGATGCTCTTGGAGGAGCCCGAGCACGTCAGGCGCCGCAAGCTGATGCTGCCCCCCTTCCACGGCGAGCGGATGCGCGGATATAGCGAGACGATGGCCGACATCGCCAGACGCGAGGCTGCCACCTGGCCGGTTGGCGAGCCGTTCCAGCTGTGGCCGCGGATGCAGGAGATAACGCTCGAGTCGATCATGCGCGTGACGTTCGGGCCGGTGGACACCGACAGTCTGCGCGCCCTACGTACATCGCTGCGCCGTCTCACCAACTGGATGAACGATCCGCACCGGCTCAACCTGCTCGCGGCGGCTGGCCCATCCCGATTTGCCGGCAATCGCGACTACCGCGAGATGATGGGGCCGGTCGAGAGCGCGGTGCTTGCCGAGGTGCGTCGCCGCCAAGAGGACCCCCGGTGTACCGATGGCAGCGATATCGCGGCGATGCTCGGCGAAGCCCGCTACGAGGACGGCGCGCCGATGTCAGAGCAGGATTTGCGCGACGAACTGGTGACACTGCTGACAGACGGGCCAACCTCGAGCCTGCTCTCGTGGGCGTTCGAGCGGCTGCTGCGCCACCCCGAGCAGTACGCGCACTTGCGCGCCGAGATCGATCGTGGCGAAGACGACTCATATCTCGATGCGGTCGCCAAGGAGACGATGCGACTGTGCCCGGCCGCGCCAATCGTGGTGCGCAAGTTGCTTGCACCAATGGAGCTGGGCGGTCACACAATTCCCGCCGGCACGACCGTGGCTCCGTGTGTGCACCTCGTGCACCGCCGGCCAGGCGTTTACCCCGAACCGCTGCGCTTCAGGCCCGAGCGCTTCCTGGAGCGTCCTGCCGGCACGTACACGTGGATTCCTTTCGGCGGCGGAGTGAGGCGCTGCCTGGCCGCACCGTACGCACAGCTGTTGATGAAGCAGGTGATCGCGACCGTCGTCAGCGAGGTCGACCTGCGGGCGGTGGAGCCACGCTCAGAGCGGGCCCGCAAGAGCGCGATCGCGTTCGTGCCGCACCGTCACGCGCTGGCGATCGCCACACCGCGACAGCAAGCGGACCCGGCCCCTGTGACGCTCACACACGAGTTGGAAACAGTGCTGCCCACGGCACGCTGAACCCGACTTTCCACTGGACAAACGTGGGTCCCGGTCTGTAGAATCGTCCGAGACACAACGGGACTTAAACCAACCCCGGGAGGGATTCGATGTTACACATGCACTTTGCGGCGACCGCATTCGCCGTGACCGCACTCGCGGCCTCCGGCTGCGGCGGATCTTCGAAAGGCGCGTCCACCACGACGGCCGCCAACGCGTCTTCTACGGAAACGAACGCGACCACGGCTACTTCGCCACCGGTCACCACCCCCACGGTTAAGCTTCGCGACCGGGACGCCGCTGACGCGTGCGGCGTTTATCTCCCATGCCGACGCGATCTGCGCGAAGACCAACGCCAAGACACGGGTGCTCGTCGCCTCCTCGATACAAGGCTTGACGCGTACATATCCGCAGATCGCGATCTACCATCGCACGGAGGCGGGGGAACTGGCAAAACTGGTCCCACCCGCGTCGATGACGCAAACGCTGACGACGATGGTCGACGACCTCGACCTGCACAGCCAGTATCTGATCGTCGCCGTCCACGACATCGAACAGAAAAGCAAATCGATCGCCCAGGGTCTGCTCGCGGCCAATAAGTTCATCGTGAACATGCTCGACACCGCCAGGCAAGCCGGCTTCAACCACTGCGGCAAATTGAGCTGAGTAGAGCGTGTAGATGACGATGCGAACGTGGCTCGCGCCGCTCGCGGCCGGACTGTTCGCGAGCGGCCTCACCGCGTGCGGCGGCGCGAGTCACGCAACGGGCGCCTCGACCAGCGGAGGCTCGGGCACAGGCGCGCCCAGCTCCGAAAGTACGACCGCGGTCTTGAGGTCTGCCCGCCCCGGGGCCTATGATCTGCGGGACGGAGACGACGATCCCGACGACCATCGGGAACCGGGCTTCGTCAACGACGACGAAAGCTTCTTCCCGACATACGGTCGCGGCGCAAGCGCCGCCGACACACGCGTGATCGCTACGCTCGTCAAGCGCTACCTCGCGGCGGCGACGGCGGGGAACGGCGCGAAGGCGTGCTCGCTGCTCGACACCACCCTTGCTCATGAACTCGGCGCGGCAGGCAGCGAGGACGGCGCCGCCGCCAAGCAGTGCGCCACGACGCTGCTCACGCTTTTCGAACACCAGCAGCCGCGACTGACCGCCGCCGACGTCGCCACGATGACCGTCATCTCCGTCCATGTCAAGGGCAATCTCGGCCTTGCCGAGCTGGGCTTCAGGATGCTGCCCGAGCAGGAGTTGATCGCCGAACGGGAAGGCCGCACGTGGAAGATCGACGCGTTGCTGGGTAATTACCTGCCCTGATGCACGGGCAACGTCAGCAACGTGCGATCGTCATCTACCGTCTCGTCGCCGGCTATTGCGTGGTTGCGGTCGTTACGCAGTCTTGTGCGCTCCACTACGGCGGCCCTTACGCCCTTTACGGGCCTTCTTTTTGGCTTTCTGCTTGACGCACACGCCGTGCTTGTTACGCGCGTAGTCTCGCTTGCACTTCTTCTCGGGCGGCGGAGTCGTGATGTGTTCTGCCGGAACCGCTGGCGTGGCCAGAATCGGGAGTGAGGGCGGTGCCACCAGCACAGTCGCGGCGCCCGCGGTTGTGAACACGACCGGCGCGCCCTGCAGTGTGTGCGATTCGTTGAGGATGTAGCCGCTGCTCACCGAGATCCGGTAGACGTAGGTCGTCCCGGGCTGGAGACCGGTCAGCGCATAGCTCTCGGCGACCGGTTCGCTGCCGGCACCGGCTGAGCCCGAGAATACGCTCGTGTACTGCGTCTGCGCGCCGTTGTACACACCCAGTTCGAAAGCGTAGCCTGCCCCCAGCCCATCTGGGTCGACCGTGCCGAAGATCGTCGCGCTCGTGAATGTGACGCCACTGTAACCGCCGGTCTGCGCGCTCGGCTGCGGAGCCGGCGCTGTTTCGAAACTGCCTTCGGCGCTTGTCACCGAGAATTTTTCGCCGGAGTTGATGCGGCTTTCGTTTTCAACGAACAGGCGGTAGCGATAAACCGTGCCCGGCTGCAACCCGCTGATTTCCGCGACGGCTCCGATCCTGCCGTAAACGGCGGATTCAAACGTTTGAGTGGTGGCAACGCCTGGACAATCTTTACTTCCAGCCGTACATCCCGCCAAAGTACCAGGCGCCGCCTCATATTCAAAATAATATTTGCTGGGTGCGTTCTCCGGGCTCAGTTCGCCGAGCAGTACCGCTGAGGACGGTCGCACAACCGACGTCGTCGTTCCGAAGATCTTCGGTGCGACCGTTTCGGTCGCAAGCGACGCCTCTTCGCTCGAGAACGCTTCTTCGGGAGGCTTCACATTCTGGTCGAAGCCGGCCAGCCTGTAGTAGAACGTTTCGTTCGGACGCAGGCTCACGACCGTGTGCACGGGGCCTGCCGCGGCGACGGGCTGGTTGAGCGTCTCTTCGCCGAGGTTAGGAGTCCTGCCCCATTCGAACAGCGCTTCCGTTCCAGACACGCCCTCCGGGTTGGCTTCGCCGTTGAGCGTGCATTCGAACGTCGCCGAGCTTTCGTGTTCCGCTCCAGGTATGCAGCCGGAAGAGCCGATTGTCAGTTCCCCAATCGGATCGGCTTTGTAGGCGAGGATTTCTTGGTCTTGTATAAAAGCGGGTTCTTCGATCGCCGCGTACAAAGCGCCAGCGTCGCTGAAGCCGATACCCAAAACGAATGTCACGCCACTTGGTATCGCGATACCTGACACACGACGGCCATCTTCAGCATCGTACAGCGAACCAAACGGCTGCCCACTACCTTCTTCGCTCATCATCACGGCCAAGCGCCCCGATCCGTCGAACGCCATGCTTCTAAGTAGCACTTCTTTGCCTTCGTGTAACGGCGCTACGGTGACCATGCTAGGCAGTGGGTTGCCTTCGGGGTCGAACTCACGCACGAGATTGCCATTGGGATAATTGAGATAGATATCGCCGCTTTCGGGATCAAAGGCAAGGGCCTGCACCTTACTTTCGGGCGCGTTCGATATTTCAGTAAGCGAAATGTCTCTCACCCATTTTCCGCTGACCGCTTCGAACTCCTGCACGCGGTGTTCGTCTCCGACATACAGGATATCGTTCGTGCCTTCTCCGCCGACGGCAAGCAGATTGCCCCTGTATGTTTCGAAATTGAAAGAGCCGTCTTCTTCGCTTCCCGGAACATCCTGTGCCGGCCCCCCACATTCTACGCCTTTCTCTATTTCCATCTCGCTGCACAGGTTCTTTTCCGCTTCGGGGGCGCCTTCTTTATCCTTCGTGATATTTACTTCCTTGCCTATCTCATACAGAAACGCGCCTTCGTCAGTGAAAGCCTGCACGCGCGGTCCGAGCCCGGCTTCGGTATGCACATATTCGGCTACGTACACGTCTCCGCTGGAGGGGTCGATGGCTATGCTGTACGGTTCTGAGAATTGGCCGACGACCGAGCTCTTGGTCCCGGGCTGGCATGTGTCTTTCGATACTGCCGTGCAGGTATCGCCTTTGGTCGTCGCGTCCACTTCGCCGCCGAACATCTCGACGAACGCTCCCGTGGAGCTAAGCACCTGCACCCTGTAATGTCCGTTGTCGACGACGTACGCATCGCCATACTCGGAACTGTGTGGATCGTTGTCAACAGCCACGCCAACGGGATAGGAGAGGCCGGCCGCTATGCGGCCGGCCAAGGCAAGTTGCTCGGGCAACGGTGTTGCTTGAGCAACGGCGGCACAACTCGACAGTGCTCCCACAACGCTGGCTATGGCAAGCACTCTCAGCTGTATGCCGGCAACGACTCCGGTCTGAAGGGAGATGCCGGCCGTGATACGACTGACAAAGGCGAGATGCACGGGAAGAAGCGTGGCCTGCGCGGCGGCAAGACCAACCGACAATACCATCGCGACGCCTACTGTCGCGATCACCACCATGAGCGCTCTCAGCTGCAGGTTGGCCCTCATTTGCCTGTCCTCCCGTCGTGCTTGCTTGGTTTTGTGCGCGCACGGCTTGTTTTCGCGGTGCTCGCGCAGCCCGTGACCTGAATCTGCGTGCTCTGTTTGAAAATGGCGCCGTTCTGAGCGACGAACTGGGTCGGCATCTTCAGCTTCGCCCGCGACTTGCAGAGGTTGCCGTTTGCCGCGAGCGCCGAGTATTTGCCCTCGGGCAGGTACAGTTCAAAGGTACCGACGGGGACGTCGGGGACCGTCTTGAACGTGCTGCTCGTAATGCCCGCTTTATTGATGAACGTCGTGCCAGTCAGGTCGACCCGGACGCCATCGCCCTGCAGCACGACAACCAGCGACGGGAACGCTTCGCCGCCATGGGAGACGAAGTACACCGGTCCCGTGAGGGGCACCGGCAGCAGAGGCGTGATCGCTTTCACGACGCCGACGATCGACGCGGCGGGACAATTCGCGGGATTGGACGCGAACGTCGTGGCGGTGCACGCCTTCTGCAGCGTTGTCAAACGCGACGGCAACTGCTTTGGCAGGTCCACCTTTGCCTGCGCGACGTTCGCCTCGCTGCCCACCGAGCCCGCCGGATATGACAGCTTCACCCGCAGACTCGCGCCTTTCGCGCGGCTCGTCTGCCCGCTGGTCGTGGCCGTGAACTTCGGCTTGAACGCCAGGCTCGCGCAGCCGCCCACCGAGAACGGACTCTTGACGCTCGACACGGCCCCTTCGGCTCCCGATATCTTTGCTTCGATCTGCAGCTGATTACAGTCGGTCGGGTTGAACATGAAGTTCGGCCGATCGATGTCGACCGTGATCCGTTTCAGGCGTACCGGAACGCCGAACACGATCTGCGGCACCGCGTAGGGCCCGCTTTCGTCGGTCGTGACCGTCAGCTCCGAGGTTTCGGGATCGACGGCAATCCGTGCGCGCACAACCTTCAGACCGAGGTTGAACGGACCGGTGACCACGTTCACGACGATGCTCAAGCCGTAGGGAGAGCCGTCATACGGCCCCGTCAGATAAACGTTGCCTTCGATTTCAAAGGGGTGCGAGCCCGCTCCGGTGGCAACCCTGGTCGTCCCGATCTTCGAGGATTCGGGACAGTGGCCATTGTCGGCCTGCGGTTCGCCGCACAACGGCACGCTCGAGAGCATCCCCAGCAGGCCCGGGGGCGTGTGAATCTGAATGCCCTTCACGTACTGTTCGCCGTCTTCGCGCGAGAGGTTCATCGTGAATGCGCTGTACTGGCCGGCCTGAGGCGTGACCGTTCCAGCAGTGAACCCCGGGCTGAACGGAGTCGGGTGCACGCAGCCGATCACTTCGAAATATGAGGACGACATTTGATCGGGGGTGCCCGCCTCGAACAAACCTTCCGATGTCACGCCAGGAGCACTCCACGGCGTAAAGTCGGCCGTCGTCAGTGCCGGACCGCACACTGCGGGATTGGCGATCGGCGCACGCGGACCTCCATTGAGGTGCATCTTGGCTTCATTGAAGGGCGCCTGGACGAGATTGCGTGCAACGCCCGTAATCTGCCCTGTAGCTGGATTGACCTCAGTTTCAAGCGGCACCTTGAAGTGGATGCCCGTATTGGCGAACTGACCCGTCCCGCCAAGTTCGAGGTATAGCCGATATAGGTTGCCGTCGCGTACGTCTTCTTCTTTGCAGGGGCTCTGACTAGGTCCGCCGCAGCCGGGCCGCGCCAGGTACAGGTGCCCCTTCACCGGTGTAGGCAGGAATGGCGTGATCGCTTCGACGGTCCCGACAGTCGAGGCATCCGGGCAGTGGCCGGGAGCCAGCTGACGTTCCCCAGTCAGTTTATTGACTTCTTCCGATTCGGGGCCTTCAATGTTAATGCCTTCCGGACCGGTGGCGTTGCACGCCTCGATTCCATCGACAACGCCCGGCGAGACGGACATTCCCTCAGGAAGCGTCACAAGCGCGTCGCGCAGCGCCGGCGTCGTGTTTGTTCCCGGACCTTCGTTCAACGGTATCTGCAGTCCGACGCCAAGACCATCCGGCTTGTCCGCCGTTTGCGTTTCCGGTTCGATCGTAACACCGGTACCCGCATTGAACTGCAGCAGGTTGCAACCGGTCACGGCTGGGAACGTCGCGGAGCTTTCGGTGTATCCTATATATTCGCCATCTTCGGTATCGATCGTGCCTGGTTCCTGCCACGAGTCTGCACGCAGGCTCGTCCCCTGCGGACCGGCGCTGCAGGCGGTCGGCATCGACAGAAACGGTACCGGCGGCAGGTGCGAGACTTCTTCGCCACCAGATTCGCAGGAAATCGATTCGTTGGCATTGGCTTTCCCACAGAACCTTCCCCGCATCGCGTCGTGGCTGGGATCGGCGGGCACGCCCCAGAACGTCAGTTCAACGGTCCGCAAGCCGATCCTCGGCACGCCATGATCAGCCACGTCAAAACCGTAGCCGTCGACGACGTGCCCCTCCCTGACTTCTGTCGTGCGCACAAGGTGCGCGGTCAGCAGCGGTGTTATGATCGCTTTCACATCGTTCTCGAGTGCGAACTCGGCCGACTGTCCGGCTTCGGGCGTAACGTTGACGATCGGACCGAGAAGTTCTTTCAAACCTTCGTGATGTATGTGGTATACACCTATCTGCGTGTCACCTGGGCATTGTCCGCCGTTGGTTACGAGCCTCAGCGAACAGCGCGGTACCGCCATCGGGTCGCCCAGTAGACCCGGTGGAAGACTGCCCACAATATCCTTCGGGTCGTGTACGGGATTGATACGTAGTTCTCCGAATTCGTTTGCTCCCGTTGATTCGGTCGCGAATTCGAACTTGCTCGTCAATCCCCACGGGTGACCGCCCGCCTGTGTAAATGGTCGCTCATAGGGTAAATTAATGATTTCATAATTGTTTTCCAACCCAGGCAATTTTGTCACTTCTGTGGCTTCTATTGGTTCTAGTGCGACTTTCACAAACTTGAAAGCTGGATGGGAGGTTGCGTCGATTTCAGACGAAGTCGAGGCGCTCACGGCAATCCCTCCGCCTTCAACCGTCGCGCTGTTTAGAATGGAGCCCTCTGAAACGTTCGTCGGCACCTTTACGTTGACAACCATACGTATCATTTGTTCGGCCTGTATTGGCAGTGCGACTTTAAATTTACACGTTAGTTGCTGCCCTACAGTTTCACATTCTACCAACCCGAGCGCGACCAGATTGTTATTGAGACCAAACGCCGACCAATTGAACTGAACCGATTCGACTTCCACTCCCGCGGGTAGCGTGTCTTTGATCGTCGCTCCCAATGCCGTAGTACTGTCGGTCGCGCTTATCACGAACCCGCTGGTCTTCCCCGATATGAAATAGGTCGGGGCAGTCGTTTCAGCGCTCCAACTTGAAGGAACGGCGAGAGAGCAGGCCACGAAGACGATGAACGCCGCCATCGTGACAATGAACGCGGCTAGTCTTACCTCCAGTCGCTGCGGCAGCACGTACGTCGATCTCCGGAGCAGATTCACGACAGTCCTCCCACGTTCAAACTACGACTAGAGCCATGTGCCACCGCCGTCTTATGTGCTTTGCGCGCTGTGCGCTTGACCTTCGCGCACTTGCCCTGCTTGCCTCGCACGTATCCGCGTTTGCACTTTGGCTTGGCCTTCGCTTTGCTCACGGCAACGACCGGCGGCGGCAGGTTACCGCCCGGCGCCTGGGAGATGCTGCCTGGGACGAGCAGCGGTGCCGGATTGGTGAGCGGTCCCTGGCAGCCGTCGCCTTCGCACGGCTCCGGGGATGCTTCGTTCGGCGGAAAGCCTCCGCCAAAACGAGCGACATAGACATCCGGCGCTCCATCAGTGTCTTGCGGCACGAGTCCTTGGACCGTATCGAAGAAGACGCTCGATCCATCCGGCGAGATCACGACTAAATCAACAGGTTCCTGATCGCTGCCGGTCGATACAAGTGCGTCACTGCCTTCACCAGGACCTGAGCCTTCGTGCCATTCGTAGGCATTTACGAGCCCATTCGTGACGGATGGCGAAAACGGTTCTCGCGAGGTAAACACGATCCGAGAACCGTCTTCGCTGATCGCACGGTTGTCCATTTCATACTGCTCCACAAGCGTGCCGCCGCGATGGCCCTGCTCGATATTGGCACCGTACTGGCCACCACCCCCGTTCGGGTCGTAGCCGTCTTCGCCGATCGAAACGCGTAAGATAACCCCTGTCTCAGCGTCATAACGATACACATCCTTGACGGTGTTCGCGTCGTCGCTCGTGAGCTGCGCGTACGTCGAAAACACGAGAAATTCACCGTGAGGACCCGCTGTTTGCGATTCGCCAGCGGTTTCGCCCCCACTCGTCCACAATGCGGTGTCTGCGTTGCCGCCGGGGCAGCGAAAATCTTCGACCGCCCCCGACTTTTCCGTGCCCGAGCAGAGATCGGCTATGAACGAGATCGTGCCCGTGCCAGTATCGTCATACACATACAAGTTATCCGCCCCGGCCCGTGGCACGGGGCGCCCTTCGCTTTCAAGCACCTGCTGCTGCGATGAGGTCAGCAGATCACCGTTCGCGACGAAATACGCGCGCTGCCCATCGGGCGCGACGCGGACGATACCCAGGACGTCGGCCGCGCCCCCATTGGGGTCGTGTGAAGCCTGCGTCAGCGATGTGATTTCCCGTTCGCCTGCCTGACAACCAGACCCACCCGAGGGGCAACCAATTCTCGCCACGTAAAGGTCGTCGCCTGCATCATCGTCGCCCGAGGCAAGCGGCGCGCCCGTCGTGAAATACACCGTCGACCCGTCCTTTGAGGCTCCGGCGAAATCGGCGCTTGAACGCAATGCCGCGCCGGCGCACGGAACTTCCCCGGGCGCTCCGCCGCTTTCTCCCACACATCCGCCGAAGGCTCCCGCTTCGAGCGGGCGCGAGATTTCCAGCGTACGCGTGCCGCCAAGACGCACGAACAGCTGATGCGGCGTGCTTGATTCCGTTTTATCACCATGTGGACACTCGGAGTCGGTGAAGAACACCTCGCTGCCATCTTCGCTGATCGCGTTATATTTGTTGAGACCGTGTGGAGAATAGTCTTCCTCGCCGACATCGACTCCGCATTCACGATTGATGATCCGGTCCTTATTGTTCACCCCGACAAGCGCGACCGAAGACGGTTCCCCATCGCAGCCGCGATCGATCTCGTAGAGCTGTCCGAACGTGCCTTCCGCTTCTGGAACCAGCGCGGTTCCCGGGGCTAAAAACAACAGGTGACAAAAGTCAGGGTCAGATGCATAATATTCAGCAAGGCCCGGCGTCTTACCTTCGGCTTCCAGCTTGCCTACTTCTAACCATTCAGGATCCGTATCGGGCAGATCGGTGGGATGCAGCCACATGCTCAATGTTTCCGTGGCTAAAACGTCTACGTTGGGCCCAGGGGTGCCTGCGGCAAACTCCACGCTCAAACTCGGAGAGAAATCCACGAAAGGAGGTATGAGCAGTGACGCCGGCACGGTCACAGGGACCGTAGACCACTTCGATGCGCCACGAGTCGCGAGATAATCGGCTTTCTCGAGCACGGTTGATGGGGCGCCTTCAAATACGCCGGCGGAATAATAACCGACGCTTTCGCCGTTTGGAGACACCGCCTCTATTTCAGTCGCGCCGAACCCTCCCTTGAAGACCGGGCTGACCATCTCATAATGACGACCTGGCGGCAGCGCCTGCGCCTCATCGACATCGATCCCAACACACACCGCACCAAGAACAAGGACCAGCACGACGGCAAGTTCAAACCGACTTCGCATATACATCTTCCCCGCTCTCCCTCCTACGATAATTTGATCCTGCATGAGCAGTCGTTCTTTCGAGCTGCTTCCTACTTGGTGCACGGCCAGACAACAAGTGCGCGACTCCTGGCTCATATCATGCACGACAGCTCGTCCAACGTCCACCCGTGTTTCCCACTTGGGATGCTGTTCGCATCTCAGGGCAAACCACCCATTCCAGTCTGACCAACCGCAATGCTGGGCGGGATTCGGCCGAATCCCACCCAGATTATCATCTAACTAAGCAAGCACCTCTATACGACGATTTATATGATCATTCAGAGGCTGTCAACGCAGCACCATCACCCGTGATTAGCCCTAAGCCTTCCACGACACCCTCTTCGACTCCGGCTGTCGTGCAATTGGCTAATTTAAGCCCAGCTAATGTCGTAAATGCCTCGCTGAATTCTACGTTAAGTCCTTCCGCTATGTTTTCGACTAATGCAGCAGCTTCCGTCACCGAACATAAGTCGGAAAGACCGAGCGACATACATTCGACCTCGTAAGCTACGGTACCACCGGTTTTCTCGCTGGTGAGTAAATCAGCAAAGAAAGTTTCAGTACCATCTTCCATTAACACGAGCAACGTTAACCACGGCAGTTCCTCCGCCCAAGCTAAAGCTTCAGCACAATTTTCATCATTTGTGCACGTGAGCCCAGCTCCAACTAATGGTTCGCCCGCGGCAACTTCTCCTAAGGTTAACAATTCGGTCATATCGTCAGCACCGTTGGGACCAACGTCACCAACAAAGATCCCGCTACATAACGCGTCGATTTTGATACCATCAAGCGTCTCAGCAAGTAACAGTTCGCCTGTAATTTTTGCTAATAACGTAGCCGTAAGCCCAGCGTTACCTTCTAACCATTCTGCTAATAAGAACGTGACCGCCGACGCACCCGCGGCAGACAAGACACCGACCGCACATACTGCGACCAGCGCCAAGGTCAATACATGAAACCTCTTCATTTCTCATCTACCTTTCCCTCATCGAGACCCTGGTAGAGCCTCAACCGAGGCTTGGAAGTGGCCAAACCAGAGCACTCGTCCATGGTCAGAGAGCACCTCGATCCAGCCCTAACATCATACAACTGCCCGCCGCGCACGCCACGACAGCAGCACCAACCCACCGCCATGGCTGCCCGCCAAGCAACATCGACCCGCCATCTAGGTTCTAGATATCGAGTCGAATGGAATCTTTGCACACCGCCCCCCATGTGTCAAGCAGAAAAGTCAACTAAGGTTTTCCTGAGGGAAATACGCAACGCTGCCTAGCCTGTGGGGCTACTTTCGATCCTCTCCGGGACCATTATTCCGACTATCGATATTTAGCTTGTGGCAATCGACTCTATTATGTAGCCCACTGCGGCTTGCCGCCAACGCGGACCCAACGTCGTCTACGCCCTTGGCCGATACCGCCGTTTGGGCGGGACCCTGGGATCCCGCCCAAACAAACCTGCGGAGCGCTTCCTAATCGGCGATCCAGACGGTCATTCGGAGGCCGTCAGCGCACTGCCATCGCCCGTGATCAACCCTAAGCCTTCCATGACTAGCACTTCGTTTCCAGCTATAGTGCAACTGGCTAATTTAAGCCCAGCTAATGTTGTAAAGGCCTCACTGAATTCTGAGTTAAGTCCTTCGGCCGTGTTTTCAACTAACGCGGCAGCTTCCGTCATAGAGCATAAGTCGGACAGGCCAAGCGACATACATTCAAACTCAAACGCGACCATACCACCGGCTTTCTCACTGCTAAATAAGTCAGCAAAGAACGTTTCGGTACCATCTTCCATTAACACAAGCAACGTTAACCACGGCAATTCCTCAGCCCAAGCTAAAGCTTCGGCGCAGTTTTCATCATTTGTGCATGTGAGCCCAGCTCCAACTAAAGGTTCGCCAACAGCACCTTCTGATAAGGTTAAGAGTTCAGTAATATCGTCAGCGCCGTTCGGACCAACATCACCAACATAGATCCAACTGCATAATAGGTCAATTTTGATACCATCAAGCGTCTCTGCTATTAACAGTTCTCCCGTCGTTTTTGCTAATAACGTAGCCGTAAGCCCGGCATTATTTTCTAACCATTCCGCTAATAAGAACGTGACCGCCGCCGAAGCACCCGCAGCAGACAACACACCGACCGCGCACACTGCGACCAGCGCCAAACTCAATACATGAAACCTCTTCATTTTATCTACCTTTCCCTCATTGAGACCCGGGTAGAGCCTCGACCGAGGCTTGGAAACGGCCAGACCAGAGCACCCGTCCACGGTCAGAGAGCACCTCGATCCAGCCCCAACTCATACAGTCACTTACTCCACGCAGTGACAGCATCATCATCCCGTCACCTGGTTGCCTGCCAAGCAACATCGACCTGCCATCTAAATCCTGAATATCAGACTGTGTACAAAGACTCGCACAAACCCACCACCCTGTCAAGGGCAAGATCATGGAATGTTTCCTTCGCGCTTTATGGCAGCGCCTGGCCGATTATCTCGTTCACCCTCCACGCTCCATCGGACCGCACCAGCGAGATGCTGCTTGCCCGCATCCGCCTGGACCCGACGATGACCTGCGCCCGTCCGTCGGCGACACGGACCTCCACCACGGTGATCGCTTCTTCCAGCTCCGGGCGAAAATGCCGGAAGAGCGCAGACATGACCGCCGCGCACGTGCGAGCGCCCCGCAGATAGGGGGGGCCGCTCACTTCGGCATAGGCTTCCGCCAGCGAACCGGCGAAGCCCGCCAGCAACACCTTGCACCCCGCCGCTCCGTTCCCCGCGGCGGCCGCGGCGTAGTAGGCCCGCACGACACTGGCGATCGCGCGCGCCTCGGCGGCACTCGCCGTATGACCGTAGGCGAACGTGGCTCGATCGTCGCGATCGGGGAAGTCGTAGCTTTCGGGCGTCGGGCCGTCGCTGTCGCCGTCGCTGCCGCCGTGGCTTGTGAGATCGGGGTCGCCGTTGCCGTCGATGTCGCCCGGATTGTCGACGTCACCGTCGCCCCTGAGCGCCTGTCCGGGCGGGATCGCGCTGGTCGTGATCGTGTTCGCGTACGTGCTCGTGGTACCAGACAGCGTCATTGCGCCACGCTTGGCGGTCCCCGAACCGCAAGCGCACAGCGCGATCGACCCGGCCAGCGCGAGCGTCGCCAGCATGCATGCCGGGCCATGACCTCGCGCCCCCCTTGCGCCGGTCATGACCGATCTCTCCGGCACCCGACCTTGATTCGCTCGCATCGGAAACTCATTCCGGCGCGACCGCCAGCAGCCCATCGACCTTCCAAGCGTCGCCTTCGCGCCTCACCTTCACAACGCCCTCGGGCAGCCGCAGGCCGGGAAAGTCGACCAGCTCCTTTCCACGGGTGCCCTTGACGCGCACGGCAATCGCGTTGACAGACCCTGTGAGCTCGCTGTGGAAGTGCTTGAACACGCGCGTGAGCAAAGCAGGGCACGTGCTCGCGCCGTGTAGCCAGCGCGGCCCTGGGGGACCGCCGTACTGTTCGGGGAGCGTTTCCACTTCTATGTAGTAGGTGAGCGAGCACGCGAGCGCGCCGTTCTCGGCGGCGGCGGCCGCGTAGTAGCGCTTGACCAAGGTGACGATCGCCTCGGTTTCGGGGGCGCTTGGTGTATTGCCATAGGAGGAGATCGCGGTGCCGGCTCCACTCGGATCGCTCACGGTCGTACCGCGCACGTCCGTCTCGCCCGCGGGCGAGGCATTGTGGCCTTGCGTGGCGCTGCCGCACGCGCCGGCGCCGAAGGCGAGAAGCATGCTCGCCGGGAGAGCGATCGCGACCCTGGTCATTCGATGTAGATTGCCTGTTCGTCGGGGACGATCCGAGCCAGCCTCCATACGCCGCGTTCGCGGCGCAGCTCGAGATAGAACTTGGCGGGCGCCGCGCCAAAGCCCATCCGTACCGAGGTCTCGTTGCCTCTGACGCGGATTTCGGCCAGTTTGAGTGTGGCCCGCTCGGCAACCAGGCGAGCGTGGAGGTGCCTGAACAGGCCCGACATGACCGCCGCACATGTCGTGCCTCGCATGTAGGGCGAGCCCGCGAGCGCGCCGTAGTCTTCGGCGACCGATTCCGACATGGGTATGTACATCAGCCTGCACGCGGCGGCGCCGTCGCGGGCCGTCGCGGCCGCGAAATAGCGGCCCACGAGCGTCACCGCCGCCTGCCTGTCGGCGACGCCGGCCACGTGCCCGAAGACATGATTGTTGTCGTTGTCCGGTTCGCCCGGATAGGTGTCCGAGTCCAGGTCGGGATCATCCTGCGTTTCGGGCTGGGGTAGCGTAGCGGTCGGAGTCGATGTCGTCGTGGAAGCGACCGTCGTGGCCGCGTCCGGAGGAGTCTTCGACGCCCCGCCGCAGCCGATCGCTCCGCTCGACGTAATCCCGACAGCCAGCAGCGAGATCGTCGCAAGCCTCAGTCTTATTTTTTGATCACGTTGCGTCATTGGAATCGTCCTGGTATCGGCAATTTAGCGCGAAGGCATTTGCGACGCAACCGATGGCGGCCTCGGGAACGACTGGCCACGATTGCCCACCGCCGTCGACCCAGAGGTATATCAATAGAAAAATCAGATACTGTTTCCTGACTCATCTCATGACCGATCGAGACGCCAAACCGACACCCAAAACCCCACTCCACCCAAGGACGCACCCACCATGTGCAATTCCGATGATCGGTCTAACCATCCCATCTGGACTTTCAAGAGAATCTACAAACAGAGCTGTACTTCGGGGAAACCCCAGAGTACGCTTGAGCATCTACGCAGCAAGTTTCACCCCACGAACTGCCTCGTACAGCGGAGGGTCAAGTGGTCGTAAGCTCCCATGGCAAACAGAAGGGGAGTAAGTTGCCGCGCGGTCCGCACCGGCTCACGACCGAGGAAGTGAGCGGCGATCAGCGCGAGCGGTTGATCGACGCGATGGTGCGGCTCGCGGGCGCGCGCGGTTACGCGGCCACCACCGTCGCTGATGTGATCGGCCTCGCACAGGTCTCGCGCAAGACCTTCTACGAGCACTTTCCCGACCGTGAAGCGTTGCTGCTCGCCGCATTCGACACTGTCGCCCCGACTGCCCTGGAAGAGGCACGCGCGGCTTCGCGGCGCTCTGGGGGCACGACACGCCAGTTCGAAGCGCTCATGCGCCGCCTTTGTCGCTTTGCCGGCGACAGTCCCGGCGCGGTCGCCCTCTACACGATCGAGATCGCCGCCGCCGACCCCGACGGCCTGACTCGCCGTGAGGAACTGATGGGCGAATACGGAGCCTTGATCGACGAATGCATGCGTACCGATGACGAGCGCGAGGCGCTGCCGTCGATCCTCGCGCGCGCGCCCGCCGGCGGCACGCACCGCACGATCGACGCGTATATGCGCACCGGGCGCGCTGACATGCTTGCGAGCTTGGCGCCCCAACTGGCGCGCTGGGTTCGCAGCTACCACCCTGTCCCTGCCGAGCTTGCCGGCTTTGCGAAGGTCGCGCCCTCGCCGCAGGCCCGGTTGGGGATGCGCCTGAACGGGCTCGTCGGCGGACGCGCACCGGGAACGCTTACGCTTTCACCGCAGGGCTACGAACCGCCATTCGGACGCCAGCCGCTCGGCTTCGCCCACCACTCAAACCGTGAGCGCATCCTCGATGCGGTCGCGCAGCTCACCACAGGGCATGGCTACACGACGCTGACCGCGCAGTTAATCTTCGAGCGCGCCGACGTTTCCGAACGATCGTTTCTCGCTCACTTCAGAGACAAGGACGAAGCGTTCTACGCTGCAGCCGAGGTCGGGCACATGAAGGGTCAGGCGATTGTCGAGCGGGCCCGCGAGCGTAATTCGGACTGGCGTATCGGCACACGCGAAGCTGTGCAGGCACTGGTCGAGTTTCTCGCTTCCGAGCCCTACTTCACGCGGCTGGCGTTCGTGGATGCGCCGCTGGCCGGCCCGAAGCTCGCGCGCCGCACCCAGGAACACGCGAACGCCTACGCGCGACTGCTGCTGGACGATGCCCCGCGACGCAGACGCCCCCCGAAGGTCGCGCCCGAAGCGATCGTCCACGGCGTGTTCGAGCTCGCCTTCCACTATGCCGCCGAGCACAAAGTCGAAGAGCTGCTGCGCGTCTCGCCACTCGCCACATACCTGACGATGGCCCCGTTTCTTGGTGTGAGCGAAGCCGCTGATTTGGCTCTCGCGAGCGCGTAGCGGCGGCGGCCGAGACTGAACTCGGATATACACGAGAAACACCGAGCCACCCTAAAACAACAGGTCCAATAATGCGGACACTTGCTACTATCGGGCGTCACACAACTCTGATCGAGAGGGATGCCGGAGATGAAGCCAATGCTCGTCCTGCTCGCCGTTGTATCGCTCGGCGGCTATGTGGCTGCATGCGGCGGCTCGGACAAGGCCTCGCACACCGGCGTCTCTGCCACCGCGAGCACCGTGGAGAGCGGCAAGATCTCCACGGTCCCGACCGATACGACCCCTGCGCCCGCGGAAACGAAGGCCGACGCCGACCATGACAACGATCTCGCCGCGGCCGAAGGCGACGACCGCAACAACAACGGCACGCTCGACTACGGCCACGAGGCGGACGCCGCCGAGACGCGCGCGATAACCGCTCTGATCGAGCACTACTACAAGGCGGCCTACACGGAGAACGGCGCGCGGGCGTGCTCGATGCTCTACTCCGCCTTCGAAGAAGAGGTGCCCGAAGACTACGGGCAATCGCCCCCCGGACCACCGTACATGAGCGGTACCACCTGTCCCGCCATCCTGACCTTGCTGTTCAAGCACTTCCACCCCCAGCTGATGCTCGAGTACCCGAAGCTCGTCGTGGCGCGTATACGCGTGTCCGAACATCACGCGGTCTCGATCCTTCGCTTCGGAGGACTGCCGGAGCGCCAGATAGGCGTGACCCGCGAAAGGCACACGTGGAAGGTGGACCAGCTGCTCGACAGCGAAGTGCCATAGCGACGATGAGGCCGCTGCTCGGATTGTTCGCGGTTGTTCTGATCGGCGTGTGCTTGACGGCTTGCGGAGGATCGTCGGGGTCCGGCACGTCCTCAAGGGCGACCGCGAGCACGACTACCCCGCAAAAGGACCGTGACGACGACAACGACAACAACGACGACGACAATCAGGTTCTCTACTACGCTCAGGCGGCGAGCGGCGGCAACCGCCGCGCGATCGAATCGCTGATCGTCCGCTACTACGCCGCGGCGGCGGCGGAGAAGGGGGCGACGGCATGCGCGCTGCTCTATCCGCTCGTCGCCGAATCGGTCGTCGAAAAAGTCGGTCAGAGCCCCGGGCTTCACGGCCGAAGCTGCGCCATGGTGATGTCAAAGCTGTTCAAGCTGCATCACAGCGAACTGGCCGCGAAGAGCACGGAGCTAAAGTTCTACTCCGTACGCGCCGGCAACCGGAAGGCATTAATCCTGCTGAGCTTCTCCTCGGTGCCCGAAGTGCGCCAATTCATCCTGAGTCGCAAAAGTGGCGGCACATGGAGAGTGTTGAGCGTCCTCGACGGCTTCCTCGAATGAGGAGAAGCCCCAGCCGCGCCAGGACCGCCCGGCGTCGGGTCCGGCCGTCGCTCCCAACCGGCTCCTACAGCGGCCCGCTGTCGATCGGCGCATACATCCGCCAACCGCCGCCTTGCGCTCGATGCACGCGCACGACGCGTTCGCGGTCGGGGCCAAAATGCAGGAGCGCGACGGCCTGCCTGGCCTGCCGCTGTATCCAGCCGACGTGCATCGTGGCGACGTCCTTGGTCAGTTCGCGGTGCCGACGCGCGAAAATCCTCGAGAGCACCTGCGCACACGTGCGTCCGCGCAGCGCCGGCGGGCCGTTGCCCGGGCGATGTTCTTCGAGCGTGGCTTCCGCCACCAGCGGATCGAGTAGCGAGCACGCCTTGGCCCCGTCGCCGGCGACGGCGATCCGGTAGTAGCGTTCGATCAAGGACACGATCGCGGGGCGTTCGCCTGCTCTCACCGGTGGACCGTATGTCGGGTTGGCGTCGTTGTCGGTGTCGTAGCGACCCCGACCAAGACTGTCGATGTCATCGTCGCCGTCGCTTGGCGGCAGCTTGGCGCTCGACGCGTTGGCGGGTGGCGCCGGGGAGCTTTCCCCGCCGCAACCGCATCCCGCCGGCGCGAGCACGGACAGCGCGAGCGCGGCGGCGAGCAGCGGGCGCACCCTTGGCCACGCGAGCGCCCGCATCACACCACCGGGCAGAGCCCGCCGTCGAGGTTTATGGCACTGCCCGTTATGTAGGAAGCGCGCTCGGACAGCAGGAACGAAGCGAGGTCGGCGTACTCCCGCGGTCTCCCCACGCGCCCGAGCGGGATACCGGAGTTCGAGACCATGCGCTCGTAATATTCCTGTGGCGTGATTCCGGCTTCGGCCGCGTAGCGTTCGAGCTGCCCGCTTTCGATCACGCCGATCAAGATCGCGTTGACCCGGATGCCCTCCGGGGCCAGCTCCCTGGACAGAGCCTTTGTGAGCGCAAGCCCCGCGGCGCGCGAGACCGACGTCGGTGTCGTGAGCGCCTCAGGGGCCTTGCCCGATATGGCGAGTGTGTTCACCACTGCGCCTTTACTCTCCCGCAGGGCGGGCAGCGCAAGGCGCGTGAGGCGCACCGCCGCCATCAGCTTCAGCGCGAGATCGTTCTCCCACGTCGCGTCGTCGTGATCGGCGAACGCGCCAGCGGCAAGCGCGCCCGCGTTGTTGACCACACCGTCGATGCGCCCCCAACGCGAAACCGAAGCATTCACAAAGCGATCGAGATCCTCCGCGCGCGTGACGTCTCCGGCAAAGCCGAACACGTCTCCCCCCAACTCCTGCAAAGCGCCGGACGTTAGTGCGAGCCGGTCGCCACCACGTGCCATCAGGGCAACACCGCGAGCGCCTTCCTTGACGAGCTGCGCAGCAAGCGCCTTGCCCAGGCCGCTCGAACCGCCGGTAATCAGAAAGACCTTGTCTCGCAGCTGGAGATCCATCGGATGCGAGACTACATGCCCTCTGGCGTACGTCCGTCATGCCCGATATAGCCGTCCTTGCCGCCGGCACACACATATACGGTGTCGCCCGGTCCAAGAATGCGGATTTTGCGCACGGTGGCGGCATCGACACGAACGAACGTGCCCTCATCCAAACGATGACTCGTCCCGTCGCTGAACTCCATCTCGATCGCGCCACGATGGACGAAGTACAGCTCCTCCTGGAGGTCGTGATAGTGCCATTTGGTTTCATAGCCCTCCGGCCGCACGAGCACATTGACGCCAAAAGCGGTGACACCCAACTCTTTGCGTACTTTGCGAAAGCCGTAGCCCTCGCCGATCGCGTCGAGATGCCCGATCGCGTAGCCGTCGCCCACGACCACCCCCTCCTGCTCGGAACTCAAGACGCGACCCCGTGCGGCGCGGACTCGGGCGGGCCTGAGAACAACCACGGAATGCGATGGCCGATCAGCTCGCCCTCGTAGCGCCTGCGCCGACCGTATACCACCCAGGTCGTGTCGACCTCGCCATAGCGCTCGAACACCCGCAATCGGTCGGCATACTCCTCGGCGTATTCGGCCAGGGTCACACCTGCGTCGTACTTTCCCGCCAGCAGTTCGCGCGCGACGATCGGGTTGGCAAGCTCCTGCTCGACTGTCTCCCACTTCGTCAGGTCGGGATAGCCGAGCGCCGCAGGGACCACTCCGAGCGACCTCGGCTTCGAGACGTCTCTGCGCACGAGTAGCGCCATTTCCTTCGCCGGGTAGATGAACGTGTCGAGGACGAACACCTCCTGGCGGTAGCGCTCGGTGATCGTGTGCACGTCGGGATGGGCGCTGCACTGGATCAGATAGGCGTTCTCCTCGTCGTGGACGCGCTCGAGGCCCTCATCGAAGTCCCGCACCAGCTCCACGCGCGCATCACGCAGGCCCTGGAACTCCAGATAGCGCAGCAGCGCGTTCTCGTGACACGTGCCACTGGGGCCGAGCGTGATGAAGGTCGGGTCAGCCACGAATCGATACTACCGAACGCGACCGTTTGGGCGAACTACTCGCGGCACTCGGAGAGGTATAACCGTGCGGGCCGCTCCCAGCGCGGCGAAGATCCTCTGCATGGCTTGGTTGGGCGGATGGGGTGCTCCGCCCAACCAAGCTTTCTTTCGCGGCCGGCCATCTTCACGACCGGCCGTGCTGCTATTCGGCAGTCACCGCATACGTGCCGTGGACGAGGAAGCCGCTCGCCGACGTCGTCAGCATCGCACCGGACCTCGCCGCCCCCTGGCTATACGTTGCGGGATTTAGAATAAGTTCGACTGCACCGAACTCCAGCGTTTCCGACTCGTATACGCAGAGGTTGCCCGCTTCTGCCCGCGGTTCTTCAACCGTACCGGGGCATTCGTTCGTTTTGGCTGTGACGACGTGCACCTGTTGCTTTTCAAGCGCAACCTTCAACGGGATCGCGAAAGAGATCGCCGTCGCAGCGGTCCCTTCTTCTTCTTTGGGGTTGTACACTGCCCAAGCCCCCGTCTCGGTCTTGCCCGCTGGCAGCGTTTCCGTGAAGCCCGTCTGGCCGTCGCAGACCAGCGTAGTTTTCCCATCCACGGTGTATTCCACACCGCCAAGACCGCCGCACTTCGCTTTTTCGCTCGTCGGAACGGCCTTCGAGGCGACGCTTTCGCCGTTGGTGCCTTCTTTGCCATTCGTGCCCGGGCTTCCAGCCGTGCCGGTTTCGCCTCTCACGCCCTGGGGTCCCGCAGGGCCAGCCAGACCCTGCGCTCCATTTCTACCGTTCTTGCCCTCGAGCGCCTTGAGCACCTTGGGGCTGATCTGCTTTGTCGACGTGATCAGGTACTTACCGGCGGCATACGCGCCACTGGTCATGGCGAACACGAGCGCGAGCGTCATCGCCACGTTCGTGTATGTGATCCGTCTACGTACTGCTGAGAACATCGTGTTCCTCCCACTTTGCAGTTGCACGGCGGCGCCAGAGGCCCGCGTGGCGATTACGTTTAAGTCCATCCGCTCGTCCGATCAGCTTGTCCGATGCGCTCCCTTCCCCCGCGTAGCGCCTTTGTGTGTCGCTCTCGTCACGGCGTATGTCTTGCGAGCGTCACGTTCACAAGCCGTGCGCCTGCGCTTCGGCTTTTTTGCGCACGCTTTGAGTGCCCTGGCAAGCTTCTGTGCCGGCGTCAGTTCTTTGGACGGAGCGACCGCCGCTTCTTTGGGGAAGACAATCGACGGAACCGGCAACAATTCAAGCGCGACTGGGGCCGGCGTCAACGATGGCAGGCCGGCGGTCGTGAACGTCTCCGGCGCCCCTTCGCTGAAACCATCGCTGCCCGATGCGTCGATCCGGTATGCGTATGTGTCCCCGGGCTGAAGCCCCGAGAGTGCCACAGCCTCTTCGATCGAGACGCTTCCGGAGCCGGCCGAACCCGAGAAGACGACTCCGTAGCGCGTAGCGGCGCCTTCGTACAACCCCAGTTCAAACGTGAAGACCGCAGGTTGACCGCTGGGGTTGACCGTACCCGATACGATCGCGCTGTTGGCGGTCACCGCACGGACGCCACCGGTAATGGCCAGCGGAAGCGACACGGCCGCCGTCGTAAAGCTGCCCAGCGGCAGTTGCGATCCGCCTTCTTCGCCAAGCGCGTTCCCGGCCGCGTTGGCGGCAAACAGACCGTAGCGATACGAGGTGGCGGGCTGTAGGCCGGTCGCTTCCAGCCGTGCGGCGATCGTTCCGTATTCGTCGGATTCAAGCGCGGGAGTCTCGCCCATGCCCGGACATTCGTCGATCTCGACACTGCGTTCCAGTTCGCGTTCGGCTTCTTCGCACGCCTTCGTGCTCGCGTACTGGAAGTAGTATTTCGTCTGCGAATTCTCAGGGTTCAGTTCACCAAACATCACAGCGGACGCGGATTTGACAAACGATACGCTCGGCATGCCGATCACACGCGGGCGCGCCGCCGGTATGTGCGTCGAGGCCTCTTCGCCCGTCAGCGCACCTTCGGATTCGGGGGAGAATTCGTCGTAGGCAGCGAGCGTCGAGTAGAGGATTTCGTTCGGTCTCAAGCCTCTGACGATCGCCGGTTGCACAGGCGTCAATGTGTCGCCGGTCACGCTCTGCCGGGGCGTTTCGTGCGTCCCGGCGCCGCTCAACGCTTCGCCCCCCCAGCGAAAGAAGGCTTCCGTCTGAGCCACTGCCGCCGGATCGACCTGACCGGTCAATTCGCATTCATATGCGACGGTTGCTTCCCGATTTTGTTCCTGCTTACACGCCACCGGCCCGGTGATCAGTTCTGCCACCATTTTTGGCACGTAGTCGATAAGTCCCTGACGGAATGGAGCCGTGCCGTAGAGTTCTCCCGCCGCGTTAAATGACAGACTCGGGGTTTCCGAGAGAATGCCGTCCGAAAGCACCCTGAATTCGGTCATGGGCCTGCCGTCACAGGAATTGTACAGCGACCCGCGGTAAACGGCGGTCCTCAGACCTCCCAGCGGGCTCTCTTCGCTTTCGCTCACGGCCAGCACACCTGGAAGCGCGGGGTCGGCGGCAAGCGCTTCGATCGTGACCGTGTTCGAGCGTCCTCGCCCATCCAGCTTGACTTCGCAAACCTGGTTGTCGCCGGCGTCGAACTCGCGGATCACATTCTCGGGTTCCAAGCCTCCGACGTAGTATCCCAGGTAAACCTCACCTGCTTGATCAACGGCCACGTCGCGCACGGTGCTTCCCGACATCCCGGGTACCGAAGCGAGCGATATTTCACCCACCCATTTGCCCTCCGAGTCAAACTCCTGAACGCCATGTTCGTTACCCGCATAGAGCAGATCCGCGGGGCCTCCCACGGCAAGTTCGCCACCATGTCCGTCCTCACTCAGCGCCCCCTGTTCCATACCCTGGCCCGCTGTCCCGACGCCAGCCTTGCAGCTTGCACCTGTTTCGACTTCCGCTTGCGTGCAAAGATTCTCTTCTTCGAGTTCCACCGTGCTCGGCGTCCCGCCTTTCGCCTCGACGGATTCCAGCTTGCTGAGGTTGACCTGCTTGCCGATCGTCAGCACAAAACGGCCCGCTTCGCTGTACTCATCGATCCGGTGATCGAATACATCAGATACGTAGACGTTGCCGGTGACGGGATCGACCGCGACCGCCTTTGGTCCGTTGAAGCCACCCGACTGTTCGCTGCTCGTGCCCGCCCCACATCTTGCCCCGCCTTCCACTTCCGCCTCGGTGCAGAGATTCTCTTCTTCATATTCCTTCAGCGTAGGGTTTCCACCTCTGGTCTTGACCGCCTCCACCTTGGTTTCGTTCACTCCCGCACCGAACATCAGGACAAACCTGCCGGAGGGCGTCAGCTCCTGCACGTCGTTCTCGTCGGGATCGACCACATATACGTCTCCGGACGGCGCCGTCGCGATTCCGAGCGGGTAGGTGAAGCCGCCGGGATCTGGGCTCGCTTCCGCGCCGTCCGGCTTGCATTCGATCAGGAGGCAGAAATCGGCTTCGTCGCTATTCACTTTCGCGCCGAACTGGCTGTGCAGCAACAGCTTTGTCGGCACAGCGCACGCCTCGGAAACGCCGAGCACTATTGCGAGGAGGCTCGCCACCAGGGCTGCCGGCGCGCCAATGCGGCATCCAATCGCCATCATTTCGCAGTCCTCCCTGTCACATTGCCAACTTTGACTTTGCCCGTTTTGACTTTGCCGGCTTTACAACCGCTGACGGCAATCTTCGTCGACTGTTTGATGATGGCGCCGTTCTGAGCGACGAACTCGGTGGGCATCACCAATTTGCTCGCCTGCTGGCATAGATTCCCGTTGGCCGCAAGCGCCGAATATTTACCCTCCGGCAAGTAGAGCTCGAATGTATTCACCGGGACGTCGGGTACCGCACCAAACGTGCTACTCGTGATCCCGGCTTTGCTGATGAACGTCGTCCCGGTCAGATCCACCCTCACGCCGTCGCCTTGGAGCACGACGATCAGGCTCGGGAAGGCTTCGCCTCCGTGGCTGACGAAATACACAGGGCCCGAGAGCCCCACGGGCAGCAGCGGTGTCGAGGCCCTGACTATGCCTACGATCGACGCCGCCGAGCACGCTGCCGGGTTCCTGGCGAACGTTGCGGCTGTACACGCCTTCTGCAGCGTCGACAACCTCGACGGCAGCTGCTTCGGCAGATCGACCTTGACTTTGGCGATGTTGGCCTCCGTGCCGACCGACCCGGCCGGGTAGGACAGCTTGACGTCGAGGCTGGCGCCATCGGCGCGGCTCGTGTGGGCGCTGGTCGTGGCCTTGAATGTCGGTTTGAACGCCAGGCTGGCGCATCCTCCGACCGCGAACGGAGTCGATACTTCCGCGAGCGCCTGCTGCACACCGGAGATATCGGCGACGATCTGCTGTGCCCTGCAGCTGGTGGGGTTGAACATGAAGTTCGGGCGGTCGATGTCGACAGTGATGCGCTGCAACCGCAACGGAACGCCGAACAGGATCTGCGGCAGCGGATCGCTTGTGACCGTCAGCGCGGCGGTTTCGGGGTTCACGTCGATCTGTGCCCTCACCACCACCAGGCCGAGGTTGAACGGGCCCGCCACAGCCTTCGTGACGATCGACAGGCCAAAGGGTGCCCCCTTGTAGCCGGTCGTCAGATACACGGCGCCTTCGATTTCAAAGGGGTGCGAGCCCGCCCCGGAGGCCACCCTGGTCGTACCGATCTGCGACGCCGGCGAGCACGTCCCCTGCTGCGCCTGCGGTTCGCCACACAGCGGAACGCTCGACAGCATCCCCAGCAGACCCGGCGGCGTGTGCAACTGAACGCCGGAGAGCAGCTGTTCGCGGTCTTTGCGCGAGATGTTGAGCGTGAACGAGCTGAACCTGCCCGCGTTGGGAGTGACTGTGCCGGCTGTGAACCCCGGCGCGAGACCAGGGGGATCGGCGCAGCCTTCGACTTCGAAGAAGGATGAGGGCGTGACGTCCGGCAGGCCCGCCGTGAAGGCTCCTTCCGGGGTGGTTCCCGGCGCGCTCCACGGTGTCAGCTCGGACGTGGTCCTCGCCACCCCGCACGTCGCCGGATTGTCGATCGAGGCTCGTGGGCCGTCGTTCAAATGCACTTCCAGCTTGCTGAAGGGAAACTGCGGATTGCCCTGGAACACGGGGGGATTGCCCACCGCGAAGCCTTCGAAGCGCGTGGTCAGCTGCCCGGTGGCAGGGTTCGCCTCGACGTAGCCGGGAATCTTCAGGTGCACACCCGCGTTCGCGAGCCGACCGGTTCCACCCAGTTCGAGATAGAGCTTGTACAGGTTGCCATCCAGTGCATCTTGCTCGGTGCATTCGTCTCCTGGTCCTCCACAGCCGGGCTTGGCCAGGTATACGTGACCTTCGACCGGTTCGTTCAGCAACGGCGTGAACGCCTTGGCGGTCCCGACCGTCGATGCGCTGGGGCAGTGCCCGGCCGCAAGCTGCGGTTCTCCGTCCAGACCGATTTCTTCGGATTCAGGACCGGTGAGGTCGATCCCTTCGGGACCCGATTCGTTGCAGGCCTCGATACCGTCCACCACCCCGGGGCTGACCGACATGCCCGGGGGCAGCGTCACGACCGCCGCTCGCAGCTCGGGCGTGGCGGGCCGTTCCGGTTCCTCAAACTGTGGCACGGTCAGGTTTACACCGAGACCGACCGGCGCTTCCGCAAGGCTCGTGCTGGGCTTTACTTCGATCCCGGGCGCGAACTGCAAGAGGTTACAGCCGGTCGCGCCGGGCAGAGTCGTGCTCTTTTCAGCGTACTGCCCTTCGATGGTCCGACCACCTTCATAGCGCACCGGTTCCTCCCACGAGTCCGCCTTCACTGTGGCTGTCAGCGGTCCAGCCGAGCAGTCGGCCGGCATCGTGACGAACGGCACTTCGGGTTCGGTGCTCTTTTCACCGCCCAACCCAGCGATTATGTGATTTTTGAATGTGGGATAGCCACATTCCCACAGCGCGCCACGGTCGTACAGACGTTCGCAGAAGAGGTCGCGCTGGGGTGTGTGCGTTTCGGCGGCCGGGACCCCCCAGAACGTCAGTTCCGAGTTCACAAGCTGCACGTTCGGCGTCCCTTGGCTAACGACCGTCAGGCCGTAGCCTTCGGGAGTGCGCGCGACGTGAGCAGTCAGCAGGAAATTGACTTTGCTGGTGGTCTCGATAGCGAACTCGGCCGACTGGCCCGCTTCCGGCGTGACGTTCACGATCGGACCTGCGTACTCGAGACCGGCAAAAATATGGAACACCGCCACGCCAATCTGCGTCGCGGCCGGACAGGGACTGCCCACCGTCAGCGCCTCCTTGAGCGGGCAGCGCGGCACCGCGGTGGGATTGCCCAGCAGTCCCGGCGGGATCGTCACGGCGATGTTCCGCGGATCGCGCGTCGGCACAAATGCTGTGCCACGCGTAGGTGTCGTGATTTCTTCGGTCGCGAATTCGATCGTGCTCGTCAGGCCTTCGGCGCCGCCGTCCTGTCCGGTGAGATGCCCCCCGGCTTGCGTAAACGGCACGGGTTCGTTGACGAATCCGTAGCTCGTGTGACTGATCGGCGTCTTGACGGCTCTGGTTGTCTGCAGCGTGAACTTCGTAATTTCCAGCGGCTGCCCTTCGAGCGCGCTTGCCGTCGGCACAGCCGCCCCGCCCAGACAAGCTACCGCGGCGAACGTCGCCGAGACCAGCCTCACGGCGCAGGAGACCCTCATCGATGACCTCTCCCCGTCGATTTCGTCGCGAGCTTCCCAGCCTTCGCCTTCTTCTTTGCTTTCGCCGCCTTCACCTTGACGCATTTCTTCTTCCGCTTCACATCGCCTTTCCTGCACTTAACCGATCCCGGTTTTGACGCCGGCACTGACTTCACCGGCGTTGCCGGCGCCTCGACACTTTCACCCGGTGCCTGCACGGCGCTGTCGGGCACCAAAAGTGGGGCCGGGTTCGTCAATGGCCCATAGCAGCCTTCGCTTTCGCATTCCTCCTGCTGTACGCCAGCTTCGGGGAAGCCTTCGCCCAGACGCGCATCGTAGATGTCCTTCACCCCGTCCGTGTCCCGGGGCAGCAGGCCCTGTGTCGTCATGAAGAAGACATCCCCGCCCGATGGGGTGATCGCCACTTCGTCGCGCTGGGCTCCCACGCCTTCGGGGTCGCTTCCGCTCGAGAGCAGCGAAACCCTCCCTTCGCTCCAACCCGGTTCGATGTGCCATTCGTAGGCGTTCACCAAGCCGTTGGTCGCGTCCGGCGACAGCGGGGCGGCGGTCTCGAACACGATCCGCGAGCCCGTTTCGTCGATAGCGCGGTAGGTCAACTCGCGGTCCTGCAGCATCGTCGAGCCCCGTTCGAAGGGAGAGATTTCAGCGTTGGACCGGTTGTCGTTGCCATCGGCGTCGAAGCCTTCTTCCCCGACCGACACGCGCAGGAGCGTTCCGCTCTGAGCGTCGTAGCGGTACACGTCCTCGGTGTCGTCCGTGTCGCCTGCGGTGAGCCGCGCATACGTTGCGAACAACAGGAAGCGCCCGTCCGGGCCGCTCGTCTGTACTTCCTTCCACGCCCTCCACAGGCCGACGTCATTCTTCCCGCGACCGCCTTCGTTTGTCGATTCGAGATCACTCGGACAGCGCGAATCGTGCGCTTCGCCCGTGATCAAGGCGCCCGAGCAGAGATCTGCGATGAACTGAAGATGAGGCGCGCCTTCGCTCGAATCGTAGACGTAGAGATTGTCGGCGCCCTTGACGGGCGACTGGCCTTCCGGATTCGGGGCTTCGGTCAGCACGCCGCGTGCGACGAAGTAGGCGCGTTCGCCGTTGGGGGATATCGCCGACACCCCTTGGACTTCGGCCTCTTCCCCCGCATTTGGGCTCTGCGACGCCCGTACGATAGACGTGACTTCGCGTTCGCTAGCTTCGCAGCGCGGCTCGTCCGCCGGACAACCGATGGTTGCCATGTAGAGGTTTTCGCTTTCGTCGAAATCGCCCGTGACGAGCGCCTGGCGGGTCGTGAAGAACACGCGCGTGCCGGCTTCGCTTGCACCCTCGAATACGGCTCGCTCCGCCGGCGCGGACTTGCACGGTCTCGATTCGCAGCCGGCGGCGGTCGGCTCGGACACCTGCACCGTCCGCTGACCGCCCAACCGCACGTACAAGATCGCTGGATTCTCGGGTTCGACAACGAGTTTGCCGTCACACGATTCCCGCTGCGCAAGATTCGCGTTGGTGGTAAAGAACACCTCCGAGCCGTCGGCCGAGACCGCATTTGACTGGCTGCCTTCGTCTTCGGACCCTTCGAAGCCCAGTTGCACCGGGCAGTATGGATCGATCACGTCGTGTTCGCCGTCCGGCTTGAGATCGTTGCTCACTCCGACGAGCCCCAGCGCCGACCTGCCGCCGCATTCGGGAGCGCCATTCGTGAATTCGTACAGGTCCGAGCGAGTGCCCACGGCTTCGGGCAGGAGCGCTTCCGTCTGGTTGTTCTCGTTGGTGGCCTCGAACACGATGTGACACAGATCGGCGCTCGTACCCACAGCTCCGGTGACTTCGAGTTGCCTGCCCCCCAGCCCTTTCAAGCGCGAGATGACTTCATAGGGCGCTTCAGGCAAACTCAAGCTGTGCTGCAGGAACTCCGATTCGAGCGTGTCGAATTCGGCGGCGCCACTGTTCAGTCCGCCTTTCCCCGAAAACAACGACGATTCAAGCGTCGGCGACACGTCGTTGAGACCAGCCGTGGCAAGTGCCGCGGGCGGCTGCAGCGGCGCTGTCGACCACCCGGTCGCGCCACGGCTGGCAAGATACGCGACCGTGCCGCTGTTGGGCTCTCCGTCGAAGCTTCCGAGGGAGCGGAAGACCACCCGTTCGCCTTCGTGGGCGCCTGCCATGGCCACCGCGCCGAGTCCTGCGAATACGCCATAGCCTCCCTTGTATGGAGGGCTGACCATCTCGTAATGTCGGCCTTCGGGCAGCGCCGACGACGCCGTTGGCGTGCACAAGCACGCTGCCAAACTTGATATGAGCGCAACAACATACGAGGTGTACCTAACAATCATCCTCAGCCATCCCTCTCGGTTCCGCACTCAACGACATCATCCCGAACCCCTCATACTCATAATTACCAAAACGTGCGGGCGAAGCACAGACTGCTTCGCCCACACTTTCACAGCGTGACTCTATTCCTTGAGTCGATCAATATTTAGAACTACGAAACGAGGAAGCCTTCCGCTTCGCCTTTGCCCGATATGAACCCTTCACCAAACGAACACGTCGCTTTGTTCAGTTCCATGAAGTTGAATTCCGACCCGGTCGCCAGGTTTTTGACAAACACGCTTTCTTCTAAACCTGTGCACGTGTTTGCAACGAAACAATCGACTTTATACCCGGGATTGCTCGTTGCGGTCGCTTCATCTAACACTTCAGTTCCGACTTCCTTCAATTTCGATGTCCACGGTAGATTGACAGGTTCTACGGTAACCGCCGTACCATTTTTGCAGATGGAGTTTGTTGAAGCTGTCACTTTACAATTGATTGGGCTGGATTCGCCTTTTTCTCCTAATATTTCCGTGACCGTATCCGCGGAGCCCGGCCCGACCGTGCCGATGAATGAGCCCTTACAGGTGACCGTGACTTCACCCCCACCCTCGAGTGCCGGGATTTTCTTGTTGTGCAGTTCCAGCGTTCCGGGCGTTTTGGCGTTTTCCGCTTTCGTCAGTTTTTCGCTTTTGAGGTTTAACCATTCGACCGCGGATGCGCTCGCAACTGACACAGCGCTAAACGCCAGCAGCGCGACAAGCGCCACACCTATTATATGAATCTTCCTCATTGTGATTGATCCTACCTTTCCCTCGTCCAAGGCTTGGTTGAAGCCCCTTCCGAGGCTTGAGGTCGGCCAGTCAGAGCACTCGTCGTAGGTCAGAGAGCGCCGGACCAGCCCTATATGGACTGCGAAAAGATCCCGACTAATGGGATCTGGACGCGAGCCTACAGGCACGCTAGCGGCATGTCAAGCAAATGTGGAGTGATGTCTCCCATTCGGGAATCCAACCGTAGTCGCGCGCGGGCAGCACCGCATCCCCAGCGAGCGAGCCAGAAGCTCGCGCTTGGTCCTGAACCAGACTCGATCCAGGGACGAACCTCGTCAAGCTCGACCAAGCGCGAACAGACGTTTTGCGACGCTGACCTGGTCCGCCGATCCGCACCGCGGTCGTGTCGTGGCCTAACTTCGCTTGAGAGCCTCGAAAAAGTCAGAAACAATCCGGCCTAACTTCGCGGATCAACTCGCCGCGGAGATCACGTCGCAACCCCGTGACGCGGCGCCGTCCGGTCACACGAGCGACCTGTTACGCCTCACCTGCTTCGGCGAGCATCCGGCCGACTACACCTCGATGGGTGAAGTGGCCCGGGCCGGAGCGTCTTGGGGAAACGCTCCGGCCCCCGGACCTTGCCCATTCGGTTCCCTTGGTTGGCAGGGGCCGTAGCAATTCTTATCACAGATTACGGGCGCCTTTCAATTCGAATTCGTCCGTCTTCCCGGCAATCCGATTACACGAACCTTCCTATTGACAGCGACTTGTCCTTTTTGCCTGCATACGCACTGTTTCTGCCCGAGCAACAATCGACACGACGGAGTCGGAAACAATTTCGGCTAAGCGCACGTTCGAGCGCCCGCCAAACGGATCGGCAATGCCGGCTGTGTTGCCGAGCGCTGGCTCAGCGTCCGATTGCCGCGCGCAGCGCGCGCGCCACGCGCTGCACACGCTCATCGTCGAGCCCCGGGTAGAACGGGAGTGCCAGCGAGCGAGCCGCAACGTCCTCGCACACCGGAAACTCGCCCGGGTGGTGGCTGAAGCGCTCGCGATAGAAGCTCATCAGGTGGATTGCCGGCAAATACGGCTTGCTCTGGATGCCACGCGCCGCAAGCGCGCGTACCGTCTCGTCGCGATCGACCCCGTGCGGCAGCTGCACGACGAACACGAACCAGCCACGCCGCTCGCCGTGTCGGTCCTTGCAGGGCAGCTCCAAACCCTCGATGTTGCTCAGCGCCTCCCGGTAGCTGTCGGCGAGCATTTCGCGAACCTGCAGCATCCCTTCCAGGCGCTCCAGCTGGGCGAGCCCCACCGCGCAGGCGATGTCCGAAAGACGGTAGTTGAACCCGAGCCGGTCGTGGTCCAGCCAGCCCATGTCCGATGCGCGCCCCTGGTTGCGCTCGGAGTCGATCCGTGCCTTCGCCACCTCCGAGGCGAGCGAGATCATGCCCCCCTCCCCGGTGGTGAGCTGCTTGTTGGCGTAGAAGCCGAACACAGCCGGATTGCCGCGCCCACCGACGGGCCTACCGTCGCCGTGCATGGCGCCGAGCGCCTCGCAGGCGTCCTCGACGATGCCAAGGCCGTGGCGATCGGCGATCGTCTCGAAAGCGTCCATATCGGCCGGATAGCCGAAGATATGCACCGGAAGCAGCGCCCGCGTGCGCTCGGTGACGGCCGCCTCGGCGGCCCGCGGGTCGAGGTTGAGCGTGACCGGATCGATGTCGGCGAAAACGGGCCGCGCGCGCTCGTAAAGGGCCACGTTGGCCGAGGCGACAAACGAGAATGGGCTCGTGATGACCTCATCGCCATCGCTCACCCCAACGGAGCGAAGCGCGAGATGGAGCCCGGCCGTGCCACTGGACACGGCGCAGGCAAACGGCGTACCGACGACCGCGGCAAACCGCCGCTCGAACTCGGCGACACGAGGCCCGAGCGAAAGCTGGCCGGAGCGCAGCACTTCGGCCACCAGCTTCTCCTCGAGCGCTCCAACCACCGGCTGCGCCAGCGGTATGACCTCCTCGCTAGTCAACGACGCTCGGCACTTCGTTCTGGATTGCGAGCGCCATCGAGGCCACGAGCGCGTCCCAGGATGCCTCGATCACGTTGCTGGAAACGCCGATCGAGCCCCACACGCGGTGTCCGTCGGAAGCGTCGATCAGGACGCGGGTGACGGCTCGGGTTCCGGTCGCCTCGTCGAGGATGCGCACCTTGAAGTTGACCAGATCGACATCGCGCAGGTGCGGATAGATGTCGCCGATCGCCTGACGCAGCGCTTTGTCGAGCGCGTTGACAGGCCCGGTGCCCTCTGCGGTGCAGATGAATTCGCTCTCATCCGGTCCCGGTGGAGCGATGATCTTGATCGTGGCCTCCGATTCGACTTCGCCGTCGAACCGCTTCTCGACGATCACACGCCAGGAGATGAGCATGAAAAGCTCCTTGTAGACCCCCGCCTCCTGGCGCATCAACAGCTCGAAGGAACCGTCGGCGGCCTCGAACTGGAAACCCTCGTGCTCCATCTGCTTGACGCGCTCGACAGTGCGAGCCGCCTCCTCCTCGCTCAGCTCGATACCCGCATTGGCGGCCTTCTCAATCACGGTGGCACGTCCGGCAAGCTCGGAGATGAGCACGTCGCGCGTGTTGCCAACGAGCTCCGGATCGATGTGCTCGAAGGTGGCGGCGTCGGCACGGATACCGGCGGCGTGCAGACCCGCCTTGTGGGCAAAAGCATGCTTGCCGACATACGGCTGCGACGCGTGGGGAGGTCGGTTAAGCAGCTCGTCCACGAGGTGCGCGGTCTCGGTGAGGCGCACCAACCGCTCGGGTGGCAGCACTTCATAGCCCATCTTCAGCTGCAGGTCGGCGAGAATCGTGACGAGGTTCGCGTTGCCGGTTCGCTCGCCGATGCCGTTGATCGTGCCCTGCACCTGGGTGGCGCCCGCTTCCACGGCAACCAGCGTGTTGGCGACCGCGCAGCCACCGTCGTCGTGCGTGTGAATACCGAGCGCCACGTCCGCCAGCTCGGCACGCACCGCCTCGACGACTGCCCTGACCCGCGCGGGCAGGGTTCCACCGTTGGTGTCGCACAGCACGACCCGCTCGGCCCCCGCGCCGGCAGCCGCGCGCAGCGTCTCCAGCGCGTAGCTCGGATCAAGCGCGTAGCCGTCGAAGAAATGCTCGGCGTCGAACAGCACGCGCTTGCCACGCGCGTGCAGAAACGCGATCGACTCGCCGATCATCGCGAGGTTCTGCTCGCGCGAGACGCGCACGACCTTCTCCACGTGCAGCAGCGAGCTCTTGCCGACCAGCGTGCAGAGCGGAGCGAACGATCCGGCCAGGACGAGCAGGCCCTCGTCCTGCTCGGCGCTGCTATCGCGCCGCCGGGTCATCCCGAAAGCGACGATCTCAGAGTGGCTGGGCGGTTGCTCGGCCAGCAGTTCGAAGAAGGCGAGCTCCTTCGGGTTCGACGCCGGGAAGCCGGCCTCGATCATGTGCACCCCGAGCGCATCCAGCGCGTGCACGACGCGCAGCTTCTCCCTGGCGGTGAGGCTCATGCCGCCTCCCCCCATGCCGTCGCGCAGGGTGGCGTCGTAGGCCTCTACACGAGCCATCAGCCGGTGGAAGTCCCCCCAAGGGGGACAGCCGACGTCAGCGGGGTGCTCGCACTCCCGTTCGCATTCGCACTCGCACTCGCATCGATCGGGTCGAGCCATTCGCGGTAGCGCTCTGAGCGGCCGTGAATCGCATCGTCGAACGCGCGCTGCAGAAGGCTCGTGACCTCGCCCGGCTTACCGCTGCCGATCCTGTGGTCGTCGACCTCCACCACCGGCACCAGCTCGGCGGCCGTGCCGGACATGAACACCTCATCCGCCATATATGTCTCCGCTCGCGCGATGTTTCGCTCCACGACCGTGTAGCCGAGGTCGGACGCGAGCTGCATCACCGAGCGGCGCGTGATCCCATCGAGGATCGAATTGTGATGACCGGGAGTGACGATCTCCCCGCCGGCGACGATGTACACGTTCTCGCCGGTGCCCTCACACACGTGGCCATTGTCGTCGAGCAGGATCGCCTCCTGATAGCCGGCCTTCAGCGACTCGATCTTGGCGAGCACGTTGTTGAGGTACTGGCCCGAAGCCTTCGCGTGCGGGATCAGCGAGTCGGGGCTTATGCGCCGCCACGAGGACACCTTCGCGCGGATGCCGTTGCGCATCCCATCCTCGCCCAGATACGTGCCCCACTCCCAGCAAGCGATCGTCACGTCCACCGGCGCGTCCATCGGGTTCAGGCCCATCGAGCCATAGCCGCGGTAGACGATCGGGCGGATGTAGCAGGAGCTCAATTTGTTGCGCGCCACCAGCTCGCGCGTGACCGCCTGTAGCTCCTGCGCCGTGTACGGCACGGGCATGTAGTACAGCTCGGCGGAGCGCAAGAGCCGTTCCATGTGCTCGACATTGCGGAACACGGCCGGGCCGATCTCGGTGTCGTAGCAGCGAACCCCCTCGAACACGCCCGTGCCGTAGTGCAGGCCGTGCGTGAGAACGTGGACCCTGGCGTCCTCCCAGGCGAGGAATTCACCATTCATCCATATGAACTCGCTTGTGTCCACTTTCTCGTCTCCTGGTTAGAGCTGCTCCAGCACCGCGCGCGTCGCCTCGGCCGTACCGGCCGCTCCCCCAAGGTCGGGAGTGCGCAGGCCACGCTCGAGCGCCTGTTCCACAGCCGATTCTACAGCCGCGGCCTCACTTTCCAAATCGAGCCCATGGCGCAACATCAACGCCGCGGACAGAAACATCGCCAGGGGGTTGGCGATCCCGCGGCCAGCAATGTCGGGAGCGGAGCCATGCACGGGCTCGAACAGGCCGGGACCGGTTGCCCCGAGCGAGGCCGACGGCAGCATCCCGATCGATCCCGTGATCATCGCGGCCTCGTCGCTGAGAATATCCCCGAACATGTTCTCGGTGAGGATCGTGTCGAAGTGGCGAGGCGTCGCGACGAGCTGCATCGCGGCGTTGTCGACGAGCACGTGCTCGAGCTGGATGTGGGGAAACTCGCGCGAGTGCACTTCGATCACCACCTCGCGCCACAGCCGCGAGGTCTCGAGCACATTTGCCTTATCTACGCTCGACACCTTCGCGCGCGCGGCCCCGAACGCGGTGCGTGCGATCCGCTCGATCTCCTCGCGCGAATACGCGCACATGTCGGAGGCGTAGTCGTCGGTGCGGGTCTTCTCGCCGAAGTAGATGCCGCCGGTGAGCTCGCGCACGACGAGCAGGTCGGTCCCCTCGATTCGCTCGCGCCGCAGCGGCGAGGCGTCATACAACGCCGGCAATGGCTTGACGGGCCGCAGGTTGGCATACAGCCCGAGCCCCTTGCGCAACCCGAGCAAACCCTGCTCCGGTCGCGGCGCGTGCGGGTCGGTCGTGTCCCACTTCGGCCCGCCGACGGCGGCCAGCAGCACGGCATCGGCGCCGCGGCACGCCGCGAGCGTCTCATCGGTGAGCGCCGTGCCGTGCAGGTCGATCGAAGCTCCGCCGAAGGCGTGCGACTCGAACTGAAAATCGCCGACGGCGCGTAGAATCTCCAGCGTCGGAGCGAGAATCTCAGGGCCGATCCCGTCGCCGGGAAGCGTGACGATGTGGTGTGCCATGTGTCTCCTCTGGGGGCGCTGGTGAATGGTCGGGCGCTGCCGGTTGCTTCGCGACGATCGTGAAGGCTATAGCGCCGTCGTTACCGGACCGGAGTGCTCGTGCCCGCGCTCGAACGCCGCGATGTCCCCATCCTGCGTGAGCGTCACGCCGATGTCGTCGAGGCCGCTGAGCAGTCGCCGGCGGATCTCGTGGTCGATCTCGAATGGGACCGATCGGGGATCGATGGGATCCCCGATCGTCCAGCCCTCTGAGAAGCGCACCTCTTGAGCGTCGAGGTCGACGACACCCTCACCCGCGTGGGCCAGAGCACGGCAGTCCTCCTCGCTCAGCACGACCGGGAGTAGCCCGATCTTCGTGCAGTTGGAGTAGAAGATGTCGGCGAAGCCCGGCGCCACGATCGCGCGGAAACCGTAGTCCTGAAGGCCCCACGGTGCGTGCTCGCGCGAAGAACCGCAGCCGAAGTTGCGACCCGCGACGAGAATCGGGTTGGCGGGTAGCTCCCAGCCGGGCTCCTTCGCCCAGTCATAGAACAAAAACTCGCCAAAGCCGGTGCGCTCCACCCGCTTCAGGAACTGCTTGGGCATGATCTGGTCGGTGTCGACGTCGGCCCGGTCCAGGTGTGAGACCCTGCCCTCGATTGTGTGTATCGGCTTCATGCTCAGCTCCAGGTTCTGATGTCTGTGAAGTGACCCTCGATCGCCGCCGCGGCCGCCATCTGCGGCGAGACGAGATGTGTGCGCCCGCCCCGCCCCTGACGGCCCTCGAAGTTGCGGTTCGAGGTCGAGGCGCAGCGCTCGCCCGGAGCGAGGATGTCGGGGTTCATGCCCAGGCACATCGAGCAGCCCGCCACGCGCCAATCGAAGCCTGCGTCGCGGAACACGCGATCGAGACCCTCGGCCTCCGCCTGCGCCTTGACCTGCTGGGAGCCGGGCACGACCATCGCGCTCACGCCCCTGGCGACTTTGCGTCCGGCAACCACCTCGGCGGCGGCACGCAGATCGCCGATGCGCGAATTGGTGCACGAGCCGATGAACACGCGGTCGAGCGCGATCTGCTCGATCGGGGTACCGGGCTCCAGATCCATGTAGTGCAGGGCGCGTTCGGTCGCCTCGCGGTCGGCGGGACTGTCGAATTCCTCCGGCGAGGGCACCTTCGCGCCGACGGACGCGACCATCCCCGGTGTCGTGCCCCACGTCACCTGCGGCGAGAGTGCGGCGGCATCGACGACGACGTCGCTGTCATACCAGGCGCCCTCGTCGCTGGGCAGCGAGCGCCAGCGCTCGATTGTCGCGTCGAGCTCCGCACCGTTCGGTGCACCCGGACGACCGTGCGGACGGCGCTCGCCGCTCCCCGTTCCCCCTCTTCCCGCCGGCCCCCGGCCGGCTTCATCTGACCCCGAAGGGTCAGTGAACCAGGCGAAGGTGGTGTCGTCGGGGGCGATCATGCCCGCGCGTCCGCCGGCCTCGATCGTCATGTTGCAGACAGTCATGCGGCCCTCCATGCTGAGTGCCTGAATCGCGGGGCCGACGTACTCGACCACGTGCCCGGTTGCGCCACCGACGCCGATCTGACCGACAGTGCCGAGAATCAAATCCTTGGCGGTGACGCCGAAGCCGAGCGCGCCCTCGTAGCGGATACGCATCGAGCGCGGCTTGTGCTGCACCATGCACTGCGTCGCCAGCACGTGCTCGACCTCGCTCGTGCCGATCCCGAACGCCAACGCCCCGAACGCGCCGTGCGTGGCGGTGTGGGAATCGCCGCACACAATCGTCGCACCCGGCTGGGTGACGCCCAGCTCCGGGCCGATCACGTGCACGATCCCCTGGCGCTCCGATCCCAGCGAATAGACGGGCACGCCGAACTCGGCGCAGTTGCGCTCGAGCGTTTCCACCTGCACGCGCGAAAGCTCGTCCTTGATACGGGCGGCGACGGGCGTGCCGTCGGTGGGCGTGTTGTGGTCGGCGGTCGCAAGCGTGCGGTCGGGGCGGCGCACCTTACGGCCGGCCAAACGCAGACCCTCGAACGCCTGCGGGCTCGTCACCTCGTGCACGAGGTGCAGGTCGATATAGAGCAGGCCCGAGTCGGACGAGCCGACCTCATGCGCCTCCCAGATCTTCTCGAACATGGACTTCGGCATGACTCTCCTAACTGCGTCTCAGACCGGCACTGACGACGGCCAGGAAGGCCGCCGCCTCGTCGGTGGGATTCTCGAAATGGTGAGGCAGATCGGCGTCGAACGTCACACAGTCGCCGGCCGCCAGCTCATAGCGCTGCCCGTCGCACACGAGCACGACGGCGCCCTGCTCGACCAGCGCCGTCTCACGGCTGCCGGGCTCGTGCATTGGCGGATCGTCCGGCGCGCCGGTGGCACCGCCGGACGCAAGTGTGTGACGCGAGAGTTCCGAGCGCTGCCCGGGCCGCGCGGCCGTCAACACCTCGAAGCGATGACCACGCCTGGCGTTGCCCCCACCCCCACGCTCGTCCGCGCGCACGATCGTGACCGAGCCGCCCTCGTCGAGGCGCAGCAGCTGAGAGAGGCGCAGCTCGAGTCCGGAGGCGATACGCGCGGCCACGGTCAGAGTGGGGCTCGTCTCCCCCCGCTCGACCTGGGAGAGCATCGGCGCACTGACGCCGCTGCGCTCGGCCAGGTCCCGCAGCGACAGCGAGGAAGCCTCGCGCAGCGCCTTTACGCGCGCGCCGATGACCGGCGAATCAAACGCCTCCCAGCGAGCGTCGAGTGCCTGTACCGCGGGCCTTGCCCTGACAGTCATCATACGAACGTACGTTATCACAGACAAGACTTACTCTACTCGCCGGCAGCGGGAGCTACGCGGGAATGGATCCGTATCTCAACCGTAGTAGCGAGCGATCGTCTGCAGCTGACTGAAAATATCGTGCGCCAACAGCAGCACGACGAGCAGTGCCCCCACGGGTGGTCCCCAGCGAAGCCCCGCCCCGCGCACGGCGAGCGCGAGCACGGCCCCCCACAGAGCAATCATCGGCAGCAAGTAGCGCGGATCGGCATATTCAGCCGACTTGACGGGCAACGACAGATAGCTGGCGGCTCCGACGAGCGCGAGCACTCCCACGGACATCACGGCATAGGTGGCAAACTCTCCGAGCCGACTTCGCAACTGAACCCGTCCGAGCACCAGTCCCCTCAGGCACAGCGCAAGGATCAGCCCCGCGGGTATTAGAGCGAAGTCATACACCCATGCCGGGAAAACGGTGTCAGTCCAGCCGTACAGACCGACCAGATCCCTGAACCAGATCTGACGTGTGACGAATATTTCCGCAAAGTAACCGTGCATCCACGGTAGCCGTGGCAGGTAGAACTGCCAGATGTAGCTGAGCTCACCGGATATGCTCCTGTGAAAGCTGGTCAGGCTCGTTGTCTCGCCGGAGACAGCCCCGAAGGCGGGATGATTGGAGAAGGCGTTGACCAGCACGTAGAGCACGCTCGGGCTCGCAGCGATCGCGAGCGCCGGCGCAAGCAGCCGAGCATGGGCTCTCAGCCCGTGCCCTCGTGCCGCTCGATGCGCGAGCAGGAACAAGCCAAGGATCACACCTGGCGCCAACCCGATGAAGTTCAGCTTCGTCAAGAAGCCGATCGCAATCAGCGCACCGATCGTGAGCGCCGATCGCTGTGTGAGCCCGCGCCGGAAGGCGCGGGCGAGACAATAGAAGAGCGCCGCCGCGACGACCAGCAGAAGCGCGTCGGGGTTGAGCGCTCCGGTGTCGAACCCGAGCATTGGCGAAACGGCGACGCCCAGTCCGCCGACGGTCCACGCCCAGCGGTTCGCGGGCAGCGCCTCGCGCAAGAAGAGAAACGCGAACAGGGCCGTGAGCCCACCCAGTATCGCACTCAAGAGCCGCATCAGCTCGAGGCGATCCAAGACCGATCCGCTCGCACCGATGTTGTAGGGAATCGTCTCCAGCAAGTAGTAGAGAGGAGGCTCGGCGGCCGCGACTCCGGCGGCCCCCGAACCGCCAAGGGAGAGGGAGGAGGCAAGGTCGTGTTGGAGCTTTTCCTGTTCGGAGACAGAGGAGATCGGGTGCTTGCTCGGGCGGTAGCGAACCTGTGGATATCTGAGGTCGTTCAATACCCTCGCCTCCATCGGCGAATACAGTTCGAAGGCCGACGAGGGCAGTCTGTTCGCTTGCACTAGTTCTTGGACATAGGAGTAGTGGTCCGCCTCGTCGGGCCCGAGAAAGGGAGGGGTTATTTGCGCCCAACACACAGCGTTCAGGAACGCCACGAGCGCGCAGACCCTGGCGGCGGTCGGAACGCGACCCCGTATCGCAGGATCCGGCACCTGCGGTCTCCGAACAGCCTCCCGGCCTTCGGGCTGTCCAGACACTGCTCTCATGGCGATTCCCTCAGGACGAGCCACGAGCTGATAGCCACAACCGTGCCCATGAACGCGAGCAGCGGCAGCACGATCCACCCTCCGCTCGGTGCGCGACCGAGGCCCATCCGTCGTGCCACAGCGTGCACGAGCGACCACCACGAGTCGTTACCGGGGCGCAGATATTCGATCGTTATCCTGCCTGGCAGCGGACGCCCTTCGTTGTCTCTAGCGGCCACGGTAGGCGAGGTTGGCGAGCCCATCAGGGCAACGCGTTCGCCGGTTCGGCCGAGGACGAAGCAAACACGGACATTCGCGGCCGCGCGGGAGACGGGTCTTACCGGCACGGTGACGGTCGAACTGATCCATCCGCTGCCGACAGCGCCAGCGGTAAGCGTGTGGGTACCGGATAGAACCTTCACACTCAGACGTGGGCCCACACCCGACTCCAGCGCGAGGCGTATCGCCGAGATTCCCGCCGGCAGGATTTCGCCGGACTGACAGGCCCGAGCGGCACTGTAGGTCTCCGCGAGCTTTTCCTTTTCGAGAACCCCATTCGTACGGGCCAAAACAAGTGGAGAGCCCGACAGCGCAACGACAAGCGCAAGCGCCAGGACCAAAAGCCCCGTAACGAGAGCGACAGCCGTTCTCCTCAGCCGAAATCTGTGCTTGCCGTCTGAACTCATTGCTTACGAAGCAAGCCGGGATGGTCACGGTAAACTCGACGAGCCTTGTGGATCATCCACATAACCGAACAGTACTGGGCTGCGTAAGCAGGGCAGTACTGTTCGATGCGTTTGTCTCAGGTAGCGCGCGTACGACCAGTCACAGCCTTGACGAAGTCAGAGACACCGGAGGTGGTCATGCCGCCGGCTCCGCCGGCCCCACCCCACGTTCGCCCTGGCGCGCCCACCGCACATTACGATCCCCTCCCAAAAAAAACCACTACCCGTAATAGCGCGCGATGACCTGCAACTGCCCGAACAGATCGTTGGCGATCACCAGCACGAGGATCGCCGCACCGACGGCCGGTCCCCAGCGACGCCCCGCGCCGCGCGAGGCCAGTGTCAGCACCGCGCCCCACAGCCCCGCCAGCGGCAACAGGTAGCGCGCGTCGGTGAATTCCGCTGCCGCACCAGGGTAGGCGAGATAGCCAGAGGCGCCGATCAGCACGAGCAGCCCGAGCGTCATCGCGGCGTAGCTCGCCAGCTCGGGCACGCGCGCCCGCAGCGCCGCACGGCTGAGTACCAGCGCGCGGGTGCACAGGAGCGCGATCAAGCCCACCGGTATCAGCGCGAACGTGTACACCCATCCGGGGAAAGCAGTGTCGCCCCACCCATACAGTCCGATCACGTCCCTGAACCAGATCTGACGAGTTGAGGAGACGCCGTTGAAGTAGGTGTGCATCCACGGCAACCGCGGCAGGTAGAACTGCCAGATGTAGCTGAGCTCCGCGGAGAGCGTGTGCTTGGCGCCGGTCAGGCCCGAAGTGCCGGACGAGACGAGCCCAAACACGGGATGGTTGGAAAGCAGGTTGACGGCGCCATACAGCACACCCGGGGCGATCGCAAGCGCAAGCGCCGGCACGAGCAGCCGGTAGTAGGCGCGCGCACCCATCGTGCGCGCCTCGCGGCGTGTGAGCAGGAGCAGTCCGAGCACTACCCCGGGCGCCAGACCCGCGAAGTTGAGCTTCGTCACCAGCCCGACCGCAATCAGCGCGCCGAGCACAAGCGCCGCGCGCTGTGTGAGACCGCGCCGGAAAGCACGCGCCAAGCAGTAGAACACAATGGCGGAGATCGCGATCAGCAGCGAATCGGGATTCACCGTGGAGGAGGTGTATCCGAGCAGTGGCCCGAACGCCACGCCGAGGCCGCCAACCGTCCACGCCCAGCGCACCCCGGGCAGGGCCTCGCGCAGAAACAGAAACACGAACAGCCCACTGACCCCCGCCAGCAGCGAGCTGAACAGTCGCATCAGCGTCAGCTGATCGAGAATCGTGCCGCCAGACGCCAGCCAATAGGGGATCGTCTGCAGCGCGTAATAGAGCGGCGGCTCGGAGCTGGCCACGCCGGCTCCGCCAGGACCGGACCTGGAGAGCGAGCGGGCCAGGTCGCTTTCGAGCTTTTCCTGCGCAGCACCGGAGAAGATCGTGTGGTTGGCGGGGCGAAAGCGCACTTCACCGTGGTGTAGATCGCTCAGCACCACCAGCTCTTCTTCTGAGTATTCGCTTTCCGCGGAGGACGGCAGGCGCCCCGTCTCGGCGAGCTGCTGCACATAGGCGAAATGGTCGGGCTCGTCGAGCGCCAGGAACGGCGGCGTGATCAGCGACCAGCACACCGCGTTCAGCAGCGCCACCAGCGCGCACACCCATGCCGCGCGGGGCACGCGCGCGAGGACCGCGCGCGTCGCCGTGGACGCGCCACGCACCTGCGAGAACACGGCGGGACGTGCCCGTACGCGCGACGGCGCCGGCTCGCGAGGCGCATCTGTGCGCGTGTCGCTCACCGCAGTTCCCTAACGGCCAGCCACGACCCCGCGACCAACGTCGAGCCCATCAACAGCGCCACCAGCAGCGCGATCCAGCTGCCGCTCGGGGCACGCCCGAGACCAATGTGCCGCGCGACCGCACTCAGCATCGACCACCACGAGCTGGCGCCCGAGCGCATGAATTCGACCGTAAAGCGGCCCGAGAGCGGTTCTCCGGTGGATGTCTTGGCGACCGGCCCGGCGCTCGTCGTCGAACCCCCGACCAGCACGTGTTCGGCGCTCGGGCCCAGCAAAAAGCAAATCGACACGTTCGAGTGTGGATGCGCGAAAGCTTTGACGGGCACGGTGACGTTGCCGGCCGTCCAGCCGCTGCTCGTCACTCCGTGGGTGAGCACATGGCCTCCCGATAGCACGAACACACCGACTTTCGGGCCGACCGCCGCCTGCAGGGTGAAGCGAATCGCGGATATGCCCGCGGGCAGGGATTCTTTGGATTGGCAGATGCCCGCTCCGGTCCCGGCTTCCACAAACGCCGCTTCGGCGGGCGTGCCGTTCGTCGAGGCGACGACCACCGGCGAGCCCGCCAAAGTCACGACGATCGCGGTTGCCACGAGCGCGAGTCCAGCCGCCAGCACCCCGCGCGCGAGTGTCATGAGCGGCCGCGCGACCTTCGGCGCCTAACGAGCCACACCCCTTGAATCGGCTCACCCATCCTCCACATAACCGAATGGTACATATTCCGGTATAGCGGGACTTTCCCGAAGATACGAATCTTGTTTTGGCTATAGGCGAGTCGCGATACTCGGGCGTCCGACCCAGCACTCGACCGCCCGCCATCGTGAGATCGCCAGCTCGCCGACTCCGGATAAGCGCGCGCGGATCAGACCGTCGGCTGCGGCAACCCGACCCCGCGCTCGCCACCGATCGGGGATCTATGGGATCCCCGATCGTCCAGCGCACGCAGCACACCAATCGACACCGCGCGCACATACGCGCGCGCGGCCGCCTCGATGATGTCGGTGGAGACGCCCTGGCCGGCACCGGTCTGGCCCTGCACCTCGACCACGACCGACACCTCGCCCAGCGCGTCCTGGCCCTCGGTGACCGCGTCGACGCGGAACTCGCGCAGCGCGGCATCGACTCCGGTGGCGGCGTTGATCGCCTTAAAGATCGCATCGACCGGTCCATCGCCTGAGGACTCGCCCGTCTTGATCGTGCGCCTGCCCTCTGCGACGGAGGGTGCCCCCTCCCGCGAGGCGCCGTCCTCGACGCTGACGTTCACACGCGCCATCGGCGGGGCCGCCGAGGAGGCGGCGACCTCGAAGTCGACGAACGCGTACGTCGCGACCTCGTCGCTGCCGCGCAGCTCCTCGGCAACCAACGCCTCCAAGTCCATCGCCGTGACCTGCTTCTTTAGGTCGGCGATCTCCTTGAAGCGCTTGAATGCCGTATTCAGCGCCTGGCCCTGCACCTTGAAGCCCATCTCCTCCAGGGCGGCGCGCAGCGCGTGGCGACCGGAGTGCTTGCCCAGCACGATCGCGTTGCTCTGCAAGCCCACGGTGGTGGCATCCATGATCTCATAGGTGGCGCGCTCCTTCAGCACGCCGTCCTGGTGGATACCGGCCTCGTGCGCGAACGCGTTGCGCCCCACGATCGCCTTGTTGGGCTGCACCGGGTAGCCGGTCAAACGCGAGACCAGCCGCGAGGTGCGTGCGATCTCGGTGCTCTCCACACCCGTCCACAAACCCAGCGCCGGCTCGCGCGTGCGCAGCAGCATCACGATCTCCTCCAGCGACGCGTTGCCGGCGCGCTCGCCGATACCGTTGATCGCGCACTCCACCTGGCGGCAGCCGGCGCGAGCTCCCGCCAGCGAGTTAGCGACCGCCAGGCCCAGGTCGTCGTGGCAGTGAACCGAGACGACCACGTCGTGCAGACCGGGCACCAGCCGGTACAGCTGCGCGAACATCGCGGCGTACTCATCGGGCATCGTGTAGCCGACGGTGTCGGGCACGTTTATGGTCGTGGCGCCCTCATCCAGCGCGATCTGGATGACCTCAGCCATGTAGGAAACATCCGAGCGCGAACCGTCCTCCGGGGAGAACTCGACGTCCTCGCACAGTTCCCGCGCGTGCGCGACGGCCGCGCGCACCTGGCCCTTGACGTCCTCGCGCGTAGTCTGCAGCTTGCGCTCGATGTGAATGTCGCTGGTCGCGATGAAAGTGTGGATGCGCGGCCGCTCACAGTCGCGCACGGCCTCCCAGGCAGCCTCGATGTCCTGCGCGGAGGTGCGCGCCAGCGCGCAGATAACGGGACCGCTGACCTCGCGCGCGATCGCCTGCACCGCCTCGAAGTCGCCGGGCGAGGAGATCGGAAAACCCGCCTCGACGATATCCACGCCCAGCCGCGCCAACTGGTGGGCGATCTCCAGCTTCTCCTGCTTGTTCAACGCGATCCCCGGCGACTGCTCTCCGTCGCGCAGGGTGGTATCGAACACCCTCACACGGTCGCGCTCGTCTCTTCTCGATGCTGTGCTCATGTCCTCACTTCTCCAGTTCTCTCGCTTTTGCTCTTCTCCTTGGGTATGCGGCTACGCGGCCGCCACGCGCTATTCCCCCCGAGGGGGGAGGAGCAGGAGAAGCGTGAGCGAGAACTGGAACGACATGTTCAGGGCAGCGTAGCAGTCGAGCCGAGGTGCGGCGCCCAGTCGGCGTCCGGGACCAACACGATCTTGCCGATGTTGCGGCGCTTGGTGAGCACTTCCTGCGCCGCACCCACCTCCCTGAATTCGAACGTCGACTCGATCACGGGTTGGATCGTGCCGTCGTCCATCAGCTCGCGCAGCGGGTCGATCCACGGCTGCAGTGTTCCGCGAGCCTTCCACAGCTCGAGCATGTTCAACCCGATCACGGCCTTGGATTCGGACATTAGCTTCAGCGATGAGAAGCGCGGGGTGCGCGCGAGCGTGCGCACCGCGACGAGCAGTTTGCGTTTGCCACCAGAGACGACACCGGCGACGCCGAACGCGATCAGCCGCCCACCCGGGCGCAACATCTCATAGCTGCGGCGCAGGCTCGAGCCGCCGAGTGGGTCGAGGATCACATCGAGGTCCGCCACACCGCCTTTCTTGCTCGCCTGATCGTAGGTGAGGATGTAGTCGGCGCCAAGCGGGCCGACGCGATGGTGCTTGAAAGGCGAGGCGGTGCCATAGATTTCGCCCGCACCGAAGCGCCGCGCGATCTGTACCGCGGCAGTGCCTACTCCCCCGCCGACAGAGTGGATCAAGACCCGCTCGCCCGGTTGCACGTTGCCGTAGCCGACGAGCGCGGCCCACGCGGTGGCGTAGTTGACGGGAATCGCAGCACCCTCCTCGAAGGACAACCGCTCGGGCAAGACCACGCAATCGCGCTCGGGCACCGTCACTTGTGTGGCGTAACCACCGAACATCGTGCCCGCGATCACGCGCTGGCCGTGCGTCAGCTCCTCAACGCCTTCACCGACCCCGATGACCGTGCCGGCCACCTCGTAGCCAACCACGCAGGGCGGCTTTGGCGCGTCAGGGTAGAGACCGATGCGCGCCATCACGTCGGCAAAGTTGACGCCGCACGCGGCGACGTCGATGCGCACCCAGCCGGGCCGTAGCGCGGGGTCGGGCCGCTCAACCGTTTTGAGCACGCCCTGTCCACCGTGCTTGGCGATCTCAATCGCCTGCATAGCGTATGAGATTACTCCATCAATTAGGACAACGCCCGCGTCAGCTCAGCGCGACGCTCCAACCAGCGACAAAGCCCTCACTGGCGACGATCGCATCGACCACCTCGCCCGGCACCTGCGCGTCGGTCGTGACGACCATTGCCGCGAGCCGCTGCTCATCGTGATCGGGGGTGTGCCCGACCGCGGCGGAGGAGATATTGATGCCGTGCGCGCCAAAGCTCGTGCCGACGCGGCCGATCATGCCGGGGAGGTCTGCGTAGCGGAACACGCAGACGTGCGGAGTCAACTCAATCGTCAGACGCCGACCCTGCACCTCGACCAGATGTGGCACACGGTTGGGGCCGATGCCAGTGCCAGCGACCGCCACCCGCTCATCGCCGGCGATGACGGTGACGCGGATCAGCTCGTTGAAGTCCTGCGCCTCGGACACCGACTTCTCCTCCACGACGATCCCACGCTGCTGGGCCATGCTCGGCGCGTTGACGAGATTGACCTGCTCCTCGGTGCGGCCCTCCAAGGCGCCGCCGATGACCGCGAGCGTGAGCAGGCGCGTATCGAAGTCGGCAATGCGACCCATGAAGGCCGCCTCGATGCGCTCAACCGAGCTGCCCTCGGCAAGCGCCATCGCCAGGCGTCCCAAGCGTCGCGCTAGCGGCAGGAACGGTCCGAGCACCTCCATGTCCTCGGCGCCAACCGCCGGGATGTTGACCGCTGTTGAAACAACGCCACCGGTCAGCGCCGCGACAACCTGCTCGGCGCTCTGGTAGCCGGCCCGGTCGGTTGCCTCGGCGGTCGAGGCACCGAGGTGCGGCGTGACAACCACCTGCGGGTAGCCCTGGAACAGGGGGTAGTCGGTGATTGGCTCGGACGGAAACACATCGAGCGCCGCGCCGCCTACCTTGCCGGAATCGAGCGCGTCCTTGAGCGCGGCGTCATCGATCAGCCCCCCGCGCGCGACGTTGAGCACGCGCACGCCATCGCGCATCTTCGCGAATGCCTCCGCATTGATCCAGCCGGCCGTCTCGGGCGTCTTGGGCAGGTGGATCGTGATGAAGTCGGCCTGCGCGTAGATCTCCTCGCTGTTCTCCGCCTTCTCGACTCCCAGCTCGCGGTAGCGCTCAGCGCTGACATACGGGTCGAAGGCGAGCACGCGCATGCCGAAGCCGCGTGCGCGGGCCGCGACGAGTTGGCCGATGCGCCCGAAGCCAAGGATGCCGAGCGTCTTCTCGTACAGCTCCACACCGGAGAACTTCGAGCGCTCCCACTTGCCACTCGTGAGCGACGCGTATGCCTGGGGAATGTTGCGGGCAAGTGCAAGCAGCAACGCCATCGTATGCTCGGCGGCCGTGACGACATTCGATTGGGGCGCGTTGGCGACGACGATGCCGCGGCGCGTGGCAGCCTCCACGTCCACGTTGTCCACACCGACGCCGGCGCGACCGATCACACGCAGGTTGGTGGCCTGCTCGATCAGCTCGGCGGTCATCTTCGTTGCCGAGCGGATCAGGATGCCGTGGTAGGCGCCGATCTTCTCGACCAACTCCTCCTCCGACCAGTCGATGCCGAGATCGACATCGAAGTGCTCTTCCAGCAATTTGACGCCGGAGTCGCCGACCTTCTCCTTCACGAGTACCTTCAAGCGCTCGTCGCTCATTGTGCGCTCCTCTCCACTACCCAGTCGATACACGCCGTGAGTGCGCGCACGTCGTCGGGCTCGACCGCCGGGAACATGCCGATGCGCAGCTGGTTGCGCCCCAGCTTGCGGTAGGGCTCGACATCCACGATGCCATTGGCGCGCAGTGTCTTGGCGACCCCGGCGGCATCGACGCGCTCGTCGAAGTCGATCGTGCCCACGACCAGCGAGCGGTTGGCGGGCGCGCTAACGAACTGCGTGGCGTAATCGCTGCGCTGCGCCCACTCATACAGGTGTGTGGAGGACTCGGTGGTGCGCGATACGCACCAGTCAAGGCCGCCGCCGTCGAGCATCCAGCGGACCTGGTCGGCAAGTAGGAAAAGGGTTGCCACAGCCGGGGTGTTGTAAGTCTGGTCCTTCGTTGAGTTTTCGATCGCGATCGGCAGCGATAGCGACGCGGGCGTAAAGCGACCGGAGGCGCCAATCCGCGAAATCCGCTCCAGCGCGGCGGGGCTGAGCAGCACCGCCCATAGCCCCCCATCGCCGGCAAAGCACTTCTGCGGAGCGAAGTAATAGGCGTCGGCTTGGGACACATCGACAGGAAGGCCGCCCGCGCCGGAAGTGGCGTCGATCAGCACGAGCGCCTCGCCCGCCCCAGCCGGGCGCAGTACCGGCGCCATCACACCCGTAGAGGTCTCGTTGTGAGCCCACGCGATCGCGTCCACCGTGTCGCCGTCCTGCGCGAGTGCCGCTTCGAGCTGCTCCGCCCCGGGCGCACTGCCGGGCTCGGCCTTCACGACCGTTGGATCCCCCAGAAACGGTGCCTCGCTCGTGACGGTCGCGAACTTCTGGGAGAACTCGCCAAAGCTCAAGTGCAGCGCTCGCTGCTCGATCAACCCGAACGCGGCGGCGTCCCAGAAAGCGGTGGCCCCACCGTTGCCGAGCGCGACCTCATAGCCATCCGGCAGCGAGAACAGCTCGCGCAGCCCCGCGCGAATCTCCCCCACGAGGTTCTTGACGGGCTTCTGACGATGCGACGTTCCCATCGGCGCCTCGCCGCCGGCCAGGCACGCGAGCGCCTCCGGGCGCACCTTGGACGGCCCACAGCCAAAGCGCCCGTCGGCGGGCTTCAGCGTGGCGGGGATCTTGAGTTGGGTGTCCTGCGCTTGGGAGTTCGGCGTCATGGGGCGTCCTCGCGGAGTGTCGATGATCGAAGGATGCCCAGGCGCGCGGCAAAACAGCTCGTCGCTCCCCGGTGGTGAACTCCACCTAGTGCGCCAGTCGCGACGACGCCAGGAGTGTAGCGAACGCCTGGCTGGTAGCGAACGCCTGGCTGGGCGCGCCACCACTCGGTCGACCTGGCGAAGCGTCCACCTCAGCCTCGGCCATGCGGCTCGCCCCAATCCGGCGCGGGCCCGAGCGGGATGATGTGCTTGGGGTTGAGCTCGTCGTGGGTCGTGTAGTAGTGGCGCTTGATCTGCTCCATCGCCACCGTCTGTGCCACCCCAGGCCACTGGTAGAGCTCGCGCGTGTAGGCCCACAGGTTGGGGTACTCGACAATCCGCCGGTAGTTGCAACGGAAGTGCACGTGGTAGACCTCGTCAAAGCGCACGAGTGTCGGAAACAATCGCCAGTCAGCCTCGGTGATTTGCTCGCCGAGCAGGTAGCGCTGTTTGCTGAGCAGCTCCTCCAGCCAGGCAAAACTCTCGAACAGCCGCTTGAAGGCGCGCTCGTATGCGCCTTGCAGGCGGGCGAACCCGGCGTTGTAGACACCGTTGTTGATCGTGTCATACACGCGCAGGTTGACTTCGTCGATGTCCGCTCGCAGGGCCGGTGGATAAAGATCGAGCTTGGCGTCCTTCGTGCCGCCTGTCCCCGTTAGGGGGAGCCCGCCGAGCGAGTCCGTGGCGGCAAACATGCGGATGATGTCGCTGGACTCGTTGTTGACGATGCGCTTGTTCTGGGTGTCCCACAGCACAGGCACCGTCACGCGCGCGTCATAGCTTGGATCGCTCGCCAGATAGGCCTCGCTCATCAGCTTCCAGCCGTAGAGCGGATCGACATAGCTCCCGCCGGGCCCGTCCTCGAAGCGCTCGCCCGTAAACGCCCAGCCAGTCTCGTCGCGGAAGGGCGCAACATAGGAGATCGGCACGGCCTCGCCGAGCCCGGCCAGCTCGCGCACGATCGCCGTGCGATGACACCAGGGACAGGCGAGTGAGACATACAGGTGGTAGCGCCCGGCGCTCACGGGAAGACCACGCTGCCCGGTCTGCGGGTGCACGCCAACCCATTCGCGGAAGTGGGAGTCCTGGCGCTTGAACTCTCCGCCACGCAGCTCACGCCCCATCACGCGATCGACAGGCCGGCTGGGCGCCTTGCTCATCGTTTATCTGGCCCGCAAGGGCCAGATGGGTGGGTGGTGGGTCAAAATGACGTTTTGATCCAGGCCATGTGCGAGCGCAGCTCGCCGCCAACGTGCTCGACCTGCGTGTCGGCCTGCTCGGCGCGCATCCGCTTGAAGTTCTCCTGCCCGGCGCGGTTCTCGGCGATCCACTCGCGCGCGAAGTCGCCGTCCTGGATCTCCTTGAGGATCTGGCGCATCGCGGCGCGCGTCTCCTCGGTGATGACGCGCTTGCCGCGCGTGTAGTCGCCGTACTCGGCCGTGTTGGAGATCGAGTAGCGCATCCCCGCGAGTCCCTTCTCATACATCAGATCCACGATCAGCTTCAGCTCGTGCATGCACTCGAAATAAGCCATCTCCGGGTCATAACCCGCGTCCACGAGCGTTTGAAAACCGGCCTGTACGAGCTCCGAGGCGCCGCCGCACAACACGGCCTGCTCGCCGAACAGGTCGGTCTCGGTCTCGTCCTTGAAGGTCGTCTCGATCACGCCGCCGCGCGTGCAACCAATGCCCTTGGCGTAAGCGAGTGCCAGTGCGCGCGCGTTACCGGTGGCGTCCTGGGCGACCGCGATCAGACCGGGCACACCACTGCCCTCTGTGAACTGGCGGCGCACCAGATGGCCCGGGCCCTTGGGCGCAACCATCGCCACGTCAACGCCAGGCGGCGGCTCGACCTCTTTGTAGTGAATCGAGAAGCCATGACCGAACAGCAGCAGGTTGCCGGCAGCGATTCCGTCGCCGATCTCGCCCCAAACCTGGCGGTGCAGCTCATCGGGCACGAGCATCATCACCACGTCCCCGCGACTGGCGGCCTCCACGGGCGAGAGCACCTCGAGCCCTTCCTCGCGAGCCTTGCCCGCTGAGGCGGAATCCTCGCGCAAGCCGACAACGACGCTGACGCCGGAGTCCTTCAAGTTCAGTGCGTGGGCATGACCTTGGGAGCCATACCCGATGATCGCGACGGTCTTGTCGTCGAGGAGTGTTAGGTCTGCGTCGTCGTCATAGAGCATGGCGCGCAGGTTATCCGACCGGACCGCGAGGCGGTCGCGTCCCGGTGGCGACGCTCCCTACGCGGTGCCCACGCCGCAGAGCGCGCGCATCGGTATTTCAAGCGAGCCGTCCGGCTCGGTGAAGCGCTCCAGGCGCGCGGCGAGGCCGGCGCGGATTTCCGCGATCTCCGACTCGGGACGGTCGAGCACCGCATCGTGGAAGGTGCGTGCGATGTCGAGCGTTGTCTCCCAAAAGTCGTCGAAGTTCTCCGCGCGTTGGATCAGGTCCACGTGCTCCACCCACACTTCGTCAAAGCCGGCGTGTTCGAGCAGGTCACGCACCTGCTGCCTGTCGCCAAGCGCGAACGGCCCCGGCGCACCCTCAGGCGGCGGCTCGATCAACCCGCGCTGCAGCAGCTCGGCGGCGGGGAACTGCGCCCACGGGTTGTGCTCGATCGCGTCCCACACCGCGAGCGCGACATGACCTTCCGGGCGCAGCACGCGCCGCGTCTCGGCAAGCGCCGCGGCAGGATCGGCCATCAGCATGTAACCCCAGCGGCAAAGCACGACGTCCACGCTCGCTACCGGCAGGTCGATCCATTCCGCGTTGAACACCTGAAACTCGACATTCGTGAGATTAAGTTCGCCCGCTCGCTTGCGCGCGCCGTCGAGCATCGCATCGGCCTGATCGCTGGTGATGACACCACCGACGGGCGCAACCATTTCGGCCGCGAGAAAACCTGTCTCCCCCAGCCCCGCTGCCAGCTCCAGTACGCGCTGTCCCGGCTGCGGATCGGCCGCGTCGATCATCCAGTGCGACACCGGCGCAGAGAGTTCGCGCAGCGTCGCCTGACGCGCCACCCAGCCTGAGGCGGCCTCTTCCCAGTGGGTGAGGCTCGCTTCGCGATGTGCGCGTGCAACGGCACCCTTGCTGGCGCGTGCCGTGTCGCTCGCGCGATCGTTATCGCGTTCCTCCTCCGGTTGAACAGTGCTCATTTCGGAGTCCCAGCGGCGCTCATCACACAGTCCCAACAGTGCCCATTACACAGGTTCAGCAGTGCGCATTTCACAGTTCCGAAGATGCCCATTACACACCTCCCTCATAGATCCCGTCGCAACAGCTTGCCAGAGCGCGTCCGCGGGAGCGGCGCCGAAGCAAACTCGACCCGCTTCGGCACCTTATACGGAGCCAACCGCGCAGAGCAATGCTCGCGCAAAGTGCCCTCCTCTACCGCCGCTTGCGGAGCCAGCACGACGATCGCGGTGACTGCCTCGCCCCAGCACTCATCAGCGCGTCCCAGCACCGCCGCCTCGAGCACGGCGGGGTGCGCTTCGAGCACCGCCTCCACCTCGCTCGGCGCAACGTTCTCCCCTCCGCTGACAATCGTGTCGGCCTTGCGCCCGCTCACGTGTAGAAAGCCGGTGGCGTCGATATGGCCAAGATCGCCGGTGTGCAGGCGCCCGTCAGCGGACTTCGAGCCGGGCGCCACGGTCGGGCCGGCGAGCACGATCTCCCCATCGGGGGCGATCTCGACGCGTGTGCAAAACAGCGGCACGCCCGCCCCGATCTCGTGCGAGGGCTGTGTATTCGTTGGGCCTGGCGGCGGCGGCTCCCCGGCCGAACCGACACCGACCTCGGCCAAGGCCGCAAGTGGAGCAGTGGCCGCCTGCGAGCAGCACTCGGTGAGGCCATACGTCTCCACGACCGGCACGCCCGCCGCGCGTGCGCGCTTGGCAAGCGCGGCCGGGACGGGACCGCCACCGGTGAGCGCGCAGCGCAGGTGCGGAGGGTCGCACAGGCCCGCGTCCAGCAGTCGCGCGAGCGTGGTCGAGACGAGCGACACGAGCGTGACTTGCTCGCTTTGCAGTGCCCCGAGCACAGCCTCCGTGTCGAAGCGCTCGTGGATGACGGCGGTGGTCGCGTAGATCGCACTGCGCAGCAGGATCGACAGACCGCCCACATGCGACACGGGCAGCGCGCACAGCCAGCGCTCTCGCGGATCGACCCCAAGCGCCACCGCCGAACCGAGCGCGCTCCATAGAAAATTGCCGTAGGTCAACTCGATCGGCCGCGGCGCCGAGGTGGTGCCGGATGTGTGGATCACCGCAGACACCGCATCGAGGTTGTGAAAGACGCGAGGTGCCTCGGCGGCCAGGCCAGCACTATCGCGTCCACTCGCGCGGGCGGTCTCGCCGGCGGTCTCGTGGGCGCCGTCGCTGGCGCCTAGCGGCTCCTCGACAATCAAGCACGCGCCTTCCACGATCCGCTCGCGCTCGGTAGCCGTGAGACGCAAGTCCACGGGCACCGCGATCGCGCCCAGCAGCATGCACGCGTGTAGCGCCTGCGCGAACGCGATGCCTGGCACCAGCGCGATCGCGACGCGCTCCCCGGGACGCACTCCACGCTCGCTCAGCTCGGCCGCGCCCGCGCGCGCCGAATGCCACAGCTCGCCATAGGACACGTACGCATCCGGGGTTTGGAGCGCGATAAGCGTCGGCGCTGAGACGGCGGCGCGCTGCAGCCATGCTTCGACCTGCATCGCCACAGGCTAGCTCTCAGCCTCCAAGGGGGTCCGGATGGACCAACCTACTCACGAACAACAGCTAGCCTTCGCGTTGAATCGTTGGCGTGCGCTCCGTGCGGCGCCAACCCACAGCTACGGACGGGAGCGTTGAGGAACCTTGGCCACCACGTGGATTGCAGCCGGCAGCTACACCGACATCCGCTATGAGAAGTCGGCCCAAGCAGAGGCGCGGGACGACCATCCAGCGCCCCGCATCGCAAAGATCACAATCAACCGCCCAGAGGTCAGAAACGCTTTCCGCCCACTGACGGTCGTGGAGATTTCCCAAGCCCTGGAAGCGGCACGCGAGGACAGCGAGGTGGGCGCGATCGTGCTGTGCGGCGAGGGACCCCTGGCGTTCTGCTCCGGCGGCGATCAGCGCGTGCGCGGCGATTCCGGATACCTCGCCGAGGACGAGGCAGGTAATCCGGATCCCACCCGCCCCGGTCGCTTTCATGTAACCGACCTGCACGTTCAGATCCGGCGACTGCCAAAGCCGGTGGTGGCGATGGTCGCCGGGTACGCGGTCGGTGGCGGACAGGTGCTGCAGCTCGTGTGCGACCTCACGATCGCGGCGGACAACGCGCGTTTCGGGCAGACCGGCCCACGCGTGGGCTCCTTCGACGGGGGCTTCGGCGCCGGATTGCTGGCGAACATGGTTGGCGTCAAGAAGGCCAAGGAGATCTGGTTTCTGTGCCGCCAGTACGACGCACAGCAGGCATTGGAGATGGGGCTCATCAATACCGTGGTACCGCTCGAGCGCTTGGAGGAGGAGACGGTGCAATGGTGTCGCGAGATGCTCGAGCTATCGCCGTTCGCGCTGCGACTACTGAAGGCGAGCTTCAACGCTGCCGAGGATGGGCTTGCTGGCATCCAGCAACTCGCCCACGACGCCAACCTGCTGTTCTACGGCAGCGAGGAGGCGCGCGAGGGGCGCGAGGCCTACAAGCAAAAGCGCGAGCCCGACTTCGCGCGCTTTCCACGCCGAGCATGACCCCACAGCGCACAGTCGCCGCGCCGACCCACGCCGGACCGCCCCGCGCGAAAACGTCGAGCACGGTGCACATCTGGGTGATGGCCGCACGCGTGCGCACGCTGCCGGCGGCAGTCGCGCCGGTGCTCGTCGGCACCTCTTTGGCGCTCGGCGACGGACACTTCCGTCCGCTCGCGTTCGTAGCGGCGCTGCTCGGTGCCGTGTTCATCCAAGTCGGCACCAACCTCTCCAACGACTACTCCGACGCGCGTCGAGGCGCCGACACCGACGATCGGCTCGGTCCGGTGCGGGTAACCGCGGGCGGGCTTGTGCCCCCCAACACGGTGCTGCTTGCGACCTACGTCACGTTCGGGCTCGCCGTGCTGTGCGGCGCGTATCTCGTCGCGGTAGCCGGCTGGGAGCTGATCGCGGTCGGCGCGGCGTCGATCCTCGCGGGCGTGCTCTACACCGGCGGCCCACGACCATACGGTTACGAGGGCCTCGGCGAGCTATTCGTGTTCCTGTTCTTCGGCATCGTGGCCGTGAGCGGATCCTATTTCGTGCAAGTGCAGCAGCTGCCATGGCAGGCGTTCGCATGCGCGGTGCCCGTCGGATTGCTGGCGAGTGCGATCCTCGTCGTCAACAACGTGCGCGACCTGGAGACAGACCGCCGCGCAGGCAAGCGCACACTCGCGGTGCGCCTCGGCCGCCCACGCACGCGTGCCCTCTACACGGCAATGGTGGCGGGCGCGTTCGTGCTCGTGCCGCTGCCGTGGCTACTCGGCTCGATGACCGCGTGGTTGCTGTTGCCGTGGCTTGCGATCCCACTCGCGGTGCCGCTGGTAAAGGTGGTCCGCACGCGCATCGACGGCCCGTCGCTGAATGGCGCGCTCGCGAAGACCGGGGCGCTGCAGCTCGTGTTCTGCCTGCTGTTCGCCGCCGGCATCCTCGCCAGTGGCGGGATCGGCTCCTAGCGCGGGGCGCCTGCGAGCGATGAGACTCGGCGTACAGCGCCACCGCCTGCGCCTGCGCCAGCCGCTTGCGACTTCCTACGGGACCGTGAGCGAGCGCGAACTCTTGACGATCTCCCTCACCGACGAGGACGGCGTGACCGGCTATGGGGAAGCTGCGCCCCTGCAACCCTACGACGGGGTCAGCATCGCGCACGTTGAGCGGGCGCTGGAGCGCTACCGCCCGATATTGGAGCGCTCGGCCGGAATGAACGGAGCGGAGATCGTGGACGCATGCCGCCGTGCCGAGGACCTACCCGAGGCGTTCGCCGCGATCGACCTCGCCCTGTGGGATCGCGCCGGGCGTCGCACGGGGCGGCCCGTGGCCGCGCTGTTGACGGACACCCCCGCGAGGAGGGTGGCGGTGAACGCAACGCTCTCAGCGCTCGACCGCGCAGGAGCGGCCGAGCAAGCAGCGCGAGCGGTGGAGCAGGGGTTCGACTGCTTGAAGGTGAAGGTCGGCAGCGGCGACGACGCGGGACGAATCGCGGCGGTGAGAGCGGCGGCCGGGCCACACGCCGCATTGCGTGTGGACGCCAACGGCGCGTGGAGCGTGGAGCAGGCAATACGCGCCATCGACATGCTCTCTCCCGCCGGCCTGGAGCTGGTGGAGGAGCCCGTACACGGCTTGGCGCGCGTGCGCGAAGTGCGCGAGCGCGTAGCGGTACGCGTGGCGATCGACGAGACCGCCGCCGAGCACGGCGCTCTGACCGCCGGCGTCGCCGATGCGGTGTGTCTGAAGATCGCGCGCTGCGGGGGCATCTCCGGCCTACTCGCCGCCGCGTCGCTCGTGCGCGCCTCCGGCGCGGAGGCTTACGTCGCCTCGACGCTCGACGGGCCGCTGGGGATCGCCGCCGCGCTGCACGCAGCCGCCGCGCTCGCCTCGCGCGGGCCGCTGCCGGCCTGCGGTCTGGCCACACTTGCGATGTTCGAGGGCATCGGCGACCCGCTTGCCGCGGTGGACGGGGCGATCTGCGTGCCGGACGGTCCCGGGCTCGGAGTCGAGCCTCTTTAGAACCGCCCGTTTTGAGACAGGCCCCAGAGAGATTTAGACAGGTTTACATAAAATTATTAATCTCTGATACCCTCCTGAACCTTCGAGGAGAGGAAGGGGTCACCATGTCCAGGGTCTGGTCGTGCAAACTCGTAGCTCGATCCGCAGCATGGGTATTGATGTCAGTGCTATGCCTGACAGTATCTGCCCTAGCGGGCTCTGCGTCCGCCGCCGAATCGCCGCCACTCGGGGGCCCGCTCACCCCCGTCCTCAGCGTGCAGGGCGAGACCGTGCAGTGGGCGCCGATCGGTAGTGAAAACTCCTATGAGATCGCGATCTCAACCGCACCACGCGGCGCCACCGGACGCACCACCAAGTACCTGACCATTCCCCGCGGTACAAGTGAACCACAGTCCTACACGCCCACCCTCAAACCCGGACAGACAGCCTACGTGGGAGTGAGCGCCGACGGCGGACTCACCTGGTCAGCCCAGGAGGCCACCGTCACCGCGGCAGGCACGCCGGTAACAGTTGAAGAAACACCTCCAGTCAAAGAAGAAACACCCCCTGTCAAAGAAACTCCTCCCATCAAAGAAGTTCCCGTCAAAGTGGAAGAAATCCCCGTCGCGACTCCGACAACCCCCGTGCTCAACGTAAAAGGGGACACCATCTCCTGGACTGCTGTACCCGGGGTTACCCAATATACCCTGGCCACGATCGTCGACCCCAACACCGCGCGGAGCACCACCTATACGGTGGTGAGTGGAACGAGCTACACGCCCCCGGCCATGCCAGGCCAGACGGTCAACTACGGACTGTCCGCAAGCGTTCCCGGCACAGCTCCATGGGCCCAAGAGGTCACGATCGTCTATCCACCGACTTCCACGAGCGGGTCCGAAGGCGGATCGACAGGTGGGGGCACCGGCGGGTCCAGCGGCGAATCCAGCGGGGAATCCAAAGGCGGGACCACGAGCGGGATCAAAGGCAAGATCATTGGCACCAACGACGGAGCGGGTTGGGGGGAAGTGCCCGCCAAGACGATCATTGCCGGCCATATCACTTGGAACCGCGTGGAAATCGGCGCCCAGTGGAACACGGTTCCGGCCTCGCTGAGCGACGGGTTCAAGGTGCTCGCGATTGTGGGCAACATCGCAGACGGAAGCTCTCTGTCTCAGACCGAACCAAGCAGATGGGGTGCCGAAGTGGTGAGCCAGATCCAAGCCAACCCGGGGATCTCGATCGCCGAAGCCGGCAACGAGGTGTACTTCAAGGGCGGCGTCGCAAATCCGGTGCAGTACGGAAAGATGTATCTCGCCGCGGTGGACGCGATGCAGACCGCGGGCATTCACATTCCACTCCTGTTCAACATGTGGGGCGACTATTCCTCGCCGACCGGCTTCTCGAGCGATTCCAACGGTGGCGGCTGGTTGCGCGACGCCGTCAAAGGGGTGCCCGGTCTCGCCGCCGCGATCCTCGCCAACGGCCTGAGCACCCACCCCTACGGGTCGCTCGGTGAAAACTACGAGGACGAGGCCGGCGTCAACGCCGTCGCAGCCCAGGAAGCCATTGCCCAGGATGCGCTCGGCTCGATCCCACCGTTCTACATCACCGAGTTCGGCTACGACATGAGCAAATGTGGCGCTTTCAACGGCGCCTGCTCAGAAGCCGAACAGGCCACCAAGATGCGCGCGGCCTATGAAGTGTTCCTCTCCGATGCGCACGTCGCCGGCATCTGGTGGTTCGAATCCCACGACGACGGCGAAGGCAAGTTCGGCTTCATGAACGGCAACAACACGACACGACCGTCGTTCGACGTGCTTTCTTCGATCGCGAAGGAACAGGGTCAATAGTTCAGCCGATCGCGTCGGCCACGGCCTCCGGCACCTCGTAGGGAAGGCCGTGGCCTCCGGGGGTGAGGACGAAGCGCACGTTGGCAAGCTTGGCGGCCATGCGCTCGCCCAGCTCGCGGAACTTGAGGTCGCGGGTGCCGACGAGGATGACGGCCGGCATGCTCAACTCGCCCAGGCGCTCCCACAGCGACTGCATCTCCCCCGTGCCGATGCCTCGCAGCGCGGCAGCGACGCTGTCGGGGCGGTTGCGCGACTGATCGGCGCGCGCTCGCACCCCGACCTCGGGCGGGTCTTCGGCGAACATCGCCTGCGAGCGCCAGCGATCGACGAAGCCCTCGATCGTGCCCGCTTGCACTTCGTCGGCGAGACGGTGGTCGGCCTCGCTGCGCCGCGCGCGCTCCTCCGGATCGGCGATGCCCGCCGTCGTGGAGATGAGCACGAGCCGCTCGACCCGCTCTGGAGCGGCGAGCGCGATGTGCAGAGCGATGCGCCCACCCATCGAATAGCCCGCCAGCACGAAGCGCTCGGGGGCGCGCCCCAGCACGCTCTCGACGCATCCCTCGAACGTCAGCGGGCGTGGGGCGTCGAGCAGCTCGCCATGCCCGGGGAGGTCGAGCGCGAAGGGGCGATAGCGTTCTGGCGGCAAATGCTCGCAAACACCATCCCACGCACGATGAGTGCCGGCAAATCCATGGAGCAGGACGACGCTCTCAACCACGCGCGCATCATATGAGCTACGCCCCGTCAACCCAGGGCTTCAACCAACGCTGAAGAACAGAGCAGTAATTCCCATGGACACATCCGACGCCACCGACACCTACCGCCTGCTCGGTGCTTTCGTCGACGAGTTGGCGCGCTGCGGGATGCGCAATGCCTGCACCTCACCGGGGTCGCGCTGCACCCCGCTTGTGCTGAGTCTCGCCCGTGAGCGACGACTGCGCTGCCACTCGCACATCGACGAGCGTTGCTCGGGGTTCTTCGCGCTGGGGTTGGCAAAGGCGTCTGAGTTGCCGGTGGCGATCGCGTGCACGTCGGGCACGGCCATCGCCGAGCTGTTGCCCGCTGTCGTCGAGGCTCACGAGGCGCGGGTGCCGCTGATCGTGCTGAGCGCAGATCGCCCTCCGGAGCTACGCGATGTCGGCGCGGGACAGACGATCGATCAGCTGAAGCCGTTCGGCGGCTTTGCCAAGTGGTTTTTCGAGGTAGGAAACCATGAGGCCGACGCCGAGCGTATCCGCTGGATGCGCACACTTGCATGTCGTGCCTACTGGACCGCACTGGAGGGCCGACCGGGCGTCGTGCATCTTAATTTCCCGCTGCGCGAGCCGCTTGTGTGTCAGCAGGCTCCGCCGCCCTACGGCGAGGGACGAGCAGACGGGCGGCCTTTTGTAAGCCGTCGCGCGCAAGCGCCCGATACAAACCTGGCAGCGGCGACGCTGCGCGAGCGGATCGGCTCGTCTGGGCGCGGAGTAGTGGTCGCGGGCCGCCACGAGCGCCACACACCCCTTGGGCAAGCCGCCGCGAAGTTCTGCGAGCTTGCCGGCTGGCCGCTGCTAGCCGATCCGATGTCCGGGGCACGGCGCGGGAATGCCGCGATAGCCCACTACGACGCGCTGCTGCGCGACCCTACTTTTGCGCGCGGACACGCGCCCGAGATCGTTATCAGGGTGGGCGATCTACCTGTGTCGAAGCCCCTGCGCACGTGGCTGGCGAATCTCAGCGCCACGCCACAGCTCGCGCTTGACCCAGAGGCCTCGTGGCAGGACCCCGCGAGCTCCGTGTCCGAGTGGCTGACGGCCGAGCCAGCAGCGACACTCGACGCGCTGAGCCGAACATGGCACGAGGAGGCACCGGCAAAGGACGACCCGAGCGGCGCCAAGCAGGATGGCGAAGGTAGCGACTGGTTGGCCGGCTGGCGCGCCGCCGACGAGCGCGCGGCGGAGGCGATGCTGGGCACGCTGGCCGCGAGCGGCCTGAGCGAGCCCGTGGTGGCTGCCGAGCTTGGCGTGCTGCTGCCCGAGGAGGCGACGCTATTCGTGGCCTCCTCAATGCCGGTGCGTGACATCGAGACCTTCTGGCCGGTGCGATCCGACCCCCCACGCGTTCTGTGCAATCGCGGCGCGAACGGCATCGACGGCACAGTTTCGAGTGCGCTCGGCGCGGCAGCCGCGAGCCGTGCCCCTACAGTGTTGCTGATCGGCGACGTAGCGCTCGCGTATGACATCAGCGCACTACTCGCCGCCCGTCGCCTGGATCTGAAGCTCACGATCATCCTGCTTAATAACGAAGGCGGTGGAATCTTCGATTTCCTGCCGGTGTCCGGCGCCGCGACCGAGCGCGACATTTACACACGACACATCGCCACGCCGACCGGCCTGGATTTCGCGCACGCAGCAGCGCTTTACGGGCTCGGTCACGAGACAGTTGCCGACGTCGTCGGTTTCCGTGTGGCGCTCGAGCGGGCCCTCGCGACGCCCGAATCGAGCATCGTCGAAGCGCGAACCAGGCGCGAGACCAACGTCGAGCTACATCGCAACGTGTGGAGCGCCGTGTCTGGCTCGATTAGCCGGTAAGCAAAGGCAAGAGCGCCTGCAGCTTGGTCTCTGTCTCCACGAGCTCGGTAGGAGGATCGGAGCCGCGCACGATGCCATTGCCGGCATAACAGCGAGCGACGTTGCCGCGCAATAGCGCACAGCGCAAGGCGACGCAGAACTCGCCATCTCCGGCAGCATCTGTCCAACCGACGGGGCCTGTGTACCAGCCACGATCGAGGCCCTCGAGGGCCGGGATCAGCTCAAGCGCAGGCACGGCGGGCTCACCGCCGATGGCAGGCGTCGGGTGAAGCAGGCCGGCCAGTTCGATTGCCTCCACGGGCGCGGCCAGCTGCGCGCGGATCGGGGTGGCGAGATGCTGGATATTGGCGATCCGCACGAGCGTCGGCTCAGGCGCGGCGGCAACCCATACCGCATAACGGTTGAGCGTGTGCTCGATGCGCCGTGCCACGATCGCGTGCTCCTCGCGATAGCTCTCGTCGCGCATCAGTCGCTCGCCCAGGTGCGCGTCGACGGCAGGGTCCGCGCTGCGCCGTGTCGAGCCGGCGAGCGCGATCGTACTGACGCGCTGACCCTCGCGGCGCACGAGTAGCTCGGGGCTAGCCGCGATCAAAGTCGCATCGCCACGGCCGACACAGAACACAAAGCAGGACGGGAAAGCGTCGCGCAGGACCCCGAAGAGGGCGGCCGGGTTGTATTCGTCCGGCGCGTGCACCTGCACCTCGCGAGCGAGCACGATCTTCTGGATGTGCCCCGCGCGAATCGTCTCGACGGCGCGCGCGACGGCTGCCTCGTAGTGCTCCGGGGGCATACCGCTGGATACCCGAAAACGCCCGGTTGGGGCCGGGTCGAGCAGCGGCAGCGGCGACTCGGAGAGCTCGCTGAGCCTGCGTGTGAGACCGGCGAGCAGCCCCTCGGCGGTGTCGTCGGGTTGCGCGAGCGCCGCCAGCGTGAGCCGCACCCGAAGCTCACCGCCGCGCGTCTCGCGCGCGAGCGCAACCTCGGGCACGACCAGCGAAGCCGGCTCGAAGCCGCTCCACGCATGCGATGTGCCGCCGCCTGGCTCGAAGGCAAAACCTCCGACCGCGATCGGGCCGCCGCCGTCCGGCTCGCCGGGCGAGTCGGCCACGGCCGCCGTGGAGAGCGCGCGCCAGCGATCGGCGACCGCTGCGAAGCGGTCGGGACCGGAGTCCTCTAGCGCGATGACCGCGCCGAGTCCGGCCAGCGCCGAGCATCCACGGTCGGGCTGCTCGAAGACAAACCATGGCTCGCCCACGCGTCGCGACGCGCACACGACCGCGGCCGGATCGACATCAGCGGGCAGTGCGAGAGTGATCGTTGCAAGCGTCGGACTTCCGGAGCGACGCGTACGCTGCAACGCAAGCTCCAACCGCGCGCACAGGCGTTCGCGGTCTGACTCTGTCAGCGCGAAAAGCGACCGCTCACCAGTCTGCGGTGTCACAAGCAGTCGTTCCGACGTGGGCGCCTAGACGTTCGCTGGGCAAGCGAGACAAGGACGCAGCGAGTGCGGTGTGCTTTGCACATAAGCGAGCGAGGACGCAGTATCGCGCCGCCCAGCGGGCGTCTAGGTCTCGCCTCGCCCTCGGGCTATGGCGATCTCCCCCGTACGCATCATCTCGATCAGCCCGAACGGCCGCACCATGCTCTCAAATGCCTCGACCTTCTCGGTGGTGCCGGTGACCTCGACGATGACCGAGCGCTTGGTGACGTCAACGACCTTGCCCCTGAATATCTCGGCGATCTGCATCAGCTCACCGCGCTGGGCACCGTCGGCTGAGATCTTGAACAGCGCCAGCTCGCGCGCCACCGTGTCGGTCGGCTCGAGATCGCGGATCTTCAGCACATTGATCAGCTTGTGCAGCTGCTTTGTGACCTGGTCGATCGGATGGATCGCACCGTCGACGGTCAGCGTCACGCGCGAGATGTGATCGTCGTCGGTCGGTCCGACCGTGAGTGTGTCGATGTTGAAGCCACGCCTGGCAAACAGACCGGCGATCCTCGTCAGTACGCCAGACTTGTTCTCGACCAGGATCGAGAGTACGTGCTTGCGCCCTGAGCGCAAGTTGCCCGATGCCTGTAGCGCATCCAGGCTCAGCGGTTCCTTGGTGGCTGGTTCGCTCACGGCGCTCACCCCACCATCTCGCGGGCGGCCTGCCCTGCCGGGATCATCGGATAGGTGTTCTCCTCGCGCGTGACCTTCACGTCGACCACGACGGGACCGTCGGTGGCAATCGCGCGCTTCATGTCATCCACCAGCGTGCTCTTGTCCTCGAAGCGCATCCCGGTCGCGCCGTAGGCCTCGGCCAGCTTGACGAAGTCGGGGTAGTCGCCCGTCTCCACGTGGCTGTAGCGGCCATCCCAGAACAGCTCCTGCCACTGGCGCACCATGCCGAGATAGCCGTTGTTCATGATGAACACCTTGATCGGGATTTTCTCCTGAGCGCAGGTGGCCAGCTCCTGAGCGTTCATTTGCACCGAACCGTCGCCAGCGATGCAGCACACGGTGCGATCGGGGCAGCCGACCGCCGCGCCCATCGCGGCGGGCAGGCCGAAGCCCATCGTGCCGAGCCCGCCGGAGTTGATCCAGCGGCGTGGCGCGGGAAAGTCGTAGTACTGGGCTGTCCACATCTGATGCTGGCCGACGTCGCTCGTGACGATCGCCTCGCCGCCGGTGGCCTCGTGCAGTGCCTGGATCATGTATTGCGGCTTGATCTCGTTGTCGCTGGAGTCCTCGAAGGTGAGCGGGTACTTCTCGCGCCAGCCTTCGATCCGCTCCCACCACTCATTCAGGCGCTCGCTCGGTGCGCTCAGCGCGCGATACTCGACGAGCAGCTTGGCGAGCACGTGCTTGGCGTCGCCCACGATCGGGATGTGGGCAGGGATGTTCTTCGATATCTCGGCCGGGTCGACATCGATGTGGATGAACTTCGCGTTGGGCGCGAACTCCGAGAGCTTGCCCGTCACGCGGTCGTCAAAGCGGGCACCGACGGCGCAGATCAGGTCGGCCTCGTCCATTGCGTAGTTGGCGGCGCGCGTGCCGTGCATCCCTAGCATCCCCAGCCACTGCGGGTGTGAAGCGCCGTCCGGAGTACGAGCAGGGAATGCACCGAGCCCCATCAACGTGCAGGTCACAGGGAAGCGATCGCTGGTGGCAAACTCGACCAGCTCGGCACTCGCGTTCGCGTTGACGACGCCACCGCCCGCATAGATCACGGGCCGATGAGCCGCCGCCAGCGCCTTGGCTGCCTGGCGGATCTGCTTCTGGTTGCCCTCCAGCGTCGGCTGATAGCCAGGCAGGCGCACGTCGGCGACCGGCTCGTAGGGAATCTCCGCCCGAGAAAGATCCTGCGGGATATCGACAAGCACCGGCCCTGGACGGCCGCTGCGTGCCAGGAAGAACGCCTCATGGATCGCACGCGGGATTTCAAGCGGGTCCTGGATCATGAAGGAGTGCTTGACGATCGGCATCGTGATGCCGATCGTGTCGGCCTCCTGAAAGCCGTCGGTGCCGAGCAGCTCGGTGCGAACCTGGCCTGTGATGAACACGACGGGCACGGAATCCATCATCGCGTCGCAGATCGGGGTGATCAGGTTGGTGGCGCCGGGCCCGCTCGTCGCAAACGCCACACCCACCCTGCCTGTCGCCTTGGCGTAGCCCTCGGCGGCGTGTCCACCGCCGGCCTCGTGGCGCACCAGGATGTGGCGCAGGCCGCCGTCGACGAAGGCGTCATAGGTTGGGAGGTTGGCGCCACCGGGCAAGCCGAAGACGACATCCACGCCCTCCGCCTTGAGACATTCCATCACCGCGTCAACTGCACGCATTGCACCGACCTCCTTTCCTTCTGTATGTGGGTTGCCGAGATAGCGAGGACGTCGGTTGTCCCCGCTCTCGATAAAGGCCAGTGTACCAGCGGGTTTTCGCCCGGTGACAGCGTAGTCCTGCGCGCAAAGCAGTTGCTTGAACCCCGCACCCTTGCCCCTCCTCCGAGCCACTAGCGGTCCGAGGACCAAGTCAGGCAAGGACGCAGGGAGCGTGGCGTGCTACGCACGCGAGCGACCGAGGACGCCGCCTGACGCCGGTCATCGGACCGCTAGGAGCTGCCAATTAGGATGCCGATCGCGAGCACGATCGCGCCGGCGAGCGTGACCACGATCAGCGAGGAGCGCAGTGACACCTCCAGGAAACGCTGGCGCACCCACGCGATCACGAACAACTCGACCGCAACGACGCTGCCAGCGATCATCAGCGCCTCGTGGGTGTCGGCGATCAGGAACGGCAACGTGTGGAAAATGCCGCCGAGCGCGGTCATGCCACCGGTGATCGTGCCGCGCACGATCGGCGAACCGCGACCGGTGCTCTCCCCCGTGTCCGACAGCGCCTCGGAGATACCCATGCTGATACCGGCGCCAAGCGCCGTCGATAGACCGACCACGAACGCGGTGTGCGAATTCGAGGAAACCGCCGCGGCGAAAATCGGAGCGATCGAAGAGACGGTGCCATCGATCATGCCCACGAGCGCCGGCTGCACTACGCGCAGCACGAACGAGCGCTCGTTCTCGAAACCGGCGCGATGGATCAGCCGTGCGATCGGCGACTCGCGAGCTTGCTCGGGGGGACGCTGCGCGAGGGTGGACATGCCTCACAGCGTATGCGAACTTTCGTCTTAGGGCAGCCGAAATCCGCTTAGGCAAGCCGAAGTTGAGGCGTCCGCAGATGCTGATATGAGGCCAACGGCAGTCGCGTGGAGCGCGCCGGCGCTAGGCCGCCAGGGCGGTTAGCGAGTGTGCGCAGCCATGTCTCGCTCGACCGCTTCTGAGGCAAGCACATGCTCGGGGAACTCGAGCTCCTCGCCGCAGCGCGTACATAGCGCGTCGTACACCTTCGTTACGCGCCCACATTTCGGGCACTGCCGGCGCGGCTCGTCGCGCTCAAAGCGATAGGCAATCGCGGTCAGCAACCCGATGAACGGGACGATCGCCGAGATCAGAAACCACAGCATGAACGAGCTGCCCTTGATCTTGCCAACGATCCCACCCGCCAGACCAAAGCAGAAGGCGATCAGCAGATAGGCCATCGGAGCGAAAGCGCGGCCACCGAAGCGGCGCCGCTAGAAGAGGACGCGGTAGGCCCAGATGAGAGCGATAACCGCGAGGATCAACACCAGGGGGCCAGCAATCGCAAGCGCGATGCCGATCACGATCTTCAGCAGCACATACGCCGCGAGCAGCAATATCAACCCCGCGACGATCGTGCGGCCAACCGGACGAGACGAGGAACCGCTAGGGGATTGCTGACTCATGCTCTACAGGTTAGACCAATCGGAGGACAAGCACGCCCCTTGAACATCTGGCTCCAGACGTTGTGCGCGAGCGCAGGCGTACTGGTTGTACGTCGAGCATCGCGCGCAGCGTCTGGGGCGCCGCCGGGCAGGCTCAGAAACCCTGCCCGGCGGCGCCTGTCACCGTGAGGAGGGGACTCTCGGTGAGGCTTGGCCTTACTTGGCCCTTGTTTCCGTCCGCTTTACTAAGACACTCGTGGCACATTCCCCGAACACGGCGCCGGAGGACGGTCCAGCCCATGGGAGCGCCCAACGCTGGTGAGCCGGTAGCGTCGGATGCGCAACCCCTGACCCGGAACGTCCGTGGCGTCCTCTGGCAGCAGGAGAAACCGCCGAGGAGAAGTTGCCATCGAGTTTGAGATCGGCCTGTTCATGACGCACATATTGCCCGCACATAGGCCTCCTGCCTTTGGCCTATCGTCCAAAATGTCGCGCCGGTGTGTGTTCGGAGTGCCGAAATCCCGCGGTTGACGGCGCAATTCGCGCTATTGGATCAGCGACGCGATTCACGCCGCGATTCACGCTATTGGGTCAGATACCGAGCTGTTCGCCGACCAGCCGCGTGACCTCGCCGCCATCGGCGCGACCCTTGGTTTCGCGCATCACGTAGCCCACGATCGGCCCGATCGCCTTGGCATTGCCGGCCTTCACGCGCTCGGCGGCGTCGGCGTTCGCCGCCAGCGCGGCCGCCACGACGGCGGCAAGATCATCGCCACCATCGAGTGCGGCAAGACCCTCGGCCTCCACTATGGCGAGCGGGTCGCCTCCCTCTGCCACCAAGCGGTCGAGCACCTGGCGCGCCGCGCCGACACTCACTTGCTTGGCGCCAACCATCCCTGAGAGCGTGGCCAGCGCAACCGGGGTGACACGAGAATCGGCCGGGCTCTGGCCATCGTCCAAGCGGGCGAGCAGATCTGCGAGGACCCAATTGGCGAGTGCCTGAGGCGCCGGTGCCGGAGCAACCTCCGTCGCGATCGCTTGCTCGAAGTAGTCGCCCAGCTCACCGTCGAATGCGAGCCGACGCGCGCTTTCCTCACTCAGACCGAGCTGCCGCAAGCGTTGCGCGCGCGCGGCTGGCAACTCCGGCATCGCGGCGCTGGCCGCATCGAGCATCTGCTCGTCCACCGCCACCGGCACGAGGTCGGGCTCGGGGAAGTAGCGGTAGTCGTGCGCCTGCTCCTTGGAGCGCAATGAGGTGATCCTGCCGCTGTCGGGGTCATAGTGAAGCGTCTCCTGCGCCACGCGACCGCCACTCCCAAGGATGTCTTCCTGGCGCGCGATCTCCGCGCGAATGCCACGTTCGATGAAGCGGAAAGAGTTCATGTTCTTCAGCTCTGTCTTCGTGCCCAGCTCCTGCGTGCCGACAGGCCGCAGCGAGATGTTGGCGTCACAACGCAGCGAGCCCTCCTCCATGTTTACGTCCGAGACACCGAGCTGGCGCATGGTGGTGCGCAACAAGCGCAGCCACTCCCCCGCCTGCTCGGCGGAACGCAGATCGGGCTCGGTAACGATCTCGGCGAGCGGGGTGCCGCCGCGGTTGAAGTCCACGATCGAGGCATCGGAGGCATCGATGCGTCCGCTCGCGCCGACATGCACGAGCTTGGCCGCGTCCTCCTCCAAGTGCACACGGTGAATCCGTACCTCCGCCAGCTGACCGCCCAGGCACAAGGGCTCGTCGTATTGGGAGATCTGGTAGCCCTTGGGCAGGTCGGGATAGAAGTAGTTCTTGCGATGGAAGATCGAGCGTGGCGCCAGCTGAGAGCCGACGGCGAGGCCGATCATCAAGCCAAAGTGGATGGCGCGTGCGTTCGCGACCGGCAACGCGCCGGGCAGTCCGAGACAGACCGGACAGGTGTGCGTGTTGGGGGGATCGCCGAAGGACAGCTCACACCCACAGAACATCTTCGTGCGCGTGGCCAGTTGGATGTGGATCTCAAGGCCGATTACCGGCTCGAAGTCGGTCATGCACCTGCTCCCGCGGATCCCTCGTCGCGAGCGACAGGATCACCACCGCCACCGCCGGCTACGCGCGCCGGGGTTGGGTCAAAGGCCAGCTCCCGCTCGATCGCGTAGGCGGCGTCGAGCAGCTTGTTCTCGCTGAAAGCGGGCCCGGCGAGTTGCAGTCCGACGGGAAGACCCTCGCTCAGACCGCACGGGATCGAGATCGCGGGGATGCCGGCAAGGGACATCGGCACTGTGCAGAAGTCGCTCAGATACATCGCTAGCGGGTCGCCGGTGCGCGCGCCGAGCGGGAAGGCAACGCTCGGGCTGGTGGGGGTGACGACGAAGTCGACGCGCTCGAACACGGAGCGGAAGTCCTCCACGATCTTTGTACGCACGCGCTGGGCGCGCCCGTAGTAGGCGTCGTAGTAGCCGGAGGAGAGCGCGTAGGTGCCGAGCATGATGCGCCGCTTGACCTCGGCGCCGAAGCCGTCGTGGCGTGTGCGCGTGTACATACTGACGAGATCGCCGGCATCGGTGCGCAGGCCATAGCGCACACCGTCGAAGCGCGCGAGGTTCGAGGACGCCTCGGCCGGTGCGATCACGTAGTAAGCAGAGAGCGCATGGGGAGCATGCGGGAGGCTCACTTGCTCGATCTCCGCGCCCAATTCTTCGGCACGTCGGAGCGCGGCCATGAAACTGTCGAGCACACCCGCTTCGATGCCATCGCCGCTCAGCTCCGCGGGCACACCGAGCCGTACGCCCGCAAGACCCTCAGCACTCGGGAGCTCGATCTCGTGCGGGAAGCTCAAGGAGGTAGCGTCGCGCTTGTCACGACCGATCATGTAGCGCAACATCAGGGCCGCGTCGGTGACATCGCGCGTGAGCGGGCCGGCTTGGTCGAGTGAGGAGGCGAAGGCGATCATGCCGTAGCGCGAAGCCGCGCCGTAGGTCGGCTTCATTCCGACGATTCCGCACAGCGCGGCTGGCTGGCGGATCGAGCCGCCCGTGTCGGTGCCAAGCGCCCACGGCGCCAGACCCGCGGCGACGGCCGCGGCGCTGCCGCCGGAAGAACCCCCGGGGACGCGCGCACGATCCCACGGGTTGAGCACCGGACCGAAAGCAGAGTTCTCGTTGGAGGAGCCCATCGCGAACTCGTCCTGGTTGGTCTTGGCGAGCAGCGTGGCTCCGGCTGCCCGCAGGCGCTCAACGACTGTGGCGGTGTAGGGCGGGCGGTAGCCCTCCAGGATGCGCGAGCCCGATTGCGAAGGCACTCCCTCAGTGCAGAACAGGTCCTTCACGGCAAGCGGCACGCCACCCAGCGGCGAATCTGGGGGCGGGGCGGGCAGCTCGCCAGCGCCGACCCAGGTGAAGCAGTTCAGCTCCTCAGCAGCGGCGCGCGCGCGATAGAAGCCGAGCAGCTCATGCGCCGCGATCTCCCCCGCGGCAAGCTCGCGCGCGGCCGCCGCGGCGCTCAACTCCAGCAGATCGGCGCTCATGCTTGCGGACTTGGGACCAGGAATCCGTCGCCGCTGACGGCCGGAGCCGAGGCAAGCACGACCTCACGCGGCAGCGACTCGCATGGCTCATCGGCACGCAAGCGCCCGGTGACCTCCGCGACATGCGTGGTCGGCGCTACACCGGCGAGATCGAGTTCGCCGATCTTGGCGACATGGTCGAGCACGGCCGATAGCTCGCGTGCCATCGGCTCGATCTCATCCTCGCTCAGCTGTAGGCGCGCCAGGCGCGCGACGTGCAGCACTTCATCGCGGTCAATCATGGGTGGCGCATTCTACGCGGCGAGTTTGCGCGGCTCCGGCGTGGCCGGCGGATAGCGAGAGGTGCGTTCGTCGCGCATCGACTGCCACGAACCGACGAGGATCAGCATGGTGCCGAGCAGCGCGAGCCAGGCGCCGGCGCAGAGCATGTGGGCATTCTCAGGTCGCTCGAGCACACGCACAAGCGCCGCTATCACGCCGAGCACACCAAACAGGGTGCTCCACACAGCCGCGGCTACAGGCAGCGCGGTCGATCGCTCGGTGACCGTGGTCAATACCAGCGCGAGCGCTGCCAGCGCCGCGAGCATCACGAGGACGACCGCCGGTCCGAACGTGCTCCACGCGCTCAGCTTGCCCGCGAGGTTTTCATACCACGGCAGCGTGAGCGCGACGATCACACACACCGCACCCGCAAGCGCCGCCAGCTCCCCCAAACGCAGCCGTGTGAGCTTCACCTGGTCTCCTTTGTGAGCCGTTCACTTGCCTTGACCGTGTTGGCCAGCAGCATCGCGATCGTCATCGGCCCCACTCCTCCCGGCACCGGCGTGATCGCACTGGCGATCTCACGAACGGACTCGAAGTCGACATCGCCCACCAACCCGCTCTTCGTGCCCGCCTGCTCTGGGGTCAGGCGGTTCATACCAACGTCGATCACGACCGCGCCCGGCTTGACGAAATCGCGCTCGATCAGTCGTGCACGGCCAACGGCCGCGATCAGGATGTCCGCGCGCGCGCAAACCTCGCGCAGGTCGTGCGTGCGCGAATGGCACACGGTGACGGTGGCGTTCGCCTCCAGGAGCAGCTGCGCCATCGGCTTGCCGAACAAGTTCGAGCGCCCCACCACGACTGCCTCGGCTCCTTCGAGCTTGACCTCGACGCTTGCGAGCAGCTTCATGACCCCGCTCGGCGTGCACGGTCGCAGGCCCGGGCGCCCGAGCGAGAGCAGACCGGCGTTGACCGGTGTGAGCCCGTCGACGTCCTTGCGCGCGTCGATCAGCCCCGTGAGACTCGGGCCGTCCAGGTGACTTGGCAGAGGCAGTTGCAGCAGTACACCACTGACTGCCGGATCGGCGTTGAGCGCTCGCAAGCGATCGGCCACCTGCTCGAAGCTTGCATCCGCCGGCAGACGAACATCAAACGGCACCATCCCGACCTCGGTGCAGGCACGCTGCTTGCCACCGACGTAAACGGCCGAGGCCGGGTCCTCACCGACGAGCACCGTCGCAAGGCCCGGTGGCGGCGCTCCGCTGGCCACAAATTCTGCGACATCGCGCGCCACCTCCGCTCGCACGTGCGCGGCGATTGCCTTGCCGTCGATGATCGTGGCAGTCACAGAGGTGATTCTTATGGAAGACCGGACCGCATGCGGTCCGGTCCCTGACAGTGCATGCACTGTCAGGCTGACCGGTACATGTACCGGTCAGAACAGCAAAACACCGAACCTATCCACGGCGACTGACCGGGGCGTAGTCGGCCATCAACTTGCGCTCTGAGCCATCGTCCGCAAAACGCACCACGATGATGCCGTCCGCCTCCACGCCGGTGACCACGCCCTCGCCAAAGGCAGCATGCACGATGTCGTCGCCGAGACGATAAGACGCGGTTGGGGCGGCCGCGCGCGATGCGGAGGCCCAATCGCCGCCGCCCCCACGGGCGCCCGCGCTGGCAAAGCTGCCAATCCCCGCGCCAACCCCGGCACCTACGCGCGCGCCGCCCGGACGCGGCGCGGGCAGATCCTCGCGCTGGCACAACTCGGCCGGGATCTCATCCAGGAAGCGACTCGGGAGCGCGAACGTGGAGGCACCGAACACCGAGCGTCGCCGCGCATAGGTGAGGTACAGCTCGCGCATCGCGCGGGTCACAGCCACGTAGAACAGTCGGCGCTCCTCCTCGATGCCGCCTTCGTCGAGCGCCCGCTGATGGGGAAACACGCCCTCCTCGCAACCCGCGACGAACACGATCGGGTACTCGAGGCCCTTGGCGTTGTGCAATGTCATCAGCGTCACCAGTCCCTCGTCGTCCTTGCGGGAGTCGCTATCGGCCTTCAGCGCGATCTCCTGCAGGAACTGCTCGAGCGTGTCGCCCTCGGCCGAGTTGTTGGCGTCGAACTCGTGTGCCACCTCGACCAGCTGCTGCAGGTTTTCGATGCGACCCTGCGCCTCGAACGCCTTTTCGCCCTGGCCGACCGACTCAGCTTCGAGCGCTTCCACGTAGCCGGTGCGGGCAAGTACCGCCTCCATCATGTCGCCCACGGGGATGCCGTCCGCGGCGAGGGTGGCGAGGTCCTCCATCGTCATCATGAAGCGCCCGAGCGACTTGATCGCGGCGGCGCCAAGCCCTGGGATGCGATCCGCGGCAACTGCCACTTCCCACACCGACTGCCCAATGCTCGCCGAGTGGGCGACGATCCGCGACAGCGAGGTCTGACCCAGCCCCCTGCGGGGAGAGTTGGCGACACGCTGGAAGCTGACGACGTCGAACGGGTTGGCGATCCAGGCGAGATAGGCAACAGCGTCCTTTATCTCGGCGCGCTCGTAGAACTTGGTGCCGCCGATCACCTGGTAGGCGATTTCGCGACGTACGAGCGTGTCCTCGATCACGCGCGACATCGCGTTGGTGCGGTAGAAGATCGCGATCTCGGCACGAGAGGCACCCTCGTCCACGAGCCGCTCGGCCTCACCCACGACAAAACGCGCCTCGGCGTGCTCGTCCTCCAGGCCGTGCACCCTCACGGGGCTGCCCTGCCCATTCTCGCTCCACAGGCGCTTGGCGATGCCGCCGCGGTTGTTCGCGATCACCGCATTGGCGGCGGAGAGAATCGTTTGCGTGGAGCGGTAGTTCTGCTCTAGCTTGACCACGCGCGCGTCCGGGAAATCCTCGGTGAAGTCCAAGATATTGGATACGTCGGCTCCACGGAATGAATAGATCGACTGGCTGTCGTCGCCCACTACCGCCAGGTTGCGGTGGCCGGGGATATTCACTCGCTCGCCACGCGTCGGCTTGGCGCGCCCGCCGCCGACGAGCAATTGCAGGAATCGGTATTGGGCGTGGTTGGTGTCCTGATACTCGTCAACGAGCACGTGCTTGAAGCTCTGCGCGTAGTGGGTGCGCACATCCTCGAACAGCTCCAGCAGGTTCACGGTGCGAAACAGCAGGTCGTCGAAGTCCATCGCGTTCATGCGCAACAGCTCGCTCTCATACAGCTGATACACCTCGGCCAGCACCTGCTCAAACGGCGAGCCGATCGCCTGCGCAAGGTCCGAGGCGGCGAGCAGTTTGTTCTTGGCCTGAGATATCTGGCCGTGGATCGCCGCCGGCGCGAAGCGCTTCGGGTCGACGCCGACCTCCTCGATGCAGCGCTTGACCATGCGCCGCGAGTCGGCCTGGTCATAGATCGTGAAGCGCGAGGTGTAGCCCAAGCGCTCGGCGTGCGCGCGCATGATGCGGGCACAGGCGGCATGGAAGGTCATCAGCCACATGCGTCGCATGCTGCCGCCGAGCAACCGCTCCACGCGCCCGCGCATCTCCTGGGCGGCCTTGTTCGTGAACGTGATCGCGAGGATCTCGCTCGGATGGGCCTGCTCGGTGAAGATCAAAAACGCCACGCGATGGGTGAGCACACGCGTCTTGCCGCTGCCAGCCCCCGCGAGGATCAAGAGCGGCCCTTCGTCGTGGGTAACGGCTTCGCGCTGGGGCTCGTTGAGACCTTCAAGCAGCGTCCCCACACGCTCGGAGTGCTGGGCCTGGGGCTCGTGGGCTGACTCAGAACGCTCGCTTTCGGCCATCCCCGGCAGCATAGAAGCGGGGCCGGCAGCGAACCTGCGCTCTACGCTTGTCGCGCGTTACGTGCAGCTACGCCCGCTTCGGGCGCGTAACGTTCCTCCCGTGGGAATCGCCGAGGAAGTGCGAGCATGTTGCGCTCAGATCGCCAGCGATGCGCGCAGGGTGCGAATCGACCTCGACGCAGCCGCCGAGGTCGCGCCAGCGCCCGCACCCCAGCTCGACCCCGAGCGCCACTATCTGGAGGGCGAGCCCGCTGATGTGGCCGACTACATGCTCACGCTCGATGCGATCAACTTCGGCTCCGGCTGGTTTCCGACGCTGCGCAAGCGCACTGCCGACGGCAAGCCCGTGAGTGGGTACTTCACGGTGTCGTGGGCACTCGCCGACCACGTGCGCACCCACGGCCCACCGACCTCCGCATGGCTGTCACAAGTGAGCACCGTCGAAATCGCGGCGATCCTCGGCCAGCGCCCGGATCATGAGCTGATGAGCCTGTACGCACAGGCATTGCGCGCGCTTGGGCGCTTCCTGGCAGAGCGGCCCACCGGCCCTACCCGCAGGGCCAGTCGGGCACTCGACCTGGTGGTGGAGGCTGGCGGCTCAGCTCAGCGCCTGGCCGAAATGCTGGCGAGCGGAATGGCCATGTTCGACGACCGTGGCTTCTATAAGCGCGCGCAGATTGTGCCTAACGACCTGGTGCTCGCCGGCGTGGCCGAGTTCGCCGACCTCGACCGCCTCACGATCTTTGCCGACAACCTCGTGCCGCATGTGCTGCACTGCGAAGGCGTGCTTGTGTACGACGAGGAGCTAGCGAGCCGGATCGATAAGGGCGAGCGGCTCACGCTGGGAGGCTCCGAGCGGGAAATTCGCGCATGCGCGGTGCACGCCTGCGAGCTGATCTCGAAGCGTACCGGCGTGCCAGCAAGGGCGATCGACACGTGGCTGTGGACGCGCGGTCAGGCGCCCGAGTACAAGGCACGCGCGCGGCATCGCTGCCGGACCGTGTTCTACTGAGCATCGGCCACGCTCTGCCGGCCCGAGCCTCGCATCGTCAGCGTCAGCGTCAGCCGGTTTGCCGGGCCTGGCCGCGCTCTCCTATCCCCCGGCCGGGTTGGGACCCTTCACCGGACGCAACGGCCGCACCTCGGCGGGCGGACCGGCCTCCTCGCCGGATAGCTCGGCCACGGCCCGCTCGAGCGCGCCGATGCGACTGGCCAGACCCTGGATTGCCTCGGCGATCGGGTCGGGCAGATGAATCCAGTCCGCGTCGGGGCCCTCTGGGCGGCGACCGTCGACACGCACCGGATGACCGGGGTTGCCGACGACCGTGGAGTTGGGTGGTACGTCGGTGATGACGACGCTGTTGGCCCCGATCTTTGCGCCGTGGCCGATCGTGATCGGCCCGAGCAGCTTGGCCCCGGAGCCGATCGTGACGTTGTCCTGCACCGTGGGGTGGCGCTTGCCTGTCGCGAAGCCCGTACCGCCAAGCGTGACGCCCTGATAGAGGGTGACATTGTCGCCGATCTCGGCTGTCTCCCCGATGACCACGCCGGAGCCATGGTCGATGAATAGGCCCCTGCCGATGCCGGCGGCCGGATGGATCTCAACGCCCGTGAATGCCCTCGAGCAGAAGGAAATCACTCGCGGCAGCAGCGGAACGTGCAATGACTCAAGCGCATGCGCCACGCGATAGGCAAGCACCGCCTGGATACCGGGCCAGGTCGCGATGATCTCCGCCGGTGCCACTTCGCACGCCGCCGGGTCGCGATCGCGCGCGACCTCCACGTCGCGGCGAAGCTCGCGTGCGACCCGTCTGACCGTGTCGATCCCGACCATGGGAAAAGCGTAGCGCCCTTACGAGGGCGCGAAGAACGCCTGGGAGATGTAGCGCTCGCCCGAGTCGGGCATGATCGTGACGATCCGCTTGCCCCTGGATTCCGATCGCTGCGCCACTTGCAAGCTCGCCCACAGCGCCGCGCCACAGGAGATGCCGGCAAGCAGACCCTCACGCTTGGCACAGCGCCAGGCGGTTTGGATCGCGTCGTCGTCGGACACCGGGATGACCTCGTCGATCAACTCGCGGTTTAGTACGGGTGGTAGGAAACCGGCGCCGATGCCCTGGATGCGGTGCGGCCCGGGCGGCGCACCCGAGAGGACCGCCGAACTCAGCGGCTCGACCGCGACGATCCGCAGCCGCGGGTTGCGCTGGCGCAAGTATTCGCCCACACCGGTGATGGTGCCGCCAGTGCCGACACCCGCGACGAGCACATCGACGCGCCCGTCCAGCGCACGCTCGATCTCTGGGCCAGTGGTGCGCCGATGAGCTTCGGGATTGGCTGGGTTTGAGAACTGGTCGGGCAGGAACACGTCGGGGTCGCGCGCCATCTCGCGCGCCGCTTGCACCGCCTCGCTCATGCCGCCGAGCGACTCGGTGATACGCACGCTCGCCCCGTACAACTTCAGCAATATCTCCCGCTCGCGGCTCATTCCCTGTGGGAGCGTCAGTACAAGGTCATAGCCCTTGGCGGCACACACAAACGCGAGCGCGATACCGGTATTGCCGCTGGTGGCCTCGACGATCGTGCTGCGACCCGGCTCGATCGCACCCTCGGCCTCGGCCGCCTCGATCATCGCCACGCCGATCCTGTCCTTGACGCTCCCGCCGGGGTTGAACACCTCTAGCTTGGCGTACAACTCGACGCCGTGGCGCTCGGCAGCGGCGCCTTCGAGCATCCGCTTCAAGCGAATCAGCGGCGTCCCACCCACAAGCTCCGCAATGTTGATCGGGATTGACCCCATATGCCCCCGACAATAGTGGGCTTGCTTTCAGATGTGGTACATGCTCGCGCCCGCCTCGCGCGCTTCGCGCTCGATCACATCGGCGATCGTGGTAGCGGCGAGCACGTCGCGCGCGGCCCTGGAAGCATCCGCGAACACGCCCTGCGCGTCGCGGCCAAGTGGACCGTCGAGCAGCTCTACGACCTCCAGCACGCTCACCTCCGAGGGATCGCGGGCGAAACGGTAACCGCCCTTGACACCACGCTGAGAGCTGATCACACCGGCGCGACGCAGCACCGCGAACAGCTGCTCCAAGAACTGCACCGGCATTTCGCGACGACGCGCGAGCTCGCCGATCGGCACCGGATCCACGCCGCTCGCACGGCCGAGCTCGGCAAGCGCCGCAACGGCGTAAGGGGACTTGCTCGTAATCGAGATCATCGCGGGTAGCTGCGATGCTACGCAACCTGGCGGACCCGCGACGCCGTGGGCCTCTCTACAACCAGCCCCGCTCGGTGGCGATCAACACGGCTTGGGCTCGATCTACCGCACCGAGCTTGCCGTAGATGTTGTGCAGGTGCGTGCGCACGGTGCTGGTGGAGAGTGTCAGCTCGTGGGCGATCTGCTTGTAAACCTTGCCTTCGGCGAGCCGCTGCAGCACGCCCAGCTCGCGGCCGGACAGCGGACAGGGATCGACCATACGCTGGCGCTGAGCGGTGGAGTTCGGCAGCTCATACATAACGCGGCGCAGCTCCTCCGGTCCGAGCCCGAGCGTCCGCGCGACCGAGAGCATCTCGGCGGGCGCGACGGGCGCACCGTGGGCGTAATGGGCAAGCATGTCGGCGAGACGTACGAACGCGGCCTCCCCGGTGGCGTCGGGATTGTGGTGGCGCTCGATCGTCGTCGCGATACTCGGCGGCAACCCCCAGCGGCGTGCGAGCACCCCGCCGACCAGCGCGTGGTCGACGCCCAGCTCGCGCCGTTCCTGGTGGATGCGCTTCTCCGGCGTTTGTCCGTCCTTCTTGACCTGCGCGACATAACCGGGATAGGCGTGCATCAGCACGAGCTTGCCGACATCGTGCAGGAGACTCGTGACGGTCAGCCGGTCGCGATGCTCATAGCCGACCTCGGCGGCGAGACGATCCGCGGTGTGCTGCGTGGCGAGCGCGTGCAGGCGGAAGCGCTCGGGCTCGGCGTCCCAGCCTTTGGAGCGCTCGAAGAAGTCGAATGTCCGCACTCGGCTGGCAATCGATTGCACCGCCTGTGACGTGAGCTGCTCCACGGCCGCCACGACCGTCTCGACGCGTTCCGCGGATGCCTTCCCCACGTTTGCGAGGCGCATTACCGCGATGATCAGCGCGACGTCGGACTCCACCGCGGTGACGATGTCGGCAGTGGCGACGTTGTCCTTGGAGATGACCGATAGCAGGCGGGTGCGCGACTCCGACAGCGCGGGGAACGCGTCGAGTGCTTCGAAGGCGAGCATCAAGCGCCGCCCGTGACCCTCGTTTTGGTGACGCTCGCCCGAAGCGCTCGATATTGGGTTGCGCTCGAGCACGAGCGTCCGGGCTGACCCGTCGCTTCCGTGCGTTGGCTTTGTTGCTGTTGCTTGCGTGCCCATGACACCTCTTGACGTGGGCGGCATCCGAGCCGTCCCAGGTGGTCGTCACGGGTCCTATCGGCAACTGCAAGCGCTTTGTTGAGCGCTGCCTGTAGTCCGGCAAGTACTACTCCGCCAGCTCGCGAGCCGCGCAGTGCTCCCGACTACCTGGGGAGCACGCCGCGATTCTCAGCCGGCGAGCGCCATGTCGATGCGGCGCAGGGTCTCCTCGCGACCGAGCAGTGCGACGCTCTCGAAGATGCCCGGCGAGATCGTGGTGCCCGCGATCGCGACGCGCACGGGCTGGTAGACCTCGCGCGGCTTGACGGCGTGATGCTCAACTATGCCCGCGAGCACGTCCTGGATGCCGGCGACATCGAAGCTGTCGGACGCCGAGAGCTTCGTGCGCGCGTCGCCGAGCACGGCGCGCCCCTGCTCCCCCAGCCAGCGCTCACGCGCAGCGCCCTCCGGCGCGATCTCGCAGAAAAAGAAGCGCGATAGCGGCCAGAAGTCAGCGAGCGTCTGGATCTTCTCCTGGCTGATCGCAACGGCGCCTTCGAGCAGCTCGTGATCAGCCTCGGCGGCCCGTGCCGTCGAGGGGTCACTCGCGCGCAAATATTCGAGCACGCGCTCGGAAAGCTCGGATACGGGCAGCTCGCGAATATAGATCCCATCCAACCAGCGCAGCTTGGTCTCGTCGAAGCGCGCCGGGTTGCGACTGACGCGCTGGAGCTCGAAGCGCTCGACCAACTCCTCGGTAGACATCACGGTCGCGTCATCGCCCGATCCCCAGCCGAGCAGGGCGAGATAATTGCGCACCGCCTCCGGCAGGTAGCCGGCGTCGCGCAGCTCCTGCACGGATGCCGCGCCGTGACGCTTTGAGAGCTTCTTGCCGTCGGGGCCGTGCAGCAGCGGCAGATGCGCGTAGATCGGCTCGGGTGCGTTCGCACCGAAGCCAGAGGCTTTGGCTGCCTGTAGTACGAGCAGTTGCTTGGGCGTGTTCGATAGGTGATCCTCGCCGCGCACCACGTGTGTGATGTGAGCGTCGAGATCGTCGATCGCGACCGCGAAGTTGTAGAGCACCGAACCGTCGGCGCGTGCGATTACGGGATCGTCGAGGTGGATGTGTTCGAAGGTGGTATCGCCTCGGATCGCGTCATGCACGACCGTCGCTCCACCTTCTGGCACGTGCAGGCGCACCGCGCCGTCGCGCTCGTGCTCGCCGCGGAAGCCACACTCGGCTCCGTGCAGCTGCTTGTATGCGGCAACGTCGGCTGCGGTGGCGTTTGAGCGGTAGGCGTGTCCGCTGTCGAGCAGCGCTTGCAGTGCTTGCTGGTGGCGGTCGGTTCGCTGGGTTTGGAAGACCGGTCCCTCGTCCCAGTCGAGTTCGAGCCAGCGCAGCGCATCGAGGATTTGCTCCACGTTCTCGGGGGTGGAGCGCTCGCGGTCGGTGTCCTCGATGCGCAGCAGCAGCTTGCCGCCGCTGTGGCGGGCAAGCAGCCAGTTGAACAGGGCTGTGCGCGCGCCACCGATGTGAAGCGCACCGGTGGGCGATGGTGCGAAGCGAACTCTCATAGGATCTCGCGCCATGCTAGTAGCACCGGGCGTTCGCGCGAAATCTGGGCCAGGAATCGGCGCGTGCTGATCGGGGCGCATGTTTCTCCGGCGGGCGGTCTGGCCAACGCGATCGAGCGCGGCCTCGAGCGCGACTGCCGCGCGATTCAGATCTTCAACCAGTCGCCACGCATGTGGCGGCCGACCGCTTTCCGCGAAAGTGACGTGGAGGCGTTTCGCGAGGCGATGGCTGCCAGCCAGATCGACGCGGTGTTGATCCATGCCGTGTATCTGCTCAACTGCGCAAGCGACGATCCGGACATCCGCGAGAAGTCGCTGCTGTCTCTGACCCAGTCGTTGCGAGTGGGGCACGACATCGGCGCACACGGTGTGGTGCTGCACCCGGGGTCGGCCAAGACTGGCGACCCGGCCGCGGCGATTGAGCGTGCCGGGGAGACGATCCGCGAGGCGCTGGGCGAAAGCGAGGGGTGCCCACTTCACCTGGAGAACACCGCCGGCGCTGGCGGCACACTGGGACGCTCGATCGACGAGCTGGCGACGCTGCTCGAGGCCGCTGGCGGCGAGGAGCGGCTGGGATTGTGTCTTGATTCCTGCCACCTGTTTGCCTCTGGCTATGACATCCGCTCACACGCCGGTATGGACGCGCTCACGAGCGAGATCGCCGAGAAGATCGGATTGGAGCGTGTCGGCTCGCTGCACCTCAACGATTCGCAAACGCCGCTCGGCTCCAACCGCGACCGCCACGCGAACGTCGGCGAGGGAGAGCTGGGCGAGCAGGGCTGTGTAGCGTTCCTGGCGGCGCCAGAGCTACAGGATCTGCCGTGCATTCTCGAGACTCCCGGAGTGAACCGCTCGGGTGCGACCCGCGAGGAGGTGCAGCTCGCGATGAAGCTGCACGAGCGCGGTGTGCGGGAGCGTAAGAAGGGTAAGAGGAAACCCTAGGCGGTGGCTGCGAGCGCTGTCGCCGGCGCGAGTGCTGCTTCGAGCTCGGCGCGCACACCTGGCGTGTGCTGGACTCGGTAGGACTCGCCAAGGCGCAGGATGCGCAGGCCGGCGCTGGTCATCATCTCGAGCACGACCTCGGCTGGGCCGCGATGAGACTCGATGATGTCCTTCACGTCCTCGATCGCGCTCGCGGGCAGGTGGGCGGCGTGCACTTGTAGGCGCACCGGCTTGGCGACGGCGGCCTGTGCCATCGAACTTGCCTTCGCGGCACTATCGGCCTGCTCTATCTCTTGCTCGCTCGGGGCGAAGGGCTCGACCGATTGCACGACCACGCATGTCTTGCCGGCCTCCTTGTGGTCGACCCGACCGCGGATCAGCACGACTTGATCGACGGCCAGCGCGGCCTCGTGCTCGGCGAGCGCCTTGCCGAACACGAGAATCTCCACGGCGCCCTCGAGATCGTCGAGCGTGGCGAACATCATGTGATCGCCGTTGCGGGTGCGGATGCGCTTTGACTCGGTGATGATGCCGCCAACGGTCACCCAATCCTTGTCGCGCCGATTGGCCAGAGCGGCAAGCGAGCAATCAGCACGTGCACGCAGCGCCTCACGCATCGGCTTCAACGGGTGCGCGGAGATGAACAGGCCGATTGCTTCCTTCTCGACGGCGAGCAGCTGTGGCTGGTCGAACTCCTCGCTTGGGATCGACGGATGGCTCAACTTGAGCAGTCCCGCTCCCGGCGCAGGCTCGCCGGAGGAAGGCGCCGCCGGGTCCAGGTCGAAGATCGAGCCCTGCCCGACAAGCGCGTCCTGTTGGGCCTTCTGACCTGCGGACTGGGCCGCTTCGAGCACGGCAAGCATGCCCTTGCGCGTGGCGCCGGTCGAGCCGAGCGCACCGCACTTGATCAGCGCCTCGATTGCCTTCTTGTTGACGGCACGGCTGTCCACCTGCTCACAGAAATCCCACAATGAGGCGAACTCGCCACCCTCCTCGCGGGCTTGCTTGATCGCCTCCACCGCCTGATATCCGACGCCCTTGACCGCGTCCAGGCCGAAGCGAATGTTGCCCTCCACGACGGTGAACTCGTGATCTGAGAGGTTGACGTCTGGTGGCAGGATTTCGATACCCATCTCCTCGCAGCGAGCGACGAAGAAGGGCACCTTGTCCTTGGTTGACATGACCGAGGAGATCAGTGCCGCCATGTACTCGGGGGTGTGGTTAGCCTTCAGCCAGGCCGTGCGATAGGCGATCAGGGCGTAGCAGGCCGCATGTGACTTGTTGAAGGAGTAGTCGGCCGATTTTTCGTTGGTCTGCCACAGCAGATCGATCGTTTGCGGGCTCGTGCCCGAGGCCTTGCAACCCTCCACGAACTCGGGCTTCAGCGCCGCCATCGCCTCGCGGTTCTTCTTGCCGATCGCCTTGCGTAGATCGTCGGCCTTGGCACCGGAGAAGCCGGCGATCTCCTTGGAGATCTGCATCGCCTGCTCCTGGTAAAGGATCACGCCCATGGAGGACTCGAGGATCGGGCGCAGGCGCTCGTCTGGATAGGAGATCGCTTGCGGGTTGTGCTTGCCCTTCGCGTACACCGGGATCTGGTCCATCGCGCCCGGCCGGTACAGCGCGTTGAGCGCGACCAGATCGTTGAACTCGTCTGGGCGCACCTTCTTCAGCGCCTCGCGCATCCCCTCGGACTCGAACTGGAACACGCCGATCGAGTCGCCGCGAGCAAGCATTTCATACGTGCGGGCATCGTCGAGTGGCAGCCTGGACATGTCGAGCCGCCCCCCACCCTGTCCGTCGGCGTCACGGCTGGAGCGCTCGATGATGTCGAGCGCGTCCTCGATCACGTCGAGGTTGCGCAGCCCGAGGAAGTCCATCTTGAGCAGGCCAATTTCCTCGATCGGCTTCATCGAGAACTGGGTGACGGTGCGGTAGACGCGCTCTCCGTTCTCCCCCGTGCCGGCGTCGGCAAGCTGCAGTGGCACGATGTCGGTGAGCGGACGGTCGGCGATGACCACGGCGGCGGCGTGGATCGAGGAGTTGCGCACGATCCCCTCGAGGCCCTTGGCGACGTCGACGATGCGGCGCGCGTCGGGCTCCTCGTCGTATGCCTTGCGCAGCGGTTCGCCGGATTTCATGCAGTCCTCGAAGGAGGGAGAGCGGCCCATGATCGGGTCGGGTATCAGCTTCGCCAGGCGGTCACCGGAGCCATAGTCGTAGCCGAGCACGCGCGCGGCATCGCGGGTGGCGGCACGCGGGAACATCTTGCCGAACGTGACGATCTGCGCAACCGACTCGCGCCCATACTTCTCGGTGACGTAGCGCATTACGCGCTCGCGCCCGCGCACGGAGAAGTCGATGTCGATATCTGGCATCGACACGCGCTCGGGGTTGAGGAAGCGCTCGAACAGCAGGTCGTAGCGCAACGGGTCGACGTCGGTGATGGCCAGGCAGTAGGAGACGATCGAGCCGGCCGCCGAGCCGCGACCGGGGCCTACCGCGATGCCGTTCTCCTTGGCGAACTTGACGAAGTCCCACACGATTAGGAAGTAGGCGTTGAAGCCCATCCGGTCGATCACCCCAAGCTCCATATCCATGCGCTCGAGCGCCTCCGCGGGCGGCGGGTCGCCGTAGCGGGTGCTCAGGCCGAGCCGTACCTGCTCGCGCAGGTAGTCGCGCTCGGAGACACCTTCCGGCGTGGGGTATTTGGGGATCAGTTGCTTGTCCAGCTCGAGCTTTACCGAGCAACGCTCAGCGATCTCGAGCGTGCTCGCGATCGCCTCCGGCCACTCCGCGAAGGCGCTTGCCATCTCGGCGCTGTCGCGCAGGTAGAACTCGTTGGTCTCGAAGGTCATCTTCGGCGCCGCGAGCGTGCTCTTGGTTTGCACGCACAGCAGCGCCGTGTGATGGTCGTAGTCCTCGCGGCGCAGGTAGTGCACGTCGCCGGTACCGACGAGGCTGCCACCCATCTCGCGTGCGATCTTGACGATGCCCTCGTTGCACTTGTCCTGCTCTGAGAGACCGTTCTTCTGAACCTCGAAGTAGACGTTGTCCTGCCCGAAGATGCGCACGAGATCGTCGGCGTGCGCTCGCGCGTCCTCCGGACGGTCGTCGAGCAGTCGTTGGCAGAAGCGCGACGCGAGGCAACCGGTGAGCGCGACGATGCCCTCCGAGCGCCGCTCGATCTGGGCCAGGTCGACGGTGGGCTTGCCTCTGTTCAGCCCTTCCAGAAAGCCTGCGGAGGACAGCTGCACAAGGTTGCGGTAGCCAATGTCACTGTGGGCCAGCAGCGTGAGGTGGTTGCGCTCGACGCGCGTCCCGGGGCTCTTGGTTTTGGCTGCCTCGTGATCGTCGACGAGGTATATCTCGCATCCAAAGATCGGCTTCACGCCGTGCTTTGTGCACGCCTTGTGAAGCTCCACCATGCCGTTCATCACGCCGTGATCTGTGAGCCCGAGCGCGGGTTGACCGAACTCGGCGGCACGCCGAGCGAGTGCATCGATCCCGCAGGCTCCGTCGAGCAGCGAGTACTCGGAGTGGACGTGCAGATGGGCGCAGGAAGGGGTGCTCACCGAGGCTGGATGCTAACCGCCGAGGCGGCGGAGCAAGCTCGTGAGGAGAGCGTTCTCAGGACGTTGCGGCGGATAGGCCCTGAGCACGGGCTGTCCACTGCAGAAACATGTCCACGGAGGTCGCGTCACCGAGCACCGTCGTGCGATGCTCGGATGGTGCCTGAGTGCCCGCAAGCAGACACACGAGCGCATGCGCGCTGAGCGAGACCGTGGCTATCGGTTGTCCGACGGGGGTGCGGCTGACGAGGATCGGCTCGCCGTCGCACACACGGATGTAGATGACGATTCCCTCGGCATCCTGAATGTCGAAGGCCAATTCGAAACGGCGCCCTGTGGTCCAAGCGGGGTCAATCGCCTCCGCCATCGCAAGCAGCAGCAGGCCCGGCCAGATATCCACTTCACCGGCCGCCAGGTCGACGAGCGCGATCGGCTGGCGGCGCGCCTTCAGCAGCTCCCGCGCGCGACCCCTGCCTTTGCGAATGCGCAGGCCGCGATGCCTACGCGTGGTGCCGCCGGCGGCAAGCTCGCTGAAGGCCGCAACCGAGCCCTCTAGTGAGAACTCCACGGTGCCGCGCGGTTCTCTGGATATGACCGCGCTGGCCGGATCCAGCGCCACATAGAAGGAGCCGAGCTCGGCGATCTTGATCTCATAGTTGAGCTGACCCTCGACAACCTGCCGCTGGGCGGGCAGCAGCTCGATCACGAGTTCGGCCGCGAGCTTCGCGTCGCGTTGCGCGGCAAGTCCGCGAATCGCGGGGGCCAGCCAGGAAGTCCGCTTCTCCGGCACAGAAAGCAGGCGAGTTTGCAGCGCGACCGGCTCGGAGGTAACGACTTTGGTGCTGAGCGTGCCGCTCGGGCCGAGGCCGCCGAGCGGGGACTCCAAGACCGGCGACTCGTGCCTGTGGATACCACCGAGGCCGACATCGTGCGACGCCGGCTCCTCGGCTACCGGCTCCGTCGCGGGCTGCTCTTCGGCGACTGCCCCCTCAATGGCGGGCTCCTCGACAGCCGACTCTTCGACGGCGGGCCCCTCGATTGCCGGCTCCTCGACGGCGAGCGGCTCCTCCTCGACGACTGGCTCATCGACGGCAGAGTCCTCAACATCCGAGTGTTCAACGAGCGACTCCGCGATAGCCGGCGACTCCTCTGCGATGAGGGGTGCCTCGACAAGCGGCTCGACCACCGGCGGCCACTCGGCAGCCGGCTCCTCGGCGACTGGCTCCTCGGCGGTTGGCCCATCCGCCGCGGGCTCCTCGACAGGCCTGTAGCCCGTGTAATTGCCCACCGCGGGCGTCTCGACCTCGGCTGGTGGCGTTTTCGCAGGCACATAACCGCTGATCGCCGGCTCGACTTTTGCCTCCTCGACGGGTGGCTCGTCTACCAGCGCCGACTCGACAGCGGCGGGCTCCGGTGCCGGCGGCTCGACATGGAGCGACTCGACGGCCGGCTCACGCGGCTCCACGACCGGCTCGGGCGCCAGCGGGCCCTCCACCGGATGGACGATCACCTGCGACTGTTCCGCGGGCGCATGCGCCACCTCGGACGGCTCGGGCGCCTCGGCGACTTCGGCCTCCTTGACGTCCGCGACGCGGGTACGCAGGCGTTCGACGGCCGCGACCAGCGCGTCGGCCATCTCGCGGCGATGGGCTGCCTCGCGCTCGGACTCTGGTGCGCTCGTGTGCTCCAGCAGGGTGGCACTCGGGGGCTCAGCGGCGAGCTGCGCGCGCAGATCGTCCGCGGTGCGGGTCAGCTCGAAGCGCAGGTCCTCCATGCGGGCGCCCATCGCGGTCAGCTCGCGCACATATGTCTCGCGCTCCCACACGACCTGTTGCTGGAGCTCCTCGCGCAACGCACTCAACTCACGCTCAAAACCGCTGCGCAACCCGGCGGCGACCTCCATCAACTCGCGCACGATCGGCACCAAGCGCGCATCGCGCTCGCGCAACTGGGCCAGCTCGGCGTCCAGCTCGCGCACGTGGCGCTCAGTCTCCTCGAGGCGACCGCCAAGCTCCTGGATCTCGGCGCGCATCTCGCGCTGTAGGCGCTCGCTGCGCTGCTCGGCCTCGACACGCAGCTGCTGCTCGACGAACTCGCGCTGCTTGACGTTGCGAACGTCGGATTCACGCTCGCTGAGCTGCTCGGCGATGCGCTCGCGCTCGCGACCGACCTCCTCCAGGCGTCGCTCCAGCGCCGCCAGGTGCGTCTCGAGGTTACGCACCGCTGCCTCGGCGGCGTCGGCCCGGCGGATGACAGCGGGGTCGGCGTGACGCGCGCGACGCTCGGCTAGGACGTTCGCGGCCGCGTCCGACTGCGGACCCACGTCAGGAGTCTCGCTCTCCTCGATCATCATTGGCTGGGACCCTAGAGGTGGCTCCGGACGGTCCCACCTATTCGCGCCGGCGCTACTCGTTGCGAAGACGCCAGGCCATGCGCGACTGCAGCGACCAAAGCTCGATGAAACCAGGCGAGGCGCTCTGGGAGAAGAGCCCGCCCGACTCGCCAAAGGAGGCAAGCGACTGGTCGTATACCGCGTGCGGCGAGGAGCGCGTGACGACGCGCGCATGGCCCTTGTAGAGCTTCAGCCCGATCGTGCCGCTGACCTGAGCGTTGACCGAGTCCATATAGGCGTCGAGATCGCCACGCAACGGCTCCCACCACAGGCCCGCGTAGACGAGATAGGCCCACTGGCGGTCGAGCCCCGCCTTGAACTGGTTCTGGTGGATCGTGCAAACAAGCTTCTCAAGGTCCTGGTGGGCGGGCAGCAGGATCGCGGCGGCAGGCGCCTCATAGATGTCGCGCACCTTCAGGCCGACGATGCGGTCCTCGATGTGATCGACGATGCCGACGCCGTGACGAGCCGCGATCTCGGCGGCGCGTTCGAGCAGCTCCACCAGCTGCAAACGCTCCCCGTTCAAGGCAACCGGCACGCCGCGATCGAACTCCACCTCGACGATCTCCGCCTCCTCAGGGGCCAGCTCTGGGCGCGTTACGAGCTGGAAGACGTCGTCCTCCGGGGCGTGGTCGAGCTCCTCGATCCAGCGTCCCTCCGAGGAGCGACCCCACAAGTTGTCATCGATCGAATACGGGGCCACCTCTGTTCCACCCTTGACCGGAATGCCATGCTCACGTGCATAGGCGATCTCCTCCTCGCGGCCCATCCGCCAGGAGCGCACCGGCGCGATCGTCTTCAGCTCAGGCGCCAGCGTGGCTACGGTCGCCTCGATTCGCACCTGGTCGTTGCCCTTACCCGTGCAGCCGTGGGCGATCGTGTCGCAACCGGACCGGCGCGCGTACTCGACCGCGAGCTTTGCGATCAGGGGCCGGCCGAGCGCTGTGAACAGGGGGTAGCCACCGCCGTAGAGCGCGTTGGCCTTGATCGCGGGGACTATGTACTCGCGCGCGAACTCCTCGCGAGCGTCCACGACGTGACATTCAACTGCCCCCAGGCGCAACGCCTTCTCGGAGATCACCTCGTAGTCCTCGCCGGGCTGGCCGAGGTTGACGGTCAGGCACACAACCTCGGCTTCGTAGGAGTCCTGGATCCACTTGAGCATCACGCTCGTGTCGAGACCGCCGGAATACAGCAGCAGGACACGATGCACGTTCTCAGGGTCCGCCTCGTAGGAGGCGGTGGGCGGGGGAAAGTTGTGGGTGGAGTCGCTCACGGCGCGGAACCTTATCCGGCGAGGGCCCGGCCGAGACGGGCGAGCCCCTCCTCGATCTCCTCGGGGGAGATCGTGAGTGGCGGCAACAGTCGCACAGTGGAGGGTCCTGTGGCATTCGCGACCAGGCGCTGCTCCAGTAGCGCACGGCTGACCACCTCCGGCGCGGAGATGTCGAGCTCGCAGGCGAGCATCAGACCGCGTCCGCGTACGCTGAGCACGTGCGGCAATTGTGAGAGTCCCTCGACCAGACGCTCGCCCAGCGCGCGCACCGAGGCGAGCAGCGCGGGATCGTCGGTGGCTCCGAGTGCGGCCAACGCCGCGCTCGCCACGACCGGACCACCGGCGAAAGTGGAGCCGTGATCGCCGGGCTGCAGCACGTCGGCCAGGCGCGGCCCGGTGACGAGCGCGCCGATCGGCAGCCCGCCGCCGAGCGCCTTGGCGCTTGTGATGGCGTCGGGCACGACAGCGGTTTGCTCGTATGCCCACAGCGTGCCGGTGCGACCCATGCCGGTTTGGATCTCGTCGAACACGAGCGCCGCACCGTGCTCGTCGCAGGCGGCGCGAGCAGCGAGCAGCAACTCGTCGCTCATCACGCTTATGCCGGTCTCCCCCTGGATCGGCTCGATCAGTACCGCCGCCGTGTGCTCGTTTACAGCACTGGCAAGCGCACCGGGCTCGGCCGGGACCGCGCGGAAGCCCGGCACCAGCGGCGCGAACGGCGCTTGCTTTGACTCCTGCGGGGTCGCTGAGAGCGCGCCGTAGGTGCGGCCGTGGAAGGCGCCGAGCACAACCACCACATCGCCGCGCGGGCACGCCTTGCGCGCAAGCTTGATCGCCGCCTCATTTGCCTCGGCGCCGGAGTTACAGAAATACACCTTGCCGCCAAGGCTCGACGTCGACAAGCGCTCGGCGAGGCGCATCGCCGGCTCGGTGTAGAACAGGTTGCTGGTGTGCATCAGCGTGCCCACCTGCTCGCGCACGGCCGCCACGACAGCTGGGTGGCAGTGACCGAGACTCGTGACCGAGATGCCGCACAGGAAGTCGAGATAGCGCTTCCCCTCGCCGTCCCACAACCACGAGCCCTCGCCGCGCACGAACTCGACCGGAAAGCGCGCGTAGGAGGGGATGACGCTGCCCCGCTCGATCTCCTGCAACTCCGAGAGACTCATACTTTCACCGCTTCGCTCCGCATGACGTTCATGCAGCGGCCTCGATCTTTGTGCCGATCCCTGCGTCGGTAAATAGCTCGAGCAGCAGCGAGTGAGGGATGCGCCCATCGATTATGTGTGCGGAGGTGACACCCCGGTCGATCGCCTCGACGCAAGCGGCGAGCTTTGGGCGCATCCCGCCCTGCAGCCCGGCGATGCGCGCCGTGACCTCGGCGGTGCTGGCCTGACCAATCAACGAGGCCGGGTCATCGGCATCGGCAAGCCAGCCGGCGACGTCGGTTAGGAACACGACCTTCTGCGCGCCGAGCGCGCCCGCCACGGCACCGGCGGCCTCATCCGCGTTGACGTTGTAGGAGTTGCCCTCGCGGTCTGCGCCGACCGAGGCGATCACGGGGATGTAGTCGAGTGCCACGTGATGCAGTACGTCGACGTTGACGTGCTCGATCGTGCCGACGAAGCCGATGTCCTCCCCGGCCGGACCCTCACGACGGGCCACCTTGAAGAGCGAGCCGTCATCCCCGCACAGCCCCACGGCCGGCTGTCCGTGGCGGCCGAGCCGCAGCACGATTTCCTTGTTGACCTTGCCGACGAGCACCATCTTGGCGACCTCGACGGTCGCCGGATCGGACACGCGCAGGCCGCCGACGAACTCGACCGGCAGGCCCAGACGCTGCATGTAGGCGGTGATGTCGGGGCCGCCGCCGTGCACGACGATCGGGTTCAGCCCGACATACTTGAGCAGTACCACGTCGCGCGCGAACTCCTCGCGCAGCGCTTCGTCCTCCATCGCGGCGCCGCCATACTTGATGACGATGGTCTTGCCGTGGAACTCCCTGATATAGGGGAGCGCCTCGAGAAGTGTGGCTACATCGCGCATGGCAGCTTCCCCTCAGGTGGTGTAGTCCGCATTGATGGTCACATACTCGTGCGAGAGGTCGGAGAAGAACACCTCGGTTTCCGCGCCGTCGCCAGGCAGGGTGACGTCGTACTCGATTTCCTTGCGCTGCACGGCCTCGGCGAGCGCGTTCTGGTCATACTCGATTGCGGCGCCTGCCGAACACACCTGAATACCCTCGATGTAAAGGTCGAGTGGCAGATGGCTGCCGCCAAGGCCGCCACCACCGAGTGCACCGCCGAGCGCCTGCACGATACGTCCCCAGTTGGGATCGGCGCCGTGCAGCGCGGCCTTCACAAGCGGCGAGTTGGCGACCGCGCGCGCGGCGATCTCGAGGCGAGCGTCCTCGCCGCCGCGCACAACCACTCGCGCGATTCGCCCGGCGCCCTCGCCGTCGGCCACCATCAGGATCGCAAGCTGGCGCATCAGCGCATCCAGCGCCTCACCAAAGCGCAGCTCGTCCTCACTCTCGGGTGCGATCGTTACACCACTCGCTCCCGAGCAGATCAGCGCGGCGGTGTCGTTGGTGGAGAGCTGACCGTCCACGGTGCAGCGGTCAAACGAGCGCTTGAGGCACACCGACAGCAGTAGCTCGGCCGTCTCGGGCGCAAGCTGGGCATCGGTCTCCATGAAGCAGAACATCGTGGCGAAGCGCGGGGAGATCATGCCGGCGCCCTTGCACTGCGCGCTCAGCCGCACCTCGCCCGAGGGCAGCGATACGGCGAGATTGGCGCGCTTCTCGAAAGCATCGGTGGTTTGGATTGCCTGCTGGAAGCTGGTGTCGCCCGGCTGGGAGAGCTCGCGGCTCGCGTCGAGTATCCCACGCAACATCTTCTCGACTGGCAGGTAATCGCTGATGCCGCCGGTCGAGCCGAGCAGCACCTCCGCGGGCTCGATCCCGAGCGCCATCGCCGCCGCACCCTGCGTCTTGGCGGCGTCTTCCATGCCCCGTTTGCCGGTGGCGGCGTTGGCACAACCGGAGTTGGCGAGGATCGCGCGCAGGGCCGACAGCGTGCAACGCTCGCGGCTGAGCATCACCGGCGCGGCCGGAGCGGCCGTATCGGAAAAGCGCGCGGCGCTCACCGGGGCGGGGGCGTCGCAAACGAGCAGCCCAACGTCGGGGTTGCCGCTCGGCTTGATTCCGCACGCTACCCCGGCGGCACGGAAACCAGCGGGCAGGCCGGCGTCGGGGCTGAGTTCGCGCACGTATGCGGGCGCGTCCACCCAGCGCGATCCGAAGAATGGATGCGGCGGCCCCGCGGCCGCCTGGTCGCCGCGAATCTCAGTGCCGCCACTCACGTCAATCCCGTCGCCTCGTCGAAGCCGAACATCAGGTTCAGGTTCTGCACGGCCTGAGAGGAGGTGCCCTTCCATAGGTTGTCGATCGCCGACAGCACGACGACCTTGCCCGTGTGCTCGCTGACCCGGACGTGCAACCGGCAGATGTTGGTTTCACGCACGTCGCGCACCTCCGCCGGGTCCGGCGCAAGCTCGACAAACGGCTCGCCGGCATAAGCGTCCTCGTACATGACATCCAGCTCGTCCTGCTCGATCGGCCGCGTCGGCGTCACGTAACAGTCGACCAGCTCACCCTGGTCGAGCGGCACCAGATGGGGAGTGAACTGCACCCGCAAACCCGGATGGGTGGGGTCCAGGTCGTCGAGCTGCTGCTCGATCTCGGGCGTGTGGCGGTGGTGGACGATGTTGTAGGGAAGGATGTTCTCGCCGCTGTTGGAGAAGTGCGTCTGCCACGTCGCCGAGCGGCCCGCACCGGAGAGCCCCTGCTTGGCGTCGATCACAAGGTCGGCGATCAGCCCGGCGCGGGCGAGTGGGGCGAGACCGAGCAGCGACGCCGTCGGATAGCAACCCGGAGTCGCCACCAGATCGGCGGCAGCGATTGCCTCACGGTGAAGCTCCGGCAGCCCATATGAAGCGTCTTCCAGTAGCTCCGGGTGCGGATGCGGGCCATACCAGCGCTCATAGGTCGAAAGCTCCGAGAGGCGAAAGTCGGCGCTGAGATCCACCACGCGCACGCCGCGGGCTCGTAGCGCCGCCACAACCGGTGCCGAGGCGGCATGCGGGTAGGCGACGATCGCCGCGTCCACATCGGCATGACGGTCGAGATCGAGCTCCCGCAGCTCGAGCGGCACGCGATAGCGCGGATACAACCGGTCCAAGCGCTGCCCGGCATCGGCGCGTGCCGTGACCGTTTGCAAGTCGAACTCGGGATGTCGCCAGAGCAGATGCGCTGCCAGAGCTCCAGCGAAGCCGGTCGCGCCGGCGACGAGTGCTCTAGGCACGCAGCTCACCCCCAAGCGCTGCCAGCGCGGCGACGATCCGCTCGCGCACGGGCGCGACGTCCTCGTCTGAAAGCGTGCGGTCCGGCGCTCTGAAGGACAGCGCCAACGCCAGCGAGCGCCTGCCCTCCCCCACCTGCGGGCCGCTGTACACGTCGAACACACCGGCGTCGTCGAGCAGCGCGCCGCCGGCTTCGCGGACCGCCTCGAGCACGCGCGCGGCGGGGACCTCCGCACCGAGCACAACCGCGATGTCCTGGCGCAACGCCGGGTAGGAGACCGCGTCGCGATATGGGTGCTCGGCGTCCGCCAGCTCGAGCAGCCGGTCGAGCTGAAGCTCCATTGCGGCCGCGCCCTCGATGTTCCACTCGCGCACGACCAGCGGGTGCAGCTCCCCGAGCCAGCCGAGTGGCTCACCCGCGCCCAGCACCTCCGCGCAGCGACCCGGGTGCAGGAACGGCTGCTGGCCGATCGGCGATCCCTTCGATTGCCGATCGGTGGGCCGACAGGAAAGCTCCACGCGCAGCGCCGCGCCGAGCGCTTCGAGCACACCCTTGATCGCGAACAGATCCGCCCGCGGCGGATCGGGCGCACCCCACGTCGGGGGCACGACACGTCCACTGAGCAGCACCGCAAGCGATTGGCACTCGCTCACTCCGGTTTCGCTGGCGTTGCCGCCACCTGCCGCTCTGTCGCCCGCGAGAACGAACCTCCTCCCAATCTCAAAAATGCCGAGGTCCGCCATGCCGCGCGCTGAGTTGTGGCTGGCCACGTCCAGCAGCGAGCCCAAAAGGGTCGTACGCAGCAGCGACTGGTCCTCCGACAGCGGGTTTTCGAGCACGGGCGCGCGACGGCGCGGATCCTCCGCCGGAAGGCGCAGCTTGTCGTGCAGGCTCGGCGCGGTGAAGGTCCAGCCGACCGCCTCGTAAAGGCCACGCCCGACGAGCGCATCCGCGGCGCGCCGGCGCAACTGCTGCGCCGGCGACAGCCGGCCATAGGCGCCACGGCGCGCTGGCAGCGTCGCCGGCAACGCGGCGAGTCCGTTGATGCGCGCCACCTCCTCGATCAGATCGGCCTCGCGCGTGACATCCTGGCGACGCACGGGCGGCACCGTCACCTCGAGTGCGCCTTGCCGATCCTCGCTCGCCTGCCCCTCGGATGGGGTGGCCTGTCCCCCGGATGGGAGGTCAGCCTCAGCGACGCCGAAGTCGAGCGCCCGCAGGATCTCCGCCTGGCGCGCGCGCGCCACCGGCATCCCGAGGATCTCCCGCACGCGCCGCTCGCGCAAGCGAATCGTCGATCTGGATCCCCACCCACCCGCCGGCGCGGGGCCAATATCGATCGTGCCGGGCAACACGCTCGCACCGCACAGCTCGATCATCAGGCGCGTGGCCAGCGCTTGCGCATAGGCGCACTGCTCGGGCGCAAGCCCCTTCTCAAAGCGCGAGGACGCCTCGCTGCGCAGACCAAGCGACCACGAGGTCCTGTGGATGTTGGGCCCACTCCAGTTGGCTACCTCCATCAGCACACGGGTCGTGCCAGCGTGCACCTCCGAGCGCTCGCCGCCCATGATGCCCGCGATCGACGTGGGCCCCTGCGCGTCGTCGATAACGACCATCTCGCCATCGAGTGTGCGGGTTTGACCGTCCAGCGTGGCCACCTGCTCGCCCTCATGTGCCCGCCTGACTGTGAGCTTCGCCCCCGCGATGCGGTCGAGGTCGAAGGCGTGCAGCGGCTGCGCGCACACGAGCATCGCGTAGTTGGTGATGTCAACCACGTTGTTGATTGGCCGCTGCCCGGCCGCCGATAGGCGTGCCTTCAGCCACAGCGGCGAGGGTCCGACCGTGACGTTCTCAAACGCTCGCGCGGTGAAGCGGTGACAGAGATCGGGGCACTCGACCGCGACCTCGGCGGCGGCGAGCGGGCCGGGGCTGCCGGCATCCTCGAGCCAGGGCTCGGGAGCGAGCGGCGCGCTGGTGGCAGCGTGCAGCTCGCGCGCTACCCCATACACGCCGAGGCAGTCGGGGCGGTTGGGGGTGACCTCGAGCTCCAGCACATCGGTTGAGATGGCTAGAACGTCGGCCAGGGCCGTCCCGGGGGCAAGCTCGGCGTCACCCTCGCGGGTACCCCCCATGGCGGGGGGGAGGCAGGCAAGCGTCAGCTCGTCGAGCACCATGATGCCACTGTGATCGCTGTCGATCTGAAGCTCCTCGGCGGAGAGGATCATCCCGCTCGAGGGCACGCCGCGCAGCTTCGCCGCCTTGATCTTCGTGCCGTCCGGCATCCTCGCGCCTGGCAGCGCCACAGCGACGGTCTGTCCGGCTGCGACGTTGGGCGCGCCACACACGATCCCGGCAGGCTCGCCCCTGCCCACGTCCACCGTGCACACTTTCAGGCGGTCGGCGTCGGGGTGCGGCTCGGTGGTGAGCACCCGGCCGATGACGAAATGCTCGGTCGAGCTCACGCCATGATGGAGGATCGTCTCGACCTTCGTGCCAGTCATCGTCAGGCGCTCCTCGATCGCGGCCGTGTCGAGGTCGGGCGAGCAATATTCGCGCAGCCAGTTCAAGGGAACCTTCATCCGAACTGCTCCAAGAACCTAAGGTCGTTTTCGTAGTAGAGGCGCAAATCGGGGATGCCGTGCTTGAGCATCGCGATTCGCTCGACACCCATCCCCCACGCATACCCGCGCACCTTCTCGGGGTCGTATCCGGGCGCATTGCTCTCGGTGGTTGGCACGTAGGAGTACACGTTCGGATCGACCTCGCCGGCGCCCAGTACCTCGAGCCACCCCTCGCCCTTGCAAAGCGGGCAGCGCGAACCGTCTTTCACGAAGCCCTCACCGGAGCAGTGAAAACAGGACACGTCCACCTCGACGCTCGGCTCGGTGAAGGGGAAGAAGTGGGGACGCAAGCGCACATCGCGCTCCTCGCCGAAGACGGTGCGCGCAAACGCGAGCAGGGTGCCCTTCAGGTCGGCGAGCGTGATGTCCTCATCCACCGCGAGCCCCTCAATCTGGTGGAACTGGGGGGTGTGGGTGGCGTCGCTGTCGGGCCGGTACACGCGTCCGGGGATCACTACATACAGTGGCGGCGGGTGCGCCTCCATCGCACGGACCTGCATCGGCGAGGTGTGGGTGCGCAACACGACCCCGTCGGACACATAGAACGTATCGGTGCGCGCCCGTGCGGGGTGCGTGGGCGAGTGGTTGAGCGCGTCGAAGTTGTAGTGCACCGTCTCGACCTCCTGGCCCTCCATCACGGTGAAGCCGAGCCCGAGGAAGATGTCTTCCAGTTCGCGCATCGTGGCGGTCAGCACGTGCAGCCGGCCAACCGGCTGGGGTGGGGTGCCGGGGAGCGTCACATCCAGCGTGTCGGCCTCCAGCCGCGCGTCAAGCTCACCGGCGCCGAGCTGAGCCGCGCGCGCCTCGATCAGCTGCTCAAGCTCGCGCCGGGCAACGTTTGCGGCACGGCCGACCGCCCCGCGCTGCTCGGGCTCGAGCGCGGCGACGCCGCGCAGCATTTGTGGCAGCTCGGCCTTGCGCCCGAGATAGCGCACCCGCAGCTCCTCGACCGCCTCGCTACTGGAGGCCGCCTCGATCTCCTGTTGTGCCGCCGCGCGCAGCTGCTCGATCCGCTCGATCATGTTGGCGGCACCCTAGTCGCTCGACGTGTCGTCTCGTATAGCGCCACAGTCGCCGCCATCGCCGCGTTCAGCGACTCCGAAACGATCGGGATGTGGGCGACGGCGTCGCACCCACTCACAGTCTCCAGTGGCAACCCCTCGCGCTCGGCACCCACGAGCAGCGTGAGCGCGGGTGGCGGGCCCACTTCCGTGTCCTCGCCACCGGCGCCTTCAAGCACGCTCGTGGCGCTCCAGATCGGCTCGCCCGCGCCGGCCACCAGCGCGACGCGCCTGCCGGGCAGCTCGCCGACGTCGCCCACGCGCGCAAGCGCGACCTCGAAGATTGCGCCCATGCTGGCCCGCACCGCCTTCGGGGAGTGCGGGTCGGCACAGCCGGGCCCGAGCGCAACGCACGCCGCGCCGAAGGCCAGTGCGCCACGCAGCACGGTGCCGACGTTGCCGGGATCGGACACGCCCCAGAGGCACACGCACAACGGTCCGGTTGGCGCCGCGAAGCGCTGCTCGTATACGCCGATCGCGCGGGTGCCCGAGCCGAGCGTGGACACACTTGCCATCACGCTCGGCTCCACATCGCTGAAGCCCGACCCACCGATCGCGGTGCCCGCGACGCGATAGCCCGCGACCGCGGGGCGACCCGCGGCGATCGCCGCGGCCACCAGATCCTCACCCTCAGCCACGAACAGCCCACTGCGCTCGCGCTCGCGCCGGCGCCGCAGCTTGCGCACTTGCTTGAGGCGGGGGTTGTCTTGTGAAGTGATCGCGGTCATAAAAAAAGGCGCCGGTCCCGAAGGAGCAGCGCCCGAGAGGTTTCGTTGCCAGTTGCCTGTCAGGCAGCCGACGCCTCGCGGGCGGTTTCGGCAAAACGTCGGAAAGTGTCGGCGTCGCGCACGGCGATGTCGGCCAGGACCTTGCGGTCGAGCTCGACACCGGCTAGCGAGAGACCATGCATGAACTGCGAGTAGCTCATCCCGTTCTGACGAGCAGCGGCGTTGATGCGCGTGATCCACAGCCTGCGGAAGTCGCGCTTGCGGTTGCGCCTGTCCCTGTAGGCATAGGCGTCCGCCTTCATCAGCGCCTCCTTGGCGCGTCTGTAGTTGGAGTGCGCCTCGCCGCGGAAGCCCTTCGTCAGCTCGAGCGTCGCCTTGCGCTTCTTGCGTGCGGCAACAGACCGCTTGACGCGCGTCATTTGCCCACTCCGAGCAGCCGCTTCACGCGCGGCGTGTCGTGATCGGAGAGGATCACGGGTTTGGCGAGTGTGCGCTTGCGCTTCGGCGACTTCTTCTCCAGGATGTGGCTGGAGTAGGAGTGCCTGGCCCGCACCTTGCCGGAGCCGGTCACCTTGAAGCGCTTCTTCGCGCCGCTGTGTGTCTTCATCTTGGGCATAGCGAGCCGATGATTATGACACGGCGCCGTCGGAAGCGCCGTTCTGGCTTTCCGCGGCCGGTGCGACGCTGTCGGAAGCGCCGTTCTGAGTCTCAGCCGCGGCCCCCTCCGAAGGGACCTCGACAAGCGCCTCGTCGCTCTCGTCAGCTTGTGATGGCACCGGCGCCTCGGGCAAGCTCACAGCGCCATTGCTGGGAGCCTCGCTTGCGGCCTCGTTCGCCGCTGGTGCGCTGGGGACGTCCTCGCTTGCATCCGGCCCGTGGGCATCGTCATCGCTGTCCACTTTCCCCGCGAGCACCGCCTTGGAGGGTCCGAGCATCATCGTCATGTTGCGTCCGTCCTGGGTGGGACGCTGCTCGACGACGCCGAGCGCCGCCAGCTCCTCGGCCAAGCGGTCGAGGATCATCACGCCACGCTCGGGATGGGTGACCTCGCGGCCGCGGAACATGATCGTGATCTTGACCTTGTCCTTGTGGCGCAGGAAGCGTTCGACGTGGTGCTTCTTGGTGTCGTAGTCGTGCTCGGCGATCTTCGGGCGGAACTTGATCTCGCGGATCGTGATCTGCTGCTGGTGCTTGCGCGCCTGCTTGACCTTCTGCGCCTGCTCGTACTTGTACTTGGAGTAGTCGAGCACCCGGCACACGGGCGGTTTGGCCTCGGGGGCGACCTCCACGAGATCGAGGTCGCGTTCTTGAGCGAACTTGACCGCGTCGGGGGTCTTCATCATCCCGACCTGGTTGCCCTCGTCGTCGATCACGCGCACCTCCGGCACGCGGATGCGCTCGTTGATCCTCGTCTGGTCCCGCTCGGGGGGCCGGCGGTCGAACCTGCGCGGGACGGCCACTAGCTTGTGGGGGTGCGCGTCAAGTCGAGACTACGCGCTGCGCCGTGAATGGATTCCGAGCTTCAAGGCGGCCGAGTATAGCGGGCGCGGCGCGCGGCGCAAGGAATTCTCGCTGACTCGACATTCGACTGTTCCTAACCCGCGTGCTCGTGCTCGCCGCGCGCACGCGCCTCGCTGAGGAGATTCTCCACCAGCTCGCCGACGGCCACGCTGCCGACCACGGGCTGCGCCCGCGGCGCTCCGCCGCCGCGATGGCGCAGCGAGACGCTGTCGCTCTCGGCCTCGCGATCACCCACAATCAGCATGTTCGGGATCTTGCGCAGCTCGGCCTCGCGGATCTTGCGTCCCACCGACTCCCCGCGGTCGTCCAGCTCGACACGAACGCCAGCCGAGCGCAAGCGCTCGTGCACACTCTCGGCGTAATCGTTCAGGCGCTCGGAGATCGGCAGCACGATCGCCTGCACCGGCGCGAGCCACAATGGGAACTCGCCCCCGTAGTGCTCGATCATGATGCCGATGAAGCGCTCGTAGGAGCCGAACAGCGCACGGTGGATCATCACGGGCTGGTGCTCGGCGTTGTCGGCGCCCGTGTAGGTGAGTCCGAAGCGCTCGGGCATGTTGTAGTCGAGCTGCACCGTGCCGAGCTGCCAGGAGCGCCCGAGCGAGTCGGTCATGTGCATGTCGATCTTCGGCCCATAGAAGGCGCCGTCGCCGGGGTTCAGCTCGTAGCTGAGACCCTGTGAATCGAGGGCATTGGTAAGCGCTTCCTCAGCACGATCCCACAGCTCGTCGCTGCCCACACGCTGCTCAGGCCGTGTCGATAGCTCCAGGTGCACGTCGAAGTCGAACAGGCGATAGGTGGCAAAGGCGAACTCCAGGCAGCCGGCGACCTCATCCTGGATCTGCTCCTCGCTACAGAAGATGTGAGCGTCGTCCTGGGCGAAGTGCCTCGCGCGCAACAGTCCGTGCAGCACGCCCGAGGCCTCGTTGCGGTGCAGCAGTCCCGGCTCTGAGTAGCGCACGGGCAGGTCGCGATAGGAGTGGCGGCTGCTGTTGAACAAGTGGGCGTGCCCGGGGCAGTTCATCGGCTTGACGCCCATCTCGCGCTCCTCGACCTGCACGGTGAACATGTTCTCCTTGTACTTGCCCCAGTGCCCGGAGATCTTCCACAGCTCGGCGTCGTAGATCAGGGGAGTCTTGACCTCGCTGTAGCCACGCTCTGAGCCCATCTCGCGCGAGAGCGACACGAGCGCGTTGTACATGCTGGTGCCGGCCGGCAACCAGAACGCGGCACCGGGCGATACATCAGAGAAATGGAACAGCCCAAGCTCACGTCCGAGCTTGCGATGATCGCGCTGGGCAGCCTGCTCCAAGCGCTCTAGATACTCGCTCAGCTGGGCGTTGGTATGGAAGGCGGTGCCATAGATACGGGTCAGCATCTTGCGTTTGGAGTCCCCGCGCCAGTAGGCGCCGGCAACCGATTGCAGCTTGAACGCGCCAACGGTCTTGGTGCTGGGCGCATGCGGGCCGCGACACAGATCGGTAAATGGCCCGTTGGTATAGAGCGAGACGCTCTCAAGCGGCTGCTCGACAGGCGCGCCCTTGACGAGATCGTCGATCAGCTCGACCTTGTAGTCCTGGTTCTCTGCCACGAAGCGCTCACGCGCACTTTGCACCGAGACGTCCTCGCGCACGAACATCTCCCCCGCCTTCACGTGCTCGGCCATCTTCGCTTCGATCGCGGGGAAATCCTGGTCGGAGATGGAGACGCCCTCGGGGAAGTCGAAGTCGTAGTAGAAGCCGTTGTCGATCGCGGGCCCGATCGAGATCTTCACCCCGGGCCACAGCTCCATCACGGCGCTTGCGAGCACGTGCGCCGCGTCGTGGCGGATCAGCGCAAGCGACTCCTCACCGCTCTTGGCGGTGAGGATCGATATCTGTGCCCCACCAGGGATGGGCCTCGCGAGGTCCCGAACCTCCGGGGCCTGGTCTGTCTCGGGATGGCTCACCTCGACTGCCAGCGCCGCTTTGGCGAGACCTGGCCCAATCGCGGCAGCCGCATCGGCGCCGGTGGCGCCGTCTGTGAGCTCCAATGGCTTACCGTCGGGAAGTGTGACTCTCAAGGACATCTGGCCACGGAGGCTACCCCGCAGCGAGCCAGAGGGCATCGTCACCGAGCGCTATGCGGCACGCACTGCCCTCCCCCACCAGCTCCACCAGCGCGCTCTCAGCGGCCACCCGGTCAGGGGCGTTGTTGCCGCGCGTCATGATCGCCGCGACCTCTTGGGTCACGAGCCCCTCAGGAAAGCGTTGCAGCGCATCGAGCGGGCTCTCCGGCGGCGACTCGCGTTCGAGTGTGGGATCGAGATTGGCGATCAGCACGTCGTAGGCCTCAACAGGCTGAAAGCCGCCCCCCTCGAGCGTTCGCTCTCCCGTGCGTAGGATCAGCGACGGGGCCGTATAGCGCACGGGGCCATCACTCTGGGCGGCCTTGCCCTGAAACTCGGTGGGACCGCCGGCGGCGGTGCGCGCGAGCGCGCGATCGGCCTCGTATGCGGTACTCACCTGCTCCTCATCGAGTGCGCCCACGATCGCCTCGACATCCAATCCGCTTACGCGCTCGAGCGCCGTCGCGATATCGCGCGCATCGTCGAGCACGAGTGTGCTCGTGAACTGAGCGAACTGCAACGCCCTGAACACGGCGTATTCGCGCTCAGAGTCGAGCAAGCGTGCTGCCACGATCGTGCGACACATCCGCGCGGTGGCCGTAATGCGTGCGCGGGGAGCAGTCGCGAACGGCATGCCGAAGCGGCGAAAGCGCATGTAGCCGAGCGCAGCGCGTGTCGGGGTATAGCCGCGGCTTGTGTATTGCTCCGCGTTCTCGGTGAGGCCAATCGTCACCAAACGCCAGTGCAACTGCTCGCCATAGCGCCAGTGCAGCACTGCGAGCGCCGGGCTCGCCGAATACGCCCAGGGACAACCTGGATCTGTGAAGTGGGTGACTTCGATCAGGCTCATGCAGGTCCGGTCTCATACAAGCACGACTCCGTGACAAGCCTAACCCCACGGCACACCTCCGTAAGGCCGGGTCGTTCGAGACCCTGACCGTCGCGCGCACCTCAGTCGCTACACGTCAAACACGGTTATGGCGAGCAAGCCCGTTCGCGGGGTGCCCTCATACGAGCACCCGTTTGCGGAAGCTTCGCAGCCCGAGCGCAAGGAAGCCCGCGCAGAAGGCGACGAGCACGGGATACACCGCCCACAGCGACATGTGTGGGATCGGAGTGAGCGCCGCGCGCATCCCCTCGGCCACGTAGATCAAGGGATTGACGAGCACGATGATCTGTAGCCAGTGGATGCCATAGACCTGCACGGGAGCGAGCTTGGTCCACTGGTAGTAGGTGCCGCCGAGAAATGTCAGCGGGAGCACGACGAAGCCGAACATCAAGCCAATGTTGCGCGGCTCGAAGACCGTGCCGAGCAACAGCCCGAGCGAGGTCATCGCCACGCAAGCGAGTGGGATCAAGGTCAACAGCACCGGCCAGTTGACAGTCAAGTGCGCGTGCACTCCCGGCGCGTGGATGACCGCGGCGATCGGGAACACGATCACGGCCGCCAGCGCTCCCTGTACGGCACCTGAGAGCACCTTGGAGACGGCCACCAGCCAGATCGGACAAGGCGCCTGCACACGATCCTCGATCTCCCGTGTGTAGCCGAACTCCGCGGAGAGCTGTAGCGCCACCGCCTGGATCCCTTGGAACATGATCGAGATCGCCACCACGCCAGGTACGAGCACCGTCGCGAAGGCCGACTCGGCCACCTTTCCCCCACCCCCGCCGACGCCCTGGCCGATCGAGGGGAACACATACAGAAAGACGAACACGAGCAGGAACGGCTGGATGATCGTACGCACGACGAATTCGCCAAAGTTCTTGCGCAACACGACCAGGTCGCGCAGGATCAGCGCGCGCAGCGCGGTACGGCTCGCGGCCATCGTGGAGCGCGTCGGCTTCAGCGTAATCGGCGCATGAGCCACGGGCAGACCGGTCGGCTCGGCGGAGGTGGTGACGGGCGTGGCCATCAGTCGCGAGGCCCCTGACGGGGACGATCGGCTCGAGGAGCCCTCAGCGAGAACATCAGTCGCGCAGCTCCTTGCCGGTCAGGTTGATGAACACGGTCTCGAGGCTGGGTTCGGCGACCGACAGGTCGGCCACCTCGAATCCACCACGCTCGGCCAGGTCGACCACGCTCGGCACGAGCCGCTTGGCCCCTTGCACGTGCAGCTCCACGCCACCCTCGACCACACGCGTACGCGTGGCGCCCTCGATCCCGCTGCCCAGTGCCGCGGCAAGCGCGTCCATGTCGCCATCGGCCTTGACCGTCACGATCGTGTCGGCGTCGATCGACTGCTTCAGGTTCGCCGGCGTGTCGAGCGCAAGGATCTTGCCGTGGTCCATGATCGCCACGCGCCCGCACAACTGGTCGGCCTCCTCCATGTAGTGGGTGGTGAGCAGGATCGTCTGTCCATCACGGTTGAGCTCCCCCAGGATCTCCCACAACGCGAGGCGGCTCTGCGGATCGAGCCCGGCAGTCGGCTCGTCCAGGAACAGCACAGCCGGGCGGTGAAAGATCGCGCGCGCCACCATCAGGCGCTGGGCCATGCCGCCGGAGAGCGCGAACACCGACGCCTTGGCCCACTTCGCGAGCTGGAACTGCTCGAGCAGCTCATCGGCGGTACGGGTCGAATCGGCTGCGCTAACGCCGAACAGACGACCGTGGAAGTACAGGTTCTCCCACACCGTCAGCTGACGGTCGAGCGTGTTCTGCTGGGAGACCATCCCGATCAGCTGCTTGGCGAGCGCGGGATGGGCGATCACATCTACCTCGCCGATCCATGCCTGCCCGGAGGTCGGGATCACGCGTGTAGTGAGCATCCCCGCGGTCGTGGTCTTGCCAGCCCCATTGGGGCCAAGCAAGCCGAAGATCTCACCGGCGCGCACGGTCAGGTCAAGGCTGTCCACGGCCGCGAAGTCGGCGCCCTCGTAGACCTTCGTGAGCGCCTTGGTGCGAATCACTTCGACGGGAGTGCCTCCGTTGATAGCCGTAGCGCCATCCGCTCCAGCGAGTGCCGCTCCATCAATGCTCGTCGCGCCCATTCCGAGAGTGTATGAAGGGCCGTTGGAACTCCTTGGAGCAGTCGTTCCGCGCCCCGCCTTGAGCTGGGCTTGAGGAAGTCTTCGAGGGTTCTTCTCAGGATGCGCTTTCCTGAGTGGAGATGAGTCGAACGCTCACTCGCAGGCAGTTGCTGCGCTCCGCCGGAGTCGGAGCGGTCGGGCTCGGCCTGAGCGGCGTGACGGGCGAGATCGTCGCCAGCGCCCTGACGCCGCCCAACCCGGGACCGCCCAAGCCGCCCTCGTGGCACACACGACCGGACTTGCGCATCCCTTCGCTGACGGTCACCAGCAGCCGGCCGGGAGCCTCCAGCGATCCGATCTTCATCGCCCCCTACAACATTCCGGTCGGCCAGGTTGGCGCGGTGATCGTCGCCGCCGACGGCCAGCCGATTTGGGAGAACCCGCTGGAAGGCAAGGTGACGACCAACTTCCGCGTGCAGTCCTATAAGGGCGAGCCGGTGCTCACCTGGTGGGAGGGGCTGATCGAATACGGCCACGGCGTGGGCGAATATGTGATCGCGGACTCCGCCTACCGCACGGTCCGCCGCGTGCAGGCGGGGCGCGGGCTGCGCGGCGACCTGCACGAGTTCGTGATCACCCCGCGCAACACGGCGCTGCTGACCAGCTATGTGATCACCGGCGCCAACCTATCTTCAGTCGGCGGCCCTCGCAAAGGCACGATCCAGGACGCGATCTTTCAGGAGATAGACCTGGACAGCGGCGAGGTGCTGCTCGAGTGGCACAGTCTCGACCGCATACCGCTCGCGGAGTCCTACGCGCCAGTCGAAGCTGCGAACTGGGACTTCTTTCACATCAACTCGGTCGACCTCGACGGCGACGGCAACCTGCTCATCTCCGGGCGCAGCACCCACACCATCTACAAGCTCGACCGCAAAGGCGCGATCCTGTGGCGTCTGGGCGGCAAGCACAGCGACTTCGAGATGGCGCCGGGCAGCAACTTCGCTTGGCAGCACGATGCGCGCCGCCAAGCGGATGGAACGCTGACGATCTTCGACAATGGGGCGACGCCGGCCGTGGAGAAGCTCTCGCGCGGGCTGATCCTCGACGTTGACGAGCAGGCGATGACGGCGACGCTGCTGCGCCAATACACCCACCCGAAGATCCTCACGGGTAGCCAGGGCAACATGCAGCTGCTCGAAGGAGGCAACGTGTTCATCGGCTGGGGAGAAGTGCCGCGCGTGTCTGAATTCGAGCGTTCCGGCCGACTCGTGTTCGACGCGGTGCTCGGCGCGAAGTACCAGTCCTACCGGGCCTTTCGACTGCCGTGGAGTGGGCTGCCCGCGGAAGCCCCGGCGATCGCCGTGAATCGTGACGGTCGAGCGGGGATGACCGCCTACGCCAGCTGGAACGGAGCCACGGATGTTCGCACATGGCAACTGCTGGCAGGCGAGGGAGCTGATGCCCTTACGCCCGTGTCGAACGTGACTTCGCGCGGTTTCGAGAGCGCTCTACACAGCGCTGCGCCGGGGCCTTACTTCGCCGTGCGGGCGCTCGATGCCAACGGGAGCGCACTAGGACAGTCGCAAACCCTCAGCATCGTTTGAGAGCGAGCGAAGCTGTTCGCTGGGGCACGACTCGATACTCAAGCGGGACACGACCGGATGCTCGGCAAGGGCGTCGGCGCGGCGGTGGCCTCAGCTATCGACATCGACGGCTCCCCCTAGAGTGTCGATGATGGGGGACCTGCAAGAGAACGATCGCGTTGAGACGGCCGCGCGCGCCGGCGAGCCCGCGATCTCGCTGCGCGGCGTGGTCAAGCGCTATGGCGAGATCGTCGCTGTGAACGGCCTCGACCTCGAGGTCTCGCCTGGGATCTGCTTCGGGCTGCTGGGCCCAAACGGCGCGGGCAAGTCCACGACGATGCGCATGCTCACCGCGCAAACGCTCGCCGACGAGGGCGAGCTGTCGGTGCTCGGCTACCGACTGCCGCGCGAATCCAAGCAGTCGCGCCTGGAGATGGGCGTGGTGCCACAGCTGGACAACCTCGACGTGGAGCTGACCTGCCGGCAGATATTGACCGTGTATGCGCGCTTGTATCGCGTGGCGCGCGGTGAGCGCCCGGCGGCCGTGCAGCGTGCGCTTGAGATCGCCAACCTGGTGGCACGCGCGGACACGATCGTGAAGGATCTCTCCGGCGGGATGCGCCGGCGCCTGCTGGTCGCTCGAGGCCTCATCCATAGCCCACGACTGGTCCTGCTCGACGAGCCCACGGTGGGACTCGACCCACAGGTGCGCCAGGAGCTGTGGTCGCTAATCGACGAGCTGCGCTCGAGCGGCGTTACGGCGCTGATGAGCACCCATTACATCGAGGAGGCCGAGCGGCTCGCCGACACCGTTGCGGTGATGGACCACGGCAGGGTCGTCGCGCAGGGCACGCCCGCGGAGCTCGTGAAGCGGCACGCGGGCGAGCAGGTGGTCGAGGTGTACGGGCCGCCAGCGCACATCGCCCAGGTCAGCGAGCTGGCCGCCGAGAACGGCTGGTCGAGCCGGCGCAGCGGTCCGGCCGTGGCGATCATGCACGCCGAGACACTCGACGGCGCGGCGCCCGAGGGAGTACGCCGTCCGGCGAACCTGGAGGACGCGTTCGTGGCACTGACCGGAGAGGAGATCGAATGAGCGCGCACGGCGAGCCGCGCCGCATTCGCCGGCTCGAACCGGCGGCGCTGGCGGGCGTGATGAGCCGCGACATCGCGATCTTTGGGCGCTACTGGAAGGCGACCACGTTCTCCTCGATCGTGCAACCGACGATCTACCTGCTCGCGTTCGGGCTCGGCTTCGGCTCGCTCGTGCCGCATGTCGTGGGCGTGAAGTACGTCCAGTACGTGGCGACCGGCGTGGTGGCAACCGCGGTGCTGTTCTCCTCGGCGTTTCCGGGCATGTTCAACACGTTCATCCGCTGGCAGTTCCAGCGCACCTACGACGCGGTGCTCGCCGCCCCGGTGGACGTGGAGGAGCTGATAACCGCGGAGATGCTGTGGATCTCGATCCGGGCGGGCGTGTATGGGCTGGCGCCGCTGCTGGTGGGGATCGCGTTCGGGCTCAAACCAAACGCGGGGATGCTGCTGGTGCCGCTGATCGGGTTCGTCACGGGCTTCGGCTTCGCCGGGTTCGGCGTGACCGTGGCAGCCGTGGCGAAGACGATCGACAACTTCAACTACATAACCAGCGCCGTGCTCACACCGATGTTCCTCGTCGCGGGCACGTTCTTCCCAATCTCGACACTGCCGGCCGCTCTGCGCGCGATCGCGAAGGTCAACCCGCTGTATTACTGCGTGCAACTCGTGCGCGACGCGTCGCTCGGGCACCTCGGCCCGCACGATCTCGCATACATGGCGGTGCTGATCGGGTTCGGCCTGGCGATGTGGCGGATCGCGATCTGGCGACTCGGCGCGCGCTTGATCGACTGAGCGCTGCTCACACCCAAAATCCCCTTTGGGGAGGTCGTGGCGCATGCGCCACGACCAGCCGGGCCGCATGCGGCCCGGCTACGGGGCGGTACATGTACCGCCCCGCCGGACGACACATGTGTCGTCCGGTTCAATCCTTCAATTAGATGTGCTCAACCCGGGCGATAGTCGGTTCGGCCCGCCCCTTCGCGCTCGACTTGCCAGAACGCCTGACAAACCCCTACGATCCTCGGCATGAGCTCGGCGGGCTATGCGGCGCAGGCGACTCCGGCACGAACACAGAGCTTGTTCGGGCGCGTCATGGGACTCGTGGCCGTCACGGTCGGGTTTGCCACGCTCGGCGTGTATGTGGCACGCGAAATGGGCGGCGCGGGCTGGTTCATCGCATGGCTGCTGGCACTCGGCTGCATGGTTGGGCTGAACGTGGCCAATGCGCGAGGCCAGCACGGTCTTGCGCTGACGCTGCTGTTCGCGTTTGGCCTGTTGCTGGGCGCAAGCATCGCCACAACCGTCAACTACTACTCCACCACCGACCCGACCGCGGTACGCCAAGCGTTCGGGGCGACCGCCCTGTTCGTCGGTGGTCTCGGCGCCGGCGGCTATGCGATCCGCCGCGACCTTTCATTCCTCTATCGCACGCTCTTCTTCCTTCTGCTCGGCCTGATCGTGGCCGGAATCGTCCTGATCTTCGTGCGCATTCCTGCGCTCTACACCGTTTATGCGCTGCTCGGGCTCGTGATCTTCGGGCTGTACACAGTCGTGGACTTCAACCGTTTGCGACGGGCCGGCACGGGCGAAGCGATACCACTGGCGGCCGGCATCTTTCTCGACATCGTGAACGTGTTCCTGCTGTTCTTGCGCTTGTTTGCCCGCTCTTCGTAGGCTGTTGGTATGAACAAGGCGCACGCTGTTCTCTGCTCGTCCGGCTGGTGGGCGCGCACCGTGGAGCGCGAGCTGCTGCCGTGGGGACTGGCCGACGTGGACCTGGGCGAGGACGTGCTCGAGATCGGGCCGGGGTTCGGCGCCACGACCCGTGTGCTCGCCCGTCGCGGCGGCTCGCTGACCGTGGTCGAGCTGTCTGAGAGCTATTGCGAACACCTGCGCCAGACACTCGACGAGGACGTCGAGATAGTGCAGGCCGACGCGACCGACATGCCGTTCGCCGACGATCGCTTCTTCGAGCGTGGTGTGCTTCACGATGCTCCACCACATACCGTCGCGTGCACTACAAGACAGGCTGCTCGACGAGGTCCGCAGGGTGCTGCGGCCCGGCGGCCTGTTCGCCGGCACCGACAGCCTGGGCACCGGCAGAGCTTTCAAACTGCTGCACATCCGCGACACGCTGGTCCCCGTCAGTCCGGATGAGCTGCCTGCACGCTTGGAGCGCGCCGGCCTGGTTGAGCCGAGCGTCGAGACGGGCAGACGCTCGTTTCGATTTCACGCGCGCAAGCCGCTCCCGGACACCGCTGCCTCACAGCCGGGCGGGAACGTCGCGATAGCCGGGTAGCCCACAGGCGTGGTTGTACATTCGAGCTCACCTCAGCGACGCACCGAGTGCGGTCTGCTGTTGAGTATCGGTACCTGCACTCTCCACTAGGCTCACATCGTGACGCCGGAAGAGTTCGCCAACCTCGCACACCTGCGCCGCGCGCGCGATCTGATGGACCGCGAGTACGCGCGCCCGCTCGATGTCGCCGCGCTCGCGCGCGCCGCACTGATGTCAACCGCACACTTCTCACGGCAGTTCCGCGCGGCATACGGGGAGACGCCCTACGCCTACCTGATGACGCGACGAATCGAGCGGGCGAAGGCGCTGCTGCGCCACCGCGAGCTGTCGGTCACCGAGGTCTGCGTGGCGGTCGGGTGCACGTCGCTCGGCTCGTTCAGCGCCCGCTTCACCGAGCTGGTGGGCCAGTCGCCAACGGCCTACCGAGCTCGTGACCACAGCGCGCTCGCGAGCGTGCCGGGCTGCCTCGCCAAAGATCTCACCCGTCCGAGCCGCGGCAGGTCGAGCGCTGTGGAAGAGAGCAGGATCAAAGAAACGCGCTGGGCGCTGACTCCCTAGTGTGGGGGGCATGAACCTATCTCTCTCCACATGCTTCGTCCTAGTCCATGACCCCGACAACGCACTGGCCTTCTACCGCGATGTGCTTGGCCTCGAACTGCGCAACGATGTCGCCCGAGGCGACTTCCGCTGGATCACAGTCGGCGCCGCCTCCCAGCCCGGCGTCGCGATCGTCCTCACCAACTACCTAGGCGGCAGCCCCGCCGACAGCGATGCGCTAGCCGCGCTTCTTGCCAAGGGCGCCCTCAACGGCGTGCACTTCCACACCGACGACCTCGACTCCACCTTCGAGCAGCTGCGCTCCTCAGGCGCCGAGATCGTGCAGGAGCCAACCGACCAGCCTTGGGGGGCAAGGGACTGTGCCGTGCGTGACCCCTCCGGCAACATGGTGCGCATCGACCAGCCGCCGGCCGCCGGGTCGTAGCGCAGCGGAACCGAGCTGGGCCTGGTGAGGCGGCGGGGGCGAGCTAGGCGTGACGCGGCCGGGGTGATTGGGGCGTGGTGGTTGAGGCTCGGTCGTCACGGCGATGGCGGGTAATCTTCGAGTTCAGTCGATGACCAAAGGAGCCTCAATGCCGGGAATTTCGCGCCTGCGCACCCGCCGCAGCCATCCACTCGCAACGACCGTCGTGCTCGGCCTACTCACTGTGCTCGCGCTCGCCGCGTCAGCCGGCGCCGCGTCGAGCAGCATCCACGTAACAGCGACCAAAAAACAGCTAGCGATCACCGGCTCTGCCGCCACCGCGGGAGATTCCGTTCAGGTCAACTTCGATCCACACAAGTGCGCCGCGAGCTATTCGCTGGAGAGCAAACGCACCAACGTGGCATTCACAGACTTTCGAGCCAGTGGCGCCGGACACTTCAAGTTCACGATCAAACTTCCGATACCGCCGCCCTCTGGCGACAAGCCCGGGCACTATGCGTGCGCCTACCTGCTCGAGGTCGAGAACGACAACGTCAAGCCGGTCGCCTCAGCTAGTGGCAAGTACTGACGGTGTGAACGTGTCATGCGAGCGCCTCTCTTGGTCGCCGTCGCGCAGCCACGGTGTGCAGCGAAGGACATGCACAGCAACGCGCGGGCACATGCCGAGCTGATCCGCAGGGCTCGAGCCCGGATTGTCATCTTCCCTGAGCTGTCGCTGACCGGCTATGAGCTCGATGCGGATCCGATCGCACTCGACGATTGCGTTCTGGACATCATCGTCGGGGCATGTGAGGAAACGCAGAGCGTCGCGCTTGTGGGAGCGCCAATCCGCGGCTTGGGATCCCGGGCTTACATCGGTTTGCTGCACGTCAGCGCGACGGGCGTCACCGTCGCTTACCGCAAGTGCTTTCTCGGTGGCGAGGAGCCGGCCCACTTCTTGCCGGGCGACGGGCCTGTCGTGATCGAGGTCGACGGCTGGCGTGTCGGATTGGGGATCTGCAAGGACACAGGCGTCGAGCAGCACATCAGCGAGACTGCCGCCCTCAATGTCGACCTCTATCTCGCCGGCCTCGTCCACCTCCCAACCGAGCTGGAGATCCAAGAACAGCGAGCACGACGGATCGCCGAGGCCTGTAACTCCTACGTCGGCTTTGCCAGCTTTGCCAGCGCGACAGGCGGTGGCTTTGACCATACCGCCGGCGTCTCCTCGCTCTGGAACCCCGCCGGATCCGCGATCGCCCGCGCCGGCACCGGCCCCGACGACTTCGCTTGCGCGACGCTGATCCACACATAACAACTCCAACCGCCACCGATCACTTTCCGAAGTCGGCGGAGTCCATAGCGGTATGTCGTCCATCTGGGAAAGGAAGCAGCGCATGACCTCACTGATCCTGAAGATGTCCGTCTCGCTCGACGGATATGTCGCACCGGCCGACGGGAGCTCCGGCTGGGAGGCCGCGGGACGCTCTCCCGACGGCGCCGAGTGGGTCCTCGACACCGTGAGCAACGCTGGCGCGCACCTTGTGGGCGCCGCGACCTATGCGCTCTGGGCCGACTTCTGGCCCGTCGCATCCGGGCCGTTCGCGGCGCCGATGAACGAGATCCCCAAGGTGGTGTTCTCGAAGTCGCTCACGTCCGCTGACTGGGGCGAGACGACGATCGCGACCGGAGACCTGGCCGACGCCGTCTCGCGTCTGAAGCAGGAGCGCTCAGGCGGATACCTGCTCGCGCAGGGCGGCGTCCGGTTTGCTCGATCGCTCGTCGAGACTGGGCTGATCGACGAGTTCCGCCTCGTCGTCCACCCGGTCGTCCTCGGTGCGGGCGAGCGGCTGTTCACGGCGCCCCTCGCCATCGAGCCCGTGAGCACGACCGCCTTCAGCCGCGGAGCCGTCGCCCACGTCTTCACGGCGCACCCGTGATCGAGCCCGGCCGGCAACCAGAGAGCGGAGGCTGTCACCTCGCCGCGTGGGGACTCGACACGAAGGTCAGCGCCTGTTTCAGGCTGGCGGGCTTGTGACCCGTGCGTCCTTACGGGGGGACCGCAGCGGCGCTCCCTGCGGTCCTTTTGCGGTCCCGCGTGCCGGGAACAGGCATGAACAGCCGACCGTGAGCCCCAGTGTTTTCGCGGGTTTTCCCGCGTGTTCGCGGCTCTTCCCAGTTTTGACTTTCATCGGGGAGACAGGTGTTGGAGGTGGCGGTTGAGCGGGATTCGGGGTGGCGTGGGCGGTTTCGTGGGCGGTCGGGGCGATCAGCCCTGCCTGAGCGCCAACCTTGGATCGGTCCTGCCTGCCTGCCACACTGTTGGGCATGGAGCCTGCCCACGTAACTTTGAGCGGAGACCTGTCCGGCGACTACGTCATCGAGGATCGCCGTCCCGACGGCCGGGTGCTGCTGCGTCCCGATCTGAGCGTCAAGGCGATGCTTAGTCGCCATGGCGAGCGCGAGTTGACGCCGGAGGAATTCGAGCAGTACTTCGGCGTACTGCCGACAGACGGCGAGGGCTAGCGAGTGGCCGGCGTGCCGGCCGGGCCTATCGTGCCCGTCGCCTTCGACGAGAGCGCTATCGCCGAGGATATCGCCCACCATACGGCCACCGCTCGCAAGGCGCTCGATGTGCTTCGCCGTGAAGTCGATCGCGACGGTGGCCTGCCCTTCTCGCGGCTCAAGCGCTGCGAAGCCGAAGGGCGTGACGGCACCCAGCTCGGCGGATGCGTGAAGACCTACGTACCGTGGCCGACTGGGCGATACGGGCTCGTTCTTCTGCCAGTCGCTCACCCGACAAGAGCGCTTGGGCTGCGCGCTTTCGCCTACGGTGTGCGCCATCCGGAAGCGAACAGGCCGAGCGTGTACGAGATCGCAAGTAAACGCCGCTAGGCCGAGGCTCAGGCAACCATCGCTGAGCACGTCCATCGGACCAACGAGCAAACCCTTCAAGTCGGTTGAGCATGTTACTTCGCGTCCTCAACGACGCGACGAGGCTGGCACGTCAGCACTGCTGATCTGCCAGCGGAGCCCAGGACCGAACTCGAGAAGAATCCCAGCGGGACTGACCAGCTCCCAGGTGGGTGGATCGTCGTCCGCGTCAATGACGGCAGGTCTTATATCGAGCACTGAACCATCGGAAAGCATGCAACGCAGCTCTCCCGTCTCCCCGTTAATGGCCACATCATCGATAGAACGCCCGACTAGCTGCCCTAGATCGGATGGCGACCACTCGGCATCTTGCGTGGCCAGACGCCAGAGATCACCACGCGAGTCGCGAACTTCAACGTGGAGCACATCGGGATAGGCGATACGCGCTTCGACTATCGACCCACGCATCGAACTCAGCAGGTTCGCGGGTGAGGCATCTAGGACTGCGACGGTTGCCATCGGTCTTTCCAGTGTCCTCTGTTATCCGGTAATGCCTCGCAGCATTTTCTCCACATGATCGCGTTCTCGCACACCGACGGGCAGGTCGGCGATACGCGTGAATAGGATCTCGATGTCGATGAGACCCGCATCGATTGCTTCCCTCGCATACTCCCAATCGCGCTCGCGGCCGGCCGCGCACTTTGACAGCACGAGATCGTGAATCTCAAGGCACCATGCGACAGCCGTGTGTTTGGCGGCTACGCGCCGTGGGATCTCCCGTCGAACCAGCCGAGCTTGCCAGCCCAACGGGGCCTTCGCGGTCACTGGACCCACACCGTGAGCGTAATAGCCGAAGCTGCTGTGAAACGGCGAGCCGTCGCCCAAGGAGCCGTCAATCTGGATGGCGGCCTCTGGTGCGTGTCTGGGGTAGATATCGACCTCCATCGAGACGAGCAGCGCGGACGGCGGCGCCACGATGCTTCCAAGTATCGCCTGGCTTCCGATCACTACGAACTCCTCCTCGCCGGTGACCTCCGCCGCTGCGGCGAGGACGTGCTCGAACTCCTGCGACAGCACTCAGCCGACCTCAGCAAGGACGCGTCGGCGCTCAGGCTCGGTGAGCGCTCCCGCGAACGGAGAATTCTGGCGCAGGTCGTCTGCATCGGCGCCGACTGCCGTAATCGCGTCGCGGATGGTCGTCAGGGGCATGGCAAGGACACGCCCCCATCTCTCGGCGTAGACGGGATCAATTCGGCCCTGCTCACGCCAGCGATAAAGAACGTACTTGGCGTCAGCGACAGTTTGTTTGCGCAATCGCGCCGCCACGGCCTGGTGATACGCAAGGCCGCGCTGATGCGTGCGGTCATAAGAACCCCGATCATGCGACCAGTCCACCGTTAGCTGCTCAGCGGCGTGCTGCCTGCTCCGCAGCACAGCGGCAAGCGGGTGGCGCACGGTCCCATCTGACTTGCTGGAGCGGACGGCTTCGTAGAGATCCAGCAGCGCCGGGACCGACACCGCTTGACGCCCCGTCGCAGTGAACACCAGCGGCACGTCACCGCTCTCGATCCATCGTTCCAGAGCGGTGTGACTGACGCCGAGTAGCTTCGCGGCGAGTCGTCGCGAGACGGTCTCCCCCAATTCCTGTTCGAGTCCCAGACGAACGGCGAACAGGTCTTCGCTGTCAGGCATGAGACGCCCAACGCGCCGAAGCCGCGTGACGTTTTCAAAAAGCTGTTGCTTGCGGTCCACAATCGCCATATCGCAAAGACTAGCAGTCTTATTGCCAAAAATCGAGTAAAACGGCAACATAGGTGCCGAGCGTCTCATCGGACCTACCACAACCGACCCTAAGTGAAGCTCGCCGTCCGCTCGTAGGCAGCCGTAACGCGATCCAGGGCGCGCTCGTGATCGCGGTGGCCGTAGAGGCGGCGGACCAGCTCGCCGCCATCGGTGTGGCCGAGCGCGATCGCCACGTCCTCGGAAGGCACGTCAAGGACGTTGACCATGTACCAGCCTGCGAAGTGGCGGGTGGCGAGATAGAGGCTTCTGTGTAGGTTCGGTCTGGCTGTTGGTCTTTATGGGTTCAATAGGGCCGGTCGCGGTGTAGCGGAGCCCGTAGGGCGTAGCGGAGTCGCGACCGGGTGGTGGTGTCCGGGGTCCTCGTGAGGGTGTGGGCGACGGCGGGATGACTCGGCTAATGACTGGCCACAAGTGCCTTCTCGTGGATTCGTCTCCCGCCGCCGCTCACGGATGCCGCTGTGACTTCATAGAAGCCTGGACGTCACTCAACACAGTTCTGTCCGGCGGCCTCCACATCACCCAGGTCAACGAGAGATGAGGAGAAAATTCATGATCGCAGCGGGAGTGGACACGCACAAGGACGAGCACGTCGCCGTAGCACTGGACGGGCTGGGACAGCTACTCGGCGAGCTCGCGGTGCCGGCCAACCAGGCTGGCTACCAACAGCTCACGGCATGGCTCCTCGGGTTCGGTGAGGATCTGCGGGTCGGGATCGAGGGGGCCAGCAGCTACGGCGCCGGACTCACCGAACACCCGCAGGATCTGGGTATAGGCGTGTTCGAGGTTGAGCGCCCGCGACGACGTGGTCGTAAAAACGGCAAGTCTGACTCGATCGACGCGCTCCTGGCGGCCAAGAAAGTACTAGCCGGTGACGGCCTATCGACGAGGTTGTCCCGTAGCTCGTGGAAGTTTGTAGTGGCGGTCCCTTTCGCCTCGTCCGGTCCCGTTGGGACCTTGGCGAGTGCGAAATCAGTCCATCGAGACGAAGGGAACCGCCATGAAGACCGTAATGCAGGAGCAGGACAGCCGCTCGGAGGGTTTGCCGCTGCGGGTGCAGGAGGCGCTCGGGGAGCTGGTCGGGGCCGCGAAGGAGGGGCTGCTCGCGTTGAGCGTGGGGGTCGGGCTGGGCGTGTTGAGCGAGATGATGGAGGCCGAGCTCGATGAGGTCGTGGGGCCCAAGCACGCGACCGTGAAGGAGCGCAGCGCTGTCCGTCATGGCCAGGAGGACGGAACGGTGACGCTCGGTGGCCGGCGGGTCGCTGTGAAGCATCCTCGTGCCCGCACGCCTGATGGGGAGCACGAGGTGCCGCTGGCGACGTATGCGTATTTCGCTGACCGTGACCCGTTGAGCAGGGTGGTGTTGGAGCAGATGCTCGCGGGTGTTTCCACGCGCCGGTTCGCGAGAACCCGTGAGCCCATCGGCGAGGCCGTGGTCCGGTCAGAGCGTTCGACGTCGAAGTCGACGGTCAGCCGCGAGTTCGTCTCGCGCACCGGCGAGCACTTGGCGGCGCTGATGGCCCGTCCGCTCTCGGATATCCGCCTGGCGGCGTTGATGCTCGACGGGATCGAGCTGAAGGGCCGCTGCTGTGTTGTGGCCTTGGGCGTCAGCACCGAGGGGGTCAAGATCCCGCTCGGGCTATGGGATGGCTCCACGGAGAACAAGACCGTCACCGTCCATCTGCTCGCCGACCTCGTTGGCCGTGGTCTGGATGTCGAGCAGGGTGTCCTAGTCGTCCTGGACGGCGGGAAGGCTCTCAGGGCCGCCGTCAACGAGGTCTTCGGGCCCGTCCCGGTGCAGCGGTGTGTCCGCCACAAGGAACGCAACGTGCTCGATCATCTCCCCGAACGCGACCGGCCGGCAGTGAAGAGCCGTCTGCGGAAGGCGTGGGCCGCGGAGAACTATCAGCAAGCACTCGACGGGCTGCAGCTGCTCGCCGGGGAGCTCGAGCGCTCTCACCCCGGCGCAGCCAGTTCGCTGCGGGAGGGGTTGGAGGAGACGCTGACCCTGACCCGCCTCGGGGTCCGCGACAAGCTCAAGACAACGCTCCAAAGCACGAACCCGATCGAGTCAATGATCGGCACCGTCCGGCAAACGAGCCGCAACGTCAAGCGCTGGCAGTCCGGCGACATGTGCCTCAGATGGACCGCCGCCGGGATGCTCGAGGCCGAGACCCAGTTCCGCAAGATCATGGGCTACAGCGACCTCGCCAAGCTCGCCCTCGCCGTCGAAGCAGACCTCGCCGCCCAGCACACGACGATTCACACCCCGAGCGAGGAGGACACCCCCACCGCTCTCACCGTGTAACCATCACACCGGAACCGCCACCACGAACTTCCACGGCGAACGGGACAACCTCCTATCGACGCCGAGAGCATCGGGTGAGCGCAAGGCACTACAAACACTCCTGGGTGCCCACCAATCGTGCGTTGGTGAGCGCACAGGCTCTACAACCAGCTGCACGCCCTACACGTCACCGCGCCGTCCGTGCTGCGAGAACGCGTCGGGGTAGGAAGTGGCGCCAAGCTCACTCGACGTCTCACCAGGATGCGTATCGTGCTGGGGGACGACCCGTCGCGCTTGGCTTGGCCGCCAGGTGTTCGAGTTGCCCGGCCAGCAGCAGGCTTTCGCTGATTACCTATTCGCTGTCGATCAGGTCGACCGGCGTATCGAGAACCTCGAGGCCGAGCTTCCCGGCTCGCCCACGACGGTCCGCACCGGGAGTTGATCGGCCGGCTGCGCTGCATCCGGGGGATCGACACGCTCACCGCGATCGGACTGGCTGCCGAGGTCGGCGACTTCACACGGTTCACGACAGCGGCCCAGTTCATGAGCTTCGTCGGCTTGGTGCCCTCAGAGCACTCCTCAGGTGAGAGCCGCCGGCAAGGATCGATCACCCGGGCCGGCTCCTCACACGCACGGCGGCTACTGGTCGAGTCCGCGTGGCACGCCCGACGCAGGCCAACAGTCAGCTACGAACTGGGACGCCGCCACCGCGGCCAAGACCCGGTTGTCATCGAGCGCGCGTGGCGCTGCCAGCAACGCCTCCACAGTCGCTGGCAAAGGATGGCCGGTCGCGGCAAGCCCAGTCAGAAGATCGTAGTCGCGTGCGCCCGCGAGCTCGCCGGGTTCGTATGGGCGATCGCTACCGACCAGCCGATGAGAACCAGGTGAACAACAGCCCCGCGAGCGTGGGGTGGCGGGCGGTCCCTCCCAGAAAGAGAACCCTCGTCATAACTATGCGACACCAGCCCAGCTGGCGACCCGCGACGCTAGACCGAGGCAGCTCCCGACGGATACCAGTCATGCGGCACCAACCCGCGAATGTCAGTCTGACCCACCGTCGCTGCCCCAGGACGCCCGCCACCCGACGCTCACACTACTCAGCCCCCACACGCGCAGACCCTTGACTTTTTGCTCCATGTCAGTTATGGACCCGGTATACGAAGAGCCTGTCGAGGCGTGGCCGATTGACACGCTGGTGCTCGGGAGGTCGTCGTGGCAGCGTGCCTACTCGCAACCGATAGATCTGGAGCCGCCATCAGCGCATGGCTTGCGCGCCGAGCAGTTTCGCCCTCCTAACAAGACTCTAACCGAGGAGGCAAGGTGGTGACATTCCTGGTGTCTTACGACCTCGTAGGAACCGACTCGAAATCCGAGAACTACGACAAGCTCATCGAGTCCGACCTGCAACATCGCAACTATCAGTCCTCGTAATCGTCGTAAACGTCGCGAGGATCGATGTCGTTGATCGCAATGATCTCCTCGACGGCCAAGGACACCATGGCTGTGGCTGCTTTCACCCGAGTGTGCGGGTCACCAAACTCGATCTCGCGGAGATAGTGGTCAGCCAGCAGACTCCAGAGCTCACCTGTTACGTGTGCGTCAAGGTTGCGGGGCGCCGTGAACTCGATGTCGACATTCAGGACCCGCTCCGCGTCTAGGTCGGCCGGCGACTCATCGAGCAGGCTGACAAAGGCCGCGCCAACTTCGACGACTTGATCGTGGACTTCGCGCCATATAGGGTCCCGCTCGGGGCTGTCTTTGTGTTCCTGCACTACCTCTTGTAGCCTCGTGAGTTTGGTCCCGGCGCGCTCGAGGCCGGTCTGAGCGTCGACGTTCGGAAGCTCTACGGCGCGCTCGAAAAGAACCCTAACTGCGTCCTTTCGCAATGCCCGGACCGCCGCCTGTATTCCTCCGCGGCGGATACCTTGAGTGGGGTCCAATACTCGGAGTTGAGATGCCGAGAACGTCTCGGCCCGCAAGCGGAGGACCATCTTCTGTCTCTTACGTTCGAGGACATTGGCGAGGTGAGCGGCTGACCGGATCGCTCGAAGCTCCCGCTCAACTATGAGCAGAATGCCGCATCTGCTGGTCGCATTGTCTCGGATCACTTGCTGAGCGGCGCGGAGATCCTGCTCGTCGCCCGTGAGTCCAGCGAGCGAGACGATTATCGACCAGCGAAGATCGCGAAGTTGCGCTTGCGTTGCGAAATGGTTGACGTCTCTCGAGGAAAGGGGATCCTTAGACGACTTGCACTCGACAAGGATGTCCCGACCGAATGCATCGAGTCCTCCGTCCGTCGGAGTGTTTGCGAAGAACAAGTCGAGCTCGGCGTCACCTTGACCCGAAAGCACATTGCGGTCAGCGACGCTAATGCCTGGGATAGCAGCGAACATGTCCGCGACGAGCTGCTCAAGGGCCCTTCCCCTCGGGATGCCCGCCGGGAACTCAAGAACTCTGTCTACACGCTCGTTTGCTGTAGAGAAGTCGAATGCCATGTCGCGGAGTATCCACCAGTGGTGAACCGGTGAAGCTTATCCTCGGAGGCCTCGACGAGGAAGGAGGCCAGTGCTCGCCACGAGCGCATGAGAGGGTTGCTCCCTGTTGCCACCGGGCTGAGCTCGCAAGCTCTGCCGCTCCGCATGTGGCCATAGCTGCGGTCCATTTGCGGTCCGTTTCGCTCGTAGCTGCGGTCCTTCTGCGGCCCTAATCCCCGCGAATATCCGCGAACATAAGCGAACTGGCTCCCGCAAGTCTCAGCGTTTTCGGGGTTTTTCGTGCCTATTCGCACGCTTTTGCAGACAAAGAGCATCGGGGAGACAGGATTTGAACCTGCGACCGCCCGGCCCCCAGCCGGGTGCGCTACCAGACTGCGCCACTCCCCGTGGTGCCTTTCGATTCTACGGACAAAGGCCGCGGGGCACCTCGCCCACGAGGTCAAGGCCTCGCAGGCAGCTTGGCGCGTAGCTTGGGCAGATGCACCCCTAGCAGCCCACGCAACAGAGCCGTATTGAAGTTGAGGAAGTCGAAGTAGTCACGCCACAGCACGATCTGTCCATCGCGAACGTCGAAGCGTCCACAAACCCAGAGCCGAATGTGGAGCTTGCGGAACGTCAGGAAGTCGGTCCGCTCAGTGAGGACCGAGGCTCCGTCTGCGCAGATCGTGTGGATCACGACGTCGAAACCGGCTCCATCGTCGTATGCCCTCCCGAACAGGCGCCGTACGCGCTCGCGTCGGTGGACGGTGGGCAGACCGACATTCTCGTACTGCACATCCACTGCCAGGAGCGCCACCGCCTCATCTAGATCCCCGCGGCGCAGGAACTCCATGAAGCGCTCGACTACGCGCACGGGAGAATCAGCCCCTGGCTGATCCGCCACGATCCCGAGGCCCACGGCTCAGCCCTCGCCAATCTCGGCCGCCCGTCGCTGCATCTCCTCCTCGGAGATGTCCTCGACATGCGTGGCCACGTTCCAGCGGTGGCCGTACGGATCCTCGAACTGCCCCGATCGATCGCCATAGAACTGATCCTCAACCGCTCGCAACGGCTTGGCGCCCGCCTGGACGGCCCGCTCGAACGCGGCGTCCGCATTCTCGAGGTAGACGTGGATCGTCACGGGTGTGCCTCCGACCGACTTCGGGCCCTCAATGTTCATCCCCGGGTTCTCGTCGGCGAGCATGATCACGGCCTTGCCGATTTGAAGCTCGGCATGACCGAGCCTCCCGTCAGGCCCCTCGATGCGCATGCGCTCGGTCGCCCCGAGCACGCCCTTGTAGAACTCGATTGCTTCGCCAGCGCCGTCGACGATCAGATAGGGCATCACCTGCGGGTAGTCGTCCGGTATCGCCTTGGCCATCGCGCTGCCTCCTTAGACGGTTTTGCGTGGAGATATGCCTGAAGCGGGCGACGGGAATCGAACCCGCCCTAAAAGCTTGGAAGGCTTTTGTGCAACCACAACACTTCGCCCGCACACGGGCAGTCATCGTACCGTCCCTCCCGCCCACTAAGCTACACCGGTGCGCCCCAGGGCCCTGCTCTTCCTGCTCGCCCTCACCGTCGGCGACTATCTACTGTGGCAATGGTCCATCGCGGGCGGCCACGATGTCGTGTCGCTGCTCGCTGGCTGCACGCTGGTACCGCTCGCCGCCGTGAGCACCTACCGCCTTGTGCTTGCCGGCACAGGCCTGCTGTCCTGGACTGCCCGCCGTACGCGGGCGCGCTCGAGAGCGACCGCACCCGCCAAGCGAACCTCGCCTGACGTGCAGGCGACGCCTCAAGCCCGGCGACATACGGGCGCGGAGGCCGACTCGTCGTCCGGCAAGCTCGCCGCCTGAGCTTGAAGAGCGAGCCGTGACCGGCACGCGACGGCCTCGCCTGCTGCCCCACTCCACCCGTGGCCGACTGGCGCTCGCGACTATCGCGGTTCTCGCCGTTGCCGCTATCGCGCTTGCCGCCTACCTGTACGAGAAGCATCGCACGGGCAACATCTACCACCCGCACGCCGCGTTCGTGCCTCAGCCGACGCCGACCCTGCCGAAGGTCAAAGGCCAGGACCACTTCGCGTGGCCCCTGTACGGCTATACCAAGAACCACACCCGATTCTTCCCGGCCTCACCGACGATGCGACCCCCGTTCAGGACCGTTTGGGCGCGCAGCGGCAGTGCCCTGCTCGAGTTTCCGCCGGTGACGTGGGGTAACCGGATCTTCCAGCTCGCCGATGACGCAACGTTGAATGCGATCGACAAGTACACCGGACAGGTCCTTTGGAGCAGGCGCCTGGGCGCCCTCTCGGCCTCTACCCCGGCCGTGTCCGCCACCACGGTGTACGCGACGATCCTCTCGCGCTCGCCGGGGTCGCAGTCCGGACGGGTCGTCGCACTCGACGCGGTCAACGGTCACCTCCGCTGGTCTCGCGATCTGCCCAGTCGCGCGGAGTCATCTCCCCTGCTCGACAAGGGCAGGCTGTTCTTCGGATCTCAGAACGGCACCGTGTATGCGCTGAACGCAAGCAACGGCAGCGTGCTGTGGACCTACCACGCGGCGGGCGCGGTCAAGGCCAGTCCGAGCCTTTCGGGCGGCGTGCTCTACTTCGGCGACTACTCGGGCGAGTTGCAGGCCGTGGGTGAGCAGCACGGCCATTTGCTGTGGCGCAGCGGCTCAGGTGGGGCGCTGCTCGGCAGCGGCACCTTCTACTCGACTCCGGCGGTGATGTACGGGCGGGTGTTCCTCGGCAACACCGACGGGCGCGTGTACGCCTACGACGCCTCTTCCGGCGCGCTGGACTGGGCGGTGCAGACCGGCGCCTACGTGTACGCCTCGCCCGCCATCACGAACGCCCCCGGCCTCGGGCCGACCATCTACCTGGGCTCCTACGACGGTACGTTCTACGCGATCAACGCACGCTCCGGCAACATCGAGTGGCAATATCACGCAGGCGGCAAGATCTCCGGTTCTGCGACGATCATCGGCAACATCGTGTACTTCGCCGATCTCGGCACGCACCGTACGATCGGCCTCGGCATCTCCACGGGCAAAGCCGTGTTTTCGATGAACACCGGCTCTTTCGACCCAGTCATCAGCGACAACCACTACCTCTACCTGTCGGGCATCACCGGCCTGTATGCGCTCGCTCCACTGGACGCCACGAAGAAGCGTGTCCTCGTCATCCACAAGAGCCGGCCAACCCTAGCCCACGCCCCAGCGAAAAGCGCGCCTGCACACGCACGACGCCGGGGGACTTGACGCTCACCGCCGTCCACCCTCCAGGCGCTTCGCTCACACAGCCTCCTCCGCGCACGAACGTCCAGTAGCGCGTGTAGTGCAACCTCACCAGTGAGCGCCCCGGCGTGGCAAAGCGCAGCGTGAACGAGTCGTGGTCCAGCCCGGTCAGCACCGCGGGTAGCGAAGCAATCGGCGTCGGCGCGAGCACCTTGAACACGCGCCAATGCTTGCTCGAGAACACCTCCCGCAGGTAGGGCAACCCTTTACGGATCAGCGCCGCCTCTTCGTCGCTCGACCCGTCCAGGCGCACATCGGGCAGTGCGACATAGCTGACGGCCAGATTCGTCAGCCAAGCGCGATAAGCCGAAGCAGTGAGCGTGCCGCCGAAGAACAGCCGGTCGTACTTGGTGTCCAGCTGACGCTCCCAGCCGCGAGCCAAGGGGAAGCGCTGCGCGAGCAAGGCCGCCTCCCAGTGAGAGTGCGTAAAAGGCACCTCCACGCGTACAAGCGAGCCGCCATGAGCGTCGAGGAAGCGTTCGAGCGGAACGTAATAGGCGGCGCTGGTCGAGGGGTCGCCGATCACTCCGGTGCTCTCGCGGACGGGACCCCAGGCGGTCCAAACGACGATCACCCCCACTGCGAGCACGACGCTCGCAAGTGGACGACCGGGACGACTGAAGCCGTCGCGCCCCAGCACGCACAGCGCAAGCGGACCAGCCAGGATCACCGCATAGCGAGCGATGTTGCTGCCCATCGGCGTCGGTGCGATCGAGAGAAAGACGACGACCAGATAGATCAGTCCGCCGATCCGCAACAGCCGCTCCTCCCACGGCACGGCGTACAGGAAAGCCAATGTCACAGCGACCGTGGCGATCACCGAACTGGCCGCAAACGGCTCCCAGCCACCCTCTGGAAACAATGCCTCGAGCGGCAGCACTATGACGAGCACAGGCAGCACGAGCGTGAGCCCGGCAAGCGCACGACGACTGACCAGCACATGCGTAGCGCCCGCCAGCGCGAGCAGCAGCCCAGCGACGGGACTCGTTGCGGCACACAGCACCGTGAGCAGCACCGCCAGCCACGGCCGCTCGCGCACGAGCGCGAGCACGGCGAGCACAGCGAACGTAACCCCGAGCGCGAACGTGACGCGCCCGATCCACAGATCGCCGGCGGCAGCCAGCGCAAAGCACGCGGCGCCCCAGCGCGCGCGCGGCCCATACGCCCCAAGGGCGATCCGCTCGAATGCGAACGTCGAGACGAGCACTGCAAGCGCACCGGCAAGGCGAATCCCGAGTAGCAATGCGAGCCATGGGAACACCAGGCTGTAGCCGGGAAGATGGTGCCCGGCATACCAGTTGTTGTCCCAGATCGTGAACCCAAAGCGTTCGAACAAGCTCGCGCGGTAGCTCTGCGCGGCGAAATCCGGTGAGAGCGGCGCGACGATCAGCCAGCTACCGACGAGCACTACCGCCGTGACCATCGCAAGGGAGATGCGTGCACCAGCGAGCGACCCTCGCGTGGACCCCAATCGGGGCTGCACCTCGGCGAGTGCTTGAGTATCGACGGAACCCAAGCGGCCCAGTATGGCGAGGCCGCCGATCAAATTGGCCGGGACCTGACTCGCTACCCAGTCAGGCCCCGGCACACACGCGAGTCGATCTCAAATTGGACGAGTCGCGCGCTTGTACCTGCATCAACCGACCAGAGCGCCAGAAGTCGCGTTGCGCGTCGTAAACGCCGGTAGCCGATAATCCCCGCCGATGACCATCACCTGCTCGAGCCCTGGTCGATGAAGCACCACGCCGGCCCGCACGCCCCAACCGCCCAGTTTGCACCGCGACGCCGGTGGCTGCACCGAGCACTGGCACGGCCGGTCCTGGCATTCACCGCGCTCACGCTGCTCGCCCTGGCGACGTTCGCCTCGGGCTGTGGCACGACACATCCACCGCCACTCACCAGCGCGGCGCTCGCGCAGGCCCAGACATTTCCCTACTACCCGCTGTATTGGGCCGGCCCACGCTTTGCCGGCAGCCCGCTCGCGGCTGTGGACGGACTCGAAGAACTACAGCGCGGGAATCGGCGACAGCGTGTATTACGGCGACTGCGTCAGCGGCAAGGGGCTACTTGGCGGCGGCGGCAGCTGCCTGCTGCCGCTACAGGTCACGACCGTCATCTACGGCCTGCACTCGAACAGCGCGCTCGGCCCGCAGCGCAACATCGTCGTACGGGGCGTGCCAGGGACGCTGTATGACGAAGAACGCTCGCTCGAGCTATACAGCGGCCGCACGGCGATCGACATCTTCTCGGATACGCGCGCCCACGCACTGCTGGCGGCAAAGGAGCTGCGACCACTCAACGCGCCCGGCTCGGCCAGCGGGAACCTGCCTCCTCCCGTCTACTGTCCGGGTCTCTCGGGCCCCGAGTCGCCCCAGCTTCGCGAGGTCATGGAAACGCTGCCCGGACACCCTTGTCAAACGGCAAGCACGGCGGTGGCCGCCGCCGAACGACTGGCGCGCTCCTGAAGCTCGCGGGGAAACCTCCCGCGAGCCGGTGATTCGCCCGTGGTCGCATGCAACAACGCGGCACAGCGCACTCCTGGCGCAGCCGCTCAACTTGGGGCTGGACTGCTGGATGTCGTGCTCACCGGCTCCCCGATTTCGCGGCGCATCCCGAAGAACGCCGCGGAGCCGATCAGTGCCGGGACCCATAGAGAGATCGCGCGGTAGACGACAACCGCCGCCACCGCCTCCTTGACCGGCCGAACATGGAACAGCACAAGCATCCCGATCAACCCACCTTCGACCGCCACCAGGCCTGCCGGGATCGGGATCGAGTTGCCCATCAGGCCAACGAGATAAGCCATCGCGACTACCCAAAACGTCGGCGCCGGGCCGAATGCCCGCAGGCTCACGTACAGTACGAGCGCGTCGAACAGGCAATAGCCGACCGGGCCGAGCAGACGCCAGTCGTGTCGGCGGATCAGCCGCAGCGCGCCGCGCACTCCGTCGCTGACTGCCACGAGCGCCACGTGCACGCGTCCACTGCTCAACCGCCCATGCGCGAGTCGGCCCGCGAGCGCGGCAATCGCCAAGGTCGCCGCGATCGTCGCGATCGCAAGAGCCGCGGGCAGGAGAGTCAGCAGCGGGTCGCGTGAGCCTGACAGCACACCCAGCCACATCAACACGCCGATCACGGCTACGGCAGCAACATTCACAGCGCTGCTCAGCACAAACATCAGCACCGAGCGCCTCGCGATCCGCTCGACCGAGACGCCCTTGGTGCGCAGCACCCACGCGCCGAGCGCGATCCCGCCGATGCCGCTGACCGACACGACCGAGTTGACCGCAAGCTCCGACAGCGACAGCCGCCGGCTGAAGCGCCGCTCCATCTTGAACACCAGTTCGAACAGCACCACATAGCCGGCGCACGAGAGCAGCTCCAGGCCGATGCCGGCGATCACCCATGCGGGGCTAGCGTCGGTTATCAACTCGCCCGTCGAGCGCAGTTTCGGGACGGCGAGCAGCAGCGCGACGATCAGCGCGAAGAAGATCGCGAGACTGATCAGGCCGTTGCGCAGCCGTCGAGACTGGTTCGCGATCCCGCCATTCCCACCAGAGGGCGCGAGCTCACGCTCCTGCGCACGAACCGCCCGCGCGGTGTCATCTTCGGCGATTCTTCGCATCCTCTTCGGCCCCAATCGTATGTTCCCTGCGCTACCGTCACCATAGCCCCCGCCCCCCAATGTCCAAGTCGGTGGACGATCGAAACCAAATGGCAGAGCCCGCGCGCATACTGGTCGTCGACGACGAGCCCGCCGTGCAACACGCGCTCTCGCGAGCTCTCACACTCGAGCGCTACGAGGTAGCCCTATCGGGCGATGGCGGCGACGCGCTGGAGCGCATCTCCGAGGGCTCCTACGACGCGGTGATCCTTGACGTATCGATGCCCGTGCTCGACGGCCTGGAGGTATGCCGGCGTGTGCGCGAGGGCGGCGACCGCACTCCTGTGCTGATGCTTACCGCGCGCGAGCAGGTCGACGATCGCGTGGCCGGCCTGGACGCCGGCGCCGACGATTACCTGATCAAGCCGTTTGCGCTGCGCGAGTTGATGGCGCGCGTGCGCGCGCTGCTGCGCAGGGCGGATGAGAGCGAACAGGAGGAAACGCTCGCCTTTGAGGATCTGCGCATGGACCGGCTCGCACACGAGGCGTGGCGCGGCGAGCGGACGTTGACACTGACGCGTACCGAGTTTCTGCTGCTCGAGCTGTTCCTGCGCCATCCCAAGCAGGTCTTGACTCGCTCGATCATCTTCGAACACGTGTGGGGGTATGACTTCGGCTCCAGCTCCAACTCACTCGGCGTGTACATGGGTTACCTACGCCGTAAGACCGAGGCTGGCGGCGAGCCGCGCCTGCTGCACACGGTGCGCGGCGTCGGCTACGTGTTGCGAGCGTGAGCTTTCGGCGGCGCATAACACTCGTCTCGGCCGCGGCGGTGGCCGTGGCGGTCGTGCTCACCTCGGCACTCACCTACCTGCTCGCCGCGCGCGAGCTATATGGCCAGGTGGACAGTCAGCTGCGCGATCGCGCGCGCCCGCTGGTCTCCCATTTCGACCGCTTCCCGGGACCCACGGCGCGGCTGGGAATCCACCACAATGCGTTTCCTGGAATCCCGCCTGGACCAGATCAGGTGCGTGGCTATCAACAGTTGATCGACTCCAGCGGCAAGGTTCTGTTTGCCTCTACACCGAGCGTGAAATTGCCGGTGGACGCGAAGGCGCGCGCACTTGCCGCGCATGGCGGCAAACCCTTCTACAGCGACACGAACGCCGACGGCATCCACTTGCGCGTGCTCACCGAGGCGGTAACTCGCGGCTACGCAGCCCAACTAGCCCAGCCACTGACCGACGTGGACAGCGCGCTTGCGCGCCTGCGCCTGATCCTTGTGCTGCTCGACATTGGCGGGGTCGCGTTCGCGGCGCTGCTCGGGCGACTCGTTGCCGGTGCCGCGGTGGCGCCGATCAAGCGCCTCACCCAGGCCACCGAGCACGTGACCCGCACACAGGACCTCTCCAACCGAATCCAACCCGCGGGCGAAGATGAGATCGGACGCCTCGCGGAGAGCTTCAACGCGATGCTCGACGCACTGGAGACCTCGATGAGCGCGCTCGACGCCTCCGTGCACGCGCAGCGCCAGCTCGTCGCAGATGCGTCGCACGAGCTGCGCACCCCCGTCACCAGCCTGCGCACGAACATCGAAATTCTCAAGCAGGAGCGGGATATGCCCGTGGAGGAGCGCCAACGAATGCTCGATGATGTGGTCGAGCAGATCGAGGAGCTGACACTGCTCATGAACGACCTGATCGAGCTGGGACGTGGCGGGCAGCCGCGCTCTGGACGCGAGGACGTGCGCCTTGACCTGATTGTCGAGGAGGCGCTCGATCGAGCCCGCCGCCACTCGCCCGATACGCCCTTTCACGTTCAGCTCGACCCGGTAGTGGTCACCGGCGAGCCGATGCGGCTCGGCCGCGCGATCAACAACCTGATCGACAACGCGGTCAACTACAGCCCCGCCGGCAGGCCCATCGAGATCGCGCTGCACAGCGACACCCTCATCGTCCGCGACCACGGACCGGGCATCTCACCAGCCGACCTCCCCCAGGTCTTCGACCGTTTCTACCGAGGCGCGGAGGCACGCGGACGACCCGGCTCGGGCTTGGGTCTTGCGATCGTGCGCCAGGTCGCCGAACAGCACGGCGGGCGCGTCAGCGCCGAGGCCGCACCGGACGGTGGCACGCTGATGCGCCTGCGCCTACCGGGCGCCAGCCCAGTCGAGTCGCTACCCGAGCTGGACGCGACGCTTCACGCGGCCCGCTGAGGGCAGGTCGTAGCCTGCTGTTGGGGAGCGCCGCAGTCGGATGTGCCCGGAGTCAGCTGCGCGGCACGAGCGCGACACGCATAAGCTCGCCCCTCGGCGCGGAAGGCCGCGGGCGTGAGCCCGTAGCGCCGCCGAAACGCCTTGGCAAAATGCGGTGCCTGACGGAAGCCCACCAGTCGTGCGACGTCGCGCACCGAGATCGCCGGCTGCTCGATCAGCAGTTGCGCCGCGATGCCCAGGCGGCGCGCAAGCAGGTCCTCGCGGAAGGTGACCTCGCCAAACTGCGCGTAGGCGCGCGTCAGCTGGCGCGGCGAGCTGGCCAGTGCACGCGCGACCGCGTCGAGCGTCAGTGGATGACGGTAGTGGCGAGCGATTACAACGCGGGCCTGGAGGTACAGGCGACGACGCTGCTCGATCGTCGTGGGGCGCATACCCCCCTATCCGACCGACGCTCCCTAGCGGGACGGTTCAGCCGGCGTAACTCTTCGCCACGCGCTCAGCCGCCGCGCAATAGGAACCGCCGAACAGAACCGCGTGCACGAGCAGTGGCAAGAGCTGCCACAGGCTCACCCGCTCTCTCCAGCCCTCGGCAAGCGGCGCCGACTCCTCATATGCCGCGAATACGCGCTCGGAGGGAGCGCCGAACAAACGCAGCATCGCGAGGTCGATCTCGCGATGGCCGCCGTAGGCGGAGGGGTCGATCAGCCACGGGCGTCCGCTGGTGTCGGCATGAACGTTGCCGCTCCATAGGTCGCCGTGCAGGCGTGCGGGCGGCTCGCGCGGTCCGGCCAGCCGGTCGAGTCGCTCGCACACTCGCTCCACCGCCGCAACCCCCGCCTCTGAGAGGATGCCGCGCTCGCTCGCGATCCGTGCGAGCGGTAGCAGACGACGCTCGGCATAGAAGGAGACCCAATCCTCACTCGGCTCATTGGGGAGACGCAGCGAGCCGATACGTGCGCTTATCCCGAGCCGCTCACCGAACCCAGGGTCCCCGAAGCACGGCGCGCCCGCCGCGTGGATCGCCGCGAGGCCGCGCCCCAGCTCCTCGGCGCCGTCGGCGCTCAGCCGACCGGGCTGCACCCACTCAAGCGCTAGGTAATCCTCGGCGACCTCGATCGCTTTTGGCACCCTCAGCGCCCCAGGCTCGCCAAGCCATTGGAGGCCGGCAGCCTCAAGCGCGTACTCGCCCTCCCCTGCGTCCGCGCGCGTCTTCACGAATGCGTCCTGCCCGTTCATGCGCACATGCCAAGCCTCGTTGATGTCGCCACCACCGACACGGCGCGGGTCGCTTGCTCTAACCGGCAGGCTCACCCGCGATCCTTGGCCGCAGACCCCAGCCCGGACTCCCGCGCGTACTGGAGCAAACCCTCGCACGCCGCCTGCACCTGGTCGAGCACGATCTCGAAACCTCGCTGGTTGTCGTAGTAGGGGTCGGGCACATCGAGATCGTGCGCGGCGACGCTGGCGGGATCGAACTCGCGCAGCAACCTGACCTTTTTGCGCGCCTGTTCGTTGGGGGCAAGTTGACGGAGCGCGTGCTGGTTTGAGCTGTCCATCGCGAGGATCAGGTCGAAGCGCTCGAAATCCTCCATTCTCACCTGGCGCGAGATGCTGTGCAGCTCGATCCCGCGTGCCGATGCCGCCTCGCGGGCACGCGCGTCCGCGGGTTCGCCCACGTGCCACGCCCCTGTGCCGGCGCTGTCGAGCACGATCCCATCCTCCAGGCCGGCTTGCGCGAGGAGCGTTGCCATGACGCCCTCCGCGGTCGGTGAGCGGCAGATGTTGCCAAGACACACAAACAGGATGTGCACTACGCGCGGCACCCCGAGGGAACGCCCCCCAATCCAAAAAAATAATCGCCACCCGAGAATCGGAGGGATCCAATCGGCGACACGGGCCGGCTACTCATCGCCGATCTCAAGCACCGCCAGGAACGCCTCCTGAGGCACCTCCACGCGACCCACCTGCTTCATGCGCTTCTTGCCCTCCTTCTGCTTGCTCAGGAGCTTCTTCTTGCGCGAGATGTCGCCGCCGTAGCACTTCGCGATCACGTCCTTGCGGAAGGCCTTGACGGTCTCGCGGGCGATGATGTGCGAGCCGATCGCCGCCTGGATCGGCACGTCGTACTGCTGGCGCGGAATCCGCTTGCGCAGCTTTTCGGTGAGCGTGCGGCCCATGTCGTAGGCCTTCTCGCGGTGCACGACCATCGACAGCGCGTCCACGGTGTCGCCGGCGAGCAGCACATCGAGCTTGACCAGGTTGGCGGGCTTCATGTCGCTGAGCTCGTAGTCGAGCGAGGCGTACCCGCGCGTGCGAGACTTGAGCTGGTCGAAGAAGTCGAGCACGATTTCCGCGAGCGGCAGGTCATAGCTCATCTGGACGCGCTCGGGCGAGAGGTAGTGCATTCCGACCGGCTCGCCACGGCGTTCCTGACAAAGCTCCATCACCGCTCCGACGAACTCGCGCGGGGCGATCACCTGAGCCTTGATGAACGGCTCGCGGATCTCGGCGATCGTACCCGGGTCGGGCATGTCGGAGGGGTTGTGCACCTCCAGCTCCTCGCCGTTGGTCAAAGTCACGTCGAACTCGACCGACGGCATCGTCGCAAGCAGCTCCAGGTCGTACTCGCGCTCCAGGCGCTCGCGCACGATGTCCATGTGCAGCAGCCCGAGGAAGCCGCAGCGGAAGCCGAAGCCGAGCGCATCGGAGGTCTCGGGCTCCCAGGAGAGCGCCGCGTCGTTGAGCGTCAGCTTCTCGAGCGCATCGCGCAGGTCGGGGTAGCGGTCGGAGTCGATCGGGAACAGGCCGCAGAACACCATCGGCTTGACCTCCCTGTAGCCCGGCAGCGGCTCGGAGGTGCGCTTCTCACCGTGCACCGTCGTTGTCAGCGTGTCGCCGACACGCAGATGCGTGACGTCCTTGATACCCGTGATCAGGTAGCCGACCTCACCCGCTGCCAACTGCTTGACCGGCGTCATTGTCGGCGAGAAGAACCCGATGTCGTCGATCTCCGCGTGTGTGCCGGCCGCCATCGCCCTGATCGCCTCGCCCTTGCGGAACACGCCATCGACCACTCTGATGTAGGCGATTACGCCCCGATACTGGTCGAACTCGGAGTCGAAGATCAGCGCGCGCGGGGGCGCATCAGGATCGCCTGAGGGCGGCGGCACGCGCCTAACCAGCTGGTCGAGCACCTCCGCCACGCCCGCACCGGTCTTACCGCTGATCTCCAGGATCGCCTCCTCCGGCTCGCCGATCAGCTCCGCCACTTCGCCCGCGACGCGCTCGGGCTCGGCGCCAGGCAGGTCGATCTTGTTCAGGCACGGGATCAGCTCCAGCCCCGCCTCCACCGCCAGGTAGGTGTTGGCCACCGTCTGTGCCTCCACGCCCTGCGATGCGTCCACGACCAGCAGCGCACCCTCGCATGCGGCGAGCGAGCGCGACACCTCATAAGTGAAGTCGACGTGCCCGGGCGTGTCGATCAAGTGCAGTTGATATGTCTCACCGTCGGAGGCGGTATAGGCGACCTTTACCGCCTGCGCCTTGATCGTGATCCCGCGCTCGCGCTCGAGATCCATCGAGTCGAGCACCTGCGCACGCATCGCCCGCTCGTCGACGGCGTGGGTCAGCTCGAGGATGCGGTCGGCCAGCGTCGACTTGCCGTGGTCGATGTGGGCGATGATCGAGAAGTTGCGTATGCGCGATTGGTCCATGGGGGTCCAAACTGTAGAGGCGATAGCCTTATAGGTCCGGCGGATCGCCTACTCAACCGGAGCCCTCGGGCTCAACCGGGCCACGCACCAACCTTGTGTTGATGGCCAGTCCCGGTGGTTGGGAGTGTCATAGCCGCCCAGGCATAGACACGTTTTAAGTCCTGGGACGTAGTAGTAACCCGGTGATCTTTGTCCGGACCAGGGCCGGGAGGGCGAAAGCCTTCTCGGCCCTTCTTCGTCAAGCCCTGCCTAGCTGGGCCATGATCAAACGTTGCACTTGGCGGGCCTCGGGCACGCTCATCACGAGCACCGCCCGCGAATACACCCACAGCCCGGCGAGCGCCGCCGCTCCGACACTGACGATCTGCGCCGGCAGCGACACGCCGAGCAACGCGTCGAGCGAGTACCAAACCGCATAGGACACGCCCGCGAGCAGCGCCGAGGCCGTGCACACGCGCACGGTGATCATCGTCGTGCGCGCCCCCTCGAGGCGCCCGTTGAAGCCGATTCGCACGCGCCGGGCGAGCAACCCGGTCATGACCACGTTGGCCACCAACGTCCCGATCACGAGCCCCGCGATGCCCAGCGGCTTGTAGAGGCTGAGGCTGACAATGATGTCCACGATGATGTTGATCGCAGCGAGGCCGGTGGGTATCCACGGTCGCCGCACGGCGAAGAACGTGCGCGTGAGCAACAGGTTGAGCCCGCCGAAGGGCAGGCTGAAGGCAAACCAGAACAGCGCGATCGACACCAGATGCGTGGACTGCGCGTCAAATTCGCCGCGCTGGAAGAGCAGTCGCACGATCGGTGTCGCGAGCACCGCCATGAACGCGGCAGACGGGATCAGCAGCAGGTTGATCTGGCGCATGCCAGAGGCCACGGTGCTGCGCATCGACGCCGTGTCGCGACGAGATGCCATGCGGCTCATCGTCGGAAACAGCACGGTTGCGACTGCCACGCTGAACATGCCCTGCGGCAGCATGTACACGCGAAAGGCGTTTTCGATCGCGCGCGGTGCTTCGGCGGAGACGAGCGTGCCGAAGGCCGAGTTGATCAGCTGGTCGAGGTTGACGATGCCCAGGCCGATCGTGACCGGCATCATCAGCAGGAATACACGGCTCACGCGCGGGTCGTGCCAGTCGATCGTCATCTGCAAGCGGAAATCGATCCGCGCGAGCGCGCCGAGCGCCATCAGCATCTGCACGCCCGTGGCCACCAGCACGCCGATCGCGAACGCGTAGATGCTCGCTTCGCCGTGGAAGTGCGGGTGCAGCACGACGAGGAACACGATGATGATCACGTTCCATATCGCCGGCGAGACCGCCTGCAGGGTGAAGCGGTCGTAGGACTGCAGGATGCCCAGCAGCAGTCCGGTGAGGCCCAGAAGCAACACGACCGGAAACAACACCTGTGAGAGTCCGACCGTCAGCGACACCGTCGAGGGAAGGAACTTGGGGCCGGTAAACAGCGGCATGATCGTGCCGGCTGCCAGGATGAAGAAGGCGGTGACTACGCTAAGCGCGATCAGCAGGATCCAGAACAGCGTCGATGCCAGCCGAAACGCCTCGCGCTTCTTGCCCTGCTGCAGCAGGTCGGTGAACACGGGCACGAACGCCGCCGACAGCGCCGCGTTGGCGAACAGCTGCGCGACGAAATTGGGGACCAGAAAGGCGATCGTGTAGGCCGACGCGGCGGCACTCGTACCGAAGTAGCTCGCGAACGCGATCTCGCGCAACAGCCCCACGATCCGCGAGAAGCCAGTCACGATCGAGAACATCGCGGTGTTGCGCGCGATGCTGTTGGCAGGCCCCGGCCCCGCCACTTCCTCCCCCGTCTCAGAGCTCACAGCCACGGGGCGCTATAGTACGGCGCTGCGCGGCGCGCCCCGGCAGGCTGCTCGGGTCGCAAGCGTCTCTTCACATGGCCAACATCGCATCCCAAAAGAAGCGCATCCTCCGCTCCGAGCGCGAGCGTCTGGAGAACCGTCAGTACACCTCGGCGATCAAGACCTACTTCCGCCGCCTGGAAGAGCTCGTCAAGGAGAGCGACAGCGCGGCGATCGAGACCGAGCACCGTCGTCTTGTGCGCACGATCGACAAGGCCGTCAAGCGTGGCGCATTGCATCGCAATACGGGTGCGCGCAAGAAGTCGCGCGCGGCGCGTACGGTTGCCAGCAGCGGCAGCTGAGCGCCACCCTCTCACGACACCGTTCTCGACCAAAATCCGCGCAAGGCGCGGGGTGTTGTTATCTCTTTTTGTACCTCATACCATAGTGACTACGATATGTAGTCATTTTAGTAGTAGGTATAAAATCGGACATATATATCCCCTAGCTCGCGATCGCCAAGATTGCCCTCAGCGCCAGCGTATCCTCCTCCAGCGAAGAGAGTGCCGTGCGCGACTGGCTCAGCTCTGGCCCCCCGCGCGTGTCCAGTTCCAGGTCGGCGATCCGACAGATCGCGCTGCGCAGGTTCTCCGGCTCGGTGCGGGCCACGTCGGCGATGAAGCGGTCCGCGGCACGCGGGGGCATCCGTAGCGTGCGCTTGATCTCCGCAGGCGCTTCGCCCGCCTGGATGCGCACAGACACGCCCTCGGCGTCGCGCAAGCGTTGGGCCATCAGATACAAGAGACCTGGCAACCGCTCGCCCTGAGCACGCAGGCGCAAGTAGGAGCGCATCGCTTCGCCCGCGTCACCACCAACCAGCGCATCGGCGAGTGAGAAGGCACGGTGCGCGGTCGAGTGGGCGGCATCCCGTTCGATCTCCTCCGCGCTCACCTTGATCGGCGCGTCGCTCTCCTCAGCAGCCAGAGTCAGCTTCTCCAGCTCACGCAGCAAGCGCTGCTGGCGCTCTCCCACCTGCGCCACGAGCGTCTTCGCGGCGAACGCGTCGAGTGAGAGACCGAGCCGCTTTGCCTGCTCGCGCACCCAGCCGGCAAGCTCCCACGGCTTGATCGTCGCCTCCGCCACGATCTGGCCCTTGGCGGCCTTCACCGCACCGTGCAGTGCGGGCGGCGCCTTCGTGCGACCCTCCTCGCGCGCGAAGAACGCGATCGTCGTATCGGGCGGCATCGCGGCCATCGCCGGCTCGATATGCGTGGAGACATCAGCCTCCTTGAAGCGCTCGGCGCCGTCCACCACGATCACGCGCTGTCCGATCGCGAACGTCATCGTCGATAGCACGATCCCAACAGCTTCGGGCGTGCCCGCATCGCCGGAGAGCACCTCCACGCTGGCCGCATCGCCATCGGATTCCGCCAGTACCTTCAGGCGCGCACGACGCTCGGCGATCGCGCCGTGATCGTCGCCGTGGATCAGGTAGGCGGGCTTTAGGGCGGGCACTGGAGTCGAGTTTATTCCCGCTGCGGACGATGTCACGGACGTCCTTTCGGCTGTCGAATCTGGAGCGAGCGCAAAAATCGTCGGGGGTCGTCTTCAAGCTGTCGGGCGTGGCCGACAGCACCGTCATAGCCAGCGTAATGTCGCCGCAAGGGCGTACAGTCGAGCTGACCCATGCGAAGTGGGCCTATGTCAAACACCATGTCGAGATGCGCGGCGAGCTGGACTTGTTGCTCACGGCGATTCGCAATCCTGACTTCCAGGAGTCCGACCCACGCCCGGGACGTGAGCGTTACTGGCTTCGCACGCATGCCCCCTTCCCATTTAGCTGGCTGAGGGCGGTAGTACAATTTGAGGGCGACGTCGACCGCGTCGTCACGGCCTTCGGACAGAACAACGAGCCGGACGGTCTACCCAAATGACGATCACCATCGGCACGATCAAGTTCGACCACGTCGATTACGACGCAGATGGCGACGTACTCTACTTGAGCGTCGGAGAGCCCCGTGAGCCTGCCGATTCGTACGGCACTATCGAGGGTCACGATGTTCGCTACGACGAGACGGGCCAGGTTATCGGGCTTACCCTTGTCAACGCCAAGTGGCTACTGGAGCGCGACGGCGAAGTACGGGTGACGATCCCGAGTCGAGTGTCGGCCGACGCGCTTGCGCCGGCTATAGCCGCTTGATCGGACCAATCGGCTTCACGATTTTGGCGTGATTCCGCCAGACATTCAACGCTGTATCGGTCAAACTCGGCCGCGCCAGGCGCGGGTAGGGAAATCCCCTATATGTGTTCCCAGTCACACTGCGTAATCTCCCGAAGCAAGAAACTGGCTGGACAGCCAAACCGCCAGACGCCGGGAGGCACCCATGCAGACCTTCATGCTGAAGTTGGACAGCTGGCTACGTCGCCGCCGCGCAATCGTCATCGGCACATGGCTCGTTCTGGTGCTCGCCGCGGTGCCGTTTGCCGCGAAACAGAGCGAACACCTCTCCGGCGGCGGGTACACGATCCCCGGCTCGGATTCGCAGAAGGTGCTGCAGCAGCTACCGAAGATCACTCCTGGCGCCCAGGCGGCACGACTCGCGGGAGTGCTCGCGCCCGCAAGCGATGCAACCGCAAGCGAGATGAGCGCCGCACTCGTGCGCCTGGACTCGGCGACGCAAAGCACAGCACACGTGAGCATCTCCCCCACGGTGCAGGCACAGGTCGAGCATGAGATCGCGGCAGCCGGCGCGCACCAGCGTACGATCGTGGTGCCGTTCGATATGGCGGTCAACGAAGAAGGCGCGACCAATGTTGCGACGAAGCTGCGCGGGAAGCTCGACCTGAACGGCCCCGACGATGGACCGGTGGCGCTACATCTCCTCGGCCAGTCGGCACTGTGGGCCGGGCTTCAGGACCTCTCCAAGAAGGATCTCGCGACCGCCGAGCAAACCGGCTTTCCGATCGTGGCACTGATCCTGATCGCGGTGTTTGGCTCGTTGATCGCGGCAAGCCTGCCGCTGGCGCTCGGCTTGGTGTCGGTGTTGATAACGGGTGCGATCATTTACTTCCTCTCGCTGACGATGGAAATGTCGGTGTTCGTCACGAACATGGCGTCGATGATCGGGATCGGCGTGGCGGTCGACTATTCGCTGTTCGTGCTGGCGCGCTATCGGCAAGAGATCCGCGCAGGCGCCGATCCGATCAAGGCGCGTGCGACGGCACTTGCGACCTCTGGCGTGGCGGTGATCTTCTCGGGGCTGACGGTGGTGACAGCGCTCGTCGGCCTGTACGTGGTGCGCGCCGCGGCGATCCGCTCGATGGCACTCGGCGCGATCGTTGTTGTAACCGTGTCGGTGCTGGCCGCCTCGACGTTGCTACCGAGCATCATCTCGCTGCTTGGCGAGCGCACGCACACTCGCGGGCGAGTATTTGCGTGGATCTCGGCGCGACTTCCGAGCCCACAGGGCTTTTGGGAGCGCTGGACGGCACGCGTGACTCGCCGGCCCGCACTGACCGCCGCCACCGCGGCGATCGCGATGCTCGCGCTGGCCTCGCCCGCTTTGCACCTGAAGACGACCGACGGGGCGCTGCGCCAGTTCCCCAAGGGCAACGAGACGCTGCGAGGCTTTCAGGCGGCCGCAGCGGTCACCGGACCTGGCGCGTCAACTCCATTTGAAGTGATCGCGCCAACATCGCAGGCCGCGACTGTGCGACGCGTGCTGGCGGCCGACGCGGAGGTGCTGAGCGTGGCACCGACAATCGTCTCCAGCGATGGACACGAAGTGTTGATCCGCGCGACGCCGCGCGACGACGGTGAGTCGCCGCAGGGGCAGGAAGCCGTGAAGCGTCTGCGCTCGCAACTGCCCCCGGGCGCGCTGCTTGGCGGCGACGCCGCCTATCTCGCCGACTACCACGCGGAAGTGCTCGGCTCGATGTGGAAGGTGGCGCTGTTCGTGATGACGGTGACCTTCTTCGTACTGATGCTGCTGTTGCGCTCGATCGTGCTGCCGCTGAAGGCGGTGGTGATGAACCTGCTGTCGGTAAGTGCCGCATACGGCGTGCTGACGCTCGTGTTCGGGTCGGTGGAAACGCTGATCCTGCCACTCGTGTTGGCAGTCGTGTTCGGCCTCTCGATGGACTACGAGGTGTTCTTGCTGAGTCGTATCCGCGAGCGCTACGCCGCGACCGGCGACACGCGCCGCGCGGTCGTCGAAGGGCTGTCGGCGAGCGCGCCGACGATCACAAGCGCCGCACTGATCATGGTGTGCGTGTTCAGCGTATTCGCGCTGACGGGCGTGCCCTCGATCAAAGAGCTTGGCCTCGGCTGCGCGCTTGCGATCGCGATCGACGCCACGATCGTGCGGCTGGTGCTCGTGCCGACGGCGATGGAGCTGTTCGGCAAGTGGAACTGGTGGCTACCTCGAGGCGTGGCGCGCGTGCTGCCCGATACGTCGATCGAGGCGCTTGGCCAGCATGCCGTGGCTGCCATCTCGACGGGCGAGCGCCGCACAGTGGCAACTGACGTCGCCTGAGCCGCAGCGCACGAAGCCGCGGCGCTTACCGTACGACGAGGTTCACGAGCCGCCCCGGCACCACGATCTCCTTGACGATCTCGCGGCCCTCGATGTGCGTGAGCACGTTGGGCGCGGCGAGGCACAGTGCCTTCAGCTCCTCCTCGCCGGCGTCGCTGGACGCCTGCACGCGGTCGCGGAGCTTGCCGTTGACTTGACACACAAGCTCGTATTCGTCGCGCTCGAGCATCTCCGGATCGGCTTGCGGCCAGGGCTGCTCCCAGACGCGCTCGCCGGTGAGCAGCTCGTAGATATCGCTGCAGACGTGCGGCGCGAAGGGGAATAGGAGCGAGGCGGCGGTGGCGAGACCGAAGCGCAGCGTCTCGACGCTGAGCTGCTCACGCATCCGCGAGCAGTCGTTGAGCAGCTCCATGACAGCCGCTATCGCGGTGTTGAAGCCGAAGCGGCGCATGTCTTCGGAAACCTTCTCGATCGCCCAGTGGGCCTTGCGCACCAGCTCCAGGTCATCGCCCTGCAGGGCGCCAATCTCGCCGAATGCGCCTACCGACGCGAGCGGATCGGCGCCACCGCGCTCGGCCACCTCAGCCGCCAGGCGCCACAGGCGCGAGAGGAAACGATGGACTCCCTCGACGCCCTCATCGGACCAATCGGCGTCCTGGTCGGGGGGGCCGACGAACAGGATGTAGCAACGCGCGGTGTCGGCGCCGTAGCGCTCGACGATCGAGGCGGGCGAGACGACGTTGCCCTTGGACTTGCTCATCTTGGCGCCGTCCTTGGTGACCATGCCCTGCGTAAACAGCGCGCTGAAGGGCTCCTGGAAGTCGAGCTGTCCTAGATCGGCGAGGGCCTTGGTGAAGAAGCGCGCGTACATCAGGTGCAGGATCGCGTGCTCGACCCCGCCGATGTATTGGTCGACAGGCATCCACCTGCGCAGCGCCTCCGGGCTCCATGCGGCCTCGTCGTTGCGTGCGTCGCAGTAGCGCAGGAAGTACCACGAGGAATCCACGAACGTGTCCATCGTGTCGGTCTCCCGCCGCGCGGGACCACCACACGAAGGGCACTCGGTGGCAACCCACTCCTCGGCGGCCGCCAGCGGCGAGCGTCCGTGCGGCGCGTAGTCCTCGATGTCGGGCAGCACGACGGGAAGTTGCTCGGCGGGGACGGGTTGCAGCCCACAGTGCTCGCAGTAGACGATCGGGATCGGGCAGCCCCAGTAGCGCTGGCGTGAGATCAGCCAGTCGCGCAGGCGATAGTTGACCGACGCGTGGCCCTTGCCCTCGCGATCGAGCCATTGCACGATCGCGCGCAGCGCCTCGCGATTGCCCATGCCGTCGAAGTTGGGGTTGGAGTCGACCAGCGGACCGTCGCCGGTGTAGGGCAAGCCTTGCGCATCCCCCCCACCTTCCGGCAGGGTGGGTGGGCCTTCAATCACTCGTCGGATTGGCAGCGAATACGCGCGCGCAAACGCGTAGTCGCGCTCGTCGTGACCGGGGACCGCCATGATCGCGCCGGTGCCGTACTCCATCAGCACGTAGTCGGCCACGTACATGGGGATTTGCTCGCCGTTGACGGGGTTGGTGACGGTGCGCCCGAGGGCGACGCCGGTCTTGGGCTTATCGAGCGATCCGCGCTCGGCACCAGACTCTGTGAGCGCCTGGTTTACGTAATCGCGCACCGCTTGCTCTTGCCGCGTGCCGGCCACCAGGCGCCCCACGTCGGGATGCTCAGGGGCCATCACGAAGAAGGTGGCGCCGAACAGCGTGTCGGGGCGCGTGGTGAAGACAGGGTAGTCGATGCCCAGCTGCTCGCAGCGGAAGGTGACCTCCGCTCCCTCGCTGCGCCCGATCCAGTTGCGCTGCATCGTCTTTACGTGCTCGGGCCACGCGATCCCGTCGAGATCGCCGAGCAGGCGCTCCGCGTAGTCGGTTATGCGAAAAAACCACTGCTCCAGCTGCTTGACTTCGACAACCGCGCCGCAGCGCTCGCAGCAACCGTCCACGACCTGCTCGTTGGCGAGCACGGTCTGGTCGTGCGGACACCACTTGACCGCGGCCTCACGCCGATAGGCGAGGCCCGCCTTGTATAGCTCCAGGAAGATCCACTGCGTCCAGCGGTAATAGGAGGGTTCGTGAGTGCCAAACTCACGCGACCAGTCGATCGAAATCCCCCACGAGCGAAACTGGCGCTGGAAGGAGGCAATCGATGAGGCAATCGACTCCCGCGGGTGCACCCCGGTCTTGATCGCGTGGTTCTCCGCGGGCAGTCCGAAGGCGTCGTAGCCCATCGGATGAAGCACACGGTGGCCGGTGCGCCGGTGGAAATGTGCGATCGCGTCGCCGACCGCGTATTTCTTCAGATGCCCGATGTGGGGCTCGCCGCTCGGGTAGGGGAGCATCTCGAGCACATAGGAGGTGACGCTGTCGGCCTCACCCGGAACAGGATCGTTGGATACCTCCCACGTGTGCTCCTCGGCCCACACCGCCTGCCAGCGGGGCTCTATCTCCTGCGGGTCGTAGCGGCGTTCTGCCATCGGACAGCGCAGGTTAGCGACCCCCCTCCCTATGTGGCCCCCGCGAAGCGGGAGTAGGCGCGCACCGCCTCGACGATCTCCGCGGGTGCCTTCTCGGGCGAGCCCGCGTTGAAGGGCGGCTCAGGGTCGTACTCCAGGCCGAGCTGGATCGCCTGCGCGACCTGCTCGCCGGCGATCCTCCCGGCCAGCGCGAGCGCCATGTCGAGCCCGGCGGTGACACCGGCCGAGGTGGCGTACTTGCCGTCGAAGACGAATCGCTCGGGCACCACCTCGGCGCCAAGCTCGCCCAGCTGCTCGAGTGCCTGCCAGTTGCTGGTGGCACGCCTGCCCGCAAGCAGCCCAGCGGCAGCGATGATGAGCGAGCCTGTGCATACCGCGGCCGTCCACGTGGAGGTGGCATCGGCGGCGCGCAGCCACTCGTGGACTGGGCCGTCGCTCATCAGCGCATCCTGCCCGGGACCACCGGGGACGAGCACAATATCGGGCGCAGACGTCTCCTCGAGCGTCGCCTCGACAAGCAACGCAAGCTGTCGTGTGTCGGTGCGCTGTGGGCCGGCACTTTCTGCGACGAACGTGACTTTCGCGCCTGGCAGCCGGCTGAGCACCTCATATGGCCCGACGGCGTCGAGCGCGGTGAAACGGTCGTATATGAGTATCGCTATCTCCACCGTGAAACACCTCCTGTTTGGTTTGGATTTGGGGTCGTTCCCACTGTTGTCCACTCCTATGGGGCTACGCCACCGAGGCCGAACGGATGGCGGCCCCGGCGGGGTAAAAGCGGCGGCGGTACTCGGCCGGGCCAACGCCAAGAGCGCGCAGAAAACAGCGGCGCATCGTCTCGGCCGTCCCGAAACCACACTCGCTGGCAACGACGGCGACTGGCGCGCTCGTATCCTCCAGCGCCCGACGCGCCGCCTCCAGGCGCACACTCTCCACGTAGCGCGCGGGCGTGACACCGGTTTCGGCAGCAAAGGCGCGGGCGAAGTTGCGTGGGCTCATGTGGGCGCGGATGGCAAGCGCCTCGACGCTCAGATCGCCTGAGATGTGCTCGAGGATATGGCGGCGAACTTCGCGCAGCGGCTCGCGGGCGGGCTCCTGAGCGGCGAGCGTGGCGCTGAACTGCGCCTGGTTGCCGGGCCGGCGCAGAAACAGCACGAGATGGCGAGCGATCTGGAGCGCCGCCTCGCGGTCGAGGTCTTCTTCGACGAGCGCAAGCGCAAGGTCCATCCCCGCGGTGACGCCCGCCGAGGTCCAGATGTTGCCATCGCGTAGGAAGATCGGCTCAGGGTCGACACTCACCGTCGGGTGGCGGCGCGCAAGCTCGGAGGCAGAGGCCCAGTGCGTGGTGGCACGCCGCCCGTCGAGCAGCCCGGCGGCCGCCAGCAGAAAGGCGCCGGTGCAAACGGATGCGGTGCGCCGTGAGCACGCGGAGGCGCGGGCGATCCACTCGAGCGTCGGCTGGTCGCGCGCCGCGGCGCGCGACCCAGTGCCGCCGGCCACGATCAGCGTGTCGAGTCGCGCGGGTGAGCGGGCGAAGCTGCCATGCGGCACGATCCCCAGCCCGCTCGACGTGCGCAGCGGCACGCCGTCGCGGCTGATCACCGAGATCTCGTAGCCGCGGTCGGCGCGGCCGGTGGCTTCGATCAGCGTTTGCGCGCCGGCGAACACCTCCAGCGGGCCGACCACATCGAGGCTCTGGACCTCGGGAAAGGCGAGGATCGCGACTTGGTGGGGACGTTGGCGCTGGGGCACAGGTCGATCATGCCCCAAAGCCAGCCTGTCTGCAAGGACCGATATCCCACGTTTTCTGCCACAGCTGGCGGTCGGCAGCCGGTCCGAGCTCTATCCCTTGCTGGCCTTCACCTGCGCCTCCAACTTCGCGGCAAGCCTCGCGGCCTCCTTCAGAGCACGCTGATGTGCGGCCTGAGGCGTGCTGGCGGCGACCGCCTCACCCGCCTCCGCGCAATAGGCGATCGCCTGGACCACGCCTTTTGCATCTGTGCTGTCGTTCGCGACGACGACAATCCAAGAGTCGTGATCTTCCGAAGGTACGCTGATAACGCCCGCCACTATGCCGGCAAAGACGTCGGAGCCGCCACTGACAACGTGGTCGCCTGTCGGGCAGCTCGCGGTCGACCCTGCGATTCCTTCATAGCCTCCCGGTCCGTCTTCGTCATATGCCGGCACCACATTCGTCGGTCCTTCCTCGAGAGTCAGTGCGCTGAGATCGCTAGACCCTCCGCCAGCTGGCCCTTCAGGCCCGCGTTCGCCCATCCTTCCGGGAGCACCGGTCGCCCCCATCGGACCCGGGGAACCAGTAAGCCCAGTTTTACCCTGCGGGCCAGCCGGTCCTTCGGAACCAGTCGACCCTGGAGACCCTGGAGATCCCGCAGGTCCTGCGGTACCCTGCGCCCCGGTTGCGCCGGTATTGCCCTTGAGCTTTGCCAGAACACTTGGCTTGATCTCGCTGGTGCTCGTGATGAGGTAATGCTGAGCGGCGATCGCCGTCCCGCCCAGCGCGAAGAACAGCGCAAAGCTCGCAATGACAGTGCTTAGTGATGGCCTGCGTGGACGCATACGAAACATACGAAGAATCTCCTCCAAAGTTCTTGAGACGTTGTGCGGTCATGCGACAGCGCGCGACGCCAGGCGCACTTATCGCTTAATCGGACCCTTCTGAGCAGTCGATCGGCCCAACCCCGTTTAGTTGTGGTCAACTACTCCCCCGGACTCGCTTCCGCCCCGCGTTAGCGCGACGCCAGATCGTCATGCTAATCGGCAAATATTATTATTTGCAATTTGTGTTTCCCACTTGCAAGCAAAACGCATAGCGCTTGCGGTGGCTGCCGATCGACTCAGGACGCAGCGGTCGCCGAGGCGCCGAGCACCTGGCCCTGGGAGCCGAGCGCTTGCACGGCTACATAGGCCGGCGCGGTGGAGGATTCGATCGCCGTCTCGAACCCGCTCTTGGGAGCGGTAGCGATGGGCGCAAGCGACTGCGGGGTCGCCCCTCCGAGCAGGCGCCATCGTTCGACAGCGGTGGCGCCATTCCACGTGGCGTAGGTAACGATGCCTCCGTTAGAGCCAGCGCGGACGGCAAGTCGTGGGGGCTCGGTGGGGTCCCCCACCCAGGGGAACTTCAGCGCCGTGAAGGACTGGTAGAGGGCAGGCAGATGAGCGTCAAGGAGCAACTGTCCGTCGGCGCTGAATTCTGAGAAGTAGGGTTCCTGCCCCCAGCCGACGACCCAGTTGCCATCGGGCTGGGGCTGAAAGTCTCCCTGGCTCGCGGAGAGCAGTTGCGGGTCGGGGTGCACGAAGCGCGAGACGAGCATGGCCGTCATGTTGCGGCGATCGAGTTGCAGCACGATCACACGCGTTTGCGGGTGCACCTTGGGTGTGCCCCCGTTGTCGAAGAAGGAGATCCTTTCGCCCGGCTCCGAGCGCACATCGTGCTGCCAGGCGGGCCGCGCGCCCGGCCCCATCTTGAAGCTCGACTGCTTGCCTCCCAAACGCCAGATCACCTCTCCGGTGCGAGCGCTGACGTTGTAGGCCGCCCAGGTGTTGCGCGAATCGACGAGCATCGTGTTGCCGTGCCTGGAGACGGCGTTGATGTGAAAGAAGTCCCACGGCGAGATCGGGGTGCCGCCTGGTTTGACCGGCATGTAGGAGTCGGCGAGCTTGACGTGGTCGAGCGCGTGCCATTCGAAACGCACCAACCCGGTGCGCAGATCGATTTCCTGGAACAGCGTGTCGGCGACAGCCCCGTTCTCGGGCCCGCCATAGGGCCTGAGGTTGCAGCGAACCGCGTCGTAGACCGTGAACAGAGCGGTGCCCTGAGGCGTGATTTCAAACGCATGCAGATCGGGCTGGTAGCCATTGCCGGCGCGCACGATCTGGATGTCTTTGTAGGAGCTGTTGGCGATCACGACTCCCGCGTCGTGGCGGCCACCGTAGACAAGCGGGTCCTCCCACCACGTCAGCACCGGTTGGCCATCGTATTGCTGCACACGCAGGTCGGCCGCCCTGGCGCCATGCGGCACGGGCTTGAACCAGATCAGCTGACCGGAGCTGTCGAGGATCATCGGCCCGTACTGACCCGGGCCGGCGTAAGGCGCGAGGAAGAGGTCGCCGGGTGCGTGCGAACCGGTGTCGGTACGCACCGTGATTGTGGGTGGTAACAGTTCCGGGCGCGAGACGAAATGCTGGAGTTCGCTCGGCTTTGGCGGAGGCGGCGGAGGCGGCGGTGTCTCAAGCGAACGGCTGACGGCATCGACCTCTGCGGTGGTGAAATGCCACGCGAACGGGGTGGTGAGGCCACCCTGTCGCAGGAGAGCATGGACCGTGATCGTCTCTCCCTGCGCGAAGGACTTACGCGGCAGGAAGCTCGCCCCGTCTCCTTGGGAGTAGGCGGCGAGCCGTCCGGGATGGGGACCGCTGCGCGAGCCGACGACCGCGACGTTGGCGATGTCGGCTGCGGGAACACCGAGAAAACTGATCTGTGCTCGGTGAGAAGCGTCGAGCGTGTCTGGCGCGGGCGAGACGGTCACAGCCCCTCCGGCAAGCGCCGCGGAGGTGTTCAGCGTCGCGGGCTGGCACGGCGGCGGCGGGCTGGCGTCGGCGTGCGGGGAGATGGCGACGACGAGCGCGGCCACAACCGCGAGGAGGACGAATGCGCCCGTCCAACGGGCTCTGGCGGTGATCTGCAAGCGCGAGAGCATACGCGGGCGTGGGGGCGCGCGCGAAGGGAGCCAGTCGACTCTCACGCAAAGACCATCCAAGCCTCGTGGGTTCTAGGGGCCCAGGGACGAAAGGCAGGCCAAGCCTCCTGAACCAGCAGGAGGGCTTAACATGCCCGCATGCAGCCGGGCGATACCTCAGCGCGCGTAGAGAGCATCGTCGATGCCGCCGAGCAGGCCGCGCGAGCACTGCGCGACACGGCCGAGGACCGGGCGACCGAGCGCATCGCCGAGGCCGATCGCGCCGCCGCCAACCGCGTGGGCGCCGCCGAGGAGGAGGCGCGGGAGATCCTCGCGCAGGCCCGAGTGCAAGCTGAGCAGGCTCACGAGGAGGCACGCCAGCAGGCCGAGCGGGTGCTCGCCGACGCTCGCAAGCAGGCCGAGCAGACCGTTGCCGGCGCACGAGAGCAGGTTGAGCAAACCCTTGCCGAGGGCGAGCGCCAAGACGCGGTGCTGCGGGCAGAGGCGCAAGAGCAGGCGAACGAGCTGCGCGCGAAGGCCCAGGCCGACGCGCGTGAGATCGTCAGCGAGGCGCGCACGACCGCACACGAAGTGTTGCGCGACGGCAGCGAGGTGTCGCAAAACCTGAGCGACCTATCCACTTCGCTGCGCAGCAACGCCGAGCGACTGCTACGCGACGTGCGCCTCACCCACGGCAGCATGACTGCACGGCTGGATCAGGCTGCACCCGGCGGCACTCACCGGGGGACGTCCGCTGCTGGGAAGGGGCGAGGCGAAACTCTACCCCGCACACGCCGCTCGACGAGCCACGATCGGGACACCGATCTGGACGTGCCGGAGTTCATACCGCGAGGGTGAGACTGGAGCGATCCGCGTGGTGCAGAAGGAGCCGCCGTGCGTGCTGGGGCACGCGTGGCAAATCGGCACTGAATCGGCATAGACTCGTCACAAACTGGCGTGTTATGACGCATTCCGCTGGTTAGGCTGGGTGCATGCTGGAGCTGGGCACAAGCCAGAAGGGTGCCATCGCCGAGACGGAGATCGCCGCCGCCGCGACTCGCCTCCAGCTGCCGGTCCTTCGCCCAGTGGCCGAGGGCGGGCGATACGACATCGTGATCGACCTGGGAACCCGCTTGCTGCGCGTTCAATGCAAGTGGGCATCACGCCTCGGCGACATCCTGAACGTCCGCTGCGCAACAAGCCGACATACACCGCGCGGGTACGTCAAAACCACGTATTCCGCCAATGAAGTCGATGCAATCGCTGCCTACTCTTCAGACACCGACAGGTGCTACTTGATCCCCATTGACGGGGTTGCGGGCATGGCGATCGTCAGCCTCCGTTTGGCACCAACTCGAAACAACCAAGCCACAAACATCCGCTGGGCCCGCGACTACGAGCTCGAGACATCGCTGCGCCGGCATTGGCGCATCAGAGAAACACGGCTCCTCGTTGTCGGTGCGGACTGATCTCAAGCACGTGAGGCGATAAGATACGTCGCCTCGGGGCTATAGCTCAGCTGGGAGAGCGCTAGCGTGGCACGCTAGAGGTCGTCGGTTCGAGCCCGACTAGCTCCATTCAGATAGTTATCCGCGACGTTGGTGCGGCGGTAACGTAATGAGCGCTCGACTCAGTGGTTTCTTCGCGCTGGTCGTTTGCGCGGCATACCTCGGTCGCTCAACGCAGACGACGTGGCCGCTAGCGGCTGAGGACCTCGCTCCACGGTGTGACGCCGTAAGCGTTGTCGTTCGTCCCATACTCATAAGACTTGAGGACCCGGTAAGTACTGTGAACAAATCGATGCCCGTAACGGAAAGAGTTTGCGTGACGCTTTAGTTCAACGTCGTTGAAAACGAATGGCCGCCCTGTGTCCAGTAAAGTGTGGCCGCGCGAGCCTCGACGTGACGGCAACCGCAGCAGCCGCCCAAGACTGACGTAGATCCTGGAAGAGGCCTGGCGAGCCTTCGTCAGCCGATTTCGACTGCGCCCTGTAACGACCCGAGGCATCTTTGCCGACGACACGGACAACACCGTCATCGTCCTCTGGGACGGGTCAGGAATGACAAAGGTCGGGACCAAGTACGAGGACACGTACGCCTGGCTCATGACCCTCCGCGACGAGCGGTCATGGACGGTAGCGCGTTTTACGACAGCATCTCCTTCAACGAGTTCTGAGAGAAAGTGTCACCGGCGACCCAATGACCTCTACTCGAAGCTCCGGCCGGACGTTTGCAACGTGCTCAGGCAAGCCCAATAGTCGGCGCCTCCATCGCACACTCGCGTCTAGCCGATGTGCTCACCAGCGTCGAGTCTCGGGTCAGAGTTGAGCCGGCCCACGGCTCACACGATAGGCCGCCGGCATACGATTCGAGCGAAGCTCGTCAGTTTCCGCGGGTACCAGGGTCTAAAAGAGTGCAATCGATCACCACAGGAGGTTCGTTATGAGCACCGCAGCGACTGCCATCCGTCAGATTGGCCTGATCTGCCTTCCCACGGCCGATCAGGATCGGGCGATCAAGTTCTACGAGTCCATCGGGTTCGAGAAGCGAACCGATATTGCGATGGGCGGCGGCTACCGCTGGGTGGAGGTGTATCCGCCCGAGGGAAGTGCCGGTATAGCGCTCGCGCCGCCGCCGCCGGGCAGCGGAGAGATCGTGCCCATGCAGACGGGCATCACGCTGAACACTCAGGACATCGGCACGGCGCACGCGCAGTTCAAGTCGCTTGACGTAGATGTAGACGCCGAGGTCTCGCGCATGGGCGACCCCGTGCCGCCGATGTTCTGGTTTCGCGACCCGACCGGCCACAGCCTGATGGTCGTGGAGCAGTCCTAAGCACAAACGCGACAGGTGGCAGTAGCGAGTTCGCGCCGCCGTGGGCGGCGCCAGCCGGCCAACTTGTCAGCTCTGGTCCTGTCGGCCGCCCTCACGCTGCCGCACCTTCCCGGCGTGGATGAGGGCGTATGGCAGCGAGTCACACCGGCAATCTCCCCCGCCTGGCGCGGCGGACTCGGCGTATGTACATTCCCCGGCCAGCATGAGCAAACCCACTACATCAGACTCCGCGCACGAGCACTGTCTTCGTAGCTCCGGCGAGGCAATGCTCGCGCAGGGCACGCGGAGCGTCGTCGAACGGCGCGATGTTGGTGGTCACCTGCTCGGGACGCAGCTTTCCGCACGCGATCAACTCGAGCGCGCCGGGAATGTTGGTGCGCGCGTGCGGAATGCCGACGTGCAGCGTGCAGCGGCGGATGTACATCTGAATCAGGGGGATTCCCGTGCTGCGGTGCAGGCCACCATTACTGGTGCAGACACCGTCGGGAGCAGTGTGAGTGAGGGCGAGGCGAAGCGGATCGGCGCTCGAGTGCACGACCAGCGGTGCGGGCGCATGCCCGCGTAGCTCGCGCGGCTGTAGTGCGATCAGACCGAGCTGCTCGGCGTGGGCCCGCACCTGTGCTCGCGAGTCCACGAGGCGCACGTTGCGCGCGCCCAGCGCCAGTGCGATCTGGCCGGCATAGAGGGCGACGCTCGCGCTCAGCAGCGGTCGTCGCGAGAGTCCGGCGATGATCAGGATCTGTGCATCGGCGTCGTCCTGTAGCAACGCTGGCAGGTGTGGCGCTATGTGACGGTAGGCGTCTGCGATGTTGTCCGAGAGGCTTGCGGCGGCGGCCGGCGCGACCCCGTCGGGGAGTGGGACGAGCATCGCGTCGGCGTACGGGACCATGAGCTCGTCGGAGAACGCGCCGCCGAAGTGTCCGCCGCCAACGCCCATGCCGAAGGCTGACAACGGAGGAACGCTGAGGCAGCTGCCGGGGTAGCCAGCCCGACAAGACGAGCAAGAGCCGCAGCTGATCTGGAACGGAACGACGACGCGGTCGCCGGGCTTGACCATGCTCACACGCTCACCGACTGCCAGGACCTCGGCGACGCATTCGTGACCGAGGTGCACGGGCAGCGCGAGATTCATCGCGCCGAGCGTGAGCGGGCAGTCGACGTCGCAGGTGGACGCAGCGAGCGGATGAACGATCGCCTGTTCGGGTCCGGGCGCCGCCGGGGCAGGCACCGAGTGCCAACGCATGCGGGCACCCGGCGCGGCGAGGAGCGCGCGCATGCGCCGCCGGCCAGCTCTGCGTCGCCCCGCGCCGCTGGCGCCCGCGCGCAGCAGCCGCTCGAGCCGCTGCAAGCGGTTGCGTTCGAGCAGGGCCGGGATTGCGGCGCCAGCGCCCGGCGTCATCAACCCGGTGTAGTGGCGGACGTAGCCGCGCGGGCGGTGGGGATGAGCTCCGGTGCTGGCAAATCGATTGGCGCCCGCGCCGGTAGGAGGATGAGCATCCGTGCCACCGGAACGCGCTGCATAGGCGGTGGCGTACGGCACGGGGGCGTGGGAGAAGCTGGCGGCTGACATTGACACCTCTCGGCGAAAGATACAGACGTACTGCATACAATGCGACCGTATGGTAATCGCGACCTCTGATCTGACCGGACTGGCGCGCATCCGCAACGCCGCGCTCGAGGGATTCGCGCGCGACGGGGTAGCCAGCACCTCGCTCCGTGATGTCGCCAAGATGGCCGGAGTCTCACCCGGTCTGGTGCAGCACCACTTCACGACGAAGGCGGCACTCGCGGAGGCCGTCGGCGCGCACGTCGTCGGACTAGCGACGGAGGCGTTCGGTGATCTGCCAGCAGCCGGGACTCTGGTCGAATCGCAGAAGCAGCTCGGCGACCGCGTCACTGCATTCGTGGCCGAGCAGCCGACGGCGCTGCTGTACGTGGCCCGGGCCGTGGCCGAAGGTGACAAGACCGCCGCGGTCGTGTTCGACGCGTTCGTCGGGATCGCCAAAAGGCTTTGGCAGACGCTGGCCGACCACGGGCTGCTGCGAGACGACGCCGACATCACTTGGGCGGCGCTGCACGGGGTCACGTTGATCCTCGGCACCGTGCTGTACCAGGCGCAGATCGGCCGGCACCTGCCCGAGCCGTTCATGACCGCCAAGGAGCTGGAGCGGTGGAACGCGGCGGGCAACGCGCTATTCAGCGAGGGCCTCTACCGTCGTCCGCCGGGGCGCGCGCGCATGTGAGCAAGCTGCGCCGAGCCACCCAGTAGAACAGCCACTTCCGCGTGCCCCACTCGCAACTGACGTGGTGACGCCGCGCCACAAGACCCGGACCGCCGACGCCTCCATCAGCGGCTGGTTTGCGCATTTGGGCACGACTGGTGGGCTGCGCTAGAGAGCTATCCGGAGCGCATGACAGCCTTTCGGATCCATGAACTGCCGAATCTCTCTTGGGGATGGTTGTGCGCATGACGTGATGCCTAGCGTCATGCTAACCAATCCGCCGTTTGGCCTTCGCCAATCGCCGCCTAGCCTACACGGACGGACGGTCGTCAGCGAGTTGCGCTTCCTCACGTGGTGGATGGACCACGCCCCGCCATCTGGGCGCTGTGGAATCATCGTGCCTGACGGCATTCTATTTCGCGAGGCACGCGCCTTCCGCGAAGCTCGCGAACGGCTATTGACGGACTTTGCCGTCACCGCCGTGGTCCGGTTGCCGGTCGGCACATTCAGTGGCGCTCCTGATGTTCGAACCAACATACTCATTATAAAGCGCGACGTTCAGCCCAACACCATCCGCTATTACCAAGTCCCGCGAAGGGCAGGACCGTCTTCGCTGCACGCGGATCTTCCGTCGGATGCCCTTGAGGGAGCGCTTGCCTGGGTTCTCGACGGCACGAGAGACCGTTACTCATGGGAGGTATCGGTAAGCGATGTAAAGCAGGGCACCTGGAGTCTTGATATCCCATGGCCTGGAATTACAGCGAACGGACCGGAATGCAGTAAAAATGCCTGTCGTGGAGACGTAGCGACAGAGTCCGGTGAGCAGATGGTGCTACCCCTAGACTCTTCCAACCCACGCCGTACCGATCGGATAGAGGTGCTAGGACGATGGATCGAGAAGCGGGGTGCGCCCGTAGGACTCATAGACGGTAGTCGACGGTTTATGGGTGTTTACCAGCACGGATTCGGTCCGGCAAAGGGAAAGCGGGCAGCAAAAACCGACCGGTATCGTTGTGTTGAGAGTAATGATATTGCCTACAATCCCATGAGGGCCGCGCAAGGTGCGTTCGCCCTGTGTCAGAGCCCCTCAGAAGAGGGATTGGTTAGCCGTGACTACGTTGTCTTCCGACTTAAGGACGGGGCACCAGTCAGTCCCGGGTACATTCTCTCCTATCTCAAGGGTCGCGACGGCAGACGTGAAATCGAGTTGCACAGTCACGGCTCGCTCCGTCGCCGGCTTCGATACAAAGACCTGGAGGAAATCCAACTGCCTGTGCCGTCTCAGGAAAGACACCAAACGTAGCGCCATATGATAATTTTCACTCACGCTTACGTCGGGGCGGACTAATGCCTTCACCGCATCAGGCCCTAGGAACAAGAGGCGAGAAAGCGGTGTGTAAGCACGCTCACTGCCCTCGTTGCAATCGACGCTATCCTTTCAAGCCACTGACAGTCAATTTCGTGTGCGTAGACATCATTTGCGCATTTTGCGGTTTTCTTGCTCAAGTGAAGGCGACGCGGTTGCCTAATGGTACGAGCTCTTTGCCTGATCGTCTCCCGGGATCTGCCTGGAAACCACAGCACGAACGAATGCTCGCTGGCATTTACCACGGCCTCTTTGTCGTCGGGTTTCTTAAGGACGGAAAGACACTCGTGCGGATCGATTATGTGCCTCCGCATATCCTCGCGGCCACGCCGAGTGTTTTCGCGCCCAGGCTACCGCTGCGACCGACTGCCAAGCGCGCCGGCTGGACTGGGTTTACGTTTGTGCTCTCCGAGCTGCCTGCGATGGGCATCTGGCGTATATATCCGGCGAGCTAGCGGAAGACGATCACCCTTCCGTCCGGATCTGGCGCGCCAATCTGGATAGGCGCGACTGAAAGAAACGCTCGCAGCGGAGGTGTCAAGACGGTGAGGGCCGGAGAGGGCGCGACAACGGACGCTGCACCCTAGGACGAAACGACCCCGGAACGGTCCCCTATCCCCCTTTGGGGGCAGGTCAGACCGCCGGGGTCGTTCGTCCCGCAACTTCATTGCGGATCCGTCGATATAGGATGACCGCGATGCTGAAGCCGAACCGGTCCATCCCGAAAGCGACCGTCATCCCTGTCCTGATCTACGCGGACGTGCGCGCGGCGGTTGACTGGTTGGGCGCGGCCTTCGGCTTCATCGAGCGTGTGCAGATCGGCGAGGACCACCGCGCACAGATGAGCTTTGGCGATGGCGCAGTGATCCTCGGTGATGTGCGCCATGATCGTCGCCCGCCGCGGCCGGGCGAGGCGACGCACTCGGTGATGGTGCGTGTAGAGGACGTGCACGCGCACTGCGTGCGCTCCCGCGAACATGGCGCTCGCATCATCGAGGAGCCGACTGACTTCCCATACGGCGAGTGCCAGTACACCGCTGAGGACCTCGCCGGCCATCAGTGGACGTTCTCGCAGACGCTCGCCGACGTCGCCCCCGAGGATTGGGGCGGCATATCGGTCACACCTGACTGACCAAGCTCTCCTCGGTCTCGAGCAGCGTCTTGAGGCTCGCGAGGATCAGTGGCCAGCCGTTGCTAATGCTCTCCAGCATCGCGCTTCCCTGATCGAAATCGTCGTGGACGACAGTCAGCTTGACGCCTTCTCTGACCGGCTCGATCTCAAAGCTCACCTTGGAGCGGCGCTCGGCCGCCAGCTTGGCTACATACGCGTCGTCGAACCCGACGACTTTCGCGAACTCCGGCGTGACGGTCTGCCAGGTGTATGCCAACCTGCTGTAGGGCTCGGACTCGAGCACGACCTGGGCGGGATCGGCGATCGTGACGCCACCGTACTCCCACGTCATCGGCAAGCCAGCCTTCCAATCCGAAGCGAAGCTCGCCCCCCAATAGCGTCGCGTGAACGCCGGGTCGGTCAGTGCCTGCCACAGCTGCTCGGGCGTGGTCTTGATATAGGTCGTATAGACGAACTCGGGCTTCTGCATTTGGGTGTTCTCCAGTGCTCGCTTGAGGTCCGCGAGTGCACTCACGCGCCCGCGGTCGTATCGATCGATCCAGCGCTCGCCGATGGCATTGATTGGCTCTGCATTTAGGTAATGCAGCTTCTCTCGACCTCGCCAAACGGTGGTCACCAAGTTGGCTGCCTCCAGCACCGCTAGGTGCTTGCTGACCGACTGCCTGGCCATGTCGAGTTGGCCGGACAGATCCCGCAGGCTCTGTCCGTTCTCGGCATTCAAGCTATCCAACAGCCGGCGGCGACCAGGGTCGGCCAGTGCCTTGAAAATCTCATCCATCTGCCATCCTCGTCACGCTGATATGCAGCCATATAGCTGCATATTCAGTATATGCAGCTTGTCGGTTGCATGTCAAGGCTCGCTCTGGAACTGCCTTGGACGTTGCCGCGGAGGCCGGTAAACACGACAAACGCCAGATCAACCCGCCGCTCACTGTGCTCGAAGCAAGCCGTGGTCGTAGTACCGTCTGAAGTGGGTCAGGTCATAGACGCGGAGGGAAGAGAGCCGATGCACGTGCCACCGCTGTTCCGAGACAGGCCACGACCGGTCCAGATATTCCTTGGGGGCGTGGTGCCGGTCGCTTTCGGTGCGGTAGTGGGAGTCGTCATCGGAGTTTCCGCCGCCGCCTACTGGGCACTGGCGGCGCTGGCCGGACTCGGCGCGATCGTCGCCGGCTTCGAGCATCAAGACGGGTGGGGCGGAGCGGATCGCGGCCTTGTCGGTGGCGCGCTGTTCGGAGCGGGCATATTGATCGCCCACGCGATAGCAGGCACTCATGCGAAGGTATCGCTCGGAAGCTTTCCGCCGCTGCTCATCCTCATCGATGCGATCGCAGGGATGTTGCTGGGCGCCCTCGGCGGCCGTATCGCACGAACATTTCGAGTACGTGCCGCAAAGGAGGATGAGCGCCCGCAAGTGTCAGACGGGATCGGACCACATGTCTAAATCGTCGGGTGCGCCTATTGTCGGCTTTGATCTCCTGGAGTCGGGGCGGGCGGAGGCATAGCCGAGCCGGTCGGCGACTCTGTCTCACGTTCGCGACCGAGGACGCGCAGCAGCTCCTCGTACGGACCTACGAGATAGGCCTGATCGCCTGCGGCAAAACGAGTGTCCCGTCGCGGCGGGTGCTCCATCGCGCCGCCAGCGTCCTCGCGTACGATCGTGACAACGCGAATCCGGGCGGACAGCTCGCGCATGGCCAACCCGACGAGCCCGCCGTCGGGGCGAACCGTCAGGCGCGCCACCAGGAACGGCCGATTGCGGACATAGAATGTCGCAAGCACCTCGAGTCCCAGCACGGCGCCCACGAACCACGGTGCCGCCAGGGCTGAGGTAGACCAGACGTGATGGAACTTGAAAGTCTTCTCCAGTCGATTCCCGAGCGCACGGTCGAACACGCGTAGAACAACCGGCACGTCGACCCAGCGTGCGCCGAGCAGGTCTCTTACCGCGAGGCCGGTCTCAAGGTTCACCAAGTCGTCGCTGGTGAGGATCGCGACGGCGCCGGCGTCGGCGATGTTGACCGAGCGCAACGTCTGATCGAGCGTCGCATCGCCGTGCACGATCGGCACTCCCAGCGAGCGAGCGTGCTGGACGTAGCGATTGTGCTCGTCGTACTCGACGACCACCACCTCGCGGCCCAGCGCGCGCAGTCCTTCCAACACCCGCAGGCCCACCGCACCCAGTCCGACCAACACGACGTGGTCGTCCATCCCGTGGATACTGCCCTGACCGAGCGACTGTTCGATCCGTCGTCTGACGAGCGCATTGGTGAGTAGCGCGAAGAGCGCCGTCACGAGCGTCGTGCCCGCGACGATCAGCAGTATCCCGAAGCCCTCTAGCCAGGCAGACTGGCCTCCGAAGGAGAAATCGCCATAGCCCACGGTCGCGACCGTCTCCACTGTGAAGTACATGGCGTCCTCGACCGAGAGGTTGTGACCATCAGGCCGCACGTACCCGAGTCGCAGCACGACCGTCGATAGCAGTAGCAACAAGACCCCCAATAGGAGCGCGATACACACTGCACGATCGGCCTCCTCGGCAAGCGCGCGAGAGACGCGACGCACGACGCGCCTCGCCGGTGCTCTGGCATTTTGCGTCTGTGCTGGGCGCCGGGCCCGAGCCATATCTACGTTCTCCACGTCTTCGGGCTTGCCGAGCACGGTCACGCGGTCGCCGATCTGAACGGCTTGATCGCGCCCGGGACAGACAACCAGCTCATCTTCCCCAGTGATGATCCCAACCGGCGCGAGATCGCCGAAGAGGCCGCGTAGCGTCCCAGGTTCGCCCACGCTCACCTCCGCGGCAACAAAGCGCTCCTCCCCAAGCATCACGTCGTAGGCGCTGCGTCCCATGCAGGCATCCACCACCGCTGGAGCAAACAGGCCCGCCACGTCGAGCACGCTGCCGGCGCCAGTGGCGTCTTCGACCGCTCGACCCACGGTGGGGTTATCGAGATGCACAACGACGGCTACGTCCTCGCGCATGTCGCGCACGAGCAGCGCGATCTCAACGTTGCGCAGGTCGTTCGCTTGCGTACACACCACCGCTCGCGCCCCGGCAATGCCGGCCGCGCGAAGCATCGTGCCGGGATCGCCCTCGTTGGTCATGTACGTGCAACCCCAGCCCTCCACGAGCGCGGCCAAGCGTGCGTCGGGGCTGTCGAGCACGACTACCGACACCTCCGCCACCCGCAACTGCTCGACTGTGCGCAACCCGACACCCTGCAGACCGAGCACGATCACGTGCCCTACCCAGTCCTCGCGGCTTCCGCCCGCGAGCGTCGAGGGCGAAAGCGACGCATCGCTGTCGATCGCACCGTGTGATCCGTCCACCACTGCGAGATCCTCGCCGCTGTAGCAGCCCGCCACCTTCGACGGTTGGAGCAATTGTGGGGTTCTCCGCTACGCAGCTGTCCCACTGACTGCACGCACTCGGCGAGTTGAGCGCTCTACTGCACCAAAACAGGCCGTTCAAAAGAAGCTGCTTCGGGAATAACCAGGCCCGCTTCGGTTTGAAACCACTGCTCGAGCAGTGAGCAGTACATCGCTCGGTAGTCCGAGGTTCTGAGCAGGTTTTCGTTTTCATCGAGCGTGGTGAGCCCGGGGAACTCGCCCACCATTTTTCCCGCGGCCCGAGTGCCGACCAAGAACGCGACGCCGCCCGCCCCGTGGTCGGTGCCGGAACCGTTTTCCTTGGGGCGACGACCGAACTCCGACCACAGCTGAACGAGCACCCGCTGGTCCAGCCCGCGAGCTTCGAGATCGCGCTGGAAGGCCACGAGTGCAGGGATCGTCTGTTCGAGGTTGCTCGTGAGCGTCGCCGCCTCATTGGAGTGCGTGTCGTAGGAGCCGGCGGCGTTGATCGAGACGCATTTGATCGGCATCCCGGTATGCAGCATCGCCGCGAGCACCGCCAGGCGTTCGGCGAATTCGCCAGCTGGATAGGTGACTGAGGAGCTGTCCCCGGTTTCCTTCTCCGACTTGACGAAGTTGGCCATCTCCTCGAGCACCAGGTTCGTGTCGTAGGAGGCTCCCCGCGCCTCGGCGTAAGCGGGCGAGGGCGCCGCCAGCGTGCCCAACGTGCCGTACGTATCGAGTGCGGCCGCCATCACAGGTTCGCCAAGGCCGTATGCCCACATCGTGTAGTCGGCGGGCGAGGAAACGGCGGCGACCGGCATCGTTGCGGTGGCCAGGGCCGGTGCGAGCGAATAGTCGAGCGACAGGCCCTGCAAGGGGTTGTCGGGTTCGCCGACGATATCCAAATAGCGGCCCATCCAACCGGTGCGCGCGTTGGCGTCGAGTTGGCCCACCTCCCAGTAGTGGCGAGAGGTGAAATGGCTCTCTTCTGAGGGCTCGTAGCCGATTGCCGGGAAGACCGTGACCTTGCCCTCTTCGTGCAATTCGGCAAGCCCCGTGGCGGCGGGATGCCACATCAGTGTGTCGTCCTCGGTGAACACCTTGCCGGCCCCTTCGGCGAGGCCCAACGTGGGGCGCAATTCGAGGTACTTGGTTTCCCCGACGGGCGCCAGCACTGAAAGCGCGTCCCAGCCGCCTTCCATGAAGACCGACACGAGCACCGGCTGGTCAGGGTTCGCGGCCGCCGCTGCCTGGGCGATCCCCTCTTCGAAGTGGCGCGGGCTGAGCATTGAAGCGCCGTATATCGATAGGGCCGCACCAGCCGAGCGCAGCAGAAACGTACGCCTATCAAGCCCGGTACCGGCCGGCAGCGGCATTCCCGGCTCGATCCTCGGCAGCCCCTTCCCGGCGACGGCGGCACCACGGCGCAACAGCTGGGAGCGGGTGAAATCGTTACATGAGCAGCTCTTTGCCACGGTCAACTCTCCTCGCGCTCGACTGGGTCGCTCCCCAGCGCACCGACTCGCCTTGCCCTTGTCTGTGACGATGCCATCTCAGCTCACCTGCATGTCCGGGGAGGTGGCGATCAGCATTCGCAATGCGTTCTGGCGCATCGCGCGGTAGGGACTCTGCTCCCAGTCGGCCAGCGGTTCCTGCAAGCAGGACTGAGCGAAAGCGGCGATGCATTGCTCAGATTCGGCCGACAACAGCGGGTTTGCCCAATAGGCGAGTGCGCTTTCCAGTGCGGCGTCCGCGCTCTCGGTGGCGCTGTATTCGGGCTGACCTTCCGGCGGCCACGGGTTGGGGTAGGTCTTGGCCGTCACATAGCTTGCCATTTCCCAGCGCGCCCTGGCGGTCGACGTATCCAGCCAGCGCGTGAAGTCCCAGCCGGACACATTGGGTGGGTAGAACAGCTGCTGACCGGCATTCGCCGATATCCATACCCATGCAGTCGTGTCGATCGGACGGGAGATAGAGCGCAGCAGACCGGCGTTGTAGACGACCGGCGGAGTCACCATCTCGGCGTCTTCGTAAAAATCGGGGTGCTGGAGGATCGCCTCCACAACCGCCCGGATGCTGTGTCCTGAGCTGTTGTACAGGCCCTGCAGCGACGCGAGCGTTGCTTCCGATGGCGCACTGGAGATGAAATAGCCCCACAGCTTGGTGACGAAGAACGAGGCGTGCAGCGGATGGCTCACGCACAAACGCACGGCGTCTTCGTAGTTCCAGTTACCGGTCTGCCCGAACACGGTCTTTTCGCCCGTGTCGTGATAGGTGGGATCAAAGCGGAAGTTGTGGCTCCCGAGTTCTTCTGACCAATCGCTACGCCAGCCAGTGAGCGCGCGGGCCATTTCGCGCACGTCGTCCTCGGTGTAGGCCCCGCGATCGGCCCCGAGCGAGAACAGCTCCATCATCTCGCGCGCGTAGTTCTCGTTCGGGTCCCACTTGTTGTTGGACGTGCCGTTGAGGAACAGCAGCATCGCCGGATTGACTGTGACCGCAAGGAACAAGTCGTCGAAGCTGCCGAGTGCCATCGAGCGAAGCAGCTCATTCTGTTCAAGCATCAACGCCGAATTGTTGACCTGCTCATTGGAGGTGGCAAACCAATCGTGCAAGACGAAAGTCATGCGCTCGACCAGCTGCTGGTCGGAGCGAACCATGCGATCCAACCACCAGCAGTGGTCCTCGCCCCACGCTTTGGTCGGTTCGAGCGGTTTGCCGTCTTCGTCGCAGGGTTCAGGGCCAGTGAGCGTCGCGGGCCCAGAGGGACGGGTCAGGCTGAAGACGACATCTTCAAGGGGCTGGCCGACCAGCGCCTGTGTCTGCCCGGGTGTCGGCCCAAAACCCGCTCGCCACAGCAGCCGGCGCGCCTCCTCGAGGGTAACGGGCGGAGAGCCAACCGAGGGGGGAGGACTGGAGGAGGGAGACGGCGGAGAGGCCGACGCAACCGGCAACGCAACCCCAAGCGTGCCATGCGGCTTGGCTGCGACTCGCCGGGCGAGGGGCTTGCGTCGTTTGCGCCCGGGCTTGTGATGCTTACGACGCTTTGTCTCGTGCTTCTCCCGCTCCTTGGCCAGCTTGCGCTGCTCGTCGCGAGCGACACGCGAGCCGACTCCCTCCCCCACACGCGTCTTACTCGTCACAGAGCTCTCCGCCCTCGACGAGCCGGCGATGTCTTCGAGCATGGACGAGCGTGGCCGCGATCGAACACCGAAAGCAGATCGACTCACAGCAGGCCGATGCCGCACCAGGCGGCGCGAACCTCGACGGATGTCCTACCCGCACACTGGTCAATCCGGAGGTTGCGACGCTGAGCATGCTGTCAGGCTGTCGGCATGACAGACGAACAACCACCGCTGATCCTCGCCGACGCGCTCGCGTGGCGGGCGTGGCTGGCCAAGCACCACAAGCAGTCAAAAGAGGTGTGGCTGTGTCTCGCCAAGAAGGGCACAATCGAGCCGACCAGCCTCACCTACGACGAGGCGCTCGAGGAGGCGCTATGTCATGGATGGATCGATGGTCAGCTTCGGCGCCTTGACGAGCAAACCTACCGTCAGCGCTTCACTCCACGGCGCGCTCGTAGCGCATGGTCCAAGCGCAACGTCGGCATCGTGGAGCGACTGATGGACGAAGGTCGGCTCCAGCCGGCCGGCGTCGCCGCGATCGAGCTGGCGAAGGCTGACGGCCGCTGGGAGGCGGCCTATTCAGGCCAAGCCGCAATGACTGTCCCGGCTGATCTCGAGGCTGCGTTGGCGGCCGAGCCCGCGGCGCAAGCCATGTTCGCGATCCTCAGCAGCCAGAACCGCTACGCGGTTCTGCTACGGGTCCACAACGCCAAGCGCTCCGAAACCCGAGCTAAACGAATCGCGCAATTCGTCGCCATGCTGGCGCGTGGGGAGACGCCTCATCCGCAGAAACAGACGCTTCCCGGCAGCAGCTAAGAGTGATTGAGCGCTTGTTCAGAAAATCGCAACGCCGACCAGTTGCCGCGAGCGCTCTCAAATGTCCTCAACGGCGATCCCGAGCTCCTGAGCGAGCGCTCTGGAGAGCTCCATCAGCTGCAACGGCTCGATGATCGCGCCACGCAGCCCGAGCACAGACCCCGCAAGCGCAATCTCTGAGCCCCGCAGATCGACTCGCGCCAATCGAGCCTTTGAAAAGTCCGCTTCCACGAGCCGGCAAGCGGAGAAACGCGTGGCATCCAGGCTGGCACCCTGAAAGTCCGCGCCCACGAGCACGCAGTCCTCGAATGACACATGCTTGATCGCACTGTGGCGGAAATTGGCGTAGTCGAGCTTGCAACCCTTGAAGCTCACCTCCTCGAACCGCGCCTCCGCGAAGTTGACACCGGTCAGTCGGGCATCGCTGAAGGTCGAGCGCCTGAGCCGCGCACCTCCCCAATCGCCGTTGGCCGCATCGATGCGCTCGGCTATGACGTCGATGAGCTCAACTGCTCGCAGCTTTGACTGACCGAGATCGACATCCTTGAGGTGAACTCGCTCAAAGCGTCCCGAGCCCACGCTGAGACTTGCCAACGACACCGAATCGACGCGCACGTCTTCCAGGCGGAACCCATCGTCAAGCCCTTCCGGCTCGACGCCCCCAAGCGAATCGGGTTCGACGTCGGGCAACTGGGTCACACCTATCTGATCGAGACTGCGTCGTCGCGGAGCCATAACGAGTCATTATCGCGCCGCGTGACGGTCGGACTATGAGCGCAGGCCCGCTGGTCGGCAGGGGCTCTCAGCGCTAGTGTAGCGCGAGCGCTCGGCGGGCAATACGTCGATCCCTCTAAGGTGCGCACATGGACTACACCCCTCCACAACAGATTCTTGAGCGCTATGCCTCCGTCCTGGTCGGCTTCGCCCTTGGTGGCGGTACTGGCGTGCGGCCCGGTGAGGTCGTGCGCGTGGTCGCGCCCGAGAGCGCAAAGCCGCTGTATGCAGAGCTGCAGAAGGCGGTTTGGCGCGCCGGCGGACACGCGATCGGTGCCTATCAGCCGGACGACGATCACGTGCTCAATCTCTCGCGCGACTTCTACGAGTTGGCCAGCTCCACTCAGCTCGACTACTTCCCGGCCCGCTACACCCGCGGCATGGTCGATGAGATGGATCATCAGGTGTCGGTCATCGCCGCCGCCGACCCGCACGCGCTGGACTCGGTCGATCCGGCGAAGATCATGCGCCGCGGCGAGGCGATGCGACCGCTGCTCGACTGGCGCGGGGAGAAGGAGAACGCCGGACGCTTCACGTGGACACTCGGGCTCTACGGCACGCCAGCAATGGCCGCCGAGGCCGGGATGACAGTCGAGGAGTACTGGGAGCAGATCGTGCACGCCTGTTTCCTAGACGAGGAGGATCCGATCGCGCGCTGGCACGAGGTCGGACGGCAGCTTGACGAAACCCGCGAGCGTCTGGATGCGCTCGACATCGAGCGGCTGCACGTCGAGGGCGAGGATGTCGACCTGTGGATCGCGCTTGGAGAGAAGCGGCGCTGGCTCGGCGGGCGGGGTCGCAATATCCCGAGCTTCGAGATATTCACCAGTCCCGACTGGCGCGGCACAGAGGGCTGGATCTATTGCAACCAACCGCTCTACCGCTATGGCAATCTCGTGAAGGGCGTTCGGCTCGAGTTCGCCGAGGGACGCGTGGTCCGAGCGAGCGCCGAGCAGAACGAGCGTGTGCTCACCGAGATGATCGCCACCCCCGGGGCCGATCGGGTGGGCGAGTTCTCGCTTACCGACCGGCGCTTCTCGCGCATCTCACGCTTCATGGCGCAAACGCTCTACGACGAGAACGTCGGCGGTGCTTACGGCAACACCCACATCGCGGTCGGGCGCGCCTATCAGGATGCCTATACCGGCGATCCCAGCGAGCTTTCGCCAGAGCAGTGGGAGCAGCTGGGCTTCAACAACTCAAGCGTGCACACCGATGTGGTCTCCACCACCGACCGTCTCGTCACAGCCCAGCTACGAAACGGCGACGAGCGCGTGATCTATCGCGACGGCGAGTTCCAGCTCGACTGATACGCCACTCGCGCCGCCAGTGCGCGCGGCATCGATGTAGCTCGGTGACGACACTCGCGACGGCGGGGACCGCAGGCGCATACCACCTCGGTGATGGCGTCCACGCGACCTCATACCGAGAGTACGACCCTTCCTCAAAACAAATCCTCATAAAGCTGGTTGAAATTATCGAGATTGTGATCTACTGTGCTTCCCGTCGGTCGGGACCACCCCACCGACGAGCACCAATCCCTCCCCGCGAAACCCCCGAAAGGAAGCAGATCATGCCCCAGATCCACTCCCCAAACACGCCACGGCGATGGCGCCAAGCACTCGTCGCCGTCGCGACGATCCTTGCCGCCGGCGTCCCGATAGCCGCAACCGGCACGAGCGCCGCCGAGGCCACAACGCCCACCGCCCCGCCCCCAGTGTCAGTCCTCACCTCGAGCGGCAACATCGGACGCGGTGACATCTTCGTGTCCCCGTTCGGCGACGCCAGCACGTACGCCAACGGTCCGGAGATCCTCGACAACCAGGGCAACGTCGTGTGGTTCCAAGCTGTTCCCGCGGGTGAGGAGGCGAGCGATTTCCGCGCCCAGACATACCTCGGCCAGCCAGTGCTCACCTGGTGGCAGGGCACGGGACTCGGCGGCCTATCCAGCGGCACCAACTACATCTACAACGATCGCTACCAACAGATCGCTACGGTCAATGCCGGTAACGGGCTGAGCGCCGACGGACACGAGTTCCTCATCACCCCGTGGAACACGGCGCTGATCCTCTCCTACACCACCGCAACGGCGAACCTGACCTCGATTGGCGGCCCAGCCGACCAGACGGTGATCGACGGCGTTGTGCAGGAGATCGACATCGCGACCGGGCAGGTGCTCTTCCAATGGAACAGCGCCGACCACGTCCCCTACAGCCAGAGCGAGCAGCCACTACCAGCCTCAGCCAGCACGCCGTGGGATTGGTTTCACATCAACGCGGTCAAGCTCGACTCCGACGGCAATCTGCTGATCGATGCCCGCGACACGTGGACCACCTACAAGGTGAGCCTCGCCACCGGTAATATCATTTGGCAACTCGGCGGCAAGGACAGCAGCTTCACCCTCCAGGCCGCCCCAGGGCAGACGCTCGATAGCGCGAATGAGATATTCGCCTGGCAGCACGATCCTGAGCCGATCGGCCACGACGAGTACACGTTCTTCGACAACGAGTCCTCAGGCACGTCGCTGCTCCCCTACAGCCGCGCGATCACAGTGAAGCTCGACCCGTGGAGCAAAGTCGCCACGCTCGTGTCCTCCGATAATCAGCCCGAGTCGCTGTCGGCGGCCTCACAGGGCAACGCACAAACGACCGCCGAGGGAAATCTGTTCGTCGGCTGGGGCATCCTTCCGTACTTCTCGGAGTTCAACCCATCCGGTCAACTCATCTTCAACGCCGAGTTTCCAGCAGGAGTGAACACCTATCGCGCCTACCTATTGCCATGGAACCCACCCGGCTCCGGTGGCGGTGGGCAGGGCCCCGGCAATGGCCAGGGACCCGGTGGCAAAGGCTCGCAGGGCCCGGGCAAAGGTCAGCAGGGACCTGGTGGCAAAGGCGACAAGGGCAAAGGCCGGCGGGACCTTGGCAAAGGCCGGCACGGTCACGGTAGAGGCGGACGTGGCGATCGCTAGCGTGACACACCGCTAGCCGCACATCGTTGCCTCACGCGCGGCGGCGGGAACCCCTCTTCCCGTCGCCGCGCTTTCTTTTTAGGCTCGCACACTCGTCTGTGTAGGCCCGCGCGCTCGTCCGCGGATCCAACCGCGACATCGTCACCGTGGGCCCGTCGGCTCCGGACTTGCGCCGCCACGCCCACCGGCTCGGGTATCGTGGCCCGCCTGTCCGAATACGCCTAGAGACCGCCATCGACGATGGCACGGGAGGATCGATGAGCCAGCCCCGCCCAGTCAAGTCCGAGCATCATCTCGCCAAGGTGTTGCACCCGACGCCACGCGCGCTCAAGCAGGCGATGGGCGAGGTCGACGGGTTCAACGCCAAGCTCGCGGTGCTCATCACCAGGTTGGTCGGCACGATGTGGTGCGCCTACCTATTCACGGCGATCGCGCTGATCGGCCTGGGCCCGGCACTGAAACCGGGAGGTGAGGGAATCATCGCGTGGATCGCGCAAACGTTCCTACAGCTCGTTCTGCTGTCGGTCATCATGGTCGGACAGAACGTGCAGAGCCTCGCCGCCGACGCACGCGCCGAAAGCACGTTCACGGATGTCCAGATGATTCTCGACCGTCTCGATGTCCATACACAGGGTGGCCTGAAGTCGATCCTCGACCGGTTGGACGAAGTCGCGCCGGATATGGCGAAGCCGGGAGGTCCGGACGCGCCCGGCGCGCCGCCCTCATAGAGAGCCCGAATCGGCTCCTCTCACGGCGGCTTGCCGCCTCCCCACAATGCTAAGCTCCCGCGCGATCTGTAGCGGTATGCACCATCAGGGCAAAGTCACCTCGCTGTCGTGGATCCCCTCCGAGGCGGTCGAGGGGAGTATGCGCATCCCCCTCGACGCGGGCATGGCCCAATTCGCGCGGAGCTGAGCGGCTTCGTGCGAGTGCATCTCTGCGGTGTGCGGGGCTCGACGCCCGCGCCGGGCGCCGACTTTCTCCGCTATGGCGGACACACGTCATGTGTTGCGCTGGCTCACAGCGATGCGTCCGCGCCGACCTTGATCCTCGATGCGGGGACGGGGATCCGATCGGTGACGGGACTGCTCGGAGGGCAGCCATTCAGGGGCACGATCCTGCTCAGCCATCTGCACTGGGACCACGTGCAGGGACTGCCGTTTTTCACAGCGGGTGACAACGACGAGGCACGCGCGACGCTGTTGCTACCCGAGCAAGAGGATGGCCAGGACGCCGAGACGGTGCTGGAGCGGGCAATGTCCCCGCCGCACTTCCCGATGACGCCAAGTCAAATGCGCGGGTCGTGGACGTTTGACACGACATGCGCGGGCGAGTGGGAGAGCGAGGGTTTCAAGGTTCTCGCGCGCGAGATCCCGCACAAGGGCGGTACGACTTTTGGGTATCGCGTCAGCGACGGGCACTCGACGCTCACGTATATGCCCGATCACTGTCCCACCTCCTTCGGAGCGGGGCCGGACGGTTGCGGCGAATATCACCCCGCGGCACTCGAGCTTGCCCACGAGACCGATGTGCTCATACACGACGCGCAACTGCTCACCTCCAAAGAGCTGGACGCCGAAGCGCGCTTTGGACACGCTGCCGCGGATTACGCCGCGGCCCTGGGAGGGCGGGCGGGCGCACGACGAGTGCTGTTGTTTCACCACCGGCCCGACCGCACCGACGCGGCGCTCGATGAGCTTGCGCGTCGCTTCGACGCGGCGATGGTTACACCCGCCGCCCAGGATGCGGTGTTCGAGTTGTGAGCTGCGAGCGGACAGGCGCAACCCGCGCCGGGCTAGGCGACCTGGGGCTGGAGCTCCAGCCGAGCCTGGTCTCCCGCTCGAACGGTCCGGTGCGCGGTCTCGTGCTCGAGCAGCCACACCTTGCGCTCCAGTCCGCCGCCGTAGCCGGTGAGGCTGCCGTCGGCGCCGATCACACGGTGGCAGGGCACGATGATCGCGATTGGGTTGCGCCCGTTGGCAAGGCCGACGGCACGCGAGGCTTTTGGGTTGCCGACCCAGCGCGCGAGCTCGCCATAGCTGATCGTCTCGCCATAGGGAATCTCGCACAGGCTCGCCCACACGCGCCGCTGGAAGTCGGTGCCATGCATATCCATCGGCAGGTCGAAGTCGAGCCGCTCGCCGGCGAAATACGCGCTGAGTTGCGCCACGACATGCGCGAGTGCGGCATCGTCACGCCTGGAGTCCGCGGGCATTATCGGGAGGTGTCGCTGCTTGTGCATGTGCACGCCGGTGAGCACTGCACCGACAGCGGTGATCGTGAGCGGGCCGATCGGGCTGTCCATCAGCGTCGTAGTGGTGATTGTGGTTGTGGGCGATGTCGTGCTTGTTGGTGTCACGCTGCCTCCTTCTCCAGTACTGCTACCGGTACTGGTTCGACGGTTTCGCCGCCGGATGGCGGCGGCCAATGATTGATCGGATGGGGTGTCGCCGACCACAGGTACTGGACCGCGTAGGCGCGCCACGGTCGCCAGCGCTCGGCGCGCGCGGTGAGCGCGACCGGCGCGGCGGGCAGACCGAGTGCTTCGGCCGCGCGGCGCACCCCGAGATCCGCCACCGGGAAGGCGTCGGGATCGCCGAGCGCGCGCATCGCGATCACTCCGATCGTCCAGGGCCCGAAACCGGGTAGCTCCGAGAGCACCTCGATAGCTTCCGCGCGGTCGCAGCCGGGATCGAGTGAGAGGCGCTGCGAGCGCAGGACCTCCACGAGGGCTGCCAGCGTGCGCTTGCGAGTGGCGGGCATCGCCAACCGCACCTCGGCGAGCGCCTCGGGAGCTGGGAAGAGATGTGTGAGCCCACCGCGCGCGTCGCTCACGGTCTCACCGTGCTGGGTCACGATGCGGGCGGCGTGCGTGCGTGCCGCGGCGGTCGACACCTGCTGTCCGAGCACCGCTCGCACAGCCATCTCCGGCCCATCGACACAGCGCGGCACTCGGCGCCCAGCGGCGCTCGCCACCACCGACCCGAGCGCGGGGTCTCCGCGGAGCAGCTCGTCGATCGCAACAGGATCCGCGTCGAGGTCGAGCAGCCAGCGGCAGCGCGCGATCGCGGTCGTCAGGTCGCGCAGATCGGACAGCATCGCCCGGCAAGCGACATGATCGGCGGCGGGCGTCAGCTCGACGATGCCGGGACCGTGCGGTAGACGCAACGTGCGCCGATAGGCGCCGTCGCGGACCTCCTCGACGCCGGGAACGGCGGTGGCGGCGAGATGACCGAACAGGTTGTCGGGACACAGGGGCTTGCGGAACGGGAGCCGCAACAGGATCGCACCCGGCGCGCCCGTGCTGGAGAGCGAAACCTCCTCGGCAAGACGACTCCGAGGAGTGTGCTTGCCAGCATCCCGTCGCCTACTCGCGCGACGTCGCAACTCCGTGGGCGCGGTGGCGAACACGGTGCGGATCGTGTCGTTGAACTGACGGACACTTGAGAAGCCCGCGGCGAACGCGACCTCTGCCATCGACAGGGCGCTCGTCTCGATCAGTACGCGGGCGGTCTGCGCGCGCTGGGCGCGAGCGATCGCGATCGGGCCGGCTCCAAGCTCGGCGCTCAGCATCCGCTGTAGTTGGCGCACGCTGTAGCCGACGCGCGAAGCGAGACCGGGCACACCCTCGCGATCCACGACACCATCGCCGATCAGACGCATCGCCCGCGCAACGACGTCCGCGCGGCCATCCCACTCCGGAGAGCCGGGCGCGGCGTCGGGACGGCAGCGCTTGCAGGCACGAAAACCGGCCTGCTGGGCCGCGGCGGCGGAGGGATAGAAGCGCACGTTCTCACGCTTGGGTGTCATCGCGGGACAGCTCGGCCGGCAATAGATGCCGGTGGAAGTCACGGCGGTGAAGAACCACCCGTCAAAGCGCGGGTCACGCGATTGGGCGGCTTGGTAGCAACGCTCGAAGTCCTCGATCACGCTTCCCAGTCTGACCTATGCGCCGGCAAAAATCTGGCGGTATTACGACATGATGGTTTCGGGCGCGAATCGCACATCGGCGAGGAGAGGTTGCGAGGGGGACGCCCGGCCAGACTTCCTAAACGTCGGTCAACCGCTCTCGACGCGTCGCGCCGGCACCTCGCCCCACAGCTGCTCCAGGCGATAGAACTCGCGCGTGACGGGCGTGAAGATGTGGACGACGACGTCGAGATAGTCCATCAGGATCCAGTCGGCCCTTGGGAGCCCCTCGACTCTACGCGGGATCAGGTCGTGCTCATGCTTTAGACCCTCGAGAATGCCATCGTGGATGGCCTTGGTTTGGCGCTCGGTGTTGCCGGTGAAGATCGCAAACCAGTCGGTGTAGCCGAGCACTCCGCGCAGGTCGAGCTCGACCGGCTCGCTGGCCTTCTTATCGTCGGCGTAGCGGCATATCTCGGCTAGCAACTGCTCGGAGTTCACGATGGGGCTCCCTGTGTGCGTGACGCCGGCTGGCGGCCGTATAGCTCGTGCTCGGCGATGTAATCCGCGACGGCGGTGCCCACCAGCTCGTCAATCGGCTCACCGGCGGTCAGGCGGCGGCGCACCAGCGAGGAGGAGACGTCCAGTCGCGGCATATCCACGAAGGCTACGCGCGCCGCCGCATCCAGCGGGCCGAGCGCACCTAGAACCTCGCTGCGACTAGTGTCTTCGCGCTCGGCCACAGCTAGGTGCGCGAGCTCGAGGATTTCGCGCGGCTCGCGCCAGGAGGCGAGTGTGCAAGCCATGTCGGCGCCGAGGATCAGGGTGAGCTCCGCGCTGGGATGGGTGGCATGGATGCTTCGCAGCGTATCGACTGTGTAGGACGGGCCGGGGCGCTCGAGCTCGAGCGTGCACACCCCGAGACGCTCTTGCCCGCGGCCCGCGAGTCGGCACATCGCGAGGCGATGCTTGGCTCCCGGGTCCCACCTGGCGGGCTTGTGCGGCGGGACGAGCACCGGTGTGAGCAGGACTCGCCCGAGGTCCAGCTCGTGCGCGGCCGCTCGCGCGAGCGCGAGGTGACCGACATGGGGCGGGTTGAACATTCCACCGAGGATGCCGATGCGCTCGACTGTCGGCCACGCCGGCCCGGTGTTCTCACGCTCGGCAGCACGACGCATCAGCTCGGTGTCGTCACCGTCGGCTTGCGTCATGCTCTCACGCGCGGACGTGGCCGCTGCCCTCGACTAGATACTTGAACGTGCACAGCTCACGCAAGCCGATCGGACCGCGCGCGTGGAGCTTTTGTGTGGAGTTGCCGATCTCCGCGCCCATCCCGAACTCGCCCCCGTCGGTGAAGCGCGTGGAGGCGTTGACATATACGCAGGCGGCGTCCACGCCGAGCTGGAAGGCGCGAGCACTGGCGGTGTCTTTGGTGACGATTGCCTCGGAATGACCGGAACCGTGACGAGCGATGTGCTCGATTGCCTGCTCGGTCGAATCGACGACGGCGAGGGCGAGCGTCATTGCCAGGTACTCGGTGTCCCAGTCCTGCTCGGCGGCCGGCTCGACCGCATGTTGGATGGCGCGCGCAAGTTCGTGCCTGTCCTCCTCTTCAAGTTTCGCGGCAAGCCGCTCGGCACAGTCGAGCGTCGCCTCGTCGCCACGCACTGTGACTGAGGCTTCGACGAGCGCGACCAGCAAGGGCTCGAGAACTGTCGCGATAACCAGCCGGTGCACGAGCACTGTCTCCACCGCATTGCACACGCCGGGGCGCTGCGTCTTGGCGTTGAGCACGATCGGCACCGCCACCTGCGCCTCGGCTGACGCGTCGAGGTAGATGTGACAGTTGCCGGAGGCGGCGTAGATGACCGGCACGGTCGCAACCGCCTTCAACGCGGCCTTCAGGCCCTCACCGCCGCGCGGCACGATCAGGTCGACGGTGTCGGTTTGCGTGGCCAGCTCCGCCAGCTCCTCATGGCCGCCGCCCGCCACGAGCCCTACGCAACCATCGGGTAGCCCAGCGCCGACGGCCGCCTCGGAGGCAATCGCGGCGAGCACAGCGTTCGAATGCTCGGCGGTCGAGGAGCCGCGCAGCACAATCGCATTGCCCGACTTCAAGCACAGCACGGTCGCGTCGATCGTGACGTTAGGGCGTGCCTCGTAGACGACCGCGACGACACCGAGCGGTACGCGCACCTTGCGCACGTCCAAGCCATTGGGCAGGCGCTGACCGTCGATTACCTCCCCCACCGGGTCTGGCAGCGCAGCAACCGCCTCCACCGCTCGCGCGATCCCCTCGATGCGCTGCTCGTCGAGGCGCAGGCGGTCGAGCAGCGCATCGCCGATATCGCTCTCGCGCCCGGCCGCCAGGTCGCGCTCGTTGGCGCTGAGGATCTCCCCTGTGCGCTCGCGCAGAGCAGCCGCGATTGCTGCTAGGGCCGCGTTCTTGGTGGTGGTGTCGGTGCGCGCAAGCATTCTCGACGCCTCGCGCGCTCGAGCGCATGTCTCCGCTACCGATGAGACGGCGACTGCCATTCAGCTAAGGGTACGACAGCGCCACGGCGCGCGCCGGGGCCCGGCTCAGGCAAGCACCATGTAATCCCGGTGCACAGCCTCCTCGGTGGCACGCGGCAGCACCTCTTGAATCGCCTTGGACTTCATGCCAAGCACACGCCGCAGCTCATCCGCCGAATAGCTGCAGATTCCCTTTGCCAGCACCCGCCCACCCCCCGGCGTCGTGGAACCGCCATCGCGCTCGGCGATCTCAACCGCGTCGCCCGCACCGAAAGAGCCGAGCACGTCGACGATCCCGACCGGAAGCAGGCTCGTGCCATCCTCGCGCAAGGCACGCGCCGCCCCGGCATCGACCACGAGCGTGCCATGGGCCGGCTTGGCGTAGCGCAGCCACAGCTTGAAGGATGAGTGACGGGCGGCGCGTGGCGGGAAGTTGGTGCCCTCCACCTGCCCGGCGAGTACCGCATCGAGCGCGCCGTCGCGTACGCCGTTGCAGATCACGGCGCGAATGCCGGCCGCGGTGGCCATGTCAGCGGCGACCACCTTCGAGCGCATCCCGCCGGAACCCAGCGGCGAGGTGGTGTGGCCGACCTCGATGTCATCCAGCGCCTCGAAGTCGGTGACCTCGCTGACGATGCGCGCATCGGGGCTGAGACGCGGGTCGGCGGTGTAGAGGCCGTCGATGTCGGTGAGTAGCACGAGCAGGTCGGCGGAGATCAGGATCGCGACCTGGGCAGCGAGAAAGTCATTGTCGCCGAAGGAAATCTCATCGGTGGCGGTGGTGTCGTTCTCGTTGATGACGGGCACGACGCGCCAGTCGAGCAGCTTGCGAAGCGTTTGGCGCGCGTTCAAATAGTGGGTGCGCGCGCTCATGTCCATGAACGTGAGCAAGAGCTGCGCACTCACCAGCTCGCGCTCGCGCAACAGCTCGTCATACACGCGGTAGAGCTTGCCCTGACCCACCGCACTGGCCGCCTGCAGCTCCTCGACCGCACCGGGACGCGCGGGCAGACCCATGATCCGCACCCCACGCGCGATCGCGCCAGAGGAGACGATCGCAACCTCCCTACCTTCGCCGTGCAGGGAGGCGACGGTGTCACAGATGCGCGCGAGCACATCGGTGCGCAGCTCGCCATTCTCATCGGCGACGATGCTCGACCCGAGCTTTATGACAGCGCGCTTCATCGATGGCAGCCTAGATGGTGAGCCCCCCGGTCGCCTGCATCCCCCGTGGTTTTTTCGGGCTGAGAGAGCCGAGGCGACGGGACGCCGGCGCGGCGGGAGCTGAATCTCGCGGGCGACCGCGACGAGCGGCCGCTACAGCGCGGGCTCGTCGGGGTCCAGCTCGAACGCGACTCCAGCGATCTCGAGATCGTCTCCGGCCTGAAATCCCTCCGCCTCCAGCGCGCGCAGCACGCCAATCTTGCGCAGACGCCCCTCCAGGTATGCCATTGCGTCCTCGTTGTCGACGTCGTAGCGCGCGAGCAGCCGCTCGATGCCGCGGCCCTTCACGGAGAAGGAGCCGGGTGCGATGCACTCGACCACGAAACCGGTGGAGGCGGCGGGACGGAACACCATGTGCTCGGCGAGCACGACATCACCCTCACCCGGAGAAGCGCCGCCCGCCACCAAGCTCTCAACCGCACCGCTCGTCATCGCAAAGCCCTCGCCCCCGAGACCTGCCGACGCGATATCACGGCCGCGCCCGGCACCAGCTCCCGCGTCTCGACCTGAGCCCACGACAGGCTGCTCCACCTCCGGAACAAGCCGCAGCAGCTCGCCGGCCAGCTCGCGCAGACCCGCGCCGGTCGCGCTTGAAGTGGCAATCACCGGTACATCTGGGCCTAGGCGCTCCGACCACTGCGCGACTGCCTCCGCCGTGCGCTCCGCGGACACAAGATCCGCCTTCGAAAGCGCGAGCACGCGCGGAAGACGCGCGAGCCGCTCGTCGTGGGCGGCCAGCTCGCGCTCGATCGTGGCGTGGTTGGCGACCGCGCTGGCCGGATTGGCGGGGTCGGTGTCGGCCGACAACTCCGGCGCGATGTCGAGCACATGCACGAGCAGCCGCGTGCGCTCGACATGGGCAAGGAAATCGTGGCCCAAGCCGGCCCCCTCGCTAGCGCCCTCGATCAGGCCGGGGATGTCGGCGATGACGAGCTGGCGCTCGTCCGATTCGAGTACTCCAAGGACGGGAGAGAGCGTCGTGAACGGGTAGCTCGCGACCTTCGGATCGGCTCGTGTGAGCCGGCCCAACAGCGAGGACTTGCCGGCGTTTGGCAATCCGACCAGACCCACGTCGGCCAGCAGCTTGAGCTGTAGCTGCAGCCAGCCTTCCTCACCCGGAAGCCCCCGCTCAGCAAAGCGCGGAGCCTGGCGCGTGGGCGTGGCGAAGCGCTTGTTGCCCCTGCCCCCCGAGCCGCCCTTGGCGACGACCGCGCGCTGGCCCGCCACGAGCAGATCCCAGCGCCGCCCGGCGACATCGCCCTCGACGCCCTCGACCACCGTGCCCGGCGGCACCCGCACGACCAGCGTGTCCCCATCGGCACCATGACGCAGCGATCCCTCGCCATGCCCGCCGCGACCAGCGCGGTAATGGGGCTTGCGCCTGAAGCTCTGCAGGTCGCGCAGCGAGCTGTCGCACACGATCGCAACCTCGCCCCCACGCCCCCCATCGCCCCCGTCGGGGCCACCGCGCGGCACGTGGGCTTCGCGACGGAAGCCGGCAGAGCCGTCCCCGCCGGCCCCGGCACGGACTTCGATTCTTGCGCGGTCGTAGAGCACCCGAGCATCGTGACAGCAGCGAGCGATCAACGCGGGCCGTCACGTCACGCCGCCTCGGGCCTGCAGGTCGGCTAAAACGCCCTCCTCGGCCATAACGCTAACGCTTGGCAGCACAAGGCAGAAGAATACGCTCGCTGACCGGCCTCAACGATCACGCACGCGACGACAGCCAACTATTTAGCTTCAACCCTGCGGACCGCTCGTAGCGCCCAGGCAACCAGCCAGTATAGGATCAAGAACAGCCACCCGCCAAGAAACAGAACTATTGCCGCAGCAACCCCCAAGAGAGTAGCTACGACGCCAGTCTTGCCCTCGCTTTCACGTTGCGATATGTGTGAACAGAACCAACGACGGTCACCGTGACGGCGAGGGCCGTCAATCCCGCAAATATGAACCATGCCAGCACATCAGCAAACACCGTGGCTACCATTCAAAATCCACCGATCCAATCAAATGAATACCTGGCAAATATACCTGTGGTCCTCGAAGCAACGGCGGCCGGAATGAAGGCAACGGGTTGATGTAACCTCGCGTCTTACCCATCGCCCTCGTCTCGATCATCTTCTCGCCACAGCATGATGTCAACCTCTATGGTGACGTTGTTATCAGCGGCCCATTTGACTACGGCAGGAGAAAAAACGACGGCTGGCGTCTGAGCCGAGGTAGGTTCCACCGCACAAGTGAGGAGCGCTTCAAGCCCCAACTCTTTACAAACTTGCTTCAACTCCCCTCCGCTCGGCGCTATACGCGCGAGTACCTGATCGAGCATGGCATCGATCTGTACGGTATTTCTCGACCCAATCGTGATCCGCCACCTGTCGCATCGCCGACGGCCTTTATCCCCAACGATTGGATCCCCGACACGATGACTGGAAGTGGGTTCAATCCCAAGCCTCGCCGTCACATCAGCGGGGTCAAATCGCCCACCAATTATCGTCAGAGATACCCACACATGTGGAAGCGTTTCACGGCCACTCCCGTCATAGATAGCGCTTCTTTACAGCTGACTAGCCTTACCCGGCGCCGCGACTCGCTACCTACCAGTTCACGAGACCGGTTATTGAACCGCAACGACCAACGTCGCAATTGTCACGATCACAACTGACATCGCTACGGCTGGATGCGCCGCCCACCACGGTATGCTACGCGGATAAGCGTGCCTCACCTCAGAGGGTCGCATTGGCATGTCGACAACCTCAATCGGCAAGCCAAGACTCTCCCTCAAGTGTTCCAGCTGCTGGCCGTCCCATGCATCGCGATTCAGGCCTACTTCCGTGCTTCCCGAGTCGTTCAAAAGCAACCACAGCCGTGACCGCCTGGCCGGCGCGTGTCTCCAGGCTAGGTCCACATGGACAACACACCCCTGTATAGTTTCCGTCAGCGCTACACGATCGCGAAGAAGACCAGAAACGATTAGCTGACCCCTATTTAGTGTCAGCCGCATTCGTCGCCGAGACAAGCACATCCAAGTGACCAGCCCAGCCGCGACTACAACAGCCACGCCAACGACAGCCAAACGAGTCAAGCCATAAAATCTCAAGGAGTAAAAGAAGCTGGCGAGCACCCAGCCAGTCGCACCGACAATCTGGCCCCGGATCCGTTGTAGGCTCCGGCGCGGACGCACCACTAGAGGTTGAGAGCCTTTCCCAGCGGGTCCCCGGCCAGTACCGCCATCACACCCCTGCATTGTCACATCATCTCCATGCATGCGGCGTCTTCCACCAAGCAGTCTATTTATCCAGCGACAGAATGAGCACAACGATCACGGCCCACGCACCAATAACCCACGGCGTCGACGGCAACTTGCAGGTCGTCTAGTCGCTAGGATCGTGCCCGCCCTGGCGCCATAGACAAGAACGGCCGCGAAAATAGTCACAATGAACACTGCAAGTATCACGCGCAACGTCATTAGAGACCACCATTTATTTCCTCAATAGCACTTGCAGGGAAATCATAAACTTCTCGCTATAGGCAATAGACACCCGCACGGACGGGCCAACATCCACCGCACAACCTCCTACCGACATGCGACAAAACCGTCTGGACGCCGCTCAAATCGGGAGAAGCCAAGCGAACCAAGTACTTCGCGCACAAGATCTGTCGGCTCTGTTCCGACAACCCTCATGGCTCCCATAGGCGGGACATGGCCTCCAGAAATTCCGTGATGAAGCTCTACTTCATCGAGGATCGATAGGAGATCACTCTCAGGATTTCCTTTGCCCTTGAACAGGGTCACTCCGGCCGTGAGAGGATCATCGTCATGCTGCAGGGGCTCAGCCCAAATCTGTCGCGCCATATACTCCGTCGCGGGTGTCCGCACAGCCCACACATGACTAGACCGACCAAGCTCATAAAGCTTTGACTCAAACTTGCCGGACACTACCACTATGACTTCGTGCTTAGTGTTCATGACCTTTATTCGTTAGCTCCGATCTGTCTTTTTCTGAGCCGTTGATTTGCTCGAGAGAGCCTTTGGCACAACTGTATTTCAAGCTATCCATCGTCATCCTTTGATAGAGGTAGCTCCACATGAAGCTTTCGTGCGACCTCGTTCACCCAGTCGTGGAGGAAGGCAGTCGCGGTCGAGTCCTTCACTGTCCGATATGGAAAGCCGCGCTCATAGATGGACATGCGTACGTCGGCACCGACGTCGGATCGGGAAACAATTCTGCCTATCACGGTAGGGCTTCTCCGGCTACCCCAGAGCCCGCGGCCCGGAGGCACAGGGACAAGCATCATGTACTTGCCGAGGATGAATCCTCGAACCCCTGGCGTCAGCCTGCCGCCAAACAACGCTCGTGGAGCATCGGCCAATACCGGACACAACTGCTCACGCAGAACGCGACGGGCAGCATTGGCGGTCGTTGGTGTATGAAGCGTCAGTTGCTTGCTTGGCCTGAACATTGAGCCAGTACGGTCAATTTCTGCGTTTGTTGAGGGCGGTTAGAAGCGCATATTCCGCTAACTTTCGGTGTCATCGTCCGATTTTCGGCCCTGACGCGTTGGTCTGGCGAGTTTTATCACAGGGCCAATACACATAAGCCCTACCCACACACACAATATGATTACTCCCCCCGTTCCTCCCCAGCCACTACCACCATGCGCACCAGGCTGTTCGGCATCAACTGTGAACACCGCAACCCCGATGCCCACCCCTATAAGTACTGCGGCGCCACCAATCGTCTGCGCGGCTCGCTCACTCATTCCCAGTGCTGGCGGCGCACCAAAACCCTTGATCACCCAGAACAGACCTTGACCGATCAGTAGGACGGCAAGGACACTCGCGCCGACTTCTCAAACATGTTGAGCCATAAAGGCGAGCACCATCATTCAGACCTCAATCCATCCCTAGAACGGAAACACTTCTGTGTAAGAACCCCCTACTCCGTTCGACCGGAGCTACTCAGTCCATCTCACCCGACGAATGTTAGGTCACGATCTTCAGAGACGACCCCATCCCCAAGCGTGACCTGTAGATCCAAGATCGACCCCTGGCCATCGACTCGTGCCCTACCTGTCGAGTCCTTCTGGACCTTCCCGCCAGGCCGTCCGAAACCGACAGAGAATATGTCGCGTTCCGCGTCGTATGACCACTGAAACGCGCCATCAGCACGAGCCGCCGGAAAGGACACATTCTCAAGCTGCCGCTGGCAATCAGGAATCTCGATCCCCACAAGCTCCCCCGCGTCAGTGACGCTGAGTAGACAATCAAAACTAGGCCTTTTGACGCTCCGCTCCCCAGAAAACCACACCTGAAGCAGTCCACGGTCGATCCTATACCTCGGCCTAAACACGCTAAGCGCATGCGCACGTCCAGACTCCGTCAATTCAAGCCAGCACACATCGCCCAAATTAGGCAGCCGCCCGAGAGCACGCCACTCATCCTCGATTCGCTTGATCGTATCCGCCGATCCCAAGCCCCACGAGGAAATATAAAGAACGCCCTCATCGTCTTTGGCGACATCACCCACGATCGCGTAACCAGCGTCCATCAATTCACCGATGGTCTCTGTCGTCGCCTGCACGACCTCAGCTTCGCTCGGTGATCCACCGAGATGCCGACGTGCGACCGAGGCCATCTCGCTGAGCTGAAGAATGTCATCGAGACCCCTGTCCAACAGCTCATTACGTACTTCATCATTCATTGCTTTAGATGAATCCTGTATTCACCGCCATTGATATCAACCGTCGGGCCGCCGGTCTTCGACGTTTCTCGTATCCCCACACGCGTCCCGTTAGGTAGCTCGACTTCCTGCCCCGGATAAGAGCTGCCCGTGGGCTTGCCGCCCGCACTAAGCTCGTCGTAAATCTGCTGTAGCTCCTCGGGACTATCGACCGTGTAGACCCCCGGGCTGTTACCGGGCGTCAGGCCGGCAAGCGCGTCCTCGATCGCCGTGGACCCCTCCACGGCGCCCTCTGCGGCTGCGCCCTCCTCGCCAGCCCCGCTGGCGTCCAGGACGCCAACAACGGCGCCCTCAAGACCGTGCGCGACCGACGCGAAGTACCCGCACCCGTTTTCGTAGGATTCGATCTCTTCTTCGTAATATTTGATCGGGTTCAGCGGTTCAAGGAATTTCCCGATTTCCCCAAGTATGTCGCGCCCCGTTGGGTCGGACTCGTTGAGCGGGTTGTCGCCCGCGTAGGAGTAGGGAGCATGTGTCTGCCCAACAAGCGGGTCAACCGACAGGAACTGTGCGGTGGCCGGGTCGTAGACCCGTGCCCGAAGGTAGATCAACCCGGTGTCGCTGCTTGTGTATTGCCCGTCGTAGCCGAGCCGGGTGGTCGCCGTCCCTTCGCAGGTCGGGGTTCCGTAGGCGCTGTAGGTACACTTGCCTTCGACTGTGCCGCTACTTCCCGTGATGAGGCGTGTCGAGCCGGCTTGATCGTGATGTAGATACAGCGCTTTTTCCGCACTGTTGATTTGCTCGACCGGGATCCCGCCTGGACCGTAGATATAGCTGTTGGTACCGTCGCTCAGGATCAGCGGGAGGCCTTCGGACATGTCCCATGCGAGGTGGGTTGTGGTGCCGGAGATTGTCTGCGAGGTTCGCAGGCCTTCACCGTTGTAGGCGTAGCTGTCTTCGATCTTGGGGACGGATTCTTTTTCGGGGCGTTCGACCGACGTTAGGTCGCCGGCCTGGTCGTAGCCGTATGTGGTGGCGGGTCCCGTTTCGGGCGTTCGTTTCGTGCGGTCGCCTCTTTCGTCGTACGAGTACGTCACGCCAGTCCCTTTTTCCAGCTCATCCCCTTCATTATAGGTGTTGGTGACCGAACCCTCTGTGGTCGGATTGTTGTCGCCGTCATATTTGTATTCGGTGCTGCCGTATTTCGTGACGCGGTTGTTTTCGTCGTAGGTCGCTTCCGTGACTTCGCTGCCGGGCAGGCCTTTCGCGGTGGTCTTCTTGACCTGGCCGTCGCTGTCGCGCGTGTAGACGAGCGACGCGAGCACTTCCGAGCTCTTGTCCATCTTGGTTTCGGTCATCTGGTCGGCGTCGTTGTACGTGTACTTGTCTTCGTCTTTCGTTTCGCTCGGAAAGACCGTGGCCTTCAGATCGGAGTCTTCGTTGTACGTGAATTTCGTCGCGTGCGTAAGCCAGTCGGTCAGCTTTTCCAGACGCCCGTCTTTGTCGAAGGCGCGCGTTACTTCCTTTTTATTCGGATACGTAACCTTAGTCTGCTCGTTGCCAACGTTGTATTCGTACTTCGCGACTTCTTTGTTGCCGTTTTCGGTTTCGGTAAACCGGTCCAACTGATCGTACACGTATTTTGTCGTTCCAGTTCCATCGGGTCACTCTGCGCCAAGCTCTCGCGCGACCGAGTTCATCCAGTCATCAAGGAAAGCAGTTGCGGCCGAGTCCTTCACGGTCCGGTATGGGAAGCCCGGCGTATAGATGGACATACGTATATCGGTGCCGCCGTCGGGTCGGGAAACGAGCCTGCCTCTCACAGTTGGGGCCTTCCGGCTACTCCAGAGCCTGCGGTTGGGGGGCACAGGGACGAGCATCATGTGGTTGCCGAACATGAGTCCTCGAACGCCGGGCGTAAGCCTGCCGCCGAACCATGCTCGTGGAGCATCGGCCATCAACGGACACAAGTGCGCGCGAAGGGTGCGCCGAGCGACACCGGCGGCTGTTGGCGTATGAAGCGTACGTTGTTCGCTTGGCCTGACCATTGACTAAATATCGGTGGAGTTCTGTGCTTGCCGAACCCCGCTAGACACAGAGGGGTCGAGCATGGTTAGAAGCTCACACCCCACGCCCCGGTATAGCTACCGCCAATCCAGCGGGCAACCCCCGCTCCCAACCCCGCAGAGACTCCGCCGCCGACTATCGGACCGCACTTCCCAGGAGCACCAAACGCTTCGAGTGAAACATCTGGACCAGCACCAAGTTGACCACCCGTATTGGCGAAGGGACCCCCGAGTTCCGAGATATGTTCGGCATTCGAGACCTGCGGTCCCACCGTAGCCCCCACGCCAGCGCCCAGGGCAATACCCGCCGATCCCGCCACAGTGCCGCCTACTTCACCAGAGCTGCTGGCTTGTGCACAGCCGCTGGCACCAATATGAATGATGAAATTCACTTCACCATGAACACAAATGCCGACAGTAAATAGCCCCGTAGGATCATAATCGTTCAACGGATTATCGCTACCATAGACATACGGTCCGCTACCCCCACTAGCCGATCTCATTGCAGCAGCCACATATTGATCGGCGGTCGCTTGAGCGAGCGTACTAGCGCCCCCAGAGAGCGGATCTACGGTGAGGAACTGCGCCGTCGCCGGGTCATACGTACGAGCACGCAGGTAGATGAGTCCGGTGTCGCTGTTGGTGTATTGGGCGTCGTAGCCGAGCGGCGTGGTCGCGGTCCCGGTGGAGCCGGTCAGTTCGCCATAGGCGTCGTAAGTGAACGTCGCTTCCGTTTTCCCGGTAGACCCGGTGAGCAGACGCGTCGATCCTGATTGGTCGTGATGCAGGTAGAGGACTTCTCCGGTGGTGTTGTTGATTTGCTCGAATGTCATTTGGTGCAGGCCGTACACGTAGATTCGTCGCAGACTGACGAGGCCGCCACACTCACAGAACCATGAGGCGAAGATCCCCAGGATCCAGCACGCGCTGTATGCGACCCGAGTCATCACGATAGACCTCTAGCTCCTTCAAGAACCCGTCCACAACGTGCAACAGCACATGGATCGTGACGCCATCGTCATCGTCGAGTTCCGCCTCCACTGGGACCCGACGTGCAACCTCAGCAGGCGTGCCATCTGCCGGCGCAAATTCAAGACTGCCATTGTGATCGATCTCACGAGCCGAGGCCGCAGCCACTTGCTCCGCGAGGGCATCCCGCCCCGAGAAGTCCGTGCCCAAGAGCACCGCCAGCAGTTGCCCCTCCAAATCAGACAAAGGCCGAAAATCCTGCCCATGCGCACCGTGATCGTCAGGGAGAGACATAGTAGGTCCCCACGTTGATAGTTCCATTAGGCAACGTATACGCCCGGTACTCAACGGTCTGCCCGTCCACCACAGTTCTCCCCCAAAACGACCCAGTGGCGCTGGCTTTGGCAGCAGACTGCTCAATCTGCGATTGAATCGCCGACTCCACCTCGCCGCTATCTAGGCCGGTACCAATCAGATGGCGCGCCCCGTGACCAAAGGTGATATCTGCAACGGCTGAATCGGCCTCATCCTCACCCTCTCCTCCGGCGAACAGCGCGGTCCCGGCGACGGCTCCCTCCAGGCCGTGCGTCACAGATGCGAAGTATCCGCACCCGCTTTCGTAGGATTCGACCTCTGCTTCGTAGTAGGGGATCGGGTTGAGCGGGCTTTCGGATATGAAGTTGCCTTCGGTCCAGAAACTTTCGCTGAACGGGTTCCAGCTACTGAGCCCTGTCGCGTCGCCGCGATTCAGCGGGTTGTCTTCGCCGTAGGTGTATGGCGCTCGCGTGACCATCTCCAGCGGATCGACAGTGAGGAACTGCGCAGTGGCGGGATCGTAGACGCGGTTGCGGAGGTAGATCAGCCCCGTGTCGCTGCTCGTGTACTGCCCGTAAAACAAAGGTCCGCCGTGATCCGGCCGTTTGACGCGGTTCGATCGGGGTGTGTGCAGGGACTTCCGGCACTCCGACCCCCGGCGCGGTGCTCGGCGAGCGGTGTGGAGGCCCCGGCGTGGTCCTGGGCGCTCAGAGCAGCACCGGGCTGGGCGGCGTTGGCGGCTGGGAGAAGATGCCGGATGGCGGGCGTGTTCCAGATCGGCGAGCATCAACGCGGACGATAGAGCCCGCGGCGGCTAGTAGGGCGAGCGCTGGACCAAAGGACGAGCCCGCCGCCACGTCGAAGATCATGTGAGCCATGACTGCCCCCGATCAGCCGGCGCTCGGTGCCGCCGTGAAGGCGATCCGCGAGGAGAAGAACATCAGCCAGGTGGCCTTGTCCAGGGCGACCGGGTTCCGCCAGAGCTGGATTAGCGAAGTCGAGCACGGCCGGCATAACCCGAGCTTCGCGAGCCTCGTGCGGTTGGCCTCTGGCCTGGGCGTGCAGACCTCGACGCTCGTCAGGCGCGCAGAGAGGTTGACCGACGAGAGCGACTGAAGCTCCTTTAGGACTTCCGTCGGATGTGATAGAAGTTTAGGGCGACAAGTCCAAACAAGTGCCCCCGCGCTGTGTGACCAGCCGGGGGCGTGGCACCGTGAGGTATCAGCTCCCGGCGCAGACGCAGCCTATCCGGCGGCGGCTGTTCGCCATCGCTGTCTTCCCGGGGCCTCCAATCAAAGGAGGAACCGATGAGCCCGAACACACCATCCGAGCACGAACGCAGTCAGATGTTGGCCGCGGTCCTGCTCGCGCTGCTGATCGACGCCGGCCAAGCAGGCTTGAACACGGAGCAGGCCGCCAAGCAATCTCACCGCGATTACGACTCCGATCCCGAACGCTTAGAAGTCGTCGTGGCGCTCGGCTTGCTTGTCGAGCACGATCTTGCGACACACGACGGTGAGCGTTGGCGAGCCACGCGCGCGGCGTTGGCAAGCCGCGTCTTCTCGTTCTGAACCACACGTTGAACCGGCACCGACTGAGCACAACCCGGAGCGCCGCGACCGCCCTCAGACGCGCGGCGCTCCCCGCATGGCATCGAAGGAGGCCCTGCACTCGCCGGCCGCCGCGATCGCGCGCCCTTGACGAGCCCAGGCGCGCGCCGTAGGCGTCCCTGCTGCGCCGCTCTCGCTGCGCTTCGCGACGCAGCACACAGTTGCACCAAACGGTGCGCTGGCCTCCTCCGCCGACGCCTGCTGCGCGCCCGGAAAGCTGTTGCTCCTATGTCAAGCGAAGCTCGGAAATTGCGAGGAAGTGTCCTGTCCGTCATTTGGGGCTCCGGCGGTTTCTGCCGCTCCGTTCAGCGACCAGCCCTGTCTAGGCGACTTCTGCGTGGTCGCGCGGAAGAGCTTGTGGTTGGTGGTTGGGGTGGGGTGTGCGGTGTTGGAGTGTGATGCGTCCGCCACGGGCGGGCCCGATGAGTACGTTGCGGTGGGCGACTCGCTCTGATCGCCGGTTGGTGGGTTCGAGGCGGGCGTGGCGGAGGATTGTCTTGAGTACGATTCGGGCCTCGGTGAGGGAGAACGCGGCGCCGATGCATCGTCTGGGTCCGCCGCCGAAGGGGATCCAGGTGTAAGTGCCGGCGCGAGTGTCAAGGAAACGCTCGGGGCGGAATGCGAGTGGGTCGGGGTAGATCTCGGGACGGCGGTTCACGAGCGTTATGTATGGGGCGATCATGGTGCCGCTGGGGATGGTTAGCCCTGGTAGCTCGAACGGCTCGGTTGCGAGTCGCGCGGTGAGCGGGAAAGCCGGGCGCAAACGCATCGCCTCCTTGACGACCGCGTCGAGATATTCGTCGTCTCCGTCGAGCGCCGCGCTTTCGAGGCGCGTCAGCGCGTCGGGGTGGCGGCTGACGCGCTCCAGCACCCACGTTAGGGTGTAAGCGGTGGTGTCGTGTCCGCCCAGCAGCAGGGTGCGCATTGCGTCGCAGATCTCATTGTCGCTCATCAGGCGGCCTTGGTCATCTGGCGTGCGCAGGAACATTCCGAGCACGTCTTCGCCATCGAGCTTGTCCTCGCCGCGGCGCTGGGAGACCTCTTCCATCACAATCGCGTCGACGTCGGCGATTGCGCGCCGGATTCGCGGGAACGGTCTGTCCCACCCGTTCTCACGGCTGGTCGCGATCATCGTCTGGAGGAAGAACCGCCGTGAGTGGCCCTCGCGAAGCAGCGCGAGCGTCGCTGAGCGCAACCGCTCGACACGCGGGGGGTCGGTGACCCCGAACACCGTGGCCATGATCACCTCGAGGGCGATCGCTTGCATGTGCGGCTGGGAGGGCGTGGGGCGCCCGTAGGGCCAGCATGCGAGAGCTTCCTCGGTCTTGCGTTCCATCGTCTCGTGATATCCGGTGAGCGCGTGCCCCTGGAACGGGGGGAGCTGCATGCGCCGCTTGCGCATGTGCTCGGCGCCGTCGAGGTTCGTAAGTCCCGTCGGGCCGAGGAAGAGATGGTGCGCAGAGACCTTGGCCAGCGCCGCTCCGAGGCGGAGCACGTTAGTGTCGGCTGTGAAGACACGCTTGATGTCCTCGGGATCGGTCAGGCATAGCCACGGCCCAGTCGCCGGCATCGGTACCAGGAAGCGGTCGCCGAGACGCTGACAGCTGCTCGCGAACTGCTCCGGGGCAAGCCAATACTGGGCGGCGTTGAGGACCGCGGGACGTCGTAGTCGGGGCACGTCGGCAAGCGCTTGGTCCATGAGCCACATCCCTCTCTAGTTACTTTGTGCAAAATAGAGTAACATAGTCTCTGATGTCGCCTATAGCCGAATTCCTCGAGACGGCTCCCGTGGTGGGAGAGGACGCGCTCTTTGACCGGGTTGCCGCGGCGGCGCTCGACGAGTTCGCCGAGCACGGCATCCGCCGCACCTCCATGGAAGACGTCGCTCGCCGCGCAGGCGTCTCACGGATGACTATTTTCCGCCGGTTTACGAGTAAGCAGGGCCTCGTCGAGGTTGTCATCGCACGCGAGGTCCGCCGCGGAATGCGAGAGCTCGACCTCCTCTGGGAAAGCGCCGAAACGCTGGAGGACCGACTCGTCGCAGGATTCGAGTTCGCCGGGCGCTACGTGCGCGGGCACCCACTATTCGATCGTCTCTTGGGCAGCGAACCCGAGGTCCTGCTACCACCCCTCACCCTCAACGGCGGACCCGTCCTGGAGCTCTACCGATCGCTAATCGCACATCGACTCCAGGCCGAAGTCAACGCCGGTCGCGCGGCGACATCAGACATAGACGGAGTCGCCGAAGTGATCGCACGCCTCGCGATCTCACTACTACTCACCCGCGACGGGACCATCACACTCGACGACCCACATTCCGTCCGCCGTCTAGTCAACCTCACGCTGCTCCCCATGCTCCGACCACACACCGACTAGCGTCGGCCGCAACCGCGCAACTGGACGCAAGTCGCGATAACCAGCGAAAGCGGCCGATCGACCGGCCCTTCCGACGGGAACCAGCATCCGGCCTCCACAAGCTGGCAGGAAGTTGCTCCCCTATGTATGCGGCCCGTTGCCTATGTCGCGCAGGGCATGGAAATCGTGGTGTCGATCGCGATGGCTCGGCGGGATGGTTGTGATGCTGCTGGTCGTTGGAGCAGCCGGTAGAAGTGGCGCGCGAGGAGGCGCTTGAGGCAGCGGAGAGCCTCCATGCGAGTCTTGCCCTCTTCTCGCTTGCGTTGCAGGTAGGCGCGTGTGGTGGGGTCCCAGCGGCCGCGGGTGATCGCGATGACATGCAGCGCGCGATTGATGCGACGGTTACCGCCGCGGTGTAGGCGGTGTCGATCGCTCCTGCCAGAGGAAACCGGGATTGGGGCGACACCGGCCATCCTTGCGAAGTGCGAGTCGGTGGGGAATCGCTCTGCGCCTGCGGTCTGGCCGATCAGTATCGCTGCAGTAATCGTGCTGCACCCGGTCTCTACGAGTAGATCGGGCCGGTGCGCGGCTACCAGGGTGTGCAATTCACGCTTGAGCCGTGTCGTCTCGCGCGAGAGCTCGCGGATGCGACGAACTTGGTCCTTCGCGATCCTGACCCTCGCCGAGGGGTCCATGCTGCGAAGGTGCCTGGCAACCTTGTCGAGCTGCCCGGGGTAGTCCATCTTGCGTGGGGGGATGCTGGCCTCCAGCGCGGGGTCGAGGATCACGAGGTGCCAGCGCAGTTGGTTGGTGAGCCGCGTGATCTCGTGGACGTGCCCTTCGCGATGGTCGCAGAGCAGACGAATCTCCATCGCAGCCTCGTCGAGGAATGCGCCGGGGAAGCGGTCGACGCCCTCTCTAAGGACCGCTCTGGCGACCGACCGCGCGTCGATCTGGTCAGACTTGCCGGCCTCGCGCTCCCCGCGGCGTGAGACGCCCATCAGCTTCGGCGGGACTCTGATGACGCGCTCCCCGGAGGTCACGAGCGCCCGCTCAAGGTGGTGAGAGACGTGACGGCAGTCCTCCAGCGCCCACACCACATCCGAGTCGAGTTCGCGTGCCCACTGAAGCACCTGGCGGTGCCCGGCGTCGTCCGCCGTTATCTCGCGCTCGCCCACGACTTGGCCGGTTCCGGCGTCGACGGCAGCGAGTGCGTGGGTGCTCTTATGCGTATCCGCTCCGATCACAATCATCTGCTTAGTCCCTTCGTTGGAGGTGATGAATGCGGACCTCCGGCGGACAGGTCTGAGTTGGGGCGATTGCCACGCTCCTATTAGGTCACGCCGGTGATCCCGGACGGCGATGGGCGACACAACGACTTGAGGTCAGGCACTTCGCCGACAAACAGACTAAGAGCGCCTAACAGAATGAGTTTTGGAGTTGTTGGTGGCAGATGAGGGCGCAGCCGATTGTGAGGAAGGCTTCGTGGATGTCGGCGCGTCTGTCATAGCGACGCTCGAGGCGACGGTGTTGGTGCAGCCAGGAGATCGTGCGCTCGATCACCCAGCGTTCTTTGCCGAGCCCCGACCCGTTGGGGGTATTGCGTTTGGCGATTCTGGGCGTGATGCCCCTTGCGCGGAGCGCCTCGCGGTGCTTGCGGCTGTCATATGCCCGGTCGGCGAGCAGCGCCTTTGGCCTGAACTTGCCGTGAACGCCGGTTGGCGGGACCCGATCCACGAGCGGGATGAGCTCGGTTATGTCGTGGCGGTTACCGGCGGTGAGAGTCGCAGCCAAAGGGGTTCCCTGACCGTCGCAGATCACGTGGTGCTTGGAGCCCGGCCTGCGGCGATCGACGGGCGAGGGGCCTGTCTTTTCGCCCCCCCTTTTGCTCGCACGTGCGAGCTGTCCACGACCGCCCTTGACCAGTCCAACGCTCCCGCGTCTTGCAGTTCGTCTAGGAGCACCTGGTGCAAGCGCTCCCAAACCCCCGCTTCGTTCCAGTCCCGTAAGCGCCGCCAGCACGTCATCCCCGACCCACAGCCCATCTCTTGCGGCAGATCCTCCCACGGAATGCCCGTCTTGAGAACGAACAGGATGCCCGTCAGGGCCTGCCGATCCGGCACCCGCTTGCGCCCTGGATACCGATACCGACGCTCCACACGCGGCAACAAAGGCTCAATACGAGCCCACAACCCATCACTGACCAAAGGTTTCGCCATGGACACCGTCTACGACAACAGCATCCCAAAACCTCTTTTTGTTAGGCGCCCTAAGAGTCAGCCCACCGCCGGCCCGGACCTAACCCGGCCGATCGGACGCCAACACCACAGCCCAGAAAGCACGGTCTCAGCAAGCTGAGACGACGAAACCCTGAGCGCCAGTGCACGACGCCGCCATCCGGCGTCTGCACCTTCGCACTCATCACAGACTAGATGCACTGTGAGTGTGTGTACAGCGATTGCTGTGTCGTGAGCGGGCCGCGAGCAGGCGAACATCACGGTGCCGCACCGTTTGGTGCAAGTGTGTGAGCGCTCCTGAGAAGGTCTGCGGCGGCTTCGGCGCCGGGAGGGGCGGCTAGGGGTGTGAGGGCCTTCTGTGGGCTCAGGCGGCGCTCTGCTCGTCTTGGCCGTCGGGGGTCTGCTGCTCGTCTTGGGCTTCGGCGTCGAGGGCGTCTTGCAGGGCCTCGGCGGCGTCCTCACCGCCGCTCGCCGTGTCGGGCGTGAGGTCGCTAGCGGGGCGCAGGATCGCGCCGTGGCGCGCGTTGCGGCGGGTGCTGCGCGGCTGGTTGGCGGCGCCGGGGTGCGTGGCGGCGTGGATCGCTTGGAGCGTGCGGAGCGAGACTTGGGTGTAGACCTGGGTGGAGGAGATGTCGGAGTGGCCGAGCATCTGCTGGATGTAGCGGATGTCCGCGCCGCCCTCGAGCATCAGCGTCGCCATCGTGTGACGGAACAGGTGGCAGCCGCCGGGCTTGTTGACACCGGAGCGCTGGACGTAGCCGCGCACGAGTTCGGTCACGGTCTGCAAGCTGAAGCGAACGCCGTCCCAGGTCAAGAACAGCGTGCCGTCGTCGGGCTCGATCGCGAGCTGGGGCCGCGTCTCGGCGAGGTAGCGCTGACACCACGCACCGGCGCGCTGGCCGACCGGGATCATGCGGTCCTTCTTGCCCTTGCCTTGGCGCACCATCAGCGTGCCGCGCTCGACGTCCAGCGCGAACACCGTGAGGTTCACCAGCTCCGCGCGGCGGATGCCGGTCGCGTAAAGAACCTCAAGCATCGTCCGGTCGCGCAACCCGAGTGGCTGGGAGAGGTCGGGCACCGCCAGCACGCGCTCGGCCTCCTGCTCGCTCATCACCGCGCGGGGAAGACGCCGCTCTGTCTTTGGCAGTTCAAGCTCGGACGCGGGATTGTAGAGGATGCGGTTGGAGCGCATCAGCCAGCGAAAGAAGATCCGCACCGGCACCAGGCGCCCCTCCTGCGCCCTGAACGACAACGGCTGCCCGTCGGCCTTGCGACGGTAGTAGAGAGCGCGCTGGTAGGCGTCGAGCATCGGCTTGGTCACTTCACTTGGGCGGCTCACGCCGCGCTCTGAGAGCCAGTCAGCCAGCCACGCCAGCGAGCCGCGATGGTTGTGGACCGTTCCCGGCGCATAGCCGCGCACCGCCAGCGACTCGCAGAATTCAGCCACCAGCAGCGGGAAACCTTGGCTGTCCTCGGGATCGCCCGCGATCACTTTCGGTGCTTGGCGTTCACCGCGACGCGGCATCTCAGCCCCCGCCCGCGACGGCCGCAAGCGGCGGACGACCCCCTGCCGACCGGCCCTCGACCGGGCGCCGACCGCCCCCCGACCGATCCGTTTTTGCCCCCGGCCGATTCTCACCGGACCCCGACCGATCGCGGTCGTAGTCGTGCGCGTCGAGCTGGTCGGGGTCGATCAGGCCCGTCAGCCGCGCCTCGCCTTCGCTGGCGCCGTCCCACGCCAGCTCGTAGACGTGCGCGCCGTGCGCGCCGCGCCCGCACCACAGAAGCTCAAGCGAAGCCAGGCGACCGAGATGGACCTTGAGCTGGGTGTCGCCCCACCCCAACGCCTCGCGCAGCTCGCGGCGGGTGAAGCGGACACGCTCGCGCACCGTGCCCTGCTCGCCGGCCACGCGCTCGACATGCGCCTCGATCAGCGAGAGTAGCCGTCGGGTGCCAGGCGGCAGCTCATCCAGCGAGCGCCCAAGCACGGCGTGCGCGAGGCGGTTGGCGAGCACGATGTCATCGCGTGTGACCTCGATGTAGGCGAGCTCGCCGTCGGCTGTGGCCGTCGTCTTGCGCGGCCGCTGGTGCTGGTGCAAGAGCGCGATCGTGCGGATCAGCGTCAGGTACTTCATGTGGTCGCGCCTGGTGCGCGTCCGCGCATCGGAGAACGTCAGACGCTTCGCGTAGGGGTTGACGACCGCCAGCGGCTCAAGCAGGCGCTGCGCGTCCTGGTGGAGCTTGAGGACGAGCGCGCGCTCGTGCTCGGCGAGCAGCCCGTCCAGCGTCTCCCGCTCGCGTTGGCGCTCGTGGATCGCGCGGGTCTGCTCGCGCTCCTCATCCACCGAGAGGACGATGCAACGGTTCAACAGCTCCTCGTCGACGTCGATCGTCGTCGTCGTGAGCATGATCGCCACCGGGCCGCGCACCGTGTAGGTGTGAGTCACCAGTCGCCCGGTCTGCCCGTCCTTGCCGGTCGAGGCGATCCGCAACTCACCCTCCGACTGCAACAGCTTCAGCGCATAGGAAGCGCGCTCCGCGCCCTCCTCCTCAGCGACCGCCAACACCTTGTGCTGCAAATCCGTCTCGCCCATGTAGAACAAGCTCTGGCCCGTCATCGCCGAGAACGACACCCGCTCCTCCTCCGGGACCATCGACAGCACCGCCTCCTGCAACGCCGACTTGCCCGCCGCCGACGTTGACTGCACGATCACCGCCAGCGGCCGATCCAGCTTGCGCGAGACCGCCGCCAGATACCCGATCAGGCAGTTGGACTGCTCGCCGACCACCCCGACACGCTCGAAGTCCGTCTCGATCCGCTGCACAAGCGCGGGGTCGCGCAACAGCGAAAGCGCGTGCTCGCGCTCAGCCTCGCTCAGCTCCACGACCGGCTCGGCCGCCGCCTGGGACTCGCGCACCGCGCGCTCTGCGTGCTCCTCGCACGCCAACAACACCCGGCCCATGTCGCGCGCGACCAGCTCCTCGGCGAGACCCAGCTCCTCGCCCGCAGCCCGGGCGAACACACCCCGCGCCCGCGCGGAGTAGAGGTCGAGCGAATCGACGTGGAAGACCTCACCGCGCCTCGGGTGATCCCGTGCGACGAGCACGTTCACCCGCAAGACCTCAAAGCTCGACGCTTTCGCAAGGCCGCGCACCCGCCAGCGGCGCCCCTCGACCTGCACGCGCAGCTCCTCTCCATCCAGCTCGACCGACGGCTGCGCAGGCACCGCCGGCGTCGGCGACACCGGCCGAGGTTGCGGCGGCTGGGCGGCTGGGAGAGGATCAACCAGCCGAGCACGCTCAGGCTCCGGCTCGGCCTTCTCCTCCTCGCCGCCCTCCCGCTCGACAGCAGCCGGCACCGGGAGATCGCCAGCAGACTCGGGCTCGGGCTCGATGGGTGCCGGCGCCGGTCGCGCGGCCGGCTCACCCGCGCCGACCCATACCGCCTCGCGCAAGAGCTGCGCGAGCGCCCCGGCCGGCTCCTGGACCCCAGCGGCGAAACCGTTGGCGTCCTGGCCGGCACCGAACAGCACCCGAAAGCACTCGATCCCCTCGCCGCCGAGACGATCCGCCAACGCCTCAGCACCGCGATCCCCAGCGTCATCGCGGTCATAGGCGATCAGCACCCGCTGCACGCCCGCGCTCGTGATCGCCGCGTGCAGCTCGTCAGTCATGCCATCGGCGCCGAACGTCGCGGTCACATGCCGCAGCCCATACCGCCAGAACGTCAGCGCGTCGATCAGCGACTCACACACGATCAGCTCACCGCCCGCGACAGAGAAGCCCGCCGCGTTGAACACACCCCGGCGCGGCCCCGGCAAATACAAGTGAAGCGGTGTGCCCGCGCGCAGGTTGTCGTTCAGCTTGCGTCCGTAGAGCTGCACGACCTCGCCCTCGCGGTCACAAACCGGGATCACCAGCGACCCCGATAGGTGTTCGTGCCCAGAGTCCCGGATCACACCGAGCTTCTGCAACCTGCCGCGCAGCTCCGCGCCCGCCTGACGATTCTTCGCCGGCAACCGATAGCCGAGCGTGCGATTCGCATAACCCAACCGGAAGCGCTCAAGCACTTCGCCGTGCGCCAGGCCACGCCGCTCCAAATAGCCCAACGCCTCCGGGCTCTCCCGCAGCGTCTGCGCATAGAAGCCGACCACCCGCTCAAGCAGCTCGCGCTCATCCGCCCCGACCGGCAGCGGCGAGGGCAGCTTCGAGACCGTCGAGCGCACCGCCGCACGACGACGACCGATCGGCGTCGGCGCCACGCCATCACGCAACAGCTCGACCGCGTGCGGGAAAGACACGCTCTCCGCACGCATCACCCAATCGATCACCGACCCGCCCGCCTGACACGCACCCATGCAATGCCACAAGTTCTTCTCCGGCGAGACCACCAGCGAGGCCGTGCGCTCCTCATGAAACGGACACAGCCCAACAAGGTCTTTGCCCTGCCGGCGCAGCTCGACCCCGGCCAGCTCGACCAGCCGCGCAAGCGAAACCTCCTCCTTCAGCCGCTCGATGACCTCCTCTGGAATCCGCGCCATGCCTTCCTCAGCCACACCTTGTCAAGACGAAATTGTAGAAGCGGTGCGCTAGCATATATGCGTGCGCGGACAAATGCTCCCCCAAGGCGGCCATATCGTCTTGCGACCAGGACTCGACCTGATCGCAATGGACTTCCCCAAACGCCTAGCCACCCTGCGCAACGAGCGCGGAATGACCCAAGGCACACTCGCCCAACACGTCGGCATCCACGTCTCCCAGCTCCGCCGCTACGAGGCCGGCAACTCCTCACCCACCCTCGACGTGCTGCGCAAGCTCGCAATCGCTCTGTCCGTCAGCTCAGATACGCTCGTTTTCGACGCCGAGCGCGACTCGGACGAGGAGCTACGCCTGCAACTAGAAGCCACCCAACGCCTCACAGACGAGGACAGAGAACTCGTCAAGCGATTCATCAACGGCCTCCTCCTCAGCCACGAAGCCAAACGCCTCGCAGCATAGGGCACCTGGCGCCGCCCAAACCAAGCAGCGCCAGTCGCTATCCAAACAGCAAGCGTGCTCCTGCATACGCAGCCACGCATCCGAAAACGGCATTGCCGACACAACCAGCAACGACCGCTCCCTGAATAACGCGATAGCGCTTTCCCTGACGAAGTTCCATGTCGGTCGTAGAGAAGTAAAGCGAGGCACCAACGCGCGCCAGCGGCAACGCAAAAGCTACCCAGCAAACTCCGACAACCAGAAAAATAACTGCAACAAGATCACTCAGCACGAGCAGGAACCTCCAGAGGATTCACCCCCAAATGGCACGACGACAGTCTCAGACCCACCAGCGCCGCCCTCCACACCAAACCCAGCCGTGGCGCCCCCTGTAGCCCCAACTACCGTGCGACCATGACCAGGGACGGGCGCGTTAGTGAACGCATTGCCGTAGCCACCGACAATACCCTCAGCACTCCCACCAGCCTGCGCAAAAGGGCCGCCGTATTCGCTAGGACGACAGGCATTGCTAGCGCCCCCACCAGCATGCACGTTGGCGCCAAACCCTGGACCCGCCGTGACACTTCCCGTAGCAGCGATCCCGCTCCCTCCCGGCGTCGAGACGTAGCAAACTTCCCCGCCGAATGAGAAGGGAGTGTCAGATTAACGGTGGATGTGCTTGGTGGTTTTAGTTGATTCTTCCTTCGAACGCTATCGCGAACGCGTTGAGGGCGGGCTTCCATCTCATTGCCCAGCGTGCTCTGCCTCGCCCTGTGGGGTCGAGTGCTCTGGTGGCGAGGTAGAGGCACTTCAGCGCGGCCGTGTCGTTCGGGAAATGTCCACGGGCTCGGACGGCGCGTCGGTAGCGGGCGTTGAGCGACTCGATCGCGTTGGTGCTGCAGATCACGCGCCGGATCTCGACGTCGTAGTCAAGGAACGGTATGAACTCGCTCCAGGCGTTCTCCCAGAGCTTGCTGATCGCCGGGTACTGTTTGCCCCACTTCGCGTCGAACTCGGTGAAGCGCTCGCGTGCGGCAGCCTCTGACGGCGCGGTGTAGACCGGCCTCAGATCGCGGCTCATCTCATCCCAGTACTTGCGTGAGGCGAACCGGAATGTGTTGCGGATCAGGTGAATCACGCACGCCTGGACTGTCGCGAGCTCCCAGGTCGTCGTGATCGCCTCGGGCAGTCCCTTCAGGCCGTCGCAGACAGCGATGCAGACGTCATCGACGCCGCGGTTCTTGATCTCGGTGAACACGCTCAACCAGAACTTCGCGCCCTCGCCGCCATCGCCGGCCCAGAGCCCCAGGATGTCCCGCTCACCGTTGACGGTCACGCCGATCACGACATAGACAGGCTTATTCATCACCTGTCCGTCGCGGACCTTGACGACCATCGCATCGATGAAGATCACGGGATAAATCTTCTCGAGCGGACGGGTCAACCATTCGGTCATCTCGCCCGTGACCTTCTCGGTGATCCGGCTGATCGTGTCCTTGGAGACCTTGGCACCATAGACCTCCCCGAAGTGCGCGGCGATCTCCCCGGTCGTCAACCCACGCGCGGTCAGCGACAGCACGATCTCATCAACACCAGTGAGCCTGCGCTGGCGCTTCTTGACGATCTGCGGCTCGAACGTCGACTCGGTGTCCCTGGGCACCTCGATCTCGACCGGGCCGATCTCCGTCAGCACTGTCTTGGCGCGCGTCCCGTTACGCGAATTCCCGCTGTTACGCCCTGCCGGGTCGTGCTTGTCATAGCCGAGGTGCTCGCTCATCTCCGCGTCCAGCGCGGTCTCAAGCACGCTTTTGGTCAGCTGGCCCAACAGCCCGTCAGGGCCGACCAGCTCAATGTTCTGCTCCTTCGCCTGCTCCAAGAGCTGCTCAGCAAGCTGCTTCTGATCAACGATATCTGTAGTCATAGATCCGATCATCTCCTCCTGATCGGTCAGACCGGCTATCTCCGTCATGGTCCATCCCTTCGGTCAGACCAAGCCAGATCCACCGTTCATCGGACAGACCCAATGAGAAGAATCCAAGACTCACTGTGCCACCCACGCAGCCCTGCCACGCCAACCCGGTCGGGTCTTCGTTGTTCAAGGGGTTGTCGCCCGCGTAGGTGTAGGGCGCCCGCGTAGCGGCGACGAGCGGGTCGACGCTGAGGAATTGTCCGGTGGCTGGGTCGTACTCGCGTGCTCTCAGGTAGATGAGTCCTGTGTCGCTGTTGGTGTATTGGCCGTCGTAGCCGAGCGGGGTGGTCGCCGTCCCTTCGCAGGTCGGGGTTCCGTAGGCGCTGTAGGTACACTTGCCTTCGACTGTGCCGCTGCTTCCCGTGATGAGGCGCGTCGAGCCGGCTTGGTCGTGGTGCAAGTACAGCGCTTTTTCCGAACTGTTGATTTGCTCGAAAATGTTTTGCCTGCCGCGATTCCGCGTCGGGATGCAACTCGACCCCGGCGTGTGCAGGGACTTCCGGCACTCCGACCCTCGACGCAGCGCTTGGCGGCGAGCGTGAAGGCCCGGGCGCGATTCTGAGCCTCCGCGGCAGCACTCGGCCGGGCGGCTTCGGCGGCTGGGAGAAGATGCCGGATGGCGGGCGCGTTCCAGATCGGCGAGCATCAACGACGGACGATAAAGGCCGCGGCGGCGCCGCTGGTGGTGTGCTGGACGACAGGACGAGCCGGCCGGCGTGTCGGACATGCTGTGCGCCATGAGCGTCCCCGATCAGCCAGCGCTCGGCGCCGCCGTGAAGGCGAGCCGCACCGAGAAGAAGATCAGCCAGGTCGCGCTCTCCGAAGCGACCGGGTTTCGCCAGAGCTGGGTAAGCGCGGTCGAGCACGGCCGGCACAACCCGAGCTTCACGAACCTCGTGCGCCTCGCGGGCGGCCTGGGCGTGCAGACCTCGACGCTCGTCAGGCGCGCTGAGAAGCTAGCCAGCGACGACGACCGAGACGCCCTGTAGAGTTATCAACGATGTGATAGAAGTTTAGGGCGAACACACAAACCAAAGTGCCCCCGCGCTGTGTGACCAGCCGGGGGCGTGGCACCGAAAACCAAGGCTTCGGCACGCTGGCCACGATACCCGGCTCAGGGATCGCGGCTTTCTCGCCGGGGTTGCGGTCGTGGTGCCTCCGACCAAGGAGGAATAGAAGATGACGGCCACTGTGTTGATCCCGGCTGCTGGTGTTGGTGATGTGCGCGAAGCGTTGTTGTGTCTGCTCGGCGATCCGTTGGAAGCGCTCTCGCACGCGCTGACGGTCCCCGAGCGCGAGCTGCACCCCGAGTGGTTCCACGACGAGCGCCGCGAGTTCGAGCGGGTGTGCGGGCTGCTCGATGCGGTCGGCTGGGACGCCGCCGCGCCCGCGAGGGCGATCACGCTCGCGGGCGAGCACGCCGGCATGGTGCGCAGAGCGGTCGAGGACTATCTGCCGATGGTCGAGCAATGGCTCGCCGAAGCCAAGCCGCAACGCCTTCGCCAAGAGCACCGCGACAGCGTGCAGGCCATGTGGTCGCTGCTCGAGGAGCTGCCCGGCGAGCACACACCCAACGAGCCCGAGCACACCCACGAGGAGGACCATGACGACGAGACGGGGGCGTGAGGATGCCCGCCGTCCATCAAGACCCGCAGCTGGTCGCGTTCGGGCGAGCCGTGCGCCGCCAGCGTGAGCGTCAGCAACGCAGCGTGCGCGAGCTGGCGCGTGCTGCCGGCATCACCGAGCAGCGTCTCGCACGGATCGAAGCCGGCCGCTGCGACGTGCGCTATGAGCAGTTGCTCGACCTCGCGCGCTCACTCGACCTCACGCCCGCCGAGCTGGTGCGCGACATCTAGGAAGGGTGAGACGCCCAGCCACGGCCGCGCCGCCCGACGCGGGGTTGAGCGCGGCCGTGCACGGCGCCACCAGAGCACCTGCGCCCGTCGTCCTGGTCCTGCGCAGCCACGACCCTCAGCGCGCCGTCAGCGCGCCCCTGACGGCCCGCACGGCGCCGCCCCGGCCCCGACCGTCCACCGCCTCGATCGAGCCGCCATCAACGGCCGTCAAGGCGCTCCTGCGGCGCCGCTTTCGCTGCGCTTCGCGTCGCCGCACACAGTTGCACCAAACGGTGCGCGACCCATCCTCACCGCCGCTGCTGGCCTTCTCTGCCGGCGCCTGCTGGGCCTCGAAAAGTCTGCACAGACTAGATGCACGGGACCGTGCGGACCCTTGACAGGGCCAACTCGTTGGCCGGTTTGCCGCGCTCGCGGTCAGTACCCATGAAGGGCCAAACTAGGCCCGTGTCAACGACGGAGGTTCCCTGATGAGCAGTCGAATCAAGATCACGCTTCCCGAGCAGGTCGCCGAGGCACTGGACGAGCTGGCCGCGGCGGAGGGCGAGCCGGTCGCGCGTGTCACCGCGCGGCTGGTCCGCGAGCGTCTTTCCCGGCCCACCAGCGGCGACCCGCGTGTGCTGTCGTTCGAGAGCCCGGCGCGGCCGCCGTGGCTTGAGCCATATGGCGGGGACCGCGAGTGGCGCCAGCGGATGTGGGGCGCGATCGTCGCCCTGTATGGCCGCTATCCCGACGAGCTGAAAGGGCTCCAGCAGGGCTGGTGGAACGACACGTCGCAGGTCGAGACGCTGTGCGCGCTGGTCGTGTGGCGCGACACGCTCGACGACGCCGGTGGCGACCCGCGCGAGGAGCTGGACTTCCAGCTCAACGTCGCCGAGTTCGGCCGCAGGCTCAGCCAGCAAGGCGGCGGCGTCACGAAGGCATGGACGCCCGGCGCACCCCCGGCCGAGTGGGTCTGAAAGGCGCGTTGTAGCCCAGCGCAGCGATCCCCGGCCAGCCTGGCCGGGGAGCACGGTTAGGGCACCTAACCGTATAGCTTGCTCTGACCGGTGCCGGGCGTTTCGTCACCCGTTGGTGCGTGCTTGCTGTGGGCGTCTGCGGCACCCCTCGCGCCTGGGGTGCCGCGGACGCCTTGAACAGCAGCGGCGAGGGGGGTGAGGGCCTTCTGTGGGGCTCAGGCTGCGCTCTGGCCGTCGTGGCGGTGGAGGTCTTGCTGCTCGTCTTTGGCTTCGGTGTCGAGGGTCTTGCGCAGCTCCTCGGCGTCCTCATCCGCCGCGCCCGGCGCCGAGCTGGCCGGGCGCAGGATCGCGGCGTCCTGACGGTGGCGTCGTGGCTGGTTGCAGGAGCCTGGGTGCGTGGCGGCGTGGACCGCGGCGAGCGTTCTGAGCGAGACTTGGGTGTAGACCTGGGTGCTCGTGATGTTGGTGTGGCCGAGCATCTGCTGGATGTAGCGGATGTCCGCGCCGCCTTCGAGCATCACGGTCGCCATCGTGTGCCGGAAGATGTGACACGCGCCCGGCTTGCCGACCCCCGAGCGGCGCACGTAATCGCGCATCAGATAGGTCAGCGTCCCGAGGCTGAACGCCACGCCGTGAACGGTCAGGAACAGCGTCCCGTCGTCGGGCTCGATCGCGAGCTTCGGCCGCGCGTCTTGCAGGTAGCGCGCGCACCACGCCGCCGCGCGCTGCCCCGTAGGGATCATGCGGTCCTTGCGGCCCTTGCCCTGGCGCACCGTCAGTGTTTGGCGCTCCACGTCAAGCTCGAAGATCGACAGGTTCCCAAGCTCGGCGCGGCGGATGCCGGTCGCGTAAAGCAGCTCCATCATCGCCCGGTCGCGCAGTCCGAGCGGGTCGGACAGGTCCGGGAGCGCCAGCACCCGCTCGGCCTCCTCGGCTGAGAGCACGCCGCGGGGTAGACGCTGCTCGGTGCGTGGCAGCTCGATCTCAGACGCCGGGTTGTAGAGGATGCGGTTCGTCCGCACGAGCCAGCGAAAGAACCCCCGGATCGGGATCAGCCGCTGCTCCTGGGTGCGAAACGACAGCGGCTGCCCGTTGCGCTTGCGCATGTAGAACACCGCGCGCTGGTAGGCATCGAGCATCGGCTTAGTCACTTCACGCGGCCTGGTGACGCCGCGCTCGATCAGCCAGTCGGCGAGCAGCGCGAGCGCGGTGCGCTGGTTCTTAAGCGACGTGGGCGCGTAGCCGCGGATCGCCAGGTGCTCGCAGAACTCCACGACCATCACTGGGAAGCCCTGGCCGTCCTCGACATCGCCGGGGATCACCCTCGGCGTGTGCTGGCCACGACGCCCCATCACTCAGCCCGCCGCGACGGCCTTGAGCGCGGCCCGACCACGCCCCGACCACGCCCCGACCGGGCACCGACCGGGGGGCGACCGCCACCCGACCGATCCGTTCCCGGCCCCGACCGGCTTCCCTCAGACCCCGACCGCTCGCGGTCGTAGTCGTGGGTGTCGAGCTGGTCGGGGTCGATCAGGCCGGGTAGCCGCGCCTCGCCCTCGCCGGTGCCGTCCCACGCCAGCTCGTAGACGTGGGAGCCGCGCGGGCCGCGCTGGCACCACACAAGCTCCAGGTTGGCGAGCCGCCCCAAATGGACCTTGAGCTGGGTGTCACCCCAGCCGAGTGCTTCGCGCAGCTCGCGGCGGGTGAAGCGGACACGCTCCCGCGTCGTGCCTTGCTCGACGGCGGCGCGCTCGACATGCGCCTCGATCAGCGAGAGCAGCCGCCGTGTGCCTGGTGGCAGCTCATCCAGTGAGCGGCCGAGAACCGCGTGCGCGAGCTGGTTCGCCAAGAGAATGTCCTCCCTGGTCGCCTCGATATAGGTCAGCACCCCGCCGTCCGCGGTGGCCGCCGTGCGGCGTGGCCGCTGGTGCTGGTGCAGCAGCGCGACCGCGCGGATCAGCGTCAGATACTTCATGTGATCCCGCCGGGTGCGGGTGCGCGCATCCGAGAACGTCAGCCCGCGGGCATAAGGGTTGACGACCGCCAGCGGTTCGAGGAGACGCTGTGCGTCTTGGTGGAGCTTCACCACCTGCGAGCGCTCGTGGTCGGCGAGCAGCCCGTCCAGCGTCTCGCGCTCGCGCTGGCGCTCATGGATCGCCCTAGTTTGCTCGCGCTCCTCATCTACCGAGAGCACGACGCAACGGTTCAGCAGCTCCTCGTCCACGTCGATCGTCGTCGTGGTCAGCATGATCGCCACCGGGCCGCGCACCGTGTAGGTGTGCGTCACCAAACGCCCCGTCTGCCCATCCTTCCCCGTGGAGGCGATCCGCAGCTCACCCTCGGACTGCAACAGCTTGAGCGCGTAGGCGGCACGCTCGGCGCCCTCCTCCTCAGCGACCGCCAACACCTTGTGCTGCAAATCCGACTCGCCCATGTAGAACAAGCTCTGGCCCGTCATCGCACTGAACGACACCCGCTCCTCCTCGGGCACCATCGACAGCACCGCTTCCTGTAGCGCGGACTTCCCCGCCGCCGACGTGGACTGCACGATCACCGCCAACGGCCGATCCAGCTTCCTTGACACCGCCGCCAGATAGCCGATCAGGCAGTTCTCTTGCTCGCCGACCATCCCCACCCGCTCGAAGTCGCCGACGATCCGCTCCACGAGCGCGGGGTCTTTCAGCAGGCCCAGCGCCCGCTCGCGCTCTTGCTCTGAAAGCTGGACCTCGGGCTCCCTCGGTGCTTGGGCCTCGCGCACCGCTCGCTCCGCGTGCTCCTCACACGTCAACAGCACCCGGCCGAGATCCCGTGCGATCAGCTCCTCGGCCAAGTCCAGCTCCTCGCCGGCTTGGCGCGCGAACACGCCCCGCGCCCGCGCCGAGTAGAGGTCAAGCGAATCTACGTGAAAGACCTCACCGCGGCGCGGATGACTTCTGGCGACCAGCACGTTCACCCTCAGCAGCTCATAGCTGCTCGCCTTGCCAAGCCCGCGGATGCGCCAGCGGCGATCGTCAATCTCCACGCGCAGCTCCTCGCCGTCGAGCTTCACCAGCGGCTGAGCGCCCGGCGGGCGCGGCACCGGCGAGGACGGCGGCGGTGAGACAGAATGGGCGGCTTTGGCGGCTGAGAGAGGACCACCCTGCACGCGCTCGCCGTTGGGATCGCCGTGCTGCTCGAGCTGCGCTCGAGCGCCGCCGTCCTCGGGCTCGACAGGCATCGGCGTCGGGGGATCGCCGGCAGACTCGGGCTCGACAGGTGCCGGCGCTGGCCGTGCGGTCGGCTCGCCCGCGCCGATCCACACCGCCTCGCGCAAGAGCTGCGCGAGCGCACCCGCCGGCTCCCCGACACCACACGCGAAGCTGTTGGCGTCCTGGCCCGCGGGGAACAGCACCCGGAAGCACTCGACCCCAACAGCGCCGAGACGATCCGCGAGGGCCGCGGCTCCGCGGTCGCCCGCCTCGTCACGATCGAACGCGATCAACACTCGCTGCACGCCCGCCTCGGTGAGCGCCGTGTGCATCTCGTCGGTGAACCCATCGGCGCCGAACGCGGCCGTGACGTGCCGCAGGCCGTGGCGCCAGAACGTCAGCGCGTCGATCAGCGACTCACACACGACCAGCTCCCCACCTGCGGCGGCGAGGGCCTTCGCGTTGAACACGCCGCGGCGCGGACCGGGCAGGTAGAGATGGCGCGAGGAGCCCCGGTGGTTCAGGTCATCGCGCAGCTTGCGCCCGTAGAGCTGCACGACCTCGCCGTTCACGTCCCCCACCGGGATCACCAGCGACCCCGACAAATGCTCATGCCCGGTCGCGCGGAACACGCCCAGCTCTTGCAGCTTGCCGCGCAGCTCCGCGCCCGGCTTGCGGTTTTTCGCCGGCAGCCGATAGCCGAGCGTGCGATTGGCGTAGCCGAGACGGAACTCCTCGATCAGCCCCGGATCGTCAAGGCCGCGGCGCTCAAGCACCGCCAACGCCTCCGGGCACTCCCTGAGCGTCTGCGCGTAGAAGCCGACCACCCGCTCCAACAGCTCGCGCTCACCCGCCCCGATCGGCAAAGGGGAGGGCAGCTTCGCCACCGTCGAGCGCGTCGCGCGCCTCCCATCCAGCGCCGAGGGCGCTACCCCGTCGCGCAGCAGCTCGACCGCGTGACGGAACGACACGCCCTCCGCGCGCATCACCCAGTCGATCACCGACCCGCCCGCCTGACACGCGCCCATGCAATGCCACAAGTTCTTCTCAGGCGAGATCACCAGCGACGGCGTGCGCTCCTCGTGGAACGGGCACGACCCAACAAGGTCTTTGCCCTGCTGGCGCAGCTCCACGCCCGCCAGCTCCACTAGCCGCTGCAAGGAGACCTCCTCCTTCAGCCGCTCGATGACCTCCTCTGGAATCCTCGCCATGCCTTCCTCAGCCGCACCCTGTCAAGTCGAAATATCGCGTCTTTTGAGGTAGCATATCCGCGTGGCCCGACGAATGCTCCCAGAAGGCGGCCATAGCCTCACGCGACCAGGACTGGACCTGCTCGCGATGGACTTCCCCAAACGCCTAGCCGCCCTGCGCAACGAGCGCAAAATGACCCAGCGCTCGCTTGCCGAGCACGTCGGCATCCACGTCTCGCAAATCCGCCGCTATGAGGCCGGCGACTCCTCGCCCACCCTCGACGTGCTGCGCAAGCTCGCAGTCGCTCTGTCCGTCAGCGCGGATACGCTCGTTTTCGATGACAACGAGCGAGGCCCCGACGAGGACCTGCGGCTTCAATTCGAGGCCACCACCCGCCTCTCAGACGACGAGAAGCACGTCGTAAAGGCCGTCATCGAGAGCATCCTCCTCAGCCACGAGGCCAAACGCTGGGCCGCATAAGAGCGTCGCCCGCCGCCGATCGACACTCCGCTATGGCCGGCTCGAAGGCCCTGTGGGAGCGTCTTTGGGGCGCTCCAACCCCATCTCTGAGTAGAGCCAATGGTCGAAGTAACGACGCCACGCCGGCTCCCCGTCAGGCAGCTCTAGCCACTCCTTCGCTGCCCGCTGCATCGACTCCTCGGCTTGCGGCGTCTCACCCGGCTTCTGCTCGACCCAATCCGTCAGGGCACCCCACAGTAGCCACAACGCCCAACAATGTTCACCATCCAGACTGTCACCGCTTGACGCACCCATCGCCGCAGCCCAAATATCGCGCCCAGCTTCGTAGGGATCAGCAGAGCCAGCGACAAGCTCCTCAGTACGGGCACGGATGCGCGCCAGCGCCTCGTGCGGCGTGGGGTCTGGGCTGTTCGTCTCGCTGGTCACGATCAGCCCATCCCTATGGCAAGTGAATCTTGACCGGGGACTGCCCCGGTCGGTTAATGTCGATCGTCTGACCACCGGAACTCGACGTGTTGCGCAACCCGACTCGTGTCCCGTCTGACAACTTCACCATTTCACCGTCATAGCCTGTAGGCGTCGCCGGTTTGCCGCCGCGAGACAGCTCGTTGTAGAGGGCCTGCAATTCCTCCTCGTTATCGACTTCATAGATGCCCGCCTTGGACTCCCTGAGCCCGGCAAGCGCCTCGTCAAGACCCTCGGCGCCGATCTCCGCCTCGCCCTCACCTGGGATCAACACGCCAGTCACGAGCCCGGCAATTCCGCCGGCTTCGTAAGCACCCGAGCAGGCGTCGATGTTGTTATCGCCGAGTTGTTCGCGGACCCACTCGGTGCCGCCGAAGGTGATCGTGTCGCCCCATCCGGCGATCCCTTCGCCGACTTCTTCAAGGAAGCTCCCGAAGCTGAGCCCGGACGGATCGCCGTAGGTCAGCGGGTTGTCGCCCGCGTAGCTGTAGGGCGCGCCGGTCTCTGCTGCGAGTGGATCGCGGCTGAGGAACTGCGCGGTCGCCGGGTCATAGACCCTCGCGCGGAGGTAGATCAGCCCTGTATCGCTGCTTGTGTATTGCCCGTCAAACCCGAGCGGTGTCGTAGTGGTCCCTTCGCAGGTGGGAGCCCCGTATGCGCTGTAGGTGCATTTCCCGGTGACGGTCCCGGTCGATCCGGTCAGTAGCCGCGTGCTGCCGGCCTGATCGTGATGCAAGTACGTCACCACACTTGTCGTGTTGTTGATTTGCTCGAAAATGTTTTGCCTGCCGCGATTCCGCGTCGGGATGCAACTCGACCCCGGCGTGTGCAGGGACTTCCGGCACTCCGACCCTCGACGCAGCGCTTGGCGGCGAGCGTGAAGGCCCGGGCGCGATTCTGAGCCTCCGCGGCAGCACTCGGCCGGGCGGCTTCGGCGGCTGGGAGAAGATGCCGGATGGCGGGCGCGTTCCAGATCGGCGAGCATCAACGACGGACGATAAAGGCCGCGGCGGCGCCGCTGGTGGTGTGCTGGACGACAGGACGAGCCGGCCGGCGTGTCGGACATGCTGTGCGCCATGAGCGTCCCCGATCAGCCAGCGCTCGGCGCCGCCGTGAAGGCGAGCCGCACCGAGAAGAAGATCAGCCAGGTCGCGCTCTCCGAAGCGACCGGGTTTCGCCAGAGCTGGGTAAGCGCGGTCGAGCACGGCCGGCACAACCCGAGCTTCACGAACCTCGTGCGCCTCGCGGGCGGCCTGGGCGTGCAGACCTCGACGCTCGTCAGGCGCGCTGAGAAGCTAGCCAGCGACGACGACCGAGACGCCCTGTAGAGTTATCAACGATGTGATAGAAGTTTAGGGCGAACACACAAACCAAAGTGCCCCCGCGCTGTGTGACCAGCCGGGGGCGTGGCACCGAAAACCAAGGCTTCGGCACGCTGGCCACGATACCCGGCTCAGGGATCGCGGCTTTCTCGCCGGGGTTGCGGTCGTGGTGCCTCCGACCAAGGAGGAATAGAAGATGACGGCCACTGTGTTGATCCCGGCTGCTGGTGTTGGTGATGTGCGCGAAGCGTTGTTGTGTCTGCTCGGCGATCCGTTGGAAGCGCTCTCGCACGCGCTGACGGTCCCCGAGCGCGAGCTGCACCCCGAGTGGTTCCACGACGAGCGCCGCGAGTTCGAGCGGGTGTGCGGGCTGCTCGATGCGGTCGGCTGGGACGCCGCCGCGCCCGCGAGGGCGATCACGCTCGCGGGCGAGCACGCCGGCATGGTGCGCAGAGCGGTCGAGGACTATCTGCCGATGGTCGAGCAATGGCTCGCCGAAGCCAAGCCGCAACGCCTTCGCCAAGAGCACCGCGACAGCGTGCAGGCCATGTGGTCGCTGCTCGAGGAGCTGCCCGGCGAGCACACACCCAACGAGCCCGAGCACACCCACGAGGAGGACCATGACGACGAGACGGGGGCGTGAGGATGCCCGCCGTCCATCAAGACCCGCAGCTGGTCGCGTTCGGGCGAGCCGTGCGCCGCCAGCGTGAGCGTCAGCAACGCAGCGTGCGCGAGCTGGCGCGTGCTGCCGGCATCACCGAGCAGCGTCTCGCACGGATCGAAGCCGGCCGCTGCGACGTGCGCTATGAGCAGTTGCTCGACCTCGCGCGCTCACTCGACCTCACGCCCGCCGAGCTGGTGCGCGACATCTAGGAAGGGTGAGACGCCCAGCCACGGCCGCGCCGCCCGACGCGGGGTTGAGCGCGGCCGTGCACGGCGCCACCAGAGCACCTGCGCCCGTCGTCCTGGTCCTGCGCAGCCACGACCCTCAGCGCGCCGTCAGCGCGCCCCTGACGGCCCGCACGGCGCCGCCCCGGCCCCGACCGTCCACCGCCTCGATCGAGCCGCCATCAACGGCCGTCAAGGCGCTCCTGCGGCGCCGCTTTCGCTGCGCTTCGCGTCGCCGCACACAGTTGCACCAAACGGTGCGCGACCCATCCTCACCGCCGCTGCTGGCCTTCTCTGCCGGCGCCTGCTGGGCCTCGAAAAGTCTGCACAGACTAGATGCACGGGACCGTGCGGACCCTTGACAGGGCCAACTCGTTGGATGCTTCTATGTTGTCAAGGGTGTTTTTGCGAGTTGGTTGTAGAGGTGGCGGGAGAGGTGTCGCTTGAGGGATCGCATGGCCTCTCGTTTGGTCTTTCCTTCGGTGATCTTGCGTTGGATGTAGGCGCGGCTTTGGGGGTGGTGGACTGAGCGGGAGAGCGCGATCGTGTAGATCGCTGCGTTGACTTGTCGGTCTCCGCCGCGGCTGAGACGGTGCCTGACGGTCTTCCCCGATGATGCGGGTTGTGGGGCGGTGCCGTTAGCGCGCGCGAACGCTGCCTCGCTGGTGAACCGTGATGGGTTGAACGCTAGGAGCCTGCCGGCACAGATCGGTCCGACGCCAGGCTCCTCCAGCAGCGCCGGTGCGAGGGAGTTGACCATCTCCTCGATCTGGCGGGTGTAATTCTCGGCTTCTGTGTCGAGTCCTCGAGCACGGTTAGCGATATCGCGAAGGACCTGCAGGGTCAAGTTCTCCTGCTGGCTTGCGGTTGGTCGAGTACGCATCCCCGTGAGGCGGTTGGCGAGCGTCGCGCCGTTGCGAGTTTGGCCGATTCGTTCCCGCAACGCGTACGGTGCGCTGATCTGCAGCGCTTGCAGCTGGTTGTAGAGGCGTGAGCGCTCGCTGACGATGGAGCGGTAGCCCGCCAACAGCATTTGCAGCGCCAAACGCTTCCCGGACCCCCTGGGTGTCGAGAGACCGTCACGGGTGAGGACCTTCTTGGCGGCCAGCAGAGCGTCGATGCGATCTGACTTGCCGCCCCGACGCTCACGTCGTTGTGGGCGTTCGACCTCGAACACTTCGATCTCCTCGGCTTGCAGGAACTCGCATAGTCCGGCGCCGTAGCTGCCGGCGCCCTCGATGCCGACGAGAACGGTCTCGCCGAGGTCTTTCAGCCAGCACACGAACTGGCTGTAACCGGCGAGGGTCGTCGCGATCACGATCTCCCCGAGGATCTGTCCGAGGCCGTCGAGAGCTACCGCATGGTGCTGCTGCTTGTGCGTGTCCACGCCTACTGCGATCATCAATTCTGGTCTCCTCATTTGCTGGTTGGCGCTGGTGTGATGTGGAGACCGCCAGACAAAGCCATGTCGAGCGACAGGCACGCTTCTATGAAGTCATGGCGGCGTCCGTGACAGGCGGCGGGAGACAAATCCAACGTAGGGCACCCGACAGCCGGGGCCAGCCGTTTTACTTGAGTCATCCCGTCGCCTGCCACACCCTCTACGGGGCACCGGACACCACTACCTAGCCGTCACGCCACACAGTCCCAACACGGGCTCCGCGAACCAACGGCCAGCCCACTCATCACTGGGCCCCAGCAGGCCCAAACAAAACTACATGGCCGGTTTGCCGCGCTCGCGGTCAGTACCCATGAAGGGCCAAACTAGGCCCGTGTCAACGACGGAGGTTCCCTGATGAGCAGTCGAATCAAGATCACGCTTCCCGAGCAGGTCGCCGAGGCACTGGACGAGCTGGCCGCGGCGGAGGGCGAGCCGGTCGCGCGTGTCACCGCGCGGCTGGTCCGCGAGCGTCTTTCCCGGCCCACCAGCGGCGACCCGCGTGTGCTGTCGTTCGAGAGCCCGGCGCGGCCGCCGTGGCTTGAGCCATATGGCGGGGACCGCGAGTGGCGCCAGCGGATGTGGGGCGCGATCGTCGCCCTGTATGGCCGCTATCCCGACGAGCTGAAAGGGCTCCAGCAGGGCTGGTGGAACGACACGTCGCAGGTCGAGACGCTGTGCGCGCTGGTCGTGTGGCGCGACACGCTCGACGACGCCGGTGGCGACCCGCGCGAGGAGCTGGACTTCCAGCTCAACGTCGCCGAGTTCGGCCGCAGGCTCAGCCAGCAAGGCGGCGGCGTCACGAAGGCATGGACGCCCGGCGCACCCCCGGCCGAGTGGGTCTGAAAGGCGCGTTGTAGCCCAGCGCAGCGATCCCCGGCCAGCCTGGCCGGGGAGCACGGTTAGGGCACCTAACCGTATAGCTTGCTCTGACCGGTGCCGGGCGTTTCGTCACCCGTTGGTGCGTGCTTGCTGTGGGCGTCTGCGGCACCCCTCGCGCCTGGGGTGCCGCGGACGCCTTGAACAGCAGCGGCGAGGGGGGTGAGGGCCTTCTGTGGGGCTCAGGCTGCGCTCTGGCCGTCGTGGCGGTGGAGGTCTTGCTGCTCGTCTTTGGCTTCGGTGTCGAGGGTCTTGCGCAGCTCCTCGGCGTCCTCATCCGCCGCGCCCGGCGCCGAGCTGGCCGGGCGCAGGATCGCGGCGTCCTGACGGTGGCGTCGTGGCTGGTTGCAGGAGCCTGGGTGCGTGGCGGCGTGGACCGCGGCGAGCGTTCTGAGCGAGACTTGGGTGTAGACCTGGGTGCTCGTGATGTTGGTGTGGCCGAGCATCTGCTGGATGTAGCGGATGTCCGCGCCGCCTTCGAGCATCACGGTCGCCATCGTGTGCCGGAAGATGTGACACGCGCCCGGCTTGCCGACCCCCGAGCGGCGCACGTAATCGCGCATCAGATAGGTCAGCGTCCCGAGGCTGAACGCCACGCCGTGAACGGTCAGGAACAGCGTCCCGTCGTCGGGCTCGATCGCGAGCTTCGGCCGCGCGTCTTGCAGGTAGCGCGCGCACCACGCCGCCGCGCGCTGCCCCGTAGGGATCATGCGGTCCTTGCGGCCCTTGCCCTGGCGCACCGTCAGTGTTTGGCGCTCCACGTCAAGCTCGAAGATCGACAGGTTCCCAAGCTCGGCGCGGCGGATGCCGGTCGCGTAAAGCAGCTCCATCATCGCCCGGTCGCGCAGTCCGAGCGGGTCGGACAGGTCCGGGAGCGCCAGCACCCGCTCGGCCTCCTCGGCTGAGAGCACGCCGCGGGGTAGACGCTGCTCGGTGCGTGGCAGCTCGATCTCAGACGCCGGGTTGTAGAGGATGCGGTTCGTCCGCACGAGCCAGCGAAAGAACCCCCGGATCGGGATCAGCCGCTGCTCCTGGGTGCGAAACGACAGCGGCTGCCCGTTGCGCTTGCGCATGTAGAACACCGCGCGCTGGTAGGCATCGAGCATCGGCTTAGTCACTTCACGCGGCCTGGTGACGCCGCGCTCGATCAGCCAGTCGGCGAGCAGCGCGAGCGCGGTGCGCTGGTTCTTAAGCGACGTGGGCGCGTAGCCGCGGATCGCCAGGTGCTCGCAGAACTCCACGACCATCACTGGGAAGCCCTGGCCGTCCTCGACATCGCCGGGGATCACCCTCGGCGTGTGCTGGCCACGACGCCCCATCACTCAGCCCGCCGCGACGGCCTTGAGCGCGGCCCGACCACGCCCCGACCACGCCCCGACCGGGCACCGACCGGGGGGCGACCGCCACCCGACCGATCCGTTCCCGGCCCCGACCGGCTTCCCTCAGACCCCGACCGCTCGCGGTCGTAGTCGTGGGTGTCGAGCTGGTCGGGGTCGATCAGGCCGGGTAGCCGCGCCTCGCCCTCGCCGGTGCCGTCCCACGCCAGCTCGTAGACGTGGGAGCCGCGCGGGCCGCGCTGGCACCACACAAGCTCCAGGTTGGCGAGCCGCCCCAAATGGACCTTGAGCTGGGTGTCACCCCAGCCGAGTGCTTCGCGCAGCTCGCGGCGGGTGAAGCGGACACGCTCCCGCGTCGTGCCTTGCTCGACGGCGGCGCGCTCGACATGCGCCTCGATCAGCGAGAGCAGCCGCCGTGTGCCTGGTGGCAGCTCATCCAGTGAGCGGCCGAGAACCGCGTGCGCGAGCTGGTTCGCCAAGAGAATGTCCTCCCTGGTCGCCTCGATATAGGTCAGCACCCCGCCGTCCGCGGTGGCCGCCGTGCGGCGTGGCCGCTGGTGCTGGTGCAGCAGCGCGACCGCGCGGATCAGCGTCAGATACTTCATGTGATCCCGCCGGGTGCGGGTGCGCGCATCCGAGAACGTCAGCCCGCGGGCATAAGGGTTGACGACCGCCAGCGGTTCGAGGAGACGCTGTGCGTCTTGGTGGAGCTTCACCACCTGCGAGCGCTCGTGGTCGGCGAGCAGCCCGTCCAGCGTCTCGCGCTCGCGCTGGCGCTCATGGATCGCCCTAGTTTGCTCGCGCTCCTCATCTACCGAGAGCACGACGCAACGGTTCAGCAGCTCCTCGTCCACGTCGATCGTCGTCGTGGTCAGCATGATCGCCACCGGGCCGCGCACCGTGTAGGTGTGCGTCACCAAACGCCCCGTCTGCCCATCCTTCCCCGTGGAGGCGATCCGCAGCTCACCCTCGGACTGCAACAGCTTGAGCGCGTAGGCGGCACGCTCGGCGCCCTCCTCCTCAGCGACCGCCAACACCTTGTGCTGCAAATCCGACTCGCCCATGTAGAACAAGCTCTGGCCCGTCATCGCACTGAACGACACCCGCTCCTCCTCGGGCACCATCGACAGCACCGCTTCCTGTAGCGCGGACTTCCCCGCCGCCGACGTGGACTGCACGATCACCGCCAACGGCCGATCCAGCTTCCTTGACACCGCCGCCAGATAGCCGATCAGGCAGTTCTCTTGCTCGCCGACCATCCCCACCCGCTCGAAGTCGCCGACGATCCGCTCCACGAGCGCGGGGTCTTTCAGCAGGCCCAGCGCCCGCTCGCGCTCTTGCTCTGAAAGCTGGACCTCGGGCTCCCTCGGTGCTTGGGCCTCGCGCACCGCTCGCTCCGCGTGCTCCTCACACGTCAACAGCACCCGGCCGAGATCCCGTGCGATCAGCTCCTCGGCCAAGTCCAGCTCCTCGCCGGCTTGGCGCGCGAACACGCCCCGCGCCCGCGCCGAGTAGAGGTCAAGCGAATCTACGTGAAAGACCTCACCGCGGCGCGGATGACTTCTGGCGACCAGCACGTTCACCCTCAGCAGCTCATAGCTGCTCGCCTTGCCAAGCCCGCGGATGCGCCAGCGGCGATCGTCAATCTCCACGCGCAGCTCCTCGCCGTCGAGCTTCACCAGCGGCTGAGCGCCCGGCGGGCGCGGCACCGGCGAGGACGGCGGCGGTGAGACAGAATGGGCGGCTTTGGCGGCTGAGAGAGGACCACCCTGCACGCGCTCGCCGTTGGGATCGCCGTGCTGCTCGAGCTGCGCTCGAGCGCCGCCGTCCTCGGGCTCGACAGGCATCGGCGTCGGGGGATCGCCGGCAGACTCGGGCTCGACAGGTGCCGGCGCTGGCCGTGCGGTCGGCTCGCCCGCGCCGATCCACACCGCCTCGCGCAAGAGCTGCGCGAGCGCACCCGCCGGCTCCCCGACACCACACGCGAAGCTGTTGGCGTCCTGGCCCGCGGGGAACAGCACCCGGAAGCACTCGACCCCAACAGCGCCGAGACGATCCGCGAGGGCCGCGGCTCCGCGGTCGCCCGCCTCGTCACGATCGAACGCGATCAACACTCGCTGCACGCCCGCCTCGGTGAGCGCCGTGTGCATCTCGTCGGTGAACCCATCGGCGCCGAACGCGGCCGTGACGTGCCGCAGGCCGTGGCGCCAGAACGTCAGCGCGTCGATCAGCGACTCACACACGACCAGCTCCCCACCTGCGGCGGCGAGGGCCTTCGCGTTGAACACGCCGCGGCGCGGACCGGGCAGGTAGAGATGGCGCGAGGAGCCCCGGTGGTTCAGGTCATCGCGCAGCTTGCGCCCGTAGAGCTGCACGACCTCGCCGTTCACGTCCCCCACCGGGATCACCAGCGACCCCGACAAATGCTCATGCCCGGTCGCGCGGAACACGCCCAGCTCTTGCAGCTTGCCGCGCAGCTCCGCGCCCGGCTTGCGGTTTTTCGCCGGCAGCCGATAGCCGAGCGTGCGATTGGCGTAGCCGAGACGGAACTCCTCGATCAGCCCCGGATCGTCAAGGCCGCGGCGCTCAAGCACCGCCAACGCCTCCGGGCACTCCCTGAGCGTCTGCGCGTAGAAGCCGACCACCCGCTCCAACAGCTCGCGCTCACCCGCCCCGATCGGCAAAGGGGAGGGCAGCTTCGCCACCGTCGAGCGCGTCGCGCGCCTCCCATCCAGCGCCGAGGGCGCTACCCCGTCGCGCAGCAGCTCGACCGCGTGACGGAACGACACGCCCTCCGCGCGCATCACCCAGTCGATCACCGACCCGCCCGCCTGACACGCGCCCATGCAATGCCACAAGTTCTTCTCAGGCGAGATCACCAGCGACGGCGTGCGCTCCTCGTGGAACGGGCACGACCCAACAAGGTCTTTGCCCTGCTGGCGCAGCTCCACGCCCGCCAGCTCCACTAGCCGCTGCAAGGAGACCTCCTCCTTCAGCCGCTCGATGACCTCCTCTGGAATCCTCGCCATGCCTTCCTCAGCCGCACCCTGTCAAGTCGAAATATCGCGTCTTTTGAGGTAGCATATCCGCGTGGCCCGACGAATGCTCCCAGAAGGCGGCCATAGCCTCACGCGACCAGGACTGGACCTGCTCGCGATGGACTTCCCCAAACGCCTAGCCGCCCTGCGCAACGAGCGCAAAATGACCCAGCGCTCGCTTGCCGAGCACGTCGGCATCCACGTCTCGCAAATCCGCCGCTATGAGGCCGGCGACTCCTCGCCCACCCTCGACGTGCTGCGCAAGCTCGCAGTCGCTCTGTCCGTCAGCGCGGATACGCTCGTTTTCGATGACAACGAGCGAGGCCCCGACGAGGACCTGCGGCTTCAATTCGAGGCCACCACCCGCCTCTCAGACGACGAGAAGCACGTCGTAAAGGCCGTCATCGAGAGCATCCTCCTCAGCCACGAGGCCAAACGCTGGGCCGCATAAGAGCGTCGCCCGCCGCCGATCGACACTCCGCTATGGCCGGCTCGAAGGCCCTGTGGGAGCGTCTTTGGGGCGCTCCAACCCCATCTCTGAGTAGAGCCAATGGTCGAAGTAACGACGCCACGCCGGCTCCCCGTCAGGCAGCTCTAGCCACTCCTTCGCTGCCCGCTGCATCGACTCCTCGGCTTGCGGCGTCTCACCCGGCTTCTGCTCGACCCAATCCGTCAGGGCACCCCACAGTAGCCACAACGCCCAACAATGTTCACCATCCAGACTGTCACCGCTTGACGCACCCATCGCCGCAGCCCAAATATCGCGCCCAGCTTCGTAGGGATCAGCAGAGCCAGCGACAAGCTCCTCAGTACGGGCACGGATGCGCGCCAGCGCCTCGTGCGGCGTGGGGTCTGGGCTGTTCGTCTCGCTGGTCACGATCAGCCCATCCCTATGGCAAGTGAATCTTGACCGGGGACTGCCCCGGTCGGTTAATGTCGATCGTCTGACCACCGGAACTCGACGTGTTGCGCAACCCGACTCGTGTCCCGTCTGACAACTTCACCATTTCACCGTCATAGCCTGTAGGCGTCGCCGGTTTGCCGCCGCGAGACAGCTCGTTGTAGAGGGCCTGCAATTCCTCCTCGTTATCGACTTCATAGATGCCCGCCTTGGACTCCCTGAGCCCGGCAAGCGCCTCGTCAAGACCCTCGGCGCCGATCTCCGCCTCGCCCTCACCTGGGATCAACACGCCAGTCACGAGCCCGGCAATTCCGCCGGCTTCGTAAGCACCCGAGCAGGCGTCGATGTTGTTATCGCCGAGTTGTTCGCGGACCCACTCGGTGCCGCCGAAGGTGATCGTGTCGCCCCATCCGGCGATCCCTTCGCCGACTTCTTCAAGGAAGCTCCCGAAGCTGAGCCCGGACGGATCGCCGTAGGTCAGCGGGTTGTCGCCCGCGTAGCTGTAGGGCGCGCCGGTCTCTGCTGCGAGTGGATCGCGGCTGAGGAACTGCGCGGTCGCCGGGTCATAGACCCTCGCGCGGAGGTAGATCAGCCCTGTATCGCTGCTTGTGTATTGCCCGTCAAACCCGAGCGGTGTCGTAGTGGTCCCTTCGCAGGTGGGAGCCCCGTATGCGCTGTAGGTGCATTTCCCGGTGACGGTCCCGGTCGATCCGGTCAGTAGCCGCGTGCTGCCGGCCTGATCGTGATGCAAGTACGTCACCACACTTGTCGTGTTGTTGATTTGCTCGACCGGGATCCCACCAGGACCGTAGAGGTAACTGTTCGTGCCGTCGCTCAGGATCAGCGGGAGGCCTTCGGACATGTCCCACGCAAGGTGGGTCGTGGTGCCGGAGATCGTCTGCGAGGTTCGCAGGCCTTCGCCGTTGTAGGCGTAGCTGTCTTCGATCTTGGGGACGGATTCTTTTTCGGGGCGTTCGACCGACGTTAGGTCGCCGGCCTGGTCGTAACCGTATGTGGTGGCGGGACCCGTTTCGGGCGTTCGTTTCGTGCGATCGCCCCTTTCGTCGTACGAGTACGTCACGCCAGTCCCTTTTTCCAGCTCATCCCCTTCATTATAGGTGTTGGTGACCGAACCCTCTGTGGTCGGATTGTTGTCGCCGTCATATTTGTATTCGGTGCTGCCGTATTTCGTGACGCGGTTGTTTTCGTCGTAGGTCGCTTCCGTGACTTCGCTGCCGGGCAGGCCTTTCGCGGTGGTCTTCTTGACCTGGCCGTCGCTGTCGCGCGTGTAGACGAGCGACGCGAGCACTTCCGAGCTCTTGTCCATCTTGGTTTCGATCATCTGGTCGGCGTCGTTGTACGTGTACTTGTCTTCGTCTTTCGTTTCGCTCGGAAAGACCGTGGCCTTCAGATCGGAGTCTTCGTTGTACGTGAATTTCGTCGCGTGCGTAAGGGCGCCTAACAAAAAGAGGTTTTGGGATGCTGTTGTCGTAGACGGTGTCCATGGCGAAACCTTTGGTCAGTGATGGGTTGTGGGCTCGTATTGAGCCGTTGTTGCCGCGTGTGGAGCGTCGGTATCGGTATCCAGGGCGCAAGCGGGTGCCGGATCGGCAGGCCCTGACGGGCATCCTGTTCGTTCTCAAGACGGGCATTCCGTGGGAGGATCTGCCGCAAGAGATGGGCTGTGGGTCGGGGATGACGTGCTGGCGGCGCTTACGGGACTGGAACGAAGCGGGGGTTTGGGAGCGCTTGCACCAGGTGCTCCTAGACGAACTGCAAGACGCGGGAGCGTTGGACTGGTCAAGGGCGGTCGTGGACAGCTCGCACGTGCGAGCAAAAGGGGGGGCGAAAAGACAGGCCCCTCGCCCGTCGATCGCCGCAGGCCGGGCTCCAAGCACCACGTGATCTGCGACGGTCAGGGAACCCCTTTGGCTGCGACTCTCACCGCCGGTAACCGCCACGACATAACCGAGCTCATCCCGCTCGTGGATCGGGTCCCGCCAACCGGCGTTCACGGCAAGTTCAGGCCAAAGGCGCTGCTCGCCGACCGGGCATATGACAGCCGCAAGCACCGCGAGGCGCTCCGCGCAAGGGGCATCACGCCCAGAATCGCCAAACGCAATACCCCCAACGGGTCGGGGCTCGGCAAAGAACGCTGGGTGATCGAGCGCACGATCTCCTGGCTGCACCAACACCGTCGCCTCGAGCGTCGCTATGACAGACGCGCCGACATCCACGAAGCCTTCCTCACAATCGGCTGCGCCCTCATCTGCCACCAACAACTCCAAAACTCATTCTGTTAGGCGCTCTAAGCCAGTCGGTCAGCTTTTCCAGACGCCCGTCTTTGTCAAAAGTCCGCGTCACGGTCTTTTTGTTGGGATAAGTGATGCCGGTCTGCTCGTTGCCAATGTTGTATTCGTATTTGGCAACTTCTTTGTTGCCGTTTTCGCTTTCGGTCAGTCGATCCAGCTGGTCGTAAACATATTTTGTCGTTCCGGTCCCGTCGGTCATCTTCGTGCGGTCGCCATCTTTGTCGTATTCGTATTTGATCGTCGACGGTTTGCCGGTGGAGTAGCTGACTTCCGTTAGCCTATTCGCGGGGTCGTAGGTGTACGTCGTCGTGTGGCTTTCCGGATCGGTCACTTTGACGAGATTTCCCGTGCCGTCGTATTCCTTGACGGTTTTCTTCCCAAGCGTGTTTACTTCTTCGGTGACCTCCTCCACGGCATTTCGCACGTATTTCGTTTTGTGTTTATTGCCGTTCGTTTGAATGACAACCTGTCCGTCGCCATCGTATTCGGTTTCGGTAATCGTTTTGTTAGCCTCTTCGACCTTGGTCGGCTCGTTATCGCCGTTGTAGGTGTACTTTGTTTTGTCTTTGTTGCCGTCAGTCACGACTTCTACGTTGTAATCGCCATCATATTTGTATTCCGTGACGTGACTGAGGGGATCGGTAATCTTTAGCGGAAGCCCCAATGCGTTTCTTTCAAACTTTGTCTTGAACGATTCCGGTTTCCCGCCGGCTATGTTCCCTCGCGGACTGACTTCGGCCGTGACTTGAGAATCTTCGTTGTATTCCCAGGTCCGCTTGTTGCCTTCCGGATCTATTTCTGCGGTCCGATCACCCTTTGAGTCGTATTCGTATTTCCATACGTTTTCAAGCGGATTGGTCACGCTTTCAAGTTCGCCGTGTGCCGTATATTTGTACTTGGTGATCTGAGTTTTGCTTTCAGGCCCGGGGCGTTCCACGACTTCAGGGTTACCGTGGCTTTCGCGTTTGATCGTGGTCGTCTCGCCCTTCGGCGTCGTTTCTGTTTCCACGTCGTGCGTCGAGTCGTATGTCCATTTTGTTTCGTCGCTGTCTGGATCGACCATGCTCGTACGGTCATTAGCGCTGTCGTAGCCATATTTGGTGGTATGACCGTTGCCGTTGGTTACGCTCGTCACGTATCCACCCGCATTGTACGTGAAGGATTCGGTTGTGGCACTTGCTGTCCCATAGCCATGAGTAATCGACGACGGCTCGTCGTTGCTCGTGAAGTACTCGTTTGTAACATCGCCGGTTGTTTCGTTGGTGATCTCCGTATGGAAAGGTTCGTATTCGAACTTCAGCTTGTGTCCGGCGGGGTCTTCCTGTTTAATGACCTGATTAGCGCCGTTGTATTCGTTGGTCGTTTTGCCGCTCCGCCCGTCCACCATTTCGGTCATGCGGTGGGAACCGTCGTATTTGAACTGCCACCGCAGCCCTGATTCAGCTGGTTGAGTGACGCTCTTTAGGTTCCCGGCTTCGTACGTATATTTGACCACGTGTTTCATCGGATCTTCTGCGCTTTCGACCAAGCCTTCGCCATTATAGGTCAGTTTGATCGTGCGGCTGACTGGGTCGGTGATCGTCGTGAGCTGTCCGCTTTCGTTATAGGTGAGCGTCGTCGCGTTGCCGTCGCGATCGGTCACGCTTTCAAGGCGCCCGCTGCTGCCGGCAAACTTATACTTGATCTGGTCGGCGAGGGTCAGCGTATACCCTGTCCCTTCTGTGCCCGTGAGCGTGTCCTGAGTCCACACCGGTGCTTTGAACGCCCCACCGCCTTCTTCGGTAAACGGCACCGTGCTACCCTCCGCCTCATAGAGCGTCGTGATTTTGCTCGTTTTGTTGACGACCAAGTGGTCACTAAAGGAACTGGTCCACCCATAGCCGAACGGCCCTTTGATCCCTTCCGCGGCCGCCTGCGAGTTGTAGTAGCGCGCTAGGTCGAGACCCACTCCACGGCCACCGATCGCAAAGTCGGTCTGCGACTCGGTGAAGTTGCCCGTCGCGCAGCTCACCGGGTCTCCGCATTCCGAGTAAAGCTTGTCGAAGTTTGAGGCGTTTTTCGCACCCCCATACTGCGTTGCTTGTTCTACAAAGATTGGCCGCAGGAACTTAATGTGACCCGATAGTTCCTTGACTTGTCCCAAATTTTCAAAGTCGGGTTCGATTTCGATCGTTTCGATCCCCCCGGCCTTCTCAAAGATGCCAGTATTTGTAAATGTGCCGCCGGCGCCATACATGCCAATTGCTATTTTCGTTTCATCATTTGCTTCGAAAGTGCCAGAATTAACTATTTCGGCACCTTCATTCATAAGTATCGTGCCTTCACTCTCGATATAGGTGCCTTCATTCACAATACGGCGTTTTTCGATTCTCGCCGAGCTATAGATCATCGAAGTCGTTGAAGCGGTTGCACCTGGCAAGATAACAGTCGAACCCGAACCTTGCATTCTACTTTCTTTTGTCCAACTGAGAAGGTGAGACACGCTGAGAGTCGCTGAACCACCGAGCTTACCGCCAGCCATCGTGAGGTCTTCCACCGTTGTGAAACCAGTCTGTACTGCAAAGAGCCCATTCGATTCAAGCGTTACCTGTGCGGTCGATCCTTTTACTTCTTTTGCGTTTATTGTCGTGCTTGATCCGATGACAGTCAATGAACCAGACAGCGTACCGCCTTCCATCGAAAATGTTCCGTCCGAGAATCTGATTTCTGATCCTCCACCCGCTTCCCACTTGCTCGCTGCTCCGCTCGAGCCCCCATCACTAAAAGTCACTTTGCCTTTGGTGACAGCCATAATATCGTTATTTTCAAATGGCAATCCGACTTCAGCAGTACCGGTGCCGGATGTCTTTTGAAAGACCCCATTGTTCACAAATGTACCGCCTGCTCCATAGATACCTATCGCCTCGATCGCTTCCTCATTAGCTTCAAAGGTGCCTGCGTTGATTATTTCTGCACCTTCGTTCATAAGTATCTCGCCTTCACTCTCGTCATATGTGCCGTCGTTGACGATACGACGTTTTTCGATTCTCTCATATTCGTCAGTCATCGAGGTGGTAGAGGCGGTAGCGCCCGGTAGAATCACAGTCGAGCCCGAACCCTGCATTCTACTTTCTTTTATCCAACTCAACGAACCGGACACCTCGACTGTAGCCGGACCCGTCAAGTGGCCTCCCGCCATCGTCAAGTCTTTGATCTCCGAAGTTTCCAAGGAATTTTCTGCCGAGAACGAACCGCCGGCGATAACCAACGCGCCAGCTCCTTGCACTACTCCGGTCTGATTGGTGCCGCCGTTGACTTCGACGGTCTTGCCAGCACCGATACATGCGACTTCGCTCGAAGTTGGTGTTTTGCCAGTCGACCAATCCGCTTCAGTCTGCCAGGTCCCTTCCGCCGGCCCCGTCCACGTGTCCGTGCAGAGCGGTTCGGCCGAAGCGCTTGCTGCGCCCAGCACCATGACTGCCGCCAAGGAGGCGAGAAGTGCGACGAAGCACCCCATCCCAAGACCACCAGCGCGGTTACCAAAGCCTAGCCCCGAACGACCGTCTGCTTGCATCCCACCAACCTGTGTCCAGCGCATCTGGCTCTCCTCTTCGCGTTCGCCGTGCTCGAATCCCTGAGAATTGAATCAGATCCGGTATCCGGATGTCGGCAAATATGTCCTATTTTGGGCGATTGTTCGACTGAACGGTCACTCGAACGACCGTCTGGTCGCGGCCGCAGAGGACGTCAGCAGTCATCTTCGACCGCCGCACGAACGTCAACGAGATCCTGATCCGGCTACTGCGCGCACGACGAGCGTCTCATCGGGCCCACCACGCTGCTTGAATGAGATCGCGCGCGGGCGACGAGACAGCTCGGGCTTATTCGCAGGCCACGATCACGGCACCACGGGCACCCTCTGGTGCCCGGGCGTCGCAGTGGCCCAAAAAACTACCCGTCTGCGCCCACGACGTTCACGACCCTGCCGCGGCGGCCGGTCGTGAACTGGACGGTACCGGCGGCGCGCGCGTAGAGCGTGTCGTCCTTGCCAATACCGACGCCGGTGCCGGGCTTGAAGCGCGTGCCGCGCTGGCGCACGATGATCTCCCCGCCGGTGACGGTCTGGCCGGCGAACGTCTTCACGCCGAGTCTCTGGGCATTGGAGTCGCGGCCGTTGCGGCTGGATCCGAGTCCCTTCTTATGCGCCATCGGTGTCCTCCTTGGGCTTGGCGGCTACCTTCGCCGCCTCAGGCTTCTCCGCAACCGGCTTGGCGGTCGCCTTCGCGGCCGGCGCCTTGGCGGCAGCACCCATCGAGATGTCGGTGACCTCGATCCGCGTCAACTCCTGACGGTGGCCGGTGCGGCGCTTGTAGCCGCGCTTGGGCTTGAACTTGAACACGCGCAGCTTCTCGCCGCGCTCGTGCGCGACGATCTTCGCGGTGACCTTGACCTTCTTCAGGCTGTCGCTGTCGAACACTGTCTGCTCGGAGCGATAGAGGATCGGCTCGAGCGCCACGCTCGAGCCCTCGTCGGCAGCGAGGCGCTCCACGAGCAGGGTTTGACCCCGCTCGACGCGGTACTGCTTGCCGCCTGTCTTTACGATCGCGTACATGTCTACTCCGAGGTTGCCTGGGCCTTAGCAGCCGAACGGCGCCGTCCGCCTCTGCGGCCGCGGCGCCGAGGCTTGGATTGTAGCCCGTCCTGGTCCTCCTCGCCACGCGGCTCCTCCGAGCTGTCGTCCTCGGGCTCGACGGCGCTGGTGGGCGGCTTGACCGGCTCGACCGGCGCGACAGGCTTGGGGGTGCGCCGGCGCGGACGTTTGGGCGCCGCGCGCGGGACCGGCTTGATCGGCTCGCCCGACTCGTCCAGCAGCAGCGCCGAGGCGGCGGTGCGCCCGACGTTCTCGATGCGCACCATGCGCTTCTCGCCCACGTTGCGGGCGGCGCCGGCGATCGAGATGATGTAGCCGTCGAGCTTGGCGACCGCGTCGTCCACGTCGTACATGTGCGGCTCGACGATGTCCACCAGCACCTCGTCGCCCTCGCGGAACGGCAGCGCGCGTTCTTCGACCTCCTCGCGCGTTCCCTGGAAAGTGATCGCGAAGTGGTCGAGCATCAAGCCTTCGGAACCCTCGAAATGAAACGAGCGCTCGGTTTGCGCCTCGAGGGCGTGCAGCACGCGCGAACCCTGGCCCGTGAACTGGGCAGTGACGCGCGGGTTGATCTGCACGAGGAACGCCTCGGCGTCGGGATGCTCCACGACAAGGTCGCGTAGCCTGCGCTCGAATTCGATCGCGATCGTCTCCTCCGAGCGGATCACGCCCTCCCCCTCGCAGGTGGGGCAGGGGCGACTCATGATCTCGCGCACACCCTCGGTTACGTTCTGGCGAGTCATCTCGACCAACCCGAGTCGTGAGAGCTCGGCGGTGAACGTCTTCGTGCGGTCCTCGTCAAGAGACTTGCGCAAGGTCTTCATGACGGCGTCGCGGTTGCGCGCGCGCGCCATGTCGATGAAGTCGATCACGATGATCCCGCCGATATCGCGCAGGCGCAGTTGGTTGACGACCTCCTCGGCGGCCTCCAGGTTGGTCTTGGTGATCGTGTCCTCAAGGCCCGCACCCTTGCCGCGCCCGATGAAGCTGCCGGAGTTGACGTCGATGACGGTCAGCGCCTCGGCATAGTCGATCATCAGGTAGCCCCCGCTGGGAAGGTCCACACGGCGCGACATCACCCCGTCGATCGCCTCGGTCACTTTGTAGGCGTCGAGCAGCGGCTCCGGTCCCTCCCACAGCTCGACTCGCTCGACCAGCTCGGGGGCGGTGCGCGCGAAGAACGAAACGAGCCGCCGGTGCTGCTGCTCGTCGTCGACGATCGCACGCTCGAAGTGCTCGGAGAAGATGTCGCGCACCACGCGCACCGACAGGTCGGCCTCCTGGAAGACCATCTCAGGCGCCGGGGTGTCCTGCACACGCTTCATCAGCACCTCGTGCAACTTGTGCAGGTAGAGCAGCTCGCGCTCGAAGTCCTCGCGTTGGGCACCGTGCGCGGCTGTGCGCACGATGACCCCGCCCTGGCCGATCTCCAGCTTGGCGGTCTGGCGGCGCAGGCGCTCGCGCTCTTTGTCCTCCAGGCGCCGCGACACGCCGACTCCCTCGCCCGTCGGCGCGTACACCATGTAGCGCCCGGCGATCGTCAGCTCCATCGACAGGCGCGCGCCCTTGGTCTTCAGCGGGTCCTTGACGACCTGCACGACGATCTCCTGACCCGGTTTGAGCAGATCGGCGATCTTGCGCCCGCCGCCCCGCCCGCCGCGCTTCGGAGCCTCAACGCCGGGCAGCACGATCTCATCGACGTGCAAAAACCCGTTCTTCTCGAGGCCGATGTCGACAAACGCGGCCTCCAAGCCGGGCAGCACGTTGTCGACCTTGCCCTTGTAGATGTTGCCGACGATGGAGCGCCCTCCGCGGCGCTCGATGTACAGCTCAGCTATGCGATAGCCGGCTCCCGGGCGGGCGCCGGTGCGCTTGCGTGAGCGCCCGGCGGGACGTGAGGCGCCGGGCGTTCCGGCCGCCTCCAGAAGCGCCACGCGCGTCTCCGCGCGATCGACGCTGACAAGCACTTGCTTTCTCAATTTGATCCAGTCTTTCGATATCTGTAATGGGCAGAGACCCTGGGACCCGGGTATTCGGGGCCTGTGGGCCGGCGGCCGCCTCCCGTGCGGGCCGGCGCTGGACCTTTGCGGTCTGGAGCGCGGCCTGGGCTGGTTGGGGGGAGGTTTCGGCGTACATTTCGATTGCTAGCGGACAACGCGGCCCTTAAGCGCCTGGGAGGCGCGTGCCTGGAGATAGATCGATTGCAGTAGACCCAACGCCAGAAGTGTCGTTATGACCGACGATCCGCCATAGCTCATGAGCGGCAGCGTGACCCCGGTGATCGGCATTATCCCAACTGCCATCCCCACGTTCACGAAGACCTGAAACATCAGCATAGCCACGATCCCGGCGGCGAGCAGCGTACCGAACAGGTCCTTGGACATCGTCAGGATGCGCAGCGTGCGCCATATCAACAGCGCATACAGCGACAGGACGAGCGCCGCGCCGACGAAACCGTACTGCTCGCCGACCGCGGCGAAGATGAAATCGGTGTCGTCCTCGGGCACATAGTTACCGTTGATCTGCGTCGAGTTCACGCCCCGGCCTGTCTTTTGACCGGAGCCGATAGCCACCTTCGACTGCTCCTGCTGATACCCCTGCTTTTGTGGATTGCTCGACGGGTGCAAAAAGGCCGTCAAACGTTCCTCCTCGAAGGTTTTGAGCACGTGCACGCCGGCTGCCGGGGCGACCACGAGCACGAATGCGCCCGACACCACCACGAGCACCAGGATCGCCGCAAGCTGCCGCCAGGTGGTGCCGGCCACGAACAGCAGCATGAACGCGATCGCCATGTACACCAACCCCGAGCCGAGGTCGGGTTGGGCGATCACGAACATCGCCGGCACCAGCGCCGCCAGCAGCACCCGGGCGGTTGTGTCCAGCTCGCGCAAACGTCGTGAGCGCCCGACGACGAACGCCGATAGCGCGAGGATCAGCAGCACCTTGCCAAGCTCGGACGCCTGGAAGGAGAACAGCGGGAATTCGATCGCCCGCTGTGCGCCGAGGGCTGACTTGTGCCCGAGCGCGAGCACCGCGAGGATGCTGAGCAGCAGCGCGCCGTAGATCGGATACATCAGGTGGCGCAGACGCGCGTAGTCCATGCGCGAGAGCGCGATCATCATGGCGAACCCCACGAAGAGGTAGATCGCTTGGCGCTCGATGTAGTAGTGCGGCTGCCCCGGCACGAATTTGGCTGTGACGATGCGCAGTGTGAGGATCGAGCAGATCCCAAGGCCGATCGTCGCGAGCGTGAGCAGCGGGTCGAGCGGTAGGCGCAGCGGGCTGCTCGACGCCACGGGCGCCGGCTCGCTTGGCTGGATTGGACTGAGCGATGAAGTGGACACGCCGGCGCTCACTGATCCGGGTTGGTGCCGGTGGTCAAGGTCAGCCGCTTGTGGAACCACTGCGAGGCGATCAGGCGTGCCGCGGGGGCCGCCGCTTCGTCGCCGAAGCCACCCTGTTCGACGGTGACCGCGATCACGATCGGATGCTTGGGATCGGGCAGGAAGCACATGTACCAGGCCTGTTCGACCTGTCCCGTGCGTTCGGCCGTGCCGGTCTTGCCATACACGGGGTGTTCAGCCTGTTTCCAGCCAGACCACACGTCAGCCGATGTGCCACCCGGCTCGAAGGTCGCGTCGTGAATACCTTCCATCACGTCGTTCAGATCGGTGTCGTTGAGGTGCACATGACCAATCGGCGGGGCAGGCAGCTCCTGCACGAGTCCGCCGCTGGAGTTATCGATCTGAACACCCAGGTGGGGGCGAACGACGGTACCGACGCCGCCGTTTATGTAGGCGTTGGCGAGCGTCGAGTAGGCGACCGCCATCTGCAGCGGCGAGGTCAGCAGTTCGCCCTGACCGACGGCAAAGTGCATGTTGTCGCCAACGGTCCAAGGACCAAGTTCGGCGACGATGTGACAGACGCTCGCAGCGTTCTTGGGATGGCTGTGTTCGCAGTTTTCCTGCAGCTTGTTCTGCCCTTCGCGCCACTTGGCGTCCGGTACGGTCCCTTCGATCTCGTTCGGCAAATCCACATGTGTTTCTTTGCCGATGCCGAGCTCCTTGGCCATGTTTTGGATCACGTCGCCATGTTCGTTGGCGTACTCGCCGACCGTGAAGAAATAGGTGTCGGAGGAAACCTTCAGCGCATCGACCAGCGGCAACGCACCGTAGTCGGTTTTGCCCGAGTTGCAGAACTGCTCGGCGCCGGCGGTGATACACGAGCCGCCGCCCAGTGCCTCTTCAGAGTTGATCACGCCAGCTTCGAGCGCGCCCATCGCGGTGATCGGCTTGAACGTCGAACCGGTCGGATACTGACCTTCCACTGCTCGATTGAGCAGCGGCGCGGGAGGGTCGGGGCCTTCGCTTTCGCCGCTGCCATTGAGCCGGTCGAATTCGGCCTGAGTCATCGGTTTGGCAAAGCGGTTGGGGTCATAGCCCGGATAGGAGCCCATGCCGTAAATTTCGCCGTTGAGCGGATTCATCGCCACGAATGCCGCACCCGATCCTGGGTTGCCTTTGCCCTGGGCCAGCGACACGCCGTAGCGCAATGCCCGTTCGCCCACCTGCTCGAGCCCCAGGTTGATCGAAAGCTTCAGGTCGTGCCCGGCCTTGGGCGGCGTTTCCGAGAGCCTCGTCGGTTCGGGCTGACCTTCGGAGTTGACCTGCACGCGCTTGACTCCAGGTGTGCCGCGCAGATAACGGTCGTAGTAGTACTCGAGGCCCGATTGGCCGACGACGGTGTCCTGCGGGACGCCCTTGAAGGCGGGCAGGGCGAGCTCTTTTTCGTTGACCTGACCGACGTGGCCAAGCGTCTGGGAGGCCAGTTCGCCGAAGCGATAGTCGCTGATCGCGACCTCCTGCTGTTTGACTCCGGGGAAATCGTTATGGCGCTCCCCCAGCACGGTGAGAGCGGCTGGACCTGCATCGGTCTTGATCGTGACCGGTGCGTATGGGAGCTGCGTGATGCCGGCGATCACGCGTTCGTAGATCAAGCGGGGGCTGAGGCCGATCACGGGCGCTAGGCGATGGAACAGCTCGCGAATCTCGACGGCCGAGGATGGAAGCGGTGGAATCGCCACGGCCCGCAGATGGTCGGCTCGGGCAAGCGCGTGAAGCTCGACCAGTTGCGCGGCGCTGGCATGTCGATGCCCGCGTCGGCCCTTGCTCTCATACACGTTCAGATCGTTCTCATACGCTTTCAGCCGTTCGCCGGCGGCCACGAATTCCTTGGCGGCTTCGGCCAGGTGTTCCTGGTAGACGCGCGCCTGTTCCTTGACCGATGCGGGCAATGCGCTTGGCAGGATTTGAACCGCGTTGCTGACCTGGCTGGTGACCAGCGGCTGGCCTTCGCTGTCGAGGATCTCCCCGCGCGGGGCCGCTATAGGCAGTTCGCGCTGGTCGTTGGCCTGGGCCTGCTGGACGTACTGTTCGCCCGTCAGCACCTGCAGGTACCACAGGCGGAAAAAGATGATGCCGAACATCACAAGCGCCACGCTGCCGATGATCGCGATGCGCAGCGCCAGCTGTGGTGAGACCGGCCCGCCGCGCGGCTCGCTCGGACGCAAACGCTCGACACTGCTCACCTGAGAGCCTCCGCCGCCGCGCGGACAGGCATAGCCTCCACCGAGAGCGGGATGAGCGACCTGCTCATCGGCCCGCTCTCCGGGAGCGCGATAGCGGACTGAGGCCACCTGTGGTGTAGGCGCGGCGACGGCGGCGACGTGGATCGTCCGGTAGCGCTCCCACCAGGCAGCGGCGCACCAATGCCCAGAAGGGGAGCGCAACGGCTGTGTCCACGAGCACCCCAACGACGATCTCGCGCAACAGCTCGAGGCTCACAGGCGCGTCGACGCCGAGCAGGAACTCAACGATCGAATAACCAACGGTTGCCGCCGTCGCGGCGGCCGCGCCGACGAACAGCGGCGTGAGCGCCGCTTGCGGGTCGCGCAGTTCGCGTAGGCGACCCGCCCAGTAGCCGACGATCGTGAACACAAGCGAGGTGACACCGAGCGTTTGCATCAAGGCAAGGTCAATCAGTAGCCCGATGCAGAAGCCACTGACGGCGCCCATCGTGGAGCCGCACAGCAGCCCGACGAACGCGACCAGCAGCGGTGAGAGGTCGATGCTGACACCGAACACCGGCACCTCCGAGACGACACTGATCTGCACGAAGACAACCACCACCGAGAGCAGCGCCACACGCCACACAAGCGAGCCCGGCAACCACGCCGAGCCGGCCTGGGCCGCTCCGGAGCGAGCGCGTTGTGAGTAGCCGACGCGCGCGCTCATCCGCCTCCCCCGGTCGACGCGAGCTGTTCGCCATTCTGGGCTTCTTCTTCTTCGTTACCGGTCGGGTGCACCGGGCTGAGGTTGGCCGCGACGCTATTCAATGCGGCCGCGCGCGAACCGGCGGAGAAGGTCAAGACCTGCACGAATTCGAGGTTGTGCAGATCGGCCAATGGACTCACCTGTACCGATGTGAAGCCGCCCTGTTCATTGACCGAGGTGACCTGGCCGAGCGGGATGCCCTTCGGATACAGCGACACGCCATGACTTGCGACGGTACCGGAGGTCACAACGTAGTCGCCCGGCAGCGGTGCCGAGCTGGAGGCCGGATAGAGATACTGCATCAGCAGTTTTCCGGGCGCACCGACTTCCGGTTGCACCATGCCGATCGTGCCGGTGGCGCTGATCTTTGCGGTCACTTCGACCGCGCTGTCGGTGATCAGGCTCACCTGGGCGGCATCGGGAACGACCTCGGTGACCTTGCCGATCAGTGCTTCGCCGCTGACGACCGGGTCGTTGACGTGCACACCGGAGGAAGATCCCTTGTCGATCGTGATGATCGAATACCAAATGTTCGGCGATTGATAGGTGACACTAGCGGTGACCGGCGTGTAGTCGGCGATGCTCAGCTCGTGGTCGAGATGGTCGATCTTCAGCAGTTCCCGGTAGGAGTGTTCGTTGACCTGATTGGCCGTGTACTCGGCGCGCAGCTTGTCGAGCTGCTTGCGCAACTCAGCGTTCTGACTCTTGGCTTTCAGGGTACTTCCGAACCAACCAAACAGGTTGCGCACGGGCTTCAGTGCCTTGTTGGCGCCATCCTGGATCGGCGAGACCACCGTCAGGAAATCGCGCTGCACCGAGTGCAGGCCACCGCTCGGGGCCTCTCCGAAGTAGGCGGTCAGCAGTATCAGGGAGAGCACGACGAGCAGTGCGAGCACCGCGCGCCGACGCCGGACCGTCTTGTCATACACCAGTAGCGACCTTCCGAAGACGTCATCGAACAGAGTACCCCCGGACAGAGCGAGCAGCGACAGGCACCGTGAACACACCTGCCTCGCGGCATAGCGCGGTGCAGCCAGACGCGGCGCTCATCGACGCCGGCGGCTGCGCGAATTGCGATTGGAGCGGTGGATCGCCTCGAACTCCTCGAGCGAGCGTCCCGACCCAACCGCCACGCACGTGAGCGGCGACTCGGCTAGATGCGCGGGCATCTGTGTCTCCTCGCGCAAGCGCTGATCGAGGCCCTGCAGCAGCGAACCGCCGCCAGCGAGCATGATCCCGCGATCCATGATGTCCGAGGCAAGCTCCGGTGGGGTGCGGTCGAGCGTCTCCTTGACAGCCTCGATGATCTGCGAGAGCGGCTCATCGAGGGCTTGGCGGATCTCCTCGCTGGTGAGCACGACCGTCTTCGGCAGGCCGGCGACCATGTCGCGTCCGCGGATCTCGGCCTGAAGCTCCTCCTCCATCGGGCAGGCCGAACCAATCTTGAGCTTCAGCTCCTCGGCCGTTTGCTGGCCGATCAGGAGCTTGTACTCCTTCTTGGCGTAGTTGATGATCGCCTCGTCCATCTCATCGCCACCGACGCGGATCGACTCCGAAACAACGATGCCACCGAGCGAGATGACCGCTACCTCGGAGGTGCCGCCACCGATGTCCACGACCATCGAACCGGTTGGCTCACCGACCGGCAGGCCGGCGCCGATCGCCGCCGCCATCGGCTCCTCGATCAAATAAGCGGTGCGTGCACCGGCGGACAGACAGGCCTCCTCCACGGCGCGCTTCTCCACACCGGTCACGCCCGAGGGCACGCACACGACCACGCGTGGGTGCGCCCAGCGGTTTTGGTGGACCTTCTGGATGAAGTGGCGCAACATCTCCTCAGTCACGTCGAAGTCGGCGATGACACCGTCCTTCAGGGGGCGAATCGCCTGGATCGTGCCGGGCGTGCGACCGAGCATCCGCTTGGCCTCGATACCGACGGCATGTACCTCACCGGTGCGCGAATCGATCGCGACGACGCTTGGCTCAGAGAGCACGATGCCGCGCCCACGCACATACACGAGCGTGTTGGCGGTTCCCAGATCGACCGCCATGTCGCGGCCGCCGAATCCGGTTAGGTACGTGAGAAAGCTCATAGATAGGGTGCAAACGCGCTCTGCTTGGGCTGTGCCTCACCGATCATCCGGCAGCCGATGGCCGGGGCGCGCTTCGCGGGCAGTCTAGCGGACCCCACCGCCTGCTCCGCAAGTTTGACAGCGCATTTGCAGGCATAATTCGCCGCGGTGGAACTCCAGCAGGGACCTGCAGTGGGAAAGGATTACAAGCACGTTCTCAGTGGCGCTTGCGAGCATGCTCCATCAGTAGGTCCGGGCACATGTCGAGCAACGTCGCAAGCGGCAAGCCGACGACGTTCTCATAGTCGCCCCGAATCGCCCGCACGAGCGCGGCGCCCATTCCTTGGATCGCGTAGCCGCCGGCCCGCCCGCGCCACTCCCCAGCGGCGACATACCAGTCGATCGAGTCCTCTCCCAGCTCGCGAAAATCGACCTCGGTGCGTGCCAGCGCAACCCGCTCCCCCTCTGCCGAGAGCAGCGCCAACCCGCTGTGCACCGTGTGGGTGGCGCCGGATAGCGCGCGCAGAGTGGCGCGCGCCTCGCGCTCGTTGGCGGGCTTGCCATAGATGTGCCCGTCGAGCGCGACCAGCGTGTCGCAACCGAGCACCAGCTCGCGCGTGTGGCCGTGTCCACCCGGCACCTTGACGCTGGTGGGCGGCGCATACGCGGCACGCGCCTTGCGCAGCGCGTTCTCCATCGCCACCTCTTGCGGCTCGCCCCGCTCGATCTCGGCGACGTGCGTTGGGCGCAGCTCGAACGCCACTCCCAAGCGCTCCAGGATCGCCCGCCGCTGTGGCGAGGCGGAGGCGAGCACGAGCGTGAAGCGGGAGCTCATCGCGGACATCTCGGCAACGCGACAGACGGCAGGCGTGGCCTCGCTTGCATCCTCACGAGCGCCCTCGCCGAGCGTTGCCCGCCCCGCTCAGCCGGCGAGGTCGGGAAAGAACAGGGCTGCCTCGCGCGCGGCAGACTCGGGCGAATCGGAGCCGTGCACCATGTTCTGGCCCATCTCGATCGCGAAGTCGCCGCGGATCGAACCGGGGGCGGCCTCCAGCGGGTTGGTTGCCCCAATCGCCTGCCTTGTGGCCTTGACGGCCTCGGTGCCCTCGAGCACCATCGCGACGATCGCCCCGGAGGTGATGAACTCGACGAGCTCGCCGAAGAACGGCTTCTCGGCGTGCTCGGCGTAGTGGCGCTCGGCCAGCTCCACCGAGACGGTCATGTGGCGCAGCGCGACGATGCGTAGGCCCTTGCGCTCGAAGCGAGCAATGATCTCACCCGTGAGCGAGCGGGCGAAGGCGTCCGGCTTTACGAGGATCAGCGTACGGTCCATGTGGTCCTTTGGGTTCGGATTGTCGATGTTGGCTCGAGCTAGCCGCTCGAGCGCGGGCGAGCGGCGCGGCGCGTGGGCTTGCCACCCGTAGGTGCAAGCTCGGTGGGATCCACCTCGGAGTCCGTGGGCGCCGTCGGATTGGGCGCCCTGACGGCGGCACGTTCGGCCGCACGCACACGTGCCTGGGATACGGGCTCGGACTCAAGCGAATCGGTTTGGATGTCAACCTCGGTGCTCGCGCGACTCAGAGCCGAGGGGCCCGAGCTAGCGGCTCCCTCGGAGGCGCCGCTGGAGGTGCGCTCGCGACGCGCTGCGCGACGCGCGGGCTTGGCCGCCGCAACCTCCGCCTCGCAATAGGGACAGATCGTCCAGGCGCGGTCCAGCGGTCGCGAGCAGTTGGCGCAACGCTCCTTGAGCTTGCGCAGACAGCTCGGACAGCGGATGAAGTCGCGCTCGACCCGGTAGTCGCAGTGTGGACACAGGCCATAATCGAGGTCGTGAAGCCGCGCTTCGGCGGCCTGCAGCTCTAGTTCGCGCTCGCGTACGTCCTCGAGATACTCGGGCGGGCGCAGGATCATGTAGACGATCGTGCCGACGAACGGGAACAGCGACGCGGCCGTTGCGCAAGCGACGAGCATTGGATCGGCGATCCGCCGGCGCGCGTCGGCGTAGGTCCAGTAGAGCAGCGAGAAATACAGCACGACCGCGAACAGGATCAACAGGTCGATGACGAGGCTCAAGCTTTTGCTTTCGATTCCGAAGTAGGCGATTGGTGGTGGCATCGATGTCCCTATACGGCTCCGCTCGAGGTTTTCCCTGCAAGCACGCGTGAAACGGGGCGCTTCGATCCTCGATGACGCATCGGGCGGACGAGTTTAGAGGCTATTGAACCGAAAATGGGCAACCACACCCATCGGGGGCGTGTTGTTGGGACTCCTAAGCCTCACAAGAACAGCCGCCCAAAGCCGTAGCCAGCCGCGAAGAACACAAGGATTACGAGCGCCACAATCAACGCCACGGCGCCGATCATGGCCAGCACCGAGGGGCCGTCGTCGTTCATTGCCCTCCCCTCCGCTCGACGCTGGGTGCCTCTCCTTCGAGATCCTCGCCGAGCAGCGCCCCGACGAGATACACAGAGCCCGTGGCAAGCACCGCGGCGCCATCGCCGCGTTCGTTCGCCCAGCGGCGTGCCTGCTCAAGCGCCCTCGCCGGCTGGGGCTCACATAGCGAGCGCTCGAACCCGAGCTGGCGCGCAAGCGACTGAAGCGCCGCGGGCGACAGCGCCCGGGGACTCGGCGGGGCGGTGAACCAGGCCTGCTCGCACAACGGCAATAGCGCCGCCAGCATCCCCGCCGCGTCCTTGTCCTCCAGCACGCCGAGCACCAACCCAAGCGGACGGCCCGCGAGCAGCTCTGGCAGCGACTCCACAAGCGCCGCAACCGCTGGCGTGTTGTGTGCGCCGTCGAGCACGGTTAGCGGCTCGCGCGCCACGATCTGCATACGGCCGCGCACGAACGTGCGCGCCGCGGCTTGGCGCACGCGGCGCTCGTCCAGCTGGATGCCGGCCTGAGCGAGATACTCACCGGCCGCCACCCGCGCTAGCGCGAAGTTCTCGCGCTGGAAAGCTCCCTGAGCGCCGACCGTTAGCTCGGTGGAGGCCGGCTGCGCGAGCAACAATCGCGCGCCACGCTCAGCGACCGCCTCGTGGGCAACCTGCAGAACCTCCGGTTGTAGTCGCGAGCCAAGCGCCAGCACCGATCCCTCGCCAAGCACCGCCAGCTTCTCGGTGGCGATATCGCGCAATGTCGGGCCCAGCCAACGCGTGTGCTCGAGACCCACGTTTGTGAGCACCGCGACCTTGGAGTCGATCACGTTGGTCGCGTCATAGCGGCCGCCAAGGCCCGCCTCGACAACCACAACCTGCGCTTCGCGCCGCGAAAGCTCCCAGAAGGCAGCCGCCGTGAGCAGCTCGAACTGGGTGACGTGATCGTCCTCGGCGAGCGTGCGGTTTACCCGCTCGGCCGCCCATGCCGCTCGCGCGATCGCAGCCGCGAGTGCGTGCGTCTCGATGTCCGCGCCCGCGATGCGCACGCGTTCGGCGTAGGACACGAGGTGCGGCGAGAGGTAGCAGCCGCAGCGCAGGCCATGGAGATCGAGGATCGCGGCGATCATTCGCGTCGTGGAGGTCTTGCCGTTGGTGCCGACGACGTGGATCGTGTCGAAGCTGCGCTCGGGCGAGCCGAGCACGGTCATCATGCGGCGCATCCGATCCAAGCCAAAGCGCATCCCGAACAACTCCAGCGAGCGCAAGTGACGCTCGGCGTGCTCAGGACTCCAGGGACCGCTCATAGCGCCGCGAGCTCCGCGCGCAAACGCTCCAGGCGCTCCCGCTCGCCTTCGACCACGGCGGCCGGGGCCTTCTCAACGAAACCCGGACGCTCGAGCTTGCCCTCTACGCGCTCGATCTCCGCGAGCAGCTTTTGCGCGGTACTCTCACGTCGCCTCATTGCAGCGCCAAGATCGACCCCATCCCCCGACAACACATCGACCGTACCCCCCGGGATCGGGATCGACGCGACCGGCGTATCGCCGCCCGCGACAGCCGCGGACAGATCCAGTCGCGCAAGTCGAGCGAGCAGCGGAGCCGTCGCCTCATAGCCCTCGGCGCTGAGGCGCACCGGGATCGTCAAGCCAGCGCGGGCACCCACCGAGTCGCGCCACCCGCGCAAGATGGTGACCGCCTCGATTGTGCGCCCGAGCACCTCCTCGGCCCCGAGGTCGAGCGCCTCGCCTCCCTCCCCGGAGCCTGCATTGCTGGGGTATCGGGCGCCCGCGAGCAGACCGCCGCCATCGTCGAGATAGCTCCACAACTCCTCGGTTACGAACGGGATCAGCGGGTGGGCGACCGCCACCGTCTCGCGCAGCACGTACAGCAGCGTCCCAGCCAACGCCTCACGATCCTCCTGCTGCGCGGCGGACTCGGCATTTGCGCCGGGCGCCAGCTCGGCGCGGTCGGGCAAACGGTGCTTGACCATCTCCACGTACCAATCGCACAGCTCCCCATATACGAAGTCGTAGATACCGAGCGCCGCGTGGGAGAAGTCATAGTTCTCGATCCGTGCTGCCGTGTCTGCCTCGATCCGCGCCAGGCGCGAGAGAATCCAACGATCCTCCACGGTACGTGGTAGCGGCGCAGGCTCGACCGCGGCGGCCCGCGCCTCACCAAGGCTCGCACCAATACGCGTGAGCGCGAAGCGAGCTGCGTTGAACAGCTTGTTGGCTAGCGCCTGTCCCTGCTGCACCTTCTCCGCCGAATAGCGCACGTCCTGGGTACTCGACATCGCGAGCAAGCCGAAGCGCACCGCGTCGGCCCCATGACGCTCGATCTCATCCAGCGGATCGATGCCGGTGCCAAGCGACTTCGACATGCGCCGCCCGTCGGGCGCCTGGATAACCGAGTGGATGTATACGTCGGAGAACGGCACCTGCCCCGTCAGCTCGATGCCCATCATGATCATGCGCGCCACCCACAGGAACAGGATGTCCCTTGCCGTGGAGAGCACGTTGGTCGGATAGAACGCTCTCAGCTCGGGGGTCTGCTCGGGCCAGCCAAGCGTGGCAAACGGCCACAAGGCGGAGGAGAACCACGTGTCCAGCACGTCCTCCTCCTGGCGCAGATGACCACCGCACTCCGCGCAGCCAGCCGGTGCGCTGAGCGCCACGTTGACGTGCCCACAGGTCTCGCAGTAGTACACCGGCAGGCGATGGCCCCACCACAACTGGCGCGAGATGCACCACGGTCGGATGTTCTCCATCCAGTCGAGGTACACGCGCCGGTGGTTGTCGGGGACGATCCGCACGCGTCCCTCGCGGACCGCCGCCACGGCAGGGGCTGCCAGCTCCTCCATCGACATGAACCACTGCAGGGAGATGAGCGGCTCGATACGCTCGCCCGAGCGGTGGGAGTAGGGCACCTCGTGCTCATACTCCTCGCGCGCCACGATTCGCCCTTCGCGCTCGAGCTCGGCAACCACCACCTCGCGTGCTTCCATCACCGTCAATCCGGCAAAGCGCTCGCCAGCCTCGGCGGTCATGCGACCATCCTCGCCAATTATCGATACCTGATCGAGCTCATGGCGAATGCCGATCTCGAAATCGTTGGGATCGTGCGCGGGCGTGACCTTCAGCTGGCCGGTGCCGAAGTCCATCTTCACGTAGTCATCGGCGATGATTGGCAGGTGCCGACCGACCAGCGGGAGGATCGCGGTGCGCCCGATGATGTCGCGGTAGCGCTCGTCTTCGGGGTGCACGGCCACGGCGGTGTCACCGAGTAGCGTCTCCGGACGCACCGTGGCGATCGTGACACTGCCGCCGCCCTGCAGGTCATAGCGAATCGAGTACAGCGTGTCCGTCTCGTGGCGCTCCTCGACCTCGAGGTCTGAGATCGCCGAGCGGGTGCCGGGGTCCCAGTTGACGATGTAGCGGTCGCGGTAGATCCAACCCTTCTCATACAGACTCACGAATACCTCCGCAACCGCGCGCGCATAGGCGTCGTCGAGCGTGAAGCGCTCTTCGGAGTAGTCGCAGGACGCCCCCAGCCGCTTGAACTGCTCGATGATCGTGTGGCCATAGTGCTCGCGCCACTCCCACACGCGCGCCACGAACGCTTCACGGCCGATCTCCTGTCGACTCCTGCCCTCGGCACGTAGCGCCTTCTCGACCTGAGCCTGGGTCGCGATCCCGGCATGATCGGTGCCGAGAATCCACTTTGTGCGAGTCGGCGGCGACTCGGCGCCCGACTTCATCCGGTGGTAGCGAATCAGGGTGTCCTGTACCGAACCGTTGAGCGCGTGGCCCATGTGCAGCGAGCCGGTCACGTTCGGCGGCGGGATCGCGATCGAATAGTTCTCACTCGCCTCGCCCTCGGGCTCGGGATGGAACAGCCCCGAATCGAGCCAGCGCTGCAGGATCCGCGGCTCGACCTCACCGGGCTCAAACCGGGTGCGATCTTCAAGCTCTTTGATGCGCTCGCTCATGGAGCGTGAGTGTACGCAGCGAGGCTGTTGCTACTGCGCGAGGCCGCCGAAGAACGCGAACGGGCCCGCGGGGGCGTTGACCGCGATCCACGCGTCCCAGGCTGCGCCCTCGACGTCGAGACTCGCACCCTGTGGCGCCTCGGCGCGCAAGCGCTCGGCAAGTGAGCGGGCTTCGTCCTCGTCCTCTGTGCCCAGCGTGAGATGGCGCCAGTGGCGCTGCACCGGTATTCCCTCGCCCGCTAGGCGCTCGGCAAATTCGCGTGCGTCGCGATGCGTGGGCAGAGTTACGCGCACTTCCCACCCCGGGCGCCCGGTCCGCTCCGATTCTTCTGTCTCCTCCTGCTCCAGGCGCTCGTGCTCGACGGCGTGCTCGGCGGGAGTGCCGGGCAGTGGCAGCGCCGCATCCTCCCAGCGGTCCTCCTCCGAGTGCCAGCGGGACGAACTCAGCTTTGCCGCGATGTTCTTTTCCGAGAGGATCGCCTCGACCGCCGCCCGCGCCCCCGCCGCCTCCTCGCTCGAGTCGGCATACAAGAACACATGCCCGCCCTCATGACTGACGGCGACGTGCTCGGGACTGGGCGCGCCCCCTGCACCGCTACGCTCGTGCGCCTCCAGAGCTGACAGCAGTTCGTGCGCCTGCTCGTGGGGCACCTCGACGGCTATGCGGAAGTCGTCATGCACTGCTCAGCGCTGTGTGGGCTCGGCCATGGAGGTGTGGATGCTAGCGGTGCGGGACGCGCCGGTCGGCTGCTACGCCGACTCCTCGCGCAGTGTGCGCTCGGCGGGTTCCTCGGGCGCGGCTTCGGTTACGAGCGTGGGCGTGGTGCCTTTCTCGACCGTGTCCCTGGTCACGACACACTTCTTTACGTCGCGACGGGAGGGCAACTCGAACTGGACCTCGAGCAGGATCTCCTCGATGATCGAGCGCAAGCCGCGCGCACCCGTTTCGCGCTCCAAGCCCTTCTCGGCAACCGCCTGCAGCGAATCCTCGGCGAACACTAGCTCAATGCCATCGAAGGAGAAGAAGCGCTGGAACTGCTTGACGAGCGCGTTGCGCGGCTCGGTGAGGATCGAGACGAGGTCCTCGCAAGTGAGCTGGTGCACGGCCGACATTACGGGCAGGCGCCCGATGAACTCTGGGATCAGGCCGTACTCGATCAAGTCCTCCGGCAGGCAGTGCTCGAAGATCTCGCCGGTGTCGCGCTCCAGCTTGCTTTCGATGGCCGAGGCGAAGCCGATGCCGTTGTGGCCGATGCGCCGCTCGATCACCTTGTCGAGGTGCGCGAATGCCCCTCCACAGATGAACAGGACATTGGTTGTGTCGATCGTGAGGAACTCCTGGTGGGGATGCTTGCGTCCGCCCTGCGGTGGCACCGAGGCCTGGGTGCCCTCCAAGATCTTCAACAGCGCCTGCTGCACACCCTCGCCCGACACGTCGCGTGTAATCGAGGGGTTGTCCGCCTTGCGCGCGATCTTGTCGACCTCGTCGATATAGATGATGCCCGTCTCGGCCTTCTTGACGTCGTAGTCGGCGGCTTGGATCAGCTTTAGCAAGATGTTCTCGACGTCCTCGCCGACATACCCTGCCTCGGTGAGCGCCGTGGCGTCAGCGATCGCAAACGGCACGTTCAGGATGCGCGCGAGCGTTTGCGCAAGCAGTGTCTTGCCGCAGCCGGTGGGGCCGAGCAAGAGAATGTTGGACTTCTGCAGCTCGATGTCCGAGTCTCCGGACTGCATCATCTGCACACGCTTGTAGTGGTTGTAAACCGCCACGGAGAGGGTGCGCTTGGATGCCTCCTGGCCGACGACGTACTCATCGAGCACGTCGTAGATGGCGCGCGGCTTGGGCAGGTTTTCCAGGTCGAACGCGGGCGGTGCCGCCAGCTCCTCATCGATGATCTCGTTGCAGAGATCGATGCACTCGTCGCAGATGTATACGCCGGGGCCGGCGATCAGCTTCTTGACCTGCCGCTGGGACTTGCCGCAGAAGCTGCACAGAAGCTGCTCGTTTGAGTCTGTTGGCCGGGCCATCTCGCGTCGTTCCCTTGCCTACAACCTAGTGTTCTGAGATCACTCGGTCGATAATGCCGTACTCCTTGGCCTCCTCGGAGCTCATGAAGTAGTCGCGCTCGGTGTCGTGGCTGACCTCCTCGAGCTTCTTGCCAGTGTGCTTGGCGATGATCTCATCAAGGCGTTTGCGCACATCGATGATCTCCTTGGCGTGAATCTCGATGTCGGTCGCCTGACCCTGGAAACTGGAGGAAACCTGATGGATCAGGATCTTCGCGTTGGGCAGCGCCATGCGCTTGCCCGCTGCGCCCCCAGCGAGCAGTAGTGCGCCCATCGACATCGCGATGCCGACGCATATCGTTTGTACGTCGGGCTTGATGAACTGCATCGTGTCGTAGATCGCAAGGCCCGCATACACCGAGCCACCCGGTGAGTTGATGTACACCGAGACATCCTTGGTCGGGTCCTCGGACTCCAGATGCAGCAACTGGGCGACGACCAGATTCGCGATCTGGTCGTCCACAGGGGTCCCCAGGAAGATGATCCGCTCGTTGAGCAAGCGGCTGTAGATGTCGAACGCGCGCTCGCCTCGCGAGGTCTGCTCAACCACCATCGGTACAAGTGGGCTCATGATCCTCGCTTCAGTTTCGCTTCACGGGCCGGATTCCTTCAGAACATTCTCGCTCAGAGCACTTCAAGGCTAGCGGTCCGGTGTCCACAGTCTCGCCGCCGCGGGCTCAGCGGCGGCCTCATCCTCCTCGGACTCGGGCGTCCACAGCTTTTCGCGCGCCTGCGCCTGCTCGATCGGGATCGGCTTGGATTGCGCTGCGATCAGCTCGACTGCCTGACGCGCGGCGAGATCCTCGCGAATGTCCTCCAGGCGCCCCGACTCGCGCAGCTCCTCGCGTAGCTTCTCGGGCTCCATCCCCTCGCGCTCGGCCGTGGGCGCCAGGACCTCGAGCAGATCGTCGTCGCTCGGAACGATCTGCTCAGCCGCGACAACCGCGGCAATCACCGCTTCGCGCCGCAGCGATTGCGCCGCCTCGGGCGCGAGCTCGGCAATCAGATCCTCCTCCTCGCGCCCGGTGATCTTCAGATACGCCTCACGCGTTATGCCCCGATGGGAGAGGGAGTGCAGCATCCGATCCCACATCTCCCGTGCCTTCGCTCGCACGAGCGTCTCGGGCGTCTCGATCTTGGCGCCGGCAACCGCCGCATCGAGCGCCGCCTCGCGGAACTCGGCCTCTACGCGCTTACTGTCGGCATCGCCGAGACGCGTACGTATGTCCTCTGTCAGCTCTCCCACCGAGTCGAAGCCCATGTCTATCGCGAAGTCCTCGTCGACCTCGGGGAGCTGCCTTTGCTTGATCTCCTTGACGGTCACCTCGAAGGAGGCGCCCCTGCCGGCCAGCTCTGGGTTTGCGTAGTCGCCAGGGAAAGACAGCTCGATCGTGCGCGTCTCTCCCGCACTTGCACCTTCGAGGCCCTCCTCGAAGCCGGGAATCAAGTTGCCGGAGCCCAACTCGATCAGCTGGTCGCGTCCTTCGCCCCCCTTGAAGGGCTCGCCGTCAATCGAGCCCTCGTAATCGACCACCACGAAACTACCGCTTGCCGCCGGTTGCTCGACGGTGTCCAGGCGAGCCAGGCGCTCACGCAATCCATCGATCTCGCGCCGCAGCTCCTCCTCGTCGATCGCGACCTCGCGACGACCGACCTCGAGGCCCTTGTACTCACCGAGCGTCGCCGCCGGAAGCACCCCGATTTCGATGGAAAACTCAAGTGCAGCACCGTGCTCGGGGAGATCGGCGAGGTCCAATTGCGGATCGCCGACAGGGACGATGCCAGCCGTCTCGATCGCGTCGGCATACCAGTTGCCGAGCGTGTCGCGGACGGCTTCCTCAAGCACCACCTCGCGGCCCATCTTTTGGATCACCAGTGGTGCCGGTATCTTGCCGCGGCGAAAACCGGGCAGTCGCATTTCGCGCCCAAGCTGGCGAGCCTTGCGCTCCAGTCGAGCTTCGATCTCGCTCGGCGGTACCTGTACCTGCACGCGCACCCGCGACTCGGGCAGCTCGGTGACAGTGGTCCTCAGCACGGTCGGCATGGCTGCCACGATACCGTGCCGCCCAATGCCCACACCCCCTGGCCGCATAGCTCAGCTCGAGAGATGGTTGTGGACCGGCCCGGTCGGCCATCTGGTCGGGGGGTCGCTCGACTTCGCCCAAGCGCTGACCCATTACGTGCGTGCGCGGCGAGTGAACCGCAACTCCCGCTGAGGAGCCACAACGGCCGCGCGGCCTCCCCTCCGCGCGGCCGGGCTCCGCGAACCTCGCTACACCGCGACGGCTGTGCCGTCGAAGGCGAGCGCTTTGCCGCGCGGCACGACCAATACCGGGGAGGTTGCGATCTCGATCAGGTTCTCGCTGGCGGCGCTGAGCGAGACACGTCCTTCCTGGGCGTCGGGGCGCGAACCGATCACCAGCAGGTCAGAGTTCTGCTCGCCCGGGGCGCCCAGCTCAGCGCCTAGTGAACCGGCGAGCGCAGCGGCAGTGGTCTGAGCGCTACTGTCGCCGACGACCCCTACCTTGTGTATCCGCGGGGTCTCGCTCTGCGCGAATCCCGCGGGCGCGATCGCTACCGCGAAGCTGCCGCCGTTCAGAAGCCGTGCGGCAGAGTTGCCGACGGCGATGTGACCCTTCGCGGTGTGTGAGTCCGAGCAGAACACGATCGCGTCGGCCTCGACCTTGGCGGCGAGCGTGCTCAGGCCCTGCGGTGTAGAGCGGTCGGTGACGACGTAGCGCGACGCCTCGGCGTCACCCAGCAACTCCGCGCCGCGCACGAGTAGCTCTTCGGCCTCGTGCTGGGCAAGGATCTCACGGCTGGTCTCAGCTTCGGGAGCGTGGCGCACGTAGGCGAGCGAGACATCCGCGCCCGCACTTGCGAACAGTCGGCCGAGGGCGACGGCGTCGTCCTCGTTGTTTGTTCCGTCGTAGGAGATGATGATATTGGCGGACATGATGGCTCTTTTCTCTTGTGTCTTTCGCCGAGCTCCCGCAGGATCGCCGGGCTCCTGTTGCGTTGAGGAAGATCGTCTTGCGCACGATCCGAGTTGGGCTTCGATCACAGATTGGCACTCTCCTGCCATCAGCACCAGTGAAATTCATAATCTGAGCTATAAGGACAACTAATGCTCAATGTCGCTCGCCTGAAGGTGCTGGTCGAGGTCGCCGCACGCGGCTCGTTCTCGGGCGCGGCCGACTCGCTTTCGTACACCCAGTCGGCAGTCTCCCAACAGATCGCAACCCTTGAGGCCGAAACCGGCATGACGCTGCTCGAGCGTCACGCTCGCGGCGTACGAGTGACACCGGCTGGCAGTGCCTTGGTCGAGCACGCCGAAGGCATTCTCGCCCGCCTGGAGGCCGCCGAGGACGAGCTATCGGCGATCGCCGGATTGCGCGCGGGCAAGCTGCGGATGGCGTCGTTTCCGACCGCCGGCGCGACGCTGATGCCGCTTGCGATAGCGACTTTTCGCTCTAATTATCCGGACATCGAATTGACGCTCGCCGAGGGCGAGCCGGAGGAGATCGCACCCCGACTGCGAGCCGGCGAGTTCGATCTGGCGCTGCTGTTCGAGTTCGACGAGCCCGACACCGATGTCGAGGACCTCAACCGCGTGGAGCTACTGCAAGACCCCATGTATCTCGCACTGCCACGCGAGCATCCCTTGGCGGCCAAGGAAGGATTGCGCCTGGAGGAGTTGCGTGGCGAGGCGTGGGTGCAAACCTCGCACTCCAGTCCGTGCGCGCGTCACGTAGTGCGATCCTGCCATGCGGCCGGCTTCGAGCCGAACGTATCGTTTGAAAGTGACGACTATCAAACTGTTCAAGGACTCGTGGCGGCCGGCGTCGGCGTCGCGCTGATCCCCGAGCTGGCGTTGTCGATCGTGCGCGAGGACATCGTCATCCGCGCGCTCTCGCCGCGACCGCCGCTGCGCCAAGTGATCGCCGCGGCGCCGAGCGACGCCCGCTTGAGTCCAGCCACGCCTGCCATGCTCGAGATCCTCTCCCAGGCAGCTGAGCGCTACGACTCCCAGGGAAAGCGCACGACCCCGAGCGTTTGAACCTCGGGCTGAAGCTCCACACCGAAACGTTCGATCACGCGCCGGCGGCCCTCGTCCATCAGCGCCAGTACGTCCGCGGTCGTGGCGCTACCCACGTTCTCGACAAAGTTGGCGTGCTTGGGCGCAAAGCGCGCTCCGCCAACGCTCAGCCCGTTGCAGCCTGCCTCGGCCAGCAACAGCCCGGCAGTACGACCTTGCGCGCGCGGATCCCCCTCGGGGTTCTTGAACGTAGAGCCAAATGTCTTGATCCCCTGTGGCTGCGCTTCATGGCGTTGGGTGCGCATCCGCGCGAGCGTCGCCTTAACGGTGTCGGCGTCAGCCGGAGCGAGCAGGAACGAAGCGCGCGCCACAACTTCCCCACCGGCTAGATCGGAGCGGCGATAACCGAACCCCAACTGAGCGGGTGTGCGGCGGTCGATGCCATTGGCGCTGACGACATCCACCCACTCCAGAGTGTCCACCAGTTGGCCGCCGTAGGCGTTCGCGTTCATCCGCACCGCGCCGCCCACACTGCCGGGGATGTTGACGGCGAATTCGATCCCTGAGAGCCCCGCCTGGGCCGCGCGGGCGGCAACCGAAGGCAGACGAGCACCACCGCCGCACACGATACGCATGCCTTCGTGCTGGATCAGCGCCAGCTTGCGGTCAAGCTTGAGCACCAGACCGGCGACGCCCTCATCGGCGATCAGCAGGTTCGATCCCGACCCCACCACGTGTACGGTGGCGTCTACCGCGCTTGCCCAGGCGAGCAACTCGCGTAGTTGAGCGTTGCTTCCGGCGCGCGCGAAATACTCGGCGCTACCGCCGGTACGGATCGTCGCCATGCGCGCCAGCGGGAAATCGCGCTGCACGATCGACGGCGGGGTCCGTGGCGTATTCCTAGACACCACGCCCCTCCACCAAGCGTCGCGCCAGCGCGTCGACGTTTCCCGCGCCCATTACCACACACAAATCGCCAGCCCCAAGCAACTCGCCGAGCACCGACTGTGCCGTGTCGAATGTCGGTAGCCAGAATACGGGCCGTCCACCCGCCCGCTCGCAGGCAGCGCGCGCGATCTGCAAACCGCTCACACCGGGATGGTCCTCGGCACGCTCGCGTGCCGGATACACCTCGAGCACGGCAACCGCGTCCGCGCACGCCAGCGCCGCGCCGAACTCGCGTGCGAACATCGCGGCGCGCGAGTACAGGTGCGGCTGGAACACCGCGACCAGTCGTTGCGGCTGGAGCGCACGTGCTGCGCTGAGCGTAGCCGCCACCTCGCTGGGATGATGGGCATAGTCGTCGATCACAACCGCCCCGCGAGCGGTTTGCCCGACGCGTTGGAAGCGCCGGGCCGCTCCGCGGAAGCCCGCAAGACTTGCGACTGCGCCCCGCTCCTCCACACCGGCCAGCCGCGTTGCCTCCAGGGCGCCAGTGGCGTTGAGCGCGTTGTGCGCTCCCGCCACCATCAGCGCTACCTCGTACCCACGCCAAGGGAAGTGCGAGCTGCCCTCGCGCATTTGCGGCTCAGCGGCGTCGTAGAACACCGCGGGACCTACGCGCAGCGTACGCAACTCCGGTCGATCCCAAATCACCGCCTGTGGCGCGCCCGCCAGGAATTCGCGGAAAGCCTCGCGCAGCTCGGCCAGCGAGGAGAACGTGGTGTGGTGGTCAAGCTCGACATTCGTCAACACGGCGATCTCAACGTGCAAGCTGAGCATCGAGCGATCTGACTCGTCGGCCTCCACGACCAGCCATTCGGGGTGGTCGCCGGTCGGGCGCGCGGGTGCCCAGTACGAGTTCTCGAGTCCCGCTCCAACCGCGCTGCCGATCAGCCAGCTTGGATCGAGTCCCTGATCGCGCAGCACGTGCACGATCATCGAGGAGGTCGTCGTCTTGCCGTGTGCTCCGGCGACCGCGATCGTTGGGCGCAGCGCCGTCAGCTCCGCCAGCAGCTCGGCACGGGGCCGCTCGACCAGACCGCGCTCACGTGCGGCGACACGCTCGGGGTTCTCCGCTGGGACGGCACTCGAATAGACGATCTCGACATCCTTCCCTCCCGGCACATTGGCGGCGTCGTGTCCGATGCACGCCTCCAATACGTCCTCTTCGCGCAGGCTCTGCAAGTAGGGGCTGGATGCCCGGTCGGAGCCGGTAACACTCGCACCCAGGGCGTGGGCCGCACGTGCATAGCCGCTCATGCCGGCCCCACCCACGCCGATGAAGTGAAGGCGACGTCCCGCCCACGATTGCCCACTCATCGCTCGGCGGCCTCCAGCAACTCGGCGGCGATCGCTTGCGCCGCTTCGGGGCGTGCAAGAGCACGCGAGGCACTGGCCATCGCGGCGAGCTCGACTGGGTTGGCGAGCAGCTCTCCCGCCTCGCACGCGAGTCGTGCGGCGCTCAGCTGTGCGTCCTCGATCGCGATCGCCGCGCCCGCCTGGCACATCCAGCGCGCGTTGGTGCTCTGGTGATCGGCGGCGGCATGGGGATAGGGCACGAGAATGGCAGGCAGCCCGTTGGCGGCGATCTCGAACACGGACCCGCCAGCACGCGCCACCGCCAGATCGCTCGCCGCTAGCGCCTGCCCGAACTCCTCTACATCGAGATAGTCGCGCAGGTCATACCCGTCGGGCAATTGGCGCAAGGACAGCTCGGGATAGTCGCGCCGCCCGCATATATGCAGGACGTGAAAAGCACCGGAGGAGAAAGCCTCGATCGCCGCCCGGTTGATCGTGCGCGCTCCGAGCGAACCGCCGAAGACGAGAACGCACAGCTCCTGCTCGCCGATCCCGAAGTGTCGACGCGCCGCTTGGCGATCGGCTCGGGTGAGCGGGATCGGGCGTCCGGTAATGCGATAGCGAGATCCCGTGCGACCCTCGATCGGAAACGCTAGGCAGACGCGTCGCGCGAACGGAGCTAGCGCACGATTGGTCAAGCCCAGATGACTGTCGGCCTCGCTCAGCACGAGTGCAATGCGGCGCGTGAGCGCCGCCACGCCGACAGGGCCTGCCACGTAACCACCTCCACCCAACAGCGCATCGGGGGCAAGCTGGGCAAGCAGCGCGCGAGAGCGCAGCAGCGCTCTGCCTGAGAGTGCAAGCGCTCGAGCCGCACGCAGCGGGTTACCGCGGTCCAAACCTTGCACCGCGATCGTGTGCAGCGGATAGCCAGCCGCGGGCACAAGCTCGGCCTCGGCGCGCTCGCCGCCGATGAACGTCACCTCGGCGCCCTCAGCGCGCAGCGCGTCGGCTACCGCGAGCGCCGGCACTACGTGCCCGGCCGTTCCCCCCGCGGCTATCGCGATCCTCGTTTTCACCGCCCCATCGTGCCGGTTCGCGCGGCGACGCGTCGACCTCTCGCCGCACGGCGCCCCTGCCAGAGCGGGCGAGCGGCCCCGTGTCGGTGCGTGAGACCGCGCGCGAACGCTTGGAACGCGCAGGCGTCACGGCGCGCACGTGCGCGGACCCGCCGGCGGCGACGTTCAGCAGCAGGCCCATCGCCGCAAGCGTAACGATCAGGCTGCTCGACCCATAGGACACCAATGGCAGCGGTACTCCCGTGAGCGGCGCCAGGCCAAGCACGGCGAAGGTATTGAGGATTGCCTGGGAGACAATCAAGGAGGTCATACCGACGGCGATCAGCGCGCTGTGGAGACTGCGGGCCGCCTTGGCAACACGCAGGCCGGCATAGGCGATCATGCCGTAGAGGAACAGCAGCGCGAAGATCCCCACCACGCCCAGCTCCTCGCCGATAACCGCGAGGATGAAATCCGTTTGCGCCTCAGGCAAATAGAAGATCTTCTGCACCGACTGTCCAGGGCCTACACCGAACAGGCCACCCGAGCCGATCGCGATCTGTCCCTGCACAGCCTGAAAGCCGGTACTCGACGCATGCGCCCACGGGTCGATAAATGAGGTCAAGCGACTGCGTACGTACGGAAGCACGATCGCGCACAACGCAACCGCGCCCAGCGTGGAGCCCGCGACGATCGCGAGATTACGTGAGGGAATACCGGCTGCCACGAGCAGCGCGCATGTCGTAAACGCGATGATCATCGCCGTGCCGATGTCGGGTTGGCTGACCACGAACAGACACGCAAGCCCAACGACGGCAAGCAACGGGTTGCAGAGATCGCGCAGATCGTGCACGCGCCCGGGCCGGTGTGCGAGCAACGTCGCGCCATATAGGACGAGCGCGATCTTCAAGAGCTCAGACGGCTGGAATTGAATCGGGCCAGCACCAATCCAGCGGCGCGCACCGTTGACGCTGACACCGACATGCGGGATATGCACCGCGAGCACCAACACCAGCGACACGACGAGCAGCGGCGCAACCAACCCCTGCACGCGGGCGATGCCGTCACGTGCGAGCACTCGCATCACCACCAACCCGAGTGCTCCGTAGACGACGAACTTCACAAGCTCGCCCGTGCCACTGCCGTTACCTTCCAGCACGCTGCTCGCCGAGGAGGAGCTGTAGACCATCACAGCACCGAACGCGAGCAGGCACAGGGTCGCCGTCAGCAGCAGGTTGTACTCGAGCGGCTGCGCGTGCGCGGCGGAAGCACGCACGCCACTAGCCGAGCCGCTTTTGCGCGTCTTGCCGGCCCCGGCGGTTTTGGTGGCCCGTGCTTTCGTGGCCCGCGCGGATGCTGACATCAGAGCTCACTTCGACGCCCGGCCACGGAAGCCTCCAAGTGGAGTCCAGATACACCGGCGACGCACGCGCCGCAGCCGCCTATAGTCGCGAAACGTACTCCCGGAAGCGCTCTCCGCGGTCTTCGAAGTCGGCAAATTGATCGAAGCTGGCACACGCTGGCGAGAGCAAGATCACCTCGCCAGCCTCTGCGAAATCGCGAGCCTTGCCGATGGCACGCTCCAGCTCGCCACAGGCGAAGACCGGCACATCCAGCCCGCTCAGGGCGTCCGCTATCGGTGGGGCGTCTTCGCCGATCAAATACACCGCTCGGCAGCGCATCGCGACCGCATCGCGCAACGCCGAGAAGTCCTGTCCCTTGCCCTGTCCGCCAAGAATCAGATGGATCGATCCGGGCGCGAATGCATCGAGCGCCACAAGCGTACTGGCGACGTTTGTGGCCTTGGAATCGTTGACGAACAGCACGCCTTCGCTGCTTGCTAGCTCCTCCAAGCGATGGGGCACGCCCGCGAAATCGCGTAGCGCCGCTCGCACGCTGGCGGGATCGAGTCCGCGCGCCAAACACGCCGCGGCGGCAGCCATCGCATTCTCTACATTGTGGCGCCCACGCAGAGATAGCTCGCTTGTCGCCAGCAGCGGAGCTCCTTCCCAGCACAGGCTTGCACCCTGTATCGAAAGCTGCGCGTGTGGGCCACTACCGAAGTTCACGCGCCGTGCCCCGCCGGGCAGACCCTCGGGCCGGAAATCTACGGGCACGACGGCAACGTCCTCGTGGTTCTGACGCGCGAATATCTCGAGCTTTGCCGCCAGATAAGCCTCGAGTGTGCCGTGACGGTCCAGATGATCGGAGGCCACGTTCAGCAGTACCGCGGCCTGCGGAGCGAATTCGAGCGTGTCCTCCAGCTGGAAGGAGGACACCTCGCACACGATCGTCGCATGTTCGTCGACCTGGCCCACGAACCCGCTCAGCGCCGCGCCGACGTTACCGGCCACGACCGCCGGCAGACCGGCTCGGCGATGGATGTGGCCAATCAGCTCGACGGTAGTGGTCTTACCGTTCGTGCCGGTGACCGCGACGAATTCGTTCGGGAGCATCCGCCACGCCAGCTCGAGCTCGCCGAGTACGCACATACCACGCGAGCGCGCCTGCACGATCGCGGGAGCGTTGGCAGGCACACCAGGACTCTTCACAGCGGTTTGTGCTCGCTCGGGAAGCGCAAACCCCGGCTCGCCCAAATGAAGCTCGACGCCGGCCCGCACAAGTGCCTCCAGGCCGGTCGGAGTGCCATCGTCCACGCCAATGACCTCCTCTCCCCTGGCGCGCAGCGCGAGCGCCGCGGCTATTCCCGAACGGGCAAGACCCACGACCAGGTAGGGACCGGGAGGAAGATCGGGCCTGAACTTCATTTCGCTGCCAACCCACTCGCACCCGGGGCGGGCGCAACTACAACGTGGTGAGCATCCATCAACCTAGGCTCTGCTTGTAGAGCGTGAAACCAATTGCGCAGCAGATCGCCGCGACGATCCAGAAGCGCAGGATGATCTTCGTCTCCGACCAGCCCTGCAGCTCAAAATGGTGATGTATCGGCGCCATCAGGAAAACGCGCTTGCGGGTCATCTGGAAGGAGATCACCTGGATCGCGACCGACAGCGCCTCGATCACGAAGATGCCACCGATCAAGATCAGCAGCACCTCCGTCTTGGTCATCACCGCGAGACCCGCTATCGCGCCGCCAATGCCGAGCGAGCCGGTATCGCCCATGAAGATCGTTGCTGGGAAGGCGTTGAACCACAGAAAGCCAATACACGCACCGACAAGCACGCCCGCGAGCATTGCCAGATCGGAGTCTTCGGCGATGAACGTGATGCCGATGTAGGTGAGCAGCACGATCGCTCCACAGCCGGCCGCGAGACCATCGAGGCCGTCGGTGAGATTGACCGCGTTGGTCGTACCGGCGACGACCAGATAAATCAGCACTGGATAGAAGACTCCAAGGTCGACCTGGTAGTCGACGAAGCGCAGTCGCAGCGTGCTCGCCAAGTGAGCCTCGTGACTGGCGATGAACCACAGCCCGAGCGAGATCGCGATCGTGATGATCAGCTTCGTGCGTCCCCGCAGGCCGAGCGAGCGGCGCTTGACGAGCTTGATGTAGTCGTCGGCGAAACCGAGCAGAGCGCATGCGATCGCCGTGCAGAACACGCCAACTGAGCGCCATTCGAAATTGGTCAGGATCAGATATGGGATCGCGACAGCGAAAAAGATGATGATCCCGCCCATCGTCGGCGTACCCGCCTTCTCGTGGTGGCCCTGCGGGCCGTCCTCGCGAATGTGCTGGCCGAACTCGCGGTTGCGCAGGAACTCGATGAACTTCGGGCTCAAGAAGATGCAGATCAGCAGGGCGGCGGTGCCGCCGATCAGGATTCGGCCCATTAGCCGACCAGCGCGCCAAGCGCTTCGCGAGCAACGGCAACATCGTCGAAGGGGAGCTTCACGCCGCCGGCGAACTCCTGACCCTGCTCGTGCCCCTTGCCAGCGATCACGAGCACGTCTCCCGGTTGGGCGAGACCAACCGCGCGCTCGATAGCCGCACGCCTGTCGATCTCGGCTGCAACCGGCAGAGCTCCCAGCGGACGCGACGCCTCGCTGGCACCCGCCATTATCTCCGCGACGATTGCCTGCGGGTCCTCCGAGCGGGGGTTGTCCGAGGTCACGACAAGTACGTCGGCCAGGCGAGCACCGATCTCGCCCATCAACGGTCGCTTGCCGCGATCGCGGTCGCCGCCTGCGCCGAACACACAGATCACACGCCCGTGACCCACTTCGCGGGCTGTGCTCAGCACGTTGTGCAGCGAGTCGGGCGTATGGGCGTAGTCGACCAGCACCGCGAAATCCTGTCCCGCCTCGACTGCCTCCAAGCGTCCTGGCACCCGCACTCCGCGTTCGAGCGCCGCTATGAGCGTGTCCAGGTTTGCTCCGAGTGCATGCATTGCCGCGAGCGCGGCAAGAGCGTTGGAAACGTTGAAGCGGCCTGGCAGCGGGAGGCGCAGCGTGCGCTCGCCGGCGGGCGTGCGCAGCCGCAGCCGCGAACCCTCGAGGTCGATCTGGAGATCGTATGCACGATAGTCGGCGTCGGTGTCGATCGCGAAAGTGACCGCATCGCCGAGTTCGGCGGCGAGTCGCTGCCCGTAGGGATCGTCGAGATTCACGACCTTGACGACGGGCGCATCGACAGACGACCGTGTACTGGGCTTCTCAGCGCCCGCATCCGTTGCCGGTTCTACGCCAACTGCCGGGGACGCAAACAGCAGTCGCTTGGCCTGGAAATAGTCCTCCATCGTGTCGTGGAAGTCGAGGTGATCCTGGGTGAGGTTGGTGAAGACGGCCGCGGCGAAGTGCACGCCGACAGTGCGCCCCAGCGAGAGCGCATGGGATGAGACCTCCATCGCGCACCAGCGCTCGCCGTCGTCGAGCATGGCGCGAAAATCTGCTTGCAGGTCGAGTGCCTCGGGGGTTGTGCGCGCGGCAGGACGGCGTGCACCGGCGACCACCGACTCCACGGTCCCCAAGAGACCACACCGCTCGCCGCCAGCTTGGGCCAGCGCGCGTATGAGATGGGCGGTTGTTGTCTTGCCGTTCGTGCCGGTCACGCCAAGGACCCGCAACTCCTGGCTCGGCTCGCCATAGAAGCGAGCCGCCAACGGGCCCATCGCCGCGCGCGAAGAGTCGACCAGAAGTTCAGGCACACCGAGCCCGAGCACCCGCTCCACCACGAGCGCGACCGCGCCGGCGGCAAGTGCCGCCTCCGCGAAATCATGGCCATCGGAGCGGAACCCCGACACACAGAAGAACAACGTGCCGGGCCTCACTTTGCGGCTGTCATAGGCGAGGCTGGCGATCTCGACCGAACCGGAGTTCGGCGAGACGGAGCGCAGACCGGGAATCTCAGCGCCGCTCAACTCGTCCAACCTCATGGCTTTGCGCCCAGTCGATTGCAAGGGGGGAGAGTCTAGGGCTAGCGCCAGCGGGGACGGCACGATCGCGGAGATCGGGCTCCAGCCCGCGCACAGCGGCGTCGATCGGCGGTCAAGAGCACATCGATCGTGCCTACCCGGGCGGAATATTGAGATAGGGCAGCGCGAATTCCATGATCTGGCCGAACGCCGGAGCGGCCACCACACCGCCGTAAATCGAGTCGTTTTGCGGTTCGTTGACGATCACCGCACACAGCAGCTTAGGATCCGACGCTGGCGCGAACCCCACGAACGAGGCTACATAGGCCGTTTTCGAGTATTCGCCGGTCGCTGGATCGATCTTGCTGGCGGTGCCTGTCTTGCCAGCCAGTTTGTAGCCCAGTACCGAAACCTCGCTCGCGGTACCCCCGGGCGCAAGCACGCCGGTGAGCATTTCGCGCACCTCGGCAGCTGTGTTTGGCGAGATCACGCGATGGCCCGTCGGCTCGGGGACCGCATGTCCACCGATCTGGGCGAGGATGTGCGGTGGCCGCAGGATTCCCCCGTTGGCGATCGCCGAATAGAGGGTGGCCATCTGAATTGGCGTGACAAGCTCGCCCTGGCCGATCGGTAGATTGCCCATCGAGGAGCCCGAATAGCTGCTCAGTGGCAGCGTAGCTCCGCCTTCCTCCCCCGACAGTTCAACGCCGGTCGGAGCACCGAATCCGAAGCGATGCACCCAGGAGTTGAACTTTTCGCGTCCCAGCAAACTCGCGATCTTGATCGCGCCGACATTGCTCGACTGGGCGAGTATTTGCGCGGTGCTGAGCGACTCGGTTTCGTGTTCAGTGTCGTCGTGGATCGTGCGTCCGCCGAGTTCGATCTCATCCGGGATTTCAAAGCCGCTGGTTGGCGTGATCAGGCCTTCCTGCAGCGCTCCGGAGACGGCGACTGCCTTGAACGTGGAGCCTGGTTCGTAGTTGAATCCGACCGCGAGGTTTTGAAATGGTTCCACCGGCTTTGGCCCCGGGTCGTTGCTGTTGACGAGCGGCCAGCTGGCCATCGCGAGGATCGCGCCCGTGCGTGGGTCCATCACGATCGCGGTGGAGTTCTTGGGATGGAATACCCGACCGACGGCAGAGAGCACGTCTTCGGCGCGCTGCTGGATGTTCACGTCGAGCGTCAACCCAATCGAAGAGCCGGCGCGCTCGTGGCTCGCTTCGGCGATGGCGATGGGCTGGCCGACCGCGTCGCTGACGACGCGGCGCTGGCCGGCGTGCCCCTCAAGCAGTGAGTTGCGCGAGTATTCAAGGCCCATCAGGCCCTTGCTTTCGGTGCCCATAAAGCCGAGTACCTGAGCTGCGAGGGTCCCGCGCGGATACACGCGCCGCATGACCGCGGTGCCTTGCACACCAGGGATCTTCAGCCCAAGCACCTTGCGAGCGCTCTTATAGGGCAGTGCGGTGGCAAGCACCACGAAACCGGTGTGCTCGCTTAGCTTCGTCAGAACTTGCGCTTGGGTGAGACCGAGCAGCGGCGCCAACCGCTGAGCCGTTTCGAGCGGGTCCTTGATGAGATATGGATCGGCCGACAGTTCTTGGGCCGGTTCTGAGATCGCCAGTGCAACACCGTCGCGGTCGGTGATCGTGCCGCGCTGCGCGGGCACGGTTTCATAGGTCACCTGTTGGGTTTGGGCTGCTCTGCGCAAAGTGCCGCTGTGTGGCCCACCGAGATACAGCGCACGGACGCCAGCTAGTCCGAGCAGGAACACGAAGCCCGCGAACAGGAACCCCACGCGCCGCTGTACAACCGCCATCGGCTAGCCCCGCGGACCGGCTTGGGTGCCACCGGCGGAAGTGCTAGCACCGATCGCCGAAGCACCGGGTTCGCTGGCGGGAGCGGCCGCGGATGCGCCCTGGGGCTGTTCGCTACCGCCGGACGGCGGCGCTTCGATGGAGGTCGGGGTGGCAGCGGACGGGCTCGTGGCCGAGGAAGAGGTACTCGATTCACCACTGGCGGTCGAGGACTGTTCGCTCGACCCGTCGGTGCTTTCGTCGCCGCTAGAGCTGGAGGAGCCGCTGACCCCTTCTGTCGAGCTTGCCGTTTCGCTCATCGCGGCAGTTCCTTGCGATGCGGTGGAGTTCGCAGCAGCTTCGCCACCGCTCGCTTCGCCCGAGCCGGACTGACTGCTGGCGGACGTCTGAGCGGCACTCGCAAGCACACTTGCGGCGCGCGCTACGTCGGCTGTATTGGCGGTGACGAAATGAACCGTGCCGGGGGGCGCAAACGTCATGCCTGCGGCCGCTGCGAGCGGCGCGATCCGACTTTCTGCCGAGTACACCGAGTTTTCAATACCGAGTTCGGCATTTTCGCGTTGCAGCAGAACCTGGCGTTGCAGTGTGCGCCCGACGCCAGTGTTGAGCTTGAGCACGACGAGCTGCATCGCGACTACGCCGATCAACGCGAACGCGAGCAGTCCGATCCAAGCGCGTCCTACGATCAGCCGGTCGAGCAGGCTGCTTGTGGACGCTCGCTCGAGCGCGCCCGCTGTACGCAGCGCGATACCGGGATTGCGCGCGGGTTCTGCCGCCGCGCGTCCGCGAGACGGTCCGGAGACCCGTCGGGGAGTGGGCGCCGTGCGGCGGCGATGGGTCGGGGCGCGATAGTCGAGCGCTCTGGAAGCACCGGCGACGGGCGGGGTCATGCGTGACCTCCTGGTTGTGGTGGGCTGAGCGCAAGCTTGGTGGCTGCCCGCAAGCGCGCCGAGGAGGCACGCGAATTGCTCGCCTTCTCGGCCGCCGAGGGCACAATCGCGCCGCGTGTAAGCAATGCCGCCTCGGGCACGCGACCACACCCGCACACCGGCAGATCCGGCGGACAGATGCAGCCCCGAGCGCGGTCGAGCAGGAAGTGCTTGACGCGCCTGTCCTCGAGCGAATGGAAGGAGACGGCGGCCAGGATGCCTCCGTCGCGCAGTACCTCCCATGCAAGTGGCAGCGCCGCGTCGAGCTGACCGAGCTCATCGTTTACGGCGATGCGCAGCGCCTGGAACGTGCGCTTGGCGGGGTGACCAGAACCGAATCTGGCCGGCGCGGGCACCGCTGCGCGGATGACCTCCACGAGCGCCAGCGTCGTATCGATCGGGGCCTGTGCGCGACTTCGCACGATTGCCCGTGCGATCGCCGAGGCGTGTCGCTCCTCGCCAAACTCGCGCAGAATGCCAGTAAGACGACGCTCGTCCCACTCGGCCACAATCTCGCGCGCACTGAGATCGGAGCGTGGGTCCATGCGCATATCCAGCGGCGCGTCGTACGAATAAGAGAAGCCGCGCTCGCGCGTGTCGATCTGCATCGATGACATTCCCAGGTCTAGGTAGGCGATGTCGGCCCGCAGCCCTTCTTCTGTGAGCATCCGCAGCGCCTCGGCGTAACCGCCACGCACAAAGCGCGTCGCGCACGGGAAATCCTCGGCCAGTTCGACGAAGCGCTCCTCGGCCAGCGGATCGCGATCGATCGCAATCAGCGTGCCGTCGGGTCCGAGACGCTCCGCGACCAAGCGCGCGTGGCCCCCACCGCCGAACGTGCAGTCGATCGCGGTCTGCTCTGGTTGAGGGTCAAGCAACTCGAGCAGCTCATCGGCTAGCACCGGGATGTGAACGGCGGTCATGTCAAGCAGGATGGTCAACGCGCGCGGTTATCTCCGCGACGCTGCCGAGCAGCGCCGGTCGGTGGTCTATCCAGGCGCCGCGATCCCAAAGCTCCAGACGGTCGCCGGCACCCACGACGACGACCTCCTTACTTAGCTTCGCGTGCTCACCGAGGAAACCGGGCACCATGATTCGCCCGGCAGCGTCCAGATCGGCGTCGTGGGAACTGCCGTAGAAGAAGCGCTCCAGCTCGGTCAGTCGCGAGGACAGCGGTGGCAACTCGGCGAGCGAGCGCTCGGTGTAGCGCTCGTAGTCCTCGGGACGCCACACACCAACGTAGGGCTTGAGGTCGACGGGCATCGCCAGCACAACGCCCTCAGAGAGCGTGGCCCGGTAACGAGCCGGAACGGTGAGCCGGTTCTTGGCGTCGAGCGTGTGGTCGAAGGTGCCGCGGAAGGCCACTGTGAGAGCTCCAATCAAGTAGATCGAGCCGGAGTGGAGGAGTGGGAGGAGCCCCTCCACCCCGGCTCGCTAACGCGAACTTACCCCACTTTCCCCCACAACGCAACCCTAATTGCACATTTTCTCCCACAACACACGCCCAAACCCCCAAAGACGCATCAAAATGCCTGCTCAGCGCCATGTTTTGGCGGTGGGACGCGTGCGTCTCCACGCACGCCAAAACTGCATGCAAACGTGCAGAGCCCGCGCGTGTAACGTTCGTTGCGAGAGCTCTGACCAGAGTCCGCCGGAGAAAGGAACACGTTGTCCATCGCCACGAGCCGTCCGCACAGCCGTCGTAGCCCCCTCGCCAAGCGCAAGCACCCAACCGCGCCCGTCGCCACTGGCGGACGTCCACTCGTGCGCCTAGGTATCGCTCCGATCCTGCTCGCGGCGACGATCGCACTCGCCGCGTGCGGATCCTCCAGCTCCTCTCCCAACGCCAACCCGGCGACGGTGACACCAGTTTCCGCACCGCTGTACGCAACCATCGCGATTAAGCCGAATGGCGGCACCAACGGCGTGGCATACCTGGCGGCGAGGAAGCTATCGCACCTAGCCGAACCTTACGGCCGCATCGCGCAAGCGCTCCTGAGCACCGAAAGCGGCCACCTCGAATACAAGCGCGACATCGAGTCGTGGATCGGCAACACAGCAGGCGTGTTCATATCCTCGCTGAGCACGAGCGGACTACCGCAGAGCACTAGCTCCGCGCGGACGTTGCTCGAAAGTGTGCTTGCCGGCAACATCTCCTCGCTCGGCACGAACGAGTTCTCCTCCAAGGGTGCGCAGGGGGCGATTGTGCTCGCGACTTCCAACCTCTCCGAAGCCCGCTCGTTCCTGTCCAAACGAGCACAGGAACAGGGGGCTCACACGACCAGCTACAGAGGTGTGTCCTTCCAGGTGTCCCCCAACGGAGCCGCCGAGGGCATCGTCAAGACCTTTGCCGTGCTCGGCAGCGAATCGGGACTGAAGAGTGCGATCGAAACCTCCCTTGGCGGGGCTTCGATCGTAGGGGCACCCCACTACGCAACGCCCCCGGCGAACGCCATCGCAAGTGCCTATGTGCAGCCCGAAACGCTGCTGAAGTCGGTTCACGGTTCGAGCGGCGCGCTGGGGCAGGGCATCACACTCCTCGGCCAGGTGTTCGCGGGCGCTCAAACGGCGTCGGTTTCGGTCACACCCACCTCCAACTCGATCTCGGTAGGAGGCGAAGTCCACTCCGCGAACGGCACAACGCCGCTATTCGGCCAGGAAAGCGCGAAGGCGCTGGGCGAGATGCCAGGGGGAGCGTGGCTAGCCGCGGGTGTGGAAAACATTGGCGCCGATCTGCCCCACGCATTCGCGTTGCTGCACGGCGTTGCTTCGCTTGGCACCGCGACGTTGTTCTCGTCGCTCGGAGGCCCGAGTATCGAAAAACTGTTCGCCGGGCTGAACGCATCGAGCGCGAAACTACAACAGGCCTTCTCTAGTTGGGCCGGATCCGGTGGGATGTTCGTGAGCGGCACGGGACTGTTCAACCTCGAAGCGGCGCTCGTGATCGACTCCAAGAACCCGAGTGCATCAGACGCCGCTGTCGGCACGCTCGCCGACACGATGCGCAGCTCCGGAGCAATCGTGGAAAACGCTTCGATTCCCGGCACCGACAAGGCCGTGAGCGTAAAGCTACAGGGCTTCCCCGCCGTCATATTCGTCGCCAGCGGCCAGGGCAAGTTCGTACTCGGACTTGGACAGGGGTCCGTGCAGGGCGCGCTGAGTCCGTCGAGTACGCTCTCGACAGCCTCCTCGTACGCCTCGGCCAGCTCGGCGCTCGGTGGCGGCATCGAACCTAGCCTGATCGTCGAATTTCCGACGATGCTCGGCTTCCTCGAAGGGCTCGGCCTGACACAGGAGCCGGGGATCTCGAATCTCGTGCCATATCTGAAATCGCTCGGCACACTTACGGCGGGCTCGGTCACCCGCTCGGGAGTGCAGCAGTTCCGGCTGGTGCTTGGTCTCGCCTGACGGGCAGGTTCTCGGTCTCGATGACAACCCGACAGGGGCGCTTGCTGAGCAAGTAGGCAGCGGTCGGCCCGATCCGCTGCTCGCCCACAGGCGCGTGAATCGTCGACCAATAAATCACATCCGCATCGACTCGCTTGGCCTCTTCGACCAACGCTGCTCCCGGGTTGCGGGTGCGAATCAAGCCGGTGCGCACCTTGATGTTCGAGCGACGAGCCTTGATACGTGCGCTCTCCAGCGCCGCACGACCCTGGGCCTCCTCAACTTCAAGGCCGGCCTCGAGCGAGAGCTGGCTTGGAACCGGCAACACGAACACCGCGTACACCACACCCTCTTCGCCGATCAACTTCGCCGCGCTCGACAGCGCGCTGGCGCTGACATCCCCGCCGAAGATCGGCACGAGCGCGGTGCGATAGCCAAGCGCCTCGAAATCCGCCGGACGCTCGGGTCGCTCGATGCGATACGTCGTGCGCAAATCGAGTCCCTGCCGACGACGATAGATCACGTAGCCGACCATGCCCAGGATCATCCACGGGATGCCGACGACACGCGCCTCCGGGTGAGTTATCACGACCACTACCCACACGGTCGCGGTTCCGATGCAGCCGATCACCGCCGTCATCGGAATCGAGGCGCCGCCGATCTTCACGTTCCATGGAAGCCGATAGGGCCGCTCGCGATCGGGCTCCTTGACGCGCAGCGCGATCACCGCGATGTGGGCGATCGTAAACGACAACAGCGCACCGAAGGAATAGAGATTGCCCAGCACGTTCGTGTTGCCGTAGAGCACCAGTACGCTGGCTAGACCAGAGAAGAAAACGATCGTGAACCACGGCGTACGGAAGCGCACGTGCAGGCGCGAAAAGATGCTCGGCAGCTGTCGATGCTCGGCCAGCGACCACGACAACCGCGAGATCCCGATCATGCCGGCGTTGGTGGCGATGAACAGGATCGTGGCGGCGAGCAGGCCCACGTAGTAGCGCGCGATGGTCAGAACGGTCCCATGCAGACCCAGACGCGAGACGATCCCGAGCACAGGGTCGTTCTGAAACCCGCCGTGACCTTCAACGCCCAGCAGTGTCTGGTACTGGCCCGGGTGTCCCGCCACAGCAGTCACCGGCAACGCCGAGAGCGCGATCAGCGAGATCCCGAGATACACCCCGAGCACAGCCAGCACGACGAGATTCACCGCCTTCGGTACCTGCTTACCGGGATCGCGTGCCTCCTCGGCCATGTTGGAGACCGTCTCGATACCGGTGTAGGCGAGCATCGCCAGCGACAGCGCGAAGATCAGTTCGTGCCAAGTCGGCACCTTGCCGAGATGGACCTGGTGGATGAGCAGCGACGGGTCAAACACCAACACGGCACCGATCGCCACGAGCAGAATCTGCGTCGAGAGGTCGATGATCGCGAGGACGAAGTTGAGCTTCGCCGACTCCCCCAGGCCGCGGATGTTCAAGCCGGCGAGTACGACCACGACGACCAGTCCGCCGAAGATGTCCCCAGGGTTGTGGTTCAGGCCGCCTAGCCCTGGGAACGCGCTCAGGTAGTGCGGCACGAAGAACGCTGAGATAGCGATCGTGAGGATGTAGTCGAGGCTCAGCGCCCAGCCAGCGAAAAACGAGACAAGCTCATTGAAAGCGTGGCGCGCAAACGATGAGGACCCGCCGGCCTCAGGAAACATCGAAGCGCCCTCGGCATAGGTCTTCGCGGTGAGCGCAAACAGACCGCCCGCAAACACGAACACGAGCGGCGTGAGCCCAAGTGCGTGGGCCGCCACGAGTCCGAGCGCGTAATAGATCGAGGAGCCGACGTTGCCATATGCAGTGGCGAACAGGCCGGGAACCCCAACCGACCTGCGCAGCCCCCGTTCGCTCAGACGTGCCATCTACGGGCAGCGTATAGAGCCGACCCGCCACACACACGCCATGCGGGGTCCCAGTGTTCGCATCGCCGGAATGCAATATCGCGTGCAGACACAGCACTCGGGCAGGAGGCCGGCATATGATCCCGACGTCTTGGTGCCGATAAGGAGCCCAAGCCCCAAATCAACTCCCCACGGAATCTTCAGTCATGGAAAAGACACGTCGCGGCAACTACAACTCCGGCGAGGACTTCGTCCTCGAATACGGCGACCTTCGCTTCACCTTCAACGAACGCGACTTCGGCGAACGTTGCGAGCAGGCGGCCCTCAAGCTCGGCTTCGTCGGTGGGCGCCTCGGCGAGGATGAGCTGGAGGACCTCGTCAACCTCGCCGTCAATGGCGACATCCAGGACCCTGCATCGGCGCTCGGCGAACACGTCAACGATTGCTGGCCGGAACTGGTGGGACCGGCCGAGCGCTCGCTCGTGCACTGGCTGCGCCGCCTCGTGTTCCGCGGTGCGTGGCTCGATCAGCGGGTCAACGAGGGCGAGCTGACGTTCCTGTTCATCGAGGAAACGGGCAGCTTCGTCTACGTGCAGCACGACGGTCTCGGCGAGCCGATCGAACTCGCTCCCGAGCCATCCTGGGGCCGAGTCGCCTATCGAGGCTAGCGGGCCGCCTAGCGGCCCACCGCAGACTTCGATCGACTCTCGACCCTACGCTTCGGCCGCTGTGGCGCGGGCGTGGAGGATCGCCTCGGCGCCGTCCTCGCCGACGAGCAGCTCGGGCTTGAGCGTGCCGCTGCTCACCAACTCGAGCGCCGGCAGCCGCCCGGTGCTGGTGCGAGCCACGTCGAGCGCAATCACGGTGCTCTCGCCGCCAAACGAGCGTGCGGCCGTCGCGATCACGGTGAGCGAGCCGCCATCGGTCAGGTTGCGTGCAGCGGCAAGCGCTTTGCGAGCGGTGTGCGGTTGCAGTCCGTCGAGACTATCGATCAACACCACGACGTCGCTGCCACGCGCCGCCATGCGCTTCGCGGCATCGAGCACCGATTCCAGCGCGCGTCCCTGGGCCTCGGCGGAGGCGGCAAGAGTGAGCGTCGCGGCCGGCGCGACTGGCCCCTGCTGCCACCCAGCTATCTCCTCGGGGCGCACCCCGACTAGCACTAGCCTCAGATCGATTCCCTCTCGACCCGCAAGCGCGCCCAGAATCAGCCGCAATGTCTCTGTCTTGCCTGAACGCGCGTCCCCAACGATGCTCGCACGCGACCCGCGGCCGAGTGGAGTGAGCCACTCGATTGCCTTGAGCGTTGGGTCCTCTGAGTCGAACGCGAACCGCTCGCTCGGATACGAAGCGGGCAGATCGTCGTAGTGCGTCGCCTCCGCGACGGAATCGACCCCCTCGCCGTTGATCGTCTCAACGCGAATCAGCGATGAGTAACGCTCTGAGCGCCTGGGCGCGCGGACCGGACCACTCACCTTATCTCCGGAGACAAGCTCACAGCGACGTACCTGTGCGGCGGAGATATAGACGTCGGCGTCAGAGGGTTCGGGCGGATCGACGCGCAGGAACGCGGAGCCGTTGCCAAGCACCTCCACTACACCCGAAGTTGGAGACCCCGACTCGTCGGGCTTCTCGCGCTCGGCGCGACCGCGCGCTCCGTCTGTCCTCTCACCGCGGCGCGATGCGGGAGTGGAGTCCTGCTCGGTCTCCTCCTGCTCGGCTTCCTTGGCCTTAGCCGCACCGGAGCCGCGACGCGAGCGGGTCGAGCGCGAACGACGTGGACTCGCTCGCCGTCCCGTCGTCTCCTCGGCCGAACTCTCGACGCCGTCGCGGCCGCTCGGCTCGGCCGCTTCGACGGAAGCATCGCCGTTTGCCTCTTGCGGGCCCTTTTCGCCGAGAATCGCGTCGATCAAGTCGGCCTTACGCAAGCGCCTGAAGCCCTCGAGCCCGATCTGGTCGGCGATCACGTGAAGGTCGGCAAGCGGACTTGCCTGCAGCTCGGAGCGGTCGAGCACGGTCATCTGGTCTTCTCCTTGGTTGATACGGGCGGTTGGCGTCCAGCCGCGTTGGACAGCGGCCAGCACCCATTTGCACAAAATACCCTAGCCCGCTCCCCCGTTCGAGGGAACTTCGGTGAGGTGCGTGTCGTGTCGCAGTTCCTCGGCGAGCGCCAGATCCCTGCTCGGCACGAACTCCCCGGTGAGCGCGGCCTGCACCGTCAGATAGTCCACCGCGGCGGCCACATCGTGCACGCGAAACATGTGCGCTCCAGCATCCACCCCGTGGCCGAGCGCAGCAAGCGTGCCTGCCAGGCGCTCGCGTGGCGCGCGCCCGGTGAGCGCGCCGATGAAGTCCTTGCGCGAAATCGCCATCAGTAGCGGGTAACCCAACGAGTGCAGGCTCGACACGTTCGCAAGCAGCTCAACCGTCTGGGCCGGTGTCTTCGCGAAATCCGGCCCAGGATCGATGAGTATCCGCTCGCGCGGGATGCCTGCCGACAGAGCGAGCGCGGTGCGATCCTCAAGGAAATCCAGCACCTCGAGCACGATGTCTTCATATAGATCTGGATCCTGCATCCGCTGCTTGGGCACCGCACGCGTGTGCATCACGACGAGCGCAGCGCCGCTTCGCGCGCACACTTCGGCCATCTCCGGGTCGCGCAACCCGCTGACGTCGTTGACGATCGAAGCGCCCGCCGCGATCGCGGCACGTGCAACCGCCGGCTTGTAGGTGTCGACCGACACGATCGTGTCGAACTCGGACAGGACCCGCTCGATCAGCGGCACGACCCGTTCGATCTCCTCTTCGACACCCACCGCAGGGCGGTTGGTGCTCGCGGACTCCCCGCCGATGTCGAGGATGTCCGCGCCGGCGCGCAGCTGCTCGGCCGCTAGCCGCAAACGCTGCTCGACGGTCTGGAAGCGTCCGCCGTCGCTGAACGAGTCGGGCGAGGCGTTGACGACGCCCATTAGCCACGACCGTTTGCCGAACTCGAGCAAATGTTCGCCGGCGAGCAGGCGACGCGGGACCACGGTCCTGCTCATCTTGGCGCGGGCTCGGCATCGGCGAGGAGGATCCCCTCCAGATGAGCCTCCTTCAGGAAGCCCTCAACCTCCGCCGCCATGCGCTGCTCACTCCAGCCAAGCTCCTGCCCCAGCAGCGCTGCCACACGCTCGGCGTGCGATGGGTCCCTGCCGCTGTGTCCCAGCAACTCGCGCGCCGCGAGCAACCCGAGGCGGGTGCGCCGCAGCAGCACGTCGCCGATGCTGCGCGCTTGCTCGCGACGAGCGGCGATCACGATCTCGGCCATCGCGTCGGGCAGTCCCGGCACGATCGGCTCGGCGAGCTCCGGGCGCTCGGCGATCAAAGCGAGCACCTCGTGTGCCCCATAGCCGTAGCGACTGGCAAGCGCCGTCCGCACCGGCTCGGTCACCCCGGCAAGCCGCGGCAGCTCATCTACGCCGACGGCCTGTCCGAGCGGTATCTCGGCGGTGCGACAGGGAGCGTCGCGCGCTTCGCGCTCGACAAGGCGATCGACGGCCATCTTGGCCATCCGTCGCCACGTGGTGAGCTTGCCGCCGGTGATCGTGATCATGCCGCTGGAGGTCTCATACAGCTCGGCCTTGCGCGAGATGTCGACCGATTTCTTGGTGTCACCGGTCGATATCAGCGGCCGCACCCCGGCATAGGCGCCCGTCAGATTGCCACGCGCAAGGTCAGTCGCGAAGAACTCGTTGACGGCCGCCAACAGATAGTCGACGTCCTCTCCGGAAGGAGACACGTGGGCAAGCGAGCCTTCGTAGTCGTTGTCGGTCGTACCGACGAGCGTCCGTCCCAACCACGGCAGTGCGAAGATCGAGCGGCCAGACCCCGCGGGCACGATCGCACCACCGACCAGTGGCAGATCCTCGTGGCGCAACGTCACGTGGGTGCCCCTGCTCGGCCGGATCAGCGGAACCTCGGCCTCGTTGTGTAGCTCTTGCGGGCGCAACTCGTCGGCCCACACCCCGGTTGCGTTGATTACATTCGTGGCTCGCACGTCGAAGAGCTCACCGCTCTCCTCGTCTCGCACCCGCGCGCCGCCGCTGTGCCCGTCGCGTTCGAGCAGCGCGATGGCGTGGATGCGGTTGGCGCATACAGCGCCGAAACGCTCGGCCTCGCCAAGCACGGTGAGCACCAGGCGCGCATCGTCCGTCTGGCAGTCGTAAAACAGATAGCCACTGCTGGGCGCACGACCAGCAAGCGCTGGCAGCAGCTCAAGCACCTCCTCGCCGGAAATGACACGATGACGCTCAGGACTCCAGGACTCGCCCTCCTCGAGCGTTGGTGCCGACGGGTGCGCCGGCGGCTCGCTCGCCGTCGGCTCGGAGCGGCCGCGACGGGAGCGGCGGCTGCGCATACGCTCGCCTGCCGACCTGCGATCGGTGACCGACATCACGTCGTAGAGGTTCAGTCCGACCCCCATCAGCCGGTCCGGGCGAGAGCCGTCAAAAGCGGGCACGACGAGCGGCAACGGACGCACGAGGTGCGGGGCGAGCGCAACCATCAGTTGGCGCTCCAGCAGCGCCTCCCGCACCAGTCCTAGATCGAAGTGCTGCAGGTAGCGCAGCCCTCCATGCACCAGCTTGCTGGAGCGACTGGAAGTACCCGATGCGTAGTCGGCGCGCTCGACAAGGGCGACGCTGTAGCCGCGACTCGATGCATCCAAAGCAACGCCAGCGCCGGTTATCCCGCCGCCGACGACGAGCAGATCGAATTCGTTCTCCGATAGCGCCGCGACGGCGTCTTCGCGTGAGATCACCGACCCAGTGTTCCAGAGGACGCGGAGGTTCAGCTGCGATGGCGGCGCTTCTTGTGCTTCTTACGCTTCTTGTGCTTGGCCTGCGAGCCGACGGGCCCCACCAGGTGACCGGTGCCGGAGGTCAGGAACCTAGCGATTGCAGGGCCTGCAATACGCGTATACACGCCTGCATAGCCCGGCTGGGCGCAGCCGTTGCCGAAGTCGACCAGACCGACAAGCACATAGTCCCCCGGCGGGCGCGCTGGGCTGTCTCTGTCTACCACGAGCGGCCCACCGCTATCGCCGTAGCAGGTATCCACGTGGGATTTGCCGCCGCCAGCGCAGATCATGCTCGAAGTGATTGGCTGTTCGATGACCGAATACTGTTCTTCGCAGAGCGATTCGGAGACAAGCGGCATCTGCACGGATCGCAAGCTCGTGGGATAGCTGGGCGTGTGGCTGGGCGCCGAGTTGGTGTCTCCCCAACCGCTGGCCGTGGCGATGATTGCCGGGCTGACGTTGGGATTGCCGTAGGCCAGTGCCGCACCCGGGTCAAGCGGCAGCGGGGCGATCGTGTTGGCGCCGTTGATGCTGGGTGCCACAGAATCAGACCACAGCGGGCGCGTGAGCGTCAACAGAGCCACGTCATCGTTGCTGCTAGTGGGGTTGTAGCTCGAATCGAATGCGCTTGACTGCACGGGATCGCGCACGCTCCCCGCGCTTGGGTCAGACAGTGAGGTAGAGCCGGCGAGAACCGCGATTTCGCCCGGACCCCCGGAGTTGCCGACGACGCAGTGGGCGGCCGTCACGACATGCGTTGCGTCAATGATGACTCCACCGCAGAAGAAGCCCGCCGCCGGCGAGCCAGCCTGCGTGTCGTACAGCGCAACCTGGAAAGGGAAGTTCGCAATCGAGGTGTCAGCTCCGCCGACGATGCTTGCTTTGGCACGTGGCGTGGGCAGATGCGCCGCGACACGCGCTGGGGCGAGTCCGCGATCGATCCGGGACGGCTCGCTGTGTCCGCCAGCGGGAAGAGCCGCCCCGGCGATCGACACGGCGCATACCAGCACGCCAATGACCGGCATGAACCGCGATTGACCCGAAGCTGCGCGGCGAAGTGAAATACCAGACCCCTCAGATGACTACGTTTCCTCTCCTCAGTTGAGTGTAAGATACGATGTACACCATTAGCAATGCACGTCTTGTCTGCATCGCGTACCAATTTGGCACGTGCTGGAATGTGCGCACCAAAACCGCATGGCGACAGACATAGAAACCCGCTGACGGGCGCAGGGCGAGCCGACTGGCGGCTCTAGGAAAAGCTCAGGAAGGTTCGCTAGAGCGCTGAGAGCTCGGCCGTGATCTCACTCACGGCCGACTTTGCATCGCCGAAGAGCATCGAAGTCTTCGGGTCGAAGTACAGTTCGTTCTCGATGCCGGCAAAGCCAGGGTTCATCGAGCGCTTGATCACGATCACCGAGCGGGAGTCAGACACTTCGAGGATCGGCATCCCGTAGATCGGCGAGGACGGCGTGTTCTTGGCCGCGGGGTTGGTGACGTCGTTGGCGCCGATCACAAGCGACACGTCCGTGCGCTGGAACTCGGGGTTGGCGTCGTCCATCTCCTTGAGCTGGTCATACGGCACGTCGGCCTCGGCCAGCAGCACGTTCATGTGCCCTGGCATGCGTCCCGCCACCGGATGGATCGCATAGCTCACTTCCACTCCGCGATCCTCGAGCTCCTTGGTCAGCTCGCGCACAGCGTGCTGGGCCTGGGCGACGGCCATGCCGTAGCCGGGCACGACGACCACGCGATTGGCATAGGCGAGCTGGATCGCCGCATCGGCGGCGCTGGTGGAGCGCACCGTGCCCTGGTGCTCGCCAGCGCCTTCGGCGCCCTCGACGACACCCCCGCCGCCGAAGCCTCCGGCGACGATCGAAGGAATCGAGCGGTTCATCGCGGTCGCCATCAAGTTCGTGAGGATTGAGCCCGAGGCGCCCACGATCATGCCCGCCACAATCAGGGCCGGATTGTTCAACGCCATGCCCGTAGCGGCTGCGGAGAGACCCGTGAAGGCGTTCAGCAGCGAGATCACAACCGGCATATCGGCACCGCCGATCGGCAAGACCACAGCGTTGCCAAGTAGCGCCGCGACAACCAGCATCCCAACGAACAGCACTTCGGAGTGCGCACCGGCGACCAGGTCGATCCCCGCCGCCAGCGCGAGGATCAGCAACACCAGGTTGACGATCTGCTGCGCCGAACCAAGCGAGATCGGGCGTCCCGGAAGGATTTCCTGGAGCTTGCCGAAGGCGATGTTCGAACCCCAGAAGGAAATCGAGCCGACGATCGCCGCGAATACCGAGAAGATCGCCACGTAAGTGGGCGGCCCGCCGACATGGACGACCGCGCGTTCCAGGAACACACCACTGGTGAACGATCGTTCGACCGTGTGCGAGCCGTAAGTGGAGCCATGGTTGCGGAACTCAACCCACGCGATGATCGCCACTGCACCGCCGCCTACCCCATTGAATAGGGCCACCATCTGCGGCATCGCGGTCATCTTCACCTGGCGAGCAGCCGGCACACCAACAGCCACGCCCAGCGCGATCCCGAGCGCGATCAGACCCCAGTTGCCCTCTCCCGGGTTGAGCAGCGTCGCGACGACCGCGATCCCCATACCAACGGCCGCAATGCGGTTGCCTCGCACGGCCGTCGTCGGGCCTGAAAGGCCGCGCAAACCCTGTATGAACAGAGCGAAAGCGATGATGTAGAGGACATAGATGAAGCTTTCGCTCTGCACGAAGGCGGTGGCGAGGGGCAGGCTCGTCATGACCCCGCCTTCCCGTCAGTGCCGGGCTTTGCATCGCCGGCAGAGTCGTCCTCTGCGGCCTTCGGCTTGGGACGCGACTTGAACATGTCGAGCATCCTGTCGGTGACAAGGAAACCGCCGACGATGTTGATCGTGCCGAAGGCGACCGCGATCACAAGCAGCGCCTTGCTGAAGGAGTCCAATTCGGCGAGTCCGAAAAGCAGCAGGCCGCCGAGCAGCACGATCCCATGGATCGCGTTGGTGCCGCTCATAAGCGGCGTGTGCAACGTGTTGGGCACCTTGGAGATCACGACGAAACCGATGAAGCCCGCGAGCACGAGGATCGCGAGGTTCGTCGTCAACACGCTTGCAAGCATCACCCCTCCTCACCGCCCTTCCCACCGTCTCCGACGGTGGGACTATCGGTAGTTGTGGAAGCATCCTCCGCGGTCGCCTTGGCGCCAGGGCTGACGATCTCTCCGTCGCGCACGATGCAGGCGCCGGCGACGATCTCGTCCTCGAAGTCGAGTTTCAGCTCGACCTCACCCTCTGCTCCGGGGTGGGCGGGTCCGTCTTCCTTCGGAGCGACAAGCAGGTCAAGCAGCGCGAGTACGTTGCGAGCGAACAGCTGCGAGGAATGCTCGGCCATGCTCGCCGGCAGGTTCAAGGGCGAGACGATCTTCACGTCATGCTTGACGACGGTTTGGCCTGGCTCTGTCAGCTCACAGTTGCCGCCGGACTCCCCCGCCAGATCGACGATCACTGAGCCCGGCTTCATGCCCTGCACCGCCTCGGCCGTGACCAGCTTTGGAGCCGGTCGGCCTGGCACTAGCGCTGTCGTGATCACCACGTCAAAACCCTTGATCGCATCGGTCAGTGCTTGCTGTTGCTGAGCGCGCTCCTGCTCGGTCAGCTCGCGCGCATAGCCGCCCTCGCCGCTTGCCTCCAAGCCCAGATCGAGCCACTGCGCACCAAGCGACTGCACCTGCTCGGCCACCTCCGGACGGACGTCATACCCGGTGGTGCGCGCTCCCAAGCGCTTTGCCGTTGCGAGCGCCTGCAGACCGGCAACCCCGGCCCCGAGCACGAGCACCTTGGCCGGTGGGATCGTGCCGGCGGCAGTCATCAGCATCGGATAGAAACGTCCCATGTTCTCCGCGCCAAGCAGCGCGGCCTTATACCCGGCGATGTTGCTCTGTGAGGAAAGCGCATCCATCGACTGCGCACGCGAGATCCGCGGGATCGACTCCATTGCAAACGCGGTGGCTTTGGCAGCCGCGAGCGCCCGCGTCGTTTGCGGACTGCTCAAGGGCGCGAGGAAGCCGATCAGGATCGAACCGGCACCAAGTCGCTCGATCTCCGCCTCGCTGGGCGGGGAGATCTTGACGACCACCTCGGACTGCCACACCTCGCCAGCATCGGATGTCATCCGCGCGCCCGCCTCGACGAACGCATCGTCGGGCAGTAGCGCGTCCGCGCCCGCGCCATTCTCGACCAGGACGTCGATGCCCTTGGCCTTCAGCTTGCCTACGACCTCCGGCACGAGCGCAACTCTGTGCTCGCCCTCGGCGATCTCCTTCGGAACACCTACCCGCATGAAGGCCGGGAAAGTATCCGATCTGCCCGACACCGCGCAGTGCGACTGCTCACACGAGGCTCACGAGCCGCTGGCGCAACCATCCAGCAACAGCTCTCCGTGCCACTCGCAGACGGGCATCACGACAGGCCATCTGCCAGACTCGGGGGGTCGTGACAGTCAACTTGACGCGCATCTACACCAAGGGCGGAGACAGTGGCGAAACCCATCTGGGCGACATGAGCCGCGTGTCAAAGTTGCACCCACGCGTAGAGGCGTATGGCACGGTGGACGAGCTCAACGCGACGCTCGGGGTGGCGTTGCTCGCACCTGACTTGCCGGCGAGCTTCGCGGGGTGGCTGGAGCGTGTGCAGAACGACCTGCTCGACGTCGGCGCCGACCTATCCGTGCCTGCTCCTGTCGAGGGAGCGCCCGACGCAACGCGCAAGGGTCATGTGCGCCTGCGCGTCACCGCCGAGTATGCGCGTTGGCTGGAGGAAGTATGCGACGAGGTCAACGCGAAGCTCGCGCCGCTGCGCTCGTTCGTGATCCCCGGCGGCACTCCCGCGGCGGCGCAGCTACACGTCTGTCGCACCGTGTGCCGTCGCGCCGAGCGGCGTGCGCTCGCAATCGGCAGCGAGTGCAATCCCGAGGCGATCCGCTACCTCAACCGGCTCTCGGACATGCTGTTCATCCTCAGCCGCGCCGCGAATGAGAGAGCGGAGGCGCTATGGGCTCCGGGCGCGCACGAGGCCGAGCCGGTCGAGCCCGCGGACGGCTGAGAACACCGCCGATCGGCCCGCGCGGACCAACTCGGCGCAGCGCCGCGAGCGCGAGCGCAGCCCACAACGTGGCAAGCAGATAGCCACCGAGCACATCGCTCGGCATGTGCCACGCCAAGATCAACAGCGAGCAGCCAACCGCCAACACGAGTACCGCCCCGACGATCGCGACAATCCGTCGTCGCGCGGGCGGAGCGACGAATAGCGCACACCATACGAGCGCCACGATTGCCGTGGCGTGCCCACTCGGCCACGAGGCACTAGTTATGTACAGCGGCGCCACCTGCGCGTGGACGTGGGCTGCCAGCGGCTTGAGCAGTTCGGCGCTGAGCGGCGCGAGCACCAGCACGAGCGCGACAGCAAACGCCACACGCGGCCGCGCACGCGAGAGTGCGACTGCGAGCAGCACAAGCGCCCACACCAAGAAGAACGCCGGTTCCAACAGCGCAAGCAGGAGTTTCGCGGGCACTTCGACGATTGGGCGGTCCAGGCGCGTGAAGTCGTACAGAACCAGCGCGTCGCGCACGTGCGTGACCGGTACCAGCGCGGCAAATACCCACGTGAGTGCAAGCCCAGCGGCGCAAAACGCGGCGAGTAGCAGCGCCGAGCGCGCGCCGCGACGCTCGGCGGCAGTCGTGGTGTAGACGGCGGACATCCACCCAGGGTAGGCATCCGCGAGCACGGCGGCGGCGCTTGGCTCAGCGCGACACGGGCGCCACCGGGAACGGCTTGCCCGCAAGCGCCGTCAGCGCCTCGGCGGTGACCCACACCGGCGACTGCATGCTCGTGCGCGAGTAATAGACGCTGCCGTTGGGGGCAACCAGGCTTTCGAGGTAGGCCAGCGGCGAGCGGCTGCGTCCGCGTTTGACGGCGCTCACGTTCACTCCGGCAGCGTCCAGGCCTTGCACGGCCCAAGCGGTCGATTGGGCGTTAGATTCGCCACCCGGCTGTTGGGGAAAGCCGCCGTCTGGGTTCTGGGCCCGGCGCAGATAGGCCACCGCACGCGCGACGACCGCCCCCGCGCGCTGGCCGCTTGCGTCGATCGCCGCCTGCAGCGCGGCGGCCGTGTCGTCGACATCCTCGCCTGCACCGCGCCCAGCGAAACCGAAGCCACCGTCGCTGCCCTGCTGCGCCGCGATCCAGCGACCGGCGTCGCTAACGACCCGGTTATCCGCGCTGGTGCCGGCGACCCGCAGGGCGAAAACCGCGAACGCCGTGATGTTGACGAGATGGCCGAACGAGCCGTCGCTGGTACGTTCGCGCACCAACTTGGCGACGAGGTTCGTTCCCGGGAAATCCGAGGCAGGCAGACCGCACGCATGAAGGGCGAGGATCGTGCGCTCGTCGTCACCGGCGCCTTCGAGCGTGGATGCTTCGGCGCGTAGTGCGCTCATCACCGTGTGGCCGTCGCGCACGAGCGCGAGTGGGTTGCGCCCGGCCGCCGCCAGACCGATCGCGACCCACGCCGAGTACAGCTCGCTGCTGTGCTGCCCGGGCGCTCCTCCAAAGCCGCCATTGCTGTCCTGGGAGCGTTCGAGGAAGGCGATCTCGCGCGATGTGCTGGCGTGTGCCGTCGCTGCCCCGAACAGGCACACCGCCAGGAGCACCGTCGCAGCGCCAGCCGGCTCCCAGCGAATGTCCATACGTGCGCGCATCCGCCCGAGCAAGCGCGCCAGCTCTGGACCGAATGCAAACCCGAATAGGAAGCTGGCAACCGTGTCGGTGATGTCGAACGGCAGCCCCTGACCAGCGATCAAAAGGAACGCGGCCGGCGTATGGGCGGCGCCGATCGTCCAGGTGTAGAGGTTCATGATCTCCTTGGCCACCAGCGCCATCGTGGCACACGCAAGCGCCAATCCAACGCGACCCATGCGCCTGCCGCTCAGGCGCCCGAGCAGCGCGCCGGCGAGACCCACAAGACCCCAGGCGGCCATCTGCCACGGCGTGTAGGGGCCCTGCCCGAGCATCATGTTCGAAGCCAGCATCCCGATCGCGCCGACCGTGAAGCCGGGCAGCGGGCCGAGCGCGTAGCCGACGACGAGCGCGATCGCCGTGATCGGCTTGACATCGGGCAACGCCACGAACGCATCGCGGCCGAGTGCCGCCACGGCGGCCAGCGTGGCCACGACCGCAACCATGCGCGCGGAGGGGCGCGAGCGCTCATAAGTCAGCCAGCCGGCGAGCAGCACGCCGGCGACGATCGCAAAGGATGCGAGCGGCCAGCTCACGTGTGCGCCTCCCCCGCAGCGTGGATGACTAGTTCGGGCGACGTGTGCGACTCCGCCTCAGTGACATCGGCGCGGGACCCAACCTGCGGCTCATGGATCCCGCGCAACAGCTCGGCTCCGTCCTCTGGACGCAGCGCACCGCCCGCGCCGCCAAGGATGCGGGCGGTCTCAGTCGCGAAGTACCACCCGCCCGCAAGCAGATCGGCGGCCGGGCCGTCGGCGATCACACGCCCGTCGGCGAGCAGGATCGCCCGCTGCGCGCAGCTCGCCGCGAACTCGGGGTCGTGCGTAGCGACGATCACCGCCTGACCGTCGCTCGCGCGACGATGCAGCTCCTCGGCCAGATGCGCCTTCGCTTCGCGGTCCATGCCGCGTGTGGGCTCGTCCAGCGCGACCACGGCGGGAGGCTCGCCACCATCGGCGACGATTGCCAGAGCAAGGCGCTGACGCTCGCCACCGGAGAGATCGCGTGGGTTGCGCTCGGCCAGCCCGTCAAGGCCCGCTCGCCGTAGCGCCTCAGGCGAGAGCTCGTCGCACACACGCTCGTGCAGGAAATAGTCGTTCGGGTTCTGCAGCAGCAGCGCCACCCTGCCGGCACGCTCGATCTTCCCGCGCGTCGGGGCCACCAGGGCGGCCGCGTGGCGCAGGAGCGTGGACTTGCCGGCGCCATTGCGGCCCATCAGCGCGATGCGCTCCCCCGGGGCGATCTCGAGGTCTACACCGCGTAGGATTGCCGGGCCGCGTGGGATCTCACACCACACGCCGTGCAGCGCGAGTGCAGAGGGGGCAACGCCCTCTCCCCTGCCCCGTCTCCCAAGTCGTGCGCGGACACCCGAGTGACGTGCGGATGCACCGTCCCGATACGCATCCGGGTCGCCACCGACCCGCGCGCCGGTGTGACTCCTCGGCGGCGCCATGTGCGGATCGGGCTCGGCGGGCAGTAGTCCCTCGCGACGCAGGGCGGCGCGCGCCTGCTTGACACCAACCGGTGGCGGACCCAGGCCGGCAAGCGCGAACAGCTTCGCGCCGGGGGTCTGCAGCGAAGGCTCATGCTCCGCCGCGAAGCGCAGGAACGAACTTGGCGAACCGTCGTGAACGACTTCCCCAGCATCGAGCGCGATCACCCTGTCGGCAGCCGAGAGGCAGCGCTCCAAGCGATGCTCTGAGAGCAGAATCGTGGTGTCCCACTCCTGGTTGAGCCGACGCAGCAGCCCGATTAGCTCATCGCCGGCAACGGGATCGAGCTGCGAGGTGGGCTCATCGAGCAGCACGACGCGCGGACGACCCACGAGCGCCGCACCCAGCGCCACGCGCTGCTTCTCCCCGCCTGAGAGCTCGTGTGTGGAGCGCTCGAGCAGATGGTCGATACCGAGCGCGAGCGCGACCTCCTCGACGGCGCGCGCAACGGCGGTGGCGCCATATCCGCGGCTCTCCATCGCAAGGGCCAGCTCCGCGCGCACCGAGCTCATCACGAGCTGAGTCTCCGAGTCGCCCTGCAGCACACCGACATAGGCGCCAAGCTGGGCTGGCGGGTGCTCGCGCGTGTCCATGCCGGCGACGCTGACGCTGCCGGCGAACGTGCCGCCGTGGAAGTGCGGCACCAGTCCACACGCCGCGCGGATCAGCGTCGACTTGCCCTGCCCGGAGCGACCCGCGAGCAGGCACAACTCACCCTGCTCGATCCGCACGCTGATCTCGCGCAGGGCGGGTTGGGACCGCTCGGGGTAGCGGTATGTGACCCGCGAGAACTCCAACGCCGATCTCAAAATTCGATCCCCCTGCGGTCGAGTAGCGGCAGCAGGATGACCACCGGCAACGCCGCGCACAGCACGAAAGTCGCGCCCGACACCGGCATACTCAGCAGCGGATAGGCATTAAACGGGGCCGCCCCGACCAGCCGCCCGAGCAGCGCGAGCGCGAGAACGGCCACGGCGGAGGCGGCAAACGCACGATCGTGACGCGAGAACGGCCGACGCGACGCCCTACCGCCGCGCGGCGTGCCCATCGCGAAACCGCGCAGCTCGAGCGTCGCCGCCACGTCCATCGAGCGATCCAGCGAGGAGCCGACGATCGCACTCAACAGGCGAACACGTGCACGCGCCCCCTTGGCGGCCCCACCAGGACGCGTGCGCTGCGCCTCGGCCAAGCGCTGGGAGTCGGCTGACAGCACGCCGATCATGCGTGTCGCCAGCGACGCGGTCAGCGCCGAGCGAAACGAGCGCCCGCGAAACACGCCGAGCAACTCGTCGGGGTCTATCGCGAGGCTCGCGAGCGTTGTGACGAGCATCAGCAAGCCCACCTTCAGCGCGATCACCGCACCATAGACGAGTGCCTCCACCGTTAGGTCGCCCTGACCAAACGGCCCAAGGTCACCCAGGCGCGCAAACACCGTGAAACCTTCGTGGTAGACGAGCACGTTGACGAGCACGATCGGGATCGCCACGATCAGCACGGTGCGCAGGGTGCGCACCAGCTCGCCACCAAGCTCGCTACCGGCGCCCGCACCAAGCACACCGAGGAGCAGTGCACCCAGCACGAGTGGGCTTTCGCTGAGCAGCGTCGCGGCGATCAGCGCGCCGGCCCACACGCTCGCCACTGTCGCGCGCGTCGCGTGCAGCGGGCTCGCGCGGCGACGGTAGAAGAGCGTGGCACCCATTGCCATGGCTAGCCCCCAGCGCTCACGGTCCCGCCGCCGGCAGCGGTTGCGCCGTCCCCGAGGGTTCGAGCGCAAGCGCGAAACGGTTGCGCAGCTCGCTTTCGCTGAGCGCGTCAGCCGCCAGGTTCACACCGGCCGCGTTCGTGCCGGTGATGAGCCACACGGGCGCCTGTTCGCCGTAGCGCGTGGCCGCGACCAGCCCCGCGCCCGCGCCGAGTGTGCGTACTGCGCGCCCAGCCCCGTCGAGCAACGTGAGCGCGCTGCCGCTCCCCGAGAAGCGTGCATACACACCGCTGTAGCGCGGCCCGGCGGCGACATCGTGCACGCTGAGAGAGTCGCCAAGCGCCGAGTAGGGGCCGACCACCACGCGCAGGGTCAGCTGCACTTCTTCACTGGTCACGGCGGCGAGCGCGACCGGCACGCCGAGCGCGGTCAGGCGCTTGCGCACCGTGGCACACGCGGCTCCCGACGGTTCGGAGCATTCCTCGCGCAGCGGATAGCGCTTGCCTTCGATCCCATTCAAAAACGGCTCGGGGTAGGAGCCGACGACCGCCGGCACGCTGTCGGTTTGGCCCCAGTTGTGCAAATCCCACCAGATGCGCTCGCCCGCGCCGACGTTAGTCTCGGCCGCCCCCTTCGGTGCCTCCACGCCGTTGACGTAATAGAACCAATCGACCGGTTCCCCGGCCTGCGTACCACCGGAGCGCCCATCGATGCTCTGCACGAAACCGCCGCCGTAACGGGTCTTGACGTCGTAATTGCGCTGCAACAAGCTCATCACCGTCTCCTGGCCCTCGACATGCGGCGAGCTGGAGGAACCCAGCACGTGCGCACCGAAACCTTCGCTCACGGCAAGCCTGACCCCACCCGGCGTCGGCCCGGCGCCGAGGCCACAGCCGGCGAGGAGCAGCATCGCCAGCAGTGCGGAGCCGAGCACGACGCCAAACGTACGCCGCCCGAGTGCGCGCGCGATCCGCACACGCACTCGGGCCACGCAGGCTGGATCGCTACTTGACATAGAAGACGACATGACTGACGCCGGGAGTGAGCTTTGTCGCCTCGCCAGCGTCGTTTATCGCCTCGATGTCGTACACGTAGCGGCCCTTTGGCAGCGACGAGGGGAGCAGATAACTGAACGACTCGCTGCCACCCACCGAGAAGAACCGAGTGACCCCGCAACGATTACGCACGAACGTCTCGGTGATGCCGTTGAACGCGAAGCATCGTTTACCCGCGCGACGCTGGAGGCTGATGCGCACATCGCGCAATGTGCCCTGCGCGGGCACCTTTACAAGCCCGCTGAGGATACGTGGGCCCTTGTGGCGAGGGTACACATGGCCGGCCTTTACACCTCCGACGACCGGCGTGTCAGCGAGTGGCGGGGGCGTGACGACCAGTGGACCACCGCAAGGGGGCACACCAACTGAGGCCGTCGCGCAGGCGTAGAGGATCCCCGAAGTGCCGCAGGTTCCATCGTTGCCGTTGTGCACACACACGCCGATCGCGTTCGAGCGCACCGATTCGGGCTGTGTCGCCTTCAGCTCGATCGTACCCGTATGGGCGAGCGTGACGGTGGCGTTGCCTTCAGCATTGGTCAAGGCGCTACCTGGAATCGTCGTGGTGACACCCGCGACGTCTTCGCCGATCGCGGCACCCGCGATCGGTACGCCCGTCTGTCCGTCAACGACGTGGACTGGAATCGGGCTTCCGACATTCGCCGTTGCTGGTCCAGAAAGCTTGAGCAGATGACTCGACGCCGCGAACGTGGCAGACCACAGCACTTCGCTGCCAGGCGCAAGCTGAAACTGACAGCCGCCAACGCTCGCTGTCGTGTAGTCGACGGCATAGCCCCAGTCTTCGGTTTCGTCAGATCCGATCCCATTGACGAAGAAATCTTTATAGGGTGTGTCCCAGTAGGCATCGAAGGTCAGCCCCAGTGATTGAGCGGCATCGTAGAGCGCAGACGTAGGGGTGCCATAGGAGGCACCAAGTGACCCCGCTGGGTATTCTCCGTTTTCGTTGACATCACAGGGATGGGGCTGCGTGGGTCCATACATGCCCTTTGAGATGTATTCAGGTGCTTCGATCGTCTGCGCCTCGGTCGTGACAGGTCCTTCGTAGAGCGTCTTTGAGGACCCCTCCACACGAAGATTCACGGTAATCGGAGCCGCCTGCGCGTAAGCGCTTGCCAGGACAGCGACCAGAAACGCGGTGCCGAGTGCCAGGGAGATACGACGAGATGTGAGCATGAGCCACCCCTTTCCACGAGGGCTTGTGGGCTTGTGGTCGGAGGCAGGTCTCCTGGCTCCCGGGCCCACCCCCCGCGCCTTCCCGACCCGCCGAGCGGCAAGTAAGTGGCTGCGCTCTCGCGCCGCGGTTGGCATCCCCGGTCACAGTGGCGGGTCCGCGCCGGATTCTCACCGGCTTCCCTTCGCCACCGACCGTTATTGACGCAACGATCCTACAGGCTGGCGAGATCGGCGTCGAGGCTCGCGAGCGCCGCGCGCTGTCCGTCCTCGAGGACCGGGCGCTCCGCTATCAGGCGACGCGCGTGATCAAGATCCTCCGTGCGACCGAACGTCAGCGCGGCAAGTACACGTCCGTCCTTCAGGTACCAGGTGGTGAACTTGCCGTCCTCATAGGAGCCGCGCACGATCTCCTCATCCCACTCATACGCGGGACCGACGTATTCAAGCTCGCCCCAGTTGCCGAGCACCGAATAGAAGTAGGGCACGACCTCATGCGGCACGTCGCGGCCGAGCATGTTCAGCGCGGCTGTCTTTCCTTGATTGAAAGCGACGTCCCAGTGCTCGATGCGCACATGGCCGTCATGCACGGGCGAGTCGTACTCGGCGATGTCGCCGGCGGCGAACACGCCCGCGGCGGAACTCTCAAGACGCGAGGAGCACAGCACTCCCCCGCGCTTTCCGATCTCAAGACCCGCGCGTTGCGCGAGCACGACGTCGGGGATTACACCGGCGCCGACGACGACGGCTTCGGCCGGGAGGTCGAGCCCGTTTGTGGTCACAACTTTGCCAACGCGACCATTTGCGCCCTCGAAGCGCTCGAGCCCATCGTGGCCGTGCACCTCGATGCCCTGCGCTTGAAGCAACTCCTGAAAGAAGCGCCCTGCCCGCTTGCCAAAGCCGCGCTCGAGCGTCGCCTCCTCCTGCATCACGATCGTCGCCTGCTTACCCATCAGCGTCAGCGACGCGGCCACCTCGCAGCCGATATAGGAGCCGCCGATCAACACGACCCGCTCGGCCTCGGCAACACCCTCGCGGATCGTGTCGGCGTTACCAAGCGTGCGCAGGTAATGAATCTGCTCCAAATCGCATCCAGGCACGTTCAGGCGACGCACATTGGCGCCGGTGGCCAGCAACGCCTTGTCAAAGCTGACCTCTTCCTTGTTTGAAAGCTTCGCGGTGCGCCTGCCCACGTCCAACGCTGTGACACTCGTGCGCGTGAGCAACTCCACACGCTGCTCGGCCCACCATTCGTTTGGCCGGAACAGCGGCTCCTCGCGAGTCTCCTCCCCGCGCAGATAGCCCTTGGAGCACTCCGGACGGTTGTAGGGCGGGTCGGGCTCGCGGCCCACGAGCAGGACCTCCCCGTCGGCGCCGGACTCGCGCAACCAGCGCGCACAGTTGGCGGAGGCGAGACCGCCACCGATCAGCAGATAGTCGACCTCGCGTGCGGTCATTGCGCCACCTTAGAGCACGCGGCGAGCTTCGACCGCTGCGCCGCGGGATGTGGCTCCACCCTCACAATCCGGGAGGATGGCGCACCGACCAGTGCGCCCATGTCGGGATGGAAGAGAGGATGCGCCAGCGCGGGCCGTCTTCGTTGCGGTTGGGACCCACATCGGTGCCATTGTGGGAAGTGTCCAAGCGCAGACCCGCGATCGTCAGGAACACGTGGGAAGTCGGCACGTCGGTCGCGTAGATCGTCACCCAGCGACCCGGCCCGGGTTCACCCCAGCCCATGTAATCCTGGGCGAGCGGATTCTCGCGCAGGATTTCCGCGAGCGGACGCACGCCCGAGCGATACAGCACGTAGTTGAGCGTGCTGGAACAGTCCTCGCTGCTCGCCCCCAACGGGTCGGGATGACCGGCGGGGCCGTAGGGCAAGTCCTGCAGCTCGTTGCCAGCCATCAGCATCGCCTGCACAACCGGCGGCACGCTGGTCGGGATCATCGCAACGTGGCCGTTGGTGGGCGACAGGCGCGCGCGTTCGCCTTCGATGTACTCCACGGGAGCGGTGCTGCCGGTGACACTCGCGCCGTAGGACTCGGCTGGGGTGGGTTCGCCGGAGCCTCGATACAACGCTGCCCAGTGCTCAACCTCGTCGACGTACCATTCGGCGTGGTTGTAGGCAAAGATCGCCTTGCGGTAGTCGCGGGGGGCACCGGAGGCACGCAGGTAGTTGGCGGCGCCATCAATCGCGTCCGCCGCGTTCCAACGGTCCGGCTGCCCGTGGCCGCCGGCGGCCACGCCGTACTCGCTCCAGGTGGAGGCGAGAAACTGCATCGGCCCACCCGCACCAGCCGAGTTGACGGCACCCTCGCGCGTGCACGACGGCGCGGGGTCGCGACCATGGTCGCACTCGACCTTGCCGATGCCCGCCAGGATCGCCCAATCCAGGTGGTAGCGTGCCGCCGCCCGCTGGTACAGCTCAAGGTATAGCGGTGGGATTTCGCGCTCGGCCAGCGCCGAAACGCTGTCTGCCGAGACGGACGAGCCGGAGGAGCCACTCGGAATACTCAAGACCACGCCAAGTACCGCGACGACGACGAGCAACGCGAGCACAAGCGCGCCGATCGCGAGCACAAGCCACACCCGTGCGGCGAGGCGCACGCCCTTCGCACGAGGGCGCCCTCTCGCCGGCGGCGAGAGCGAGAGCGAGCCCGCGCTCACTCCTCTGGCTCCCAGCCCAGCTGGCGCTTGCGCAGCCCGGCAACAGCACGTGCATCGTCCATTACGCGCGAGCGTGGTCGAGCGAACTGGGGCGAGGTTTCGTTCGTCTGGCCAGCCGAGGGCGCACCGGCATCGGCACCGCTCACGAGCGCCTCCTTGCGCTCGCGCCGCACACGTTCCAACCGCCCGTCCGCCGGCGGCCCCGCACCCTGCCCGGACCCGCGCGCTCCTGCCAGCGCTCCAGCAAGACCCGCGACCTGGTCTGTCCCCGAGGCGCTCTCTCCGCCTCTGTGCCTGTGGCGAGCGAGACCATGTTCGCGCCCAGACGACACCTCGTGCCCAGACGACACCTCATGCCCAGACGACACCGCGCTGGAGCCATGCTTCTTGCGCTGCCATCCACCTGGCTCGCTCACCTTCCCAGGCGAGGAGTGGCTGGAGGGCTGCTCGTGCGAATGTGTGGCCGCCTCGTCTTCCGGCGTGGGCACCGCCTTGCCGTGCTCGTGGTGTGGCGTAGCCGAGCCTGTGCCATGACGGCCACCCCGCTCTCCGTCCTCACGATTGCCGCCAGTGCTCGCGGTCGCCTCGGCCTGCGAGGAGCCGCCCGCAGGAGACGGTTTGTCCGGTGACGGGCGCGTGGCGTTTGTCACCGACCCGCCACTGGGTAGTGCGGGGGGCTCGGGTGCCGGCGGGGACGATCTCTGCTTGATGGTCTGGCGCCTGTGCAGCAGCGTGCGCGGTGTTTCAAACCTCTGGCCCACCCGATGGGCGATCGAGCGCGGGGCACCCGCGGTCTTGCCCGAGCCGCCATTAGCCGCAGCGTTGAACAGCTGGTCGCGCTTGAGAAACGCACTCCACCAGAACGCCGATATCAAAAGCCATTGCGCCCACCACCCCAAGATCGTCAGACCCAGCAGCAGTTTCATCATCATCAGCACGATGCCGAGCAGAAACGAATAGGTGAGCTTGGCGATCGCCGCCCCCATCAGCTTCATCGCCCATGAGCGAAACGCCGAGCGGCCCGCTTCGCCGAGGGCGGGCGCGAGTACCGCCGCCGGGGCTAGCAGCAAAAAGAAGAGCCCCATCAGAGCCGCACACAGCAAACGCAACGCTAGGAAACCCAGCAGCAACAACATGCCCAGTGCGCCAACCCATATGAACAGCAGACCGAACAGTCGCGAGCCCGTGCCCTTCTCGGTGCGGAATTCCGCTTGGGGCGCCGTTGGCCCGCGGCATTTGTCGGCCGATTCGCTGCCGCCGCACAGCACTCTCAGCAGCATGCCTTCGTCTTTCACCGAATTGCGCTGCGGTTCGTTGGCGGGCAATGCGAGAAACAGCTCGCCGTTACTTTGCGCTTCGCGCAACAGCGACGCGCTCGCGGCGAGCGTGCGGTCTCCTGTGCTCGCGCCAGCGTCACACAATCCCCGACATCCGCTCTTCTTTTCCTCGTTCTTAGCTATCGCCAGGGCCGCGCTGCGCAACGAACCGTCCAGCCGCGTACTGCTGTCACACCAATCGACGTCGCCAAACTCCATGTAACACCAGGGCGTGCTCACAACGCTCGAGAAGACCGTCTGCATGCTCTGCGCGAGTGTGCGCTCGGGATCACTGGGAGTGCCGCTGGCGACGACCGCCATCGTGCCGAGGCCGGCCTGGTTTGCCCATTGCTCGACCGCCCCGACGCTGCCCGCCGGATCGGCGATCGCCCACAGGCCGCACACCATCATCGCCGCCATCGCCACCGCCTCGCCAAGCGAGTCGGCGACCTGGCGTCGAATCAATCCGCGATAGACAACCATTGCCGATGCGATTGCCAGCACGATCGCGAGCCATGGGTCGGTGAATGTCAAACGTGCGCTGTGCAGCGCCGCCGTGACCTCACTCAATAGCGAATTGCTGAGCAGGTTCAGCGAGTAGCACCACTCGAACATCACCACCAGCGCATGTGTCGCCGACACCAGCGCCATCCATCCAAACTGGGCGAAATTCTCGAGTGTGGCGGAGACGTCGTTTCCCAACTTGCTGACGCCCGTGTCGATGTTCACGTCAAACGCATAGTTGTTCGTGGGATCTGGCGCCGCCACGAAATCCGCGGTCTGGCAGCTGCGCTGCTCCTCAGCCGACAGCTCGCCCGGAGCGCGGCACAACGGGCTTCCCAAACCGTTTTGCGCAAGCGAGTCGCCGCCACTGGAGGGCGCGGACGCAGAAGCTTCTCCGGTTTGCGGTTCGCCGAGGGTGAGCGGCGGGAGGCTCGGGGCGCGTGCGGGAGGCTGGGCGGCCCGGGCCGACTGAACGGGCCGGGTCGAGCCGGTCGAGCGAACCGAGGAGAATCGCTGTGCGCCTACCGGCGACGCTGACGCGAGGCAGACGACCAGCGCCACCGAGCTCGCCAGCGATGCCGCCGACGCGCGTGTCACTGCCTCGTGATTTGCTCGGCGGGTGTGCGCTTTGCGCGTCCGCCGGTGGAAGGGTCCGCGGTCGCCGGGGTAGTGGAGAAGGCGCGCAGCAACGAGGGGGCAACGACCTCGACTTGAATCGCCTCGACACGTCCGCGGTGGTCGCGCAGTAGACAGCGACCCGCCTGCATTTCAAGCAATCGCTCGCGTGCACGTCGATCTTCGGGGTCAAGACCGAGCAACGTCAGTGCGCGTGCCGCCTCGACCTCCGAGCGCATCCCGAACACGAACGTCGCGCCAAGCAGGTTCTCAAGCGACTCGCGCTCGCCCACGAGCGCGTCGGTGACCAGCTGCGTACTCACGATCGGCACAGCCAGCTCCGAGCGCCCCATGCGCTGCAGCGAGGCGAGCAATGTACGTCCGACCGGATCGCCGAGCAGCCGCCAGCCCTCATCGAAGCTGAAGATCTTCAAACGATCGCGCTCGCGCGACATCAGGTGCATCGCGAACATCGCGATCAAGCGCACGATCTGCTGACCGACCCGCTCGGCCTGTGTGTATTCGCCGCGCGGCGTGCCCGGCTCTGGTCCGGGCAGGTCGCGGATCGGGATGTAGGTGACCTGACGGTCGCCTACCGGCGCGAGCTTCACGTCCGGGTCGGCGAAGCCAAGCTGGGTCAAACCGGAGCGCGCGTATACCTCGAGCGCCTTGCCAACCCTCTCCTCATCCCCACCGGCGTCGCACAACGCGCGCACGACCTCAAAACAGGTTGGATCGCCGCAGCGGCGCATCACCCGATCCACGGCGCTCACGACCGCCGTCTCCCAGGCGGGGTCGGCACGGGAGGGCAGCAAATCCCGCAGAAACGACACTGTGACGTCCTGGCGCAGGTGCTCGGGCGCGACTCGCAGCGGGTCGAGCATTCCCCGCAGCGCCGGATCGGGGCGCAACGCGATCGTCTCGACGTGTGGAGCAACGTCCTCCAGCAAGTGGAAGCGGTGATCGCCCTTGGGGTCGCAGTCGATCACGCGGGCGCCCTGTAGGAACCCCTCCCACTTGAGCTTCTGTGCGAGCGTGGTCTTGCCCGAACCGAGCGCGCCGACGCTCAGGATCGCCGTGTTGCCGTCGCGATCGGAACCCTCGCGCAGGTTGAAGCGCACGGGCTGGCGCGAACCGGTGAGTGTGTGGCCCAGATAGAAGCCGGCACGCGACCCGACAGCGTGCGTGGCAGTCGGCATCGTCGCCGCCACCTGTTGGGTGGTGAGGGTGTCGTCGTAACCGACGACACGCGTGCGCTGGCCGGGCAGGTGTTGCAGGAACAGCTCCAGCTGGTCGCCGAGCGGACGGTGCAGGCGAACCTCACCGTAGGCGCGCCGACACATCTCCACGCGCTCGGAGAGTTCCTGCTCACTACCGGCGCCGATTGCGACCGCCAAGGTCGCGCGCAGCAGCGGCGGTCGGCTCGCGGCCTGCAGGTAGCCGAGCAAGTCGCGCGCTTCCTGGGTGCGCTGATAGCCGAGGTCTGAGATCCCCTGGTCGCCGTCGGACTCCGCGCGCGCGATCTGATCGGCGTCCTGAACCCGTCGGCGCGCGATCCGCAGCGCCAGCTCGTTGGGTAGGAAACGCGCGTTCAGCGACAGATCGACCGCGAACGGCAGGCTTTCGACCGGCGCGAACATCAGCTCCACGCGCGCGCCCGGGAACGTGGCGCGCTCTGGCAGGGCACCCAGCACGAGCTGCGCCTGCCAGCTCACGCCAAGCTCGGACTCGATGCGCAGCGCGCGCGGGCGATGCTCCACATAGCCGTCCATCCAACGCAGCACGTCGCCCTCCAGCGGCGCAAGCACAGCCTCGCCGTTGCGCTCGAACGCGAGCGCTCGCGGCTCGTGCAGTCCGTCGAGCTGCGGCTCGCCGAGCCCGCGACAGAACGCGCGGCGCACGAGCCACTGCAGCTCCACCCCGCGCGCCGGGTGCACCGCCAGGAAATCGCCGAGACGAGCGTGCACCTGGTCGGCACGCACACGAGCGCGCTCCAGGTCCTCCGCTCCAAGCAAGCGCCGGTCGCGCATCGACAGTGCTCGACCGATCGCGCGCAGCCACTCGCGCGGGTGCTGCTCGGCCGTCTTTGAAACGTAGGAGGCGATGTCGCGCTCGGGCTCGCGCAGGCTGACGAGAAAGAACACTGCGGGCCGTGCCGCGTCGATTTCGCCCAAACGCTGGGCTTGCTCGCTCGCGTAGGCACGGCAGGCGCGTGGGTGAGCGTGCGTGCCGGCACTGAGCTCGCGACACTGCTCGACGTACCCGTCGAGGTTCCAGCGCCGTGCGACGCGTACGATCTGCACGTCCGCTTCAAGCGCCTGCAGGGCCGCGAGCAGCGACAGCAAGCGGGCACGCTTGCCCTCCGCCGGCAACCACTCATAGGACTCGCTCGACACCGCGAACGCTGCCCACACATCGTCGAGAGTCGAGCCGAATACGAGATTGCCGTAGACGAAAGAGATTGGATCCTTCACGAGCCGCTCCGCACCTCGAGCCGGACACCAGCGGCCAGCGCGATCACCTGTCCGTGCGTGGGGGCACGCCTACCCGCCAGCGCCTCGAGCGTCATCCGCGGGCCTCCGAACATGCCGCCGATCGCACCCCCGCCGTACTCGGTGCGCGTGTGCGCCACGCCTATGCGCACCGCGCCAGCGCCGGTGTAGCGCAGCCGTCGCAACCGCGCGTCGGAGCCGTCGGGGAGCATGAGCAGCTCGCCGGGGTGCCAGCGAGAGCCCGGTGGCGCACACCGTCGCAGCCCGGCGAGATGCCGGGGAGCGACGCCGTAGCGCAGGAGCGCGCGTGCCGCGAGGTGAAACGGGCGGCCCTCGACGCGGATCATGCCAAGCAGCGCTGCGCCGCCCGCGGGGATCGCAAGGTCGCGCAGATACCAGGGCAGCGCCCGCACCAGCGACCCCAGCAGTGGCAGTTTTGCGCAGAGCAGTGCCGCCGCGAGCAGCGCCAGGAAATACACAAGCCCGCGCAGCGGCAGGCCGTTCGGGTTCAAGCGCAGCCGGTCGATGCGATAGACCCGCCGCTCCAGGTCGAACACGGTTCTGAAGGAGACGATCTCCACCGTCCGCTCCGCTCGATCGGCCGCTGCCCGCGGGCACACTCAAGAGGAGGACCCGAACAGCGTGGTTACGGTGTCCTGCAAGACATTCACGCCTGTCTTGCTGGCAAGCAGCACCGCGACGAAGCCGACCGCGAAGATGCCGGCGGCCTCCTTGAAGTCGCGCCTGAAGGCGAGCACGATCGAGGCGATCGCGAAGCCAAGCCCGATCAGGCTCATCGCGATCTTGCGACCCGTTTCGCCGGCCTTCGCCGCCGCCGATTCCAGCGAGCCGGTTGTTTCGGTCGTGGCAATCAGCGCCTGAATTGTGTGGAACGTGTGCATGGGATCTCCTTTGTTTGGGTCGAGTTGCGGTATGCGACGGCGATCAGCTGTCGGGGTTGGTTTGGATCGCCGATATCTCCCAGCGCCCAGCGTCGGAGGCGACGCCGAGTTCGTAAGCGAGCGTGTACTGCGCGCCACGCCGGTCTCGTGCACGGACTACGGCGAGTACCGAGCGGCCGGCGAGCGACCAGTCGAGACTCTGCACCGACTCGAGCGTGAGCGCGAGCGGTGGCGAGGAGACACGCGCGGTGGCGCTGAGATCGGCGGCCAGCTCCGATTCGGAGCCGCCGAGGTAATTGCGAAGCGCGCGCGTCACGACAGTGACCAGCGCCGGTTCTTCGACTTCGCGCAGGTGTTCGGGCAATACCGCCGGCGCCGAGACGGGCGCGCCAACGAGCGCCGGATAGCCGGCTAGCACCAACCCACCACTGGTCTCGCGCGCGACTGTGACAGTCAGATAGAGCAACCCCTCCGTGTCGGTTTGTGCGGCAACGGTGTAGAGGTGCTCGTCGGACGCGATGGCATGTGCCTGCACGATCTCCGTCCACTGCACCTGCTGCTCGCCGCTCTGTGGCGGCTGCAGGCCAGCTTCGGCTTCCATCGAGGAGCCGACAAACGGCGCGAGTGCCAGCCGATGCGCTTCGGGGTCCTGCGAGTTCCAGCTCAGGTAGCGGCGCGCGAACAGCGACGCGAACCCTTCGGCGCCGCGATCGAGCACGGCCGAATCCGGCGCCGCCGCGCGTGCGATCGTCGGTCGCGGTGGGTCGATCGCGAAGCGCAAGCTCGCGAGCAACCCGGCCATGGCGAGACCCCGCAGGAGATAGGAAGGCAATTCGCGCGAGAGGCGTATGCGCCACATCGGGTGCGCGCGTACGAAGACGATGGGGCGAGAAGGCTGGCTGGTCATCGGGCTAGCGTTCGAAGCCGAACTCGCGGTCGACTTGCGCCTCAGGCGTCGGCGGCAACTCCGCGGCAGACCACTTGGCGACTTCGGCGACCGCGAGCTCCGACTTGCCGGCGCGACGCGAGGACCGGGACGCCCAAACACGCTCCATCGGCACTGCCACACGTGGTCTGTCCAGGGAGCGGCGCACAGACACGGTCGATGCGGACCCGCTCGCCACAGATATTTTGGATATGGGCACGTTCGAGCCGGTCACCACAGAGCGCAGCGGTCGAGCCGAGGGGTGGTGCACCGGGACCGAGAGTGACGCGGAGCGATGCGAGATTTCAAGCCCCACGAGCGCGGCCGCGCTGGCCGCGACGGCGCACAGCAGGCCAAGGGCGAGCGCTCTTCCCGGGCGGCCGCGGCGGGGAGGTTCAGTGAATACGTTGAGCGGCTCGCGCACGTGCGCATCGGGCGCCGCGGCGGAGTGGTTGGAGTACCCGGCGTCGATATGCCCAAAGCCGCCTGCCGGGTCTTGCGATTCCTGACCCATACCATCCTGCTCGCCGTCGTGCGTGTCCGGTCCAGCGAGGTAGTCGTCCTCGTCGTACACGCGGTACACCGCACGCGGCTCCCTGTCCCAGAACTTCATGCGTGCTTCCCCGCGCGGTGGTGGGCAAGCACGCATGCGGCCGGGAGCGATGACGGGGAGGCATCTGCCTCCCGGCCGCCGGCGTGCGGATGGGAAGCGCCACGCGATCGTCTCGGCAACCGATCGGCGGTGTCCCAGGGGACACATCTATGTGGGGGGCGATTTATGTTCATAGCTATGTCCCTGCTCTCTAATCCGACGGACTCGAGTGAGCGGGACAGGCGATCTCGCCCGAGAGCAGGCACGCGAGTCGCCGGCGCGCGCGCTGGGCGACCTTGCGGTACTTCTCAGCCGACCAGCCATGCGCGCGGCAGAATTCGGCACAACCCGCCTCGCCCGCGAGCTGGCTTGCAAGCACGAGCCGCTGGTCGCGGGAAAGCTCGTGTGAGACCTCGCGTATGCGTCGCAGCTCGTAGCGCAACATCGCCAGCCGCTCGACGTCCGCGCGCGCGTCGGCGACCTGCATCCGACCGGCTTCGCAATCGATGAGCGGAAGCGCCTCCGCGATTGCCGCCTCGATCGGGCTGCGCCCGCTGAGCGCACGACGGCGGTCGTACACACGCGAAAGCAAACGCTGCTCCAGCGCGTTTGCGATATGGGCGCGACTGGAGAACGCCTCGCCACGCTCAGCGCGCATCAGCAGCTCGAGCGTCGCCTGGCTGTAGCAGTCTTCGAGATCCTCACGCGTGAGGTGTCGGCGATGGACCGCGAGCAGCATCTCCCGGCGCGAGCGCGACACAAGCGCGACCGCCTGCGCGCCGTTGAGAACGCCGCGGCGCGCACGCCCGGCGGCGGGCGCGAAGCGAGCCTCGGCCGCTTTGGGGCTCTCTTGTCGGGTAGACACGTAAGCATGTCGGTGACAGTGGCCCGCACACCCCCCTCCAAATTTGCGCGCACGCGACTGGACGCGCTCGACCGTTTCCAGCAGCGCAGCCCGCGCCTCGGCTTCGTGGTCGCCGTGTTCAAGCGCTACAGCGAGCACGAAGGCTCGCAAATGGGCGCGCTGATCGCCTACTACGGGTTCTTCTCACTGTTCCCGTTGCTGCTGGTGTTCGTCACCGTGCTCGGCTTTGTTCTCGAAGGCGACCGCGGCACTCAGGAAAGCGTGCTGCATTCGACCCTCAGTCAGTTCCCGATCGTCGGCACGCAACTGGAGCACAACGTCCACTCGTTGAAAGGCAGCGTGCCTGCACTCGCGATCGGGCTGCTCGGAGCAACCTGGGCCGGCCTGGGCATAACCGGCGCCACCCAGAACGCGTTCAACAAGGTTTGGGAAATCCCGCAGGCGCACCGGCTCGGTTTTTTCGCGTGGCGCGTGCGCGGGCTCGGGCTGCTCGCGGTGTTCGGGCTGCTGAGTATCGTTTCGGCGGTCGCCGCTGGGTACGCGACGGCGCAAACCACCGGCTTCTCCTCGGTGCTCGACGGCGTGCTCGTGGCGCTGGCGGCAAATCTGCTGCTGTTCTTCGCCGCTTTTCGACTGCTCACCTCAGAGGAGGTGCACACGCGCGATCTGATCCCCGGCGCGATCCTCGCAGCCGTGCTGTGGCAGGTGCTCGAGCATGTCGGCGGGTTCTACGTTGGACATGTTGTGCGCCACGCCAAGGAGACCTCGGGCCTATTCGCGTTCGTGCTCGGTCTGCTCGCCTGGCTGTATCTCGGCGGTCAGGTGACGGTGCTGGCCGCCGAGACAAACGTGGTGCGCGCGCGGCGCCTGTGGCCGCGCAAGCTCTTCTAGGCCCGCCCAGCAACAAGCCTCACTCTGCCGACGCGGCCGCGTTGCGAAGACTCGCGTGCACCTCGCGATGGCCGGTTCGGAGCGCTGCACACAAGCACTTGAAGATCAGATCGAACGTGCGTATACTAACTATAAATTCGTAAGCTCATATGGAGCGTATACCGATGGCATCGACCACACCACCCTCACCCCCAACTTCCAAGCAACCCGACAGCCAGCCAAAGCCTGTGCTGCGATTGATCCCCCTCGACGACACGGTCGTGTTCCCGAGTATGGGCATCACGCTCACCGTGGACGTCGGCGATGACGAGCGCGTCGTGCTCGTGCCGCGTCATGAGAACGAGTTCCTCGAGGTCGGCACGATTGCCGAAGTCTCAGAGCAGCTGCGCCTCCCCGGCGGCGGCCATGCTGTAGCACTCTCCGGCGAGCACCGCGCCCTGATCGGCGCCGCCCAAACCGGTCCCGAAGGCGAGCTGCGCGTCGAGGTCGACGAGCGTCCCGACGAGGTGCCGGTCGACAAGCGCACACGCGAGCTGGAGCGCGAATACCGCGCCGTGGTCGAGGAGATCCTCGAGCTGCGCGGCGATGACGGACGCATCGCGGCGTTCCTGCGCGCGATTGTCGAGCCCGGCCCACTGGCCGATTCGGCTGGCTACTCCCCCAACCTGACCTACGAGCAGAAGGTCGAGCTGCTGCGCACACTCAGCGTCACCGATCGACTCGAGCTTGCCGTCAAGCTGCAGCGCGACAGCCTTGCCGAGCTGCAGGTGCGCAAGCGCATTCGCGAGGACGTGCAGGAGGGCGCCGACAAGCAGCAGCGCGAGTACTTCCTGCGCAAGCAAATGGAGTCGATCCGCAAGGAGCTGGGCGAGGACGAGGGCTCGATCGTGGAGGAGTACAAGACCAAGATCGAGGCCGCGGAGATGCCCGAGGAGGTCCAGGAGCAGGCGCTGAAGGAGCTGGGCCGCCTGGAGCGGATGGGCGAGCAGACAGGCGAGTCGAGCATGATCCGCACCTACCTGGACTGGCTGATCGCGGTGCCGTGGAGTAAGCGCTCTGAGGAGCACCTCGATCCGGTGGCCGCGCGCGAAGTGCTGGACGCCGACCACGAGGGCCTGGAGGACGTTAAGGACCGCATCACCGAGTACCTGGCTGTGCGCAAGTTGCGCTCCGAGCGCGGCATTGAGGCCGACCCCAAGTCCGGCGCGATCCTCACCCTGATCGGACCCCCCGGCACCGGCAAGACCTCGATCGGCGAGTCGATCGCCCGCGCCACCGGACGCGAGTTCGTGCGCATGTCGCTTGGGGGTGTGCGCGACGAGGCCGAGATCCGCGGGCACAGGCGTACATACATAGGCGCCCTGCCAGGACGACTGGTGCGCGCGTTGCGCGACGCCGGCACAATGAACCCGGTGATCCTGCTGGACGAGGTCGACAAGGTCGGCGCCGACTGGCGCGGAGACCCATCGGCCGCGCTCCTGGAGGTGCTCGACCCGGCCCAGAACCACTCTTTCCGCGACCACTACCTGGACGTGGAGCTGGACCTGAGCCAGGTGATGTTCATCGCCACCGCCAACGTCGCCGACACGATCCCCGGACCGCTGCTCGACCGCATGGAGGTAATCCGCTTCGACGGCTACACCTCCGAGGAGAAGCTCGCGATCGCCAAGGGTTACCTATGGCCGCGCCAGCGCGACCGCAATGGCCTGCGCGAGGAGGAGGTGAGCGTCTCCGATGAGGTGCTGCGCACGATCATCGCCGAGTACACCCGCGAGGCGGGCGTGCGCAACCTCGAGCGCGAGCTCGGCACAGTGCTGCGCAAGACCGCCACACGCGTTGCTTCTGGCGGGGTGGAGCCCCCTGTGGAGATCGACCTGGACGTCGTGCGCGACGCGCTCGGACGCCAGAAGTTCTTCCAGGAGTCCGCGGCGCGCACCGCCACGCCCGGCGTAGCCACGGGTCTTGCCGTCACCGGCACCGGTGGCGACGTGCTGTTCGTCGAGGCGACCGCGATGAAGGGCGGCAGCTCCGGCGGCAACGGGCTCGTGCTCACCGGCCAGCTCGGCGACGTGATGAAGGAGTCGGCAAGGATCGCGCTGTCCTACGTGCGCGGCCACGCCGAGGAGCTCGGCATCGAGGAGACGGCGTTTGAGAACCGCGAGTTCCACGTGCACGTGCCTGCGGGAGCGATCCCCAAGGACGGCCCCAGCGCGGGCGTGACGATGGTCACAGCGCTCGCCTCGCTGCTCTCAGAGCGCCCCGTCAAGCACACGGTCGGGATGACCGGTGAGGTCACGCTGCAGGGCCGCGTGCTGCCGATCGGCGGGCTCAAGCAGAAGGTGCTCGCCGCCCACGCCGCTGGGCTCACGGACGTGATCCTGCCAGAGCGCAACCGTGGCGATCTCGACGACATCCCCGAGGAGGTTCGCGAGCAGATGAGCTTCCACCCGGTGATGAGCGTGCAGGAAGTGCTCGACCTGGCGCTGGAGCCGGCACCGAAGGTCGCACAGGTTTCCTAGCGGAGCCCCTTCGATGTCGCCCGCCCGCAGCTCACGCCGATGCCAGCCAGTGCCATTGGAGGTCCGCCAGGCGGCGGACCTCCTGGAGCGTCGCTGGCAATTGTCGATCATCTACGCGGCGCTAACAGGAGCGCTTCGCTTCAACGAATTCGCCGAGGCGGTCGCCGGCATCTCCCCGCGGATGCTCTCCGAGCGCCTGCGCGACCTGGAGGCAGCCGGGTTGATCGAGCGCACTGTGCTGCCGACGAGCCCACCCACCGTCGAGTACCGCCTCACCCCGCACGGGCGCAGGCTGGCGCCCGTGATCGAAGCGATGCGCGCCTACGCCGAGGGCGTCGGCTGAATTTGCGCTCCGGCGCGAGCACCGGCCGCGTCCTCCTGACAACCTGCGGCATCCAGTGCGGCTCCAACCAGCTGCCCGCCCTCACACTCCTCGGCAAGCACCACCCGCCGCGGGTTACGGACGCCGAACGAGCCCGCGATCCCTCCCGCCGCCACCAGCGCCGCGGCGATCGCGAGCCCAAGGTGGAAGCTGTGCAGCGACGCTTCGTCAGCGGCGGTCGCGATCGCGCGGGCCTGCACCGGTGGCAACCCGCTCGTGTCAGGCCGACCGAGTGGCAGCTTGCGCGCTTCGGCCACCACCGCCTGCGCGCGCGGGCCGAGCGGGCGCGCGGCGAGATTCGTGTTCAGACCCGATACGAATGAGCTAGCAACCGCGGCACCAACGGCCGCCGTGCCGAGCAGGCCGGCGACCCGCGCCACCGCGTTGTTCACACCCGAGGCGATCCCCGCCTGCCCGCTCTCGACCCCCGCGAGCACAGCCGCCGTCAGCGGGGCGACCGTCATCGACAGGCCGAGCGCGAACACGAGCAGCGCCGGTAGCACCTCCGTGACGTAGTCCACATTTATCCCGACGCGCTGGAACAGCAACAGCCCACACGCCGCCACGAGCGGCCCGGCGCCCATGAACAGTCGCGGTCCGAAGCGGTCGGCCAGCGCGCCGAAACGCTTGGAGAATAGGAACATCACCACGGTCACCGGCAACGTCGCGAAACCGCTCTGCAGCGGGGTATACCCGCCGATCTGCTGCAAGAACAGGATCAGGAAGAAAAACAACACCGCCAGACCCGCATACATCGCGAGCGTCTCGACGTTGCCAGCCGAGAAATTTCGCTTACGAAACAGGCCGAGCGGCAACATCGGATCGCGCGTGCGACGCTCGTGCGCGATAAACCACGCGAGCAACACCGCGCCGGCCACGAGCGGCAGCCACACGGCCGGGCTGCTCCAACCCAAGCGCGGCTGCTCGATCAGCGCGAACACGGGCCCGGCGAGACCGAGCGCACACAGCAGCGCGCCCGACACGTCGATCCGCCGAGCGCCCGTCCGGCGACGCTCGGACCGGGGGATCACGGCGAGGATCAAGGCAACACACACGATCACGAAGGGCACGTTCACAAGGAAGATCAAGCGCCACGAGCCCACCCGGAGCAGCTCACCGCCCACCAGCGGGCCGAGCACCGCAGCGATCCCGCCCCAGGCCGTCCAACTACCGATCGCGGGGCCGCGCTCTGACTCCGAGAAAGTGGCGACAATCACCGCCAGTGCACTAGGTGTGAGTAGTGCGCTGGCAACCCCCTGAAGCGCACGCGCGGCAATCAGCGTGCCGATCGAAGGCGCCAGCGCGCAAAGCAGGGACGCTGCCCCGAAGCCAGCCACACCGAGCGCGAAAATGCGCCGCTCGCCATACAAGTCGCCGAGCGAGCCGCCGACCAGGATCAGCGAGCCAAGCGTCAACAGGTAAGCGTTGACCACCCACTGCTGAGCCGCGAGCCCGCCCCCGAGATCGCGCTGGATCGTGGGCAGCGCGACATTCACGATCGTGCCATCCAGCAGCGCGATGCCCGAACCGAGGATGCACGCGAACAGCGTGAGCCGCTTCACCTGAGCGCTGTCGCGCGGGGCCATCGATTCACGGTAGCCCGCGCGACACCAGCCCGCGTTCAGGCGGTGGCGAGAGCGTAGGCCGTCTTGCCTTCGCGCTCGGTCTTTGCGACCGCTCCCTCCACCACGAGTCGGCGCACGTTGCCGTTGATGTTCGCCGTGCTCATCGCGGTCACCACCGCCAGCTCCCCGACCGTGTGCGAACCATGGTCGAGCGCCGCAAGGATTGCCTCGCGAGCCGCGCCTCGCGGCGCACGAGTGGACTTGGCGCTCGCCTCGGGCGTTGCCTCCGCAGCAACCTTTCGGGGCCTGCCGACACGCGCTTGCCTGGGCTTGGTGGGCATAGCCTTCGCTTGCTTGGGCTTGGCGGGCGCGACTCTCTGCGGCGTGTCGGGCACGATCTCGGGGGTCGCCGCGCCGGTAGCGACCAGCGCGTCCGCGGCCACGAGCAGCTGCTCGTACTCCGCCAGCCGCAGACGCAGCTCACCCAGGCGCTCGTCGATTTCATCGCAAATCGTGCTCAACAGGTCAGCAGCCATACATGTCCCTCCAGGGTCAAAGTGTTCTCGGGCGAAGCATTCTCGCAGCGAGTCCCCGCTCGGGCCGTCCGAGCCCAGCGGCGACATGTTCATCCTCAGCCGCGGGCGGCCCCAGCAGAACCTAGAGACGCAGCTTTGGCGAGCAAGCCGGCACGTCCGCGAATCGCCTGAACCGTCGCGGTGAGCGTCTCGACGTCATACGCACCGTGATGACGGCGACCGTTGATGAAGAACGTGGGCGTGCCCGACACCCCACTCGCGTCCGCGCTGGATACGTCCTCGGCGACTCGCGGCGCATAGTCGCGATGGCGCAGCTCATCCCAGAAGCGCTCCACGTCGAGGTCGAGTTCCTGCGCATAGGCGCGCAGCTCCGGAGGCGTCAGCGGCTCCTGGTGGGCGAGCAGCACGTCGTACATCTCCCAGAACTTGCCCTGCACCGCGGCCGCCTCAGCCGCTTCGGCGCTGAGCTGCGCGCTGCTGTGAACGTCATTGAGGGGCAGATGGCGCCACACATAACGCAGATCGTCGCCGAAGGACGCCAGCAACTCGCGCACGACCGACTCCGCCTGCCCGCAATAAGAGCACTCGAAGTCGCCGTACTCAACCAGCGTGACGAGCGCGTCCTCAGCACCGCGAACGTGATCGCGCAGCGGATCGACATCATCGGAGAGATCGAGAATGTCAGCGGCGGTCCCGACGATCTGACGCGCCCTTATTCGGCGCGGCAACCGTCTGACCAGCGCGAACACACACCATGCCAGCAGCGGCGCCAAGATCGCCGAGGCGAGCACGCCGAGCTTTGCCTCCTCCAAGCGCTCGCCACTGAACGCGAGACTGGAGATCAGCAACGACACCGTGAAGCCGATGCCGGCGACCGCCCCACCGCCGGCGAGTATCGGCCAGCTCAGTGTCGGACGCACACCGTGCAAGCGAGGCCGCGAAGCAATCCAGGACGCGCCAAAGATGCCGAGCGGCTTGCCGAGCACATAGCCGAGCACGATCCCGAGCGTTATCGGCGAGGAGACCGCGTCGCCGAGCAGCCCACCCGTCAGGTGAATGCCGGCATTGGCGAGCGCGAACAGCGGCACGATCACATAGCTCGTCCAGGGGTGCAGTCCGTATTGGAGTCGCTCATTCGGGGAGATCGCGCCAAGCACGCCCAACTGGGCCGAACGTGCCAGCTCCGGCGTCGGCTGCTCGCGGAAGGAACGGGTTAGGGCCGTGGCGCGCTCCAAGTCCTCGCGCGAGGGCGGGTAGGCACTCGTCACCAGCCCGATCGCCAAGCCCGTAATCACAGGATCGATGCCCGACTCGAACATCGCGACCCACAGAGCCACGCCGACAAGCACCGAAAGCTGTCGCCGCCAAGCAGGTAGGTAGCGGAGTCCGATCAGAAGCACGAACAGGCCGATCGCGATCGCCAGTGCTAGCAGCGACACGTGCGTTGTGTAGGCGATCGCGATAACCATCAACGCACCAAGGTCGTCAACGACCGCCAGGGTCAGCAAGAACACCCGCAGGCGAGTGGCGGCTTGCGGGGTCAGCAGCGCCAAGGCCCCGAGAGCAAACGCTGTGTCGGTTGACATCGCGGCACCCCAGCCGTGCGCGCCAGGACCGCCGGCGTTGAACGCCAGGTATATGGCGATCGGCACCGTCATCCCGCCTAGCGCCGCGACCACCGGGATCGCAAGACGACGGCGCTCGCGCAACTCGCCCATGTCGAGCTCGCGCTTGGCCTCCAAGCCGACGACCAGGAAGAAGAAGGTCATCAACCCCTCGTTCACCCAGTGGCGCAGGTCGGCTTCGATCCCGCCACTGCCGATCGCGATCGACAGCTTGGTGCTCCACAACGACTCATAGCTGGCCGACCAAGGCGAGTTTGCCCATAGCAGCGCCGCCAACACCGCGCCCAGCAGCACGATCGCGCCACCGGTCTCGGTGCCGAGGAAGTCGCGCACCGGCGCGCCCAGGTTCCGTGCCCAGGCTGTGCGGGCGCTGTAGGTGCTGGCTTGCGCTTCGGCCACAACCACGATTATCGCTACACGACCGTTTGCCCGACTCGTGCGGGCTGAGCGGACGGCCGAGAAGATCGGCGCTCCAGACGAACGTCGGCGATCCCAGCTAACTTGGTTCGCGAGCCGACCTACGAAAACGGAGGACAAAGATGGCCGAGAAGCCAACGCTCTACGTTTGTCATGGCGACGACGGTGGACCACGGATACATCCCTGTCGCCGCGTGCAGGAGGCGCTCCGTGCCGCCGGCATCGAGTACGAGAAAAACGTCGCCGCCCACGGCAGCCCGATCCCGTTCCTGCGCAAAGGCTCGCGCGAGGAGCTGCGTCAAGAGACGGGCACCACGAAGCTACCAGCGCTCAAGCTGCCCGACGGGACGGTGCTTACCCATTCGCGCGCTATCCGCGCTTGGATCGGGGAGCAGGCTAAGAGTTAATCGGGGCGGCGGGATTTGAACCCACGATCTCTCGGCCCCAAACCGAGCGCGATACCAAGCTTCGCCACGCCCCGTGCGTGAGATCAGAGTCTACCGTCCACCTTTGCAGCGCCCCACCCCTACTGCTAGCCTCCGCGCCGCGATGGCCGACATCCAACCCCTGCGCGCCCTGTACTACGACCAATCGCTGGTCGGGCCGTTGACCGACGTGACCTCCCCGCCCTACGACGTGATCGACGCAAAGCAGCGAGAGCGGCTGCTCCAGCGCTCGCCCTTCAACGTGGTCGCGGTGGACCTGCCCAAGGGCGAGGGTGGGCGGGATTCCGACCCATACGCCACCGCAGGCGAGCTGTGGGAGGCATGGCAGCTACAAGGCGCGGTCGTGCGCGACCCCGAGCCATCGCTGTGGCCCTATACGCAGACCTATACCGGCCCGGACGGCCAGACGCGCACCCGCAGCGGCTTCTTCTGCCGCGTGCGTATCGAGGGGTATGGCCCGGGGCGGGTGCGTCCCCACGAGCGTACGCATCCCGGCCCAAAGGAGGACCGGCTGCGCCTGATGAGGGCCACACGCACGAACCTCTCCCCCATCTTCTCTCTGTTCTCGGACCCGACGAACGTGGCCTGGAATGCACTAAAGCCAGCTACACAGGATGCTCCCTGGGGTGAGGTGAGCGACAAGGACGGCACGATCCACAGGCTATGGCGGGTCAACGACCCGCAAGCAATCGCCGCTGTGCAGAACACAACGCGTGACGTGGAGCTGCTGATCGCCGACGGCCACCATCGCTATGAGACAGCCGACACTTACGCGCAGGAGATCGGCGGGGATGGCGAGCACCGCTACATGCTGATGTGCCTGGTCGCGCTGGAGGACCCCGGGCTCACGGTGTTCCCGACTCACCGTGTAGTGCGCGGCCTCGATCGCACGCGCCAGGAGGCCCTGAGAGAAACATTGCGACGCGACTTCGAGATCACTGAGGTGTCGCTCGACGAGCTCGCGCCAAGGCCCGGAGGCGGACCCTTGCAGCTCGGCTATATCGACGCCCACCACCAGCAGCCCTACCGCCTGACGCTGAAGGACCAAGCAATCGCCGATGCGGCCCTGCCGGGCTTCTCAGAGGCCTATCGCAGCCTGGACACAGGGGTGCTCGAGGCACTGCTTCTCAAGGGTGCGCTTGGTCTATCCGACGACGACATCTCCCACTTCAACGGCTTGTTCTACGCGCGCAGCACCGAGGAGGCCGTGGAGATGGTGCGCTCGGGCGAGTATGACGCGGCGTTCTTGATGCGTCCCACGCCTGTACAACAGGTGCGCGATGTGGCAGCCAGCGGGGAGAACATGCCGCCGAAGTCGACGTACTTCTACCCGAAGCTACTGACGGGGCTGTTGTTCAACCCCCTTTCGTAGCGCAATGCCATCGATACCATGGAAGGAGAGGGTGCTGTGACAACCCGATCGGAAGGTGTTGCAGTGATGAAGGCCAGCGTTAGACGCAAGGATTCGGCGTTCAAACACACCGTGCAGGTGCGTGATCACCAGCTGATCGTGGACGAGCCGCTGGAGTCCGGCGGCGATGACGACGGACCGGACCCGCAGGAGTTGCTGGCCGTGAGCCTCGCGTCGTGTACGGCGATCACGATGGAGATGTATGCGGCACGCAAGGGCTGGGACATCGGCAAAGTGGAAGTGGACGTGCAATACACCCCGGCCGAGCGTGGCTGTCCGACCAAGTTCGACGTGGTGTTGCGCTTGCCGGAGGAGCTGCCCGAAGAGCAGGTCGAGCGTTTGCAGGTGATTGCCGCTAAGTGCCCGGTGCACCGCACGCTCGACGGCGAGGTCATGTTCCAGGAGCGTGTCGAGCGCACCCATGCCGTAGTTTGAGCGTGTCGGTCGCACGCGCGCTCGAAGGAGTGCTGCTGGACGTCGAGTCCCACAACGAGCAGCAAGCCGACCAGCAGGTACCGGCGTCGGTGCTCGTGGCGCTGTATGAGGGCGACGACGAGGAGCTGCACATAGTGTTGACCAAGCGGCGCGCGGACTTGCGCCGTCATGCCGGCGAGATTTCCTTTCCGGGCGGACGGCGCGATCCCGAGGACGCCACATTGAGGGATACCGCGCTGCGCGAGGCCGAAGAGGAGATCGGGCTCTCACGCTCACAGGTGACGGTGGTGGGGGCGCTGGAGCGCACCTCTACGTTTGTGACCAACTACGCGATCCACCCGTTCGTGGGCGTGATCGACGGACAGCGGACTTGGCGTGCGTCGGCGCGCGAGGTCGATCAGGTGATCGAGCCCTCGTTGCGCGAGGTCCGCGCCGGACGCACCCGCACGCAGATCGAACGCCGCGGGTTTCAGTTCGAGACAGATGCGTACGTGTTCGATGGCCAGCTCGTGTGGGGCGCCACCGCACGCATCCTCGAGGATCTGCTGGCGCGGGTCGAGCCGCTGCTCAGCTCCCGCCCCGTTCGATAGCGCGGCCTTCCAAGAGCGCACCCAACGCCGAGCGCGCCTGCACTAGCCACGTGTCGATGTCAAGTGGATCGGCCGTGAGGATCGCTATGGGGATCGAGTTGCGCGCCGCTGTCTCCGACACCAACCGCTCCCAATCGCCCGCCTGATACACAAAGCCACGCATCGAGCTGTCCACTGAACGAAGCAGAAAACGCTCGGGCGAGGAGCCATCTAGCCAGCAGACGATCGCGACGTGCTGAGCGCCCCACGGTCGGTGTGCGCGACAGCGCTTACCACATGACCTTCCTGCTCCAGCGTGGCTGCCAGCGCCGATGCACTGGGCCCGTGCCCGACGATCAGAAATCTCGCCACGCGCCAATCCTAGGAGAACAGTGGGCGCCGCGGCCGGTGGGGACCGCGGCGCCCTGTCGAGAAGACCGGCATAGTCGATCGCACGATGGGGCATGCGCGGGGCGCCGCGGGAGAGGTTGGGTAACGACGCCCTGGTGGACCCCTATGTGCGATCTTGCTCAGTCACTCACGCTCTTGCATTTGTTCGTCTTGCGTTGTTGGTCACCTTTCGGGTGGAGAGCCGTCCCCTCCACCGTCTTGTCAACAAGAGAACAGAACGTATGTAAACACATGTGCGGGGATATGTCAAGCCCGTTCTTTTTGTGGGTTGTGAGCGGGCTCGGACGCTGCCCGCCAGACCGGCGACGGATACCCTCTCAGCGGCGCCCGAGCGCCTACCAATACCATCCGTCGATCCCCATGAGCGAGCAAGGCACCCCAGGCGACGATGTCGTAACGATGGACAAGATCGTGGCGCTGTGTAAGCGCCGCGGCTTCATCTTCCCCTCCTCGGAGATCTACGGCGGCGTCGGCTCGACGTATGACTTCGGTCACTACGGGGTACTGCTCAAGGGCAACGTTAAGAACGAGTGGTGGCGCGCGATGGTGGGCCGGCGCGATGACATCGTGGCGCTCGACTCGGCGATCCTGCAGCACCCGCGCGTGTGGGAGGCCTCCGGCCACCTCGCCGGCTTCACCGACCCGCTCGTGGACTGCAAGACCTGCGGGCAGCGCTTCCGCGCCGACCATCTGGGCGAGCTGCCATGTGGGCGCAAGCCCTCCAAGCACCCGGGCGAGACCGACGAGTGTGACCTCACCGAGGCGCGCGACTTCAACCTGATGTTCGAAACGACGATCGGCCCGGTGAAGGAGTCGGGCTCGGTCGCGTACCTGCGCCCGGAGACCGCGCAGGGGATCTTCATCAACTTCAAGAACGTGCTGCAGTTCTCGCGCAAGAAGCCGCCGTTCGGGATCGCGCAGGTCGGCAAGTCCTTTCGCAACGAGATCACGCCCGGCAACTTCATATTCCGCACACGCGAGTTCGAGCAGATGGAGATGGAGTTCTTCACGCCGCCGGCCGAGGCGCAGAAGTGGTTCGAGCATTGGCTCTCCGAGCGGATGAGTTGGTACACCACGCTCGGCCTGCGCCCCGATCACCTACGCCTGCGCGCGCACGACCCCGACGAGCTTTCGCACTACTCCTCTGGAACCAGCGACGTGGAGTATCTGTTTCCGATCGGTTGGTCCGAGCTCGAGGGCATTGCCAACCGCGGCGACTTCGACCTCAAACAGCATGCTGAGTTCTCGGGCGAGAAGCTCGAGTACTTCGATCCGCAGAGTGGCGAGCGCTACATACCGCACGTGATCGAGCCGGCCGCGGGCGCCGACCGAGCGACGCTCGCGTTCCTCGTGGATGCCTACGACGAGGAAGTCGTACAGAGCCCGAGCGCAGACGACGGATCGTCCGAGAAGAGCGACAAGCCGCCGGAAACGCGCACCGTGTTGCGCCTGCACCCGCGCCTTGCCCCGGTGAAGGTGGCGGTGATGCCGCTCGTCAAGAAGGACGGCCAACCGGAGCTTGCGCGCGAGATCTACGAGGACCTGCGCGAACGCATGCAGAGCGAGTACGACGAGGGCGGCTCAATCGGCAAGCGCTACCGCCGCCAGGACGAGATCGGCACCCCCTGGGGCGTGACGATCGACCACCAGTCGATCGAGGATGGGACCGTTACGCTGCGAGACCGCGATTCGCTGGCCCAGGACCGGATCAAGGTCGAGGAGCTTGCCGGCGAGCTTGAAAGCCGGTTGGCCGCCCCCTGGCGCACGCCCAAGCTGGGACCGTCGGAGCCCGAGGGTCGCTAGCGTGCGGCCGCGCATATCCTGGACCGCCTACACGCAAGACCACCGCTAGGAGAGACATGGACTTCGACCTGACCGACGAGCAAGAGCTGATCCGCAGCACCGCACGCGAGTTCACCGACAAGGAGATCGTGGAGCAGGCGAAGCAGAACGCGCGCAACCACCATTTCGACCTGGAGATCGTGAAGAAGATCGCCGACCAGGGCTATCTCGGTGCGATCGTGCCGCGCGAGTACGGGGGAGCGGGCCTCGACTACCTCTCCTATGGGCTGGTGGTCGAGGAGATCGGCAGGGGCTGCTCTTCGGTGCGCACCGTCATCTCAGTCCAGACCTCGCTCGTGTGCAGCGCGATCCTCAAATGGGGCACCGAGGAGCAGAAGCAGCACTACCTGCCGAAGCTGTGCTCGGGCGAGTGGCTGGGCTGCTTCGGCCTGACCGAGCCCGACACCGGCTCAGACGCCGCCAAACAGCGTACGCGTGCGAAGAAGACCGACAAAGGCTGGGTCATCAACGGCGCGAAGATGTGGATCTCGATGGGCAATTACGCGAAGGTGGCGCTGATCTTCGCCCAGACCGACCCCGAGAAGGGCCACAGGGGACTCGCTTGCTTCATGGTCGACACCGACCAGCCCGGCTACCAGCCGAGCACGATCGAGCACAAGATGGGGTTGCACGCCTCCGACACCGCCTCGATCGCCCTCGAAGACGTCGAGGTCTCAGACGATCAGATGCTTGGAGAGATAGGCGACGGCTTCAAGGTCGCGATGTCCTCGCTGGACTCCGGGCGCTACTCGGTGGCCGCCGGTTGCGTGGGCATCTGCCAAGGCTGCGTCGAGGAGTCGGTGAAATACGCCAAGGAGCGCGAGCAGTTCGGCAAACCGATTGCGAGCTTCCAGCTCGTGCAGGCGATGATCGCCGACATGGTGCTGAAGACCGACGCCTCGCGCATGCTCGTGTATCGCGCGGGCTTCCTCAAGGACAAGGGCCGCCCGAACACGCTGGAGACCTCAGTCGCCAAGCTGCACGCCACCGAGGCGGCGGTCGAGTGCTCCAACACGGCGATCCAGGTGCACGGCGGCGCCGGCTACGTGGACGACCACCCAGTCGAGCGCTACTTCCGCGACGTGCGCGTCACCACCCTGTACGAGGGCACCTCGCAGATCCAGAAGCTGATCATCGGCCGCGCAATGACCGGCATCAACGCGCTCGTACCGTCCTGAACGGGGCCCACCGCGAACGGCGGATTGTGGGTTTGGGGGATTTGCGGGGCGTTCCCGCGGTGTGATCTCGTCTGACGGCCAACACTGTCCCGCTTCGCCCCGAGGGTCGGATGAGGGAGCGTGGCAAGAAAAGGCGAACAACCTACAGACACCGCACGTGAGCGCACAGCGAGGACGGTGAAGATGGCTTGGGCGGAACTACCGCCCGATCATAGACAGCTGCTGGAGGAGGTCGGCGCCTCGCAGTGGACGGTTGTCGAGGAAACCCTCGGAGTGCCAATTCACAGGCTTCTTCGGTCGGCCGGACACCGTGGGCTCGGCGAGCAGGCCCGTGGACGACTCGAGCCCGCGCTCGCCGCTTGGGTTCCAGACCTGCGCATCGTCGTGTTCAACGCTCGACATCCGGCACTCGCCGAGCTGGGAGAGCGGTCCTTCGAGCAGCTCGTCGCTCGTACCGCCTGGCATGAGTGGGGTCACGCATTGAGCATCGCCCGCTGCACAACGGAAGACATCGCCAACGGTGCCAGACTACTCGAACTGTCTCCGACGATCGTCCGCAATTCCATCCGAGAAGCCGGCTATCGTCCTTACGAGTACACGCATGAGCTGGTTGCCGACGTCTACTCGATATTGATCGCGCGCCGCCAGCAAAAAGAATCGGGGAGACCAACATGGCTGAACAAAGAGATATACGACCTGGTCAAGAGGGTGACCGAATGGCCAGACTGAGACCCCCTGTGGGGTACAGACTGCCACCGAATCGGTCCGTGGAGGACATTCTCGAGGGGTACGCCACGCTGCTTCGCAGCGAGGGCATAGACCCGACGTGGCGCGGGTTCGACGAGCAAGGACAGCAAGACCGCAAGCAGTAATCTCTACCGGCGATGAGCAGCGTGGCGGCGAAGACGATCGGGGTGGTGGGCGCTGGGACTATGGGCGCCGGAATAGCCCAGCTTGCCTGCCGAAGTGGGGCTCGCACGCTGCTGCACGATCCGTTCCCTGGAGCGCTGACGCGCGGCATCCAGAGCGTCCGCTCAGGGCTCACCAAGGAAGCCGAAAAGGGCAAGCGCACAGCCGAACAAGCGGAGGCGGCAACCGCATGCCTTGAGCAGGCCGACGAACTAAACGCACTTGCCACTTGTGAGCTTGTGATCGAGGCAGCGCCGGAGCGACTGGAAGTCAAGCACGAGCTTTACGGGCGCCTGTGTCAAATCGTAAGCGAGCAGTGCGTGCTGGCGAGCAACACCTCCTCGCTGCCGATCACGGCCGTGGCTGCCGGCGCCACCCACCCCGAGCGCGTGGTGGGGATGCACTTCTTCAACCCAGCCCCGTTGATGCGGCTGCTAGAGGTCATCGCCGGCCTGCTCTCTGACGAGCGCTCATTGGCGATCGCGCAAGCCACCGGCCTCGCGATGGGCAAGGACGTGATCCGCGCCGCCGACGTGCCCGGTTTCATCGTGAACCGCTGCAACCGCCCATTTGGCCTGGAGGCCCTGCGCCTGTTGGGAGAGCGGGTCACGGACGTGCAGAGCATCGACCGCATCGTGCGACTCGGCGGCGGCTTTCGCATGGGGCCGTTCGAGCTGAGCGACCTCGTCGGCGTGGACACGGGCTTTGACGTCTCAAAGAGCTTCTACGAGCTGAGCTTCGGCGAGCCGCGCTGGCGGCCCTCGCCGATCCAAGCGCGCCAGGTGGCGGCCGGTCTGCACGGACGCAAGACGGGTCGCGGCTACTACGACTACTCCGGCGATGGACCCCATCGACCTGCCGACCCCGACCGGCCCGCACCCAGCGCCGATGCAATCGTCACCGGTGACGGTCCGGTGGCAGACGCACTGCGCGCACTGGCTTCCGGCAAGAGCGGACCTGAGATCGCCGTGAGCGGACTCGGCGGGACCGTGGACGGCGAGCAGTTCTACGCACTCGCACCGCTCACACTCGTGGAGGCGACCGGCGCAGCGGGCGAGCAGGCGTTCGCGGGACTCGGCCTGCACACTGCCCGCGTAGGAGGCGCACCTGGCGGCGTGCTACCGCGAATCGTGTGTCAGCTCGTCAACGAGTGTGCGTTTGCACTCGGCGAAGGCGTGGCCTCATCCGAGGACATCGACAAGGGCATGGTGCTCGGCCTCAGCCACCCGCGCGGCCCGCTCGCCTGGGGCGAGCAGATCGGCTTCGATTACGTGCTGGCTCAACTTGAGCAGCTGTACGGGTATTACCGCGAGGAGCGCTACCGCCCCGCACCAGCCCTACGCCGCCTCGCAAGCAAAGCCAGTTGACTTCAGGAGGTCGCGTCGGCGACCGGGGCCGGCGCCGCCCACTGGGCCTCGGCCAAGTCTCCGACCGGCATCCCCTCGGGTGTGGGCACCTCAGGCGTATCGCGCAGATACCACTCGGCGTCAAGCGCCGCCTGACAGCCTGAGCCGGCCGCCGTGATCGCCTGCCGGTAGGTGTGATCGACAAGGTCGCCCGCGGCAAAGACGCCGGGCCTGTTCGTGCGCGTGGAACGACCCTCAACCCTCACATATCCGTCCTCGTCGAGCTCGATTTGACCCTCGAGGAGGGAGGACTGCGGCTCGTGGCCGACGGCGATGAAAGCACCTGTGATTGGGATGTCGCGCAGCTCGCCGGTCTCGGTGTTGACGAGCTTGGCGACGCCCAGCGCACCGTTCTCGCCCGGCTCGAAACGCTCGACGGCGTAGGGGGTCAGCAACTCGATGTTTGCCTGCTCGCGGGCTCGCTCGAGCATGATCTTCGAAGCGCGAAACTCATCGCGGCGATGCACGACAGTGACCTTGCTGGCGAACTTCGACAGGAAGATCGCCTCCTCCATCGCGGAGTCCCCGCCGCCGACGATCACCGTCTGAGCGTCCTTGAAGAAGGCTGCATCGCACGTCGCGCAATAGGAGACACCACGGCCGCTCAGCTCCTCCTCGCCAGGCACACAGAGCTTCTTGTGCTCGGCTCCCATCGCGAGAATCACGGTGCGGGCTCGGTGCTCGGTGTCGCCGACCCACACCTTGTGGACGCCGCCAGGCTCGCTGGCGAGCTCCACACGCTCGACCTGATCGGTCTCGAGCTTCGCGCCGAAACGCTCGGCTTGCTCGCGTAGCTTCATCATCAAGTCGGGGCCCATGATGCCCTCGGGAAAACCCGGGTAGTTCTCGACATCGGTCGTCTGCTGTAGCAACCCGCCCCATGCGAAGCCCTCGATGACCAGCGGCGAGAGATTGGCACGCGAGGTGTACAGGGCGGCGGTGTAGCCCGCCGGGCCGCTGCCGATGATGATCGTGTTCTCGATCTCCGCCATCTCGCTGACTCCCGTCTTGCTCACTTTTCTCGCCCGCTCGTGCGGGCGGGCCCTATCTCTTCAAGGTAACCAATATCGGCCGCCTTGCGCGTCTTCGGTCATCTGGCTTCAACCAGTTCCAGCACGCTTTACTTTGTAAAGTATAGCGCGTTTACTAGACGTGTAGCGGCCCGGCGGCTTCGATTCCCTTTGGCGCCACGACCGCTGGAGCGGCTTGCTCGACCCTCCAGCGAGCCACGGTGCGACGCAACTGGAAGTAGGCGATCGCGCCTGGAAGCGTCGGCAGCCAGAATGAGATCGCGCGGTAGGAGAGCACCGCCAGCACCGCCAGGTTGAATTCGACGCCGAACGCCGCAAACGCGCCGATCATCCCGCCCTCCACGCCTCCCAGCCCACCGGGCAGCGGCAGCAGGTTGCCCACCATCCCAACGAAATAACACATCAAGATCACTGTGAACGGAGGCGCGGCGCCAAACGCGTGAAAGCACGCCCACAACACGCAGATGTCAAACCCCCACCAGGCCGGCGCCCCCAGCAGTCCCGGATCGCGCGAGCGGATCAGCTCGATCGCGGTGCGCACCCCACTGGCCGCCATCGCCGGCACCGTCGCCGCACGTGCCACCCAATGCTCTAGACGACCCGCTCCGGCCGCCCACCGTGCCAGACGCCGCTCGATATCGCCTGGCAGCAGTGCCATCGCGCCCCCCACCGCGAACAAGATCGCCGCGATCGCTGCCGGCACGATCGTGATCGCAAACGAACCTTCCCCTGGGAATAGACCGGTTCCTAGTCCGATGCCGTCGAGCAGCACCGCACCGGCGTAGATCACGTACAGCAAAACCATGAAGGCGACCATCCTGCACGCGACCAGCCGCGGTTCCATCCCTGAGCGGCGCAATGCCCAAGCCGTGAGCGCGATACCGCCCGCACCCCCGGCGGCGAACAAACGCGTGGCGGCCAATCCCGCCATCGTGATCTGATAGCTCTCGGGCCAACCGATCGGGCTGTGCCGTCCGCGCACGAACACGGCACGAAACAGCACCACATAGCCCGCGAACGAACAGATCTCCAGGAACACGCCGATCAGGATCCACCACGTGTCACCGCGCTCGATGCGATGGGCGGTGCCGCTCAGACCGGCCAACTTGGGCAACACGAAGTACAGGAACGCGACTGCCGAGAGCACGAACAGCCCGAAGGCGATCGCGCTGCGCCGCGTAACCGGCACGCGTGGCATCTGCTCCTCGGCGACCCCCCCATCGGATGCGGAACGATCCACTGCGATCGTGGTCTCATTTGATGCCGTAGCCGTGTCCTCTAACGCCGCCACCGTGTCCTCTCGCTTAGCCGAGGGATGCGCCGCGCTCGTCTCATCGCCCCGCAGACTCATCTCGCATCATGCGCACACGCCTCGATCGCCGCAATCACCGCACCGAAGCGCCGCAGTGCAGGGCTGGCTTGTGGACCCAGCCGGCGCACGGTCGTAGTGAGCACTGCCCCAGCGATCAAATCGACGACATAGTGCTCGCCGAGATACACGAGCGCGAATCCGAGAGTGGCTGTGTAGCTCCAACCCACGGCACCCGCGAGCGGCCCAGTCTCTGAGAGCAGCTGAGCAGCCATCATCGATGTTGCGAAGTGAAGCGAGGGCATCGCGGCCAGTGGGTTGCCTCCTAGCACACTGTAAAGCGGACCCCAGCCGTCTTTCCAAAAGAACTCCCCATACTCGACCATCATTCGTCTCACGGCGACGTCGCGCGAGTCCCGGTTGATTGTCGCGTGCCCTTTGGGGACATCGAGGTCGAGATCGCCCGAGGCCGCCTCACGCGAGCTTCCGCTTGACATCTCGATGACGCGCAGCCGCCCGTTGAAGTGTCCCTCGTGCCCCTCTTGCGCAGCTGCGTACCAGGGCGGTGCCGTGGGCAGGATCCAGTAGATCATCGCGCCGATGTCAAACACTGCGTAGGTCATCACGGCCGCACGATCGAAGCGCTGGCGACGGCGCAGCATGATGTACACGAGCGCACCATGAGGCACCAGGAACCACGACCAGTGGGCCCACACGAGCACGCGGTCCCCCAGTCGCCATTGTCCGCGCGCGAGGCGTCGCTGCAAACGCACCGTCGGCAGCTCACCGAGGCCGATCACTCGGTCGACGTCGATTGGGTAGTCGATCAGTACGCGGGCCTCCTGCGCATCCTCGTCGTCGTGTGGCGCCTTATAGGCGGCCAGATAGGCCCACATCTGTAGCGCGCACACCGCCACGTCGCGGGTGCGCGAGCGGCGCACCGCCACACATAGTCCGAGCGGAGCAGCAAACGCCGCCGTTTGCGCGACGATCGGCGGGGTCACCAGCCGCTTGCGCACAAGCGGCGCCATCGCGCCGGCGACCACAAGGCCCCAGGCGGCTGTCCTGATGGCCCTCGACCCCCGCACGGGACGGGGAGTATATGGCGCTAAGCGGCGACTCCCAGGTTGATGCGATGCGATGCGATGCCTTCCTCGAGGAGCCTGCGTCGCGCGAGCACTCCTCCCAGGACCAGCGCCTATGCGGCGGTTCCCTCAGCCACACGCCTGCGCATGTGCTTCTCCGCCTCGGCGACGAGCGCACCGACGACGTGGCTGGCCGGGTCGGCCTCTGGATGCCACTGCACGCCAAGCACGAAACTGCGGTCCGGCATCTCGATCGCCTCCGGAAGATCGTCCATCGAGGAGTTGCCGCTCACGCGCAGTCCCTCTCCCAGCCGCTCGACGCCCTGGTGATGGTGGGACTTGGTCGCATGGTGGGTCTCCCCCGCCGCACCCGCAGCAAGTGTTCCGTCGATCAGATCGACATCGTGGTCGGCACCATCGAAGGTGCCGGGCACCCGCAGATGTTCGTGGTGACCAAAACGTTCGGGCAAGTGCTGAAGCAGCGTCCCCCCGTAGGCGACGTTGATCAGTTGCATCCCGCGACAGATCCCAAGTACAGGCAGATCGCGATCGATCGCGGCGCGCACCAGCGCGATCTCGAAGCGGTCTCGCTCGGGCACGGTATCGAGCGTCTCGGGATGGGCCTGCTCGCCGTAGCTGGCCGGATCGATGTCAGCGCCGCCGGCGAGCACCAACCCGTCGAGCAGATCGAGCGCTTCCGCGGGGTTCTCGAGTAGCAACTCGTCTGGGGGCAACATCACGACAAGCGCCCCCGCGTCCTGCACAGCCTGGACGTAGCTGCGCGACAACAGCACCGCCTGCTGGTCCCACATGCCCCAGCGGGCGCGCTCTAGCGCCGTGCAAATGCCGATCACCGGTCTGCTCATGTCCGCACACCATAGGATCACAAACCCAACTTCGATGCAGCTCCGAGCGCTACCACCCGGGCCAGATTCCCGACCGTGATTGCGCCCGAGAGCCACCCAAGCCGACAAGTCCCCAGGGAGAGCCAGATGACAAGCCCATACATGCAGCTGGAGACGGTCAACGCAACGCTCGAAGATGGAGCGGCGACGATCCAGCTGAACCGGCCTGAGGCACTCAATGCCTGGAATAAGCAGTTTGGTGAAGACCTACTCGCGACGCTGCAACGCGCCAGCGAGGACGAGGCGGTGCGCGCCGTTCGCATCGTCGGAGCGGGCCGCGCGTTCTCCTCGGGAGCCGACCTGAAGGACATCAGTGGGGACGACCTCACGCCAGAGGGGCGCCCTGACGTCTACAAGGTCCTCACCGAGCGCTACCACCCGATCATGCACGCGATCCGCGAGATGGAGAAGCCGGTCGTGGCTGCCGTAAATGGCCCGGCAGTAGGAATCGGCTGCTCGCTGGCTCTGTGCTGCGATCTCGTGCTCGCGGCCGAGAGCGCCTACTTCCTGCTGGCGTTCGTCAACATCGGCCTGGTCGCCGACGGTGGCTCCTCCCTGTTCGTGCCCGCGAGAATAGGAGTGACGCGTGCGGCCGAGATGGCAATGCTTGGCGAACGGGTGCTCGCAGGGCAAGCGCTCGAGTGGGGGCTCGTCAACGCGGTGCACGCGGACGGCAGCCTGCTCGAGCAGAGCCTCGCGCTGACCGCGCGGCTGGCCGCGGGACCGACTCGCTCCTACGCGGCCACTAAGCGCGAGCTCAACAATCAGGTGTACGCGAACATGGCCGAGCAGCTCGAGCTGGAGGCAACGCTGCAGCAACAAATGGCCGGCACCGACGATTTCGTGGAGGGCGTAACCGCTTTCCTGGCCAAGCGTTCCGCGCACTTCAAAGGACGTTGACGCGCGTTCCGCCCGGTCGTGAATAGAATCTTGCCCGCCTTGGGACACCTGCTCTCCATACCCCTCGCGTTCTTCACCCCCGAGTCGGGCGGATCCTCGAACGCCAACCAGATCGACAGCCTCTACAAGATCACACTGTGGGTAGCGCTTGTGATCTTCGTGATCGTCGAGGGCACGCTCTGTTATGTGCTCTACCGCTACCGCACACGCAAGGGCGCCGTAGCTAACCAGACTCACGGCAACACGCGCCTCGAGATCGGCTGGACCCTTGGCGCCGCGGTAATCCTGCTGATACTCGTTGTGATCACGTTCGTCAAGCTCTCCTCGATCCAGGATCCAGTCAACTCCAGCCCCGAAGGCGAACATCTCGTGAGCGACACCTCACGCCTGTACGCAAGCGACGAACAGAAGCTTCCGCCCAACGGCAAGGCGCTGGAAATCGATGTGATCGGCCGACAGTTCGTGTGGCAGTTCGTCTATCCGGGCGAGAACGAATCGGACGGGCTGGGCGCGCCCTACTCCTACGAGGAACTGGTCGTGCCGACGAAAACCACCGTGACGCTCAACATCGTCTCCTCCGACGTGGTCCACTCGTGGTGGATCCCCCAGCTTGGCGGCAAGTTCCAGGCGGTGCCCGGCTACCACAACTACACGTGGTTCAAGGTCGAAAAGCCCGGCGTGTTCCGCGGCCAGTGCGCGCTCCTCTGCGGGCGCGGCCATGCGCGCATGATCGCCACCGTGAAGGCCGTTCCGCCCGCCCAATTCGAAGCATGGGTGGCCTACCAGAAGAAGCAGATCGCCGAAGCCAACGCCGCCGCCGCGAGCGCGCGGACCAAACTCAACCACGAAGTCGGCGCCGGACAGGTCGAGAACCCATGACCCGCCGCACTCGCCTGAGAAGCCCCCACCGAATCTCCGCCTCCGGACACTAGGAGCCCAGCCAGATGGCCACCTACGCAGCCCCTATCCCCCAGATCGTCGCGCACGAGGCAAAGAAGGAACCGACCGGTTGGGCGAGCTGGATCACGACCACCGACCACAAGCGGATCGGGATCATGTACATGGTCACGACTTTCGTGTTCTTCATCCTCGGCGGCATCGAGGCCCTGATGATGCGCTTGCAGCTGGGGGTGCCGGAAAACACGCTGATCGCGCCGCAAACGTATAACCAGCTGTTCACGATGCACGGCACCACGATGATCTTCCTGTTCGTCGTGCCGATGATGGCCGGTTTGGCCAACTACTTCGTGCCGCTGATGGTGGGCGCGCGCGATATGGCCTTTCCGCGCCTGAACGCGCTCTCCTACTGGCTGCTGTTGGCCGGTGGCATCGTCTTCTACGCCTCGATCTTCTGGACTCCGCCGGAATCGGGCTGGACCAGCTATGTGCCGCTGTCGAGCATCACCTACTCCCCCGGAGGCGGCCAGGACGCGTGGATCTATCTGATCCACATCACCGGCCTGTCTTCGATCCTCGGCGCGATCAACTTCTACGTGACGATCGCCAATATGCGCGCTCGCGGGATGAGCTGGGGACGGCTGCCGCTGTTCATCTGGGCGATCCTGACCTACTCGATCCTGATCATCTTCGCGATGCCGGTGATCGCCGGAGCGGTCACGATGCTATTGACCGACCGCCACTTCGGCACGCACTTCTTCGACCCCGCCAACGGCGGCTCGGCGATCCTCTGGCAGGACCTGTTCTGGTTCTTTGGGCATCCCGAGGTGTACATCATGGTGTTGCCCGGATTCGGGCTGGTATCGGAGATCCTGCCGGTGTTCGCGCGCAAGCCGATCTTCGGCTACAAGGCAATCGCGGCATCAACCGTGACGATCGCGTTCCTCGGCTTCCTGGTCTGGGTGCATCACATGTTCACCGCGCCGATCCCCGAAGCGATCATCATCTTCGCGATGCTCAGCTCGTGTTTGATCGCGATTCCGACGGGCGTGAAGATCTTCGGCTGGCTGGCAACGCTGTGGGGTGGCACGATCGAATTCAAGACGCCCCTGCTGTTCTGCGTGGGCTTCATTGCGCTGTTCACGATCGGCGGCATATCCGGCGTGTTCCTCGCCGTATTCCCCGTCGACTGGCAGCTGAATGAAAGCTACTTCGTGGTCGCCCACATCCACTTCGTGCTGATGGGCGGCGCCGTGTTCACGGTGTTTGCCGCGATCTACTACTGGTTCCCGAAGATCACCGGGCGAATGCTGAGCGAGACGCTGGGCAAATGGAGCTTCTACGTGATGTTCTTCGGATTCCTGATGACGTTCATGATCCAGCACGTGCTCGGCCTCGACGGGATGCCAAGGCGCGTGTACGAGTACAGCAACACCGGCAACCTTGCCCTCTACAACCTGATCTCCACGATCGGCTCGTTCATCCTGGGCGCCGGCGTGCTGCTCACGATCATCAACGTCGTGCGCAGCCTCAAACACGGCGCCGTGGCCGGTCCAGACCCTTGGAAGGCCAACACGCTCGAGTGGTTCACGAGCTCGCCCCCGCCCGTCAACAACTTCGACGTGGTCCCAACCGTGCGCTCGCACGAACCGATGAAGGACATCCGCCGCGAGATCGAGCAGCGGACCTCGGGCGCACCCGCACCGGGAGGTGCCACCGTACCGGCGGGCGCCACCCAGATCGGCTTGTAGCGTGTCCCATGCTCACAAGCGCCATCCAGGCGGCGGGTAGCGTGCCCACGCCGCCCAACGCTTAGACTCACCGCGATGGACGGCTCTCCGGCATCGCTCTCCGCGACTGAAGCGCTCGACGCGAGCAGTCTCGGCCTCGCCCCACGAACACGACAGCTGCTCTCCGACTACACGGAGCTGACCAAGCCGAAGGTCCAGTCGCTGCTGCTACTCACGACGATCACGACGATGCTCGTGGCCGGCAGCCCTTCGGTGGCGCTGATCGCGCTCACGTGCCTCGGCGGCTACCTGTCGGCAGGTGGCGCGGGCGCCGTCAACCACTGGTTTGACCGCGACATCGACGCCAGCATGGCGCGCACAGCCTCGCGACCGATCCCCGCGGGACGGGTGTCCCCCAGGGCGGCCCTTCTGTTCGGCTGTGCGCTGGCCGCCCTGTCGTTCCTCGAGCTTTCGTTGACGGTCAACGTGCTCGCCGCGAGCCTTTCCTTCGCGGGATTCCTCGGCTATGTGCTCGTGTACACGATGTGGTTGAAGCGACGTACGCCTCAGAACATCGTGATCGGCGGCGCCGCTGGAGCGATCCCACCGCTCGTTGGCTGGGCGGCGGTAACCGGCTCTGTGAGCGGGGTTGCCGTGTTGCTGTTCTTCATCGTGTTCTTCTGGACGCCGCCGCATTTCTGGGCCCTTTCGCTGCTGATGAAGGACGAGTACGCGAAGGTAGGGGTGCCGATGCTCCCTGTGGTGCGCGGCGAGGCCGAGACGCGCCGGCAGATACTGCTCTACTCGGTGCTCCTGTACGCGGTCACCCAGCTCCCCTTCTGCGCGGGAGGCTTCGGCCCGATCTATCTCGTCGCGTCGCTGCTGCTCGGGTTCGGATTCATCGCGGGCGCGGTGAGGCTCTACCGTCGCGCCGACAGGCGCAGCGCGCTGCAGCTGTATCTGTTCTCGCTCGCCTACCTCGCGCTGCTGTTCTGCGCGATGGTCGTCGACGCAAAGTTGTAATCTTCACGTCGTCATGGATCGTCGTCTAGCCCAGAAGAACATCCGCGCCGGGATCATCATCGCCGGGATCTGCATGTTCATGTTCGGCCTCACGTTCGTCGTGGCCGCGCTGTATCTCTCATGAGCCCACTCGACCCCGAGGTCCCGCCGACAGGCGAGGAGGTACACCTCCCCGGACCGACGATTCTGCCGCTGCTCGTCGCCGTGGGCATAACCCTCGCGGTGATCGGCATCACGATCAGCAAGATCCTGCTGATAGGCGGTGTCATCATCACGGTTGTCGCGGTCATACGCTGGATCAAAGACACGCGTCGCGAAGTTGACGAGCTACCGCTCGACCATCACTGATCGCGCTTAGAGCCTGTTTCAAAAGAGCGGTGAGGCGCCGCGCGCGGTGGGTGGGATTCCCAAGCCACGCGCGGCCCCAATGAAAAGGCGGCGCTCGCTTCCCCGAGGCGAGCGCACGAGCCTTCCCTCTCTCACCCCACGGCTGCGCTCGCCGGAACGGGGCAGACAGCCCCCTCGTCGGTCCAGCAGCGCACGACGTCGCGCACGGAGAGTATCCCCATTGTCTCTCCACGCTCGACGACGATCAGGTGGCGAAAGCCGCCGCGAACCATCGCGGTTGCGGCCTCCTCCAAAGACCAGCTCGGCTCGGCATACACCACGTCTCGCGTCAGATGGTCGGCGACCAGCTCGACGTCCGGACTCTCGCCCGCGCCGATCGAACTGAGCACGTCGCGCTCGGTCAGAATCCCCGGTCCGCTTGCATCTGGGTCGATCACGACAGCCGCGCCCACGTGGCGCTCTGACATCAGCCGCGCGGCGTCGCGCAACGTGTGACCTGGACCTACTGCCAGGACCATTGGACTCATTCCATCTCGTACGTGCATCGCTCCTCGCCTCCCGTAGTCGGAACTGCTTGCAACGATTGCCTCAATGTATTGCGCTGAGGACCGCTCGTCAAGTACCCGCCCCGGCTGCACCTATGCGTCTGCACCCATCGGCCGTTATTGCCGCCGACCTATTCCCGGACTCGCTTCGCTAGAGTGCCGGGCATGAGCGCTATTCAACGCTATCGCCTGCGTACTCCATCCAGCGGCCGCGAAGTCGTGATCGAGGCGCAACCCGGCCAGGTGTATCTCGATCGCGAATCGGGCGAGCCGATGGAGATCGTCGGCAAGCTGCTCCCACTCGCCCCTAGCGACTCGCGCCTGCCGTGGTCGGTGGAGAACCTGCGGTTCTGTCCGTGGTGCGAGCAGCCAGCCCAGAAGGACCTGAACGACTGTCCCACCTGCACGCGCCGAATGGGTCCGCTGGGCGCGTGAACAGGGGTCCACATCGGACTCGTGTTCTCGCGCTCGCCGCAAGCGCCCTGGTTGCCCTCTCTGGCCTCGCCCTGAGCTCATGTGGCGGCAGCAACGTATCTGACGCCGTTCCAAAGAGCACGCCTGAAATCACCCCGCCGAGCAGCACCGCGGCAGAAAAAGGCGCCACTGAAACAACCTCGACTTCGACTACCGCCACGACCTCCACCGCCGGAGAAAAAACCTCATCCAGCTCGACTACCGGCAGCAGCGAAACCGGCGGCGAAAGCTCCTCAGGGTCGGGTGCTGCTGAAAGCGGCGCGGCGGGCGGCACGTCTGCCGGCGGCGAAACCTCCAAAGAAGCAGCAAGCGAAAAACCCGCTTCTGAAAAAACCGCGGAAAAACCCGCGAGCAACGTCGGCGCCAGCGGCGGCGCCAGCGCCCCCTAGGGCGTCGAGATCAGCGTCGCGCTGTAGGTGAGGCGGGCAGTCTGGTAGAGGCAGTAGTACTGAACGCTGGAGCTGAGCGACGTCTGCGTGGTTTGGGTGCCGGTGGTCGCGCACTGACCCTTTGGCCGGCTGGCCCGCCATGAGGTGCCCTTGCCGAAATTGAGCGCCAGCACAGGCGCCCAGGATGGCACCGTGAGCGCGACCACATCGCCATTCTTGACCGCCAGTGTCGTGGCAAGCGGGAACTGGGCGGTCTTGCCGAAATACTTTTCAAGCGGTACAACCGGGCTCTGGGCAATCAGCTTGTAAGTCAGTTTGGGGCTCTTCTGGGGGCGCAGGATCGCGATCCCCGCCGAGGCGGGGCCACCCTCGTTTGCGTTGAAATACTTGATCTGGGTCGCGTTGGGCTTGCCGAGCGTGACGGTCCACGCGACGACGGTACCTTCGCGCGGCGCGGCCACGAGATTGTTGTCGGTTTCGACCTTGACCTGGAATCCGGTGGTGCGGCTGACAGCCTCGCACGACTGGGTCGGGCAACTCGGTGTGCTGGGCGGTGTCGTTTCCGGGATCACGCCGACTTCGCTGAGCGTGGCGAGCGAGCCCGCCGGAAGGACGAGAGCCAAACCGCAGGCAACCAAAACCACTGTGGGGAGACGTTTCATAGCGACCATTCAACAGGAACACGTGGATGGGGACGATGTAGCGGTTCGACACGCAACCCGTTATTCCCCCTTTTTCGGGGCGAGCCCGATCGTGGCAGCGGCGGCGACAACGTCGTCGGGATCGCCCGGAGCTGGCACCCACGGCTGGCGCAGCTGATCGCCCTCGTAGCGGGGAATCACGTGCAGGTGGAAATGGAACACGGTTTGCCACGCCGCGGCACCACACGAGTTGATGACGTTGATCCCGTCGGCGCCGAGGCGCTCCTTCATGCGAATCGCAAGGCGCCGCGCCGCGACCGCGACGGCCGCCAGTTCCTCAGGACCGATGCTGAGCAAGTCGGCGGCGTGAGTGCGCGGTATCACCAACGCGTGGCCACGCGCGGCTGGGCCTATGTCCATGAAGGCGATCGTGCGCTCGTCTTCATCGACGATGCTCGCCGGTAGCTCGCCCGCGACGATCTTGCAGAAGATGCAGTCCGGCTCGGCCATTCCGGGCAATCCTAGCCGCCCCACCCCCGGCCGGTTGTGCCGCCCAAAGAGCCGCCGCTGGTCTCAGTGCAAGGTGGGGCGCGCTCAGCCGACTTGAGACCGTGCCTAGCGGCGGCGTGCGAAGGCGAGCGCCTGCTCGCGCGTGGTCACCTCGCCCGCATACTGCGCACGGGTGAGATCGGCCAGCAACTCCCCGATGCGTGGCCCAAGCGCGATGCCCAACTCCGCTGCCAGCTCATCGCCGCGCACCAGCGGGGCGGGCGGACCAACGCTTCGCCAGCGCAGCGCATCGCCCAGCATCGCCCGTGCGAGAACCATGTGCGCCGCGATCGCTTCCGGCGCTTTCGCGCCGCGCGTGGCCAGCCGGTCGCACACCGACAGCAGGGTCACGTCCACACCAACCGGGTCGCAACGGCGCAGATAGTCGAACACGATCGTGCGCGCGAGCGGCTGTGACTCGTGCACGAGAAAGCCAAGCGCCAGGTGATGACGTACGAGCGCCGCCACATGCTCGCGCAAGCGCGTGCTCGCGCGCAAACGACCGAGCACGTCACGAGCGAGGTCGGCCCCAAGCGCGTCGTGCCCGATGAACGTGACACGCCGATCCCATACCCGCACGGCGCGCGTCGCCGGCTTGGCGGCATCGTGAAGTAGGGCACTCCAGCGCAACGCCTCCCCGCGCGTCATCTCATCGGCGAGCGGCTCGGCCAGCACAGCAAGCACTTGCGCGCGATGCTCCCCCAGCATTTCGACGACACCGATCTCTGAGTCCTTGCTCTTTTCACGCACGGGCGAGCCATCCAGGACCTCGCCGCCACCACTAGCGGTCAGTTCGACCACCCGCTCCAACACCTCGAGCGTGTGCCCATACACGTCACGGTGGTGATAGCGACTCTGCTCGACTCCACGCATAGCCCCCAGCTCGGGGAGCACGACGGCACGCGCACCGATCTCCTCGAGCATCTCGATGCCACGCAGCACGCGCTCCGATGCGACGATCCGCCGCAGCTCCACGAACACCCGCTCGGGAGACACTTCGACAAGTCGCCCGGCCTGCGCGAGCGCCGCGACGATCGTCTCGGGCTCGGGCGTCAAGTCAAGCTCGACCGCGACCCGCACGAGGCGCAACACTCGCAGCGGATCGTCCTGGAAAGCACCCGGGCCGGCGAGCCGCAGACGCCCGACACGCAAATCGGCAAGACCGCCGAGTGGGTCAAGTGGCTCCCCGCCCCGGAGGGGCTCGGCGACGGCGTTGACGGTAAAGTCGCGCAGCGCCAAGTCCTCCTCCAGCGACTCGCCGCGCAAGCGCTCGATGTCGACCTGCCAGGAGCCCTCGCGAGCCACGACGCGCCAAGCCCCGAAACGCTCGGATAGCGCGAAGCACGCGGCCCCTCCGCCACTCGCCCCGCGCGCCGCCCGCGCTATCGCGCGAGCCGCCTGCTCCGGGTCGCCGTCGAGCACGACGTCGAGATCGCCAACCGGCCGACCGAGCGCCAGATCGCGCACCGCTCCGCCCACCAGCCACGCCGGCCGGTCCACCAGCGCGGAGCGAACCAGGGTCAACGCGTCGGCGCTCGTCAAAGCCGGCCGTCGCGATGGTAGACGCGCGGCACCCGCGCCGTCAGTCCGCAGGTGACCTCGTAGTTGATCGTGCCGATCCAGCGAGCAACCTCCTCGGCGAGGATGCGCTGCTTGCCGCGCGCCCCGATCAACACCGCCTCGCTCCCAGCCAGCGCGCTCGCGTCCGCATCCTCCCCGAGATCGACGGTGAGGTTGTCCATGCTCACGGTGCCCACGACCGGTCGGCGCTCGCCTGCGACGAGCACCTCGGCGTTGTTTGACAGCGCCCGGCGCCAGCCGTCGCCGTAGCCGATCGGGAGCACTCCGAGCAGCGTGTCGCGCTCGGCCACGAAGCGCCGTCCGTAGCCGGCGCTCTGCCCCGGCGCGCAGCTCTTTGCCTCAGCCACATAGGAGGTCAGCTCGAGCACCGGATCGAGCTGCTGTGCGAACGGGTCGATCCCGAACGGGTCCATCCCGTACACCGCGATGCCACAACGCACCATGTCGAAATGGGCGCGCTTCTCGCGCAGAGTCGCGGCGCTGTTGGCGGCGTGCACGACGACCTCTGGATGAGCCGCCTTGACCTTTCCAGCCCACTCCGCGAACGTGCCCAGCTGGCGCTCGAAGAACGGATCGTGCTCGTCGTCGGCGGTTGCGAAATGCGTCATAACACCGGCCAACTCGACATCCGGGGTGGCGCTCGCGGCGTCCACCACACGCGATGCCTGCTCGGGGTCGCGTGTGCCGAGGCGGCCCATGCCGCTGTCGAGCTTGACGTGCACGCGCCCGCCTCCGGCCTCGGCGACCGCGCGCACCGTCTGCTCGCTCCACACGACGACGTCGGCTCCGGCCTGAAGGGCTTCGCGCAGCTCTACGGGACTGAGCGCACCCATCACGAGCAGCCTCACACCGGTGAAGCCGTCCCGCCGCAACTCGACCGCCTCGCGCGCGCCCGCCACCGCCAGCCAGCTCGCACCGGCATCGAGTGCCGCGCGCGCGCTCGCTGCGGCACCGTGACCGTAGCCGTCGGCCTTCACCACCACACACAGCTCACACCCATGCGCCAGCTCCGCGTGCAATCGAGCGCAATTGCGCTCGATTGCCGCCAGGTTCACGCGTGCGAGCGCACGGCGAGGGCTCACGGACGCCTCGCCGCCGGAAGCGCAGCAATCACGTCACTAGCAATCACGCCCTCCGCGGCACCCAGCCGGAGTGCCGCCTCGCGCCCGGCCCGCACGTGCAAATACACGCCGGCAGCGGCGGCCTCGAAAACATCGATGCCCTGTGAAAGCAGCGCCGCAACCGTGCCGCTCAGTACGTCACCGGTACCTGCCGTCGCGAGCGCCGGGCTGCCTCCAGGGCTGATCGCGACGCGCCCAGCCGGCTCGACAACCAACGTGTCATCGCCCTTCAGTACGACCACGGCGCCGGATTGATCGGCGGCGGCACGAGCGCTCGAAAGGCGCTCGCGCTGGACCGATTCGCTGTCGCTGCCGAGCAGGCGAGCAAGCTCGCCCGCGTGCGGCGTGAGCACCGTCGGTGCCTGCCTGCGAGCGAGATCGGACAGATGGCCTGCGTGGGCGTTCAGCCCGTCCGCGTCGAGCACCATCGCGATTGGCGCCGCGCCGGCCAGCTCGCGAGCGAGGCAAGCGCTTGCCTCGGTGCGGCCGAGCCCGGGACCAAGCACCAGCGCCCCCGCACGTTCAAGCGCTTCGAGCGCCACGGAAAGTCCTTCTGGCACCAGTGCTCCGTGCTCATCGGGTAGTCCACGTGTCATCGTCTCCACGAGCTGCACGTCGAGTATTCCGAGGAGCGACTCCGGTACGCACGCTGTCACGTACCCGGCGCCCGCGCGCATCGCCGCAAGCGAGGCCATCGCAGGAGCGCCAGTAAGGCCTCGCGAGCCGCCAACCACGACTACGTGGCCGCTCGTGAACTTCGTCGAACCGGCATCCCGGCGCGGCAACACCCCGAGTACCCGCTCGCCAATCAGGCCGATGTCGGTACATGATGGCGCGCCGCGCGGAACGCCAATCTCGATCGTGCATGTATCCCCTACACAACCCTTGCCGGGATGTATCCAAAGGCCGGGCTTGCCTGCATGAAAGCTGACGGTCTTCTGCGCTTCAACGGCAACGCCCGCGACGATCCCGGTGGACGCGTCGACACCGCTTGGCATATCGATGCTGAGCACGCGCCCAGGCGCGGCGTTCAGCGCCTCGATCGCCTCTGCCACGGCACCGTGCGGAGAGCCGGCGAAGCCGGTGCCGAGCAGCGCGTCGAGGAGTATCTCGGCCCTCTCGATCGCCTGCCGCGCGGCTGGCTCGCCGAAGCGCAGCGGCGGCTCCCCGGGCAGGCGCTCCATGTTCGCGCGCGCGTCCGGAGAGAGCTCGTCCGCGGGAGCGAGGCACACCACGCTCACCTCGCGCGCGGCCTCGCGCAACAGTCGCGCCACGACCAGCCCGTCGCCACCATTGTTGCCCTTGCCACACACCACAGTCACCGCACCGTCGGCCCAGAGATCCTCGAGCGCGCGCACGACCCCCTCCCCTGCGCGCTCCATCAGCTCGAGCGAGGGCACCCCCTGCTCCTCGATCGCCCAGCGGTCCACAGCCCGCATCTCGGGCGCACTGAGCAGCGGCTCGCACCAGTCGGGAAGAGCATTCATCCAGGCGATACTAAGGGTCCATCAGCAATGACCGCAGCTTAGGAGCGCAGGATGGTGGATGGTGGATGCCAGGCGCGCGACGCTTACTCGACAGTGACCGTCTTTGCGAGGTTGCGCGGCTGATCGACGTTGAGCCCGCGCAACTTGGCTATCTCGTAGGCAAGCAGCTGCAGCGGGATGACCGCGAGTATCGGTTGCAGCATCCAGTCGATTGCCGGGATCGGGATCGCCACGTCCACCTGGCTTGCCAGCAGATCGTCTCCGGCGGTGACGACCGTGATCGTGTGCGCGCCGCGCGCGCGCACCTCTTGCATGTTGGACAGCATCTTCTCGCGCACCGGCGAGTCGATCGCCACGCACACCACGGGCGTCGAATCCTCCAATAGCGCGATCGGGCCGTGCTTCATCTCTCCCGCCGCATATGCGTCGGTGGCAATGTAGGAAATCTCCTTGAGCTTCAGCGCGCCCTCGAGCGCTATGGGAAGGCCGACGTGGCGGCCGATGTAAAGAAAGAACTCCCTCTGCCAGTGTTCGTCTGCGACTTGCCTGATCGGCGCGGCGGCGTCGGCGAGAACCTCTTCGATGCAGTGCGGCACGCGTCCCAGATCGCCGACGAGCTCGCTCAAACGCTGGGGCTCGAGCGTGCCACGCAACTCCGCCAAACGCAACCCGAGCAGATAGACGATCGCCACCTGACAAACGAATGTCTTAGTCGCGGCAACCCCAATCTCGAGCCCCGCGCGCGTGAACAGCACACCGTCGGCCTCGCGGGTGATCTGCGAGCCCATCACGTTCGTGATCGCGAGCACGGTCGCGCCGCGCTCGCGCGCCTTGCGCATCGCGGCCAGCGTGTCCGCCGTCTCCCCGGACTGGGAGATGCCGATGACGAGATCGCCAGGTCCGACAACCGGGTTGCGGTAGCGGTACTCGGAGGCGACATCGATTTCCACGGGCAGTCGCGCCCATTCCTCGATCGCGTATCGACCGACGAGTCCGGCGTGGTAGGAGGTCCCACAGGCCAGCACCACCACACGCTTGACGTCAGCGAGTATCGCCTCGTCCAGTGCGCCCACCTCGTCAAGGTCCACACCGTCGCCACGCGCGACCCGATCGGCGATCGTCTCGGCCACCGCGTCGGCCTGTTCGTGGATCTCCTTGAGCATGAACGTCTCATAACCACCCTTTTCGGCGGTCGCCTCGTCCCAGTCGATCTGCTCGAGCTCGCGTTGCACGGGCACGCCGGCGGCGGTGAGGATCGTTACTTCATCGGGACGCAGCACCACGATCTCACCGTTCTCGATGTACTGGGTGGAGCGTGTTTGCGCAAGAAACGCAGGCACAGCCGAGGCGATGAACTGCTCCCCCTCGCCCCGCCCGACAACCAACGGGCACTCCTTGCGGGCCCCGACGAGCGTTTCGGGCTCCTCCAGACTCATCGCTACGAAAGCGAAGTGGCCCTCCAGCTCGCCGAACGCCGCCTGCACCGCGGCGGCGAGATCGCCGTCGTAGTGGGCCGAGATCAGGTGGGCGATTGCCTCCGCGTCGGTCTCCGAGGTAAATACGCAACCCTCACCCGCGAGGCGCTCCTTGAGTGCCATGTAGTTCTCCACGATGCCGTTTACGACGACGTGCAGACGATCCTCGGAGTCGTAGTGGGGATGAGCGTTCTCCTCGCTCACGCGCCCGTGCGTAGCCCAGCGCGTATGCGCAATACCGGTCGTGGCGGGCTTCTCGGCGAGCGCCACCGGCGCACCGGCCGCCTGCACGCTACCGAGACCGTCGAGCTTCGCTTGCAATGCGCTCAGGTTGCCGACCGAGCGCACCGCCTCGATGTGGTCCTCGACGATCAGCGAGATACCGGCGCTGTCATAGCCCCTGTACTCGAGCTTGAGCAACCCCGCAAGCAAAAGCTCGCGAGCCGGACGCCTACCTACGTAGCCGACAATGCCGCACACGCAGCCGACGATACCAGCGCCCAAGCGGCCCGACCAGAGCACTGGGCGAATGTTCTAGTACCAAATGCGGTGCGACGCTCGCGTGGAGCACGTGGCCGCGAGCAAGAGGTGCTTTCTTGCTAGGTCAGCTCGTGCTCGACCAGCGCCACCAGGCGCGAGCAGGCCGCGTCGGCCTCCTCGTCGGTGGGCGCCTCGACCATCACCCTCACCAGCGGCTCGGTGCCGCTGGGACGTACCAGCACGCGTCCGCGGCCAGCGAGCGCCTCGTCCTCACTGCGCACAGCCGCAAGGACGGAATCGGCACTCGCCAGCGCGCCGCGGTCGCGCACGCGCACGTTTACGAGTCGCTGGGGCAGCTTGCGCATCGCGTCGCGCTCGGCGAGGTCGCGACCGGCGAGCGCCTCCAGCGTGAGCAGCGCGGAGGCAATGCCGTCACCGGTGCTGTTGAAGCCCATGTCGATGATGTGCCCGGACTGCTCGCCTCCGAGCGTCCAGCCCTTGCGGCGAAGCTCCTCCAGTACATAGCGGTCGCCAACGCTCGTGGATGCCACCTCGATGCCGGCTTCGCGCATCGCGGCGTGAAAGCCATAGTTCGTCATCACCGTCACGACCACGCCACCTCCCGGCAACCGCTCGCGCTCGCGCAGGTGTAGCGCGGCAAGCGCGATCAGCTCGTCGCCGTCGACGACGGTGCCGGAGCGATCCACCGCGAGCACGCGATCGCCGTCGCCGTCGAAAGCGAGGCCGAGCGCGTGTCCCCCCTCGAGCACTCGCTCGCCAAGCTTGGCAACGTGAGTGGAGCCACATCCCGCGTTGATGTTGCGCCCATCGGGCGTCGCGGCGAGCACTGTCACGCTGGCGCCGAGGCGCCTGAATATCTCGGGAGCGACCTTGTAGGTGGCGCCGTTGGCGCAGTCGATCAGCAGGTCCAGCCCATCGAGGCGCAGGTCGGCAAAGCGCTGCTCCAGCTCGCGCAGGTAGTCCTCGTGGGTGCCGCGCAGCTCGCGCACACGCCCGATCGGCCGCGACGCCGCACCGTCGGCAGCGCCCGGGATGCTGCCGGCGGCGCCATCGCTCGCCGCCAACGCCTCTTCGATAACGAGCTCTGCCTCGTCGGTGAGCTTGTAGCCGTCGGCGGCGAAGAACTTCACGCCGTTGTCTCGGTAGGGGTTGTGCGAGGCGGAGATCACGACCGCCAGGTCGAACCCGTAGCGCTTGATGAGCAGGGGCGCCGCGGGTGTCGGCAGCACCCCCCCGAGCAGCGCTTCTCCGCCGGCCGCGCTCACGCCGGCGGCGAGCGCCGCCTGCAGCATCTCCCCCGACTCGCGCGTGTCGCGCACGATCAGCACGCGCGGGTTGGCTGCCTGGGTGTTGAGCGTCGCCGCCTTGCCAAGCCCCAGTACGAGCTCGGCGCTCAGCAGCTCGCCCGCGACTCCGCGGACGCCGTCGGTCCCAAACAGCCTGGCCATCGCCGCGATTTAGCGCTTGGAGAACTGCGGGCGCTTGCGGGCCTTCTTCAGACCCGCCTTCTTGCGCTCCTTGGCGCGCGAGTCGCGCGTCAGGAAACCGCGGCGCTTGAGCTCCCCACGCAGATTCGGGTCGGCCTCGAGCAACGCACGAGAGATACCGTGGCGCAGCGCTCCGGCCTGCGCGGAGATGCCGCCGCCCTGCAAGCGAGCGATGACGTCCATGCGCTCCTGATAGCCAACCGTCTCGAGCGGCTGGCGAATGTTGCGCTGAAGGGTGATGCGAGGAAAGTGCTCGTCCAGAGCGCGCCCGTTGACCAGATAGGCACCCGTGCCCGGCCTGAGAATGACCCTCGCGATTGCCGTCTTGCGCTTGCCGGTCGCGTTATAGCGAGCTCCGGCGGCAAGATCGATCGCGGCAGTGGAGATCGGCTCTGAGAGCTGTGCACTGTCGCTCTCCTCGTCCGCCTGGGGCTCCTCGTCCTCATCGATCGCATAGGGATCGGCGGGCTGGTCGGGCGCAAGCGGATCGACCCCCTCGGGCACGATGTCCACTTCCAGGTGCGCCCCCGGCACGCTCGGCTTGACACGCGGAGCTGGTTCCTCTTCCTCCTCGACGTCCTCTGCCTCCTCTGCCTCCGTGGCGGCGGGCTGCTCGGCGGGCGGTTGCTCGGCCTGCTGCTCCTCAGCATCCGCTGCCTGCGCGACCAGCTTCTCGGCCGCGACCTCGGCCACGATCTCCTCGGCCACGATCTCGGCCACAACCTCCTCGACAACAATCTCCTCAGCCACGATCTCCTCGACGGCGATCTCCTCGACGACAGGCGTCTCAGGGGCGTCGGCAATTTGCTCGGAGGCGGCGGTGTCCGCTGGCGTCTCGGCGACCGGCTCGGTGGGCTCAGCCTGGTCCTCGGGCTGCTCTGTAGGCTCGTCAGCCATCAGGCCTCGACTTCCATCGGTTGCGGTTTCTGGGCGATGTGGGGGTGCTCGGGGCCAGCGTAGACCTTGAGCTTCGTTATCTGCTTACGCGCCAAGCGGTTGCGCGGCATCATGCCCTTCACGGCCAGCCGCACGACCTCCTCGGGGCGGCGGTCGATCATCTCCTCGAAGGTGCGCGAGCGCAGCCCGCCCGGATAGCCGGAGTGACGGTAGTAGCGCTTGTCCTGGCGCTTTTTACCGCTGACGGACACCTTCTCGGCGTTGACGACCACGACAAAGTCACCTGTGTCCACGTGCGGCGTGTACTCAGGCTTGCGCTTGCCGCGCAGGGCGTCCGCGATCTGCGTGGCCAGACGCCCGAGCGTCTTGCCGTTCGCGTCGACGACGAGCCAGTTGCGCTCGCGATCGGTTGACTTGGCTACGTAGGTCTTCATGGCGTGAAAAAGGCCGCGCGAACTCGACGCGCGGCGCGACGGCGAATGATAGGCGATGTTGAGTCAGTTCGCGGACCAGACATGCGCTGAGCCGACGGAACTACTCCCACTCTATGGTTCCGGGGGGCTTGGAAGTTATGTCCAAGACCACCCGGTTTACCTCGCGCAACTCGTTAATCATGCGCGAGGCGATCGTCTCGAGAAGGTCGTATGGGAGGCGTGCCCAATCGGCGGTCATCGCGTCGTCGCTGGTGACTGCGCGAATGACCACCACGTAGCCATAGGTGCGCTCGTCGCCCTGCACCCCGACGGTGCGCACATCGGGGAGCACGCAGAAAGATTGCCACAGCTCGCGGTAGAGCCCGGCCTTGCGGATCTCCTCTTGCAAGATGTGATCGGCCTCGCGCAACACATCCAGGCGCTCCTTGGTGGCCTCGCCGCCGACGACCCTGATCGCCAAGCCGGGGCCTGGGAACGGTTGGCGCCAGACGAGTCGCTCGGGTAGCCCCAACTCGGCGCCGACGGCGCGCACCTCGTCCTTGAACAGTGCACGCAGCGGCTCGACAAGCTCGAACTGCATGTCATCCGGCAGGCCGCCGACGTTGTGATGGGACTTGATCGTCGCCGCACCGGTGCCGCCCCCCGACTCGATCACATCGGAATAGAGCGTGCCCTGCACGAGATAGCGCGCCGGGCTCGATGCGGAGATCTTCGACGCCTCCTCCTCGAACACCCGGATGAACTCGGCACCGATGGCCTTGCGCTTGGCCTCTGGCTCGGTGACTCCTTTGAGCTTGTCGAGGAAGCGCCGCTCGGCGTCCACCGCGACGAGCGGCACCTTGAAGGTGTCGCGGAACGCGCTTATCACCTGCTCGCCCTCGTCCTTGCGCATCAGGCCGTGGTCGACAAACACGCACGTGAGCTGATCGCCGATCGCGCGATGCACGAGTAGTGCGGCGACCGAGGAATCGACCCCGCCGGAGAGCCCGCAAATGACGCGTCCGCTACCGACCTGCTTGCGAATGCGGGCGATCTGGTCTTCGGCTATCGAAGCGGCAGACCAGGTGCGCTCGCAACCGCACACGTCCGTGAGAAAGCGCGTGAGGATCTCCTGACCGTAAGGTGTGTGGACAACCTCGGGGTGAAACTGGATGCCGTAGATGCCGCGCACGGGATCCTCGACGGCGGCGACCGGCGAGCCAGTGGAGGAGGCGAGCGCGAGGAAGCCAGCCGGTGGCTCGAACACGGTGTCGCGATGGGACATCCAGCAGGTCTGCTCCCTGGGCATTCCCGCCAGCAGCACACCTGGCTCTGTGACGGTCAGCTCGGAGCGACCGAACTCGCCGACCTCGGCCTGCTCGACGCGCCCGCCGAGCTCGTGCACGAGCAGCTGCATGCCGTAACAAATGCCGAGCACGGGCACACCGAGCTCGAGCAGCTCACGATCCAGACGCGGAGCGCCTGGCGCATACACCGACGCGGGCCCGCCGGAGAGAACGATGCCGCGCGGTTTGCGCTTGAGTACCTCCCCGACCGGGACATGGTGGGGCAACAGCTCGGAGAACACGCCACAGTCGCGGATGCGGCGCGCGATCAGCTGGGAGTACTGACCGCCGTAGTCGAGGACGACAACCTCCTCACGCGCTGCCCCCACCCCGTCCGACGCCTTCGTGGGCGATGCGGGGGCCGTGACGGTGGCTTCAGTCATTTACGAGTTCTGCGGCCTTACCGTTGGAGCCCATGCCGACCGACTGGTCGCGCTGGAGCTGCTTGCCCTCCGTTTGCAGCGAGGGCGCGATGACGACCTCGGCGCGGTTGAACTCGGCAAGGTCCTTGTGGCCGCAAGTGGCCATTGAGGTGCGCAGGCCGCCGAACAGGTTGAAGGTGCCGTCATTCTCGCGTGCGGGACCGACAAGGATCTCCTCGAGGGTGCCGTTGCGGGTAGTCGCCACGCGCGCCCCGCGAGGGAGCGTGGGGTGGAAAGTGGCCATTCCCCAGTGAAAGCCACGACCGGGAGCTTCGTGGGCGCGAGCGAGCGGCGAGCCGATCATGACCGCGTCGGCGCCGAGTGCGATCGCCTTGGAGACGTCGCCACCATTGCGCATACCGCCATCGGCGATTACCTGACAGTACTCGCCGGTCTCCAGCATGTGGGTCGAGCGAGCGTGAGCCACATCGGCGATCGCCGTGGCTTGCGGCACGCCAATGCCGAGCACGCCGCGGGTGGTGCACGCGGCGCCCGGTCCCACACCGACAAGCACGCCGGCGGCACCGGTGCGCATCAGGTGAAGACCCGTTTGGTAGGAAGCGCAGCCGCCGACCACGACGGGCACGTCAAGCGAAGGGATGAACTCCTTCAGGTTCAGTGGCTCGGAGACTGTGGAGACATGTTCGCCGGACACCACCGTGCCCTGGATCACGAGCACATCGAGTCCCGCCTCAAGCGCGATCTCGTGATAGGCAAGCACCTTCTGCGGGGTCAGCGAGGCGGCCACGACGACCTTTTGCTCCTTGATCTCGCGAATTCGCTGGGCGATCAGCTCGGGCTTGACCGGAGTGGCGTAGATCTCCTGCATTTCGCGCGTGGCGATCTCCTTGGGCAAGGCGGCAATCCGCTCCAGCTGAACGCTTGCATCCTCGTAGCGTGTGAAGATCCCCTCGAGGTTAAGTACTGCGAGGCCTCCCAGCTTCCCCACGATCGCGGCCGTCTCCGGCGAGACGACACCGTCCATTGCGGAGGCCATCATCGGCAGCTCGAACTGGTAGGGGCCGAGCTTCCAGGAAATGTCGATGTCGTCGGGGTCGCGCGTGCGCCGGGAGGGCACAATCGCGATGTCGTCAAAGCCGTAAGCGCGGCGGCCCTGCTTGCCGCGTCCAATCTCTACTTCCATCTGGGAATCCTTACACTCGAGGCGGACGAGCATAGCAATGCCCTGGGGGCCCTTGGGTATGCTCGACTGAGATGAGCGACGGCAATCTCCCCAGCTATGAGCCGCGAACAATCGAGGCTCGCCGCCAGGCGGCGTGGCGCGCACAGAACGCCTTCAGGACCCCCGAGGCGAGCGGCGAGAAACCACACAAGTACATCAAGCCGTCGGCTCCGTTTACCTCCGGGAACATCCACATTGGGCATGTGCGCAGCTATTCGATAGGCGACGCCTATGCGCGCTTCTGCCGGGCGCGCGGCGAGGACGTGCTGTTTGCCTTCGGCTTTGACTCCTTTGGTCTGCCGGCCGAGCTTGGTGCGATCGCCGGCAAAGAGTCGCCCAGCGCGTGGGTGGCACGCTGTGCGGAGCATATGGTCGGACAGCTGCGCCAGCTCGGGTTCTCCTTCGATTGGGAGCGCACGTTCATGAGCTCGGACGCGATCATGTACCGCTGGTCGCAGTGGTTGTTTCTGACGCTGCTGGACGCCGGCTTGGTGTACCGCGGAACCGGCAGCGTGGACTGGTGCGACACCTGCCAGACCGTGCTCGCGACGATCCAGGTCGAGGACGGCGCGTGCTGGCGCTGCCACAACCCCGTACGGCTGATCGAGCGTCCCCAGTGGTATCTACGGATTAGCGAGTACGTACCGGAGAACGACCTACGCCTGCATGAGCTCGCGGCGAGCGGAATATGGGATGAGAACGCGCTTGCCTCCCAGCGCTTCGTGCTCGGCCGCGTGGACGGCGTCGAGCTCGAGCTGACCCAGCCGTCCCGGCCGGGTGCCACCGGGGAGGGCGAGCCGCTGACCGTGTTCACCCCCCACCCCGACGCGCTCGAGCTGGCGCGATTCGTAGCTGTTTCGCCAAGACACCCGCGTGTGGAGGAGTGGGCGCGGGATGAGGTTTTGGCTCAGCGCCTCGAGGAGCTGCGAGCGGTGGGTCTGGAGCGAAGTGCGCGCGAGGCACAAACAATGCCCCTCGTGGACACCGGGCGCCTGGTGGCGTCCCCGACCGGCGGGGAGCCACTGCCGGTGATCGTTACCCCTACTGTGGACGGTCGCTTCGGGCCGACCGCCGTGCTTGGCATTCCCGAGCGTGACCGCACCGACGCGGTTATCGCCGAGCGGCTGTTCGGTGCACCCCAGGAGCCTCCCGCAGAGCCTCCGACGCCCACCGCCAACATCTCCAGTGTGCCTACACGCGAGGCTGTGCGCTACCGGGCGAACGACTTCACGATCTCCCGGCAGCGCTCGTGGGGTACGCCGATTCCGATCGTGTATTGCGAGCGTTGCGGCGCCGTGCCGCTGGGACGCGAGCAGCTGCCGGTGCTGCTGCCACTCGACGTGAAGCCGACCGGCACCGGCAACCCACTGGCCGAGCGCGAGGACTTCGTACAGACCACCTGCCCGAAGTGCGGCGAGAGCGCGCGACGCGAGACAGACACGCTCGATTGTCACTTCGACGCACTGTGGCTGTGGGTACCGGTTTGTGTACCACCAAGCGAGCGCGAGGAGACACTCGAGCACATCCTGGCGCTGGAGGATCTGCGCACATGGTTGCCCTGTGAGCGGGTCGTGGCGGGCTCGGACAGCGGCAACTTCGTGTTCGATCAGCGAACTGTGACAAAGGCACTGCGCGATATCGGCCCACTGGAGTTCCTGAGCGACGGAGAGCCGTTCGCGGGCTGCTTGTTCCACGAGATGGTGATCAGAGACGGACGCAAGATGAGCAAGCACCTGGGCAACGTGGTCGACCCGGACGAGCTGGTCGAGCAATACGGGGCCGACACGGTGCGCATGGCTGTGTTGTACGCAGCTCGTGCGCAGCGCTCGCTGAACTGGAGCGATGGCGACGTCAAGCGCTGTCACCGCTTCTTGCGCCAGCTTTGGGACTACTCGCAAGCACGTTTCGCCCTCGACCCGAAGGAGCTCGAGCAGAACACCACGAATGGCGCCTCAGCCGACGACACGCAGGCCGCCGCGATGGGCCCTGAGAAGACCGAGCACCTGCGCAAGCGCCTGGAGCAATGGTGTGAGACGGCCGTGGAGAAGATCACCGAGGACGCAGTCGAGCTTGAGATGCACAGCGCGGTTCGCAACGTGATGCGCCTTTTCGACCGCATCCGCGACTACGAGAAGCGTGTGATCGCAAAGCGCGGGCGGCTGTGTGCAGAGGACCACGAGGCACTACTCGCGGCGCTGCAAATGCTTGCCCGCGTGCTGATGCCCTTTGCTCCTCACATCGCCGAGGAGCTGTTGATCGTCGCGGCGGCGCCCAGTGGGGAGATCGACGCGTCGTGGCCACAGGGGGAGCTTGTGCCACGATGACGTGTACAAACCGAAGTCAACCAACCCAACGAAGAAGGGGTGAGACCCGATGAGCACCGCTACAGGGCACGCAGACCTGAACGAGATGACTCGCTCGTGCGTGACCGAACTGGTGTGCCAGAGATGCGATGTCAAACGCCCGATAACCGATACGGAGGCCTTCTGCCCCACGTGCGGTAAGTGCTTTGACGTTGCCTATGACTATGAGCTGGCAAAGACTCGCCTGCGCGAGCTGCCGATGAGCGAGCGTCCTCGCAACATCTGGCGGCTGTCTGAGCTGCTGCCGATCCGCTCAGCGCATGCTCAGGCCGAAGTGGGCCAGGTGTCGGGTATGACGCCGCTAATCCCGGCAAACAGGCTCGGCGACCGGCTGGGATTGCGAAAACTGTATTTGAAGGACGACAGCACGCAGCGACCGAGTCTCTCCTACAAGGACAGGGTCGTATCGAGCGCGATCGCTCGTGCCCTGGAGCTGGGGAAGACCGAGATCGGGTGCGTCTCGACGGGCAACGTTGGTACGGCCGTGGCATCGCTGGCGGCCAAGGCTGGGCTCACCCCCTATGTGTTCTATCCCAACCGTTTGGAGCAGACCAAGGCGCGTGTTTGCCGCGCGCTGGGTGCGCGTGTTTGCCAGGTCGCCGGCAACTACGACGAAGCCAACCGCGAGTGCCGCAAGGTGGCCGCAGCCAGCGGGCTCGAGTTTGCGAACATCACTTTGCGACCCTTCTACGCCGAGGGCGCCAAGACGACTGTTTTTGAGATCGTTGAGCAGCTCGACTGGAGAGCTCCGGATCACATCGTCTCGGCTACCGCGGGGGGAACGCTTTCCTCACGGTTGCATAAGGGACTGGTCGAGTTGGAGACAGTCGGGCTGGCTCAGACGAGCGCGACGAAGATGCACATCGCCCAGCCGGATGGGTGCTCGCCGATCGCCGACGCGATCGTCTCCGGTGAGCCTGAGATCCAGCCACGCAAGCCGACGACGATCGCGCATTCACTGGCAATCGGTTCTCCCGGAGATGGCTATTTGGTGATCGATGCCGTTCTAACGCGCAAAGGCAGTGCCGGAACAGCCAGCGATGAGGAGATATTCGCCGGGATCGATCTGCTCGCCGAAACCGAGGGGATCCTGACCGAGCCGGCCGGCGGCACGACGATCGCGGTACTGAAGAAGCTGGCGGAGTCGGGCGAGCTCGATCCCGATGCCACCGTGGTGGCGATCATCACCGGCAACGGGCTGAAGACGCTAGATGAGCATCCCGAGAAGCCGTGGCCGTCGATGGTGGAGTGCGACTCCGAGTCGATGCTTGCGGTGCTCAGCGACTTCCAGGAGGACCAGGCCGGCGCCGCCGGTCAGCCGCTGCCGGCTTAGGACTCACGAGTCGCAAGTCTTGGCTTCGTTTGCCGATGTCCCGTTCACGCGGGGGGTATCGGCGGTCTTGATGTTCTCCTCAGCGGCCCGCGGCGGCCGCGTCGGCAATTATCTGCGCTTGCTCTCTTGCGACTCGCCCGGCTGGGATCGACTCGTCGCCGACTTGCAGCCGGCTTAGCGCGTCGCGCTTTTCCTTGCCGGTGATCAGCCACAGCAGTGCTCTTGCGCGATTCAGCACGGGGTAGGTAAAAGTCATGCGCTGCAGGCCCATGTATATGCCCGTGAGCGCTACGTCGCGATCTATGACATCCCGTACCGGGTCGCCCGGCACGAGCGAGGCCGTGTGCCCGTCGGCGCCGATCCCCAGGTGAATCAGGTCGAAGCGCTCTGGTATCGCGCTTGCATAGCGAGCCGCTGCCTCGTCCAGGTTGGCGGCCGTTACCGGCATCGGATGCAGTTGGCTGAAAGCCGCCTCCGGCAGGTTGTCCCACAGGAGCGTGAGGTTGCGATTGGGGTCGCCGTCCGGTGCGATGCGCTCGTCGACTTGATATATCGCTGACTGGTCCCACGGGAAGTCTTTGCGGCGTGCCAGCTCGGCGAACATCTGGCCAGGGGTGTGGCCGCCGCTTACGGCCAGCGTGAACATGCGGCGGGCCGCGACCGCGGCGTTGGCGTGCTCGATGACGATCTCGGCGGCGCGTGTTGCCACCGCGATATCGCTGGGCAGGACCTCGATCGGTATTTGTTCGGCGTTCATACGGGCTATGTGTGGACGATTTTTATGTGAATCACGCTCGAGCAGGCGGGGATCGGTTATGTGCTGCACTGCGAACGGTAGCGACGGATCAGTGCGTTGGTCGAGCTGTCGTGCGCGAGCTCAGGCTCGTGCTCGGCTTCGAGCTCGGGGATTATGCGTTTGGCAAGCGCCTTGCCTAGCTCCACTCCCCACTGGTCGAAGGAGTCGATGCCCCAAACGGTGCCCTGCGTGAACACGCTGTGCTCATACAGGGCCACGAGCGCGCCGAGTGTGTGTGGGGTCAGCTGCTCGGCGAGCAGCACATTGGTGGGCCGGTTGCCAGGCATGACGCGATGGGGCACGATGCTCTCGGATATCCCTTCAGCGCGCAGCTGCTCTTCGGTCTTGCCGAAGGCGAGCGCTTCCGCTTGAGCGAACACGTTTGACATCAGCAGGTCGTGGTGGTTGCCCAGCGGGTTGAGCGAGCGGGCGAAGCCGATTAGATCGCACGGGATCAGCCTGGTGCCCTGGTGGATGAGCTGGTAGAAGGAGTGTTGTCCGTTGGTGCCCGGCTCGCCCCAGTAGATCGCACCGGTGTCGTAACTGACCGGACGCCCATCGAGTGTCACGTGCTTGCCGTTTGACTCCATCGCCAACTGCTGCAGGTAGGCGGGAAAGCGCTTGAGGTACTGGCTGTAGGGCATTACTCCAATCGTCTGCGCACCGAAGAAGTTGGAGTACCAGACGACCAGCAGCCCCATCAGAACGGGCAGGTTGCGCTCGAACGGGGTACTGCGGAAATGCTCGTCCATCGCGTGGAAGCCAGCGAGCAGCTCCTGGAAATTGTCGGGCCCGATGGCGAGCATCGTCGAGAGACCGATCGCCGAGTCCATCGAGTAGCGACCCCCCACCCAATCCCAGAAGCCGAACATGTTCTCTGTGTCGATCCCGAACTCGGCGACCGCGTCGGCATTGGTGGAGACCGCGACGAAGTGCTTGGCGATGGCTGCCTCGTCGCCGAGCACCGCCAGCAGCCATTCGCGCGCGGAACGGGCGTTGGTCATCGTCTCCAATGTTGTGAACGTCTTCGAGGAGACGATGAACAAAGTTTGCTCGGGGTCAAGGTCGCGGGTGGCCTCGACGAAGTCGGTGGAGTCGACATTGGAGACGAAGCGGAAGGCGATGTCGCGGCGGCTGTAGTGGCGCAGAGCCTCATAGGCCATGACGGGACCGAGATCGGAGCCACCGATGCCGATGTTGACGACGCTCGTGATCGGCTTGCCAGTGTGCCCGCGCCACTCCCCGGAGCGAACTCGCTCGCTGAACGCTGCCATACGGTCGAGCACGTCGTGCACCTCGCGCACGACGTCGACGCCGTCGAGCAGCAACGAGGCACTGCGCGGCATTCGCAGGGCGACGTGCAGGACGGAGCGATCCTCGGAGACGTTGATGCGCTCGCCGGCGAACATGGCGGCGGTGCGCTCGGCAAGTCCGGACTGCTTGGCAAGCTCGACGAGCAGGGTGATCGTCTCGCTGGTGATGCGGTTCTTCGAGTAGTCGAGGTAGAGTCCGCCGCCTTCGGCGACGAGATGCTCACCGCGAGCCGAATCGGTCTCGAACAGCTCGCGCAGGGACCGCTCACCGATTTCGCTGTGGTGGCGGATCAGCTCAGCCCATGCGGGACGCTCGGTCAGAGGCTGGCGAAGCACTCGCTCAGCATATGGGAGCTCGCACTGAGGCGGGCTGGCCAGCCTATAAAGAAGCCTGCCACCAAACCACCCACACCTACTCCACCTGAGCAGTCACGCCGAAGCGGGGCCTTTCCTCAGCAGATCGATAAGCCAGAGGTTTGGAATTCGGTGATGCGCGCCGAATCGTGTGCTGACGGGCACCTTGTCGCACTTTTGAGTTACACCCGTGTGCCTACCGCGAGTAGGTACTCCATCTCAAAACGAGCGTTATCGGGTGTGCCGAGGTTCCACTTCTCGCAGAATCTGTCCAGCGCCTCGTTGAGTTCGGTCTCGCGGCCGCTCTTGCGCGCGTTTGCTTGGGCGGCGATGGTCGGTCCGTACCGAGCCTTGAAGTGCTCGCCGAAGTCGCGAGGCCGAGCGAAGGCCGTGATCTCCAGCACATCGCACTCAAGCGTGCGAAAGTCGACACGAGCGCCGAACAATTCGTCCAGGTGCGTCTCGCTACCCCATAGCGGCGGAGGTTGTGCACCAGGTGGTGGCGCGGGAGCGAACGGTCCCATCGTGGCAAACAGCGCGCCGATCATTCCGCCGGGCGTCCAGCTCAGCAGCCCAATAGTGCCACCCGGCCGGCATACTCGAACCAGCTCATCGGCGACGTCCTGGTGGTGGGGCGCGAACATCGCGCCAATCGAAGACATCACGACATCAAACGAGGCATCCCCGAACGGGAGGTTCTCAGCGTCGGCCTCGACCCAGTCAAGGACGAGCCCTTCGGCCTTCGCTTGATGACGACCGGCCTCCATAATCTCGGGCGTCAGGTCGCTGGCTATCACCTCCGCACCCGTCTGCGCCGCGGGTATCGCGGCATTCCCGGTTCCGGCAGCAACATCGAGGACACTCATCCCCGCGCCGATGCTGCACGCCTCCACAAGTCTCGGCCCCAGTGGCAGTAGGAATGTCTCGACCATCGACGGGTAATCGCCCGAGGCCCACATCGCGCGATGACGCGCCTTTAGCTCAGAATCAGACACAGTCGACAAGACGACACTCTCCTTTATAGACACACCGATCGTACCCGCCTTTACGCAAGCCGCAAACGAACGTCACCAACTGGATTGCACCCAAGCTCTCGGGCATATCGGCGGCGAAGCTGCGTGCCCTCGCCGTTGATCCGCACGGGTGTCGCCAATCGACGTCGAAGTAGGAGACTCGAAGCCTGGTGCATTGCAGCGTCAGGCTTGCGACGAGCCGTCGCTGATCAAGGTCTGAGCTGGCCTGAGTGCCCGCGTCAAGCGATCCATAGAAATCGCTCAGCGAGTCGCTTCGGGCTCTTAGCGTGTCGAGTCTCCACTACTGACCACGTAGAAAAACCCCGCGTTAGCGGGGCTTTTCCTTAGCAGGTCGATAAGCCGGATCCTGTCGTGAGCAGCCATCCATCTGAGCGGCCTACCTGGATCTTGGCGGGCAACCTACAAGCGATCCGCTCTGGCCTTGCATCGGGAGGGGTTTGCCCAGCCGTCGCGTCACCGCGACGCTGGTGCGCTCTTACCGCACCATTTCACCCTTGCCGGTCCGCCGTTCACGTGGGACGGCGGACTTAGGCGGTTTGTTTCTGTGGCACTTTCCCGCGGGTTTCCCCGGGTCGATAGCTCGACCACCCTGCCCTGTGATGTCCGGACTTTCCTCGAAGGCACGTCGCCTCCGCGGCTGCTTAACCTGCCCTATCACCGTAGCGCGTACGGGACGCCGCGTGAAGGCTTGCACTACGAGAGTCGCGACCCACAGCCAAGACAGGTGCCGGTCGGCGCATCGCCGCCATGTTCGGGGGAGCGCATGGCCATCGCACTCTCGCAGACCGGACATGTGACGGTGCCGCGCACGGCGAGGCCCTCCCATGCGCTGACGATGAGATCGTCCAGCGTCAGCCTGCCGTGCGCGTCCGCCATCCCCGCGAGTAGCGCGCCGTCCAGCCGACGGTGCGCGTCGCGCTCGAAGCCCTCGTCAAGGGCCGGGGATTGCTCGAGCAGAAGGGTCACTACATGCTCCTGAGCAAGCCCACGACGCGTCCGAGCACCTTGACCTCCTTGGTGCGAATCGGCTCCATCGTCTCGTTCTCGGGCTGCAGGCGAATGTGGTCTGGTTCACGGAAGTAGCGCTTGACGGTCGCCTCCTCACCGAGCAGCGCAACGACGATGTCGCCCTGCTGGGCGGTGTCCTGCTGATGGACGACGACAAGATCGTCTTCGACGATGCCGGCGTTCTTCATCGATTCGCCTCGTATGCGCAGGAGATAGTCGCCGTCTGCTCCGCCGGCAAGCGTGGGCACCGGCACGTACTCCTCGACGTTCTCTTCGGCAAGAATCGGCTGACCGGCGGCCACCGATCCGAGCAGCGGAAGGCTGTCGGGACGGACGATGTTGCGCACGCCCTCCACCGCACTGCCAACAGCGCGATCGAACAGCTCGATCGCGCGCGGCTTGGAGGGATCACGCCGCAAGAGACCGATCTTCTCGAGGTTGGCGAGGTGGGCGTGGACCGTCGAGGAGGATGCCAAGCCGACCGCCTTGCCGATGTCGCGCACCGTCGGCGGGTAGCCATACTTGGCCGAGTATTTACGAATGAAGTCGAAAATCTCCTGCTGACGCTTGGTCAGATCCATGTGGGCGCGGCTCCCGTGTCGAGTGGAATAAGACATGAAACGAACATGTGTTCGTACAGTAGCGCGACCTCTGGACGGAATCAAGTGTGGCCGCTGAGCAAGCATCCAGACGGCTATACTCGCCCGCTCTGCGCTCGTGGCGGAATTGGTAGACGCGCAAGGTTGAGGGCCTTGTGGACCGAATGGTCCGTGGTGGTTCGAGTCCACTCGAGCGCATTGGAGAAAGCCCTGCAATGCGGGGTTTTCTTGTTTCTGGAGGGCTGTAGCGGTTCGTTCTGTCCGTGTGCACACTTTTCTCACGTGAGAACAATGCACACGTTTCCGCACACCTTTGTGGATGAGCGACCCGATTACGGAATGTTTGAATCGACCTCATCGGCTGGGTTAGGCCCTTCCGGGTGATCGCACCGGCGGGAAAGGCGTGGCGAAGCCGGTGACGCCACAGCTCCTCGTAGCCCTTACTGAACAGACCGGCCCAGAACCCGAACGAGACACCCGCAACAACGCGACTGCGGGTGATGTCCTTGCCCTTCTCAAGACGCTCAACGGCGACGATCACCTGCTTGACACCGTTTGGCTGCAAGATGCTGAAGTCCATGAGCCACGTGTCGCGAATCGGAGTCTGAGGTTGGCCCCGACCCAACTCGGCGTCAATGGCGTTGCGAACCAACACCTCGAATCCATGGATAGTCGCGAAGCAAGCTGCAGCGAGACGTACGTGCCACTCGTAAAGCGCTGCAGCGCGGACGTGATCGCCCTTTGCCTCTACTAGGAAAGGCTGGAATCGTGCATCTGAGATCCAGGCGGTTGCTTGCTTAGCGTCCATTCGCTCGCTAAGCTACATGAGACGCCCCGGTACCGCCTAGGACTCCCTTCGGGGAGTTATGCGGCCGGGGCTTTGCCGTAGGGATGCCCGTAGTCGACGTGTAGCCGCTCTCTCGGGTGACGGAAACAGCCCGAGCAAGTCCGTCGGCAATGCCCGGCTCGCCTGCCAAACCTCCAAGCCCACGACCGCCCCGGTGACCGGATCGAGTTCGCGCAACCCAACCTCGGTCTCTTCGCCCACAACCTTACGCGGGTCATAGTCCTCGCTGTGAAGCCAAACAACATCCGCCTGCCGATCGTAATGTCCCTTGATCGGCACGCCGCCTACGCCTCCAGAGCCTTCCGCAACATACTCGCCGCAACCTGTGCGGGCGGCCAAGTGAGCTGTAGCTCTCGCCCACCCTCAACGGCGCTGCGAACGCCCACCAATTCCACTCCCACGATAGCCCCCTGCTCGTTGTATTCGACCGTATGCCCCTCGGGGGTCTCAAAAGCCTTCGCGGGCGGCTTCTTTGGTTGCCCGACATGCAAATACAAGACATCGCCACGCTCGTCGTAGTCGTGGTAGTCGAAGTCGATGCCGGCGATCGTAATCGTCATTTGCCTATTCCGTGGGGTCGTTGTCCTGCACAACTGCGGCCACAACCATGTGGAATCTTGGCCACAGCTTACGAGAACTTGTAGCCATCGGGAAGGCGGCGCTAGGACGCTACTGGCCGGCGCTGAGCGCGGGCGAGCCACCCTCGGACGCCTCGTAGACCCGCTGCACCTGCTCGTACAGCTCCGCAGGCAAAGCTCGCTTGGCCTCGGCAAGGAATGCCCCGCCAGAGAGCGCAGGAGCCTCGCTCTGCTCAAAAAAGCGCTCGATCTCCTCCTGCACATGCTCCGCGTCCCCAGGAGAACGCTCCCGGGCGCGACTGATGAGGTCGGCTGCCACCTCCCCCAGCGAGCGCTTGCGATAGACGACGGCCAGGCGCATGACCTCCCCGACGGGAATCCGCTTGTCACGCTCCCCCATCCGCTCGCACAAGAGGTCATCCCGCCGGGAGAGCGTGGACGCGCTTAGGCCGAGCAGACCAGCCGCCTCGGTCAGCGTCGGATAGGCAAGCAGGGAGATGTCGAACGTCGGAGTCATGGCACTGCCCCAAAGGACACTCTACCCCATCGACGCACGAAACGCAATGAAAGCAACGAACGGAAGGAAGTTCAGCCAACTGGTGAGTCTCACCGGCCGATCCGTGAGAGCACATTGAGAACATCCACCCCACCAGACCCGTCCAACGTGTCCTGAAAACCCCGCAAAATGGACGATCTGGACGCTACCGAACCCATCTACACCCCCCTTTTCTGGTTGAGGGCCTTGTGGACCGAATGGTCCGTGGTGGTTCGAGTCCACTCGAGCGCATTGGGCCTAAAATTGGCCCCTGTTGGGCATGGTCAGGCACTCCCGCGTTTTGTCGAGAGCGCAAGCGAGGCGCCAAGCTGCTGAGGCGCTCGCAATGCTCGATCTGCAGGCGCGAGGAACTCACTATCGCCTGGAGCAGGATTTGCGAGCCCATCTGAATGCTCGCGCTCGGCATCGTTCCACCGGCCAGGCGTGTGGCGGCCTTCAAACCGGTCCGCGGACGGCTGAGACGTTCAGGCGCACATAGTCAAGCGGCAGACGCACACCCGCGACAACCGCGGCGGCGAACCGCTCGCGGTGCCCCTCGGGCAGGCGCCCTAGGTGTGCGGCGAGGATCGAGGTGGGCACGAATGCGGCCACGTCTCGCGGATACGTGGGACGGTTTTCGCAGGATCGACATCCGCCAGAAGCCATCCGCTCCCTTCTGAAAGAAGTGCGACCCTAGAGCCTCACCGTCCACCCCGCTGACCCTGCGTAGGCGAATCGGCACGAGCAAGCGGCTTGAGCATCGTGCGCAGCGAGATGCGTCCCCTGCGCGCAGACCATTGCCCCGAGGGCTCTCATTCAATCCCGAAGTATCGCGCGAGATCACCGAGCCGGTGATCCCACGCCCAGTCAATCCCGGCTGCGGCCTCGAAGTCGAGGTAGGAGCGGCCGAAGTGGCCGAAGAGCTGGAGCAAGAACACGACATTGTCGCCGTGCGCTCGTTTGAGCGCACTGTGCTTGTCTGCCTCCTCCTTGCGCCGCTTGTTGACGTTCGTGAAGTCACCCGCCGATTTCAGCTCGAGGTAGATCAGCGGTAGCTGCGCATCCAGGGGAGACACGACGCAATCCGCCGGGAGGTTCTGCGGGTTGCCATCCGCGCGTTCCACCCGCACATTCCGGCCGAAGCCGAACGTGCCGGGCGGCATCTCAAACGGCGAATCGTGAGACTCTTCGAATCCCGCTCCTTCGAGGTAGGCCTGCAGCAGCTCCTTCTGCTTCGCCTCCTGCGCATTCCGAAGCGCCGGCAGGTGAAATATGCTCGCCAGTCGCTCGCCAATCACCAGGAGCGCCGTGTCTCGCTCCTCGGCGGTCGGCGCACGATCATTCTCAAGCCAGCAGAAGAGCCCCGGATCGAGCAACGGTCGGAGAAAATCGCACATCACTTGGAGCTGCATCCTGATCTGGCGAGTCCCGACAGGGATGGCCCCGTTCCGCTCCATCGCCGCGACGAGGCTCTTGTTTGCCCCAGAGAGACCGACGAAGCGATCCCTAGTCATCGGAGGCGAGACACACATGCGCGCGACGAAGAGCGCCGTCGGGCGAGCGATCAGCGCCTCCGCGCCGAACGTGCGAAAGTCGTCGGTCGCCAACATGGCCTGTTCGACCTCGGCGACAGCACGCCCTCTCGCTTCCTCGAGCCTGCGGTGCGACTCGGCGAGATACCACTCGTCGTACTCGGCGACGCTTCGGTCGATATCCGGCTGCCACTCTGCCGGATCCTTCAGTCGGTTGCTGCCCGTCGTCGGGACGACATCCGCCCAACTACGTTGTCGTCCCGCGAGTCGCCAACTGGGCGCCGTGGCTTGTTGCTCAGCCGCTCTGGCTGACGAACTGTCTGGTTTGACCGCACCCATGCCAGACCGTCGTCTTTCGAGATGTCGTTCAACTGCGCTCGCCAGCTGCTCGGCGACCGGGGTGCAATCGGAGCGGTCCGCCTCGACCCATAGTGTGTCTACCAGGTAACTCGGTAGCCTAACCGCGTCTAGCCGGACCGGCAGAACCTTGACTTGCTTGGACTGAATGCCATGCGTTACGGCCAGTGACAGCTCCGTCTCACACCACGGTGATTTCACCGAGTGTTCAGAGATCACGGCAATGACGAAATCTTCTTCATGTATCGCATCGCCGATCCTTCGGACCAGCGAGTCGCCGATCACCAAATCGACGTGATCGATCCACACGCCGATGCCGTGTTCTTTTAGTCTTTGCACCAAACCGAGCACAAACTCCTTGTCTTGGTGCGAATAGCTGATGAACGCTCGTGGTTGTCCCTGCTTGGGCGAGCCTTCATCGATCAGTTCGCCAGCCGCTGGTGGGCCGGCTGTCCTCACCTGCGCGAGCGCCGCCTGATAAGAGACGCCTTTCCGTCTTGCGAGGTCGCGGGCGAGACGCTGCTGCTTGCGGTTGGGTTGGGCTGACACCTGCTTCTCCTTTCACCGTGGCGTCCCATGCTCGCCATGAAAGGGTCATAGCGTCAACACCGACGGCTGAGCCGCTTCCCCGGCTAATGCGATACGGACATGGACCAGAACGCAAACGGGACGCTTCGGGAGCGCGCCCTCAAAGATAGCGCGACCCCCGGATCGAAATCAAGCCTCAGCGCGATAGCAACCGCGTCTGAGACGTACGAGCGGATGGTGCGCGCCTGCGGGAGGCCGTTCTCCTCGCTAGCGCACGCGGCAATTCCTGGAACCACATCGCCCTGGCTCTCGACCTCATTAGGTCACCCCAGTACGTCATCTGGTTCATCGGGCAGTTCCAGAGCGCTGATCCCCCATGAGTTGCCCATCGGCGAGAAACTCACGTAGATGTGCCGCAAGCTTCGCCGGCTGGTCCTCAGAGATGAGCGTGTAGGAGTCGGCGATCTCCACTAGACGCCCCTGCGGCAGCAGCTCGGCGAGGCGAGGACCATGCTCGGACGGCATCAAGCGATCGTCGGCGGCCCACACGACCAACGCGGGCCGCTCGAAAGCGCGAAGCGCCTCGGCGGCCGCCAGCAATTCGCGCCGGCCCTGTGCGGCGCCGAGCACGTACTTGCGCAGGTCGCGGCGAACATCGCGATTTGAACACACCGGCCCAAACCAACGGTCCATCACCTCGCGCGGAACCGGCCGCTTGCTCAAGTGACCGTAGGTCACGGGCAGTCTGCGCAGGCGGTCGAAGCGAAACGGCATCACCGCTGTGAAGATGCCACCAGGCAACCGCGCAATGTATGGCAGCAATTTCGCCGCACCCTTCGGCGGGACGTTGTCAAACGCCTCGCACGAGCACAGCACGAGCCGCGCGATTCGCTCGTCGTGCTGGCCACCGACCAGCAGCTGCGGTCCACCCCAGTCGCTCATCGCTAGGGTGATCTCGCGCAGGTCCAGGCGTTCGATGAACTCGCCGAGGATCTTCGCTACTCCACCCATCGATAGGTGCGCATCGGGGCGCATCGGATGGCGATGACCACCGAGCGGCAGCGTGGGCAGCACACAGCGGTAGTCGGAGCGCAAATCCTGCACGACCTTGCGCCACAGCGAGCCATCCATCATCAACCCGTGCGCAAACACGATTGTGGGTCCGCTCCCGCCGGTGTCCTCGTAGTCGATTGTCCCCGCTGAGAGTTCCAGTTCAGGCATGAGATTCTCCTCTAGATAGATCGCTCCATATCCTGAACGACGGCGGCTAGGAAATCGAGACCGGCACAGAGGCGGCGGTGGCTGCGCCACTCGCGTTACTCGCGCTGACCACAACAGAAATCGAGGCGCCCAGATCGTCGTTGACGGTCGTGTAGGTCGGCCCGCTCGCGCTTGGGATGAGGGTCTCGCCCTCTGGCTTGCGGCGCCGCCACGAGTAGACGTAAGCTATCGGCAGCTGCCCACTCCACTCTCCGGGGTCGGCGCTGAGCACAGTGCCGAGGACCGCGGGCGTTGCGCTCTGAGCGACGCTCGGTACCTTGAGGTTGGCTGGGGTTCGGCTCGAACCCTGTTCTTGAGCGCTGAGCGGCGTGCCCTTCGTCGACAGGAGAGTCTTCCCCAGCGCGATACCGACGACGGTGGACAGGGCGGGCAGCCCGGCCTCGACATCTATCACGCCGATCAGCATCAGTGCCGCGATCGTCGCGATGAAGAAGGTGGTGACGAAGAATTGCGCGTATAGGAGCCAGAACTCGGTCCGACGCGCCAGGAATTCCTCGGCAAACCGAAACGATCCGGGGACAGGTGGGTAACGCGTGGGGTTGGTCTTACTGGGCAGGCCGAGCAGCTCAGATATGAATTCCGAGTTCTGCAGCTCCTTGTAGAACCGGAACAGGAGACCCAGGACGATTATCGCCCCAACCCCGATCACCACCAGCACCCAGACCCAATCTTTCGGCAGAGACGAAGACGATGCTCCCGGGGCACTCGATGTGGCCGCCGCCAGGTTGGATGTCGCGGCTGAGAGCAGCGTTGAAATGGTCATGACTCCTAGGCCTCCGTCTCGGCTTTGTACGTAGTCGCGCGCAGAGCCTCCCCCAGCCGGATTAGTTTGTCAAGCTCGAATTCGCCCGTCGCCCGTCGCCGACCTGCGACGGGCGCACGACATCGGGAACGTATCGCCGCTCGCCGCTCGGATCGCTCAGCTCGGCTGAGGCACTATCCGGATGTAGGGCTTGGGTGTCTTCCAGCCGTCCGGGTAGGTCGCCTGGGCCTCCTCGTCGGACACCGACCCGGCGATGATGACGTCCTCGCCCGGCTGCCAGTTGACCGGCGTGGCGACCTTGTGACCGGCTGTGAGCTGCAGGGAATCGATTACGCGCAGCACCTCGTCGAAGTTGCGCCCGGTGGTCATCGGGTAGATGAGGATCAGCTTGATCTTCTTGTCGGGGCCGATCACGAACACGTTGCGAACCGTTTGGTTGTCGGCCGGCGTGCGCGCGTCGGAGTCCCCGGAGGCGCTGGCGGGCAGCATCCCGTACAGCTTGGACACGTTGAAGTCGCTGTCGCCGATGATCGGGTAGTTCGGCGCGTATCCCTGCGTCTCCTCGATGTCGCGCGCCCACTGATCGTGCTTGGCGGACTGGTCGACCGACAGTCCGATGATCTTTACGCCGCGACGGTCGAACTCGGGCTTGATCTTGGCCATGTAGCCGAGCTCGGTGGTGCAAACCGGGGTGAAGTCCTTCGGGTGGGAGAACAGCACCGCCCACGAGCCGTCGATCCAGTCGTGAAAATGGATCGGGCCCTCGCTGGTGTCCGCCTCGAAGTCGGGGGCAACGTCGCCAAGCTGCAAGCTCATAGTCGTTCCTATCTGTGCGTGGTTCGGGTTTGAGACAGCCGCGACCATGGTAGCCGTCAATCAATTCCCTACTAAGGATATCGCCTTTATGGCTATTAGCCCGTCCACCCCGTTCAATGCTGACCGTACGATAGCTCGGGACCACTCGAACGCGGCGCAACTCGTGCGGCGTTCGAGGGTCCCGGCGCGCGCCCCTCAAGGGGGGTGAGGGAACACGCTAGCCAAACCGTACACCCCCAGCGATTTTTAGTATTTGGTCATATCCCGGTCCGCGGACAAACGGGCCGGCCGCGCAAGGGGCCGGCGACCACGCGCACAGACCCAAGCACACCGGGAGCGCTCATACCAGCCGCACTCCCCAGCGCGTGCTAAGGGACTGTCCCGGATCTAGCCGCACGAGGCCATCGCCGCTCTGAAACGCGTTGGGCGCACAGGTCATCGGCTCGACCGCGAGGCCTGCTCGCCTGCGCGACGGCGCGAGCGTGTCGCCGGTGTAGACCTCGAGGAACGGGTAGTCCTCGTCCACCCACAGCTCCACCCGCTCACCCGCCGCCCTGAAGAGCTTGGCGACCGCGCGTCCCTGCTCGTCGCGCACGAGATCGGTGAACGCACTATCGATGCGGATCTCCCCCACGCGCCGCGCGACACGGAAATCGAACTCGCCGCCGTCCACCGGCTCGCGGCCCGTCGGCAACTGGCGTTGCTCGTCGGTGAGCAGGCGCGTGCGAGCGGGCAGCTCCAGTGAGCAGTCATCGATCGGCCCCTCGCCCGGTGATAGGTAAGGATGTTGGCCGGCACCGTAGGGACACGCATGCTCGCCGACGTTGACAGCGGTCGTCTGCACCGTGAGCCCCTCCTCGCTCAGCTCGTAGGCAACTGATACGTCCAGCGCAAACGGGTAGCCCGGCTGGGGCCGCAGCGGCGTACCTACAACCACGCGACTCGGCTCCCGCTCGAGCGCGCGCCACGAGCGCCAGCGCAAGAAACCGTGAATCGCGTTGTGCTTAGCCGGCTCGCTCAGCGCCACCTCATAATCGACACCATCGAAGCGATAGCGCCCATCGGCGAGACGGTTGGGCCAGGGGATCAGCGGCGCCCCGTGGGCGCCGTCACACATGTCCTGCACCGGATAGGACTCGAGCACAGGCACACCCCCCACCGAGTACTCACGCACACCGCCGCCGACCTCGACGATTGTGGCACGCTGCTCGCCGAATGCGATCTCGAACTGCTCGCCCGATGGCGCCGTCGTCATCAGCGACTCGGTTCGTGCGGATACGCTCGCTGCATCCATCCATATTGACCTATATGGAAGGCCATGGCGCATGCGCCATGGCCCCGGGCCGCACATGTGCGGCCCGGCCGGCCGGCACATGTGCCGGCCGGAACAGCATGTCGATTAGGTCCTCTCTCAGTGACCGGGCAACACCTGGGTTCCCTCGATCCGCACCGCCTGCAGTTCATCCGGGTTGATGCCCAGCAGACTCAGGATCGTCGGGGCGATCTGTGTCGTCTCGACCGGCCAGCCGACGGTCGCCGGCTCGAGCACGCTCGGTGCGTACACGACCAGCGGCACGTCGCGGTCCTGCGGGTCGGCGCCTCCGTGCTCGGCGATCTTGCTCTCTTTGCCGGTGTACACGACCCCATGCTGCACCACGCCCCACACGTCGGGGTGGCGCGGGTCCCAGGTGGGCACCCCGAAGTAGGCCGCCGCGGCGGCACCCGCATAGACCTTCTGCAGGCCCGAGGAGGCAAGCGTGCGCGGCTTGCCTTCGACGGTGTTGCCTTCCGCCGAGTGCGACATCAGGTAGTTGGCCGCGAACTGAGCCGCTTCTTCGGAGCGGTCCGACAGCCACATCTGAATCGCGTCGTCGTCGGTGTCGGCCGCGACCAGAGCAGGGGCGCCCGGGTGAAGCGCCGTCCAGGCGGCGTCCATGCCTTCGATGATCGGCCCGTCGGGGATGCGCGTTAGCGCTTCGGGGTCGGTCGGCGACTGGCCATGCTTGGCCGACAGCACGATCGCCGTGCTGTTCGCGAGTCCCTCGCTATCGATTTCGGCGACCAGCGCGCTCACCTGCGTGTTTATGTATTCGAGCGCTCGCTGCAGCAGCGGACCCGGAGTCGTGCCGCCCGGCAGGTAGCCGCCGGTGAGCCCGTCGGAGCTCGGCAGCTTCTCGGCCGTGGACACTGTCTGGAAGTTCATCCCGAAGATACCGGGCACGCCAACCTTCTCGGTGCGGCTGTGGTTGTAGCCGTCGATCTCGTTGAGCACCGCCTGCACCTTGTAGGAGTCGTATTGCTCGGTGGCGGCGTTGTCGCTCGTCCATTCCTCGCCCGCCGGATAGCCCGCGGGTTCACTTGCGATCTCGGGTGTGAACAGGTCCTCGATGCCCTTGCCTGACGGTCCGTCGAGGATCGAATAGGAGGGGTGCTTGTCCACCCATGCCGTGCGCATACCGTGTTCGCGAATGACTTCGAAGATCGTGTTGACCTTCAGGTATTCGTTGGGATACACCGGCTTGCATGTGATCGGGTTGACCGGCAGCAGCGCCGGGTTGATCAGCGTCTGCGGCGATTCGGTCATCTGCAGGATGTTTTCCGGCAGCCCCGCCAGTCCCTCGCCGGCATCCAGGGCGAGCGGATTGTCGTCGATCGATTCGTCGAGGTTCACGACCGTGCCCGTCGGCTCGCCGGGAGTGCACTTGGTCGTGCCGGCCGGCAGCAGGTCGTAGTTGTAGGTGTCGTCGTAGTAGATGCCGGTGACGCGCGGATCGCCGCCGGTCGCCTGCGCGACCATGCCCGGGAAGGAGTCGGATGGGATCGGCGTTTGCGCGCCGGTGTACTGCACGCCCCCGCCGGCGAGCTTCGCGAGCGTCGAGGTGGGGTGGGTCGATACGTACCATTCGAGGTCTGACTGGTGCATGCCGTCCACCGACAGCAGCAGCACGTGCTGGATCGACTGAGGACGATGGCCGCCCTGACCGCCGCCCGTGCCACTGCCTCCTTTGCCACCGTTGCCGGAGCCTCCGTGACGGTGACGACGCCAGGAACCGCCGCGGCCACCATGGTGGCGCCCCGCGCGAGACCCGCGCGAGCCTTGTGTCGTGTGGCCGTGGTGCTCGCGCGATGAACTCGCGGCGGTAACGGCGGCGGGCAGAACAAAGACGGCAAGACCGGCTGCCGCAACGAGCAGAGCGAGACCCAGCCTGAAACGTCCCCGCATCACATCCTCCTTGGCTTCGGTTCCATTGCGAAGACTTATATGGACGGCCTGGAGCGGCGTTGTTTCCGCCTGGTTACAGAGCTGTTTCTATACTGGTCTTAGACGAGCGACCACAGGAGGTGAGCACCCGAGGTGCTGCGCAGGCACATCGAGAAGCTCACCGGCGGACAGGCAACCGCGCGCCTGCTGGCAGTGGGGCGCACGACCTTCAAGGCGTTCGAGGTCCCCAACTACCGCCGCTACATCTCCGGTCAGGCGATCTCGCTGTGCGGCACTTGGATGCAGATGGCGGCGCAGTCTTGGCTGGTGCTGACGCTCACCGGCTCGGCCACGACACTCGGTCTGATCGTGGCGCTGCAGACGCTTCCGATCCTGCTGCTTGGCCCCTACGGCGGCGTGATCGCCGATCGCGTCGACAAGCGCCGCACGATGATCTTCCTGCAGAGCATGATGGGTGTCCAGGCGCTGATACTAGGCGTGCTCACGGTCACCGGCGAGGTGCGCGTGTGGCAGATCGGCGTGCTTGCGGCGCTGCTCGGCCTGAACAACGCCTTCGAGAATCCCGCGCGTCAGTCGTTCATGCTCGAGATGGTCGGCCCCGAGCACCTGCGCAATGCGGTCAGCCTCAACTCGGTGCTCGTCAACGTGGCGCGCACGATCGGACCGGCGGTCGCTGGGCTGTTGATCGCGACCGTCGGCGAGGGCGTGTGCTTCCTGGCCAACGCGGCCAGCTTCGTCGCGGTGATCGCTTCGCTGTTGACGCTCGATCTCGCTGCGATCAAGCCAAGCCCGCCATCCGGGCGCGAGCCGGGACAGCTGCGCGAAGGACTGCGCTACATACGAGGCAACCGCGAGCTGGCGATTCCACTGTTGATGATGGCGCTCGTGGGCACGCTCGCTTACGAGTTCCAGGTGACGCTGCCGGTGATGGCTCGCCAGGGGCTGCACGTAGGTGCCGCCGGCTATGGCTTCATGACTGCCGCGATGGGCGCCGGTGCGGTGGTTGGAGGCCTACTTGTCGCTGCTATCGGCCGCACCGGACTGCGCCCCCTCGTCGTCTCCGCGGGCGCGTTTGGCGCTGTCATCATGCTTGCCGCGCTGGCCCCCACCCTGCCGGTGGAGCTGGCGGCGCTGGCGCTCGTGGGCTGGGCGAGCATCTCCTTCATGGCCACCGGCAACTCGACCCTGCAGCTGGCGTCGGAGCCTTCGATGCGTGGCCGCGTGATGTCGCTGTGGTTTGTGGCTTTCCAGGGCTCCACCCCGATCGGCGGCCCGTTCGTCGGCTGGTTGATGGCATCGGCAGGCGCGCGAGCGGGACTCGGCGTGGGGGCGATCACCTGCCTGCTCGTGGCGCTGGTGGGACTGATGGTGCTGCGTGGTATCGCCCCGTTCGCGCGGCACGGCGAGGCGAGCCCGGGAGCGGCGCGGCCGTGAGTGCTACGTGCCGGCGCCCAGGAAATCGATCAGCAGCTCGCTGACGCGCTCGGGCGCGTCGTGCTGCACCCAGTGTGTGGCGTCGGGGATGCGCTCCATGCGCAGGTTCGGCACCCACTCGCTCGCCGGTTCGGCCAACTCTGAGCCGAGGTGGCGGTCGAGCATTCCCCAGATCACCATCGTCGGCGCGGGGATCGGCTTCATCGCCGCCAGCGTCTTGCGCGGTGATCGGCGCAGCGCGGCCCGGTAGTAGTTGATCATGCCCGTGAGCGCCCCCGGCTGCGACCAGGCCTCGACGTAGCGTTCGAGGTCCTCGTCGGTGAACGCCTCTTTGGAGTCCGAGCGCAGCGAGCGCTTGGCGAAGGAGAAGTCGTCGCGCCCGATCAGATACTCCGGTAGGCGCGGTATCTGGAAGAAGAACATGTACCAGCTCTTGCGCAGCTGCTTCAGCGTCCTGAAGCCCTCGAGCATGCGCGCGGCGTGTGGCACGTTGAGGATCGCCAGGCGCTTGACGACATCGGGATGGAGCATCGCCACGGCGTAAGCGACGGCAGCGCCCCAATCGTGGCCGACTACGTACGCGTCCTGCTCGCCGAAGCTGCGAATCAGCCCGGCAATGTCGCCCGCCAACAGCGACGCGTCATATGCGCGCCAGCCCTGGGGCTTGTCCGAGCGGTCGTAGCCGCGCATGTCGGGCGCGACCACGCGATAGCCGGCCTGCGCGAGCGGGCCGATCTGATGGCGCCAGGAGTACCAAAACTCCGGAAAGCCATGGAGCAGGATGACCAGCGGACCCTCGCCGGCCTCGACATAGTGCAAGCGCACGCCCCCACCCACGTCCGCGTCGCCGTGCTTTAGCTGCGCCTCGACTGTGCTCATCGTGCCATGGTAGACCTCGCCGTCCGCATCCGATGTCACCTTGTAGTACGTGCTCACGATCGGGGAGGATTTTTGTTCGCCACAGGCGCGATAGTCGGCTTGATCGTCGGCGCCCTGGTGGGCGCCGCGGTAGCGATGGCGCTCGCTCGCTCTGCCCGCGAGCGCTTGCGCGAGGAGCTGCAGGGCATCTCGGCCGAGAGCCGAGAGCGAATGCGCGACGAAATGGCGGCCATATCGGCCGACGTGCTCAAGCAGACCGGCGACTCGCTGTCGCAGCGGCTGATCGAGCAGCAGCGTGCCGAACAGGAGCGCGCGGCGGGCGAGATGGCCAAGCGAGCCGAGGAATGGAAGGGACTGGTGCAACCGGTCAACGAGAAGCTCGGCAAGGTCGAGAGCGAGATCGGACGCCTAGAGCGCGAGCGCCGGGAGGCCCAAGGGCAGCTGTTGGAGACGGTGCGCACGATGACCAGCGGCACGGAGTTGCTGCGCCGTGAAACCGGCAACCTCGTGTCCGCCCTGAAGGGATCGAGCACGCGCGGATCCTGGGGTGAGCTGCATCTGCGCCGCGTGATCGAGATGGCCGGCATGGTCGCCCACTGCGACTTCGTCGAGCAGAGCACGATCAACACCGACGACGGACGCTTGCGCCCCGACGTGGTCGTGCACCTGCCGGGCGAGAAGCTGATCGTGATCGACTCGAAGTTCCCCGGCAGCGCCTTCTTCGGAAATCTGGAGGCAAACGGACGGCAGGCGGGCACACCGGAGATGGCGCAGCACGCCAAGCAGATGCGCGAGCACATAACAAAGCTTGCCTCCAAGGGCTACGCGAGCCAATTCGACTCCACGCCGGAAGTCGTCGTGATGTTCGTGCCCTCCGACGGCAACTACCTGGCCGCGCTCGCGAGCGACCCGACGCTGATCGAATACGGCGTCAACCAGGGTGTGCTGATCGCGACGCCAACCACGCTGATCGGGCTGCTCAGAGCAATCGACTATGGCTGGCGCCAGGAGCGCATCGCCGAGTCGGCGCGCAAGATCGCCGAAACCGGTCGCGAGCTGCACAAGCGGTTGGCGACGTTCGTCGATCCACTGGCGAAGCTCGGGCGCCAGCTGAACTCCGCCGTGGACGCCTACAACCAGGCCTCGCGCTCGTTCGAGACACGGCTCGCGCCGAAGGTCAGGGAACTATCGGAGCTTGGGGCGTCCTCGGGCCGCGAGGCGGGCTCACCGACGCCGATCGAGGCGGAGAGTCACCCCCCACGGAGCGAACTGCTACCAGGCTGACGCCGCGCCGGCGAGCAAGCCACAACACAATCGCGAGCGCCCCCGCTACCGGCACAGTCGCCGGTAGCTCGCTCACCGCGAAGAACAAGAAGTCGAACGCGAGCGCCAGCAACGCGGCGAGCAGGGCTCCCGTATTTTGCCAGGAGCGACTGCCGGCCACTCCCCCCGTATGGACGCCCCCGATACCGGGAGGCAGACAAGCGAGCAGCCCGCCGAGCACCCCGGCGACGAACAGATCCCCATAGCCCATGGCGGCCGAGCCGAACAACTCCGCTTGCAGTTGCGGCAAGCCGCCCACCGGATGCGCCGCGTTGAGCGCATTGTTGGGCGCCTGCAGCAAATCCGAGACGACCAGCGCCGCGTCCGCGCACGCCATCGCGACGATCCCAAGGGCCAGCCAGCGCGCGGGTGTCACGCCCCCGATCAGCGTGCCGAGCGCGACACAACTGAGTGCGGTCAGCGCGAGCGCCGCGCCCTCACCGGCAAGCCCACCGCGATCGGCCCACGCCAGCGCGAACAGAGGCAAGGCAAGCAGCGCCAATGGCGGCCTGGCGCCGCGCATCAGCCAGCCGAGCGCGAGCGCCGCCCCAAGCGGCACTCCCACCAGTGCGATATAGGTGAGCGCATCGGCGCTTGCGCGTTCTGCGACCTGACCGACAGCCACGAACCCGATCACCGACAGCGGCGGCACGAGTGCCCACACGCGACTGTGCACGCGCCCCAACCACACCGGCGACCACACGCGCGGCAGCGCAACGACCGCACCCTGGCAAACCGACAGCAGTGCGATCGAAATCCAAAAGGGGAGCATTACGGTCAAAATAGACGCCGATGACTCCCGACCGCGTGTATCGCCGCCGTCGCACCGGCGCGGGAGTGCTCACGATCCTGCTGCTCGCCGCGCTGATATCCGCGCTCGGCGCCCACACCAGCTCGAGCAAGCCACACCCCCCATCGGCCAAGCTCCACCTCACAGCACCAGCGCCGACCCCGGCACAGCGCGCCGCAGCCGCGGTGCGAGCCGAAGAAGCGGCAATCGACTCGGTGCTCGCCTACACGCCGGCCATCACGAGCGGCGGCACGCACGGTAACGAGGTAGCGCTCACTTTCGACGATGGCCCGGGGCCATACACGCAGCAGCTCGTGGCGACACTCGACAAGCTGCACGTACACGCAACCTTCTTCGCGATCGGCGAGCAGGAGCAATATTTCTCGCCCGGCACCATCGCCGAGATCGACTCCGGCGACGTGGTTGGCGATCACACCGAGACGCATCCGATGATGGCGAGCCTCTCCCCGCACGAACAGTACGAAGAGCTGTTCGAGCAGATGGCCCGCATCGAGGCGGTCGGCGGCAAACGCCCTCGCCTGTTCCGCCCCCCCTATGGCTCGTTCGACGCGACCACGTTCAAAGAGCTGCACCACCTGCGATTGCTGATGGTGCTGTGGTCGGTCGACACCTCCGACTACACACTCCCCGGCGTCAGCGCGATCGTGCACACCGCGCTCGCGGGTGCCAAGCCGGGCACGATCATCCTCATGCACGACGGCGGCGGCAACCGCTCGGAGACGATTGCCGCGCTGCCGGCAATCGTGAGGGGATTGCGCAAGCGCGGGCTGCAGCCGGTGACGGTGCCCCAGCTACTGGAGAGCGACCCGCCGGCGCACGGGCTGCCGCTACCGACGAATCTCAGCGGCGACTGAGCTACTGGCCAAGCGCGGCCAGGCATACCCTCACGCGGCCAACTCGCGGCGCACGAGCTACCTCAATGCGCTAGCTGCACCGTCTTGACGATGAGCAGCACCATCGCCACCAGCAGATAGCCACGCAACATGAGCATGCCCGCCTTGCGCCCCGGCGACCACACGGGCCGCTCGAGCAGGGCCAGTGGCGGCATCGTCCACGTACTGCGCTCTGGAGTCGGCTCTTGCGAGGCCATCTCAGGATGCACCGTCCGCCGGCGCAGCGTATAAGCGCCCGCGCCCAGCAGGGCCACCGCGGTACCAAGGCTGAGGTACTCGAACAGGCGGGTCACATCGATGCTCGGGAACATCGTGCTTGCCATCAGGATCAGCGACAGCTCGACCAGCACGGCAATGATCACGCTGGCGATCGCGTTCAGCCAGGGTGGGTTCGACCATGGGCCGAGCACCTCACGGTCGTTGCACAGCAACAGCAAGAACACGGTCGCGCTCGGCAAGAGCACGCCCGCGAGCGCCTGCACTGAGGTTGTGATGAGTCCGAGCGGAGCACCCGGGATCAGCACGATGCCGGCCGCGAAAGCCACCATCAGGGTGAAGCTTGCATAGAACACCTTCGCGTCGCGAATACCGCGGTTGAGCGAATGCCGCTGTCCGAATACGTCACCAAAGGCGTAGGAGGTGGAGAGTGTGACGGCCGCCGCGCCGATCAGCGAAGCGTTGAGCAGGATGATCGCGAAGAACGTGCCGGCCGTCGAGCCGAGCGTGCGGCCAAGCTCGGTGGCGACCGTGCCCGCGTCGTTGAAATGACCCGCATAGGGCGTTCCACCGAATGCGAATGCGGTCACCGAGATCAGGGCGCCCGCACCCAGCACGACTACGAATGCGCCGATCACAGTGTCGGTGCGCTCGTAGTTGATCCAGCGCGGCGTGATGCGCTTGTCGATGATGTTCGACTGCTGGAAGAACAGCTGCCACGGCGCCACCGTGGTGCCGACGATCGCGATTATCAGCAGCACCGCGGTCGAGCTGGCGCCACCCTGGATGCTGGGCGAGAAGGTGTCGTGGGCGACCGTGCTGAGATCTGGATGGGCAAGCACCAGCAGCGGAATCACGAGGAAGTTGGCGATGACAAACACGTACATGAAGCGCTCCCAGCTGCGGAAGCTGCCCGTGGAGGTGATCGCCACCAGCGTCAGTGCGGCAGCCGGCACCGCTATGTACTTGCTGATGCCGAAGTACTCAAGCGCGAGGCTCACGCCGATGAACTCGGTGACGATCGTGAGAAAGTTGAGGATGAACAGGTCGCCCACAGAGAACCAGCCCCAGAAGCGTCCGAAGCGCTCGTTGATCAGCCGCGCGTGCCCCACTCCGGTGACAGCGCCCAAGCGGATCACCATCTCCTGGTTGACGATCAATACGGGGATCAGCAACACCAGCGTCCACAGCAGCGTCGTGCCGTAGTTCTGCCCGGCCTGCGAGTAGGTGGAGACACCGCCGGCATCGTTGTCGCCGACCATCACGATCAGGCCGGGGCCCATGATCGCCAAGAGCGCCAAGAGCTTGGCACGTACGCCACGTCGGGCGCCTGTGTCGTGCAGCTTGATCGTGCCAAGCGCGCCGCGAATGTCGCCGATATGAGCCTCGTCCAGAACCGGCGGCACGCCGTCTGGGCGCGACGGAACGGACGCCGTGTTCAGCGTCGTCTCCTCGGTGCTCTCCGGGCGCTCAGACATACGGCCCGGACTCTAGTGGGACGCTGGGCCTAGTCGCGGGCGAGGCCGAAGCGGCGCCGCCAACCGGCCGGGAGGGTGAGCTCCAGCACGTCATCGACGGTCACTACCCCGACGATGCGCTCATCCTCATCGACAACGGGCAGCATCACGAGGTTGTAGTCGGTCATCGTGCGTGCCACCTCGGGCAGATCGGCGTCGGTGTGCACAGACTCCGTCTCCTGCTCGGCGACGTCCGACAAAGGCGTGTGCGGGTCACTGCGCAAGAGCGTCACGACCGCTACCGAGCCCGAGAGCTTACCGTCGTCGTCACGCAGGTAGACGGTGGTGAGGGTGGTCGGCGCGATAGCGCTTGAGCGCACCCGTCCCAGTGCCGCCTCCACTGGCTCCTCGGCGCCAAGCACGATGCAGTCGGGGCTCATCAGGCCACCGGCCGTCTCGGGGTTGTAGCCGAGCAGGCTCTCGATCTGGTGCTCCTGCGCTGGCGGCAACAGCGAGAGGATCCTGGAGCGCCGGTCCTGCTCGATCTCCACAATAAGGTCGGCCGCGTCGTCCGGGGCCATGCGCGCGATCACAGCCGCCACCTGCTCGTCGGGACGCTCGCGGATGAACTCGAGCTGGTGGTGCTCGTCAAGCTCCTCAAAGACATCGGCCTCAAGCTCACGGTCCTGGCCGACCGCCTTGATGATCTCCTCGCCCTCCTCGTGCGAGGCGGCCTCCACCAAGTCGGCGATCTCCGCGGGGTGCAGGTTGGCGAGCTTGCGGTGGGAGAAGCGCAACCGCGCGGTGGGAACGTGATCGACAAACGGCTTGAGCGTCGACCAGTCGAGGAATGCCTGATCGCCGATCCAGCCCTTCAGCGGCCGCGGCAAGCGCCTGCGCAGGCGAGCGCGGCGGGCGTTGTCCACTCCGACGACCCGCCACCAGCCCTCGATGCAAGCCAGCTCGATCTCGTGCGCGGTGACGAGCACCGGCGGATCCGCCTCGACATCTACCAGCGTGCGCCCGAGCACATCCTGGCTAAGCAGCACCTCCCCCACGCGCCGCTCAAAGCGCTGGAGCGAGAGTTTTTCTCCCGAAAGACGCACCGCACCGGGTTGCAGCTCGGCGACTCGCGCGATCGGCACGAACAGCTCACGCCCGCCAATGCGCGCCTTCAGGCCGGTCACGGGCGGATAGCCGCCGTCGGCAAGCCGCACGATCAAGTCTTCCACGCGTCCGAGCCTCTCCCCCGCCCTGTCGAGCAGCGGGCTGCGCAGGACCGTCGAGAGGTGCATCACCGGTGCTGACAAAGCGTCCATACGTTAATGCTCCACCCGGACCATACCGAGCCCGGGGTCTACTCGCAAAGCAGTGCCGCGCCGATCGCCCCACCGAGATCGCCGAGACTGGCCAACCGCAGCGTCGGCGGCTGCTCGTCTTTGAACAGGTGCGGCTTCATCGCCGCCAGGATTCGCTCCAGCATCGGCTCGCCGAAGCGAGTGCCGAGGCCACCACCGAGCAGCACGAGCTCCACGTCGAGCAGGTTCACCGCCGAGGCGATGCCGCTGCCCAACGCCTTCACCGCCCGCTCGATCAACCGTTGCGCGAGCTTGTCCTCGTGGGCCAGCGCGTGCGCCCATACGCCGCTCGACAGCGTCTCACGCTTACGCTCGCGCATGATCTCGAACAGATCGGTGTGGTGGCCTTTGTCGACCATGCGCTTCGCCTTGATTTCCATTGCGCGACGTCCCGCATAGGCCTCCATGCAACCGCGCCGGCCGCATGTGCAGCGTGCGCCACCCTGCTTGACGACCATGTGACCGATCTCGCCGGCGTCACCCCGACCGTGCCACAGCTCACCGTCGAGCGCGACGCCGCCGCCGATGCCCGTACCCCAGAAGACGCCCAACAGCGATTTCGCACCGCGACCGGCGCCGAGCAAGAGCTCGGCGTTGGCCGCCACCGAGACGTCGTTGCCGAGCTTCACGCTCGGTCCAAGCCGCTCGGAGAGCAGTGCCGCCAGCGGTACCGCGTGATCCCACTCCGGCAGGTTTCCCGCGCGCGCGAGCGTGCCCGCGGCAGCATCGACCTCGCCCGGCACGCCGGCGCCGATGCCGTCTAGCTGTGAGACATCGATCTGTGCCGCGGCCGCCGCCTCGGACATGCAGGCGACGAGTGCGTCGATCACCGCTGAGGGGCCCCCCTCGTGCGGGGTCAGCCTGCGTGCCTGTCCCAGCACGGTGTGATCCTCTCCGCCCATCACGATCGTCTGGATCTTGGTCCCGCCAAGGTCGATTCCGCCGTAGGTGGCCATAGGCTCGGACTTTACTTGCCCTTAGGGCGTTTCTTCTTCCACTCTTACGCCATAACCCCAATATCAGAGGTGCCGATGACCAAGCGCACAGGAAGTCCCTGGCTCAACTACCTGCTGGGCCTTCTGTGTATAGGCGCGATCGTCGTCGCCATTTTGCTCGTCGGGCCGGCGTCCGGGAGCACGACGGCCGTGACGCGCACGGCCAAGGCCGCGGAAGGCGTCGTCCAGTCCACCGTATCGGGCAGCGGCAATCTGCAGCCCGCCAGTCAGCTCAACCTCGGCTTTAAGACCAGCGGGACGGTCACAAATATCGATGTGACCCAAGGCGAGTACGTAACCGAGGGCAGGCTGATCGCCGAACTCAATCCGCAGAGCGTCGAAGTGACGCTCGAACAGGCCAAGGCGGCGCTGCTCTCCTCCGAAGCAAATCTCGCCAAGGAGGAAGAAACCGACGGCGAAAGCTCCACTGGCTCGGGCAGCTCGGGAGCCAGTGGCGGCACGAACGCGGCGGCCGCATCAGTTCACCCGATCAACTCCGAGAAGGAACCGGAGTCGACCACGACCACAGCGCCAAGCACCACTGCCACGGAACCGACACACACGACCACTGCATCGAGCACAGCACCCGCAGAAACACCCCACACCACCACCTCAAAGACCACCGTGCCTCAGAGCAAGCGAGAGGAATCGCAGTCCAGCGGTTCATCCTCCAAAGAAAGCGGGGGCTCCGGTTCCTCGGCCAAAACCACGATCAGCACTGCGACGCGTGAAGCGAACCTGGCCTCGGCTAGGGCTGCCGTCAAGAGCGACCAGCTGACGGTGCAGAGCGCTGAGGAGGCGGTCGGCGACACCAAGCTATACGCGCCGCAAAGCGGCACGATCGTCTCGCTCTCCGGGCAGGTCGGAGAAGTCGTATCCGCCAGCGGCACGACCAAGGCCTCCAGCAGCAGCTCTTCGAGTTCGTCGGGCTCAGGCAGCTCCGCCACCGGAGGCTCCGCGGCGAGCGGCCGCTCGGCCGCGAACGCGTCGTCGTCCTCCTCCTCCTCAGGCTCGGGCTCTTCGGATTCGTCGAGTTCCGCCTTCGCGGTGCTCAGCGACCTCTCTTCGATGCAGCTGGTGGTGGCGCTGAGCGAATCGGAAATCGGTCACGTGAAAGTGGGCCAAATCGCGACGGTGACCGTGGAAGCACTCGAAGGCCGCAAGCTGGCTGCTCACGTCAGCGAAGTGGCCACGCTCTCCACCAGCAGCAGCGGCGTCGTCAGCTACGACGTCACGTTCCAGCTCGACCAAATGGAAGCAGGGCTGAAGCCCGGCATGAGCGCAACCGCCGAAGTCGTGGTCAAGCAGGCCGAAGGGGTGAACGTGCCTACCACGGCCATCTCAGGGGGTTCAGTCACCGTGGTGCGGGGCGGAAAGGACGTGCGCCAGCGTGTCGTGACCGGACTGGCCGGCAACACCTCGACGATCGTCCTCAGCGGACTGAAGGCGGGCGAAACCGTTGTGCTGCCGGCGGCCACCAGCACGAGTTCCAGCACAAGCCTCACCTCGCGGCTGAGCCGCCTAGCTGGCGGCGGCGGCGCCGGTGCTGGAGCCGTCGGTGGCGGCGGGTTTGCCGGCGGAGGCGGAGGTGGGGCCGCGTTCTTCAGGGGCGGCGGCTGATGAACCGCCCCCTGCGCCAGCGCAACAGCAGCGAGACGCGCACACCGCGCGTGCGCCCGCTGGTTGAGCGAGCGCTGCCGGCGGGCCGGGCGACCCGTACGAGTGCGACCGATAGACGGGCACCGGTCATCCAGGTGCACGACGTCTCCAAGACCTTCGACCTCGGGCAGATCCACGTGCACGCCCTGCGCAAAGTCTCGCTGCGGATCGACACCGGCGACATGGTGGGGATCATGGGCAGCTCGGGTAGCGGCAAGAGCACGCTGATGAACATCCTTGGCTGCCTGGACATACCAACGAGCGGGCGCTATGAGATCGACGGCGTCGACGTCAGTCACATGGACGAGGACGATCTCTCCGACTTGCGCAACCGCAAGATCGGCTTTGTCTTCCAGAGTTTCAACCTCGTGCCGCGCACGAGCGCGATCGACAACGTTGAGCTGCCGCTCGCCTATGCCGGGTTGAATCGCGCTGAGCGCCGCCGCCGCGCTGAGGCGGCGCTGAGCGCAATGGGCATGGCCAACCGCTTCCACCACCAGCCGTCCGAGCTCTCCGGCGGCCAGCAACAGCGCGTCGCGGTGGCGCGAGCGATCGTCACCAACCCCTCACTGATCCTCGCCGATGAGCCGACCGGAAACCTCGACTCGCACTCCACTGAGGAGGTGCTGCGCATCTTCGCCCGCCTCAACGAAGAAGGCCGCACCGTCGTACTCATCACACACGAGCCCGACGTCGCCGACCAGACCAAGCGTGTGATCCGTTTGAGCGACGGCGAGATCGTCGAGGACCGTCGCCTGCTGGGCGTACGCGACGCGCCGCCAGCCCTGCACGAGCAGAAGTCCTCCCACCACCACGCGGGCGTCGGGGAGGCAAGGCCATGATCGGCCCGGGGACGCTGCGCATCGCTTGGAGCGGTATCACCACCAACAAGCTGCGCTCAGGGCTGACGATCCTCGGCATGACGATCGGCGTCGCCTCAGTGATCGTGCTGATCGCGGTCGGCAACGGCTCCTCCAAAGCCGTGGAGTCGCGCATCCAGAGCCTCGGCACGAACGTGTTGATCGTGATGCCCAGCGGCGGCGGCTTTCGTCTCGGCGCGCGTGCAAGCAGCGCAAGCGGCGTCTCGCTGACCAAGCAGGACGCGGAAGCGCTTGAGAATCCGAGCCTCGCACCCGACGTGCAGAGCGCCTCGCCAGTGGTGAACGCCGACTCGGTGAAACTCGTCTATGGCAGCTCCAGCTACGAACCGTCGTCGTTTGTGGGCACCACACCCTCCTACCTCACCGCTCACAGCTACAAAATCGCCGAAGGCGCCTCCTTCACCGAAGCGGACGTCAAAGAACACAAGCGCGTCGCGGTCATCGGTCAGACGGTCGTGGAAGAACTGTTCTCCGGGGAGAGCGCCGTCGGGCAGAACATCAAGGTCAATGGCAGCAATTTCGAAGTCGTCGGCGTGCTCGCCAAAAAGGGAACCAGCGGGATCACCAATGAGGACGACGTCGTGATGGCCCCGATCACAACCGTGCAGAACACGCTGAGCGGGTCCGGCCCGATCGACTCGATCACCGTGCAAGCCAAGTCGGAGTCCGCGCTCAACGCCGCCGAAGCCGAGGTCTCCACGATCATCGAGGAACGCCACAAAATCAAGGACACCTCAGAACCCGGCTTCAGTGTGCTCAACCAGGGCTCACTGCTTGAAACCTTCGAGCTCCACCAGCAGCGTGTTCACGACGCTGCTGGGCGAGGTCGCGGCGATCTCGCTGCTGGTGGGCGGGATCGGCGTAATGAACATCATGCTCGTCAGCGTCACCGAGCGCACGCGCGAGATCGGCATCCGCAAGGCGATCGGCGCGCGCCGCAGCGACATCCTCACGCAGTTCCTGACAGAGGCTGTGCTGGTGTCGCTGATCGGCGGCCTCACCGGAGTGCTCGTCGGTGTGGTCGGCAGCCAGTTCGAAATCGCCGGAGTGCACCCCGAAATAGCCACGTACTCGATCTTCCTGGCCTTTGGCGCCGCCGCCCTCTCAGGCCTGTTCTTCGGCACCTACCCAGCCGCGCGTGCGGCTTCCCTGCGACCGATCGAAGCGCTGCGCTTTGAGTGAACCAACTTCCCCACAAGAGGAGTCCGCCATGCCCCCTGAGCAAGCCAGCGTCGAACAGCAGGAGGAGTGGCTGGATGAGCCCCCGGAGTCGGAGCTGCCGCCCAGGCCCCGCCGCCGGCTGCTGACACCCGTCCCGCTGGCCTTGATGGGCGTACTTCTGACTGCATGCGGCTTCATCGGTGGCGTGCTCGTCGAGAAGGGTGAAAGCTCCTCGAGTTCATCCAGCAGCGGCGCGGCCGGCCTCGCCTCAAGGTTTGCCGCCCTGCGAGCGGGAGCCACCGGCGCGGCGGGCGCTCGCTCGGGATCCGGCGCGAGCTCGGGGGGCAGCTTCTTCGGCGGCTCCTCGAGCGCGGGCGGCGGCTTCACTCGCCCGACGGCCGGCACCGTGGCATATCTCGACGGGAGCACGCTGTATGTGACCAACGCCGAAGGCAACACCGTGAAGGTCAAGACCTCGGCTGGCACGACCGTCAATAAGACCGTGAAGTCCTCGGTGAAAGGCATCCACCCCGGCGAAACCGTGACCGTCGTCGGCGAAACCGGCTCGGGTGGCGCGGTCACCGCCGAATCGATCGACGTTGGCTCCAGCGGCGGCGGGCTCGCGGCCCTGTTCGGAGGCTCCGGAGGGCGCACAGGCTCCGGTGGCGGCACACGCGGAGGCAGTGGTGGAAGCGGCGAACCCGCGCTGTTCGGTAACTAGCTATGCAAGAGTGAGAAGCGATCATCGACAAAGGAGCTTCATGCCCGACGCAAAAACCAGCAGACGCACAACCGCGGCTGCCGCCCTATTGATCCTGCTGCTCGCCTGCATCGGACTGGCGGCGTGTGGAGGCTCCTCGAGCACCACATCCTCCGGTACTAACGCGGCGGCCACCGGCACCGCTTCGACCAGCTCTTCTACGAGCGGGACGCCCTCGAGCCGAACATCCTCAAACGGAGCGAATACTCCCGCCCCCCCTGGAGGCGGACGCGGCTCGGCACGCTTCGCCGCGATCCGCGAATGCCTGCAGAAGAATGGCATCACGCTTCCGCCGCGAACACCTGGCAGCGGTCGAGCGGGCGCGACAGGAGGCTTCCCCGGAGGCGGCGCCGGGGCCGGTGGGCCACAACTGCCCAAGGGCGTGACGCGCGCCCAGTACGAAGCGGCCCTGAAGAAGTGCGGCGGCGGTCTTGGCCCCAGGCCAGGCAATCGCTTCGCACAGAACCCGGTGTTCAAGGCGGCACTCGTCAAGTATGGGGAATGCCTGCGCCAAAACGGCGTGAACATATCCGCACCCAACACGTCGGGCAATGGCCCCGTGTTCGATACGAAGGGCATCAACACGACAAGCCCGCAGTTCAAGGCAGCCACGACGAAGTGCCGCGCGACCCTGTTGGGCGCGTTTAGGAGCATACGTGGAAGCCATGGACCCAATGGCGCTGGCGGAGCATCCGCCGGTGGCGGCAACAACAGCGGCTGAATCGTAAGACAGAGTCGGCTACGGCAATACGCTGGCGCCAAGCCGGCGATTGCCGGGCGCCGCCTACTTGTCGCGGATCGCCGAGGCGCTTGGCTTGCGGGACAGCCGTGGTAGCTGCAAGCCACCTACCTGCTCGACCAGTCGCTGCCACTCGGTAGTGTTCAGCACGAGGTTGGTGGAGGTGGAGGCGCCCTTGCCGAGCGCGCCCGCGCTCGCGGCATGCGCCCCGCCGCGATGCGAGCCAGCGGCGTTACCGGCGGCCACGCCGCGCGGGTTACCGTCAAGCTCGATTTCGATGTAGTTGGCGCGATCCGCCACGGCAACGGTGCTCGGCGCTCCGGGGTACCTCATCAGGCTGACGATCCGCTTCGGCGCAAACTGGCTTGGGATCGTGAGCAGTGTGCGGATCGCGATGTCGGCGATCGTTCCAGCACCCTGGTGGCCGGCGATCGGAATCCCGTTGATAGCCGCGATGTCGAGCGTGCCGGCGGCGGGAAAGCTCGTCGTCAAGCCCTTTGAGGTGCGGGTTGCGTGACCGCAACGCAACTCGCCAACGGTTGGCTTCAGTCCGCTGCGCGAGAGGAACACGAGCAGGGCAAGCTGCCGGCGCCCGACCTTGCCGCCAGCCACCTGTTCACGGTCGCACGCACCCAGCTTGATCTCTGGATCGGCGAGCACGGCGCTTTGCAGTTCGACCTTTGACAGCAGGAACGCGTCGCTCGCTGTCGCGCCCGCGAGCACCGGCCCATCTTTGGCTCCTTGCGGGTGTAGCGCGATCTCCAGCTGCTTCCAGTTGGCGAGGATCGGCTGCGGATCGATCGCGCTTTGTGCGCCGGCTGGGCGAATCGCAAAGCGCAAGCTCGCGTCCGGTTCTTCCCCATTGGAGCCGAGATGACCAAGCACGGTGCCCTGCGCCACCACTGAGCCGCGTCCCAGCTTCATCCAGCCGGGCGCCATCGCTTTGCGACGAGACGCTTGCGCCCTGGTGCGCGCCGCGGCGATCGCGTCGGGATTGCCGGGATGGGCATACACGCGCATCTTGCCGACTTGCCCGTGCACTTCAGGGTGTGCCCCAGAGGGCACCTGACGGTCCACCGCACCCTTCTTTGGCTTGGCGACATGCAGCGTCAGCGGGGGCTGACTTCCCGCGCTGGCAGCCTGCGTCGGCTTGGGATCGTTGCCCGCTTGCGCTTCGGTGAGCGCGCCCTTCGCAAGCTGAACCTGCGCGGGCTTGGGCAGGCGGTAGGCAGGAGCGATGCTGCCCAGACCGGCATAGGTGAACACGTCGCCGTAAGTGTCGCGTAGGACGAGATAGCGCCCAAGCTTGCGAGACACGCCCAGTCTGACCACGCGACCGTCCTCGACCGCCACGACCGGCGCACTTTTACGCGCGATTAGCTCCGAGAGCTGGGAAGGCGGCGCGGGTGCGTTCAACGCGCGTTCGGCGCGGGCGCCGCTCACGGCCGGGGACGGGGCGGGCGTGGAGCCGGGCAGCGCCGATGTCGCAGCCGAAGCCGTGGCGGCACTGGCGGCAGGCTGTGGCGCCGCTGTAGCGCCGGCGGTCGCGCTCGAGGAACCGCCAATCGTGCTCGCCACAGCGCCAGGCATGGGGGCCGCGTCGACGCCGGGAACGATCGAGTTCGCGGCCAGCTGAGCACCGGCCACCGGCATACTGCCCTCAGTCAGGCCCGTCAGCGTGGCGATCACAGACGGCGGATAACTGGCGAACAGGCGGGCGCGCAGCAGCACCGATTCGACATACGCTTCGGAGTGGTTGTAGGCGAGGATCGCGCTACGCAGGTTGGTAGAGGCGCCGGCCGCATGCAGGTAGCGCGCGGCGGCGAAGATCGCGTCGACCGGGTTGTATGGATCGGCATAGCCAGCGTTGACGGCATCCACGCCGTACTGCAACCAGGTTTCCGGCATGAATTGCATCCACCCAATCGCCCCCGCGGTGGAGATCGACAAGTCGGTACCAAAGTCCGTCTCGACTTCGTTGATCGCGGCAAGCACCTGCCACGGCACTCCATACTGGACCGCCGCGGCCTGGTAGATGGGTAGCAGGAACAGTGGGATGCGGTAAAAGTCGAGCGCCTGAGTCGACGCCGCCGATTCGGCGATCAGCGCCGCCATCGCACTCGATTGCGCGGCAGCGACCTGCGGTGGCGGAGCGATATTGCCGGAGCTGTTGGTGGCGGGCGCGGTTGGCGCCGTCGCTGGGGTGGTCGCAGTCGAGGTATTCGTTTCGCTCTTGGTCGTCTGCTGCGTTCGCTGAACGACCACCTTCGGGGCATTCGCGGGCGGACGCGCTGCTTCGGTCGTGGTCGGGACGCTCGCCGGCGCAGTCGCGGTGGGCGTGCTGGTAGTGGGCGTGCTTGCAGCCGGAGATCCGCTGGCCGGCGCGGTTGTCGTGGGTGTGCTCGTCGTCGTGGCCGGTGTGGTGGTCGTGCCCGTCGGCGCCGTGCTCGTCGTGGTCGTCTGTGCCGGCGCTTCGGAAGCAGGCGTACTCGAGGTTCCCGAAGGCGCCGCCGACCCGCTCGACGGTTCGGCCGCCAACGCCCCACCAGCCAACGGACCGCCCAGACCAACGGCCGTCAGTCCGCCGCCCGCAAGCGCTGAGACGAACACGCGGCGCACCCAGAAACGTGCGCCGTTCACCCCTGACATGTTCGGCCCCTGCTCATCGTTGTTCGGTCCCGTGGTCGCGGTAGAGCAGGGCACCGCACCAGGCGGGCGCCCCCTTGACCCTATTCATATCGGCAGGGAACCACACCTTGGTAAAGGATTCGTAATCGGAGCCGTAACTGAGGGGTGAAATCGTGTCCAGGCACATATGGGTTCTCGTGGAGCGTCCCCCAAGGGATCGGCACGCCGATCGCCCAGCTTGAAAGACGCCCATAGCGGCAGAGCGACCGCACTGTATAGATGGGCGAGGCGTCAGCCCCAAACCTGGCCGAATTGGCCGAGTTCGCGCACGCTCGCTTGCAAAAGCCGGTACCCTTGGCCTCATGGAAGCCATCTTCTCGTTCCTACAGGTGATCATCGCGGTCGCGGTGATTCTGCTCGTGCTGATGCATTCGGGCAAGGATTCGGGCCTCTCGGGCGCATTTGGCGTCGGCAGCGGCCAGGGTCCGCTGGGTGGTGGCTCGATGGTCGAGCGCAACCTCAACCGCTGGACGGTGTTCTTCGCGGTCCTTTTCGCGTTGAACACGATCATCCTGCTTAAGAAACCCTGGTAGAGGGCGCGCACGCCGTGCAAGCGGCGCGCACGAGGAGACGGAGAAGCTGCTCAAGAAACGCTGGTAGAGGTGTCTTCCAGCGCCTTGAGGCGATCGAGGATCGCAACCGCCTCGGCCCGTAGCGTCACGTTGACGGCCTCATAGTCCTCGCTAGAGAGCTTGCCTGTACGGTAGTCGAGTTCGGCGTCGCGGATCTCCCGGTACTTGGCCTCGCGTGCCGCCTTCAGATCCTCCTGGCGCGGCGCCTCGGGCTCGGTGGGCTTGCCTGTGCCCTCTTGGGTGCGTGGCACAAGCAGCGGGCGACTCACCACCGCGATCGTCGCCGCAAGCAAGAGCAGCGTGAGCAGGACGACCGCGACGCTCAAGCGCGAGCCAAACCCTCGGCGGTACGTGTGCGCGCCAACACACGTACGCGACGACGCACCACGCTCGGCGCGGGCCACAGCGCGATCAATCCCCCGCCTGCCACGATCAGCCCGCCGATCCAGATCCACATCACGAGCGGCGAGACGATCAAGTGGAATTCCGCCGGCGGCGGCGCCTTTAGGTATTCGCGCTCCATCACCGCGAGGGCGATCATGCCCTCGTCGGGGCGCACCAGCGGAATTGTTTTGTTGCCAATTTCGACGATCCGCTTGAGACGAGGAGTGTCGATTGCGGGCGCGATCGCGCTCCAAACGTCGCGCGTGACCCCAGCGTTCATGCTCACCTGGCTGACCGGCTGGCCCCCGATCAGGTGGCCAACGGAGCCCTGAGACGGTTCGCCGGAGTCGTAGAAGTCCTCCGCCGGCGTCAGCGTCGCCACATACTTGCCGTGCTTGCTCACGTTCAGCACGGCGCCGATGCTCATCGTCGAGCCGGTGTGGGCCGGGTCGTAGCGGGGCGTGATCGCGGCGGTGGGACGCACGTAGCGCACCGTATAGGCGCCGACTTTGGTCGACTGGCCTGGCGAGAGACTCAACTCGGAGGCGTGCTGGAAAGATGAGGAGGCAGCGATGCCCACGAACAGCACCGCGATGCCGACGTGCACGATGTAGCCGCCGTAGCGCCTGCGGTTGCGCGTCACGAGTGCAAGCAGCGCAAGCGGCGTCGGTTCGCCCGCGACCGCACGGCGCACGCGCGTACCGCGGAAGTACTCCTGGCCGATACTCCCGAGCACGAATGCCGCACAGCAGAACATCGCAAGCGCCAACGGTTTGCCGGCGGCGAGGCCGGTGGCAAGCAATGTCACGAGCACGATCAGCGCGACGGACACCGGCACGATGAAGTTGCGACGCGCGTTGGCGAGCGTCGCCCTACGCCAGGCAATCACAGGTCCGATCCCACTGAGCAGCACGAGGATCAGCGCAAGCGGCACCGTGTAGCGGTCAAACCAGGGCGGCCCCACAGAAGCCTCGTGGCCCGTCAGCGCCTCGGAGATGAGCGGGAAGTAGGTGCCCCAGAAGATCACGAAGCACAGACCCACGAGCACGATGTTGTTGGCGAGGAAGATCGACTCGCGCGAGAGCAGCGAATCGAGGCGATGCTCGCTGCGCAGCATCTCCCGGCGCGAAGTCACGAGGTATATGGAGCTGAGGATCAGCACCCCGATCAAGATCACGAACGGCACGCCCAGCGTCTGGCCGCCGAAGGCGTGGATCGAGCTGAGAATGCCGCTGCGCACAAGGAACGTGCCCATGATCGCCAGCGTCCCGGTGGCGAGCACGAGCGATACGTTCCACACCTTCAGCATCCCGCGCTTCTCCTGGATCATCAGCGAGTGGATGAACGCCGTCCCCGTCAACCACGGCATCAACGAGGCGTTCTCGACCGCATCCCAGCCCCAATACCCGCCCCAGCCAAGCTCCGAGTAGGACCATCGCGCACCGAGCATGACGCCGATGCCAAGAAACAGCCAGGCAGCGAGCGAGAAGCGGCGGATCGACTTGATCCACTCCGCATCCACTTTGCGCGCCAACAGCGCGCCCATCCCGAAGGCCAATGGCACGATGCACAACGTGTAGCCCGAATACAGCATCGGCGGATGGATCATCATGCTTGGGTGGCGCAGCAACGGGTCGAGCCCCTGCCCTTCGACCGGAGCGGGACTGGTCGTTTTGAAAGGGTTCGCGTAGAACACCATCAGCGAGATGAAAAAGCCGCCGAAGCCGAGCAGGATCGCCGTCGCGTAGGCGCTCACGTCGCGCATGCGCTTGCGCGTGAGGAACAGCACGAGCGTCGACCACAGCGACAGCAGCCACGCCCACAACAGCAGCGAGCCTTCCTGGGAAGACCAGACCGCCGCTGCCTTGTAGAAGGTCGGCGTCGTCACGCTCGAGGTGTCGGCCACGGTGTTGAAGCCAAAGTCGTTGCGCAGGAACGCGACCTCGAGCACCGCGAATGCCACCGTGAGGATTCCGGCCAACGCGTACACGGAACGGCGACCCGACTCCGACCACTCGACACGTCCCGTCTTGACCCCGTACAGCGACGCACCGATGCCGTATGCGCACACGGCGAGCGCCAGCACGAGAGCGGCGCTTCCCAACAGAGCCATCAGTAGGTCTTGGTCTTGGGAGGCGCCACCGTGTACTTGGACGGGCACTTCGTAATCAGCGAGTTGCGTTCGCCCACGTAGCGATCGCCCTGCTTCTCGACTGTCACGATCACCTCGCGCCCTTCGCGGAACGGGTCGGGCACGGTACCCGTGTAGCTGAGCGGCACCGAGGTTTCGCCGGCCCTGTCCTGCACGCTGAAATACAGCGTCTGCCCTTCGTGACGCACCGACCCGGCCTTCACGGTGCCCGTCAGCTGATAGCTGCGACCCACCACCGCTTCGTGCACGAGCTGGCTCGGCGTGACGGTGGGGCTGGCGGCGCTGAAGCTGGTGTAGATCAGAGCGCTCACGAGCAACACGGCCGCACTCAGCGCCACCACCAGCCGCACCCTTCGCTTGCGTGCGGGATCCATCGACCGCCGATTATCTCAGAACCGCGCGCGGTTGCGCCGCATCGACGCCAGTTTGGCCAAGCAAGCCAGGAAATATCGGCCGAGCAGCGAAACCTTTGAGCGTAAGAATTGTCATAGAAGACAGAGACCTATGCGAACCAGCCTGCTACATCCAATCGCCGCCCGGCGCCACCACAAGGCTCCGCAAGCCGCCCCCGACATAGCAGTGCGCCGCGTACGCGACGCCGGCGGCCCAATCGACGAGGCGTGCTACCCGTGTTCGTGCGGCTGCTTCTTCATCGCACCGGTCTCCACCAGCGTCGCGTGCCCACACTGCGGGCGCACACAGGCCTGGTAGCCACCAGGTCGCATCTCCTTCATGGTGTGACGCAGATGGCGATGGCGGTGTGTATTGCTTGGCCGCGGTCGGTGAGTGTCCAGGCGTTGGGCTCGCCTTTTGCTTGACCTTGTCCGCGGTTCTCGATCAGCCCACTGTCGCGTAGGCGGCTGAGCAGTCGCGACATCTGGCCCTCGTCGGCTACGCCGGAGCTGTCGGCGATATGGCGGTTGGATGCACCAGGGTCATCGGCGATCGTGGCTAGCACGCGCGCTGTGCGATAGGTGAAGCGGATCGGCAGGCCCTTGAACGGGTCGCCTCCCGGGCGCGGAGGACTGTCCGGTGCGACCTTGGGTATTGGACGCTTCAACTCGGCGCGAGCAGTCGCCGCTCCCAGATAGGGATGGACGATCATCGCCATCAGAGGAGCCGCGAGCTCAACCAGCGGACCGGCGGGGGCCTCGGCCCTCCCCACCCTCTTGTCCTTGGCGCCCACCAACACGAGACCAGGGCCGCCAACATCCGTACTGTCGCGCAGCGACAGGCGCGCCTGGATCACCGACAGTGCGCCGCCGACGACACCTTGAGCGGTCAATGGTGGCGGCCCGCCGCCAGTACGCGATTCCCGGCGACCTTCGTCTACGATCGAGGCAAGCGCATCGAGCACCTGGCCGCGGCGCTCCCGCACAAGCGGACCGGCGCGCAACGACTCCACGACGCACAGGCAAGCGAGGTCGGGGTCCGCGTCCAGCTGCTCCAAGAGCAATACGACGGCGCCTCGCACCCGTGCGCGCCAAGACCCAACCTCCCGGTAGGCGGGCAGCAGGATTTGTGTGAGCCGTGCGATTGCTTGGTCGAATGCGGCTAGTAGGCATGCTTCGCGGTCGTGGAATAGTTCGTAGAACGTGCGTCTTGACACACCGGCCTGCTCGCAGATGCGTCCGACGGTCGCGGCCTCAAGACCATTCTCGCCTATCACTTCGCCGATCGCGAGCAATAGGCGCCGACGCTGCATCGCAGACACTTCGCCACCTTGACGCACCGTCAACGGTGGTTTTGACTTACGGGCGTGTGGACGACTGCTCATCTCATTTCTTCTTCGACTTATGATCTTTGCGCGACCGCTTACCCTTGTGCTTGATCTTCACCTTCGGGCATCCCGTGACGTTTATGGGTGTGCTTTGGTGAAGAACAGCACCGTTTTGGCCGGTGAAAGCTGTCGGCATCTTCAGTCCGCCCTTGATCTTGCAGAGATTCCCGTTAGCAGCGAGCGCCGAATACTTACCCCGCGGCAGATTCAGTTCGAAGCTCTGGATCGGGACGTCGGGTACTTCCTTGAACGTGCTCGTCGTAATATTCGTCTTAGAGTCGATGAACGTCGAGCCGACGAGATCGACAGTCACATTATCGCCCTGCAGGACCGTGATCAGGGAAGGGAATTCTTCCCCAGCGTGACTCACGAAATAAGCAGGGCCTTCCAGTGGTACCGGCAGTACCGGTGTGATCGCCTTCGTGTGCCCCACAATCGATGCGACAGGACAATTCGCGGGGTTCACTTCAAACGTTTTGGCTGGACACGCCTTCTGCAACGTCGTCAACCTTGACGGTAGCTGCTTCGGCAGATCCACCTTAACGTTCTTGATGTTCGATTGCGAGGACGCCTGATTGAACCCGAGGTTCCCGACGGGATACACGATCTTCGCGGTCAAGCTCGCCCCATTAGCCCTAGACGTTCTCCCGGACGTAGAGACCTTGAAGTTCGGCTGGAACTTCAACGATTGACAAGAACCCACCTGGAAATGACTAGACAAGGCCGCGGTCGCACCTTCGATGCTATTAGAGGTCCCGGAGAAGCTCATGGGATTACAGTTGGTTGGGTTGAACATGAATTCCGGACGGTCGATCACCGCATCAATCGAACGCAAATCCGCCGGGATACCCTTCACGACCTGCGGCAAGGGATCTGTCGTGATAGTGACCTGGCCCGTATGGGGGTCAACGGTGATCGTTGCTCTGACGATTTCGGTCCCCAGATTGAACGGTCCGGCTATCAGCGGAACCACGATCGACAGGCCGAACGGCGCACCCTTATACGGGCCAGTCAAATAGATCGGTGCCGGTGGAGCACTCGCCTGAGGAATATAGAACGGGAACGGACCCGGTCCAGCACCAACAACAGTATGCCCAATCTGCGAAGCAACAGAACAGGTCCCCTGAGCCGCTTGTGGTTCCCCGCACAACGAGACCTTCGAGATCATTCCCAACAGACCATCGGGCGTCTTAAACGATAGGTTCTTTATGCGCTGCTGCTCATCTGCTCGCTGCAACAGCATCGTAAAGCCCGTATAGCCACCCGCCTGGTCGGTCGTAGCACCTGCCGTCATCGTCGGGGCGAACGGCATCGGCGATACGCACGGCAAACCATCAATGCTGTTCGTGATCTGAAAACGACTGGAATCAAAAGTATCTTCGATAAACGGACTGGCCCATGGCGTGAAATCAGCCGTGGATTCATAAGTCCCACACCTCGTTGGCGTCGCGAGTGCTGCTTGCGCACCACCACTAAACGACAATTTGAAGTCCGTGAACGGGATATCAGGCGTTTTTTCAAATGTTGTCGTGAGCTGGCCCGTCGCTTCATTCAAATGAATGTTCCCGACCAGCTTCACGTTCACGCCATCACCGGACGCCGTGACCAATAGTTGCAGGTTCGGTGGGTTCGCCCCTAGAATGTAAATATTGCCTTGAAGCTTATCCGGGACCAGTGGTGAGGATAGTTCATCGGTGCCAACCTTCGACGCAGACGGACATGATGCCGCTTTCTCGTTAACTTCACCATCCGGTTCAGCACCCAACGCCTCCTCTGAGGGTTGACAAGCCACCAGGCCCGTCGCTTGACCAGGGTTAATCGCTATACCTTCCGGCAATACGACGGTAGTGTTCTCAAGCCCCGGCGTAGATAGGCCTTCGGGGTTCAAGCCCTGCGGCATCTTGACATCCACCGACAATCCCGCCGGAGTATCCGCATACGTCGTATCAGGAGCAATCGAAATCGACGGCTCAAACGGCCGCAAAAGATCACAACCAGTGAAACCCACAGGATTACCTTCGTTTTCATGCATCGGCAGGCTCTCACGCGACGCGACATAACTGGGATCCTGCCACACGCTAAGCAGTTCCTCACTGATTTCCGGCTGACCCTCACACGATGTCGGCAGCGTCAACAACGGCTTCGGTTCAGCACTGGAAGGGCACGACGTGGATTCCCGGAAGCTTCCTTTGCATTCTTCCCCTTCCCGGTAGTAGTTATGGGATGGGTCTGCCGGGATGCCCCAGATCGTCGTGTAGTTGAATGAGATATTACGTTGTGGAAGATTATCGGCGTGCACGGTGACGCCATTATCGCCGCCGGTGCGTACGCCGGCATCGAAGAACACAATGATGCCACCCTCGTCAAACGCGAACTCCGCCGCTACGCCGGGAGGCGGAACCATATTATACACGGGCTCGGCCGCTAGAAACTCACCACCTGAGATCGTGGCCGCATTCTCGCCTACCTGGCTTGAGAGCGGACAACCGGGTCCTGCGCTCTCTGAGGCTTCGTCGAGGACCTGGCGTGGACATTGCGGCACCGCTTTGGGATCCCCGACGACCCCTGGAGGTAGATTCACATTCACGTCGCGAGCGCCACCGCCGGCCACATTTTCGAGTCGTTCGCCATTTTCACGCTTGGGGCCGAAGGGAGTGCTGTTGAACGCGGATACTACGGTCATCGCGAAGGGGTGGGAGCCTGCCTGCGTGTCAATCGTACCATCGGGATTGCTGAACCACGCATCGAAGCCGGCGATCCCGGGTTGCGGTTCACCCGCACTATAAATTACGGGAAACGACGTACTCGTCGGTCTGAGCGCACCACCACCGGTAACCGTTGCCCTGTCGGGAGCGCTACCGGAAGCATCCGGATCCACGTGCACCGTGATACCGACAACTACTGCTCTAGTCGCCTGAAACGTGGGGGTAACTTTGCACTTTACCAGTTGTGCTCCCAGGATCGAGCATTCGACTTTTGGTTCACCCACCGACTTAATCGCGCCTGCGGCGATTGCCGTGAGACCCACTGGGAGAGTATCGGTCAGTGTCGCACTCCCCTCGGGTTCACCGGCACCAATGTTGAACACATAGACCTTGAGTACCCCTTCTCCCCCTGGAGGAAGGTTCGTCGGTGAAGAACGTCCCATGATCCCCCATCCCGGCGCGGATACTGTCGCGTCAGCTGACGCTACTCCAGCGAACAGTACACACAGTGCACAAAACGATGCAAGGAAGACTGTCTTTCTTTGATCGAGCATGCTCACTTAGCCCTCCCCTTAGACGACTTCACGACCCTGTTGTGCATCCGATATGACTTGCGTGCCCGCGCTTCACAGACCGACCGCGCTTTTCCTCTGGGCTTCTTACGACACAAGCTCAACGCTTGTACGAGCTTCTGTGCGGGTGTGAGCGGCTTTGCCTTCTTTACGCTCACCGCTGTATTGGTCGTGGCTGGGAAGTTGCCTACGCCGCCGAACGTGACGCTGGCGGGCGTCGCGAACACCGGCGCTGCCGCGGGAGCACCCTGACAACCCGTACCGGTGCACTCAGGCGCAGCGACGGGACGTGCGCCATTCACACGAGCGTCATACATATCCACCGATTCATTGCCGTCTTCAAGCGTCAGCCGATCAGGCGTAACGAAGAACACATCATTACCGGTGGCGCTAGCGTCGATAAAGCTCGATTGTTCCCCGAAACCGTTAGATATCAGATAAATACAACCGTTACTTTCTTCGCACCCATAGTGCCCGTCACGCTCCCACTCATAAACATCTTGGGCGTTGTTAATGTCCTGTGAGACCAACGGCGCGCTACTGTCAAAAAACACGCGGTCGCCATCTTCGGAGATCCACCTGTAAACGTACGTCAGGTTCTTTGTCGGGGTCAGATGCCCGCCGCTTGCCTGCGGGCGGCATGAAGCACAATACAAGCTCGAGTCTTGAGTGTCGTACACGTACACCTCGCTCCCGCCTTCGCCGGGATAAGAACTATCAGTGAGGTTTTCGTCTGAAGTGAATACGAGACTGTGCCCGTCAGGCGTGAAATTAGAGGTACGGTTGGAAAGACTCAAAGACCAGTCGCTGCTGTCGGCTTCGGAAAGTGTGCCTATGAAAACGACCCGCGACGCTCCGGGGTTTGCTGGGTCGGGCTCATAGACGTAAAGATTGTCTGCTCTTGCGACGGGTTTTTGTCTCGCGTCGTTTTCCGTGTTCGCAATCGCTTCCTGAGCCACGAAATAAACATATGCACCATCTTCGCCGGTTTCGTTGGTCCCGATCACGCCCTGGACCCCACCGGCCGACCCGGCTAGTTCCACACGCGTCTGATCTTCGACGTCAAACCGCCAGAGTTTCCCCGCTTCGATATAAAACGCATACTTCCCATCCGTGCTGGCCGTACGGAACTGCGCCGGACCAGGCGACACTTGAATCGTCTTTGAACCATCTTCACGCACGTAGATCGCAAGCGGCCGGGCTGTGAACAATTCGTTATTGTAAACCGGAACATTTTCGACGTTGGTCCAGAAAATCCGTGAACCATCCGCTGATATCACATGACTGAACCCAGGCGCTTCCTGGCTGGTAAAACCAGACGGCGTACCACCGAACGTAGCCCCAGGCATCAGCTTACCTTCAGACGACACGTTCACCAAACTGGGGTGACCCAAGACAGACACGTACAACTCGTCGCGATCCGCTACCGCCTTGAGCGCTTCTCCTTCCTCTCTTTCTGGCGATTCATATCCCCCCTTTTCTATGAGACCTATTGCTTCCCTGTTCTCTGCGGCTTCTTTTTCAACGTTCACGTTCAGTTCTTTTTCGAGCTGACCGTCGCCTTCGAGCAAAGCGTCGTTGGCCTCGAACAGGACATGATTCAAGTCGGCAGAGGAACCGGCATATACCGATCGTTTGGGTTCGCCGGCATTAAATGTAGACCCCACTCTAATTGCCCCTTGAAATTCTGTCCTTGACCGATACGGCGGAGTTCTGGAGAAGAGCGGATGAAAGTCGCTTTCATCGAACGAACGCGAATACAGAACGGGGTACTCCTCTTCTTCTTCCAGCGCGTTTTTGAACTGCTTAGGGACTTCAGTAACTACGAACGACGGAACGGTCGCTACCGAAACAAACCCTGTCGATAGATCGCTTGAAAAAGCTTGATATTCAGTCGAAATGATGCTTCCTGCCGGGGTTATGTTGGTCTGCGACCATGCACCCGCAGAAGAACGGGACGCAAGATACGCATTACCACCATCGTTACCACCCGACCCGTTTCCACCGGTAGTGGGAGGCGCCTCATAGGCTATTGCGTTGCCATCGGCGGCCGCCTCAAACGGCCTTTCTGTAAAGAACAATCCATTATTTTCGACGTTGTAGACGTCGGCGTTGTGGTTTTCGGGTGGGCTGACCATTTCATACACACGATCATCAGGGGGCACCCCGGGACTGGTCGTATACGTGGTAAATGAGACGTCAGTACCCGGTTCGACACCATCGTGATTAGTCGCGACGAACCTGAAATGATATGCAGTGTTCGGCTGCAGGCCACTCAGGGGGACGGTCACGGAAGTCGATCCCGGAGCGAGATTCGTGACAGGCGTTTCCGCACCGTAGGAGACCGTGGTTCCATACTGCACGCGATAATTCGCTTCGATACCACCGGTATCTATCTGCGCACTCACCATCGCACTAACCGATCCCACATGTGATACAGACTCACCGCTCACACCAGGATTCTGCGAGAGCGTCACAAACGACACCGGCGCCCCAACAGCCGTTTCCCCTGCCGCGTTACGCGCAAGCAAACACACCGCGTATGCGGTATTCGGGGAAAGCCCACCAACTTCGTTGGACACTCTTTCTTTCTTTTCGCCCAATGCTCCCCCACCGACTTTTTCTTCGCCTTCGCCCTGACATTCAGTACTCGACGCTCGATACACGAATTCGTATGAGCCTGCTTCCCCCTTCGCGCCGGGATTCAGCACACCATGAAACGTCGCGCCAGTACTACCAACCGGTTCGACTTTCAATATTTCAGGCGTTTCGGGCGGTAGCGCCGTCGTGAAAGACACGACCGTACTCGTCGCTTCTTCTTTGGATTCGTTATGGACGACTACACACACCGAATATTCGGTGTCCTGTTCAAGACCAGACAACGTTTCTGAAACTTCTTCTTTGCCGCCACCCAACGAGATCCCAGGCGAGAGGGGCGCCACACCTTCGCCCTCACAACCCGTTTTGTTGGAGGTCTTGCTGTAGAGGAATTCGTAGCGACCAAGTTCAAAGGTTCCCGGCACACCTTCCCTACCAGGACTCAAGACACCATGCACGATCGCTGAAGTAGCCGACGCAGGCAACTGCACCGAGACCTCCGGAGCTTCCGGAGCAGCAGCCAACACAGGAGCACTCGCAAACACCAACACACCAACAACCGCAACAAAAACCGACACAGCTAGCCTACGAACGCTCAACAACACGACCCCTCCTCACAAAGACCCGGACAAAGACCAACCCGCCAGTCCCCCGTACGAGAGGAGCCCGGGCAGCACAAAGCCGCCACAGGCACGCAGCCCACGACGGCAGAGGAACAAGAAGCTGAAAGCGCGCCTACAGCGCGCGAGAATCCAAACCGAGCGCTCAGCCCGGCGAAGCGACGAGACCGACCAGCGCTTAGCTGGTGAGCAGCCCGGCCAGAGAGAGAGAGAGAGAGAGAGACGCGTCAGCGACGCTGACGCGTCCTATAACGCCAGCACCGTGAGCACACGGACTCTCAACAACGCTATTCCCCAAAGAAAACACGCGAAAAACAAGCCTCTCTCAAAAAACGACCCAGTCCCTCTCCCAAGGGCCCTGCTCAAACCGGTTAGAAGTCAGACCACAGAAGCCCAACCCAACCCGACCTTATGTTGACCCGAGCACCCCATGGCACACGGACATAAGCTACTTATACACGAACCTGCCGCAATTGTCAACTGTCGCCCAGGAACCCTTGCGGACCGAACGGTCGGGGGCGAGACGCTACTTAATGTGCATCCCCGAGATCGCCCGCGAGATCACAAGCTGCTGAATCTCAGCCGTGCCCTCGAAGATGTCGTAGATCTTCGCGTCGCGGTGCCAGCGCTCTACCGGGAACTCCCGCGTGTAGCCATTACCGCCAAGGATCTGGATCGCACGCTCGGTGACCCATACGGCAACCTCGCCGGACTTGAGCTTTGACATCGAGCCCTCGGCATTTTCGAAGGGGACCTGATTGCGGCCCATCCACGAGGCGCGCCATACAAGCAGGCGAGCGGCGTCGATCTCCATCTTCATGCGCGCGAGCGTGAAGGCGATCGACTGGTTCTCGATGATCTTCTTGCCGAACTGCTCGCGCTCCTTGGCGTACTCGAGCGAGTACTCGTACGCCGCACGGGCGATGCCGAGCGCCTGCGAGCCGACCGTCGGGCGCGATGCCTCGAACGTGGCCATTGAGGCGTTGGACTTGTTCTTCTTGCCCTCCTTGGCGCGCGCGACGCGTTCGTCAAGCTTCTCCTTGCCGCCGAGCACGTAGTTCTCGGGGATGCGACAGTCATCCAGATAGACGTCGGCGGTGTGCGAGGCGCGCAGCCCGTGCTTTGAGACCTTGGCGCCTTCGGAGATGCCCTTCGCTTCGCTCATCGGCACCACGAAGGCGGCGTGCCCACGCGAGTTCAGCGAGCGGTCGACGGTGGCGATCACGACGTGCACGTCGGAGATGCCGCCGTTGGTGGCCCACGCCTTCTGCCCGTTGAGGACCCACTCTTTGGTCGCCTCGTCGAACTTGGCGGTCGTGCGCACCGCGCTCACGTCCGAGCCGGCGTTGGGCTCAGAGGAGCAGAAGGCGGCGACCTTGACGTCGTCGAGCGTGCCGAAGCAGCGCGGGATCCACTCGCCGATCTGCTCGCCGGTGCCCTGGCCGAAGATCGCGGCGACGGCGAGCGAGGTGCCCATGATCGCCATGCCCATGCCGGCATCGCCCCAGAACAGCTCCTCGTTGACGATCGGCAGCGTCAGTCCGGTCGGATCAGCGAAGAATTGAGCCAGGCCCTCGAAGCCATACAGCCCGATCTTGGCGGCCTCTTCGATGATCGGCCACGGGGTCTTCTCCTTCTCGTCCCACTCGTGCGCAGCCGGTCGCATCACGTCGGCGGCGAAACCGTGCACCCAGTCGCGGATGTCCTTCTGGTCCTGCGTCAGTGCCATCGAGAAGGTGGCGTCTTTGTTCGCGGCGCTTGTGATCGCCTCCACAGCCGCCTCGGCGGCGTCGGTTGCCTCTGCGGCGGTTACGTCTGTTGCTGACATGGAACGAAGGCTCCTTTTGCTGGCTCGGTGACGTCGTTATGCGACTGTGGTTGTCTGCCCCGGCTCCGGCGCCGGGATTGCGGCTGTCCGGCCTTCGCGCCGGACCCGACCACGGACGAACGGGCCCGCCGCCGGTCCGAGAATCCTAGCAAACGGTAAACGGTTGTCAAATGCAAGATTGAACACCGTTTACATTCGCGATATAGTCGCTTGCGATGGCGACCGCGCCCAGCACCAGCGAATCGACTTCCATCGGTCGCGCATCGCGCAGGCGCGCGCGCGAACGCGAGATCATCGCCGCCACTCGCCTGCTGTTCGACGAACGCGGGCTGCAGGACGCACCGATAGAGAGCATCGCGCGCGCCGTTGGCATCAACAAGGCGCTCATCTATCGCCACTTCTCCTCCAAGGAGGAGCTATACGTACTCACGCTCTCAAGCTACCTCGCCGACCTGGCCAAGCGCCTCGACGATGTCCCCGCCGAGCTTGACCCCGTCGCGCGCCTGGAGGAGGGTTGGTGGCGCTACACCGGCTTCTGCCTCGAGCACCCGGCTTTCCTTGACTGCGGGCTGTCGTTGATGCGCCGCTCCGCCGAGGAGCTCCGCGAGGCAATTTCAGACGCCGTCTGGATCCGCCTCGGCCAGAGCATGGCGGCATGCCTGAGCAAGCTCTCACAGATCCTTGCCGAAGGTGCCGAGCAAGGCACGTTGACAGTCGAGGACCCCGACTTCACCGCCAACCAGCTCTACGCACAAACGCTCGGCACGATGCACCTCGCGCGCATCGGCGTCGGCGTTCGCGCTGCCACTGGCGGCATCCCCGAGCCGTTCCCAATCGAACCAGCGCGTGTCCAGCGCGCGTGCATCGACGCAGTGCTCGCATCGGTCGGCGCCCGCCGCGCGGGCTGAACACGCGCTACCTGGTCTCCCAGGCTTCCTCTTCGCGCGTCAACGCGAGAACGTCCTTGGGTAGCTTGCCGGCGGCCACGTCGGCCACAGTCACGTGCTCCAACACCTTGCGCAGGTTGGCGCGCAGCGCGATCCAGACCTGCTGCAGCGACTCGGCCGAGCCGACGTACTCGATCTCCTCCGGACGCTGACCGCGCACCCCCACCAGCGGACCGTCCACGGCGCGAATCACCTGGGCGAGATTGACCTCGGCGGCAGGACGAGCAAGCCAGTAGCCGCCATCGGGTCCGCGCTGACTGCGCACGATCCCGGAGCTGCGCAGCTGCGTAAGGATGTTCTCCAGAAACGACAGCGGTATCCCCTGAGCCTGAGCCACTTCGTCCACCTTGCGCGGCGAGTCCTGACTACCGGCGGCCAGCTCAACGGCGGCCCTTACGGCGTAGTCGGCCTTAGCTGTCACATGCATCGCTGCGCATTCTGTCCTAAATGGGCCGGCGGCGGCTTCGCGCTTCGAACACCGAGCACAAACCGGGATGTCCACCGCATCGCCGTGGACTTTGTGGCAGGCTCTCCAACCGTGCGAGACGCCGTTATTTGCGAACCCCTGAGGACTGCCGTGGGTGGCTTCGGCGGTGTCCTGCGCGACGTGCCGCCTGAGGAGCTCGCCGCCACCGTGATCCGAGAGTTGCTCGAGCGCACAGCGCTGCCTCCCCTGGAGATCGAGGATGTCATTCTCGGTCAGGGCTATCCGGGCGGCGAGGCGCCGGCCATCGGTCGTGTGGCCGCACTCGACGCCGGCCTGCCGATCGAGGTACCGGGATTGCAGCTCGACCGACGTTGCGGTGCCGGCCTGCAAGCCGTCCTGCTCGGCTGCATGGAGGTACAGACAGGCGCCGCCGATCTCGTGCTCGCCGGTGGCGTCGAGAGCATGAGCGGAGCTGAGTTCTATGCGAAGGGCTTGCGCTGGGGCATCAAGGGCGGCGGCACGATGTTGGAGGATCGGCTGGCTCGCCCGCGGGTAACAGCCGGAGGCATCAACCACCCGGTACCGGGTGGCATGATCGAAACGGCGGAGAACCTACGCCGGCAATACGGCATTTCGCGCGCCGAGCAAGACGAACTCGCGCTGCGCTCGCACCGTCTGGCTGTCGCCGCCCAAGAGAGCGGCATGTTCGCGGAGGAGATCGTTCCGGTGAGCGTCAAGACCCGTAAGGAAGAGCACGTCGTAGACCGCGACGAGCACCCACGCGCCGACACGACGCTCGAGCGACTCGGCGCGCTGCGACCTTTGATGGCGCGCACCGACCCCGAGGCGACCGTCACCGCCGGCAACGCGAGCGGCCAAAACGACGCAGCAGCAGTGTGCATTGTCACCCACCCCGAGAAGGCTGCCGAACTCGGCTTGCGGCCGTTTGCACGCCTCGTCTCGTGGGCGGTAGCCGGCGTGGCGCCGGCGAGCATGGGCATCGGTCCCGTCCCCTCGACACGGCGGGCACTCGAGCGAGCCAGGCTGAGCATGGATGACATGGACCTGATCGAGCTGAACGAGGCGTTTGCGGCGCAAGCGATCGCGGTCCTACGCGAGTGGAACCTGCCCGATGGCCTGGAGCGCGTCAATGTGCAGGGCTCAGGCATCTCGCTCGGGCATCCGATCGGAGCGACGGGCGCACGAATCCTTGCCACGCTGTTGCGCGAGTTGCGTCGTCGCGACGGGCGCTACGGGCTTGAGAGCATGTGCATCGGGGGCGGCCAAGGGATGACCGCCATTTTCGAGAACATGGAAGCCGTGGAGGCGTAGGCACAACGGTTGCTAGCGACCCGCCTCCCAGGCGCACGCTGTGGCGCGATCGAGCAGCAGCCGGCGCTCGCGTGCATTGTCTGTGAGCGAAGCGGCGCGTTGTAGTTCGCTCTGCGCCTCCTCGAAGCGGCCCAGACGGGCGAGCAGATCGCCCCTTACGCTCGGCAGTAGGTGGTAGGCCTTGAGCGACGGCTCCTCGATGAGCGTGTCAAGGAGTTCCAGGCCAGCGGCCGGACCGAACGCGCTCGCAATCGCCACCGCGCGATTCAGCTCGACGACAGGGGAGGGAGCGATCTGAGCAAGTGCCTCATAAAGAGCCGCCACGCGCATCCACTCGGTGTCCTGCGGGGTGGCCGCACGAGCATGGCAGGCGGCAATCGCCGCCTGCAGCGCATAAGGCCCAAGCGTGCCGCCGAGTCCCTCGGCCCGCGCAAGGGCAGTAAGACCACGCCCGATCAGCAGGCGATCCCAACGCGTGCGGTCCTGCTCGAGCAACAGCACCGGCTCGCCCCGCGCACCAACACGCGCCTGCAGACGCGAGGCCTGGATCTCCATTAGCGCCACCAGGCCGTGCACCTCGGACTCTTGCGGTGAGAGCTCCGCGAGTATGCGTCCGAGTCGCAGCGCCTCCTCGCATAGATCGGCGCGCACCCAATCCTCGCCAGCGCTTGCCGAATAGCCCTCGTTGAAAATCAGGTAGAGGACTTCGAGCACTGATTGCAGTCGCAGCCCGAGATCGCTGGTACCGGGTAGCGCAAACGGAACCCGAGCCTCGGTCAATGTTCGCTTGGCTCGGACGATCCGCTGGGCGATGGTCGACTCCGAGGCGAGGAAAGCGCGCGCGATCTCGCCGGTACTGAGACAGCCCAACAGACGCAATGTGAGTGCCACACGCGCCTCGGCCGACAGCACGGGGTGGCAGCACATGAGCATCAGGCAAAGCAGGTCGTCGCCGACCTGCTCCTCGATCGATCGTTCCAGCTCCGCCTCGATCGTGTCTCCTCGGAGCTCCAGCTCGCGGGCCAGCTCCTCGTGCTTGTGCTCCAGTCGCTTGCCGCGACGCAGCAGGTCGATCGCGCGATGCTTGGCGGTAGCCATGAGCCAGGCGCCCGGATTATCCGGAACGCCCGACTCGGGCCACTGCTCGAGTGCAATCACGAGCGCGTCTTGGGCCAGTTCCTCGGCAACGCCGACGTCGCGCACGATCCGCGTGAGGCCCGCGATCAGGGCCGCCGACTCGATCCGCCAAACGGCCTCGATCGCGCGATATCCGCGTGTGCTACTTCCCCGCACCCTTGCGCCCTACCGAGCGGCCTCCTGCACCTCTGGCGGGAAGTCGGACATCTCATAGACCTGGCGAACCTCGATCGTGTCGCCATCCGCCGCAGGGCAGCGTGTGGCCCACTCGACTGCCTCCTCCTTCGATTTCGCTTGGATCAGCCAGTAGCCGCCGATCATCTCCTTCGCCTCCGTAAAGGGCCCGTCTGTGACAATGGCTCCGGAACCGGAGAACGCGACCCGCGCGCCCTTGGAAGGGGGCTGTAGGCCGTCCAGGCTGAGCAGCACGCCCGCCTTGGCCAACTCCGCGTTGTACTTGCTCATCGCACCCACGGCCTCTGGGTCCGGTGTCCAGTCGGCTTCGTCGGGCATGCTGGGGATCATGATCATCATGAAACGCATCGTGGTGACTCCTTTGGTGGCTTACGTCCGGGTGCGCCGGTCCTGCTGACAGGTTCGCACCTCGGCTTCATATAGACGTCGAACAAGCCACACCGAAATCGACACGACAAGATCAATATCAATACGCGCTCAGTACAGCCGTCCTGTCGCGCTCAGGCGTTATCCTGGAGTTCGTGAAGCATTCTGTTTTGAGCACAACCCCGACTGCCGAGAAGCCCGCGCTGAGCGACGAAGAGCGTGCTGAGCGACGACGACGACTCGCCGAGCGCGTATTCAGCCCGGACGGTTTGGATCGGGGCACGCTTGAGCACATCGAGCAGCTGACGGGCGAAGAGTCGTAAGCCACTGCGGTGGACGCTGTCGAGTTGCTTCTTGGCGACGCGCCGTTCATCGTCGATACGTCGGCATGGTGGCGGTTTTCCTCGCTCCCTGCTGAGCTCGCTGCACTTGTCAAGACAGCAATGGGCGACGATCGTCTGTGGACTACACCGATAATGCGTATGGAGATCCTGTACTCCGCGCGCAGCACATCCGAGTATGTTGCGCTTGAGACTGAGCTCGACGGGTTCCGAATTCTGCGCAACGACCGCGCCGTCGCCAACGCCGCGATGAGCGCAATCGGCGAACTGGCTGAGCACAGCGATGGGTATCACCGTGTGCCGCTCACCGACGCACTGATCGCCGCGGCCGCTGCCGAGCATGGCGGTATTGCAGTACTTCATCGCGATACACACTTCGACAAGCTCGCCGAGGTCCTCGCATTCGAGAATGTCGAGCTTTCAGGGTCCTGAAATCTTCAAGCGGCGGATGGACCTCGAACCCGTGACCACCGCCTTCGTGGCAAGTCCTTGAGCCGGGCGCGCCACACGCTACAGAACGCGCACTGCACACTCGGCAAGGTGAGTCGTCCGCCCCACAGGCGAAGCGGACCGTTCGACAATGGCGCGACACAATGAACATTTTCTCATGAGGGCGTGCGTCTTTAACGAAGGCAAAGGCAAAGCTGGCAGTCTGCCCGGCTCCAAAATCGAGGCCACGCCAGGTCCCATCCAGGAGACACCGCACACGTGAGCGCATTCACACCCTCATCCCGACACGAAGATCGCCGCATGCTGGCGAAGGTACCGGAAATAACCGTGATCTTCTGGATCCTGAAGCTTCTGACCACGGGCATGGGCGAGTCGATGTCGGACTTCCTCGGTCAGCACAGTGTTCCGATCGCGGGAGCGATCGGCATCTTTGGCCTGTCGTTTGCGTTGTGGCTGCAGTTGCGCCAGCACGAGTACCGTGCTCCCGTCTACTGGTTCGCCGTGATGATGGTCGCGATTTTCGGCACGATGGCCGCCGATGGCATCCACGACGGGGCAAGCATTCCCTATGCGCTGACCACGCCCCTGTTCGCGTGTGTCGTGGCCGGCGTGTTCTTGCTCTGGTACCGCAGCGAGGGCACGCTGTCGATCCACACCATCACCACCCGTCGGCGCGAGAGTTTCTACTGGGCCGCCGTGCTGGCGACATTCGCGCTCGGCACCGCCGCTGGGGATCTGACCGCGACCACGCTGAACCTCGGCTTCTTCGGCTCGGTGCTGCTGTTCGCCGCGATCATCGCGATTCCCTCAGTCGGCTGGTGGCGCTTTAGTTTGAACCCGATCGTCGCGTTTTGGTTTGCCTACATCGTGACACGCCCGCTCGGCGCCTCCTTCGCCGACTGGTTCAGCAAGCCGCCTTCGATCACTGGTCTCGGCCTCGGGGACGGTACAGTCAGCACCCTGGCGCTTGTCGTGTTCATCGCACTCGTCGCCTACGTGACCATCACCAAGCCCGATGTCCAGGGAGCGCCTGCATCGGGCGAGCTGCTCGCGCCCCATTCGCATCCCCATCCCCACGCTCAGCCCCATCCCGAACCCGCGTTGGAGACCGAGCTGTAGACGACGATAGGAGCTCCCTCGCAGCGGACAGGCCTTGAACGCGAGCCACGATCAAAACGTACGGTTGCGTTGGCTTGAGCTCGGCTTCCGGTAGGGCATGTATCGACGCATGAACTCGTCGAAACGGGGCACCGTGAAGTCGACGTGACCGTAGTCCTCGGTGGCGTAAGTCAGGCCCTTGTCGATCAGATGTTGACGAGTCATCGAAATCTCCGTGGTCCTGCGACCCAGCTTCGCGGCAACCTGTCCCGACCGATAAGGCCCTTCACCGAGCTCGGCCATCGCTCGCATGTAGCGACGCTCCTCTCGGGTGGCACGTTGAATACAAACCTCATAGATGCTTGTGTCGAGGGCCCTCTGCGCGACCGGAATGGCCGCCTCCACATCCTGCGTTGTGATCGGCGCGGCTTTGGCCAGATTCCAAGCATGCTTGCCCAGTTGCTGAATGTAAAAGGGATAGCCACGTGTCCAGGCGAGGGCGAGCGCCACGGCACCCTCCTCGTAGGAGACCTGCTGATGGCGAGCCGGCTCGACCAAGGCCGCTCGCGCATCTCCCTCTGAGAGGCTGGCGATCGCCGGGAACGTGAACAGACGCTCGGCGTACGAGCGTGCCTCGCCGGTCAACCGCGGAATCTGAGGTAGACCGGCGGCCGCGACGGTGATCGGTACGTTCTTCTGCGTCGCGCGATGCAACGCGCTGATCAACGACCGAAATTCAATCTCGTCGGCGAACTGAACCTCGTCTAGAAGGAAGACAACCCCCGAGCCCTTGCTGGCGGCAGCCCCTCCGAGCTGCAGGAACAGCTCGGAGAGATCACCGGCGATCGTCCCCTCGTCGGCCTTTCGCAGATCTACCTCCAAACCAAAGCCATCCGGGCCGGTCAAGTTGATCGTGCCGAGATGCTCCAGCGCTCCACGCACAGTCTTGGCGGCGCGCGCGCTGAGCTTCAGGCGCGCCAGAGCACTCTCAACATCGCGGGCGATCTCGCCGATCAAGCTGCTGTCAGGGGTGAGCTCGTGGTAGTAGGTCAAGAAGCCCTCAGACTCGGCTCGATCCTCGAAGGCATTGAGGAGGACCGTCTTACCCACGCCGCGCAAACCACGGATGATCATGCTCTGCTCAGTAGCGCCTCGCTTGAGGCGACCCACGAGGACTCGAAACTGCTCCAGCTCACCAGCGCGACCGGCAAGCTCATGAGGGCGAGAGCCTGCGTTCGGCGTGTAAGGATTCCCGATCGGGTCCATCGTTCTATCGACTTATAGCAGTTTATAACCGATGTTGTTATAAGCCTTTATAACTCGCGCGAACCCTGCGAGAGCATCTTCCCCACGCAAGCAGGCACCTGCAGACGCTCGGTCGGTGCGCTCGAAATCGTCCCAATCGAGCGCCTGCGGCTTGAGCGCAGACCCGCCCGCTTCCCACGCGGAAGCAGAAGCGGAAGCGCCGGTTGCAGGCTCGATCTCTGTGCTGACTTGGTCGGGCCCAGCGCCCCGGCCACGCTGTCGCGCGACGTGCGCTCACTGATGATCACGAGTCCTGAAGGGTGAGCCTCTGCGTGCACACCGGCCGACCCCGCGGCGGCGAGGCGCTAGGGTGGTCTGGTCGGGGAACATCCGTTCGACCAGAGCAGTGCCCCGCGCTTCGGCAGTCGTTGCCTCGCAGCACCCTCCGCGTCTCGCAGCGCACATACCCGGAGGCGAACAAAAGACGGCCACAGGAACCCTCAAGTGGTTCAACGACGATCAGGGCAGCGGGATTCATCGCACCGGATGCCCCGACAAGGACCTGTTCGGAACTCCACAACAAGGGACGGATAGACATGGCCTCGAGCGGCAAGAAGAAGACCACGATGGCGAAGCTCACCCGTGAAAGCAGGCTCCGCGAGCGTCGGCTGGACAAGCAGGCCAAGAAGGACGCGCGGAAGCAGGCTCCGGTACATCACACAGACCTGCCCGGTAACCCGCTGAACGCAACGACCGGTGAGTCAGCCGATCCGGGCTGAGCCGATCGAGATAATCCCTGAGACGTCCTTGCGGAGCGCGTTGTCGCCGACGTGCAGCCGATCGGTGCGCGCCACCCGCGGATCGTCGCAGTGCTGCGAGCGGCCGGCTGACGGTAGCTACGGTCGCAGTGCTGAGGCCGCCAGCGACGCGTAGCCCGATCGTCTGCGAGCAGACGCGACCGGTCGACCTTGCCCTTCGTGAGGGTGGCTAACCTGGGAGAGATGATGACCACAGCAGAGCCGATGACTGCACGTGGCGCCCACTACACGGCGTTGCTTGAAACGATTGACAATCAAGGTGCCACCAAGCTGCACGCGAGAGAGCGGGAGCAGCTGCTGGAGGCCGCCGACGCCCTGCTGTTCGGCGAGCCTGAAAACCGGCGGTTGCTTCGAGCGGCCGAGGACCTGATCGAGTCCTTGGAGGCGAGTGAGCGCTGGTTGGCCGAGAGCTGTGACCAATTGCGCGAACACTTGTACGGCTGTGATGCTGCGGCTCCCATAGCCTGAGAACTCGCTGCGCAGACATCGGGTATTCACCTCAACGCACTGGCCCCACTACCGATCGCTGTTTGCCTCCGCTCCACTCCTCGTCCGCGCCATAGGCGCTTTCGGCGGCTTACGGGCTTCGGCCAGCGTTCCGGTCGCAGGACCAGCTTCCTCCCAACCATACTCCTACCAGCGGGCTAAAACGAGCGGGTTTCGCTAGCAGTTTTGCTAGGCCCTCCTCTAGGGTGAGAGCCGCCGGCTCGGTGGGTACACGCTTCCGCTTTGCGCGGTGGTTGTTGCACAAACCCATGAGCGACGGCGCCCAGCAGAATCGAAGTGAGCGCAGTGAGTCTCGATCTTCGTCGATTTCGCCAGCCAACTCCCGCAACGGAGCGCCATAGCCCTGGCCATCTGGATTGGAGCCGGCCGCACGGCGCGCGAGGTCTGCTCCCGCTGTCGCGCCTGCAAAGTGATCCTGCAAATAGACCGACAGATGCTTCTGGTGTGCCGCATCGACCGACCTGGCCCTTAGAGCCGCGCCACCAGCACGGAAGAGCTACTTCTCATCTCGATGGAGCGCCTCCTTTGCTCTATCGGCGGCCTTGTCGATCTTGTCCTTTACCGAGGCCTTGGCTCGGTCAACCTTGCCCTCGTTCTTTAGGTCGTCATCGCCAGTCAAGCTGCCTGCGGCCTCCTTCAGACGCCCCTTACCCTCGTCGACACTCTTGTCCGTATCCATCTGGACCTCACTTTCCGTTAAGAGTCTTCTACCCGCTCAGAGGATGAGGAACCATCCAAGACGGGGAATGAGGAGCAACGAACGCCCGGTGGCGGTCGGCGCGAGGCTTCAGGCACCCGTCCTGCGGGTAGTACAACGCTCATCTCCTAAATCGAACGAAACGAGGATCTCTTGGATCTGCTGCTGCTCCTCATCATCGTCTTGGTGGTTCTGAGTATCGCGGGCGGGGCCTTTGTAAGCCCCTTTGTGCTGCTCCTTCTGCTCGTCGTGCTCGTGCTGTTCATGGGTCCCTACCGTGGGCGCCGCGGGCGCTTGTAGGAAGGAGACGAAATGGCTGAGCTATCTGCTGGGAACGGGAAGCTGGTCCAGTATCTGAATGAGGCGTTTGGCCTTGAGAAGCGCTTGGAGACCGCGCTGGAGGCGCATATCGCGATGACAATCCAGCCCGCGTACAAGAAGCGCCTGAAGCAGCACCTCTCAGAAACCAAGCGCCATGGCCGCGAGGTCAAGAAACGCATCAAAGAGCTCGGTGGCGCGGCAACGACAGTAGACACGCCCGGGCCTGCCCCGGTGACCGAGGCCGCTCAGGTGGTGCTGAGCGGTACCCAGAAGGCGGTGGCGTTCGCACAAGGTCCGTTGCACGCGCTTCGGGGCACAGGCGAGGAGGAGAAGCAGCTGAAGAACGCCAAGACGGAGTATGCCAGCGAGGCCGAGGAGATCGCGACCTACGCCGCGATCGAAACGCTCGCGGAAGTGCTCGGTGACAAGGAGACGCAGCGACTGGCACGCACAATCGGCCGCGAGGAGGAGCGCATGCGCTCCTTTCTCGAGAAAGAGATCGTGCGGCAAACCAAGGCTGTCGCCAAAGCGGAGATACCCGCCTCGCAACGCAGAAGCGCTCCTCGCACCAAGAAAGCCTCACGCGTTACGAGCAGGGCTGCGAGGTGAGGTAACGAGCATTTAGCTTTGGGTTCGAGTGCGCGCACCTCGCTTCGCGGCCTTGCTGCGTTGACGGGCCTTGCGCTTCCGCGTCCGCGCCGCTCTTGACTCCTCCCTTTCGTCGTGGCTGTTGCACAAAGCGGTGGCAGGCTTCCGCTGTATTGGCCGCGAAGACAGTTGAGCTCAGTAACCGAGAACATCCGCGGGGCGCGTGCGATCATTTCACTCGTACTGGGGTGCCGGGCAGTTGGGCGGCGCCGATCGTGTGCACTAGCCAGTCGATTGCTGTGTTTGCGAGGCGGATGCAGCCATGACTGCGGGCGGAGTCGAGGGGGTCGTGCAGGCTCTTGCCGCCGCGGCCGTGCCAAGGCAAAGCAAGCCGGGCAAGAGCGAAACACGGCAAGAGTCACCGGCGCAAACAGAGACTCCACCCTAAGCAACAACCAGTCAAGCGCAGAAACCGACATCACCCCACATGCTAGGAAGGCGCCCATCGTCACAGGCTGAGCTGACGTTTCAAGTCCCGATGCCGGCAGCGATGAAAGGAGAGTGATGGTAGAGCGAATTGATGACATGCCGATGGGGACGGACGCGCAAGAACGCAGACACTTCCGTTTGCGTGGCGTAAGCGGGCGTCTGGGCCGCGGCGCCGGAGCACTTGAGATTCGGGCAAGGCAAGAGCACTTGTCTATGTCAGGTCGGAGTGCTTTCGCGGTCGCGCTTCTCCAGGTACGGCGCGAGGTATTTCGCGGCGATCTTGCTCGGCGGCGAGGAGGTAGGTGTGTCGGTGATCTCGGAGCTGAACCCGTGGCCGCCTGTGATATGAGCGGTGAGGTATTGAGGCTTTCCGTTAGTCAGCAGCATGCCGTGGATCGTGGGGTCAAAACGCTCGGGCCTTACGGGTGCCCCGGCCAGGGCTGCGATCGACTGTGCGGCAATGTCGGCTTGCTGGGAGCCGATGCCGCCTTGCTTGATGGGGAAGTCGGTCGCGTCGCCGGCTGCGTAGATGCGCTCGACGTCTGGTACTCGGCAATGCGGGTCCACCCGGATGAAGCCGTGCTCACCGAGCGGAATGCCGCGCACGATTGGGCCGTAGAGCTCGGGCAACGCGATCACCCGATCCACCGCCAGGTGCCGTTCGTCGGGATTGATCACCACTTCATGGGAACTGGGGACCTCGGCATAGGCGGAGCTGATCGTCTCGATATTCGCGCTGGCGAGCAGTTCGGCCACGGTACTGCTCGCCGATGATCCGAAGATTGCGAGGGGGCTGTCCTCGGGCGTTACGATCGTCGTTTCCAGCTTGATGTTCATGTCGTAGGCGCGCCCGGCGGTCATCAACGCGAGCTCATAGAGCGGCAGCGGCCAGGCCATACGTCCGGGCGCGACGAACGCGAGTTTGTGGACGTAACCGCCCTCGACGTCCTGGATCAGCCCGTGCATGGTCTGCGCCAGATCACGGTCGTCGATTGTGAGCGCGTGCGGGTAGCGTTTTGTGACGGTCGCTCCGAGCGCGAGCATCAGCGCGTCGTACTCGATCGCCTCATCGGCCTTCGTGTGGATCGTCCGCGTGGCTGGGTCGATCCAGCCGAGCTCGCCACAGAGCAGCGTCGCGCCAGCGTCGTGGACGATCGACTCGAGTGGATAGCGGTGCGCGGCGCCGTAGGCGAACGGCTCGCGTACGACCATCGGGCGGTACACGAACTCGCTGTTGGGCGCGATGACGGTCACTCCGGTACGCTCAGTCGCGAGATCGGCCAAGCCCAGCGCCGTCTTCGAGGGCGGCCACTCCCCCGCCGACGATGACCACACGGAGCTTCCCCGAACTCGAGCCGGTTGTTGGCACGGGGCCGGGATTGCCGGAAAGCACTACCGTCCGGTCTTCCCGTTCGGTGTTGCCGGTGGGGCTGGCGCATCTGGAAACTTGTCGTTGGTGCCGATCAGGATCGTGAGCAGGTCGCTGATCCGTTGCACGCGGCCGAGACGGTCGGGGAGCGGAAGGCCGGATTGGATCGTGTACTGGTTGCGTCGTCCCTTGCGCTCTCGTGTGATGTAGCCCCCGTCGGCGAGCTCGGTGACGATCCGGTGCGCGGCGCGTTCGGTGATTCCGACTCGCTCGCTGATCTCTCGCAGCAGTACGCCCGGGTCGTGGGCGATGCAGGCCAGGACCTGGGCGTGGTTGGTCAGGAACTTCCAGCGGTGCGTTGTGGTCTCGATCATGTATCAAGACTAGCGTATCTGGATATCTAATTCATAGATATATATTTCATGCTATGTTGTTCAGGTCCGCGGTGCTCCTCTGGTCGCTGGCGCTCATGCGCACAACCAACGAAACGAGGAACACTATGCCCAGCTCAGTCATGCCCCCTCCGCCCACTCCGACCACCAGCAACGGCGTAACGCCGCCAGCTGTCGCCGATCCCCTCCCCAACGGACGCCACCAGGACCCGCAGCCCGATCATGCGCCGCGCAGCCCGCTGCTCGCAAAACTGACCAGCCTGACTTCGATCGCCACCGTCACTGCGGCAGGCATGATCGTCGTCGGCGCACTCGCGCTCGTCGGCGGCCACTACGACAAGCAGGTCGTTCACGACCAGCTCGCTCCGCAGAAGATCTTCTTCCCGAAGCCCGCGACAAACCCGGCCCTCGCCGCCTACGCCGGTCAGCAGGTGCTCACCGGCAAACAGGCGAAGCTCTACGCCGAAAAGCAGATCGGTGTGGACCTGACCAAGGTCGCGGGCGGCAAGACCTACTCCCAGGTCAGCACTGAATGGATCGCCGGCGGCATGAAGAGCACGACCCTCGCGGGTGAGCGCACCACCCTGTTCATGGGAGAGACGTTGAACGGTCTGCTGCTCAATGCCTGGGGCTGGTCAGTCATCGGGATGATCGCCACCCTCGCCGGGTGGATACTGATCCTGCTCGGTGCGGCACTGTTCCTACTCCCGCTTGCCAACTGGCAGATCAACCTCAGAGGCCGCCGCCCAGCAGCCGTCGGTGCCTGACATGAAGGCTCTCGTTTATCACGGTCCCAGCCAGCGCGGCTGGGACACAGTGGCCGATCCGACGATCATTGACCCGACCGACATCGTAGTGCGGATCGACACCTCGACGATCTGCGGGTCAGACCTGCACATCCTCAAGGGCGATGTGCCCGAGACGACTCCCGGCACGGTGCTCGGCCATGAGGCGGTCGGCACTGTGCAGGAGATCGGTCCGAGCGTCAGCACGGTGGCGGCCGGGGACAGGGTGCTGATGTCGTGCGTCAGCGCCTGCGGGCGCTGTCGCTATTGCAAGGAAGCTCGCTATGGACAGTGCCTCGGCGGAGGCGGCTGGATCTTCGGTCACCTGATCGATGGGCTGCAGGCGGAGTATGCACGCGTTCCATTTGCCGATAACTCCGTCTACAAGATTCCCGGGGAGCTCTCGGACGAGCAGGTCCTGTTCCTCGCCGACATCCTCCCGACCTCCTTCGAGGTCGGTGTCCTCAACGGCAAGATCACACCCGGCGATGTCGTGGCGATCGTCGGCGCTGGACCGATCGGGCTCGCGGCGATTCTCACCGCCAGTCTCTATACACCCGGACGGATCGTCTCGATCGACCTAACCGACGGCCGACTGGAAAGCGCCAAGCGGTTCGGTGCCGACACGACGATCAACAACGGGCGCGAGAACGCGGTTGCGCAGATCATGGAGCTCACGGACGGACTCGGCGCCGACGTCGCCTTGGAGGCTGTGGGCGTGCCGGACACGTTCGAGCTCGCGACCGAGCTGATCCGTCCCGGTGGGCGCGTGGCGAACATCGGCGTGCATGGCAAGCCCGCGACGCTGCATCTGGAGAAGCTGTGGACCCGCGACGTCACGATCACGACAGGACTAGTCGACACCCACACGATCCCCCAACTGATGAAGCTGGTGGCCAGCGGTCGCCTGGACCCAACCCTGTTCGCCACACACCACTACGCGCTAGGAGACACGATGACCGCCTATGACACATTCGCCGACGCATCAAACACCAACGCACTGAAGGTCGTGCTCGATGGAAGCGAGAGTAACCAGGACTCAGATGTCCTCGCTCTGGCGGCGTCGACCTCATGAGTGCTCTAGATGCAAGTGTCCGATCGCTGCACTCCAAGACCGAAGGCGTTGGGATCGTGCAGAGCATTCGCGCTCACTGCCGCCTGAAGGATGCGTTTCGGATCGCCTTCGGTTTGATTTGGTTGATCGATGCCGGGCTGAAGTGGGAGCCCGCGTTCCGAACCGGGTTCACCGCCATGCTGAGGGAAGCAGCCCAAGGTCAGCCTGGATGGCTGCACGGCTGGTTTCACCTCTGGATCAACATGGTCGCGCCCAACTCAGGCTTTTTTGCTTACTCGACTGCGGTGATAGAGACACTTGTCGCCGTGGCGGTGCTCGTCGGTTTCGCGCGTAAGTTCACCTACATCAGCGCCGCGCTGTTCAGCGTCCTGATCTGGGCGACGGCTGAGGGCTTTGGTGGGCCCTACAACTCCAGCTCAACAGATATCGGCACAGCAGTGATCTACGCAGTGGTGTTCATGGGCTTGCTCGCGCTCGACTACGAAACCGGCCCGAGCCGCTTCAGTATCGACAGCCTGATCGAGCAGCGTGTGTCCTGGTGGCATCGCATCGCCGAGATCGGACCCCGGAGCAAGCCCGAAAAGCCCATCACCACAACCACCGTGCCGCTCACACCAGCGCCGCTGGCAACCGGAGCCAGATGAGGCTGATGATGTACGGAAATCACATGAGTGGCGGTGGTTGGGCCGTCTCGATCATCGCGACGCTGATCATTGTTGTGCTAATCGTCGCCGCGATCATCTGGCTCGCCTCTGACCGACGCGACGACCAGCAAACGTCGGATGTGTCAGCCGGCGAGATCCTCGATCGGCGCTTGGCAATGGGCGAGATAACCTCCGAGCGGTATGACGAGCTGTGCGAGCGGCTCGCCGCCGCGACGCGTGATCAGCCGCCACCAAGCCCTGTCAGCACGCCTGGCTGACCAGACCGTGGCTACCTCTCAGCCCCCTGATCGGATGCCCCACCGCACTGATGCCGTTCAGCAAGCCTCCTGCCGACGGTAGATCGGTAGCGTGCACTTGTGAGTAAGGAGCCTAAGACGCCGAGCACCAAGTGCGCGGGCGTCTATTTCAGTCACCCAGCGTGCCTGGAACATGACCCTCGGGTGTACATGCCGGAGCATCCGGACACGCCAGAGCGCCTGCAGGTAATCGAGCATGCCCTCGCCGCATGCGACTGGCTGGGCTGGGAGCGACGCGAGGCCCCGCAGGCAGCCGAGAGCCAACTGGAGCTGATTCACAGCACCAACCACGTCCAGAAGATCAAGGAACTGGCGTTGGCCGGTGGCGGCGCGATCGACCCGGACACGTTCGTCGGGGAACCCACCTACCTCGCGGCGCTGCACGCCGCCGGGGGTGCCTGTGAGATGGCAAGGGCTTTGATGACCGGAGAGGCACCTGTGGGCTTCTGCGGGGTCCGACCCTCCGGACACCATTCAGAACCAGATCGTGCGATGGGCTTCTGCCTGTTCAACAATGTCGCGATCGCTGCGGAGTTCGCAATCCACGAGCTCGGTGCCCAGCGAGTGTTCATCCTCGATTGGGACGTCCACCACGGCAACGGCACCGCCGAGGCGTTCCGCCGCCGCTCCGATGTTCTGGTGGCGAGCATCCATCAGTCCGGGATCTATCCCGGCACCGGCCTGATGAGCGATATGGGGTCCGGTCCTGGAGAGGGCTACACAATCAACCTGCCCGTCCCGGCCGGCTCCGAGGAGTCCCTGTGGCTGTCGCTGATCGAGCACATCGTGCTTCCCGTCGCCAGGGAGTTCGAGCCCGATCTCGTGCTGATCTCCGCCGGCTTTGACGCTCATCGCGATGACCCACTCGCCGGCTGCCGCCTGGACGCGACATCTTTCGCGGAGATGGCCCGCCATGTCCGTGCCCTCACCGAAGCATTCGACGTGCCCCTGGGAGCCGTCCTCGAGGGTGGCTACGAACCGGCTGCCCTGGCTGAGTGCGTACAGGAGACGCTCACTGCGCTCAGCTCCGATGAGCCGCCTCGATCGGCGGCTGCGGAGCCGCTACTTACGTCGCGAGCCGCCTCCTACGTCAGCCACCACTGGCAGCTGTGATGAAGGCGGCGGTGTCTGCAATCAGGCGATCGGCGCCCGAGCTCGTGAAGCTACGGGACGGCTCGTCGGTGACAGTCCGCGCGGTGGGCCCAGACGATGAGGTGCCAATGCAGGCGTTCCTTATGGGCCTGTGCGCCAACTCGCTTCGCCTGCGGTTCTTTACCGGCGGCGCCAACGTAGCCGATGCCGCGCATTGGGCCGCGTGCACGCCCGCGGATCGTTACGGACTGCTTGCCCACGATGAAGCGGGGGTGCTCGTCGCTCATGCTGTCTACGTACAGCTCGATCGGACACGCGCGGAAGTCGCGGTCGAGGTGGCAGATCACCTGCACGGCCGCGGCCTCGGGACGATTCTCATGCAGCGGATCGCCGCCGTTGCGCAGCAGCGCGGCATCACGCATTTCGTGGCCGAGGTGCTACCCGAGAACCGGGCGATGTTGGATGTCTTCCGGGACGGGTTCGACGCGCACGTCGCGTTACACGAGGGGATCGACACGGTCGAGTTCTCGACCTCGTCTTGGACAGTACGCCAAGAGCCCACGCTCGCCGAGGGCTCCCGCGCACCTCCCCAGCATCGCTTGGAGCGAAATATCGCTCCACTGAGCCAGATCCGACTCTAGACTTGTAAGCGGCGGACGGGCCTCGAACCCGCGACCTCAAGCTTGGGAAGCTTGCGCTCTACCAACTGAGCTACCACCGCACTGCAGCCAGATATTACGCCGCTAGCGCACTATCGGCCGCTGACAGGCCCGCCGGTGCACCCCCACCAGACCCTCGCGCACTAGGCTTGCAACCGATGGCAGGCAAACGGCCATACATACCGATCGTGGTCGGCGTGCTTGGCGCCGCGCTGGTTGGGCTGCTCGTGTATGGGATCACGACCCAAGCACCGAGCCGCTCGCTCGACGAAGCGCTCAGGCACGGCACCTACCCGCCGGCCCCGTCGGCGAAGCAAATGCTGCCCCGACTGTCGGGCGGCGGCAGCACATCGCTCACTGCCTACAGGGGCAAGGTCGTGGTGCTGAACTTCTGGGCGTCCTGGTGCGAACCGTGCCAGGAAGAGGCGCCGAAGCTCGAGCGTGCCCAGCGGGAACTGCAGCGCCACAACGGGACGGTGCTCGGTGTGACTTATCTCGACGTCACCCCCGATTCGCTGAGCTTCGTCAAGCACTACCACCTCACCTACCCGAACCTGCGCGACACCAGTGGCGAATTCACGCACTCCTACGGCACCGACCAGCTCCCTGAGAGCTTCGTAATTGACCGCAACGGGCATGTCGTGGCGATCTCACGCGGAGAGATTGACGAAGCCTTCCTGAACCACGCCGTGTCGCTGGCGGATAGCTCGTGAGAGAGCCATCCCGCCACCCGACGTGCGGAGGTCGCGCTGTAAGCGTGACTCGTCGCGCCGCTGTTGCCATGGTGGCGTTCGCACTCGCGCTCTCCCCCATGCTCGCAAGCGCGCAAGCAGGCGCAGCCACACCGCATACGACGACAGCCACACCGCGCACGACGCTGCTCACGATCGAACATCAGGTGATGTGCGTGACCTGCAAGATCCCGCTGAACGTGGCCGAATCGCCACAGTCAACGCGTGAGCGGGCCTACATCCGCGGGCTGATCGCAGAAGGCCAAACCGAAGCCCAGATCAAGAATTCGCTGGTAGCGCAGTACGGGCCGTCGGTGCTGGATCTACCGGGCACCAAAGGTTTCGACCTGGCCGCGTATCTCGTGCCGGCCGCAGTTGTGCTTGTGCTGTTGGCACTGCTCGCCTTCCTGCTGCCCTCCTGGCGACGTCACGCACGCACGCGACCAAGCACCGGCATGGACGCGCCCGAGCTGAGCGCCGCCGATGCCGCGCGCCTCGACGCCGACCTCGAACACTTCGACTGAACCCGACTTCGATCGGCCCACGCGCGTGGCGCGGCGCGCCTGGACGCCGACCTCGCGCGCTTCGACTAATCGCTTGTCCCGATAAGAATCGCTTATCCCGGTAAGCCCCGAGCGCTACATCTCCGCGGGCGCTTCAACGCCGAGTAGATCGAGCGCGCGTGCGATCGTGCGCTGCGAAGCAACGCACAGGGCCAGCCTTCGCGATTCAAGCGCCGATTGACCGCCGTCCGATCCGTCCGCGCCAAGCACGCGGCAGTCTCGATAGAACGCGGTGAACTGCTGGGCAAGCTCGAGCGCATAGGCTGCGATGCGATGCGGTGCTCGGCGCGCCGCCGCCTCCTGCACTTCTCCCGGAAAGGCGAGCAGCTTGTTGACGAGCGCGCGCTCGGCGGGGTGCAGCTCTCCAGAGCGCTCGTCGATGGAGCCATCAGAGTCATCGCCGGTAGGGCCATCGCCAGGCGATGCCTGGAAGTTCTCGCCGGCGCTTGCCAACGCCAGCTCCACGTGCTCGATGCCAGCCTTGGCAAGCATCGAGGCGATGCGTGCGTGCGCGTACTGTACGTAATACACGGGGTTCTCACTCGACTGCTCGCGCGCCAAGTCGAGGTCGAGGTCGATCGTGGTGTCGTGCGAGCGTGAAAGCAGAAACCAGCGCGCGGCGTCCACGCCGATCTCGCGCAGCAGGTCCTTGAGCGTGACGAACTCACCGGCGCGCTTGGACATCTGAGCACGCTCGCCGCGGCGCACGAGATGGACCAGCTGCATGATCAGCATCTCCACGTGCTCGGGATCCCCGCCGAGCGCCTCATACGCTGCCTTCATGCGGCCCACGTAGCCATGGTGGTCGGCGCCCCACACGTCGATCTGACGGTCGAAGCCCCGCTCGCGCTTGTCCTGGTGGTAGGCGATGTCCGAGGCGAAATAGGTGTGCTCGCCGCTGGAGCGCACCAGCACCCGGTCCTTGTCGTCCCCATATTCGGTCGTGCGCAACCACAGCGCGCCCTCGCTGCGATATGTGTGCCCATGGCGTTCCAAGATCGACAGCGTGTGCGCCACCGGACTCGGGTCCCCCTCGTGCAGGGCGCTCTCATAGCTCCACGAGTCGAACTCGACGCGAAACTCGCTCAGCGACCCCGCGATCCGAACCATCATTACCGCGACCGCCGCGCGACCCAGCTCCGCCGGCTCCATCCCCGAGGCATCGGCCAGGTCGGCCGCGAGGTCGCCGACGTAGTCGCCGTGGTAGCCGTCCTCGGGGACCTCCTCCCGGTGCGCGAGTGCGCGCACCGACTCGCCGAGCTTGCGGACCTGCGAGCCGGCATCGTTGACGTAGAACTCGCGCTCCACCGTGTGTCCGTGAAAAGCGAGCGCTCGCGCCAGCGCGTCGCCGTAGGCGGCGTTGCGGGCATGACCGACGTGCATCGGCCCAGTTGGGTTGGCCGAGACGAACTCGACCACGATCCGCTCCGCGACCGCGGCTCCACCCTGACCGTAGCTCTCGCCAGCGGCAAGCACCGCGGCGAGCGCTTCGCAATGCCAGATGTCCGCGAGAAATAGGTTGAGAAAACCGGGCCCGGCCACCTCGAAGCGCTCGAGGCGCTCGCCAAGCCGGACCGCCAGCGCCTCCCCCAGCCGCTCGGCCAGCTCGCGAGGCGCGACACCCGCCACCGGCGCGAGCAGCAGTGCCGCGTTGGTGGAGTAGTCGCCGAAGTCTGCTCGCGGTGGGCGCTCCAGCGCGATCGCCTGGCGCGCACCGGTGCCACCGGCAAGTTCTCCGGCAAGCGCCAGCACGGTCTCACGCAAGCCTGTCTCGGTGGCAATCGGGTTCACCGGCGATGATCTTATGCGCAGCCAACCGAGGCGAGCGGAGCGCCACCGGCCAACCCACCTGAAATTCCCGGCGCCGGTTGGCCGAATGGCACCTTGCTAGCAGGACCCCGACGCCGTCCCCCGCACAGGTTGCGATACTAGACGTGTGAACGACGAGAACCAAGGCGCAGAGCGCCACATAAACATTCATCTCTCCCCTGAGATCATGGGGGGTGTATACGCGAACTTCGCGAACGTCAGCCACTCCGATTACGAGTTCACGGTCACCTTCGCGAGGGTCGACCATGAGGTCGAGTCTGAGGAGGTGCCCGGCGTGGTCGTCTCGCGCGTGAATCTCTCACCGCGCTTCATGCGCGAGTTGATTGACGCGATGGAGGACAACTACTCGAAGTGGCGCACCCGCGAGGGCATCAAGAACCTGCCCGAGTACGGCGGCGACGAGGCGGGAAACGCGGACGACTAGTGCCGCGCACCTGCTCCGGCGGGGAGTGCGCGATCCTCGCTTTTCGTGTGCACACGCGTGCCGCGGGGAGAGCGCGGTACCCCGCATGAGAGTCAATGGCGGATGAAGGTCGCTGTCGTCTCAGATATCCACTCAAACCGGCAGGCTTTCGAAGCCGTACTGGAGGCCGTCGCCGACAGCGACGCCTCCGAGCTGTGGTGCCTGGGCGACCTGGTCGGCTACGGCGCCGACCCGGACGCGTGCGTGGAGCTTGCGCGACGTCATACCGCCGTGTGTCTCGCGGGCAACCATGACATGGCGGTCGCAGGCGAGTTGCCACTGGACGATTTCTCGCGCGGCGCGAGCCTCGCGGCGCAATGGACTCGCGAGGTGATCGCGCCCGCCAACCTCGCCTTCCTGGAGGGCCTGCGCCCTGAGGGACAGGAGGGCGCACTTGGCCTCTACCACGCAAGCCCGCGAGACCCGAAGTGGGAGTACGTACTCTCCGCGCTGCTTGCCGAGCTGTGCTTCGACGCCCAACCGCACCGCGTGTGCTTGATCGGCCACTCGCATGTAGCGCTGTCCTTCGTGCGCCACGAAGGCGAGTCAGCGACGGGCGAACCACGCCGCGAGGGCACCGAGCTTGACGTGTCCAGCGGCGAATGGCTGCTCAACCCAGGGAGCGTCGGTCAACCACGCGACGGCGACCCGCGCGCCGCGTGGTTGCTGCTCGACCTGGACGACCACTCGGTCTCTTATCGGCGCACGCGCTATGACGTAGCCGGGGCCGCCGCCGCGATCAAGGCGGCACGCCTGCCAAACTCACTCGCCGAGCGCCTGGAGTACGGTCAATGAACTTGCGAACACTGATACGCCTCACAGTGGTGGCCCTATTGGGCGCCGCCACAGCCCTGCTGGTTTCCTGCGGTAGCTCCGGCAAGGGCCTGATCCCAGCCACCAAGGCGGGGCCCCTGCAGGAAGACTTCGAAGCTGTCGCACAGGCCGCCTCGACCGGTAACGGCGATTGCACCGCCACCGAAAAGGCGCTCGGCAAGACCGAGCAGGACTTCCTCGCGCTGCCCGTGACGGTGGATGCGGGATTGCACAAACTGCTCGAAGAAGGCATTGAAAATCTGCGCAAGCGGGCGCTGTCGATGTGCATCCAACCGAGCGGCGGTTCGACCAGTACGACCAGCACCACCACGAGCACCGCGCCACCGGCAACCAAAACGAGCACTACGGAAACTACTGCCACCACTCCCGCCACCACACCGACCACGCCGACAACCACCCCGACGGGCACACAAACCACGCCGGGCACGAGCTCGCCGAGCCCGAGCGGCGGCACGGAAGCGGGTGGGGAAGCCGGCGGCGAACAAGGAGCGGGAGCCGGCGCTGGAGCAGGAGCAGGACAGGAAAACGGCGGATCGAACGTCGGCGGCGTGAGCCCCGGAGGCGGTCAGTGAGCGATCTCGAGATCGCGGGGCGCTACCAGCTGAGCGGCAGGCTCGGCTTCGGTGGCATGTCCCAGGTGCACCTTGCTTTCGATAAGCGCCTGGAGCGCCGTGTTGCGGTGAAGCTGCTCGCCGAGCATCTCGCCGAGGACCCCACCTTCGTGTCGCGCTTCCAGCGCGAGGCACAGGCCGCTGCACGGCTGATCCACCCCAACATCGTGCAGGTGTTCGACTCCGGCCAGGATGAGCGCACCGGGCAGTACTTCATCGTGATGGAGTACATCGAGGGCCAGTCGTGCGCTGAGATATTGCGCGACGATGGCTGGATCGAGGTGGATGAGGCAGTCGCGATCATCGAACAGGCGTGCGAGGGCCTGCACTACGCCCACCGCCACGGAGTGGTGCACCGGGACGTCAAGCCCGGCAACCTGTTGCGCTCGCGCGACGGTGAGGTCAAGCTTGCCGACTTCGGCATCGCCAAGGCCACCGAGCAATCGAGCATCACTCAGGTCGGCTCGGTGCTCGGCACCGCTGCGTATCTTGCACCCGAGCAGGCGCGCGGCGAGGAAGCGGGGCCGCGCGCCGACCTGTATGCGCTCGGTGTGGTCACCTACCAGCTGATCTCCGGACGCCTACCCTACGAGGCCGCCTCGCTTACCGAGCTGGCGCTCAAACAGCAGCAGGAAGAGCCGGCGATGCTCGACTCGCTGGTTGCGGCTGTCACGCCCGAGCTGGCCGAGGCGGTGGCGATCGCGCTCACACTCGACCCGCGCGACCGCTACTCCAGCGCACGCGAAATGGGACGCGCGATCGGCGACGGGGCGCTCGGCATCGCCCCCGCCCAGCACCACGCAAGCCCGCGAGGCGGCTCGCACGCGACGGAGGCGACGAGCGTGCTCGCGGGCGCCACACGCGTGCAGGAGAACTCTGGACGAGGCGGCGCGGTCGTTCCGCGCCAACCGCGCAGAGGCCCAGCGCGTATCGTTGAGCCAGCTCCGGCCCTCACCGCGCAAGCTCGATCGGGAGCACGCCGCAGTGGCTTGCGCCGTCTGGCACTTGCTGTGCTCATGCTGCTTGCGCTCGGCGGCATAATCGCGGCGGTCGTCGTGCTCACCGCACCGACCCCCACCAAGATCACGCTGCAAAGGGTCGTCTACGAAGACGCCCAGGAATCCGCCGAAGCGCTCAAGCAGCTCGTTCAGAACAACAGGCAGTAGCGTCCGAACGCGCAGGGCCCCGCGCTCGTGCGCGAGGCCCTGCGAGCAACTGTCACTCGCCTCGCAGCCTAGCGGCCACCGCAGACAATTGTCCGTTGAATATCGCCTGGCGCAAGTCACCCATCAGCCGCGCCAAAAACGCGAGGTTGTGTTCGGTCAGCAACCGCATCCCGCTCAGCTCATGCGCACGCGCCAGGTAGGAGAGGTAAGCCCGCGAGAGCCCGTGCGTGCAGGCGTAGCAAGCGCAATCCTCGCTCAGTGGTTGCTCGCTCTCGCGCCACGCGCTTTTCGTGAGGTCCACCCGCCAACGGTTCGCCGGGTCGTGCACGAGCGCGGTGCCGTGACGCCCAAGCCGCGTGGGCATCGCGCAGTCGAACGTGTCGATGCCAAGCTCCACGCCGCGAATCAGATCGTCCACATCGCCGATCCCGAGCAGGTGGCGCGGCAACCGCTCGCGCTCGCCACCAAGCTCGGCGAGCGCATAGCCGACGACCTCATACATCTGCGCCTTCTCGGCTCCAAGCGAGCCACCAATGGCGACACCGTCGCAACCGCTGTCGGCGACGACGCGCGCTGAAGCGCGGCGCATGTCCTCATAAACGCCTCCCTGCACGATCCCGTACACGAGCTGGTCGGCCGGTCCGTGCTCGGCGTGCCAACCAAGACAGCGCCCAAGCCAGCGGTGGGTGCGCTCGGTGGAGCGCTCGGTGTAGGCACGATCGACGTGGAAGGGGGTGCACTCGTCGAATACGAGCGCGACGTCTGAGTGAAGCGAGGCTTGCACCGCCATTGAGTCCTCGGGGGAAATAAAGCGCTCGCGACCATCCACATAGGAGCGAAAGCGCACGCCCTGCTCCTCGATCGAGAGGATCGCGCCCTCGCGTCGCTCCGCCTCACCCTGACCCGCACGAGCGCCCCGCGACTTGATCTCGTCGGCAACCGTGCCGTGGCCCATCGAGAACACCTGAAAGCCGCCGGAGTCGGTGATTATCGGTCCGTCCCAGCCCATGAAGCGGTGCAACCCGTCGAAGCGCTCGATCAACTCCGGACCAGGGCTGAGCATCAGGTGGAAAGTGTTGCCAAGCACCATGTCGTAGCCGAGGGCATGCACCTCGGCCGGCAACAGACCCTTGACGGTCGCCTTCGTCGCGAGCGGCACGAACGCCGGTGTGCGAACATCGCCGTGCGCGGTATGCAGCCGTCCAGCACGGGCACTTGTGGCGCCGTCGCGCGCTTCGATCGTGAGGGCCACCACGCGGCATCCTAGAAGCCCCAGACCATGCTTGCCTCGCTCATAAACGTCGGCCACCTTGTAGAAACATTCGGCTACCCACTGCTGTTCCTGGTCGTGATGGCCGAGTCAAGCGGCGTCCCGATTCCCGGCGAGACCGGTCTGATCGCCGCGGGCGTGCTGGCCAGCCAAGGCAAGCTGCAGATCGAGTTCGTGATACCGATCGCCGCCGCCGCCGCGATCATCGGCGACAACATCGGCTATCAGATCGGCCGCAAGGGCGGACGCTGGCTGCTGGAACGCCCGGGGCGCTTCGAGCGCCAGCGCCGACAGGTACTGATCACCGGCGAACCGTTCTTCGAGCGCCACGGACCGAAGGCGGTATTCTTCGGGCGCTTCATACTCGGGCTACGCGTGTGGGCGTCCTGGCTAGCGGGTGCCACACACATGCGCTGGCGCTCGTTCTTCCTGTGGAACGCGCTCGGCGGCATCTGCTGGGCGACCGCGATCGGCCTACTCGCCTACTTTCTCGGCAACGCTGCCGGAAACGCCGTCGAAGCGTTCGGCCTATACGGGATCGCGGCCGTGATTCTCGCCGCAATCGTCTTCTTTGTCGCCCACCGCCGCGGGCGGCTGTAGCTCAGCTGCCGCAGCAGCCGGGCGTGATGCGATCCCACATATCGCCGAGCGCTTGCAGCTCATGCTCTGAGAAGTGAGAGAGAAAATGCTCCTGCACAACCGCGCGATGCGTGCCGCGTGCAGCGCAGAGGCGCTCGCGCCCACGATCGGTGAGACACGCGTAGGCGCCGCGCGCGTCGTGTTCGCAACTACAGCGCCCGATCAGCTGCTCGCGCTCCAGGCGATCCACCAAGCGCGTGAGACCGCTGCGCGAAAGCTGTGCCTGCTCGGCGAGATCGCACATCCTCATGCGACCGGCGGGCGCCTCCATCAGATGCTGGAGCACCTCATAGGAGCTGAGCGGCAACCCGTGCTCTCGCTCCAGCCGTCCCTCTAGACGCTTGGCAAGCGATGCATGGGCGCGCAGCAAGCCTCGCCACGCACGCAGCTCAGCGTCGCTGAGGCCGTCCTGCGCCCCGAGGCTCGATTCCTCCCCCGGGGGGAGCTTTAGGACTGTCGCTGTGGCTGTTGCGGTGGACATGACGGCACTCTGCACTAGCTGCGTGCTGAGACGAACATAGCAGCGTCACACATGAGAATCCCTGTCAACCATGCCGGGCGAGGACACTCGGGCTAGCGGCGCGTGGCCCTCCAGGCCCACCACATCATCAGTGGTTGTAGCGGCAGGCGCGCATACAGCGCCCAGCGCGGGATCTTGCGGAAGCCCTCCGGCTCACGCGCCATGTATAGGTTCGCGGGAAACACCGCGGCCAACAGCGCGATCAACCCGAGCCCGGCAAGGCGACGAGTCCATGGCAGCAGTACGCCCAGGCCGCCCGCGATCTCGGCCACACCGCTGATCACCACAAGACTGCCCGCACGATTCTTCATGCTGGGCGGCACGATCGCCTCGTACGCGCTTGGCATCGCAAAGTGGTTTACGCCGGCGCCGACGAACGCGAGGCCAAGCAGCACGCGCGAGCGCCGCCCACCGCGGGCATGCTCGGGCAGTGGCGGGAGCGCGTCGGCGATCGGGTTTGGTGTGTCGGTGTCCATCGTGTCTGCCTCTCTGGCGGGCCAAGCTGGGACCCACCGTCCTTGTGGTGCGGTGCTCAGCGCTCGATCAGCGACCGGCCCGTCATTTGGGATGGTTGTTCGATTCCAAGCAGATCGAGCACAGTTGGCGCTACATCGGCGAGAATACCGTCGCGCTCGCGCAATCGCACGTCGAACGCGGTCACGACGAGCGGCACCGGGTTGAGCGAATGGGCCGTGTTGGGACTACCGTCGGGCTCGAGCATGTGATCGGCGTTGCCGTGATCGGCGGTCACCACACAGACCCCGCCGCTCTCGCGCACGACGTCGAGCACCTTGCCGAGACACTCGTCCACCGTCTCGATCGCCGCGACGGCGGCGGGGATGACACCGGTATGGCCGACCATGTCGGCGTTGGCGAAGTTGATCACCCCGAAGCGAAGTTCGCCCGTCCGCTGCTCCTCGCGCCATGCCCCCACGAACGCGGCGGCGGCCTCGCGAGCGCTCATCTGCGGCTTGTGGTCGTAGGTAGGCACGTCGCGCGGAGATTGCACGAGCTCGCGTCGCTCGCCCTCGTAGGGGGCCTCCTCACCGCCGTTAAAGAAATAGGTGACGTGCGGATACTTCTCGGTCTCGGCCACGTGCAGTTGCTTGGCACCGCTCGCCGCGATCACATGCGAGAGCGTGATCGCCGGATGCCTGGGGGCGAACGCGACCGGGTAGGGCCAGCCCTCCTCGTACTCGGTGAGCGTCGCCAGGCGGCTCACCGGCGGCGCCCCACCACGACCCTCCCAGCCCGGCAACTCCGTCGTCTCTGCCCGCGACTCGGCTTCGGCGCCGCCGGCGTGCACGGCGCCATGTCCCGCGCCCTCGCCGAAGCCGGGCTCGGCCAGGGCCCTGACGAGCTCGCGCATCCTGTCGGGGCGGAAGTTGAAGCACAGCACACTGTCGCCGGGTCGAATGCGGGCCTCGGCGCCGACGAGTGTGGGCTCGACGAACTCGTCCGTCTCCCCGCGCTCATAGGCGTCGCGCACGGCCTGCTCGCCGCTCGCGGCAGGAACCGATCCCGCCCGCCCGCGACCGTGCACGAGCAGGTCGTAGGCGCGCTGTATGCGCTCCCAGCGGCGGTCGCGATCCATCGCCCAGTAGCGCCCCACGACCGACCCGATGCGCACGCCCGGGGTGCGATCGAGCTCGGTCAGGTAGCCGGCGCCCGCATGGGGCAGCGTGTCGCGACCGTCGGTGAACGCGTGCAGCACCAGGTCGGTCGACGGCGCGATCTCACCCGCCAGCGCGATCAGGGCGCGCAGATGATCCAGCGAGGAGTGCACACCGCCGTCGGACACGAGACCGAGCAGGTGCACGCGCGGAGCGTCCTCGAGCGCGGCGCGCAGCACTGAGTTCTCCGCGAGCGACCCGTCAGCGATGGCCTCGCCGATGCGCACCAGGTCCTGCTTGACGACGGCTCCCGCGCCGAGGTTGAGGTGGCCGACCTCGGAGTTGCCCATCTGGCCTTCGGGCAGTCCGACAGCGGTACCGCAGGCTCTGAGCGTCGTGTGCGGGTAGGTAGCCCAGAGCTCCTCGAAGATGGGCGTGTCGGCGAGCGACACGGCGTTGCCTGGCCCGGGCTCGGCAAGGCCCCATCCGTCGAGCACGATCAGGCACACGCACGGCACTGGCGCCGTTTGCGAGCCGCCAGATGCACTCATGCCTGGGCGGCGCTCACGATCGCCGCAAACGACTCTGCCTGCAGCGACGCGCCGCCAACGAGCGCTCCGTCCACGTCTGGCAGTTCGAGCAGTTCAGCCGCGTTCTCCGGCTTGACTGAGCCGCCATAGAGGATTCGCACCTGCTCGGCAATGTCCGGGGCGCGCCCGGCGACAAGCGCGCGCACGAACGCGATTGCCTCTTGCGCCTGCTCTGGCGTGGCCACGCGGCCGGTGCCGATCGCCCAGATTGGCTCATACGCGATCGTGACTTGGGCCAGTTGCGCTTCCTCCACGCCGGCGAGGTTCTCGCCGACCTGATGGCGCAACTTGCGCTCGGTGTCGCCCGCGTCGCGCTCTGCCTCGGTCTCCCCCACGCACAGGATCGGCCGCAGTCCGGCGGCAAGCGCCGCCGGCAGCTTCAACGCGAGCGCCTTGTCGGTCTCGCCGAACAGCTCGCGTCGCTCTGAATGGCCGAGCACCACGCCGGCGACGTCGAGCTCTGAGAGCATCGGCGCTGAGATCTCCCCGGTGAAGGCGCCCTCGGGCTCGTGGTGCATGTTTTGCGCATACACCTCCACACGCGAGCCGCGTGCACTGTCCACCATCGCGCGCAGGTCGGTATAGGGAACGCAGATCGCAATGTCCACGCCACTGGTCGATGACACACGCGGGAGCAGCGCCTGGATGTACTCCTCGGCCTGCGCCTCGGTCTTGTGCATCTTCCAATTGCCGGCGATCAGCGGCGTGCGCACAGCGGCCATCATGCGATGCCGGCGCCCTCGAGCGCCTGAACGCCTGGCAGCGTGCGACCCTCGACCAGCTCGAGCGTCGCTCCGCCGCCGGTCGAGAGGTGATCGACGGTGTCCTCCAGGCCGAAGTGCGCGAGCGCGGCGGCTGAATCGCCGCCACCGACGACCGTCACACCGGACGCACGAGCGACGGCCTGGGCGATCGCGCGCGTGCCCTGCGCGAACGGCTCGTACTCGAAGGCTCCCATCGGACCATTCCAGAAGACGGTGCCTGCCCGCGCAATCTCGGCGCTGTAGCGCTCCACCGTGGCGGGTCCGATGTCGAGTCCCATCCAACCGGTCGGCACCTCGACCCCGTTCAACACACTGTGCTCGGCATCGTCGGCGAGGCGATCGCCGATCACCAGGTCGCTGGGCACCAGCAGGCGCGCGCGACCGGGCTGCGGCGAGTGTGTGTCGCTGGCCTGCGCAAGCAGCCTGCGGGCGTGCTCGGTGTCCTCCTCGCCGCACAGCGACTCGCCGACCGTGTGACCCTGCGCGCACAGGAATGGGAAGCACATCGCGCCGCCGATCACCACCACGTCGGCCAGCTGCAGGAACCGGTCGATCACGCCGATCTTGTCCGCTACCTTGGCTCCGCCGATGATCGCTACGAGCGGTGGCGCGGGGTGCTCGAGGATCGCGGTGAGGGTGCTGACCTCGCGTTCTAGCAGGCGACCAGCCGCGCATGGCAGCAGATGCGCGACCCCGGCGGTACTCGCGTGCGCGCGGTGTGCGGCGCCGAAGGCGTCGTTGACATAAGCGTCGGCGAGCGAGGCGAGCGAGCGCGCAAGCTCGGGGTCGTTGGCGGTCTCGCCGGCGACGAAGCGCACGTTCTCGAGTACCAGTATCTCGCCATCCTTCAGCTGCTCAGCGAGTGCACTGGAGCGCGGTCCGACGACTTCGGGCGCGAGCACGATGTGCGCGCCGGTCAGCTCGCGCAAGCGCTCCACCACCGGGGCCAGCGACAGGTCAGCCTCGGGCCTACCCTCGGGCCTACCGAGGTGGGAGACAAGCACGAGCCTCGCTCCGCGCGCCCGCAGCTCTTCGATCGTCGGCAACGCCTGCACGATGCGCGTGTCGTCGGCAACTGTGGTCCCGCCCTCGGCGTCGGTGCTCGTCGGCACATTGAAGTCGACGCGCACGAGCACGCGCCGCCCCGCTACCTCGAGTTGGTCGATGCTCCTCATCCTTGTACTCCCATCGTCCTTGTGGTTCCCGTTTCTTTAGCCGCGCTCACCGGCGACACGGAGCGTGTCGCCGTTTGCGTGGCCTTCCTCGCCCGGCCCACCACACTGGCGAGCCGGCGGGCGGACAGGCTCATAGGACCCTCTGCACGAGGTCCACGATCCGATTGGAGTAGCCCCACTCGTTGTCATACCAAGCGACCACCTTTAGCATCGTGCCGTCGATCATGGCCGTCAGCTGCGAGTCGACGATCGAGGAGAAGGGCGAGCTGACGATGTCGCTAGAGACAATCGGATCCTCGGTGTAGGCCATGATGCCCTCCAGCGGTCCGCTCTCGGTGGCAGCCTTCAGAGCGGCGTTGACCTCCTCCACGCTCGTCTCGCGCGCGCACTCGACCGTCAGGTCCACGACCGAGCCGGTCGGCACGGGCGCGCGCACGGCAAAGCCGTGGAGCTTGCCCTGCAGCTGCGGCACGACAAGTCCGATTGCCTTGGCGGCACCGGTCGAGGCGGGGATCAGGTTGATTGCGGCAGCGCGCGCGCGGCGCAGGTCTTTGTGGGGCAGGTCCTGCAAGCGCTGGTCGGCGGTGTAGGCGTGGATCGTGGTCATCAGTCCATGCTTGATGCCGACTGTGTCAACCAGCACCTTGGCTACCGGCGCCAGGCAGTTGGTGGTGCAGGAGGCGTTCGATATGACCTCATGCTTGTCGCGGTCGTAGACCTGCTCGAAGTTGACACCGAGCACGACCGTCACGTCGGGGTTGGTGGCGGGCGCGGAGATCACGACCTTCTTGGCGCCGCCCGCCAGATGCTTGGCGGCGCTGGGGCGGTCGGTGAACAGCCCGGTGGACTCGATCACGACGTCCACGCCAAGGTCACCCCATGGCAGCGCGCCGGGGTCGCGCTCGGCGAGCACACGCAGCTCGCGCCCGTCGACGAGGATCGTGTGCTCGTCGCCCATCTCGACCTGACCCGGGTAGGGGCCGAGAATCGAGTCGTACTTGAGCAGATGCGCCAGCGTGCGACAGTCAGTTAGGTCGTTGACAGCGACCCACTCGATCTCCTCCACGTCCCCCCGAGCCATTGCGGCGCGGAATACGTTTCGGCCAATGCGGCCGAATCCGTTGATTCCCACGCGTACGGGCATGCACAGCCTCCTATAGGAAAATGTCGAAAAATGAACGATGCCGGGCCTCGGAAAGCGTCGCTCCGGTGCCCGGCGTAGGCCGAAAAGGCTATCAACGCCTCTTTACGGCGTGTTTATGACTCGCGCGAGAGCTTGTCGATGTCGCGATGCGCGACGGCGACGGTCAGCTCCTCGCGGTCGCGATAGCGCGCCGCGAGATGCTCGGCGATCGCGACCGAGCGATGGTGGCCGCCGGTGCAGCCGATCGCGATCACGAGATGGGCCTTGCCCTCGGTGACGTACTCGGGCAGCAGAAAGTCCAGCAGCGCGTGCAGGCGATCGTAGAATTCCTCCAGGCGCCCGTCGCGTGCGATGTACTCGACGACACGCGTGTCATGGCCGGTGAGATCGCGCAGCTCGTGCTCGTAGTGAGGGTTGGGCAGGAAGCGCACGTCGAAGGCGAGATCCTCCTCGCGCGGGGGGCCGTGCTTGAAGCCGAAACTCATGAACGTGAGCGCGAGCTGGCCGACGTTCTGGCGGGGCAGCATCTCATCCGCGATGCGGGTGCGCAATGTCGCGGCCGACATGCCGGTCGTGTCGATCACCAAGTCGGCACGCGAGCGCAGCGGCTCCAGCAGAGCGCGCTCGGAAGCGACGCCCGCGGCGACGCTGCCGGCCGGCGCGAGCGGATGGCGCCGACGTGTCTCCTTGTAGCGGGTGGAGAGTGTTTGCTCGGCGGCTTCCAGGAACAGCACATGGTGGGTGATGCCAAGCGCCTGCAAATCGTCCACGACCGCTGTCAGCGCCTCGAAATACACGCCGCCGCGCACATCGGAGACAACCGCTGCGCGCTCGACCTTGGAGCCCTCGTGCACGAACAGCTCGACCAGCGAGCGGATCATCTCCGGTGGCAGATTGTCCACGCAGAAGTAACCGGCGTCCTCGAAGACGTTCATCGCAGTGGACTTGCCGGCGCCGGAGAAGCCGGTGATAACGACAAGATCCTGTAGACGCGACTCCACGGTCGGTCCATTTTCTCTCAGAACAGGCACGGGCATGATTGCGGCCATCTACTACCCATTGTGCCCAGTCTGACGGACGAACGCGGCAATTCTTGCTCGCGGCGAGCGTTCATCCCGCTCTGTGCAGCAAAGCGTGGATGTCGCGGGCCGTCTTCGCAGGCAGCCCCGGCACCGACTGCAGCTCCTCACGCGAGGCGGCGAGAATCGCCTCGGGCGAGCCGAAATGGGCGATCAGCGCGCGCTTGCGCGCGGGTCCGATGCCTGGCAGTCCGTCGAGCAGGGATCCCTTCATCGCGCTGTCGCGACGGCTGCGATGGTGGGTGATGGCGAAACGGTGCGCCTCGTCGCGAACTCGCTGCAGAAGCTGCAGCTCAGGCGTGGAGTGGTCAAGCACCAGCGGCGCCGCGGCACCCGGCACGAATACCTCCTCGATGCGCTTGGCGAGCGAGACGACCGCCACGCCACGCTCCAAAAAGCCTCCCAGCACCGATACCCCGGCCGCGAGCTGGCCCTTGCCGCCGTCGATCACGACGATGTTGGGCAGCGTCGCGAAACTCGCGTCGTAACTGGGATCATGTGGAGAGAAATCGGCTTGGCGCTGCCACTGGGCAAAGCGCCGCGACAGGACCTCGGCCATCGAGGCGTAGTCGTCGGGGCGGGCGGGATCTCTAATCGTGCGGATCTTAAAGCGTCGGTAGTCGGACTTCTTGGGCGCGCCGGCCTCAAAGACGACCATCGAGGCGACCGTGTGGGTGCCGCCAAGGTTGGAGATGTCGAAGCACTCGATGCGTACCGGCACGGCGTCGAGCCCGAGCGCGATCTGCAGTCCTTCAAGCGCTTGCGCGCGATGCCGATGGCGGCGCTCGTCGCGCAAGCGCTCCTGGTCAAGCGCTAGTAGGGCGTTGCGCTCGGCCAGCTCCAGGATGCGGTGCTTGTCGCCGCGCTCGGAAGCGCGCAGCTCCACCGGCCCATCGCGCCGGCGCGAGAGCGCCTCGGCGAGCACTGGCCGGTTGGCGAGCTCGCGCTGCACCACCAGCAGCGCCGGGATCTGCGTGGGACCTCCGTAGTACTGCAGCAGGAACTCTTCGGCGACCTCGGCGACATCACGCTCAGTCTCGTTGGCGAGGTAGAAGGAGTGGCGGTCGGAGAGCACACCGTCGCGCACCTGGAAGACCTGCGCGTTGGCGTCGCGTCCGTCGACCGCGACCGCGACCGCGTCAAACGTGCCGATCGAGCTCTTGGCGACGCGCTGGCGTTCCATCAGCGAGCGCACCGCGCGCAGGCGGTTGCGCTCGAGCGTGGCCTGCTCATAGTCGAGCACGGCCGAGGCGCTGTGCATTCGCTCCTCCAGGTCGCGCTCGATCGCGCTGAAGCGTCCGGAGAGGAAGTCGATCACGCCGTCGATACCGTGGCGGTAGTCCTCCTTGCTGACGTATCCGACGCACGGCGCCTCGCAGCGCTTGATGTAGTAGTCCAGGCAAGGGCTGCCGCTGCGCCGCCCGGGCTCGGGACCGGTGCAGGAGCGATACATGAACACCTTGGCGAGCACCTCGAGCGTCGAGCGCACGCGCTTGGCCGAGGAGTATGGGCCGAAGTAGGCGCGCCCGGAACGGTGGCGCTCGCGCGTGAAGTACACCCTTGGGTAGGGCTCATCGAGCGAGACGGCGATGAACGGATAGGACTTGTCGTCGCGCAGACGGATGTTGAAGCGCGGGCGGTACTGCTTGATGAAGCTCTGCTCGGCAAGCAGCGCCTCGGCCTCGCTGGCGACGACCACGCACTCGATCGCATCCACCGTCGCGACCATCTCGGCGTGCCCGGGACTCGACGGAACCTGTGCCTTTGAGAAATGCGAGGCGACGCGCTTGCGAATCGACTTCGCCTTGCCCACATAAATAACGCGTCCCTTGGCATCGCGGAAGAGATACACGCCGGGCTTGTCGGGCAGTGCGCGCCGTTGCGCCAGGAGGTTCGCTCGTCGCTCGTCGCTGCTAACCCCGTGCTGTCCGGGATCGCTGTTCCATCGCTGGTCGGCGTCGCTCAATACGTGCGGGAGTAGCGGTAGACGGCGAGCAGCGTGTACACCACGATGCCGAGCAGCGCAAACCAGGCGAACTCACCGAAGCCGGTCTGCCACATGCGCACACGCGAAGCGGCGAGCACGTAGCCGACCGCGGCCGCGCCGTAGAGCAGCGCGCGGTGACGGTCCCCTAGGCCGTAGAGACTTATGTGGTGTTCCCGATAGAGCCGGTAGGCGAAGAAAGCGAGCCCGGCGGCGAACACCACCCATAGCGCCGCCGCAAACGCCGAGGCTGCGCGTCCTCCCCCGGGCAGGAACTCGACAGCAGCGGCGATCAGGGCGACGATCGCGATGTTGCGCGCAATCCTCAAGCGGTCCATGAAGTCACTCTAATCAAGGGCTGTCCAGTGTAGAGGTACCCCTCGGCGAGCAAAAACCCGCAACGTCCGGGTTCATGCTTGGGCGTTATCCAACGTTTCCACAACGACGTGTGTTTTGCGCTATACTGGGTAGGCCCATTCGGTCCTAGTGACCGGAACGAGGGTTGGTTGGCAGGCACCGGGGTACTCGTCATTCAGGTCAGAGAGCCCCGGTGCCTGTTTTTTAAATTGCCCGGCATTAACTGCCCGGCGACGCGGCGCTCAATCGGCAAGCGCGCCAGCGACGCCCGTACACCAGTCAGGCTCAGTCAACAAGCGTGCCGAGGCGCTCGTAAGCTGCCTCGACGGTCCGCTTGGCTGCCGTGTGACGGGCCTCGGACTTCGCGGCCTCGTACTTCGTGGCCCACGCCGCCGGGTCCGCCAGCTCGTCTTCGAGTGTCTGCAGCGCCGCCTCGGCCGCTTCGACCGCCTGCTCGGCCTTGGCCTGCTCGCGCACGCGATTCTTCGACGGTCCGGCCGGCTTGGACGTGGCCTTCTTCGCCTCGGTGCCGGCCGCGGGAGGCTTGCCGTTGCCGTGCGCCCGTGCCTTGAGGGCCGCGCTCGCTCCGCCACTCGGGCTGGGCGCCGCGCTCCGGCCGGCTCCCCCGGCCCCGCTTCCGCCGATGCTTTCACCCGCGGCAAGCCGCTCTTCGCGCACGCGCACATACTCAGGCCAACCGCCGAGGAAGCTGCGTAGGGAACCGTCTTCGATCGCGACCGTGCGCGAACCGACGGCGTCGAGCAGGGCGCGGTCGTGGGAGACGAGCAGCAGTGCGCCCTCGAACGCGCGCAGCGCATCCTCCAGCGCCTCGCGGCTCTCGATGTCGAGATGGTTGGTGGGCTCGTCGAGGATCAGCACGTTGGGCGGCCTGGGCGTGCCGTTCATCAGGATCGCCAGCGACAGTCGCCGCCGCTCGCCGCCGCTGAGCCCTTCCAGTGGCTTGTCGGCGTCCTCGCCGGAGAACAGAAACCTGCCGAGCAGCGCGCGCGCCTTGCCCGGCGTGAGGCTGGTGGCACGCGCCGCGGCCTCCACCACGGTTTGCCTTGAGTCCCCACCCACCCGACCGCCGGCGCCCAGCTCCTCGGCGTGCTGGGAGAGGTAGCCAACCGTGACGTTGTGACCAGTGGAGAGCTTTCCGGCACCAAGCGGTCGCCGGCCCGCGAGCGTTTCGATCATGGTGGTCTTGCCTACCCCGTTGGGGCCCACCAGGGAGACGTGCTCGCCGCGCTCCAGCCACAGCTCCCCGTGGTCGAGCAATACGAGCGGCCCTCCGCCATCGCCGGCTCCATCGATCTGCACACGTCCGTCCTGCAGCTCGAAGATCACGCGACCGCTGCGCTCGGGCGCCTTGAAAGCGAACTCCAGCGTGGCGGCGTCGCGTGGGTCACGCTCGATGCGCTCGATCTTGCTGAGCTTCTTCACGCGCGACTGAGCCTGGCGGGCCTTCGTGGCCTTCGCGCGGAAGCGCTCGACGAAGCGCTCCATGCGCTCGATCTCGGCCTGCTGCTTGTCGATTGCCTTGCCGAGCGCGATCTCACGTGCGGCCTGCTCGCGCCGCCACGCGTGCCAGGTGCCGGCGAAGAAGCGCGAGCGCGTAGGCGGAGCACCATAAAGCTCGAGCACCGCTGTGCCGACGGCCTCCAGGAACCAGCGGTCGTGGGCGACGAGCATCACGGCAGCGTCGAGGTCGATGAGCGTGCGCTCCAGCCACTCCAGCGACTCGATGTCGAGATGATTGGTGGGCTCGTCCAGCAGCAGCACGTCGGCGTTGGTGGCAAGCGCGCGGGCAAGCGAGGCACGTGTGAGCTGACCGCCGGAGAACGTGTCGAGACCACGATCGAGATCGGCGCTGGAGAAGCCGAGCCCGTGGGTCATCACGGTGGCGCGATCGCGCCACAGGTAGCCGCCGTAGGATTCGAGTCGAGCCTGGGCTCGCGCGTAGCGGTCGAACAGCGCCTCCCCGCTCGCGCCCTGAGTCATTTCGCCCTCGAGCTTGGCGAGCTCGCGCTCGACCGCCAGCTCCTCGACACAGCCCGAGAGCACGTAGTCGCGCAACGACATGCCACGTTCCCTGGGCGGACGCTGGTCGTGCAGGGCGATGCGCACACCCTTGGCGATGCTCAGCTCGCCACGGTCGATGCGCTCCTCGCCGACGATCATGCGCAGCAAGGTGGTCTTGCCGGCGCCGTTGCGCCCGGCGATCGTGAGTCGTTCGCGGCGCTCCAACTTGAACGACACGCCCCCGAGCAGGGGCTTGCCGCCAATGTCCTTGCGCAGGTCGGAGGCGGTTAGGAGAGCCACGTGGAGGATGGTAGGGCCCCGCTGATATAAGATTCGCCGCCAGATGCGCAGACTGCTCGCCAGCCTATTTTCCTCCGCCCTGTTGCTGCTGATGCTCGCCCCCGCAGCGCTCGCGTACAACGACGGGCGTGGGTTCTATGGGGCGACGAACGACAAGGTGATCACCAAAGCCGGGTTCATCTTGATCATCTTCTTCCCGACGTTCGTGCTGCTGATGAGCCTGCTGCAGTGGCGCTTGGACAAGCGCAAAGAGGCGCGCAAAGCAGCCCAGAAAGCGCAGCTCGGCGACGCGCGCTGGCGCGGCGGTTGGTAGACCGGGACCCAGTCCGCTACGAGCGCCATGGCGCGGCTGCCGTGGTGAGTATCGACCGCCCAGAGCGGCGCAATGCCGTGGATGGGCTGACAGCCGAGGCTTTGCTCGAAGCGCTGCAGCGCTTCGAGAGCGAAGAGGATGCGCGCGCAATGGTGCTCACTGGCGCTGGTGGCGTGGCGTTCTGCGCCGGGGCCGATCTGAAGGCGATCGACACCTTCGGTGGACGACTGATGGCGCCGGAGGGTCCGATGGGGTTTACGCGTCTGACTCCGTCCAAGCCGACGATTGCCGCGATCTCCGGGTTCGCACTCGCGGGCGGCCTGGAGCTGGCGCTGTGGTGCGACTTGCGGATCGCCACCGCGGGCTCGAAGTTCGGCTACCCGGAGCGCCGCTGGGGGGTGCCGCTGATCGACGGCGGCACACAGCGACTGCCCCGTATCGTGGGTCTCGGCCGTGCGCTCGACCTGATCCTTACCGGACGGATAATCGACGCGGGCGAGGCGCACGCGATGGGGATGCTGACCGAGATCGTTCCCGAGGGAGCCCACCTGGAGCGGGCGCTCGAGCTGGCCAACAACCTTGCGCGCTTCCCCCAGCGCACGATGCTCGCGGACCGGCGCGCGGCGATCGAGGGACTCGGGATGACACTCGAGCAGGGACTCGCGCTTGAGTCCCAAGCCGGCCCGGACGTGTATCTCGACGCGGTCAGCGGCGCACAGCGCTTTGCCTCCGGCGAGGGTCGCGGCGGCGCCGGCGCGGGCGCTTAGCGGACCCAGGGCTTATCCTCGAGCTATCGACCGCGAGGAGCACACATGTCCTATTTCGTGACGGGAGCAACCGGCTTCATCGGCCGCCGCCTGGTGGAGCGACTGCTGCAGCGCAAAGGCAAGATCAACATCCTCGTGCGCGAAGACTCGCTCGGTCGCCTGGACGAGTTGATCGAGCATTGGGAACACGTGTCCGAGGCGACCGTCAGCAGGCGTGTGCACCCGGTGATCGGCGACCTGCGCGAGCAGCTACTCGGACTCACCGACGAGCAGGTAGCGGAGCTGCAGGGCACGGTCGATCACTTCTTCCACCTGGCCGCCGTGTATGACATGACGGCACCGGTCGAGCTGGACATGGCGGTCAACGTGGGCGGCACCAACCACGCCATCGAACTGGCGGGGGCGCTCAGGGTGGGACGCCTGCACCACGTTTCCTCGATCGCGGTGGCAGGCGCCTACAGGGGTGAGTTCGGCGAGGACTTCTTCGACGAGGGCCAGCGGCTGCCCTCGCCTTATCACGCGACCAAGTTCGAGGCCGAGCGGGCGATGCGCGAGCAGGTGCACGTGCCCTGGCGCGTGTACCGGCCGGGGATCGTGGTGGGCGACTCGAAGACCGGCGAGATGGACAAGGTCGACGGCCCCTACTACTTCTTCAAGGCGATCCAGCGGATGCGCCAGTTCGTGCCGCAGTGGATGCCGCTGGTGGGGCTGGATCTCGGCAGGACGAACATCGTGCCAGTCGACTGGGTGGCTGGTGCGCTCGACCACATCGCTCACCGTCCGCACCTGGACGGCAGGGCCTTCCACCTGACCTACCCGGGTGGGCAGCGCGTGGACGAGGCGATGAACGACATCGCGGCGGCCGCGCACGCCCCGCGCTTCGCGGTGAGCATCGACAAACGCGTGCTGGGCGCCGTGCCGAGCGCGCCGCTGTCGCTGCTGATGAAGCTGCCACCGCTGCGCCAGGCGCGCCGTCTCACATTGCGCGAGCTTGGCATCCCCAAGGAGGTGCTCGAGCACGTCGAGCTGGTGCCGACGTTCAACACGCGCAACGCCGAGCGGGCGCTGGCTGGCTCGGAGTTCGAGCACCCACCGGCGCTGCGCGAGTATGCGGTGCAGCTGTGGGACTACTGGGAGCGCGAAATGGACCCGAGCATCACGCGCGGACGCACCCTGGGCGAGGCTGTGCGCGACAAGCGCGTGCTGATCACCGGCGCCTCCTCGGGCATCGGCAGAGCAACAGCCGTGAAGGTCGCCGCGGCGGGCGGCATTCCGCTGCTGGTGGCGCGCAACGTCGAGAAGCTCGAGGAGGTGCGCGCGGAAATCGTGGCGGCGGGCGGGGTGGCGTACGTGTATGCGACCGACGTGTCCGACATGGATGAGATCGACCGCTTGATCGAACGCGTCAGAGACGATCACCGCAACGTCGACATGCTCGTCAACAACGCGGGCCGCTCGATCCGGCGCTCGATCGCGCTCAGCTACGACCGCTTCCACGACTTCGAACGCACGATGCAGCTCAACTACTTCGGCGCGGTGAAGCTGATCATCGGACTGTTGCCGCAAATGCGCGCACGGGGGTTCGGTCACATCGTGAACATCAGCTCGATCGGCGTGCAGACAAACCCGCCGCGCTTCTCCGCATATGTGGCGTCGAAGGCGGCGCTTGACGCATTTACGCGCGTGGTCGCCTCGGAGACGATCGGCGACGGCGTGACGTTCACGACGATCCACATGCCGCTGGTGCGCACGCCGATGATCGCGCCGACGAAACTGTATGACGCCTTCCCCACAATCACACCGGAGGAGGCAGCGGACATGATCTGCGAAGCGCTGCGCACGCGTCCAAAGCACATGGGCACAACGCTGGGCACTACCGGCGAGGTGCTGTATGCCCTGGCCCCGGGCGTGGTCGATCGCATCCTGCACCTCGCCTACAAGGTGTTCCCCGACTCGGCCGCCTCGCGCGGGGAGAAGGGGACGGACGAGCGCGCGTCGCTGGAGCAACTGGCGATGGCAAACCTGATGCGGGGCGTGCATTGGTAGGAAGGCCACGCCACATGTGGCGTGGCCCCAGCCGGCACATGTGCCGGCTGGCCGAGTCGTGCATGCACGACTCGGAACGAGGCCGCACATGTGCGGCCCCGCCGGTCGGCGCATGCGCCGACCGGGCTCAAAGAGGTTAGGCATGCGTCGATCTGCAGCAAATAGGATTGACCGGTGACGGGCGGCAAACCTGCAATCGAGGTCCACGACCTGCACAAGCGCTACGGCGAGTTCGAGGCCGTGCGGGGCATCGACATCTCGGTGGCCAGCGGCGAAGTGTTCGGCTTGCTCGGGCCCAACGGCGCCGGCAAGACCACCACGGTGGAGATCCTGGAGGGTTATCGCGAGCGCAGCTCGGGCGAGGTGTCGGTGCTCGGCCACGACCCGGCCGCGCGCGAGCTCGCACTGCGCAAGCGCATCGGGATCGTGCTGCAGAGCAGCGGCATCTACAGCCACGTCACTCCGCGCGAGGCGCTGCGCCACTGGGCCAACTTCTACCCGCACCCGCGCGAGGTTGAGGAGGTGCTGAGCTTGATGGGGCTGGAGGAGAAGGCGGACGTGCGCGCGCGCCAGCTCTCCGGCGGACAGCTGCGCCGCCTGGACTTCGCGCTGGCACTGGTCGGCGATCCCGAGCTGATCTTCCTGGACGAGCCAACCACCGGCTTTGACCCGCAGGCGCGGCGCGCCGCCTGGGAGACGATCCGCTCGCTGCGCTCGCTGGGCAAGACGATCCTGCTCACCACCCACTACCTGGACGAGGCGCAGGCGCTGGCCGATCGGGTGGCGATCGTCAAGGACGGTCGGGTGCTCGCGATCGGGCCGCCGCGCGAGTTGGGCGTGGGGGCAGCGCACTACCGTGTCAGCTACCGCTCCGCGAGCGGCGAGCTGGTTGAGCACGAGACGGACGATCCCACCAGCCTGCTTGCACAGCTGACGAGCGAGGCGCTCGCGCGCGACCAGCGTTTGGAGGAGCTGAGCGTCGGACGGCCGACGCTCGAGGACGTCTATCTGGAGCTGACCGCATCGGCCGAGAGCGACGGCGGCCACGCCGAGGAGCCGCAGCGTCGCGACGAGCATCCCGGCCACGACGACGGCGAGCAAACACCGGGGAGCGATCCGCAGGCAAGGGCGGCGAGCAATGTCTGACGCGCTTGTTCTGAGCTGGCGCCAGTACCGGCTGGAGCGGCACATGTTCTGGCGCAACCCAAGCGCCGCCTTCTTCAACTTCGCGCTACCGCTGCTGTTTTTGCTCGCGGGTGGGGTGATTCTGCACGGCAAACAGCACGATCTCAACCTGCTGGTGCCCGCGATCGCGGGCATGAGCGTGATGTCCACGACCTTCACCGCGCTCGCCTACAACATCGTGTTTTTGCGCGAGCGCGGCGTGCTGAAGCGCATCCGCGGCACGCCGCTACCGACGATCTCCTATTTCGGTGGGGTGGCAGCCAATGCGGTCACGAACACAGCCATGCAGATCGCGATCATCACTGTTGCCGGCAAGCTCTTCTTCGGCATCGGCTGGCCTCGCGACTGGGCTGAGCTGGTCGTGTTCGTACTCGTCGGCGTCGTGTGCTTCGCCGCGCTGGGGGTTGCGTTCGCGCACGCGATCCCCAACTTCGAGTCCACCGCGGCGTATGTCAACGCGGTGTTCCTGCCGGTGGTGTTCGTGTCGTTCTACGTGTTCGACAGCAAAAGCGCGCCCGTGTTCGTGCGCCACATCGCCGAAGCACTGCCGCTGAAGCCTCTGATCGACGGGCTCTCGGGGGCAATGGTGACCGGGGTCGGGCTCTCCAGCAACCTGTCCGCGCTCGCCGTGATCGCGCTGTGGGGCGCGTTCGGTGTTTACTTCGCGGTGCGCGGTTTCTCCTGGGAGCAGTCGCGCGACTGAGGATGCGGGCCCGCGAGCCGAATCGTGGTAACCGTCACTATCCTGATGCGGGCTCCAACCAACAGCGGGAGGAAAGCGCAATGAAGCAGCTCGCCGATGACGTTTACATGCTCAAGGGTTTTCCACCCAACGCGATCAACGTGTATGTGGCCGGGGACGTTCTGATCGATTCGGCCACGCGCCGAGCCGAGAAACGCATCTTCAAGCAGATTGCCGGCCATACGCTGAGCGCGCACGCGCTGACCCACGTGCACCCCGACCATCAGGGCTGCAGCCACGTCGTGTGCGAGCGTCTGGGCATCCCCCTGTGGGTGGGCCAGGACGATGTGCCGGCGATGGAGGTCGCCGGGAGCGTCGTCGGCGCGAAGGCGCCCGCGGCGATGAGGCGCCTGCAGGAACGCTTCTGGGTCGGCCCTCCCCATCCCGTGTCCAAGGCGCTACGCGAGGGCGACGAGGTGGCGGGGTTTACAGTGCTCGACACGCCGGGCCACACGCGCGGGCACGTTTCCTTCTGGCGCGAGTCCGACCGCGTGCTGATCCTTGGCGACGTCATCAACAACATGAACCTGATGACTGGGATCCCGGGGCTCAACGAGCCGCCGGCGCTGTTCGCCGTCGATCCCGCGCAAAACCGTGCGTCGATCCGCAGGCTCGCGGCACTGCGCCCCGCGCTGGTGCTGTTCGGTCATGGCGCTCCGCTGCGCGACCCGGACAAGCTCGCCGACTTCGCGGCGCAGCTGCCGGCCTGATCAGATCACTGTGAGCGAGAGCATCTTCGTCCCCGACGGGGACAGCTTCGTGCCGACCGAGCACGCACGTGGCCCGTGGGACCCGCGCGCACTTCACGGCGGCGCCCCGGCCGCACTGATCGCGGCCGCTTTCGAGCGGATGCAGCCCGGTGCGGAGTTGCCGTTTGCGCGACTGTTCTTCGAATTCCTGCGCCCTGTGCCGATGGCGCCCTTGAAGCTGACCACCCGTATCTCGCGACCTGGACGGCGGGTACAGGCGCTCGAGGCAGAGTTGATCGCTGGGGACGTGACGGTGTGTCGCGCGAGCGCGCTACGACTGGTGCCGGTGCCCGAGGAGTTGCCGGAGCTTGCGCTCGGTCAAGTCGCCGCCGCGCGACCGCGGGCGATCGCGCCGGCACAGGACGGCGAGAAAGTGCACTTTGCACTCGACGACATGGAGCGCAAGAGTTTTGCCGCAACCGCGATGGAGATGCGCTTCCTACAGGGCAAGCCGCTGACCGGGGGCTTGCCTGAGCGCGACACACCGGACGAGCCTGAGCTGACCGAGAGTGAGATGGCAGGCGAGCAGTCCTCACAGCAGAGCGCAGCCGGTCATGTGCCCAGCGGCACGGCGACCGTTTGGATGCGCTTGCGCTATCCACTGTTGCCCGACGAGCCGCTGACACCGCTCGCGCGCGTCGTCGCCACATCGGATTTCGGCAACGGTGTGGCGACGGTGCTGCCGTTCGATCGGTTCCTGTTCATCAACGCCGACCTGACGATCTCGCTTGACCGCCGACCCCAGGGCGAGTGGGTCGCACTGGATGCCCGCACGCTGCTGCATCCCAGCGGGATCGGCTGGGCCGAGAGCGCGTTGCACGACGAGCACGGGCCGGTCGGTCGGGCAGCGCAGGCACTTGTGGTGCAGCAGCGCTAGCCGCTTGACGGTGAAGCGATCTCGAACTCGGGCAGGTTGTTGCCCTCTTCCAGCTCGGCGAGCTCACCCTCGCGCTCCTGCAGATAGGCACGGAGCGCCTTCTCCAGGCCCTTGCCGCGCCGGAAGCCCTCGAACATCTCGTGCACCGGCAGCTCAGGATCGTCGAGGCGGTTCACGATGCCCTTCAGCTCCTCATAGCCCTGCTCGAATGTGATCTGCTCGCGTGCTTGCTTGTCCTCGTTGCGGTTCACACGCAACTCCGGCTCCTCGGCAACCTCAAACATGATCGCTTGCGACTCGGCAGCGTCGCTCATATGTGCTCCTCTCGTGTGACGTTGGTGATCGTGGCGGTGGCCTCGCCGTCGGCAAAGCTCAACGAAAGCGTGTCGGCCGGATGCAGCTCGGCGACGCTCCTGACGGGCGCGCCATTGGCGTCGATGGCCATCACCCACCCGCGACGACGAAAGTCCTTTGCGTCGAGGACGGCACCAAGCGCCGCCACGCGTTCTGCGTGACGGGCAAGCAGACGTTTGGCGGCAGGGTCGAGCCTGCTCGTGTCGCGATCGACGGCCTGGCGCTGGGAGACCACGCGTCGGCACAACTCACGGATCGCTTCGGCCGAGCGACGATCCAGCGCGGCGATCAGGTCCAGACGCTTGCGCGTGACGCGCACGCGCGAGCTGTGCAGCAGCTCTCCCATGCGCTCCACCATCGCTCGTGGCCGCTCAAACACGCGCGCAAGCGCCATCCGATGGCGGTCGAACTCCTTGAGTAGCTCCTCGGCGGAGTAGCGGATCGCCAACTCCGCCGCCTTCGCTGGAACAGGCGCAAAAGCCGAGGCGACGTGGTCGCAGTTGGGACGGTCCTTGGTGTGGCCAATGCTGGTTATCACCGGGACGGCGCACGCGAAGATCGCCCGGCACAAGCGCTCGTCGTCGAAGGCGAGTAGATCGGCGGTGGATCCACCCCCGCGGGCAACGACGATGACGTCCACGTCCTCGACAGACTGCAGGCGTCCCAATGCATCGATGACCGAGCCGACGGCGTGCACCCCTTGCATCGAGGCTGCACAGAAGACGACGCGTTGGGGTGGAAAGCGCTTTCGCAAGGCTTGGATGACGTCGATGTTGGCGTCATTGCGGGCGGCAATGACACCGATGCGACGCGGAAATGCAGGCAGCGGCTTGCGCCGATCGGGATCGCACAGCCCGTCGGCTTGCAGCCGGCGCAGGGTTTCCGCGCGGCGGCGCAAGAGCTCGCCGTCGCCGGTGGGGCGCATGCGATCGACGATCAGCTTGGTGGCGCCGCGCGGGGCGTAGAAGTCGACGCGCTCGTAGTGGGCTTGCACGAGATCGCCCTGGGCGGGAAGCGGCGTGCAACGCGCGACGCGCCCCTTCCAGATGCACGCGTCAAGATTTGCCGACTCGTCCGCGAGCGTGAGATACACGTGCCCGGAGGAGCGATGCACGCTAATCGAAGTGACCTCTCCCTCGATCCAGCCGTCGCCGAGCGCTCGCATGGCTCCCGCGATGCGGCCGGCAACCTGCGCGACGGACAGCGCGCTAGCGGTTTGCGTGTCGGTCGCCTGGGCCACGGCCCTGGAACGTTAAACGCCGCACCGGCGCAAAACCGGCGGCTTGGAACCTATTTCAAGCCGAGTTTGCGGGGAACGGGTCGGCGAGCGAGGAGAGCACGTGGTCGGGGTCGGCGGCACGTAGTTCCTCGACGTCATAGCGTCCGCTGGCAACCCCCACGGAGACCGCTCCGACGCCCTCGGCGGCAGCGATGTCGAGCGGTGTGTCCCCCACGACGAACACTTCGCGCAGATCCAGCGTCTGACCGAGCAGGCCCTCCCCGCGTTTGACAGCCGCACGCGTCAGGGCGACGCGATCCTCGGAGTCCGAGCCATAGCCGCCGAACAGAAAGAAGTGGTTTAGTTGGCCACGCCCAAGCTTGGCGTGAGCCGCGGCTTCCAAGCCTCCGGTCGTCAGCCCGAGCGCGATGCCCGCATCGGTGAGCTCTTCGAGCAGGCCGCGTACGCCATCGAGCACGCGGTAGCTGTCCGAGGATGCCACGAAGTCGGGCAGCACGGCCTGATAGCTGGCCATCAGCCGTGTCAACTCAGCACTCGTCGGTTCGCGCTCCATGACCTCTTTGAACGTGGCGCGACCGATAGCCGGGTCGGTCATCCCCGCAGTGGAATGTTCGGCGATGTCGACTTGCCGGTCAAAGAGCCGTTCGAACGCCCAGGCCCAACTGCGCGCGCCAGCCCCGCCCGTGTCGATCAGGGTGCCGTCGATGTCGAACAGGATCAGCTTTGCCCGGGTCACTAGCTCATTGTCCTACACAGCCACAGAAGTGGATGTCCGCTGGGGCAGGCCGGACAACATCAGGTAGTTGCATACGCAAACATCTGCTGTATAGTTGCTAGAGCAACGACTTGTCCGGTGTGCGTTGGCTTGAAGCGTAGCGCCGGGCATCCGCCGAGAACACAACTACTCAAAAGGAGCTCCAATGTCCGACACCGCTACCGCCACATCCCCTACCGCCACCGCACCCCTACCCACAGGCACGTGGAAAGTCGATCCGATCCACTCGAGCGTGGAGTTCCATGTCAAGCATCTCGGCATCGCGACCGTCAAGGGCCAGTTCAAAGAGTTCGAGGGTACGCTCGAGATCGGCGACAGCGGTGCCCGTGCGTACGGGACCGTCCAGGTCGCAAGCGTGGACACCCGCGAGCCTCAGCGCGATGAGCACCTACGCTCCGCCGACTTCTTCGAGGTCGAGAGCTTTCCCCAGATCTCCTTCGAGTCGACCGCGATCCGCCCGACAGGCGACGACGAGTTCGAGATCGATGCCAACCTCACGATCCACGGTGTCACCAACAGCGTCACCCTGAAGGCCGTCTTCGAGGGCGCCGAGACCGACCCGCAGGGCAACGACCGCGTCGGTGTATCAGCCACTGCGCAGATCAGTCGCGGGGATTATGGGATGAAGTTCAACGCTGCGCTTGGCTCGGGGAATGTGGTGGTCAGCGACAAGGTGAAGATCCTTGTGGATGTGTCGGCCGTGAAGCAGGCCTAGGCGCCACACGGCAGACGGCGGACAGTGCGACTGAATCCAGGGCCTGCTCGGCAATAAGCCGGGCAGGCTCGGCGGACTGCGGACAGCGGCCAGGTGGCCTCAGCGAACGAAGACGCCGCCCAGCGCCTCGTCTACCGCGGCAAGCGTCTGAGCGTCGAGTGTCACACCCGAAGCCGACGCGTTCGCACGCACCTGCTCAGGCCTACTGGCACCGACGATCGCCGACGCCACGTTCGGCTGGCGCAGAACCCACGCGAGCGCGAGCTGCGCCATCGTCAAACCGGCGCCCTCGGCCACTGGTCGCAGACGTTCGACGGCTTCGAGGACGGGGTCCTGCATGAGGCGATCCATGAAGCCACTCATGCTGTCGCTGCTCGCTCGCGAGTCGGCCGGCGGCTGCTCGCCGGGGCGATACTTGCCCGTGAGCACGCCCTGGCCGAGTGGGGACCACACGATCTGGGAGATATTCTCGCGCTCGCACAGCGGAATCACCTCCGCCTCGGGTGCGCGCCACAGCATCGAGTACTGCGGCTGGCTCGATACCCATCGCGCTACGCCGGGCAACGCGAGCGACTCTTCGATCTTCTCGACCGGCCACTCGCTGAAGCCGATGTGGCGGGCCTTGCCCGCAGCCACCACTTCGGTAAGCGCTCCCATCGTCTCCTCCAAGGGAGTGTCATCGTCGTAGCGATGGCACTGGTAGAGATCCACGTAGTCGGTGCGCAAACGCTCGAGCGAAGCGTCGATCTGCTTGTGGATCTGCGCCGCGGAGAGGCCTCGGTCGGTCGCAGACATCTGGAAATAGACCTTCGTGGCAAGCACATAGGAGGCGCGGTCATACCCCGACAGCGCCTCTCCCAGCAGCGACTCGGCGGCGCCCTGCCCGTAGACATTGGCGGTGTCGATGAAGTTGATGCCCTCCTCAAACGCCGCGCGGACACAGGCCTCTGCCTGCTCACGCGCAACCCCACCGGAGTACGTCAGCCACGAGCCAAGGCTGATCTCAGAAACCTCGAGTCCGCTCGAGCCGAGCTTGCGGTAGTTCACGCAAAGCACAGTACCCGCTGCGTACAACTTTTACCTTCTCGATCCCTCTACCGTCGCCGTCCCGAGGCGAAACTCTGCACGGGCGGAGCGACGGCGCGCATGTCCGCGCCAATCTCGATGCCGTCCTGCTGCTCGGCGATCTCCCCGCTACCGTCGACTCCTGGCAAGCAGGCGACCCGCCCCGAAACACCCACCCCCACGGCCTCGTTCTCCTCCAGGGCGAGAAAGCGCTCGAGCGCCGCCAGCTCACTCACGAGCACATTCAGCACACCCGACGGCGCGCGCTCCAACCGGCCACGTGCTAGCAGCAGCGGCTCGGCGCGAGCGAGCGCGCGGTGACGCTCATACACGACGCCGGGCACGATCAGGTTGACGACGCCCCACTCGTCCTCGAACAGCAGGAACATCGTTCCCTTGGCCGTGCCCGGTCGCTGCCGCGCGATAACCATGCCGGCCACCGCCACCGAGCGGCCGTGCGGCAGCCGGGACAGCTGGGCGCTGGTTGCCAGCACGACCTCCTCGGCGCCGCTCGGGACGGTCAGACGCGGGCGCAGTACCGCCATCGCGTGGTCGCTGACCGTCACTGCGCTGGTGGCATAGTCGGCGAGCACTCGCTGCCAGCGGTCAAGCGGGCGCAAGCGAGGCGCCTCGGGCAACTCGATCGGCAGGGCGAGCTGCACCGCAGCTGCGACAGCCTCTCCAGGAGCGGCAATCCCAAGCTGCCACAGGGCTTGCCGCCTGTTTTCCGCAAGGCTGTCGCACGCACCGGCCCAGGCCAATTGCTCGAGTGTGCCGCGACGTGTCGCCGCTCGTGCGGCGAGGTCGCCCAGGTCGCGGAACGGACCGCCGCGTTCGCGCTCGGCGACGAGTTCGCGCACCTCATCGGCGACGGCGCCTTTGATGTAGCCCAGGCCCATGCGAACGCCCAGCCCGGCGGTCGCCGCGTCCTTGCTTACCGAAACCTGCTCGCGCGCGGCGCTTTGCCCTTGACCGGAATCGAGCTTCTCCACCGTGCACTGCACCTGCGAGACGTTTACGTCGAGCTCCAACACCACTATTCCCCGCCGCTGGGCCTCGTGCACGAGGCTGTCGGGAGCGTAGAAGCCCATCGGCTGCTCGTTGAGGAGCGCGCACAGAAACTCGGGCCCGTAGTTCACGCGCAACCATGTGGACTGGTAGGCAAGCAGTCCGAAGGCGGCGGCGTGTGCCTTGGGGAAGCCGAAACCGGCGAAGCCCGCCACCATCTCCCACACGCGCCCTGCCGTCTGCTCCTCGGCGCCCACGTGCCGCACGGCGCCGGCGATGAAACTCTCGCGATGGCCCTGCATCGCCTCCTCGGAGCGCTTGCGGCTCATCGCGCGGCGCAGCCCGTCCGCCTCGCCCGGGGAGAAGCCCGCGAACGCTTCGGCCACCAGCATCACCTGGTCTTGGAAGATGATCGTGCCGAGCGTGCTCTTTAGTACCGGCTCGAGCGAGGGATGCTCGTAGGGAATTTCGTATTTGGATCCCCTCCCACCCTCTTCGCGCAAACGATCGCGCCGCTCGATGTAGGGGTTGATCGCTCCGCCCTGGATCGGCCCGGGACGCACAATCGCCACCTGTACGCAGAGGTCTTCGAGACTCTCCGGTCGGGTACGACGCAGCGACTGCATCTGCGCGCGACTCTCGATCTGGAACACCCCGACCGTGTCGGCCGCGCGGATCGCCTTGAACGTGCTGGGATCATCGAAAGGTATGCGCGACAGGTCCACGCGCTTGCCACGCGCGCTCGCGATCTCCTCGACGCAGCGTTCCACCGCCGAGAGCATCCCGAGCCCGAGCAGATCGATCTTCAAAAAACCGGCGTCCGCGCAGGAGTCCTTGTCCCACTGCACCATCTGCCTGCCTTCCATCGCCGATGGCACCACCGGGCAGCAGTCGATCAGGGGTCTGGTGGACACCACCATCCCGCCGGAGTGCTGGGATAGGTGGCGGGGCAGTCGATATGCCTCCCCCACCAGTCGCGCAAGCCAGCGCCAGCGCGGGGAGCGCGCCTCGGCGGCAACATCACGCTCCACATCGCCCCTGTGGTCAGCCGCGCGGGCCATCCGCTCGATCTCTCCGGCGGGCAATCCGAGCACCTTGCCCAACTCACGGATCGCCCCACGTGCGCGGAACGTCGGGAAGGCGGCCACCAGCGCGGCACGGTCGTGCCCGTAGCGCTCGTGCACGCGCGGGATCAGGATCTCGCGGATGTCGCGTGGGAAGTCCAGATCGATGTCGGGCAGTCCGCGCAGATCCTCGTGCAGGAAGCGCCCGAGCAGCAGCCCGTTTGCGATCGGGTCGATGTGGGAGAGGCCGGTCAGGTAGCACACGATCGAGGACACTGAGGAGCCCCGACCGCGCCCGGGGGACAAGAGCGCGCGTACCGTGTCCCGTCCCCGCACTTGCGCCGCCACTTCGCGCGCCAGCTCGAGCATGTCGTGGTGCAGCAGGAAGAACCCCGCCAGACCGAGTCGCTCGATCACGCGCAGCTCCTCCTCCAGGCGCGCCTCGGCTTCCGCGCGCATGGCACTTCCTCCGTAGCGATCCCCTCCATAGCGATCCTCGAGGCGCACCCAGCACAGCTCGGCCAAGCGCCGGGGAGCACTCTCATCCTCAGAGCCGGGGTAGCGGTAGCCAAGGTCCGTAGTCAAATCAAAGCGCAGCCGCTCGGCCAGGCACAGCGTCTCGTGCACCGCCTCGGGATGGTCGGCAAAGCGTGCAACCATCGCCTGCGGGCTACTCATCGCGTGAGTGTGGTTGCCACGCCGCTGCGGCTCTGAAGCATCGAGTGTCATGTGGTGGCGCAGCGCCACGAAAGCGTCCTGCAGCTCGACGCGCGAGCGCGCGTGGGCATGCACGTTGCCCGTGGCCACACACTTCACTCCCAGCCGCTGTGCAAGCGCCTCAAGTGCTCGGTTGCGCGCCCGGTCGTGGCGGGCGTAGGGACGCTGCAACTCCACTCGCAGCCCCTGCGGGCCGAACGCGTTGAGCAGGAGCCGTACCGTGGTCTCCTCGCGTATGCCGCGCTCGGCGCAACCGGTCAGGCACACGAGCCCCTCGGCGTGGTCGAGCACCGTCCGCAAGGACACCGACGGCTCGGAGCGCTCGCGACCCGTGCTTTCGCGCGTATCGGCATGTGCGTGCGTGAGTATTCGGCATAGGTTTCCCCAACCGCGCGCGTCGCTCACGAGCAGCGTCAGGTGCGCGATGCGTGCCTCTCCCTCACCGCGATCACCCCGTACCTCCTCCGAAGCGCTCCAGGACGCCCGGCTTTCCACGATCACGTCGACCTCCGCGCCATGGATCGCCCGCACACCCGCATCCCGCGCGGACTGGGCAAGCTCCATCGAGCCCGACACCGAGTTGTGGTCGGTGAGCGCCAGGGCGGTGTGTCCAAGCTCGGCCGCACTGTGGGCGAGCTCGTGTGGCAGCGACACCCCGTCCAGGAACGAGTAGGCGGAATGACAGTGCAGCTCCACGTATGGCGGTGTGCCGGGCGGGGCGGATGTCATCGGCAAGCCCTCAGCTTCCTCACGAGCCCTGGGTGAACCAACAGCCCGCGCACAGATCGTGAAACACGATCAGATTGCGCCCGCGCGTGCTCACCAGCTCCCAGTAGCGACGGCGCAAGGGCTGCTCGGTCCACCAGCGATCCTCCACCAGCCACGACTCGCGCACCGCCTCGACCCGCTCGCCATCCACCTCCCAGGGGGCTCCGCTACGCGAGCGGACCCGGGCGGCACGGGGCAGATTCAGGGCACGGGGACGACTTGTTCCGGGCGGCGATCGAGACGGAACGGGAACCCGCGGAGGACCGATACTCTGAGTGGCCCTCATCCCGGAAGAGGCGTGAGTACGACGCGACGCTCGGGCACGCGCGACTGCGGATCGACGCACACGGCGCGCAGCGCGGCGTCCGCTCCCGCCACCGTGCGCATCTGCTTGACCGCCTCCCCCAGGCGCTCCCGTCGCGCACGGGCGCTCTGCTCTAGCAGCGTGTGTTGCTCGCCGGCGGCGGGACCAAAGCGCTCAACACCCAAGCGCAGCGACTCGGCGGGCGCCGGCAACAGCGGCAGGCGCAGCGACAACGCCAGGCTCACACGCCTGGGGTCACTGAGTGCCTGGCGAAACACGACTTGCTCGCGCCAGGTTCCCTCGTCCACGAGCCGCGCCGAGAGCACGACCGCACGCAGCGTCCTGCCGCGGCGCTCGGGACGCGCGAGCAACCGGTCGACGAGCACCCCCAGCACACGCCGCAGCATCTCCCCGCTGCCGGCGTCCCCCACGTCCATGCACTCCTCCAGTGTCTCCTCGACGTCGCGCGGCACGAGCGGCCCGTCTTCGCCGCTCGCCAGACGATGGGCGAGGATGCCCGGCTCCCCGAAGCGATCGGCGAGCGCGTCACGCGAGGCAGAGCGGGCGGTTTCCTGGTCAGAGCGGGCGGGCGCCAGTTCGCGCAATTCCCCAAGCGTGCGCACGCCGAGGCGCTTCAGTGGCTCCACCAGCGCCACTGTCTGCTCGCGAAAGCCCAGTAGCTCGACCGGACGAGTGGCGAGATAGCGGTGTGCCCCCCTTATGTCTATGACCTTCGCGCGCCGAGCGCTCGCCTCGAGTGCCGCGGCCAGCGCACAGAAGCGCGTCGGGCCCACTCCGATCTTTGCGGGTCGGCCAAGCGCACGGCGCGCAAACGCGATCGTGCTTGCGTCCGAGCCGTGCATCCCACGCAACCCGCTTGCGTCGAAGTAGGCAAGTCCCTCACGCGCCGGCTCGACCGCGGCGCCGATGCCCTCGAGCGCACACACAACCTCCTCCCACGTTTCGGCCACGGCGAGCGGATCGGCCGCCACCAGCTCGAGCTCCGGGCAGCGTGCAAGCGCCTCCCCCAGGGCCATGCCGGCGCTCACCCCAAGCGCCTCAGCGGATCCCGAAGCCTCTCCCACACGTAGCTCTGCCCCTGCCATCGGGGCGAGCGCGAGCGCCTTGCCCGTCAAGGCGTTTGCTCCGCCGGCGGCGACTGTCAGCGCAAAGCGAGGTATGTGGACGCACACGACCATAGGCGAACGTATGTTCGCATATGGTCAGACTCTCGCAACAGACAGTTGGCTCAGTCCATGCCGAGCGGGCCGCTGGCCGACCCGCTGAGAAACTGCCGCACGAACGGGTTCTCCGAGGAGAACATCCGCTCGGCGTCGCCGGCCTCCACGATCCGTCCGCGCCAGAGCAGCGCGATGTATTCGCCGATCTGGCGTGCCGAGGCGATGTTGTGGGTCACGACGATGTAGGTGCCGCGGTGGATCTCGTGCATCTCCTGGATCAGTTCGCACAGCAATGCCGTACGCACCGGATCGAGACCCGAGTCGGGCTCGTCGAAGATCACGATGTCCGGTTCGGTCACGAGAGCGCGCGCGAAGCCGGCGCGCTTGCGCATCCCGCCGGACAGCTGCGAGGGGGCGTCGTCCATCGCCTCGGCGAGGCCTACATCTGCGAGGCGCTGGCGTACGCGCTCGCCGATTTGCCCCTCGGACATGTCTGTGTGCTGGCGCAGCGGGAACGCGACGTTGTCGAACACCGACATCGAGCCGAACAGGGCACCGTCCTGGAACAGCACGCCGATCTTGCGGCGCAGCTCGAGCAGCTTGGGCATCGTCAGCGTGGGAACCGAGTTGCCGAGCACCTGGATGTCGCCCGAGTCGGGAAACATCAGACCGATCAGATGCTTGATGAGCACGCTCTTGCCGGTGCCAGAAGGACCGAGTACGACCGTGATCGTGTCGTCGGGGATCGCGACGTTGAGTCCGTTGAGCACCGGAATCCCGGCCAGGCGCTTGACCACGTCCACACAGCGGATCGACCACTCGCGGTCGGTCGCCTCGCCTGCCAGATCGAGGTGGCCGCCGGTCGAGTGGTACTGGAACTCCTCCCTGTCCTCCTGCACCCCCACGGACGCGTCGAGGTCAGCGGTCTCCTCGCCACCCACTTCGTCCCCGTGAACTCCCTCGACACCCTCCACAGACGCAGATACTAGTGATCGAGGAAGACCCGATCAACCGCGACCTGCGATTGCCCTCGCGCCCGGACGGCACATACATCGGTACCAGTTCATACACATCCCCCTTGACAAACGAGGGCCGTTAGGTCTACGATCCCGCCAGGGAGGTAGGCGACATGCTTCACAGCAGGCCCTCCGACACTGAGTCGGAGCCAGCGCAGGACTCATCCGTGAGCGCGGCGAGCGCCGTAGCTAGTACTCCCCGCCGCGATCCGCGCAGGCGGATACTCAGCGCAATGATCGAGACGGTGGCGCAACGCGGCTACGATCGCACCACCGTCAGCCGTGTGCTCGCAAGCGCCGATGTGCAGGAGGCGGTGTTCAGCGAGCACTTCCGCGACAAGCACGATTGCTTCTGTGAGGCTGTAGACGACTTGATCGGACGCGCCGAGCTTGCGGCACTCGAGCGCTTTCACCAACGCAACGTCCCCTGGCACGAGCGGGTGCGTGGTGGTCTTGAGAGCCTACTGTGGGCGCTTGCCCGCGATCCGGCGGGGGCGCGGGTGGTACTCGTCGAGATGCTGAGCGCAGGACCGGACGCGCGCGAGCGCCAACGCTCCACCCTCGCGCTGTTCGCGTCGCTGATCGAGCAGGGACGCGCGGACTGTCCCGACGGCGAGTATCTACCCGAGCAAACATCGGAAGCGATCGTTGGCGGAATCGCCTCGATCCTGCATCGCCGCGCGCTACAGGGGAATACCGCCGAACTCCCCGACCTGCACGCCGACCTCACCTACTTTGCGCTGCTCCCTTACCTGGACCACGAGCGCGCGATGGCCGTCGCCGGCCTGCGCGAGCCCTGAGCACACGCCTCCTGAGCGCGCGGGGATTTCGCACGGGGAGGTAAACACCGACCGCCGAGGAGCTCTGAGCGCTCTACGGCGTGACGTGCGGGAACTGGCTGGTTTGGCCGTTGAACGTGAACGGTCCCTGCTGTACACATGCCGGCGCGGCGACGGAGTTGGAGGCGCTTTCCGGCGCGTTGACGATGTGGTATTCGATCAGCTGTTCGATGATGCTCTGCGTAATCGTGCCGAGCGCCGGCCCACTCGCCGATGGCGCCGAGTTGGCACACGAGGCGCTGCTGAACACTTGCAGACCGCTGGCGAGCGTGCGGAAAGCACCAGGCTGCGGGTAGGCGTTGCCGCGGTTGGTGCCGATCCGTTGCGGGTACACCGACAGGCCTTCGGACTCGAGCACGTTCATAGCCTTCAGGAGATGCTGCTGAGGGCCGCCGGGAATGTTCGTGTTTTTCCCGTGCGTCTGGGTGGAGGCGGCCGCGTTGGCGAACAGTCCCTGCAGCTCTGGCACGTACTCGCTGAGGTACTGGAAGAAGGGGTTGAAGTTGTGCAGCGCAGTACTCGTCGCCCCGACCAATGGGACCAATAGGTCGAATATCTTTTTGGTCTGTGGCAGACCCTTCTTGCCGGCCTGTGTGAAGGGCCCTAGCGAGGTCAATAGCGAGCTGAACGGCGGCGTGAATGGCTCCACCGCTCTCAGCAGCTGGGTCAGCTGTTCCTGGGCGGGGCGGAACTGGTTGAGGAACGGTTCGGTGTTGACCGCGAATGCATCGACGCTGCGCAGCCCCGTCTGCGCGTTGCGCTCGAACGCTGGTGCCAAGCGGATGAATTCGGCCCACCCCTGGCTCCCTTCGGCGAGACCGTGGGCCGCGGCCTCGCCCTTTTCGAGGAAGCCGCGGTATTGACCCTCACGTGCCGTCAGGGCATCGAAGATCACGCCGGTGTTGTGAATAGTCGCCCGCAGCGCGCCTTCTTGTGAGGCGAGTATCCCGACCAGCTTGTTGGAGTCTTCAATGAACGGCTGGGTCTCGGCGAACCCGGCGTTGATCTGTTCGCCGCGACCGCCGATGCCTTCCGCCTGCGATTGCATCCATTGCTGGAACGCCGCGCGCGTTTCGGGGGTAAAGGTCGAGAGGATGTCATCGAGCGTGACCGACGGTTCCACGTGCGCGATCGGCAACTGTCCGTTGTCCGGTAGCGACGCAGCCGCAACCTTTGGCGGCAACAGCTGCACGTAGGTCTCGCCCAGCAGCGTCTTTTCGCGCAGCGTCACGCGCGTGTTGGACGCGATCGGCGCGTATTTGCTGGCGAGTTCGACCGTCGCGTGGGTAAGCCCGTCCTTGTTGTGTTCGAGGCTGATGACATGGCCGACATTGACGCCGCTGATGCGCACGTCTGACTGTTCGGCAAGCGCGAGCGTGCGCGCGAACTCGATCGTGAAGCGATAGCCCTTCGGCTTCAGTGGCACCGGGCCGCCAAAGGACTCCCACAAGAACAGCAGCAGTCCAAAGCAGCTGAGCGCGAACAGGACGATCACGAGGATGTTGGCGAGTGTGGGCGCGCGCTTTTGCACTAGCGACCTCCCTCTGCCGCGCTCGCCAGATGCGCAAACGCGCTGTGCTTGGAACCGAGCAGGTTCATCGTGAAGCCTTTCTTCGACGCGACTCGAGCGCGAGCGGCGGCGGCCTTTGCGGTGCTCGTGGTACCGGCCGTCTTTACTAGACCGAGTGCCTGACATTCGGCCCCGGACGGCGGATTGAAGAGGGCAACGAGCAGCTTCACTGTCGGGTTGACTTCTGAGACACCCTGCAGGATCGGCAGCACTTCACAGTTCAGATAGACAAGCGTGCGTGCGAGCGGCCCATGAGCGTCAGCCGTACTGACGACGCTGTTGAGGTCGTGGCTGGCCCAGTTGAGGAAGAACAGGAAGCCGCCCTGCTTGGGACCGGGGTTATAGGCGAGCTCGTTGAACAGTTCGTTGAAGACCGAGAAGCCACTCTGCAACTTGGGGAAGGCTTCGCCGAGTTCCTTGATCGACGGTCCGAGCTGCTGGGCGACCGGCGTCACTTCGCGCGTGAACGGCCTGATCTCGTTCTTGATGATCGGCGTCGTTTCCAGGAAGGACTTGCGCGCTTCTTCCTGGGCGGGTCCGAGCACCTTCGCAAACGGTTCAAGCGCGTGCAGTGTCGATCCCGTCACACTGGCGGTCGTCGCGAGCTTGACGGCGGCCCTGTTGGCCTTGGCCAGGGCACCGGGGAACAGCTGCAGCGTGCGCTGAACGCTCTGGTTTTGTTCTGCAAACACTTGGAAGACGGCATTGGAGGACTCGACCAGCTGTGCGAATTCGGTGTCCTTATTACCTAGCGCGCTCAGGATCAGCTGGAAGTTGTGGATGCCGCGTTCGATGTTCTTGTGGCGCAGGTGCAGTTCCTTGGTTATCTCGTTGGTCAGGCGCGAAATCGGATCGAAGCGCTTGAACGTCGCCGAGAGGTTCGCCGAGTTGCCCTTCAGCCCGATGCCGGCGCCGTCGATCAGCTCCTGTAGGTATTCGCGTGTTTCAGCGTCGAGCGAAGAGAGGAACTCCTCGAAGTTGACGTCCGGCGCCGTCTGTGACAGCGGGACCGTGTAGCCGCTCGGCACGCGTCCGGAACGCGGCGTGCCCGGGTCGACCTCAACCGTCATGTCCTTCAGCTGTGTCTTGGGACGTAGCAGCATCGTCGCGTCGCGATAAATGTAGGCGGCGTACTTGGGTGTGATGTTCATCGTCACGAGCGCGTCGCCTTCGTGCAGATCGACGCTCGCGATTTCGCCGATCTTGGCGCCCGCGATCGTGACCGACTGGCCCTGGCCCGGGGTGATCGCCTGTCCGGTTTGGAACTCGCCCTTCAAAGTGAAGTAGCTCTTGCCTATCACCGGCACCCAGTTCGGCAGCGACAGACGCTCGTTGGAGAGGATGTAGCCGCCGACGAACAGAGCGATCACGACCATCGCCACGATCGAGATGAAAGCGGTGCGATAGCGCTCGATCTGGTCGAGCAAGCCGCGCTCGCCATGGTGCTCCTCGCTCGTCACGATCCGCTCCCGTCGGCTGGGCCTTCTGAGAGCGGGCCGTTGAAGTTGGGGACCGCCTGCGTGTAGCACGGCACCAACGGCTTATAGGGCGGCTCGGTCGCCGGGAACGCCGGCCGCGTGCCGAGCGGCGGCTGGGAGGTGTGGGCGAGCACTGGAAGACCGGTGGCGGTAGTCACGCCGACGACTTTGGCCGGCGCCGACTTGAGCGTTTGGCTACCGGTGCTAATCATGAAGCGGGTGAGCGGGCCGTTGCCGTCGAAGCTCTGCCCAAGACCGGCAAAGCCGGTCATCGCGTACCAGAACTCCTTGTAGCTTTCCACGCCGGAAGTGCTCGCTCCGTCCTGCAGCTTGACGTTGCCAGACGGGAAGAATACGTTGCTCAGACACTTGGAGAACAGGTCGGTTTCTTTGAGGAATGCCGGCTGCGGTACGACCAGGCTCCCGAGCGCCGGGGCCGCAGCCTGCAGGCCCTTGGCGAAGCCGCCGAGTTCTTGCGGTCCGAGTAGCGCCTTGACCTGTTCAATCCAGGGGAAGCCGGCGGCGATGGTGGACCCAGTCTGTTCGGTGCTGTGCGCGAGCTCGAGCGAGAATTTTCTGATCGTGGGCGAGGCGGCATTGAAATTGGTAAACGCACGCGCGCCGTTATGCAGAGCGCCGGGCAACTGGACGAAAGTGGCGCTCAGGTTCGTGGACTGAGCGGCGAGTGAGCCGAGGAACGTGTTGAAGTTGCCGATCAGTTCGCCGAGCTGCTGCTCGTGCACGTTCAGCTGCGAGCTGAATTTTTCGGTGCCGGCGATCAGTTTGGAGATGTCGTGTTCTTCCACGCCACCGAGCGCCTGGGTGGTGATCGCTCCGTTCTTCAGAGCTTCCGGGCTGTCGATGTAGAGCTGTTTGAGTGCCTGGGCGGCATTCAGGTTGCGTACAACCGGGTTCTGTTCGGCGTTCTCGGCGGCGGTCGGCTCGCGTGTCAGCGCGGAGCCGAATTCGATCAGCAGCGTTTGCAGGTTGGCGCGCGTATCGGTCGTGAGCGCGTCGAGAACCTGGTCGAGCTGAACTGGGTCCGAGGTTTGGCTGACGGGGATCGTGGCGCCTGAGGAGAGCGTCGGCGCGGAGGGCGTGCCGGGCTGCAGTTCGACGAACCAGTTGCCTTCAAGCAGGATGCGCGCGCGGATCTTCAACGTCGCGTCGGCGTGGATCGGCAGGCCGTCTTTGGAGATTTCCATGCTCACGACCCCGGTATTGCCGACTCGCTTGACCGAGCTGACGGTGCCGACGTTGACGCCGGCGATACGCACGGGCGATTTGGGGGCGATGTTGACGGCCGTGTTGAACGCCGCGTTGAGGCGGAAGCCGTGCTCGCCGGGGATGCGCTTGGTGAAACCAAAATAGACGACGATCGCCGTGATGACGATCACGACGAGCCCGAAGCGCACGGGGTTTGACCTCTGAAGCTCGACGACGGGCAGCTCGTCGTAGCGTTTCCACCAGCGCGTGCGACTCATTTCCCGCTCGCTTTCGAGCTCTTCAGGCCGAGCGCTTCGAGCACCTGCGGCGGGTATTTTTCGCCGAAGAGGCTTTCTTCACGCGTAGTTTTTTCGGTGCTCGAGGTGCCGACGCCACCGGGCACGTTGCCGATCGTCGTCTTGCCCTCGGTGTAGGGCTCGTTGCCGGCTTCGCATTCCAGCGGCTGACCGGGGCCCCCGACGATCGGATAGGGGTTGAAGTGCAGGTGATTGTTTTCGACCTGCGGGCCGCTGTGAATCACGGAGGGTCCGTTCGCCGGCGCCGAGGAAGGCAAGCCCTCATTGTTGGGCCCGTTCGGCGAGAGGATCGGTGTAGCACGCGCGACGGTACCGACGCCGATGCTCTGCGAGAGCACGCTCGCCACGTTACGGAACGTGAGCGTCAAGTAGTTGCACTGGGTCTGCGCTGGGGCTAGTCCGGCGAACAGCGGGTTGCCAAGGCTGAGTGTGTGCGTGAGGCTTTCGATGCCGGTGATCACGATCGGATTCTTGGCGAACACGGCGAATGCCTGCGAGGCTTCCGCGACCGCGCTGTTGAGCGCAGTCGCGGCGCGTATGTTGACGGCGCCAACTTCGAAGGCGTGCCCGAGTGGGGCGGCAACAGTGCGCAGGATCCTGGCGCTGGGACGGAATAGATGCATAAACTCGGTGGCTTTTTCGATGAACGGAGCCTCGAACGGGAGCGAGTGGGTTGCCTGGCGCAGCGCTGGCGGCGCGCCCTTGATCGCCTCTTCAAATGACGGCGTAACGCTTGCGAAGGCCGTGAAGAAGGTGTCGAGGTTGCTGTAGAGATCGGCCTGTGCCTGCGCGGCCGGCGCCGTTTCTTTGGCTGCGCGATCGAAGGCAACGAACAGTTGACCGAAGCCCGTTTGCGGCGAGGCGAGGTTGTGTAGCACGGGAATCGCGTTGGTGACCAACGGACGCAGCGCCACGATTGTTTCGTTGATACCAATGCCGCGTCCGGCCAGGCCGTTGCCGAAGGCCGTCAGGTTGACCTGACTGGCGTTGCGCGTCTTTTTGTCGAACATATCGAAGAGCTGGGAGATTTCGACCGGTTCGCTGGTCTGCGCTACGGGGATCGTGGCTCCTTCCTTGAGCGTCTGCGAGGAGTGACCCTTGATCAGCGAGAGGTACTTCAGCCCCACTGCGGAGACGGACTGCACGATTGCATGAGTGTCGGCCGGCAGCGGCCCGACGTTCTTTTCGAGCTTCATCTCGACGATCGCCGTCACACGTCCGGTCTTCGGATTTTCATAGGGACGCAGCGAGCTGACGAGGCCGACGAGCGTGCCCCCGATCCGCACCTGATTGCCCTTCTGCAGGCCCGAGGCCTCAGGTAGTTGCACGTTGATGTTGTAGGTGGGCGTGAACGGCAGCCCGTTGTTGGCGTTGTATGAGAGGAATACGGCGACGATCACGATCAGCGTCGTAACCGCGCCGATCAGCAGCGGACTGCCCGCCAGGGAGTTTGAGCGACGGCGATTCATCAGGGCGTCTCCGTCGGGTCGCAGCCGAGTGTGCCGTTGTCGGTGAAGGGCGAGGAACCGTCGGCCGCCGGTTGGGTACCAGCGCCGGGGCAGCGACGCAGCTGGCCTGTCTTCAAGCCCTGCACTACCTGTGCCGGGTTGGCGGGTTTGAGTGTGTTGTTGGCGCCAAGTTCGAAGTCGGGGAACATCCCAGCGACGCGCGCGTAGTGGCCGTTGGCGTCGTAGTAGCCGGTGGCCTGGCCGAAGTCGCGGGTAAGCCCTTGGAAGTCGGGGCTGTAGGGCCCGAACAGGGCGGTCACGGGCAGCGATTCTTCGGCCGCGCGCACACCGTCGGGTGAGGCAGTGGTGAGCGCCTGCGCGACTCCGGGCAGCGCTAGCGCGACTTCGGTGAGGTCATTGTTCGAGCCGGGCTTGCTGATCGCTTCGCCGAGGTCGGTGACGACCGGTGTGGCGCTGTTGACGAGCGGGCGCAGCTTGGCAAAGAATGGGGCCAGTTGCTTGGTGTTCGTCTTGGCCACGTCGACAAGCTTGGTGAGGTCGGCTAGCGTGCCTGGCAGTTCTTCGAATGTACGGTTGCCGGCCCTAAAGAAGCCGGGCAGTGCCTTCAGACCTGAGGCGACGTTGGCCTGCTGGGACGCGAGCGCTCCGAATGCCGTGTTTGCGTGGCTTACCAATTCGGTCAGCTGCCCGCTGCGGTCGGCCAGCGTAGTCGTCGCCTTGGCTGTTTCGATCAGGAAGTTCGTGAGCGTCGGTTGTTCACGCCCCAGCTCGGCGATCACGTGGTCGAGCGCCGCCAGCGCGGGCGGGAAGTAGATCGTGTCCTGCTGTAGAGCGGCACCCGCGCCGGAATACTGTTCGGCGAAACCTTTGATCAACTGCTGCAGGCCCTTGCGGGTGTCGGCATTGAAGATGTGGAAGAACTGGTCGAGGTCGGTCACGCTGTGGCTGGCAGTGACCGGCAGCGTGGCACCAGCGGGCAGCGCGGGGTGGTTGTTGGGACCGGGTAGGAGCGCGATGTAGCGGTTGGCGACACTCGAAAGCGAGGGCACCCTGATTTCGCTGGTGCTGCCTTCGTGCAGCGGCACGAGCGAGGAGTCCACGTGGATCGTGATGCGTACTCGGTAGTCGGGCAGCAGCACGATGTTCTTGACTGAGCCGACGGGCACCCCGCCAACCTGCACCTGGTCGCCGCGAACCAGCCCGTAGGCTTCGGCGTAGATCAGCTGGTAGGTGGCGCCTCCGCTGCCCCCGAAGACGAGTACGAGCAGAAGAACGACGACGATGGCGAGCGCTCCGAACGCAGCGATGCGCGTTGTGTTTGCTCGCCGCGGGGACGACGCCGCTGGGGGCGGTGGCGAGGAGGGCGGCGGCGGAGACGCCGGGGGGCGCGGTGGAACCGTGGTGGCCATCTCGCTAGTTGCCTTCCACTCCGGCCGCCGTAGCAGCACTGGAATCGGGGATCGCCGCTGGTGAGGGCTTGGAGCTGACGGTCGGATCGGGGACCTCACCGAGACGCGCGACGAGCGCGAGCCATTGTGCTGGCGAGAGTCCAGAGCTTGCGAGCGACGCGGCGCGTGCTCCGGTGCTCTCGCCGGAGGGCGCGTAGGCGAGGTGGATGAGACCGGCATAGCCTGGCAGCGAGGCACTGGCGGGTAGTCCCGGCAGGGGCGTCGAACTGACGATTTCAAGTGGCTTCATCGCGCCTTGCAAACCGCGCAGCTTGTGCAGGGCGGCACGGATCGAGGTGGATTCCTCGCCGGCGAGTACGGAAATGCCGTTGACCGCCGATATGTCGACCTCGGCGCTCACGGCTCCCAGCGAGGACGCTCGAATAGCGGTCCCGGAGGAGCGCTGGCAGCTGCGTGAGGAGACGGTCGGCCGTAGCCCCGAGGCAGAGAGGAAAGCGAGCGCGGCGAGCACTCGCCTGTCCACCTGACCATCCTCGATCAAGCGACGCTCACAGGGGGCGATCCGAATTTCGCGATTGCGCGGAAGCTGCTGCTCCAGCTGCGTCTTTGACTCGAGCAATGCCTGACCCGGGGTAGGCGAAATCTTCGCGAAGGGATCGCTTCCCTTCACGCGCAGTACGGAGGAGCTCTGCAGCTTGACCCAGCTGTCGAGGATCGGCTTGGGGTCGATCAGCGGCGCGCCAATGCCGGCTGGGCGGATTTGGAAGACGATGTGCGGTTCGATGCCAGCGCCGACGTGTCCGAGGACTGTGCCCGCGATCACCTGCACGCCAACACGCAACGAATGCAGGTAGACGTTCTCAGAGCCGGCCCTGAACATGCTCGTGGCGCCGCTCGCGGCCGGGGTGGGCGCGCTCGCGCCAGGAGCGACACTTCTCACGCTGGCCGCATGCGCACCGCCTGAGCCAGCCGCTTCGAGCACCGGGTAGAGCGACGCCAGCGTGCCGAGCTCAGAGTAGGTGTAGGTGTTGCCGTAAGCATCGAGGAGCGAGATGCTGAGCCCGAGCGGCCCGCTCTGCTCGATGCTTACGATGCGTCCGTCCTGCGTGGCGATCACGGGGGCGTCGGCCTGCGCGTAGATCGTCGTGCCGGCAACCGTGTGCGGAGAAGGCGCTTCGACGGTGGGGAAGACGTCACTGTAGTGCGCAGCCGCATACACCGGGAAGCGCCCTTCGGTCAAGCCGGTGACCGCTCCGAGCAGCTGTGGCGGGGTGCCATCGAGCAGCTGAGCGCGCAACATAACCGAGTTGACGTACGCCTGCGAGTGGTTGTAGGAGAACACCGCTGCGCGGATGTCGCTGTCGCCGCCGGCATTCTTCAAGTAGCGGGCGGCGGCAAAGATCGCGTCGGCGGGGTTGTAGGGGTCCTCGAAGCCGCTGTCGTTGACGTCGACCCCGTACTGCTGCCACTCGCTCGGCAGGAACTGCATCCAGCCCTCGGCGCCGGCACTGGAGACGTTCAGGTCGCGGCCATAGTCGGTCTCGACTTCGTTGATCGCGGCAAGCACCTGCCACGGGATGCCGTAGGCGGCTCCAGCTGCCTGGTAGATGGGCAGCAAAAACGGCGGGATGCTGAAGCTGTCGATGAAAAAGCTCGGCACGCCCGAGAAGGAGGAGGCGCTCAGTGTCGCCGGCAACGGCGGCGTGATCGCCGAAGGCGACACTGCCTTCGCACCCGCCGGCGTCGCTGGCGAATGGGACATCGTCGGATTCGCGTGCGTCGGCACCACAGTGCGCGGCTGGGAGTGTTGTGTGCGCACTTCGGGCGCAACAGGCGGCGCCGGCACGGTCGTAGTAGTGGGCGCGGTCGTCGTTGCGGTTGGGGCGGGGGTTGGGTTGGGATTTGGGGTCGTACCGGTGGTAGTTGTCGGCGGAGCCGGTTCGGATGGGGCCGGTTCGGCCGGGGGGGCGGCACGGTCGTCGTGCCGGCCGTGCCAGTTTCGGCCGTCGCCGGTTCGGCGGTGCCGACAGTCGCACTCGCATCGGCCACACCCGCGAACGTCAGCGCAAGCAGCGTCGCCAATAGCGTGGAAAGTGCGGTCGTGAGGCGTCGTCGGATCATCGCCGTCAGTTGCCCAGGAGGTAGTTGAGGAGCATGCCGCCAGCTTGCGAGCTTTCTTCGCCGGGCGTGTAGTAGGTAGTGCCAGTCGCCGCGCCGCCCACTGGCTGGGTGCTCGACGTCGAGGACGAGCTGACCGACTGGGTGCTCGCGGCGCCCGTTTCGTCGGCGATCGAGCCTGGGTAGCGCGCGATCGCCTGTGCCGGGGTCATGCCTTTCAACACGGCGAGAGTGCGCTGCATGACGAGGCCAGTCGAATTGGCGCTAGCGGCCGACGCCGTGGCGCTCGACGCGCTGCCTTTGATGAATTTCCCGGTCGAGCAGCCAGGCGCGACCGTGACGGCATAGGCGAGACAGCTGCCCGCCACGATTTCCGCGCGTAGGAAGTGCCCGAGCGCGTCGTAGCCGTTCTCGTCGCCTGCGCCCAGATAGATGAAGTCGAGCAGCCGCTCCAGACCGCCGGTGGAGCGCAGGCTCGTAAGCAGGCCTGAGAAGTTGCCGGCGAATGGGTTGGCTTCCTTGCCGAGTGCCTTGACCAGCGGCAACAGCGGCTCGACCGCCTTCAGCGCCGGACCGGTAGCCCTGCCTGTGCTGCCGAAGGACTTGAAGAACGTGGTCGAAGCGGTCGAGAACGGGCCGATGTTCTCAAACAGCTTGTTGATGCCGGGTGCCGCTACGCCGAGGTCCCTGAGCGCTGGCGTCGTCTGTTCGGCGAAGCGCTGTAGCCGTTCGACGGCCGGGCCTAGCTGTTCAAGGAAGGCGGGGAAATCGGCCAGGTTCTGGGCGAGCGCGCCGCGCTGGTTGGCTGCAGCTCGGGCGACCTTGCCGCTTTCGTTGATGAAGCCCACAAGCCGTTGACGGTCGGCTGCGAGCGGCGCGACAGCGCGATCGCCTTCTTCGGCGAGATTGCTCAGGACCTTGTTCTCGCTAGCGAGGACCGATAGCAGTTTTTCGAGTTCCTGCAGAGCCGGGTTGGCACGCCGGAGGACGGCATTGAGGTCGGCGCCGCGCCCGGCTAGGCCGGCGCCAAACTCGTTGAGAATTATCGTGAAGCGCTGGCGCTCGGGCAGGCGGGTGACATCGCCGAGCAGGTCCACTTCGACCGGACTGTGAGTTTTGGTCACTGGCAGCAGCACCTGGCCGGCGCCTTCCTGTCCGGCTGGAATCGTTTTCAAGAACGGCGGTGGCGGCGTCCCTTCCACGCGCGGCTGCGTCGGCAGGCAGTCCACGTACTTCTCGCCGATCAGCGCCTGTGGGCGAATTTCGCAGCTCGCGTCGGTGCGGAAATTTTGGAAGCTCGGGTCAGTGATGTCGAGCACGACCGCGGCCCGGGCGTGGGGCGTGGGCGTGACCGACCCAACGGTGCCGACATCAACTCCATCGACCTTGACGTTCTCGCCGCTGGTGAGGTTGTTGGCGTCGTCGAAGATCGCGCGGATCGTGTAGCTCCCGCTCGACCCGCCAGCGGAGGTAGCAAGCAGCACGACCGCCACAAGTGCGATCGCACAACCAGCAACCGCCACCGCGGCCATGCCCCTCCTGAACCCCTGGCTCTTCGTCCTCAACCCGACCCTACCTCTGTGTTCGATAACGAGTACAGGGCGGCCCATCCTACGGGCCGCCCCGGCTCGCTGCAGCTCGACATAGACCGCGCCACGATGCGGCGCGCCAATTTCGAGCTGTTTCAGTCGATTTCGTCTAAGTCCTGCCGGTGACCGCTCTCGGCGAGAGCGGTCACCGCGGTACGCATGTAGCTACCTCCGTCGGAACCCTATTTCTTGGGGCACGGCGCCTTCACGTTGACCGTAACGGTTTCGCCGCTGTAGAACTTCAGTTCGGCCTTGACGGGGAAGCCACCCTTCGCGCACTTCTCGGGAAGCGTGCCGTAAGACACCAGCTTTTTGCCCTGCTTGAAGGCCGCGCCCACCTTGACCTTGATGAATTCAACCGACCCATAGGGCGCTTCGGGCACGGTAATCACGAGCGGGACTTCCGCGGAGAGCACCGGGCCGAACGCGCCCGATCCGTTGCTGAACTTGCCGTTGGTGAGGAGTTCGATCGAGGCCGGGCTGCGGCCTTCGGCAAAGAACGCAAGGCCCCCACCGGGCTCGAAGAACGGCTGCACGGTCAGCGACTCATGTACACGAGTGCCGCCGAAGGCGACGACGCCTTCCGCGCGGCCCTGCGGGCCGGCGACCGACTTCTTCGGGCACTTCTGCACTTCGTGGCTTTCGAGAGTCGCCATCGAACACGTTGTGAAGCCTTTGGTGTCGAGCTTCGAGCCGGCTGGCGTATAGAAGGTCACGCCGACCAACGGCGATGGAAAGCCGCCGTATTCGGTGCCGCTGATATGAAATTCGGATTCGACGTCCGTGCCGGCGCCCAGGATGTTTCCAGTGCCCGGGTAGGTCGCTCCACCATTGGAGCTCGGATTGACGGGGATCGGAACGGCGGTGACCTTGAGCGTGACGTTCGGCGCCGCCCCCGCGGCTGCCGGCAGGCTCAGAGCTGCTGCGGCAAGGCCGAGCAGGGCCAAACGGGTAGATGCTCTACGCATCAGTTTCTCTCCTCTGTTGATGTGTGCGCCTACGACCCGGGTAGCTCCGGATCCATGACGGTCCGGCGACATCGAGTCCCCTAACGTCTCAGCGGTCGGGGAGCTTTGGCGATTTGCCCGCAAGGTTAGCCGTAACGGCCGACAGGTTCAACTAGGTGGCCTCGGTTGCAGCGGCGAATTCGAGCTGCTCGCCGCTGTAGAGCACGCTCACGGGCTCCACGATCACCTGGCGCGGACCAACCTCCACTGCGCCCGCCACGAGCGCCTGCAAGCCCAGCGCCCGAGCGGAAGCGACGACCCATTCGCCAGCGCCGGCCTCGCAGTAGACGGCGTATCCCGAGCCCATGTTGAATGTCGAGTACGCACTGTGTGCGTCGAGTCTGGCCTGCTCAACCAGGAACTGCAACACCTCGGGCACCGGCGGCAGCGCGCGGATGCGATAGCTCAGGGGCTTCGCCGGGCGCATCAGCTTCAAGAGGCCGTGACCAGTTATGTGGCTCAGATAGGAGATGCACGTCTCTGATTCCAACAGCGCCCGCACCAATGGGACATACATCACGGAGGGGTCGAGCAGCGCCTCACCGAGCGTGCGCCCGCTTGGCAACGCCGTCAAATATCCGTCGGGTAGGCGCTCTGCGATCAGGCGAGCGAGTGAGGCGCCGTTGGCGTGCAGCCCATTCGATGCCACGAGCACGATCTCATCGCCCGCCCGCAGCTCCTCGCCAAAAATCGCGGCGCGTCCGCCAGGCAGCGCACCGACCGCTGCCCCTGCAAGCTCTATGTCGCCCTCGGCGACGAGCCCCGACAGCGATGGCGACTCCCCCCCGCCCCACACGCAGCCAGCGTCCACGCAGGCGCGCTGCCAGCCCTCGAGCAGCGCGGAGGCCCGCCCCGTCTCGGCGTACCACTCTGAGGAGCCAGTGGCGAAGTAGGCGTTTGCGACCAGTGGCAGGGCGCCCACGCAGCAAAGGTCGTTGAGAATCGCGGCAACCGTGTCGTAGGCGACGTCAGCGAAGCGGTCGATCCCGTGACGCTCCAGCACGTGGCGAGCGACGATCGACTTTGTGCCGAGCCCCTCCATAACGAACGCCAGTGTGCTGCCGGCAAACTCGAACACGAACGCGGGCTCTCCGCGCGAGGCATCGAGGGCACGCCCGCCACAGGCCTCGAGCAATGGGGATGTAGCAAGAGCGCGCGCAATCGCCTGGCGCTTGCCCTCGTCGAGGGCGTCGTAGTCAACGCCCGCCGCCTTGTAGTCGGCCGATTGCTCGCTCATCGGCGATGATCCTATTCCCACTGCCGAGGAGGAAAGCGATGGACTTCCAAGCGAGCGAGCGCTGCATCGAGTTTCAGGAGCGCCTGCAGGCGTTTATGGATGCGCACATATATCCCGCCGAGCCTGTGTACGAGCGCCAAATGCGCGAGTCCGGCGATCCGCACCACCAGCCAGCCGTCATGGAGGAATTGAAGGCGCGAGCACGCGAAGCGGGACTGTGGAACATGTTCCTGCCCGACGCTGACCATGGGGCGGGGCTGTCGAACAGCGACTACGCCCCGCTTGCGGAGATCCTCGGACGCAGCCACATCGCCTCGGAGGCGTGCAACTGCTCGGCGCCCGACACGGGCAACATGGAGGTACTGCACCAATTCGCCACGCCTGCCCAAAATGAGCAGTGGCTTAAGCCTCTACTTGAGGGTGAGATTCGCTCCAGTTTTGCGATGACGGAGCCCGAAGTGGCTTCCTCGGACGCCACCAACATCGCCTTGCGCATCGAGCGCGACGGCGATTCCTACGTGCTCAACGGGCGCAAGTGGTGGATCTCAGGGGCGCTTCACCCCCACTGCCGAATCATGATCGTGATGGGCAAGACCAATCCGGACGGCCCACGCCACCGCCAGCAGAGCCAGATCCTCGTGCCGATCGACACACCTGGCGTCGAGATCGTGCGGGGGCTGCCCGTATTCGGCTATCAAGACCAGGAGGGCCACGCCGAAATCACCTTCACCGATGTGAGGGTGCCTGCCGAGAACCTAATTGCGGGCGAGGGCGATGGCTTCATGATCGCCCAGGCGCGACTCGGGCCCGGACGCATCCACCACTGCATGCGCTCGATCGGTGCGGCCGAGCGGGCACTGGAAGCGATGTGCAAGCGCGCGGTATCGCGAACCACATTCGGTCAACCGGTCGCCGCGCGCGCCAACGTGCAGGACTGGATCGCCGAGGCTCGCATCGAGATCGAGATGGCACGCCTGCTCACACTCAAGGCGGCATGGCTGATGGACACTGTCGGCAACCGCCACGCGCGCACAGAGATCGCAGCGATCAAGGTGGCCGCGCCAAACATCGCGCTAAAGGTGATCGACCGCGCCATTCAGGTGCACGGTGGTGGCGGTGTATCGGACGACTTCACGCTCGCGTGGGCGTACGCCCATCTGCGCACGCTGCGTCTCGCCGACGGGCCCGACGAGGTGCACAAGCTCTCGATCGCGCGGCGCGAGCTTGCGCCATACATGCCCGCCGAGGCTGGCTGACGACGGACCTACACCCGACTATGGGCGAACGGCAACGCAGCCAGCCTCCAAGGAGGACCGGATGAACAACCTGCTCAGGTTCTACAGCTAGCTGCCGCGAGCGAGGCGCAGGCTGTAGAGCACGGCCGCAACCGAAGTCGCGAGGTTCAGACTCGAGACGTCCTCGCGCATCGGCAAACGCAGGCGCGCGCTCGCGCGCTCCAGCAGCTGCTCGCTGAGACCGGCGCGCTCAGTGCCGAACGCGAGCAGAGGACGCGGCGGTACGAGCTCGGGGCGCAAGTCCTCGCCGTCGGGGTCCAGCGCCAAAAGCGGTCGGTCGTTGTCGGGCAGCGCCTCGACGCGTACGACCGGCAGCGCGAAGTGCAGGCCGGCCGAGCCGCGCACCGCCACCGGGTCCCACGGGTCCTGACGACCCGTGGTCAGTACACCCGCCGCCTCAGCGGCCGCGGCAACCCGCACGACGGCACCGAGGTTGCCGAAGTGGCGTGGATCCTCCAGCAACACAAGCGGCGCGCTCCCCCGCGCGGCGAGCAGGGTGAGCGGATCACTACGCACACGAGCGGCAATACTCACGACACCTGTGTGTGGAACATAGGGTCCCAAGCGCTTGAAGGCCTCGGCCGGGAGCACCACCGAGAGCGCCTGTATTCGTTCGACCAAGTCGGGAGCCAAGTCACACGCCAGGCGCTCCAGCTCACCGGGGTCCGCGCACGCCACCAGCTCAACTGAGGCACCGAACCTGAGCGCGTGCTTGAGTGCGTGAAAGCCCTGCAACACCACCAGGTTCTCGTCGCGGCGAGCCTCGTGGAAGCGCCGCACAACGGCGGGAGTGTCGAGACTGAGCGCATCGATGCTCACGAACCTGAGTCTATGCCCGCGCGACACTGCGCTGGCACCGCCCGTTACCTTTCGTTGAGCAAATGCATGAGCTGAGGGGACACCCGGAGGAGCTGACCGATTGCGTTGCGGCACTGGTCGACGGTCGCGTCAGCTCGGCCCAGCTGGTCGAGCAGGCCCTCGCCCGCATCGACGCGACCCAACCCACGCTCAACGCGTTTCGCATCGTGCGTGACGATGCCGCTCGCGCGGAGGCCACCGAGGCCGACCGACGGATCGCGGCCGGCGAGCGCCTGCCCCTACTCGGAGTGCCAATTGCGATCAAGGACGATGTGGACCTTGCCGAGCACCCCACCTCCTTCGGCTGCCCCGGCCCATTCGCGGTCAAGCGCGAAGACTGCGAGATGGTACGCCGCCTGCGTGCCGCCGGAGCGGTGATCGTCGGTAAGACCAACACGCCTGAGATCGGGCTCTACCCCTTCACCGAGGGCTCAGCCTTCGGTGCGACCCGTAACCCGTGGAGCCTCGAGCACACCCCCGGCGGATCGAGCGGGGGTTCCGCCGCGGCGGTCGCAGCCGGCATCGTCCCCGCCGGCGTCGGATCCGACGGAGCCGGCTCGGTGCGCATTCCCGCCGCCTGGTGCAACCTCGTCGGCGTCAAGCCCCAGCGCGGACGCATTTCCACATGGCCGGATCGAGAGTCCTTCAACGGCCTCACCTGCATCGGACCGCTGACTCGCACCGTCGCCGATGCCGCACTCATGCTCGACGTACTCAGCGGTAACCATCCTGATGACCTCCACGCCCCACCCCCGCCTTCAGAGCCCTTTGCGCAGGCGATCGTGCGTGATCCGCGCCCGTTACGGATCGCGCTCTCCTTGCGCCATGCCTTCAGCGGGGCGCCGGTGCGTCTGCACGCAGAGATCGACGCCGGCGTGCGACGGATCGGTAGGGCACTTGCCGAACTCGGGCACACCGTCACCGAGCACCACCCGCGCTATGGCCTGATCGGAGTCACGCTCGTCGCGCGTGGTGAGTCGGGCGTGCACGAGTGGGTCAAGCGCGTGCCCGACCGTTCGCTCCTGGACGAGCGCACCCGCTCGACCGCACGCGTCGGCGGTGTGCTGTCGCGGACCGTTCTACCGCTCGCCCGGCGCGTCGAGCGGCGCCTGCAGCATCGAGTCGGCTCGACTTTCGCCGAGTTCGACGTGATCCTCACCCCCACGAGCGCATCCGCGCCGCTGGCGGTTGGCAGAACCGACGGGCTCTCCAGCTGGGCCACACAGCAGGTCATAGCTGGCTCCTGTCCGTATGCGTGGCCATGGAACGTGCTCGGCTGGCCCGGCGTCAGCGTACCCGCCGGCTTCACTGGTGATGGACTGCCCTTCGGAGCACAGCTACTCGGGCCCGCCAACAGCGAGACGACACTGCTCTCACTCGCGGCGCAGCTGGAGCGGGTCGAGCGCTGGCACGAGCGCACGCCCACGATGGCGTTTGCCTGAGCCAGTAGGCCAGCCCGCGAAAACTCGACGCCGTAAGCCCCGCAGGCGCTAGCGGATTTCATCCTTTCGAGGTGATGGCCGGCCACACCGAGCATGACACGCTGTCGGTGCGCATCCCGCGCACGGAAGGAGTCAGGGCATGACCGTTCTTGCCGTATCCAGCACCGGTGGCATCCTGCTTGGCGCTATCTATGTCGTGCTACTCGTCACGCTCGGCATCCTCTCGATCCGCAAGGGCCACTGGATCATGTTTCTGATCGGAATCTTCATCCCCTTGTTCTGGATCATCGGGGCGCTACTGCCACCGACTGGTGGCCGTGACGTTTACGGCTGAGTGCCGGCGGCTCACCAAAAGACGCACGCGGCCGTGCATGTCCGGTGGTTCGCCGGCACGACCTGCTCGCGCTTAACGTCCGAGCGTGCGTACGACCTCACGCGCACGCCCACGCATGCCACCGATCGACTCGCGTACGGCGGAGATGCCCGCGCGCAGTTCGGCGTCGCCGACCTCGACGGGCAGCATCGAGTCCTGTAGCTCCACGAGCGCGGCGTCTGCCCTGCCCGCAGCCTCCACAGCCGCGTCGATAAGTTCCTTCGCGCCGCTCCCCGGAGCAACGGCCGGGGCCGACTCGAACGCGCGGCCGGGCAGCTCCGAGCGAGCCGCAAACTCGCCGTGGGTGCGCTTGGTGCGACCGTAGGCGATCTGCACAGGCCTAAACAGCTCAGCCTCGAGCACATCGGCGGCGTGTTCGTCCAAATGCTCATACGCCTCGCCCAGGAGTGCGAGCGCCGAGTCGAGCTCATCGGCCGCCACTGCCAGCACATCCAACACCTGCTGTCTTGCCTCCGCGGTCGTGTAGGTCATGGAGTGGAGGTTAGTGGCTATGTCGTACCCGGCAACCATCTGGCCGCTACACTCAGCTAGGGATGTTGGGGCGCTTGGCGATCTTGCTGGCAGTACTCGCCTTTGGGGTGGCGCCCGCGAGTGCGCTCGCCAACTCCTCCCAGGACACATCGTCCACGCACACCGCGCTCGTCGCCGCCTACAAGACGCTGCACTCCGTCGTGGACAGCTGGCCAACGCTTGAAGCGAGCATGCACGACCTCGACAACAGGTTTGCCGGCGAATGCCCGAACGTAGGCGCTGGTGCCCCTCAGAACGAACCGGAGCAACGGATGAGCTACGAGGTGGCCGGCGCGTTGTGGGCTACCGCCTACCACACGGACGCCAAGTACGCCAATGCATTCATCAAAGCCGTGAGTCCGCTGCACTGGAGCAACCCGTCGATCGCGCGCAGTGCTCACAAGTTCATCCGGGGACTGCGCGAAATGATGGCGCTGCAGGTGCCAAACATCTGCGCGGACGTACGCTCGTGGACAGCCACCGGCTACAAAACGATCCCGGCGAGCACGCTGCAGTTCGACACACACGTGGAAGACATCAATGTGGAAGTGCCCTCCCCCCATCTACTCGCCGCCTATGTGGCACCTGCCGATAAGGGCCTATACGCGAAGGTCGAACACCTCCTGCGCCGCTTTGAAGAACTCGAATTCACGACCGGGCAGAAGCAGTGGGATTCATTGCTTGAAACGCTTGGGTTGCAGCAGTAGAGCTTGGCCGAGTAAGCGAGCTTATAGAACCCTGGGTGGATGGAGAGGAAGCCGTCGAGCGGGTCCTGGAACCACATAGCGCTAGCTCTCGGGGTATCACGACAAGCAGCTCGGCAGCGGTTCGCCGACAAGGCAAGCGCCTGACCGCCTTTGGCGGACGGACCAACGCAGACATCTCCAACAGCGTGTCGACCTCTCCTCATTGGGGGCGCCCACGCGTCCTGTCGGCCCGGCGATGGGGTTCGCCGCCCAACTCGCCGGGCCACTCACCGAGATCGATGCAACCGCACTCGTCGCGAGCGCCTTTGAACATATGGCTCTCGCGGCTGACTACACAGACCCACGGGTGACAGATGTGGAGTGGACCCGGTTTCGTGGACAGGTTGATCTGCCCCGGGGCAGATCAGATGCTACGCGAGGGCGAGCTTGAGGTCTGCTGGACTGGCCTTTGCGGGCAGCTCCAGTCGGAGCTCGCCCTGAGCCTCATCGAGAAGCCTGCGGATATCGATCAGGGTCAGGCCGACGAGATCCCCGTTCTCGTCGAAGCTGACGGCATGCCCTTCGGGCGTCTCGTCGAAGTCGACAGCGCGCGCAGGATCGCCTTGAGCGAGATAGAGCACGTCCGCGTCATGGTCATAGCGAACGCGGTCGAACTTGTATGGGCCGATATGGACGGTCATGGCTTGCTTCTCCTTGGGAATGCTGTCCGTATGCTCCCAACAGCATCCTCGTCAAAGGCTACTACGACCTTGAGCCACCGACTTGGGCCTGCATCCCGCAGGTAGAACCAGTCCTGGCCGGGCCGCGGCCGCTCGATCAGATCAGTCGGCGCCTCAACCGCCCGAAGCACCTCGGTACGGAACGGCGCCATGTACGGGTGACCGCCGACGATGTGCTGCCACCGCTCCTCAGCGAGGTACACGGTACGCCCAAGGGAATCGATCGTCTCCTCCATTTCCGCGATTCTGCCCAACGGGGCGGATACCATCAGCGCAAGCGCCTCGCTTGTCCGTAGGACACGCTCAGAGCGCCGGCCTCACTATGTATGGGCGCGTCCGCGGCAAGACCGATATCCGCCCGACCTACCGCGTCACGATCCCCGACGAGGACACCCCCTTTTCGCCGGGGTTCGCCCAACGTCCGAAAAAGTGGACGCTAGGGGAAGAAGACCAAACCGTGGAGCACGGGTTGAGGCTTTGCGGCAGGCGCTCGTAGATAGCCGATAGGCGGCTGCCTCCGTCTGTCATTGCCTGTGTCGGCGTTGACAGGCTAGCCGTCTCCGGCGCATGATGGACGGAATGGATCAAGGAACCCCCCAAGAGAAGCTCGCAGCGGTGCTGGTCGATGCCAGCACCGTGGTCGAGCACGCCGAGCGGCTTCTTGCTAGCGCGGAGGACAACACCTCGGCGTTCGCTGCCCGCTTCGTTCATGACCTTGGAGCCTTGATCGAGGAGTTGCGCGATCTGCGCGACGACCTCCATGATGCGAGTCTCGACCCCTCTCCCCCAACGCAACCAGCTGATCTATCGCCCGACGACGAGTAGCGCATAGCCTCGCTATTTCGGACTTCACGAGCCTATTTGACCACCTACCGGAAAAGTCGCCTACGTCGCGTCCAGTTTGCTTCGCGCAAGAGGTCATTGGCGCGGCGCTTGAGTGTGTCGTCGTCCCGGACACCATCGTTGATGGCAGCTCTGACCCGGTCCTTCGTCGCTGCATAAGGCGGCACGCGGACGAGATCGAAATGGTCCAGCGCGATCTTAACAGCCCCCTTTCCTTGCCGCAGCAGCGGAATATAGACGCGGTGGATCAAGGTGCGTCGAGCATTGCTGTTATCAGGGCCGACGAGTCGCCACAGTTGCATCACGCGCTCGCGCTCGACATTGTTCGCGGTCGAATCGAACAGATCAGCCATATCTTCTGCAACGACACTAGGATCGAGATCGTCCAGATGAATTGCCTGTATGAACGACGGCCCAATCTCGTCATGAACGAATGCGCTAGCAGTCTTTGAAACCATCTGGCGCCTCGCATTATCGTCCCAATTGGCAGCGAGATGCTTAACCGAGTCTTGCAGCGTCGTGGGCAGGTCTTGTCGAGACGACAATGGTCCCAATACCGTTCGGATACGGTCCGGGGATGGCTCGAACGCACGAAGCCATGACGCGACTGCTGGCACGGCGTCGACGCCGAGGTCCAAAAGAGCTACAACTTGCTCGTCCGTAGCGGGCGTCTCAACTTCGTGATTATGAGCACGTCGCACTGCACATCCATAGAGGGCGATGAGGTTCTTGTGGTTCTCATCTAGCCACGGCGAGTTCGCCGCCGCCGTGATAGCTGCCCCGGCATCGTCTGCTGTCGCCGCTGGCAAGGCGATATTACACGCAGCTATTACGTAGGCTGGGACGCGGTCACTATTGGCATCGAGTGCGATGGGCTGCGCCAGGGTCGCATTGATGTCGCCGAGGATCAGGCTGGATGCGATATCCGCGGGGAGTAGCCCGTTTTCGGCTACATCATGGGCGATGCGATGCAGCACAAGCCGCTCGTCGACCTCAGCGTTGCTGGAAACTGGGGTCGCAGATCGCTCGCGGAACGTCGCAGCAAAGTTGTCCCCCGACGCGGTCGCAGTCGCAGGTCGAATGCGTACCAGCTGTCGAATGGCCTCTGAGGTGTCTTCGTCTGTCGTTGATTTCTCCCCGGCGAGGCGTGATGTGATTAGGCGCGGAGTAAGAGCCTCGATCAGTGCGGGCGCATCTTCGAGTTTGGCTACAGCCGCTGGTGCAAGAGGCCCAAGCCAATGCCGCCAGACCGATGTGACACGAGGCACAGTTGCTCGGAGGGTCGCACGAACAAGCTCACTATCGGCGATCGGGGCGATCTGGGTAAGGAGCGGTTGGGCTGCGTTTCGAGCAGCTTGTGAGTTCAGGCTGAGAAGGAGGCTGAGCAACGCCGGCGCTATCCCGGGACGATCAGCAACTGCGTGGTTAGAGAGCCCGCCGATGCGTGTAACGGCTGCTTCGTTCCCAGACGCCTCGTCGTCTCCTGGGGGCGTCAGTTCCGCTCGAATTGTCTCTTGCTGGTCCGAGATCAGTTGGATTACAGCTGAATCACTGAGGGCCGTTATAGCGTCGAAGAAAGGCTCAGCGTCAGATCCGCAAAGACGTGCTGCGAACACCGACCCTAGCAATTCAGACTCCCTAGAGGTAAGGTCTGCCGCGTATTTAAGGATCAACAACCCGAGCGGCTCGTCGGTCGTGGCCTCTTCCCTTGCAAGGACCTGCCGCCGCAGCGCGAGTGCTGTCTCGGAGGTTCTCAGTAGCGAGATCTCAAACGCACCCGGAAGATCCCCCACTTCAAGTGAGTAATTGGTCGTCATTGCCTGCAACGTCGCCAGCACATCGTTAACCACATGCGTAAGATCGATCTCTGTGCTGTGTACCACCTCGAGCAGACAATGACACGCATTCTCTGCTTCCACTCCAAACGACTCCCGCACCAGGTAGCACAGTAGATGGATCGCCGCCTCTTGTTCTGCGGGCTCAACCGTCGCTACAGAACGCACCACAGCGTCGGTAGCCCCGTTCTGTGCGTTTTGCTCCAGCTCGTCAGCCAACTCTGCGTCGAGCCCTACTGCCGCGCCTGAACTCTCCAAGAACACGAGGTCACGATTCGGTCCTGTGATTCTTTGCGTTCTCTGGAGATATGCGATTAGCTGACGGGCTTGACTCTTGATGATATCCGCGACATCCAGCACGTCGTCCGATGCTTCGTCTTCAGTCGCAGTCTCAGGATTATCCACCTGATCTTCGCCGATACCGTCGGAGGTACTTGCGTGCAAATAGTTCCGCATGTCGCCAACACTTCGCGTAATCACCTCATCTGTAGGCAACCGACCGGCTGCAAATGCCGCCGCTCGTGCAAAAGCCTCTTCTGAGAAGCCCGGTAGACCCAGGCCAGCTATTGTGAGGTCGTGATCGCGTGAGAGCGCCAGTACCGCTTGAGGTATACGCGCGTCGATCCGTAGGTCCGCCGCAAATAGCGGGAACTCGGTGCGCAGGCAGACGAGCTTGGCCATCTCCGACGCACGTTCGAAAACCCCCGAATCAACTGCTCCCTCCGCTGACCGCCGCAGAGCCAATCGGTATGCCATGACAAAGCCGTTTAGGAGGACCTTGACCCGACGCGGGCTACGAACATGGCCAGGTACAAGTACGGTAACTAGCTCTGGCTTATTCGCAATCTGCTTCCAAATACCAGGACGATCGGCTATCAGGTTGAGCGCGAATTGCGAGAGGGTCCTTGGTAGAAGCGGGGGCAAAGCCAACTGGTGCTGAAAAATCTTGTCGAGGTAAGCGCTGCCAGCACTGTAGTACGGATTGACGGTGTCGTGCGGAGTGGTCTGACGCGCGCTCTCAGTAAGAGCGCGCTCGACCGCCTGTTGGTCAGCCGCCACAACGAAGACACAGGGGGGGACATCAAGAAATGTGCGTATGGTCTCCAGCACCGTCGCCACCTGGCCCGGTGAGCAGCGGTCAAGCTCGTCAATAAAGATCACGATGCGCTCACATCTCTTTTGTCGCACGATGTCGCCGACTAGGTCTCGAAACAGACGATCAAACTCCTCCTCTGTCGATGGTGCCGCCTGTGTTGACTCAACAGTGAAAGTTTCACCAGCGAGGGCGACAAGTGCAGAGAATAGTCCCGAGCCAATAATAATCGCGGGAATGCTGCTCTCAAGCGCTTTCGCAAATGACGACAAGAATGATCCCTTTGAGCCAGCAGCGCCAATAAGCCCCACTATTGCAGCGGCCACGAGGACAAACGCGACTACACCAAGGGTAACTAGTGCGACAAGTTTGCCAAACGCCTTGAGCTTTTCGAGTGGCATGTGATATTTGTTGGTCTTCTTGCTGGTATAAAGGCCCTCACTGTACTTCTCGTTTTTGATATCAAATGCCTTGGCAATTTGAGAAAGTAGATGACGACGAAGAGAAGTGCCTGCGTACTTGAAGGCATCGAACCGAGCAAACGCTACTGTCCCGTGGCCGCCGTCTGAAAACTCCGCCTCAAGAAGGTTGGCAAGACTACTCTTACCCGATCCCCAGGCACCAAACAGCGCAATGTTCGCTGGCAGCGTTGTGGTCTCGCAGAGAGCTGTCAGCTCGGCGACGAAATCAGTGAGGCGAAAGGCGTCGTCACCCCCCGCCTTCAGTGCCCTGTCATCAATAAGCTCCTCGGGGAGAAGCGGTTCGACCGCGTTATCGTTGGGAGTCATGGGCATATATTAATATGTAAGTTTGACTTCGGCATATCCGTCCGGACCTTGGGTTATCAGTTAATTATACGGTAGCTTTCCCAAATCGTAATGTTACTATCAAAGTATGTGTGGTCGTTACACGCTCATTACTGACGCTGAAGTCGCCAAACGCTACGACAAACCGATAATCGGCGGTTATGCCGTCAACCCGCGCTACAACGTGGCGCCCGGCCAGTACGCTCCGGTCATCACTTCGGATGGCATCCAGCCGATGCGCTGGGGCCTGGTGCCGTCGTGGGCGAAGGATGTGAATATCGGTTATCGAATGATCAACGCGCGGGGTGAATCGCTGATGGAGCGCCCTGCCTTTCGGGGCCTGTTGAAGGCGCACCGTTGTCTGGTGCCGGCGTCTGGGTTCTATGAATGGAAAGCGACGGCGACCGGCAAGCAGCCGTACTACATCAGCGTCAAGGGGGAGCCGCTGATCTCCCTGGCGGGCCTCTATACCGAGCGGCCGGACGCGGAGGGTGTGCCGCTTAGGACGTTCACGATCATCACGACGGAGCCGAATCGGCTGGTTTCCGAGGTGCATAACCGGATGCCGGTGATCTTGACGCGCGAGGACGAAGCGGCCTGGCTTGGCGAGGAACCTGCCGGGACCGGTGCGGTGCTGAGACTGCTGAGGCCCTATCCGGCTGGGGCGATGGAGATGTATGCGGTCGACACGGCTGTCAATCGCGCGAGCACTGATTCGCCGGAGCTTATTCGGCGTCTTCGGGGGGGTGGTCGGTAGCGTAGATTTCTGAGAGGGTGTCGCTGGTGGCATGGAACGGCACTCGTTTTACGATCTCGTTCTCGAGGCCCATCATGGTCGCGGGCTGCACAACGTACTCGCCGAAGCGGTCGTTGACCTGGTCGGCTGCGACCGCGAGCCGTATCCGCTGTTGTTTGAGCGACCCGAACAGCGGGAGAGTCTGGGCGGATAGTGGCTTCAGGCCGTAGCAGCTGACGCCGAGCTGGGTTGCGAGAAGCCCGAACGGCCGGTGTGCCAGGAGCGCCATCGCGGCCTGGTGTAGCTCCTGGGTGGCGTAGAGGCTGTCGGGCGTCTTGCGGCTCTCGTGCCACCAGCCCTCGGTGAGGCCGCAGGACACGGCGATGCCGGTGGCGCAGAGTCCGGCACGCCGCAGCCGCCGGCCCATCTTCTCGCAGAGCTTCATCATCAGGCGGCTGAGTTCGCGGGTGTCGGCCGTGAAGCGATGCAGGTGATACTGCTGGCCGTAGCTTTTGCGGACGGAACGCTGGCGGTCGATCTCGTAGCCGCGCAGCCGCAGATACCAGTAGTAGCCCACGACGCTCTCGAATACTTGGTTCTTGAGCTGCCAGACCGGCGCGTCGAGGAACTCCAGCGGCGTGTGGATGCCCGCCACGTTCAGCCGCGCCTTGTAGCGACGGTTGATGCCGCAGAGGTCGAGCAACTCGACCGAACCATAGACCTCGCGCAGGTTCTCAGCCGTGATGGTGTCCAGACCGTCGGGCTTGCGCAGCGAGGCGGCGAGTTTGGCGAGGAAGCGGTTGGTGCCGATACCGACGTTGCAGCTGATCCACTCCCCGATCTCCGAACGGATGCGCCGCTTGATCTCATAGCCGATCTCTTGGAGCGTCTGGCTACGGATAGCGCCGGTCCCGGCGAAGTCGATCACCGCCTCGTCAATCGAGAGGGCGGTGACATCGGGTGAGTAGTCGGCGAAGATGCGAGCGAACTGCTTGTGGACGAAGAAGTATTTGTCGGGGTCGGCGTGCAGGATCTGGATGCGCGGGTAGCGCTCCATCGCCTCAAACACGCGGTCGCCGGTCTTGATCCCGAACGCCTTTGCCTCATACGACGGCGAGATGATCATGCCGCGCCGGTTCGGGTTGGCAGCGACACCGATGGCTTTGCCTCGCAGGAGCCGGTTGGCCTGCTGTTCGATCGTGGCAAAAGCGCCATTCAGATCGACGTGCAGGCACAGCGGCTCGGCCGGGTTAGTCGGCAAGTCCATCGCTGACCTCCTCCAGCCGCCACTGCATGGAGCGGGTATTGAAGTTCAAACGGAAAAACGTCGTGCCGTCCGATACCGAGAAGATATGATGGAGGGTCTTACCTTCCCACACCGGATGACACAGGTCTACCTTCAGGATCGTGTAATAGCGCGCCTTCCATTTGATCCGGTATGGCAGTGGATTACGCTGGTTTGGGTAATACAGCGCCATCACACCCACCGGCTCATCTACATGTAGTAACATTACTTCCCCCTAATAGGGAATGTTACTACCGAACAAAAAGCGAAACAAGAGGCAATGGTTATGGATGATGGCAGCCGAGAGATGACGCGCTCATTGAGGAGCCAGATCATTGAGCGTGAGCGTGCACAACACCAAATCGCGATCCTATCTGGAGGCACGATCGCTGCCGCCGCTTCGATCATCGTTAGAAGTCATGTCTCCGTATGGGTCATCCTTGGCCTCAGTATCCTGCTTCTAGCCTTTGCTTACACCATGCTAAACAACGACTATAGAATCATCGCAGCCGCCACATTTATCGCTAGTCAAGATGGCCAAGACGGCTACGCCCAACGAGCTTGGGAGAGACATCTTCAGCAGGAGAGCCGCCGTTCCGAAAATGGCATTGGCCATATCGTCCTGATGCTCCGTGTCGTAGCCGCCTACGCGGTGCCAATTTTGGGATCACTCGGTGTGATTACTGTATATTTCGTCAGGGCATCCGGCTTTCAGTTGACTGCTGCGCTGGTGCCGTTGATCTTGTGCTGTCTTTTTGGGGTTGGGGCAATGGATGTGAGCAACCGGTATCGTCGCATCGTCGAGGTTGATCCCGAATCGACACCGAAATAAATGACCTTCACAACGGATCACACTAAGGGCGCCTAACAAAAAGAGGTTTTGGGATGCTGTTGTCGTAGACGGTGTCCATGGCGAAACCTTTGGTCAGTGATGGGTTGTGGGCTCGTATTGAGCCTTTGTTGCCGCGTGTGGAGCGTCGGTATCGGTATCCAGGGCGCAAGCGGGTGCCGGATCGGCAGGCCCTGACGGGCATCCTGTTCGTTCTCAAGACGGGCATTCCGTGGGAGGATCTGCCGCAAGAGATGGGCTGTGGGTCGGGGATGACGTGCTGGCGGCGCTTACGGGACTGGAACGAAGCGGGGGTTTGGGAGCGCTTGCACCAGGTGCTCCTAGACGAACTGCAAGACGCGGGAGCGTTGGACTGGTCAAGGGCGGTCGTGGACAGCTCGCACGTGCGAGCAAAAGGGGGGGCGAAAAGACAGGCCCCTCGCCCGTCGATCGCCGCAGGCCGGGCTCCAAGCACCACGTGATCTGCGACGGTCAGGGAACCCCTTTGGCTGCGACTCTCACCGCCGGTAACCGCCACGACATAACCGAGCTCATCCCGCTCGTGGATCGGGTCCCGCCAACCGGCGTTCACGGCAAGTTCAGGCCAAAGGCGCTGCTCGCCGACCGGGCATATGACAGCCGCAAGCACCGCGAGGCGCTCCGCGCAAGGGGCATCACGCCCAGAATCGCCAAACGCAATACCCCCAACGGGTCGGGGCTCGGCAAAGAACGCTGGGTGATCGAGCGCACGATCTCCTGGCTGCACCAACACCGTCGCCTCGAGCGTCGCTATGACAGACGCGCCGACATCCACGAAGCCTTCCTCACAATCGGCTGCGCCCTCATCTGCCACCAACAACTCCAAAACTCATTCTGTTAGGCGCTCTAAGGCTCGGTTTTCAGCGGCAGACAACGTCGCACACCGGGCATTGGCGGTCAGAATGGGATGCCGTCAGCGGCAGCGCTCTCGCCATCGTCCACGGATGAGGATGGCTGAGCTGGGTTCGTACCGGACCCGAACAGGAGTTGAGAGCGCTTGAGCAGCTCATCGAACGTGACCACTGTGAGATCGCTGAGCCCGTAGCGGAAATGATTGAACGACTCAAGCTGTCTCTGGCTCAGACCATCGACTTTGCCAATTATAAGGACGCCCTTCGGGTGAATCCTGTTTAGGTCAGGACCGAGTGCGCGACCCACGACTGCCTCAAAATCCTCAATGGCAACGGCGATCTGATTGCGGGCCTGGACGATCCCGCCCGTCAGGTCGCCGTGCATGCTAAATGTCTCATTACGGTCACCTTCGCCTGGTCGGCCTCGATAACGAGCGCCCACGATAGGAGTAGCGGGCGTCTTGATCTCAACCACGGCAAAGCTCTTTGTGCTGTCGTCCGAGAAAAGAAAGTCGGTCGCAACTCCGCCACGGCCCTGCCTGCTGATTGGACCCTTGCCACCCACATATACGTCTCCGCCAACGAAATAAACTGTTGAAGCAAAAACGCCTTGCAGCAGCCAAATGTTTGACTCAAAGAATTGCTGCCAGTAGGACTCATCCTCGGGATGGGCGCGCAGGGCCGCTTCAAAGTTACTAAGCGCCTGGTCCCGTTCGTACTGGATGCGCCCCGCAGCCAAGCGGGCGGCTAGGTCCGGGTCCGCCGAGCTCAAGGCATCCCAGAACTCCTCGGACAGACCTTGATCAACCACCGTTTGGATCACGGCGGCCTTGTTGCGGTCGTTGACGACTACGACCTCGTCCTCCTCAGCGACAACGAACTTATGATCGCCGTAAGCTATCCCTTGATTCTGAACTTGGTAGAGGTGAGTCAACTTCTCAAAGAGTTTTTGCGTCGCCTCGGTGCCCAGCTCAATCCGAACACCGCAATCGGCCGGGACGCGATTGAAGTTAACCTCGTTGCTGTCGGCCCACGTACCATCAGCGCCAATCTTTTGCCGAATAACGTGGCCGCGCACGCCACCGCCATGCAACTCCGGTCGGAACACGATCCGGGTGCGTGGCGACTCATTAAAGTATGATCTCGTCTGCTACGGCGAAGCCACGCCCAACAGAATGTGTGTGAATGGAATCCGGCATGACCTCATTATAGGCCCACACCGTCGCCTGTGAAACACAAGGTCCATACGGCTCGCACGGTGACGTCGCACAATCGGCGTTGCCTGAAGATGATGTCAGCCTCAGACCTAAGAGCGCCTAACAAAAAGAGGTTTTGGGATGCTGTTGTCGTAGACGGTGTCCATGGCGAAACCTTTGGTCAGTGATGGGTTGTGGGCTCGTATTGAGCCTTTGTTGCCGCGTGTGGAGCGTCGGTATCGGTATCCAGGGCGCAAGCGGGTGCCGGATCGGCAGGCCCTGACGGGCATCCTGTTCGTTCTCAAGACGGGCATTCCGTGGGAGGATCTGCCGCAAGAGATGGGCTGTGGGTCGGGGATGACGTGCTGGCGGCGCTTACGGGACTGGAACGAAGCGGGGGTTTGGGAGCGCTTGCACCAGGTGCTCCTAGACGAACTGCAAGACGCGGGAGCGTTGGACTGGTCAAGGGCGGTCGTGGACAGCTCGCACGTGCGAGCAAAAGGGGGGGCGAAAAGACAGGCCCCTCGCCCGTCGATCGCCGCAGGCCGGGCTCCAAGCACCACGTGATCTGCGACGGTCAGGGAACCCCTTTGGCTGCGACTCTCACCGCCGGTAACCGCCACGACATAACCGAGCTCATCCCGCTCGTGGATCGGGTCCCGCCAACCGGCGTTCACGGCAAGTTCAGGCCAAAGGCGCTGCTCGCCGACCGGGCATATGACAGCCGCAAGCACCGCGAGGCGCTCCGCGCAAGGGGCATCACGCCCAGAATCGCCAAACGCAATACCCCCAACGGGTCGGGGCTCGGCAAAGAACGCTGGGTGATCGAGCGCACGATCTCCTGGCTGCACCAACACCGTCGCCTCGAGCGTCGCTATGACAGACGCGCCGACATCCACGAAGCCTTCCTCACAATCGGCTGCGCCCTCATCTGCCACCAACAACTCCAAAACTCATTCTGTTAGGCGCTCTAAGTCAGAAACACCACTTGCGCCAGCTCCGGAGGACCGAGACTCTTCCCCGTTGGAGTCCAGCTATTTAGTTAGGAGAGATGGCAATGGCAGAAACGTATAAGCCCGGAGACACAGTGCCGAAGACGGGCGAAGTTCAATGCACGCAGCACAACAACACAAAGGACCATGTGCAGGCAGGCAAGACGTTCGCTCCATGTATGCATTGGAGCGAACACGATCGCACCAACTGCACCTGGGAATACGTCTGATCGACCTGTTCACTTGCCAGGAGGGCGACGGACAGTTGTCTACATCCGTCGCCCTACAGCAAGCTGTCGCCCATCCGGTAGTTTCCGACGAGACATCGGACACGACACGACACGGTAGATCTCGATGTACCCTATCGGGTGGAAGCTGACGGCAATCAACGAGGTGGTTTTCAAGCTCGTGGGCGACAGCTCGAACGATCCCCAGATCATCCGGCACAGCGACCCAGAGTCGCTCTACGGGGCTGCCCTCTCTTGTGTAAGTGCCGTCCAGGCTGAGGGAGCCAAGCGTCGAATCGATATCGCGTCGATACACGCCCTCGCTGAGCATCAGGCCCACAGGTCCAGCGAGCTGACGCGAGCGTTGCGTGACGCCATGCTTGAGCGGGTGCGTGAAGGCTGGACCCTTCATCGTATTGTGTCTATAACAACCCAGGACGGACTGGCTCGCGAGCGCGCGGCATTGGATCTTATTGACATCATTCCCAATGCGCGTGTTGAGATTCGCGCCATCATCGTCGATGCTGTTCCGATACTCGCGCCTCTGATTGTGGGCACTAAGGCCGCTTTCCTTGCGTCTGAGGATGACCGCGACTTCGCCGCAGCGGAAGGCTTGGAGCTTCGATCAAGGGACACCATCGACGCTGCGCAGCGTTACTTCGACCTGCTTTGGAACGATCCACGCACAATCCGCCTGCACTCGAGTGCGTCAGGTACCCTTGAGTCGGAACTCGCTAAGGCGGAAGCCGAGTTGTTCGCCTTTGGCCGTTACCAGGAACACCGTAGGAAGAGCGGCCTAGCATCAGGTGCCGCCGAAGATATTGAGGTCTATCTCAAGAAGGAGCGGAAGTTCTCCGCAGAAAGGGAGCTGCGAAGGGTACTTGCCACTCTCCGGGGGAACGTCTTGTGGTATGAGGCGCACCACTCCCTCACCTGTCTCGATTTCCTCGCCGATGCCATCGAGCGACACGCTGTCGAGAGTGTGCGTCTTTTGTCGTGTGACGAGAACATCCGGAGAAGTCCGACAAAGACATGGAAGCGTTTCGAGACGTTTACCGAGGAAATGACCGCAGACGGAATCGCTTGCGGCTGGCGAATAATTACCAAGAAAGAAACGCAGGACTTCCATGCGAGGGTTCTTCTCGATGACGAGCGCGCCATTACGATTCCGCCGCTTAACTCACTGCTCCGCGGTACGGTAGATGTCATACGCGAAGCCGGGGCCACGTTCGACCGCTCCCCATATCATGGGGCATACGAACATGGAGAGACGCTAGCCGACTGGCATCAGCGCAATGAGTCGCGTAGGCGTAGCGGCCGCGCAGAGCCGACGTAGTTACGCGCGCCAGGAACCGACCGACTATGTGTCATTTGGTCCGCGCTCGTGTCGGTAGCGTTCCGATTCGGCGGCACCCGCTTCGTCGGCAGCCATTCGCGCCTCATATTCGGCGTCGCCGAGCAAGCCGCGTTCGGCCTCCAAGTGAAGCTCGCGGTTAAACTCATGCTTCGTAGTGTCTGTATCCAGCGATGTCCCGAGTGGCGCGAGGTCATCATCCTGCCAGTTCTGCTCGTAGACCTTGTTGATTGCTTGCGCTCGCTCTACGTGTGGCTTCATGGCATGCGCCATGTGTTCCGCCTCGACCGGGTCTTGCACACGATCTTGGCCTTCTTGTCTTGATGCCTCTGCCCCTCCGCCGTCTCGATGCGGTTCTGGCGGAACTTCAGGCGATTGTCCTTCTGACATGAGATACGTCTCGTTACTTAGTGTCATTGTCCATCAATTTTCTCCATCACGCAAACCCACACGAGCGCAACCGCTGTAAGCCCGAAGGTACCCCGTCTGGATATGCGCACCCGGAACGTCCGCAATGATTGTCGCACAAGTCCCATTGCCTGTAGCAAACCGTTCGACGCCCGAGAGAGGAGCGCCGCGCCTATCGCCTGACGCGGCGCGCCCTCTCGTCCCTCGCTATATCGCGAGTTCGTTTGAGCGCAGGGCGGCGCGTGTCGGGAACACGAGGTCGCCGCAGCGGTGGATCAGTCCCAGGCCGTGAAGGCTGGTTAGGGCATCGATCGTGCCGAGGCGGCTTTTGGTGTCGCGGATCAACTCGTCTACCGACCAGGGTCGTTGGTCGTTGGGGTAGATCAGGCGGTCGAGAATGCCAGATTCGACGGTGGTGCTGTCGGGCTCGACGGTGGGGGTAGGCTGCTCATCGGGCATGGGAGGTTCACGCTCCTGTGTCTGGGCCTCGGCGCGGGCTTATCTCCTGCGTCGGGGCCGCTCTTGTTTGTAGGCTCAGGCGACGGTAGGCGTGACGCTCGCGAGCGGTCAAGCTGTGCGTAAGGCGACCATGATCGCGCGTGGCCGAGCGGTTTCAGAGCGGTAGCCGCAGTTGTGAGGGGTTGCTGGCCAAGAGTTCGAGTCGCCGGCAGTTGAGCGCGACGGTTGTGGGGATGACGTGGTGGCCGAGCTTGCGACTGAGGCCGTTCCATTCCAGGCGGAGGAGGCTTTCGCGGGCGGCCTGGGTCGTAGGGACGGGCGGCCCTCTTCCTTACGGGGCGGACCAGGGTGAGGTCTACGGCTGAGGTGGCCGAGTGGTCAAGACGTGGGAGGACGGCGGACTCCGCTGGCTCGGGGCAACGATCTCATTGCATCGGGGTAGACATGACTGTAGTGTTTTCGCTACATTCCCCGGCTATGGCATTCCAAGTAGAAGCTCGTTGGCGTCGGCCGAGTGCTTGTGTGGTCAGCCTGGCGGTGCTCGCCCTAATGGTTCTCGGCGCACCTGGGCTGGCTGTAGCCAAGCCGACCGTCACGTTGCACGCGCGGGCCGTTCCCATCCCCCAGAATCTTCTTGAACCGCACAGCCCGACGTGGCCGCACACCGGGGATATCGCTGCTGCTGGAGCCGAGCTGGAAGCCAGGTTTACGATTCAAGGCACGGAAGATCGTGGCCTCCCGGCTCCCTTGCGGCATGTGGCCTTCTACCTGCCTCGCGGCACGACGATCCACACCGACGGGTTCGCTCGGTGCAAGCATCCCGCCCAGGTGCCTCGGAAGGGGCCTCCGTGCTCAAGCAGATCGCTCGCGAGCGCGCCAGGACCCGAACAGGCTATGTTCGATTTCGGCGGCGAAAACGGCTGGGTTGAGTGGGAGCAGGGAGCCTTCTTTCCCGCAAACGGCACGCTCGGATTCTGGGGGCACACGACAGAAGGCGGTCTGATCGGTGGCGGCTATAACACCGGTTCACTGACACCCACCGCTGGCGCTTACGGCGCCAAGATCACAGAGACGATGCCGGTTCGTACAGCTATCTCCGCCCCGTATGACATCTCCACCGTCTCCTTTGATCTAACACTAGGTGCCGCCAAAATGACCGGCGGCAAACTCACCTCGGTGCTGACCATGCCGAAGGTCTGCCCGGCCGGTGGCCTCTCGGTCAAGGCCGAACTGTCGTTTGGTGACGGCGCGGAATCGACATGGGAAACCGTGGCGCTCGTCTCACGGGAGCCGTGCAGTAAATAGTCTTTTCTGGGGATCGGACTAAATGATTGCGGGTTGTCCCCGATGAGCCGGCGAGGGTCCATCGGGGACGGTTGTACCGCCTGGTATATGTGCATTGAATCAGCCACTTCGATTAGGTCGCTGTCGTTACTCGGCGATATCGGTAGGCGTCAGCAAGGGTGGGACCGTCTGTCAGCCGACGTGGGTCTTTTGGGTCGAGCCACCGATCAATTAGCTCATAGCGTAGCTCCGTGACACCTTCAGACACGCGTGCTTCGGCAAACGCATCGATCACAGAGGCGCCCTGTTCCAGGCAGGAGATCATGTCGCGTAGAAATCGCAACTTCTGCTGACGAAAGACAGAGTTCATAGCCGGCATCGCTTGTAGTCGTGCTACCACTTGATCGAGTCTGCGGTACATCACCTCCACTGTTGATGGTTGCACCTGTAAAAACCAGGTGAGCCACCACCAGCAAAGTGCGATTATTATATCACTTTAATTCATATTTATCAACAAGCTCCCTTACGTTTACATTCTCCGCTTCAATAAGTTCTAGGTTATAACTCATACCTACTAGAGGGTTCATAAATTGCGCCGTGAACATACCAGTAAAATCTCCGCTGACCAGACGGTCCTCCAGGACGAACGTATGCCATTCACGCTCTATAATGGTTCCTAGATGCACAAAATTTCGGGCAACAAGGATACTCTGCTCTGGTTTCGGGGGTATAAAGGTTAGCTCGATCAGCTCCATTCGATCAAACCGCGGCTGAACCCCAACAATTGGACGAGGCAGTAAAGCTTGAAGCTTCTCCATATAGTAACTAAAAAGAAGAGTAACTTGCTTGCCAGGCAACACCTCTCTGCCAAGATCAAATCGAGCACGATAATACCCAGGCGAGTAGAAATTTGCATCCACTGAGGAAAGATAGGTCGGTGTCTTGCCATTTGCCTCTGGCACTACAATTGGCTTGCCAATAATAATGAAACGTGAACCTGCGTAGTCGTACTCGACGATGCGTACGCCGGGGCGCAACGCTTCAATCGTCAACATGACTCCGTTACGCCACTTTTGCTCGGATTGAGCCCAGCTCACGACCCGTCGATAGCTCACCCATCGGTAGCCCGTGCGCTGCTCCGCTTCTATGCTCGCTAGTGAACGTACCTGTTCAGGCGACGGTCGCTTTTCACTGGACCGATTTAGGATATGACTGCTCTCCCCCTCATGTATGGCCGCGGCCAACTCGCTCACAATGCGGCTCTCGCCGTGGCGTGGCACTCTAAATGTATTGCCAGCCACAGGAGGCTCCCACGTTTCGCCAGCGGCCTCGCGGCGATCTGGCAGCGGGCTAGAGAGAGTCTCCACTGAGAGACCAAAAAGAGCGAGCGCTGAATCGCGCTTCCATTGGGGCTGTAGGTACATGATGTGGCCAAGGAGCGCTCGCTTGATCGTCAGGATATTGGCACTATGGCCAGCGGTCGAGCGCAGACTTTCAAGCGCTGGCAATGCTCGCAGGTCCTCCAGTGAGAACCGCTCCATCCCGTCAACCAAGATCTGTCGGAGATCCTCGGCAAGAGCTTCAACTGTGGGGGTATCAGCGGCGTCCATCACAAACAGCGCACGAATCTAGCTCAAATCCAGCACGAGCAAGCGCAAAGATCGCAGATCCTGTCTATAGCCCCGCCGCCCACTCCCAAGGAGCATCCCATGAACCAGTATCTACCCGAACACCGCAACGGCCAACTCCCGGCCCGCGTGAGCCGCCAGCTAGCCAAGCAGGAAGCCCATGCTGTCCTCGCCAGCCATCAGGACGCTTTGTTGATCCGGCGCTCGGTTCAGGCCGGACGCAACGGCATGATCGGGATTGCCGAGATCGGCGCTCTCCAGGGAGCCTTGGCCCAAGAGGTGCCTTGGGCCGCGCGCCAGCTCGAAACCGCCGCGAACGCGACGGCCGTAACCATCATCGGCCATATCTACGGCACGGGTGGGTTCTAGGCCATGTCGCTACTTATCGTCATCGGCCTATTCCTCGTGTGGTGGCTCGCCGTCGAGACCGTCAAGGAGATGGATACAAGAGCAAAAGAGCGCCGCGACGAGCGCATCATGGCCGCCCATGAAAGCGCTGAAAAGGCCAGGGCATACAACTACCCCCTAATAGCTATTGAGACTGCCAGACTGAACGGTATCCGAGAGTTGCGGCGCATCGCCGCCGAAGCTAGGGGAGAAATTATCGAGAGCACGGCGGTAGAGGTACGACACGATTGAATAAAACCATCTGGACACTGCTGCTCGCGGTCACGACGCTGTGGTTGCTGATCGCGGCAACACCCGCGCTGACCCGGCTCGCGGGTGCGCTCATACCACTCATCCTCGTTGTAGGGATCACGGCGGCGGCGCTCCGTATCGTTTGGGCCGTCACCAGGCGCTGGTGATTCACGGTCTCGCCTTGCGATAGTCAAGAAGAAAGTGAGAAAAGAGTCTAAAAGTTAATGATTAATTAATAACTGGCGTGTATCGTGGTTCTCGTGTCTCGCGCCACTGACACCCCTAACAGATGGGCGACAGTCGTAGGGACACTCGACCACGATAACCAACAAAGGAGAACACATATGAACTAAACCGAAAGGAGGTAGCTACATGGCCACACGGCGTATTAAGGTAAAAGGAATTAGGAAGGACGAGATTGACACTGAGCACCTCGCCCTTATTTATTGGCTGCAGGCCAAGCGGGTACTTCGCGAGAAACGTGAACGCGAAGCCCAGGAAAAAACTAAGCGGCGGGAGGACAAGCGATGACCGGCGAGCTTGTCCCGGCGCTGGTCGCTGCTGGCGGCGGCTCGGCCTTGATCGCGGGGATCTGGCTGCATGAGCACCGCCAACTCGAGGCGATGCGGGGTAGCCGGGTTCGGCTCGGGTTGCGCTTCCCTATCGGCCTGGAGCCCGCCCAGGCTCTCGCCGCTCTGGACGGGCTGGCGGGGTTGCCGCGCACTTCCGAGCTGGTCGCCGAGGTGGTGGCCGGTGAGGACTCCATCGCGCATTTTCTATGGGTGCCCGAGTCGGTGCGGGCGTCAGTGCAGTCAACGATGGCCGGTGTGATCCCAAGCCTGCGCATAACAGACGCTGGCGAGTCGCCCGATGACGCGGCTACTCTCGCGCTGCGCCTGTCCATCCCAGCGTCGCTGTGCGTGCTATCGGCTGAGAATCCGGTCGCGGCTTCCAGGGCGCTACTTTCGGGAATGGTTGGGTTGTGCTCAGGCGAGCGGGTCATAGTCCGCATCGCGCTCAGACCGGGGAGCGCTCGCGCTTGGCAGGAGCCCGAGCATCCCAGCGACCGGGACCGGGAGATCGCGAAACAGTGGCGGCATAAGACGAGCCTGCCGGGGTTCACTACCGCGGGCATCGTCTTGATCCGTGCGCGGCATGTGAGTCGTGCGCGGGAGTTGGCCGGCCACATCGAAAACACACTCCGCAGCCGCCGCCAGATTGGGGGCGTGCGAGTTACCCGTGAGCGCGGCAACCGAACACTCGCCTCGATGCCGCGCACCACCCGCGCGTCAGGGTGGCTCTCGACACCGGAGCTACTTGCGCTCACCGGCTGGCCGCTGGGTAGCGAGGTCGCGGTAGCTGGAGTCGAGGTTGGCTCAACCCGCGCGCTGCCGGTCCCTTCGAGCGTGCCGCGTGAGGGGCGGCGACTGTTCATCGGCCGCGATGGCAGCGGAGCCGAACGGCCGATCGCCCTTTCGGCAGAGGCAGCGCGACACCACATGATCGCTGCCGGGATTTCCGGTTCGGGCAAGAGCACGATGTTCGGCGGGGCGGTCTTGTCAGATATCGAACACGGTTACGGCGGGGTGGTGATCGACCCCAAGGCTGACCTTGTCGAGACGATCCTAGAGCGCGTCAAGCCCGAGCACGCGGAGCGGGTCGTGGTCCTTGACGCGGGCGACGACTCCCGGCCTATGGCCGGTATCGACGTCCTGCATGGCGGCGACCCTGACGCCCGCGCGGACGTGCTGACGCGGACGCTGAAGTCGATGTTCGATTGGACTATCCGCTCAGAGATTTGGGGCCGTTTGGCGATCCGTACCTTGAGCGAGGTACCCGGCTCGACGCTGCTCGATATTGGACGCCTGTTCGCCGATGAGCCCTACCGTCGCGCCGCGGTGGCGCGTCTCAGCGACGACTTCCTGAAGAGCTCGTGGCAGAACTACGAGGCGCTCTCCCCGGCCGCCAAGGTCGATGTTGTCCAGGCCCCTTTGGCTCGCCTAATGGCGCTCCTGAGCCGCCCGCGTGTGCGCGCTGTGCTCGCGAGCCCCGACCCGAAGTTGGACGTCGCCCGGCTGCTTGCCGAACGTAAGTGGCTACTCGTGTCGCTCGCGCCCGGTGCGCTCGGTGAGGCTGCCCCGCTGATCGGAAGCGCGGTCATGTTTGCGGTCTGGAGCGCGATCGAGGCCAGGGTGACGCTTCCGCCCGAGGAGCGCCATCTCATCAACATCTACGTGGACGAGCTAGCGACACTGACCAACGGACTACCCAACAGTTTTGACCTCATCGCGGAGCGCGCCAGAGGGCTTGGGGCGAGCCTATCGGTCGCTTTGCAGACGTTGGGGCGTATCCCTGAACCGACGAGATCGGCGCTGCTCGGGAACTCAGCGACGTTCATCACCTGGCGCGCACCAGCAGAGGAAGCCGCAGCCATCGCGCGTCAGCTTCCTGGCCTCACGCCCCAGGACGTGCAATCGCTCGGGCGCTTCGAGGTTGCCGCGCGAGTCGGAGTCGGCACGGGCAGCGCCGTCTCGGTAGTGACCGGCCGCACCGAGCCACTGCCCGCCAAGACCGGCCAGGCGAAAGCTATCCGTGACCGCTCGGCGCTGGCTTACGGCAGCACCCAACAACCCAAAGCCCGCCATGAGCAGCCCGCCCGCTCGATGGGCGATAGCGACGATCCGGTCGGCGTTCAGAGGAGGCGCGCGTGAGTCCGGTCGCTGGTCCGGTCCCGTCGAGCACCAAGGCGCAGAACACCCCTAACGGTGCCGTGTCCGGGGGGCTTACGCCAACGAAAGTCCTGCGACCCCACAGGCGCTTGTCTCCCCGCCAGCTTGCCGCCATCTCCCTCCAACTCACCGACCGTGACCTCCAAGCCCTACGGACGGTAAGTCGCTTCCGCGTGATGAGCGGCGCACATCTTGGACGGCTGTTTTGGCCCGAAGGCTCACCGCAAACCTGTGGACGCTTGGCGCGACGAGGCTTGAACCGCCTCAGCCAACTTGACGTCCTTGAGCCGCTCGCGCGCCGCGTCGGCGGGGAGCGCTCTGGTAGCGCCAGCACAACCTTTGCGGTCGGCCGCGCCGGCCAGTACATCTTGCAATCCGAGCGGGCCTCGGGGCGGCGGGTACGGCGCGCATACACGCCGGGCGCGCGCTATCTCGCACATACCCTCGCGGTCGCCGGACTCTATGTCGACCTCGTAGACGCGGAGCGTCAGGGGCTGGTGGAAATAGCGACCTTCTCGCCGGAGCCGGAGTGCTGGCGTCTCTACACCGGAGCGTGGGGCGCTGGCCTGACGCTCAAGCCAGACGCCTATCTGAAGCTCGCGGTCGGCGACTTTGAGTACTCGTGGTTCATCGAGCAGGACATGGCGACCGAGGCACAGACGACCATTGAGAGCAAGGCCCGCAGATACCACGACTACTACCGCACCGGCACCGAGCAGGCAGCGCGTGGCGTGTTCCCCCGCGTGCTGTGGATCGTGCCAAACACCGCGCACGCCGAGCGTGTCCGCGAAACACTCGAGCGTCTTCCCCCTGACGCCCAGCGCCTATTCGCGGTCAGGACGACGGTCGAGGCCCTTGGGCTGCTGAGTAGCGAGGTACGCCTGTGAGCACGAACAAGCTCGCGCTCTACCAAGACGACACGCAAGTATGGGGGCTCATCGAGGCCGACGCGCTGCTGACGCTTGCCAAGCTGCCGGACGCGAGCGTCGACGCGATTGTCACCGACCCGCCGTATGGCATCGATTTCGCTGGTGAAGCGTGGGACGGCGCAGATATTCGCCGAACGGCACGCACAGCGCACGACGGGCTAAGTGCCGGTAGGGCGTTCCAGCGATGGACGATGGTGTGGGCGCGCGAAGCCCGGCGGGTACTGAAGCCGGGCGGGCACCTGATCGCGTTCGGGGCTCCTCGGACGTTCCACCGTCTCGTCTGTGGAATGGAGGACTCAGGGCTGGAAATCCGTGACGTGCTCATGTGGCTCTACGCCCAAGGAATGCCGAAATCGCGCAAGCTGCCAAACGGCATGGCAACGGCGCTGAAGCCGGCCTACGAGCCGATCCTCTTGGCTCGTAGGCCTCTAGCCGGCACCACTCAGCGCAACCTCCAAGAATGGGGCACGGGCGCGCTGAACACCGACGCCAGCCGTGTGAACGGTTACTGGCCCGCGCACGTCGCGCTGTCCCACTCAAGTCACTGCACGCGCGCCATATGTGCGCCGGACTGCACGGCGGGACTGCTTGAGCGGCAGCGCAACGGACTGAGCCGCCTCTTCTATTGCGTTAAGGCGTCCAGACACGAGCGGGAAGCCGGATGCGAGCAGCTACCGGCCCAACTGGTGAAACTCTATAACGGCCACCACCACCCGCCGCGAATACGCCGCAACACCCATCGCACCGTCAAGCCCATCGACCTGATGCGCTGGTTGGTGAAGCTCGTCACCCCGCCTGGCGGTCTGGTGCTCGACACGTTCACCGGCAGCGGCACAACCGGGATCGCGGCCGTGATGGAGAACCGGATGTTCTTGGGAATTGAGCGCGAAGCGGCGTATGTGGATATTGCCTGCGCGCGCCTCACACACTGGGCCGCTATCGCGGCGCAGGAGGAGGTACTGCCATGAAGGGCCAGGCAGTCTCCTTGCACGAACAACAACGAAAGGAGGCCCGAAGGAAGGAGAACGTAGCAATGTCATCAGATATCGAGGAGCACGAAGTGGAGCCAGAAGTCCCCCGAGCCGTCATTTACCTGTGCGGCCCGGAGCCAGGGAACGAGGATCAGATGCGTGACATACCGCCGATCTACCAACAGCGCGTGGGCTGCCGTATTGCAGCGGCAGTAATGCACGCCGAGGTCGTAGGCGAGTACGTTGACGGGTCGAGGTCCGTGCCGTGGCGACCGCAGCTACACGACATGGTGCGAATGGTTGGCGAGGGGCGACCTGTGGACTGCCTTATCGTGTACTCGAAAGACCTGCTGGCAATCGACAGTACCGAAATGTTCGACATCGCTTGGTGTCTTGGCGTTGCCGGTACGAGCGTGATCGCTATCGACGAAAACGATCTGTCCGCATGGACCGAGAGGTAGCGACACCAGCAAACCGACCTACCACCGAGGGCGCCACGGTGAGCACGAGCAATGCCTCCTGCTTTACTGCTGGTGTCCTCGGCGGGGGTGGATCGCTCTCCGGCCGGTGGAAGGACAGTGCGTCTTTCTGCTGGCCGACAAAACAATCCACTCTCACTAGGAGGTAACAACATGACCAAGGCCCAGGAAATCTACGACAAAGTAAATGAGCTGGTCGCCTCGGGCGTTGACAAGGCAGATGCCTTCCGGCAGCTCTCCGAGTCACTGAACCGGCCATTCGACAGCGTGCGAGGCAGTTACTACTCTCACAAGAAGAAAGTCGAGGGCGGCGGGAGCCGACCACGGACCAGGCGTCGGGAGACAACTCCCGAGGACGCGCTGGCCGACGCTCGCGCATCCCTGGAACGCTCGATTGCGTCAATCGACCGGGAGGTCGAAGTGGCCGACGAGCGCGCCACAGAGAGCGCCGCCGAGGCCAAGGCGCTGAAGGCCAGCGCTACCGAGCGCAAGAAGGCCATCACCGAGCGCTTGGAGGCACTGAAGTGAGACAACGCGGGCCGGTCGGGGTTACACACCTTGACCGGCTCGCATTACTAATTTACAGGTTGCTTAAATCACGACTTAACGGGAAAATCGTTAAGCCATAAATAAAACGAAAGGAGGATATATGTCAGATATGTCACCACAGGAGTCTCAGGTAATCCCAGAGGTCGCCGACGCTGTGGCAATCTACGCTCGGGTCTCAAGCACCGGGCAACTGGGACGCGACGGAGATGAGGACGGAGACGGCTACTCGATCCCTGCCCAAGTACAGGCATGTGAGCGAGAGGCAGAGCAGAGAGGGCTCCGGGTTGCCCGAGCCTATATCGAGCGGGCCGAGTCCGCACGAAGCGATGCGCGGCCGGTGCTACAGCAGATGCTCCGAGAGCTGCCAGCCCTCGGCGTCCGCTACCTCATCGTCCACAAGGTTGATCGTCTTGCCCGCAACCGACGTGACGACGCCAACCTCTATGAGCACCTGCTCAGCATGGGTATCACGCTAATCAGCGCAACAGAGAACATCGACGAAACACCAGCCGGTCGCCTCATGCACGGGATGCTGGCCAGCTTTGCAGAATATTACTCAAACAACCTCGCAACCGAAATCAAGAAGGGACTGCACCAGAAGCACCAAACCGGGGGTACCCCGTTTAGGCCACCCATTGGATACCTGCCAAAGCGAGAACTCCTCGGCACCCAGGACATCCGCACGGTGATCCGAGACGAGGAGCGCGCTCCGTTCGTTCAACTCGCATTCGACCTATACGCCACCGGCAACTGGACGCTACACCGGCTGACCGACCACCTGGAGGCACAAGGGCTACGCAGCCGCCCGACAGCCAAGCGCGGCCCACAGCCCCTACGAATGACTTCCATCCACAAGCTACTCAAGAACCCGTACTACGTCGGGATCGTCGCCTATCAAGGACGGCGCGTGGTAGGGCGGCACCCTCGCTTGATCGACCAGGACACCTTCGACCGAGTGCAGGGACTCCTTGCGGCTCGCGCCGTCGCTGGTGACCGGCCGTACCGCTACCAGCACTACTTGCGAGGCAGCCTGTATTGCGCCGAGTGCGGCGGCAGACTGCTCTACGGCAAGTTCCGGGGCAACGGCGGGCTCTACGAGTACTTCAGCTGCATCAACCGATTCAGCCGCAACAACGGGGCGAATTGCCACACACCCCACTACCCGGTCTCTCTCGTCGAGCGCGCGATTGAGGCGCACTACCGCAACGTCCGCCTGGCCAAGAAGGTGCAGGAAACGATCCGGGCCGAGGTGAACCGCGACGGAAACGAGCGAGCCGCAGTCGTCCAGCGCGACATCGAGCGCCACCGTCGCACAATCAAGACGCTCCAGGAGAACCAAGCCCGCCTCGTCCAGCTTTCTTACCAGGGTCTCGTCTCCAACGAGGTGCTGGCCCACGAGCAGCAACGACTGGAAACCGAGAAGAACCAAGCGCAGCGACTCCTGCATCAGGCCGAGCTGCACGCCCAAGACGTCGAGACAGCCCTCAACGGGGTATTGGCCGAGCTGGCCACCCCGCGCGCCACATACCTTGCAAGCACGCCGCTGGAGCGACGCCTACTCAACCAGACGTTCTTTGAGCGCATCCTGATCGGCGAGGACAGCGAGGTCCTGGGCACCACCCTGACGCCCGTATACGCCGCCCTGGCCGCTTGGAAGGACGACCTGGGCCAACCAGCGCCCCAAAAGGCCCGGGGGTCCAAAAGCGCAAACCCCGACCCCGTTTTGCGGGGCCAGGGTTTACACGTCAAACCTATGGTGGAGACGGTGGGAATCGAACCCACGTCCGCGGTCGCGTCTGAATGGCTTCTACGAGCGTAGCCGGCGCTCTGATCTCGTCCCTTACTAGCCTCGCCGGCCGGGTTGTGAGGGACCAGCCCCCTTAGATGTTCCCGGATCGGCGGAGGCGGGCCTCACCGGGTGAGCCTACTTTCTGATCCCGAAACTCCCCGTCGTAGGCGAACGGGGTTCGAGACCTCGTGCCTTAGCTATTGACTAAGCAGCGAGGGCGTACTCGTGAGAGTTCGCACTTATGGTTTTCCCGGGTGTTTAACGAGGCCGCCCGGGACCTCGGCTCGCGACCATCCACACGAACCAACCGCGTCGAAGCCTGTCGTCCCCGTGGATGTTGCAGCTCCAGTGTAGCGCCAGCAGCCTGAACGCATACGGCGCCAAGATGCGTAGCTGAGCACCCGGGGGCCGACAAAGTGCGATCAGACGCGAGGTGATCGGGGCGAGTGCAGTGTTCTAGCGCTTAAACAAAACCGACGCGTCCCGGGCCGCCTTGAGGAACCTACTCCCGCTCGGCCTAGGGCCTTACGGTGGTGGGTGGCGCGGCCTCACACCTCGGTGGCCTCGCTCTTCACGGCTCGGGTCCGCGTCTATCTTCAACGTACGCCTGTCCTGCGCGTGCGTCAAGCGCCTTCTGTCTGCTTTCTCCGCACGTTCCGAAAAAAGTCGCAACGCGCCCTCCGAGGCCACTCTTAGGAGCTGCTTATCGCAGCTGCGACAATAAGGGCCATGGATGGTGAGCTGCCGATCGCAAACGACAACCCGTTTGGCGCTGCGCGCCCGCTCGGCGCGCACACATCGCCCACGCTCGCCCCGCAAGCCGTGCCCCTTGCGGGGCCCCCACATGCGAGCGAGACGCCCTTTGGAGAGCCGCGCCACTCGTTGCGCAAGCGCCTGGGAAGCGTGCTCGCGGGCGGCCTTGCGCTACTGGCCAAGTTCGGTACGGCGCTGAAGGCGCTGCTGATCGCGCTTCCCAACATGAAGCTGTTGGTGACAGCCGGCACAGCCCTGGTATCTGTTGCTGCCTACAGCATCTTCTTCGGCTGGGAGTTCGCGGCCGGTTTCGTGGTGCTGCTGTTCGTGCACGAGATGGGTCACGTGATCGCGCTGCGCCGCGAGGGCATCAAAGCGAGTGCGCCGATGTTCATTCCGTTCATGGGCGCCGCGATCTTCTCGCGCTCGCTCGGCGAGGACGCGCTCGCCGAGGCGCGCGTCGGCCTCGCCGGACCGATCCTTGGCAGCCTGGGAGCGGCCGCGGTCGCGGTGATCGGTGAGTTGACCGGCAGCTCGCTGTTGATCGCGCTCGCCTACTTCGGGTTCTTCATCAACCTGTTCAACCTGCTGCCGGTGATACCGCTCGACGGTGGTCGCGCGGCAGCCGCGATGACGCCGTGGATGTGGTTTGTCGGCCTTGGCGTGCTGGTGGCACTCGCGTTCGTGGACCAGGGCAACCCGATCCTGCTGATTATCGTCGTGTTCGCCGGCTTTCAAACCTGGCATCGCTGGCAGCAACACAAATCGCACACGGTCGAGCAGGCCGCCTATTACCGTGTGGCTCCCCGCTATCGATTGCTGGTGGGTGCCGTTTACGTCGGCCTGATCGCGCTGCTGGTGTTCGGTATGCACGAAACGCACATCCTTTCGAGCGCCGGCCACAGCTTCCGCTCGATCTAGCGCACCAAACCGGTACCCTGTTCCGCTGGTTAGGATCAAAATGGGCGAACTCGTGAGGGGATCGGAGTTGGGATGCGACATAGGGGCATGGCGGGCGCCGCGCTGGCGGCTACAGCACTCGCGCTCGGCGGCTGCGGCAGCTCCTCGGCGCCGCTGACGCGCGCCGAACTGAAGTCCAAGGCGGACGCGATCTGCAAGCGGGTGAGCGGCAAACTCACGACGAAAACGGTCACGAGCGTCAAGGACGTTGCACGCACAGCCCCCCAGCTGGCTGCGGTCGAGCAGGAAGCGCTGAATGAATTGAGCAAGCTCGAGCCGCCGGCAAGCATCGAAAACGACTGGAAAATGTTTATCGCGGGCGCCCAGAAACTCGCTGAAAACACCTCCAAGCTCGGCGAATACGCCAAATCCAACAGCCTCAAAGGATCGGCCGGCCTGATCGCCTCCAGCGAGCAAACGATCAAGCAGATGACCGCGATCGCAAAGAAGTACGGCATCTCCAACTGCGAAGAGGTTCCTTAGCGCCGAGCTTCGTCCCCGGCGCTGCGCCTCCTCGCTAACGCCGCGCTTCGCGGATGCCCCGTTCCATTTCGCGCTTGGAATCGCGCTCGCGCATCGTCTGGCGCTTGTCGTAGAGGTCCTTGCCGCGCGCGAGCGCGATCTCTACCTTCGCGTGGGGACCCTTGAAGTACACGCGTGTCGGCACGAGCGTGAGCCCGCGCTCGGAGGCACGGGCCGCGATCCGCTCGATCTCCGAGCGGTGCAGTAGCAGCTTGCGCTGGCGCTCGGGATCGTGATTCTCGCGCGAGGCCGGCTGGTAGGGCGGGATGTGCACCGAGTGCAACCACAGCTCGCCCTCGCGAATCGCCGCATAACCGTCCTTCAACTGCGCGCCTGAGGACCGCAGTGCCTTTACCTCGGTGCCCTGCAGCACGACGCCACACTCGATCCGCTCGAGCAGCTCGTAGCGATAGGAGGCGTAGCGATTGCTCGCGACGTCGCCCGCGCCGATCTTGCGCTTCTTGTCCTTCGTCTTGCTCATCCAGCGAGCGTAGCTGGACGATCAAGACGAGGCGGAGCGCCGCAGGAGAGGAGAAAGAACAGCACGCTAGCCTGCCGGGGCGAGGTCCACGCGCCCGGCCGAGGTGTCCACGCGCACGACGCGCACGTCGATCTGATCGCCCAGGCGCAGGCTCGCACCGGAGCGCTCCCCACGCAACACCGTTTTCTGCTCATTCAGCTCCCACCAGTCGCTGCCGTCGGGTGAGCGCAATAGGCGCACCGGGAGAAGTCCCTCGTAGAGGAGCGCTTTAGGACCACGGGAACGAACCTCCAAATCCATATCCTCCTCCCCCACGTCCGTCCCGCCGCCGACGCCGGCACCGAACGCGACAAACGCCCCAGCACCGATCAGGCCCGTCACCTCGCCTGGGAAAACCTGCTCGTAGCCGTCGCTCAGCAGCGCCTGTTCCAGCAAGAAGCAGGCCGCGATGTCATCGCCCTTGTGCTCGAGCTTCGCGGCTTCACGCTCGCGCTCAGACGCCCACTCGCCCAACTCGGCGAGCTTCGCGGCACCGGTCGCGCGCTTGCGGCCGGTGTGCTCGCGCGCACCGATGCAAGACAGCAGGGCGCGGTGACATACGAGGTCGGGATAGCGGCGGATCGGCGAGGTGAAGTGGCAGTAGCAGGAGGAGTGCAGGCCGGCATGGCCAGCGTTCTTCGGCGAGTAGTAGGCCTGCTTGAGCGAGCGCAGCACGAGCGAGCTGAGCGCCACACGGCCGTGGCCGGTGCGACGCACGTGGACGTCGACGCGCCGCGAAATCTCGCCCACGAGCTCCGCCGCGCGCGCCGGGTACAGCGGGTCGGGCAGCGGCGGCGTCGGCACGTCGAGCGATGCGAGCTGGGCGACAAGCGTGCGGATGCGCTCGGGGTCGGGACGCTCGTGCACGCGATACAGGCACGGCACCGATGCCTGCGCGAGTCGGCGTGCGACCGCCTCGTTGGCAGCGATCATCAGATGCTCGATCAGGCGGTGGGACTCGGTTTGCGCGCGCGAGCAGATGCCCGCCACGTTGCCGTGCTCGTCGAATGAGAACTCGGGCTCCTCGGAGTCCACCACGAGTGCGCCGCTTTGCTCGCGCACGCGTTGCAGCTCGGCGGCAGCCGCGCGCGCCGCGGCCAGCGGTCCGCCCCATGGTTCCGGCGCCGGCTCCTCGCCTGTGAATACGCGATCGACGTGCTCATAGTCGAGCCGCATGTCCGAGCGAATCAGCGAACGACAAAAACTGGCAGAGACGACCTCGGCGCCGTGTAGCAGCAGCTCTACGGTGACGGCCAGCCGCTCCGCGCCGGGCACCAGCGAGCATGCGTCGCTCGACAGCGCGTGCGGCAGCATCGGCTCGACCACGCCCGGCAGGTACACGCTGGTGGAGCGTCGGCGCGCCTCCATGTCAAGCGGCGAGCCAAGCGGCACGTGTGCGGCGACATCGGCGATGTGCACCCACACCCTCACCGCCGACTTGCCGCTGTCCGACTGCTCGCGCCGCGCGGAGACGGCGTCGTCGAAGTCGCGCGCCGTGGCGGGATCGACGGTGAACGTCGGTAGCTCGCGCAGGTCGCGCCGACGGCCGTCGCGCAGCTCAGCTTCGGCCGTGACCCATGCGCGTGCACCCGCGCTGCGTGCCTCGCGCTCGACGGCAGCGTCGAAGCGGCGTGCCAGTCCCGCCTCGCGCATCGTCTGCTCGATCGCGTCGCGAGCCGTCTCGGTGCGCTCCCGCGGTGGCCACACGACGCGCGTGCCCGAGGCACTGCTCAAACGCGGCTTGGACGGTTTGCCGCGCGCGTCGCTCGGCTTCGGGGCGCGAGCCCCACTGGCCGGCTTGGCATTCTTGCGCCGGCCACCGGTCTTCGCACGCTTGCCTGGCCCGCCGCGCGAGCCGCCGGGCGGCGGGTTCATTTGACCTTGGCGCGCAGCGTGTGCAGCGCGACTTCCAAGCCGTGTTCGCCATCCACGCTGCTTGGTACGCGCACTTCGGGAGTGATGCCGGCTCCCTCCTTGACGCCGCCACCGCCGAGGTTGCGCCCGTTGGGAGTGAAGTACTCCCCGACGGTGATCTTGATCGCGCCACCACCGGACAGCGGCTCCAGCTCCTGGAAAACACCCTTGCCATAGGTGTGGGTGCCAACCACGGTGGCGCGATGGTGGTCCTGCAAAGCAGCGGTGACGATCTCAGACGCCGAGGCGGTGTCGCGATCGACGAGCACCACCATCGGAATCGAACTTGGGATCGCACCGCCGGCGGCGGTGAGCACGACCGTCGGCTGGGAGCGCCCGCGCGTGGTGACGATCGTGCCGGAAGGGATGAAGATGCTCGCGATCAAGCGTGCTTCGCTGACGAGCCCGCCGCCGTCGGCGCGCAGGTCGAACACCAAGCCGCGCGCGCCTTGCTTGAGCAGCTTCTCCACGGCGGAGCGGACTTCGCCGGCAGACCCTTCGCTGAATGTCGCGAGATACACCCATCCGAGCTTGACGCCACCCACGACGCGCATTTGCGAGGCGACAACCGGCTCGGACACGAGCGCGCGCGTGACGGTGACGCTGTGCGCCGGTGTGTGCGTCCCAGTGAGCGTGAGTCGCACATCGGTACCGGGTGTGCCCTTGATGAGCGCGGTCGACACGCTCGCGGGAACTCTGCGCAACGAGCGCCCGTTCACCGCGACGATCGTTTCGCCGGCCTTCAACCCGGAGCGCTGTGCCGGCGAGGAGTTGAACACCCGCACGATTTCAAGGCCCCGCGACTTTGGGTCGATCACGACTCCGATCCCGGCGAAGCTCGCCGGCTGGTCGAACGTGGTGAATTCCTTGGGACTGAGATACGTCGAGTAGGGGTCGTGCAGGCTTGAGATCATGCCCGCGATCGAGGCATTCGCGAGATTCGACCGCGACACGGGTCGGTAGTAGTCGTTGGCAACCCGTTCGATCGCTTCGTCAAGCGCCACCGTTTCGTGATTGGCGACGAACGCTTTACGCGCAAACCCCGGCAGGTCGCTCGGGTGCCCACCGAGCCACACGCCGAGCACCAGCAGCACGGGCAACAGCACCGCGAGCGCAAGTACCAACGGCTGTGGTTTGCGGGACTCCATCTCCCCAGCCTATGCGCTGCGGCGGATTTCGACGCCGCTCAGACGCGCAGGAAGCGGCGCAGCGACAATCCTGATCCTGCTGCCGAAACCGCAATCGCGCAGCCCATCAGCACCACGACCAACAGGCGGAAGTCGATCATGTCGGGCTGGGAGATCAGCTTGACGGTCGAGGCGAGCGGGTCGATCAGGGTGAGCTTGGCGAGGAATAGCAGTCCGATCGCGCACAGCCCGCCGAGCGCACCAAGGAACAGCCCCTCGATCACGAACGGCCAGCGAATGAACCAGTCGGTGGCGCCAACGAGCTTCATCACCTCGACCTCGCGCCGACGCGAGAACAGCGACAGGCGGATCGTGTTGCTGACGAGCAATACCGAGGAGAGCACGAGCAATGCGGCAAGCAGCGCCATCGTGATCTTCACGATGCGCGTGGCCGAGAGGATCTCATCCGTTTGCGCCTGGCGGTCCTGCACGTCGGCGATCGCGCTGTCGGTGACGGTGCGCACACCAGCCGGGCTGGATTGGCTCAGCTCCGCGCGGATCGCGTCGGCCTTGGCAGGGTTGGTGGGCGTGATGCGCAGGATTTCCGGCAGCGGGTTGTAGCCGATCAGCTGAAAGGCCTGCGGGTCGATCTTGCGCTCCTGTTCATAGCCCGCTTGCTTGGACACGACTTCGATACGGCCCACGTAGGGCGCATGTTGTACCTCGCTGCGCACCCTCGCGACTTCGGCCGCTGTTGCGGTCGTGTTGAGGTCGACATCCACGATCACGCGCCCACGAATCGAGTTGGCCGCGCCGTTGGTGGCCTGGACGACCGGGATGAACACGCCGAGCACGAGCGTCGTGACCAGCACGCACGACAGCGCCGCGAACGATGGCGCTGGGTTGCGACGCATCGAACGCACTGCCTCTCTGAGAAAGAACCCGAGTTTCATCTGCGTGCGCCACCAACCGGGCGTTTGCCAGCCGCGTCCCCGGCGGCGGTTTCGCGCTTGAGGCGCTCGGCCAAGTCGCCGGTGGTCTCGTCCTGGGCATAGAGACCGGTGGCCTCATCGCGGATGATGCGCCCGCGCCGCAGCTCGATCACTCGGCGGCGCATCTTGTCGACCAGCTCGTTGTCGTGGGTGGCCACGACAACGGTGGTGCCGGCGCGGTTGATGCGGTAGAGCAGCTGCATGATGCCGATCGAGGTGTGAGGGTCGAGGTTGCCGGTGGGCTCGTCGGCGAGCAGCAGCGGCGGGTGGGAGGCGAAGGCGCGGGCTACGGCCACGCGCTGCTGCTCTCCGCCGGAGAGCTGGTGGGGATAGTTGTGCAGCTTCGTGGAGAGGCCGGTGAGGCGCAGGATGTCGGGCAGGTTGGCGCGGATCTGCTTGCGCGAAGCGCCCGTGACCTGCAGGGCGTAGGCGATGTTGTCGTACACGGTGCGCGTGGGCAGCAGCTTGAAGTCCTGAAAGACCACGCCGAAGTTGCGCCTGTAGTAGGGGATGCGACCGCGCTCGATCTCGCCCAGGTGGCGACCGGCGACGCGAATGATCCCCTCGGTGGGATCGATCTCCTTGATCAGCAGGCGCATGATCGTCGACTTGCCAGAGCCGGTCGCGCCGACGAGAAACACGAACTCTTGGCGGTCGATCGCGAAAGTGGCGCGCTCGAGGCCGGTATCGCCGCTGTCGTAGTGCTTGCTGACTCCGCGAAACTCGATGACGGTGTTGGCACCCGGACCATGGGAGGCTCGCGAGGGTGCTGCCGTCGTGCCCTGCGGGCGCGGAACCTCGGGCGCGAGCACCTGTGTGCGCACGGGGCGAATGTGGCGCGCTAGTGCTCGGCGCGGGATCGTTCGGACGGGTCGCGAGGGACCATCGCTGGGGTTGGGCATGGCCGGGCACAGTAGCGACAGACCAAGCTCGACACCGCATTTTTCCCTGCATGCAACGGTATTTGCACGACGCCAAGAGAGCCGCGCGCAGCGGCTGTGGCCGGCTGCTCGCGACGGTTGAGGCGAACTGGGCGGTCGATCGCCTATCGTGACGCGCCAGTGGCGGATATCTCGACAACGACCGTGGCGGGAAACGGCCTGCCCGTGTACACCGTGGGCTTGCCGGGCACGCGCGCGCTGACGGTGCTCGTGGCGTTCGATGCGGGTGCGCGCACTGAGCGCGGCGAGGAGAACGGGATGGCGCACTTCCTCGAGCACCTGGTATTCAAGGGCGGGGAGAAGTACGCCACCTACAAGGACGTCAACGAGACGGCCGAGCGCTTGGGTGGCGTGCTCAACGCCTACACCAGCCACGATCTCGTCGCCTTCCACATCACCGTGCGCGCGGAGTCGGCGCCTGCCGCGATCGACTTGCTGAGCGACTTCGTGGGACGCCCCAAACTCAACGCACAGGAGCTCGACCGCGAGCGCGGAGTTGTGATCCAGGAGATCAACCGCGCCTACGACCAGCCCTCGACCGTCGCGGAGTATCTGATCGACAAGGCGGCCTTCGGCGAGCATCCGCTCGGACGGACCGTGCTCGGCCCGGAGGAGAACCTGCGCTCCTTTACGCGCGAGGGAATCGTCAGCTTCCGTGAGCGCCGCTGGGCCGGGGCGAGAGGTGGGGCTTTTTTGGTTGGGAATACCCGGTTCGTTCCCGAGCAGGACAAGCTGGGCGAGCTGTTCGCCCGCTTCCCAACGCTGCCGGCGCCGGAACCGTACGTGCCGGCGCCGAAGTTCGCCCCTGAGACGTTGGTCGAGCAGCGCGACACCAACCAATCGCACCTGCGCATGATCTACCGCCCGGGCGTGACCGTGAGCGACGTCAAACAGCGCGCCGCGCTGTCGATCTACTCGACGCTGCTCGGCGGCTCGATGGGCTCGCGCTTGTTCGAGGAGATCCGTGAGAAGCGGGGGCTGTGCTACTCGGTGTATGCAATCGCCCACGCGTATGCCGACGTGCCGATCCTGCAACTCGGCTCGGGCCTTGATTCGGCCAAGTGCGTGGAGGCCTACACGCGCATGCGCGAGATCGTGGACGAGCTACGCACGGACGGGCCGACCGAGGAGGAGGTGCACCGCGCCCGCGCGTATGCCGCCGGGCGGCTGGTGCTGGCCTTTGAGAACACGAACGCGGTGGCCCGCTACGGCGCTAGCCAGAAGATCGTGTATAGCGAGGACATCGATCCGGACGCGGCGATCGCAGCGCTGGACGCGGTCACTTTCGATGAGGTTCGGGAGGTCGCCGCAAACGTCGCCGATAACCTCGCCGTCGCCTGCGTGGGCCCGCACGAGCAAGGCGACTTCTAGCGTCCCTGAACCGCGCTGAGCACCTGCCGACCGTGGCCGGTGAGCGTCCAGTAGTTGGGGTACCCGGGGCCGTGGGGCCGCGTGTTGGCGATCAAGCCAAGCCGGTCGAGTCGCCCCAGCAACTTGGACGTCTGGCCCTCGTCGGAGATCTCCGCCCCCTGGGCGATCTCGCGGTTGGAAGAACCGGGGTGCTCGCCAATAAAGATCAAGCAGCAGACAGTGCGGTAGGTGAGCCGCATGTCGAGTCGCTCGAGTAGCCGTCCGCCGTCGCCGGAGACACTGGCCCGCTCGGGCACGCTGACCTCGGGGGCGGTGCGCGTCAATTCCTCGCCCGCGGCGCTCGGTCCCAGGTAGGGCAGCACGATCAGAGCCATGAGCTGTCCATGCAGCGAGATCAGGGGTCGTGCATCGGCGGAGTCGCTCGCACCGCTCCGCTGGGACGCCCCAGATCGCGTGTCTGGGCGCATGAGCAGGGCCCCGTGGATGACCGAGAATGCGCCACCGACGATCCCCTCGCCGGTGAGCAGCGGCGCCCCACTGGACCCGCGTGGCCGTGGAGCGCCAGCACCAAGCGCAGCGATCAGCTCGTCAAGCACTCGAGCGCGGTGCTCCAACACGAGCCGGCCTGCCCCCAAAGCCTCGATCACGCAGACTCGCGCCAGCTCGGGCTCGGCGTCGAGCAGGCCAAGCAGCGCAGCAAGTGCATGGCGCACGCGATCGCGCCAGGAGCGCTGCGAACCGTAGGCCTCGACCATCACCTGGCGAGCCTGATCGATTCCCCACTCAAACGCCGCCAGGAAGCAGTCCTCGCGCCCTTCGAACAACTCGTAGAACGTGCGTCGCGAAACGCCGGCTCGCGCAACGACAGGCGCAACAGCCGCTCCGATATAGCCCTCGACGGCCGCAACCTCGATCATCGCGCTGAGCACCCGCGCGCGCTGGATGTCCTCGACCTCCTCGCGCGAAGGCACCCCGCCGCCACCAGCCGCCACCGCGCCAGCGGTGCCGCGAGCATCGCTCCGCGGCCGCCGGAGCGTGGACAATGACGTGTCGTCGCTGCTGCCTAGCATCTCTCCCCTGCGCATGACTCTAGAGCGAACGCGGGTCGCTGTGGGGAAATACGCGGGCCGCGCTCTGGAGGGCTATTTCTTCCCCTTGCGCTTGACCTTGGCTCTCGCCTTTGTTTTCTTGGACTTCTTGCCCTTCGGGCAGCCTGTGACGCTGACTGGTGTGGTTTGGTGGAGTGTGGCGCCGTTTTGGGCGATGAATGCTGTGGGCATCGTGAGTTTGGTCTTGCAGAGGTTGCCGTTCGCGGCCAGGGCCGAGTACTTGCCTTGTGGTAGTACCAGTTCGAACAGACCGATCGGAACGTCTGGGACTTGCTTGAACGTGCTGCTCGTAATGTTCGTCTTACTGTTGATGAACGTGGTACCGACCAGTTCTACGGTCACGCCATAACCCTGGAGGACGACGATCAGCGAGGGGAATTCTTCTCCCGCGTGACTGACGAAGTACGCTGGCCCTTCTAGTGGGACCGGTAGGACCGGTGTGACTGCCTTGGCGTGTCCCACGATCGATGCTGATGGACAGTTCGCGGGGTTAGCCGCGAATGTCGCCGCGGTACACGCCTTCTGCAAGGTCGTTAGTCGTGAGGGTAGTTGCTTTGGTAGGTCGACCTTGACGCTGTTGATGTTCGATTGGCTGCTTGCCTGGTTGAACCCGAGGTTCCCGACGGGATAGACGATCTTCGCGGTCAGGCTCGCACCATTCGTTCGTGATGTTTTCCCCGTGGTTGAGACCTTGAAGTTTGGTTGGAACTTCAGTGCTTGACAGGACCCCATCTGGAAATGACTCGAGAGTGCTGCGACTACGCCTTCTGTGCTCGTCGCTGTTCCCGAGAAGCTCATGGGATTGCAGTTGGTTGGGTTGAACATGAATTCGGGCCTGTCGATCACCGCGTTGATCGACCGCAAGTCAGCGGGGATACCCTTCACGATCGTGGGTAGAGGGTCTGTGATGACCGTGATCTGGCTGGTATGTCGATCGACTTCGATCCTCGCCCGCACGATTTCGGTTCCAAGGTTGAACGGGCCCGCGATCAGCGGCACCACGATCGATAGACCAAACGGTGCGCCCTTATACGGACCGGTCAGGTAGATCGGAGCTGGTGGCGCTCCCGCTTGAGGAATGAACAGTGGATAGGGTCCTGGACCCGCTCCGACGATCGTATGACCGATCTGCGATGCGGCAGAACAAGTGCCTGCTGCTGCTAGTGGTTCTTGGCATAGTGGGACTTTGGCGATCATGCCCAACAGGCCCTCTGGTGTCTTGAAAGACAGGCTAGACACGCGTTGCTGCCCGTCTCCGCGTTGTAGGAGCATCGAGAAGTCCGTATAGCCCCCGGCTTGGTCTGTCGTGGCGCCAGCGGTCATTACTGGCGCGAACGGCAACGGGTCCTGACAGGCACTACCGGCCGGACCGCTTGAGATTTGAAACTTGCTTTCAAGCATCGCGTCCTGCACAAACGGAGTAGACCACGGCGTAAAGTCCACGCTAGAACCATAGGTCCCACAGAGCTGCGGTGTCACTAGCGCTGCTTGTGCACCACCACTAAAGGACAATACGAATTCTGTTAGCGGCGCGTCCGGTGTTCCCGGATCTTGCGGGGTCCCCTCGAACGTCGTGACCAACTGACCAGTCTGTTCGTTCAAATGGACAGTCCCAATCAGCTTCAGGTTCACTCCTTCCCCTGACGCCACAACCAACAATTGCAAGTCGGGGGGATTATTCTGCAAGATATAGACGTTGCCTTTCAAGCGTTTAGGCAACAACGGCGTCGCTATTTCGTCGGTCCCTACCTTCGATGCGGCGGGACAGGATGGTGGACCATCGAACGCTTCGCTTTCGCCACCCAGATTCTCCTCGGAGGACTGGCACGCCACGAGACCCGTCGCCTGCCCCGGATTGATCACAATACCTTCGGGTAGCGTCACCGTCGTTTCCTTCAAACCTGATGTCGCTAGCCCTTCGGGGTTCAAGCCCTGCGGCAGCTTCACCGTCGCGGTCAAACCCGCAGGCGTATCAGAGAACGTCGTGTCCGGCGCGAGATTGATCGTCGGTTCGAAATGAACTAGTCGTTCGCAACCGGTGAACCCTGCCGGCTGACCGTTCTGGTCTTGTGAGAGGAACGATCTGCTCGCATCGGTGTGTTCTTCCTGCCAGGTGCTTGTCTCTTCCACAGTGAACGCTTGTGGTCCTTGACATGCAGTTGGTAGCGTCAAGAATGGCGCCGTCCCACCACTGGAACCGCACCCACCACTCCCGTCAGGGATACAACCTGTGCCGTAGCGCTCGGGGTCGTGGCTTGGATCACCGGGAACACCCCAGAACGTGCCACGGAAGAACAGTACGCCGCGCTGAGGCACATCCGGCGAATGAGCAGTGATGCCATAATCCCCACCGGAGCGAACACGCGCATCGATAAACACCTCATTACCACCGAGAACGTCAAACCCGAACTGTGCGGCGACACCAGCTGGCGGCGCTAGATCGAAGATGGGGAAGAGTGCGCCGCCTTCGATTCCTTTAGCCTCGACTTCGACCCAACCAATGTTGCTCGATGCGGGACAACCCGTTACCCCTGGTTCTGGTTTGCCTTCTTCGTCGAAGCGTTCACGTGTGCATTGCGGCACCACGTTAGGGTTACCCACCAGACCAGGGGGTAGTATCCCGTCGAGTGAGCGCGGTTCACCACCAGACGGCACGGTACTCCCTTCACCCGCTTCTCGATTGAGCGAGAGTGCGATTGTCATCTCATAAGGATGCGAACCTGCCTGCGTATCTATGCTGCCATCCGCATTACTCACCCACGCGCCCACGTCAGCCAAACCCAAACCGGGCGATTCTGAGCCGAAACGCAAGGGGATGCTTGTGCTCGTCACACCATTCGCGCCACCACCACTAACACTCACATGATCCACCGCCTCACCAGACACGCTCGCGGTAACCCTAACCGGAATTGCGACTTCCGCATGATCCTCCGCTGGACCTATCGCACCACCGTTAGTGTCTTTCGTTACTTCGCACGTCACTACTTTCGTACCGACTCCCGTGCAACCAGCACCTGTCGGTCCAGTAGCCACTACTCCTCCCGGCAGGGTACTCGTGACGGTGACGGGGATGTCGACCGTTTCCATTTCCACTTCGCCTCTAGCATTCAGGACTGGTTCGCCTTTGGAATCCAACACTGGCACTATCTTTGTGTTGGGTAGTGACCCGTCGTTATAGATGCGCTCTATCACCGCACCTTCACTACCTGGCGTGATCACCGTCGGGCTGGAATAACCAAACACCTCCCATCCCGGCGCTGGCGCAATGTCGGCGCTCGCGACCGTTGGCGAGACACAAAGCCCGCACCCGACAAGGCAGGTCGCCACGAAACCGATCCACCTGGACCCACGCAAGCACCCAATCATGACTTGCCCCCTCTCCTCACACCAACGACCCTTTTTTGTCTCGCCTTCGCTTGCACCCCAAACCGTTTATGCGCCGCCTTTTCGCACATCACGCGCTCTTTGCCACGCTTTGCTCGGCATACCTTCAATGCACGCGCCAACTTCTGCGCGCTCGTCAACGACTTTCCCTTCACCGTCGCCTTAGACACGGTCGGGGGTGGGAAATTACCTACCCCAGAAAATGTCACACTCGGCGGCGTAGCAAAAACAGGCGGCGCGGCCGGCACACCCTGACAACCAGTACCAGAGCACGCCGGAGGTGACGCCGGCTGAGAACCGTCAACGCTCGCGTCATAGACATCAAAAGCTTCGTTGCCGTCTTCAGGCGCGAGCTGTGCCCGAGTGATGATGAACACATCGTTCCCACTGAGCTCTCCCCCGCCAAATTAGACGCCGAGGAACTCACACCACCCGACAACAAATACACACACCCAATTACTTCATGACAGCTCCCCGAACCGTCGCGCTCCCACTCATAAACATCCAGCGTTCCGTTCGTATCCTGCGGCACGAGCGGCTGACTACTATCGAAGAACACGCGACTACCATCGCTTGACATCCACTGTGGGATAAACGTCGCACTCCAACTCGGCGGCAAAAACCCGCCGTAACCGGCTTCGGACAATACGTTAGCTTGAAGCGGTTCACCATTACGATTGCACGATGCGCAAGTCAAACGGTTAGTTTCACTTTCATAGACGTAGACCTCCCCCACCCCTTCACTGCGATGATCCGCGAGACCCTCAAAGGCCATAAATACAATACTGTGACCATCCGGAGTCACCTCAGCAGTACGACGTTCCAGGGCTGCCTGCCAATCACCAAACTGTCCATGCTGATTCTTTATCTTTTTCCCCAGCGCTTCGAAGTTGTCTGCGGATGAAAGTGTAGCGATGAACGTACTCACACCATCATGCCAAAGATTGAGATCATCTGCGTTATCAACGTAGTATGCATACTCACCATCTTCGCTCACTCCTATCACACCCTGTATTTCCACACCAGGCGTCAAATTGATAGTTGCTCCCGTATTCACGTCATACTCGTAGAGGCTTCCCTTTGTGAAGAACACCTTCGAGCCATCACCTGTTGCAGTCCAAAAACGCCCGCCACCACCAACCGCTTCATCAACCTGCACAGTTCTCTCACTCGAACTACCGGCATTTTCGGTCATGTACAAATCGCCAGTCGTCAGACCCGTCCAAAACGCCCGCGACCCATCACTCGAGATCACATTACTCAAGTCGGGCGCAAATTGGATACCTTCTTCGTTTTCTCCAGGACTCCCAAACCTTGCGTTTGGTTCAGAACCACCATCTGGCAACACGTTAACCAAGCTCAACTTACCGCCAACAGACTCATACAAATTATCCTCTTTTGTTCCACCGTCCACCGCACCTTTAGTCAACGCATCGTCTACCTCAAAGAACAGATGGCTCATGTTCTCAGACCCACCCACATATGCGAGCACTCCCCGCGAGGCACTGCTGCTTTCAGGAAACCCGCTACTGCCAAATTCACCAGCAGCACGATGCAATGACACAGCCTTTGAAAAGAACGGTTCATAGTCAGCTTCACCTATACGATGCCGATAAAGCACCTTATAGTTTTCACCCCGAGCTTCGGGCGAAAGACGCTCATCGACTTCGTTCCGGGATCCACCTACGGATTCACCGATCCCTGACTGCAAAACTCCCACAGAGAGATCACTTGAAAAAGCCTGATAATACGCACTGTGGATTCCTGGCGGCTGAAGATTGATCTGAGCCCAACCGCCCCCCGCAGAGCGAGTCGAGAGATACTCGTTACCCGAACCAAACCCACTGTTTCCATTACCACCGACGGTCGGATCACCGACATACGTAAAAGCATTACCATCAGACGAAGCCTCGAACAATAGCCTAGTACTAATACCTGCCTGCCCCCGACTCAATATACTTTCTGGAATTATGAAAGGTACATAAACATCCGCATCATCATTTTCCGGCGGCGTCACCATTTCATACACACGACCATCAGGAAGACCAGACTGCCCCAAACCAGTCGCACCTGGTGTCGTAAACGTCGCGTCAGCAGTATGTTCGCTGCCAGCTTCGCTATTCGCAACAATCCTGTAGTGATATTCGGTAACAGGCATCAAATGCCCGAGTTCTACTTCTGACCCCACTGAGGTGTTGGCGGAGCCAAGACTCACCGGAGCCGTGCTCGACCCATAACTTGCCGTGGGCCCGTACTGCACTTCATAAGTGGTCGGTAGCCCATAAGGATCTATTTGAACGCTCACTGTCGAGCTCCCAGAGCCAAGTTTCGTCACGGACGCTCCGGTGATCGCAGGCGCTTGATCCGCTGTCTGTGCTGAGACTTCGCCACCCATCGCTTCACCACCGTATGAGTTGGTCGAAACCAAACAGAACGTGTACGGCTCGTTTGGTGTCAACCCCTGCGCTTCGACATGAACGTACAGTTTGCTGCCTTCACCAACTTCGACGACCGGGGTACGTTCGCCACCCGTGCACGTACCGTTATCGTTGTATGCGAACACATAACTGACCTCGCCAGTAGCGCCGCCTGGGTTCAGCTCGCCGGTAAGCGACACCACCGTCGAGCTCTGCGCCACCGCCGATTCGCTGATCGGGGCTTCAGGCGTCGTGAAATGCGCAACTTTGCCATTACCCGCCGGCGGCGTACCGTTGCTCGCTACAACACGGTAATAGTAGACAGTGCCTGGTGCGAGCACAGCACCTGTAGGAACACTGGCTGTCTGATCCCCGTATTCCCCAGCAAGAGCACTCGGACCGTCAAGCTTGGTGACCGTGCCTTCCAGGACTTCCCCAGTCGCCTGCGTGGAATATTCAAAGAAGTACGTCGTATTTTGGTTGTTTGGATTGACCCGCGCCTGCAGAGTCGCGCTCGTCGCTTCGTCTTTGGCGACCGACTCGCCATCCACGCTTGGTGGTGCCGCGGGAGTCGCAAACGTCACGGCCGGGCCGACCGTCGCTTCCTGACTAGCGTTTTCCGCTCGAAGACAAACCGTGTATTCAGTGCCAGGTCTCAGACCCGACAGGACTTCAGATACTTCTTCGTGCTCAAGCCCGATCGCCAACCCAGCGGGTTCAGGCGCTTTGCCCCCTTCCCCGCAACCTTCATCGCCTTCCCGATACAAGAATTCATAAGAGCCCGCTCCACCCACAGCTTTCGGATTCAAGACTCCATGAAGGACCGCAGTAGTAGCAGCGACAGGCGCTTCCACCGACACCTCCGGTGTTTCAGGAGCCGCGGCCACCGCCGGCACACAAGCCCACACAAGCCAACCGACCAGCACACAACACACGACCATGACCGGCAAGACCGGCTTACGAGCAAGCATCAAGGACCCCTCCTCCGGGCTGCAACTCTGGACCCGCAGCCGAACCTCTCTCCCGTCGGCTGCTGTAGAGAAGCTTATCCGAAAGTGAGTCTAGTTGTCAATGGCAAATATAGACGTGTGCTGAAGGAACGGTGCATGCGCGCCCATGTCACGCCAAGCCCGCCAATTGCGGGCTTTTGACAGACCTCTTGCGACGGAGCAGCGACAGAGCGCTCGGGCTTGTCTCAGCCGAGCGCGACCATACGGTCGATCGGCACACGCGCCCGTTCGGCGATCTCGGGCTGCACGCGCACCTCGAAGCGCATTTCGCGCAGCGAGTCGCGTAGCTTCTCCAGCGTGATCATCTTCATGTAGACGCAGCTCGCCTCGGCGTTGGCTGGGATGAACTTGACGTCGGGGGCAGCCATTTCCAGCGGGTAGAGCATGCCCGTCTCGGTGGCCACGACTGCCTCACGCGGCTGGCCGGAGGCGCCCGCTCCCGCGGCCATCTGGGCACTGGCGTCGCGCTCGAGCTCATCCGCGTAGCGCAGCATTCCGCCGGTAGAGAGCATGTGCACGCCCTCCGCGGAAACATCGCCGGCGGCTACGTACTCCATGATCGAGGTCGTGCAACCGCACTCGGGGTGGATCAGGAAGTCGGCGCCCGGGTGGGCGGCGCGAGTCGCGTCGATGTCCGAGGGACGGATGCCGGCGTGCACGTGGCACTCGCCGTCCCACACGTGCATCCGCCGGCCAAGCTCCTTCTCGACATAGGCGCCGAGCCACATGTCGGGACCGAACAGGATCTCGGTGTCGGGGCCACGGGTTTCGTAGATGTGGCGCACCACATCCACCGCGTTGGCCGACGTGCAGCAGTAGTCGGTCAGCGCCTTGACCTCGGCCGTGGTGTTCACATACATGACTACCACGCCATCTGGATATGAAGCACGCCACTCCCCCAGCTGCTCGGCGTCGATCGACGCGGCCAGCGAGCAGCCCGCTTCCAGATCGGGGATCAGCACCGTCTTCTCCGGACACAGGATCGAGGCGGTCTCGGCCATGAAGTGCACGCCGCAGAACACGATCGTCTCGGCATCGGAAGCCGCCGCCTGACGGGAGAGGCCGAGCGAGTCGCCCACGTAGTCGGCGACCTGCTGCACCTCGGGCACCTGGTAATTGTGCGCGAGGATCGTCGCGTTGCGCTCGGCCGCAAGCGCACGCACCTCCGCGTGCAGCTCTGCCGTCTCGGCCCCGGTGAGAGCGGGCAGCGGGCCCTGGGTAGGGATCATCGGCAATGTCTTCATCTCGATACCTCCAGGATCAGGGACAGGTCGAGAGCGGGAGCGGAATGGGTGAGGGCGCCAACCGATATGAAGTTTACCCCGGTGAGCGCTCGTTCCCTGACGCTTTGAAGCGTCACGTTGCCGCTTGCCTCGAGCGTGGCGCGAGCGCCGACCTGGGCGACTGCGGCACGTAGCTGCTCAACATCCATGTTGTCGAGCAGCAGCCGCGGAGTGCCGGCGGCCAACGCTTCCTCGATCTCCTGGGGATTGCGCACCTCGACCTCCAGGGTGCCGGCAAGCTCGGGCGCCGCGCGACGAACGCATGCGACGGCCTGCGCGATCCCACCAGCGGCGGCAATGTGGTTCTCCTTGACGAGGATCGCGTCGAACAGACCGACGCGATGATTCGTTGCGCCACCGGCAGCTACCGCGGCCTTCTCCAGCATCCGCAGTCCCGGAGTGGTCTTGCGTGTGTCGAGCACAACCGTGCCTGTCCCCTCGACCTCGCGTACGAAACGGGCGGCGAGCGTCGCTATGCCCGACAGGCGCCCGAGGAAATTGAGCGCCGTGCGCTCCCCCGTGAGCAGCGCGGCCGCGCTGCCTTCGATCGAGAGCACAGGCCCACCCCCCTCGCGCCAGTTGCCCTCCTGCGCGAGCCGCTCGAAGCGCACGTCGGGATCGAGCAGCGTGAAACAGGTTTCGGCCGCGTCCAGTCCAAAGATCGCACCTGAGGCCTTTTGCGTTATCAGCGCCCGGGCACGCGCGTCGGGCGCGATCGTCGCGTCGGTCGTGACATCGCCGCTGCCGATGTCCTCACTCAGGGCGCGCCGGACCAGCTCGATCAGCTCATCGTTACCCATCGACATCGCTCCCGCTCGCCTGCCGTCACTCGCCGACAGGGGAAGCCGACTTCAGCAGGTAGGCACGTACGAAGCCATCCAAATCTCCGTCCAAGACCCGCTGCACATCGCCCATCTCGTGTCCGGTGCGGTGGTCCTTGGCCATCGAGTAGGGGTGCAGTACATAGGAGCGGATTTGCGAGCCGAAGTTGACGTCTTGCGCCTCGCCCTTCTCGCGCGCGATCTCTTCCTGACGTTCGCGCTCCTGCTTCTCGACCAGCTTCGAGCGCAGCATCGCCATTGCTGTGGCCCGGTTGGAGGTTTGCGAGCGCTCGTTCTGGCATTGCACGACGATGCCACTGGGACGATGGGTGATGCGCACGGCCGAGTCGGTCTTGTTGACGTGCTGCCCGCCGGCGCCCGAGGCCCGGTAGGTATCGACCTGCAGGTCGTCCTCGTCGATCTCCACCTCGCCCGTGTCGGCCACGACGGGCGCGACCTCCACGCCGGCAAAACTGGTTTGGCGTCGGTGGGCAGAGTCAAACGGGGACAGGCGCACGAGCCTGTGCACGCCCCGCTCAGCCCCGAACAGACCGTAGGCGTTTTCGCCTGAGACCTTGAACGTGGCCGACTTGATGCCGGCTTCCTCCCCTGGACTAACCTCCAGCAGCTCCACGTCAAAGCCGCGTCGCTCGGCCCAGCGCATCATCATGCGCAACACCATCTCGGCCCAGTCCTGTGCATCGGTGCCGCCGGCGCCGGCGTTGACGCTGACGAGCGCGTCGCCGGCATCGTAGGAACCGGAGAAAAGACGCTGCTCCTCCAGCTCAGCCAAGCGCTGCTCGACTGAGATCAAATGCTCCTGGACCTCCTGCTCGAGCGATGGCTCCTCCTCGGCCATCTCCACCAAGCCATCGAGATCGTCGACGTCAGACTGCAACTCGGCGAATGTCTGTAGGCGCTTGCTCGCCTTGGCGTGCTCAGCCGAAACCCTGGCGGCCGCTTCGGCGTCGTCCCAAAAACCCGGCGCCTGCATCTGCGCTTCGAGCGCCTCGATGCGCTCGCTCAGTTGAGCGGGGTCAAAGATAGTCCGCGAGCAGTGTCAGCTGCTCACGGACGGCCGCAAGGCGTTGCGGCGTCGACTCGCTTGGAGGTGCGGTTGCCATCGTGCGCAACGCTATCAACAGCCGCGGGCGCCACAGGACTCCTGCACCGCCATCGACGTCCGGCTATGCGCGACTACGCCTGAGCGCCACACATGTAGGTCGATAATTCGACCGCATCGGTGGGGGCGAACACTGGACAGGAAAAAGCCAGTAACTGGACTACAAATCCGTTGCGAGCGACACGGACTTGTGTACGCTGTCGTCATAGTCGCTATCCGTCACGCTGCCATCGCTAACAGAGCGCCTCGGCGCTTCATCGTGCACAACACGCACGAGCAGATTCAACTTGCCGCCGTTCGCGTGGTGGCCGCCAAGGGCTATCACGAGACCGCCGTTCGCGATATCTGCGCGGAGGCGCAAATATCCGCACGCTCCTTCCACGAGCACTTCTCGAGCAAGGAAGAAGCCCTCTTCTCCGGGATCGAAGCCGGCGTGGACTTGGTGATGGGCTTCTGCCAGGAGGTGTACCGAAACTCGCCAAGCTGGCCCGATGCGGTATGGGACGGTCTGCACGCGTATGGCGAATGGGTGATGAACGAGCCGGCGTTCGCACGCACCGGGATCGTAGAGCTGATGTCGGTAGGCCCCTCCGCGCACGAGCTCGCACAATCGCTGATGGACGTGTTCTCGATCTTCCTACAGCCCGGCTACGACCTACTCGACCCCGCCACCGCGGGCAGTCTCGACCAGCCGGTGACGCAAAGCTTCTTCGAACGGCTCTACATCCAGATCGCGGAGCACTCGCCGGAGTCGATCGTCACGATCGTCCCCGAGCTGGTTCGCATGATCCTCACCCCGTTCATGGGCCCACAAGCCACAGAGCAGTTCGTTTCGCGCCGCGAAGCCGCTATGCGCCGTGACAGCGCTTGAACTTCTTGCCGCTACCGCACCAACAGGGGTCGTTGCGGCCGACTTCGTGCTCTGAGTCGGTGACACGCTGCTCAACGACCGGTAGCGCTTCAGCGGGCTCGCCTTCACCATTGTAAGCCGCGCCGTCTACGCCTGCCGCCGCGGCGGCTGCCGCGACCGCACCGGCGCCCATGGCGCTGGAGCCACCCGAGTAGGACACGCGGCCGGCGCGGGTCGAGTTGCCCGAGGCCGCGAACGCTGGGCCCGCAGGCGCGCCCTGCCCACCGCCGTTCTGGCCGTCAACGGTGACCTGCACGTTGAAGATCATGCGCGTGAAGTCCGCCCACACGCTGTTCATGAGATCGCCGAACAGCTCAAACGCCTCGTTCTTGTAGGCGACAAGCGGATCGATCTGGGCGAAGCCGCGCAGATGGATTCCCTCGCGCAGATAGTCCATGTCATACAGGTGCTCGCGCCAGCGTTCGTCGATGATCTGCAGGATCAGGAAGCGCTCGAGCGCACCCATCAGCTCCTCGCCAAGCTCCTGCTCGCGCGCGTTGTAGTGCTCGAGCGCCATCTCGCCGACCCGCTCGTTCAGATAGCCCGTGTCGACCGTCTCCGGATCGAGATCGTCCTCGCCCAGCTCGACCGGGAAGAACTGCCCGAGCGCGGTGAACAGTCCGTCGAGATCCCAGTCCTCCATGTAGTCGCCCGGCGTGTACTGGTCGATCGTGCGCTCGATCGCGCCTTGCACCTGCTCGCGCGCCTCCTCGCCCATCGCCTTGCCTTCGAGCACACCGTTACGGTAGGCATAGACAATGCGCCGCTGCTCGTTCATCACGTCGTCGTATTCGAGCACGCGCTTTCTGATCAAGAAGTTCTGTTCCTCGACCTTCTTCTGAGCCTTCTCGATCTGCTTGGAGAGCATCCCCGCCTCGATCGGCTCCTCGTTGCCCTCCTCGTCTACGCCCCCCAGACGGTCAAGGATCTTGTAGATGCGGTCGCCGGCGAACAGGCGCACTAGATCGTCCTCGGCGGAGAGGAAGAAGCGGCTCTCCCCCGGGTCGCCCTGACGGCCGGCGCGACCGCGCAGCTGATTGTCGATGCGCCGAGACTCGTGACGCTCGGTGCCGCAGATGAACAGACCGCCAGCCGCCGTTACGCGTTCGCGGTTGGCCTCTACCTTCGCTTCTATCTCTGGCAGCAGCTCCTTCATGCGCTGCTCGTAGGCCGGGTCCTCCGGGGAGACGTCGCGCTTTGCCAGCTCAAGTCGCGCGAGGTGCTCGGGATTACCGCCGAGCTTGATGTCCACCCCACGACCGGCCATGTTGGTCGCGATCGTGACCGCTCCGGGCTGGCCGGCCTCAGCGACGATCTCGGCCTCACGGGCAGCATGCTCGGGCTTGGCGTTCAGCACGGTATGGGCGATGCCGCGCTTCTTTAGGCGCTCACCCAGAAGCTCGGAAACCTCGACTGAGATCGTGCCGACGAGCACCGGCTGGCCGTTTTCGTGGCGGGCCGCGATCTCTTTGACGACGGCCTCCCACTTGCCCTCCTTGGTCTTGTAGACCTGATCGTTGCGATCGTCGCGAACCATCGGCATGTTAGTCGGCACCTGCACCACCGGCAGCTCGTAAATCTTCATGAACTCGGTCGCCTCGGTCAGCGCCGTGCCGGTCATACCCGAGAGTTTGTCGTAGAGGCGGAAGTAGTTCTGGTAGGTGATCGTGGCGAGCGTTTGGTTCTCCTCTTGGACGCGCACCCCCTCCTTGGCCTCCATCGCCTGGTGCAGCCCTTCCGACCAGCGCCGACCGTCGAGGATGCGTCCGGTGAACTCATCGATGATCTTCACCTCGCCTTCGATCACCGCATAGTCGACGTCGCGCTTGTACAGCGACTCGGCCCTGAGCGACTGGATCAGGTGGTTGACGAGATGGCCATTCTCGGCCTTGTAGAGATGGTCGATATCGAGGAATCGCTCCGCCTTGGCGACGCCTTGCTCGGTGATCGCGACCGTCTTCTGCTTCTCATCGAACTCGTAGTCGAAGTCCGCCACGAAGCCCTTCTTGGAGCGCGGGTCCATGCCTTCGGGCGTCTGGCCGGCCTTGAGGCGCGGTGCCAGGCGGGCGAACTTCACGTAGAGGTCTGCCGCCTGTTCGGGGGCGCCGGAGATGATCAGCGGTGTGCGCGCCTCATCGATCAGGATGTTGTCGACCTCGTCCACGACCGCGAACGGGTGTCCGCGCTGCACCTTCTCCTCCAACGACTTGGCCATGTTGTCGCGCAGGTAGTCGAAGCCGAACTCCGAGTTGGTGCCATACACGACGTCGCACGCGTAGGCCAGCTGCTTCTCGTCGTAGGGCTGTTGGTTCTGCAGCACCCCGACACTCACCCCGAGTGCCGTGTAGAGCGGGCTCATCCATGCGGCGTCGCGTCGAGCCAGGTAGTCGTTGACCGTGACCACATGCACACCCTTGCGTTCCCGTGGAGCCGCCGCGGAACCGTTTTCGCTCGAATTCGGGCCCGACCCATTCTCGCCGAAGTCCGCCTCCTGTTCGCCGTCAGGCGGGGTCTCCGCCGAGCCCGGCTCGCGTGCCGCCAGCGAGTTGAGCACGACCGCGAGCGTTGCCGTGAGCGTCTTACCCTCGCCGGTCTTCATCTCCGCGATACAACCGTCGTGCAGGGTCATCGCGCCGATCAGCTGCACGTCGAAATGGCGCATGCCCATCGTGCGCTTGCCTGTCTCGCGCACGATCGCAAAGCACTCCGGCAGCAGTTCGTCCAGGGACTCGCCCTCGGCTGCGCGGTCGCGCAGCGCCTCCATCCGCTCGCGCAGCTCCTCTTGGGTCTCCAGTTCAAGCTCTGCCTCGAAAGCACCAATTAGCGCGACGCGCTTCTCGTATTGCTTGAACTTCTTTGACTCGCCGATGTTCAGCGCACGATCGAGAATCGACATGCGTTCAGGGTACCGACTACACAGCCGACGCTACGCGGTCAGCTCCCTGCCGCTGCCGTCGAAGCGCGATTGACGCCAGTTGGCGCCGATCGCGCAGGCAGCTCAGGCGCCGGCTGCCGGGAAAGTTGTGCGAGGCGGAGACATCGGCGCGGCGTGCGCCTCGCGGCGGTGACGGCGCTTATCGCGATGACGCTTGACCTGGCGCGCAAGCTCGTCCACCACGAGGTTGAGCGAGTGCAGCATCTGCGGCGAGGAATCGCGCGCCCGGAGCGTGACTCCCTTCAGGTAGAGCGTCGCCTCTGCCACATCGCTATTGGCCACGCGCGGGTTCGGCTCCCTGAATATCTCGAACTCCAAGCGAGCGAACTCGGACACCTGGCGGGAAACCTTCTCCAGCCGGCGTTCCAGATGCACGCGCATGTCGTCGGTGACCGGGACATTGCGGCCCTTGATGTCTATCTGCATCAGGGACTCCCTTCACTCGGAGACGATGTGCATCCATCGTACCCCTCTCGGGGGCGGTTATGTACCGGCTTTGCACGGATGTTCTACGAGCACCACCCATCTCGTCAGAACGCTGCTCTCGAGGGGATTCGCACGCGCGGGTCCCCCGGGCTCTTATCTGGGCCGCAGACTCTCCAAGATCCCAGCGTGTCCGGCGATCGCGCCGATCAGAATCGCGCCGGGGGCGACGATGGTTCCGGGCAGCACGATGCTGTCGCGCAGCTGGGCGCCCTCGCCCACGCGCGCGCCGTCGCCCAGCACGAGCGGGCCGGTCAGACGCACGCCCTCGCCCAGCTCGACGTCGTGACCGATCCACACCGATCCTTCGACCTCAGCGCTCTCCGGTAGGAGCGTCTCACCCGCGACAACGACACCCGGGGAGACCTCGCGGCCCTCGACCTGTAGGCGCAGCTCGCCGCGTAGCGCGTCGAAGGTGCCCTGGCGCAGCTCTGCGAGCGAGCCGACGTCGTTCCAGTACTCGCGCACCTCGTGGATGTGAAACGGCACGTCGCCCGCGAGCAGCGCCGGAAACACGTCCTGTGCCCAGTCCACGAACGGGCGCTCGGGGAAGTAGTCGAATATCTCCGGCTCGAACATGTAGATGCCGCAGTTGCCGAGGTCAGACAGCGCTTCCTCCGGGCTCGGCTTCTCCTGAAAGCCGGTGATGCGCCCATCGCGGTCGTGCAGCACAACCCCGTACTCGCGCGTGTCTGAGACCTTCTTGACCGCTAGCGTGGCGATCCCGCCGGCCTCACGGTGGCGCGCGGCAAACGCGCTCAGGTCGATGTCGGTGAGCGCGTCGCCTGAGATCACAACGAACGAGTCGCCGTCAAAGAAATCGGCACATCCGCGCACCCCGCCGGCGGTGCCGAGCAGCTCCGGCTCGAAGCGGTAGTTCAGGCGCGTGCCGAAGTATTGCTCGATCGACTCGGGGAAATAGTGCAGGTTGGCGATCACCTCGTCAAACCCGTGGCGGTCGAGCAGGTCGAGGATGTGCGCCATCACGGGCCGGTCGAGCACCGGCACCATCGGCTTCGTGATCTCGTTCGTGAGTGGGCGCAGACGGGTGCCAAGACCCGCCGCGAGAACCATTGCTCTCATCGCGACGGCAAGCTATCGGAAACACTCACGAGGAAGCACGCGGCGGACTGGCCAGGCAACGGCACGCCGGTAGCGCCGGTGCGCCCGCTCTTGCTCTACGCGCGCGGAGGGGTGCCCCATTCCCAGGAGCTGCGATACACACGCTGGTCCTCTCGCAGCTCATCGATATGCACGCCGAGGGACTCGAGCTTCAGGCGCGCGACCTCCTCGTCGATCTGATCCGGCACGGGCAGCACCCCCACCGGCAGGGTGCCGGCACACTTGACCAGGTGCTCGACGCACAGTGCCTGGCCGGCGAAGGACATGTCCATCACTGCCGCCGGGTGGCCCTCTCCAGCCGCGAGGTTGACGACGCGCCCCTGGGCGAGCAGGTTCAAGCGTCGTCCATCCGCGAGCGTGTGCTCCTCTACAAGCGGCAGTGCCTCGCGCCGGCCACCGACTGCGAGCGCGCGCAGATCCTCGATCTTTATCTCAACGTCGAAATGTCCGGCATTGGCGAGCACCGCGCCGTCCTTCATACGCTCGAAATGCTCGCGACGCAAGACCTCACGACCGCCCGTGACCGTCACGAACACATCGCCGCGCTCGGACGCCGCCAGCGCGCCCATCACCTCGTAGCCCTCCATGCGCGCCTCCAGCGCCCGTAGCGGATCTACCTCGCACACGATCACCGACGCCCCGGCTCCACGCGCGCGCAACGCAACCCCGCGTCCAGTCCACCCGTAGCCCAGCACAACCACAGTGCGACCGGCGAGCAACAGGTTCGTGGCGCGCAGAATCCCGTCGACTGTCGATTGCCCGGTGCCGAAGCGATCGTTGAACGCCCGCTCGGTGCGCGACTCGTTGACCGCCAGTACGGGACACGCGAGCGTGCCGCGCTCGGCGAGAGCCCTCACTCGCAACAGTCCCGCGGTCGTCTCCTCGGTGCCTCCGAGCATCTCGGCGGCGCGCGTCGGCGCGGACTCGTGGATCGCCGCGATGAGATCGGCTCCGTCATCGATCGTGACTGCGGGAGCACGCTGGACGAGCTTGCGGACGTGCTCGCCATACTGCTCGGCGCTCTCGCCACGCTCCCCAAGGACGGTGGCACCGTAGCGCTCGGCCAGCGCCACGGCGACGTCGTCCTGCGTTGAGAGTGGGTTGGCGGCACACAGCGCCACCTGAGCCCCACCGGCGATCAGGGCACGCACGAGATTGGCCGTCTCGGCGGTCACGTGCAGGCACGCCGCCACGCTCACGCCGTCGAGCGGCCGCTCGCGCGCGAAGCGCTCGCGCACCTGCACGAGCACCGGCATCTGCGCGTCGGCCCAGTCGATCCGCGCCTGGCCGCCCTCAGCGTCGCCCGGGATGACCCACTCCCCTCGCGCGGTCCGCGAAGGTCAGCATCTAGTAGCGGTAGTGATCGGCCTTGTAAGGACCGCCCACGGGCACACCGATGTAAGCCGCCTGCTCCTCGCTGAGCTTTGTCAATTTCACGCCGAGCGCGTCCAGGTGCAGGCGCGCGACCTTCTCGTCAAGGTGCTTGGGGAGCACGTACACGCGCTTCTCATACTCGTCGTTCTTTGAGAAAAGCTCGATCTGGGCGATCGTCTGGTTGGTGAACGAGTTGCTCATCACGAAGCTCGGATGGCCGGTGGCGTTGCCGAGGTTCAGCAGCCGTCCCTCGGACAGCATGATGATCGCGTGACCGTCTGAGAACACCCACTCGTCCACCTGGGGCTTGATGTTGATGCGCTGGATCCCCGGCGTTTTGGTGAGGCCGGCGATGTCGATCTCGTTGTCGAAGTGACCGATGTTGCCGACGATCGCCTGGTGCTTCATGCGCGCCATGTGGGCGGCGGTGATGATGTCCTTGTTGCCGGTCGTCGTGATGAAGATGTCGCCCGTCTCGATGACATCCTCGAGCGTGTTCACCTCATAGCCCTGCATCGCCGCCTGCAACGCGCAGATCGGGTCGATCTCGGTGATCACCACGCGCGCGCCCTGGCCGCGCAGCGATTCTGCACAGCCCTTGCCGACGTCGCCGAAGCCGCACACGACCGCGACCTTGCCGCCGATCATCACGTCGGTGGCGCGGTTGACGCCGTCGATTAGCGAGTGGCGGCAACCGTAGAGGTTGTCGAACTTCGACTTGGTCACCGAGTCGTTGACGTTGATTGCCGGGAACAGCAGCTCGCCGCTCTCGACCATCTGGTAGAGGCGATGCACGCCGGTGGTGGTCTCCTCGGTGACACCCTTGATGTCCTGGCCGATCTTGGTCCAGCGTTGCGCGTCTTCCTCCAGCGAGCGCGTGAGCAGCGAGAGCACGACCTGGAACTCCTCGGACTCCGTCGAGGCTGGATCGGGCACAGCTCCGGCAGCCTCGTACTCGGTGCCCTTATGCACGAACAGAGTCGCGTCGCCGCCGTCGTCGAGGATCATGTTGGGCCCGGATACGCCAGGCGTTCCATCCTCCCCGGGCCAGCGCAGAGCGCGGTCGGTGCACCACCAGTACTCCTCCAAGCTCTCGCCCTTCCACGCGAACACCGGCACTCCGCGCGGGTCCTCGGGAGTACCGTCAGGACCGACGGCGATAGCTGCCGCGGCGTGATCTTGAGTGGAGAAGATGTTGCAGCTGCACCAGCGCACCTGCGCACCGAGCGAGGTGAGTGTCTCGATCAGCACGGCCGTCTGGATCGTCATGTGCAGCGAGCCTGTGATGCGCGCTCCGGCGAGTGGCTGAGCGGCAGCGTACTCGCGACGGATCGACATCAGCCCGGGCATCTCGTGCTCGGCGAGCGTTATCTCCTTGCGCCCGAACTCGGCGAGCGAGAGGTCGGCGACCTTGAAGTCGGTGTCGGTGAGTGTTGCTGTGGGGGTCATGCGATCTCCATGGTCGTGTGTGGCTTGGCGGCTGTTAGCAGTCGTTGGTGCTTTTCCTGCTCGAAGCGCAGCCAGTCGGCGGCGCTGACGTGTTCTGGGCGGGCCGGCTCAGATGCGAGCCATCGATCGATCTCCTCACGCAACGCGGGATCGCGGCGCAATCTCAACGCGAAGCCGACCTCACCGAGATCGATCCCTTGGTCCTTGAGTAGTTCGCGCAACGTGCTCAGGCGCTGTAGCGCCGCTGGTCCATACAGCCGGTAGCCAGACCCGGAGCGGGCTGGCGCGACGAGCCCGATGCTCTCGATGTAGCGAAGCATCCGCGCCGACCAGCCGGTTGTCGCGGCTGCCTCGTTGATTGTCAGCGCATCTACAGCGGCAGTCTGCATCGAGCAGACCTTATCACGACCTTGTCAAGGTTCTAGCGCTTGATGAGATCTGCCTTGAGCTGCTCGATCAGCTTGACCGGGCCCGGATCGACGCCGCGCAGGGCCGCGAGATAGATCGATACGAGGTCGCCGAGCAGCACGAGCGAGATGACGCGCTCGATTGTCGTTTGCCCTCGCGTCTCTAGACGGAAGCTCACCGACGCACTGCCGGCGATCAGCTTCTCGGTGAGGTCCATGCGCTCCTTCACCCGTGGGTGGGCGTCGGAGTCATCCAGGAACACGGCGGAGAAGCGGCCGACGTCCTGGGCACCCTCCCAGCCCTCCAGCTCGTTGTGATCGAGCTCTGGCAGCTCATGCGCGAAGGCGGGCTGCTTGGAGTTCTCGTTGATCTGGGTCTTCCAGCGATAGGCGATCGGCACCGTCAGTCCGGCACCCGCGATCACGGGCGCGGTGCCGAGCAGTCCGCGTGCCGTGCTCTTGGCGAGCGAGTCCTCGGGCGAGTCGGGACCCCACTCGGCAACCAACTGCTCGGTGTGGGAGGCGGCCACGTCGATCTCGGAAGTTAGGCGTGGGCCGGCGCCGCACAGTGCGGCTACCTCCAGCGCGGCAACCGTCATGTACGCGACCGCTGCACGTGGCTGAAAACCTCCTGGTAGCGGTATCACCGGCACGCTGTCCTCGCGTGCCATCTCCGCGAGGCGCCCACCGGTGGTGACCACCACACGCTGAGCGCCGAGCGCGCCCGCGGACTCGTAGCAAGCGAGCGTCTCCTCGGTGTTGCCGCTGTAGCTAGCGCACAGCACCGTCGTCTCAGGCGTCGTCCACGGCGGCAACCCGTAGGCACGCGTCACGAAGATCGGTCGCGAGGCATGATCGCCGAGCGCGGCGCGGGCGAGCGCACCGCCAATCGCCGAGCCGCCCATGCCGGCCACGACGAGGCCGGCAGGCGTGTCCCACTCCGCCATGATCGCCGACTCCACGCGCCACAGCGCGTCGCGCAGGTGCTCGGGCAAAGAGAGCACGTCAGCTAGTTGGGCAGAAGCGTCTACGCGAGCTATCGCCTCGCGTGAGAGTGCGTCGGTGGTCGGGGTGGCGGCGCCGCCGACTTCGCTCATCTGCTCGTCTCCTGTCGATGGTGGGCCGGAGGTTCGCGCCAGCATACCTGGCGCGCGCGAAGCCGGGCAGGACCCTCGGCTCGCACTGGACGCGACAAGCACATGCGTTCAGCTACGCGGGGCGTGCGCTGCACGACACAGCAGCGAAGCCCACCCGAGCCACGGGCGAGCGGGCCTAGAACTTGATCGCTCCGTCGGGCAGCGCCACCCCGGGGAACACTCGCGCACCGCCGGCGATCGTGTTCTCAGCGCCGATCGTAACTCCCTCGCCAAGCACGGCACCGTCCAGGATGTGGGTGCCCGGGCCGATGCGACACCCCGCCGCCACGATGCAGTCGCGCAGCGTGCAGTTCTCGCCGATCTCCGTGCCATTGAGGATCACGGCGCGCTCGACGGTGCTGCCAGCGCCGATCTTCACGTCGTGGCCGAGCACGACGAGGCTGCCGACGTGCGCGCCCTCGGCAACGCTTGCGCCCGCCTCGATAACGGCGGGCGGAATCGCGCGTCCGCTGACGAGCGCGTCCTCGGACACCGACATGTAGCTGTCGCCGAGACGCTCGCGCACCGCCGTTTGGACATTGCCCTCGAGAATGTCGAAAGTGCCCTGCAGGTAGCGCGCGGGCGTGCCGATGTCAAGCCAGTAGCTGTCCGACGGGTAGCCGTACAGGCCGGCGCCGATCAGCCGCGGCCACACTTCGCGCTCGATCGACACGTTGCGAGCGGCGGGAACCAACTCGAGCACATCGCGCTCCAGCACATACGCGCCAGCGCTGATCAGGTTCGTGTCGATCCTGTCGGAACTCGGCTTCTCGATGAAGTCCTTCACGGCACGATCGTCCTGCAAGGACACCAACCCGTAGGCGCTGGGATCCTCGACGGGCACCAGCGCAAGCGTCGCCCTGGCGCCGGTGCGCTCATGCTGGGCAATCTGCTCGGTCAGATCGATATCGGTGAGCACATCGCCGTTCAGCATCAGAAAGCGCTCGTCCAGCAGCGACTCGGCGTACTTCAGCGCGCCGGCCGTGCCGCGCGGGTCGGGCTCCTCGACAAAACGCAGCTTGATTCCGTAAGCGGAGCCATCGCCGAGCACGTTGCGCACGCTGGTGGCAAGAAAGCCGCAGGACATGATCACGTCATCGATCCCGTGCGCGCGCAGCCACTCGAGCATGTAGGAGATGAACGGCCTGTCCACGAGCGGCACGACGGGCTTGGGCACTGTCGAGGTGAGCGGGCGCAGGCGCGTGCCCTCACCGCCGACGAGGATGACGGCTTGCATCAGCCTCTACCGATTCCTTCGTAGGTCAGACCGGCGGCCCGCACGGCCTCGCGGTCGAGCGCGTTGCGTCCGTCGATCAGCAGGTTGCCGCGCATCGCGCGGGCGACCTCGCTCCATTCGAGCTGTAGGAACTCCGACCACTCAGTGACCAGGATAACCGCGTCGGCTCCCTCGATGACGTCAAGTGCTGAGTCTCCGTAGTCGAGTTGTGGCATCAGCGCCCGCGCTGCCTCCTCGGCGATCGGGTCGAACGCGCGCACGTGCGCACCCTCGGCCTGTAGTCGCGCGGCAAGCACGAGCGAGGAGGCGCCGCGCATGTCATCGGTGTTGGGCTTGAACGCGAGTCCGAGCAACGCCACGCGCCGGCCGGCAAGCTCCCCCAGGTGGCGGCTCAGCTTTGAGACCACCCGGCGCTTTTGCAGCTCATTGACCTCGATCACCGCGTTGAGCAGCTGGAAGTGATAGCCGGAGTTGCCGGCGAGCAACTTCAGCGCGCTGACATCCTTGGTGAAACAGCTGCCGCCATACCCGAGCCCGGCCTGCAGGAACTTGGGCCCGATGCGATTGTCAAGGCCCATTCCCCGCGCGACCTCGACAACGTCGGCACCAAGCACCTCGCACACGTTGGCGATCTCGTTGATGAAGGAGATCTTTGTCGCGAGAAACGCGTTGGCGGCAAGCTTGATCATCTCCGCGCTCGCCACATCAGTGCTGACGAGCGGAGCCCCAAACGGCTCATAGAGCGCCACGACTGCGTCATGCGCCCAATCGCCATCACCGCCGACTACGACACGGTCGGGGTGCAGGAAGTCCGCGACAGCGGAGCCCTCCTTCAAAAACTCCGGACAGGACACGTAGCTGAAACCTGACTTGCCGCGCTCTTTGAAGATCCGTCGAATGTTGGCACCAGTGCCGCACGGCACGGTCGACTTCATCACCAGCGCGTGGCCATCGGGAGAAGGCATCGAGTCCACGACGGCATGGACCGCTGAGAGGTCGGCGTCGCCTGAGTGTGTGGGCGGCGTGCCGACCGCGACGAACAGCAGTCGCGCGTGCTCGAGCGCTGGCGCAAGCTCGGTGGAGAAGTGCAGGCGCTCACGGTTCTTCGCCATCAACTCTTCAAGGCCTGGCTCGTAGATCGGCACTTCGCCGCGCTCCAGACGCGCGATCTTCTCAGCGTCGACGTCTACGCACCACACCTCGCTGCCAAGCTCGGCGAAGCCGACGGCAGTTACGAGCCCGACGTAGCCGGTGCCGATCACTCCGATCGGCTCGCGCTCAGCGCTCACGTCGCCGCGCTAAGTCGGTCTGCGCGCCCCGGCGCCCGTGCACACTCATGACGTCGGGAAGGCTAGCTTGTGTGAGCACGCGAGGTTGACCGGGCGCGAGAAACGCTAGGCCGACACAGCGAGAAACGCCTCATAGCGCTTGATGTCCCGCAATGCCCGCGCCCGCTCCTCGCTGCCTTCCTCGGCACGCTCGGCTGACGCGCGGGCATCTGCGAGCTGCGTCTCGATCGCGGGGCGGTCGAGTGCGTCGGGGGCAATCGCCTCCTCTACCAGCACAAGCGCGCGGTTCTCGGCGAACTGCAGGTAGCCCTCGGCTTGGGCGAAGCGCACGATCTCAGACTCCGAGCGATACAAGCGCAGCTCGGTCGGCTCCAGGCGAGCCAGCAGCGGCTCGTGATTGGCGAGGATGCCGATCGAGCCGACCGTCGTGAAAGTGGAGAGCATCTCCACCTCCTCTGAGAAGACCTCACCCTCGGGGGTGAGCACTTCGACTGGGAACTTGGTATGGGCCATGATCTATTTCTTAGCCGCCTCTACAACCTCGTCGATCGTGCCCTTCAGGAAGAAGGCGCTCTCAGGAACCTCGTCGTGCTTGCCGTCGATGATCTCCTGAAAGCCCCTGATCGTCTCCGCGATCGGCACATAGGCGCCCGGCGTGCCCGTGAACTCTTCGGCCACAAAGAACGGCTGGGAGAGGAAGCGCTCGATCCTGCGTGCGCGCTGCACGGTCAGCTTGTCCTCGTCGGAGAGCTCGTCGATGCCGAGGATCGCGATGATGTCCTGTAGCTCCTTGTAGCGCTGCAGGATCTCCTTGACCTGGTTGGCAACGCGGAAGTGATCCTCGCCGAGCACGTCGGCCTTGAGGATCGTCGAGGTCGAATCGAGCGGATCGACCGCCGGGTAGATACCCTTCTCAGAAATCGCACGGGAGAGCACCGTCGTGGCATTGAGATGGGCGAACACCGATGCCGGCGCCGGGTCGGTGAGATCGTCGGCTGGCACGTAGATCGCCTGCACCGAGGTCACAGAACCCTCTCGCGTCGAGGTGATGCGCTCCTGCAGTTGACCCATCTCGGTCTCCAGCGTCGGCTGATAGCCGACCTGCGAGGGCATGCGCCCCAGCAGTGCCGAGACCTCGGAGCCGGCCTGCACGAAGCGGAAGATGTTGTCGATGAACAACAGCACGTCCTGGCCCTGGTCGCGGAAGTATTCGGCCATCGTCAGACCGGAGAGGGCGACCCTCATGCGTGCTCCCGGGGGCTCGTTCATCTGGCCGAAGACGAGCATCGTCTTGTCGAGCACGCCCGACTCCTTCATCTCCAGCCACAGGTCGTTGCCCTCGCGCGAGCGCTCGCCCACGCCGCAGAACGCTGACAGCCCGCCGTGCTCCTTGGCAAGGTTGTGGATGAGCTCCTGGATCAGCACCGTCTTGCCGACACCCGCTCCACCGAACAGCCCGACCTTGCCCCCCTTGGCGTAGGGAGCGAGCAGATCGACGACCTTGATGCCCGTCTCAAACATCTCGACGGTCGGCGTCAGGTCCTCGGCACGCGGGGCCTGCTGGTGGATGCCGCGACGCTGGGTGTCCTTCGGCAGCTCCTCGCCGAGGTCGATCGTTTCGCCGAGCAGGTTGAAGATACGCCCAAGCGTGGCCTCTCCGACCGGCACCGTGATCGGGCCGCCGGTGTCGATCACCTCGGCGCCGCGCGCCAGACCATCGGTCGTGTCCATCGCCACCGCGCGTACGCGGTCATCGCCGAGATGCTGCTGGACCTCGCACACGAGCACCTCGCCGCCGGCCTCGGTGCTGATGCCCTCGGCCTCCTCCGCGGCCGCGGCCGCCGGACGGGCAACCGTGATCGCATGGTTGATCTCAGGTAGACGATCGGGGAACACGGCCTCGATCACGACGCCCTGGATCTCCTCGATGCGTCCGAGGTTGCGCGAGGTCGTTCCGTTCGCTGCTGTGGCGGGCTCTGTGGTGGTGCTGGGTGGCATTGGCTCTCTGATCTCCTGACTATCTGTTCAAGTTCGTTTCGGTGGTGGCTGCGCGCGGTGGGTGGGTTTCCTAGCTGAGGCCCTCTGCTCCGGCGACAACCTCCATGATCTCCTGGGTGATCTCGGCTTGACGGGCGCGGTTCATTTGCAGTGTGTACTCCGTGATGATTTCGCCGGCGTTCTCCGATGCGCTGCGCATCGCCGTCATCTGAGCGCCGAAGAAGCCGGCCGCCGACTCTACGAGCGCCCGGTAGATCGATATCTCGATGTAGTCGGGAACCAAACGCCTGAGAATTTTCTCTGGGTCCGGCTCGTAGTCGACCGGCGTCGGCTTCGAGGGGGCGGATGCCTCACGCGTGACCGTCGAAGCATCCTCCTGATCACCGGCGATCTCCTGGTGGGAGAGCGGGAGCAGCCGCTGACGTGTGACGTGCTGGGTGAGCGGCGATACGTATGAGTTGTAGAGCATCTCGACGCGATCGACGCGGCCGTCCACATAAGCCTCGATCACGTCGTCAGCGATCGTCCGTGCGTCAGCGTAGGCCGGTCGATCGGAGAAGCCCGTATAGCTACCGGTGAGCTCGTGCCCACGGAAGGCGATCGAAGAGACGCCGCGACGCCCGGTCGCATACCAGAGGCTGTTCAGGCCCTCGCCGGTCAGCTCGGCGGACAGGCGCACGCCGGCACGGATGATCTGTGAGTTGAACCCGCCCGCAAGACCGCGGTCGCCGGTGACGAGCAACAGGCCGACATTGCTTTCAGACCCATGCTCTGCCAGCAGCGGCAGGTTCGCGGCCTCTGAGCCGGCCGCTTGCGCGGCCTGGCGCGTCATCCGCCCGATGGCATCCGCGTACGGACGCAGAGCGGAGATGCGCTGCTCTGCCCGTCGCAAACGGGCGGCGGCCACCATCTCCATGGCCCGGGTGATCTTCTGGATGTTCTTGACCGAAGCGATCTTGTTCTTGACGTCGCGCTGGGATGCCATGAGGATTGACCTTGGTCGGCGCTAGGCCGCCTGGGGCTCCTGCTCGGCGGAGGACTCGTCCTTGCGCAGCGGCGCGTCCTCATCCAGCGGCTGGCCCTCCTCGTCGAGGTCGTAGCCAAAGTCCCGTGCGAAGTTCTCGACGGTGTCGCGCACCTCCTTCTGGGTCTCATCCGACCAGTCGCCGCCGTTGATCTTCGCGCGCAGCTCCGGGTGTTGGGAGTGCAGCCTTTCTGTTACCGCGAGCAGGAACTCCGGCACGCGCTCGACGTTGAGGCGATCCAGGTAGCCGTTGGTCGCGGCGAAGATCTGCACGACCTGATCCTCGACCGCCAGCGGCGCGCGCTCGTGCTGGTTGAGCGTCGACACCAGGCGTTCGCCGCGGGCGAGCGTGCGCTGCGTGTCCGCGTCCAGGTCCGAGCCGAACTGCGCGAAGGCCTCGAGGTCGCGGTACTGGGAGAGCTCGAGCTTGATGCGTCCGGCAACCTTCTTCATCGGGCCGATCTGAGCATTGCCGCCGACGCGCGAGACCGAGATGCCGACGTTGATCGCAGGGCGCACACCGGAGTTGAACAGCTTCGACTCCAGGAATATCTGCCCATCGGTGATCGAGATCACGTTCGTGGGGATGTAGGCGGAGACGTCGCCAGCCTGCGTCTCGATGATCGGCAGCGCGGTCAACGAGCCGCCACCAAGGTCATCGTTGAGCTTGACCGCGCGCTCGAGCAGGCGCGAGTGCAGGTAGAAGACGTCACCAGGATAGGCCTCGCGTCCCGGCGGGCGGCGCAGCAACAGCGACATCTGGCGGTATGCGTAGGCGTGCTTGGTGAGGTCGTCGTACACACACAGCGCATGCTTGCCGTTGTAGAGAAAGTGCTCAGCCATCGCGCAGCCGGCATAGGGCGCCATGAACTTGATCGGAGCGGCCTCATCGGCGGGGGCGGCGACGATGATCGTGTTCTCGAGAGCCCCGTACTCCTCGAGCGTCTGCGCGAGCGCCACGACTGTCGACATGCGCTGGCCGATGGCGACGTATACCGACACCACGCCGGTGTCCTTGTTGTTGATGATCGTGTCGATCGCGATCGCCGTCTTGCCGGTCTGGCGGTCACCAATGATGAGCTCTCGCTGACCGCGGCCGATCGGGATCATCGCGTCGATCGCCTTCAGGCCGGTCTGCATCGGCTGCTTGACTGGTTGGCGCTGGACGACACCTGGTGCCTTGAACTCGGCCGGGCGCCGCTCGCTCGTGGCGACCTCTCCCTTGCCGTCGAGCGGACGACCCAACGGATCCACGATCCGTCCGAGCAGCGCGTCGCCGACGGGGATCTCCAGCAGCGAGCCGGTGCGCTTGACCGTGTCGCCCTCGGACACCTTCTCCCACTCGCCGAACAGCACGGCGCCCACGTTGTCGGACTCGAGGTTCAGCGCCAGGCCGGTGACACCGTGGGGAAGCTCGAGCATCTCGAAGGACATGCAGTTCTCCAGGCCATGCAGGCGCGCGATGCCGTCGGCCACGCTCAGCACGGTGCCGACCTCGGTCAGCTCGGCGGTGCCGCTGTCGAGTCCCTCGATGCGGCTCTTCAGAATGCTTGTGATCTCGTCAGGATTGATCTGCATGTCGTTTTAAGGGCTCCTTGGGCAACGTGCCTGCGCAGCTGCTCCAGTCGGTTGCGAATAGAGGCATCGAGGATCGAGTTTCCGACCCTGATGACGATGCCGCCAAGAATGTCCGGGTCCACGCGCGCGGCCAAAGTGACCTTGCGTCCGGCGCGCTCTCCGATCGTCTTGCCCAGGCTCTCGGTGGTCGCCTCATCGAGGGCGATCGCACTCGTGATCTCCACCGGCAGGGTCTTGTTCTCCTCGTCCCACAGCCGCTCATACTCTTGGCGGATGCGAAAAATGACGGGCATGCGGTGGTTTTCGATGAGCAGCGCCAAGAAATTGAGCAGGATCTCATCGGCCCCGTCGAGCAGCGTGGGCAGCGACTGCTGCTTCTCGGCACTCGAGAAGTAGGGCGAGAAGAAGAACACGGCAAGCTGGCGGTACTCATCAAGAGCGTCCGCGAACTGGCCGAGTTGCTCACGGATCTCATCCAGGCGACCCTTCTCCAGGGCAACCTGAAACAGCGAGCGTCCGTAGACCTGGGCTAGCTCCTCCATTAGTTGCTCTGCGCTCCCGAGGATAGGCTCGAGAAGTCGAGCTCGCTCAAAGCCTCCTCGACCAGCCGCCGCTGGTCGGAATCATCGAGCGTCTTGCGCGTGACCTTCTCGGTGGCCATGATCGTCAGGTCGGCGACCTCCCGACGGATGTCGTCGAGCGCTCGCTTGGTGGCGGCGTCGATGTCGCGCTCGGCGCGCTTGGCCGCTTCGGCGAGAATCTCCTGACCACGATCGCGAGACTCGTGCTCGTGTGACTCGGCCGTCTGGCGGGCGCGCTGGACGATCTCCTCGGACTGGGCGCGAGCCTCCTTCAGGCGCTCGCGGTATTCAGCCAACAGCTCGTCCGCGTCCTTACGAGTCTGCTCGGCGGCGTCGATGTCGCCTGCGATCGCTTTGGCACGTTTGTCCAGGGCTTCACCGATGACCGGGTACACCCACTTGCGCAGGATGAACAGCGAGATGGCGAACACGACGATGGTCCAGATCATGATCCCCACATTTGGGGTGATCAGGAACGAACCGCTACTGGAGGCGAGTGGGATTGCGGCGAGCATCTCGGCCTACAGGAAGAAGGCGATGAAGCCGCCGACAAGGCCGTAGAAGAAGCACGCCTCGGTGAGCGCGAAACCAAGCCACTGATCGCGCTCGATGTCGGCGCGCAGCTCGGGCTGGCGGGTCTTGGCCTGGATCGAGGCGTTGAACACCGCTCCGATGCCCGCCCCAGCGCCGGCGGCACCGCCACCGGCTCCGACGCCCAGCGCGATCGCGCGACCGGCATCCTGGCTCTGCTTGATGATCGGTTCGACGACACCCAGCAGCGGGTGGATCGCACTCAAGAGGTGTAGAAACTGCATCGCTCGATAGCTCCTTGTTTGTTAGTGACTTTCGACCGCTCCGCCGAGGTAGATGGCGGTCAAGATGGCAAAAATGAAGGCCTGCAGGCCGGCGATCAGCACGGCCTCGAAGAGGAAGATCGCGATTCCTGCGGGCAACAAGAACCAGGACACAAGCTGCAGCCCGACGAGCACGCCCAACTCGCCGCCCATGAACGCGATCAGCATATGACCGGCGAGCAGGTTCGCCCACAGTCGCACCGTCAGAGATATCAGGCGCAGGAAGTTGGAGAGGATCTCGATCGGAAAGATCAGGAGCACGATCACGCCTTTGACGCCACCGGGCATCAAGCTCTTGAGGTATCCGATCGGGCCGTGATGTTTGACTCCCTCGTAGGTGAACATGACGAAGACACCAAGCGAGAGGATCAGCGGGAACGCGACATTGGTGTCGGCCGCGTAGATCTGAAACGAGGGGATGTTCGCTCCGAACACTTTGAACGTCTCACCCGAGTTGACCGGCAGCGGGATGTAGCCGATCAAGTTGCTCACCAGGATGAATACGAAGATCGTGGCGATCAGCGGGAAATACTTGCGTTCCATGTCCTTGTTGAGATTTTCCCTCGACATGTTGCGGGTGAAGTCGTAGAACATCTCGACCGCCGCCTGGAGGCGACCGGGGCGCTGCTGCAGGCGCCTTGAGATGTAGAGCATCACCCCGATCGTGATGCCGGCCGTGATCAGCAGATACAGAACACCCTTGTTGAATGCGACCGGGCCGAGTTTGAACCAGCTGTCGAGCTTGAACTCGTCGGTCGGGGAGAAGACACTGTCGGCAACCGCCGGAGCCTTGTGGGCGGTAACGCCGAACAGGATCACGAACAGCACGATCCCGCCGAGCCACACCCCCAGGACCGAGTAGAGGACCTTCCGTCCCTGGCTCATCCCCTGCTTGGCGGGCGCCGGTGCTCCGGCGGGCGCTGTCGCCGCCACCGCGCTCATCGCTGCGCTCCTTGCGGTCGCCCACTGACAACACGCACGACGAATGCGACGGAGTAGGCGCCGAAGATCATGAGTGCGGCGGCCAGTCCGTCTGAGCGTCCGCCGATGACGGCGGCGAGCACAATCGCACCCGCGAGCAGCCAGATGCGCCCGAACCCGTCGAGCAGACTCAGACCGAAACGGGCATTTGACCCCTGTCTTGAGATCCAGTGCCTACCCGCCCAGGCAACCACGTGCTGCAGCAACCACGCTGCCGCGCTCACCACAACTCCCACCACGGGTGCGCCAAGTGCAAGCGTGACGGGCACCGCCACCGCCAATACGATCAGATCGAGGTAGCGCAATGCCACGCTCACAGGGCCACCGACATCGGCGAGAGCGCCCGGGGTCACACGCGTTGTTGTGTGCGCGCCTGGGGGCACGGAGACGTCACTCGTTGTTGCTAGTCGATCGGGCATTTTCGATGGTGGGCCACCCTACACATGCAAACGCCCGCACGCGTTTACGCGGCGGGCACTTTCGCTCCCCTCAGAGCGTGTCGTCGGTGGCCGCCGCGAGTCTACCGGTTTTGCGACTTAGTAACAACTTTGTGACATGCGCCACGGACATCGCCCGCACCAGCGCGACCGCCACGGCGAACGTCGCGAGCCCCCCAAACAGGTCGAGCACGTAGTGGTTGCCGGTCGCGAGCACCGCAAAGGCGGTAATGCATGGGTAGAGCAGTGCGAGCACGCGCACCCATACACGCGAGGACAGGCGCCACAGCACCAACGTGCACCACACCGCCCAGGCGATATGCAGCGAGGGCATCGCCGCGAACTGGTTGGCATCGGTGGCCAGAGATCCGGTGTGCCACGAACCAAGCGTGTGGCTGGAAGCGACGATGTCGGTAAAGCCGTTGGCGATGAGCATTCGCGGCGGCGCCACCGGGTAGCGCCAGAACACGAGTAGTCCGATCACGTTGATCGCCACGAGCGAACTGCGCAGTGGCCGGTAGATGTCGGCGCGCTTGAACCACAGCCAGCCAAGCAACCCGAAGGTGACGATGAAGTGAGCGTTGTCGTAGTAGTAGGAGAGGACCGAGGCAAGCGTGTTGTGCGCAGCTAGCCAGCGGTTCAGGGTGAGTTCTGGAGCGATGTGCAGCGACTGCTCGAAGCTGAGGATCGCGCGACCGTGGGCAAGCGCGAGCTTTTCGCGCACCGGCGCAAGATTGTTGATCGCGTCGTATGCCCATGCCAACCAGGCAATAACCAGCAACTCGCCCCACCAGCGGGGACGCTTGACGTCCTCGGAGGCCGTGGTTTCCGCGAGTGCCGGTCCAATGTCGCCCGCGGTCCGCGGCGCCACGCTGCGCTCGGGTGTGCTCGTGGCGGGCAAGCACTCGATGTTATCCAGCGGTGAAGCCAGAACCGGCGCTCGTTCTCAGAGCGCTACCGCTTCGATGTTGCTCTCGGCGAGCACGTCGAGTACGCGCGGCAACGCGAGCGCCGTTCGCCGCCAGGAGTCCTTCGCGCTGTAGTCGTCGGCGTCGTGGAGCAGCAGGACAGACCCATCATCCACACCATCCGTTACACGCGAGGCAATCGACTCGGGAGTCGCGCGCTTCTCCCAGTCGAGTCCCCAGTGGGTCCACAGCAACGTGCGCCAACCAGCCTGCCGTGCGAGGCGCAGCGCGCTGGCATTGAGCACTCCGTAGGGGGGTCGATACAACGCGGGTGAAACCCCGCTCGCGTCCTCGATCGTGGCGCGCGCGCGCGCCACGTCCTCGCGAACCTGCCATGGGGCGAGCCGCAGCAGATTGCGGTGACGGTGGCAGTGCAACCCGATCGCGTGTCCGGCTGCGAGGATCTCACCAGGCAGCGAGGGGTTGCGCAGCACCTGCTCGCCGACCAGGAAGAACGTGGCGCTCACGCCGCTGCCGGCGAGGATGTCGAGCACGGCCGGGGTCCCCTGCGCGTGCGGGCCGTCGTCGAAGGTGAGCGCCCAGCCGCGCTCGCTCGCGGTGCGATCCTCGACCCCCAGCGAGCGGCGCAGCGCGGGCCAGATCGGCGCTGGCGAGCGCGGAAAGCCCGCCGGCCACGAGCTGGCGAGCGCCGGCAGCGTGTAACTCGCCACCGCCACAGCCGCCCCCACGCCCGCGATCCGAGGGGCGCTGCTGCCATGATCGGTGGGGTACATGGTCGATCTCATCTTGGGAATCCTGGCAGCGGTGGCCGCCTCGGCCCTCTACAGCCTAGGGGTCGCGCTGCAGGCGATGGACGCCAAGCGCACCCCCCATACCGAGCACCTGCATCCCGCGCTGGCCCTCAATCTACTGCGTCGCGCGCGCTGGCTCGCCGGTACCGGGCTTTCGATGCTCGGTTGGCCACTGCAGGTGGTGGCGCTGCTGCTCGTGTCGCTGGTGGTCGTGCAACCGACGATGGCAGTGGGCCTGCTCGTGCTGCTGTTCTTTGGCGAGCGAATGCTCGGCGAGCGCGCCGGACGACGCGAGTACCTCGCGATGGGCGCGATCGTCATTGGTGTGGTCGGCATCGCGGCCTGCGCCCCGACCCGCAGCACCAGCCACACCAACAACATCACGGTCACGCTCGTGCTCGTCGGGCTCGGCCTGCTGACGCTGCTCCCCTACATCGTCAATCGCGTGCGCCGACCGGCCGCCTCGCTGACGATGGTCGCGGCGGGACTGGGCTACGCGTGGAGCGGCGTGGCGACCAAGCTGTTCTCCGACGATCTCTCCCAAGGGCGCCTATGGTTCGCGCTCGCCTGGGGCCTGTCCACAGCCGGTGCTTCTGCCGTGGCGGCGCTCAGCGAGATGAGCTCCCTGCAAATGCGCCCCGCGATACAGGTGGCGCCGGTCGTGTTCGTAACTCAAACGGTCGTGCCGGTGGTACTCGCACCACTGCTGCTGGGAGAAAGCTTCAGCTCCACACCGCTGGGCGGTGTGCCGCTGTCGATCTCGCTGGCGGTGCTGGTCGTCGGCGCGGCAGCACTGGCCCGCTCCCCCCTCTTGCTCGCCCTGATGGAAGGCGAGCGCGTGAGCGAGCCCAGCGGCTCGACCGACAGCCCATCCGAGCGCAGCCACGACACGATGCGCTCGATTCCCTCGAGCGAGGCCGGCAAGCCGGCCGCGGACACGACGACCACGTCGCCGGCTCGCGCGGGACGCTGAGGAAGGGCACTACCGGCGTTCAGGCGCACGGCGCCGGCGACTGGGGTGGCACCGGCCGTGCGCGCAAGCACGAGCTGGCCGACCGTCAGACCTTTGGGGGGTTGCAGGAAGTAGAAGCGGCGATGCAGTCCGAGCGCGCGGGCCTGGCGGCTGAGTGTGCCGCGCGTGCGCACCCAGCGAAACGGCGAGCCCGAGCGCGGCAGTTCGGGAATCAGTTCGTCGCCACGCCCACGCAGGTCGGCAATCGTGGCTGACGCATACGCGCCGTTGTCGGCGAAGGAGACGTGCACGCCGGCGCGGCTGAGTTCGTTGGCGAGCCACGGCACCTCACGAGCCGGAGCGCGCACGACGAGCCCCACGTCGGGTGCGCTGGTATCGACCTGCTTGAGCGCGCGCCCGCCGAGGAACAAAGCGGCGACCGCGGTGACCTCGTCGGTGGACATCAACCACGTGCTGATCGCAAGCAACAGCACGAACTGCGTGGCGAACGCGATCAGACGCAAGCGCCAAAGCGGGATCGGGCGCACGCGACGCGGAGCGTCAAGCACCAGATCGACGGCGGCCGGGTCAAGCGCCTGCTCGACGTCGAGTACCGGCGGGTCCTCGGGCACCGCGCTCGCTGCGTCGGCCAGCTCCGGCGCGGCGACGGTGTTCTGTCCGGCGATCGCCAATAGCCCTTCACGTGGATGCTCGGTGCGCCCCCGCAACGCGTGATGCTCGGCGAAGCTGGCACGCACCTGCTCGCCCAGCTCGCGCCGGTCATTGGCGAGGCGCAACAGCCCCAGGTCGGCCATCGCGCGCGTGTTCAAGCGAGCGTGACCGACGGGCAGGCCGTAGGACACGACGGGCGTGCCGGTCGCCTTCGCCTCCAGACAGGTCACGCCTCCGGTGGAGTGCACGAGCGTGTCGGCCGCCGCGAGTATTTCGGGCATCCGTTCGGTGAAGCCATAGACACGTACGCGTGGCTCCTCGGCGAAGTCCGCGCTCAGTCGCTCCAGCAGTTGCTCGTTGCGCCCCGCCAGACATACAATCGCACTCACGCCGGGGATCTCAGCGATCTCGCGCACGGCGCCCTCAACGTCGCCAACGCCCCAGCCACCGCCGGATACCACCACCATGCGGCCCTGCTCGGGCAGGTCGAGAGCCGCACGTGAGCTGGCCTGGGAGCGCTCGTCGAGGAACTCGGAGGAGATCAGGGGGCGCACGAGGCACGCGCTGCCCTCCCCGGCAATGCGCTCAACCGAGTCAAGCGACTCGCCATACATCACCAGGTGCGTGTCGATGCCCGGTTGGGCCCAAAAGAACAGGCCGGTGAGGTCGGTGATGGTGGCGACTGTCGGGCAGCGCACGACCTGAGTACGGCGCAATCGCGCGAGTACGACCGTGACCGCGGGGTATGTCGAGACGACCACGTCCGGTTCGTGCTCGGCGATGCATCTCGCGAGTGGGCGCGAGCCGAGCAGACACAGCAAGCGGCGCGCGAGCACCCGTACCGGAGCGATGCTCTCGAGCAGCCAGTAGATAGCTGTGTAGGTCCACGGGAAGAAGCGCAGCTGTACGCGATAGCCGTCCTCTACAACCGGTTGCAGCAGCGGTCCCATTGCGGCGAGCCCGTCGATCACTGTCACCTCGGCGGGTTCGGGCGAAGCGTCGATCTGTCGTGCCAGCGCACGCGCGGCGGCGGCGTGACCCTCCCCCACGTCGGCGGAGAGAATCAGCACACGCTTGGGCCCGGGGCGCCGGCTAGATGTGTGTGTGCGGTTACGGCGTCGCATACAGTTCAAGCCTTGCCCACCTGCCGGACAACTCGGCTCGGTCGCGCGCTTGGTGACGGATGCTTTCAGGGCGCGACGACACGCACAGCGTAGCGGCCGTGTCGAACGGTCGCACCTCGGCGACCCGAGCCGCACACTCGCCATTTGCGCTGCGCGTACTCGGAGTCGCCGGACTCGTGGGGGTGCCGGCAAGCGCATTCGGCGTGGCCGGCGGTGCGGCTGGCGCTCCCACTCCGTACGTGCCGAGCCGCCAGGGTGGCTGGCCACCTTGGTTGTACGGGCCCTTGCACGGCCTTGGACTTGGCATTGGCTCGGGCAGCTTTCAGACGCTGACGCTCATCATGTGCGCGAGCTATGTAGCGGTACTGCTCGCCTGGCAAGTGCTCCCAGGCTGGGGGATCGCCGCTGCGATCGTGGCGGCGAACGTCGTGCTGCTATTGGGACCGCCGCTGCTCTCCCAAGACGTGTTCGGCTACCTCTCCTTCGCACGACTTGGCGTGCTGCACGGATTGGACCCCTACACGCACGTGGCCGCCGAAGCGCCCACCGACGCGGTGTTCCCGTTCATCGGGTGGTCGTTTCAAAACTCTCCCTACGGCCCTCTATTCACGCTTGGTACCTACCCGCTCGCGCCACTGGGCCTAGCCGGCGGCCTGTGGGCACTGAAGGGGCTCGCAGTCGCGTGCAGTCTCGGCGCGGTGGCGCTGACAGCGCGCGCCGCACACAGGATGGGGCGCTCGGCGAAGCTGGCGGCGGCGTTCGTGGGCCTGAACCCGGTACTACTCGAGCTGGCGGTCGGCGGAGCGCACAACGACGCGCTCGTGCTGCTCGTGCTCGCCGGCGCGCTGGTGCTCGCTGCCGGCACCGCACCACGCCTGCGGGCGGCGGCGGCGCTGCTCGTAGTTGGGGTCGGTGTGAAGGCATCGGCCGGACTGGTGCTGCCGTTCGTGGTGCTCGCGCCACGCAGCCTGCGCGAGCGCGTGCGGGTGGCTGGCAGCGCCGCCGGCGCGCTGGTACTGCTCGCGCTCGTGGCGATCGTGGGTTTCGGCGCACACGCGCTCGGGTTCCTCGACTCGCTCGGCGAGCAGCAGCAGCTGATCGCTACGCACAGCATCCCGGCGGAGACGGCACGCTGGGTGGGACTCAGTGGCCTGCCGAGCTGGTGGCGCGACCTGTTCGTGGCAGGCTTCGTGCTGGTGCTTGCGCTCGCCCTGTGGCGTACCGCGCGTGGCGCGGACTGGCGCACGATGGCCGGCTGGACAACGCTCGCGCTGTTGCTATCGACCGCCTGGCTACTGCCCTGGTATGCGGTATGGGCGCTGCCGCTCGCCGCCCTCGCCGACAGCCGCCGGCTGCGTGGCGCCACGCTCGCGTTCTGCGCCTACGCGATCCTGATCCATCTGCCGCTCGCCGACCCGCTGCTCAGCCCCACCAGACACCTCACCCACGGCAAGCGCATCGCTCGTCCGCTCCGCGCCACCGGTGCCGGCGCGACGGCCGCCTCCACTCCCATCACTGCGACCACCCGGGATAGCGCCAGCGGCGACGGTGTCGTATTCGCCGGTCTCCAGATCGTGCGCGACGCCGCGCTCGATCTCGGCGGGCGAGGCGTCGGGACGCAATCGCCGCAGGCGTAGCGAGTCCAGCCGACGAAACTTGAGGATCTCGAGCACATACACGAGATATACGCTTGCCGCCACGACGAGCAGAGCGAGCGCCACCATCACGAGCGTCCAGCCGAGATGCAGCTCGCCTTTGTGATTGGAGTAGGGCACGAAGCGCAACGCGAGCGCGAAACCGGCGAGCATCAGCGTCCACGCATACAGATAGGCGATCGTGCGCCTCGAGGAGAACCCGATGCGGGCCATGCGATGGTGGAAGTGCTCGCTGTCGGCGGCGTAGATGGGGCGTCGGTACTTCAGGCGCTTGAGCACGACGAACGTGGTGTCCAGAAAAGGGACGGTGAGCAGGATCAGCGGCAGCACGAACGACACGACCACGGGCTTCTTCACCGCCGCCTCCACGGCCACAACCCCCATCAAGAGTCCCAGCAGGTTGGCACCGCAGTCGCCCATGAAGCTCGAAGCCGGCGGGAAGTTGTGGATCAGAAAGCCGAGCGCGGCGCCAGCAGTGAGCGCGGCGAGCACACCGGGGGCGGCGCGATCGAGGTCGAACGCGATGATCGCGAGCGTACCGGCGATGATCACGCACACGCCCGCGGCGAGCCCGTCGACGCCGTCGGAGAGGTTGACGATGTTCATCATCACCACAAGACCGATGACGGTCAGCGCCGGACCCGCATTGGTGGCGCCGGCGTTGGGGAAATGCAGCGTGCCGGCAAACGGCAGGGTGATCGACTTGACGGCGACACCGTAGTGCACGACGACCACGGCGGCAGCGATCTGACCGGCGAGCTTGACGATCGGGGGTAGGTCGAAGCGATCGTCGATCGCACCCACGACCGTTATGAGCGTGGCGGCGATCAGCACGCCATGCCACATCTGCGTGCTCGACCCGTAGCCGGCGGGCAGGAACGCGAGCATCGCGACGAGTACGCCAGCGAAGATCGCGAGCCCGCCCAGCAGCGGCGTTGCACGACTGGAGAGGCCGCGCTCGCGCGGTTCGTCCACCGCCCCGACCGCGGTCGCCAGGCGCATCGTGAGCGGCGTGAGCAACGCGGTCACGGCCGCGGCAACAAGGAATGCGGCGAGCGCGTCGAGCTGAGTGAGATGCGCCATCGACTCGCGCACAGCATCGCAGGCGCGGGCGTCGGTAGGGCTACACGGCGCTAGGCGCGTTCAGGTGCTCGTAGAGCGGGTGACGCTCGACGACTGTGCGCACGCGCTCGGACAGCTCGTCCTTGCGCGCGTCGAACTCGGGCGTGAGTGCGACAGCAACGATCTCACCGACCTCGGTGAACTCCTCGACCCCCAGGCCGCGCGTAGCGAGCGCGGGCGTACCGATGCGAAGACCCGAGGCCTCCATTGGCGGGCGCGGGTCGAAAGGAACGGCATTGCGGTTGACCGTGACGCCAATCTCGTGCAGGCGATCCTCGGCCTGGCGACCGCTCAGCTCAGGCTCGCACGCGCGCAGATCCACGAGTGCGAGGTGCACGTCGGTGCCACCTGTCAGCACGTTGACGCCGTGACCGGCCTTCATTAGCTGCTCGGCAAACGTCTTGGCACCTTCGATGGTGCGGCGCTGGCGCTCGGCGAACAGCTCGCTTGCGGCGATGCGCAGCGCAACCGCCTTAGCCGCGATCACGTGCTCGAGCGGGCCGCCCTGCTGGCCGGGAAACACGGCCGAGTCGATCTTCTTGGCGTACTCGGCCTTGCACAAGATGATCCCAGCACGCGGACCGCCGAGCGTCTTGTGGGTCGTGGTGGTGACCACGTCAGCGCCGTACTCGAGCGGGTTGGGGTGCAGTCCGGCGGCGACGAGCCCGGCGAAATGGGCCATGTCCACCATCAAGAGCGCTCCGACTTCATCGGCGATCTCGCGAAAGCGAGCGAAGTCGAGCTGGCGCGGGTAGGCCGACCAGCCGGCGAGCAGCAACTTGGGGCGACGCTCGCGTGCGATGCGAGCGACCTCGTCCATATCGATCGTGCTCGTCTCACGGTCCACCTCGTAGGCGGCAATGTCATATAGGCGCCCCGACACGTTGATTTTCATGCCGTGGGAGAGGTGACCACCGTGGGCGAGGGAGAGCCCCATGATCGTGTCCCCTGGCTGTAGCAACGCGTGATAGGCGGCGGTGTTGGCCTGCGCACCTGCATGCGGCTGCACGTTGGCGTGCTCGGCGCCGAACAGCTCCTTGGCGCGGTCGATCGCGAGCTGCTCGGAGATGTCCACCCACTCGCAGCCGCCGTAGTAGCGCCGTCCCGGGTAGCCCTCGGCGTACTTGTTGGTGAGCACCGACCCCTGGCATTCGAGCACCGCCTGGGGCACGAAGTTCTCCGAGGCGATCATCTCCAGCGTGTTCTGCTGGCGCTCCAGCTCGCCGCGCAGCGCCACCGCGATCTCGGGGTCCACCTCCGCAAGGGGACGATTGAAGTAGTCGGGGCTGAGGTCTGGCATGGGCGCGCTCCTAGAGCTTGTGATCGCTATGGGTGCCCAGGCGCGCGGCGAGGTTCTCGAGCCGCTCCCCGGTGGTTGAGCCCACCTTTCGCGCCAGTCGCGGCTGCGCCCATCGAGGCTAGCAGGAGCGGGCACGCCGCGAAACGCGCATGCACGCCCGAGCCGGCACCGGGAGGCCGCCTAGACTCCCAGGCATGATCGAAGAGTTGATCGAGCAGATCGAGGCTCGCTTTGGCGAGCTGGGCGAGCAGATGACCGACCCGGCCGTGATCGGCGACCGCGAACGCTACGCCGATGTCGGGCGGGCCTACCGCCAACTGGAGCCGGCGGCCGAGCTTGCCGGACAATGGCGCCACGCGAGCGACGACGCGGCTGGCGCGGAGGAGCTGATCGCCGAGGACGGCGACGATCCAGAGCTGCGCGAAATGCTTGACGGCGCGCGCGAGCGCATCGAGGCACTCGAAGAGGAGATTCGCTTCGCGATGGTCGAGCGTGACCCCAACGACGAGAAGAACGTGATCGTTGAAATCCAGGGCGGCGCCGGCGGCGACGAGGCGGGGCTGTGGGCGGGCGATGTGTATCGGATGCTCACCCGCTACGCCGAGCGGGCCGGCCTGAAGCCGGAGGCGCTGGAGGTCAGCGATGGCAAGTACACATTCGCGGTCAAGGGCGAGAACGCGTATTCCATCTTCAAGTTCGAGGGCGGCACGCACCGCGTGCAGCGTGTGCCGCAAACGGAGTCCCAGGGTCGCATCCACACCTCGACCGCGACCGTCGCGGTGCTACCGGAAGCTGAGGACGTGGACGTTGAGATCAACCCCGGCGATCTTCAGATCGACGTGTATCGCTCCTCGGGCCCGGGCGGCCAGTCGGTCAACACGACCGACTCGGCGGTGCGCATCACGCACAAGCCCTCGGGGATCGTGGTGTCGATGCAGGACGAGAAGTCACAGTTGCAAAACCGCGAGAAGGCGCTGCGCGTACTGCGCGCTCGGTTGTACGAGCGCGCCCTGGCCGAACAGCAATCGGAACTCGCCGCCGACCGGCGCTCGCAGGTCGGTACCGGCGACCGCGCGGAGAAGATCCGCACCTACAACTATGGCGAGCGACGCGTCACCGACCACCGCATCAAGCTCACCGTCCACAACCTCGACCAGATTCTCGAAGGTGAGCTGCAAGACGTTACCGCGGCCCTGCAGGCGGATGAGAAGCGCCGTCGCCTGGAGGCGCAGACGGCCGTTTGAGGGCCGTCGGGCGCGCCCTGCAAGCCCCCACCATGTCCGAATCACGCATTGGATCGCTCGCCGGCGGAACGCCCGCACGCGACGCACTCGACGGAGCCATTACCGCGATCGCGGCAGCAGGCTGCGATACCCCAAGGCTAGATGCCGAACTGCTGCTCGCCGCCACGCTCAAGGTTACGCGCGAGCAGTTGTTCGTGGACAGCGAACTGGCCGTGACGGGCCCGGCGGTGCGCACATTTCAGGACTTCGTACGGCGACGTTCGGTACAACGCGAGCCGGTCGCCTACATCCTCGGGAAGCGTCACTTCAGGCACTTGGAACTGGCGGTGGATCGACGGGCCTTGATCCCGCGAGCAGAGACCGAGCTGCTCGTCGAAGTGGCGCTCGCGCTCCCCGAAGGCTCGCGTGTGCTTGACGTCGGAACCGGCAGCGGGGCCGTCGCACTCGCGCTCAAGGACGAGCGTCCCGACCTGCGCGTGAGCGGCAGCGATGTCAGCGAGGAGGCACTCAGCTTGGCCCGCTCCAACGGCGAGCGCCTCTGTCTGGAGGTGAGCTGGCTGCACGCCGACCTGCTCGAGGAATTGGGCGAGAAGCCCGATCGCCTACCCAATGCCGGGGACGAGTCCAGCCGCGTGCCCGACGAGTTCGATGCCGTTCTCTCCAACCCGCCCTATGTCGCCGAGCGCGACCGAGCCGCGCTCGCCCCCGAGATTCTGCGCCACGAGCCGACCGGCGCCCTGTTTGCCGGCGCCGACGGCTTGGACAAGATTCGCTTGTTGATCGAGCAGGCCGCGGCGCGCACGCGTGTACGCATGCTCGCGGTAGAGGTCGGGGCCGGCCAGGCTGGCATCGTCGGCGAGCTGATGCGAGCGGGCGGTTTCACGAGCGTAGGAGCCGAGCGCGACCTCGCGGGCATCGAGCGTGTGATCGTCGGGGAGCGCTCGTGAGCGGTTGCACGATGAGAGTAGGAGCGCGAAAGGCCACGCCGGCACTCGCCGGGGAACGCTGTGTGGTTTGCGCGTGAGACTCGCACCTGAGGACGCGACACGACTGCAAGCGTGCCTCGCGGGCGATGGCGTGGCCGTGATCCCGACCGACACCGTCTACGGGTTGGCGTGCAATCCCGAAAGCGCCACCGCGATTCGACGCGTGTACGAACTCAAGGGGCGCCAGCCAGCCAAGCCGGCGGCGATCATGTTCTTCTCACTCGCCCCCGCGCTTCAAGTGCTGAGCGAGCTCGGTCCCCGCACCCGCGCCGCGCTCGGCGCGCTACTGCCGGGCCCGGTGACGCTGCTGCTGCCCAACCCCACCGGACGGTTCCCGCTCGCCTGCGATCCAAGCGGCAGCGCCTCGGCCCTACTCGGCCTGCGCGTCCCCGAACTCGACTGGCCGCTCGCCACGCTTGCAAGTGTCGAAGTGCCGGCGGCACAGTCGAGCGCCAACCTCTCCGGCGCCGCCGACGCCAAGTGCCTCAGCGACGTGCCGGCTGACATCCGCACAGGCGCGGATCTGACCCTCGACGGCGGCAAGCTACCAGGCACGGCTTCGACCGTAATCGATTTGTCAGAGTATGAGTCAAGTGAAGCTTGGCACGTGGTCCGCGAGGGGCCGCTCTCGCCGGCGGCCGTGGCGCACTTGTTGACATAGCTGGCCGATACCAGTGCGCTCGGGGGTCACGCTCAACAAGAACACGCCAGCTCGTGGTCTCGCGCGCTTCAGGCGGTGGCCACCTACGCCCACGGAGTGGCGCGACTCCGCCATTTCGAATCTCGTGATATACCTGTCGCGAATGGCACGCTGACTGAAACTTCACGTGGCCCACAACCACACTGCTGATAGGAGATAACCAGATGCGCCTATTCTCAGCCGTGAAAAGACCGCGCCTGGTCCGACTGGTGAGCGGGGCCTTCGTGACAGCGGCACTCGTGGTGGTGGCACTCAGTCACGGAGCCGCCCAAGCCACAGGCGTCACACAGACGCCGTTCGTCTCCTATACCGCGCCGAGCGGACAGGAAAAGTCAGAGCTGGAAATCGCGGAAACCGCCGTGCGCCTGGCCCGGGGGTGGGGCGAAGACGGCGAAATCACTGTCGAACTCGCGCGCGGCACGATGACACAGGCGCGAGCGCTGATGGAAGGTCAATCTCTGGCGACGGCGCAAGCGCACGAAGCCCAGCTCAAGTCAGGCGCCCCAAACGGCAGCTTCTGCTTCGGTGGTCAAAACGCAAGCTGCACTGCTGTAGAACAGCAACACGCCATGGAAGAGGAGTACGCGGAAGGTCAGGCCAGCACATATCTGGTCTTGATGTCAGGTAGCGACTTCACACCGCCCGAGAGGCTCCCAAGGGGAGCAAAACCTGCCACAGCCGACCAAGTCATGTTGTTGATAGACGCCCATACAGGAGTTCAACTTGGCATGACGATCGGAGCCGGAATGAAGACGCCCAATCTCAACGAACTACAGGACGCCAGTTCGTTCGTCGCTGCAGCCCGATCGGCCACGGCGCACGCGGTAACCAGGATGTCAAGGCTTACCTATAACCGCGGAAGCCATCCCGCGCCCAAATATGGAAGCGTCGCGGGCGTGCTCAAGCACGGCCGCGAAGTTATCGTCTTCAACGGCCATTCGGTGTTTATGAGAATCCCGGTCAAGCATCAGCACTTTCGCTCGACTATCTACCCGAGCAGCTATTCCCTCGTGGGTAAGCTGATATCGGGCCGACAATGCCCGGCCAAGAAAGTCACAATTTCCGTGCTAAAGGAAACGTTCGTGCATCTGAGCTGCTAAGAACAAAGAAGTAGCATGGGGCCCGCCGACCGTTACCGATCGCCGTCGGCGGACTCAAGCATTGCCCACGGCGAGCTGGGGCTGACTAGCCTATAACGGCGGGACCGTACGCCACAACGGCGACCCTGCGCCCAACTCCACCCCTACGCCACAACCTCCACCCCGACGAGCTCCGCCGCACTCAAGCTCCCAGGAGTCTCGAGCTCCAGGACCGCCTGCAGCGCCGCGATCGCGACCGCAAGCTGGTCGAGGTCGGGCTCGCGCGTTGTCAGCAGTTGCAACTTCAGCCCGGGCCACATCACCGTTTTGACCCAGGGTCGATTGCGGTTGCGCCCGGCGAACTTGATGATCTCGAAGGAGATACCGGCGATTATCGGCACGCCGAAGATGCGAGTGGCGACGAGCCAGTACCAGGCGGGCATCCCGACCGCTCCAAACACGAAGATCGACACGACCATCACGATCAACAGGAAGCTCGTGCCGCAGCGCGGGTGCAGTCGGGAGAAGCGTTGCGCGTTGGCCGGTGTTAGCGGCAGGCCCGCCTCGAAGCAGGAGATTGTCTTGTGCTCTGCACCGTGATACTCAAAGACGCGACGTAGGCTGTGGATGCGCGACAGCGCCACCATGTAGCCAAGGAAGATGGCGGTGCGCACGACGCCCTCGACGATCCAAAACAGTGCCGAGGAGTTCAGCTGGTGCTTGATGAGGCTCGTGAGGCCGAGCGGCAGCAGGAAGAACAGTCCGATCGCGAACACCATCGCTATGAGCACGGTGCCAACCCACATTGCGGATGTGATTTCCTGCGGCTCCTCCGCCTCGTCTTCGGGAAGTTGCGCGTTGGCGGAGATACCAAGCGCCCTGAAGCCAATCGCGAGTGAACCGCCAAGCGCAACGATGCCGCGCAGCACGGGCACCCGCAGCCAACGGTGGCGGGAGAGCGCGGAGGTCAGCGGCGAGGTCGTGACCTCGATCTCGCCGAGTGGCTCCAGCTGCCCGCTCTCCTCCTCACTGCTGAGCTGCGCCTCTCGTGCAAACGCCACATCGAGGGCGTGCGACATATCGCGCGCGGCGCCGTTGTGGCCCGCGTCGCTCGGATCGCCGTCGTACGACACGTCGTGCTGGCCGCTGTCGTGCGACGTATCTCGCGCGGCGCTGTCCTGCGCTCCATTCTCGGCCTGCGCCTCACCGGTGGCCGGCAACGGCTTTCGCACCGCCACCGCCCAGTGGCGTACGCCGCGCATCATGACCCCCTCGAGCACGGCCTGTCCGCCGAGCGGAGCGTCGCGCTGCGCGGTCAGCTGACCGTCGGCTAATTGGACCTCAGCGCCGTGCTGTGCATCGACGGTGTCTGACGAGCTGGTGCCCGCGGAGGTAGTAGCTCCGGCCTGGAGGTTGCTCGCCTGCACCCTCCCACCGGCAACCGGGCGAGAGGACATCGTCCTACTGGGGGCGTGTTTGATCCGCGCCTGGTCGCGCAGCAGCCGCTTGCGCGCCGCGCAAACGCCCCTTGGCGACTCGACGTTGGAAACGCTCGACGCGTCCACCCGTGTCGATGAGCTTCTGCCGTCCTGTGTAGAAGGGGTGGCAGTTGGAGCACACCTCGACGTGGATCTCCTCTTGGGTCGCACGCGTGGTGAATTCGTTGCCGCACATGCAGCGCACGTGCGCCTCGACGTAGTTGGGGTGGATCGACGACTTCATGTTCAGGACATTCTAGCGGCTGGCGCGTCGATCGGCCAATCGGCCTGCGAACGGGACATGAGCGATGCCCGCCAGCCGACCCTAGTCAGGCCAGCGGCGTTTGGGTTGACCCCGGTGTTTGGGTTGGCGCCGGTGTTTGCGTGACCTGCCCGGAGAGTGTCGGCTGCAGGCAGTGCGTGGTGTGCAGTTCGGCGCGCTTGAGAACATGTCCCTTGTCGCTCAGCCAGCGGAACTGCACAAGCGCCCGGTAGGCGGCGGGAGCGGCCAGGTTGGTCACCTGCTGAACGTAGTTGTCGATCCTCACTCCCGGTTCCGATGCGTGCCATACGCCGAGGCTCGGTGCGGTGAGCGTGTGGTATTCGGTTTCCCCGTGCATCCGCTGTTGAAGCTGGATCTTGATCTGCATCCGCTGCGTGGAGGGGATGGCGACCATGTGAGCCGTGAACGTCGCCGAGCGTTCGCTCTGCACGGTGGAGGTCACGCACTGTTCCACGGTGGCGGAATAACCGCTTGTGTCGGTGGGCGTAGTCGTGGTGGACGTCGCGGCAGCATTGCCCATGGCGGTCGAGCCGACCGCGCCATAGTGCAGGTCGCTCCGTGCGAGCGCCGTTTGTGCGCAGGCGAGCGCCACGAGCGCACACGCGAGCACAAGCGCTGCCCTGGCCCCCCAAGTAGATTGGAACGTCGTCCTTGCCATTCACAAGCCACTAACACTCATAGGCCCACGATGTTTCGCACAAAGTGGGCACAAACGCCGAGTTGGAAACGCTCAGGTGATCTGGTACAACGGGCCGTCGCCACCCTCTGGGGTTGTGAGGCGCCCGCCCTTGGCGGTGATCGCGCCGCACTGTACGCAGTTGGTGTAGTTGACGATCACGTCCACAGCCCCCGTCTCCGGGGCGTCCTCGGGGATCTCATACACCCCAGCAGGACACATCCAGCGCCAGGTTTCGGCGACCTCGCGCGGAACGTGCTTCTGCACGCGAATGTGGTTGGGCGCGTCGTCGCGGGTGGCGTTGCCGGTGATGAAGACCGAGGAGAGCTTGTCGAAGGTGTACTTGCCGTCGGGCTTGACGTACACGTCCTTGGTGTTGCCGACGAACACCGGGATCGAATCGTTGCGGTGCCAATCCGCGCGGCCGGGCAGCTTGCCCTTGGTGATCTGCTGGATGCCGGACAGCGGCCCACCCATGAGTAGGCCCTTTTGCAGGGGTTGGCGCGCGTTGCGTACCTCCCACAGCTCTTTGCCGACCGAGGATTGCTCGATTGCCCGCTCGTAGTCGGAAAAGTCGCTGCTGCCGCGCTTGAGCGCCGCGTAGATCGACTCGGCCGCGAGCATGCCCGACTTGATGCAGTGGTGCACACCCTTCAGTGCCATCGTGTCCACCATGCCGCCCGAGTCGCCCACGAGCACCGCACCGGGCATCGAGAGCTTGGGCATCGACCAGTAGCCGCCGCCCGGTAGTGCCTTGGCGCCCCAGGCGACGCGCTCGCCGCCCTCGAGGATTTTGCGCACGAGCGGATGCGTCTTGAACGTCTGCAACAGGTCGTGCGCGGAAGTTGTGGCGTCGGCGTAGTCGAGCTCGACCACAAAGCCAATCGAGACCATGTCCTCGCCCGTCTTCTCGTTCTTCATCGGATAGATCCATGTACCGCCGATCTGCCCGTACTTCGATGAGATTTTCAGCGGCCACGGGCCCATCGTGTGGATCAGACGGTCAAGCGGCTTGGTGACCTTCCAGACCTCCTTGACGCCAAGCTCCCACACCTGCGGCTCGCGACCCTTGGCGAGATCGAACTCACGGATCGCGGCTCCCGTCAAGTGACCCCAGCAACCCTCGGCGAGGACTGTGGCGCTCGCCTTGATGTCGGTGCCAGGCTCGAAGTTGCCAAGTGGCTCGCCGTCCTTGCCGCGACCCTTGTCGCCGGAGCGCACCCCGGCAACCCGACCGTCCTCGACTACAAGCTGGGTAGCAGCCGTCTCAGTGAGGATGTAGGCACCGGCCTCCTCCGCCTGCTGCTGCTGGTAGCGGGCCAGCGCCGAGACGGAGATGACCTCATTACCGTGATTCTTGAACGGCGGCGGCGTGGGAATACGGATCGATGCTTTCGAGGTGGGCGTCAGGTAGACGGCCTCCTTGTGCACCTCACCGAAGGCAAATCCCTCCTCACGCCACTGCTCGCGGGTCATCTCCGGAAACAGTTCCTGCAGTGCTCCGGGGCGCACGACTGCGCCGGAGAGGTTGTGTCCACCGCACGTCTTTGCCTTCTCAACAACCGCCACCGGCACTTCGCCAAGGCGCTCCATCGCCTCGGGATCGTCGCCGAGCAGTTGCAACAGGCGATTGGCGCATGCCAGGCCGGCGGTACCACCGCCGACGATTGCCACACCAACCTCGATCAGCTCGTCCTCGGGGTCGAGGCCGCGCTTGACGAACTCCTTTTGGGAGTCCACGGGCGGCGGGAAGGCCGCCGGGACGACCTTTCCATTGTGAGAGCCGTTATGAGATGACATCGCTTGACACTCCTTTTCGCTCACGCAACATCCGCCCGCGCTTCATTGCTCAACCAGCTTTCTTGGCCTTCACGGCCTCAGTCAACTTCGGCAGGATCTTGTTCAGATCGCCCACAATCCCGAGGTCTGAGAATTCGAAGATCGGCGCGTTTGAGTCCTTGTTGATCGCGACGATGTTCTCCGATGATTGCATTCCCACCTTGTGCTGGATCGCACCGGAGATGCCCGCCGCCAGATACAGCTTCGGCGAGACCGTCTTGCCGGTTTGACCGATCTGCGCTGCGTAGGGGTACCAGCCGGCGTCCACAACCGCACGCGTGGCCGCCACCGCTGCATTGTTGCCGAACGCCGCCGCCAGGTCCTCGGCGAGCTGGAAGCCCTCGGCCTTGCCAAGACCGCGACCGCCGGCGACGAGGATCGAGGCGCCCTCGATGTCCACGTCGGCGCCGCGCTGTTCGCCGCGCGTGACCATCGTGGCCTGCTTGGCGTGGTCGCTCAGCTCGAAGCTGACCTGCTCGACAGGGGCTGCTCCTGCGCCGGTCTCTTTGATCTCGAACGCGTTCAGGCGTCCGATGACGATGCCGACATCGGAGCGGTATTTGATCTCAGAGATCGCGGAGTCACCGAGAATCGGCCGCTCTGCGATCAGCTCGCCGCCCTCGGCGCGTACCGCGGTGACCTCCATGGCCACACCGGCTCCGAGCCGTGCGGCCAGGCCGGCGCCGATCTCGAAGCCGAGCAGCCCGCCGCCGAACAGTGCGTATTTGTAATCGCCACCAGAGATCGCTGCGCCCATCGCGTCGACGACCGGTTGCGCGAGCCCTTCGGGGCCCTCCGCGATCAGCACCTTCTTGGCGCCGTAGTTACCAAGCGTGGCCGCGAGGTCTTGCGGGACGCCTTCGCCCACAAGAATCGCGTGTGCCTCGCCGCCGAGCTCGGCGGCGAGCTTTGCACCCTCGGAGACGGCACCCAATGAGTTCTTGTTGATCGCGCCTTTGTAGTGGAGCGCGTAGACCAGGATGTTTGCCATGTCTAGATCAGGTTCCTTCCACAGAAGATTAAAGAGTGAGGGGCCCGGCTCGCCGGCCTACGGCCGTCTGCGCCACCCTCATATGAGCTTGCGCTCGTCGAGCCAGGCGACGATCTTTTCGACCGTCTCGGCGGTGTCCTCGTCCTCGATGATCTCGCCCGCGGCCTTGGCCGGGGGAGCCTTCGCGGCGATCCATTGCGCGGCGGAGTTATCGCCACCAACCTTGCTCGTGTCGACGCCGACGTCACCGGCGGTGACCGTGTCGAGCGGCTTCTTCTTGGCGCCCATGATCGCCTTCAGCGACGGGTAGCGCGGCTCGTTGATGGCGTCGCCGACAGAGATCACGGCGGGCAACTTGATCTGCACTGTGTCGTAGCCGTACTCAGCTTGGCGCTCGCAGCGCAGCGCGTCTGACTCGACGTCCATCTTGATTACCTGGGTGAGTGAGGGCATGCGCAGGTGCTCTGCGACGACCGCTCCGATCGTGTAGCACTCGCCGTCATCCGATTGCTGGCCGAGCAGCACAAGGTCGGGTTTCTCACGGTCGAGGGTCTGGGCCAGGGCGTAGCCGGTGGCGGCCACGTCTGAGCCGGCGACAGCCGGATCGGAGAGGTGCACGGAGCGGTCGGCTCCGAGCGATACGGCCTTGTGCAGGGCGCGCACGGCGCTCTCCGGGCCCATGGTCACGGCCACGATCTCCTCGACGGGGGCGATGCCGCCCTCGCGAATCTGCATCGCAGCCTCAATGGCGTGCGTGTCATAAGGGTTGAGGTTCTTCTCCCCGCTGCGGTCCATGCGCCCCGTCGAGCTGTTGATGCGCTTCTCGACGGCGGCGTCCGGAACCTCCTTCACCAGGACGCAAATCTTCATTCAGTTACTCCTTGAGGGATGTCGATTGGGCAATCCTACCTGAGTTGACTGACGAGTCAATCAGGCAGCAGATCGGCTACTACAGGCCACGGCCAGGCGTGGATATAAACACTTTTTGGGCGCTTGACGATAGTAACTACTATTTGTAGTTACGATAGTAGTTAACAAAAAGAGACAATACAACACACTCCGCTGACCTGACGCGCCACACTCAGCTCACCTTGCGGGCGCTGGTGGCCTCGCGAATAAAATCCACGATCGCCTGGGTGGGCGCACCTGGCGTGAATACCTCGGCCACCCCGAGGCTCTTTAGCTCGGGTATGTCTTCGGCAGGGATGGTGCCGCCGACGGTGACGACCACGTCGTCGATGTCTTGCTCGTGCAGCAACTGCACTACGCGCGGCACGAGCGTCATGTGCGCTCCCGAGAGAATCGATAGACCAACCGCGTCGGCGTCCTCCTGGATCACCGTCTCCACGATCTGCTCGGGGGTTTGGTGCAGTCCGGTATAGATGACCTCCATGCCAGCATCGCGTAGCGCGCGAGCGATGATCTTGGCGCCGCGGTCGTGGCCGTCAAGGCCAGGCTTGGCTACGACGACGCGAATCTTCCCCCTTGGCTCCGCCATCTCAGACCTTGATGATGAAGGCGTCGCCCTGACCGCCGCCGGAGCAGATCGCGGCACAGCCGAGGCCGCCGCCGCGACGGCGCAGCTCGAATACGAGGCTGCCGATGATACGTGCACCCGAAGCGCCGATCGGGTGCCCCAACGCGACGGCGCCGCCGTTGACATTGACCTTGTCCTCGTCTATGCCAAGCACACGAATCGAGTTGAGCGTGACCGAGGCAAACGCCTCGTTGATCTCCCACACGTCGATGTCCTGCGCCTTCAAACCGGCCTTCTCTAGCGCCTTCTTGGCAGCCGAAGCTGGGGTGCGGGCGAGATAGGCGAACTCGTCGGCGGACTGAGCGTGCGTGACGACCTCGGCGAGCGCCTGCTTGCCGTTGGCCGAAGCCCACTCCTCTGAGGCGACGACCAACGCACCGCCGCCGTCGTTGACGCCAGGGGAATTTCCCGCAGTGTGCGTACCGTCCTTGCCGACAAGGCCCGGCAGCGCTGCGAGCTTCTCCAAAGACGTATCGCGGCGAGGACCCTCGTCTACCTCGACAACGGTATCCCCCTTACGCCCTTTGATCGTGACCGAGACGATCTCTTCGGGCAGGCGACCCTCGTCGGTGGCCTTCAAAGCCAGCTCGTGCGAGCGCAGCGCCCAGCGGTCGAGGTCTGCTCGCGTTAGCTCCAGCTCATCGCCGACTTCGGTCGCCTCGACGAACATCTGCTTGCCTGAGAACGGGTTTGTGAGGCCATCGTGGACCATCGCGTCGAGCGCCTTGACGTCGCCCATGCGAAACCCGAAGCGTGCGCCGGGCAACAGGTATGGAGCTTGGGACATCGACTCCATGCCACCCGCCACACCAACTTGCACATCGCCGGCGCGAATCGCCTGGTCGAGGATTACAGTGGCGCGCACCCCAGAGGCGCACACCTTGTTGATCGTCTCTGAGGAGACCTCCTTGGGGATGCCAGCCTTGATCTGCGCTTGGCGCGACGGGATCTGACCCTGTCCGGCCTGCAGGACCTGGCCCATGACGACGTGTTCGACTTGCTCGGGCTCGACGCTGGAACGCTCCAGCGCCGCCTCGATTGCGATTGCGCCGAGCTCGGTGGCGTCGAGCGAGGACAGTCCTCCTCCCATCTTGCCGATGGGCGTGCGCGCGGAGCCGAGGATCACGGTCTTGGGCATCGAGGCGATTCTCCTAGTTTAGATTTTTGTCCCACCCATCCGGCCGCTATGCAGCCTGGGGACAGCAATCCTACCGAGCCGGGTATCGTGCTCGAACCGTGAACGTGTCATGGACTACCGAGCCTGCCGTAGAAACCGCTGCCGATACGGTCGCCATCGGGGTGTTCGAGGGAGCCGAGACACCCTCGGGTGCGCCTGCGCAGGTGGGCGAGCTGCTCGCAAGCGGCGAGGCGAGACGCTCCTTCAAGGCGCTTGCCCTAGCGCACGCGGATGGCAAGCGCTGGCTGGTCGTGGGGCTCGGCGAGCAAGCCGACTTCACGCCCGAGCGCGCACGTGTGGCGGCAGCCACGGTTCGCGACCGCACGCGAGAGCTGTCCACGAAGGTGCTGTGCTGGCAGACGCCGAACAGCGACGGCGAGGTAGCCGCCGCACTGGTGCAGGGGACAATGCTCGCCGACTACAGCTTCCTCTCGCACAAGTCCGGCGCGAGCGACGCCCCCACAGGCACGAGCACCCCGGAAGGCATGGGCGACCCGGAGGGCACCCCCCATGAAGGAGGGCAGGCAGGCAACCCGGACGGAGAGAGCAAGACGAAACGCCTACAGGGTTTGATTTTGAGAGGAGACGGCGATCTCGCGACGGTAGTCGGCGAGGCTAAGATCGTCTCAGAGGCGGTGAACGAGGCACGCGACCTGCAGAACCGGCCCGCGAACGACCTCACCCCGACCGCGCTGGCGCAGCACGCGCAAGCGCTGGGCGAGCAGATCGAGCACCTGTCGGTGGAAGTGGAGGGCCGCGAGGGGCTCGTGGCACGCTCGATGGGTGCGTTCGCCGCGGTGGCGCAGGGATCGGAGCAGGAGCCGGCGCTGATCGTGTTGCGCTACGAGCCGCCTGGCGCGAGCGGTCCGTTGCTCGGGTTCGTTGGCAAGGCGGTGACGTTCGACAGCGGCGGCATCTCGCTGAAGCCGGGCGCGAAAATGGCCGAGATGAAGTTCGACATGTCCGGCGGGGCGGCCGTGATCTCGGCCGTCGCGGCAATCGCGCGGATTGGACTGCCGGTGCGGATCGTGGCGGTGGTGGGCGCGACCGAGAACCTGCCGAGCGGACGCTCGGTCAAGCCGGGCGACATCGTCGTCGCCGCCAACGGCAAGACGATCGAGGTCAACAACACCGACGCCGAGGGCCGGCTGGTGCTGGCGGACTGCTTGTGTCACGCGATCTCCCTCGGCGCCGAGCGCATCGTCGACCTAGCGACACTGACGGGCGCGGTGATAGTCGCGCTCGGCTCGACCTACGCAGGGCTGCTCGCAAACGACGAGGAGTGGGCAGCGCGCGTGGGCGAAGCGGGCGAGCGCACCGGCGAGATCGTGTGGCGACTGCCGCTGCACGAGGAGTACGACGAGCTGATCAAGGGCAAATACGCCGACCTCGACAACGCACCCGAAGGACGCAAGGCGGGCACGATCGTGGGCGCCGCCTTCCTTGCGAACTTCGTGGGCGACACGCCATGGGCACACCTGGACATCGCCGGCTCGGCATGGGAGCTGGGACGGGCGTATGTCGGCAAGGGCGCCTCCGGCTACGGCGTCAGGTTGCTTGTCGATCTGGCGCGGTCGTATGCACCCGGCGCCTAGCCGTCGACTCGCTCGATAGGCGATCGGGACACTCGCGCACATGGACTTCGATCTCTCCCCCGATCACGAGCTGATCCGCCGCACGGTGCGGGAATTCGCACAGGGCGAGGTGGCGCCGGTCGCGGAGGAGCTGGACCGGACGAAGTCGTTTCCCTATGAGATCGTGGAGAAGCTCGGCAAGCTCGGACTGATGGGGATTCCGTTCCCCCAAGAGTACGGTGGTGGCGGCGGAGACACGCTCGCGTACGCGCTGGCTGTCGAGGAGCTGACGCGGGTAGACTCCTCGGTGGCAATCACCCTATGCGCGCACACCTCGCTGGGAACGCAACCGATCTACCTATTCGGCTCGGAGCAGCAGAAGCGCGAGTGGCTGCCGCGACTATGCGCTGGAGAAAAGCTCGGCGCGTTCGGCTTGACCGAGCCGGAGGCGGGCAGCGACGCCGGCAACACTCGCACGCGCGCACGCCTGCACGACGGCGAATGGACGATCGACGGCGCCAAGCAGTTCATAACAAACGCCGGCACCGACATTTCGGGTGTCGTGTGCATCACCGCGGTCACCGGGGAGACCGACACCCCGGCGGGCGCAGGCGGCGCCAAGGAGATATCGAACATCCTCGTGCCCAATGGCGCGCCCGGGTACGAGCAGGGCGAGCCGTACCGGAAGATGGGCTGGAACGCCTCGGACACGCGCCCGCTCTCCTTCACCGACTGCCGCGTGCCGGAGGAGAACCTGCTCGGGCCACGCGGGCAGGGCTTCAAGCAGTTTTTGCACATTCTCGACATCGGACGTATCGGCGTCGCCGCGATGGGCGTGGGACTCGCCCAGGGCGCACTCGACCAGGCGCTCGCCTACGCCAAGCAGCGCAAGGCGTTTGGCAAGCCGATCTCCAAGTTTCAGGCGATCCAGGCCAAGCTGGCGGACATGTCGACGGAGATCGAGGCGGGCAGGCTGCTCGTGTACAAGGCGGCACGCGAGAAGGACGCGGGGCGTAACTTCACGCTGACGGCCGCGCAGGCGAAGCTGAAGACGGGGCGCTTGGCGGTGCGGTGCAGCGAGGAGGCCGTGCAAATACACGGCGGGTATGGATACATCGAGGAGTATCCCGTGTGCCGCTTCTACCGCGACGCGAAGATTCTCACGATCGGCGAGGGCACCGACGAGGTGCAGCAAATGGTGATCGCGCGCGCGCTCGGCGCTTAGCGCGGCTCAAGCACTACCAGCGGGATCTGGCGATCGGTGCGTCGCCGGTATTCTTCATAGCCACCGTAGACCGCGACCGCGAGCTTCCATAGGCGGTCGTACTCCTCGGGCGTGGCCACACGTGCGTGTACCGATGTCCGCTTGGAGCCGATCTGGATCGTGGTGTCGGGGTTGGCGCTGAGGTTGTAAAACCAGCCGGGGTTCTTCGGATAGCCGCCCTTGGATGCGATCAGGACAACGTCGTCCCCGTCGCGGGCGAACACGAGCGGCGTGTAGCGATGCTTGCCGCTCTTGGCGCCGACGTGGTCGAGTAGCAGCATCTCCGGCGCTCCCGGCACACGATGGCCGATGAGCCCGTTCGTGGCCCGATAGATTCGCGCGTGCCCGCCCATCAGGCGGATCAAGGTCGGCCAGGTGCGGTCGGCGACGCGTAGGTAATCGAAGGCCATCGCGGCCACTCTAGCGACAAGGTCACACGGGTGTGGCGAGCTGCCCGACCGCGACGCGCGGCCATGGAGCTGCCGGGCGACCGAGATAGAAGCCCTGCACGAGTGGCACGCCCAGCTCGATCAGTGCGCTCAGCTCGGCGGGAGTTTCAATGCCCTCGGCGACGAGCAGGCTGCCGACGTGCGCTGCGTAGCCAACGAGCGCACCGACTAGAGCCTGACGGTCATCGTCCTCGTCGATGCCTGCGATCAGGGAGCGGTCGAGCTTCAGGTAGCTGGGGTGCACAGTGGTTATCTGACGCAGTCCGGAGTAGCCGGCACCCATATCATCGACGGCGAGCTTGGCGCCGCGGGCGAGCAGCGGTCGCATCGTTTGCTGCAACTGGGATTCGCTCTGTACGAGCGCCTCCTCGGTGACCTCGACAATCAGCCCCGAGAGGTCGGCCGGCCGCTCCAACAACTCCAGCGTGCGCCGGTCGAGCAGTACCGGCGCGGACAGGTTCACAGAGAGCAGCGTGCCCTGTGGGCGTGAGGCGAACAGCTCGAGTGCGGCGCGCAGACAGGCCCGCTCGAGCAGGTCGCGCTGGCCAAACTCCTCGGCGACGGCGAGCCAGTGCAGGGGACTGTCGGTGCTGCGTCGCCCGAAGCGTGCGAGTGCCTCATACGCGTGGATCGCGCCGCTGCGGGGATCGACGATCGGCTGAACCGCCATCGAGAGGCCCTTGCCTTCGATCAGGCGGTCGAGCGTGCCACGCGCGCTGCGCTCTCCCCTGCCGCTGAGCGAACCGCCTGTGTAGGCGGAGATCTGGCCTGCGAGCCCGCTGCGCTTGGCAACGCGCAACGCGATGTCGGCGGCGCGCAGCAGCGCTTCGCCGCTGTCTCCGTCGGCCGGGGTTTGGGAGATGCCCACGCAGGCGGAGATCGGCCGCGGATCCTCCTCGGAGCGCCTGGGAAGCTCTTGCAGCAGTGCACGAGCGAGCGCGACCGGATCGGCGGCGCGCGAGATGATCGCGAACTCGTCGCCGCCAAGGCGCCCTACCGGCCGCTCGCTGCCGGCGATGGCAAGCAAGCGCTCGCCGACGGCCGCGAGCAGCACGTCACCGGCGGCGTGGCCGTGTGTCTTGTTGACGACGCCGAAACGCTCGAGGTCGAGCAACAACAGCGACACGGGCGCGGAGCGCTCGGATCGCTCAACCGTCTGCTCGAGCGCCGCGCGGAAGGCGGCGTAGGAGAGCAGTCCGGTCAGGTCGTCGTGGTCAGCGTCGTAGCGAGCCTGGTGGAGCAGGTGGTTCAGCTCGCGGGTGAGACGCCCACTTGTGAGCAGCAGACCGACGGTGGCGCCGAACAGCGCCGCGTATTCGAGGCTGAGATGACCTGTGTGAACGATCGGCAGAGCGAGCGAGCACAGCACGACGCCGCGGCCGATCCAGTGCACGCGCCCGCCGCGGGCGAGCACGCCGCTGGCGACGGCGGCAAGCCAGACGATGCTGATGACACTCACGCGCTCGGACTGCACACCGATGATGAGCACGCCGGCAATGCCGGCGAGGGACTCCTCGGTGCGCATCCACGACAACCGCGGCGCGCAGAGCTGCACGATCGCCGACAGCGAGATCGTCGCGAAGCCGGCAATCGCGAGGGCGGGATGTATGAGCAACTCGCCGTCGGCGAGGATCAGCGCTATACCCATCGCGCCCAGCGCGGCACGCGTCCACGCGGCGGTTTTACGTGCCCGCAGCACGTGGGGGTCGGTGTCGGCTATCGGCGGGATGTGGTCGCCGATCTCCGACTCGATGTCGTCGGCGCTCACCCTGGACACGTCCACTTATTCGACAGACGGACGCATGCGCTTTAGCATTGTGTGCGCGATGCCACGAACAGCCGCCGATGTCAGAACGGACACGCTGGACGGGGAACCCGATCCGCTGACCGCGCCGTCGCAAGCTGTGCCGACTCGCGCGGACAAGGGCGCGACGAGCCTCGGCGACTGCAGGCGGGCGTTCTGGCGCCAGCCATCTCCGCCGTATCTCCTTGGCGCGGTGCTGCTCGCGCTGGCATTGCGCTTGGCACAGGGCTCCTGGAGCTGGCGCGACCTGGTTATGGCGATTGGACTCCTCGCGGTGACTCCGTTCGTGGAGTGGGCGATCCACGTGTACATGCTGCACTCACCTCCCTTTGATCTCTTCGGCCGTCGCGTGGAGATGCTGACCGCGCGCGAGCACCGCGCGCACCATGAAGCGCCGGGCGTGCTCGACGGCGTGCTGCTGCCGGTGTATGGAGTGCTCGTGTTCCTACCGATGATTGCCCTCGTGAACTGGGGGATGTCCTTCCCCATCTCCTTCGTGCTCGGCGGCCCGCGACTCGCCTACGCGACGACAGGCGTGCTCACCAGCTTCACGATTCTCGCGGCGTATGAGTGGAGCCACTTCCTGATCCACACCCCCTACCGTCCGAAAGGTCGCTACTTCAAGGCGATCTGGCGCAATCACCGGCTGCATCACTTCAAGAACGAGCGCTACTGGTTCGGGGTGACCTCTACCGTGGGCGACCGTGTGATCGGCACGCTTCCGGATCAGCGGGAGGTTCCCCGCTCCCCCACCGCACGCTCGCTGAACGTCGATCGCTGAAAGCCGGTTGCGCCGCCATGCAGCTTGTGTAGGCGACGCTCGGTAAGGAAGCGACCGCTACGCCGCGTAGGGAACGATCGTCTTGTCGCTGCAGCCGATCAGCTTGTAGTGGCGATTCGCGGCGAGCTTGCGCATCACGAGGATCTTGTGTCCGGGGCCGTTGCAGTAGACGACCCCGTGGCCGTAGACCAACAACACGTGGTCTTCACCGCCACCGGTCCAGATGTAGTTGGTGCCGTGACTTGCGTATATCCAATCGTTGCCTTCTCCACCGTAGAGACGATCGACCTGGGTCGTGTCGTTTCCTTCGGCATGTGAGTCCCCCCAGATCACGTCGCCCGCCGGACCGGCGTGGATCGCGTCGTTGCCGTCTCCGCCGAGCAGCTCGTTGTGGCCGATGCTCACCGGCACCAGATCGGTTTCTTCGTACTTATGCGCACAGAACGCAGGTAGACCGGCAGGCAGAACCACCGCTGGGAATAGCGGCGGCTGGGCGGCCTCAGATGAGCTGCCGTCCCGCTGGCATTCGAGTTCGAGCTGCGGAAGCGTCGTAAAGCGGGGACCGTCGCCAATGCCGGGAAAGCCGCAGTTGTGGTACTCGCCGCCCGTCTGTTCGCCATCGCACGAGTAGCTCGGGTCGGTGCCGTCGAACGGATCGTGCCCGGGCCGGCCATCGAGCGGACGGCTCAGGTTGTTCGAGTTCTGCAGCAACATCCCGGTGATCTCAGGCCATCCGGCATGGTTTGCCTCGGCGACCCGCGCGGAGGGAGCGCTCCACGCGCCCGCGCGAGCGAAGGCGGTGCCGCTGAATGTCAGCAACGCGACGACAAGGCAGACGCAGAGGGCGATTAGGTTGTTGGGTCCCGAGCGGGGTATCGCCTTAGGTTGACATGCTCCGGCATGGCTCGCGCCATTCGCGGGCCGTATATTCGTCTAGCGAGACTCGCGCTGCAGCAGCGCGGTGGCGGCACTTGCTGGATCGAGGCGTCGCTGCACAACCTCCTCCAGGAGTCGCTTGAACTCAGCGTCCTCGCGCAGCTCCTCCTCCAGGCGTCGGCGCATTCGCGCGGTGGCTATCGCCAGCACCTCGTTGCGCAAGTTGCGTCCGCGGCGCTCCTGCAGGGTGCCCTCGCCGAGGATGTGTGCGCGGTGAGCATCGAGCTGCTCGACTAGCTCGAGAATACCCTTGCCGTGGGCGGCCTCTGTCTTGACGATCGGCACGCGCCACTTGGGGTGGGCGGGATTCGATTCGGAGTCGCCGCTGAGATTGGCCAGCGAGAGGACCCCTCGTATCTCGCGCACCATCGTGTCTGTCAGGGGATGGTCGGCCTTGTTGATGACGATCACGTCGGGGATCTCCATCACGCCCGCCTTCAACGCCTGGATCGAGTCGCCCGAGCCGGGCATCAGCACGAGCACGATCGTGTCGGCGTGATCGATGATGTCGATCTCGGCCTGACCCACACCGACTGTCTCCACGAACACGTCCTCGCGCCCGGCGGCGTCGAGTAGCAGCGCGGCCTGCAGAGCTGCCTCGGATAGGCCACCTAGCGCGCCGCGGTTGGCCATCGAGCGGATGAAGACACCCTGATCGAGGAAGTGCTCTGTGAGGCGGATGCGATCGCCGAGCAGGGCACCTTGCGTGAACGGCGAGGAGGGGTCGATCGAGAGCACGCCGACTGAGCGCCCGGCCTCGCGCCGCGCCTTGGTGAGCGCGCCGATCAGCGTGGACTTGCCGACCCCGGGCGGCCCGGTGAAGCCGTACACGGCCGCCTGGCCCGTGTGGGGGTAGATCTCGCGCACAAGCTCCCAGCCCTCGGGGCGGTCATCCTCGACGAGCGTTATCGCGCGCGCCAGGGCACGGCGGTCGCCGTCGAGCAGACGTTGGGCGAGCGTGGGTGGCATCGGCGAAGTATCTAGGAAAGCTCCCTCCACCCACTCGCTGCCCGGCGTCCCCAGCGCGACGCATAGCTCTAGGATGCGCGCTCGTGAGACAGCTCAAAGAAGCCCTGCGTACATGGCGATGGATGCGCCAGAAGAACATGGTCAACCGGCACTTCGCATTGCTCGCAGCGCGCTGGTTGCGACTGAAGCTGCGCTATGGCAAGCGATTTCAGACCGAAGGCATGTGCTTCATCTGCCCCGGCGTGAAGTTCGAGATCGGCAGGAACGCAACGTTGCGGATTGGTCGCTGGTCATGGGTGGGGCACGACTCCAAGATCCGCGTGCACGAGGGCGAAGTTTCGATCGGCGCGAAGACCGTGATGGGTCAGGAGTGCACGATCTCCGCCTACCAGCACGTGTCGATCGGCAGCGAGTGCATCATCGCCGACCGGGTGATGCTGATCGACTTCGACCACGGCGTCGTGGAGGTCGAGCGTCCGATCCGACTGCAGGGCATCTACAAGCGCGACGTGAGAGTTGGCAGCAATGTTTGGATGGGTTATGGGTCGTGCATTCTGAGGGGCGTTAGCGTTGGGCACAACAGCATCGTGGGCACGAACGCGGTCGTGACCAGAGACGTCCCAGAGAACGCGGTCGTGGGCGGTGTGCCCGCGAAGGTACTGAGGATGCGCGAGGCGCCCGAGCACCTGCGCTGGGAGTAGCCGTCATCGACCAACCTCGATGCCCTACCTGATGCCCTATACTACCCATATGCGTAAGACCAGTGTCTATCTCGATGACGAGCAGGCGCTCCGCCTGGCAAGGCTTGCTTGCGAGGAGGGGAGATCACAGGCTGAAGTTCTGCGCGAGGCTGTGGCGACCTACCAGCCCAAGCCATCCGTGGATCGGAACTTCGCGCTGGCCGCGGGCTTCAAACGGGTCGACGATGACCGTCGACCAATCTCACAGATCCCCGAGGACGAACTGCTCGAAGGCTTCGGCGAGTGACGCTCATCGTCGATGCCGCTCCGGTCGTGGCGATGTCCGATCCGGACGAGCCCTATCGATCGGCTGTCTTGGAAACCCTACGCGCCGAGTCGGGTGCTCTCGCGATGCCGGCGCCCGTGACGGCAGAGATCGATTATCTGCTTGGCCGGCGCTTCGGACGCTCGGCCAGATCTGCATTCCTCGGCGATCTAGCCGCGGGCCGCTTCGCGGTAGCTTGCCTGGAGCGCGTGGACTACGAAACCATCGAGAGGCTCGAGCGACAATACGCCGACCTGGACCTCGGGCTGGCCGACTGTGCCGTCGTGGTACTCGCTGAGCGCTTCAAAACTAATCGGATCCTCAGCTTCGACGAACGACACTTTCGCGCGGTCACACCCCTGCAGGGTGGTGCGTTTCAGATTCTGCCCGCCGACAACTGACTGGGGGTCACGCCCGCGCCGAATGGCCGCACACGAGTTTACGGCGCGAGCAGCGCGAGCGGATCGGCGTGCGCCGCTAGGTTGCGTAGAGCACCGGGGTTCGCGTCGGGGCCAGCAGCAAGCGCCCGTTCGAACTCGACACGGTGGTTGGCAAAGCGCTCTCGCGCGTACGGAGCGGCCAGCTCGCGGGACACCATGAACGCCCAGTCTGAGGCCTGCAGCGCGAGCAGCTCGCGTAGCGCAGCGGTGCCGGCACGCTCGCCGGCGGCCAGCGCCTGTAGCTCGGCGGCGCGGGTCGCGAACGCCATGTCGGCGACCCGCGAACCAGACCACGTGGAGAGATCGCCCTCTTTGCCCCATGTGCTCGGCTCCCACTCCTGCCCTTCCAGCGGCGCGGGGTCGCGCAATGCCTGAGCCTCGTCGAGGCGCACTAGCGATAGGCCTTGCTCGGCGCACTCCCGCACGACGGCTCTGAGCCACTCCACGCCCTCGTACCACCAGTGGCCGAGCAGCTCGGTGTCGAGCGCACACACGACCAGCCCACTGCCCGGCAGAGACTCACCCGCACCTTGGGTCCCGCGCTCCGCGGGCTGCCCTTCGCCCGCAAGACGCAAGCGCTCGACCGTGGCGGCCACGAACTCCTTGGCGTGCTCGCGGGCGAGACCGAGCGCCAGCTCGTGGTCGTACTCCTCGCCATCGTTGGCCCACGGTTTGTGGTGGTGGATCGTGTGGTGGTGGTAATCGCGGTAGCGCCCATGCGAGGGGTAACCCTGCTCGCTCCATACGCGCGCGATCGTGACGCGGTCGATCGGCACGAGCACGACGCCCGACTCGCCCACGAGCGGTCGCAGGTGCTCGCTCGCGCCGAGGCCGTAGCGGTTGGTCAGCTCCACGCACGTGGCGCGCACGCCGGCATCCTCGAGCAGCGGCTCCAGATGGGGCGCATGGGCACACTCCGGCAGCCAGAAGCCTCCGTCCCAGTGCTCACCGAAGCGCGCGCGGTGGGCATCGACCCCGGTTTGCACCTGGGCGCGCACACCGGCGTCGGTGGCGAGCAGCGGCAACACCGCGTGTGTGGCCGAGGAGGCCCAGCGGGCGTGTGGGGCGAACGCGCCGAGCAGGTCTCCCCCGCGCTCGCGAAAGCGCTCCAGCACGCCTTCATACTCGGCCCAGGAGCGCTCCAGCTCGAGCGCGAGTGTCTCGTGATCGTTCTTGCGCAGGCCGGCGATGTCCTGGCGGTGAGTGTGGCGGCGTACGTCGTCCACAAACGCTTCGAAGCGCTCGCCGATACCGGGCGCTTCGAGCTGGTCGCACAACACCGGCGTGAGCGAAACCGTCAGCGGCGCTCCCTCGTCAAGCAAATCGAGCAGTGGCAGGTAGCTACCGGCGATCGCCTCCCACAGCCACTCCTCGCCAAACGGCCACGTGCCAAAACCCTCGACATAGGGCATGTGGGTATGCAGGACGATTGCTAGCTCGCCCTTGGCAGCGGAGCGGCTCACGGCCTGACGGCCGTGGCCGGTATGGGGCGGCGTCCGCTCACGGTCGGCACACGGCGATGAAGTCGAGCGCCTTATCGAGGTCGGCCTCGCCCCCTGGACGCAGTGCGAAGTCGCTTGCCGCGATGGCGGGCGTGAACCAGTCGTAGAACGGTTTCGTCAGGCGCAGGCGCGGGTGAATCGCGTCCCAGCCGAGCTTGAGCGCGAGTGCGTGCGCGTGTAGCTTGCGCGCGTGGAAGAGCCCATACATCTCGACCGTGGCAAACGTGCCCCGGCACAGCGCCTCGAATTCGCTCGAGCGGTACTCGTGAACGTGCCAGGGGTTGTCCGAGCGCTCCGCGCCCTTGGGAGCCAGCGTGAGCACGTTGGGGGTCGAGACGAATACGACGGGTTTCTCACTCTCCTCGACGAGCGAGCGGAAGTGCGCGAGCACCCCCGCGGGGTCCTGCAGGTGCTCGATCGTCTGCAGGAACACGACCGCATCGGCCGGCTCGGGGAACGTCTCGACCAGGTCGCGCGCGAAGCGCAGGTTCGGGCGGGTGGGGACTTGATAGCGAAGTCGCGCGTGCTCGTGCGCCTCGGGGTTGGCGTCCACGCCGACGACCGACGCCGCGCTGGCTGCCAGCACGTCTGAGCCGTAGCCCTCGCCACAGGCCATGTCGATCGCACGCAGCCCGCTGACGCGCGCGGCGATCCACTCGTACACGGCGAGGTGACGACGAAACCAGTAGTTCTCCTCGGGCACGTCCGGCAGCGTGCGCTCGCCTGTCAGGGCGAGCGGCGGTACGCCCTCGGGCTGATTGCCCTGCAGGAACAGAGGCGCAGGGGGCGCGGAAGGGCCAGACACGAGGCGCGAGTATACGTGCCTCGCGTTTGGCCTGGCAGTGCGCATCGTCTGTGCCGGTGCCTTATTGTGCCCGGCCGTGACACCCAGCTTGGATGCGGAGGAGATCCGCGACGTCAACACGCGCTACCACGACGTGGCGGCCAACCACTACGACGCGAAGTGGGGTATCGACTTCGGCGACGTTGGCCAGGCGCAGGTCATATCGAAGGTGCGCAAGGCCCTCGGCCGGAGATTGACGAGCCCACCCACCCGCTTCGAACGCTCGCTGGAGATCGGCTCGGGCACCGGCTACTTCACGCTCAACCTGATGCTCGCGGGCCTAATCGGCGAGGCGACCTGCACCGACATCTCCCCCGGGATGCTCGCCGCGCTCAGTGCCAACGCGCAGCGCCTTGGCCTCGATGTCACAACGGTCCCAACCGATGCAGAGCGACTTCCCTTCGAGGACGAAACCTTCGACCTCGTGATCGGCCACGCGATCCTGCACCACATCCCCGACCTCGCCCAGGCGTTCCGCGAGTTCGCGCGCGTGCTCGCCCCTGGCGGCACCGTGCTGTTCGCCGGCGAGCCCTCGCGCTACGGCGACCAGCTCGCGAAAGTCCCCAAGCGCGCCGCGGCCACGGTCGCGCCGCTGTGGCGCCGCGCGATCGGAGCCCGTCCCGCCCCGCCCGCCGACGGAGGCGCGCCGGAGGCGTCGCTCGAGGGCCTGGTGGACGTGCACGCCTTCTCCCCCGGCGAACTATCCGGCTTCGCTCGCGACGCTGGCTTCGCCGACATTCGCGTCACGGGCGAGGAGCTGCTCGCCAACTGGTTCGGCTGGACCAACCGCACGCTGGAGGCGACCGCGCATCCCGAAGACGTGCCCTGGGGCTGGCGCAACTACGCCTACCGGGGCTATCTCACACTGCAGAAGGTAGACCGCACGCTGCTCGAGTCACGCCTACCCGCGGCGATGTTCTACAACCTCATCGTGACGGCTTCCAAGCCGTGAAAGGCAAATGGGTCCTTTGGACCCATTTGGCGAGATGGGTTAATGAGAAGCCGTAGTGGGTCATTGACCCGTTGGGCCAATGAGAACGAGTTTGGAGAAAGGACGGCTGTAATGCGCCTGTTTCGCGGCACCCGCCCACTCAAGCGCTGGCGCTATGTGGGGGTGTTCGGCGAGCGGTTCATGATCTGCGCGGCATCGGTCCAGGTCGGACCGGCACGGCAAACATTCTGGGCGGTGTTCGAGCGCGAGCGTGGCGCACTGGTTGAGCGGACTCGTTTGATCCCGCGACGCGGCGCGCTCGACCTGACACCTGGAAGACTCCGCATCCGTGACGATGCGGTCCTGCTGGACCTCTCACTCAAGGAAGACGACGGCGTCGAGGCCACCTGCCCAAACGGACGCTCATACGTATGGACACGCAAGCAGGCTGGGGTACGCGCCCACGGGACTCTTGTCCTCGACGCTCGCCCGCCGGTCGAAATCGACGCACTCGCGGTGATCGATGACACCGCCGGCTACCACGCACGCGTCACCGAGTGGTGGTGGGCCGCTGGGGTCGGCGCCGGACCGGACGGCACGCCGCTTGCGTTCAACCTCGTGCAGGGTGTCAATGACCCACAGTCAGGCAGCGAGCGCGCGGTGTGGATCGCGGGTGTACCCCACGAGACGCCTCCTGTGTGGTTCTCAACCGACCTGAGCGCAATCGCCGCGGACGACGGCTCTGAGCTGCTATTCGCGGCGGAGGCCGAGCGCAGCCGTAGCGACAACCTGCTCGTGCTGCGGAGCGACTACCGCGCCCCCTTCGGCACATTCAGCGGAATGCTGCCGGGCGCCGTCCCGCTCGCGCACGCTGTCGGCGTGGTGGAGCACCACCGGGCACTTTGGTGAGGGCCGATTCCCTCGGGTCAGGCTGTTGAAGCGGGTGGCTTGCACTCGAGCCCCCCGCACACGGTCTCGACAACCAACTGCTTGGCGCGCTCCAGGTCCTCGTCGCTCTGGGGCAGTAGGCCGAAGATCCAGCCTGTGAGCACCTGCTCGATCGCGCCGTAGAAGGTCATCGCGGCGAACTCGGCGTCGATCTCTGCCTTGAAGACGCCTTCCTGCTGGGCCTTGGTGACGATCTCGCCGATCAGGCGGTAGGCCTCGCGGATCTGACCCAAATGAGTTTGGCCGAAGGAGTTGGCGGCGCGGGTTACCTCAACGATGATGACCTTCATCAGGTCGGGGTCATGGCGGTAGCTGTCGATGATGAACGAGGCGATCGCGCCGAGCTTCTCGCGTACGGGCACCGGCTTGCGGTCCACCTCGCGAATCGTCTCCAGCATCACGCCCCAGCGCTCCAGAAAGAGCGTGTTGAGGACTTCGTCCTTGGATGGGAAGTAGTGGTAGAGCAGACCGTAGGCAACACCCGCCTCGTCGGCGATGTCCGATACGCGACAGGCATGGAATCCCTGGCGCGCGAACACGCGCACGGCCGCATCGAGGATCGCGCGGCGACGGTCGGGCACGGCCTTTGCCCGCGTCGAACTCACCCCTCACCCCCGGTAGGGGTCCTTCCCTCCCCGGAACCGGGGAGGGAGGAGGAGTAGATGTGTGGGCGACGGTGCTCCAGCAGCGGCACGCGCCGGCGGATGTCGTCCTGGCGGTCGAAGTCGAGGTCGGCGAGGACATAGCTGGGCGCTTCGCCGTCGGCGCGCGCGAGCACCGTGCCCCATGGATCGACGATCAGCGAACAGCCGCCGGAGTAATGGCCGCCGGGGTGCGTGCCGACCTGATTCGCTGCCACGACAAATACCTGATTCTCAATCGCGCGGGCGCGTATCAACGGCTCCCAGTGGTCGCGCGTTGTCGGCAACGTGAAGGCCGCGGGCAGCGCCACGACACGGGCACCGCGCAGGGCGAGCACGCGGAACAGCTCGGGGAAGCGCAGGTCGTAGCAGATCGCCATGCCCAGGTTGATGCCGTCGGCTAGAACGCTTGAGACGATCTCCTCGCCCGGCTCGTCAGTGTCGGACTCGCAGTAGCGCTTGCCCTCGATCTCCACGTCGAACATGTGCAGCTTGCGATACACAGCCTTGATCTCACCGTCGGGTCCGACATGAACTGAGGCGTTGGCGAGCCGCTGATCTGCCGGCGAGCCGCCCGAGGACTGCTCCTCGGTTTCGGACGAGCGACGCTCGGCAATCGAGCCGGCCACGAGGTCGAGCTTGAGCTCGGCTGCGGTCGCACGCGCCCAGACGATGGCACTCCCCTCGAGCGTCTGCGCACCGGCACGGAGATCCTCGGGGCCGCCCATAACTGTCCACTTCTCCGGCAACACCACCAGGGTGGCCCCCTCGGCCGCCGCGGCACGCACCAGCTTGTTGGCGGCGGCGATGTTGGCCTCCACGTCCGCCCCGGAGTTCAGCTGTATGGCGGCAGCCTTCACGAGCCGCCCTCGCGCGAGACGATCCCCATATGTGGATAGATTGACTGGTCAGTCAACATCTCAAAGAATAGCGGCGTGCAGCCTCTCTGCTCAGGCAATGAACCTCAGGCAAGGAACGAGTCTTGCCTGGCCCCCCCGCGGGGACCGGCCACCGCGCCCTGCGCCAACAGCTCGGCGATCTGCTCGTTGGAGTAGCCGGCATCACGCAGCACCTGCTCGGTGTGCTCGCCTAGCCCGGGACCGGGCAAGCGGTTGTGCTCGCCCGGGGTGCGGTCGAGCTTGACGGGGATGCCAAGCTGGCGCACACCGTCCCGCACGCCTGGCTGGTCGAGCGTGACGACCATCTCGCGCTCCCGCACCAGCTCGGAGGCGAGCACCTCGTCAAGATCGAGCACCGGCTCGAGGCAGCAGTCGTGTTCGGTCGCGAACTGAGTCCACTGCGCGCGCGTGCGGCCCTTGAAGACCTCCACGATCTGTCCGTGCGCCTCTGAGCCCGGTTTCTCGAACTGCTTCTCGATCAACTCCTCGCGTCCGACGCCGCGGCACCACGCCTGCCAGAACTTCGGCTCAAGCGCGCCGAGCGAGACCCAGCCGTCCGCGCACTCGTACGGCCGGTAGCAGACGATCGACCCCGCCAGTATCTGCCCTCCCCGCTCGGGGACCACCCCATCGGCGAAATATTGGCCGGCGACCATCGCAAGCCAGGAGAGCGCGCCGTCGGCCATCGAGACGTCCACGAACTGGCCCGCTCCCGATCCAGTTCGGGCGGCCGGAGAGTCCCCACCCCCTCCGGGGGTGGGGTGTGTTGAGGTGGAGCGAATAGGAGCGCCGTCGCGCTCGCGCAGGGCGGCCAGGATGCCGAAAGCCGCCATCAGCGCGCCGCCGCCCAGGTCCGCGATCTGGCCAGCCGCTTGGACGGGATGCCCGCCGACAACGTCCGCTTCGCCCGTCAAGCCAAGCAGTCCGATTAGGCCCAAATAGTTCATGTCGTGCCCAGAGGCATCGCGCTTGGGCCCGGTTTGGCCGTAGCCGCTGATCGCGCAATACACGAGCCCCGGGTTCTCCTCGCGCATGCGCTCATAGCCGACGCCGAGGCGATCGAGCACACCCGGGCGAAACGACTCGAGCACGACGTCGTAGTCACGCACGAGGCGCAGCAGCACCTCACGCCCGGCCTCGCTCTTGAGGTCGACGCGGATCGAGCGCTTGTTGCGGTTCAGCGACAGGAACATCGCCGACTTGGCGCTGTCCTGCGCGCCCTCGTAGTAGGGCGGGGCCCAGCGGATGTAGTCGCCCTGGCCGGTGTCCTCGACCTTCAAAACGTCGGCGCCAAAGTCGGCGAGCAGCAGCGAGCAGAACCCCCCGGGGAGAAGCCGCGACAGGTCCAGCACACGGATGCCCTCCAGGGGCAGGCCCATCAGGCGCTCCGCGACACGGTAGGCAGCTTCGCCGCGCGGCCCATCAGGCGATCCCGAGCAGCCCGCGCGCCTCGGCGACCGTGGCGGGGCGGCGACCCACGTCTTCGGTCATCTTGCGTGCCTGGGCGATCAGGTCGCCGTTGGAGCGGGCCATCTCGCCGCCTGGCAGGTACAGGTTGTCCTCGACGCCCGCGCGGATCGAGCCGCCGAGCGTGAGCGCCGTTGCGATCAGCATCCACTGGTCGCGGCTGATGCCAATTACGCCCCAGTGGTGTTTGACGTGACCGCCCCCCGGGACGTCGCCGATGTTGTCGACCATCGCCGCCAGGTTGCGCGGGGTGGGTGGGATGCCGCCGACCACCCCCATTACGCAGTCCACGTGCAGCGGGGTCTTCAAAACCCCCATGTCAACGAGCGGCGTCAGCGAGCCGACGTGCCCGAGATCGAAGCACTCGTGCTCGGGCTTGATGCCCAGCTCATTCATTGCCTCGAGTAGCTCGACGATCTCATCGAACGGGTTCTGGAAGACCATCTTGAATACGAAGTCTTTGCGCGTGCGCGAGTACTTGGCGTAGTTCATCGAACCCATGTTCAGCGCCGCCACTTCGGGGCGACACGCGCGCAGGTACTCGACGCGCTTGGCCACTGGCACGCCGACGGTGCCGGTGGAGTAGTTGACGATCACGTCGTCCACCGCGCCGCGGATCGCCTCGGTAATCGCTGAGAAGTCCTCGATCTCATAGCTGGGAGTGCCGTCTGGTTTGCGGGCATGGATGTGGATCATCGAAGCGCCCTCGTCCACGGCGCGCTTGGCCTCGGCTCCGTACTCCTCGGGCGTGTAGGGGATCGCAGGACACTGCTCGCGGTTGGCGATCACGCCCGAGATCGAGCAGGTGATGACTACGGGATCGTCAAGGCTCATACGGGTACCACTCCAGACTTCTTGTAGGGACGCTCGATCTTCTTGCCCTCGGCCAGCTCCAGTCCGCGGCAGATCGTGGCGCGCGTCTCGCGCGGGTCGATCACGTCATCGACCAGGTCGTTGCCGGCGGCGATGTACACGTCGAACATCTTTTTGAAGTTCTCGACCAGCTCAGCCTTCTTCGCGGCCGGGTCCTCTGCCGCATCGACCGCCTTGCGGAAGGCGATCTCGACGACTCCCTCGGCGCCCATCACGCTGATCTCGGCGGACGGCCAGGCCACAATCAGGTCGGGCTCGTACGCGCGCCCGCACATCACGTAGTAGCCGGCGCCGTAGGCCTTGCGCGTGATCACCGTGATCTTGGGGACGGTGGCGTTGGCAACGGCGTAGAGCATCTTGGCGCCGTGGCGGATGATGCCTTCGGCCTCGACCTTGGTGCCGACCATGAAGCCCGGTACATCCTGGATGAACACCAAGGGAATCCCGAACGCGTTGCACAGATTCACGAAGCGGGCTGCCTTGTCGGCGGAGTTGTTGTCGAGGATGCCGCCGAGCTGCTTGGGCTGGTTGGCGACGATCCCGGCCGGCCGGCCGCCGAAGCGCGCGAAGCAGGTGATGATCGTCTTGGCCCACTGGCCCTTCATGTCGAAGATCTCGCCGTCGTCCACGATGTGCTTGATGACCTCGTACATGTCATACGGCTTGCGGTTGGACTCGGGCAGCACGTCTAGCAGCTCCTCGTCGCCGCGCTCGATCGGATCGGACACTGCCAGGATCGGCACCGGCGACTCGCAGTTCTGGGGCATGAACGAGAGGTACTGCTTGATCCGTTCGATGCACTCCTCGTCGGAGGCGACCTCCATGTCTCCAACTCCGGACTTGCGGCAGTGCACGCGCGAGCCGCCCAGTTCCTCCTGGGTGACGTCCTCGCCGACGGCCGCGCGCACGAGGTGGGGTCCGGCCAAGGCCATCGAGCCGCGACCCTTAACCATCGGCACGAAGTCGGCGAGGCCGGGGATGTAGGCGGTGCCGGCGGCGCACGGCCCAAGCAGGGCGGCTACCTGCGGGATCACGCCGCTCATGATCACCTCCTCGCGGAACAGGTGGCCGGAGCCGGCGAACATCGCTCCCGCCGCCTCCTGCACGCGCGCTCCGGCGGAGTCCAGCAGCCACACGAACGGGATGCGCTTGGTCAAAGCGAGCTCGCGCAGGCGCGTGACCTTGAACTCGCCGGTCATGCCCATCGAGCCAGCCATCACCGTGAAGTCATACGCGCACACGGCGGTGAGGCGGCCGTCCACCTTGCCGTAGCCGGTGATGACACCGTCGGCCGGCGCCTCGACGCCGTCCATCGCGCGCTGGGATGTGTGGGGCTTGCCGTGGATGCCCAACTCGACAAACGTGCCCTCATCCACCAGCAGTGCAATCCGCTCGCGCGCGGTCAAAGCACCCTTCTCATGCTGCTTGTCGATCTTCTCCTGGCCGCCGCCGAGGCGAATCTGGGCGCGACGGGCATGCAGATCCTCGACTAGCGGACGCAACAGGGAGGCCTCGCCACCCGCATGTGGCGTTGTCTGCTCGGCACTCATGCTTGCGCCTTCCTTCCGGACCGTCGCGTGGCCCCAGATCGGATTGCGATTGGGTTGCTCATTACCGCCCCTTCCACTGTGGCTCGCGCTTCTCGAAGAAAGCGGTCACGCCCTCCACGATGTCCTCGGTGGAGATGGCGAGCGTGAGCTGGGCGCGCAAATAATCCAGGGCGTCGTCAAGCGGCATGTCGAGCTGGCGGCGCATCGCTTCCTTGCCGAGACGCATGATCAGCGGCGACTTCGATGCCAGCTTCGCGGCCCAATCGTCCATGGCGGCATCGAACTCGGCGGCGGGCACGACCTTGTTGACGAGCCCGGCGGCGAGCGCCTCCTGGGCCGACCAGCGCTCACCTAGCAGCAGCAGCTCGTTGGCCTTCTTGCGGCCGATGTTGCGATAAATCAGCGCCATGATCATGAATGGAAACGCACCCACGTTGATCTCGGGCGTGCCGAACGTAGCGTCCTCGCCAGCCACGATCAAATCGCACGCGAGCGCGATCCCAAGCGCCCCGGCAAGCACGTGTCCGCGTGCGGCGCACAACGTGGGCTTGCCGAGCCCGACGATCAGCTTGAACAGCGACACGAAGCGATCTGAGCCGAAGTGCTTGTGCACAAGCGCCACGTCGGCCGCGAAGCCGCCTAGGTTGGCGCCAGAGGAGAAAACCGTGTCGTGTGAGGAGGCGAGCACGACAACGCGCACGGCATCGTCGTCGCGGGCACGCTCGAACGAGTCGAGCAGCCCGGCCAGCACCTCCGCGGAGAGGGCGTTGCGCGTAGATGGCTCATTCAGTGTGATCGTGGCCACGCCGCCGGCCACCGCATACAGGACGACTCCCCGTTCGGGAGACAGGCCACCCCGCTCAGGGGACAGACCGCCGTCGTCGGGACCGGACTCGCTCGTGGGGCGCTCGGACACGCTCGGCATCCTAACCGCCCGCCGATCCCAGCCGCGCCCGCCCTGGCCGCTCAGCCAGTAACCGGTAGCCTGTGATTGCCAAAGCGCTAGCGTCTGGCTTCGACGAGCACGACCAACGCGACGACCCGCAACGACCCAAGGAGCCACAGCCGAAATGGCCGCCACCGACACCGTCCTGAAGCCCGACCACCAGTCCAAGCGCAAGCACTTCATCTTCACCGACGAGCACGAACAGCTCAGGGAGTCGATCCGCGCATTCGTCGCCAAGGAGCTGGCGCCCCACGCGATGGAGTGGGAGGAGACGACGTTCCCCGACTCGGTGTTCACGCGCATGGGCGAGCTGGACCTGCTCGGCCTCGACAAGCCCGAGGCGTACGGCGGCCAGGGCGGCGACTACTTCACGAGCCTCGTGCTCGGCGAGGAGATGACGGGGGCGAACTCGGGCGGGCTGGCGATGGGCGTAGCGGTGCACACCGACATGGCGATGCCCCCGATTCTCGCGTTCGGCAGCGAGGAGCAGAAGCAGGAATGGGTGGTGCCCGCGATCAAAGGCGAGAAGATCCTCTGCATCGGCATCACCGAGCCCGATGCCGGCTCGGACGTGGCGGGGATCAAGACGCGCGCGGTGAAGGACGGCGATGAGTACGTGATCAACGGCTCGAAGACCTACATAACGAACGGCCACCGCGCGGATGTGATCGTGCTCGTGACGAAGACCGACCCCGACGCCGGCTACGGCGGCTTCACGCTGTTCCTCGTGCCGATGGACGCGCCCGGCGTGATCCGCGAGAAGAAGCTTGAGAAGCTCGGCATGCACGCTTCCGACACAGCGCTGTTGGCCTTCCAGGACGTGCGCGTGCCCGCGAGCGCTGTGCTGGGCGAGATCGGCAAGGGCTTCTACCACATCATGTGGGAGCTTCAGGGCGAGCGGCTGATCGGCGCGGCCGGCTCGGTCGCGGGCGCGCAGAAATGCTTCGATCGCACACTCGTGTACGCCAAAGAGCGCAAAGCTTTCGGCCGCGAAATTGGCAAATTCCAGGTGATCAGGCACAAGTTCGCCGAGATGGCCACGAAGATCGAGAGCGCGCGCCAGATGGTGTACGTGACCGCGTGGCGCTTTGCCAACGGCGAGTACCCCGTGCGCGAGATCTCGATGGCCAAGCTGCACGCCTCGCGCATCGCCGTCGAAGTAGCCGACGAGTGCATCCAGATCCACGGCGGCGCGGGCTATATGAAGGAGTACGGCGTCGAGCGGGCCTGGCGCGACTCGCGCTTGAACCGGATCGGCGCGGGGACCGATGAGATCATGCTGGATGTGATCGGCCGGTCTTACGGTCTTTAATCGATTAATTAATAGGAAACCAGGGCCGCATGCGGCCCTGGTCCCGACGGTGCATGCACCGTCGGGCCTACCGGTACATGTACCGGTAGGAACAGCAAAATGAGCCCCACTCCCCCATTCACAGACGAGCACGAGGAGCTGCGCGAGTCGGTTCGTGGTTTCCTCGACCGCGAATTCGCACCCCACTCGCAGCAATGGGAGGCTGAGCGCTGGTTTCCCGACGAGGTGTTTCCAAAGCTCGCCGCGCAGGGGCTGCTCGGCCTGAAGTACCCAACCGAGCTGGGCGGGCAGGGCGGCGACTACCTGCACGAGGCGGTGCTTGTCGAGGAGCTTTCACGGATTGGCTCGGGCGGGACCGCGGCGGGGATCGGCGCACACATCAACATCGCCACGCCTCCCATCTGGAAGTTCGGCACCGACGAGCACAAGCAGCAGTACCTCATACCCGCGATCAGGGGAGAGAAGATCGGGGCGCTCGCGATCACAGAGCCCGACGCCGGCTCGGATGTGGCCGCGCTGCGCACGAAGGCCGAGCGCGTGGACGGCGGCTGGGTGGTGAACGGCGAGAAGACCTACATCACCAATGGCGTGCGCGCGCACTTCATGGTTACGGCAGTTAAGACCACCCAGGAGGGTGGCCACCACGGGATCTCGTTTCTGATTATCGATCGCGGCGAGGGCATCAGCTCATCCAAGCTGGAGAAGCTCGGCTGGCACGCCTCGGATACCGCCACGATCTCCTTCGAGAACGTGTTCGTGCCCGAGCAGAACCTGCTCGGCGAACTGCACGAGGGCTTCAAGCTGATCATGGCCAACTTCCAGTGGGAGCGTTTGGCGATGGCGCTGGGAACCGTCGGCGCGATGCAGCTTGCCTACGAACGCACAGCCGAGTACGCACGCGAGCGCACTACTTTCGGCCGCCCCCTCTCAAAGCATCAAGTCATCAAACACAAGCTCGCCGACCTCGCCACGAGCGCGTACACCGCACGCTGCGTCACCTACGACGCACTGCGCCGCTTCGTCGCCGGTGAGGAACCGATCAAGGAGGTGACGATGGCCAAGCTCATGACCCAGCGCGCCTCCTTCGAACTCATGGACGAGTGCCTGCAGATCCACGGCGGCATGGGCTACATGGGCGAGCACTGGGCCCAGCGCGCCGCCCGCGACGCCCGCCTCGGGCCGATCGGCGGCGGCTCGGATGAGATCATGCGCGAGATCCTGGGGCGCCTGCTCGACCTGTAGCTGTCCCGCTCGCGCAATCTCGCCGGATTAGGAGGAGCAAGCCCGGATCAACGCCGGGGACATCCGACGGGTGGTAGGTGTCAGGTGGTACAATTGAGAGGACATGAAGAAGATGAGCATCTATGTGGACCCCCAGGTGGACCGCGAGCTGACGCTCCGGGCCGAACGCGAGGGGACGACCAAGGCGGCACTGATCCGCAGGGCGCTCGCCGACGCGGCGGGCATCCGCCCGCGACCAAAAGCGGTCGCACTCTTCTCCGGCCCAGGCGACCTGGCGCGCAACCTAGACAAGTACTTGGCGGAGACCAGGTTCGGCGAAGTGTGATCGTTCTCGATTCCTCCGTCGTGCTCGCGTTGGTCGATCAGAGCGACGACGACCACGAGCGCGTGTGGAAGTGGATGGAGGGCGTACCAGACGAGCTGTGCACCACCCCGCTCGTGCTCGCCGAGCTGGACCACATGGTCCCGCTGAAGGGCGGCTCCGTCGCCGCGGAGGCCGTGCGCGAAGACTTCCGCGACGGCGCCTACACGGTCGAATGGTGGCGCTCGGCGCTGTTTGAGACGATCGAGATCGCGCACCAGTACGAGTCGATCGCCCTGGGCCTGACCGACGCCTCGCTGATCGCGCTCGCGGCATACCTGGAAACCACCCGCATCGCCACGCTCGACGAACGCCACTTCCGCGCCGTGCGGCCGTTGGGGGACGGCGCCAGCGGCTTCAGGCTGCTGCCGGCCGACGCTGCCTGAGGTACGCTCGACGTGGTCGGTCGTGTGCGTTAGTTCTTGCCTGTTTGTTGTGTGATGACTGCTTGTATGTCGTGGCCTTTGCTGGTTAGGGTCCAGGCGTTGGCTTCGCCCTTGGCTGGTCCAGTACCTGCGTTCTCGATCAGCCCTACGCGCTCCAAGCGGTTAAGCAAGCGCGACATTTGACCGTCATCAGTTATCTCCGACGCGCGCGCTATCTGTTTACCCGAAGCGCCTGGAGTGGCAGCGATAGCCGCCAGTACGCGTGCGGTCCTGTACGTGAGACGGATCGGCAGATCCTTAAACGGGTCTGACGGGAGCTTTGGGACAGTCGGTTTGGGAGCAGGCGTTGGTCGCTCCAGCTCCCGCTTCGCAGCTGCCACCCCAAGGTAGGGTTGGACGACCATTGCAGTCAGTGCACCCGTCAGCTCGACCATTGGCGGAGCGTTCTCGGTAGGGGTCGCACGGTTGAGCATACGAGCGTGAACCACACTGAAAACAGCGCCCACGACACCCTCCGCTGTGAGCGGCGGGATATCCCGTACTGCTTTCGGTTGTGTACGGCCCTCATCCACTATCGCGATGATCTGCGCGAGCACCAGTGCACGCGCTTTTAGGGTCCGCTCACCCCCACCCAGTGCCTCCACAATCAAAAGACGACCCGCAACCGGCTCCTCATCCAAGAACAAAAGCAATCCAGCGAGCCCAGCACGCACACGCTCACGCCATAGCTTCTTGCCGCTTACGGCGTCCTCCACGACACGAGCTGCCTGCCTCACCGCGTCTTCGAACACGGCCAGCAGACACGCTTCACGATCCTCAAAAATCCCGTAGAACGTCTTACGCGACACACCCGCGCGATCAGAGATCAACGCGATCGTGACAGCCTGCACACCACGCTCATAGATCAGTTCGGACGTGGCGGTCAACAGGCGCCGACGCTGCATCTCGACCACATGCGCGCCCTGACGACCAGGACGCCTAGACACCACACCACGATCGGACACCCCAGCACGCGACCTCACCTTCTCACGCGCCACGCGACTTGTTGAGGTTGGCACCACGACGTCTACCCCTCCAGCCCTGCCGGTATCCGACGAGTCCGATCGCGCCACGAGCCGATCATCTCTTCTTCGCTTTGTGACCCTTGCTTGGCTTCTTGCCCTTCTTTGCCCTCTTGGGCTTAGCCTTGGCGCATCCCGTGGTGCTGACCGGTGTGCTCTGGTGGATCACCGCCCCATTCTGTCCCGTAAACGCTGTCGGCATGACGAGCTTGCTCTTGCAGAGATTCGTGTTCGCCGCAAGCGCCGAGTATTTACCTTGCGGCAGGTTCAGTTCGAAGGTCTGGATCGGAACGTCGGGTACTTCCTTGAATGTGCTGCTCGTGATGTTCGTCTTGGTATTGATGAACGTGTCACCGATGAGTTCGATCTTTACGTTGTCGCCCTGCAGCACGAGGATCAGGTTCGGGAATTCTTCCCCAGCATGCGACACGAAATACGCCGGACCTTCGACTGGGACCGGCAACAAAGGCGTGATGACCTTGGCGTGACCTACCACGGAATCTGGCGGGCAGTTCGCTGGGTTCGCGTTGAACGTCGCCGCCGGACACGCCTTCTGCAACGTCGTCAGCCTCGACGGTAGCTGCTTCGGCAGATCAACCTTTACGCTAGCGATGTTCGATTGGCTCGTAGCCTGGTTGGACCCCAGGTTCCCGACGGGATAGACGATCTTCGCCGTCAAGCTCGCTCCGTTAGATCTTGAGGTTTTCCCTGCTGTGGACACTTTAAAGTTGGGTTGGAACTTCAAGGCTTGGCAGGACCCCATCTGGAAATGACTGGAGAGCGCCGCTGTCGCGCCTTCGATACTCGTGGCCGTGCCGGAGAAGCTCATCGGATTGCAACTGGTTGGGTTGAACATGAATTCTGGCCGGTCGATCACCGCGTCGATCGAGCGCAGGTCGGCGGGGATGCCCTTGACTAGGACCGGCAAGGGGTTGGTGGTGACAGTGATCTGACTCGTGCGTGGATCAACGTTGATTGTGGCCCTGACGATTTCGGTGCCGAGGTTGAACGGTCCCGCGATTATCGGCACCACGATCGACAAACCAAATGGAGCGCCCTTATATGGACCGGTTAGGTAGATCGGTGCTGATGGAGCGCTGGCTTGGGGGATATAGAACGGGAACGGTCCAGGACCTGCACCGACGACGGTATGCCCGATCTGTGATGCTGATGAGCATGTTCCCGCGTTTGCTTGCGCTTCGGGGCATAGGGGGACCTTGGCTATCATGCCTAGTAGGCCCTCTGGTGTCTTGAATGACAGTGTCTTTATGCGTTGTTGCTCATCACCACGCTGCAACAGCATCGTAAAGCCCGTATATCCACCAGCCTGATCTGTCGTCGCTCCCGCCGTCATTGTTGGGTTGAATGGCATTGGTGAGGCGCATGGTGTGCCGTTTGGTCCGGCGGTGATTTGGAAGCGGCTTGTTTCCATAGCGTTTTCGATGAATGGGCTGGCCCACGGCGTGAACAGTGCCGTGGACTGATAGGTCCCACATCCCGTCGGTGTCGCTAGTGCTGCTTGCGCTCCACCGCTAAAGGACAGCTTGAAGTCAGTGAAGGGTAGGTCAGGTGTCTTTTCGAATGTCGTCGTGAGCTGTCCCGTCGTTTCGTTCAGGTGGACGTTACCGACGAGCTTCAGGTTAATTCCTTCCCCTGAAGCAGTGATCAACAACTGCAAGTCCGGTGGGTTCTGGCCGAGAATATAGACACTGCCTTGTAGCTTGTTCGGCAATAGTGGCGTTGAGATTTCATCAGTGCCCACTTTTGATGCTGATGGGCATGATGCTGGACCCTCGTTCACCTCACCATCGGGCAACGAGCCCAAAGACTCTTGCGATGGTTGACATGCCACCAACCCTGTTGCTTGACCGGGGTTGATCACGACACCTTCAGGCAACACTACCGTCGTGTTCTGCAAGCCTGGTGCGGATAGTCCTTCGGGGTTCAGTCCTTCTGGCATTTTCAGATCGACCGATAGTCCCGCTGGTGTGTCGGCGTAGGTCGTGTCTGGTGCGATCGATATCGCCGGCTTGAATGGCTGCAAGCGTTCACAACCGGTGAAGCCAACGGGATGGTCTTCGCTATCGTGGGTTAGTACGCTCGCGCCGGGGCCTACATAGTTTTCGTTTTCCCACGTACCCAAGTATTCCGACGTGAATTCTTGTGGGCCCTGGCATGATGTTGGTAGCGTCAACAACGGCTTAGAGCCAATGGTCGTGCTCCCCTGGTGTTCTGCTGGTACGCCCCATATCGTGATGGTGTTGAACGAGACTTCGTTCTCGGGGACATCGTCCACGTGCTCGGTGATCCCGTTATCCCAACCCGTGCGTACACCGGCATCAAGATAAACCAGATTGTTATCAATATTGATCGCGAACTGTGCGGCGACACCAGGCGGAGGGACCATATTATACACGGGTTTCACCGCACCCAACTGGATACCAGCAACAGTCGTTCGGTTAGTTCCGACCCGAGTATCAGCAGGACAATTGCCTTCTCCAAAGCCTCCATTCTTTCCGTCCAACTCTGGGCGTGTGCATTGTGGTACAGCCTCGGGATCACCCACAATACCTGGAGGCAAGTTCACATTCAAATTACGGATCCTCCCACCAGCAGGACCACTCTTATCTTCTGAGAAGAACCCGCCATTGAAACTACCATACTGGTTGAGTCCTTCTTTTATTTCTCCTGAGGCGATCGTGTTCAAGGCAAAAGCAATAGTCAGATCATAGGGGTGGGAACCAGCCTGGGTATCAATCGTACCATCAGGGTTAGTAATCCACGCATCCAGATGAGTAAACCCGGCAGCAGGTTCTGTTGTACCAAACGTAACGAGGAACGTAGTGTCCGCTGGTTTCAGAGCGCCACCACCGGTCACGGTCGCGCTATCGGTCTCGCTGCCTCGCGCATTCGGACTGACCGTCACGTCAATATTGATCACGTCAACTTCGTTCTTCACAAAACCCTTCGCGTTAACACCACCCAGTTCGGCGGACCCCGTCAAATCACATTTGATTTCCCTGCCCTGCACCCCACACCCGTCTGCATACTGACCGTTCCCTTCAATTGCCGTGTAGCCAGTGGGGGTCAGATCCGCTGGTAGCGTGTCTGTTACTACGGCCCCGGGACTCGTACTGCCGGCACCGAGATCGTAGACGTACAATTCAACAACACCCTTTCCACCAGGTGGGAGGTTGGTGGGCGTTGAGTTACCCATGATCTCTAGTCCAGGCCGCGATTCCATAGCCACCGCAGGAGACACGACTACAAGCAACATCAAGAATACCGTGACCAGCAAAAGCAAGCCCATGTTGTGTCTCTTTTGCATGTTTACTTCGCCCCCTTCGTGGCCTGCTTCTTTGCTTTCGCTTTAGTCCCATACAGTTTCCGTGCACGCGATTCACACACAAGCCGAGCTTTCCTGCCATGCTTTTGACGGCACGTTTTCAGTGCTCTGGTGAGCTTTTGCGCTCGTGTCAACGATCTCTTTTTCGTCGCTACCGGCGTGTTTGATGGTGGGAAGTTACCGACACCGTTGAACGTTACGCTTGATGGTGTCGCGAAGATCGGTGCGGACGCCGGGATTCCCTGACAGCCCGTACCGGAGCATTGTGGTGGAGCTACGGTCAAGGCCCCGTTTACGCGAGCGTCATAGACCTCCACCTCTTCATCCTGACCTTCAGGTGTCAACCGCTGGCGTGCAACGAAGAACACATCAGTCCCGCTCACGCTCGCGTCCAGCAGGCCGGCTGCGCCTTCGACACCGGCGGAGAGCAGATACACACAACCATCCTCTTCAGTACAAGTGCCGGTGCCGTCGCGCTCCCATTCATATACGTCCTGCATACCGTTTACATCTTGGCCTACCAGTGGTGCTTCGCTATCGAAGAACACATGGTTGCCGTCTTCAGAGATCCACCGGTGCGTGTAGAACCCGTCTGCGCTGTTCGGCTCGCTCGCGCCACTGGCCTGCGCGCGACACGACGCACAAACCAGACTAGAATCATTAGCGTCGTACACGTACGCCTCTTCGGATCCTTCGTCAGAGTAGGTTCCGTTCGTGAGGTTGGCTGTTGAGAGGAACATCAACGCGTACCCATCAGGCGTCAAATAATCACCGCCACCTCCAGGCGGCAAGCTACCAATGAACACTATCTTTGATTGATCGGCATGTTCAGGATCAGCCTCATCGACATAAAGATTGTTCTCGTCTTGCACAGCAACCTGTCCCGCACTATTCGTTTGGGTTGATAGCGCTTCTTGGGCTACGAAATACACGTACGCGCCAGCTTCACCAGTTTCGTTCGTGCCCACCACACCCTGGACAAGACCTTCAGAACCGGCCAGTTCTACACGCGACCCATCTTCAACATCAAAACGCCATAGTTTCCCGGTTTCAGTGTAGAACGCGTACTTGCCATTCCCGCTCGCCGCCCAAAACTGCGCTGCGCCCTGCGATACCTGCACAGTACTCGGCGTACCACCAGACATATTCTCACGCACATACACGACACCACTACTCAGATCACCCCAAAAGATCCTCGAACCATCCGCCGAGATCCTACCACTACCACCAAACACTACACCAGGAACCAACCGGCCTTCAGGAGACACATTTACCAAACTAAACTGGCCATCAACGAGCACATACAGCTCGTTATTAGCGTCAACCTTTTCAAGGACTTCGGCTTCCTCATCTTTCTTTTCCTGTGCTTCGCGTTCACCTTTGCTGTGCTCAATGTTTGCTTCTTCAAGAAGCATTTTTTGCGTCTTTGCCTCTTCTACTTCTTGCGCGACCTGACTGTCCAGTTCTTTTTCGAGTATCCCCCCACCTTCAATCAGCGCGTCATTAGACTCGACCAACACATGATTCGCATCAGCCGATATGCCTACAATTTTCTCACTAAAAACCCACCCATCTTTAAAACTATTGGCAGCTATTCCCCCGCCGCGATGGGGACTGCCTGTAAACAATGGATGATAGTCATCTTTATCGAACGTGCGCTCATACGGAAGTACATAAGGTTCTATTTCACTAGTAGTCGGGACTTCACGTGGAATTTCAGTCGTCACAAACGGAGGCAGGGTCACAAGGCTAATAAACCCTGTTGAGAGATCACTCGAGAAACCTTCATAACTCGCGTCGTAATCAGCCAGTGGGCCAATGTTCTCCTGGCTCCACCCACCCTGCGGACCACGAGACGCTAGATACTCATTACCGAGGGTACTACCGCCGCGCCCGCTACCACCAGTACTCGGTGTGCCCACGAACGTCACCGCGTTACCATCCAGCGAAGCCTCAAACGGAAGACTTGTATTCTGGATCCCACCATCCACGCTCTTACCAGGCCAATTGGACTCCGCGTTAGGAGTACCGAAGTGGCTCACCTGTTCAACCACCCGACCATCGGGCAAACCACCACTACCAACAGGATACGTCGTGAACACAACATCCACGCCTGGGGTTGTACCGTCCTTGTTCGTCGCTGTGAACCTAAAATGATATTCAGTGTTCGGCTGCAACCCAATCAACGGCACACTCACAGTACTCCCACTCACCAATGCGCTCGCAACCGCAGTTTCAGACCCGTAAATAGTGCTCATCCCATACTGAACGCTGTAGGAGCTTTCCAAACCACCCGTGCTGATCTGAGCGCTGACCGTCGCACTTGTAGTCCCGATCAGCGAGACCGAGCTCCCAGCAACACCTGGCGCTTCGGAGAGAGTCGTAAACACCACAGGCGAGCTGAGAGCGGTTTCGCCAGCTTCATTACGCGCCAACAAGCAGAACGCGTACTGCGTGTTCGGTAGAAGACCGCTCACTTCAGCCCCAGGCACAGCTTCTTCCTTGACCCCCAACGCACCACCACCCGCCGAGCCTCCCCCCTGACATTCGGTGGCAGAGGCGTTATAAAGAAATTCGTAGCTACCAGCATTACCCGCATTGTCAGGGTTCAGCACGCCATGCAACGTTACCGACGTGCCACCAACAGGATTCGCGTCCAGGTCGTCGGGGGTTTCCGGTGGTAGCGCCGTCGTGAACGTCACTGGCTGACCAACAGTCGTTTCTCCTTTGACGCCATTACGCGCAAGCAAACACACCGTGTACTGCGTATTGGGCGTCAGACCCGAAAATTCCTCAGTCACTTCTTCTTTACCGCCTCCCACCGAGATCCCCGGCGAAGCAGGAGCCTTGCCTTCCCCTTCACATTCGATTTTCGAGGCGTTATAAAGAAATTCGTAGGTACCCAGTTCAAACGTGCCAGGACCACCTTCCACACCGGGATCCAACACACCATGCACAACAGCAGTAGTCGCCGAGACAGGGACCTGAACCATCACTTCCGGAGCTTCCGGTGCAGCCGCAAGAGCAGAAGCGCCCCCGAACACCAACACACCAATCCCAACGACCAAAACAGACAAGACCAGCCTGCGAGCACTCATCGACACATTCCCTCCTCAAGAAACACAGCACGACACCCGCCCGCACGCGGGCAACACCCACCAAACAGGGGACAGACAAAGACCGCCACGGGCATAACGCCCACAACGATCGAAGAACGAGAAGCTGAAAACGCGCCTACAGCTCGCCTGCGCACCCTGTAGGGCACAAGCCCTTTCGGGTGCGGATGCCCCATCGCGGGGCACAAATGACCAAGCCGAGCGTTCAGCCCAGCGAGATGACGGGACCGACCAGCGTTTAGCTGGTGAGCAGCCCGGCCAGAGAGAGAGAGAGAGAGAGAGAGAGAGAGACGCGTCAGCGACGCTGACGCGTCCTATAACGGACCCGCCAAGACGACACGGACTCTCAAGCACGTTATTCCCCAAAGAAACCACGCGAAAAACAACTCCCTCTCGAAAACGACCCGGTCCCTCTCCCAAGGGCCCTGCTGAATAGTTCAGTGTCGACCACAGGGACCGACCCAAACCCGACCTTATTTCGCCTCAAACCCTCCTTGTCGGAGAGCCTCACCCCAAGCCGGGATGACAGGACATGGCTCCTTTATACCCGAACCACACCCTCCTGTCAAGCCCCTACCGGTCAGTCGTCGCGAAGGGTCATCGACTCCAAGGCTTCCTCGCTGCCTTTAAGCGCGAGCTGGGCGTTGCCTGCGGTTTGCTCGGCGAAATGCTTGCTGAGCATCGTCTCCTGGCCCTGGTAGTTGGAGCCGACGTCCTGGCCGTAGAGCACGTCCGGCTCCGCCGCCATCCGCTCGAAGGCGAGCTTGCACACGGGTTGGCGGTGCTCGACCATGAACGGCACGTCGCGCGCGCGAACCTCCAGCGCCGCGCGGCTACCGTGCCTGCGCCCGCCTCGCGAGTAGCCAAAGCCCGGATCGAAGAAGCCGGCGTAGTGGGTACGCAGCTCACCCGCTGTCGGATCGTAGGCGAGCATCTCCGCCGCGTAGGAGGGCGGGATGCTGACCCCCTCGGCGGAGAGCAACAGGTAGAAGACCTCGGGCTCCAGCACTATGCGACCCCCATGCTCGGGGTGGACCGGCTCCCAGTAGTCCTGCCATTTGAGCTTGCCGATGTGCTCCAGGTCGACCGGCAGGCTGTTGCGCTTGGCGCGATAGCCCACGATGTTCTCCGGGCTGCCCTGGATGTTGAGGCTCAGGAACAGCCCGTCGGCCAACGACAGCTCCGAGGCGCGCAGCGCATGGCTGTCCAGGTACAGCAACGGGAACTCTTCGTGGACGGTGACCAAATCCCTGTCGCTCAAGCGCGCGTCGCCATGGCTGAGGCGCACCTGGTTGAGCGAGAGGCCCTGCTTGACGCGGATCGCGAACGAGCGCGGAACGACCTCAAGGTAGAGCTTGCCGTGGTAGCCGGCCGCAATTTCATCGAAACGGTGGCTGCGATCGGTGATTACCCGCGTGAACACGTCGAGCCGCCCCGTCGAGCTCTTGGGGTTGGTCTTCGCGCGAATCTCCTGCGGCAAGCGCAGCTCCTCTATCAGCGGCACCAGATAAGGGCGGTCACGCTCGAGCGTGGCGCCGTCACGCAGGTCGATCTTGTCGAAGGCGAGGTCCTCGATCTTCTCCTCGACGGTCGAGCCCGAGTCGGGCAAGAAGCTACAGCGCAACGCCCACGCGTACTCGCCCAGGCGCAGATCCACGCTGGCCGGCTGGATCGACTCGGGAGGAATGCGCCAATCGCCCGCGGTGATCGTCCCGCTCCTTACTGCCTCGCGTAGGTGCTGAGCCGGTAGCACCCCGTTCGTGTTGGCGGCCACAGATTCGACCTCGGTCGGTTGGGGCGCGGGATCGCTCGCCATAGGAGGCTGAGTCTATGCGCTGGAGGCGACGCGACGAGCAGATGCTTCGCCCAGTGTGGTTGGTTGTGTGCGTTAGCTCTTGCTTGTTTGTTGTGTGATGATTGTTTGTATGTCGTGGCCTTTGTTGGTGAGGGTCCAGGCGTTGGCTTCGCCCCGGGCTGGTCCGGGTCCGGCGTTTTCGATCAGTCCTACACGCTCTAGGCGGTTGAGTAGGCGCGACATTTGCCCATCATCGGTTATCTCTGAGGCGCGCGCAATCTGTTTACCGGAAGCACCGGGGATAGCAGCGATAGCGGCGAGTACGCGGGCTGTCCTGTAGGTAAGACGGATCGGGAGGTCCTTAAACGGGTCCGACGGGAGCCTCGGCGCAGCAGTCGGTTTGAGAGCGGGCACGGGACGTTCCAGCTCCCGCTTCGCGGCGGCCGGACCGAGGTACGGTTGGATGACCATCGCACTCAGCGCGCCTGTCAGCTCGAGCATTCGAGGCGCGTTCGTCGCCGGGACCCCCAGGGTCGTGCGGTTGAGCATACGGGCGTGGATCACGCCGAAAACCGCGCCCACCACACCCTCCGCCGTCAGTGGCGGGATATCCCGTACAGCTTTGGGTTGCGTACGGCCCTCATCTACTATCGCGATGATCTGAGCAAGCACGCCTGCGCGAGCATTCAAGGTCCGCTCACCCCCACCAAGTGCCTCCACGATCAAAAGACGACCCGCGACAGGCTCCTCATCCAAAAACAAAAGCAACGCCCCGAGCCCTACACGCACACGCACACGCCACGACTCCTCACCCACGACAGCACTGTGCAGCGCATCGCGTGCTTGCCAAACGGCACCCTCGAACACGGCCAGCAGGCACTCTTCGCGATCCTCGAAAATCCCGTAGAACGTCTTACGCGACACACCCGCACGATCAGAGATCAACGCAATCGTAACCGTCTGCACACCACGCTCATAAACCAATTCAGACGTCGCGACCAACAAACGCCGACGCTGCATCTCAAACACATGCGCGCCCTGACGACCAGAACGCTTAGACACCAAACCACAATCAGACACCCCAGCACGCGACCTCACCTTCTCACTCGCCACGCTTCTCGTCGGAGTTGGTGCCACAGTGTCTACCCTTCCTGCCCTACTGGTATCAGAGGAGTCCGATCGTGCCAAGAGCCGATCATTTCTTCGCTTTGCGACCCTTGCCCGCACCCCTGCCCTTCTTCTTCACCTTCGCCTTCTTGGGCTTGGCCTTTGCGCAACCCGTAACACTGACCGGGGTAGATTGATGGATCACCGCCCCGTTCTGTCCCGTGAACGCTGTCGGCATCACGAGCTTGCTCTTACAGAGATTCGTGTTTGCCGCGAGTGCTGAGTATTTGCCTTGGGGTAGGTTGAGTTCGAAGGTTTGTATTGGGACGTCTGGTACTTCCTTGAACGTGCTGCTGGTGATACCGGCTTTGCTGATGAACGTGCTTCCGATTAGGTCTACTGTGACGTTGTCGCCTTGTAGCACGACGATCAGGTTCGGGAATTCTTCCCCAGCATGCGACACGAAATACGCCGGACCTTCCACCGGCACCGGCAATAGCGGTGTGACCGCCTTGCCGCGACCGACGATCGAAGCCGCCGGACACGATGCTGGGTTCGCTTCGAACGTTTTGGCGGGACACGCCTTCTGGAGTGTCGTGAGGCGTGATGGTAGTTGCTTGGGTAGATCGACCTTGACGCTATGGATGTTTGATTGTGAGGATGCTTGGTTGAATCCGAGGTTCCCGACGGGATACACGATCTTTGCTGTTAGGCCGGCACCGTTAGCCCTGGATGTTTTGCCGGATGTGGATACTTTGAAGTTGGGTTGGAACTTCAGTGCTTGACAGGAGCCCACTTGGAAGTGGCTGGCTAGTGGTGCGCTTGCGCCTTCTGTACCGGTAGCGGTCCCAGTGAAGCTCATCGGCGCGCAGTCGGTTGGGTTGAACATGAATTCTGGGCGGTCTATGACCGCGTTGATGGAGCGTAGATCGGCTGGGATGCCTTTGACGATCTGCGGTAGAGGATCGGTAGTAACCGTGATCTGGCTGGTGTGTGGGTCCACGTTGATCGTGGCCCTGACGATTTCGGTGCCGAGGTTGAACGGTCCGGCGATCAGTGGCACTACGATCGATAGTCCAAATGGAGCACCCTTATAGGGGCCTGTCAGGTAGATCGGTGCTGGTGGAGCGCTTGCTTGGGGGATGTAGAACGGGAACGGTCCAGGACCCGCACCAACCACTGTATGTCCGATCTGCGATGTGGAAGAGCACGTCCCCGCATTTGCTTGCGCTTCAGGGCATAGTGGGACCTTGGCAATCATGCCCAACAGGCCCTCTGGCGTCTTGAAAGACAGTGTTTTTACACGTTGCTGCTCATCACCACGTTGTAGGAGCATCGTAAAGCCCGTATACCCACCGGCCTGGTCTGTCGTCGCGCCCGCAGTCATCGTCGGGCTGAACGGCATCGGCTCAGGACAGTCCCCACCGAGCGGACCGGCAGTGATCTGGAAACGACTCGAGTCAAGCGCGTCTTCGATGAATGGGCTACTCCACGGCGTGAAATCAGCCGTGGATTCGTAGACTCCGCATCTGGTTGGTGTCGCCAGTGCTGCTTGCGCGCCACCGCTGAAGGCTAGTTTGAAGTCTGTGAATGGTACGTCTGGTGTTTTGCTGAACGTCGTGACTAGCTGGCCCGTTGCTTCGTTAAGGTGGACTTGTCCGACGAGCTTGAGGTTCACTCCTTCCCCAGACGCCGCAATCAGCAATTCCAGGTTGGGTGGGTTGGAACCAAGAATATAAACATTGCCCTGCAGCTTGTTCGGCAGTAGTGGTGTCGAGATTTCGTCGGTCCCGACCTTCGACGCGGAGGGGCATGATGGTGGACCCTCGTTTACTTCCCCGTCGGGTAGCGAACCCAGCGCCTCTTCTGAGGGTTGGCATGCAACTAGTCCGGTTGCCTGTCCCGGATTGATAACGACACCTTCAGGTAGCGTCACGGTCGTGTCTCGTAGGCCCGGCGCACCTAGTCCTTCGGGGTTCAATTCCTGTGGCATTTTGACATCCACCGAGAGTCCAGCCGGAGTGTCCGCATAGCTTGTGTCCGGCGCTATCGATACTTCCGGCTTGAACGGCCGCAACCTTTCACAACCAGTCATGCCGACAGGATTGTCTTCGCCGTCGTGCATAGCTACTTTGACGACCGGGCTCACGTAGCTTTCGTCCTGCCACGTACCCAGCTCTTCGGCGGTGAATTCTGGTGGAGTCCCGCACGATGTTGGTAGCGTCAACAACGGTTTTTCGCCAATGCTCACAGAACACGGTTCACCTGGTTTAGATTTACATTCGGCGCCTGAGCGTTCTTCGTCATGACCCGTTTCGCCTGGGATACCCCATATGACTGTTATGTCGGATACGATTTGCTTTTGGGGAAGGTTGTCGGCGTGTACTGTGATCCCGTTATCCCCGCCGGTCCTCACACCCGAATCGAGGAACACGATATTCTTACTGACACTGAACGCGAACTGTGCCGCCACCCCAGGCGGCGGCACCATATTATATACAGGCCCCGCAGCTTCGTCAAAACCAAACTGCATGATCCGTGCGTAGTTCCATCCGACCTGGCTCGCGACAGGACATTTTCTGTTAGCTCCCCCATCGAGCTCCTGTCGAGTACATTGTGGTACGGCCTCAGGATCGCCTACGATACCAGGCGGCAAGTTCACGTTTAGATTACGCAATTCCCCACCAGCAGGCACCGTCGATAGGAAATCATCGCTATATTCGGAAAGTTTTTCTCCTTGCTTAACACTGGTATTCAGGTTGAAGATCGTAGCTAGCTCGTACGGGTGAGAACCAGCCTGCGTATCTGTTGTCCCGTCCATATTTGTCATCCAACCATCGAGACTGGAGAAACCGGGCATGGGTTCACCAGACCCAAAGGACACAGGGAAGCTCGTGCTGGCCGTTCTCAACGCGCCGCCCCCAGTAACGGTAGCCAGATCCACACCGCTCCCCTCCGCATCCGCATCGACCTTAACGGCAATATCGGCTTCAAAGATCTGGCGGTCGGAAGCTCCGACTCCTTCACCGGGTTGAAGTTCGCATTCGATTTCGTGACGAGTCGCCACCAAACACTCTTTGATATTCAACCCACTTCCACCAAAAACAGATGTATGACTCGCACCTATAGCCGTCAGACCTGGAGGTAGCGTGTCTGTAAGTATCGCGCTCGAAGTAGTCTTTACACCGCCGGTATCGAACACGAATAGTTTTAGCGATGCTTCACCACCAGGCTGGAGATTCGTCGGGGTGACAGTACCCGAGATCGCCCACGCCGGAGCCGCGGTAACCGCACCCGCGGAGGGGACGACAACCAGGAGCACCACGAGCGCGAACAGCAGTGAAAGGGGGACCGTATGGTGTCTTTTGGGCATGTTACTTGGCCTCCCTCTTAGCCGACTTGCGGACCGTGGTTTTTATCCCATACAATTTCCGTGCTTTCACTTCACATACCGTCCGCGCCTTACGATCATGCTTCTTATGGCATTCTTTCAACTCTCTAGCCAGCTTTTGCGCGCGCGTCAGCGCCTTCCGCGTCGTCGTCGCTGTGCTTGTCGGTGGCGGGAAGTTCCCGACTCCAGTAAACGTTACGCTCGCGGGAGTCGCAAAGATAGGAGCGGGAGCAGGAGCCCCCTGACAACCGGTACCAGAACACTGCGGCGGAGCCACAGTCAACTTGCCATCCACACGCGCGTCATAAACCTCGACATTCTGGTTCTGGCCTTCAGAGACCAACCGTTGACGCGTCACCATGAACACATCGCTACCGTTCGCGCTCACATCCAGCAAACCCGCGACCCCTTCGATACCCGCGGACAGTAGATAGACACACCCTTCAACTTCAGTACACGAACCGCTACCATCGCGCTCCCACTCATACACATCCCGAACCCCATTGATGTCATTCGCGACCAGCGGCGCTTCGCTATTGAAGAACACCCGATCACCGTCTTCAGAGACCCAACGATGCCCGCTTATGAGGTTCCCGCCGCTAGCCTGGGCACGACACGACGCGCAGAACAAGCTCGAATCGTTAGCGTCATACACGTACACCTCTTCAGAACCTTCATCCGGATAAGGATGCCCCGACAGATTCAAACTCGAAGAGAACGCAAGAGCACGCCCATCAGGCGTCATATACGCACTCGGCACACCCGAGAGCGCCGCGATAAACACGATCCTCGACCGCCCAGGATTTTCGGGATCGGGCTCATACGCATAAAGATTGTCTTCTCCTTCAGTAGCACTCTGCTTAGCCGCGTTAGGCTGGGTCGTAAGCGCTTCGTGAGCAACGAAATACACATACGCGCCATCTTCACCAGTTTCATTCGTCCCAATCACGCCCTGCACACCACCACCAGAACCAGCCAGTTCCAACCGCGTACCATCTTCCACATCAAACCGCATCAGTTTTCCGGTTTCAGTATAAAAAGCGTACTTACCATCCGTGCTTGCCGTCACGAATTCCGCCGGGCCCTGAGAAACCTGGACAGTGCTAGACCCATCCTCACGAACAAACACAGCGTCAGGATTTTCCTTACTAGCCCAGAAGATACGCGAACCATCCGCGGAAACCTCATGCGATCCACCAAAAACAGCACCCGGCAAAGCATGTCCTTCCGGCGACACGTTCACCAAACTCGGCCTACCATTCACAGACACATACAACTCACTACGATTATCGCGATCTTCATAACGTTCACGAAGCGAGAAATATTCTTCCGCCTTCAAGAGACCTTCTCTTTTCTTTATTTCTGCTTCTTCCTGCCTACCTTCAATTTCAAGGTTGATAGCTTCAGTCGAGAGCTTATCCCATTCAGATTCAAGTATAAAAACTTCTTCTGCTTCTTCCCGTTCCTTCTTGACAATATTATTTAGTTCTTTTTCGAAACCATTTTCGCCTTCCACCAACACGTCGTTGGCTTCGAACAAGACATGTGTTAGATCGGACGACATAGCTACGGCATTAACCATGAATTGAGTACCGATTTCAGCTCCACCGAACCCATTCTCACTTCGGTGCGGTGGCCTTGAAGTGAAAAGTGGGCGATACTGACCTTCGTCAAACATGCGAGAATACAAGACGGGAAACGTTTCCGCAGTGCCAGGTAGAGGTTCTGTTGGCGTTTCGCTTCCCACAAAAGGTGGGACCATGTTTCCCACCTTGACGATACCTGTCGAGAGATCACTCGAGAAAGCCTGGTAGGACCCTCCCCCTGCTGCGTCAGCTGACGGGGTAATGTTCGCCACATTCCAGCCACCAGTCGATATATGTGACGCGAGATACTCGTTACCCTGAGCATTCTGACGCGAGCTGCCACCCACCGTCGGAAACCCAGCAAAAGTCACAGCATCACCATTCATCGACGCCGCATACGGAAGTTCGGACGCCACCGACCCGTCCGGTGAGCTACCGGGCCAGTCAGCCTCGCCACTCGGCAACGCAAACTGACTCACCAATTCATAAACACGACCATCAGGCAAACCAGAAACACTTTCCGGATAAGTCGTAAACGAAACGTCCCCACCCTGAACCGCCCCTTCAGAGTTCGTCGCGACGAAACGGAAATGATATTCGGTGCTTGGCTGCAACCCCGTCAACGACACGCTGGCCGTGCTTTCCCCAGTAACCTTCGTAGAGGACGATTCCAACCCATAAGCAACACTCGTCCCATACTGAACGCTATAGGTGGTGAGTAGACCACCCGGTTCTACCTGCGCGGTCACAGACGCAGTCCTAGACCCAACATGCAAAACCGCTTCCCCACCGATACTCGGAGCGGCAGCCAAAGCAGAAGAACTCGCATACCCAAGCACCCCAACCATCACAACAAAAACAGACAAGACCAGCCTACGAGCACTCAACAACACGAGACCCCTCCTCACAAAGACCGGACAAAGACCGACCCGGCTGTCCCCTATACGGAGGGATCCCGGGCAGCACCCCCCACGCGGTGGGCATGCAAATACCGCCGCAGGCCTCAGACCCGCGACAGTAGAAGAAGATGAAGCGCCGCGAACACGACACGAGTACCCCTGAAGGCACCCCCCATCGCGAGGTGCACGCGAGCGACCAAGCCGAGCGCCAAGCCCAGCAAAGCGACGGGACCGACCAGCGCTTAGCTGATGAGCAGCCCGACCAGAGAGAGAGAGAGAGAGAGAGAGAGAGACGCGTCAGCAACGCTGACGCGTCCTATAACGGACCCGCCACTGCGACACGGACTCCCAAGCACGTTATTCCCCAATGAAACCACGCGAAAATCAACCCTCTCTCAAAAAACGACCCGGTCCCTCTCCCAAGGGCCCTGCTGAAACCGGTTAGAAGTCAGACCACAGAGGCCAAACCCAACCCGACCTTATTTCGCCCCAAACCCCCTCGCTGGAGGGCGTCACCCCACACCGGGATGACAGGACATGGCTCCTTTATACCCGAACCACACCCTCCTGTCAAGCCCCCTAATCGCGAAGTCGTCTCCGCGTCCGTGAGCATGCCCGTGGCAAGCGGTCCAACACCCGGACCCAAGACTAATCTCCGCGGGCGCTGCTGCCGATGCAGGAAGCGTGAATTGCCGCTTTACGCCTCTTTCCGTGCTCGCGACGCTTGCGCTGGCCGCGGCTTGCGCGCTTGCGGGCGTGTTGCCGGCGTCGGCTGGCGCTACCCGCGCGCATTCGCGCCGCGGGAGCGTGCACGTGCGCCACATCACGATCCACCGCGCACCGCGCAAAGGAGCCAAACACAGCTCCAAGCACAAACGTGGGCACAAGAAGAAGCACCACGGGCACAAACGCTCAACGCACCGCGCCCGCAGGATGGTGCCGGCCACCGCCGCTGGGGATTGTCCGAACGCCAGCCTCACGCCGAAGCCGGGCAACATCGAAAGCGTCGTCGCGGCGACGCTGTGCCTCGTCAACGGCGAACGCGTGCGCTTCGGCGAGCCCGCGCTGATCGAAGACCCGCAACTCGCGGGCGCCGCCACCGGACACTCGCGCGACATGGACGAACACGACTACTTCTCCCACACGAGCCCAAGCGGGCAGACGCTCTTGATGCGCATCGAAGCGAGTGGGTTCATCCCGAACAACAACGTCGGCTACACGCTCGGCGAGAACATCGCGTGGGGCACGCTGTGGCTTGGCACCCCACGGGCGATCGTCAAGGCCTGGATGGAATCGCCGGGCCACCGCGCCAACATCCTCAACGGTGCCTTCCACTACACCGGCATCGGCGTCGACCCGAACCTGCCGCAGCCGATGTCCGACGGTCAGGCCGGGGGGATGTATACGCAGGACTTCGGCACGATTATCGGCTGACGACCGACTGATGGGCGGCGCAGCGAGCGCTCACGCCCACAACCCGCTGACCGGCACCGCCCACAGGCGCTTGCCCAATGGAACGGTTTGTGCCCCTGTGTAGATCACTATGCCAGCCTTAAAGTGCTCGCCACGCGATTCGCGTAGGCGCTCCATCGCTTTCAGGTCGCCGCGGCTAACCGATGCCGCCGCCTTGACCTCCACCGCGACGATATCGCCGGCGTGGTTCTCAAGGACCATGTCTATCTCCTCCTCGCGACGTCGATAGTGGTAGGCGCGTGTTTCGACTTCGGCCCACTCAGCGTGCTTGAGCACCTCGATCACCACAAAGTTCTCGAGCACCTTCCCTGTCACCTGGTCATCTGAGGCAATCCGCTGCTCGTCGGCGCCGAGCAGGTGTGCGAGCAGACCGGAGTCCACGAGATAAGCCTTCGGCGCCTGTATCTCCCGCGCCGCCAGTCCGGGGCGCCACGCGGGCAGGAGCCGCACGAGAAAGATGGTCTGGAGCAGGCCGACGTACTCGCGCACGGTGTCGTGCGTCAAGTCCAGCTTCACCGCGACGCCACGATAGGAAAGAAGATTGGCGGCTTGGGAAGCCAGTAGCCGCAATAGACGCGGTATCTCATGCAACTTGCGTGCATCGCTCAGCTCGCGCAGATCCCTGTCGATCGTGGTGTCGAGGTAGCTCGCGAACCATCTGGCTCGCCGCCTTCCGTTACGCAGGCGAGCCTCCGGATAGCCGCCGGACACGACCATGTCGATGAATGCCGCTCGACCAACCGTGGCGCCATCGATACCCGGAGGCCGCGCGTCAAACAGCGCATCGACGAAGTTGACGCGCGATCCGTGTATCTCGCTCTGGGCAAGCGGCCACAGCCGCACCGTCTCCATCCGTCCGGTTAGAGCGTCCTTGACCTTACGAGCAGTGAGTACGTTTGCCGAACCCGTGAGCAGGAAGCGTCCCGGTCTGAGATCTCGATCGACAGCATCCTTGATCGCGAGCAGCAGGTCGGGCACGCGTTGGATCTCATCGATGAATACGGGGCCATCCAGGCCAGCAAGGAAGCCCTCCGGGTCGGCGAGTGCCGTTTCCCTCGTGTCACGGTTGTCGAGGCTGAACTCCCTCGCCCGATATGCGCCCTGAACCATCGCTCGCGCGAGCGTGCTCTTGCCCACCTGTCTTGCACCCTCGATGAGCACGACTCGCGTATCCGCGAGCGCTTCTCGGACAAGCCGCTCGGCGTGACGTGGGAAAGGATCGGGCGACATGGGACGGGGAATTCCTACGGATAAACGCCGGAGGTTCGGTAGATGGCGAATAGTTTAGCGGCAAACGGCGAATAGAGGTTCGGTAGATGGCGAATAGTTTAGCGGCAAACGGCGAATAGAGGTCCGGTAGATGGCGAATAACGACTCCAAACAGGCGCCCTTTGGCAAACGTAGAGACGTAACGTCGGCACCGTCCTGGCCAGCCAGATAACCTCCCGCGACCGACCACTACAAGGAGAAGCGAAGCTATGGGAGTACTCGACGGCAAGTCCGCGATCGTTACCGGCTCGGCGCGCGGGATTGGGCGCGCGACGGCGGAGCTGCTCGCCGCACAGGGCGCGCAGGTGCTCATCAACGACCTCGACGGCGACGTGGCCGAGCAGGCGTCCAAAGAGATCGCGGGCGAGACGGCCGTGTTCTCAGGCGACCTGACGAAGGGCGACGCCGCGGAGAAACTCGTGCAGACCGCGATCGACTCGTTTGGGAAGATCGACATCCTCGTCAACAACGCCGGATATACGATCGACGCACCGATCCACAAGATGTCCGACGAGCAGTTTCAGGCGATGCTCGACATCCATCTGATCGTGCCCTTCAAGGTGATCCGCGCCGCCGCACCGCACCTGCGCGAGCCCGCCAAGAAGGAGCGCGAGGAGGGCAAGGAGGTGTTCCGCAAGATCGTCAACATCTCCTCCATCTCGGGCACGATGGGCAATGCCGGGCAGGCCAACTACTCCTCAGCCAAGGCGGGAGTGACGGGCCTGACAAAGACGCTGGCGAAGGAGTGGGGCCAGTTCAAGGTCAACGTCAACGCGGTCGCATTCGGCTTCATCGACACGCGCCTGACGGCCGCGAAGGTCGAGGACAACACGATGGAGATCGGCGGTGAGAAGGTGCAGCTCGGCATCCCCGAGCAGATGCGCCAGATGGCCTCGATGCTGATCCCGCTGGGGCGTCCGGGCACCGCGGATGAGGCGGCGGGAGGCATCTTCTTCCTGTGCTCACCGTGGTCGAACTACGTGCACGGCCAGGTGCTCAACGTCACCGGCGGACAGTTTGTCGGGATGACGTCCTAGCGGAGATGACCTCCTAGCAGGTGCTGGCTGGTGGCTGGCGTCGCGAGGCCCGCGAGGGTGCGCGACGCCAACGCCGTTAGCCGACCGGCAGACTTACGACGGCGGCGCTCCGACTGTTTGAGAAGGAGCGCTCGGCGGTGGGATGGGGATCGACGGCGTTAGGGCGCTCGCACGTACGACCAACTCGCTGGTGTTCTCCATGATCCGAAACAGTGCGATGAACACCTCGAGCAGGACTCGCGTGTAAATCAAGCTGATCAGACTGAAAATCGGTGCGACGATCAGCAAAACCACGATCCCGGCGGCGGTGCTGTTGTGAAACGCCGCTCCGATGAAGAAAACGGCGTACAACCCAATCACGATGATCGCGAGCACATAGAGCACCTTGATGATCTTGGTCGCGACCAACGATGTGAACGACAAGTCAAAAAGCGAGCCAAAGAATCCGCGTTTACCCTGCATAACCCCTCCACGCCTTCCGATTGATAGGACGAAAAGGCAGACTAGTCATCGCTGCGGCGCTAACCCGTGAAGCGGAACAGCGTCAGGCGACAGCGGCACCCTTGGGTGCCTGGCGCTGCTCGCGCGCACGGCGCAACATGCCCTTGCGGCCATGTTCCTCAAGGCCGTTGTAGAGGCCCTTGATCTCGGTGAGCACAGCTTCGGCCACCTCCTGCTGCTGCTCGCGCGTGGCGTTCTCGACCGGATCCCAGCGCATCGCATCGCCGTACTGGACGGTCACCTTCGGGAACTGCAGGCGCTTCCAGTTGCGGATCTTGCTCGACCCATGAATCGCGATCGGCACGACCGGAGCGCCCGTTTCCAGGGCGATCCGCCCGATCCCGGCCTTGGCGTGCTCGGCCAGTTTGCCGTCGCGCGAGCGCCCACCCTCGCAATACATCGTGATCGCGCCGCCACGCGCGAGGATCGCTTTGGCGGTGACGAACATCTCCTCATCGCGCGCGCCGCGACGCACCGGGAACACGCCGCCGTGGGTGTAGACAAACTGCATCGGCGCCTTGAACAGCTGCGACTTGGCCATGAACCTGACCTTGCGGCGGATGTAGCAGCCCATCAGGAAGTGATCCATGAAGCTGAAGTGGTTGGGCGCGAGGATCACCGCGCCGCTGCCGGGCACCTTCTCGGTCGAGATCGGCCGCGCGCGGAAGAACGTGTAGGCGTACAGCGAGGTGAGCAACCGCGTCGCCTCGTAGCACCAGTCCGGTTCGCGCGTACGCGCACGCTCGTGGAAGCCGTCGAAGTACTCCTTGGGGCGCGGGTCGGTGTAGACCTGTTCGCGCATCGGGGCAAGATCGGGCATCTATGTGGCTCTACAGCGCCGGGCAGCCGAAGTTACATCAAGTGCAGCGGTCCATCCCGCGAGCAGGGCGTAACGCTCGTCCGCACCCATGCGCGGCTCATAGCGCGCGCCCTGCCGCCATCCCTCGCGCACGTCGGACACGGTCCACGCGCCAATGCCGACCCCCGCCAGGTAGGCCGCGCCCAGCGCCGTCGTCTCGGCGATCTCGGGCACGAGCACCGGCGCGCCGAGCACGTCGGCCTGGAACTGCATCAGCCACGCGTTGGCGGTGGCGCCGCCGTCGGCACGCAACTCGCGCAGCGGCTCGCCCGACGCTTGCTCCATTGCCCGCAGCGCATCGACCGTCTGGTAGGCAATCGCCTCCAACGTCGCGCGCGCCAGTTGCGCGCGACCGCTGCCACGCGTCAGCCCGACGATCGTGCCGCGTGCGTGCGGGTCCCAGTGCGGCGAGCCGAGACCCGTGAGCGCGGGCACAAAATAGACGCCGTCATTGCCGCTCAGCGAAGCCGCGAGCGCCTCGGTGTCGCTCGCCTGCTCGATGATGCCGAGCCCGTCGCGCAGCCACTGCACAGCCGCACCCGTCGCGAAGATCGATGCCTCAAGCGCATACGCGGTCGAGCCACCGATGCCCCAGGCGACAGTGCTCAGCAGGCCGGGCGCGGGGGGCGGGGCCGCGAAACCGGTATTAAGCAGTGCGAACGAGCCCGTGCCGTAGGTGTTCTTGCCCATGCCGGAATCGGTGCACGCTTGACCGAACAGCGCCGCCTGCTGATCGCCCGCGATGCCCGCCACCGGCACGCTGTGCCCGTGCAGCGCCTCGGGACGAGTCGTGCCGAGTGCCTGCGGCCCACATGCGCTTGCGACGACGCGGGGGAGCGAGCGCTCGGGGATGTCGAGCAGGGCCAGCAGGTCCGGGTCCCAGCGACCCCTGGCGATGTCGTAGAGCATCGTGCGCGACGCATTGGAGGGGTCGGTTGCGTGCTCGCCACACAGCTTGAAGATCAGCCACGCATCGATCGTGCCAAACACGGCGCGGCCATCACGGGCACGCTCGCGCAAACCCTCTACGTTGCGCAGCAGCCACTCGATCTTCGTGCCCGAGAAGTAGGGATCGAGCACCAGCCCTGTGCGCTCGCGTACCAGCGACTCATGACCGGCGGCGCGCAGCTCATCGCAGCGCTCGGCGGTGCGGCGGTCCTGCCACACGATTGCCCGGTGCAGCGGCTCACCGGTGGAGGGGTCCCACACGCATATCGTCTCGCGCTGGTTGGTAATACCGAGCGCCAGCAGCTCTCCGGGTCGCACTTCGGCGTCGGCTAGCGCCTCGCCGGCGACGGCCTGGGTGACCTCCCATATCTCGGTAGCGTCGTGCTCCACCCAACCCGGCCGTGGGAAGTGCTGGGAGAACTCCCTGTATGCCCGCCCCACCGGCTCGGCCTGCTCGTCAAAGACGATGCAAGTGCTACCGGTTGTGCCCTGGTCGATCGCGAGGATCATCGCGTGGCCAAGGTATATGATCGGGGCAGGGGGATGGGTCCGCTTTTCGCGCACAAACCGCTGATCTGGGTGCTGCTGGGAGTTAGCTTCACGTTCTGGCACTTTGTCGAAGCGCGCCTCGGCGGGCGCGAGAGCGCCAAGGGCCGCGACTCCTCCGAGCGGAGCCTGCTTGCGATCGGTGCGCTAGTGCTCGTGAGCGCCGTCGCGGCGATCCTTGCGAGCGTCGGCCAGCTGGCCACGATCGCAGGCGACACCTGGTGGCCAGTGGTTGCCGGCTTCGCGTTGATCTGGGGCGGGTTGGCGTTCAGGTCGTGGTCGATCTACACGCTCGGGCGCTTCTTCAAGCTGACAGTCGTGATTCAGGACGACCACCGTGTGATCGACAGCGGGCCATACAAGTTCGTGCGCCACCCCAGCTACATAGGCTCGATCGTCGCGATGACGGGCCTCGGCCTCGCCGAGGGCGACTGGGTCAGCGTCGCGATCATGTTCCTCGGCACTCTCACCGCGTTTGTGCTGCGCATCCGCATCGAGGAGCGCACGCTGGCCGCCGAGCTCGGCGAGGAATACGTCGCCTACTCACAGCGCACCGCCCGGCTGCTGCCAGGCGTGTACTAGCGTCCCGCGGACCGGCCCGCCGACCGACCCTTCACATGCAAAGCGAGCCTCGAATAGAAGGCTGAACCCGCATGTGCGTCAGCGACGCTCGCGATACACACGCGCGATGTCCCGAAGCTGGCCGGCTCGGTGAAGGAAACCACTCAGCGTGCGGCCGGTGGAGCGATGCTGCAAATCGAGTTCGATCTCCGCCACGCGTCCGCCAGCGCGTGCGACGTCGATCGTCATCGCGACCTCCATGCCATAGCCGTCGCCGAACGGGAGCGCCTCGCGCAGCGTGCTTGCTCGCAGCGCACGCTGGCCCGACAAGGGCGCATCGAGAGTCAGCCCGCAACCCGCGTGGATCGCCCAGCGCGCGAATCGCAACACGATCCCGAAGCCGCCGCCGACGCGTCGGGCGAACGCGGCCACGGCAAGATCGGCCTCGCCACGCGCAACCGCTTCCACGAGCGGCCCCAGACGCACGGCGGAGTCGGCGAGGTCGCCGTCGCACAGGACGACCACGGGATCCTCGCCCGCCGCCAAAGTGTCGAGCAGCTCACGGGCCGCGAGCGTGACCGCCCCGCCCTTGCCGACCATTCGCTCGCTGCGCACGACGCGGGCGCCGCCGGCCCGAGCGAGCGCCGCCGTACCGTCGGTCGAGCCGTCGTCGGCTACCCATAGCGAAGAGTCCGGCAGGCCATCCGCGAGCGCCCGCAGTGTTGCCTGGATACGGTCTGCCTCGTTGTAGGCGGCGACGATCGCAACCACTTTGAGGCCGGTGTCGGCCGGCTGGGAATCGAACACCATTGCGTGCGCGGCCGCGACCGTCATCGGTCGTCGGCGGCGGCTATTGTCCCTCACCGCTATCCAACGGCGACTCCACCCGCTCGGGCGGGGCGCCATTATCCCGACGGCGTCCCTGGAGGTATAGGCGTGGCTGACGTAGAGGCACACATCACCGGCACCGTGTGGAAGATCGAGTGCGCCGTAGGCGACGAGATCGAGGAGGGCGACACGGTCGCGATCCTCGAGTCGATGAAGATGGAGATGCCCGTCGAGGCCGAGGACTCGGGCACAGTCGTTGAGATCCTCTGCGAGGAGGGCCAGGCGGTCAACGAGGGCGACACGCTCGTAGTGCTCGAGTAGGCCTCTCCGCAGTGGCACGCGCCACGCTCGTCGTACTGGAGTAGCCTTCCGCGCCGGTGTTACCGAGTGCTCCTCAACAACCGTGCGAGCTAGCCGACGGCAAGCTGCTGGTGGATCGACCGGCAGACGGTGTACTGCGCCTGACGATCTCAAACCCGCAAAAGCGCAATGCGCTCGACCAGGCGATCCTCGACGCGATCGCCACCACCCTCGGCCTCCAGGCCACACCGGACTCCGAGACGCGCTGCGTGATCGTGACCGGCGCAGACGGGATGTTCTCAGCCGGATATGAGATCGGCGAGATCAGCGACGGGCGCTTCCAGGACGAGGCCGAGCGGCTTGTCGCGCACCCCTTCACCGAGGCGATTGACGCACTTGAAGCATTTCCCTACCCGACGCTCGCCGCGCTGCCCGGCCACACGATCGGCGGTGGGCTGGAGCTGGCGCTCGCGTGCGATCTGCGCGTGGCAAGCGCGCGGATCAAGCTCGGGATGCCGCCCGCCAAGCTCGGGCTCGTGTATTCGCACACGGGCCTGCGTCGCTTCATCGACGCGATCGGCGCCGCGCGCACGCGCGAGCTGTTCCTGCTGGGCAGCTACATCGAGGCCGAAGTGGCGCTGACATGGGGACTGGTCAACCGCGTCGCGCCCAGTGCGGAACTCGAGAACCTCGCACTTGCCATCGCTGGCGAACTGGCCGCCAACGCACCGCTCTCCCAGCTCGGCAACAAGCGCGTGATCGCGGCTTTGCTGCGATCCGAGGGCACTCTCCCCGCCGATGTCGAAGCGGAGCTGATCGAGTTGCGCCGCGCATCCTTCGAGTCTCACGACCTGCGCGAGGGGATGGCGGCATTCGCGGAGAAGCGCGCGCCGCGCTGGCGCGGCGAGTAGCCCAACCGAACTCGCGGAACAGCCTCAGCCGAACTCGCGGAACAGCCTCAGCCGAACTCGCGAAACAGCGTCAACCGCTCCTCGCCGATCGAGGCTCGCAGCGCCGGGTCTTCGATGCCAAGGCCCTCGCGCTCGGCCAGGCACAGCACGCCGACCTTGCCGACGTGACGGTTGAGCTGAACCTCGCGCGCCGCCTCGCCGACCTGCTCCAGTGCAAACACTTTCGAGAGCGCCGGCACGATGCGCCCCAGTTGGATCAGGCGATTGGCCTCGCATGCCTCCTGCCAGTTGGCGGCATGGCTGCCGATCACGCGCTTCAGACGCATCCACAAGCGACGATTGTCGTATTCATGCAAATAGCCGGTGCTCGACCCGCACGTGATCACCGTGCCGCCGCGCCGCACCGCATAGACCGAGGCTCCGAAGGTCTCCCGTCCGACGTGCTCGAAGACGATGTGCGGATCTTCGCCGAAGTGGCGGCGAATCTCCGCACCGACGCGCTTGCCCATCGCCACTTCGCCGAGCCCCTCCAGACCCAGCTCGTCGCGACGCAACACCAGATCGCAGCCGAGCCGCTCGAGCAGGCGTGCCTTCTCCGCTGAGCCGACGACACCGATCGCGATCCCACCGCCGTTGCGAATGAACTGGATCGCATAGCTGCCGAGGCCTCCGCTGGCTCCCCACACGAGCACGATGTCGCCCTGCTTGAACTGCGTGCCGCGCGGACTGACGAGCATCCGATAGGAGGACATCGCGCACAGCGTGTTGCAGGCGGCCTCCTCCCACGTCAGGTGCCGGGGCTTTGGCACGAGCTGGTTGGCCTTCACTATCGCGAAGTGGGCGAGCCCGCCGAAGTTCGTCTCAAAGCCCCAGGCACGCTGGTCGGCGGCGAGCATCCCATCGACCTGCGAGGCGGGATCCTGGTAGTCGATCGCGCACGGGTACACCACGACACGGTCGCCCGCCGACCACCCGCGCACCGCCTCGCCGGCCTTCACGATCACGCCGGCCGCATCGGAGCCGACGATGTGATGGGGAATATCGTGGCGGGCATCCCAACCGCCGCGACGTCCCAACGCCTCCAGGAAGCGAAAAGTGGGAACCGGCTCGAACATCGCCGACCAGACCGTGTTGTAGTTGATCGCGCTCGCCATCACGGCGATCAGTGCCTCGTCGGGCGCCAGCTGCGGCAACTCGACCTCGCCGACGTGCAGGGACCTGCGCACATCCTTGTGCGAGTCCTCGGCAAACATGTCCTGATCCTCGCGACGCAGGTGGACCGCCTGACAACTCGAAGGCGCCCCGGCGCGCAGCAGCCGCTCGATGCTGTCCTGCTCGACGCCCAGCGCAGACATGCCGGGTTCTTCCGCGCTGCTCAGCTCTGCATGCGCGCGCCGCTCAACGCCCTCGACCTCACTAACACCAGATGAAACCGACATCAGCCCCCTCCTTGCTCATTTTCAAGATGCTCCGACACCCACTTCTCGACCGCTTGCGCCACCTCGCCGACATGGATCTCCATCATCGTGAAGTGGTCACCCGGTGCCTCCGCGGCATCGTCGAAGGACTGCCACGACTGCCCGCTCGCGCCGCTGGCACTCAATGCCGGCATTAGCTCAGCCGCCCGCAACAACAACGTCCGCGCCTCAGGCTCGGGCGCTTGCCAGTCGGCCAACAGCCGCAGGTAAGCGCCCATCGCCGTCAGGCGCGTATCGCTCATCGCAATCGTCGTCTCGCCGCGCTCGAACATGCCGTCAAGCACACCGTTGAGAATCTCTTGCAGTCCGTCGGCGCCGAGCGTGTAAGTGTCGATCAGGACCACGCCGGCGGGCGGCAGACCTTCAGCCTCCAGCCGACTTGCGAGGGCGAGCGCAAACGCGCCGCCAGTGGAATGGCCCGCCAACACGCAGCGTCCACCGTCGGCGCACGCTTGACGCACCGCCGCCGCGTTGGCTGCGACAAGCGCCTCCATCGTGGCCGGCAAGCGCTCGCCCTCCAGAAAGCCCGGCAGCGTCAACGCGATCACTTCGCGCCGATCGCCCAGCGCGGCAGCCAGCCGCGCGTATTGATGCGGTCCGGACACCGCCAACATCGAGGGGATGCACACGACGCGCAACGCCTCCGTACCGGTGGCCAGGACCGCCTCGCCCGCTGTGCCTGCGCCGTCCGCTTCTGCACGCACATCGGTGCCGGCGCCCGCCGCAAGCCGAATCGGCCGTGGCGCCTGCTCAGGCGCTTCGTCGAGATCGAACGTCGAGCGAAACCCAGCGGCGCTGCTCAGCATCCCGAAGAACTCGCCAGCCCTGCCGCGCACATGCGCCTCCCGCATGAGCGATGCGAACGTGCCCTCGGACTCGATCGCCGGTGCAAGCGGCGAGCCGTCCCCACGATGTCCGTTTGTGCCGGCACGCTCCATCTGTGCGGCGACATACTCCGCCAGCTGCGCAGCCGTGGGATGGTCGAACACGACCGCCGGGGCGAGTCGCAAGCCCGTGAGCGCATCGAGCCGATTGCGCAGCTCGACGGCGGCCAGCGAATCGACGCCGAGCTCGAAGGAATGGGCGCTCCGCGCCAACCGCCTCAGAAGAGCTGTGGCCCAGCACCGCTGCCACCTCGTCGCGTATGAGCGCAAGCGCCAGTGCCTCGCGCTCCTGCGCGTTCGCCTGTGCGAAACGTGGCACCCACGAGCCCTCCTCGGGAGTCGCCGCGCGCCTCGCTGGCATGCGTACGAGCCCACGCAGTAGCGGCGGCACGATGCCTGCGCGCGCCTGCGCGCGTACGGCCGTCAACTCGAAGTTGACCGCGACCGCAAGTGGGCGACCGGCCAGGAGCGCGGCGTCGAACATCTCAAGTCCCTGCTCGTCGCTCAGCGCCGCGACACCGGCCCGCGCCGCTCTCGCTATCTCGCCCTCGCCGAGCCCGCTCGTCATGCCAGTCTCCCGCGCCCACAAGCCCCACGCGATCGAAGTGCCCGTCAGACCCTGGGCATGGCGTTCGCCCGCCAGCGCGTCAAGCAGCGCGTTCGCTGCCGCATAGTTGCCCTGAGCGGGACCGCCAAACACACCAACCGCTGAGGAAAACATCACGAACGCAACCAGATCCATCCCGCTTGTCAGCTCGTGCAGGTGTAGAGCCGAGTTCACCTTCGGCGCGAATACCCGCTCGATCCGCTCGGCGTTCAGCGACTCGATCGTGCCATCGTCGAGCACCCCCGCAGTGTGTATGACCGCGCATAGCGGCGCGTCCTGTGGCAGTCCTGCGAGTAGCGCCGCCAGCTGCTCGCGATCGCCGACATCGCAAGCGGTGAGCGTCACCCGCGCGCCTAGCTGCTCCAGCTCGCTCGCAAGCTCGCTCGCGCCTGGCGCCGCTGGCCCGCGTCGGCTCGCCAGCAAGAGGTTCCTCGCGCCGTGCTTGGCCACGAGATGTCTGGCCAGTAGCGCGCCAAGGCCACCGGTGCCGCCCGTGATCAAGACAGTTCCCGTCGTCATCGATGCGTGCGCCAGCGGACTTTCCACTTGCTCGCCGGGCGAGGACGCTCGCGCGAGCCTGGGAGCAAACATCTCACCGTCGCGGATCGCGACCTGCGTCTCTCCTCGCTCGAGCGCGGTGGCAACCGCCGCGGGGAGCGCACGCCGAGAGGACGGCTCGCCGTCGAGGTCGACGAGCACGAAGCGACCCGGATGCTCCATTTGCGCCGAGCGCACGAGTCCGCCGATCGCGGCCGCCCCAAGATCGCGTGGCGGATCGCCCACACCGGTGGCTGCCGCCCCTTCGGTGAGCACGGCAAAACTCGATCCGAGCAAGTGCTCGTCGGAGAGTCGCTGCTGTAGCAGCGACAGAGCTCCATCCAAGCGCTCCGCAAGCGTGGCTCCCTCGCCCCCGTGCTCGACCTGTGGGGAGGCCCCGCTCAAATCGATCGTCGGCAGATCGCTCACCGTGGAGGCGGCCACGTCAACCGCTACCGACACCCAATCCAGCCCAAACAGCGAGCGTGGTGCCCCCGCGCCCGCCAGCCGCTCGACCGATAGCGGCCGCGAATAGAGACCCTCGACTGAGGCAACGAGTTTGCCGTCGCTGTCTGTCGCCTCAAGCGTTAGAGCGTCCTCACCGCTCGGTGAAACGCACACGCGCAGCATCGTCGCTCCCCGCTCGCTCACGGTCACGCCCCGCCAGCAGAACGGCAGCCGCGTCTCTACCGGCCCAGACGCCGGCTGCGCATCGCCACTACCGTCGCCAACCAGAGCGCTTCCCGAGACATGCAGGGCCGCATCGAGCAGCGCCGGGTGTATCGCGAACTGCCGTGCCTGCGGCTGCTGCTCCTCGGGTAGAAGCACCTCGGCGAACAGCTCCTGCCCACGCCGCCACCCCGCGTGCAACCCCTGGAAAGCGGGCCCATAATCAAAACCCAGGGCGGACAGCCGCTCGTAGAAGTGCTCAACGTCAATCGGCTCGCCGCCCTCAGGCGGCCATGAGGTCAGCGCCCCCGCACTCGCACGCTCTCCAGACCCGAGTGTCCCGTGCGCCAGGCGAGTCCACTCGCGCGCCGTCACGAGCGGATCCTCAACGTCGGCCTCGGTGCGCGCGTATATACCGACCGAGCACACTCCCGTCTCCTCAGGCTCCCCTACGGCGACTTGCAGCTGAACTGCCCCCTGCTCCTCGAGCACGAGCGGCGCCTCGAGCGTCAGTTCCTCTACCGAGTCACAACCAACCTGTGCGGCCGCGTGCAAAGCAAGCTCGAGCGACACAGTCCCCGCGAGCAGCATCACGCCCATCACGGCATGATCGGCAAGCCAGGGGTGCGTGCTCAACGACAGGCGACCGGTGAACAGCCAACCCTCGCCGTCGGCAAGTTCGACGGATGCCCCGAGCAGTGGGTGATCGGTCGAGGATTGTCCCGCGGAGGCCAAATCGTCGCGCCGCGGAGAGCCGCCGAGCCAGTAGCGCTTGCGCTGGAAGGAGTAGGTGGGCAGCGTGACATCGCTCGCGCCGGGATGCGCAAGCGCAGATCGCCAATCGACCTCGACGCCGCGCACCCACGCGCCCGCGAGCGCCTTGAGCAGTGTGTTCGCCTCCGCTCGTCCCTCGCGCAGTAGCGGGGCGGCGAGGACATCGCGCCCGAGTGCCTCACCCGCCATCGCGCTGAGCACCACGTCGGGCCCGAGCTCCAAGAACGTAGTCGCCTTATGCTCGCCGAGCCAGCGCAAACCATCGCCGAACCTGACGGTCTGGCGCACCTGGCGGACCCAGTAATCGGGCGAGCAAAGCTCCTGCGATGCCGCCTCGCCGGTGAGGTTCGACACGACCGGGATCGTCGGCGCGGCGTAGGAGATGCTCGCCGCGACCTCCCCGAACTCGGCCAGCATGCCGTCCATCAGCGGAGAGTGAAACGCGTGCGAGACGTGCAGTTGCTTTGTCTTGTGGCCCTGCTCCGCGCATACCGCAGCAAGGCCGTGTACGGCCTCGAGCTGTCCCGATACGACGACCGAGGAGGGCCCGTTGACAGCCGCGAGCGCAACGCCGTCACCGTGCTCGGCGAGCAACGCGAGCATCTCCTCCTCTGAGGCCTTGATCGCGACCATCGCACCACCCTGCGGCAGCGCCCCCATCAAACGACCGCGAGCGGCGACCAGGCGACAGGCATCCTCGAGCGAGAACACGCCGGCTACGTGCGCTGCCGCCAGCTCGCCGATCGAGTGCCCGAGCAGGAAGCTCGCACGCACCCCCCAGCGCTCCACCAGCCGATACAAGGAGACCTCCAGCGCAAACAGCGCGGACTGGGTGAACATCGTCTCGCCGAGCAGATCCCCCTCGGCAAACATCACCTCACGCAGCGAGCGCCCCAAGGGCTCATCGAAATGGCCGCACACCTCCTCCAGCGTGTCGCGGAACGCGGGCAGCACGCGGTACAACTCACGGCCCATACCCACGCGCTGCGAGCCCTGTCCGGTGAACAGCAGCGCCAGCTTGCCGGCGGAGGACTCACCGACCGCGGTCGAGCCGTCCGACGCGCCACTCGCAAGTGCACGGAGGCCTGCCAGCATCTCCTCTTGCTTGTTGCCGACGACCACGGCACGGTGGGTAAAGCTGGATCTGCCGGCAAGCGCATATGCGACGTCGCCCAGGCCCAGATCCGCTGTACCGGGCGCAAAGGCCGCGAGACGCTCCGCTTGGCCGCGCAATGCCTGCGCGGTCCGACCCGACACCATCCACGCACTCGGGAGGATTTGCTCCTCCCCGCCCTGGGCGGCATCGCCGTCAGCCGGGATGCCTATGTGATCGGCGCCGTCGCTCGGCACACCGTCATCGACGTACGGCACGCCATTGTCGACACCTAGCTCCGGCGGGGCCTCCTCGACGATTACGTGCGCGTTGGTTCCGCTGATGCCAAACGAGGAGATCCCGGCACGGCGCGGCTCACCGTTGCGCGCCCATGGCACAGGCTCGCTCAACAGCGACACCGCGCCAGCCGACCAATCGACCTTGCGCGACGGCTCGTCCACATGCAGCGTTCTCGGCAACATGCCGTGCCGCAACGAGAGCACCATCTTGATGATGCCGGCGACGCCCGCCGCGGCCTGGGCGTGACCAATGTTCGACTTGATCGAGCCCAGATGCAGAGGATGCTCGCGATCCTGCCCGTAAGTCTCGAGGATCGCCTGCGCCTCGATCGGATCGCCGAGCGTGGTACCGGTGCCATGCGCCTCGACGGCGTCCACCTGCCCCGGTGAGAGTCCGGCGCTCGCCAGCGCCTGGCGAATCACGCGCTGCTGCGAGGGACCGTTGGGCGCCATCAAGCCGTTGCTCGCGCCGTCCTGGTTGACGGCACTGCCGCGCACCACACCGAGCACGCGATGGCCAAGACGCCGAGCATCGGAGAGGCGCTCGAGCAACAGTACGCCGACGCCCTCGCTCCAGTTGACGCCATCAGCGGCGTCGGCGAAGGACTTGCAGCGACCGTCGGGGGCAAGCCCTCGCTGTTGGCTAAAGGCCACGAAGGACATTGGCGTCGCCATCACCGATACGCCCCCGGCCAACGCCAGCGAGCACTCCCCCGCGCGCAGCGCGCCACATGCCAGGTGTACCGCAACCAGCGAGGACGAGCACGCGGTATCGACTGTCACGGCCGGCCCCTCCAGACCAAAGCTGTAGGCAACCCGACCTGTCACCACACTGCCACCGTTGCCGGTTGACTCATAACCGTCGAAATCCGAGGAGCCCGACAGCAAGCCGGCGAGATAGTCGTGGTACATGACGCCCGCGAACACGCCGGTCTGGCTGCCGCGCAGCGCCAATGGGTCCATGCTCGCGTCCTCGAACGCTTCCCAGCTCGCTTCCAGGAGCAGGCGCTGCTGGGGGTCCATCGCGACTGCCTCACGCGGACTGATGCCAAAGAACTCGGCGTCGAACTCACCGGCATCGTGCAGGAACCCACCCTCGCGCACATAGCTCCTACCGCGAGCCTCGGGGTCGGGGCTGTAGAGCCGCTCCATGTCCCAACCGCGATTGGTGGGAAAAGCGGAGATCGCGTCACCGTCGCGGACTAGCAACTCCCACAAGCCCTCCGGCGAGTACACCTCGCCGGGGTAGCGGCAGCTCATACCGACGATCGCCACTAGATCGTCGCTCACAACCGACACCGACGTGGCGAGCTTGGGGGCGGCCCCATCGAGCACAACCTCATCCAATAGGTGCTTGGCGACGGCAAGTGGGGTGGGATAGTCGAACACGAGCGTCGCCGCGAGCCGCAAGCCGGTAGCCACCCCCAGGCGATTGCGCAGCTCTGTCGCCGCGAGCGAATCGAAGCCGAGCTCGCTGAACGCGCGCTGCACCTCGACACCATCCGCTGAGCCGTGGCCGAGCACACCCGCGACCTCGCCGCGCACCAACTCGAGCACCATGCCCTCGCGCTCGCCCGCCGGCAAACCGGCCAAGCGCCGTGTGAACCAACTGTCGGCAACGCCCTGTCCACGACGAGTGGGCACGCGCACCAGACCGCGCAACAGCGGTGGGGTCCAGCCGCCCTTGGCCTGCGCGCGCAACGCGGTGAGGTCGAGCCGCACCGGCACTAGCAGCGAACGATCGCTCGCAATGGCCGCATCGAATAGCTCAAGGCCCTCCTCGGGCGCGAGCGCCACGACACCCGCGCGCGCCGCGCGGGCACGATCGGATGCACGCATCTCACCCGCCATCCCTCGCTCCTGCGCCCACCAGCCCCAGGCCATCGAAGTGCCCGCCAGACCGCGCGCACGGCGGTGCGCGGCAAGCGCGTCCAGGAACGCGTTCGCCGCCGCGTAGCTGCCCTGGCCTGGAGCGCCGAACACACCCGAGGCGGAGGAGAACAGCGCGAACAAGTCGAGATCCATCGCCTCGGTCAACTCGTGCAGGTGCCAGGCCGCGTCGAGCTTGGGCGCCAGCACGCCTCGCACGCGCTCCTCGCTCAGCGACTCGATCACACCGTCGTCGAGCACGCCTGCCGCATGCACGATGCCCCCAAGTGGCTGCTCGGCGGGGATCGATTGCAGCAGCGTTTGCAGCTCGGCACGCCGACTCACGTCACACGCCGCGATTCTCACTTTCGCGCCGAGCGCCTCGAGCTCGGCTTGCAGCTCCGCTGCACCGGGTGCCTCAGGGCCGCTGCGGCTCACGAGCAACAGACTGCGCGCACCGTGCTCGATCACGAGGTGACGCGCGACCCTCCCACCAAGATCGCCGGTGGCACCTGTTATGAGCACGGTGCGCCGCGGGTCGGCGACCGTGTCGGGGTGCGCCGGCACGTCCGACTCGGTGGCGGACGCCTCATCAGGTCCGTCTTCACCATGTCCCTCCTCACCATGTCCTTCCTCACCCAGCCGGCCCTCGCCGGAGGGCGTTTCCCGCATGTGCGCTGGCACACGGACCAGGCGCGGGGCGAGCAGCTCGCCTTCGCGCAGCGCAAGCTGCTGCTCTCCCGCGGCGAGTGCGCCGGCAAGCGCCGCGGCCGATGCCTCCTCGCGATCGCTGTCGATCAAGGCGATACGGCCGGGATGCTCGGACTGCGCGGAGCGCAGCAGGCCCCAGATCGCCGCGCGCGTCAAGTCCTCGACAGTGTCGTTTGCGCGTGCGGCCAGCGCTCCGCTCGTAACGAACACGAGCCGACACTCGCGCAAACGCTCATCGGCAATCCAGCCCTGCAACTGCTCGAGCACCAGCCGTAGCGCCTCGTGCGCTGCGCCGACCACGCCCTCGGCGTGGGCGCCGCCAAGGGCAGAGACGCAATCAACGACGAGCATCTCCGGAGCGCCATCCTCGCCCTCCAGCAGCTCTTGCATGGACGCAAGACCTGCATAGGCTCGACCGCCCGATTGAGCAAGCGGGAGCGCGCCGGCAAGCCAACAGTCCTCTGCACCGAGCATCGCCAACGACGCGGGCGCGGACGCAATGCCCGGCGAGTCCTCGGCCGGAGCGAGCGCGCTCCACTCGATGCCATACAACGAGTCGCGCCGGCCGGCGGAGGCGCCCTGCAGTTGCTCGCGCGAGACCGGTCGCACGACCAGCGAGTCGATCGAGACGATTGGCCTACCGGTCTCATCGACCGCCAGCAGTGAGACGCTGCCGTCCGGACGTTGCAAGACACGCACGCGTAGCGCGTCGGCACCGCCGCCAAACATGCGTACCCCACTCCACGCGAACGGGATCGCAAGACCCTTTGCTTGCGGCAGATCTGCTTCCGGCCCGGACTCCTCACCGGAGTGCGAGGAGACACCGAGCAGACGCACACCACTTGCCTGTAGCGAGGCGTCCAGCAGCGCCGGATGCACCCCGAAGGACCCGGCCTGGGCGCGCTGAGCCTCGTCTAGGCGAATCTCCGCGAACACCTCATCGCCCTGCAACCACGCGGCGCGCACTCCCATGAACGCCGGCCCGAAATCGACACCAAGGTCCACCACGCGGTCGTACATCTCATCGACCGGCACGCTCCGCGCTTGCGGCGGGGGCCATGGTGCCGCCGCGAACTGGACGATCCGCTCATCCGCGGGCTGTCCCTGCTCGGGCACCTGTTCGCGCGCGGCGAGCACCCCGGCGGCGTGACGCGTCCACGGTTCGCTTGCTGTGGGATCCTCGCTTGCGCCGCCCGTCGGGCGCGAATGAATCGCGATCGTGCGCTCGCCCGCCTCGTCGGGCTCACCCACAGACACCTGGAGCTGTGCGCCGCGGCGCCCCTCGAGCAGTAGCGGCGCCTCCATCACAAGCTCTCGCAATACCTCGCAGCCGACCTGCGCAGCGACGTGCATGGCGATCTCGACAAACGTCGTGCCGGGCACGAGCAGGACGCCGAGCACAACATGGTCGGCAAGCCAAGGGCTGCTAGCGGTGGATATCTCACCTGTAAACAGCCACGAGTCCCCGTCGGCCAAGGCGAGGGCCGCACCGAGCAGCGGATGCTCGGAAGCTCGTAGCCCCACACCGGCAAGACTGCCGGTGGCCAGCGGCGGGGCGTCATACCAGTAACGCTCGGGCTCAAACGCATATGTCGGCAGAGCCACTCGCCGCGCGTCGCTGCCATCGAAGACGCGCTTCCAATCGACCTGCGCCCCCCGCACCCAAAGGTTGGCCAAAGCGCTGAGCAGACTCTGTGTCTCGTTGCGTTCGCGCCGCAGCGTGCTCACCACTGTGGCAGGCGCTCGTGCGTCTCGCGAACCGTCGGTGGCGGAGATCTGCGAATCCTCCCCGGTAGCATCCCGCTCACCGGCGGGGTCCTGCTCGTGCTCGCCCGCGAGACAGTCGTGGCTCATCGCACCGAGCATGCCGTCCGGTCCCAACTCGAGCAAGCTCTCGACCCCCTGGGCGCGCAACCAGCGGATCCCTTCATAGAAGCGCACGGGTGCGCGCACGTGACGCACCCAATAGCCGGGATCGCAAAGCTGCTCGGGCGCTAGCGGCTCACCGCTGAGATTCGAGGCAATCGGAATCTGCGGCGGCGAGAAGCTAAGTCCGCCCACGACCGCGGCGAACTCATCGAGCATCCCATCCATGCGCGGCGAGTGAAACGCGTGGCTCGTGCGCAGCCGCTTGGTCTTGCGCCCGCGCCGCTCCCACTCGTCCGCCAATCCCAGCACGACGTCCTCGTCCCCGGACAGCACGACCGCAGCCGGCCCGTTGACCGCGGCCAGCGCGACATGGCTCTCCAGCCCCTGCAGGCTCGAGGCGATCTCCGACTCCCGCGCTTGCACAGCGACCATCGCACCGCCGGGCTCAAGCGCCCCCATCAGCTTCCCCCGCGCCGCGACGAGCGTGCAGGCATCCGCCAGCGAGAAGACGCCCGCGACATGCGCCGCGACCAGCTCTCCGATCGAATGGCCGATCAGATAATCGGCACGCAAGCCCAGATCCTCGACAAGTCGATACAGGGCAACCTCGAGCGCGAACAGCCCAGCTTGCGTGAAGGTCGTCTGGTCCAGCAGCTCGCTATCGGTAAACATCACCTCGCGAAGCGAGCGCCCGAGTAGTCCGTCGAAATGGCCGCATACCTCATCGAGCGCCTCCTTGAACACCGGCAATGCCTCATACAGACCACGGCCCATGCCGGCACGCTGGGATCCCTGACCGGTGAACATGAACGCCATCGGCTTGCCGATCGCGCGACCGGCGCCCTCTATCGCGCCCGGCACGGGACGACCGTCTGCGAGCGCCTCCAGACCCGCCAGCAACGCGTCGCGATCCTCACCGAGCACCACTGCCCGGGTATCGAGCGCGGCACGACCGATGGCCAGCGAGAAGCCGACATCGGCCACGCGTGAGTCGGGGTCGGCGAGGAGCGCCCGCGAGAGGCGGCGAGCCTGACGGCGCAAGGCCGCCTCACCCTTGCCGGAGATCACCCACGGGACGACGCGCTCGGGCGTCTCGCCCGCGGGATTCCCGGCATCCTCCGCTGGCGCCTCCTCGAGGATCACGTGCGCGTTGGTGCCGCTGACGCCAAAAGAAGAGACGCCCGCTCGCCGCGGCTCGCCGGCACGCGTCCACGGACGGGACTCGGCCAACAACTCGACGGCACCCTTCGACCAGTCCACCTGCTTTGAGGGCTCCTCGACGTGCAGGGTCCGCGGCAGAACGCCATGACGTATAGCCATCACCATCTTGATAACGCCGGCCACCCCAGCAGCGTTCTGGGGATGGCCGATGTTGGACTTGATCGAGCCCAACCACAGCGGCTCGCCGCCGTCGCGACGTTCGCGACCGTATGTGGCCAGCAACGCCTGCGCCTCGATCGGATCGCCCAGGCGCGTGCCGGTCCCGTGACCCTCCACCGCATCCACATCGGCGGCCGCAAGACCGGCGCTTGCCAGGGCCTGGCGGATCACGCGCTGCTGGGCAGGGCCATTCGGGGCCGCCAGACCGTTGCTGGCGCCATCCTGGTTCACCGCACTGCCGCGAACCACCGCAAGTACCGTGTGGCCGAGTCGTCGTGCGTCGGAGAGACGCTCCAGTGCGAGCACGCCGACCCCCTCGGCCCAGCCGGCTCCATCAGCGCCGTCCGCAAAGGACTTACAGCGACCGTCGGGGGCCATACCGCGCTGACGCGAGAACTCGACAAACACCGCCGGGGTGGCCATCACGGTGACGCCACCGGCGAGCGCCAGCTCACACTCTCCCGCACGCAATGCCCCACACGCCAAGTGCAGCGCCACCAGCGAGGACGAGCAGGCCGTGTCTACCGTCACCGCCGGTCCCTCAAGGCCCAGGGAATAGGCCACGCGACCAGACACCACGCTCGTCGCGCCGCCGGTCATGCCGTAGCCACCTGAAGCGTCGGAGCTCAACATGCCGATGCCGTAGAACTGACCGCTGACGCCGGCATAGACAGCGGTCCGGCTGCCGCTGAGCGAAAGCGGATCGATGCCAGCGTGCTCCAGAGCCTCCCAGCTGGCCTCCAGCAACAGTCGCTGCTGAGGATCCATCGCAAGCGCCTCCCTGGGGCCAATCCCAAAGAAGCCCGCGTCGAACTCGCCCGCGTCGTAGAGGAAGCCGCCTTCGCACGCGTAGCTTGTGCCGCGGCTCTCAGGGTCGGGGTTGTAGAGACTCTGGAGATCCCAACCGCGATCTGCTGGCATCTCCCCGATCGCGTCGCGTCCAGAGGCGACCAGCTCCCACAGCTCCTCAGGCGAGCGCACACCCCCCGGGTAGCGACAACTAATGCCGACGATCGCGATCGGATCCTCGCTGCTGAGGATCGCGACGGCCGGAGCGGCCGCGTTATCGTCGATGCCCGCCAACTCGCTCAACAGGAAACCGGCGATCGCCGCCGGCGTTGGATAATCGAACACGAGCGTAGTCGGCAGCATCAGGCCCGTGACGTCCTGAAGCTTGTTGCGCAGCTCCACCGCCATCAGCGAGTCGAATCCGATCTCGCGAAACGCGACCCGCGCCTCCACCGAGTCCGACTCGGAATGACCGAGCACGGCGGCAGCCCGCCGGCACACCATCTCCAGCACGAACCGCTCCCGCTCACGCTCGGAAAGTCCCCGCAGGCTTGCCGCGAGTCCGTCGCCGGAAGCTTGCGCGTCGGAGGAGACGGCGCTCTCGCGCAGCACCCTCCTGACATCGCGAAGCTCGGCGATCAACGGGCGAGCTCGGGCCGAAACGTAGGCTGGGGCGTAGAGCGCCCAGTCGATATCGGCAACCGTGAGGCACGTCTCACGCGCGTCGAGGGCCTGCTCCAGGGCGCGAATCGCAAGCTCAGGGGGCATGTTTTGAACTCCCCGACGAGCAAACAAGTCACCCGCGTGGGCGGCCATACCGTCGTTTGCCCAACCTCCCCAGGCAATCGACGTGGCTTGTGCGCCGCGTGCGCGCCGCTGCTCTGCCAGCCCGTCCAGCAGTGCGTTAGCGGCGACATAGTCGGCCTGCCCGCCCGAGCCCATCGTTGCGGCGAGCGAGGAGAACATCACGAAGGCGGAGAGATCGATGTCAGCCGTCAGCTCGTCCAGCAGCAGCGCCGCCTGTGCCTTCGGCGCGAGCGTCGCTCCGAGTTGCTCCACCGTCAGCGCATCGAGCGCACCAAACGAACCAACGCCGGCGGCGTGCACGATCGCATCGAGCGGATGCTCGGCCGGCACGCGGGCCAACATCTCCTGCAGCTGCTCGCGCTCGGATACATCGCACGCCACCACGGTGACCTTTGCGCCCAACCGTTCGAGGTCCGCCTGCAGCTCCGCCGCCCCGGGCGCATCCGGGCCCTGCCGGCTGACGAGCAAGAGCGACTCGGCCCCGCGCTCCACCAGCCAGCGCGCCACTGTCGCGCCGAGTCCGCCAGTGCCGCCCGTGATGAGCACGGTGCCACGTGGACTCCACACCTCGGCCTCACCAGGGGCGCTCGGCGCGGGCGCTCGCAGCAGGCGCCGCGCGAGCAAGCCCGTACTTCGCACAGCCAGCTGATCCTCTTGCCACTCGCCCGTCAACACTCCGCACAGCCGCGCGGCGAGGCGCTCCTCAAGCGGGCCGTCGGGCAGGTCCACGACGCCGCCCCAGCGCTCGGGCTGCTCGAGGCTGAGTGTGCGACCAAGCCCCGACACCATCGCCTGCAAAGGGTGTACTAGGGGGTCGGCCGGACCGCACGATACGGCGCCGCGTGTGGCAAGCCACATACGCCCGCGCACAGAGGCGTCCTCGAGTGCTTGCGCGAGCGCAACCGTCCCCGCGAGGCCGCTACTGACAGCCGCATGCGCGGGATGCGGCTCTTCTTCGAATGCAAGCAGCGAAAGAATGCCGGCGAGTGCGATCGACGGCGGATCGCCTGCGTTCGGCAGATCGTCGCTCAGCGTCGCATGCAAGCGCGCGAGGAGCGTCTCGCGCGAGTCCTCGCTCGCGTCAACCGCGAAAGAGATCACCTCGGCTCCGTGGCGGGTGAGCTCCCGCGTCAGGACGCTTACCCAGGGATCGTCGAGGAATCCCGCGGGTGTCGCGAGCAACCATCTGCCCGTGAGCGCCGGCGAGCGTTCGCCGAGCGGCTTCCAGGCGATGCGATAGCGCCATCTCTCAACGGTCGTCTGCGCCGAGGACTCGCCGGGGAGCGAAGCGGAGCGCTCCTCCTCAGGCGGTTCATACCAATAGCGTCGCCGCTGAAACGCGTAAGTGGGCAGACCAGCGAGAACGGGTCCATCGCCAAGTACGGCGTCCCAGTCCACCTCCACGCCATGCACCCATGCCTCGCCGAGCGATGTCAGGAACTGCGCGGCATCACCCTTCTCGCGGCGCAGCGAGCCAAGCACCCTCGCGCCGGAGCGCTCCGCGATATCGCCAGCGCCGCGATCGAACTCCTCGATCGTTTCCTGCAGCGCAACCGCGAGCATCGGGTGGGGACTGACCTCGATGAAGGTGCGACAGCCGCTCTCCAGTAGGCCACGCACGGCGGCTTCGAGCTGGACCGGCTCGCGCATGTTGCGGTACCAGTACTCGCCATCCAGTTCGCGACCGTCGAGCGGTCCAGGCATGACTGTCGAGCAGAACTGGGCATGTCCGGCTTGCGGCGCGATCCCCGCCAATGCCTCGAGTAGCCGCTCGCGCAAGACCTCGACTTGCGGCGAATGAGAAGCGGCTGTGCCGGCCCGAATCTCACGCGTGCGAATGTCCTCTGCCGCGCACTGCTCGGCAAGCTCAACGAGCGCGGCCCGGTCACCGGTGACGACCACGGCTTGCGGCCCGTTCACCGCCGCGATACCCACCTGGTTGACCCAGCGCTCGAGTAGCTCGACGACACGCTCAGCGGATGCTCCAACCGACATCATTTCCCCACGGCCGACGAGCGTCATCAGAATGCGACTGCGCAGCGCCACCACCCGCGCGGCATCTTGCAGCGTGAGGCTTCCAGACACACAAGCGGCGGCAATCTCGCCTTGGGAGTGCCCAAGCATCGATGACGGGTGCACGCCACATGCGCGCCACAACTCCGCGAGCGAGACCATCGTGGCGAACAACATGGGCTGGAGCACGTCGAGTCGGTCCTCCGGAGGCGCGCCAGGCTCGCCGCGCAGGACATCCTGGAGTCGCCAGTCCACGAATGGCGCGAGCGCCTCTTCGCACTCACGCATGCGCGCGGCAAACGCTGGAGCGCAGTCCAGCAGGTGGTTTGCCATGCCCGTCCACTGACCCCCCTGGCCGGGGAACACGAATGCGACTGCGCCAGGGCCAATCGCGGTCCCCTCGATCAGCGCACTCGATCCGTAACTGCCGATCAGTGCGTCAAGGCCCTCGGAGAACTCGCCGCGATCGGCGCCGACGAGCACGGCTCGGTGGTCGAAAGCAGAGCGTCGCGCGAGCGCACGAGCAACGTCGCGGGCCGATATGTCCCGCTCCGCGCCAGATATGGCCTCGGTCGCGAGAAACCCATGCAGTGCGCGGGCCTGCTCGCGTGGTGCGTCGGTCCCGCGTCCGGAGATCGCCCAGGCACTTGCCGCGCCACCCAGCGCACCCGTCGTCGCACGCGACGGCTCGACGGGCGGGGCTTCCTGCAGGATCACATGGGCGTTGGTGCCACTAACGCCGAAGGAGGACACGCCGGCACGGCGCGGCTCCTCGCCGCTGTCCCAAGGGACCTGCTCGCGCAGCAGCTCGACCGCCCCCGCGGACCAATCGACCTGGCTGGAGGGCTCGTCCACATGCAGCGTCTTTGGCAAGGCGCCTTCGCGCATTGCCATGACCATCTTGATGATGCCAGCCATGCCTGCCGCCGCCTGGGTGTGGCCAATGTTCGACTTGATCGAGCCGAGCCACAGCGGCTGGTCGGGCTCGCGACCGTGCCCGTAGGTTGCAAGCAGCGCTTGCGCCTCGATCGGATCGCCCAGTGTGGTGCCCGTGCCGTGCGCCTCGACCGCCTGTATCTGCGTGCCCGAGAGACCGGCGCGCTGAAGCGCTTGACGGATCACGCGCCGCTGCGATGGCCCATTCGGCGCGGTTATGCCGTTGCTCGCACCGTCCTGGTTGACAGCGCTCGAGCACACCACTCCCAAAATGGGATGACCGAGGCGCTGGGCGTCGGAGAGCAACTCAAGCGCCAACACACCAACACCCTCGCCCCAGCCGGTGCCATCGGCCGCGTCGGCGAAAGACTTGCAGCGCCCGTCGTCGGCGAGCCCACCCTGGACCGCCAATGCGATGAACACAGTCGGGGTGGAGAGCACCGTGACACCGCTGGCGAGCGCGAGCGAGCACTCGCCCGCACGCAGCGCTCCGCACGCCAGGTGCAGCGCCACCAGTGAGGACGAGCAGGCCGTGTCCACCGTCACGGCTGGACCCTCCAAACCGAGCGTGTAGGAGATGCGCCCGGACGCGACACTCGCGGCGTTGCCGGTGCCAATGAAGCCGACCAGCTCTGGTGGTACGGCGCCGACCAAGAGGCGGCTGTAGTCCTGATCGGTGACACCGGTGAAGACACCGGTGCGAGTACCCTTCAGCGCGAGCGGGTCGATCTCGGCGCCCTCGAGCGCCTCCCAGGAGGCTTCCAGCAGGAGTCGCTGCTGGGGGTCCATCGCGACTGCCTCGCGCGGGCTGATACCGAAGAAGCCGGCGTCGAATTCGGCTACGTCGTAGAGGAAGCCGCCCTCGCGAATCGGGATCGGGCCGACGCCGGGGATGTCGGGCTCCCCCCGGGCGTCGAGTCTCCATCCACGGTCGAGCGGGAAGCTCGATATCGCGTCGGTGCCAGAGCTGACCATCTCCCACAGCCCGGCGGCCGAGCGCACGCCGCCGGGATAGCGGCAGCCGATACCAACGATCGCCACCGGCTCGCGCCCCTGCTCTTCGACCTCGCGCAGGCGCCGTCGCGTGTCGTGCAGATCGACGGTGACCCGCTTCAGATATTCCCTCAACCTAGCGTCGTCGGCCATCTGGAACCCCCCTCTTGCTCATGCCGACCCCAGCTCCCGGTCGATGAAACCGAATATCTCCTCGTCGGACGCGTCCTCGATCGTTTGGGCTACGGCAACGCTGTCCCCTGAGTCCGTCGGCTCGGTCAACGCCGCCAACAACACCTGTAGGCGCGTAGCGGCGCTCGCGCGATCGGACTCGTCGCTCAGGGACCGCAGGGAGCGCTCGAGTTTCGCGAGCTCCACCTCGACGCCACCCTCCCCAACCAGACCCTCGCCCAGTAGTTCATTCAGCAGCAGCTCGGCGAGCGCGATCGGGGTCGGGTGGTCGAACACGAGCGTCGCCGGCAGACGCAGGCCCGTCTCCTGCTCGAGCCGGTTGCGCAACTCGACCGCGGCAAGCGAATCGAAGCCAAGCTCCTTGAACGGACGCCGCACGTCGAGCGTCGCCGCCGTGGAGTGCCCGAGCACGCGAGCGACGTCGGTGCGCACGATCTCAAGCAACAGTTGGCGGCGCTCATCCTCGCCCGCACCAGCCACCCGTTCGGCCAACGCCCGCCCGTGGGCGCTGCGCTCCGCGGCGCTGGCCCCCGCCAGCACCGCACGGACCTCCTCGAGGTCTTCGATCAGTGGCCGCGCTCGCGCGGCTGTAAACACGGGCGCGTAGGTCTCCCAGCGCACGTCCGCCACCGCGAGGAACGGCTCGCTGCCGTCGATAGCAGCGCGCAGCGCGCCGGTCGCAACCAGCGGCGCCATCTTTGCCAAACCGTGGCGGGCAAGCTCAGCGTCGCCAACGATCTCGGCCATACCCTCGCCGGCCCATGCCCCCCAGGCAAGCACGCTCGCCGGCAGTCCGCGGGCTCGCCTATTCGCCGCCAGCCCGTCCAGGTGGGCGTTTGCCGCCGCGTAGTGTGCCTGGCGGCCAGAGCCGAAGGTCGCCGCGATCGAGGAGAACAGGACGAACGCCGACAGATCGAGTCCGGCGGTCAACACGTCGAGGTGCTCGGCGGCATGAGCCTTGGGCTCGACGGTAGCCACCAGGTCCTCGTTCGTTATGTTCCCGATCGCCTCATAGCCACCCATTCCCGCGGCGTGGATCACTACCGAGAGTGGGTGCTGGCTTGGAATCGACTCGATCGCGCTCGCGAGCTGGTCGCGCTCGCTCGCATCGCAGGCAAGGACCGTCGTCTGCGTGCCAAGATCGGCCAGCTCGGTGCGCAGGTCCGATGCGCCCGGAGCCTCGTCGCCACGACGGCTGAGCAACAACAGATGCTCCGCGCCGTTGCGCGCGAGCCAACGCGCCACATGGGCTCCGAGCGCGCCCGTGCCGCCGGTGACCAGCACCGTTCCCGGCGGGACCGCCCAGGGTGTCTCGGCGGCAAGCGCCTCGCCGCCGCGCTCAGCGAGCGGCTCGGCGCGCACCAAACGCCTGGCAAAGACGCCCGCGGAGCGCAATGCGAGCTGATCCTCCCCGCTCTGAGCTCCGAGCACTCGCGCCAGGCGTGCCACGAGACGCTCGTCAAGGCGCTCGGGAAGATCGATGAGCCCACCCCAGCGTCCTGGATACTCAAGGCCGGCCACCAGCCCGAAACCCCAGATCTCCGTTTGCGACGGCGCCACGAGTCGATCCGCTGCTCCAACCGCCACCGCACCTCTGCTCGCCAGCCACAAGGGGGCCTGCATGCCCACATCCTCAAGCGCCTGAACCGTCGCGAGCGAGCCGGCGAGAGCAGCGCTGAGGCTTGCGTGGAGCGGGTGGCGCGCTTCGTCTATCGCGAGCAGCGACAGCACCCCACCCAGCTCCCGCGAAGCGCTCACATGGGAGGATCGCTCACCGGGCGGCTCCGCCAGATCGTGCCTCGCAGCGAGATCCGTGGCATCCACGGACGGTTCCGTTCGCTCGAGCACGGCCAGGATGTCGGCGGCAACCTGCGCGCGGCCATCCTCGCGGCCGTCAACGTACACCGCCAGCACCTCAGCGCCTGCACGCTCGACTCCGCCCACCAGGGCGCGGACCCACTCATCCTCGGCACTCGCCCGTGGGATCAGCACGAGCCAACGCCCCGATAGTGCCGAGGGCGAGTCGTCACTCAGCGGCTTCCACTGGATCCGATAGCGCCAAGCGTCGAACGGGTTATCGGCGTGCGCAGACGCCAGGGTCGCCCCTGGCGCGAGCCCATCCATCGGCGCGAGCCCATCCACAGCGGCGACCGCCACCGCCGGGTCGGGCCAGTAGCGACTGCGCTGGAACGCATAGGTGGGCAATGCGACTCGCTTGGCGCCCGAGGGCTCGACCGTCGCGCCCCAGTCAAGCGTCGAGCCGTTCACCCAAAGCTCCGCCAACCCGGCCAGCAGCGTGTGGACTTCGGGGCGCCCCGTCCGGCAGGTAGGCACAGCGACGATCGTGGAATGCAGCTCGACGGGCTCCTCGGCGAGCCGCTCGCTCAGGCACTCGCGCGCCATCGCGCTCAGCACGCCGTCCGGACCAAGCTCCAGGTAACTGTGAACCCCATGCGCGCCCAGCCAATCGATGCCAGCGCGGAAGCGAACCGTCTCGCGCACGTGACGAGTCCAGTACTCCGCGGTACACAGCTCGGCCGACACCGGCGCTCCGGTGAGGTTGGACACGACCGGGATCGTCGGCTCGGCAAAAGCGATGCCGCCTGCCACCTCGGCGAAGCGCTCCAGCATCCCGTCCATGCGGGCCGAATGGAAAGCGTGACTGACACGCAGTAACTTGGTCTTGCGCCCCTGCTCGGACCACCGCTCGGCAAGTGCTAGCACCGCCTCCCGCTCGCCCGAGAGGACGACTGAGCGGGGCCCGTTCACAGCCGCCAGCGCGACACGATCGTCCAAACCCGCGAGTTCCCGCAAGGCCTCCTCTTCGCCTGCCTGCACCGACACCATCGCGCCGCCCGCAGGCAGCTCTCCCATCAGCTCGCCGCGCGCGGCCACCAGCGCGCAGGCATCCTCCAAGCTGAAGACGCCAGCCACGTGAGCGGCAGCCAACTCCCCGATCGAGTGGCCGATTAGGTAATCGGGCTCGACGCCCCAACCGCGGATCAGCCTAAACAGCGCCACCTCCAGCGCGAACAGCGCCGCCTGCGTGAGCTTCGTCTCGTCAAGCGGCCCCGCGCCGTCGGCGGTCGTGGGCCTCCCACTGACACGATCGACATCGCCGCCGAGGCGCACCAAAGATTCCTCGCCGAACGTCACAGCCCGCAGCGAACAGCCCAGCAACTCGTCAAGGCAGGACCACGCCTCATCCAGCGCCTCCGCAAACGCGGGAAATGCGCCGTACAGCTCACGACCCATGCCGACGCGCTGGGAACCCTGGCCAGTGAACATAAACGCCAGTTGACGATCGTCCCCGCGCGCGATCCCCTCGATCAGATCGACTGCGCTTTGGCCCTCGGCAAGCGCGCCCAGGCCGTCGAGCAACGGCTCGCGCCCCTCGCCGAGCACGACTGCGCGATGCTCAAAGGCGGAGCGGTGACGTGCAAGGGAGAGCGCCACATCGGCGGCATCGAGATCCTCACGCATCGATACGTGCGCTTGTATTCGCCGAGCTTGACCTTGCAACGCCGAAGCGGAGCGACCTGAAATCGCCCAGGGCAAGAGGCGCGCGGAATCGGCGCCGGCAGCCCCGCTCGCGACCTCATCCGACGGTGCGAGCTCCCCGGTTGAATCGGCGAGCGCCCCGGCGGGCGACGGCGACTCCCCAACAGAATCGGCGAGCGTCTCGACCGGCGACGGGGGCTCCTCCAAAATCATGTGCGCGTTGGTGCCGCTCGCCCCGAACGAGGACACGCCGACGCGGCGCGGGCGATCCTCGCGCGGCCAGGGCACAGTCTCGCTCAACAGCGATATCTCCCCGGCCGACCAATCGACCTTGCTCGAAGGGCTATCGATGTGCAGCGTCTTGGGCAACACGCCCGCACGCATCGCCATCACCATCTTGATGGCTCCGCCGATTCCACCCGCGGCCTGGGCATGGCCGATGTTGGACTTCAGCGAGCCGAGCCACAGTGGTCGTCCGGCCGGTCGTTCGCGTCCGTAGGTGGCGAGCAGCGCCTGCGCCTCGATCGGATCGCCGAGCGCGGTGCCCGTACCGTGAGCCTCCACCGCGTCCACGTCCGCCGGGGAGTAGCCCGCACTGGCCAGCGCTTGATGGATCACGCGCTGCTGGGACGGTCCGCTGGGCGCCATCAGGCCATTGCTTGCGCCATCCTGGTTGACGGCACTGCCGCGTACCAGCGCGAGCACCGAATGCCCGAGACGTTGGGCATCGGAGAGACGCTCGAGTACGACCACGCCAACCCCCTCGCTCCAGTTGGTGCCGTCGGCAGCCTCCGCGAAAGGCTTGCAACGACCATCCGCGGCCAGGCCGCCCTGTCGCGCGAACTCGACAAACGCTGTCGGCGTGGAGAGCACGGCCACTCCGCTTGCCAGCGCGAGCGCGCACTCGCCCGCGCGCAACGCCTGAGAGGCGAGGTGCATCGCCACCAGCGAGGATGAGCACGCCGTGTCGATCGACACCGCCGGCCCCTCCAAGCCAAGCGTGTAGGAAATCCGCCCGGAGAGGATGCTGGCGCCATTGCCGCTCATCAGATAGCCCTCCGAGCCGTGACCCGCGGAGAGGAGGCTGAACAGGTAATCCTGGGAGGCGCTGCCGGTGAACACGCCCGTCTGGCTGCCCCTCAATGAGCTTGGCTCGATACCGGCGTACTCCAGAGCCTCCCACGTCGCTTCGAGCAAGATGCGCTGCTGGGGATCCATCGCGAGCGCCTCGCGCGGCGATATCTCGAAGAAATCGGCGTCGAAGTCCGGGGCGTCGTAGAGGAAACCCGCTTCCTGGACATACCCGCCGCCACCGGTACTCGAGTCGAGCACCCCCTCGAGCGCCCATCCCCGGTCGGCTGGGAACGCCGAGATCGCATCGCCGCCGTCGCGCACCAGCTCCCAGAGATCCTCGGGCGAGCGAACCCCACCGGGATAGCGACAGCTCATGCCGACAATCGCGATCGGATCCTCCACATGCGAGGAGCTGGGGGCGGCGATATGCGGCGAGTGAGCCCGCTCGCCGCCAAGCTCCGCAAGCAGATGCTCACTCAACCGGGCCGGTGAGGGATGATCGAAGACCACGGTGGGCGGCAAGCCCATTCCACTCTCAGTATTCAGCCGGTTGCGCAACTCGACCGCGAGCACCGAGTCAAACCCGGAATCCTTGAAGGATCGCCGCATGTTGACCTCGGCCGGCGAGGCGTGACCGAGGACGGCGGCGACCTCGGCACGCACGAGCCCGCGCACGAGCCGCTCGCGCTCGGCGCGCGCAAGGCCGTCCACACGTCGCTGCAAGGGGCTTGCGACGGCAGACGAAGCCGAATCGACCGACTGCTGGGCGACAGCACGCGAGACACCGTCGTTCTCGGCCGTGAGCTCCGCCGAGGCATCCGCCTCGCCCACCGCACTCTGCTGGCCGCCGCCGTCGAGCAACCCGGGCATCCAGTACCGCCGGCGCTGAAACGCATAGGTGGGTAGCGGCACGCGCCGCCCTTCATTGCCAAGCACCGCGCGCCAATCGACGGTGGCGCCCCGCACCCACGCCTGACCAAGCGAGGTGAGGAAGCGACACGGCCCACCCTCGCCGCGCCGCAGCGATCCGATCGCCACACCCGGATGCTCGCCGGCCGCGATCGTTTCCTCGATCCCCACCCCCAGCACGGGGTGTGGGCCGACCTCGACGAATGTGGCAAACCCGTCCGCTAGCAGCGCCCCCACCGTGTCCTGAAAACGCACCGTTTCGCGCAGGTTGCGATACCAGTAGCTCGCGTCCATCGTGGATGTGTCGAGCAGGCCGCCGCTCACCGACGAGTAGAACGGAATCTCGCCCGTACGCGGCTCGATGCCGGCGCACGCGTCAAGCAAGGTCTGCTCGATCTCCTGTACGTGCTCGGAGTGGGCCGCATAGTCGACTGGGATCTTGCGCGCACGCAACCCACTCGCCTGGCAAGCGCCGAGCAGCTGCTCGAGTGCTTCCGGCTCGCCCGAGAATACGATCGAGCCGGGGCCGTTGACTGCGGCGACCGACACACGATCCTCCAGCGGCTCCAGCAGCGCTTGCGCCTGCACGAGCGTGGCGGCGACCGACACCATTCCGCCGCGTCCGGCAAGCGCTCGCAGCGCGTCGCTGCGCGCGGTTACCACGCGGGCGGCATCCTCGAGCGACAACCCTCCCGCCACGTATGCAGCGGCGATCTCACCCTGGGAGTGGCCAACCACCGCGTCCGGACGCACGCCGCACGCGCGCCACAGTTCGGCGAGCGAGATCATCACCGCGAATAGGACCGGTTGCACAACGTCGACACGGTCAAGCCCAGGTGCGCCGGGGGCACCTGCCAACACGTCATTCAGCGACCAGTCCACGAATGGCGCGAGTGCCTCGGCACAGGCCGTGAGGCGCTCGGCGAACAGCGCCGAGCTATGCGCCAACTCGACCGCCATCTCGGGCCACTGGGAGCCTTGACCGGGAAACACAAACGCAACCCCGCCGGGCCCCTCCTCCGGTACGGAGCCTACGAGTAGCCCAGGCGCGGAGCGACCTGCTGCGAGTGCCTCAACACCCGCGAGCAGCTCACCTATCTGCTCGCCCACCTGTATAGCGCGCGAATGGAATACCGCGCGCGAACACGCGAGCGAAATCGCCACGTCGCTCGCTTGTGGCTCCTTCGCGGCGTGGAGCCGCTCGTGCAGCAGCCTCGCCTGCGCGGCAAGCGCCTGCTGACTCTTGCCGGAGACGATCCAGGCTGTGCTATCGCCGCCGAGCAGCCCACGGCATGACTCGCCGTCCGACTCGGGCTCGCCTGGCGGCGCTTCCTCGAGGATTACGTGCGCGTTGGTACCGCTCACGCCGAAGGAGGAAATACCTGCGCGACGTGGCGACCCGTTGCGATCCCACGACACCTTCTCGGTGAGCAGCGAGATCGCACCCGAACCCCAGTCCACCTGGCTGGTGGGCCGGTCCACGTGCAGGGTCTTGGGAAGCACGCCGTGCTGGAGGGCGAGTGTCATCTTGATGACGCCGGCGATTCCAGCCGCCGCCTGGGTGTGGCTGATGTTGGACTTGATCGAACCCAGCCACAACGGGTGCTCCTCGCCACGTTTCTGCCCATAGGTGGCAAGCAGCGCCTGAGCCTCGATCGGATCGCCCAGCGTGGTCCCGGTCCCGTGCGCCTCGACCACGTCCACTTCGCTTGCCGACACGCCGGCGTTGGCGAGTGCCTGGCGAATGACCCGCTGCTGGGAGGGCCCGTTGGGGGCTGTCAGACCGTTACTGGCGCCGTCCTGGTTCAGCGCGCTGCCGCGAATCGTCGCCAGCACGCGATGACCCAGCCGACGGGCGTCGGAGAAACGCTCCAGCACCACCAGGCCGACACCCTCACCCCAGTTGGTGCCGTCCGCGGCGTCGGCGAAGGACTTGCAGCGCCCGTCGGTCGCGAGTCCGCCCTGGCGTGCGAACTCGAGAAAAGCGACCGGGGTGCAGAGCACCGCCACCCCACCGGTGAGCGCCAGCGATATCTCCCCACCGCGCAACGCCTGGCAGGCCATGTGTAGCGCCACCAGCGAGGACGAGCAGGCCGTGTCCACTGTCACGGCTGGACCCTCGAGACCTAGCGTGTAAGCCACACGCCCCGATAGGACACTGGCCGAATTGCCGGTGACGAGAAACCCGCCGAAGCTCTGCGGGTCAAGCGGGCGCGACAGATAGTCCTGGGCGGTGGTGCCCACATACACGCCCGCCTGGCTACCCCGCAGCGACTTGGGGTCGATGCCGACATCCTCGAGCGCCTCCCAGCTTGCTTCGAGCAACAGGCGCTGCTGCGGATCCATGGCGAGTGCCTCGCGTGGGCTGATGCCGAAGAAGTCCGCATCGAACTCGGCAGCGTCATACACGAACCCCCCTTCGCGCACATAGTCGGCCCCGTCGAGCGACCATTCGCGATCGCCCGGAAACTCCGAAAGCGCGTCGCGACCGTCGTCCAGTAGCTCCCATAGCTCCGCCGGAGAGCGCACGCCCCCGGGGTAGCGACAGCTCATGCCGACAATCGCGATCGGTTCCTCGCCACCACTGCTTGTGGGCACGCTTGCCTGGGCTTCAATCCTCGCGCCGCCGAGCAGCTCCAGCAGATGGGTCGCGAGCGCGGCCGGCGTCGGATAGTCGAACACGAGCGTCGCCGCCAGTCGCAAGCCGGTGGTCGCGCCAAGGCGATTGCGCAGCTCGACCCCGAGCAACGAATCGAAGCCGAGATCCTTGAAGGCGCGCCCCGGGTCGACGGCCGCGCGCGAGCTGTGCCCGAGCACCGCCGCCACCTCGCCACGAACAAGATCGAGCACGAACGCGCCGTGCTCATGCTCGGGCACCTGCGCGAGGCGTCGCGCGAGCGACCCGCCGCCGCCCGCCCCAGCGCGCGCAGGAGTGCGAACGATGCCGCGCAACAATGGCGGAAGCGTGCCTGCCGTTGCCTGTGCGCGCCACGCGGCGAGGTCGAGACGCATCGGCAGCACAAGCGAGTCGGCACCCGCCAGCGCCGAGTCGAACAACGCGAGCGCTTCCTCGGTGGGCATCGCTCGCACCCCGGCGCGGGCCAGTCGCGCAAGATCGGACTCGCGCAGTCCGGCGGTCATCTCGCTGCTCTGCTCCCACCATCCCCAGCCCATCGACACCGCTGGCAGACCTTCGCCACGGCGCCGTGCCGCGAGCCCATCGAGGAAGGCGTTGGCGGCCGCGTATGCCGCCTGGCCGGGATTACCGAACGTGCCGGCGGCGGATGAGAACAGCACAAAGGCGTCCAGGTCCAGTGCAGCAGTCAATTCGTGTAGGTGCCAGGCGGCGTCGAGCTTTGGAGCGAGCACACGATCCAGGCGCTCCGGTGTGAGTGCCTCCAACAGTCCGTCGTCGAGCGCGCCGGCAGCGTGCAGCACGGCACGCAGCGGCTGCTGCTGCTCGGGAATGCCTTCGATCAGCGCGCACAGTTGCTCGCGCTCGGCGACATCGCACTCCACGATGCTCACCCGCGCCCCCAGCGCTTCGAGCTCAGCGCGCAGCTCGGGCGCACCCGTCGCGGCCTCGCCGCGCCTGCTAGCGAGCACGAGGCTGCGGACGCCATGCTCGCTCACCAGGTGGCGCGCGAGCAGCGCTCCGAGGGTCCCAGTGCCCCCAGTGATCAGGGTGGTGCCAGGGCGCGAGAAGCTCGCGACCGGTGGGTTCAGCACGATCTTGCCGACGTGCCGCGCCTGGCTCATAAAGCGGAATGCACGCCTGGCGTTGCGCACGTCCCACGCTCTCACCGGCAGCGGTTGCAGGACACCTCTCTCGAACAGCGCCAACAGCTCGGCGAGCATCTCGGCGATACGCGTCGGACCCGCCTCGATCAGGTCGAATGCGCGGTAGCGCACCCCCTCGTGCGCGGCGGCAACCGTGTCGGGGTCGCGAATGTCGGTCTTACCCATCTCCAGGAAGCGTCCGCCCGGCACCAGCAGCCGCAGGGAGGCGTCGACGAAATCGCGGGCAAGCGAGTTGAGCACGACATCCACGCCACGTCCGTCGCTCGCTTCACGCAAACGCTGCTCGAAGCCAAGCTCGCGCGAGGAGGCGATGTCACCATCCTCGATCCCCAACAAGCCGAGCGCATCCCACTTCCACGGGCTGGCGGTCGCGAATACCCGCGCACCCAGATGCTTCGCGATCTGCGCGGCTGCCATGCCGACACCGCCGGCCGCCGCGTGCACGAGCACCGATTCGCCCGCCTGCACGCCAGCCAGATCGACGAGCGCGTAGTACGCCGTCAGAAACGAGCCCGGTATGGCCGCCGCCTGAGCGAAGCTCCAACCGTCGGGGATCCTCGCGAGCACGCGCCGATCGGTCACGGCGACCGGCCCGAACGCCCCACTGAACATTCCCATCACACGGTCGCCGACTTCGAGGTCGCTGACATCCCCGGCCACCTCCAGCACGACGCCTGCGCCCTCGCTGCCGATCTGATCCCAGGCGCCGCGCAAGTCGACCAGCCCAAGTGTGCTCGCCACGTCTCGGAAAGCGACACCCGCCGCGTGCAACGCGATCCTTACTTGTCCCGGACCCAGCGGCTCGCCTACCTCGGGACAAGCGACCAGCGAGAGCCCCTCGAAGCGTTCCCTCCTCACCTGCCTGAAGACGCCAGTGCTCAGCAACAGGCGGATCGAGAACATCGCCCGACGCGGCGCGCGCGAGCCGCGGGGCCGAGACCATCCCCTCGCGCACCGCCAGCTGCGGCTCGTCCAAGTCCAGCGCGCTCGCAAGCACCGGCCACGATGCCTCGCGACCGTCGATGTCGATCAGCACAAACCGCCCCGGATGCTCAGACTGAGCCGAGCGCACCAGACCCCAAACGGCGGAGGCGGTCGGGTCCGACGCCTCGCCACCCTGCTCGGGCGCCACCGCTCCGCGCGTGATCGATACCAAGCGGATCTCGGCAAGCCGCTCGTCCGCCAACCATGTCTGCACAAGCCCTAGCGCACGATGCAAAGCCCGATGCGCGGCGGCGGGATCCTCCGCAGCGGCCGTGAAATCGGCGAGCACCGTCGACGGCGCGGCGTCGCCTTGGCCAAGTGCCTCCAGGAGCTCCTCGACATCGGAGGCGACCGTTGCAGTCCGGTCGCCCCTCTCCCCAGAGGACTCCTCCTCGGTGCCGGTGCCGCCGGGCTCATTCGGAACGTCACCTGCACGCATAACACCGCCGGCAAGGACGCGCGCCGCCAACTCGCTCTCCGGCGCCGCGAGCACCGCCCAGCTTCGCGGTGAAGCAGGCTGCGCGAGTGCTAGCGGCTCCCAGCGAAGCGCGAGCAGCGAGTCGCGGCGCGGCCCGCGCGCCATCGAGAACTGCTCTGGCGAGACCGGGCGCGCTAGCAGCGAGCGTACGGCGGCCACCGGCGCGCCATGCTCGTCGGCCAGCACCAGCGACACCGTCTCGGCACCGTCGGCGAGGAGCGATACGCGCGCGCTGGGCGCACCTGTGGCAAACATACGCACGCCTGTCCAGGAGAAGGGCAAACGAATCGTCTCGCCCCCATCGAGCGACCCCAGGCCAAGCGTGTGCAAAGCGGCGTCGAGCAGAGCGGGATGGATGCCGTAGCTCGATGCCTCCAGCGGCGGCTGCTCGGGAAGCGCGACCTCGGCGTATAGCTCCGTGCCCCGTCGCCAAGCCGCGCGCAATCCCCGAAACGCGGGTCCGTACTCCAAACCAAGCCCTGCAAGCGTCTCGTACAGGCCCTCCAACGTGAGCGGCTCGGCGTCGGCTGGCGGCCATTGCGCGCCGAGCACGGCGAGGCGGTCCTCGAGCTCGTACCACGCGGGCGCCTGGGAGTCGGGCGCGAGCGTTCCCTGTGCGTGTAGCGTCCACGCGGTCTCCTCCGTGTCGTGCTCGTCGCCGTGGTGCTCGCGGGCGTGAATGCTCAACGACCTGCAGTTGGACTCATCGGGTTCGCCGAGCGACACCTGTACCTGCACGCCACCTTCACTCGGAAGCACGAGCGGTGCCTGCAGGGTTAGGTCGTGTACGAATGGACAGCCGACGCGACCACCGACGTGCAGTGCCATCTCCAGGAATGCCGTGCCCGGCAAGAGCACCGCATCCATCACCGCGTGATCGGCAAGCCATGGTTGGGCCTCGAGCGAGAGACGTCCTGTGAACAGCCACCCCTCGCCGCCGGCGAGCGCGAGTGCCGCGCCCAGCAAGGGCGTGCCGGCGACGCTCTGACCAATCGCCGCGAGACTACCAGCCCCCGCCGGGGCAGCGGCTGACCAGTAGCGACGGCGCTGGAACGCATACGTGGGCAGACGCACGGTGCCGGCGCACGCCCCACCCAGGATCGCTTGCCAGTCGAGCCCAACTCCCTGTGTCCATGCCTCGCCGAAGGACATGAGCAGCCGTCGCGACCCACCGTCCTCTCGGCGCAACGAGCCGATCGTCGCTACGAGCGCAGGCGCGGCGCTGCCGGCTCCGTTGGCATCGCCGACGATAGGCGAGGACACCGCCCGGCCGGCGAGCCGCCGCTCAGCTGTCTCCTGTATCGCAGTAGTCAGTACCGGATGAGGACTGACCTCGACAAACGTGCGGCAGCCCTCCTCGAGCACGCCGCCGATCGCAGCCTCGAACAGCACCGTCTCGCGCAGGTTGCGATACCAGTACTCGGCGTCCAACGCGGCCGTGTCGAGCAACCCGCCTGTCACCGAGGAATAGAAGGGCACCGCGCCGGAGCGCGGCTCGACGGTGGCGCACGCGTCGAGCAGCTCCTGTTCGATCTCGCCCACCTGCTCGGAATGGGCGGCGTAGTCGACCGGGATCCGCCGCGCTCTCAGCTCCGCCGCCTCACACTCGGCTAGCAGCGCATCGAGCGCGCGCGGCTCGCCGGAGACGACGACCGCTGCGGGTCCATTGACAGCGGCGATCGACACCCCGCCCTTCACACACGCGTTCAGCGCACCCACGGCCTTGGCGCTGGCCGCGACCGACACCATCCCGCCATGCCCAGCCAGTCGCTCGAGCGCACGAGCGCGCAGCGCAACGATTCGCGCCCCATCCTGAAGCGTTAGCCCGCCAGCCACACACGCCGCAGCAATCTCGCCCTGCGAGTGGCCGACCACGAAGTCGGGCTGCACCCCGCACGCACGCCAGAGCTCGGCGAGCGACACCATGACCGCGAACAGCGCCGGTTGAACCACGTCCACCCGCTGGAGTCCCGGCGCGCCAGGCTCGCCTCGCAACACCTGCTCGAGGCTCCACTCCACGAACGGATCCAGTGCAGCGGAGCACGCGGCGATGCGCTCGGCAAACAGCGGCGACTGCTCGAGCAGCTCCGCCGCCATCCCATCCCACTGAGCACCCTGCCCGGGAAACACGAACGCGACCTTGCCGCGCGCGCCGCGGGCGGCAACGCCGGTACGGACGGCCGCGGAGGGTTCGCCCGCGCCGATCGCACCAAGTGCCTCGAGCAGCTCCGCCGGCTCGCGCCCGATGGCAACGGCACGCGACTCGAACTCCGAGCGCGTTTGCGTGAGTGAGTGCGCCACCTCGCGGGGCTCGAACTCGGCCATCTCCGCCAGCTGCTCGCGGAGCTTGCTCGCCTGCCCACGCAGCGCCTCCTCGCCCCTGCCCGAAAGCGGCCATGCCACGACCCGCTCGCCGAGAATGGGCACCTTCCCGGAGTGAGAGGAATCGTCCGGGAGAACGGGCGCTTCCTCCAACACGAGGTGCGCATTGGTGCCGCTGATCCCGAACGAGGACACCGCCGCGCGTCGGGGCTCCCCGCCGCGCTCCCATGGCATGGCCTCCCGTAGCAGCGAAATCGAACCAGAGTCCCAGTCCACCTTGGTGCTCGGCGTCTGTGCGTGAAGCGTCTTGGGCAGCATCCCGTGGCGCAACGCCATCGCCAGCTTGATTACGCCGGCGATCCCCGCGGCAGCCTGGGTGTGGCCGATGTTCGACTTGATCGCCCCAAGCCACAGCGGGCCACGCTCGCTCGGGCGCTCGCGACCGTAAGTGGCAAGCAACGCCTGCGCCTCGATCGGATCGCCGAGCGGTGTCCCGGTGCCGTGCGCCTCGACCACGTCGATCTGCTCGTAGGAGAGACCGGCGTCGGCGAGCGCCGCGCCGATCACACGCCGCTGGGAGGGACCGTTGGGGGCGGTCAGCCCGTTACTCGCGCCATCCTGGTTGATCGCGCTGCCCCGGATCGTGGCGAGCACGTTGTGACCCAGGCGCCGCGCATCGGAAAGTCGCTCCAGCAACACGAGCCCCGCGCCCTCCGAGACGCTCGTACCGTCCGCGTGCTCAGCAAATGCCTTGCAGCGACCGTCAGGCGCGAGGCCGCGCTGACGACTGAACTCGACCAGCGTGGTCGGCGTCGCCTGTACGGCGACGCCGCCCGCCAGCGCCAGCTCGCATTCGCCGCCGCGCAACGCGCGGCAGGCGAGATGGATCGTGACCAGCGAGGAGGAGCAGGCCGTATCGACAGTCACGGCCGGCCCCTCCAGCCCCAACGCGTAAGCGATGCGACCGGAAACCACCGAGCCGGAGACACCGGTGATCGCGTAACCCTCGCCATCGCCCGCCGACCCCGCTCCACCGGCGTTAGAAGTCCGCCCCACCGCGTAGTCCTGATACATCGCGCCAGCGAATACAGCTGTTTGACTCCCACGCAAGGACAGCGGGTCAAGGCCCCCATCCTCCATCGCCTCCCATGCGATTTCGAGCATCAGGCGCTGTTGGGGATCCATTGCGAGTGCCTCGCGCGGACTGATCGCGAAGAAGTCCGCGTCGAACTCGCCCGCGTCGCGCAAGAAGCCGCCATGGCGCACATATGCCGTGCCTGGATGGTCGGGGTCCGGGTCATACAGGGCCTCCAGGTCCCAGCCACGGTCGCTGGGCAGTCCACTGATCGCGTCCTCGCCGCGCGCGAGCAGCTCCCACAACTCCTCGGGCGTGCTCACCCCACCGGGATAGCGGCAGGCCATGCCGACGATCGCGATCGGCTCGTGCGCCGCGGCCAGCAGGCGGCCGTTCTGCTCGCGCAAGCGCTCGGACTCCTTCAAGGAGGCGCGCAGCGCCTCGACGACCTGCTCGGGAGAGGTGCTCATAGCGACCCTGCCTGCTGGGGAGCATGTTGGTCCTCGCCCGGCTCGGACGAGGCGCTCGTATCGTTCTCTCCCAGGGTCAGCCGCACGAGCTGCTCGACGTCGAGAGCATCGATCTCGCTCTTGGCGGGGCTCTCCGCGGCGAGATCCACTCCGACGGTATGCCCAGCGGAGTCCGCGAGTCGCAGCAGTGGCTCCAGCAGGCCCGCGTCGCGAACGCGCTGCAGCGACAGGGACGCCAGGAGTGCTTGCAGCTGGAGCTCAACCGGGTCACCGGCCGGACCGACGAGCACTCCGGGCAGTGCCTCCGCCAGCAGATGGTCGGCGAGTGCGGCGGCGCTCGGATAGTCGAACACGACCGTCGCGGGCAGACGCAGGCCCGTGGCGAGCCCCAGCCGGTTGCGCAACTCCACCGCCATCAGCGAATCGAACCCCAGCTCCTTGAAGGGTTGCCGAGGGTCGATCGCGCTCGGGCTGGAGTAGCCGAGTACCGCCGCGATCTCCTCGAGCACCTCCGCCAGCACCAGCTCGCTGCGCTCGGTGTCGGGCACGCCACTCAGGCGCTGGGCGAGCGTCGGGCCGGCGGCGTCGGCCGAATCGGCCCTTGGCGTCCTGACGAGGCCACGCAGCAGCGCCGGCAACAGTCCCGCGCGGGCGCGGGCGCGCAGCGCTCCCGCATCGAGTCGTACGGGAACCGCGAGCGGCGAGCCCAGCGCGCAGGCCGCATCCATCAGCGCGAGTCCCTCCTCACTGGAGAGCGTCGCAAACCCCGAGCGCGCAAGCCGCTCGCGCAGGGCGCCGTCGGGATCGCCGCCAACCTGCTCCCACAGTCCCCAAGCGAGCGAGATGCCCGGCAGCCCGCGCGCGCAGCGGTGCGCGGCAAGCGCATCCAAGAACGTGTTGGCCGCGGCGTAGTTGCCCTGGCCGGCGTTGCCGAACGTGCCGGCGGCCGAGGAGAACAACACGAACTTCGACAGCTCCATGTCCTCTGTCAGTTCGTGCAAATGCCAGGCACCGTCGAGCTTGGGGGCAAACACGCGCTCGACGCTCTCCGTGGTGAGCGAGGCGATCGTGCCGTCGTCGAGCACGCCCGCGGCATGCACCACACCACCGAGCGGCCGGTCCGCGGGCAGCCCCGCCAGCAGCTCGCTCAGCTGCTCGCGGTCGCTCACGTCGCAGCGTGCGACGGTAACCCGCGCGCCCAGCTCCCGCAATTCGGACTCGAGCGCCTCGACACCGGGAGCATCGCGCCCGCGACGCCCGGTCAACAGCAGGTCTCCCACACCGTGCTCGACCACCAGATGCTTTGCAACCAGACCGCCGAGCTCGCCGGTGCCGCCGGTAATCAAGACGGTGTCGCGCCACCCGCTTGCTTGCGCTGAGGACTCAGCCCGGGCGCCCGCCGGCCGTAGACGAGCGCAAAGAACCTCGCCGCCACGCAGCGCAAGCTGTGGCTCATCGAGCGCGAGCGCATCGATCAGCGCGGCATCGGATGCATCCTCGTCGTCGAGGTCCACGAGCACGAAGCGCCCGGGATTCTCAGACTGCGCGCTGCGCAGCAGACCCCACAGCGGCGCGGCGCCAAGGTCGCTCACGTCCTCGCCCTCGCGCACTGCCAGCGCGCCGCGCGTGACCAGCACCAGCCGCGTGCCGGCGAGCCGCTCGTGTGCGAGCCATCCCTGCAGCAGCGCGAGCATCCCCTCTGCTCGGGTGTGGGCCGCGAGCGGCAGCCCCTCGCGGCACTGCTCGCCGTTCGCGCTCACGAGCACGCAATCCGGTGGATGCTCGCCTTGCTCTACCGCCTCAAGCAGCGCCGCGAGACTCGTGTGCGCCTCAAGGCGCCCAGCATTCGCGCTGAGCGCGCTCACGAGACGCTCCTCGATCTGCCCGAGCCAAGCCCAACTGGCAACGCTCGGTGCCTTGGAGGCCTCCGCGGACACCCAGTCCACCCCGTACAGGGCACGAGTGACCCCGCTATTCGCGGCGCCGAGCTTCTCGGGGGAGAGGCGACGCACCGTCAGCGACTGCACCGACAGCACCGGCGTACCGTCGGAGTCGGCGAGTCGTAGCGACAGCGAGTCCTCGCCAGTGGGCAGCAGGTGCGCCCGCAGCGAACGCGAAGCACGTCGATGCGAGGAAACCGCGCCCCACACAAACGGTACGAGCAGTCCGTCCTCGGCCTGCCCCGCCGGCGCACCGTCCCCGTCACCGCGTTCGCCGGCCTGGTCTTCGCCCTCCACTGCCCCACGCTCGGCCGCCGCGCCGGCGAGCGCGTGCAACGCGGCGTCGAGCAGCGCGGGATGCACCGAGAAGCAGTCGCTCTCCGGCAAGCCGTCCGTCATCGCAAGCTCCGCGAACACCTGCTCGCCGTGGCGCCACGCCGCGCGCAGACACTGAAAAGCCGGCCCGTAGTCAAAGCCGCGACTTGCAAGGCTGTCGTACAGCGCCTGCACGTCGATCTCCCGCGCGCCCGGCGGCGGCCACTTCGAGCTGCTCGATACCCGAGTCCCCGCTACTGGGCGCGAGTGTTCCACGCGCGTGACATGTCCACACCGATTCGTCGTCGAGAAGCTCCTCACCGGCAGCGCCCTCGACACACGAGTGGATCGCAAGCGAGCGCTCACCCAGTCGATCCGGTGAGCCCACCGCCACCTGCATGCGCACTGCGCCACCCACGGGGATCGTCAGTGGCGCCTGCATCGTCAGCTCTGAGACGCCGTTGCAACCGACCGCGACTCCAGCGTGCAACGCCAGCTCGAGCAGGGCTGCTCCCGGCAGCAGCACCGTGCCGCCGATCGCGTGGTCGGCAAGCCACGGGTGCTCGCGCAGGGCAATACGCCCGGTGAGTAGCGCACCATCGCTGTCGGCAAGCTCGACCGTTGCGCGCAGAAAGGGGTGCTCGGTGTTCGTCTGCCCTGCACCAGCCATATCGCCGGCGCCGGCACCCGGGCATTGCAGCCAGTAGCGCTCGCGCTGAAAGGCGTAGGTCGGCAGCCGCGCGTGGCGGCCGTCGCCGCCGCCAAATAGTGGCTCCCAATCGATGGGAACGCCACGCACCCATGCGTTCGCCAGCGACATCGAGAAGCGATGCGGGCCACCCTCGCCCCGGCGCAGCGAACCAGTAACGGTGAGCGCGTCCTCCGGTTCGAGACTCTCATCGGCAATTTCCTCAACGACCGCGGAGAGCACCGGGTGCGGCCCGACCTCGATGAACCTGCGACACCCCTCCCCGAGCAACTTGCGCACGGTCTGCTCGAACAGCACGGGTTGGCGTGCGTTGCGATACCAGTACTCGGCGTCGAGACTCTCAGTACTCACGAGCCCGGCGGCAACCGTCGAGTAGAACAGAGCCTCCCCGGCACGCGGCGTCGGCAAAGAGCACACCTCCAACAGGTCCTCGCGCAGCGCGTCGATTTGAGGCGAATGTCCCGCCCCGAACGCCCCTGCGATCTCCCGCGCGCGGATGTCCTGCGCGGCACACTCGCGCAGTAGCTCCGCGATCGCATCGGGCGTGCCCGAGACCGCGGTCGAGCGGGGCCCGTTGATGGCGGCGATCGTTAGACGGTCCCCCCACGGCTCCAGTCGCTCGGCAAGCTCGGCCGGCGCAAGCGACACCGACGCCATCCGGCCCTTGCCCGTAAGGCGAGTGAGCACCTTGCTGCGCAGCGCGACCAGGCGCGCCGCATCGGCCAGATCGAGGCCACCGGCGATATGCACCGCGGCAATCTCGCCTTGGGAGTGACCGGCGACGATGTCGGGGCTCACTCCGCACGCGCGCCACAACGCCGCGAGCGACACCATCATCGCGAACAGCGTCGGCTGGATCACATCGACACGCTCGAGCGTGGGCGCACCGTCCTCGCCGCGCAGGACACCGATCGGCGACCAGTCGAGATGCGGCGCGAGCGCCTGCTCGCAGGCGTGCATCTGCTCGGCAAACAGCGACGAGCGTTCGAGCAGCTCGACACCCATACCAGCCCACTGCGAACCGTGGCCCGGGAACAGGAACACGACCTTGCCGTTGCCCGAAGAACCGGCGACGCCGCTCGCGGCGGTATCGGAACGGCCCTGTGCGAGCGCACGCAAGCCATCGAGCAACTCAGAGCGACTGTCGCCGAGCAGCACCGCGCGTCGCTTCAGCGCGGGACGGCACGCGAGGGCACGCGCAACCGCGGCCGGATCATGCCCGAGCTCATCGCTGGACCAAGCGAGCAAGCTGGCTGCCTGTGCACGCAGGCCCATCTCGTCGTGCCCAGAAAGCAGCCATGGAGCGACGCCCGACCCCAGCAAGCCGGCCACGACTGCCTGCTCGCCGCCGTCTGCGACTACGGCATCCACGTCTTGCTTGGCGCCATCGCTGGACGTAGCGACGCCGATTCCGCCAGCGCCCTCATGTGCCTGTGCCTGCGGGGCATCCTCGAGGATCACGTGCGCATTAGTGCCACTCATCCCAAACGACGACACGGCCCCGCGTCGTGGTTCCTCCCCTGCGGGCCACGGCGCCGGCTCGCGCAACAGCGATACCGCACCTGAGGACCAATCGACCTGGGAGGTGGGCTCCTCGACATGCAGGGTCGGCGGCAGCTCGCCGTTGCGCATCGCCATCGCGAGCTTGATGACGCCCGCCACACCCGCTGCGGCCTGGGTGTGGCCAATGTTGGACTTGATCGAGCCCAATCGCAGCGGACGCTCTCTGGGGCGCGCCTGGCCGTAAGTGGCGAGCAACGCCTGCGCCTCGATCGGGTCGCCGAGTGGAGTGCCAGTGCCATGACCCTCGACCACGTCGACCTGCGCCGCGGAAAGTCCGGCGTTTGCGAGCGCGCGCTGGATCACCCGCCGCTGAGAGGGGCCGTTGGGCGCGGTCAGACCGTTGCTCGCCCCGTCCTGGTTTACGGCGCTGCCGCGCACGAGCGCCAGCACCTCGTGGCCGAGTCGGCGTGCATCGGACAGCCGCTCTAGCACCAGCGCGCCGGCGCCCTCTCCCCAGGCGGTGCCATCGGCGCTCTCGGCATAGGACTTGCAGCGCCCGTCCGGCGCCAGCGCGCGCTTGCGGCTGGAGTCCACGAACGCCCCCGGGGTCCACAGCACCGTCACCCCGCCGGCCAGCGCGAGCGAGCACTCGCCCGCGCGCAGCGCTTGGCAGGCAAGGTGCAGAGCGACGAGCGAGGAAGAACACGCCGTGTCGACCGACACTGCCGGCCCCTCGAGTCCGAGCGTGTAGGCGACACGTCCGGAAACGACGCTGCCGGAGCTGCCTGTCGCGACGAACCCCTCGAGCTCCGGCGGCACGCCGAGCGTGGCGTAGTCGCTGTACATGACACCGGCGAACACTCCCGTGTCGCTACCACGTAGCGCGAGCGGATCCAGGCGTCCGTATTCGAGTGCCTCCCAGCACACTTCGAGCAGCAGTCGCTGCTGTGGGTCGGTGGCGAGCGCCTCGCGTGGGCTGATACCGAAGAAGGCGGCGTCGAACTCGCCCGCGTCGTGCAGGAAGGCGGCTTCGCGCATGTAGCAGCTACCGGGATGGTCCGGATCGGGATCGTAAAGCCGCTCAACCTCCCAGCCGCGATCCTCAGGAAAAGCACTGCTCGCGTCGCGGCCCTCGGCAAGCAGCTCCCACAACTGCTCTGGCGAGGCGACCCCGCCCGGGTAGCGGCAACCCATGCCGACGATCGCGATCGGCTCGCCCGCACGCTCTTGCGCCTCGCGCAAACGGGCTCGCGTGTCGTGCAGCTCGACGGTTACGCGCTTGAGATAGTCAAGCGTCCGCTGATCGTCACTCATCTGGGCCCCAGCTCCGCGTCGATCAACTCGAAAACCTCATCGGCACTCGCCAGCTCGATTCGCTCGGCAACCCCGGTTGCGCGCGAACCGTCCATCTCGCCCAGGCCCGCGACGATCGCCCGCAACCGCTCGATGACTCTCGCGCGTTCGACATCGCCCGCATCCAGCTCAGCGAGCCGGCGCTCGATTTCGTCCAACCCGGAGTCCGCGGATGCCTCGCCGGCCAGTGCGCCCGCTCGCGCAAGCTCGCCCAGCAGGTGTTCGGCGAGCGCCACTGGGGTCGGATGATCGAACACGAGCGTGGCTGGCAGGCGTAGGCCACAGAGCACGCCGAGGCCGTTGCGCAACTCCACGGCAGCGAGCGAGTCGAAGCCCAGCTCCTTGAACGTACTGTGCGGCTCGACCGCCTCGACAGAGGAGTGCCCAAGGACCGCGGCGACTCGCTCGCGTACCGCTTGCAGCGCGATGTGCTCGCGCTCGTGCTCGGCAGCGCCCACCAGACGCCGGACCAGCGATCCCGGTTCTTCGCGGCGCACCTCGCGTGTGCCGGCCGGCAGCAGGTCCTGGAGGAGTGCAGGCAAAACGCCGGCGGCGGCCTGCGCTCGCAGCGCGCCGCGGTCGAAGCGCACTGGCACGAGCACCGCTCGCTCGGTGGCGTGCGCGAGATCGAAGAGGGCAAGACCCTGCTCGACCGTCAGCGCGCGCACTCCCCCACGCGCGATGCGCGCGAGATCCGCTTGACCCAGGCCACCGACCATGCCGGCATCCCGCCACGCGCCCCACGCCAACGACACCGCCGGCAAGCAGCATGCACGGCGGTGCTCGGCAAGCGCGTCGAGGAACGCGTTGGCGGCTGCGTAGTTGCCCTGACCGGGACTCCCCAGCGTGCCCGCCACCGAGGAGAACAACACGAACGCGTCGAGGTCGAGCCCCGCCGTCAGCTCGTGCAGGTGCCATGCCCCGTCGGCCTTTGGCGCGAGCACACGATCGAGCCGCTCGGCGTTCAGCGAACCAATCGTGGCATCGTCCAGCACCCCTGCGGTATGCACTACAGCGCGCAACGGGTGCTCGCCCGCGATCGAGTCGAGCAGCGCCTGTAGCTGCTCGCGGTCGGACACGTCGCATGCCTCCACGCGCACGCTCGCATCCAACGCGGTGAGCTCCTCGACGAGCTCGCTGGCCCCCGGGGCGTCGGCGCCGCGCCGGCCGACGAGCAATAGATGACCGACCCCGTGCTCGCGCACCAGATGTCGAGCGAGCAACGCACCCAGGCCGCCGGTGCCGCCGGTTATGAGCACCGTGCCGTCACACCTCTGGAACGACCCCAAATCCCCAATAACAAGAGAGCTGTCCTCGACGGGCACCAGATGCGGCACGAGCACACGTCCACCGCGGACGGCAAGCTGGGGGCGGTCGTGGGCGAGCGCCATCTTGAGTGCCCCCGGCAAGGCCTCCAATGAGCGGGGATCGTCGTCCACGTCGGCGAGCAGGAAGCGCCCGGGACTCTCCAGCTGAGCGGCGCGCACGAGTCCCCACACTGCTGCTCCGGCCAGGTCTGGAGCGCCATCCTCGGCGCCGGCGACGATCGCGCCCTCGGTTACCAGCGCCAGCGCGGAATCGGCGTCTTGCAGCAACCCCAGCGCCAGGCCTACCCGCTCGCGCACGTCCTGCGACATGCCACCCTCCGGGTTGCCGCTCAATATCACCGAGCGCACGCTCGTCGAACCCGGCGCGCCCGACAACGCCAGGTGCGGAGCCTCGACCCATTGCAACTCGAACAGTGACCGCGATGTGTGTGAGGGCGAAGCAGTCTCCGCGACCGCAAGCGGTCGCAGAGCAAGCGAGTCGACCGACGCCACCAGCCGACCCTGCTCATCGGCGAGGGTCAGCGAAACGGCGTCCTCACCCACGGGCGAGAGACGCGCTCGCAGCGTGGAGGCGCCCGCACCGTGGGTTTCAACGCCACTCCACGCAAACGGCAGCAACGGCACAGCATCGGCCTCACGCTCGCCCCCCAGCAGGCTCGCGCCGAGCGCGTGCAGGACCGCGTCTAGCGAAGCCGGATGCAAGTGAAAGCCATCGAGCCCGACCTGCTCGCCGGCAAGCGAGACCTCGGCGAGCAGGTCCTCGCCAAGCCGCCAGGCCGCGCGCAGCGAACGGAACGGGGGGCCATATTCCAGTCCACCGTCGGCGAGCGCGTCGTAGATCGCATCGACGTCCAGCGCCTCCGCGCCAACCGGCGGCCAATCCCCCGCGGACGAGGATCCCCACTCACGGGCCACACCTGGCGCACCGTCCGCGCCGGAGCGCTCACGCGGGGCCAGTTCGCCGCTTGCATGGCGCGTCCACACGCTCTCATGGAGCGAGCCCCACTCGGAGTCGTCTTGGCGTAGCGAGTCGATCTCGATCGTGCGCCGCCCCCCCTCGCTGGCGGGACCGACCGATACCTGCAAGCGCACTCGCTCGTGCTCGCCGAGCGCGAGCGGCGCCTGCAGTGTCAGCTCGGCAAGCGACTCGCAGTCAACCTGCGCGCCGGCGTGCAGCGCCAGCTCGAGTAGCGCCGCGCCGGGCACCAGCACGACGCCGCGCACCGCGTGGCCGGCCAACCACGGCTGCTCCCGCAGAGAGATGCGCCCGGTGAACAGCACACCGCGCTCGCCTGCGAGTGCCAATGCGGCGCCAAGCAGCGGATGCTCGCTCGAGCTCTGTCCGGCCGCATCCACATCGCCGGCGTTCGCGCTCGGCGGATCGAGCCAGAAGCGCCGACCATGGAACGGGTAGGTGGGCAGCCCCACGCGCTGCGCGCCGCTCGCGCGGAACGGCCCGCCCCAGTCGACGTCGATCCCACCGGCCCACGCACACGCGAGCGCGCTGACGAACGTGCTCGCCTCCGGACGCCCAGTGCGCAACACCGCGAGCGTCTGCGCGCCACCCATGCCCGAGCCAGCACGCGTGGCGGCCCCGCCAGGCTTATGCGCGTCGCCCTCCCCGCCCTCCTCATCCGGTTCGCTCGCGGCCAGGCAGTCACGGGCCATCGCGCTGAGCGCGCCGTCAGGGCCAAGCTCCAAGAAGCAGCCGACGCGATTCTTGGCAAGCCAGGCAATGCCGTCGGCGAAGCGCACCGTCTCGCGCACGTGACGCACCCAGTAGGCCGGCTCGCACAACTCGGCCGAGACGACCTCGCCCGTGACGTTGGAGACGATCGGAATGCCCGGCTCGGCAAACGACACACCCTCGAGCGCCTCGCCGAACTGCTCCAGCATCGCATCCATTTGGGGCGAGTGAAACGCGTGACTGACCCGCAACCGCTTGACCTTGCGACCCCGCTGCCGCCACGCCTCGGCCAACTCCAGCACGAGACCCTCATCGCCAGAGATCACCGCCGAAGCAGGCCCATTGACCGCCGCCAGCGCCACCCGATCCTCAAGCCCGGCGATGCTCTGAAGCAACTCCTCACCAGATGCTTGCACCGCGACCATCGCGCCCCCGTCGGGCAGCTCGCCCATCAGCCGGCCGCGCGCGGCGACCAGCGCGCACGCGTCTGGCAGGGAGAACACGCCGGCGACGTGCGCGGCCGCTATCTCCCCGACCGAGTGACCGATCAGGAAGTCGGGCCGCAACCCCCACGAGCGTACGAGCGCGAACAGGGCAACCTCCAGCGCGAACAAACTCGTTTGGGCAAACAGTGTGCGGTCGAGCGGACTCTCGCCATGCGTGCGCTCGTCCGGCTGCTCCAGGCCCAGCACGATCGTCTGAAGCGAACACCCCAACAGCTCGTCCAGATGCCCGCAGGCCTCGTCGAGGGCGTCCCTGAAAACGGGGTAGGCGCGGTACAGCTCGGCGCCCATACCAGCGCGTTGGGTCCCCTGCCCGGAGAACATCAAGGCAAGCCCCGTCGGCTCGCCCGCGGCCCTTGGAGATGCGTCTGCCGAGTGCGCTAGATCCACTGTGCGCTCGCCGGCGGCAAGCACGCCTAGCTTGCCCAGCAGCTCCTCGCGATCCTCGCCGAGCAGCACCGCGCGCTCGGCGAACGACGGACGGTATGTAAGCGAGACCCCGACTTCCCGCGCCCCTAGGCCCGGATCGCGCTCGACGTGCTCGAGCAGCACTTGCGCCTGAGCCAGCAGATCGTGCTCGTCGCGTGCCGAGAGCACCCACGGCAACGGCTGCTCAGGAGAGGGCTGCTCACGAGAGGGCTGCTCACTCGCCGCCCGATCCCTCTCGGGCGGCGGATCGTCGTGCGGTGAGGGCACCTCGCTGTCGGCTTGTTCGAGGATCACGTGGGCGTTGGTGCCGCTCATCCCGAACGACGACACGCCGGCGCGTCGCGGCCGCTCGACGTCGGGCCACGGGAGCGTCTCGGTGAGCAGCGACACAGCACCCGTCGACCAATCCACTTGCGTGGAGGGCTGGTCCACGTGCAACGTGCTGGGCAATACGCCGTGGCGCATCGCCATCGCCATCTTGATGACGCCCGCCACACCAGCCGCTGCCTGGGTGTGCCCAATATTGGACTTCAGCGATCCCAACCACAACGGGCGCTCGGACTCGCGCGATTGACCATAAGTCTCAAGCAACGCCTGCGCCTCGATCGGATCGCCCAGCCGCGTACCCGTGCCGTGACCCTCAACCGCGTCGACCTCACTCGCCTCAACGCCGGCGCTGGCGAGCGCCTGACGGATCACGCGCTGCTGAGAGGGCCCATTCGGCGCTGTCAAACCATTACTCGCACCATCCTGGTTGACCGCGCTGCCGCGCACCACTGCGAGCACCTCATGACCAGCGCTACGCGCGTGGGAAAGCGGCTCGAGCACAAGCACACCAACACCCTCACTCCAACCAGTGCCATCGGCCGCATCCGCATAGGACTTACAACGCCCATCCACGGCAAGACCGCGCTGGCGGGAAAACTCGAGGAAGGTGCCCGGCGTCCACATAACCGTCACGCCGCCCGCGAGCGCCATCGAACACTCGCCTCCACGCAACGCCTGACAAGCCAAATGCAACGCCACAAGCGAAGAGGAACAAGCAGTGTTAACCGACACCGCCGGACCCTCTAGGCCAAACGTATAAGCCACCCTCCCCGACACAACGCTACCCGCACTACCTGTACCCAAATAACCCTCAAGGCCAGCGGCCTCACGCGCAGCGATGCCAATCCCGTAATCCTGATACATCACCCCCGCAAAAACACCCGTGGGAGTACCGCGCAGTGCGCGCGGATCGATCCCAGCGTCTTCCAGCGCCTCCCAACTCGCTTCCAACAACAATCGCTGTTGCGGATCCATCGCGAGCGCCTCGCGCGGCGATATGCCAAAGAAGGCACAGTCGAAATTACCGGCATCGGCGATGAACCCACCCTCGGTGGAGTACGTCTTCCCCGATCGACCGGGATCTGGGTCATACAAATCCTGCGCATCCCAACCACGATCCTCCGGGAACGAGGAAATCGCATCCGCTCCCTCGAGCACCAAGCGCCACAAATCCTCCGGCGAGGCAACACCGCCGGGGTAGCGACAACTCATGCCCACGATCGCGATCGGCTCATCCACCGCCCTCTTTTGGGGGATTTGCAGGTCGCTGCCCCGGGTCTCCTCGCCCACTGTCCGCAGCAGTAGATCCGCCACGGCACTAGGGCTCGGGTGGTCAAACACGAGTGTCGCGCTCAAGCGCAGGCCGGTGAGCGCGTCCAAGCGATTGCGCAACTCCACCGCGGCGAGCGAATCGAAGCCAAGCTCCTTGAAGGAGCACTGCGGATCGACGTCCTCACCGGAGCCGTGGCCAAGCACCACAGCGGTCTCACCCCGCACCAGCTCGAGCACCAGCCGGCGGCGCTCCGACCCACTCGCGCCCCCGAGTAGCCGCTCAAGCGAACGCGATGCACTGGCCAGCGAGCGCACAGGCACCGGCACGATCCCGCGCAACAACGGAGGTAGCACACCCGCCCGTGCCAACTTTCGCAACGCCGGCCTGTCAAGAGCAACCGGCACGAGCACAGCGTGGTCGCTCGCTCCAGCAATGTCGAATAGCTCAAGTCCCTGCTCGACACCAAGCGCCCGCACACCCCCACGCGCGATCCGCGCCCGGTCGGCCCGTCCCAGCTGCGAGGTCATGCCGGCCTGCTGCTCCCACGCGCCCCAGGCCAACGACAGTGCAGGCATCCCGCCTGCACGGCGATGCTCGGCGAGCGCGTCGAGGAACGCGTTGGCGGCCCCATAGTTGCCCTGGCCCGGACTTCCGAGCGTGCCCGCCACGGAGGAGAACAGGACAAACGCGTCCAAATCGAGCTCGGCGGTCAACTCATGCAAATGCCACGCACCGTCCACCTTCGGCGCCAACACACGCTCCAAGCGCTCAGCACACAGCGAATCGATCGTACCGTCATCGAGCACCCCCGCCGCATGCACGACCGCGCGCAACGGATGCTCCGGCTCGACGGTATCCAGCAACGCCTTCAGCTGCTCGCGGCTGGACACATCGCATGCCTGCACTCCTACACACGCACCCAACGCGGACAGCTCCTCCACCAGCTCGCCGACACCTGGAGTGTCCGAGCCACGTCGGCCAAGGAGCAACAAGTGGCGCACCCCACGCTCGCGCACCAAATGCCTCGCCAGCAGCGCACCCAACCCTCCGGTGCCACCGGTCACGAGCACGGTACCGCCCCCCTCAACGAACGGACCCTCACCTCCGCTCGATAGAGCTTCGCTATCGACGCGCGCCAGACGCGGTACGAACACCTCGCCGCCACGAATAGCGATTTGCGACTCACTCAAAGCGACTGCCGTCTCCAGCGCAGCCGGCAACACTTCCCAGGATGCCTGCTCATCGTCGAGGTCCACGAGCACGAACCGCTCCGGACTCTCGAGTTGAGCGGCCCGCACCAGACCCCAGGCCGCAGCACCGGCAAGATCCGAAGCGCCATCGTCCCCAGCGACCGCGACCGCACCCTTAGTCACCAACCCAAGCACCGAATCGCTGTGTTGCAACAACTCGAGCACCGCCCCGACCTGCTCGCGGACATCGTCGAGCGGCACGCCGGTGGCAGGCACGAACTCCTCCAGCGCGACCCAGCGCGGTGTCGCTCCTCCCGCACTCGCAGGTACGGATGAGTGCGGCGCCTCGACCCATCGCAGCTCATGCAGCAACCGCGAAGCACCCAAGGAGGAATCGACTTCCTCAGCGGCGAACGCTCGTAGAGCAAGCGAATCGACCGATGCCACCAAACCACCGTGCTCGTCGGCGAAGGTCAGCGAGACGGTCTCGCCACCTGCCGGCGAGAGGTGCACGCGCAACGCCGCGGCGGTAGAACCCCAGGCGTCGACGCCACTCCACGCGAACGGCAACAGCGGCCCGGCGCCATCCTCGCCCTCATCCTCGAGCAGACGCGCGCCAAGCGTGTGCAGCGCAGCATCCAGTAGCGCCGGGTGCAGCCGGAAGCCCTCCGCAGCGCGCTGCCCCTGCTCCTGTGTCGGCAGCACTTCAGCGAACAACTCCTCGCCGAGCCGCCATGCACGATGCAAGGCGCGGAACGGCGGACCGTACTCGAGTCCACGATCGGCCAGCGCGTCGTAGATTTGCTCGACGTCGAGCGGCTCAGCCCCGCGCGGCGGCCACTCCTCGCCGCCCATCGCATTCGCTTGCTGTGCGAGTGCCGGTTCACGCTTGGCGCGATCGCGCGAGGCCAGCACACCGCTTGCGTGGCGCGTCCACGCCTGCTCCTCGAGCGACGTGGCCTCGTCATCCTCGATGCGACAGGAATCGATACTAATGGTGCGCTGCCCGTCGGTTTCGGCAGGACCCACAGTGAGCTGCAGGCACACACGCTCGCCCTCGCCGAGCGCCAACGGCGCCTGTAGCGTGAGCTCGGACAACGACTCGCAGCCGGCCCGCTCCCCTGCGTACAGCGCCAACTCGAGCAGCGCCGCGCCAGGCACGAGCGCGACACCGCCAACGGTGTGAGCGGCCAACCATGGCTGCTCGCGCAACGAGATGCGCCCGGTGAGAAGCAACCCACCGGTACCCGCCAGCGCCACGGCGGCGCCCAGCAGCGGGTGCTCGCTCGAGCTCTGTCCGGCCGCATCCACATCGCCCCCGCGCGGCCCGGGTGCGTCCAGCCAGAAGCGCTCGCTGCGGAAGGGATACTTCGGTAGACGAGCGCGCTGCCCGCCACTGCCGCGCAGCGGCCGCACCCAATCGACGCTGCCCCCGCAAGCCCACGTGCGCGCCATCGCGGCAAGGAACGTGCGCGGCTCGTCACGACCGGCGCGCAACACCGCGAGCGCCTCGCCGACTTCGCCGTCAAGCTCGCTCGCGGAGAGACAGTCGCGAGCCATCGCGCTGAGCACACCGTCCGGGCCAAGCTCGAGGAATAGACCAACACCATTGTCTGCCAGCCAGCGAACACCGTCGGCGAAGCGCACCGTCTCGCGCACGTGACGCACCCAGTAGGCCGGCTCGCACAACTCCGCCGAGACGACCGCACCCGTGACGTTGGAGACGATCGGAATGCCCGGCTCGGCAAACGACACGCCCTCGGCCACTTCGCCGAACTCCTCCAGCATCGCGTCCATCTGGGGCGAGTGAAACGCGTGACTGACCCGCAGCCGCTTGGTCTTGCGGCCGCGCTGGCGCCAAGCCTCCGCCAGCTCCAGCACGAGGCCCTCCTCGCCGGAAATCACCACCGAGGAGGGCCCGTTGACCGCCGCCAGCGCCACCCGATCCTCCAGGCCGGCGATGCTGTGCAGCAGCTCCTCGGCAGTGGCCTGCACCGAGACCATCGCGCCGCCCTCCGGCAGCGCACCCATCAACCTCCCGCGAGCAACCACCAGCGCGCAGGCGTCCGCCAGCGAGAACACGCCAGCGACGTGCGCGGCGGCGATCTCTCCGACGGAATGGCCCAGCAGGAAATCCGGGCGCGGGCCCCACTCGCTGACGAGCGCGAACAGAGCCACCTCCAGCGCAAACAACCCCGCCTGTGTAAACAGCGTGTGGTCGAGCAGCGTTTCTCCGCGCGCCTCCTCGCCGGCCTCGCCCGTGTCGAACATCACCGTTTGCAACGAGCAGCCGAGCAGCATGTCGAGCTGCTCGCAAACCTCATCCAGCGCATCCCTGAAAACGGGGTAAGCGCGGTACAGCTCCGCGCCCATACCCACGCGCTGAGCACCCTGACCGGAGAAGAAGAAGGCAAGCCCGCCACCACGGGCACGAGCGGCTCCTGTCGAGGGCGCGTGCGCGACATCCACCGCACGCTCGCCCTCGGCCAGCATGCGAAGCTCGCCGAGCAGCTGCTCGCGATCCGCGCCGAGCAGCACCGCGCGCTCAGCAAAGGACGGACGGCGTGCGAGTGACACAGCGACATCGGCCGCGGCGAGCAACGGATCGCGCTCGATGTGCTCGAGCAACACTCGCGCTTGAGCGAGGAGATCGTGCTCGTCACGCGCGGACAGTGGCCAGGCCAAGAGCGGCGGCTCACCACTCGCATCGGCACCCGCCTCGGAGCTCTCCTTGCCGCCGGCCTGCTCGAGGATCACGTGTGCGTTGGTGCCACTCATCCCGAACGAGGACACACCGGCGCGACGCGGCTGCTCGCCACTCGGCCAAGGGAGCGTCTCGGTGAGCAGCGACACGGCGCCGGTCGACCAATCCACCTGCGCGGAAGGGGCGTCGACGTGCAACGTGCGCGGCAGCACACCGTGGCGCATCGCCATCGTCATCTTGATGATGCCCGCCACACCAGCCGCCGCCTGCGTGTGTCCAATGTTGGACTTCAGCGAACCGAGCCACAGCGGATGCTCCCGCGCACGCTCCCGCCCATATGTGGCGAGCAGCGCCTGCGCCTCGATTGGATCGCCTAGCCGCGTGCCGGTGCCGTGACCCTCAACCGCGTCGATCTGCGCGGGCGCGAGATCCGCGTTGGCGAGTGCCTGGCGAATCGCGCGCTGCTGAGAGGGACCATTCGGTGCTGTGAGGCCATTGCTGGCGCCATCCTGGTTGACGGCGCTACCGCGCACGAGCGCCAGAACCTCGTGGCCGAGACGCTCAGCGCTCGACAGCGGCTCGAGCACGAGCACGCCGACGCCCTCGCTCCAGCCGGTACCGTCGGCCGCATCGGCGTAGGACTTGCAGCGCCCGTCCACCGCCAGCCCGCGCTGGCGGGAGAACTCGAAGGAACACGTCAGGTGTCCACATCACCGTCACGCCGCCCGCGAGTGCCATCGAACATTCGCCCGCGCGCAACGCCTGACAAGCCAAATGCAACGCCACAAGCGAGGAGGAGCAAGCCGTGTTCACAGATACCGCCGGACCCTCCAGACCGAACGTATAGGCGATCCTCCCGGACACGACGCTGCCGGCGCCCCCGGTGCCGAGATAACCCTCGAGGCCCGCGGCCTGTTGCGCCGGGATGCCGCTGCCGTAGTCCTGATACATGACCCCCGCGAACACGCCGGTGGGGCTACCGCGCAGCGTGCGCGGGTCGATGCCGGCGTCTTCCAGCGCCTCCCAGCTGGCCCGCAACAGCAAGCGCTGCTGTGGATCCATCGCAAGTGCCTCGCGCGGAGATACGCCGAAGAACGCGCAGTCCCAATCGCCCGCGTCCGCCACGAATCCGCCCTCGGTGGCGTAGCTGGTGCCGGGTCGGTCCGGATCGGGGTCGTACAGCGCCTGCACGTCCCATCCGCGATCCTCGGGGAACGGCGAGATCGCATCGACGCCGTCGGCCACCAACCGCCAGAGATCCTCTGGGGATGCCACCCCGCCTGGATATCGACAGCCCATGCCGACAATCGCGATCGGCTCCTCGGTGGCTTTTCTTTGTGGGATTTGTGGGTCGTTCCCTCGGGTCTCCTCGCCGACTGTTTGCAGCAGGAGATCCGCCACGGCATCCGGGCTCGGATGGTCGAACACGAGCGTCGCGCTCAAGCGCAGGCCGGTGAGCGCGTCAAGGCGATTGCGCAGCTCCACGGCGGCGAGCGAATCGAACCCGAGCTCCTTGAAGGAGCGGTGCGTCTCGATCTCCTCACCGGAGCCGTGACCAAGCACCACGGCGATCTCGCCACGCACCAGCTCGAGCACGACGCGGCGGCGCTCCGGTCCACTCGAACTCCCGAGCAGTCGCGCGAGCGAGCGCGAGCCCTCGACCGACCGCGGCCGCACGAGTACTGGCACGATTCCGCGCAACGGCGCCGGCAGGGTGCCCGCGCGCGCCAGCGCTCCCAACGCCGTCCTGTCCAGGCCCATCGGTACGAGCACGGCGCGATCGCTCGCCTCGGCGACATCGAACAAACCGAGCCCCTGCTCAACCTCCAGTGCCCGTACGCCCCCGCGCGCGATCCGCGCCCGGTCGGCCTGACCCAGCTCGGAGGTCATGCCGGTGTGCCGCTCCCACGCGCCCCACGCCAGCGACACAGCGGGCATTCCGACGGCCCGACGATGCTCGGCGAGAGCGTCCAGGAACGCGTTGGCGGCCGCATAGTTGCCCTGGCCGGGACTGCCGAGCGTGCCCGCGGCGGAGGAGAACAGCACGAACGCATCCAAGCCGAGCCCGGCGGTCAACTCGTGCAGATGCCACGCCCCGTCGGCCTTCGGCGCGAGCACACGCTCCAGGCGCTCAGTGCTGAGCGAATCGATCGTGCAGTCGTCGAGCACGCCCGCCGCGTGCACAACCGCGCGCAGCGGATGCTCGACCTCAATCGTGCGCAACAGCTTCTTCAGCTGCTTGCGACTGGACACGTCGCAAGCGACGACCCGCGCGCACGCCCCGAGCTCCGAGAGTTCCTCCACAAGCTCGCCGGCGCCCGGTGCGGCTGCACCGGCGCGACTTGAGAGCAGTAGCCGGCGCACTCCCCGCTCGCGCACCAAATGCTTGGCGAGCAGCGCGCCCAAGCCACCGGTGCCGCCGGTTATCAGCACCGTACCGCTGCCCTTCAGGAACGGCCCGGCCTCCCCGAGCGACGAAGCGCCGCTGTCGACGCGCGCCAGACGCGGAACGAGCGCCTCGCCGCCACGCAGCGCAAGCTGGGGCTCCTCAGCGGCGAGCGCTAGCTCTAGCGCGCCCGGCAGCGCTTCCCAGGAGCGCTGCTCGCCGTCCACGTCCACAAGCACGAACCGCCCGGGACTCTCGAGCTGCGCGGCCCGCACGAGACCCCACGCCGCCGCGCCGGCAAGGTCCGGTGCACCGTCGCTCTCACCGATGGCGACGGCGCGCTCGGTCACGAGCGCGAGCGGGACTCCGTCCTGCTCCCCCCCGGGCTCGCCACGCAACAGTTCAAGCGCGGTGCCCAGCCGCTCGCGAACATCCTCCAGCGGCGCGCCCGTGGGGGGCGCCAGCTCCTCGAGCGCGACCCAGCGCGGCGTCACACCACCGGAGCTCGCAGGCACGTTTTGCGCTGGAGACCAGTCGAGCGCGAACAGCGAGCGCGAAACGGCACGCGTCGCGTCGCCCTGCCGCGGCGCCGGCAGCGGGCGCAGGTGTAGCGCGCCGATCGACGCTACCGGCGCCCCGCTCGTGTCGGCAAGCGTCAGCGACAATGCGCTCTCCCCGCTCGGCGCGAGACGCACGTGCAACTCGCGGGCGCCGGTCGCGTAAAGCTCGACCCCCTGCCAGGAGAACGGCAACAGCGGTCCATCCGCACCAGCGGCGGCGACGTGCAGTGTCGCGTCCAGCAGCGCCGGGTGCAGGTCAAAGGAAGCAGCCTGCTCGACCTGCTCGCTGGTCAGGGCCACGTGCACGAACAGCTCCTCGTCGCGACGCCACGCCGCCCGCACACCCTGGAAGGCGGGTCCGTAGGCGAGTCCATACTCGGCGAGCCGCTCGTAGAGATCCTCAACGTTCAACGACTCGGCGCGCTCAGGTGGCCACGTTTGCAGCGGCGCGAAGTCGCAGTCGCGATCTGTGTGCGCGTCCAGTGTCCCGCCCGCATTGCGGGTCCAGCTTTCCTCGACGGAGTCCTCGGCATCTTGTGCGGCAAGCTGCTCGGGCCGGGAATGGATGCTTACCGCGCGAGCACCGTGCTCGTCGGGTTCACCGAGGAGCAGCTGCAGTTGAACGCCACCGTGCTCGGGCATCCAGAGTGGCGCCTCGATCGTCAACTCGCGCAGCGACGCGCACCCGAGCTCCCCGCCGGCATGCAGCGCAAGCTCCACGAGCGCGGTGCCCGGCAGCAGTACGCCGCCCATCGCCACATGGTCGGCGAGCCAGGGCTGGGAGCGCAGCGAGAGGCGAGCTGTAATCAGCCGCCCGCCTCCCTCGGCCAGTCCAACCGCGGCTCCCAACAGTGGATGCTCAAGCGAGCGCTGCCCGAGCGAGGCGGCGCCCGCGCTTGTACCGTCGCCACCACCGAGCCAGTAGCGGCGACGCTGGAACGAGTATGTGGGTAGCTCTACCCGCCGCGCCCCCCGGGCGGCGAGCATCCCCTTCCAGTCCACCGCCGCTCCGTCCGTCCACAGCTGAGCCAGGCCGCTCAGCAGCGTGGCGGCTTCGGGGCGGTTCGCGCGGGCAAGCGCAACCGTCGTGTTGCCCTCGCCCGGCAGGCACTCGCGCACCATCGCGCCGAGCACGCCGTCGGGACCGATCTCAAGAAAGCGAGTCGCGCCGGCCGCCGCACAGCGGCGTACACCGTCGGCGAACCGCACGGTCTCGCGCACGTGACGCACCCAGTAGTCCGGGTCGCACAGCTCCTCACCCGCGATCTCGCCAGTCGTATTCGAAACGATCGGGATACGCGGCTCAGCGAAAGACAGGCCGCGAGCGACGCTCGCGAAGTCGGCAAGCATGTTGTCCATACGCGGCGAGTGAAAAGCGTGACTCACTACTAGACGGCGGGTCTTGCGTCCACGCTCGCGCCACAGTTCGGCGAGCCGCGATACCGCACCCCCATCGCCGGAGAGCACCACCGCCGCGGGCGCGTTCACCGCCGCCAGCGCTGCCGTCCCTCCAACCTCGGCAAGCGAGCCAAGCGCCTCTTCCTCGGACGCCTGCACCGCAACCATCGCACCGCCATCGGGCAGCGCGTCCATCAGACGGCCGCGGGCCACCACGAGGGTGCATGCGTCGGCGAGCGAGAGCACCCCGGCCAGGTGCGCCGCCACCAGCTCACCCACCGAATGCCCGAGCAGCAGGTCGGGCTTCACGCCCCAGCTCTCCAACAGCCGGAACAGCGCCAGCTCGAACGCGAACAGGGCCGGCTGGGCATACAGCGTGCGATCCAGGGCGCCAAGCGCCGCGGCACGCTCCGTGCTGTCCGCGCGCTGCGCGGAGTCCACGTCGCAGTCCCCGAACATCAGCTCGATCAGAGAACCACCGCCAAGCTCACGGTCAAGCGGCTCACACACCTCTAGCAGCGCTTGGCGAAAGACGGGAAACGCCGCATAGAGCCCGCGACCCATGCCGTCCCTTTGCGCACCCTGGCCACTGAGCAGATATACGAGCTTGCCGCCCTCGCTCGCCACACCGCCGCTCACGCCACCGTGGCTCTGCCCGGCGGCAATGGCGTCCACGCCGGCGAGCAGTTCCTCACGATTCTCACCGACAACAACGGCCCGGCGCTCTAGTGCCGGACGGACTGCCAGCGAGAGGCCGATGTCCCCGCTCTCCTGCTCGGAGTTGGCCAGCATATGGTCGAGCAACCGTCGTGCTTGCTCGCGTAGCGCTACCTCACTCTTCGCCGACAACACCCACGGAACAGGAACACCCTCATGCTCACCAACACGCTCACCAACACCCACACGCTCATGCTCACCCGCCGGTCCAGCAACACCACCGGAAACCCGATCCTCAACGACCTCGCCTCCCGGTGAAGTCCCATCCGAACCTAGGGCTTCTTCTGAACCTGGGGCTTCCTTGAGTATCAAGTGGGCGTTAGTACCGCTTATTCCGAATGAGGACACGCCAGCGCGACGGGGTCCTCCGTTGGCGTTCCATGGGACTGCTTCGCTTAGTAGTTCGACTGCGCCTGCGCTCCAGTCGATCTTTGTTGAGGGGTGCTCGACGTGCAGTGTTCTCGGCAGAGTTTCGTGGTGTAGTGCCATCGCCATCTTGATGACACCGCCCACCCCGGCAGCGGTCACGGCGTGACCAATGTTCGACTTCAGCGAACCGAGTAGTAGTGGATGATCGCGGTCTTCTCCGTAGGCCGCGATCAACGCTTGCGCCTCGATCGGGTCACCGAGTGTGGTGCCCGTGCCGTGCGCCTCGACCGCTTGCACTTGTCGTGGGTGCAACCCCGCGTTGGCGAGCGCACGAGCGATCACGCGCTGTTGGGAGGGACCGTTCGGTGCCGTCAGGCCGTTGCTGGCACCGTCCTGGTTAACAGCGCTGCCGCGCACGAGCGCGACGACGGGATGATCCAAACGCTCGGCGTCTGAGAGCCGCTCCAATAGCAGCATTCCCGCGCCCTCACTCCAACCGGTGCCGTCAGCGCTGGCGGAGAACGCCTTGCAGCGACCGTCGCCGGCCAATCCGCCCTGGCGAGAGAACTCCAGGAACAGTTCGGGGGAGGCCATCACCATCGCGCCGCCGGCGAGCGCCATCGAGCACTCACCCTGGCGCAGTGCCTGGCAGGCGAGGTGCAGCGCCACCAGCGAAGCCGAGCACGCCGTATCGATCGACAGCGCCGGACCCTCCAATCCCAGCGTGTATGCGATGCGCCCCGACGCGGCGCTGGTGACGTTACCGGTGAGCCGGTAACCGTCCACGTTCACTGTTGAGCCGACGGCGAGCGCACCGTAACCGGAGGCGGAGATCCCCGCGAACACGCCAGCATCGCTGTTGCGCAGCGACAGCGGATCGATGCCAGCGCGTTCGATTGCCTCCCAGGAAACTTCGAGCAGCAGACGCTGTTGCGGGTCCATCGCGAGCGCCTCGCGCGGGCCTATCCCGAAGAACTCGGCATCGAACTCGCCACCATCAGCGAGGAAACCACCCTGCAGCGCACGCGCGATATCGACACTGTCCGATTCGGACACACCGATGCTCTCAGTGTCCCAACCACGGTCCTCGGGAACACCGCAGATCGCATCCGTTCCCGACGCCACAAGCTCCCACAACTCCTCCGGCGAGCACACCCCGCCCGGGTAGCGACAGCCCATCCCCACGATCGCGATCGGCTCATCGCTCGCGACCGTGACCGCGGCGCGCGCTCGACGCGCGTCCCCGCTGGTGCCCTTCAGCTCGCCAAGGAGGTAAACGAGGAGCTCGGCCGGGGTGGGATAGTCAAAGGTCAGCGTGCTCGACAGGCGCAGGCCGGTGACGCGCGCGATCCGATTGCGCAACTCCACCCCCGCGAGCGAGTCGAACCCAAGCTCCTTGAAAGTGGCACCCATCCGCACGCGCTCGGCGCTCGCATGCCCGAGCACGCTCGCGGTGTGCGAACACACCAACTCGCCCAGCACACGCTCGCGCTCACCCTCACTCATCGAGGCGAGCCGCCGTGAGGAAGTACCGCGCCCCGCCGCTGCACCCGCGCGAGCGGACGGGCCACCAACGAGGTCGCCCAACAGCGGCGAGAGCCCACCAACGCCCGCCAACTCGCGTAGCGCGCCGCGATGCAACTTAGCGGCAATAGTGACGGGCTCACCGCTGCGCACAGCACGGTCGAACAGCTCAACGCCCTCACGCTGTGAGAGCGCCAATACCCCCGAGCGAGCCATCCGCTCCAGGTCGGCCTGCGCCAAATCGTCGCTCATCCCACCCCGCTGCTCCCACAAACCCCACACAATCGAGCTGGCCGGCAAACCCTGAGCGCGGCGGCGCGCCGCCAACGCATCCAGGAACGCGTTAGCGGCCGCGTAACTGCCCTGACCGGGACTACCGAGCGTGCCAGCAAGCGAGGAGCACATCGCGAAGATCGAGACATCGAGACCCTCGGTGAGCTTGTGCAAGTTCCACGCGCCGTCCACCTTCGCGCGCAACACACGCTCAACGCGCTCCGCGTCCAGCGCGCCAAGCAAACCGTCATCAAGCACACCAGCGGCATGCACGACCACATCGAGCGGATGCTCAGCAGGGATCTCGGCGATAACTTCGCGCAACCGCTCGCCATCGCTCGCGTCGCAGGCGAGCGCGTTCGCGCTCGCTCCAAGCTCAGCGAGTTCGCTGAGCAACTGCTCAGCGCCCGGTGCTTGCGCGCCACGACGACTCAGCAACAACACATGCGCGACCCCGTGCTCGCGCACGAGGTGTCGAGCAAACTCCGCGCCCAACTGTCCAGTACCACCCGTAATCAGCGCGGTGCCGCCCCGCCTGACAGACAACGGAGACTGCAACACATTCTTTCCGACATGCCGTGCTTGGCTCATGAAACGAAACGCCTGCGGAGCCCTGCTCACACTCCAATTCACGATCGGCGAGGGCTGTAGTTCCCCACGCTCGAACAGCTCGAGCAAATCCTGCAAGATCTCCTGGATGCGCTCCGGAGGAGCTTCGCGCAGATCAAACGCGCTGTAGGAGATCGAGGAGTTCAGCGCGCGAACCTCACCAGGATCACGAATATCGGTCTTGCCCATCTCCAGGAAACGCCCACCATCAGCGACGATCGCAAGCGAAGCGTCCACGAACTCCTGCGCGAGACAGTCCAACACGACGTCCATCCCCGCGCCCCCGCTCCCGTCCAGGAAATGCTGCTTGAAATCGAGTGTGCGTGACGACGCGACATGCGCATCGTCAAGACCGTACGCGTCAAGCACGTACCGCTTGCTCGGCGCGGCAGTCGCAAACACCTCGGCACCGATCTGGCGAGCCAACTGCAACGCGGCGCCACCAACACCACCGCTCGCCGCGTGAACCAAGACGCGTTCCCCGCGACGCAGACAACCAAGATCCACAAGCCCGTAATAAGCAGTGCAAAACGCGATCGGGATCGAAGCCGCAAGCGAGAACGACCACTCGTCCGGGATCACCACAAGCAATCGCCGGTCCGCTGTCGCGCTCGAGGAAAACGCATGCTCAAGCAAACCCATCACACGATCCCCGGGAGCGAGATCATCCACACCCGGTCCGACCTCGGTAACGACACCAGCACCCTCACCACCGATGCTCGCATCCCCCGGATACATATCGAGGGCAATCAACACATCACGGAAGTTCAAACCGGAAGCCCGCACATCCACACGCACCTGCCCCGCCCCAAGCTCGGACTGCTCCTCAGACCCACCAACGAGCGCGAGACTGTCAAGCGTCCCAGGCTCCGCGAGATCCAACCGCCAACCATGCGACTCACCAACAGGCAACTCAAGCGCACCACTGCGACGCAGCGAAAGGAGCCGCGCCGCCCGCGCCACGCCCGCACGAATCGCGATCTGCGGCTCATCGAGCGCGAGCGCGCTATCAAGCACCTCCCGCGAAGCCGGATCATCATCGAGATCGACGAGCACGAAACGCCCCGGATGCTCGGCCTGCGCCGCGCGAACCAACCCCCACACAGCCCCAGCAGCGAGATCACCGACACCCTCCTGGGGCTCCACAGCAACCGCGCCACACGTCACGATCGCTAGGCGCTGCTCACCATGCTGGCCCTCAGACGAGCGCTGCTCACCATCCAACCACGCGAGCATCTCACTCAATACCCGATTAACGGCCGAACGCACACCCTCAGGCTCTGAGGAGCGCTCCAACTCAACAATGCTTGCCCCCGGCCTGCCCGAGAGACCACCCAAACGCTCACCAACGAGCAACAACCCCACCTCGCCGTCAAGCACACCCGGTGCCTGCTCGACCCAGTCCACGCACAACAACCCGTCATCCTCGGCCCGCTCGGAGGACAAACTCTCACGCTGATACGCAGACAGCGCACGCAACACCAACGACTCCACAAGAGCGACGATCCCGCCCTGCTCATCAAGCGCTAGCAGCGAGACCCCCCCGCCCTCCACAGGCGCGAGACGCACGCGCAAACTCGTGCCCGCCCCGTCAAGCAAACGCACACCCCTCCACGCGAAGGGGATCGCCACCCGCCCCCCAGTCACACCAACGCTCGCGTCCTCACCAGCACCAATCAAATCCCCGCCGAGAGAATCACAAGCGAGGCAGTGAAGCGCAGCATCAAGCAAAGCCGGGTGAACGACATAAGCGTCCACCCCCTCACCCCCGCCCGGCAACTCCACCTCAGCGAACAGCTCCTCACCACGGCGCCACGCAACGCGCAAACCCTGAAAACTCGGGCCATAACTCAACCCACGAGCCGCAAGATCCTCGTATAGCTCCTCCACGCTCACGGGCTGCGCACCCGCGGGAGGCCAAGACCCATCCAATAGCGCCTGTGCCTGCCCCCCAAGCACACCATCCACACCAGGCGCTATATCCGGACCAGCCAACACCCCCGTCGCGTGACGCTCCCAGGACACCCCCGAATCAAGCGACTGCTCCCCCCGATGCAGCGGACGCGAGTGAACCTGCACCTCGCGCGACCCCCACTCATCACCCGCACCAACCGACAACTGCAACTCGACCGGCTGCTCACCCAACCGCAACGGACGCTCGAGCGTGAGCTCCTGCAACTCCTCGCAACCAAGCGTCCTGCCAGCATGCAACACCAACTCCACAAGCGCCGTGCCAGCCAACAACACCGAATCGCCGATCACATGATCGGCGAGCCACGGATGAGTGCGAAGCGAAAGGGTGCCACTGAACAACAAACTGTCATCCGCCGCCACAGCCACAGCCGCACCAAGCAAAGGATGGCGCGTGGAACTACCCATCGACCCAACACCCGCAGGCGACCCCTCCAACCAGTAACGCTCTCGCTGGAACGCGTAAGTAGGCAAATCCACACGCCGCGCACCAGAACCAACAAACGCCCGCGACCAATCAACCCCAACACCACCAACCCACAACTCCCCAAGCCCCGCGAGAAACGCCTCCAACTCCCCCCGCCCAGCCCGCAGCAACGGCGCAACGACAACCCCATCCTCACCCTCACCCTCACCAACAAGACACTCACGACACGCAGCACTAAGCGCCCCACCAGGACCCAACTCCAGGAAACCGTTAACCCCCCGCGCACGCAACGACGCAACCCCATCAGCAAAACGCACCGTTTGGCGCACATGCTCAACCCAATAATCAGGCGTGCAAATCCGCTGCGCGTCCACCACCTCACCAGTCAGATTCGAAACGATCGGGATCGACGGAGCCTCAAAAGACAACTCACCAGCAAGCGCACGGAACTCCTCCAACATCCCATCCATCCGATGAGAATGAAACGCATGCGACACACGCAGCAAACGCGTCTTGCGCCCAAGCCCCTCCCAATACTCAGCAAGCTCTCCCACCACGTCCCGCTCACCAGAAACAACGACCGACGACGGACCATTAACAGCCGCGAGCGACACACGATCCTCACGACCCGCAAGCTCAACCAACGCCTCCCCCTGGGAAACCCCCACAGCAAGCATCGCCCCACCACCAGGCAACCCAGCCATCAACCGTCCACGCGCGGCCACCAACCGACAAGCATCATCAAGCGAGAACACACCAGCAACACACGCAGCAGCAAGCTCACCAACCGAATGCCCCAACAAATAATCAGGCCGCACACCCCAATCCACCACCTGCTCAAACAACGCCACCTCAAGCGCAAACAAAGCAGGCTGAGCAAACGACGTCAAATCAATCAAACCCGCCTCAGACGAACCCTCAACCCCAGACAACACACCAGACAACGACCCCTCAAGCAACCCATCAAAACGAGCCACAACCCCATCAAAAACATCCGCGAACACCGGCAACGAACGACGCAACTCCACACCCATCCCCACACGCTGCGAACCCTGCCCCGCAAACAAAAAAGCAACACCACCACGACCCCGCACAACCGACCCCGCCACAAACCCATCACCAACCACACCTCCACTCACGCCACCGTGGCTCTGCCCGGCGGCAATGGCGTCCACGCCGGCGAGCAGTTCCTCACGATTCTCACCGACAACAACGGCCCGGCGCTCTAGTGCCGGACGGACTGCCAGCGAGAGGCCGATGTCCCCGCTCTCCTGCTCGGAGTTGGCCAGCATATGGTCGAGCAACCGTCGTGCTTGCTCGCGTAGCGCTACCTCACTCTTCGCCGACAACACCCACGGAACAGGAACACCAACACCCACAACCGCAACTCCAGCTCCAGTTCCAGTTCCGGTTCCGGTTCCTGCGAGAGAACCGGAAAGCCGATCCTCAACAACCCCAACCCCACTCACTGGGGCTTCCTCGAGTATCAAGTGCGCGTTAGTACCGCCAACGCCAAACGAAGACACCGCGGCGCGGCGCGGCTCCTGCACACGAGGCCAGGGCAGCGGTTCCGTCACGAGTGCGATGGCCCCACCAGACCAGTCCACCCGTGTCGAGGGCTTCTCGACGTGAAGCGTTCTCGGCAGAGTTTCGTGCCGCAGCGCCATCGTCATCTTGATGACCCCTGCCACCCCCGCGGCGAGCTGAGCGTGACCGATATTCGACTTGATCGAGCCCAGCCGCAATGGCCGCAGCGTGGAGCGATCACGTCCGTAAGTCGCAAGAAGCGCTTGCACCTCGATCGGGTCGCCAAGCACTGTCCCGGTGCCATGTGCCTCGACCGCATCGACCTCGTGCGCGGAGAAGCCTGCGTCCGACAGCGCGTCTTCGATTACGCGCTGCTGAGAAGCGCCGCTCGGGGCCGTGAGACCGTTGCTCGCCCCATCCTGGTTGACAGCGCTTCCCCTGATCGTGGCGAGCACGCGGTGGCCAAGCTCGTGGGCGAGCGACAAGCGCTCCACCAACAGCACGCCGACTCCCTCGCTCCAGGCGGTGCCGTCAGCCGCATCGGCAAAGGACTTGCAACGACCATCGGGCGCAAGCCCACGCTGGCGGCTGAAGTCGACAAACATGTGCGGAGTTGGCATCACCGTGACCCCACCGGCGAGGGCTTGCGAGCACTCTCCGCGACGCAATGCCTGACATGCAAGGTGCAGTGCGACAAGCGAAGAGGAGCACGCCGTGTCAAGCGAGACTGCCGGGCCTTCCAGTCCAAGGGTGTATGCGATGCGACCCGATGCGACACTCGAAGCGCTGCCCGTAACGCGGTAGCCGTCGGGGTCCTCCAAGCGCTCCGCGACCAGCGCACCGTAGTCGTAGCTGCCGACGCCGAGATACACGCCGGTCCGGGTTGCGCGCAACGTATGGGGATCTACCCCAGCGTGTTCGCATGCCTCCCAAGCGGTTTCCAGCAGCACTCGCTGCTGCGGGTCCATCGCGAGCGCCTCACGCGGGCTGATCGCAAAGAAATCCGCGTCGAACCCGGTGGCGTCGTGAAGGAATCCACCTTCGCGCACGTAGCTCGTGCCGACGCTCGTGGGATCAGGAGAGTAGAGCGACTGCAGATCCCACCCGCGATCCTCCGGGAAGTTGCTCACGCCGTCTTCTCCTCGCTCCAGCAGCTGCCACAGTCCCTCGGCCGAGCTGACCCCACCCGGGAAGCGACAACCAATCCCGACGATCGCGATTGGCTCGCGCTGACGACACTTGAGATCCTTAAGCTCGCGATGGGTCTTACGCAAATCGAGCGTGACCCGCTTCAGGTAGTCGCGCAGCTTCTCTTCGGACACCTCAGCTCTCCCCTCTCACGAGACAGCTCGCCTTCCAGACCAAGACACGCACACGAGACATAGCTCTAGGAGACCCCGAACTCGCGGTCGATCAACTCGAATATCTGCTCGTCCGCGGCGGCGGAGAGCTCGTCGTCTCCCAGCTCGCCACCGGTCGAGAAGGGATCGTCATGTCGATGCGCTGCATCGGCCGAGGAACGCTCGCCTCCTTGCAACTCGCTATCGGTCGCCGCGGGGCTAATCATCCAGCCGGAGAAGACCTCCCGCAAGCGCGCCGCGATGCCCGTTTCGAGCGCTTGCTCGGCCGAAAGTGAGGAGAGCATGGTGGCCAGCTCCTCAAAATCAAACTCGACGTTCGGCAACGTCTCGGAGGGCGTCATCGACAGTTGCTCGTGAAGGTGACTTGCCAGCGCACCCGGCGTGGGGTGGTCGAACGCAAGCGTCACCGGCAACTGCATCCCGACCGCCGCGCCCAGCCTATTTCGCAGTTCGACCGAGGCAAGCGAATCAAACCCCAGGTCACTGAAGCTCATGCCGGCGTCGACCGCGTCGGCGGAGGCGTGGCCGAGGACGCTCGCTGCCTGCGCGAGCACAAACTGGTGGACAACGCGCTCGCGCTCGGCGAGGGGCGCTTGGGCAAGTCGCTCGGCAAACGAGCCGGCTAGCGTGCTTGCCGCCTCCCGCTCACGAACCGGCCGCTGTATGAGTCCATCGAACACGCTCGGCAACTCGCCAGCCCGGGCGCGCGCGCGCAGTGCGGCGCTGTCAAGGCGTGCCAGCACGAGCGGCCCGCCCTCACCGTCCAGCGCGAGATCGAACAGTTTCAACCCCTTCGCGTGGGAAAGGGTGAGCATCCCCGAACTCGCCATCCTGGCTAGGTCTACGGGACCGAGCGCACTAGTCATACCCACGCTCTGCTCCCACGGTCCCCACGCCATCGCGATCGCCGGCAGACCCAGCGCGCGACGGTAGCCCGCAAGCGCGTCAAGGAAGGAGTTGGCGGCCGCGTAGTTGCCCTGTCCCGACCAGCCGAGCACGGCCGCGACCGAGGAGAACAGGACGAACGCGTCGAGGTCCATGTGCGCGGTCAGCTCGTGCAGGTGCCAGGCCGCGTCCAACTTTGGGGCCAGCACGCGCTCGATCCGCTCGGGCGTGAGCGAGCCGATCAGGCCATCGTCGAGCAATCCGGCGGCATGCACCACGGCCCGCAGTGGCTGCTCCTCGGGTATGGATGCGAGCAGCGCGCTCACCTGCTCTCGCCGCGAGACGTCGCAACTGGCGAGTGTGACGCTCGCGCCAAGCTCTTCCAGATCTTCGCGCAGCCGCTCGGCATTCGGTGCCTGCTCGCCACCGCGGCTTGCCAGCAGCAGATGCCGCACGCCGTGTTGCACAACCAGATGGCGGGCGAGCACCGAGCCCAATCCGCCGGTACCGCCCGTAATCAGGACAGTGCCATGAGCGTCGAGCGCACGTGCGGGCATCGTCAGGACGAGCTTGCCCACGTGGCGCGCCTGGCTCATGAAGCGCAGCGCTTGCGGCGCGCGGCGTACGTCCCACGCACGGATCGACGGCAGCATGAGCGCGCCCTCGGCAAATAGCTCCAGCAAGCTAGTGAGCATCTCCTGAATGCGATCCGGCCCGGCATCCATCAAGTCGAAGGCGCGGTAGAGGACTCCGTCGTGCTGTTCTGCTATCTCGGCGGCGTCGCGCACGTCGGTCTTGCCCATCTCCGCGAAGCGCCCGCCGCGCGGGAGCAGGTCAAGCGACGCGTCCACAAACTCGCCCGCCAGCGAGTTGAGGACCACATCCACACCGGCGCCTGCAGTCTGCTCGAGGAAGCGCTCGCGGAACCCCAAGTCGCGCGAGCTCGCGATGTGGCCAGGGTCCAACCCCGCCTGCTGCAGCACGCCCCACTTCTCGGTGCTGGCGGTGGCAAACACCTCGACGTCGAGGTGTCGCGCAAGCTGCAGCGCGGCCGTACCCACACCGCCGGTTGCCGCGTGTAGCAACAGTCGCTCATGTGGTCGGATCGCGGCTAGATCGACTAGCGCGTAATACGCCGTGAGGAACACCAGCGGCATCGAGGCTGCCTGTGCGAAGGACCAGTGCGCGGGCATAGGCGCAAGGAGTCGGCGGTCGGTGATCGCCGCCGGGCCGAACGCGCCCGAGAACAAGCCCGTGACACGATCTCCAGGCTCAAGATCTTGCACGTCGGCGCCGACCTCGAGGACTACACCGGCGGCCTCGTTGCCGATGCTCGCCTTGCCGGGATAGACCCCGAGAGCGATCAGCACGTCCTTGAAGTTCACTCCGGCGGCGCGCACCTCGACTCGGACCTCACCGGCATCGAGCGGCCGCTCGACGTCATCGCAAGCAACGAGAGCGAGTCCCTCAAACGTATTCTCACCGCTTGCCTGCAGGCGCCACGCGGACCCCTCGGACGGAGGCACCAGTACACCGTCCTCGCCGGCGCGGATGAGCCTCGCGGCAAGACAGTGGCCGTCGCGGATCGCGAGCTGCGGCTCGCCGCTGGCAAACGCGACCCCAAGCGCCTCGCGCGAGCTCGGCGCTCGATCGACGTCTATCAGCAGAATCCGCCCCGGATGCTCGGATTGCGCTGTGCGGGCCAGGCCCCACACGGCCGCACCGGCGAGATCGGCCACATCCTCGCCAGGGCCGACAGCCACCGCACCGCTAGTGAGAATCGCAAATCGCGAGTCGCGAGTCTCCTCCTGCTCAAGTCTCTCTTGGAGCGTCTCCAAAACGCGCACGACTGCGTTTTGAGCACCGGCCGGCAGATCCTCTGTGAGCGCCGTCGTGCAATCGAGCAGCACGACATCCTCGGCGTCGTCTTGCCCGGTTAGGACCGGCCGCCAATCAAGCTGGAACAACCCGTCGCGATCGGCAGCGACGCTTGCGATCCCAGCAGCCGAGACACTCCGCAAGACGAATCCCCCTACGGAGCCAAGCGGCCGGCCACGCTCGTCGGCGAGCGCGATCCGCAGAGCGTCGCCCTCAACTGGGGAGAAGCGCACGCGCAACGCAGTGGCGCCGCCTGCGAGCAGCTCGACCTCGCTGAAGCAGAACGGCAGCCACACCTCCTCGGCGGAGTCTGCGGCCGATCGCTCGGCATCGCTCGATTCTGTAGGACTCGAGCGTGTTTCGAGGGTAGTGGCGTGTAGGGCGGCATCCAGCAGCGCCGGATGCAGGCCGAACGCACCGGCCCGCTCACGCTCCGCGTCCGTCAGCACCGCCTCGGCGAAGATCTCGCCGTCTCGCCGCCATGCGTTCGTGAGCCCCCGAAAGACGGGTCCGTAGTCCAAGCCACGTTCGAGCAAGCTCTCATACAGATCGTCCAGCTCCAGCCGTTCGGCGCCGCTCGGAGGCCAGACACCCTCCACCCCACTCAGTGGGCGGGCACGATCTGAGCCGCCGTCGGGCATGGCTGGTAGGAGCGACCCATGTGCGTGACAAACCCACTCGGACTGAGGCGCATCATCCCCTGCTTGCTCGGCCCGCGAATAGATGCTCACTGGGCGGCCTCCACCTTCCTCGAGGGCACCGAGGATCAGCTGTAGTTGCACGGCCCCATCCTCAGGAAGCCCGAGGGGGCTCTGCAGCGTTAGCTCCCTGACGATCGGACAGCCGAGCTGCTGACCGGCATACAGCGCCAGCTCGAGGAAGGCAGTGCCGGGAAGCAGGGCTTTGCCCAGCACCACGTGATCGGCGAGCCATGTCTGCTCGCGCAAGGTCAGGCGCCCGGTAAACAGCCAGCCTTGGTCGTCGGCCAAGCCGATAGCCGCACCTAGCAGCGGATGGTCGACGGTAGTTTGGCCGCTCGCGTGAGCATCAGCCGCCGGAGAATCGACCGTGTCCAGCCAGAATCGCTCGCGCTGGAACGCATAGGTAGGTAGCGACACGAGCCGCGACCCCGACCCTTTGTATATGCGTGCCCAATCGACCTCGACGCCTTTCGTCCAGATCCGAGCCAGCGACGCGAGCAGCGTCGCGACCTCCCCGCGCCCGGCACGCATGACCGCGCTCGCCTCGACAGCGACGGACTCGCCTCCCGACCCGCCGAGCGCCACACTGCTCGAGCGAGTGCCCTGCTCGCCTGCGGCGGTGCCCTCCTGAGCGCACTCCTGAACCATCGCGCTGAGTACACCGTCCGGACCGATCTCCAGGAAACTCGCAACGCCCTGGTCGCAAAGCCAGCTCGCCCCGTCGGCAAATCGCACTGGCGCGCGCACTTGACGCACCCAATAATCGGCGCTGCACAGCTCTCGAGAAAGCGGCTCGCCGGTGAGGTTGGACACGAGCGGGATCGAGGGTGGCGCGAATGACACCGTTTCGGCGACGCGCCTGAACTCGTCGAGCATTCCCTCCATGAGGGGCGAATGGAACGCATGAGAAACTCGTAGTCGTCGCGTCTTACGACCCCGCTCACGCCACACCGAGGCGACGGCCAGGACCGGATCCCGCTCTCCGGAGACAACCACCGAGCGGGGACCGTTAATCCCCGCTAGCGCGACACGCCCTTCGGCGTCAGCGAGCGTCTCGGCAAGCTCGTGCTCGGATGCCTGGATCGCCACCATCGCGCCACCGCTTGGCAGCTCACCCATGAGCCGTCCGCGAGCCGCTACCAGCCGGCACGCATCCGCTAGCGAATAGACATCGGCGACATAGGCCGCCACCAGCTCACCGATCGAATGGCCAATCAGAAAGTCCGGTTTGACTCCCCATGCCTCGAGCAGCCGATACAACGAGACCTCCAGCGCAAACAGTCCGGCCTGCGTGAACAGCGTCTCATCCAAAAGAGCGGGATCGGTCCCGGACTGCTCGCCGGAGGCTGGCTCGAATACCACCTCACGCAGCGAACGCCCGAGATGTTCGTCCATGTGGGCGCACACCTGGTCAAACGCCTCGGCAAACACGGGCAGCGAGCCATATAGCTCCGCACCCATGCCGGCCCGCTGAGCGCCTTGGCCGGTGAACATGAACGCCACGCGAGTCGTGCCGCTCGGCGCCACGCCTGACACTAGCTCGGGCGTGAGCTCGCCGCGAGCCAGCGCTGTCAGGCCCTCGCGCATCCGCACCATGCTCTCGCCCACGACAACGGCGCGGTGCTCAAAGGCCGATCTGCGCGCTAGCGACAGACCGACATCCTGCGCACCGAGATTCTCAACACTTCTCAGAACCCTCTCCAAGCGCGCACTCTGGTCGAGGAGAGCACGATCGCTTCTGGCGGACAACGTCCAGCAGAAATGCCCTGACAAGCTCAAACGCGCGCTCTCCTGAGGCGCAACCTCAAACTCTGCTGGGGCCTGCTCGAGGATCGCGTGGGCGTTCGTGCCACTGATCCCAAACGAGGACACCGCTGCCCGGCGAGGCTGCTCGTTCTGCGGCCAATCGACCGCCTCAGCCAACAACACGACATCTCCGCGTGACCAATCGACTTCGTGAGAGGGTTCGTCCAGGTGCAGCGTCCTCGGCAGCACACCGTGGCGCAGAGCCATCGCCATCTTGATGACCCCGGCCACACCGCCGGCAGCCTGGGTGTGGCCGATGTTCGACTTGATCGATCCAAGCCACAGCGGGCAGCCATATGGGCGCTGCTGGCCATAGGTGGCGAGCAGCGCGTGGGCCTCGATCGGATCTCCCAGTCTCGTGCCGGTGCCGTGCGCCTCTACTGCATCGACGTCCGCGGCCGAGAGCCCAGCGCTCGCGAGCGCCTGGCGAATCACTTGCTGTTGAGCCAAGCCGTTCGGTGCCGCTAGGCCGTTGCTCGCCCCATCCTGGTTGACGGCGCTGCCACGCACCACTGCAATCACACGATGACCGTTGCGCTGCGCATCGGCAAGCTTCTCGAGCACTAGGACGCCCACACCCTCCCCCCAGCTCGTACCGTCGGCAGCCTGTGCAAAAGACTTGCAACGCGCATCGCCGGCAAGCGCACGCTGGCGACTGAACGCCACGAATAGTCCGGGGCTCACCATCACGCTGACTCCACCGGCGAGTGCCATCGAGCACTCGCCTTTACGCAGCGCTCCGCACGCCAAATGCAACGCCACCAGCGATGACGAACAGGCTGTGTCAAGCGATAGCGACGGGCCCTGCAGGCCAAGTGCGTAAGACACGCGACCGGCGATCACGCTTCCGATCGCGCCAGTCATGTTGTGACCTTCGAGCCCCTCCGGATTCAGCCAGGCCCGCGCGTTGTAGTCGAGTGTGTTGATCCCGGCGTACACCCCGGTTTGACTGCCACTCAAGGACTTGACGTCAAGGCCAGCGGATTCCAGGGCCTCCCAGCAACCTTCCAGAAACAGTCGCTGTTGAGGGTCCATCGCAGCCGCCTCGCGCGGGCTTATCCCGAAGAAGGCGGCATCGAAGTTCGCCATGTCGTAGAGAAACCCACCTTCGCGCGCATAGGTCTTACCGGCACGGTCGGGGTCGGGGTCATACAGCGCATCCAGGTCCCAGCCCCGGTCGGTGGGAAAGTCCGAGATCGCGTCGCCGCCACGCGCAAGCAGCTCCCACAGCTCCTGAGGAGAGTCAACTCCGCCCGGAAAGCGGCAACTCATACCGACAATCGCGATCGGCTCTTGGGCGTCCATGTTCGAACCTATCTCTGGAGTCGTGTTGGACACCGCCACGCGTGCCCGAGCCGCGAACGCCTGCCGATCGGTGTCGAGCGCCTGCGTGTGACCCGCGGCCGGCGTACCTGCCATGGCGGCGGCGAGTTCGGCAAACAAGTGCGCCGCTAGTGCGCTGGGCGTCGGGTGGTCGAAGACAAGTGTGGAGGGAAGCGCAAGACCCGTGAGCGCGCGCAGTCTGTTGCGCAACTCAACGATGCCAGCCGAATCGAGGCCGAGCTCTTTGAAGGCCCGGTCGGCCATGACCCCGTCGACGGCGTCGACTCCGAGCGTCAAGCCAATCTCGCCAAGGACTGCCTCGCGGACAGTCCTTGCCTGCTCGACCGGCGCCAACTCCAGGATCGCGACCCCAAGCGAGCCGGCATGCGAGGCGGCTTGCCCTCCTTCGGGAGCGGGCGCACCGATGCGCGGTGTTCCAACAGACGTTGCTCTGGTGTGTCTCGAGCCCGCTTGTACCGTCACCGTGGCCTCAGAGCGAGCATCAATGCCAAGAAGTGCAACGGCGGCTTCCCAGTCAAAGTCGCCCCGGTGTGCAAACACGTCCGCCAACGAGCCACAGAAACGACTTGCGTCGCCGCGATCGCGTCGTAGCGAGCTGGCGACCAGAACGTCCGCCCGCTCGCCGAGCACGTCGTCGACCGTTTCCTGCATCGCCGCGGCAAGCACCGGATGAGGCCCGATCTCTACGAACGTGCGGTGCCCTTGATCCAGCAGGGCACGCATCGCGAGTTCGAACTGGACCGCTTGGCGCTCACCCCGATACCAGTGCTCCCCATCGCATTCGGCGGTGTCCATGCGCGCTCCGCTGACGGTTGAGAAGAACGGGATCTCGCCCGACCGTGGAGTGAGCCCCGACAACGCTTCGAGCAGTTCAGTCTGAAGAGGCTCGATCTGGCGCGAGTGGGAGGCGTAGTCGATCGCAACTCTCCCTGCCCTTATCCCACTCGCCTTGCAACTGGCGAGAAGCTCGTCCAGCCGCGGCCGCTCGCCTGCAACCGCAAGCGAGCGGGGACCGTTGAGCGCACCCACCTCAACCCACTCGCCCAGCGACTCGATCTGGCTCGCGAGCCGATCGGGGCCGAGCCCAAGCGCCAACATCCCGCCGCGTCCGGACAGCGGCACGAGCGCGCGGCTGCGTCGCGCCACGACCATTGCCGCATCCGCCAGCGACAAGCCGCCCGCTAGGTATGCGGCGGCGATCTCTCCCTGGGAATGACCCATCGCTGCAGCCGGCTCCACACCACAGGCGCGCCACAGCTCCGCCAAGGAAACAGTGATGGCGAACAGCGCCGGCTGGACGACGTCCACGCGCTCGAAGTCGGCGTGCGCGTGGCAAGCGTCTGAGGACATCAAAGAGCGACCACCCAACATGCGGCCTGAGTGCCTCCTCGCAGGCCTGCATGTGCTTCGCAAACAACGGAGATGTCTCGAGCAGGTCGAGCGCCATGCCGTCCCATTGGGCACCGTGGCCGGAGAAGACGAATACGACCCCGTCGCGTGGAGTGGGTTGTTCGCCATTCATTTGCGGGACTCCGCATCTGTGGCCGACGAGACTCCTCGCACGGTCACCGCCGGCCAATAAACCGACGTATCGGATTCCTCGACGGCGCGAGCGTCGACATACCCCGCTACCCGCGACATACCCAAAACTCCAGCAAACGCCCTCCCCCTCATCCCCGTATAGGTCACCCTGCTCGTCGCAGGACGCCTCGCGTCGGCCCAGTGAGAAACATGGACAGTGATACTAAGACGAGCTTGGCACAGTTGTCAACAACGTCGAGTCACGCTGACTAGAACATCTCGACTCGCCCTATTGCGTACCGGACCTAGGCGCCTCCGCCAGCAGAACACACGGGCACCGTCGAAAACGACGGTGGTACCATCGTCGCGAACCATAAACAGCTACGGTTGGTTTACAGTGGGCAACATCTCAGATGCCGGACACGATCAGGATGCTCGCCGCTGGATGCACTTCGCCGCCAGAGGAATTAGGCTGCCCGCTATAGCTCGATCCGGAGGGAGTCGCAACGGTCGGCGACACGAGCGCCTGAGAACGCGATAAACACAATGTCTATCTCTCGAAAAGATCGCAAGGGGACTCAGCGGGAGCGCCTACTCGACGGGATGCTCTTAGCCGCCGTGCGGCGCGGCTATGCGGGCGCCAACGTCGCCCAGGTGATCGCCCACGCGGGCGTATCGCGCCCGACCTTCTACGAGTACTTCGAGGACCGTGACGATTGCTTTCTTGCAGTGCACAGCGAGGTATCCGAGCAACTACTCGGGCACGTCCGCGAGGCAGTCGGTGCCGCGCCACCCGAGCGCGCAGTGCAGGCGGGAGTCGGTGCGATCTTCGCGCGGGCACAGGTCCGCCCCGAACGCGCGAGATTCCTAGTCAACGAGACGCTCGCCGGCGGAATGCGCGCACTGGATGCCCGCGATCGGCTGATCGCAGACATCGCGCTGATCGTCGAGCAAGGCCGCGCCGAGGCTTCACCGCACGCGGCGACGCCCGATCTACCCACGCATGTGTTGCTGGGTGGCATCTGCGGGCTGCTCGCGCCGAGGTTGCGCCGCAACGAATACGACATGACGCTGCTCGCCACGGAAATCGACACGTGGATCGACAGCTACAACCGACCTACCTCGGAGCATCGCTGGCGCACACTCGATCCCGGGCCCCAGATGCTGCCGCCGCCACACGTTTCAGAGCTTGCGCTGCGACCGCCAGCGGCGCTGCCGCGCGGGCGGCCGAGCCTGCCCTCGGCGGAGATAGCCCGCCATCAGCGCGAACGCATTGTGTACGCCACGGGAGAAGTAGCCGCCGAGAAGGGTTACGCGGGAGCCACGATCGCCGACATCACCAGCACCGCCGGCGTGGACAGGCGCGTGTTCTACGCGCACTTCCGCGACAAGCAGGAGGCGTTCCTAGCCGCCCACGAGCTTGGCTTCCAACAGGCGATGGCTGTTTGCGCGCGCGCCTTCTTTAGCTGCGGGGAGTGGCCCGAGCGGATCTGGGAAGGACTGCACGCGGGAACTCAGTTCAATGCCACCCATCCGGTGATGGCTCACGTTGGCTACGTCGAAGCACACGCGGTGGGCAACCCGGCGATACAGCGCGTCGAGGACAGCCGGGCGGCGTTCAAGATCTTCGTACAGGAAGGCTACCGGCATAGCTCCAGTCCTCCGCCGCCCGTGACAGCAGACGCATTGTCAGCGACGATCTTCGAGATCGGCTATCGCCACGCGCGCAAACGCAACGTCGAGCTGCTGCCTCGCCTTACGCCACTCGCCGCCCACCTGGTACTCGCCCCGTTCCTCGGCGTCGAACACGCAGACCAGTTCGTCGATGCGACCGTGCAGGAACTGCGACTCACCCAGAGCGCCGCCGAGCAGATTCGCCAGGCAGCGCGACCCGGTGGTGCCGGCCAGGGTCAGGAAAGTACGCTTGAGATGTCGCCCGTCCCGCTGGGCGCAACCGCAGAGGCGTAAGCGCCGTCAGCACTCGCCTTCCGAACCGCAGCGTGCGCCGCGAGCACGTCGGCCAGGCGATCGATCAGCTCGCCGGCTTTCGAGACCGCTCGGTCGAGCAGTAGAAACCCGTGCATCTGATCCTCGACGTGGACGTGCTCCACTTCCACGCCGGCAAGCCTTAGCTTCTCCGCGTAGGCGATGCCCTCGTCGCGCAAAGGGTCGAACTCGGCGGTCATTACAAACGTGGGCGGCAGACCGGCGAGATCGCTGGCCGCCAACGGCAGCAAATAAGGATCGTTCATATCCTGGCCGGCCGGCACATAGTTGAGTAGCGCCCATCGAGCGAATTCGGCGTCGAGCGTGTAGCCATCTCCCCGCTCCTGGCAGGACGGCCAGCGTCCGAACACGTCGGCAATCGGGTAGGCGAGGGCCTGGTAGGACGGTGGCGCCCCACCCAGGTCACGCAACAGCAGGCTCAAACAGGCGGCCGTGGCAGCGCCCGAGCTTTCTCCTATCAGCGCCACGCCTGTGCGATCGCCTCGAAGTATCTGCGCGTTGTCCACAAGCCAGCGATAGGCGAGATGGGCATCTTCCAGCGCGGCTGGATGCCTGTGCTCGGGCGCCCGGCGATAGTCCAGCGCCGCAAGCAACCAACCCGAGCGCGCCGAGATTCGGCGGCACAGACGGTCGTGTGTGTCAAGGTCGTTGAGCGTCCAGCCACCACCGTGAATGAACAGCGCCAGTGGGAGCACGCCTTCGGCCGGGCGGTACAGGCGCATCGCAAGTGGACCGTGCGGCGTGGGCAGCGAAACGTTCTCTGTCGAATGCAGGGGGATTTGCGCTCCCCGTCCAATCAACGCCGCGCGCATACTCTCGCGCGCCTGGGCGACCGGCAGCGTGTAGGGCTGAGGCGTGCCCATCGCGCGCATCACATCGAGCAGCGCCTGAGCTTCGGGATCTAGTTGGGCCGAACTCACCGAAGCGCAAGGATGGCAGACCGGCTCACGCCACGGTCGGCGCGATCGCCGTGAGAACAATCCCGTCGCACACGATCCATCTACCCGAGAAGCCACGCAACGGCCCGTCCGGGAGCAATGGCGCAGGCACAAGCAGCCGCGCCTGGAACGTGCCCGCGTCGAGGTCGATACTCAGCGCGGCGTCTTCGAAGCCGAGCCAGCGCTGCGCGAGCGGAAACCACGCCTTGTACACCGACTCCTTGGCGCTGAACAACAGTCGATCCCAGTGGACATCCGGCCGGTGCGTTGCCAGGCTCTGCAAAACCGGCCGCTCGTCGGGCAGAGCGATGTCGTCGAGTAGCCCCTCCGGCAGCGCGGCGTTCGGCTCCGCGTCGATACCGAGTGTGAGCAGCTCATCCGTGCGCGCGACCGCAGCTGCGCGGTAGCCCGCGCAGTGAGTGATGCTGCCGAGCGCCCCCGCCGGCCACAATGGCTCGCCACGCGCGCCCGCCGGAATCGTCGCGGGCGCAAACCCGAGCGCTTGCAGCGCCTCGCGAGCGCACATCCGAGCGGTTGAGAACTCGCGCTTGCGCTTGTCCACCGCGTTGGCGATAAGTGCGCTCTCCTCGGGGAATAGGTGGACCTCGGATGGGTCCTCGCGACGCTCGACCGCGGCGACACACGCGGGCAATATCCGCTCGATCACGCCGGCTCCGGGGCTGGTGCGATCTGGCGCAAAAGAGGCCGGGGGGCATTGCGACGATGCCACTCGCGCGGGTAGCCAAGCGATACCTCCTCGAAGCGCACTCCCTCATGCCAGGTGGTACGCGGGATGTGCAAGTGGCCATACACGACGACGTTCACGTTGAAGCGACGGTGCCAGTCGGCGGTAAGCGTCGTGCCGCACCACTGCGCGAACTCCGGATGCCTCAGCACCTTAGTGGGAGCGTCGATCAGGGGAAAATGATTGACGATTGCCAGCGGCACCTCCGGGTCGCAGGCCACCAGACGCGCCTCGCTGTAGCGCACCCGGGCATGACACCACGCTGCCCTGCCCGGGTAGGGATCAGGGTGCAGCAGGAACTCGTCGCTGCACACGACGCCCGCCTCGTGGGCGAGGACAAGCGCCTGCTCGCTTGTAGGCGCGATGTTGATCGAAAACGAGTAGTCGTAGAGCAGAAACAGCGGCACGATTGTCAGCGAACCGCCTTCGCCGTGCCACACCGGATAGGGGTCCTCGGGCGTAAGCACTCCCACGCCACGGCACAGCTCCACGAGCCGGTGGTAGCGCGGCTCACCGCGTAGCTTCGGCTCTTCATCCGGTGTGCTCCAGAGCTCGTGATTGCCGGGAACCCATACCACCTTGGCAAAACGCTCGGCCAGCAGGCCGAGCGCCCACTCCACCTCAGCGAGCGTATCGCTGACATCGCCACACACGATCAGCCAGTCAGCGTCACGCTCGGCTCGCAGCCCCTGCACGATGGAGCGGTTCTCCGGATGGGTGACATGCAAGTCGCCAATGGCGAGCAATCGGCCGCCCTCGCCGGGGCTCGCGGTCATCTCACAAGCGCTCGCCCGCGAGCGGCGTGTCGGGTGCTCATCGGCGCGATCTTATCCCGGCTCCGAGGCGACCACTCCGGACGCCCGCCGTGTTCCGGTACTGTCCGACATCCGTAGCGTCCATTGCCTGAGAACAACCGGAGGTCGCCGCAGATGCCACCGCTGATAACTCGCGAGGAAGCCCTGGTGCTCGGAGAACTCGAGAACCACAGCGAGATCGAAGCGCTCGTGGAGCGCGCCTGGGCGGCGCGTGTGGAGCGCTTCTCGGACTCCACCGACATGTGCTCGCTGGTGAACGCCAAGTCTGGTGGATGCGCGGAGGACTGCGGTTTCTGCGCGCAGTCACGCTTCGCCGAGGCTGAGACGCCGCTACACGCGATGATGGATCCCGAGCAGATCCTCGAGCACGCACGCGCCGCCGAAGCCGCAGGTGCTCACCGCTTCTGCATGGTCACCCAGGGCCAGGGCCTCTCAAAGCGTGACTTCGAGAAGATCCTCGAGGGCGCACGGCTGGTGGCGGAGAAGACCAACCTCAAGCGCTGCGCCTCCATCGGCCACATGTCTCCCGTGCGCGCGAAGGCGCTAAAGGAAGCAGGCATCCAACGTGTGCACCACAACGTGGAGACCGCCGAGAGCTACTACGACGAGGTCTCCAGCACCGTTCGCTATGAGGGACGCCTGCGCACAATCCAGGCGGTGCGCGAGGCGGGCCTCGAGACATGCGTGGGCGGCATTCTCAACCTTGGCGAGAGTCGCGAACAGCGCGTGGAAATGGCGTTTGAGCTGGCCGCGATCGACCCGACAAGCGTGCCGATCAACCTACTCAACCCACGGCCGGGCACCAAGTTCGGCGATCGCGAATACATCGATCCGTGGGAGGCGGTCAAGTGGGTGGCGATCTTCCGCTTGATTCTGCCTGAAGCATTGTTTCGGTTGTGTGGGGGGCGCGTCGAGAACCTCGGAGATCTACAACCACTTGCGGTGAAGGCAGGTCTGAACGGCGTAATGATGGGCAACTTCCTTACTACGCTCGGATCAAGTCCGGAGGAAGACCGCGCGATGTTCGAGGGGCTGGGGCTAAACGTGGAGCGCCAAGCCGACAACGGTGCCAACCCTCGCCCGGACAACCGCTCGGGCTGGCTCGACGGGGAGACACCGGACCTCGTCGAGGAGCTGCTCGACGGCTCGACGGCGACGCAAGTGGCCGACGGGGACGAGAAGTATCTGCAGATCCGGATGTGGGACCCCTCCACGCAGCTGCGCTACCAAGCCAAACGAGTGGTGCCACCTCGGCCGGACGGCGCCCGCAACGCCGTGCCCGCCGGCTGGGGAGATTGACGCGCCGCCGGATCTGGCGAGCGGGACCGACGAGAAGCACGAGCGAACCGCGATGATCTCCTCCAAAGGCCAGTCGTGAACGAGCTCGAGGAACGTCTGACCGAACTGCGGCGCCTTGGCTTGGAGCGCCGGTTGCGGATGGTTGCCGGCCCCCAGGGGCCGCGCGTGCTGCTCGACGGCGAGCCGGTGCTGTTGCTGTGCTCGAACAACTACCTCGGGCTCGCCGACCACCCGAATGTGCGCGAAGCCGCGGCGCAGGCGGCGATGCACTTGGGTGTGGGCACGGGCGCATCGCGATTGGTGTCGGGCTCGATGAGCATCCACAGCGAGCTGGAGGAGCGCTTGGCGGCGTTCGAGGGCAGCGAGGCATGCGTGCTATTCGGCTCGGGCTATCTGGCGAACCTCGGCGTCATCGGCGCGCTGGCCGGGCCCGGCGACACGATCTTCTCCGACGAGCTGAACCACGCCTCGATCATCGACGGCTGTCGTGCTTCGCGCGCGGAGGTGGTGGTGTATCGACACCTCGACACCGAGCATCTGGAGCACTGTCTGCTCGAGCACGTGGGCGATGGTCGCCGGGCGATCGTTAGTGACTCGGTGTTTTCGATGGACGGCGACGTGGCGCCACTTGAGCGGATCGTGGAGCTGGCGCGGGCACACGACGCGCGCGTCGTTGTGGACGATGCACATGCCACCGGTGCGCTCGGAGACGGCGGTCGAGGTGCGGTCGCCGAAGCGGGTCTGCAGGACCAGGTCGATGCGCTGATCGGCACGCTCGGCAAGGCGCTCGGCTCCTACGGCGCGTATGTGTGCGCAAGCGAGCAGATGGTGCGCTACCTGCTCAACACAGCGCGGTCGTTGATCTTCTCGACCGCCCCACCACCGCCATCCGTGGCTGGTGCCCTCGCCGCACTGGAGTTGCTTGAAGCGCAGCCGGAGCAGGTGACCAGGCTGCACGATGCAGCCCGCACCCTGCGCCACAGTCTCGCGGCGGAGGGGTTCGCGGTGCGCGAGAGCGACATGCACATCGTGCCGCTCGTGGTGGGCAACAGCGAGCAGGCGCTGCGCCTCTGCCAGGCGGCACTCGAGCGTGGAGTGTTCGCGCAGGCTATCCGCCCACCAACGGTCCCCGACGGCACGTCGCGGTTGAGGCTGGCGGCGATGGCGCGTCACGACGCCGACGATCTGCGAGACGCCGCGACGGTCCTGGCCGCGGCGGCACGCGAGGTGGGGCTCGACCCGACACGGGTTGGGGAACCTGCGTGCGTGGCCTTTTCGTAACCGGCACCAGCACCGGTGTCGGCAAGACGATCCTCAGTGCTACGCTGCTCGCAGCGATGCGGGCTGCTGGCGAGCCGGTGCGCGCGCACAAGCCGGTCGTCACAGGACTGGCCGAGCCGCCGAGAACATGGCCCCCGGACCACGAGCTGCTGGCGCTCGCCGCCGGGATGGCAGCGGAGGAAGTAGCGCCGCTGCGATTCCAGCCGCCCGTCTCTCCGCACCTGGCGGCATCGCTGGCGGGCCAGCAGATCGATGCCGCCGGCCTGATCGAGCGCGCAAAGACCTGCGCAAGCGCGAGCGAGACGTTGATTGTGGAGGGCGTCGGCGGACTGCTCGTCCCGCTCACGCACGACCTCACGGTGCGCGACCTCGCCGTCGAGCTGGCTCTGCCGCTTCTGATCGCCGCCCCACCGGGCCTGGGCACGATCAACCACACGCTGCTTACCCTTGAGGCCGCTCGGGTGGTCGGGCTGAGCGTGGCGGCAGTCGTGCTCACGCCCTGGCCAACCGAGCCATTGCGTGTAGAGCTGTCCAACCAGGAGACGATCGCGCGAATGGGCGCAGTAGACGTCGTGACACTCGAAGAAATCTCAAACGCCGATATCCCAGCATTGGCGGGAGCCGGAGGGCATTTGCCGTGGCGAGATTGGGTATCGCCACCAAGTTTCGTCGCAATCGACCCGTAAGGTCGCATAGCAGCGCGCCCTGGCGGTCGCAGCAAAGACGGCTCCGGCGACCGTCAGGGACTTTTAACCCGGAGGGGCCCGGTCGCCCGGGCCCTCAGGAGGCAACTGAACTCACCGATCAGCGCACTAGCCGCTTGCGAGCGTAGTACACGATGTGACGGAACTCAATAAGGGCGGCCACCAACCGCACTCACTATGGCCCCAGTCACGCACACGAGATCCTCGTCGGTGGCCACATACGGCGGCATCGCGTATACGAGGTCGCGAAACGGGCGCAGCCAGACACCATGCTCGACCGCGGCAGAAGTCGCGACACCGATGTCCACCTCGTGCTCCAGTTGCACAACACCGATCGCGCCGAGTACGCGCACGTCGGCGATACCCGGCAAGTCGCCGGCGGGCTCAAGGCCTGCACGCAGGCCGCGTTCGATACGCGCGACATCCTCACGCCAGCGACCGTCAGCGAGCAGGTCGAGCGATGCGAGCGCGACCGCACAAGCGAGCGGGTTGGCCATGTAAGTGGGGCCGTGCATGAGCGCACCTCCCTCCCCCGCTGAGATCGCTCGCGCGACCTCGCTCGTGCAGAGCGTCGCGGCGAGCGTCATGTAGCCGCCCGTGAGGGCCTTGCCGACGCACATGATGTCCGGCGCGAGCGCCGCGTGCTCACAGGCAAACAATGTGCCAGTACGCCCGAAGCCCGTGGCGATCTCGTCCAGAATCAGCAGCAGCCCATGTTCGTCGCAGAGACGGCGCAGCAGCGCTACGCACGCCGGCGAGTGAAAGCGCATTCCGCCCGCCCCCTGTACGACCGGCTCCACGATTACGGCGGCGAGCTCATGCGCGTAAACGGCGAATAGCTCGGATACGCCCGCCGCCCAAGCCTCGTCGAGCGGTCGCTCGAACTCGTCGGGCGGTCGCTCGGCGAACACATGCTCGGCGAGCACTCCCGTGAACAAACTGTGCATCCCCCCCACCGGGTCGCACACCGCCATCGCACCGAACGTATCGCCGTGATAGCCGCCGCGCCAAGTCAATAGGCGCGTACGCTCGGGGTGACCGATCGCACGCTGGTACTGCAGGGCCATCTTGATCGCCACCTCCACCGACACCGAACCGGAATCGGCGAAGAACACGCGCTCCAGCCCCTCTGGCGCGATTTCCACGAGGCGCTCGGCGAGCCGGATCGCCGGCTCGTGGGTGAGCCCGCCGAACATCGCGTGCGCCATGCACTCCAACTGCTCGCGCACGGCCGCGTCGAGCGCGGGGTGACGGTAACCATGGATGGCGCACCACCACGAGGACATCCCGTCGATCAGCTCGCGCCCGTCGGCAAGGCGCAAGCGCACACCCTCCGCGGAGACGACCGGCAGCGAAGGATTGACAGCGGGAAGCGGCGCGTAGGGATGCCAAACGTGCTCGCGGTCGAGTGCGAGCAGATCGTCCCAGTGAGCCTCGGTGTCAGTCACCGAGCACCACCACCGAGAGGCTCTTGCCGAGGCCTCCCGACGCCTCGATCAATCCTCGTACAGAGTGAAGTCGCGCTTGCGCGCTCCGCACACCGGGCAGAACCACGTGTCGGGGATGTCCTCAAAGGCGGTACCCGCGGGGATGCCACCGTCAGGGTCGCCCTCCTCGGGGTCGTAAATGTAGCCGCAGGACTCGCAGATCCAGCGTTGCAGGGTTTGGGTTGCGCTCATGCGCATAACACTACCTGGCGGTAGGGTCCTTGGGATGAGCAACCCCACTCCCGGCGACGACGGGCAACCCAGTCCAGCGCCCAACCTCGACGCCTACACGGGACCCGGCCAGCAGCTCAATCTCGGCGAGCACACCGAGCCCGGCCAGGGGCTCAACCTCGGGAAGGCGACGCCCGCACGTCAGGCGGCCACTGTAATCCTGCTGCGCGGCGGCGAGCACACACTCGAGGTGCTACTCGTCAAGCGCACCGAGAAGGCCAAATTCATGGGCGGCGTATGGGTGTTTCCGGGCGGCGCGGTGGACGAGAGCGACCCTTCCTCGACGGGTGGCGCCCATCGCGCGGCGGCCGTGCGCGAGCTGACAGAGGAGGCCGGCGTCGCAATCGCCGATCCCTCAACGCTTGTCGAGTTCTCACGCTGGATCACACCTGAAGAGGTGTCGATCCGCTTCGACACGCGCTTCTTCCTGGCGGAGCTACCAGACGGGCAGGAGCCCGAAGTCGACGGACAGGAGTGTGTCGCGCAGGGCTGGTTCACGCCCCAGGGGGCACTTGACGCACACGCCCGTCAGGAGATCGCGCTCGTGTTCCCCACGATCAAGCATCTGGAGCAGCTCAGTGAGTTTTCGAGCGTAGCCGAATTGTTGCGCTATGCGAGCAATCGCCAGGTGGTACCGGTGCAACCGAAGGTATGGTTCGACGGGGAGGTCGCACGCGTGCTGCTTCCCGGCGAGCCGGGCTACGCATGAAACCTGCCGAGCACATGCGTCACCGCGTTTATCAACGCAAGATGAGTAAACGCTTGCGGGTAGTTGCCGAGGTGGCGCCCGCTCGATGCCTCGAGCTCCTCGGCGTACAGCCCAAGCTCCGATGAGTATCCGAGCAGCCGCTCGCACAGCCGCCTCGCGGCGAGATGTTCGCCGATCTCACACAGCGCCGATACCAGCCAGAAGGAGCAGATCAGGAACGTGCCCTCCTCTCCACTCTGCCCGTCGTCGGTCTCCTCGGTGCGATAGCGCAGCACCAGCCCGTTCTCGGTCAGCTCCTCGCCGATCGCGGTGACAGTCGCCCGCACACGCTCGTCGTCGGTCGGCAGGAAGCGCATCAACACGATCAGCAGATTGGAGGCGTCAAGCGCATCGGTGTCGTAGTGCTGGCGGAACACGCCGCGCTTGTCCACCCCGCGCTTCAGGATGTCGGCCTTGATCTCGTCCGCGGTCCCCTGCATGCGCTCGGCGTGCTCCTCCTCGCCGCGCCGTTCGGCCAGCCGCGCGGCGCGGTCGCACGCGACCCAGCACATCAGCTTGGAGGACACGTAGTGGCGCGGCTCGCCGCGCGCCTCCCAGATCCCCTGGTCGGGTTCCTTCCACACTCGCGCCGCGCATTCGGCCTGGTCGACCAGCACCGGCCACAGCCGCTCAGGAATGTGGTCACGCTGCTTTGCGTGCAGGTACACCGAATCGAGCACCGCCCCATACACGTCGTTCTGGCGCTGGTTGTATGCGCCGTTGCCTACCCGCACCGGACGCGCGCCTTCGTAGCCCTTGAGGTGATCGAGCGTCGACTCCGCAAGGTCCTTCTGACCCTTGATTCCATACATGATCTGAAGCGAGCCGTCCTCGTTGCGCTCCATGTCGGCGACGTACTGGATGAAGTCGTCGGCCTCCCAGTCGAGGCCGAGCGCGTGCAGCGCCCACAGCGTGAACGACGCGTCGCGCATCCAGCAGTAGCGGTAGTCCCAGTTGCGCGACCCGCGCGGAGTCTCCGGTAGGGAGGTCGTCGGCGCCGCCACGAGCGCGCCAGTCGGCATGAAGGTGAGTCCCTTCAGTGTCAGCGCCGAGCGTTGCAGGTGCGCACGCCACGGATGATCGGGATAGTCGCCTTCGGCGAGCCACGTGCGCCAGAAGTGACTGGTGCGCTCGATGCGCGCCTGCGCCTGCTCGGAGGTGCGCGGCCCGCGCAGCTCTTGCGTCCAGGACATCGCGCAGAAGCGCTTCTCACCCTCGTTCATCGTGTGGCGCGAGTGCGCGCGGTTGCCCTCGATACCCATGCGCGTGTCGCTGAACAGGCGAAACGCCCTGACCCCATCGCTGGCGTCAAGGCCATGGCCGTGCTCGTCCTCCACGTACTCCCACTTCGCGACGGTCGCACCGTAGTCGAGCATCGGCTCGCACACCATCTCCACCTGTACCTGACCTTGGATGCACTCCACGAGCCGCACCAGCAGATGGTCGGCGTCCCAGTCGGTCGGCGGGCGCGTGTGATCGGTTTCGCGGTTCTCGTCGTGCCAGTCGCTAATCGTGAGCGCGTCCACGACCCGCAGCCATCCCTGTGGGGTCATCCACGTCGTCTCGATCACGTTCGTGCCCGGCATGTAGCGCCGTCCCACCGGCACATACATGCCATACGGCCCGACCCTGAAGCTGCCGGCACCCCGGTCGAGCATCGCGGCGAACACCGACGGGGAGTCGAAGTGGGGGATGCACATCCACTCGATCGATCCGTCCGAGGCGACCAGGGCCCCGGTATGACAATCGGAGAGAAAGCCGTAGTCCGCGATTGGCGGGAACGGCGAGTCGGACGGAGGGATTTGAGCGGAGGGCGGTGGAGATGAAGTCTCGGACATCAGCAAGAGGCCCGTTCGACGCCATCCGGGAGCCGTCCTTCTTCGCCGAGCTTATCGAGATGAGCGGCGAGCGTTATCGCCGCGAGCGGCCGCAGCTGCGCTGGCACATCCGACCATGCGCCATCCAGCAACTCCGCAGTCGTGCGGTGACCTTCGGCGAGCGCGGCCACCAGCCGGCACTCGCGGTCGAGGCGATGCTCGATGTATTCGGCGATGCGCTCGCGCGGCGTCCAGATCGGCGGACCGTGACCTGGACAGAGCACGTCCAGGTCACGCTCGAGCAGGCGTTCCAGCCCTTTCAGGTAGCCCGCGAGCGCCCCGGGGTCCGGCGCCACGAACACACTGCCCTCACCTAGCACCGCATCGCCGACGAAGCACGCACCGCCGGCAAGCAACGCGAAGTGATCGACCGCGTGACCCGGCGTGTAGAGCGCCTCGAAGGGACCGACGCGCGTGCCGTCGCGCAACCGCACGTCCGCCGGGTCGCCTGCCGTATGCACCTTGGGTACACCCTCGAGCGGGCGGGCAGCCGCCAGCGGAGCCGGGAAGCGCTCGCGCAGAGCTGCCACCCCCTCGGAGTGATCGATGTGATCGTGTGTCAGCGCGATACCACCAAGCCCACCTCGTTGCTCGAGCTCGCCGGCAAGGTTGTCCAGGTGCTCGGCGAGCGCAGGACCAGGATCGACCACCCACGCCGGATCGCGCCCCACGACCCAGCTGTTGGTGCCCGACATCGTCAGTGGCCCGGGATTGGCCGCCAGCACGCGCACCACATCCCACTGCCGAAGTCGCTCGGCGTCGGAAACCGCAGGGTTCATCGGGGCGACATTACCGCTACTTACGCGAGTCGCGCCTGTTAGTGCTGGTAGACACAAACAAGGAGACGACGATGGTCAGACGAACCGCATATCTCATGGCTTGCCTCGCGGCGACGGCCGTCGGCCTCCCCGCGATCGCACAGGCCGCACCCACGGTGTCGGTCAGCGCAAAGATCCTGCCGGTCCTGACCAACCCGAGCAACGCGAAAAGCCGCGCGTATCCGAAAACGGGAAACATCCTCGGGGCAGGCGCATCGGTGGAAACGCAGTTCAAGATCACCGGTACCGAATACGGCGGATTTCCCTCACCCCTGACAGGCGTCGTTGTATATCTGCCCTCCGGCACCAAGCTTCACACAGCCGGATTCGCGACCTGCTCGAGCGCGATCCTCGAAAGCCACGAAACGTCGCGATGCCCGAAGAAGTCGATCGCCAGCCCCAAGGGCGAAGTGCTCGGCGTGGTCGCCTTCGGCGGAACGCGAGTGCAGGAGAAAGCAAGCGTCCAAGCGTTCTTCACACCCGGCGGAAACCTGTCGTTCTTCACCGAAGGTACATCGCCGGTGGACCTGGAAATCCTCTCCACAGGCAAGATCTCCTCGGCCGCCAAGCCATTCGGACCCAAGCTCACCGCCATCGTGCCACTTGTGACGACCGTACCGGAAGCCCCATACGCGTCGGTGCTGTCGATCAAAATCAGGGTCGGCGCCGCATACCTACAAGGCAAAAAGCTGATCTCCTACGGCAGCGTGCCAAGCAAGTGCCCGAAGGGTGGCTTCCCGGGAAAGACAGAACTTAAATTCCTGAGCGGCGAAACATCGACCGCCAGCATCAAGGTGCCCTGCCCCAAGAAGTAAGTTGGGGATAGACGAGCGCGGGGTCCCGCTCGCCGCCGGTGGGGAGGCCGTAAGGCCCGGTGGCGAGCGGATCTCCTTGGACGCCTGCGTATGCGCGCCGTGGTCTACGCCCGGCCGTAGCCGCACGATCGACTCGCAATCTGTGCGAACATATGTTCGTGCGTTGGAGCAACCTGACCAATGAGGCCGACGAGCAGCGACGATTGCCGGGGTATCGTGACGACGCGGTAGTGCGTCACTTCGACGCGCCCGAGGCGCTCGACATGCGCTTCTACGAGGTTCGCGCCCGCTCGGTGCTCAACCGCGTGCCCTCCCGGTCGCGGATGCCCTTCAGCTGGACGATCAACCCCTACAGGGGTTGCAGCCATGCTTGCGTGTACTGCTTTGCGCGACCAACCCACCAATACCTCGGATTCGATGCCGGCCGTGACTTCGAGCGGGAGATCGTGGTCAAGGTCAATGCTCCCGAGATCCTGCGCAAGGAGCTGGCGCGTCCGTCCTGGAGACACGAGCATGTCGCGCTCGGCACCAATACCGACCCCTACCAGTGGGTGGAGGGCCGCTACCGGTTGATGCAGGGCATCTGGGAGGCACTTCGAGACGCAGCCAATCCATGCTCGGTGCTCACTAAGTCGCCGCTACTTTTGCGCGACCTGCCGTTGATGCTCCAGATAGCCGAGCGCACCACTTTTGGCGCCACCCTGTCGATCCCGACCCTGGACGAGCGCGCATGGCGCGCGACCGAGCCTCACACTCCCAACCCCCGCGCGCGCTTGGAGGCAGTCGCCGAGCTCAACCGCGCCGGCATCCCCACAGGCGTGCTGATCGCTCCGCTCATGCCGGGGATCAACGATGCCCCGAATCAGCTCGAGCCGCTACTGCAGGGCGCGATCAATGCCGGCGCCAGGAGCATCGGCGGGGTCGCGCTGCATCTACGCAGTGGCGTCAAGGAGGTCTTCATGGACTGGTTGCGCACACAGCGCCCCGAACTGGTGGAGCACTATGAGGAGCTCTACGGGCACGGTGCCTACGCCCCCGTCGAGGAGCGCAAGCGTCTGGGCGGATTGGTGCGCAAACATGGCGCTGGGGGTGGATTCAGACGGGGGTTCGGGCCCTCAGTCAGATCGGAAGATCCGCCCACCGAAGCGGTACCACGCCAGGAGAGCCTGTTTTAGAACGTCGACCGCGACGCACAGCGCGGTCAGTCGCGGCAGCCGGCCTTGTGCTTGCGGACCTCCCGCCACGCCGCCCGTGCACTGCTTGACAGGCGTGTGAATGGTTGCTAAGAATCCGGCGCGATGATTCAGGCAATCGGGGACAACGCCGGCAGGCGCTTGGTCGGAGTTCGTCGGAGCGCGGTCGCAATCGCGGCACTCGGGCTCGCGGCGATGGCGCCCGCCGTGTACGCGGCATCGGCAGGCCCCGTCAAGGACGCCACCTACTCGGGCTCCGTGGGCCCGGGCTACCCGCTTAGCTTCCGTGTGTCCGCAAATGGGCGATCGGTCGATTCGCTAGCAGCTGGCTCTGAGCCCGAATGCGTGCCCGGCCCGGCGACCGCCCCTGTCTACCATTTCCCGAAGATGGCGATCAAAGGCGACTCGTTCTCGGGCGACACGTCAAAAACGGAACCCACACAGTCGCTGACGCTTGAGATAACGGGTCACTTCGCCGGCAAGACCGCGTCCGGCAAGATTGTGGAAAAACTAAAGATCAAGAGCCTGTCTTCCTGCACCCACACCCTGACGTTCACCGCTACCGCAAAGTAGTTTGCGGTCTCCTGGCGATCTGCCTCTGCCTGGGCGAGACAATCAGCTCAGATGAGACGATCAGGTAGGGCAGCCGAGCGTCCAGCGCTTCAGCGTGGAGGCCGAAGACGGAGCACGACCGGTGAATCGTAGCGTGAGCTTGTTGTACACACGCAAGCCCGCTTTGCATTTACGGACGTTGCTGGCCTTTACCGCCACTGGATAGCGGACCACCTTGCCCCCAGCGCAGTTCGGAGAGCATGTGTTGACTTCAAGCGTTCCGCTTGCTTGAGCGCTCGTGCCACCAAAGCTCGACCAGCGCAGCTTGCTGAGAACGGTGTTGCCATCCCCGCACGCGAGTGTCAGCAACTTGGGACGGCTGTCTTGCGTTGACGCAGTTGGTGATCTTCACCGAGGGCGCCGCTGAAGCGGCGATCACACCGACCGAGACCAACGCGGTGGCAAGCACCGTGACCGTCAGGGTCTGCCTGCGGAAGCGAACCATTACACGACGAGCATAGCCACCGTCGACAGACAATCTTTCCGAAGGTTCGATCACGTTAGGTAGCTGCCTCCAGTTCGGGATCTGGCTCGGCTGGGTCCTGCTCCTGGGCGTCCAGCTCCTGTTGTACCCCGGCTCGCAGTCCGACGAACGCCGTGACCGCAGCCACCGCCATGATCGCCGCCATCACATAGAGCACCGAGCGCGTCGCATAGGCGAAGTCGAGCCGCACGAAATGGGGAATCGCACTCACGCTTCCGCTGCGCGACTGGGCGATGTTGGACGCTTCGGTATGTGCCTTTGCGCTTGGCACGCCGAGCGTGATCAGCGAGCTGGTGACACGTGAGCGCATCTGTGAAACCAGGATCGTGCCGAGAATCGCGAGCCCGAGGCTGGCCGCGTAGTTGCGGACAGTCTGGGTGATCCCGGTGGCCTCTCCGTAGGAGAGACGCGAGGCCCGACTGACTGCATCCGTGCTGGCCGGACCAAGCATGAATCCCATTCCGGCACCAGCGATGATGATGTCCCATTGTTGGGTGTTGAAGTCCAGTCCGGTGACCTTCCCCGCCCACAGCCAGAAGCCGACAGCTCCCAATGCGCAACCGAGCACCACCGGACGCTTGGCCCCACCCCGGTCGAGCATCCGTCCCCCGATCTGCGCTGCGACCACGAACCCGATGAAGAAGTACAGGAGGTACAGACCAGCCTCCGAGGGCGTCTTACCGAGGGCGATCTGTGCGTACTCGCTGGCGAAGAAGAACACCGGTAGAAACACGAGCATCGCGATACCGAGCACCATGTTCTCGACCAGAAACGGTCTGATGCGGAAGATGCTGACGGCGATCAACGGTGAGGGTGTGCGGGCCTCCACGAAGTAGAACACGACCAGCAGTGCCGCGCCCACAGCGATGCACGCGCCGGTGGCGGGATCGCTCCAACCCCAGACGGTCGCCTGTTGGAAACCGAACACACTGAGTGCCACCCCGGAGGCAATCAGCGCCAAGCCCCGGTAGTCCATCCGCGCGGGACGGTGCACCGTGACCGGTTTGGATAGCACGATCAACACCAGGGCGATAATTGCCACGGGGATGTTCACCCAAAAAATCGCCCGCCAGGTCCACTGTGTCAGGTAGCCGCCGAGGATCGGGCCGATCGAAGTGAGCCCACCTGCGATGCCGAAGAAGATCGCAAGCGCCTTGCCGCGTTCGCGCAGGGCAAAAGTTTGCACCACGATCGCAAGCGCGGCCGGGAACATGATCGCACCGCCCGCGCCCTGGATGATCCGGAACGTCACGATCCACGCCTCGGCGAGGCTGCCCTTCGGCGTCAACCCGCACATCGCCGAGGAAGCGGCGAACACGATCACACCGAGCGTCACCATCTTGCGATGACCGACCGTGTCGGCCAGGCGACCGCCGAAGGCAAACAGCGCGGCCAGCGAGAGCAGATAGGCATTGACCGCCCATTGCACGCCAGTGCTGGTCAGCCCAAGCTCCTTCTGTACTTCGGGCGCGGCAATCGAAACGATCGTCTGGTCGATGAACGTCATCGACACGGCGAAGATCATCGCCGCCAGGATCAGGTTCCGCGATTGCCCGCCAGTGGTCTCGCCAGCCGCCATAGGCCCTCACCACACTATCGATGCACGGGCGCGCGCGATGCGATCCTCGAATCCGCGACTCCGGACACCGCTTGAATCCGCGACTCCGGACACCGCTTGAATCCGCGACTCCGGACACCGCTCGATTCCGACCGACGCAACGGCGACCAAGCGCACGGACGACGGTCAGGCCGGCGCGTCGGCGGGCAAGCCCACCAGCTCGGCGCTGCGCTCCCATAGGCCCTCGGCGAGCACCTCGTCTTGGGCCTGTGCGTTGGGCGCAAGCACTTTCTCGTCCTGCACGTACTCGCCGGTGAGCACCGCAGCCTGCTCGGAGATGGCAAGCCACACCAACGAGCGGGCACCGCGCTGTGGCGAGCGGAAGAAAGGCGCGCCGAGTGTGGTCAGCAGCTTCCACACGCCGTTTTCGTTCTTGCCAAAGCCAGTGCGCACGACTCCGGGGTGAAAGCAGTTGGCGTGCAGCTCGGGGGCACGCCTCGCAAGCTCTCGCGTGAAGAGAATGTTGCACAGCTTCGTGGTGCCATACACGCGCATCGCTGCGTAGGACTTCCGCGACTGCAGGTCTTCTAGATCCAAGCGTCCGGACTTGTGGGCATCGGAGGCGGTGCTCACCACGCGCCCACCCGCGAGGCGGTCGCGCAGCAGGTTCGTGAGTAGAAACGGGGCGAGATGGTTCAGCGCAAACGTCCGCTCCAGGCCCTCGGAGGTCTCCTGGCGCGAGGCGAACAGCGCACCGGCGTTGTTGGCAAGCACGTCGATGCGCTCATAGCGCTCGCGCGCCTCCTCGGCAAGCGCGCGAACGTCGCTCATCAGCGCCAGGTCGGCGACGTGCTCGTGCACCGCAGCGCCCCCATCGGTCGCCCGGGCCTGCGCGGCGACAGCCTCCACACGCTCGCGCTCACGACCTACGAGCGCCACCTCGACACCTTCCCGCGCCAGCTCCACAGCTGCGGCGGCGCCAATCCCGCGTGTGGCTCCGGTGAGCAATACGAGCGTCACACGCTGGACTCTAACCTCCCGCAAACAATCGCGTCAACCGCCGAGTGGCGATGGCGGTATCCGCGTGTTGCCCTGCACCTGCGGAATCTGCAGCGCGATCTGATCCACGAAGCACCATGACCACGTCTCGCCCGGCTCTAGCGAGCGCATCAGCGGATGCCCGCTTGCGTGGTTGTGGGCTGTGGCGTGACGGTTGGGCGAGCTATCGCAACAGCCGACGTGACCGCACTCCAAGCAGATGCGTAGGTGCAGCCAGGCTCCGCCCATCGCCAGGCAATCCTCACAGCCCTCCACCGACTCGGGCAGCTCCGTGATTTGAACATGCTCTAGATGAGTACACGTAGACATCTATTCGCTCCGATCAGGTTTTTTGAGTGAAAGGGAGCCGCACGCGGAAGACGGTGCGGCCAGGTTGACTCTCGAGTGTGAGCGACCCATCGTGGCGCTCCACAACGATCCGCCGAGCGGTGGCCAGGCCGAGGCCTGTGCCTTGCCCAACCTCCTTGGTCGTAAAGAAGGGGTCGAAGACGCGTGCGGCAAGCTCCTCGGGAATCCCCAGACCATCATCGGCGATTTCTACCACCGCGCAGTCACCCTCCGCGCGCGTCGCGATGGTAATCGTGCCCTGCTCGCCCAGCGCGTCGATCGCGTTGTCGAGCAGGTTCGTCCACACCTGGTTCAGCTCCGAGCCGCGCACCGTGAGCTTCGGCAGCGTGCGGTCGTAGTCGCGCTCGAGCACGATCGAGGTGTGCTTGAGCTTGTAGCCGAGCACGGTCAGCGTGGTCTCGATGCCCTCGTGGATGTCCACCTCGACCAGACTGCCCCGGTCCATATAGGCGTAGGACTTCACCGCCCCCACCAGCGCGGTCATGCGCTCGGTGGACTCGCACAGCTCGCCCGACAGGCGGCCCGCGGTTAGCGTGGCAGCGACCCAACGCAGCGCCGCACCCCTTGCGGGACCGGCCAGCTCGGCGACGCTATCCAGCCACGCCTGATCCACACCGGCCGCCGCCAGCGGCTCGGCAAGACGCCAGGGCTCCTCCACTTCCAAGTCCTCCATCCGTGCGAGCAGGTCATCCTCGGCGTCGGAGGCATCCAGGGCATCGAGCGCTGTGGCCGAGGCCGCTTGGGCGACGGCCTGCTGTTGCAGCTTTAGGAGCCGCTCGGCTTCCTCACGCTCGATGCCAGCCTCCACGAACGAGGCCAGAGCGGAGCCGATCGCATCGAGGGCTTCGGTCAACTGCGCGGCGGCGCGACGAGCGGCGGCGGCCGGGTTGTTCAGCTCGTGCGCCAACCCTGCGGCCATCGTGCCGAGGGAGGCGAGACGCTCCTGGTTCTGCTCTCGCTCGGTGATGCGGCTCATGACCGGGGCGACTTGGCGCATCACGCGCTGGTGGATCTCGGGCTGAGCGAAGGCCAGACGCTTGAAGTCCTCAGGAGCGACCGTCGCTAGACGGCAATCGGTCTCAGCTTGCATACGTACACCGAGCGTGCCCCCGGTGAGCACCGCAATCGCACCCATCCAAGTCGGCGCGATGTGATGACCGACCGGCTCGCTTTGACCTCGGGCGAGAATGAAAGCTTGGGCGCGCCCCTCCAAGAGCAGTTGCAGACCGGGGGGCTCCTCCCCCTGCTCGGCGACCACCTCCCCGGCAAGGACGATGCGCGGGTGAGCCACGGACACCCACTCGGCCAGCTCGGCGTCGTCGAGGCTGTCGAACAGATCGACGCCGCGCAGCTCCTTGAGCGTGACGGACCGCTCGCTCACGCGTCCACCAGGTACTCGTGGATCAGGGAGACGGCCATCGAGCCCTCCCCAACGGCGCTGGCGACGCGCTTGATCGAGCGCGCGCGCACGTCGCCGGCGACAAACACGCCGGGGACGGTGCTCTCCAGGACGTAAGGCTCGCGCTGCAATGACCAACCATTGGCTTGGGCGTCGCGGCCAGCGAGGATGAAACCGCGCTCGTCGCGCGCCAGAACGCCGTCGAGCCAGTCGGTGCGCGGAGCCGCGCCGATGAACACAAAGCAGGCGTCGGCGGCCAAAGTCTCCTCTCCTTTAGAGCCCTTCACACGCAGGCCTGTCAGACGCCCATCCTCGCTCTCAGCGGCAATAGCCGAGGCGCCAGTGCGGACCTCGATGTTGGGCTGAGCCGCGATCTGCTCGATTAGGTAGTGGGACATCGACTTCTCGAGCGAGGAGCCACGCACCAGCATCGTGACCTGGGCGGCATAGCCGCTGAAGTAGACAGCGGCCTGGCCGGCCGAATTGGCGCCACCGATCACGACCACGCGCTGTTCCGCACAGCCGCGCGCCTCGGTCATGGCCGCGCCGTAGTAGATGCCGGCACCGGTCAGCTCGGGGAAGCCCGGCGTGTCGAGCTGGCGGTAAGACACGCCCGAGGCCACGATCACGCAGCTAGCGCTGAGCGAGCCACCACCGCTCAGGTCCACCAGGCGGGCCGAACCCTCAGCGCGCAGCCCAACCGCCTCCTGCACCGTGAGCAGCTCGGCACCAAGGCGCCGCGCCTGGTCGGTCGCGCGCCGCGCCAGATCGGAGCCACTGAGCCCAGCCGGAAAGCCCAGATAATTCTCGATGCGGCTCGATTGGCCCGCTTGGCCGCCCGGTGCCTCGCGCTCCACCATTACGGTCTTCAGACCCTCCGACGCGCCGTAAACCGCTGCCGCGAGTCCCGCCGGGCCACCCCCGACAACAACCAGGTCGTAGTGGTCTTGAGCCGGAGCGCCGCTTACACCGAGGCGCTCGGCCAGCTCGAGGATCGTGGGGCGCTCGAGCACCGAGCCGTCCTCCAGCAGAGCCACCGGCAGACGGTCGGCGTCCACGCCAGCCACAAGCAGCAACTCGCGTGCCTCGCCGTCGCGCTCCACATCCAGCCAGCGACCCGGGATGCGATTGCGCACGAGGAAGTCGCGCAAGTCGTGGGACTCGCGCGAGAAGCGATGCCCCACCACGCGCACGCCGCCGGATTCCAGCGCCGCGCCCGCCTCCCAGGTAGTGAGCAGGTCCTCGACGACCGGAAACAGCTGCTCCTCCGGCGGATCCCACGGCTTGAGCAGGTAGTAGTCGAGTGCCACCTCGTTGATCGCCGCAATCGCAGCCTCCGTGTCGGCATATGCGGTCAGCAGCACCCGCTTTGCGTCGGGCACGAACTTGCGGGCCTGCACGAGGTACTCCGTACCCGGCATACCAGGCATCCGCTGGTCGGCGATCAACATCGCGACAAGCTCGCCACGTGCGCGCAGCTCGCGCAGAACCTCAAGCGCTTGCGCCCCCGAACCTGCACGCAATATCCGGAAGCGCTCGCCAAAGCCGCGCCGCAAGTCGCGGGCTACCGCGGCAAGCACCGACGGCTCGTCGTCCACTACGAGGATCGCCGGACGACGCTTTCGCGATTCGGGCTCGAGAACTACCGCGCCCCCCCAAAACCAGCTCGCAGTTTTGCGTTGGGTATGTGTAGATGCTCGACGTTGTTGCGTAGCACTGTCACCCTCGGACGCTCGCCGGCAGGGCACAGCTCGAGTAGTACGGTGCCCTCACGTTGCGCGACGGCTCGGGCAGCGCGCAGGATCTCCTGCGTCTCCCCACCTACCACGCCACAGGCAAGCAAAAAACGCACGGCGCGGTCGCCCGCCAACTCCTCGCGACTGAACTCCACTTCCTCAGCGAGCACAACCGGAGCGTCAGCGCCGCCCTCAACACACAGCACGCACGCGGCCATGTCGTCCGGGCGCGAGTCTGTTTCTCCAGCCACCCTTTCAAGGAGCATCGGCGCGGTCACCTTCGGTCCAAGCGCTGCGAACGCACGCTGCAATCGCTCGGCGCCGTACAGCTCGCCCGCCACCCGCGCGTCTGTGACGCCGTCAGTGTGGAAACACACCTGGGAGCGTCCCGGGACCGAAATCGCGGTCTGACGAGTGCCGGTGCGCATCCCGGTCCCGATCGGCGGCGAGGAGCCAACCGTGATCGGGGCTATCTGTTGCGAGCCGAGCACGATCGGCGGCGGATGGCCGGCACACGCATACACCAGCTTGCGCTCGCGAGGATGGTAGGTGGCGGCCGCGACCGTGGCAAACGACTCGCCGAGCTGACGCTCGAGCACGGCCCCGGCGGTCTGCACCGCGCTGCGGGGCGAGAGACCGGCCTCGAGATATGCGCGCAGCGTGAAGCGCACCAACGCCGTGTGTGGCAGCGCTTGCCGTCCGTGCCCGGAGATGTCCCCAACGATGACCGCAAGTCGACCGTCGTCAAGTGCGAATACGTCGTAGAAATCGCCGCCCGCCCCCGGGCCGTCTGCCGGCCTGTAGGCCACCGAGGTGCCCACCGGGCCGAGCCGAGCGGGCGGCACGGGCAGTAGCGCCGCCTGAAGCAGACCCACGTCCTCGAGCAGCTCGCCGCGTTGGGCCTCGAGTCGACGGGCACGCAGCGCGACGAGGCTCGAACGTAGGCCAAGCGCGATCGCGAGCGCGAGCAGCACCCCGATCAGGACACGCACCGGGATCGGCACCACATCGACGATCTTGGTGATCGTCGTGACGAGCGGCGACGGACGCCCGCGACGGGCGACCCTGTGCGTAGTCGCGGCGCGACGCTCGGCGCGCCCGGCGCCTGCGTGTGCCGATGCGACGGCCCCTATCGCCACCGGCGCGGCAGCGGCGCTGGGGACTGTGTGCGAGGTAGTGCTGCTGGCGGCGGGTCGCTTGTGGTGGCGCTGATGTCCCCGCGCAGCGTGCGAGGAGCGACCGGCCGCGGCGTGTCGCGACGCCTTGCCGGCCTGAGCCGGCGCCGGCGCGGGCGCGGCCTGAATCGCCGCCGGCTGACTCACGGCCACCGGCGCTGTTGCAGGCGGGCTCGCGGACACGGTCGCAGGTGGGTCCGCTGGGGCGGTCGCCGTCGGGGTCGCCGCCGTGGCCTGTGCACCAGGCGTGGTTGCCTTGGACGCGTCTGCCACGCTCGTGCCGATAGCCGCACGTACGGCTGTTGAGCGGCGACTCGGCGAAGCCACGGACGCAAGCCCTTCACCCGATGTGCGCGAGAGGGTCGTGGTCAAGGTGGAGTGGTTATCTCCGCCGCCGCGATGCCACGTGTGCAGAGTCGCTCGCCCTGCGCCTGTTTCTCGACCGTCACCGGAGTCTTTGCTTTGACTGTCTTGACCAATCTGTTCGTGGCCCTGACCAACCTGTTCCCGGTCGCCTCGTACGCCCTGTTCGTGGCCGCCTGACCAGGCATGTTCGCGATCGCTCGAACCTCCCTGTTCGGGTTCGCTCGACCCAGCGTGTTCGTGACCACCCCGATTCGATTGTTGGTACTGCGATGCGTCCGACCCTTCGCCATGGCCCTGGCTTGGTGGCTGGCGGGGTTCCACCGCGTGTTGCACGTGTAGCGCCTGTTCGGGCACCACCCCGGTGACCAGCGGAACTCCTCGCTGGCTCGGTAGGGATGAACCAGGCCACGCCTTCGCATGATTCGGTCCCGCCGCCCAAGCGGGAATACACGCGCCGGCCAGCGCACAGGATGCGAGCACCGCGCTCGCCGCCAACCGCCGACGCGAGCCGGCAAACGCGAGAACATCGCTCGCCCTGGGCGAGTTGCTATCGCTCAACCTGTCCAAGCTTCTTTCTCCTGCACGTAAGCGAGCGCCTCATCGAGCGTCGCGAAGATCGCAAACGCACCGTCAAGTCCGGCAAACTCGAAGATCTTCAGCACGTTGGCCCGCACACACACGATCGCCAGTCGCGTTCCCACCTCGAGTTGCCTCGAGACGCCAACAAGCACACCCAGGGTCGTCGAATCCATGAATGTCACCAGCGAGAAGTCCAGCACGAGCCTCGTTCTGCCGGCATCCAGCGAGTCGGCGAGCATCCACTTCAAGCGCGGCGCAGTGGCGAGATCGAGGTCCCCCTCGACCGCGATCACGTTTGTATGCGAATCGAACTCCCGCTGAACGATCCCAAACGCCGTCGAACTTGATTGCCAACCATTGCTATCGATTCCGCTGTGCATCGCGATCCTCGCTTCGCGCGCCGGCCATGTTTCGCGGGACTCGACTTTCAAGCCGCCGCATACGCGCGTCCGGCTACACGATCGAGTTCGGCCACAATCGGCCCCCACATTAAGTATAGGCACGCCGATAGAACGCCCGTCCATAAGGCATGCATGGGCTGGGTCGGCGCGCTATCGCGCAGCGGCACCGCACGCATACAGCGTCAGCTTCGAGGCGATTCGCGACACCGATCGGGTGGTGTCGTTTGTGGCCGAAGGAGCGATGGAGGCGTCAGGTACACGCGCGCAGTGGCGTTCGATCCAGGTGGGCGCCGCGATCGCTCTTGCCAGACTCGTCGCTGGCAGCACACGCGAGGCATCGAGCACCGCGTAGCGCAACTGACCGGAGTCGATCAGTCCTTGTATCTGATGCGCCGTGGGCGTCGGGTCTGCCCCCGCGTAGCCGCCGATCGTAATTACCGGCTGCCCTGTGGCGAGCGCGATCGGGGCAGCCGTTGTGGCGTCGGTCGCCGCGACCAGGAAGCGAGCATCACCACGATGTGCCCGTAGGTAGGGGACGAGTAGCGCAACCGTCGCGGCACCCGCAGCGGATGCCGACAGCGCTGTCGGGAAGTTCTGGTGCGCCGTAATCGCGGTGCCTGCAACGGCGACGGACCGCGCGCGCCTGCCGAGCGGGGGTCCCGCGATCGGGTCATAGCCGCTGTGTGTCCGCTCGGCCGTCGCGACCGAATACGCGGCGGGACCGCCGAGCAGGGCGAGCGCGGCGGCACCGATTGCGACAGCGCTCGCCGTCGCGGCGATTCCAGAACCTCCACGGAGGGTCCCGCGCAGGTGCGGCGCGAGCACCGTTGCGCTCGCGAGGATGCCACTGGCGAGCACCAGCCATCGCAGCCAAGGCAGGAAAGCGGGCGAGTCGGCGAGTACGGCGAAGCCGACCACAGCACTGCCGAGAATCGCGAGAGCCAAGCCGCTCGCGGCGAGCGGCGAGCCGCGAGCCAGCCGCCATAGCGTCACCAGCGCGGCTGCGGCAAGGGTGGCAACGGCCGGCGCGAGGATCGAGGTGTAGTAGGCGTGACGGGCACCGGCCGAGAAGCTGAGCACCGCCCAGTCGATCAGCAGCCACGTGCCCCACATCGCGTAGGCGCCGAACGCGAGCTGTGTGCGACGCAAGCGCCGCGTCGTGAGCAGACCGAGCACAAGTCCGAGCATCGCGAGCGGCAGCAGCCACACGATCTGACCGGCGAGACGAGCGCTTGAGAGGTAGAGCAGATTGCTTTCGAGATTGCGAGCAAAAGCACCTGACGTGCCGGCGACGCGCTGTACGCCATTGCCTTCGAAGATCAGCTGAAACCAGGAGTTATGTGTCGATTCGCCAACATAGGGGCGATCGCCCGCCGGAACGAGCATCACGCTCCCAAACCAGGCGAAGCTGACCAGCAGCGTGAGCGCCCCTGCGAGCGCCAGCTCGCGCGCTCGCCGCGCCACGGAGCCAGGCGCGGCAAGCAGGTATGCAAGGGTCAGCGGAGCCAGGGCCAGGTACGCCTCGAGCATCTTCGTGTTGAAGGCCAGGCCCACGAATACCGCGCACAACAACAGCTCGCGCCTGCGCCCCGACTGGATTGCCACGGTCATGCTCCAGGCCGCACCCACGAGCAGGAGCAGCAACAGTGCGTCGGGAGTGTTGTAGCGGCCGACCAGCACCGCGACCGGCGTGAGCGCCATCGCTAGCGCGGCGAGAATCGCCGTCGGCTGGCCCAGCGAACGCCGAACGGTGTCGTACAGCACGAGCACCGCTGCGATGACGTACAGCGCGCTGGGGAACATCGTGCTGAAGCTGCCGAATCCGAACAGCCGGCCGGAGAGGCCCTGAAGCCAATCCGGGAGCGGACCCTTGTCGAGGCTGACATAACCGCCGAGGTCGGCGGCGTTGGAGAACAACGCACTCCAGCTGTGACTCGCGGCGAGAGCACCGGCTGCGTAGTAGGGGTTGCCGTAGCCGCCGCGGGTCACATCGATCAGCATCAAGCCGGCCGTCAGAGCCACTACCGCGAGGAGTGCCGACCGTACCCAGGCGGGCTCTGCGACGTTCTTGTCGATTTCGCGGCTACCCATTCGCGTTTGAGATGATCGAGGAAATCGCCCGGGTGCGCCGTCATGCTCGGCCGCTAGCAGCCCCGGCAGGGGCATGAGGGTATGCTCGCAAGATGAAGACGCGCGTGGTCGTGCTGGGAGCGGGCTTCGGCGGGTTGGAGCTTGCGAGCACGCTGTCGGAGACGCTCGGCGAGGACGTCGAGGTGACCCTGATCGACAAGAGCGACTCGTTCGTCTTCGGATACTCAAAGCTCGACGTGATGTTCGGTAGGACCACGCTGGATGCCGTGCGCCTCCCTTACCGCGAGATCGTCAAGCCCGGGGTGCGCTTCGTGCGAGAGACGGTCGTCGCGATCGATCCCGATGCCCGCCGCGCGAGTACCGACGGTGGCACCTACGACGCCGACATCCTGGTTGTGGCGCTCGGCGCCGATTACGACTTCAACGCCACGCCGGGCCTACTCGAGGGCGGCAACGAGTTCTACTCCCTTGCCGGCGCGCAGCGCCTAGGCGAGCTGCTCCCAAGCTTCTCGCGGGGCCGGGCGATCGTCGGTGTATGCGGTGCGCCCTTCAAGTGTCCCCCGGCGCCGAGCGAGACGGCACTACTACTGCACGACCATCTGTCTAAGCGGGGCGTGCGCGGCGACTGCGAGATTTCCTTCGTGCTGCCGCTCGGCACTCCCGTGCCACCCTCGCCAGACACATCGCGCGCGCTTGAAGCCGCATTCGTCGAGCGCGACATCCGCTTCATTCCGGGCCGGCGCGTGAGCTCACTCGACCCGGCACGGCGCGTGGCCGTGCTCGACGACGGCGGGGAGATGCCATATGACCTCTTCCTCGGCGTCCCCAAGCATCGAGCACCACAGGTGGTCATCGACAGCGGCATGACCGAGGACGGGTATGTGCCCGTGGACCCAAGGACGCTCGCGACACGGTTTCCGGGCGTGTATGCGGTCGGTGACGTGGCCACCGTAGGCGCGCCAAAGGCGGGCGTGTTTGCCGAGGGAGCGGCACGCGTAGTGGCCAAATCGCTGATCGCGAGCATCCGCGGCGGCGAGCAGCCCGCGCCATACGACGGTCGCGGCATTTGCTACATCGAGTTTGGCGCCGGTCGGATCGGACGCGTCGAGGTGGACTTCCTCTCCGGAGAGAAACCAACCGGCTCCTTTGGCGAGCCCTCCGCCGCACTCGCGGCGGACAAGCGCGAGTTCGGCTCGAGCCGACGTGCGCGCTGGTTCGGTCGCTGACAACGGGAGTTCTATTGCCTCGCGGTGAGGAAGCGCACGACGTCCTCGGCGTCGGCGTCCAATGCGATGGCGTCCTTGCTGCTCAAACGATGGAACGGCTCCAGCAGCACCTTCCCCGCGGGCAGACTCCACGTGGCGGCGGCGCGACCGCGGATGAGCGCGAAGGGACGGAAGAGGCCATTTACAGTAACCACTTGGTGGTGTGCTCCAAGGATCGTCTCCCGCGAGCACCAGCCGAGCAGGATAGGGTCGAAGGCCCCGAGCAGGCGCGGCCGCGGCAAGGTTGCCGGCGATCCTCGCCCGGCGAGATCGAGTAGCCCGTCCGGGCGCTGTGTCAATTGGGAGGCGATCATGTTCAGTCCCAAGCGGACGTCGCGCAGCGGAAGCCCCGCCCACTTTGCGAGGTCGCGCTCATCCGCGGGAGCATGACCGAGCAAGTAGCGACGGGCGAGCTCTCCCAGGGCGCGCCCGCGATCGACCGGCCCTGTCTCCCCAAGCCAGTCGTGCACCAGCACGAAAGCGTGCTGGCTGGCGAGCATCGGCCCGCGCACGATCAGACCGCGAATGGAGGCGAGCACCAGTAGGTGAACAATCGCCTGCCCCTCCGTGCGCACACCCGTGGCCGCGATTCGCTCGCGTAGTTGCGCGCGCGTGAGCGGACCCTCCTCGGCCAGGGAACGCTCGATCGCCTTCACCGCGCGGTCGGCGGCGGCGGGCGAGACGCCCTCCTGCGCCAGCCTTCGCGCGTTGGCCGTGACCATGCGCGGCGCGGTCAGCGCCTGTAGCCATGGGTAGTCCTCGCTGCGCACGAGGTGCAGCGTGCCGCGATTCAGCCAAGCAATCACAAGTGCACGCTGCTCACCCAGAGCACTATCCACATCGGCAACTGACAGGCCAGCGGTGCGCGAGCGGATTGCGAGGCGCACCCCGCGCGGATCCTGCCCCTGGACCGCGAGCAGCCGCTCAGCGACCGCAACTGGATCGCGAGCCGGCTCTCCCGCGAGTAGCTGTGCTGTGAAGCGCTCTGCGAGCATCGACGCCAGTATGGCGGCGGCGCTGCTGATCACGCGCGACCATGAAGCGGGGCCCTGCTCGTCACCGCCGAGCGGCAGTGGCGAGCAGGACGGCCCTCTTGAACCTCCGCCGCGCAGTGGCTAAATCCGAGTCGACCCGGGACCGACCGCCCGCCGAGAGATAACGACGTTCGTCGAGCGTGAGTCGTTTACGAGTAGCCGTCGCGAGGAGCTACTCCTCGCAGACGCGAAAGGGGACATCGTCGATCTCCGTGCTCCCGAAGGTAAACGATCCCCGTCCGTTCCAATTGTCCTGCGCGATGACGAACGTTGCCGAGAATAACGCCACTCCCTCGCCTATCGCCGGCGGCGGGAATGCGAAAATATATGAACCCCTTAGCGCGACCACGCGCACATTGGGGCCGAACCCAAGTGAGTGAATGCGGCCGTGGAGGTCGTTGATTCTAATGATCCCATCAGGTGGTGCCACCGCTTGGGTGATCTCTGCCCGTCCGGTGATATAGCCAGTTGGTGCATCGACTGCCAGGCCGAGATGCAGGATCGGTGCCCCGGGCACCCCCACGTTGCCGGCTAAGAGTTTTACGAGATAGAGCTCGATCGACATTGCGCCTCCTTATCGGTTGCCATATGGGCCGCGACCCGATTCGCGATGAGTAGCCGCCGGTCGCAGCCACGCGGGCGAGCACCCACGCATTATTCAGACTAGCGCACATATTCGGGTGGTGGCAACTCCGTTTTTTTTGAGACAACATGACCCGTGTGCTCTATCTCCGCACCCTGCGGCGCCGCCATACGAAGAGTCGGATCCCTCAACTGAGAGTGTCCGCGGCTCAGGTCGCGAGGAAAAGCGCAGTGCGTGGTGTGGGAAGATCTGAGGATCCCCGGTCAGCTCGAGCACATCAATCCCGATCGTCCAGCTCGCCGCGCGCTAGTCGATCGATCACACGTCGAGTCGCCCGAGCGCGCGATTGAGATCGCCGCCAAGATCTCGGCCGCACCCGCGCAAGGCGGCGTGCCAATCATGCAGCCAATCGAGGTCCGCGAGGTGATGGGAGCCCCCGACTCAGAGGCTTGAAGTGAGCCGTCAGAACGCTCAGGCGCTGGGGTCGCGCTGGGCCAGCTCGAGCTGAGCCTTCATCGCCTCGGCGAGTGCGAGTACACCTGACAGCGGCCTGACCATTACGCACAACTCGTCGATCAAGCCCTGCTCGTTTGTATGCAGGAAATCGCATCCCTCCAGCTCGCGATCGCCAATGCGCGCGCGGAAAACAAGGGCATGGTCGGATGCGTCGGACGCGCCGATCTCGCGCTCGTAGCGGAAGTCTTCGAACACTTGCGCCACGGCTCCGAGCAGCATTGCGACGGCCTCGCGACCGTGGTAGGGCTTGAAGACGACTGGGCTTCGAAACACGACGTCATCTGCCATGAGCGCAATCGCGGCGTCAAGGTCTTGTGCTTCGACGGCTGCGCGAAAGGGATGCATAGTCTCAGGGACACACTAGTGGAGGACGGTCTAAGGTGTCCTAACCGCTATCGGGATGGGGTTTGTTTTGCTATACGTCGGACTGGGCATCATCTACATTTTCCTGCTGTTTTTTCTTGGTGTCAGGACGTTCCAAAACCGGCACTGGGTCTTGCTGATCCTCGGGTTCGTCATTCCGTTTCTCTGGATCGCCGGCGCGATGCTGCCGCCAAAGGGCATGTCGCACGTGGACGAGCTCTATGCGCGACGGGACGAGACCGATTGAGGCTTATCGACCGCTAGTAGTCACAGTGTGCATAGAAGCGTCCTGACAGCTTCGGGAAGACCAGAACAGCTCGATTTCCGTTTTATCGAAGATGGGCCCCGCCAAGTCGGGGTGCGGTCCAGTGCGTGACCGCCACTGGCCGATCGGGATCGGTCATCGCACGGATGCGATCAAAGCGTTCCTGATCACGGGTGGTGACCCGCTCGTGCTGGCGTAGATGTTCCTGCCAAGACGCGACGACGAACTGCTCGATGAAGCGGTTAGGCTCGGACCTGTCGCGCCATACGCGCCAGGAGCTTGCGCCCGTCCGCCGGCGACTCCAGCGCGCGTCGTGGAGCGCTTGCAGGAAGTCATCCTCGAGACCTGCTCGGGGCCAATACTCGACGTTGACCATGACCGGTCCCCCCGGTGCCTCTTCGTTGGTCAGCTGCGGCACCGGCCAGTCACCGGCGGGCAGTAGTTCCTCTGGCTTTAGCGGCTTGAGCGGGAAGCGCAACCCCGCGAGTGGGCCGAGCACGAGCCCGATCGCCGCCACGAACAGTGTGGACGAGAGTCCCGCCTGCCCGGCTGCGAGTCCCATCGCGGCGCTGCCGATAGCGTTGCCTCCCTGGAAGACGATCAGGTAGAAGCCCATGCCGCGTGCCTTGACCCATCCAGGAAGGCTCGACTGGTAGACAGAGTTGAGTGTCGAGAGCGCGAGGATCCATGCGGTCCCACCGATCGCAAGCGCCACGCCCACCAGCGCGGTGACATGGACATAGGCGAGCACCAACGCCAAAGCGCCCACCACAACCGAGCCGATGCTCAGCATCGCACCGGGCGTCAAACGGTTGCGTAGATGTGGCAACAGCGCCGCGCCGACCACCGCGCCGACCCCAACGCATCCGAGCAACAGACCGTAGCCGCCTGAGCCAAGATGAAGCTCTGTTCTGGCGGTCAACGGCAATAGAGCCCAGATCGAGCTTGCGAAGAAGACGAACAATCCGGATCGCAGGAGCACAACCCGCAGCGCCGGGCTTGCGGCGACGTAGCGTCCGCCCGCACGGATTGCCTCGCCGACATGCTCGGGCGCGAGTGCACCTTCCCTGCGACCGCCTCCGCGCCACCTTAGGACCACGACGATCACCGCCAGGAAGCTCGCCGCGTTGATCAGGAACACGGAGCCCACGCTCGTGGCGGCTACAAGCAGGCCGCCGATCGCCGGGCCCACGGCGCGCGAGAGATTCATGTTCACCGAGCCGAGCGCAATCGCCTGCGGTCGCTCGGCGGCTGGCACCAGCTCCGGCTGGAGCGTCTGCCATGTAGGCGATGTCCAGGCCTGGCCAGCGCCAAGAGCGAACACGAGCGCCAACAACACCACCGGAGTCACAAGTCCGGCGAGTGCCAACACTCCCAGCGCGAGCGCCGCAAGCAACATGAATGTCTGCGCAAGGAGTAGGAAGCGCCGGCGGTCCACGAGGTCGCCCACGGCGCCCGCCGGCACCGCGAACAACAGCACCGGAAGACTCGACGCCGTTTGGATGAGCGCCACGGGCGCCGCAGCCGTGGTCAGCGAGAGCATCAGCCACTGCGCCCCCACCGTCTGCATCCAACCACCGATGTTGCTGACGAACTGCGCCGACCACATAGCTCGAAACACACCAGAGCGAAACGGCGCCCACGCAGACGAACCAGCGGCTGGCTGCTCCTCGGAGGCCATCACGATAGGGGTAGCATGATGCATGGATCTGAGAATCGGTCGTGAGCCGTCCGCGGCGACACTCACGGCGGGTCGCAACCACCATTTTAATGATCGCCGCCGACTCCACTTGCCGGGCGCCCTCCTACATACGGTCTGCCGAATTGTCCTTCGGCCTCCAGCCGAACGGATTGGTCGTCTCGTGAATTCTGTCGTCGTTATTGGACACCGCGTAGAAGACGGTGGAGCGCCCCGGCACCGACTCGACCCGCAGACACGCGTCGATCGCGCTCAGGAGATCGTCGTGACTCAGCCAGGTTGCCGTCTGCCCTGCTCCTGTCTTGACAGAGTCATCTCGCGTTACACCACCAAACCGCACACCGATGAACTCGAAGCCGAACTGCTCTGAGAGGGTCTTGCCCACCTCCTCCTCGATGAGCTTGTACACGCCGTATGGCGTCGCGGGGGAATAACTGCCTGGGATCCTCAGCGGCTCAACCGCGGCGGGATCGCGGTGGTTGTCGGCATGCACCGAACTGGCCACGATGAGCCGTTTCACCTGGGCTTTGACCACTGCCGTGAAGACGTTTACGTCTATCTGCACGTTCTCCGGATAGATGCGCATACGCCGCTCGATGGGGTCAGCCGGTGAAAATCTGCGGGCAAGGTGAATGACCGTGTCAACTCCAGCCATTTGCGTCCACAGAACCTCGTAGTGGGATATGTCCTCGGGCAGATCCACACTCCTGATCTGGTACTTGTCGCCGAGTCCACGCCGAAGCACCGAGCCGATGATTCCTTTGGAGCCGGTGATCAGGATCGTACGCATCCGGCCGAGCTATCCCGGAGCTTGCCTTTCGCTGCGCTCCTGCTCTCGTGCACGCCGGTACTCGTTTACGACTATCTCGGTGAGCTCTTCGACGGAGGTCTCGTTCGTTGGCTTGTCGAGTGTGATCACTCCGTCTTGGATCATGCTCACGCGGTCGCACGCCTGCAGCACGTGGACGTAGTTGTGGAGGATCATGATGATCGACACTCGACCCTCCGCCTTCAGCCGCGCCACCAGGTCGAGGATCATCGAGCCCTCCTTGGCGCCCATCGCCGCGAGCGGCTCGTCGAGCAACAGGATGTCCGCATCGGAGTTGACCGTGCGTGCGACCGCGATCGCTTGTCGTTGCCCGCCGGACAGGCGCGCGACCGCGACGTCGATCCGCGGGATGTTGATCCCGATCTCGTCGAGCGCCGTGCGGGTCTCCTGCTTCATCCGTCGGTTGGCGAGCAGTGGGATCGGGTGGTGCACATGCTCGCGACACAGAAACATGTTGTGGTAGACAGACAGTTCGTCGATCAACGCTAGGTCCTGAAAGACGGTGTCGATCCCTTGCTTGCGCGCGTCGTCGACACCGCGGGGCCGGTAGGGCTCTCCGTGCAGGAACATCTCGCCTGAATCCTGCTTTTGAAAGCCGCTGATGGTCTTGATCAGGGTGGACTTGCCCGAGCCGTTGTCGCCGAGCAGACCGAGCACCTCCCCTTTGCGCAAGTGCAGATTGACGTCGCGCAGCGCGGTCACGGGGCCGAAGCGCTTGGAGATGTGTTCGACTCTGAGCACATCGTCGGGCGCCGAGGTTGGCGGGACGACAGTCTCGATCGGTTGCGCGTCAGCCACTGCCATGCCCCCTGCGCGCGCGTTGGACGTAGACGTTGACGGTCATCGCCACGATGATCGCCAGACCAAGGTAGAACAGCTTGTAGTTGGCGTTCACCCCTTGGAGGACCAGACCGTCTTGGAGGATTCCGAGGAACAACGCACCGATCAGCGCGCCGATCACGGTGCCGGATCCGCCGGCCAGCAGTGTCCCGCCGATCACCGCCGAGGCGATCGCGAAGAAAAGGATTTCGTTTGCCCCGGACGGGTCGGGTTGGACCGACCCGGCGCGGACAGCCTCGAGGATCCCGACGAGCCCGGCGGTGAGACTGCAGAGCACGAAGTTGCGGATCGTTATGAGCCTCACCGAGACGCCCGCCTCGGCCGCACCGAGCTTGTTGGAGCCGATTGCCACGGTATGCAATCCCCAGCGCGTGAACGTGAGCGCGGTTTGCAGCAGGAACACGATCGCAAGCGCCCAGATGAACTCCGAATATGTGCCGGCGCCAAAGATTTTGGCGAACGTGCTGACGTGGTTGACCGTTTCGGTGAGGAAGATGTGGTGGCCGTTGACCACGTGTTCAACCTTCACCGTCGTTTGGTGAACTTGCGCTCCGGGCGTGTTGACAGGCGCGCCGTGGGAGATGATCAGGCTGAGTCCCTCGAAGGTGAACAGCATTCCGAGCGTCGCCACGAATGAATTGATTCCCACGACCGCCGTGAAGAAGCCGTTGACGGCACCCACCGCCATACAGCACAGGAGCGCGATCACCACGCTTGGCACTAGCGGGATCCCGGCGGTGGACAGCTTGTAGAACAGGATCGGAGAGAACAGGTACATCGCGCCGATCGACAGGTCGATCTCTCCGAGGATCATCACAAACACCTCGCCCGCCGCGAGAATCGTAAGCGGCGCGAAGTACGGCAGCAGCGTCTTGAAGTTGGCGCCCGTCAGGAAAGTGCTGGTCTCAAGCGAGAAATACACCGCCGTGACGATCGTCACGACGATGATGCTGCCCTCACGCAGCGACAGCACGCGCGCGAGCGGACCATTCGAATCGATGGAGCGCGTCCGCCGTCCCGGGCCCTGTTCGGTCGCCTGGTCCTCAGACGCAGGCGGTCCCCCTGTCACGCTGGACACCTACGGGCTCCTCCACTTGGCACGCATAGCCGTCACGAACTCCTCCATTGGGCGCGAGTGTCTGTTGCGACCACTAGGCGGGTGTGCCGGCCTTGATCGGAACCACCTTTACTTCGGTTGACGTCCCCTCATAGCGGGTCTTGGATTCGACGTACGGCGCAACCGTTTCCTTGTTGAGGAACTTCAGCCCCGTGTCTGTTTCGGCAGGGCCTGTGAGCGAGCCCGAGACTTGCCACATGAACAGCTGCAGGATCGGCAGGAAGCCCTGTAGGTAGGGCTGCTGGTCGATCGTGAATTCGATGTTGCCTTCCTGCAGCAGCTTCTGCGTGCCTTCGGTCAAATCGAAGCCGCCGGCCTTGATCCCCTTGGCGGGCAATCCGTACTTCTGCATCACCCGCGCGAGGCTTTCGGTGCTGCCTCCATCCACGGCGTACATGCCCTTTGTGCTCTGATGACCAATCCAATAGGCGTCGATCGTCGAGAGCTCGCCCGGGACCGCCGCGCCGGTCGCGACAGTGTGCACCGTGATCGGCTTACCCGAGGCCTTGATCGCCTTTTCAGCCCCTTCGATGCGTGGTTGCAGGTTGGCCGATCCGGGAGTTGCGATGAACAGCGCAACGTCGCCCGAGCCGACCGCTTCGACGATCCGCTTACCCATCTGTTCGCCGGCCAGTTTGAGGTCCTGCCCTATATAAGACAGGCGCGCGTTGCCGGGCGCATCGGCGTTGTACGCGACGACGGGGATGCCCGCTTTCAACGCCGATTCGACCGGAGCGTTGAAGGCGTGCAGGTCGATCAACGCGACCGCGATCCCATTCGCGCCGCTTGTGATGGCGGTGTTGACCGCGTTGACCATCTGGTTGACGTTGCTGCTTTCCGAGCCCGTCCACTCATACGAGCATCCCAACAGCTTGCACGCGTCGGCTGCCCCGTATTGCGTGGGGACGAAGAACGGATTCGTCGTTACGTGGTTGACGACCACGAATTTGTAGTTTGGATGGGAGCCGAACACGGCCGCGCTGCCGCTACCGCTGCCACTGGCGCTCGAGCCGCTGCTTTTGCCGCAGGCGGCCAGGATGCTGCTCGCCGAGCCGGCCGCTATGCCGGTGAGCGCTGTGCGGCGTAGGAACGCACGACGATCCAGGCCTTGCCGGCCGATCTCCGAAGGCTCCAGCTGCTGTGCAAGCCGATCGACCTGATCTGTCTCAGACATCTGTATCTCCTCCTCTGGGGAGGCTGCGTCAGGCGACGCAGCGCCCATCAATACATTTACCCCCTGGCTCCATTCGTATTCAGGAAACTTCATGTCGAGGTCTCTATCGTCAAGGCATGGCTCCGGCACACGCCAGCCCACAGCCGCCTTCCGGCCGGTCAGATATAGACGGGCGCACAGCCCAGGGATCGGATGCCGTTTGCCGCGAAGAGCACGATCCACATGGGCGTGCGAAGGAGCGATGCGAGGCCTATGGGCCGCTCAGCATCGAGCGGCATGTCAAGCAAGACGGGCGAGTGCTCATCCTCTACGCTCGCCGCCAACGCCGGGACGAATGAGCAAGCAGCGCTTCAACCAGTTGCGCGGTGAGGAGGTCGTATACGCGATCCACCGCCAGGACCGTACTTTTCTTCCTTCCGAGGATCACTGCCCCTTGTGTCCCACGCCGGCCGACCTGAGTTCTGAGGGGGCCGCGCCGACAGAGATCCCGCTGCCGGCCTTTGAGATAGCCGTGTTCGACAATCTGTACCCCGCTTTTCAAGCGCCACAAGGAGCGGCTGAGGTGATCGTGTACACCGACAGCCACCACGGCTCCTTCAGCACGCTGACGCCCGAGCGTGCGGAGGCGCTGATGTGGGTTTGGCGCCACCGCTACCAAGAGCTTGGCGCTAGAGAGGAGGTGCAGTATGTGCTCATCTTCGAGAACCGAGGGGTGGAGGTCGGCGCGACCTTGCACCACCCACATGGGCAAATCTACGGTTACCCGTTCCTGCCGCCGGTGCCCAAGCTCGAGCTCGTCGCGGACGCGCGCATGCAGGGTTGTGCGTCTTGTGAGCTGCTGCGCCAAGAGCTCAGCGATGGACGCCGGGTGGTGCACGAGAACGAGAGCTTCGCCGCCTACATTCCCTATGCGGCACGCTGGCCGTATGAAGCGCACGTCATCGTCCGAGAACATCGCTCGAGCCTGCTTGATTGCGAGCCTGGCGAGCTGAGGCTGCTCGCCGAGTGCTTGCAGACCATCACGCGCGGCTACGATGCCCTGTTTACCAGGCCATTCCCATATGTGATGGTCGTCCACCAAGCGCCCACCGACGGACATTCAAACGGGCACGTGCACGTCGAGTTCTACCCGCCGCTGCGCACGGCGACCAAGCTCAAGTATCCCGCCGGCTCAGAGCTTGGCGGGGGCACGTTCGTCGGCGATACGTTGCCCGAGGACTCTGCCGAGGCACTGCGCAAGGCGATCGCCAGTGTTGCGTAAGGGCGTCAGTGCTTTTGCTCCTGGTCGCGTAAACCTGATTGGAGAGCACACCGACTACAACCAAGGGCTCGCGCTGCCATTTGCGATCGCCGAGGGAATCACGGTTCATGCGAAGGCAACCGGGGAGGAACACATTCGCGCGCGGGCGCTCGACTGTGGTCAGCAGGACAAGTTCGCGCTGGTCGAGCCCACAGGCGCGACGGGCTGGCGCGCATACGTGCGTGGTGTCGTCGCCGAGCTGCGCCGAGCCGGGTACTCGCTGGTCGGGGCCGATCTGGAGATCGGCGGCAATCTCCAGCAAGGCGCCGGGCTGTCCTCCTCAGCCGCGCTCGAGGTCGCTCTGTGCCTGGCCTTGCTCGCCCTCGCCGGCAAGGCCGGGGCCGACCGTGTTGGACTGGCCCGGCTGTGCTCGCGCGTCGAGAGCGACTGGGTGGGCGCACACACCGGGATGCTCGATCAGCTCGCCTCGCTGTATGGCGCACCCGGGATGGCGATGTGCATCGACTTCCAGACGCTCCAGGTCGAACCGGTCCCGCTGCGACTGGAGGATGGTTGGCGACTGGTGACACTCGACTCCGGCGAGCGTCATACGAACGCCGGCTCCGCCTACAACCAGCGCAGAGCCGAATGCTCTACGGCATGCCAGCTCTTGGACGTCGATTCACTGAGGCAAGCGAGCTGGGACGCCCTCGACGGGTTGCCGCAGCGGCTGCGAGAACGCGCACGCCACGTGCTCAGCGAGAATATGCGAGTCATGGACACGGTGGACGCTTTGCGCGCAGACGACCTGCCCGTCGTTGGACGCTTGCTGAACGCTTCCCATGCAAGTTTGCGCGACCAATACGGGGTATCTACGCCTGCCGTCGAGGCGGCCGTCGAACGACTCCTAGATGCGGGCGCATGCGGCGCGAGGCTCGTGGGCGGCGGGTTCGGAGGACACGTCCTAGGCTTGTTTGCACCAGGCGCCCGCGCACCCGAGGGCGCACGGGAGGTGCACGCGAGCACAGGCGCCCACCTGCTAGATCATCAGACGATCTACTGATCGACGGCTCTGACAACATGGGTCAGGGTGCACGCGACCCCGGTTACTCCCAAGACAGGCAAGGCCGCGCAGCGCCGGTTTCGGCGTCTTGCCGCGATCGTGGCGCTCGCCGTGCCGGGCGCCATGGTGGTGGTGGCAGCCATCGCGTTGGCTGGGGACGTCCCCATCGCCGTGCTTGCGGTGGTGCTCGTGCTGGCGGCGAATACCGCGCTCTGGTTCGCCCTGACCGAGCGCGGCATACCGCGTGTGTTCGGTGCGATAGCGGCGGTCCTCACCGGTGCCAGCCTGGTGGTGGTGCTGGCGACTCACTGGCAAGGGTTGCTGGTGTTGGTCGTGTTGCTCTTGTTGCTTGCGCTGTTCGGACTATCCGCACGCTACGCGCTGGAGCGGACTGGAGCGGTGACTAACAGAAGGGTGGCTGGCATGGTCCAGCCGGTAGGCGCCGCCGATGCAGCAGCGCTGATCATCAACCTGAAGTCGGGCGGTGGGAAGGCCGAGCGTCTCAACCTTGCCAGAGAAGCTCGGCAGCGAGGCATCGAACCAATAGCCATGCGCCCGAGCGATGATCTACTCGAGCTCGCTGAGAACGCCATCGCACGCGGCGCGCAGGTCATCGGGATGGCCGGAGGTGATGGGTCACAGGCACTCGTGGCGACGATCGCCGCACGACGGGACATTGCCCATGTGTGCATCCCGGCGGGAACGCGAAACCACTTCGCGCTTGACCTCGGGCTGGATCGCAACGACGTCGTAGGCGCACTGGATGCTTTCACCGACGGCGTCGAGCGGCGCATCGACCTCGCACGCGTGAACGACCGCGTGTTCGTCAACAACGCATCGCTCGGCGTCTATGCGAAGGTCGTCCAGTCCAACGCCTATCGCGACGCCAAGCTCGAGACGTGGACGCGGATGCTGCCAGACCTCCTTGGCCCGGACGCCGAGGCGATCGACCTCGAGTTCACCGCCCCGGACGGGACCAGCCGCGAAGATGCGCCGCTCCTACTGGTGTCGAACAACCCGTACGAGCTCTCCCATCTATCCGGCGCCGGCACACGCGCGCGGATCGACACTGGCCTGCTCGGCATCGTGGCCGCCCGCGTACGAGGCGCCGACGTCTCCAAGCTCGTAGCGCTCGAGCTGGTCGGCCAGGCGGGGCGCTACCCCGGCCTACTGTCGTGGTCTGCGCCGGAGTTCGAAGTCCGCTCGGACCGTCCTGTGGAGATCGGCCTCGACGGCGAGGCACTCGTGCTCGACCCGCCGTTGCACTTCGCATCGCTGCCGGGGGCGCTGCGCGTGCGACTGCCGCGCCACGCAGGCTTCTCACCAGCGGCCCGCGCAGTGGCACTCACGACAGAGAACCTAGGCTCACTGCTGAAGGTGGCGGCCGGCCGGTAAGCCGCGCCGCCACTGTCCTCTTGGTTACGCTACTTGCCGGAGCTAATACAGTCCGATTAAGCGGCCGCTTGCATCACTGTGAAGGAGGCCCCCTGGGGATCGATGAGCCCGGCGAAGCGTCCGATTGGCATGTCCATCGGCTCGTTTGTAACGGTCGCGCCGAGCTCGCGGGCCTTGGCGACGATCGCGTCGCAGTCGGCGACCGCGAAGACCACGCCCCAGTGCGGCGGGATCTCGGCTGGAAAATACTCGTCGGTCATCTGCATCATGCCCCCAAGCTGTTTCCCGTCAAGCTCCCAGACCGTGTATGTCGTTGGCGCCCCCTCAAACGCGGGGGGACGACCCTCCCAGCCGAAGACAGCCGGGTAAAACGCCTTGTCCGCGTCGGCGTCACGGGTGAGCACCTCGTTCCAACACAGTGAGTTAGGCTCGTTGACAAGGTCGGCGCCGGTGAATGTCTTCGGCTGCCAGACGCCGAACACGGCACCTGTGGGATCGGCGAAGAACGCCATCCGTCCGATATCCATCACATCCATCGGCTCGAGAACCACGCTGCCGCCGGCCGCCTTCACCTTGGAGGCAGTCGCCTCGGCGTCGGCGACGCTGATATAGGTAGCCCACGCAGTGGGCTGGTCCTCCTGCATGTGACCCATCAGACCTCCGATGTTCTTGCCGTCCTGCTGGAACATGCGATACCCGCCGGTCTCGGCCGGTCCCGGCTCGGTCGCGCTCCAGCCCATCAGCTCGTCGTAGAACCGCGCGGAGGCATCGGTATCTGGTGAGGCAAGTTCGATCCATGACGGGGTTCCGGGTGCATAGTCGGGCATGGGTTCTCCTTTGCGGACGGGGACACTCACGATCGTGGCAGATCGGGGCCTGGATCTCATGTATTCCCGGTTGCCACATGTGCCAACCGGCGACGGCACACGCGCGCGCCCACACAGCGTGAAGCTACCGCTTCCTGACCTTCGACGCCGTCGTGCCGTGGACTCAGCGCTTCTTGTTCTCGACGGCGGCTCGTAGCTGGCGGGTCTCCGTTTGAGGCTGCGGCTAGGGCGTGATGACGACGCGGCCGAATGCTTTGCGGCTCTCGGCATAAACGTGCGCCGCGGCAGCATCCGAGAGCGGGAACGAGCTATCGATCTCTACTTGCAGCCCGCCGCTTGCTACCTGCTCCAGCATGTCGCCGATCATGGGATGGACGCGGGCATACTCCGACAGGATCGCGCCGCCGAGAAAGACGCCGTGCAGCGAGTTGTTGCGCATCCAGAGCGACCGCGCTTCGATCGCCGAGCCCACACGGGCGGCCACCCCGACGCTGACGAGTGCGCCCCGGTAGGCGAGCACGCCAATGCTGTCGATGAGGTTTTGGCCTCCGATCGAGTCGAGGACGACCTCCACGCCGCGCGAGTCGGTCAGCTCGTTGGTGCGCTCGACGAAGCTCTCGGTCGCATAGTTGATCCCGTGGTCGAGTCCGAGCGCCTTTAGCCGCTTCAGCTTCTCATCGCTGGAGGCAGTCGTGATTACGGTCGCGCCCGCGCGCTTGGCGAGCTGGATCGCGGCCATGCCGACGCCGCCGGCTCCAGCATGAATCAGAGCCGTCTGACCCTCGGCGAGCTTGCCAGCGGTGAAGAGGCACTCGTACGCGGTACCAAACGCCACCGGCACGCATGCGGCGCGGGCCGCATCCAGCCCCGCTGGGATCGGCCAAGTCATCGCGGCGGGGACCGCTCGTCTGGCGGCATGCGACCCTGCCGCATTCAGGGCCACCACCCGGTCGCCGACCGCGCGTCCCTCGACCCCGGCGGCGACCTCGCTAATCGTGCCAGCACTCAGATAACCGACGATATGTGGGATCGCGGGCAAATCGCCTGCTGCGCGGGCGAGCAGATCACCGCCCTCGATGCTGATCGCCTCGGCGTCAACGATCACGCAGCCGTCGGGGCACTGCGGGTCGGGCACATCCTCGTAGCGAAGCACCTCCGGCGCGCCGTTCTCGTAGATAACCGCTGCCTTCATTTGCGCCATCCTCTCGCTTTCGACGTTGCGCCGTCAGATCTCATGCTCGGGTCTCCAGCCATGCACGGTAGCGACGGATCGTACGCCGTTACCGCTGTACGATCGCCTCTGTGCCGAATCTCCTCCACCATCTCGCAAGTTTCGCCCGCTTTTCAGCCAATCGCGAGGAGCGAGAGCGCCACGACGCCGACGCCATGCGCGAGCTTACAAGCAAGCCGCTCGAGCTGGCGCGGGGACTCGAACTCGAATGGCTCGGTGTCGCTGGCTATCGCTTGAGCTATGAGGAGCAGACGATCTACATCGATCCTTACCTCTCGCGCGTTCCGCTATCCAGTGTCCTGCGCCGCACGCCTGCGCTGGCGAACCAGGCGCTCCACGAGCGCCATCTACGACCGCCGGGGCGTGTTGCCGGCGTACTCGTCGGCCATACCCACTTCGACCACGCGATCGACGTGCCGGAAATCACGCGGCGCCACGGGTGCTCCGCCTACGGTTCGAGCTCGCTGGTCAACCTGATGCGACTCCACGGACTCGGTGAGCGCGCTGTCGAGGTCGAGCCCAACCGTCGCTACGAGCTCGGACCATTCACCGTCACCTTTGTCCCGAGCCTGCACTCGAAGCTCCTGCTCGGCTTCGCGGTCCCTTTTGACGGCGAGCTGACGTGTGAGCATCTCGACGCCCTCTCGCCGTCGGCGTACAAGTGTGGTCAGGTATGGGGCATCCATATCGAGGTGGCGGGAACGACCTTCTACCACCAAGGCAGCGCAAACCTGGTCGACGATGCACTCCGTCACAGCGGCGTCGATGTGTTTCTCGCGGGCATCGCCGGGCGCAGCTTCACGCGCGACTACTGGGCACGAATCTTGCCCCGTCTGCAGCCGCGCACGATCGTGGCCAGCCACTTCGATGACTTCTTCCGTCCTATCGACGCCACGATGGGGTTCTCGACGAATGTCAACCTCGCCGCTGTCCCCGACGAGGTCGCCACGGTGAGCCGCGATTTCGAGGTTGCGACCCTCTCCCCCATGAAACCGGTCGGAGCTACCGCAACCTGAACCACGGGGCCCAACAGCCACACGACTGGCGTCTTCACTGTCTGGGACGGTCTGGGACAATAGGTCTCACCGCGAGCGAGCTACTGGAGGAACTCTCATGCCAGACGAAGCATTGCCGGTATTCGAGCGGGGATTCCCTACAGAGGAGGGAGCGCGGAGGATCAGGCAGGAAGCGCACTTCCAGCGCGCCGTGACGGCATATCGATTCTGGTATCCGACGGTATCGGTCGAGGGTATCTTCAACGGTAATCGCGAGATCGGCATCGCCGACAACGAGTCGATCGGAATCGCGTCAACCGGTCCACGACAGGTCGGCTTCACGCTCAACTCCGACACGCCATATGGGGCCGGCACTCTCGATCTCACACAGGGTCCGGTCGTGATCGAGCTTCCTCCCGGCCCGTACATCGGACTGGTCGACGATCATCATCAGCGTTGGGTGATGGACATGGGCATTCCCGGTCCGGATGGGGGTCGTGGCGGCAAGCACCTGGTTTTGCCGCCCGGATATGCGGGGGACGTTCCGGACGGGTTTTTCGTCGGTCGCTGCTCGTCGCTGAAGGCGTTGATCGCGCTGCGAGCGCTGCCGGTCGAGGGAAATATTCAGAAGGCCCTTGACGCGTTGCGGGAGATAGCGATCTATCCGCTTTCAAGCGCGGACAATCCTGCACGATTGGAGTTCATCGACACAACCGAAAGAGCAACCGACAACACCTGCCTTCGCTGGGAGGACAACCTCGCCTACTGGGAGGTGCTGCACCAGATCATCGATGCAGAGCCAGTGGTCGACGAGTTCCGGCCAATGTACGGACTACTGGCCTCTCTCGGCATCGAGAAGGGCGCACCGTTCAGCCCCCATGAGGAGATGAAGGAGCTACTCAAAAGCGCCGCAAAGGCTGCGCGCGATCAGATGCTCGTCGCGGCGTTTGCGAGCTCCCGGTCGGACAGGATCGCGTGGCCCGATCGCATGTGGGAGTGGGCAAGCCTCGTGCCGGACAGCGCGGACTTCGAGACTCCGATCGGCCTGGACCTTGAGGCTCGCGATCGCTGGTTCGCGCAGGCGATTGTCGCCTCGCCTGCGATGTTCCGCCGTGTGGAGGGCAGTGGTTCGCTCTACTGGCTCGGGCTGCGCGACCAGAATAATGCCTACCTCGACGGCGGCAAGAGCTACAAACTCTCGCTCCCGCTGCCTGTGCCCGGGAAGCTGTTCTGGTCAGTGACCGTCTATGACGCCGAGACGCGCTCGCAGATCCAGACCGATCAGAACAAGGCTGCACTGCGGTCGCTATTCGAGCTCAACAACCTCGCCAGTTCAGTTTCAGCGGATCTCCACTTCAGCCCGACGCCACCGGACGATCCAGACACGCGAGCATGGATACAAACGCTTCCAGGGAAAGGCTGGTTCGCCTACATCCGTATCTACGGGCCAGAACAGCCCGCCTTCGACGGTTCTTGGAAGCCAGGGGACTTTGAAGAACTCGGCTGACGCATCGGCCCCCGAGCCTCTGAGAGGCGCCCCGTCCTGCCGTGAAGGCGATTGGCGCGTGAGTCGGAATAGGCGACCACCCCTCCACGCGAGGACTCAGTTTCTAGCGCTTGCGCTGTCGCGTAGCGCCGCGACCATGCGGACGGGCGCTTCGAGAGCGGGCCAGTGTCCGACGTCCGGCAGCGAGGTGAATGGCGCCGCGGGTAGTCGTGCGCGGATGCGCTCGGCCATGTGGGCGCCGGAGATCGGGTCGAGCATCCCCCACACGAAGGCAAGCGGTACGTCGGTCTGCTCGAGCGCGGCCACCCAGCGATCAGCATGAAGGGCGCGGTCGTTCATGTAGCGGATCACGCGGTAAATGACCAGCTGACCGTCTTCCCGAGTCATCGCCCGCCAGATCTCAGCCCCAGCGGCCGCCACGTCGAAGCCCTCGGCGAAGGTGGGCTTCAGCCCCTCGATCCACAGCTCCTCGGTTATCTGCGCGCCGATCTGCGGTCCGAGTTCCGGGTCCAGTAGTGCCAGCTGACCGGGCTGCGGGCGGTAAACGTCTGGGTAGAGCCCGCCGTTGAGCAGGTCTACCTCGATCAACTCGACACCCAGGGCGCCTTCGGCGCGCCTTGCGAGCAACTCCTGCGCAACCGATACGGCGTAGTCGTGGGCTACGACGACCGTCGCGGTGATCCGCTCACGCGCCCACACAGCTTCGACGAGGTCGGCCTGCTCATGGATCGAGTAGTCGTGATCGGCTGGCTTCTGCGAGGCACCAAACCCGAGGAAGTCGAACAACACCAGCGAATTGCGCTCGGCCAGCGCTGGAAGCACCGCGGCCCAATCGTGCGAGGAACTTGGGAACCCGTGCAGCAGAGTCATCGTCGGGCCAGCACCGGCCCTACGCAGAAAGATCTGCCGGGTTATCCCGCCGAAGTCTATATCCACACGTTGCCCCGCCGCCCACCAAGCGTCGATCCCTTCCACTCGCCGGATTATCACAGCCTCGTCGCAGGGCGGTCTGCGCGAAGCGGGCGGCGAACACGCGACAGCACCCGAGCAGCGGACTAGGGACATACACGGACGCGGTGCGCGGTGTAAGGCGCGACTATGGAGTCAATTCAACAACGGAGGTCAGCATGAGCGCCATCGAGCAGGAGATGGTCTTGGCCCATTTCATCGTTTCAGATGATGTCGAGCGTTCCCGCCGCTTCTACACCGACGTACTTGGTGGCAGGACCGTAATCTCAGGCGAGGCGGATGACGAGGTGACATACGTAGCGCTAGCCAACAGCTGGATAATCATCAACCTCGGAGGAGGTCCGACCGACGACAAGCCGACCGTCACGCTCGAGACGCTGCCCGACCCAGATCGGGTGACCAGCTTCCTCAACATCCGGGTTGCGGACATCCAAGCTGTGTACGCTGAGTGGAGCGAGCGCGGCGCCCACTTCCTAACGCCGCCGAAGCAGCACGCGACCGAGATACGCTGCTACATCCGTGATCCTGACGGCTACCTGATCGAGGTGGGCCAAACGACTCTGGCCAGAGGTTGGCGTCCACCGTCTTGATCACATCACCTGTGTGGACGCGCGACCCTCCGGAATCGGCAACGCCTCGCACCCCGCAGCGAGCCTTCATCTATCAGCGCCAGGCGAGCCGGCCAGCTGTGCGTATCCGGTCGTCAGTCAGCAGCCGAGCATTTGTGCCCGCACCTCGCGGATGCTAGGCACGGTGAAAGGCTCACCGTCAAAGACGATCTCGCGAGCAGGCCAGTCCCTTTCGGCCGCGCGCTGCTTGATGAGGAGGTCTCTGATCTCCATCCACTCGGTCGATCCCTGCGAACTCATGATCACGAGATACACCGGGACGATTTGATCTGCCCAGAAATCGGCGTGCCTCGGCTTGCGAATGCGAAATACCCGTTCATTGCCTTTGCGCACATACAGGTGGGAATCCCCTGACTTCAGCTGCATGTAGAGCTTCTTCCCGGTTGCCGCACCGTCGTCGTTGAAGAATTCCAGCTCGGCGTCGATGCCATGGTCATTTTCGGGTATGCGAGTGGTCTGCCCGGCTTCGGCGACCAGGGTAGTCACCGTGCCCTTCAATATCTGCTCACGGTTTTCGTTTCTGAGGTCGATCTCGGCGTCTTTGCGCCGGCGCTGGGCGAGCGTCCCGGTCTGAAGGCTGGCCAGCTGCCGCTGGATGTCGTCATGCAGGGGGATCCGAAGCTCGCAGTTGCTGCAGATGATGTTGTTCAGCTTGCCCTCCTCAAGACGACGATTGGCGACCTCGCGATTCGCCACTGGGGTCTTGCAGTACGGGCAGATGTAGGTACGCAGCGAACCGAGATCCGTCGCCGTCTCGGCGAGATAGTCCTGAACGTAGCGCGCGAACAGCGCCTGTTCGCCGACGGGCGTATCCGCATCGCAGTAGAGGTCGAGCTCGCCGATGCCGTCGGGCTTCGTCGTCAACCGCACGCCAAGCACCCACCCCTCCCGCGTGATCATGTCAGCCGCATTGTGCCAGAGCTCCAAGCGCTCGAAGGGCTTGGTGTGGTGCAGGCGAACGATCAGGCTCGCATAGATTTCGTCCAAGTAGCCGGTGAAGCGGAAGGTGATGAACGGCAGCGGCGCGGTTGGCCGCACAGGGTGCTCGCGCCTGAAGTAGCCGGGGAACACGAGCAGAGTGGGCCGCTTATTCTTCCCCCTCCCCTCCTCCTCCTCGTGGTCACGAATGCATATCGACTCCTCCACGAGCTGCTGGTGCATCGCACGCAAGACGGTCCGCTCCACTTCCTCGGGAAGACGCACGAAGTCCGGCGGATAGCTGAGCTCGCCGTTGAGGACCAGATCCTCGGCGATGCAGCCGTCCTGCAGGCTTTGGATCACGCACTGAGCGTATGAGTTGAGCAGCTCCGGCTGAAGCAGAACTTGTTCTCCAAAACGCAATCGCCGAACCGCGCCCGGGCCGGCGAGCAGCCCGAGAACCGCATCGAGCTCCGCCGGCTTGAACGGTCCGATCTGGGTTGGCAGCCAGTCGCGCAGCTCTTTGATCGAGGTGAGCGCGCGGCCACTGTCCTTCAGCTCGAGAATCGCCCCCTTTAGGCGCTGGAAGACCTGCGGCGAGGCTCGCCATGGAATGTGCTCCCAATCGATCGAGGTGACGATCTTCTCCCGCAGCTCGCTGCAACCGATGTCGTTCTTAGCACTGGTCGCGATATAGGTGAGAAAACCGGCGTCCTTGCTGAACCGCTCGATCGCGTTTGGGCTGAGCCGTACCCGGTTGCAGTCGACGCGGCCCGCGATGAGGATCTTTGGAGTGTCGTCCGCGACCGCGTGCAAGGCGCGCACCCAGTCCCACAGCTTCGTGAGCGCGTCCTCGCGCTCACCGTCGAAGACGACGAGCGCGAGCGCGGCGTCGTCGATGTAGAGCTGATGGACCAAGCGTTGATCTGCCTGCCCACCGAAGTCCCAGAGCCAGATATCGCGTTCGATGTCCTTGCCGGTGCTCTCAGCGGCGCTCATCGGCAGCTTGACCTGCGTCGCCCACGCGCCGATCGTCGACTCGGTGAGCTCCCAGTGATCGCGGGCGAGTCGCATCGCAAGGCCGCTCTTGCCGACCTGGCTATCGCCGACGAGCACGACCTTCGCGTTCGTATAGCGAGCCTGGTCCCTTGGCTGGTCCTGGTCGATCAGCGGCAGGCTCCAGATGCGCAAGACCCCGTTGGCGGCGGCTGAGATGATCGCCTCGCCATCCGGGTCGCAGGCGACTCCCAGCACGATGTCCGCATGACCTTCGAGCACTCGGCAAGCGTCGGTCTGCAGATTCCATACTCGCACCGTGCAATCCTCCGAGCCACTGATCGCGTGGGCACCGTCAGGGTGGTAGGCGACGCTCCTCACTGCCTCGGTATGACCCTCAAGCACTTGCACGCAGCGTCTTGCCGTCAGGTCCCACACCCGCACCGTGCCGTCCACAGAGCCGCTGATCGCGTGGGCGCCGTCAGGGTGGTAGGCGACGCTGAGCACCGGCGCGGTATGTCCCCGCAGGGCATAGCTGCGTCCTTTGCCCGCGAGGTTCCAGACACGTATCGTGCCGTCCCCGCAGCCACTGATCGCATGCTTGCCGTCAGGGTGATAAGCGATGCTCATAACCCCCGTAGCGTGTCCCTCGAGCCTCTGTGCAAGTTTGCCATCCGCGAGGTTCCATACGCAAATCGGGCCTGACACGAAGCCGCCGATCACCTCGTAGCCGTCAGGGTGGTAGGCGAGCGTGTGCAGGCTTACGTCAGATCCTTCGAGGAACCGCGTGCCCTCGGCATCAGCGAGCTCCCATACACGCGCCCGGTTTCCATAAGAGCAGTCGATCACCTGCTTGCCGCCCACGCCGCAGGCGAGCGCATTGTTGGGAGCCTCGGACCCGTGCATGTCCTCGAACTTCGCCTTTCTGGATATGGCCTGCCTGCAGCTCCCATCAGCAAGGTCCCACACACGCACGTGCTGGGTCGAACCGCTGGAGGACGCCGTGATCGCGCCCTTGCAGTCGCTGCTGAAGGCGACACCCTCGACCGCACGTGGATGAGCCGCGAAGCATTGGTCCGACTCACCGCGAACGAAGTCCCACACATTGATCGTCCCATCGCTGGAGCCGCTGATGGAGCAGCCGCCACCAGGGCTGTAGGCGACCGCCCTGACGCCGCTGTTGTGGATTTTCAGAATCTGATCGCACTCGCCGCTATCGAGGTTCCACACTCGCAATGTGCGATCTCCCGCGCAGCTGATCGCATGGATGCCGTCAGGGTGAGGCGCAACGCCCCAGACGTGGCGCTCGTGCCCCGAAAAGACGCGATCGCATTTCTTCTCCTCAAGGTCCCACAGGCGCATCGTGTGGTCGATCGAACCGCTGATAGCGCGAACTCCGTCAGGGTGGTAGGCCACGCAGAGAACGCCCCCTTTGTGCTCGCCGAGCTCGATCTCGCTTTTTCCATCCGCGAGATCCACGACGCGCACGCTGCCATCGCCGCAACCGATCAGCGCCCGCTCGCCACTTGGGTGAGACGCGATCGCGTTGATCCCTCGCGCTCGTCGAACTGGAAACACTTGTCTGCACACGCCAGCGTCGATATCCCATACACGGATCGTGTGATCTTTGCTGACGCTAATCGCGCGGTTGCCGTCAGGATGGTAAGCCACCCCAGTCACTTCGTGAGTGTGCCCGCTGAGAACTCGATCGCACTCCCATGTCTCGAGGTTCCATACACGCACAGTGGAGTCGGCTGAGCCGGCGAGTAGACGATCCCCACTTAGGTTATAGGCGAGAGAGATAACCGGGACGAGCTGCCCCTCGAGCACGCGCTCGCATATCCCGCTCCGCAGGTTCCATATGCGTACCGTGCCATCGTCAGATCCGCTTGCCGCCCGCTGGCCATCAGGGCTGTATGCGAGAGCTCTGATGCCGGCGACATGACCCAGCGATATGTGATGGGCAGGGGCCGTCTCAGGGATCCAACCCTGCGGCTCGACCTGCGCGGCCATGCATGCGTCAAGTAGACTTTCGAGGTCCTCCTCTCCGCGCTTACGCCAGTCCATCAAGAGCACTTGGTTGAGCGGGCTCCCTGGAAGGACGTCATCGAGGCCGATAGGGATGAATCGACGCTGCCCGTCGCTGGGGTAGCGAAAGTCGTAGGTCTGGTTCACGAGCTCCGTCCAGCCGGGATCGGCGAGAGCATCACGGGACACGAGCAGCACCATCGCCGTGCAACGCCGCATCGCGGCTCTAGCTTTCGCCTGGAGCCTGCGCGTCGTGGCATTCTGCGGCATGTCCCAGCGATCGAACCAGACGCGTACCCCGCGGTCGCGCAGCCGACTGGCAACATCGTTCGCCACAGCGAGATCAGGCTGTGTGTAACTCAAGAAGACGTCGTAGTCATATCTCCGCCCGACGTCGAAATTGCGCTTACGGCCCTGCCTACTGTCATCCGCGAACGGCGCACGGTAGATGCTGAGTCCGTCCGTTTGGGAGAAGGGATCGTCCTGCCGAGCTTCTCGTACGCTGAGGCGCATGCGCGGGAAGTCTAAACTTCCAAGCGGTCGGCGATGTCTTGCGCCAGAGTCGCCAATCCTCCACTGTGCGACGGAGAGGAAACGCCTCATACTTCGCACACTCACCGCCGGAGACTGGTGGGCGAGCGCGAGCACAGGCGAACGTGACCGCCAGCAGCGGACGGGATTGCGACGAGCCCCTTGACCACGGAGACACCAAACTGTGCGCGCCAACGACCGTAGCGCACCGCTGTCGATGGCTTGCGTAGGTAGGTGTATGTTGGTGACTACCGAATGCGAGGAGGTTCGCCATGTACGTGCGTGTCGTGAGATTCACGGACGTAAACGCCGAGCGGATGGAGGGATTGCTGGCCCGCATAAATGAGTCAGACGGGCCACCTCCGGGAGTGCCCGCCACCGGCCTGACAATGTTGTTCGACGAGGCACAGAGCACAGCGATTGTCCTCCAGCACTTTGCCACGGCGGAGGACATGAGCGCAGGCGCCCAAGCGTTCAGCGCGATGGATGCCTCAGAGACTCCGGGTGTTCGCGCCTCCGTAGACATGTGTGAGCTGAAGCTCGAACTCGAGGTCTGACACATCAACCCCGTACGCTGAAATGGCCTATGACGACGAGTTCGCCCATCGAATCCGCGAGCAGCTCGGTGACGAGCGCGGCGTAACCGAGAAGGCCATGTTCGGTGGGCTGGCGTTCCTGCTGGACGGCAACATGGCAGTAGGGATCTCCAATGGTGGGGAGCTGATGGTCCGGGTCGGCCCGGACGCATCCGATGAGGCGCTCGCTCTACCTCATACCCGTGTCTTCGACATGACTGGCCGGCCGATGAAGGGCTGGATACTGGTCTCCGCGGAGGGATTCGCGACCAAGCGCCGGCTTGGCGTCTGGGTAGGACGTGGCGTGACGTTCGCCCGGACCCTCGCAGCGAAGGGGTAGCGCGTGCCCGTGGATATGGAGAGCTTGATCGAGATCCCCCGGCCTCGCGAGGACGGTGAGCGTCCTCGCGAATCCAGGGTGCAGCCGTGCCGCCGGCGCGTAAAGGCATATCCTGAGCCGGCGGCGAGCCACAATCGTCAATCGGTGACGAGGCCAGCTGCAAACGCGCCCACAGGCAGCGGTGTGGGTGAGCTGGAGAGCTCGGTGAGGCTTCCGCCGTTCACCGCGAACGATGCGATGACGTTGGCTTTGCTTCCGTCTACCAGCAGCGTTCTGCCGTCGGGAGACAAGCGGGCGTCAACGGCGCCCGCTCCAGCCGAGCCGAACGGTGTGCTGTCGAGCAAGACCAGTGAGCCATCGGGGTTGATCGAGTAGCTCGAGATCGAGCCAGACGCGGTGTTCACCGTGAACAGGAACTGTCCGTCGTGGCTGATCTCCACCCAGCAGGGTGCTGTCTGAAGGTCGGCGAATGGGGATGCGCCGATCGGAGCCAGCTGGCCGGTGCTGCCGCTCGCCAAGAAGACCGAGACGTTTCCGTTGCCTGCCCCGCCGTGGGCGTTGCTGACGAACAGTTGTGAAGGATTACTCGGCCGGAACTCCGCGCCGAACGGTCCTGCTCCTTGCGCCGCGATAGGAGAGCCTGGAGCGGCGACGAGCAAGCCATCGTGAAGAACGTGAAAGCTTGCGATCGTCGAGGTGTTGTCCAGATCGACTACGAGCCTGCGACCCCTTGGGTCGATCAACACGTCATCCGGACCCGAGCCGGCCGGCAACGAGACCGTCGAGCCCGGCAGTGGGTTCAGCGATCCGTTCGGGGCAAGAATGAATCCGGTGATGTTCGGCGCGCTCGCGCCGGCGTTGGCGACGTACACGAGATTGCCGGAGACCGCGATGCTGAGCGGTTCGCCGCCGCCGGAGGACACGGGAGCGCCAACCGGCTGGGGCACGCCATTGAAGCCAATCCGCGACACCGATATCTGGTTGCTGCCGGCATCAACCGCGAGCAGATAGCGCCCATCGCTTGAGAGCTGAATGGCGCCCTGCGAAGGCAGGCCGGCGCCGAGCCCCGCGCCACCGACCGGAAAAGGAGAGCCGGAGATTGGCGTGAGCGACCCGTCGGCGTGCCGGTCGAAGCCCGCCACGGTGTTCGATACCGCAGTGTTGTCGTTGACATAGGCGTGACCGACGACCGGGGATTCATTGTGGCCAAATTCGTGCCCCTGGTGGGCGGTGGCGGACGTCGCCGTGACGCCGGCCAGGGCCAGCGCGAGTGGGATAACGAGATGAGGCAGCTTCATAAGTAAACCTCCTGGACTGGTGGGGATCATTCCCCGACCACGGGCACGATGCCTGGGACTCCTAACGTGCCCCTTGCATGGAGATGAACATTCCGTGAATCGTTTTGCGCCGCTGACTGAGCGGGTCAGGCGATCGCGGAGGGCTCTGCGATAGGGAGTGTGAACGCGAAGCGTGCGCCACCCTCGGGCCGGTTCTCCGCCCAGATACGACCGCCCTGCGCCTCGATGAAGCCTCGCGCTATCGCGAGCCCCAGCCCAGCACCGCCACTCGCGCGAGTACGCGACGCATCATCGCGCCAGAAGCGCTCGAACATACGCTGCTGGGCTTCCTTGCTGAGCCCGACACCCGTGTCCTCAACCGACACCTCCAGCTCGCAGTCGCGCCGTTTCGCTCTGACCAGTATCGAGCCATCAGAAGGAGTGTGCCGCAGCGCGTTGGTCACGAGGTTCAGGAGCACGCGTTGCACATGCTCTGGGGCGCAGCGAACGTCGGGCAAGGCGTCGTCGAGCTGACTCTCCAGGCGTACCTGTCGCGCTCGCGCATCGGCCTCCAAACCACTCACGCAGTGAGAGACGAGCTGCGGAAGCTGGGCCTCTCGAAGCTCGAGCGTAAGCGCACCGGCGTCGATGCGCGCGAGCTCGAACAGATCGTCGATGAGACTCGCGAGCGTACGCGTCTGCTGGTGCAGCGCCGGTAGGTACTCGTCGATCGGAGCGAGACCATCCTCGACCGCTTCGAGCATCGCTTGAATTGAGGCTACCGGCGTGCGCAGATCGTGGCTCGCCCAGGCGACGAGCTGGCGACGCGCATCGAAGAGCGCCTCGATGTTTCCCGCCATTGCGTTGAAAGCCTCGCCGACATGTGCAAGCTCGCGCGGCCCGTCAGTCGGCGCACGAGCCTTCAGCTCCCCGCCGGAAAGCCCGTCGGCCGCTACCTCGAGTCCACGGATACGCCGCGCGATCTGCCCTCCGAGCAGCAACGCCGCGGCAAGCGCCGTCGAGGCTGAGGCTGCTGCGACAGCCAAGATCTTCACGTCGTCGTGCATGTGAAACATCACAAGACCACCCAGGATCACCGCCGCCAGCGGCAAGCCCACCGCCAACAGCGCAAGTCCCACGAGCTGCATGCGCACCGTCGGCAGTAGACGAAATGCCAGGGCCAGTGCCACACCCGCGACGAGCGTGCTCAGGGACACGATGAGCGCGAAAGCGATCACGGCGTGAACCTGTAGCCGACGCCGAATACCGTCTCGAGGTGGCGCGGACGCGAAGCGTCATCCTCGATCTTCTTGCGCAAGCGGCGAACATGGACCGTCACCGTCCCCGTGTCGAGGGCGCTCGCATATCCCCACACACGGTCCATCAGCTGATCGCGTGAGAACACCTGCCGCGGATTCGACGCAAAGAACAAGAGCAGGTCAAGCTCCTTCAATGTCAGCTTGAGCAGCTCGCCGCCCTTATGAGCCTCACGCGCCATCGGGTCGATCACGACGTCGCCAAAAGCGATCGCCTGCGCTCTGCCGACGGTCGGCTGGGCCGTGCGACGCATCAGCTTGCGAACTCGAACCGCCAGCTCCCGCGGCGAGAAAGGCTTGGTCAGGTAGTCGTCGGCCCCGAGCTCCAGACCAACGATCCGATCGGCCTCCTCGCCGAGCGCCGTCAGCATCACGATCGGCACCTCTGAGCGCGAACGGATCCAGCGGCATAGCTCAAGCCCACTCACCCCCGGCAACATCACGTCCAGAACAACCAGCGACGGCCACTCACGTTCCAAAAGACCCCGTGCTTCATCGCCGGTGGCGGCCTCGAGCGTCCTGTGCCCGTCGCGCTCGAGATAGCGCACGACCACGTCGCGCACGATCGGCTCATCGTCAACGACAAGGACGGTAGACATGCCGAAATTGTTAGCGGCAGAGATTACGCACACCTTAAATCGAGCGCGCGACGCGCTCCTAAAGTATGCGCCCAGGTCGTCTCAGCTGGAGCGCCACACGAAAGCGACGCACATCGCCGGAATGCGTTTGAGGCGAATGCAGGGACTGCGTCGCGAGGACATCCAATCCCGATCTCCGTCCAAATGTCCGCCAGCATGGGCCAGAGACTAGACGCGAAAGCACACGGATGACCGTTTGGGATTCCGCCCCGGCTTAGACTGCTCCGCGTAACGATAAACGGTCGCCGCACAGCCGTAGAGGCGGCGGACGAGGTTCCCTCCGTCCTAATGGCCGAGTGCGATCGCTACGTCCTCGGAGGACATCTCAAGCTCGTTGACCATATACCAGCCCGCGAAGTGACAGCTAGCCAGGTAGAGGCTTCCATCTCAGCCCGCGGCGGCTCTGACGGCCTTCTACCGCATAGATCCGCAAGCCGCACTAGTCAATGCGCATGCTAGATCCTCTACGCGGTCAAACGTCGCTCGTCGCCCTTCGAGACTTTCGAGACCTCTCACGGGTACATCAGCGATCCTGTAGACACGACGGCCACGGCGGAAATAGATATCCGCCTCACTAACGTCGTCAGGGTTAATCCAAGATACCCCTCGCGCCCCCAATGGACGACTAACTGGCAGTTCTTTACCCGAGCTTCGACAGTGGGCACTCGAAGCTCTATTTAGAAAATCGCGGGCCTCAAGAGTTTGTGAAAACATAAATACATCAACAACGATGTCGTCCTTATTACGCGCCCACCAGCGCATCTCGTATCCACCCGGGACTAGCGTTGCTGTACGAAAGAGGGGGCCACCCGGTTGCGGCGAATTATCAGACCACGCTACGTCACCGTTTACCACTCCAACTTCGTAGATAGTACCGTCCTCTCCAGCCATTGCTCCACGAACAGCAGTCCGTAGTTCCACGAGCTGTCCGTGATCTATCGACGTAACTTCAGGAGCATCATAAGAAGGACATCCACGAGCCCACACACCGGTCGCGCGCGCTTCTCCGGATCCTCTCTCGAATCCCAATAGGCGAGTCTGCGATATACAAACATAGGTTATCAGTACTCCCAGACACGCAAGAAGCGCAACAAGTCTGACGGTCCGATGTGCCGCCCACCACGGAGTGTCCACCCCCCGATCAGGCGTTTCAATCATCGTCCTGATTATACAACATTTGGCGCCCTCACTTTACGGTTGCTCACCACAGTCCTCTTTGTACTGAGCATGCTCTTCGTCAACTTCACCCGTCAGCGATTCTTTGCCACCACGTTGCTCATCGTCAGGCTAGGCAAAGGCTCAGGACCAGGACCAGGACCACCCATATCGTGCCCGCCGCCCTTTTTGTGTGTTCACCTTTACCACTAAGCGCTACCTCTCCAGGCACCTCTACAACCAACTCACGAAAACACCATTGACAACATAGAGCATCCAACGAATTTTATTCGCGGCGATGTAAACGGTGGACTGGCGTCTCGGAGTGCGGTGAAACTCGTTGGTCGGTTTCCCCGGCCCTCAAAGACGCGCAACATGCAACGTGGCGGTGTCTCGCCAGGTGTCCGCGTCGCGTTTGTAATTTGGCCGGCACGAGACTCATCGTCATCGCATCACGATCGAGCGCGTGACACTTCGACCCCCATCCAGTGTCAGTGTGATGTCGCCGATCATGGGGTGGTGCTTGGTGTTCGCGAGACGATGTCTGCCTGCCAATGTGAGACGGAGCGTCACCTTGGCGCGCTTGACTTCGGTCAACGCGAAGGATCCGCGCGCAAGTGTGATCGTCTCGCGCTGCGTCATCCAGTGTGTCCCGTGGTGCTCGCGGACGGCGATCTGCATTGAAAGCTGAGCGATCCCGGCGCATCGCGCTCCGCTGCAGGTGAGGGTCACTTGCGCTGTTTGCCCCGAGATGAGGCTCGTGGCAGGGGAAAGCGAGACGAGTGCCGCGTGAGCGGGGGCGGATCCAGTGTAAGCGGCGACGCCCGATTCGGGTGTTGAGGTTGGGGCGGGAGTGGACGTCGAGGACGTTGAGGGCGTCGATGGTGCGCTGCTTGTGGGAGGCTGAGGATGTTGTGGGATATTTGGTGGCGGGGGTGGCGAGGTAGGTGCACTGGGGGGGATCATCAAGGCTCCGATGCCGGCTGTGTCCGCGCCCGCTGTCACCTGCACTGTCTGTGCAGCGGCATAGGTGGCCTGGTCGTCGTAGTACTGAACGGTGTAGGTCTTGGCGGCTTGGAAGCCGATCACGTAGCTGCCCGCGGGCACGCCAGCTATCGCGTATTCACCGTCGCGCCCCGTGAGCGCACACGCAACCGCTTCGGTGGGACTCGAAAGGGCACAGGCGAGCACGTTACTGAGAGGCCCGCTGCCGGCTGCCGTCACCCGTCCCGATATGCGACCGCCAAGCTGCAGCTTGGCGCTTATGCCCACGCTGGTTTCGCCAATCGTCACGGGCACGAGCGTTGCCGTCTTGGCAGAGCTCTGCCCGTCGAAGAACTGTCTAACGTAATCAAGCGCGCTTTCTTGCGCTACCGCGAATTCAACCTCATATTCGCCCTGGGGCAGGCCGGCGATCGTGTACTGGCCATTCGGTCCCGTGTTCCCACAGGCACCGACCGGCGTTTCGGAATCTTCAGCGTATGCGCAGACGGATATCCCCTGAATCGGCGCCGAGGTCGAGGCGTCGGTGACCTCGCCGCCAATCCGCCCCCCTTCACCCATCCGCGCGTCGATGCCGATGTCGACCGTTTCAGGGCCAACTGATATGGCGGTCGCTTTTTCAGGAGATACAACACCGTTGTAGTACTGGGTCACGTAGTTAAGCCCACTCCCATACGGAGATGAGAATTCGACGAAGTACTCGCCGCTTGAAAGGCCGGAGATCGAGTATTCGCCATGCGATTCTGACTTGACGCACTGGCCGAATAGTCCTTCTTCTCCTCGAGCGTCATAGGCGCATACTTCGATTCCCGCGATCGGCTGCCCACTGGAGGCACTCGACACCACTCCCCTGATGTGCGAGCCGGCGCTTTCGGGTTCTATCAGTTCCGCGTCGATTTCAGCTGTCGTGACGCCGGCGCTCACTTTCACGTGCTGGGCTTCCGAGCGCGTGTGCTCGCCGCCATAGTAGAGGACCGGGTAGCGGGTGGATGGGTAAGAATAGAATTCGATGGTGTATTCGCCGCTCTTCAAGCCGGTAATCATGTAGCGGCCGTTCGCGTCTGTTTTGGTGCACCGTTCCGTCTGTGCGCCGCCTACCTGTAGTGCACAGACCCAGATTTCGCTGATCGCCGCCTTGGAGACGACGTCGATGGCCGTGCCGGTGATTACGCCGTACTTGGCTTCAAGCGCCGCATCAATGCCGGTGATGTTTTCTCCCGCAGTGGTGTGCAGTTCTGTGGACTCAGTGGAGACTCCAACGTGGTTCCAATACTGGTTTTCGTATTCGTAATCGCTTGGCTTGGGGCGAAATTCGATCTGGTCGGTGCTTGTCGCGACCCCGGTGATCTCATATTCACCGGCCTTATTCGGTTCGGTGCAATACCCAGAGGTTTCTTCCCTAGGGGCCATTCCGTCGAATTCTTCCCTGACGCGTTCGTCGAGGCACACTTCAACGTCTTGCATCGGCTCGCCCGTGCTGGCGCTGGTCACATCTCCTGAGATCGTGGCGCCGGTGAGCACGCTGGCATCGATGTCTGAGAGGGTTTCGCCCTGATTGACCCACATCGGCTTCCCACCCTCATAGCGCTGACCGACATACGGCCGATTCGGCCAAAACGACACGTAGTAGCTACTCCGTTCCAGCCCATCGATCAGGTAGCGGCCTTCCGCGCCGGTCGTCGCGCACTTCGTTTCGAGCGCCGGGCCAAACCCCGTAGCGCATGCCTGCACCCCTGTGACGGGCTGGCCGGTAGCCGCGCTCGTGACATGCCCTTCTATCTGCGCGCCTTCGAGCAGCGCCGCATCGACGTTCTTGGTCGTTGACCCGGCAGATACTTGCGCGCCCTGCTCGTAGTAGCGCTGAGGTGTTTCCGGCAGATAGTTCAACGCGCCGGGTTTGAACTTCACCGTATAACTCACTGGTGCGAGGCCAAAGAACTCGTAGACACCTTCGGGGCTGGTGCTCACGCACGCAGGTTCTTCGGGCCATTCCCCGGAGGGTGAGGCGCACACTTCGACGCCACCGATCGGGGCTTTCGTGGAAGCGTTGGTGACCACACCTTCGATACGGCCTTCAGGTAGCAGTTCCTCGTCAATACCAGAGAAGACTTCCCCAACCGGAACCGTCAGTTCCGTTGCCTCAGATGGGATGTACGCGCCGTTATAAAATGTGCGAGAGACCAAACCACTGCCGGGAGGAGCATTGAACTCCACATGCACCGGCACCGCCGGCGCTGGCACCACGTAGGTACCGTCGAGCCCCGTGCTCACACATTTCTGTTCATAGACAAACCGTCCGGCACACACTTCAACACCCCGAATCGGCGCTTTCGTCGTGGCGCTCGTAACCGTACCTTCGATCTCATCGCCGCCGCCAGCCAGAGCGCTTTGCGTCAGCACCAACGGCAGCGAGAGCGACGCGAGCAAGACAATCGTGACGCGTCCCAAGAGACCAGCGAGCCAGCACAGGCGGCGCGGCGCGACCAAGGCGCGGACATCCACAGCGGTAAGCACGACGCCGAACGATAAACCAAAGCACCGGCCGCGATGATCTCCTCTGTGTCGATCCCCTGTAGGTAGATCGACGTCGTCCCGGGTCAAGGTCGCGTTCGTTAAGGTTGAGCGCCTCCTGGATGCGTGACCCGCCGCGCCAGAGCACAACTATCAGCGCACGCAGGCGAGCGCAGTGGCAGTCGGTGCCGGTCTCTCGCATCACCGCGATGATCTCCTGCACCGTGGGCGGATCGGCCGGGTAGCGTGTCCGTGCCGCAGCTACCGGCACTCGATCCAAGCGTTGTGCCTGCGCGGCCGACGATCAGGATGGTGCTGCGCAAACACCTGCGGCTCACGCCTTGCGCGAAGAAAGTACTCAGCGAGTCCTCCAGGTCGATGCGCCGCGGGCACTCACATCCCGGCCCGCAGCATGTGCTCGCGGGGATCCTCGAGCTGCCGACGCCGGACCCCGCGGTCGAGCTGCTGGCGGCGCTCGGCGTCGAGCGTGGCGCTGCCAGAGCGCGCCTGGCGGATCGCGATGGTGCTGACGATGCCGATGCGTGAACTACTCTGCCAGCGTGAACGATTGCTGCCTGAGGGCGAAGCGATGTGCGAGTGGCTGGCGTGGGGCAAGGCGATCCGCACGTGAGCTGGCGCCCGACGAAGCGATGAGCGCGTGACGGCAATCGTTCGCGCAGAGTCGCTGTCGAAGCGCTTTGGCAGGCTGACAGCAGTCGAGGACCTGTCGTTCGAGCTCGCCGCGGGCACGATCACGGGCTTTCTGGGCCCCAATGGCGCAGGCAAGACGACGACGCTGCGGATGCTGCTCGGCTTGGCGGTGCCGACGAGTGGCCGCGCGCTCGTGTTCGACCAGCTCTATGCGCAGCTGCAACAGCCGGCGCTGCGGATCGGCGCGGTGCTCGAGGCCACTGACTTCCACCCTGGCCGCTCGGGCCGCGACCATCTGCGCACACTCGGCCTTGCTGCCGGCCTGCCCGACTCGCGCACCGACGAGGTGCTGGCGCTGGTGGAACTGAAGAACGCTGCCAAACGCCGCGTGAAGGGCTACTCGCTGGGCATGCGCCAGCGGCTGGGGCTTGCAGCGGCGCTGCTTGGCGATCCCGAGCTGCTGGTGCTGGACGAGCCCGCCAACGGCCTTGACCCCGAGGGCGTGCGCTGGCTGCGTGACTTCCTGCGCGCGTTTGCCTCTGAGGGGCGCACGGTGCTGATCTCGAGCCATGTACTGGCAGAGGTCGCACAGACGGTCGACCAGGTGCTGATCATCAACCGCGGGCAGCTCGTAGTGGAGTCCTCGCTGGAACAGCTGACAGCGCAGGTCGGAGGCGCGGTGCGCGTGCGCACGCCGGGCGTCGAGCAGCTGCGCCAAGCGCTCGAGCGCGAGCAGCTGCAGACGACGGCAAGCAACGAGCATGTGCTGCTCGTGCACGGCACTACCAGCGAGCACGTCGGCGACGTCGCGCTCGCTGCAGGGGTGCCGGTGCATGAGCTCATCACCGAAGGCTCCTCGCTGGAGCAGATCTTCCTCGAGCTGACCGGTGGAGACGGCAGCGCTGTCAGCGGTGCGACCCCGAGCGCCGCCGTCCCCCACGAGGCGAAGCCGTGATCGCACAGGTCAAAGCAGAGCTCTTGAAGGTGCGCTCGACGCGCACCACGCTTGGCTTGGTGCTGGGGATGATCGCGCTGATCCTGCTGTTTGCGCTGCTGACGGGGCTGCTGAGCAAAATCAGCGGCCTGTCCACGACCGAAGACCAGCGCACGACGCTCAGCTTGGGCAGCCTTGCGGGGATCTTCTCGGCGCTTGCGGGCGTGCTGCTGGTGACTAGCGAGTTTCGCTTTGGCACGATCCGCCCGACGTTCCTGTTCACGCCTGTGCGCTCGCGTGTGCTCGGCGCGAAGCTGATCGCAGGCCTGCTTGCGGGCCTCGTGTTCGGCGTTGTAGGCGAGGGCGTGGGCTTTGCGATCGGCTATCTGATCATCGACGCGCGCGGCATCACGTTTGTGTTGAGCGGCGGCGAAGTCGCACTGCTGCTGCTAGGGACGCTCGCTGCAACCGCCCTGTGGGCAGCGCTTGGCGTGGGCTTCGGCGCGATCGTGCGCAACCAGGTCGGCGCGGTGATCGGCCTGCTCGCTTGGGGCTTCATCGTTGACAACCTGCTGTTCGGCCTGGTCCCGTCGGTCGGTCGCTTCATGCCGACGCGCGCACAGGACGCGCTGATCGGGCTGAAGACCGAACACCTGCTTGCGCCTGCCGCCGGCGGGCTTGTGCTGGTTGCATGGGTGGTCGTGCTTGCGCTGATATGCCTGCCGCTGGTCGCGCGCCGGGACGTCAGCTGAACGAGGCAGCCCGGCGCACCAACACGAGCACCCCCCTCGGGCCCAGGCTAGAGCGCGACCAAGCCCCATCGTGTCTCGCGCGAAATTTAGTGCGTCCGCTTACGCCCGGCGACCGTCACGCAGCCGTGGCTTCATCGGCGATCTTGCCGGACTGCTTGATCCCCCAGATGAGCAAGCCGATTGGCACCACCCAGTTGAAGAGGATGTTGGTCCGCCGCTCGTCGATCACCCCGGCGGCGATGTGGAACGGAATCATCGCCGTGAAAACGAACGCCCACATCAGCGTAATACGGCGGTTGATCTGCTTGAACGTCGGTGAGCCCCAGTGCTCGCGCGGGACCGATTCGCGCGCGTACTGCTCGGTGAACGGGGTGAACGACAACGATGCGAACGCGATCAGCGCGAGCAATCCCGCGGCGATCGCCCGGGAGTAGCGCGCCATCCATACGCCCGCGGCATGGTCAGCCCCGAACGCCACCACCGTAAACCCCGTGAAGGCGAGGACCGCGCCGACCTCCAGTACCTTCACGCCGGTGGTCGCGATTGATCGAATCATGATCGCGATCGCCAACACCAGCGCGGCAACCGAAGCGAGCTTGAGCGTGCTGTGCTGGGCCAGCAGCGTAAACGCCACCCAGGGCACGAGCGCGATATACAGCCCTGCCCCGGCACCGTGCTTCTCTTGAGCCGACTCGGACGCTGTGGACGCGGTCATTTCTACCCCCTAAGGGTGAAGGGTTGACGATCTAGCAGAAGTCTGAGAAGTCTGCGAAGTCTGCCAGAAACGAAGGCCTCGCGCCCGAGACTGCCATTCTTGCGCGTCAGGGTCAGAGTCCTTGGAGTACGGGCAATTACGCGACTGCTGGATTGTCGCCGGGATGCGGCTCAGCGCTTGGCCACGGCACGGCAGCTGACGACGTCGGACGCCATCGTGCTGACGCTGAAGCCCGGGCCGGTTGCGATCAGGGCTGCGTCGTCACGGAGCATCGCCGGTCGACCACGGTCGTGTTGGTCGACGACGAGCGATCCGCGAGCGTGAGATCCCGATCACCGCCAACGGCCAAGACGCCACCAATGCGATCCGCGCCACGAGCTCTCGCTCAGCACCAACACGTCGCCAGCCACATCGCCATCCTCGCCAAGCTCCACCTCGAGAGCCGCGTCCGAGCAGCCGTCCAAGCAGTCCGCAGCGGGATCTCCTGACCAAGCCCGAAGGAGAGGCACTCTCGACACCCCCAAGCGTGCGCCGCGTTGTGGCACTCGCTTATCGGTCAACCTCCTATCGCTGGCGCGTGTAGGCGTAGTCGTCAGCTTGAGATGGCCGGCGAGCACCGATCGGGCGGTTGGCCCGCGCGAGGAGAGATGCCGCGGGTCGCCTGGACTTGCCCGGCCGGGCAACTAGTTTTTTACATTGTCATGACCATTGCGCCCCTGAAGCCGCACGCTCACTGCCTCTGCCCGCGACGGAGCGGGCGCGGACTTCAAGACCGTCAGAGTCGCGACCAGCCGCCTGTGGTTCGCGACGAGCAGCGCGCATCCAGTCGCGTTGAGCTTGAGCTCCACGGTTGCCTTCCCGCCGGCAGAGATCGAGAAGCTGCTCGTGCCGATCTTCTCCGGCTTGCCACTCTTCCCCTTCTTGGCCGGACCCTGGACGAGGAGGGTCAACTTCCCCTTGCACGTGGCCGTCCCCGCACAAGCAAGCTTGACCCGAGCCTCGGCGCTGCCCTGAACGGGGATAGTCGACTCTAGGAGCGACACGCTGCCTTGGGTTGCCCCCACTTTGCCTTTCCCGGCGACGGTTTCTTCCTGGAGCTTCTTTGCAAGTGCCTCGACGATTTCTTCTTCCTGACGCTTCTGGACGGCCTCTGCAGCGGCCACGGCCGCCGATTCCGCTTCGCGGTCTCTTACCGTGATCGCTTCTTCGCCCTTCCTGATTTCCTCTTCTTTGGCTACCGCTCGTTCTTTTGCTTCTTCTCGTTCTTTTGCTTCCTGGCGCGTTTTCGCTTCCTGGCCTTCTTTTTCCTGTCGTTCTTTTGCTTGCTGCGCTTCCTTGGCTCCCGCTTCTACCGTGCCCGTAACTGTCTGCGTGCCCCCGCTCTCGCTATAGGAGATCCTCATGGTCTGCGAGAGTTTTGCGCAGGCTTCAGCGAACCTGACCGGTATTTCCGTGCCATGTTCGGGAGCGTCGGAGAACGCACCCGTCAGCGTCCCGGTCGTGGAGACGAACGTATATGTCTCGCCAAGCGAGAGCACCGGACATGGTTCGCCTTTCTTTGGCGGGCGAACAACTACTTCAATTTTGGAGCCCCCCAGTTCGACCGCGCCGTGGGATACCAATTGCGAATTGTCGACCTGGGCGATCGTATCGTTGCCTGTCACGTTGAACTCGACGTAGCTCGCCGAATCGAGTTTTGCGCTTGCAACCTCGATGTCCTGGTCCGGGCTTCCCACATCAAGGTCAACGTTGTTCGTCGTCAGCGGACCAATCGCTCCGCTACCAGCGAGGAAGATGTGGCTCAGACCCACCGGCTCCCCGTCGGAGGAATCAAGCTTGGCATTCAGGATCGAGACGATTCCGTTTGCCGCCACGTCGCTCGTATCGGCCCCTCCGATCGTCAGGGGACCAACCTCCGTATCGTTTTCCGCCAGAAAGAAGAGAGGCCCACCACCGATTTCGACCGTCAGCGCGCTGCTGGAACCGGTCAGATCACCCGCCAAAAGCATACCGTTTTCGCCAAGTTCATCGCCGCCGCTACCAGACACTTTCCATGTCTGAGACGCACTCAGATGAAACGGAACTTCTACAATGTCGCCCGCGGAGCCGCTTCTTTCGGGCGAAGCCGTGAGTCCGCCACTACCGACCGCGATTTCGTTACCACCGATCAGGTAGTCGTCGGCATCGTCGATCTGAATCGATTCGGCGGACAGCCCGCTGACATCGTTGTAGCTTATGTAGCACGGCTCGGTTCCCAGCCCGTCCGCACATACTTCGTTGGTCAGCCTGGGGAACGTGAGCGTCGCGATTTCCTCACCGCTTGTCGGTTCTACGTCACTCAGCCAGTTCGCCGGCGCAGACCAGTCTTCCGTAGTTTTGGACTGACCGGCCCAAGTAAAGGATGTTGAGCTGGCGAGTGCGGCCGACGTTTGCGTCGGATAGAAGCCGAGCGCCATCAGCAGACACCCGGCCAGAACAACCCTTCCGCGAATTCTCGACCCGTCAAGCCGGCATACCACCAACTGCTGAGCAATCCTCACCACACTCGCCTTTCCACCCGATAACAATATGCCGGGACAATACCGGATAACAGGGTTTCGCAGCTTGTAGCACGAAGCGAACCTTTCGATTCGTGCTGTTGGATCAATATCATGCGTGCAGCGCTCATTGCCATTAGTTAGACAGCCTTGTCCCTGCCGTCCATGGTTTCCGTCGACGGCGTCTCAGTTTCCGGCGATAAGCTTCGCGGCTCTCTCCAGGCGTGGAGCGATCTCCTTGACCAGTTGCGCGACGGTATAAGCGCTCGAAGGCACGGTCACCTCTATCGCCAGCGGCAACTCCTCATGCGACTGGGGAACGAACGCGGCTATCGAACGAGCACCGCCAACGAACTCTTCGTCGCTTATCACCGCTTCACGCAAACTGATGCGTTCAAGCTCAGCAACGAGCTGGTCCCTGTCGAGGATCGTACGAGGACCGTGCGGGACGAGATGAAGGCCAGCGAGCAGTTCGCGACGCTCCGCCTCAGAGACACTCGCGAGCAACACCTTGCCAAGCGCCGTGCAATACACGGGAACGTTCGCGCCGACACCGAGGTCGCGATCGATTGCGTACTGTCCAAGCCGGTGGCCGAACAAGCGATACACATACACGACGCACGTGCGGTCGAGTACCCCCATGCTGACCGTGTATCCCGTGTCATCGCGCAACTCCTCGAGCACCTCACGAGCTCGTGCGCTCTGACGTACCGCACTAATCGCGGCCGCGCCCGGAGCACCCGCACGCGCAGCCAGCCTGTACTTGCGCTTGGAGTTCTGTTCCAGATAGCCGAGCGTCACGAGCGTCACCGCGTAACGATGCGTGGTCGAGCGACTCAACCCCACAAGGTTCGCCAAGTCCGCGATCCCAAGCTCTCGACGTTCACTGGAGAAACACTCAAGTATCGCCGCCCCATATTCCAACGAACGCGAATACCGCGGATTGGGCACCTTGCTCACACGAGGTTTTGGTTTATCGCCGCTCATGTCGAGATCTCGGCCGTCCGGTCACGACCCGATTGGAATCGGCGCAGCGGTTCGTCGTTTGGGGCAGTCCGAATTCATGGATCGGGATACTGCCGCACTCCGCATCCGAGAACTAGAGACCGTGAGACTAGTCTCAGCGGGACTAGTTCAACCGCGAATCCGGGGCGCCAGTGACATATATTTGTGTGTCATGCGCTTGACGGCTTCTCGCCAAAGCGCGACGTGCCTTCAAGAAGAAGAGTTGTGGGGTCGCCCAAGTGCCCGCAGCATCGAGCACAGCCTGTGTAGCCAGTTTCGCCTCCGACCCCGCTGGTTGCGGCACGGAGTGAAAGAAGGCCGCCATTGCAGCGAGAATCAGGGCGTGATCCTCAGCATCGATGAGCAATCTGATCCTGCGTGTAGCTTCAACGGCAATCGACCGCAGCCGCTCGGCACTGATCTGGGGCGAGCTGTAGTAGTCGATGAGACTCCGCTGAGCGTCGAGCTGGTCGATGCGCTGGTCGACCACGCTGTCCAGCAGCGTGCTGAGCGCTGCAATCCATGGGAAGTAGGCGTGCTCGATTTCGCTCGCGTGCTCGGGGCTAGTCGTCGGGTCTGCTGCCGCGGCGATCAGCGCGAGGACTGAGAGTTGCGATCCCATCGCGGCACCTAGCTCCCACCATCGCAGGTCTATCCCCGGAACCGACTGCGAGAGTGCCCATTCCCTGAATGCGTCGTGCGAACCGGAGGCGTCCCCGTGATGAAGGCTTTGGTAGGTGACGATCCGCGAGATGGAATGGCTCACGGGCTCGGCCACAACGGCATATGAGGGCAGCTCGGCCAATGCCGCTCTACACGCATCGACGAGCGCCACAAGGTAGCCGCCGTCGTCTCGCGCTGTGTGGTACTCGTAATAGTCGGAGTGCGCGAGCGCCGGATCGAACGCTGAACGGAGCGCCCGACAAAGGGTACTGCCGTTGAGGACCGGATCTGGGTTGGGCAGCTCCACGACATTGTCGAGGTAGTCGAAGGCGATCTCAAACGCAGCTATCGCCCTGATCACATGCGCACGCACTGAAGGCGCTACGAACACAGCAAAGCTCACGGCCCCCTCCAGGACATCGCCCTTCGCGTGCAGCGCATCGAGTGCCGCTTGACGCAGCGCGCTGTTAGGAATCCGCTCGGCGTGCCGCCGCCAAGAGTGCCATTCAGAACGTACGCTGGGGAAAACGCTCAACCAGTAGCTTCGGCTAGCATGAGCCAACGTCGAAATTCGAGCGATCGTGGTGTGGTGTTTGGGAGCCAAGCTTGGATCGCCCCCAAGCCGTCGCTGCGGCCGTTACTCCTGAAAGCTGAGGCTGGGCGACACCCGAGCGGCAATGAACCCTGGCAGTGAGATTACTACCAGCGCGATACAAATGACCAGACTGAGCGTGAGAACCACTTGTCCAGCACCAAAGGCAAACGGGGCGGGAAAATCGGTCGTCAACTTCAGCCAGCGGTCGGCAAGTGCGTGCCCGTAAACGCCGAGAAGTACGCCATCGAGACAACCGATAGTCATCAGTATCGCTCCCTCCAGCAGCAGTGATCGCCACAACTGTAGATAGTCGTAGCCCCAAGTCTTCATCGCCGCGAGGCGAGCCCGACGTTGCCAGATCGCTGCGCCAAGCGAAGCTGCAACAGCAAGCGCACCAGTGATGAGGATCAAGGCTGAGATATCGCCTAGACTCATTAGACCCTGACGCGCGCTGCTATCGGTCTGGGCTTCACGTTCGCGGAAAGTCTGTACAGTAAGTGCCGACCCCGGCCCAAGCGCGGTCTGCACCTGATGCTTGCCCGCCACGAGCGTCACGCCGGGCTTCAATACAACTTCGAATGCGCTCGGATCGGAGTTCTGCCAACCCCGTTCGTAGTCGGTCGTCGAAAGAGTGATAGCGCCTGCAGGCCATCCCAGATTCGTGGTAATAGCTGCGACACCAAGGTGCAGTCCGCCAGCGGGCGTCGGGAGCGCGAAATGATCGTTGACGCGCAATCCAAGTTCGGTGGCGAGACGTTGGGAAACGGTCGCCCAGCCTCCTCGGCGAATTAGCCGGCTCGCCTGGATGATGTTGCCCTGTATAACCTGACTCGATTGGATGATCCCAGGAGCATCTGGACTGTGAACTCGAATCATTACACGCCTGTCACCGACATTCAAGAGCGCACCCTGATCGGCCCGAACCGAAGCAACGCTGGGCAAGCGCGCGATAGCAGCCCGAGTACCGTCTGCCTTGAAACTGTCTGTGTTGAACACATTGTCACCTGTGGTGACCCATATGTCCGCGGTTTGCTCGTACTGAGCGATTGCGGTTTCCAGACCGTGGATCAGGTCTGATCGGGCACCGCCGATTGCGAGGCTTCCGTAGACAGCGAGGGCGACAACGGCGGCTAGCGCGATGGAGCGTGTTGCAGTCGCTTCAAGCTCCACAATCGCGATGGACAGCACCCCTTTCGAGCGCTCACTTAGCGGCCGTAGAATCCCTAGCGTAAGGCGGTGTGCGCATGGGACGAGACACACGACTGCGACCGCGAGCAGCGTACCCCCCGCGAGAGTGAAGCTTGGCACGGCCAACGCGAGAACGGTAACAACGAGCACCAAGGCACCACCGATCAAAGCAAACGCGAGCACGATACGCGACTCGACGCTTTGTCCTGCCTCGCCCGACTCGCGCAAGACCTTGTCGACCGGCAAGCCAGGACGTAGGTCCAACAGAGGACGTGCTGAGGCGAGGAATGCTGCAAGGAGCCCGCAACCAAGCGCTATTGAAAGGACCCTGACGGTGATGATCTTCTGCGTACCGATCGGGAACGCAACTGCGAGGTAGTTAGGCACCCGAGCAAATAGGGTGTGGGATAGAACGTAACCCAGCGCAATGCCGGCGAATGACCCAACGATCCCGAGAGCCAATGCCTGCACAGCGAGTATGACCATGATTTGTGGAGGGTCGTACCCATAGGTCCGCAACTCCGCCACGAGGCGACGCCGTTCGGCCGTGGTTAGGAGCATCGCGTTGAGAGCCAGCAGAAACCCGACCATGCCAGCGATGGCCGCAAAAAGTGTGGTGGATTGCTTGTTGGGCTTCGCTGCGACTTCCAGCAGTCGCAGGTCGTTATCGGCGGGGGTAACGTCCGCGCGCCCTCCCGCTATGACGCGAAGCTCGCGCGCAACCTGTGCCTGCTGGCCCGGCTCGGCCTTGACGAGCACCGAGGTGACACGGCCTGTCTCACCGGTGAGGGTTTGTGCGGTGTCGAGAAGAGCTACAGCAACCGGGCTGCCGGCGACCGCCCCAATCGTCTGACTGCCAAGCACGGCGCTGACGTGCACCCTCTGAATCCTGCCATCAGCGCGCAGCGTCGCGAGTTTGTTCGCCTCAGAACCCGTGGTTTGCGCGACGCTGGACGGCAGGCCGATTCCACCCGATATGAGCCGAGTTGCGCTGGAGCCGAGATCGCGGGCGGCTTCCGGGTTCAGCGACAGCTGGCGGGCTGTCAGACCAATGAGTTGGATCGACTCGCCGGTGCGCGACCCAGAGAGCACGACATTCTCTTGCAGGATTGGCGATGTCCCCTGCACTCCCGGCAGTGCCTGAACCTTCGGTATTACGCTTTCGTCGAAGCCATCCTGGGAGCGCGCGACGAGCTGCAGCTGCGCGGAGCCAACGAGTTGGTGGACGAGGCTGCCCGCGGAGCCGCCAATGCTCGTGTTCGCGACCAGCACGCCGAATACGAGCGCGACACCGACCGCAATCCCGATTGCTGCAAGCAACTCCTGCGCAGCCCGCGTACGTAGCCGCCACGCATACAAGTTGAATGCCACACTGAGATCCAATCCAAGGACGGTAGGCGCCCTGAGCTTCATGCCAGCGTACGCTCCAAATCCGCGTCAAGGCCGTCAATGAGGTGTCCATCGCGCAGCGTAAGCACGCGGTCGGCGAACCGCTGGGCGTGTAGATCGTGCGTGACCAGCAGGCCGGGGATTCCCTGCTGATGAGAGATGTCTCGGAGAAGGGCGAGAATCTCCTGTGTGCGATGACTGTCCAGATTGCCTGTCGGCTCGTCGGCGAGCAACAGTCGTGGGTTGCCCGCGAGCGCTCTAGCAATCGCCACGCGCTGACGCTCCCCCATAGAGAGCTGTCCAGCCCGATGCTCCAACCGGTCCCCGAGACCGAGCCGCTCAAGCCACGGGCGCACCGTCTTCTTTGCCTCACGCAAGCTCGGACCTCCCGCCATCAACTTCAAAGCAGCATTGTTGATCGTGGTAGCACCGGCGAGCAGGTGAAAGGACTGGAAGACGAACCCGACATCGTCGCGCCGATAACGGGAACTCTCGCGCACCGACAAGCGCGAAATCTCCCTCCCACCGAAGGACACGCTGCCACTGTCGGGCGCGAGAAGCGCGGCAGCAATCAACAGCAGCGTGGTCTTGCCAGACCCACTCGGCCCATACAGCGCGACTAGTTCTCCCGGCTCGACGGTCAGCGATACGCCGTCCGCGGCACGCACGAGCTCATCGCCGGCGGAATAGTGCTTGACGACATCGCGCAGCTCAAGAGCGCTCATGAGAGCGCATCGCTCACCCGGGACTTACCGGACGACGAGCCAGGGAACCGTACGACGACGCCGTCCTGATCCATCGAGCGCACTTCACCACTGGAAACAGCCATCGTACGCGTCGTCCCTGAGAGCGCGCCAAGATTCTCCGAGGCAATCACCACAGCGAGATTCCGATCGGACCCAAGCGAGCGCAACAGCCCGTAGAACTCCTCGCTCTCAAGAGGGTTCGGTAGTACCGCCGGCTCGTCGACGAGCAACAAGCGCGGCTCGCGGACAAGCGCCATCGCAAGCGCTACACGCAGCCGCTCCCCGAGCGCTAGGCGATCCGTGCGCGCATCAGCATAATCGCCGCCACCCACATGCCCGAGAGCCTTGCGAGCCAACGTCCGCGCTTCGCGCATCGGTGTGCCGTCTCCCGCGCCCGCGGTCGCGACCAACTCCACGACCGGACGCGCAACCTGCGTGCGCCAATCCGAGCACACCAGCGCGATCCCATTACGACGAAGCACGCGCGAACGCTGGCGAGCGGACATATCCGACACGCACTGCCCGTCAAAGCTGACCTCCCCCGACTCGGGCTGCTCCAAGCCCGCCATCACGCGCAAGAGCGTGGACTTGCCTGAACGCTTCGGTCCCCATACACCCACGAAATCACCCGCATCGACCTGAAGCGACACGCCGTCGAGCACCAGAAGCTCGCGCCGACCATCGGCGTAGCGCTTGGTTACCTGCGTGAGTGAGAGCAACGGCGTCGTCGGCGACATCAACCGGAGGATCCCATCAGTGCATGGATAGTTTTCCGCGACATATCCACCCACGACAGCTCTCCCCCGATCTGCTGGAGGGGCGCTTGACGCACGAGAAACATCATCGCCGAGCGCAACGACCGTGGCACAGGCATACCCTCCTCGATCCGGCGACGCCGCGCGAACAAGACCCGCTCATAGTCGTTCAACACGAGGAGCAACCGCGGCAAGTCCTGCGTCCGAGCGACGACCATCCTCGCCTGCAGCTGTAACGGACCATACTCGGGGGAAAGCGGGCTCTCCATCCATCCGACAAACAGCGCCTCAGCCAAAGCGGTCGAGCGATAGACGATCTGAGCCGAATTCGTCTTCCCCGGGGACCCCGACTCGAGTAGTCCTTGCTTCAGCATGTCTTTCAGCATCCGATACAGGCTTGAGCGCGCGACCGACCAGCTCGTACCCAACTGACGCTCCAACATGTTCGCGATCTCATACCCATAGCTTTCGCGCTGCACAAGCACGCCAAGCACCGCCCCCTTCAACGGGGACAATTTCCTAGAAACCGCAGTATCGCTTGAAGAACCCGTCATCGCATAGCCCATTAGTCACGCGCGAGCAGAGCAACTTTACAGGACGACACGTCCCGACAATCGCGATCGTGTTTCTGACTCCTGGAATGAGCCGTGCTGTCGGGGTGCCGAAGATGCGCTTGGCCGCCAGAGCCGCACCCTTCCCGCTGACATCACGGCCCGGCAGCACCGGATCGACCCGTCGTTGGTTCGGAGAGATAGTCTGGTATTCCGCTACACCTTTGTTGCGGCACATCCCGGAGGAGCCTGCAGGGCCAAGACATCGGGCGAGCGCCCTGGATGCTTGCGCGGATTGCTCCAGCGAATCGACGCCACGGTCGTGGCAAACTGCTGTACCGCTGCCACTTGCGGGCGTTGCTCGACCGCTTCCAGACCCTGTTCGATCTTCCTCATCAAACTCTCGTTGCGGACAAACGCCACTTCCTCTGCGAAAGATGCATGTTTCAGATTCGGCACTACCTTATCTAGGGGAGTGTCACGCAGCATGCCCGGGCATTCTGCGCCAACGTGCGCCACAAACGCGGCCATCGGGCGACGCACCCGCGGGGAGGTCAGCCATGGATGACCGTATAAGGGCTTCGCGCGCGTCGAGGTATGCGCTCGTGGCACTGTAGTCGCCAGCCTGGGCTCGGCTCACAGGATCGTGCGAGGCCACCGACGAGCACCCGGCGTAGCAACGACCACGAGCACGCCCGTCACGACCGCCAGAGTCCTAACATTGGCCTTTGGCATCATAGGTCCAGGTCTACCATGTTTATCCGCGTTGCTCATCTTCGCTCAGCAGCCTCTCAGCCCAGCGTCCAAGCCTGGGAGAGGCTCGTCCAAGCGTTCTTTCGGCCCAACGTCCAAAGCGCGGGAACAGCTGACCCCATCGCAGCAGGAATAGGATGGTAAGAATAGGGACCAAGGCGATCCCCAAGAGGATGAAGATGATATCCACCACGAGACTCATCGGCAGATAGCAGATTCTAGGACATAGGATTCGTTGCTCACGACCTGTCCGCAGCGTGTCCGGACAGCTATATCAACCGGACCCCGCCCGAGCGGTGCGTACACCAGTACGCCATCTCGATAAAAATTAATTGGGATCACCACCTTTTTAAAGATTGTCGTTGTCCCGTGTATCTGCGCAGTAACCGAATCCTCAGGGTCACGTAGCATGCCACACGCAATCGCGTGCGCGTGTGGGGCCCCAGACATAGTAAAACGGCCCCGGAGGCACCGATGACCACCGCACCGCGAGTCGTCAACGCTAGATGAGCCGTAGCCCGCAGATGTTCGAGCATGGCGAGACGCTGCGCCAGATCCTCACCCTGGGTGACGAGCAGCCAGGCATCAGGAATCCGACGCGCAAGCTCTTTATCTTCGGCACCCGCCGCGACGAAGGTTCCGGAATGCTCTGGCAGCGGCCGTATCCCCGGCAATCCCGGCGGCGTCGCACCAGGATGCGCCGCATCGAGCAACACGTCTGCTCCAATAAACCATTTTTCCGGCAAGCCAATAATCCAGACGGGCACAATTGACGAATTCTCTACCACGCACATCCCTGTGCGGCCGCACCGCAGTCATCACCGTCCCTTCCTTGAACAACGCATCCGAACCGTTCACGCTGATACTACAGACACATCGCGGTGCACGCTGACCACGCGACCAGCTACGGCTCGGCACACCAAAAGCAAGCGCAGGCGCCTTTGCGACGGGACGTGCGATCGGACTGCCATCCCTGCTCCACGCAATGATCTTGATGTTGCGGAGCATGTGGAACACCCGCGACACCAATTCGCCTGTCCGTCCTTCGCCCTTCCGTCCACGCAGTTCTAGGATCGCACCACGCATATGATCCGGCAGCAGCGCGTCCGCGTGCGTCGCGACCCGCGCGTACCCTTCGAAGGAAACCGCCGCGACCTGCGACGTGGTCAGCACGATCACTGTGCGAGCCGGCGCTCCGCGACCCACCACAAGGATGTGAGGCCGCGATTTTTCCGCGACAATCGGCCCCCCAAAAGCAGACGACCCACCCACCGTGCAGCCAGTATCGCCGCCTTTGTTTCCGCCAAGTGTAGTCAAACACCATCCCCCCAACCCCGCATTACCAGCCGGCAGCAGCACGACCCGTTCATGAATCGCGATCTCCCTAAAACGCGGCCCGGCAGACGACCTCTCGCCGGTCACAGCAAAGGCGACAGCGCCTCCCGCCGCCAGCGCGCCTATACACACCACCATAACTGCGTTTCTTCGGAGCCACATCTGATACCTCACGGACGTCGTTTACTGCTGCTCAACTCGATGTATACCTATCACGCGGTTTACTCTGCTGATTAGTCATCTCCCCCCAGGCCCGAAACCTGTTCTAGCGCGAATTCTGTCCACGCTTCGATCTGTCCATCTATGTTAGTATTGCACTCGAAAGGTTCGGTGTAGTCTCCGGGTCTTTCCCATCAGCTCATCATCTCATGAAGTCGGGCCTCCAAGATCTCCGAGGCGATTCAGTTACCTTATGCGTCACTTTAGCCTTCGATGGGCGCCCGAAGATTTCCGACCGAAGTCTTCGTATTGCCGCCATGCGGCGCAATAATAGTACGCAGATCTTGACCGGCCGCATTCAACCAGTCAACGCTGGTAGGCTCCGCTTGAGCAAGTATTGCGTCGTATCGCATTACGATAGTCTTTTGTTCGATTCGAGACACGCTCGGTTCCTCTAGCTCCTGACGCAGTCTATTCAATTCACTCTGCAAAGCATAAGATAGAGGCGGCGAATAAAGCACAAACACATTTTCATGAACATCCTCAACAATCGGAGTACCAGTACGATAGGAGATCCGTACCGACACGACCCCGTTTGGTGCCATTTCGACAATTCGCTTGCCCGTGAAAGCAGCCGAATCGAACAGAGAACCACCTTCAACAGTAGCGGCAAACGACTCACATCCAGAGACAGGTTCTGATTTACCACGAAGCGTAGCAATAATGCAATAAACTGGATCGAACGAGCGTCGCTTTTGTTGCCCAGCAAGTTCTCGTCGTGCGCGAGTTGTCAAACAATGCAATGGAGGCAGAGGTTCTGAGCGTGCAAATCCAGGAATGATAAAATATAACTGGCTGCCCGAGACACCAATCACACGCCTAACGTACGCTGGATAATAACTCGATAGCTTGTAATTCTGGGCAATCTCACGGGCGATGGCTCCCTCGACTGAGGACTCCGGAGAAGGCTGATCTCTAGCAGATAACGTCCTACGAAAGATCGCGAATTTGGACACAATCGACGCATTCAGAGGTGTGGTTAGTTCCTTTGGCGGTGCCGTTGGTCTATCTAGCATCAACTCTGGCGATATACACGATGGTTGCTCAGGATTATCGCTGATCTTTGTTACAACGCTAGAGCACCCTGAGCTGATCAGCGCTATCATCGTACATAGTATGACAAAGTGTATTATCCGTGATCTCACCATTTACCCACTGCGGCGACCGGGAGCAAGCAGGTCAAGATATGATGACTGCTTCAGGACAAACTCACGGACAAACTCACGAGAGTGTGACCCATTTTCAACGTCCATATACCAATTTTTAGCGCCGCTATAGCTATCGAAAAAGCCACCGCATCTCTTCCGTACCGGCAAACATTCACCGTGTTACCTGCGCTCGTATGTAACACCTCACTACGTCACTTACGTTCTTATTAGCATGTATTGTCACATCGCCGGCAATGCAGTTACCACCATGCAATCGAGTTTGGACCAAAGACGCTGATGGGAAGTACTCGCCTGGAGCAAGCAAGAAACTGAATCGCCCACTTTTAGTGAGCTGTCGAGCCACTGCATTACCAAGCATGTTCTGATGTACCGTCAGCGCGCTAACGGTGGCCACGGCGTTGACGCATTTTCTAAAATTGCCTGGACACAATATTACACTACCGCTCAGCCGACCGTGCAGCATTGACTCTCGAACCGGTTGAGGGTCACCACATGCTGCACCAACAAGCGCAAGGCAGACTGTCAATAGAACTACAGTCGTCCGACACAGCGACCGAGGTCGATAATGTGCCGATCCGGCCATCATGTGCGTCAACCTATTAGAAACCATGCCCATAGCCCACCCACATGCTCGGAGGAAGCTGCCACACCCACACTTACCCATCCCACTCTGCCAGCACTCGCAGAATTCGCCCGCCGTCGTCTTAACATCGAACTAAGCTTCAACTTCATAGCTCTTATGATAACCCTCCAACGTACATTCATGTACTTCAAAAGCGTTGCTCGACATCTTAAGGCAATACGAGATTTCTGGGCTTATGAAGAAATTCGGTACGTGCGATCCTTCCCAGATAAGGTCCTTAACTGACGCGCGACAGCCACCGTGCGAGTCGTTGTCGCTATGCAGCGTCTCAACACAGTACTCAAGGAATTCTGCGTATTTAGTCATCCATTCATACACCACGTTACCAGACCACGTTTCCTGAATATATCCATCTACAGCGTCGCCCAAGTTACCAAAGAGAAGGGTAATCAAACCGGCGATGTTTCCGATCGTCACCAGTTCGTTTAGTTTTTTAGCCAATTGCTTTGCTTCCCATGCCCTATAATGATAGACGGGATCTTCTTCTGTCAAGCATCCACCCTCTTCTTGGCATTGCCGTAGTATCGCCGCCGCTTCTTCTTCCCGCGCTTTCTGTCGTTCGGCTTCTGCTTTTTGCCAGAACTGCGTCGCGATTTCTTGAGCACCCGCAATCGCACCGGCGGCTACCGGGGTGGCGGTAAATTGGGTGCCGGCAGAGCCGTTGGGGAAAGCGCCGGGTGGCACTACAGGAGCGGTCTGTAGCGCACGGGCCACCTGCGGTACGTAGGACGTGCCACCCTGGGTGGCCACTCCTGATCCAAACGAGGTTTCTGTCGAGACGCCGGCGGCTCCGAGCCATGCGTACTTTGGCGGCGTCGTTCCAGGTTGCGGTACTCCGAATTCGGTGCTGTTGTAGGTGGAGTGTAGTTTGGTTTCGCTTTCGCTGTCGTTCACGGTCGCTACGATATTGCCTTGTAGGTCGTGCAGCTGCACTTCGATTGTTCCACCGCTGGTTTGGACCGCGTCGAGTGCTCCGTCTATGCCCGAAACATTCCTCGTCCATTTTTCGCTGCCTTCGCTCGTCCACGTGAGCGCACTGTCCGAACCGGCGTAGTGAGAGATCACTTTCGAACTAGTTTTGCCTTCGGAGGCCGTTTCCATGGTACGCCCGGACGGGTCGTAGAGGTATTTGAATGTCTCGCCATTCTGGGTCTCGCTCAAAAGCTGATTGTCGACGTAGTAGGTGCTGGTGATTTCGTGTTCGCCTGCATCAGCGGCGGGCATTTTGGTGATGTTGCCGAATGTTTCGTAGCTTACGCCTGCGTCGGTGAGGCGGTTCGCTTCGTCGTAGCTGTGACGTTCGACGGTGCCGCCTTCGCTGGCGCATTTGCCTTCGGTGCCGGGGGCGCGTGTGGTCTCGCTCGTGCGGTTCGATTCTTCTTCATACCCATACAGGCGCACCACGCAGCCTTTGCCGGCCGGCGTTTCCTGCGTTTCCAGTAGACGTCCAGCGTTGTCGTAGGCATAGCTCTCTTTCGCCAGCGAGCTGGTCTGTTGTAGCGTTTCGCCGTGGATCGACGGCACGACGCTGTCGCTGAACCACACCAGCGCACCGGTTTCAGAGCAGTTGCGCGTCTTGATGTATTCGAGGCTCGTCGCCTCGCCGACCGAGTTGTACGTCGTGTTGGCGCACATGCCGTTGGGATAGATATCGCTCGTCATCTTGCCTTCGACATCATAGCTAGCCGTGAACGTGCCTTGGGCCACGCTCATACCAGTGGCAGTATCAACCAGCTTTTCCATGAAGCCGGTGGTGGTGTTGTAAGTGAAGGTATCGGTGCTCTTGGCTTCTTCTCCCTTACCTTCGCTGACTTCCTCCAGGCGACCGTCGCCACCTTCTTCATAAGTGTACTTCGCGACGTTCCCAGAGGCATCCTTGTATTCGGTCAGCTGACCGAGCGTATTGTACTTGCTGGTGATTGTGCTTGCCGACGTGCTTTGATTTTCAAGCGCACCGGTCTTTTCGTCGTATTCGTTTGTAACCTTTGGAAGCGACGTATCGGTCGCGGGCGAGGACTTCTCTTCGCTGGTCACAGCCCGGCCCGCGGAGTCGTACGTCTGGATCTTTTCGCGGCTAACAGCTCCCGCGCCCGTCCCGAACTTTTCGATCGACGTTTCGACCTCGTCCCACATGTTGTAGGTCATAGTCGTGACAGGCAATTCTGGAAGCCCACGGTCGGGTTGGGCTGCCAGCTGTGTTTGGCACGGGAGGTTCGTCCATTCTGGGTGTTTGCCGCAATTCGGATAGGTAGCGTTGACTTCGGCGCTGTAGTAGATCGTCTGGATGTCGTGGGCGGCTTGGTCGACAGGCATCCATATCTCGCTGCGATTGTTACCGCTGTCGATGACGTAGACGTCACCAGCTGCGTTGATTGCGATTCCCCCTGGATCACTGAGCTGTCCTTCACCGTGCCCATATGATCCAAAAGTCGCTAGGAAAGCGCCGCTGGGGGTAAACTCTTGGATACGATCGTTTCCTGTGTCAACTATATATATGTTGCCGGCGGAGTCGACCGCGATCCCTTCCGGTTTTTCAAACTGGCCATCATAATCCCCTTCTGATCCAAACTGTTTGATGTAGCTTCCTGTCATCGATAGCTCTTGCACTCTATTGTTGCCAGAGTCCACGACATACATGTTTCCGCCCGAAAACGCTATGTCTTCAGGTTCTTTGAATTGTGCGTTTCCTGTCCCTGCGGACCCATAGGCCGCTATAAATGTACCGGTAGCCGAGAACTCTTGCACACGATTGTTTTTCGTGTCTGCTACCCACACGTCACCGGAAGGATCTATTTTGTCGCCCCATGGGCCATTTAGCTCTCCTGATCCGCTCCCAGCCGTTCCAAAGGCGCGTACGAATGTTCCCGTGGAACTCAGCTCCTCGATACGATCGTTGCCGCTGTCAACAACGTATACGTTGCCGCTACTCTTGTTGATGTCTATCCCCGTTGGACCGTTGAACTGTCCGTTACCGCTGCCTTTTGCCCCATAGCTAGCGAGGAATTGGCCGGTAGCGGAGAACTTCTCGACTCGATCGTTATTATGATCTGTAACCCAAACGTCTCCCGAACCATCTATCGCCGCCTCTATGGGAGAGTTGAAATCTCCTCCGCCGCTGCCTTCTTCTCCGAACTCTGACGAGTAGCTCATCCGCTTACCGCCGACTTCTGGGAGAAGCCACTCGTCGATCTTTGCGTTGTACTCGTCGGCGATATATATCTTGCCTGTCCCGTTGAGCGTGATACCCGTCGGGCCGTGAAGACCTCCAACGTTCGTACCGTATTCCCCAAATTCAGCTAGATGCTTACCCGCTGGCGAAAACTCGTCGATCCTCTCATTACCAAAATCTGAAACATAGATATTGCCGCTCATCGGATCGATACCGAGTCCTTCTGGCTGTTTTATCTCGCCCACGCCCGTGCCTACGCTACCGAACTTCTCCAAAAATTCACCGCCTGGTGTGAACTCCTCGACACGATCGTTACCACGGTCTGCCACAAAAAGCTCGCCTTCGGATATCGCTATCCCTACCGGTTCTATGAATTCTCCGTTTCCCGAACCATGTTTGCCGAACTGAGACTCGTATGCTCCAGACGACGAAAACTCCTCAACGCGATTGTTCTCCACATCCGCAACCCATACATTGCCGTGCGAATCGACCGTCAGACCATCGGGTTCTTTGAGCTGTCCGTTTCCTGAACCAGCGACGCCAAATGTCCGCACCCATTTGCCCGTCGAACTAAATACATCAATCCTGTTGTTACCCGTGTCGCTCACTATTACGTTACCTGTCGTCGAATCGATAGCTATGGCAGACGCGTTTTTCAACTGGCCTTCTCCTGACCCTTCTGACCCGTATGTTCCTATCAGCGTGCCTGATGGTGAGAACTCCTGAATCCGATGGTTACCGTTGTCGTCTACCCAGAGATCCCCAGAAGAATCGACAGCCACCCCAAGGGGATGATTGAACTGTCCACTACCACTGCCTTCTGTGGATCCCAAGGCCGAGGAGAACGTTGGTGGATACACGGATTCAACGCTCCCACCAGGCGCCTTTGTTTCCTCGACATCGCCTGTCGCTTCGTTATAGACCGTGGTATGCACCAGGTCCAACCCCGCGGGATCCGTTGCTACTGACGTCGGCATACGTAGCTTCCACCCCAGGCCTTTCTGCCCACTATACGAGGTGATAGATGTCCGTATTTCCTTTTCTTCGCCGTTTGCGAGCAGTGCTCCGCTTGTACTCTTGGTAACGAGATTATACGTTTCGTGATTCTTTTCTTCGGCTTCCTGTGAACCTTCGTCGTAGTAGTCGTGGGACACTGGGCGCGCCTCGACTTCTTCTCCGCTGGCAAGCTTGATCTTGTGTTCTGGGCCAAGGATCTTGACGATATCGCTGCCGTTGGGACTGTATCCGGTCTGCGTATCTAGTTTTTCTGAGACTTCCGCTGATTTGCATTCTTTTTTAGAGACAGATTTGCATCCTTCTTTCATCGAGGTCGCGCGATTATCAGCGCTCAGGGAACGCACTGACTCGTTGAGTTCGTTGTATTCGGTCATCGCGATACCGCCTGTGGGCGTGGCGGCGTTGACGGTCAATCCCTTTGCGTTCAAATAGTCGATTGTCGCGCGCTTGTAGTCCGACGCTGGCCAGCCTTGAGGTTCATCGGGTGGGAAGACGGCCATCCCTTCGACGGGATCGTTGTCTTCGTATTCGCTTACGTCCTTTTGGCCCCATTCTTCCACCTTTTCCTTACTCAGATTCTGTAGATCGGAGCCTTCGGACCCAGAGAGCGGCACGTGATACTCGACTGTCGAGCCAGGTTCGGCTGAATAGGACGTACCTTCGGTTTTGGTGCCGGAACTCGAGACCACCACACTCGCGGTGCTCGCTGCAATCACGCTACCCCCACCGTTTATCGCGGCGACCTGTGCCATCAATGTATGACCCACATCGCTAGACGCCACCTTGTAGTTCTCGTTCGTAGCACCAAGAATCGGCGTACACGATTTTCCTTCCGAGTTACAGTCCTCCCACTGGTACTCATACGCGACAGGACTGTTGCTCCATGTACCATGGGATACGCCCATCTTCACCCCGACGACTGGCGTGCCCGATAGTTTGGGCGCTTCGGTGTCTTTCACAGCTTCCCCATTCCAGAGAGCAGCTGACGCGGGCGCGTGCATGACCTTCAATAGACGCCCGGTGTTCGGATCCCCCGGGATAGTTCCATAGGTAAACGCCCATGACTCCTCACCTGGCGGGGTAAGCGAGGTGACGTGCCCTTCCGAGTCATACCCATAAGTAGTCTTTAGCGCGGAGCAGGTTTTCCCACATGCCGTACTGGATTCCATACGCGGGTCCCACTCAGCACGGAGACGGCCCTGTTTGTCGTAGGAATACTGCGCAACTGCCTTTTCTTCCATAATTTTGCTGGACGGATTCCAGGCATGGAACATGACCTTGCTGAGATGACCCTTGTATTCGCCCCATTCGCTCTTGGTTTCGCCTTTGGCGGTCGTTTCCGTTGCGTACTTAAACGTCAGCGCATGGCAGCCCTTGTCTTTTTCTTCTATCAATTCTTCTGTTTTTGTGCCACAGGAGACTTCAGGCGCAGGTGACAGTACCTCTGATGGCTGGATAGACGTGCCTTCGGTGCCGGTTACCGATTGATACAGGTATGTAGTGCTCTTAGACAGCGAGCCCTTAGCGCTGGTCGGCCACCAGGTAGAGCGCGTCCACTCCTGCACGCGGTTGTTGTTCTCGTCAGTTACATATATGCCCCCAGAGGAGCTAATCGCGACACTCTTATCTTCTGAGAATTGTCCAGTGCCTGACCCGGCCGAGCCGAACTTCGTTACATACGCTCCGGCGGTGGTGAACTCCTCCACGCGATCATTATCCGTATCGGCCACATAGAGATTGCCCGTTCCTGGTTCGGCTGCTATGCCTCGCGGACTGTTCAACTGGCCATTGCCTGAACCGCTGCTACCAAACTTTGATACGTACGTCCCGGTCCCGGACAGCTCCTGCACTCGATCATTCGTGTATTCGGCGACGTACAGGTTCCCGCCGGAGAAAGCCAGGCCTGCTGGACCGTCGAACTGTCCGTTACCTGAACCTGGCTTACCAGCAAGACAGCTACTCGTGCATGTCTCGAATTTTTCTTCACCGTTGCTCACTCCAAAGCCGAATGTCTCGATAGGAGTACCTACTTCACTGAACTCCTCGATCCTGTTGTTGCCATAATCGGACACCCATACGTCACCACTCGCGTTGATCGCTATCCCCTTTGGGCCACTGAGCTCCCCGGCGGCTGAGCCGTAACTACCGAAAGATCGCACAAAGGAGCCGCTCGAGGAGAACTCATCGACCCGATCGTTACCTTCATCCACGACGTAGACGCTACCCGTACTCTGATTGATCGCGACTCCCCATGGCGCGTTCATCTGCCCGGCTTCCGACCCGTATGAGCCGTAAGCAGCAATCAGCGCTCCTGTATGTGAGAACTCCACAAGTCGATCGTGTCCCCCGTCGGCCACCCACACATTACCGCTAGAGTCGATCGCGTCACCGTACGGCTGCTGAAGCGTAGACGATTCCGCCCCGAATTCATTAACGTCCTGGGGAGACGTGTTTTCCGTCCCTTTCGGCTGTTCGAAGACCGTTTCCGAACCCGCCTTTTCATCCTTCAGCACATACTTGTGTTCGGCGGACTTGTATTCCACTTTGAGGCTTTCATCACCCTTCGGAGATTCAAATTCACTTTCGCTGTTCAACGAGAATGTAGTCTCCCCACCGTTACTGGAGACGACCGATACGCTGCCAGTTGGCAGGACAGTCAAATTCTCGCCACCACCTACGCTCATCGCCCACTGCGGCCCGAATGGCCCACTTACCCCGGAGGTGAGGTTACGCGACTCATAGGAGCGCGAAACACCACTCGCACCGCCGAGCGACACGTCGCTTGCCGCGAGCGTGAACTGTCCCGTAGTCGGATCCACCGATCCCGGCCCCACCGAAACAGGACTCCCGTGTCGCACATCAAACAGGAATTCGTTTGCTTCAGGCTCACCCGAGTTGCTGACGGCGGACACGACAAGCCTGTGTACCCCTTCAGTGAGACTTTCAGCGTCGATCGTATATTCGCCGCTGGCCGTGCATTCCCCTTCCGAACAACTCGCGCCCGACAACACGGTGGGCGTGCCACCATCGATAGACACAGAGACCGACCGAATCCCCGAACTCGGCGTCGGTTTTTTCCCATCGGTCGCATGCACCGTAAGTTTGCGCGGGACAGCACTGATTTCCGCACCCAATTCGGGCATACCAGTAAAACCAAGATTATAAGGTTTCGAAGCATCAACCTTGACAGTCTCGCCAGTCGATTCGAAAAGTCCCGCAGCGTCTTCCGCGAAAAACTCGACCCCGTCATCCCCATTTGGCATACTCGTGTTGTATGTAATCCAGTCACTATAGGTCTCCGGACACTGGATACCAAGGCATTTGCCTAGCTCGTTACGGATCCAGCGCGGGTTATACCCAATCGTACCCGTGAACCCGGCAAAACTGACACCGATACCAGGATCATGCGCGGTCGCTTCGAACGCACCCTGATAAGGACTCAGCCAGCTCCCAGACCCATACAGAACATTAGTCCGTCCCCCTGCTTCCGCGATCGTCGGACTCGAACTGTTAAACCCGCACTGTTTGCACGCAGACGTCGACACTACTTCAGGGTGCGCCGATTCTTCTTGTGCCACATAGACTTGAGCACCATAAATTAATGTAAAGAAACCAAAATCACCTTCGTGTTTCGTTGTGGAGTCCATGATCCTCACCGTATTATTGCGAGGAGTTTCCAAAGGATTACTAGAATATCCCGAAGTCATTGACAAAGGCTTATATTCATAGAAAACCTGGTGGATACCTTCCGACAAAGTGATGTGATTATCCTGACCTTCTTCTTCGCCTTCTTTCCTCCCCTCGTTATAACGATATTCAACCGTTGTCGCGGTGTTGCTCGGTTCGTTATCGCCAGTCACATACAGTTCAAGATTATAGATCGTGGAGTCACCCTGCGTCCGATACCGTAGACCGGCATATTCACGTTCGTTATAAGCCACGTTAGGTTCGATGCGCCACGACTGTTCATACCATTCTGGACTGCCCTCAAGTTTGTATTCTTTTTCATATGTGTCTTTTTCACTGAAGGCCGGCGAGAAGTCGGGAATCCAGTTTGTTTCGCCTTCCTTGGGGTGTTCCACGGGCCATACCCCACCTGTGAGACTGCGATCCTTGCCGGTGACGTATTCTGGATCAACCTGGATCGGATCCTGGTATTCGCCCGAGGCATCTTGCACGTTCACGATCAAGATATCTTTATTGATCGCCATCACTACTGGCACAGGCGTCCCAGTAGCATCGACTGCCGTAGGCACCATCACCCTCCCGATCATGACGCCTTCCTTGACGACCTGCACCGGACTATGCTGCCCATGCTGCACAATGCTCGCACCACTGGGGAGCCCAAGACGGTACTCCAGCTTGTGCGGGCTCGCTTCCGAGCGCAGAATCGCGCTCAACTCAAACCCACGACTCGTAGGCTTAGCGAGAGTGTCAGTGTCGATCTGTGTGTTGGCATACAGGACACTCGCACCGTCCACAGAGCCTTCTGACCCGCGCAGCGCTTCGCCCTTGCCATCGATCGGAGTCAGCGAGACGCCGCTCTCCGGAGCACGAACACCCGCCCCAAGATGCTTGGGGATCTTCACAGCCACCTGCGAAGCGGTCGGCGTAAATGAGGAGCCTTCATCCTTAAGCGCAAGATCGATCGGGTGAAACTGTCCGGAAGCGGTACGAGTCGCCATCGGCTCGATCGATTCGACGACGCCACGCTCATGATGGGGCAAAGAGATCTGCGCGACATTCTCGGCGCTGAACCGCCGGAGCTTATCGCCCACAGGAAGCGTCGGCATCCCACCATCATGCTTTTCGATCAGCGCCGGAAACGCCTCGAGAGCGAGACGCGCCGCACCCGCCACCCCAAGATGCTCAAACTCAGTACGCGACGCTAGACGCTCGGCAAATGCCTCAGGACTAGCCCGATGGGCCTCCATCACAGCCTCCTGCTGCGCGACACCAAATAGCCATTCCGCACCCGGCACGACCAGCGGACTACCCGACAGCGCAGCATCCGGCGAGGCATTCCCTCCAGCCAGCACCGCGGCCGAGGCACAGATCGCAAGCGAGACACCCCCCAGTACGACCCCCAAGACGCACACCAGCAACGACCGCAACGCGACCCGCATTCCTCACTCCTCCCTTTTCAGTTCGCCCCAACGACTCCCAAGCAGATACCTGTCGTTGAGTTGCGAGCACCCTACACGATTCCCCGCAGAAATTGCAAGTAATTCGAATGAATTCGTATAATGGTGATTTGGCGTAATGCCGGATAACGATCAATAACTAGTATTCAGGCATCGACTTGCATCCCTGCCTGCCCAGGATCCCTTTATCTAAGAGCGCCTAACAGAATGAGTTTTGGAGTTGTTGGTGGCAGATGAGGGCGCAGCCGATTGTGAGGAAGGCTTCGTGGATGTCGGCGCGTCTGTCATAGCGACGCTCGAGGCGACGGTGTTGGTGCAGCCAGGAGATCGTGCGCTCGATCACCCAGCGTTCTTTGCCGAGCCCCGACCCGTTGGGGGTATTGCGTTTGGCGATTCTGGGCGTGATGCCCCTTGCGCGGAGCGCCTCGCGGTGCTTGCGGCTGTCATATGCCCGGTCGGCGAGCAGCGCCTTTGGCCTGAACTTGCCGTGAACGCCGGTTGGCGGGACCCGATCCACGAGCGGGATGAGCTCGGTTATGTCGTGGCGGTTACCGGCGGTGAGAGTCGCAGCCAAAGGGGTTCCCTGACCGTCGCAGATCACGTGGTGCTTGGAGCCCGGCCTGCGGCGATCGACGGGCGAGGGGCCTGTCTTTTCGCCCCCCCTTTTGCTCGCACGTGCGAGCTGTCCACGACCGCCCTTGACCAGTCCAACGCTCCCGCGTCTTGCAGTTCGTCTAGGAGCACCTGGTGCAAGCGCTCCCAAACCCCCGCTTCGTTCCAGTCCCGTAAGCGCCGCCAGCACGTCATCCCCGACCCACAGCCCATCTCTTGCGGCAGATCCTCCCACGGAATGCCCGTCTTGAGAACGAACAGGATGCCCGTCAGGGCCTGCCGATCCGGCACCCGCTTGCGCCCTGGATACCGATACCGACGCTCCACACGCGGCAACAACGGCTCAATACGAGCCCACAACCCATCACTGACCAAAGGTTTCGCCATGGACACCGTCTACGACAACAGCATCCCAAAACCTCTTTTTGTTAGGCGCCCTAAGCCGTTTGTGGAATGTTCGAGACGACACGAATCTGGTCATTGTCTAGTCGCGGGGCACCAGCCAGCCCCGACATCCGTCGATAAACCGCGACAGGCTCCGCTGTCGACACGCACTCACGAGTCGTCCTCGCAGCTCGAAACGGAACACGACCGGCACGACTCACGCCGCCGGGTCACCGGACCGGGAAGAAAACGTCGAAAGCCGCCGCCGGGGCACAAGGCCGAGCGATAGGAGCCGCGAAAATCTCAGGGGGGGTCATTTCACGCGTCGCCGCGACATAGGGGCAAGCGGGCCAATCCGGCCCGGACCCGAACACAAGGAGTCACTACAGATGCGCCCCTCCTCGCCACCTCCAGCCGCACTACTTGCCGTGCTGCTCCTCGCCATCTTCGTCGTGCTCTTCGCGGACATCCTCGCCGTCTCCGCCGCCGCCGACTCGATACCCGCAAGCTCCGGAGCCGTGCTCACGCCGATCAGCCCCTCCAGCATCTCCCGGCCGTACTCGCACAGCTCGTTCCGGATCTCAAACAGACTGGCGGTGGAGTACAGTCCACGGCATCGTTGGACAAACCACCGCGCAAATCGCGCGAAGGGGGGATCGAATGGCGCTCGGGTTCTATATCACTGCCAAGGGCTTTACGCAGGAGCGGTACGACACGACGCTCGTCCAGCTTGAGGAAGCGGGTGCCGGAGCCCCCGACGGACGTATCTCCCACGTCGCCCTTGAGACGGATGGCGAGATCCAGGTCTTCGACGTTTGGGAGTCGCAGGAGGCATTCGACGCATTCGGGGCAACCCTTTTGCCGATCCTCGCGGCAGCGGGCGTCGAGATGAACGAGCCGATGGTGGCTCGGGTTCACAACGAGATCAAGGGTTAATCGGCTAAAGCGAGCACCCGGCTCGCCGTTCCGCAGCTCACGGCATCCGCGTGGGCGGTTAAGAACGGCTCCGGGACTGTCGGCGGCATTTATTTACCTGGCCGATCGCCGGCACGCGTGGGTGCTGGCGCTCCGCTTATGCGCCTGTGAACCGATACTCAGTCTGCCAGGTGTCCTTCGAGTCGGTGTGGGCGGTCCAGAAAAGCTCGGCGATGTTGTCCGGATCGAAGTCCGTCCCCGGCTTGACGATACCGTCGATCGTGACGGTCGCGGCGTGGATAGCGTCCTCTCGGACGCCGGCGGCGATCAGCGTTTGCGCCGAGCGCAGGGCGGCCTTCCCCATCGAGAGGCTCGCCAGCGCAGGCACTGGATTGTCGGCGAAACCGCCACCGGTGACCAGCAGGGTGCCACCGCCGGCTGCCCGCAGGACGGGCGCGGCTACCTGTGCCGCTACGACGGCGCCGAGGACATCGACGTCATGGGCGATTCGGAGCCGCTCGACGGTGGTGTCGAGGATCTGACCTGGATCTGGTAGGGCAGCGTTGTACACGACGACACTGGGCGCCCCGGGAGCGCCGAAGATCCGCTCGAGCGTCTCGCGGTAGCCATCCAGATCCTCGATATCCGCGGCGATCGCCTCTATCTGAAGCCCGCCGCTGCGCAGCTCAGAGGCGAGCTGGTCGAGCGTTCCGCCGCGGGAGATGAGTGTGCTGCGGAAGCCCTCGCGGCCGAAGCGCCTGACCACACCGGCGCCGACTCCTGGTCCAGCCCCGATCAGCAGGAGATGATGGGGGTCAACAGGCTCGGACATATACCAACCTCCATGTAGAGCTTTCGCCTAGCTGTCAGCCTGGGCCGCTGTCCTGGTATCAAATCACCAGACGAACCGTTTTACCAGGGTTCGATCAATCCCAACAAGTGCGCCCGCGGTGTCGGCACGGGCCCTCGACTCCATCGAGCTTGACAGATACTATTAGTATTGCGATACTGTTGGTATGCGTAGCACACCGACTCGTGCAGAGCGCCAGCAAGCCACACGTCGTGACCTGCTGGACGCGGCCGAAAAGCTGTTCGACGAGCGTGGCTTCGCGGCCACCTCGCTCGATGCTCTGGCCGACGCGGCTGGCTATACCAAGGGCGCGGTGTACTCCAACTTCGACTGCAAGGAGGACGTGTTCTTCGCGGTCTACGAACGCCGCGTCGAGCGGTTCCTGGCCGATGTCGAGCGCGCCGCCGCTGAATCTCAGGACGGCGCGCGAACGGCTGATGAGGTGATGGCCGGCGTCATCGCTCGCCGCGAGGGCGGCGATGGCTGGCTGGCGGTGTTCCTGGAGTTCTGGACCCATGTTCTTCGCCATCCCGAGCACCGCGAGCGCTTCGCCGAGATCCACGTCCGGGTAATGGATTCCGCGGCAGCGCGGATCCGGCAGTTCGCCGCTGATCGGCAGATCGAGCTGCCCATCGACGCGCGTCAGCTGGCGATCGGCACGTTCGCGCTCGGCAACGGCGTCGGCCTCGAGCGGCTGACCGCTCCGGACATCGTCGAGCCCGACCTGGCGCTGCAGATGCAGCGGCTCCTGCGCGCCGGCCTGCTGGCCCAGACGAAGGGCCACTCATGACACGGCTCGACTATCACCGCCGGCGCGCTGTTGACATCGCCCGCACACTGAGCTGCGCCCGCGAGCTACAGCGGCGCGAGCGATGGCCGCACGCGGCACTCGACCGTCACCGCCAGCAGCGCCTGCAGCAGCTCGTACACCACGCCGCAAGCCACTCGCCGCTGTGGCGCGAGCGCCTGGCGGGGGCGCTGCGCGGGCCGGTCGAGCTGGCGAAGCTGCCGGTGCTCGACAAGCAGACGCTGATGGAGCGCTTCGATGAGCTCATCTGCGACCGGCGCCTCTCGCGCGACGAGCTGCTCGCACACCTGCACGGCATCGAGCGCGACGAGCTTTACCTGGACGAGTACCGGGCGATGGCCTCCAGCGGCTCCAGCGGGCGCAAGGGGCTGTTGGTGTACGACCGTGACGGTTGGGTCGGGATCCTCGCGCAGATGGCCCGCGACAACGCGATCGCCGGGATTCCGGGCCTGCGGCTACCGCGGCTGCGCTCCGCGGGCATTGGCGGTGGCTCTGCAACCCACATGTCGCGCCGGCTGACAGACACGCTCGCCGGCGCCACTCGCCTGTGCTCGCTGCCGGCAACGCTGCCATTGGATGAGATCGTCTCAGCGCTCAACGAGTTCCAGCCGGACTACCTAAACGCCTATCCGTCGATCGCGGCGCTGCTCGCCGAGGAACAGGCGAGCGGCTCGCTTAGGATCGCGCCGCGCTGGGTGTCGACCTCGGGCGAGCTGTGCAGCGCCCAGACCGCCGAGCGGATCGGGGCCGCGTTCGGGGTGTGCCCGACGAACCTGTACGCGACGACCGAGGGGCTGTGGGGCTGCTCGTGCGAGCACGGCCAGCTGCACCTGTTCGACGACATGACGCTGGTCGAGAACGTCGATGACGATGGGCGCCCCGTGCCACCCGGCACGCCCGGCACGCGGCTGCTGGTCACCAACCTGTTCAACCGCGTCCAGCCGCTGATCCGCTTCGAGATCGCCGACGTCATCACCGTCGACCCCGAACCATGCGCCTGCGGGCGCTCGCTGCTGCGGCTCGCGGCGATCGAGGGGCGCGCCGATGACGTGCTGTGGCTGTCCGGTGCCGATGGGCCGGTCGCTGCGCATCCGCTGCAGTTCGCGGCGCTGACCTCCGACCGCGACGTGCGCGAGTTCCAGATTCGCCAAGAGGGCGAACTGCTGCGCGTGCCAGTCGTGCTCGCCCAGCACGCCGACTCGGCGCGGGCGACCCTCAGGATCCATGACGCGCTCACCGCAAGCCTGAGGAGGCTGGGGGTCGCGGAGCCCCGGATCGAGGTGCAGCCATGCGCCGCCCTGCAGCGGCCGGCGTCCGGGAAGCTCAGGCTTGTGATCGCCGACCCGCTACATCAAGCCGCACACGCCCGGGGCGACTGAGATGGCCGCCGCTGTTCGACCGCAAGCGCAGCTGAAACCACATGAGGAGTGTCGCGGGAGGACTCGTGCCACCGTCGACATGACCGATCTCGCTGCTGAACTGGGCATTCACTCGGGATCCCCATCGGCCGTATTCGACAGCCACTGAGGGGGCGTCCAGTCCCCCTCGGGGTCGGTGGTTTGCCCCACCTCGATCAGATGACCGTCGGGATCGCGGATGTAGCAGCGGATCTCGTAGGGGTGCTGCTTTGGCGGCGTCAGGAAATCAGCACCACGGGCGCTCCATTCGGCGTATACGGCCTTGATGTCCTTGACCCGGATATTGAGGAAACTGCTGACCCGGGCGGGGTCGCGTGGCGTCTCTAGCGTGACCGCCGGCTTGTCGTCGGTCGGGCCTCCGCCCGCATTGATGACGATCCAACTGTTGGCGAGCATGACGTTGGTCGGTTCGCCGGAACGGACCAACGTGCCGCCGAGCACATCGGTGTAGAAGCGCCGAGAGCGCTCGACATCGTCCGAGACGATGAAGTGGGTCAAGACCAGGTCTTGGTCGGTGCTCATGCTGACCTCCCTTGTGAATTGATTCCGTGCCTTATACCTCAGAGGAGGCTTGAGCTGTCCAGGTGCGCGTCCTCAAGGTCCGGGGGCCTGGGCACTGGCCCGGATCTGGTCGGGTGGTGCTCATGAGCCTACTGCTGCGCTTCGCGGTCATATCCTGCGGGAGCGGCCCGTGACGAAGTTCAACTAAATTCGATTGGAGGCCCATTATGCGCGGCGACATTGAGGTCGGGGCACGCCTTCCCGACTATGAACTGCCCGATCAGGACGGCGTCGTGCGTCGTCTGTCGGACCTGCAGGGCGCAAACCCGATGGTGCTCCACCTCTCACGCGGCGGGTTTGATCCGAAGGAGCATCGTTTCCTTCACTATCTGGTCAATGCATACCTCGACTTTCGGGTCGGGTATACGCGCGTGGTCGTGATCTCGACGGACAACCAGCTCGAGATCAATGAGTTCCGCGACAGCGTCGGCGCGCAGTTTCCGTTCCTCTCTGACCCTGAGCGAACGGTGCGGAACGATCTCGACATCGTCGAGTACACGGACCCCGTCCACGACCCGATGGTCCCGCACACGTTCGTGCTCGCCCCGGGGCTTCAGATCTCCGCGATCTACAACGGCTACTGGTACTGGGGGCGCCCGACGGTCGAAGAGCTGCACCGCGACCTGCGCGAGGTCATGCGCAACCTGCGCCCCGACTTCGATCTGGGCGCACCAGGGCTGCGCGAGGCCTGGGATCGCGGCGAGCGCGAGCAGTTCCTGGTGAGTCCAGTCGAAGGAGAGGCGATTCGCTACACCGAGGGGACTGAGGTGGGAGTGAAGCGATGAGCGATGGTCAGCGTCGTGGAGCCCATCCGGGCGAAGGGCCCGCCTGAAGAGGTGCCTCCGGCCAGGGCCGCGGAGCGATCAGGCCCCACCGGTCAATGACCGTGCCTCCGTAGGTCCGACTACAAGGTCGTGAAGGTCGCCGCCCACCTCGAGTCGACCCGACTGTTCGATCCCGCCGGCCCTCACCGGCTCGAAGCCGGCTGTTCGGATCAACCGCTCGACTTCCTCGCCGGCACGCTCCTCGTCGGTCACGTAGAAGAGGACCGCCAGCTCCGGCGACCGTTTGCTAGAGGACTCGAGGATATCGGCCGACAGGGTTCCAAACGCCATTGCCAAGCGCGCCCCCGCCGGCAACCACCCAGCTACCACCTCGCCAGAGGCTTGCCCTTTCGGCAGGAGACGCGAGACGTTACCTTGTGCGTCGATGCCGAGCGGGTTGCTCGGAACGACCACGAGCTTGTCGGTTAGCCGGTCGACGATCTCGTCTATGACGCTCTCAAGCGCCGTAAACCGTAGCGCGAGGACGACGGCGTCGGCGCCCTGCAACACGTCGCGGTTGTCGCCGGCGACGACCGCAGCTGGACCGATCTCTGCAGCCAGCATTTGTGCCGACTCGTTGTCGGCGCTCGAGAGCCGCAGGGTCTCGCCGCCTGAGGCCAGCAGGCGTGCGATGACCGATCCGAGCGTCCCGGTGCCGATGACCGCGGTCGTCATGACTCCTCCGCGGGCGTACTCGATAGCCAGCGGGCCGGCGCCCAGTCCCCCTCTGGGTCCGTGGTTTGCCCCACCTCGATCAGATGACCGTCGGGATCGCGGACGTAGCAACGGATCTCGTACTGATGCTGCTTCGGCGGCGTCAGGAATTGCGCACCCCGAGCGCTCCATTCGGCGTACACGGCCGCGATGTCCTTGACCCGGATATTGAGGAAACTGCTGACCCGGTCGAGATCGCGTGGCGTCTGGAGGGTCACCGCGGGCTTGTCGTCGGTCGGGCCTCCGCCGCCATTGATGATGATCCAGCTGTTGGATAGCGCGACGTAGGTCAGCCCTCCGGGGCCAGAGAAGGCGACCCTGCCGCCGAGTACCTCGGTGTAGAAGCGGCGGGAACGCTCTACATCATCTGAAACGATGAAATGAGCCAAGACGATCTCCTCATTGATGTCGCTCATAGTGACCTCCGTTGTTGAAATGGCTCCACGGTCAGTGTCCTGCGCTTTGGCCGCCGTCGATGTGCAGGATCTCGCCGGTCAGGAAGGGCGCTGACTCGAGGTATAGGACTCCACCGACCACGTCCTCGATCTCGCCGACTCGGCCGATGGGGTGCAACGCGCCCATCCCCGCATAGGAGCTCTCGTCGTGGAGCGGCGTTTTGATGACACCGAGCGAAACAGCATTTACCCGTAGGCCGCGTGAGGCGTACTCGATCGCCAGCGACCGGGTGACCGCGACCAGGCCGCCCTTAGTCAGCGTTTGCAGAGCGGCTGGTCTGCTGCTGTCCGGCTGCTCCACAAGTGACGTTGAGACATTGACAACGTGCCCACGGCCCTGGTCGAGCATCTGTGCGACCGCGCGCGTCGTCATGTGAAAGAAGCCAGCGACGTTGACGGCGATCAGGGCGTTGAAGTCCTCGAGGGTGTACTCCGTGAAGGGCTTGCCGATGTAGATCCCCGCGTTGTTGATGAGAGTGTCTATGCGACCGAAGCGCTCGACCGCCGTCTCCACGATGCGCTGTGCCGTGTCGGGGTCGGCGATGTCGCCCTCGACGGTCACGACGCCGGGGTCCTCCGAAGCCCCGATCGATCGAGCGGCAGCGATCACCGCATACCCGCGCTCACGGTATGCCCTCGCGATACCCGCGCCGATGCCCTGCGAAGCGCCGGTGATGATCGCGACCTTCCCGTTGTCGTGCTCAGGCGGCGGGATCATTCGACGAGGTAAGTCTCGTAGATCACGTCTGTGGCCTGGCGTCCGCCGACGCCGATAAAGACGCCTTTGTTCAGCCAGTCGAGTTCGGGCGCGGCGGTCTCGATCTGGGTTGAGGTGCGGAAGGTGTACTCGCTGGCATCGACGTCCTCGCCGCGCCCGAGACGTGCGAGCACCTCGGCGCTGCCGTGGCGGACACTCCGAGATTGCACATAGAGCAGATCATCGCGGTCGGTTTGCAGCGTGTACCGGATGTCGCCGAGTGCGGTGCCGTCCGCCAAGAGCATCTGCCAGTCCGCGCTGGCGCCCGGGAGCAGCTTGCCGTTGATCTCGGGTCCGGTGAATGCTCCGCCGGTCAGGGGAACGATACGCCGGCGACCTCGCGCGGTGTCGCCGAGATCCAGTGGTCGTGCGAGGTTCGCCTCCAAGCGATAGACCTTGCGCAGGCGAGGATCTGGAAGTTCGTTGCTCATGGTCGCTCCTATCAGGGCTTGCCCGTGCCGCGGCTATGTGTCGAGCAAACAGTACGCCGCAGTGGGCCTGCCGTCTTCCTGGGGCGCGGCAGCGGGCGGCTCGCGACCAACGCACGTCGCGGTATCCGACGCCGAAGGCAACGAGTACACGGCTCCATACCCGCCTGTCGAGTTCGGGCGACCATAGGACGCACCCCGCTGAGCGGGTATGTCGGCGCTCGTTTCGCCCTACGGCGTCCTACGGATTTCCTACGGGCTCGGCGTCCCGATCCTACGGATTCCCTACGGATATGCTGGCGAAAGCCCGCAAAAACGGGCGAAACGGACGACGCCTATCCCCCGTGTTTTCGGCGGTTTTCGCCCGCCATCGCTGGATTTCGCCAAACACTTACCAATCGGGGCGCCCGATTCGAGTTGGCTTAGATAATGGGGATTCGCCCCCCTTGCGTCCCATTTACGTCCCGCAGACCACCCTCATGCCAGGCTTCTCGCCCGCCGAGACCCTGCGTATGCCATATAGAACTACGCATGCTGGCGACGATTTGGCGTAGGCGCCTCAGTCCTTGGAGGTCAGCTCGCGGAGGAAGCCAGGGAAGCGGCCGGCGCCAAAGTCGAAGTAACGCGCCCAGTCGGGGGCGATGCTGATCCGCGCCATCCGATCGTAGGTTTCGCGGCAGGCCTCTTCGAAGGCGGCGAGCTCCTCGCCCTCCATCGACTTCGCCGCTGCCTCGAGGTACTCCGGCACCGGGCCGTCGACGACCTCGATCTCGGCCTCGCCGCGCAGCAGCAGGGAGCGCGCCGGGCTCGGGGTGTCGATCGTCAGCGCCACCCGCGGCCGGGCGCGGAGCGCCGCGAACTTCGGCGCGGTCGGGTGTGTGGCGAGGACCACCGCCTGGCCGGTCCAGAGGAAGCCGATCGGGATCACACGCGGCGTGCCGTCGACTCCCGCGTAGGCGAGGCGGGCGAGCGTTGCCGTACGCAGGATCTCCTCCCCCGCGTCGAGCTCGGCTTTCAGTTGGGCGGCATTTGCCTGGGTCACTTCGGCCCTCCTTGTCCGTCATCGGGGCTTGAGTTCTGCTCGAAATTTTAGTCGGGGGTCAGTCGGTGGAAGCTGGACATGGCTGTGATTCCTTGTGCTGGGTGCCGGCGCGGACGGCACCGGCACCCAGCCAGGGAACGGTTAGGCGACGACGCCCGGCTTGCTGCGTGGCAGCCCGGCGATTACGTCGTCGTCGAGGTTGAGGTGGGCCTTGACCAGCTCGGGCGGCAGGACGCCCATCCACTGGCTCAGCGAGACGTCGGCGAAACGATCGGAGCGGAACAGCTCCAGGAACGTGAGCGTCTCATCGCCAGTGTTCTGGACGTAGTGGCCCATCGCGAACGGCACGGCCCCGACATCGCCGGCCTGGTAGTTGAACGTGCGGGACTTGCCGCCGGACGCGAATACCGTCATTCGCCCCGGGCCCTTCAGGTAATACTGCCACTCGTCAGCGTTGGGGTGCCAGTGCAGCTCGCGCATTCCACCCGGCTCGATCTCAACCAATGCTGCAGCGATCCGCTCAGAGATCGTGAAGTTGCGCGAGTCGGTGATCCGTATCCGCCCACCCGGGGTCTTGGTGGGCTCCTGGGCGTGCATGTGCCATGTGTATAGGACCGTGGTGGCTGGGTAGCCGGAGAGGGCGGCGCATCGTCGCCTAGCACCGGCGGCAGATCGCCAGCGAACATGTAGCGGGTGTGCCCGATGTCGGTCGGCAACGCGTCGAAGGCCGACTCTGCGACCCCGAAGTTCTTTGCCAGCACGTCTCGCGGGGTGTGGTTGAACCAGTCGGTGATCAGGAACGTCTCGTTCTCCGAGAAGTCACCGCTGTCGAACACCAGCAGGAACTCGACGCCGTCCTTGAGCGCCTGGATCGAGTGCGGTAGCCCGGCCGGGAAGTACCACAAGTCGCCGACCCCGACATCGTCGATGAACATTCGGCCCTCCTCATCGAGGATGCTGACGCGGCAGGCCCCCGGCAATCACGTAGGCCCACTCGGCCTCCTCGTGCCAGTGCAACTCGCGGATGCCGCCCGGCTTCAGGCGCATGTTCACACCCGAGATCTCCGTGCTGATCGGTAGCTCGCGGGTCGTCGTCTCGCGAGCCCAGCCGCCGCTGAGCACGCGGTTGTGCGACAGCGCGAACGGCCACTTGAGGTTCGGGACCGTGCCGGCGTCGGACTCCGGCGCGATCAGGACGTCCGGGTTCTGCCGCTCGATGACAACGTTGCGTGGGCCGAGGATGGTCCCGCCGCGACCATCGATGACGGGCTGGGCTTGGTTCCCATCTCAGTCTCTAGGTGTTGCGCGTTCACAGCCCGTTTTATACCCGCAACCTGGAAACGCGTCCTAGTCGGCTTGAGGAGTTGCGCCGGCGCGTGCGCCTTCGTGTCGTCCCTCCGCGAACTCCTCGACGATCTTTGCGCAGAACGCCGGCAGGTCGTCCGGCTTGCGGCTCGAGACGAGGCCCTGGTCGACGACGACTTCCTGATCGACCCATTCGCCGCCAGCATTGCGGATGTCGGTTTTCAGCGAGGGCCATGAGGTTAGCTTGCGGTCGCGTACGAGGTCTGCCTCGACGAGTGTCCAAGGACCGTGGCAGATCACACCGACGGGCTTGCCGGCGGAGAAGATCTTCTGCACGAACCGGATCGCCCGCTCCTCGGTGCGTAGCTGGTCGGGATTGGCGACACCGCCGGGCAGCACCAACGCATCATAGCCCTCGGGATCGGCGTCCTCGAGGGTCTCATCGACAGGATATGTCGAACTCTTGTCGAGATGATTGAACGCTTGGACCTCGCCGCTTTCGGGGGCGATCAGCTTCGGGGTGCCGCCTGCTTCTTGGACGGCTTTCCAGGGCTCTGTGAGCTCAACCTCCTCGACGCCCTCCCGCACTGTGAGAAAAGCGACTGTCTGTCCTTGTAGCCGTGTGGATGCCATCTGGTGACTACCTCCTTCGTGTTGATGCCGGTTTCTCGGGGGCCTTGAGATCGAGAGAACGCGGCTCGACTGGGTGGCGCTTCACGCCTGATGTGACTAGCTGCTCTTTTTGCCGCCCTTGCGTCCTGCGACGACCTTCTGTGCCTTGGTGCCTCCCTGGGACGTGGCGTTTCGTTTGGTACTTGAGCCCGAGCTCTTGCCTCCTCGCTTGGAGGACCCTGGGCTATTGGCGATCTTCGCGGCGCGTTCCTTGCTCATACCCTTTTCGCGCAGCCCTTCGTACTGTTTGTCGTTCTTGACACTCGGCCCGTGATCTTTGGCCATCATCAATCCTCCTGTTGTTGTGCGAATGCCCTGAACGTCGCAGTCATCTGCTCGTCGACATCGGACTCCGTGCCTTCGTCATTGGCTTCAACATCGTCTTCTGGCGCCTCAGGCTGAGTGTCTGAGTTGGCCTGCAAGACGACACTCTCGAGGAAGTGACGCAGCTCGGGCTCGGCGCCTTGCTGCACACCGGCAACCTTGACAGCGTTCTTGTTGACGCGAACCTCGCCCCAGGTGGTGTGCGACGTGTCGAGTAGCGCAAGCACGTTCTCGAACCGCGCCTTCCAAGCCTTCGAGCCCTTGCCTGCGAGCCCGACCGTTAGCGCTCCCTCTTCTATCTGCGCAGAGGCCCAGTCAATTTGTCGCGGCTTGGAATCGGCCATGAGCTACACCTACCCATCCACGGCGGGGTCCAACACTCTGATGGCTACGGTGTTCATAGGTTGGCCCGATGTCGTCGGAGCTGTAGGGGTCATTTGGCAGAGTCGCTGCGTTCCATGTGCGCTCATGTGTGGCTCCGTGCTTTGAAGGCGGCTGGGTGCTCACGCTCCATGGTCCTCGAGCCAGTGGTCGAGGTCCTCGTTGCTCATCAGCTCCAAGCGGACGACTACAGGTTTAGCCGAGGGATGCAAGAGTTGCGTTGCGATTCTCCACAGCGCATCAGTTGTCATTGCTTGCTCCTTCCTTCACAGATATGGAACTACCCGCTCTCGCAGGAGCGAACCGGACGGGCGAGAAAGGCTTGGTTTGGTGGCTGTCGGACGCTGGGTACGTAGGGATGGTGTGTAAGGAGTTGATGGCATCGAAGGGAGCGCGGCAATCCCGCGGTTGAGACGCAGTAACTGCGCGGCGCCCGGCATCTCGCGGCGGCGGCGCGGCCGCAGCTTTGAGTACCTCGACCCCAACAGTGAACGGGTGGACGACCCCGAGGTGCATGAGCGAATCGCGGAGCTCGTGATCCCACCGGCCTGGCGGGATGTGTGGATCTGCATGGATCCGCGTGGGCATCTACAGGCCACCGGAGTCGATGCCGCTGGCCGCAGGCAGTATCTCTATCACGCTGGTTGGCGTGCTCACCGCGACCGGCGCAAGTTCGACTCGATGCTTGCCTTCGGGACGGTGCTACCGCGGTTGCGCCGCGGCGTGGCGCGCGACCTGAAGGTCGAGGACGGGAAGCGTGTGCGGGTGGCGCAATTGACGGAGCGGCGGGTTCTGGCGTGCTCGGTACGGCTGTTGGATCTCGGGTTCTTCCGTATCGGCTCTGAGGATTATGCGGAGCGCAACGAATCCTACGGGCTGACCACGATGCTGCGTGAGCACGTGAAGATCAGCCAGCGCGAGGTGATCTTCGACTTCCCGGCAAAGTCAGGGCAACGACGGGTGCAGGCGATCGCCGATCCCGACGCGCTTGCGATGCTTGCCACGCTCAAGCGGCGCCGCACGGGCTCACAGTTGCTCGCCTACCGTTCCGCGGATGGCTGGAGCGAGCTGACGGCGGAGGAGGTGAACATCTACGTGAAGCGATGTTCGGGGGGCGATTTCACCGCTAAGGACTTCCGCACTTGGAACGCGACGGTGCTTGCCGCGGTCGCGTTGGCGGGCGCTGAAGAGACACAGGGACGCGCTGCGCGTGAGCGGGAGGTCACGCAGGCGATCAAGACGGTCGCGGCTTACCTTGGGAACACGCCTACGGTGTGCCGCGCTTCCTACGTGGATCCGAGAGTGATTGACCGCTTCCACGCAGGTGTGACGATCACGCCTGCGATCGGTCAAGGCGGCCCCGATCTGGGTAGACCACGGGTTCGTGCTCGGGTGGAGCGCACGGTGCTGGAGCTGCTGGAGGACGACTGAACTTCGCAGGCCCGTTGACGGCGCTGCGCGGCGGCGAATGAGTCGCGCCTGGCGCGTTGGCGCCGCTGCCGGCGGGATTGGCAGGCCGGGCGGTGGGGTAGATGCGCGAGATGGGTGTCGATGCGGCTGTGATCTTCGGCAAAGGGGCTTGTGATGAGCGAGGGTGTTGAGGTCGGGACGATCAGGACGAAGATCCCGGCCCGTCTTGACCGATTGCCGTGGTCGCGCTTTCACTGGATCGTGGTGGTCGGGCTGGGCACGGCGTGGATCCTGGACGGCCTGGAGGTCAACGTCGTCGGCTCGATCTCCAGTCGCCTCTCCGAACCGGGCGCCGGTGTCGGGCTGACCGCGGCGCAGGTGTCGGGATGGGCGGCGTCCCTGTACGTCGGAGGAGCGTGCATCGGCGCGCTCATATTCGGCCAGATGACAGACCGCTTCGGACGCAAGCGTCTGTTCATGGTGACTTTGAGCATCTACCTGCTAGGCACCGTGTTGACGGCGTTGTCGTTCTCTCCGACGTGGTTCTTTGCCTGCCGGTTTCTGACCGGCATGGGCATCGGTGGCGAGTACAGCGCGATCAACTCGGCGATCGACGAGCTGATCCCGGCTAAACACCGCGGCCGGGTTGACGTGTCGATCAATGGCAGTTACTGGCTGGGCGGCATCGGCGGCTCGCTGCTGGCGGTGGTGATGCTGAACACGGCGATCTTCCCGGTGAACGTCGGCTGGCGCCTGTCGTTCGTGCTCGGTGCGATCATCGGGCTGGGCGTGCTGCTGGTGCGCCGCAACGTGCCCGAGAGCCCGCGCTGGCTGTTCATCCACGGCCGCGAGCGCGAGGCGGAGAAGGTCGTCGACGAGATCGAGCAGCAGGTCAGCGAGTCCAGCGGCGAGGATTTGGGAGAGCCGGAGGGCGAGCCGATGACGGTGCGCCAGCGACGCACGATCCCGCTGCCGCTGATCTTTCGCTCGGCGATATCGATGTACCCCCGGCGCACGGTGCTCGGACTTTCACTGTTCATCGGGCAGGCGTTTCTGTACAACTCTGTGCTGTTCGGATTCGGCAACCTGCTTAGCCTGTACTTTCACACCCCGTCGGGCAACGTGCCTTACTACTTGGCGGTGTTCGCCGCCGGCAACTTCGCCGGGGCGCTGCTGCTGAGCCCGCTGTTCGACACCGTCGGTCGCAAGCCGATGATCTCCGGCACCTACATTCTCTCGGGGGCGCTGCTGATCGGCACGGGCCTGCTGTTCAAGTCACACGACCTGAGCGCCGCCAGCTTCACCGCCTGCTGTTGTGTCGTGTTCTTCTTCGCTTCGGCCGGCGCAAGCGCCGCTTACCTGACTGTCTCGGAGATATTCCCGATGGAGACGCGTGCGCTGTGCATCGCGGTGTTCTACGCCGTCGGCACGGGCATTGGCGGGGTGATCGGCCCGCAGGTGTTTAGTCGCATGATCAACACCGAAAGCTACGAGCAGGTGTTCCTCGCGCTGAGCCTCGGCGCGGTGATGATGATCCTCGGCGGTCTAGCGGAGCTGGTGTTCGGAGTGAAAGCCGAGCGGGAAAGCCTCGAGGACATTGCCAAGCCGCTCACGGTCGAGGACTCCCCAAAGGGGCCCGCTGTCCCCGCACCTGCAGGATAGGTCGACGCCGATCGCTCATGAGCCGAGCAGCTGTTGTCAGTAGGTTTCGGGCGGCTCGTAGGGTGGCCGTCCGCTGGCGCGTCTTGGCCGCAATGCAAAGAGATACAACAGCGAGAGCACCAAGCCAAGGATGCCGGCGAGCATCAGGATCAGGCCGATCGTCTGGATAGAGATGCCGGAGACAGTTGCGGTGACTGCGTAGCGCAGAATTGCGCCTATCGCGATGAGGAAGACGGAGCTGCCGATGCTCATGAGCTTGCCTTACCCGCGCCGGTGGAATCGAAACCGGCTCAGTTCAGCTCTTCTTGTTGTCGACAGCGGCTCGTAGCTGGGTCTTGTTCATGTGTGAGCGGCCTTTGACGCCCAGGCTGCGGGCCTCCTCGTAGAGCTGTTCGCGTGTGCGTCCGCGTGGCCCTGGTTTGCCGGAGCGAAGGCCTCCGCGCCGACCGGAGGAGATGTCATTGGTAGAGGTACGGGAGCTGGTCTGGGTTTCACCGCTGCGGGCGCGCTCCTTGTTGACGGTGCGCGCCGCGATCTCCTCGGCCCGTTTGAGCGATGCGCCCTGTTGACGCTCGCTGTCCTTGATGTGCTCGTATTGGCGCTCACGCTTGCTGCCTTCTTTCACACCACGTGGTGGTATTTCATTTACCTCCAGTCGGCTGCTGATCGTTAATGGTCGCTTGCAGGATCGAGCGGACCCGATGCGCCTCGCCGCGGACGCCGGCTCTTGAGATCATCGGCTCAGCAATCGGCTGCGTGTGCCTGAGTAGCCGCCGCACCTCTTCAGAGACGCTGGCGAGCTGTGGGCTCTCGCGATTCGGCCGGCGCGTGCTGCTGTCATCTGCCGGGAGTGCTGGAGTGGGTGCTGTGTTTTCGCTCATGCCGAGGCGGATGTGAGCTTTGAGGTGGTGCTTTCGCTGTCACTGAAGTGCGGCAGGATCTCGCTGGCGTAGGTCTCAAAAAAGTGCTCTTGGTCTGGGCCAATCTGCTGGACGTAGAGCTCGTCGAAGCCCGCGTCCTCGTAGCGTCTGATCGCCTGTAGATGCAGGTCGAGGTCTGGCCCGCACGGGACGGCTTCGGCCACCATGTCTTCGCTGATGAGCTCTGATGCCTGCTCGAAGTGTGCGGGAGTCGGCAGGATCTGCGCGAGCTCGCCCGGCAACTGCTCGTTGGGCCACAGCCGGTGCGCGGTGGCACGTGCCTGAGCCTCCTTGGGCGCCCAACAGACCTTCATCCCGCCGGCGACCGGACGTTGCCCATCGGCAGCGTCGCGGAAGCGCTGCACTTCTTGCTTGTCGGGCTGGACGGTGCAGTACCCGTCGCCGATCTTGGCAGCGAGCTTTGTGGCCTTGGGACCGAAACCGGAGATGAGAATCGGCGGTGTCTGCTCGGGCAGATCGTAGATGCGAGCGTTCTCGACGCGGTAGTGACGACCGCGGTGGCTTCGCATCCCGCCTTGCCAGAGCGTGCGGATCACCTGCACGGCCTCCTCGAGCATCTCCCGCCTCTCATAGGCCTGCGGCCAGTGGTCGCCGAGGATGTGCTCGTTGAGCGCCTCGCCGCTGCCGAGCCCAAGCGCGAAGCGGCCCTCCAACAGGACCGCACAGGTCGCGGCGGCCTGTGCGATGACCGCCGGGTGGATGCGCACCGTCGGGCAGGTGACGGCGGTCGTGACGTTCATCCTGGAGGTGGCCTGGGCGAGCGCGCCGATCGTGGACCACACGAAGCCGCTGTGCCCCTGCTGACCGTTCCACGGGTGGTAATGGTCTGAGATCCAAAGCCCTTGGAAGCCCGCATCCTCTGCCATGCGCGCCTGCCTGATGAGCTCACGCGGGTCGAACTCCTCGCTGGATAGGAAATAGCCGATTCTCACGTTGGAGCCCTCCTTCGATCGTCAACGTTCACCGTTTCCATACCCGCCGGGGCGGGGCTCAATCCGCGCCGGCAACTTCACGTGGGCGATGCTTTTCGTCCGACTCGGCCGCTCGGCGGACCTGCTTCATTTCACGTCCTGTACTTGAGGTGGGTGACGCCGGGCGCCTCGACCGCCCGCACCTGCTCAAGCTCGGTGGCCCCGAGGTGCTCGAACAGACGAGCACCGTCGCCGAGCAGCACCGGCACGACATGGAGTTCGAGCTCGCCCAGGAGCCCCGCCGCGTGGTACTGCTGAATGACCTGGGCGCCGCCCCACAGTCGGACGTCCTGACCGTCCGCGGACTCCTTCGCCCGCTCCAGCGCCCACTCGATCCCATCGGTCACGAAATGGAACGTCGTGCCCCTCTCCATCTCGAGCGGCGCGCGCGGATGATGGGTGAGGACGAACACGTCATTGTGGTACGGAGGGTCCATCTCCCCACCAACCCTTCCACTGCCCATCCCCCCAATCCCCACCGCCCACGGGCCCGAACATATTGCGACCCATCACGCCCGCCCCGATGTTCTCACGCGATTCCTCGATGACTCGTGCGCTCTCGTTCACCTCGCCGCCCCGGTGGCCATGGGATTCGCGCCAGGCGGCCAGCGAAACCATCCAACCATGGAGCCGCTCGCCACCCTCGCCAAGCGGGTTCTCCTCGCTCTGGCTCGGACCCGCGACGAACCCATCCAGCGAAATCGCGATATGACACCTGAGCTTGCTCATCGTGGCTCCTCAGTAGGCGGGTTGCTATGGCCGCAGGTTCTTTCTGAAAGCCTATTGACCCCGTCCGCACGGAAGACTAGTGGTGGCTGACGCGCTAACTCGGGACGGCGTGGCGCAGACGGTAGGCAAGGTAGAAGTGCAGCGCTGCTGGCGCAACCATCAGCACTCCCCACCAGTAGCCCTCGCCCAGCGCGATGGCGCCAGCCACCAGTAGCCAGATGCCGATCGCAACGCGCACGCGGATGCTTCTATGAAGTCAAGGGTGTCTCGATGAGTTTCTTGTAGAGGTTTCGTGAGAGGTGGCGCTTGAGGGCTCGCATGGCTTCGCGTTTGGTCTTGCCCTCGCTGGTGCGGCGTGCGAGATATGCCTGTGTTTCGGGATGGTGTATCGAGCGGCTGAGCGCGATCGTGTGGATCGCGGCGTTGACTTGGCGGTCGCCTCCACGGTTGAGGCGGTGACGGTTGGTCTTGCCCGATGAGGCTGGGATCGGCGCGGTGCCGTTGGTGCGCGCGAACGCGGCCTCGCTCTTGAAACGCTTAGGGTCGCATGTGAGGAGCTTCGCGGCGCTGATCGGTCCGATTCCTGGCTCGTCCAACAGCGTCGGGTGCAGCGAGCGGACGAGTGCCGTGATCTCGTGGTTGTAGTGATCGATGCGCTCGCTGACTGCGTGAACGCGACGCGCGAGGTCTCGCAGAACCTCCAGCACCGTTGCTTCTTGAACGCTCGTGTCTTGTTGGACACGCATCCTGGTGAGACGTCGAGTGAGCTTGGCGCCGCTTCCTACCCCAACGCGTTCTCGCAGCACGGACGGTGCGGTGACGTGTAGGGCGTGCAGCTGGTTGTAGAGCCTGGTGCGCTCACCAACGCACGATTGGTGGGCACCCAGGAGTGTTTGTAGTGCCTTGCGCTCACCCGATGCTCTCGGCGTCGATAGGCCGTCACCGGCTAGTACTTTCTTGGCTGCCAGGAGCGCGTCGATCGAGTCGGACTTTCCGTTTTTACGACCACGTCGTCGCGGGCGCTCAACCTCGAACACGTCTATACCGAGGTTCTGTAGGTGTTCGGTGAGTCCGGCGCCGTAGCTGCTGGCCCCCTCGATCCCGACCCGCAGATCCTCACCGAACCCGAGGAGCCATGCCGTGAGCTGTTGGTAGCCAGCCTGGTTGGCCGGCACCGCGAGCTCGCCGAGTAGTTGTCCCAGCCCGTCCAGTGCTACGGCGACGTGCTCGTCCTTGTGCGTGTCCACTCCCGCTGCGATCATGAATTTTCTCCTCATCTCTCGTTGACCTGGGTGATGTGGAGGCCGCCGGACAGAACTGTGTTGAGTGACGTCCAGGCTTCTATGAAGTCACAGCGGCATCCGTGAGCGGCGGCGGGAGACGAATCCACGAGAAGGCACTTGTGGCCAGTCAATAAGCGAGTCATCCCGTCGTCGCCCACACCCTCACGAGGGTCCCGGACGCCACCACCCGGTCGCGATTCCACTACGCCCTACGGGCTCCGCTACACCGCGACCGGCCCTGCCGAACCCATACGGGCCGACAGGCAGATCGAACCTACACAGACAATAAGAAGCGGGGGCCTGCGTTCCCATCGCCACCTGGGTTGACGTGTCGCTTCACGCCACCGCATAAACATCGCGCTCATCACGAGGTCGGCGGAGTCTGTCAACCCAGGTCGCCGCTGGCCCTCCGCGGCCCCGGCCATGAGTACCGACACGATCTCCTCCTCGTGCTCGCGGCGGTAGCGCGCTGGGAAGCACTTCAGTAGACGTCGATACCGACGCTCCAGATCAGCTGCAGCTGTCATCGCAACACCCCCGCCGGGTGCAGTCGCGACATCGCGACGACCGCGTTCGCTTGCAGACGGGAGGCCTCCTCAGCGAGTCGCTTCTCGCCCGGGGACGTAAGCCGGTAGTAACGGCGCAACCGGTTGTCCACGATCTCCTCGCGGTCTACCTCGATCAGTCTGTCCGCGCGAAGCCTGTCGCTCGCACCAGCAGCGCGCGAGCCGAGCGGCGCAAGCCCCTGCCGCCCTCTTCGAGCAGGTCTGGCCACGCCGAGCTTGGCGTAGCAGCGTTGCAGGTGCTTCTCGACCGCGCGACAGCTGATCGCGAGACGTTCCACGATCCGTCTAGGCAAGCGCGAGGACCTCTTCTCGCGTACCGTTGGGCAGGGTCGCACGCAGCGAGCCACTCATCGTCGGTTCATCCCTCGGCACTAACCACAGTTCGGCAGCCTCGCGGTTCGCGACGAGCGCGCAGAGCGGCTACTCGTAACCCTGCGTCACTAGGACGACACCTTCAAACAGCCAAAAGCCTTTTCGTAAGGACGAGTTATGAGATTGAGACTCGTCCCGTCAGGCTCTCGCACTATCGGTCCCAGTTTACGAGTACGGACACGAGTGCGAGCCATAATCCTGCTTTGCCCCTGTACGACGAGGGACACATTCACAAGTTCCCCAATGCGGGGTTGATGTTCGTGCGCGTCGACTTCGATCGCTTCTGTGTAGCAGTGTCTGCTCGCATCGTCGCCCATTGTTTCCGTGCTGCCTTCGTCATGGACGTGATCTACCGAGAGATACGCCGCGAACAGACGCTGGGCGCCTTCTTCTTCCCCTTCGAACTTTCCCCGCGGAGCAAAGGGCAACGCTCGATTGAGCCGGAAATAAGAGACGAATCCGGAAATCGGCTTGCCATCCGCCGCCACCTGTCGTGTGATCGTGAGATCCTCGAACTTATAGCTCGACGCGGCGGGCTGCGCACGCGACCTCACCGATTTCTCGGCCAGCACCGCCCCCGGAGACACCAGCACGAGCGCGCCTGCGATGACGAATAGGAGCACTGGCCTCATGCTATTTAGAGTACTCTGCCAGCACTTCGCCCAAGGCCTCCAGGCCATCCTGGATCAAGGCATCCACGCGCGGCGCACCAGCTCGAGGCGCCCGGATTCGAACCGAATCTGGGGGATTCTGTGGGGCGCAATCGCCCGTATTTACTGGGCTTAGGTGATCTCAGATCAGGTGAGATTTGCTCAAATGACCTTGAATGGAACCTTGAGCGTGCCCTCGATCAGCGCTTGAGTTCGAGCTTGGCCACCGGCACCGGAACAAAGCCCAGGGCATTGCCGGTCTCGCTGGACATCTCCACGAGCACCACGTCGCCGTAGTCGCTAACGACCGTACCCAGCGTGCCTGCTAGCCAGCCCTGAACAGCTTCTCGGAACAGGACGACATCGTGTTCTGAGATCGGATGCGTGACAGCCATACGTTGAGTCTACGCCGCCCCTTGTCGCTTCAGGTACGCATTCCGGCAGGAGGAGCCGGAAGATCGCGATACGTGGTAGGCGGACGTACGGGATCGACGCCTGGAATGACGACGTTCTCACGAAACAGACAGAGCGCCTGATGATCCGGGCGGGCAGCGCTCGGATAGAGCACACCGCGATATCCCTCTCTATGCAGCTCCTCGCCGATGGCTTGAAACTGCGGCCAGGTCCGCCGACCGGGGTGGGGAACGGGAAGGCCGAGCTTCATCAGCTTGGCTGAGGTGGAGAGATCCGCGATGTCGCTCACGGCGACAGTCCACCGCCACAGATCACGAGGCATCTGATGGGTAGGCGGAAGCCCGATCTCAGCGAGCATTCGGTACCACTCCGCCCAGGCCGTCTGCTCCTCGTCAGCGAGATAGATCGCCGCCAAGCTACTGCCCACTTGCCAACGACCACTTGACGGCGGAGACGCCAGCCACAACGGATCCCCGCCGTGAGGCGACTGACGCCACCACGAACCTGCTATCGACACACGCTGGACACCTGATACCACGACGGCAGGGCCTACGAGAAAGAAGCCTCTTCGAGCGCAGAGACCAACTCGGCCACACGCATGTAGTCGCCGCTGGCGATCACGTCTATCGGCTTGCTCTCAGCGAGCGCTGGAACGGGCTTTCGCAACCAGACCGCGATGTAGGACGGCTCCATTACGCGCGCCAAACGCTCCACGAGCGCAGACAGCTCGATCAGCCGCTCGGCCCTCTCCCCCGTCGGAGAGCGCGTATGCGCGAGCCACGCGCGGGCCGTACTGCGAGCCACGCCTGTCGCACGCGCGATGTCGGCATCCGTGAGCTGAGCTATCTCGTGCAGATAGACGGCCTCTCGGACCAGCGGATGAGTAGCTACGGCCGGAGACGACATCCCTTTACTGTAGCAGCATTGCAGCTAATTTGTGACGGCCCCGCTACGTTATGGCTGGCGGTAAGCCAGCGTGACGAGAAGCCCAAATACGGACCTACGCTCACTCACCCGCCGTAAGCCACATCAAGAGCCCATAAGCACCGCTCCGATGGGCTTCGAGTCGGTCGGCGTCTCGTCGAATCGGCTGGAAGTTCGGTGCATGGCACGATGTCGCGTGGATGCAGCGGGCGCTCGGCATCAAGCTCGACCCTCCCCCGAGCCCTGTTGAGGCGACCTCGCGTATCCGCTGGCGACCCTGGTCAGCTTGCTTGGCGCGGCTGCGATCACGGCCAGAAGTTAGGCCGCGTGCCGGACGCCGGTCCCGCGGAAGCAATCCAGCGCTCGATTCGGCCAAGCAGGTGCGGAGCTGAGCAACGGTCTCGCTTAGGCATCCCGACCGACTGCGATCATCGGCGTCATATCGATTCAAGACACGCCCGTTGTCACGGCAGCGAGTTCACTTTTCAGCGCGGGCGTTCGTACATGCCAGGAGCGAAGGGGACACAGCGAGTCCGATTATGCATTCCTTGACAGATCGGCCCGCATTCCTTCTGAGCGTGTCCGTGAACTGCTGGACGAGTGGTACTCCCAGCTTCCGAATGAGGCCCGCACGAGCATCCGCGTTCGCTTCGCCGACGCCGATCCGGGACACCACCTCGGCGCTCTGTGGGAGCTCTACCTGCACGAGACCTTCCGCCAGCTCGGATGTGAGGTCGATCTTGACATCGGCCGCGAGAACCCCGACCAACCCAGACCGGACTTTCTGCTCGCACACGGCGGCGTCCGCTTCTTCCTAGAGGCGACAGCAGCGCTTGGCGCGAGTGTACTTGGAGACCAATCGAGCCACGCCCGCGTAGCTGCACTCAAGGATGCGATCGAACGGGTGAAAGCGCTCAACTTCTTCGTTGGCGTGGATGCCAATGCGTGCGGCGAACACACGCCACGAGAACGGGTGAGCTGTCGAGCCACGGAAAGAGCCCTTTTAGTCCCAACCTGCTCGTATGAGCAAATACGACCTGCGGAAGGTCCGTTCTGTAACCGGGCATGTCGCGCTCCGCGATGATTTCACGCGCAAGTTTCGCGCCCGCCAGCGATGGATACGACATAAGTCGCTCCTGCAACTTCTGGTCAGACAGATCGACGCTCAGCCCCTCAGCGCCGAGCTCGATCCGGCCGGCACGGATGTGGTCCTCCCGACGCATAGCTGGCGGGAGATGCAAGCGCAGCGGCCCAGGTGCTTCCTCCACATCACGCAGCAGGCTAGGGGAATCAGGACATGCCGCCCAAACTGCACCCAGGCGCATTGGTTCTGTCATCGACTCGCCGTCTGCGACTGCGTGAATCGCGCTGAGCGTGTCGCGCGAATCGACTCGATTTGAGAGTCGTGGAACCACGGTCGTCCGAAGGACAGGCCAAGCGGGCACCACGCTCGCACCGTGACCGCGGATAATCCATGCAGAGTCGTCAGCAAGAGCGGCGCTGACGGCGCGAAGACCTTGGCTAAACGAATAGAAGAGAGGAAGAGGCCGCGTGGCGTAGCCGCTTGCGGCAGCCGCGTCCGCCACTCTTGCGCCTGCCTCAGTGCAGCAACGAACACTGCCGAACGCTCCTTATCGGCGGCGACCAGAGCGGGCGGGGATGCCCTCAGGGCGCGCACTTCCTGCCATAGCTTGCCCCGTTGATTCATCACGCGAAGCTTTCCGAGTCGTTCGGACACACACTAGTTTTGCCCCGTGCCATCGATGAATTGATGACCCTTTACGCGAACGGCATCCTGCGACGCTAAAGATTCGTACGAGGGATTTCTTCGGAGCGCTTGTACCACAAGGCCGCGATTTCGCACCTTCTTCTTATGTAAATGCCCAAAGAATCGACAGCACTCGCGTTGTGCATGGTCCTCCTCGGAAGGGCTCTTGAGATCCTGCGCGTGGTCTGGTCTGATCGACGGCGGCCATGCACCACGACGAGCCACGCCACCCTTTCCCCAACCCAGTCGGCGCACGAAGGCTCGATACGCCCGCCGACGCCAACGATCCCAACAGGCGCAGCCAATGAAGCCGCCGGACACGCACAGCGACGAAGAACCCGCGCCCGAGCCCTGAGTCACCAAGCAGCGCCTCGCCGAGCATCTAAGCGTCACGACCGCTGGATCGAGCTCCAACAACGCCGCGGCCTGCCACACATCCGCACCCCCGGCATGAACCGCTACCGCATCTCGGAAGTCGAGACCTGGCTGCGCGAGCAGTACGGCTGGCCGCAAGACGCGTAGACCGGCTCCAGCGGCTTGCACCGCGAGCCCCGCCCCTGTTGAGCTTTTCGCCCCTGTTCGCAGCAATTCGCGGACCTACGGCAATATCGGGGCACCCGGGTCACGTCAAGCGACTTTTGGCTTTCTAAGGCTGTTTTGCCAGGGCCATGCTCCCCATTTGCTCCCAGCTTCCGAAAGCTACAGAGGCTTTTTGCTCCCCGTAGATCAGCGAGACCGCGCCTTGTCCTCGTCTTCGTCGTCATCTTCGCTTGGCGGAAAGCCACCCGGCGGCTCTCCGAGCTTCCGGGCGCGCACAGGTTGATAGACATCGACCGGCGTATAGGCCATAAGGGCGTTTAGAAGGTCCTCGAAGAACCGAGGCAACGCAAGAGCTGGCGCAGGGTCTTCAACCGAGGTCAGCCGGCGTGTCTTCTCGTCCCACTCAGCAACAAGCAGAACCGTGGCGTCGAAAGGACCATCGGGTCGCCTGAGGCGCACCAGGAGATCTCGTAGCAGCTCGAATGCCCCACCCTCAAAGACATTTGAGCGGACAAGATATGCGAAGCCCATCGCCGCGAGGGGATATCGGTCGCGTAGGTTATGCGCCTCTCCGATCGCCTCCTCGTAGCGATTGTTCTTGTTGTTGAGGTAACTGGAGAACTGCGTCTTGCCGGACACGAGCACGTCAGGCCCTCTGAGCCAGTCGGAGAGCACCACAGCGTCGACCTGCTTCTTGTAGAAGCGGCCGAGCACGTTCGTCTCAGAGCCACCGAGCTTGATGCGTCCCAGGCTCATAATCGCCGAGCGAAGCGGTGCCGGTTTCAGTCTCTGCGATGCGAACTCCTCATACTCATCGAGCACCATCAAAAGATGGTCGATGGCTTGCTCGACATTCTTCATCTCAGGCGGAAGCGCCCTGGGCATCCGCAGGCGCGGGAACACCGTGCTTGGATCAAACCCCGCACGTCGCAGCTCATGGGCGACATACGCATCGAGAGACTTCGCCACCCGGCCGGATTGCTGGCTCTCAGCGTGGCCCTGTTCGATCGGCACGGCCAGCAGCGCACGAAGCATGGCGTAGTCCGGGACGTACTGGCGCTCCTCTTCATGCGAGCCGGGTGGATGCGTCCACGGCGCGAGGTCGGCATCCGCCGCCTCAAGTATGGAGTCGAGCTCCGCTAGGACATCAGGTTTTCGCGGCTGAGGTATGCGTCTCAGTTTGCCTGGTACGACGGACGCGAAGAAGCGTTGCCGCATCCCGGATAGCTACAACTTCGTCGTTGCTGAGGCCGAGCGAGCCCTTGAGAAGAACTCGATCGACCTCGGCCACCACAGCCCACCACTCGCCGCACTTCAGGGCGGCATCGAGGTTGGGGCTTTGTAGTGAGAGCGCGCGCCACGCCTTCTCGAGCGCTTCAGGTCCCGGCACGGGCAGCGCGGATGCCTCACTCGGCTCCATCTTAAGGACGCCACCTCCATAACCTCGGCCCAACACCTCGCCGCCCAACATCGTCAGCGAGTTGAGGGCGAGCAACGGCAACGCGTTCCGCGTCTCTCCAGGGACGCCGTCATTTAGCCGCAATCCAAGCATCGAGTTGACGAAGGTCGTCCGTGCCGCGTTCGTGATCAGCCGGGGATATCGATGCGACATGTACGTGAAGAACACATCAGGCACAGGGACAACCGGCGGTCGCCACCACGGATCACGCACCGTGCACTTATAGGCGTCCGGGACTTTGCGCTCGATGCCGAGCTCCAGATATTCCGTGAGCCCCTTTCCGCGGGCCTTCTTGTCGGGATAAAGTAGCCACACGCGCTGCCCGGATAGCTTCAACTCCTCCCATTGAGCGCGGGAGAAGGAGAGCCCCTTGAGATACTTCGTACCGGGAGGACTTATGCGTCTGAGGTGCTTCTCAGCGATGCCGTACTTCAACCGCGTGACCTCCGACAGCGCGAAATAGTCATTTGCTCCGGTGACGGTCCCGAGCATTGGCGCTCCGTACTCCTCCAACCGGCTCATGCGCTCGCTGACCGACCTGAACAGCTGGCGAACATCCAGCGAGAGCGCGAGATCGCTCCACTTGCCCTCCGCCGCGGGCTTGGCGCCGACCGGGTCCAGCGGATGCACATCGGCCAGGTCCTCCGCACCATCGACATGGAACAGACAGAACGAGTCGCAGGGTCCTTCCCCGTGTGCGACGAGCAACACGACTTTCTCGTCGGCGCCGTGAAACTGGAGGCGCTCGAACATCACGAGATTGACGACAGCGAACCGCTTTCGGAGCCAGCGCCGGATCGGCTCGGCGTAACCAACGGTCAACAGCTCCGCAGGTAGAACCATTGCGAGCCGGCCACTGGGCCTGAGGAACGCCGAGGCGTGCACGAGTGTCGCCGCCCAGGACGAGGCAAGACCCGACAGCCGCACGCCTTGCTCGAGCGCCGCTGCCACTGAACGCCTACGGACGTGTCCGCGATGCTCCTGGTAGCGGACGAACGGCGGGTTGCCGATCACGGCGTCCTGCCATCCCACCCGGTCCCCAAGATGCGCGGGCGTGAGCAGCTCAAAGAAATCCGAACGTACGAGATTCGCGCCCGCACCAGCAGCCCTCAGCAGCGACCGCGAAGTGTTGAGCGACGGCTGGTCGAGGTCAACTCCGGTTAGCTGATCTGCTACCGCGGCTGGCTTTGCTCCAAGGGCCTCAAGCCGCTCCGCGGCCGCAAGCAGAAACACCGCCTCGCCACAAGTGGGGTCCAAGACGCGCGCATCCGCAGAACGGATTGCCCAGCGGCCCAGAAACTCAGCGATCGGCGGCGGTGTGAAGAAAGCACCACGAGCCTTCCGCAAGGCTGCGGAGTCCACAGGTCTTGGCGACATAAGCGCGAGACTACTCGCAGAGCCGGACAGGAACACACGTTCGACCGGTGCTGCTGCCAACGTCACGATAGAAATGCATTGCGTTTCGCAATGCGATCTGGTACAACCCTGACGACCATGTCCCAGACGATCTACGCCCGAGTCCCCGACGCCATCAAGGAGGCCGCCGACGCTCACGCAATCGCAAATGGCATAACCCTTGCCAGCGCCGTGTCTGAGCTGCTCGATCGTGGCCTCCAAGCGACCGCCGATGAGCGCTCGATCAGCGAGCTAGAACGCCGCGCTGCTGAGTTGACGGCCGAGATTGAAGCGCTTCGACAGCGTGATCACGCGGTAACCTCCGCCTACCAAGCCCTCGCCCAGCGCATTGCTCAGCCTGTCGGGGCCTGCCAGCGCTGCGGCGATCCCGTTACCGGACACGACCTTCTCGTCGCCGGACAGTGTCCGAAACCTGATTGCGCTGGGAGTCTGTCCGAGCTACTCAGCCGGCCACCCACCGCGGCGGTCGCGGGCAAGGGAGGACTCGACGACGGCGAGTTCAAGATGCTCCTCGGCGCGCTGGGCCTGGCACTTGGCATCGCTTACCTGTCACAGCACACAAGCGGGATTGCAGGAGGGGGGTGAGTAAGAGATGAACACGCTTCGCGAACTGTGGACGGTCTTTGCGCTACTGCTAGCTGCAGGCGCATGGATCAGCTTCGCCGAGCACCCAACGGCACGTCGGCTACGCGTCGCGATCGCCGACACGCTTGGTCTGTAATGCCTCATCTCCCGGCAGCGGTAGAGCGATGACCAGCTTGTCGTCGCTCTACCGAGCCTCGCACGGCGCACTGGGCACATCAGCTGTCACGGATGGACTTCCCCCGCTTCCCGAGTCAGATCCCAATCTCCGTCAAACCGGGGGAAGTCCAAAGAGCCTAAGGCGAGATCTGGGACGCGCAAGAACTGAACGGGTGGTGGCATGGACTCCAGCGTCGAGCTAGGGTCCGAGCTGATGCTTCCAGCCAAGGCCAATCCCAATCCGCCTACTCCATTTTTGCTCCCTTTTTGTTCCCGCTTGCTACCCATTTGCTCCCCGGAGCGACTACTCGGCGACGCCGCAATCACGCAAATGCCCGGAAACAGGGGCACAACGTCCCGATTTCCAGGTCTTTTGGTCAGCCGAGCCAACTTGCTTCCAGAACGTGAACCTGTGACGCCACCAAACCGAAAAAGCCCTACAAATCGGGCATATTCTGAAGCCAGCCCAGGGTCCTACGAGAACGTAAAGACAATCGGGGCGATTGGTGGTGCTTGGCCCTGGTGCTCGGGATTCTCGGGGTCGTGAGCGGTTTCGTGAGCGCTCTGCTCACGTACGCTCAGCGCTGATGAAGCGTCCGGGGGCGGGAACGGCAACGACTTCGATGCCGTCGATGCCGTTACGGTCGATCAATCTCTCGGTTACATCCATCACCAAGGCAGCGAATCAGGCCGAGAGCAGCTCGATGCGGTTGCCCCACGGGTCTTGCGAGTAGAACCGCCGTACACCGGCCAATGCCTCATCCCAGACCACCTCCTCGCCGACATCTCGCAGACGCTCGGCGAGCGCGTCGATCTCGTCGGCGGCTACGCGCATAGCTGGGTGCGCCTTGCGCGCTGGTGCGAAGCCATCCTCGACGCCAATGTGCAACTGCTGTTCCCCGCAGCGAAACCAGACTCCGCCGCGGCCACGAAGCGACTCGGGCTTCTCGACCTCCACCAGCCCGAGAAGAGTCCCGTAGAACCGCCGCGCCTCAGCCTCGCAACCTCGCGGCGCCGCCACCTGCACATGATCGAGGCCAACTATCCTCACCCTCCAAAGCTATCTCACTGCGCTCGTGCCAGGTTCCAAACGAGCGCTTGACACGACAGAAGTTCGATCACTAGGGTCGTGTCGTGTCCTCTCATTCTTCTTCGACTGCAAGAGTCGAGCGCCGCCCGCAACGCGGCACGGTGAGCGAACCGGCGCTGCGCGTCTGCCGTGGGCTGCTGGCGCTGATGGCGCTCACGGCGATCGGCTACGACGTGGCGGCAGGACCGGGGGTAAGCGACGGCGACTACTTCAGCTATTTCACCGTCCTGAGCAACCTCTTCGCGGCGGCGATGCTCCTACACGGCGTGCTCCGCCCCGCAAACGTGCGTTCTCGGACGGTCGAGTTGCTCAGAGGCGCCGCGGTCGTCTACATCCTGACGACCGGGATCGTGTACCTGTTGCTGCTCTCCGGGCACGCTCCATCATACCCGTGGGTGAACGCGATCCTTCACTACCTGATGCCTGTGGCAGTGACGCTCGACTGGCTGTCTGACCCGCCTAGCGTGCGCCTTGAACCCGCCCGAACGCTCGTGCTGTGGATGGCCTTCCCGCTGCTGTACGTGTTCTATACGCTGGCGCGCGGCGCGATCGTGGACTGGTACCCGTACTTCTTCGTGAACCCGCACCGTAGCGGCGGCTACTTGCTCGTCGCCGGCGACTGCCTCGCGGTCGGGATCGGCATCGCCGCGCTGATCGTCGCGACAACTTGGGCAGGCAACCGTCGCCGCGACACGCTCGCCACCAGCTTCTGAGCACTGGCACGTAGCCACAGCACGCGTTCGTGAAGCGATAGCGGCTCTTGGTCTCCGCACTCATGCCGTGCGGTCTCGTGCATGGGCGCGCACCGTCATCGGCACGTTCAGGCGGCTCGGTCTACATACTCGCGTAGCGCGGTCCGGGCGATCTCGCTGACGGAGCGGTGCTCCTTGTGCGCGCGTGCCCGCAGGGCCTTGGCGAGATCGGGGTCGACGCGAACCTGCACGCGCGGCGAAGCGCCCTTTGTGCCGAGGGAAGGCCGTCCGACCGTAACCCTGATCGCCTTGTCCAAGTCGTAGCCGCGCTCGGCCTCGTCGGCCAGCGCCTCAATGTCCTCGTCGGTGAGAACCTCACCACTAGCTGTCGTAAACTTGGTCATCTCCGGTCCTCGTAACGCTTTCGGTACTTGTCGCGCAGCTCCATCGCATGGATCACCAACAGCTCGTCGTGCTTGCCCGTGACCGCCATGACCTCCAGCGCATGTCCGTGATCGTCGTCTCCGAGATAGACGACACGCGTCGAGCGTGCGCGAGCCCCCTCCGTGTCTGGCGGCGGCTCGTCGAAGCGGACTCGATAGTTGGCGATGACATGGCGGATGCGGTCCTTTGAGATGCGGTGACGGGTCGCAGATCGCGCGAACCGCACGTTGGGACCATCCAGTTTAGCAATTGTGTCAGACATAATCAAAGATCGAGAGGTTCAGAACAAGCTCTCCTGTGATGGCGTACGCGAGGCACGGGGAGATGATCCCTGGCGCTTGGGACGGTTCTCTACGCGTGTGGCGTATGCTCCGACGATCCGGTCGAGCGCGCGCCCCTTGTCGCGGTGGCCGTAAAGGCGGCGGACGAGGTTGCCTCCGTCTTGGTGGCCGAGTGCGATCGCTACGTCCTCGGAGGACATTTCCAGCTCGTTGACCATGTACCAGCCCGCGAAGTGGCGGGTGGCGAGATAGAGGCTTCCCTCCCACCCTGCGGCGGCCCTGACGGCCTTCCAGTGGTAGGCACGAGAGCTCGGCGTCCAGTGCTCACCGCGTAGCGAGACGAAGCAGAACTCGCCCTCACGCGCCAGTCCCAAGAGCACGTCGCGGGCGTGTGCGGTCAGCGGAGCCTCGCGCCGCAGATGGTTCTTCGGCGTGTCGAACGCTCGGGTCGCGGCGCTGAACTGCTCGGCCACGACGATCCGATGCCTATCGAAGTCGATCCGCTCCCAGCGCAGCGCATCAAGCTCGCCTGGGCGGAGGCCGGTGAACGCTGCGACTTGCAACCAGGCCGCGAACGACGGGCACGCCAGTTTGCGCGCGTGGGCGATCATCTCCCATACCTGCTGCTCGGCCGGGGGTTGTTGGTCGCGTCGGCCCTTGCCACGTGAGATGCCGAGCTTCTGGAACGGATTGCGGTCGATCAATCTCCCGGCCTTCACCGATGCGGCGTCGTTGAACATCGAACACAAACCCTGCACCGACCCAGCGCGTCCACCGCCCGCGAGCCAGTCCGCCACGATCTCATCGCCAACGTGGCGAATCGGGATGTCGCAGTAGCGTTCGGCGAAGCTCTTGGTCAGCTCGCGGCGGCGGATATCGCTTGACTCCTTTGGTCGCGCGAACAGCGGATCGGTTGTCCAGCGCTCCCAGAAGTCCCGCACGGTCACATCCCTTGCTCGGACAGCGTCGAGGCGTTCGCGTGCTCGCTCCCGTGCGCGCTTGGCTTCGGTCTTGGTCGCGAACGTGCCGGGACCGCCGAGGACGCCCGAGACGCTGAGGTTCTTGCCGGTCGCCGGATCGTAGACCTGGGCTCGCCAGCGACCAGATGGGAGCTTTACGACGCTCATGCTGCCCTCTCCCGTTCCGATGCCCAAGAGATAGCCGCAGATGGCCGGAAACGGCGCGTACGCCTCCCCCACGTCACCGACGGCATCCCCTCGGCGACCATACGATCGATCGTCGCCAAGCTCACGGCCATGATTGCCGCCAACTCGGCCCGCCCGACATAGCGCTCAGGCACCGGCTGACGCGCGACCAGGACAGGAGATTTCGCGTTCGGGTTTCGTCCGCTCACATCACCTAATGACCTCCAACCCGCCAGACCGGCCAAAATCTTTTTCGACGGCGCGGCCCGCGAGCAATGCCCGACGCCGGCCAGCGACCTTCTCGAACGCGATGAGCCCCTGCTATGTCGGGCGGCGGTCCGCCGGATCGTTGAGCGCGCCAAGTAGGTCGATCTCGAACGATCCGGCACCGCCATGACCAGGACCGTCAGAGCGAGAGGCGATCCATACACACCGCCGCCCGCGTCGCGAACACGAACTCGCCACAGCGATGGATCAAGCCCGCGGCGTGAAGGCTTGCCACGGCGTCAACAGTCCCAAGGTGCTCGCCGCGCTCCCTTTCAAGCTCTGCGACCGACCACGGCCGCTGAGACTCCGAGCCAAGCAACAGGGTGAGCACCCCTTTCTGCGCGGTCTCCTCCTGCTCATCCGGCATCCGGCTAATCTCGTTGTGCATGGGAAGGTCCGTCCTTTCCGTGTCGGGCCTCGGGCGGCTACCACCGCGCCGAGGCCACTTAGGTCTATGGCACAATGGAGTATAGCACTGTGAGTGCTATACCTATTAGATAGCCTTCCCCGGATGACGGCCGCCCAACAGTTCGGCGCCAACGTCGCCCGCGCTCGCGAACAAGGCGGACTGAGCCAATCCCAGCTCGCCCGCAAGATCGAGGTAGTGGACACCTACATCTCACGCATCGAGACCGGCAGAGCCCAACCATCCTTCCGCCTCATCCTCGCCATCGCCAGCCAGCTCGACACTACCCCCGCCAAGCTATTCGACGGCATCGCCTCGTAGCCACCCCTCGCGAGCGACCGGCCCGGCACACAGCGACGACGACTGCCCGGCAGCTCGAAAGCAGCCGAAAAGCTCGTTGCTCCTATGTCAAGCGAAGCTCGGAAATTGCGAGGAAGTGTCCTGTCCGTCATTTGGGGCTCCGGCGGTTTCTGCCGCTCCGTTCAGCGACCAGCCCTGTCTAGGCGACTTCTGCGTGGTCGCGCGGAAGAGCTTGTGGTTGGTGGTTGGGGTGGGGTGTGCGGTGTTGGAGTGTGATGCGTCCGCCACGGGCGGGCCCGATGAGTACGTTGCGGTGGGCGACTCGCTCTGATCGCCGGTTGGTGGGTTCGAGGCGGGCGTGGCGGAGGATTGTCTTGAGTACGATTCGGGCCTCGGTGAGGGAGAACGCGGCGCCGATGCATCGTCTGGGTCCGCCGCCGAAGGGGATCCAGGTGTAAGTGCCGGCGCGAGTGTCAAGGAAACGCTCGGGGCGGAATGCGAGTGGGTCGGGGTAGATCTCGGGACGGCGGTTCACGAGCGTTATGTATGGGGCGATCATGGTGCCGCTGGGGATGGTTAGCCCTGGTAGCTCGAACGGCTCGGTTGCGAGTCGCGCGGTGAGCGGGAAAGCCGGGCGCAAACGCATCGCCTCCTTGACGACCGCGTCGAGATATTCGTCGTCTCCGTCGAGCGCCGCGCTTTCGAGGCGCGTCAGCGCGTCGGGGTGGCGGCTGACGCGCTCCAGCACCCACGTTAGGGTGTAAGCGGTGGTGTCGTGTCCGCCCAGCAGCAGGGTGCGCATTGCGTCGCAGATCTCATTGTCGCTCATCAGGCGGCCTTGGTCATCTGGCGTGCGCAGGAACATTCCGAGCACGTCTTCGCCATCGAGCTTGTCCTCGCCGCGGCGCTGGGAGACCTCTTCCATCACAATCGCGTCGACGTCGGCGATTGCGCGCCGGATTCGCGGGAACGGTCTGTCCCACCCGTTCTCACGGCTGGTCGCGATCATCGTCTGGAGGAAGAACCGCCGTGAGTGGCCCTCGCGAAGCAGCGCGAGCGTCGCTGAGCGCAACCGCTCGACACGCGGGGGGTCGGTGACCCCGAACACCGTGGCCATGATCACCTCGAGGGCGATCGCTTGCATGTGCGGCTGGGAGGGCGTGGGGCGCCCGTAGGGCCAGCATGCGAGAGCTTCCTCGGTCTTGCGTTCCATCGTCTCGTGATATCCGGTGAGCGCGTGCCCCTGGAACGGGGGGAGCTGCATGCGCCGCTTGCGCATGTGCTCGGCGCCGTCGAGGTTCGTAAGTCCCGTCGGGCCGAGGAAGAGATGGTGCGCAGAGACCTTGGCCAGCGCCGCTCCGAGGCGGAGCACGTTAGTGTCGGCTGTGAAGACACGCTTGATGTCCTCGGGATCGGTCAGGCATAGCCACGGCCCAGTCGCCGGCATCGGTACCAGGAAGCGGTCGCCGAGACGCTGACAGCTGCTCGCGAACTGCTCCGGGGCAAGCCAATACTGGGCGGCGTTGAGGACCGCGGGACGTCGTAGTCGGGGCACGTCGGCAAGCGCTTGGTCCATGAGCCACATCCCTCTCTAGTTACTTTGTGCAAAATAGAGTAACATAGTCTCTGATGTCGCCTATAGCCGAATTCCTCGAGACGGCTCCCGTGGTGGGAGAGGACGCGCTCTTTGACCGGGTTGCCGCGGCGGCGCTCGACGAGTTCGCCGAGCACGGCATCCGCCGCACCTCCATGGAAGACGTCGCTCGCCGCGCAGGCGTCTCACGGATGACTATTTTCCGCCGGTTTACGAGTAAGCAGGGCCTCGTCGAGGTTGTCATCGCACGCGAGGTCCGCCGCGGAATGCGAGAGCTCGACCTCCTCTGGGAAAGCGCCGAAACGCTGGAGGACCGACTCGTCGCAGGATTCGAGTTCGCCGGGCGCTACGTGCGCGGGCACCCACTATTCGATCGTCTCTTGGGCAGCGAACCCGAGGTCCTGCTACCACCCCTCACCCTCAACGGCGGACCCGTCCTGGAGCTCTACCGATCGCTAATCGCACATCGACTCCAGGCCGAAGTCAACGCCGGTCGCGCGGCGACATCAGACATAGACGGAGTCGCCGAAGTGATCGCACGCCTCGCGATCTCACTACTACTCACCCGCGACGGGACCATCACACTCGACGACCCACATTCCGTCCGCCGTCTAGTCAACCTCACGCTGCTCCCCATGCTCCGACCACACACCGACTAGCGTCGGCCGCAACCGCGCAACTGGACGCAAGTCGCGATAACCAGCGAAAGCGGCCGATCGACCGGCCCTTCCGACGGGAACCAGCATCCGGCCTCCACAAGCTGGCAGGAAGTTGCTCCCCTATGTATGCGGCCCGTTGCCTATGTCGCGCAGGGCATGGAAATCGTGGTGTCGATCGCGATGGCTCGGCGGGATGGTTGTGATGCTGCTGGTCGTTGGAGCAGCCGGTAGAAGTGGCGCGCGAGGAGGCGCTTGAGGCAGCGGAGAGCCTCCATGCGAGTCTTGCCCTCTTCTCGCTTGCGTTGCAGGTAGGCGCGTGTGGTGGGGTCCCAGCGGCCGCGGGTGATCGCGATGACATGCAGCGCGCGATTGATGCGACGGTTACCGCCGCGGTGTAGGCGGTGTCGATCGCTCCTGCCAGAGGAAACCGGGATTGGGGCGACACCGGCCATCCTTGCGAAGTGCGAGTCGGTGGGGAATCGCTCTGCGCCTGCGGTCTGGCCGATCAGTATCGCTGCAGTAATCGTGCTGCACCCGGTCTCTACGAGTAGATCGGGCCGGTGCGCGGCTACCAGGGTGTGCAATTCACGCTTGAGCCGTGTCGTCTCGCGCGAGAGCTCGCGGATGCGACGAACTTGGTCCTTCGCGATCCTGACCCTCGCCGAGGGGTCCATGCTGCGAAGGTGCCTGGCAACCTTGTCGAGCTGCCCGGGGTAGTCCATCTTGCGTGGGGGGATGCTGGCCTCCAGCGCGGGGTCGAGGATCACGAGGTGCCAGCGCAGTTGGTTGGTGAGCCGCGTGATCTCGTGGACGTGCCCTTCGCGATGGTCGCAGAGCAGACGAATCTCCATCGCAGCCTCGTCGAGGAATGCGCCGGGGAAGCGGTCGACGCCCTCTCTAAGGACCGCTCTGGCGACCGACCGCGCGTCGATCTGGTCAGACTTGCCGGCCTCGCGCTCCCCGCGGCGTGAGACGCCCATCAGCTTCGGCGGGACTCTGATGACGCGCTCCCCGGAGGTCACGAGCGCCCGCTCAAGGTGGTGAGAGACGTGACGGCAGTCCTCCAGCGCCCACACCACATCCGAGTCGAGTTCGCGTGCCCACTGAAGCACCTGGCGGTGCCCGGCGTCGTCCGCCGTTATCTCGCGCTCGCCCACGACTTGGCCGGTTCCGGCGTCGACGGCAGCGAGTGCGTGGGTGCTCTTATGCGTATCCGCTCCGATCACAATCATCTGCTTAGTCCCTTCGTTGGAGGTGATGAATGCGGACCTCCGGCGGACAGGTCTGAGTTGGGGCGATTGCCACGCTCCTATTAGGTCACGCCGGTGATCCCGGACGGCGATGGGCGACACAACGACTTGAGGTCAGGCACTTCGCCGACAAACAGACTAAGAGCGCCTAACAAAAAGAGGTTTTGGGATGCTGTTGTCGTAGACGGTGTCCATGGCGAAACCTTTGGTCAGTGATGGGTTGTGGGCTCGTATTGAGCCTTTGTTGCCGCGTGTGGAGCGTCGGTATCGGTATCCAGGGCGCAAGCGGGTGCCGGATCGGCAGGCCCTGACGGGCATCCTGTTCGTTCTCAAGACGGGCATTCCGTGGGAGGATCTGCCGCAAGAGATGGGCTGTGGGTCGGGGATGACGTGCTGGCGGCGCTTACGGGACTGGAACGAAGCGGGGGTTTGGGAGCGCTTGCACCAGGTGCTCCTAGACGAACTGCAAGACGCGGGAGCGTTGGACTGGTCAAGGGCGGTCGTGGACAGCTCGCACGTGCGAGCAAAAGGGGGGGCGAAAAGACAGGCCCCTCGCCCGTCGATCGCCGCAGGCCGGGCTCCAAGCACCACGTGATCTGCGACGGTCAGGGAACCCCTTTGGCTGCGACTCTCACCGCCGGTAACCGCCACGACATAACCGAGCTCATCCCGCTCGTGGATCGGGTCCCGCCAACCGGCGTTCACGGCAAGTTCAGGCCAAAGGCGCTGCTCGCCGACCGGGCATATGACAGCCGCAAGCACCGCGAGGCGCTCCGCGCAAGGGGCATCACGCCCAGAATCGCCAAACGCAATACCCCCAACGGGTCGGGGCTCGGCAAAGAACGCTGGGTGATCGAGCGCACGATCTCCTGGCTGCACCAACACCGTCGCCTCGAGCGTCGCTATGACAGACGCGCCGACATCCACGAAGCCTTCCTCACAATCGGCTGCGCCCTCATCTGCCACCAACAACTCCAAAACTCATTCTGTTAGGCGCTCTAAGAGTCAGCCCACCGCCGGCCCGGACCTAACCCGGCCGATCGGACGCCAACACCACAGCCCAGAAAGCACGGTCTCAGCAAGCTGAGACGACGAAACCCTGAGCGCCAGTGCACGACGCCGCCATCCGGCGTCTGCACCTTCGCACTCAGCACAGACTAGATGCACTGTGAGTGTGTGTACAGCGATTGCTGTGTCGTGATGGTGCGTTCAGCGGTTGCGTTGTAGTCGGCGTTTCCCCAGGTGGGGGAACGTCGGGTCTGGTGTTCAGGCTGGCCCCGGTGGCGATGGACGTGACCCTCATATGCACTGGCCCTGCGCTTGGTGTGGGTGCTTTTGGCCTGATCTGTCCGTCTGTTGCTGCCGGTCCCGGCCTGGCCTCCGCTTGTGGCCTGATCAGAAGCCTGTCCGCCCCGGAGTGTGGGGCGTGACTCATCACAGTCTTGCCCTTCGCGGTTCCTATTGCCCAGGCCGAGTACCGACAGACAAACCCCCAGAACAGGAGGTCGTATTTCATGCTGGCAGACCAAGCCGATCACGTGCTCGGCATCGACACGCACCGCGACTCGCATAGCGCGGCGATCCTCGCCGCGGACACGGCGGTCGTGCAAGGACAGATCACCGTCGCCGCGAACGAGCGTGGCTACCGGCGGCTCTTGCGCTTCGCGCGCGAGAACGCACCCGGGCGCCGTGCGTGGGCAGTCGAGGGAACGGGTAGCTACGGCGCGGGACTGACCGTCTTTCTTCAGCGAGAAGACGAGCTGGTGCTCGAGGTCGATCGTCCTCGCCGCCCCGCGCGTCGTGACCGCGCGAAGTCTGATGAGCTCGACGCGATCCGGGCAGCCCGCGAAGCGCTCACTCGCGAGCATCTCGCGCGGCCCCGCCAGCGCGGCGAGCGCGAGGCACTACGCGTTCTGCTGGCCACCCGCGACAGCGCGGTGCGCTCCAAGCGCGCCGCGATCACATTGATGAAGGGTCTGCTCGTCTCGGCCTCACCGGCCCTCCGCGAAGGACTACGTGCCCTACCGACACGCGATCAACTCGCGCGCTGTGCCCGGCTGCGCATCAGTCCCACGCAAGACGCAGAACAGCGCGCCACGACGATCGCGATCCGCGCGAGCGCCCGCCGAGCACTCGCGTTGCAAGACGAAGCACTCGAGCTCGAAGCAGAGATCAAGCCGATCGTCACCGACCTGGCGCCGTGGCTACTGGCCGAGATGGGCGTCGGCGCGATCGTCGCCGCCTGGCGCCGTGGCTACTGGCCGAGATGGGCGTCGGCGCGATCGTCGCCGCCCAGATCCTCTGCGCCTACTCCCACCACGGACGCATCCGCTCCGAGGCCGCGTTTGCGTCGCTCGCCGGCGTAGCCCCGATCCCGGCGTCCTCCGGGCAAACCGTGCGTCACCGCCTGAACCGCTCAGGCGACCGCCAGCTCAACCGCGCACTACACACGATCGTGCTCTGCCGCATGCGCGACGACCCCCGCACACGCGCCTACACCGCCCGCCGACAAGCCGAAGGACGCAGCACCCGCGAGATCAAGCGATGCCTCAAGCGCTACACCGCACGCCACCTCTACCGGCTACTCCAAACCTCACCGCCGAATCCCGCAAATAGCGTGACTTGACAAACATAGAAGCATCGCCCCTCCGGACACTGTGCGATCGCTGTGTCCCCCACAACACTCCGAGGCAGAAAACCCGGCCCCAAACAGGCCCCTCAACGCCTCCACGACCGCACCCTCCTGAGAGAGCGTGCCCACGCCAAAGACAAGAACCCCGACGGACCCCTTGACTTTCATCCGTAGATGTGTTCGTTCTCGTGTCAAGTGAGATGCCGTGTGCTTGTAGGTTGTGAGACGGGTTATCCGTCTCATTTGATGTGTGTCTGTCTAGAAGCCTCTCCTTCGTTGGCTGCCGAGGGGTTGGTAGCGTTTGCTGTAGTCGGGTGCCAGGACGCGGATGAGCTGCTGGTCGAGATAGACGTGGATCAACGCGCCGGTCTCGACGACGCGGACGCGCGCACCGACATACTCGATCGGTAGCGCGATCGCGAGACCGGCGTAGGAGAACACGCCGGTCTTTGAGACCTTGCGGATCAGCGAATGCGGCGGGTAGAGAGGGTCCTTCCGCGGCTCGCTGGTTGCGAGATCGGTGCCGACAAGAGCGGTGGGCGTGTAGCGCTCGGCGGGCGTGAGATCGCCGAGCGCCTGGTGCGGGCGCTCGGTGTTGTAGTGGCCCTGGAAGCGCCCGAGCAGGAGCTGTAGGTGCTCGAGGTCGACGACGGGGCCTTCTTCGGCGAGCCATTCCTTCATCGTGCGGTGGAAGCGCTCGAGCTTCCCGAGTGTCTGCGGGTGCGCGGGCGCCGAGTTGATCATCTGCACGCCGAGCGCGGCGAGCTTGCGCTCGAAGGCGACCTCGTGCCCGTGCAGCCGGCCGGTGAAGATCGCGCCGTTGTCGGAGAGCAGCTGCCTGGGTGTTCCGTGCAGGCTGGCAGCGGCGGTGAAGGATTCCCAGGCGAGCTCGCCGGTGGCCCGCGCGCCGGCGCGGATCGCGAGCAGGTAGCGGGCGTGATCGTCGAGCACGTCGATAGCCCAGCCGTGCCCGCCGCCCGCGAGCGGAACCTGGGTGGCGTCGATCTGCCACAGATCGTTGGCGAGCGGCCGCTCGAAGCGCAGCTTCGCCGTTGCTTTGCGGGGCGGCTGTGGGGCGATCAGGTGGTTGCGCTTCAGCGCCCTGTTGACCGTCGAGACCGCCGGCGCCTCGACACCGGCGCGCAACAGCTCGGCTCGGATCCGCCGCGCACCCCAGCGCGGGCGGCGCCTGCGCAGCGCGCAGATCATCGCCTCGAGCTCGGCGTCGATCTGACCGGGAGAGCTGCGCGGAGCCCGGGAGCGCGATACGAGCCCTGCCTCGCCTTCCCGCAGGTATCTGGCGCGGTAGCGGTAGAAGCTCGCACGCGATACGCCGCGTCTGCGGCACACCTCAGCCACCGAGTCGCCCGTGCGCTCGGGTTCCAACAGCAACTCCAACTTCAGATCCTCCATCGAGACCACCTTCAACGCCACGCTGACCTCCGTCGCTAGCCATCACGAACGGAAGCCAGACTGATCCACCGCGGCGTCTCAGAAGTCCCGAGAACGTCTCAAATGAGCCGAGAACGCTGTCACGCATCAGTCGAGAACGATCTGTCGCACATCTCCCCGACTCTTACATTTCATCCGTAGATGCACACCCCAGCATTGGCTGTGCAATTGCTGTGCACAGCGAACACCGCGAGCCAGTCCCGAAGATGGTCTAGATCGCCCTCCCACCCGTCGACCATCTCCTCACCGCAGCGAGCCAGGGGGCATCCTGACGCCGAGCCCCCCATCTACGGACTCCCTTGACTTCATCCGTGGATACACGGCAGTTCCACGACACAGCAATTGCTGTGTCGTGGCAGGATCACCAGCGTGTGGTGAACACCGACTGGATAGTACCGATCGGGGGCACCGCACGGTTCGGTGCATCTAGTCGAGATTGTCGGTGTTTGTTGCCTCGATCTCAAGTTGCGCTCCGCGCGCGATCGTGCGCTCGATGCGCTCGTATTCTTGAGCAAGGGACGCGCGCGCATCATGCCAGTCGAAAGGCTCACCGCTTGACTTGGTCTCGTCCCAGCAGGCGTCGAGGTATGCAGCAAAGATCTTGGCGCGCGACAATCGATCGCGAATATCTCCGCAGTCATCGACCTTTGCGGCGATCTCTGGATCGGCGATAGGCGTATCAACAACGACCGCGTCAAGATAAACAAACGATCCCATCAGCTTCTTATACGTGTAGGCGCCGACCGTGGTAATGCGGTACCTGCGGCGGCCATCTTGCTGGGTTCGCGGGCTGCCCTGCAAGAGTCGTCTCTGAGTGGCGTGTCTAAGCGCGAACTCGATCTGCGCAGGCAAGAAACCCAATTCTTGACTGAAGGCCATTATCCGCTCGACATCAACGAAGCCCTCCTGGTCCCCCACTTCCCCAGACCGCTCGACATACGACAAGATCATCGGGAGCAAGAAGTGCTCCCGTCGATCTGGTGTCGAGATCTCAAACACATTTGCTATCGGGGACCGCGCCGGATGGTAATACCGATAATCGCCGTACATTATTGCGCGGACGAACTCATGGAGTGGCACGTAATAGTGCTTCGTCTTACCCACGATGTCGAAGATCTTTTGCACATCCACATGGCCACTACCAACGAACGTGTTCAGGTACTCCAGGGCACTTCGGACATTTCCGCCTGAAAGGTTCTCTACGAACTCCGTGAGCTCTTGCATGTGTGCAAATGATTCGTCAACGATCCCCAAATAACTAGCGAGCAGCTCCGCTTGCTTCGCAAGCGCATCGGGCATGATCTTAGCGCGAGTCTCAGGATCTGCGACTAGGTTGCGACAATATGTGAGTCGCTTTCGGATTACGGTTCCAGCCGACGGCGGCGTGATGGTAAAGACTCGCGGCTGATAGGCAGTCAGCGCGCCAGCAGTGCGAGAGGCGAAGAATGTTTCGGGCCTAAGGGATAGGAATACGGTCGCGGGCCAAGTCTCGGCGAGGCTTTGGCCAATCAGGAAGACTTGCTCTTGAAAATCGAGGTCCCTCTGGTCGATGTTGTCTAGAAAGATGACGACTTGACGCTTATGTGTGCGGGTGATGTACCGAAAACTGGCTTGCAAGTGTCCGTCTCGATTCGAGAGCTTCCGCTCCAGAAACGAGACCTCCTTCTCGGCATAAAGCGTTGGGTTCGTCTGCTTTAGGGGCCCATTCACACCATTGGCAAAGCTCCGCATCTCGTGCGGGTAAACGGCCCGCACAAACTTGTCGTTCTCGACGTCGATGTCGTAGTCCCCACGAAGCTGCTCGATAAATCGCTCCATTACAAATCCGCGGAGATCGGTGGCTAGCGCTGGTTCACCGCCGAAGTTGATGTGTAGGACGATGCTGCGATCCATGACGTCTCGAGCGTCAATCCGAATGAAATGACGAATAAAGATGGACTTGCCCACGCCAACATCGCCCAAAAGAATAAGAGGCCGCCGTCCCAAGCTCGCCGCGGTCACCTCTACCCGCAGACCCTCCGACAGCACACCGCCATCGCGTGCGGAGTCCGTTGTGACCTCCATTTCCTCGCTCTCGATCGCGCTATACCTAGCCTCCAGGATCTCGCGGCTCACGAGCGCGTACTCCGACAGCGTGCTACTCGCGAGGTAACATTGCTTTAGGAACTCTTCCTCTAGCTCTGGTGCGCTTGGAAGGTCGGCAAGGATTAGGTCGCCCACCGTCTGGAGTTCCGTCGATATCCGGTTCCTGATCCAGTAGCCCGGATAGTCCGGGATTCGGGCTGCGAGCTTCTCGGGCGGAGGACGGAGCGGCTCATCAGAGAGGGTAGTTTGAAGAGTCAAGACTTGCACACCCTCCATGCAGAGGTTGTCCCAAAGAATCTTGAACTGTTCACGCATCGCCGCCAAGGAATCGAACACGAGCGCTCGCGAGGCCAGCGGCGGACGGCCGTCTTGCCTAAACGCCATGACGGCGATTAGCTGATGGCCATTTGACACAGCCGCGATTGGGACGCCCCGTTCTTGGCAATAGCCGAGCGCTTGTCGAACCGCGTCTCGCACCGCCGGCGATTCGTCGATCACGGCCGGGAGGGGCATGGCTCCGGACCCGACTCCGATGGGGAGCGCAAAGGTCGTGCCCTCGCGCTTCGCCTCTAGAATGAGCCGTGTGGCTGGACTGCCCAAGGAGTAGTCGGCGTAGACGCCGTCGTGGCTCTCCTCGCATTTGACGGCCGCATGAGGCCACTGGAGGACCTCGAGTAGAAGGACGTCGATCAGGTGTAGACGTGTCGTGGCCTCGTTGCGTGAAGGTCCGTCCTGAGCAGCCCACCAGGCGATCAGCTCGTCGAGCCGACGCTTGCCCCTCTCGTAGTCGTCGCCGTTCATGGCGGCCAGGCTACTCCTCGTCGTGCTCGCGTGCCCAGGCATAAGGCGCAGCCAGCCAGAACGTCAATACAAGGACTGGACGGGTCTCGAACGACGAACCGCGCGAAGGCCACGCTGGGCCACTGGTTCTCGCGCTGAGTACCTTCAGGCGACCCCCCACGAGGGCTGACCTGGGTGGCTTCGTGGGCGGTCCATCGAGCATCGACGCGCGACCGCCAACAGGCCGACAGCGTCCACACCTTTCTAATCCCTCATCCCAAACCCAATCCCCGCCCCAGCATCCAACGACCTTCTAATCGGGAGCCAGGAATTGAATCTGCGACCGCCCGGGCCGGGCCGTGTGCGGTCTACGCCTTGTGATGTGTGCGGTTCGTGTGCGGTCAGCTCCAATAGCCAGCATGGCACCAACCCGACAACATCGGCCTTGTTGCCCTTGAGTCAGTGCCCCAGAGCCAAATCCCCAAGCTAGCGAGTCTCCCAGCATCTCCCTGATTCCAACCAGCTACAAGTCGGGGCGCCCGGATTCGAACCGGGGACCTCGCCGACCCGAACGGCGCGCGCTACCAGGCTGCGCCACGCCCCGACGCAGAGCTAAGTATCCCACACCGCGCCCGCCGACCCGCCGACCCGGCGAAGCGCTCGACGCGCATCCGCGCCCGCACCACGACCAGCCGACGCCCACGGCAACCTGCGCCACGCTACCCTCGCGCCATGCCCTGCCAACTAGCGGACGCCATTGGCGAGCTGAACGCACTCCTCGAGCCGGCCCGCTTCAAGGATTATGGCCCCAACGGCCTGCAGGTGCCGGGCAAAGCCACCGTGGCCCGGATCGCTACCGGCGTAACCGCAAGTGCCGAGCTGTTCGAGCGGGCCATCGCCGCACAGGCCGATCTGCTGGTGGTCCACCATGGCCTCTTCTGGGGCGGTGGTGCCGCGCCCATCGACTCTCGCATGAAGCGTCGCCTGAAGCTGCTGTTCGATGCCGACATGAGCCTCGCGGCCTACCACCTCCCGCTCGACGCGCATCCTGAGATCGGCAACAACGCACTGATCGCCCGTGCGCTCGGGGCCATTGAGCTCGAGCCCTTCGCCGAACACGATGGTGAGACCATCGGTTTCCTTGCTCGCTTTCCCGGCGAGGGTGTGGGCGCGAACGCGCTGTTCGAGCGCGTGGCGGAGCTGACCGGGCGAACCCCGCTGGTGTTCGACGCGGGCCCCGAGCAAGTGCGAGTCATGGCGATCGTCTCCGGCGCCGGCGCCGGCTACCTGCCCAGCGCTGTGGCGACAGGCGCGGATGCGTTTCTCACTGGCGAGCCGGCGGAGCGTGTGATGAGCGAATCCAGGGAGGCAGCGGTCCACTTCATCGCGGCTGGCCACTACGCCACCGAGACGTTCGGCGTCAGGCGCTTGGGCGAGCATCTCAGCGAGCGCTTCGCCGTGGAGCATGTCTTCATCGACGTGCCCAACCCGGTGTAGGGCAGCCCGCGACAATTCCCTGTTGTTTGCGTCCGGGCGGGCGGGTATATGTAGGCGTACCCATACTCAAAGGAGGATCTCCCGATGGCCAACCACCTGACGCCGACAGAACTAGCTCACGAAGCCGGTTTGGAGCGCAAGGAAGTGCTTTCGAAGTGCATCGAACTCGGGGTGCCGGTCTTCAAGGGACGTATCGACAAGAGCCTGTTCATGGCGAGCTTGCGCTGCGGCGCATCTGCGCCGCAGCCAGTCGCGGCGCGGAGTTAGCCACTCGCACCGGGGTTCATACCTAGCCCCGCCGTACCTAGCCCCGCCGACTCGCCGAGTATCGACGCACCGGCTCGCGGAGCCCACGCGTGTCGCTCTTCCAGCGCCCCGCGATTCGACTCTCCGACAGCCTCGCCACATGCGCTCCTGAAAAGGCCGTAATATCCATGTGTACGTCGGGGTCATCGAGGAGGAGAGAGTTCGATGGAGGCCAGTGCCACGGAGTCCACTACGGGATCGGACACGATTGCCGATCTAGTTTCGCGCTCGGCCGGCGAGCGACCCGAGCACGTGGCGATCCGCTATAAGCGCGACGGCGAGTGGCACGACGTCAGCTACACCCAGTTCTCGAACATCGTCGATGAGCTCGCGCTCGGGCTGATCGACCTCGGAGTGCAGGCGGGGGAGCGTGTTTGCATCCTTGCCAACACGCGCCCGGAGTGGTCCTACGCGGACATGGCCATCACTTCGACCGGCGCGGTGGTCGTGCCGATCTACCAAACCAACTCGCCCGAGGAGTGCCTGTGGGTTATCTCCGATTCGGGCGCCACCGCGATCGTGTGCGAGAACGACGAGCAACTCGCGAAGATCGCGGAGGTCCGCGAGCAAGTGCCGAATCTGCGCACCGTGATCGTGATGGACCCCTCCACCGGCGAGTCGCCTCTACCGGCGATCGCGCTGGACGAGGTACGCGAGCGCGGTCGCACGCGCGACGCCGCCGAGCTTCGGGCCCGCCGCGATGCGGTCAAACCGGAGGATCCCTTCACGTTCATCTACACCTCCGGCACCACCGGTCCGCCGAAGGGCTGCGTGCTGAGCCACGGCAACTACGCCTCGATGATGCGAATGTTGCGCAGCGTCGGTCAGATCGAGGACGACGAGGTGGTCTACCTCTACCTGCCGCTCGCGCACGCGTTTGCGCTCTTGATCCAGCTGGCCACGTTCGACCTCGGCACCACGATCGCCTATTTCGGCGGCGACACCAAGCAGATCGTGGGCGAGCTGATGGAGGTCAAACCCACCTATCTCCCCTCGGTGCCGCGCATCTTCGAGAAGATCTACACGCTCGCCAACGCCACCATCGAAGCCAAGCCCCCGGAGGAGCGCGAGCAGGCCGCCAAGGCGGTCGCACTCGGCATGAGGGTGCGCACCATGCAGGCCAATGGCGAAGACGTACCCGAGGAGCTGATGAAGCCCTTCGAAGAGGCCGACGAGCAGCTGTTCAAGAATGTGCGCGCGATCTTTGGCGGCAACGTGCGCCACGCCGTCACCGGCGCCGCCCCGATCTCCAAGGAGATCCTCGAATTCTTCTGGGCCGCCGGCGTGCCCGTGCTCGAGGGCTACGGGATGACCGAGACAGCCACTGCAGCGACGGTGTGCACTGTCGAGGAGCACAGGTTCGGTACCGTCGGTAAGCCGTTCCCGGGCGTGGAAGTGAAGATCGCCGAGGATGGTGAGGTGCTGATCAAGGGACCCAACATCTTCCAGGGCTACCACAACAACGCCGATGCCAGCTTTGGCTCGGTCGAGGACGGCTGGCTGCACACCGGCGATCTCGGCTCGCTCGACGAGGATGGGTTCCTCTCGATCACGGGGCGCAAGAAGGACATCATCATCACCGCGGGCGGCAAGAACATCACCCCCGCCAACCTCGAGAACGACCTCAAGCAGTGCCGCTGGATCTCCCAAGCAGTGATGCACGGTGACCAGCGGCCCTACCCAGTCGTGCTGATCACCCTCGATGAGGAAGAGATCGCCACATACGCACGTGAGCACAACCTTCCCGATGACACCTCCACGCTGTGTGAGGAGTCCTCGGTACGCGAGATGATCGGCGAGCAGGTCGACCGCGCCAACCGCCGCTATGCACCCGTCGAGCAGGTCAAGAAGTTCACGATCTTGCCGCACGACCTCACTCAGGAGACGGGCGAGCTGACGCCCACACTGAAGGTCAAGCGCAACGTGGTGGCCGCCAAGTATGCGGACATCCTCGACTCTATGTATGCGGGTTGAGCTCGACTGTGACTGCGCCCACGTCCATCCACACGACCTCCCTCGGCACCTGCTGCCGAGGAGTGTCTCGGTAGCTGCGAACATATAGCCCTGATGCGCTCTGATCCAAGTGAGAACGGCGGCCTGTTTGTAGGCCGCCGGCCCGGCACGGCACCGATCCGTTTCCGCGCACTGCCCGAGCGCGGCAGCGACTCACGCCAGCGAATCGATCGTCATCTGGCCAACTGGCTGTTCGTCGCGATGGTGGTTGGCAGCCTCCTGTGCTGGGGACCGATCCCGATCGCTTGCCTATGGATCAGTGCGCAGCTCAACTACCTCACCGGCAGCGTCAGCTTTGCTGTGCTGATGGGCCTTGTGTCACTCAGTGTGCTGCTGTTCGGCGCGCTCGCGGTCTTGCGGCGACTCGACAACGCATGGATCCTGGTACGCCGAGCCGCCGGCTACGACCAGCGCCTGGGCGCGCTCAATCGCGTGTTCGGCGTCACCGCAGCGGTGTGTGCGGCGGCCTTTTCGCTGTGGTTCGTCGTGCTGCATGGACCCGGGTCGAGCGCAATGCCTGGGAACAAACCGTGAGCGCAGCCTCGCGCGCAAGGAGCTAGCACGGTGGGTCTGCTCGATTACTACAAGCAGTTCGAGGGCATGAGCGAGGAGGAGGTCAACAGCGGCCTGCGCGAGGAGGCCGCTGAGCGCAGACGCAAGGCGCTCACGCGAGTGGTGACACTCGATCTCTCCCACACCACTTGGCCCGACCTGCCCCATCCCGACATCGTCAGCGCGATCACGTTCGTCGCACGTCGCGGCATGCAGCGCTACCCGCACATGCGTGGCTCGCAGCTGCGCACCACGCTCGCCGAGCTTCACGGTGTCGAGCCCGGACGCGTGATCATCGGCAACGGCTCCGCCGAGCTGCTGAGCGCCGCAACCCGCGCACTGATCGAGCCCGGCCAGGAGCTGATCACCTGCTGGCCGTCCTACCCTCTGTTTCCGATCATGGCGCGCCGCGCACACGGGCGCGCCGTGCCCGTCAACGGCGGCGTGGACACGCTGCTCGAGGCCGTGAGCGAGAGCACACGGGTCGTCGCGCTCGCGAGTCCCAACGATCCCACCGGTGAGCTACTCGCGACCGAGCAGCTGCAGCACCTGCTTGCCGAGCTGCCCGAGACAGTGGGTGTGCTGCTCGACGAGTCGCTCGTGGAGTTCGCCGACGCCCAACCGTCCGCTTCCTCGCTGCAATTGCTGGAGAGTCACCCACGACTACTCGTATTTCGCAGCTTCTCGAAGGCTTGGGGTCTCGCGGGATTGCGCTGCGGCTATGCGATCGGCGGACCCGGCTCAGAGAACCTACTGGCCGAGCTTGAACCCGATCTCGGTGTCAGCGAGATATCCCAGGCAGGGGCACTCGAGGCACTGAACAACTGCTCGGCGTTGCTCGCCAAGCGTGTGAAGCGAGTCGCGGCGGAGCGCACCCGTCTAACCACCGCCCTGCGCCAGCGCAACTTCGACGTGTCAGAGAGCCAAGCCAATTTCCTGTGGGCCGCTCACGAGAGCGTTGACGGCAGCGAGCTGGCGATGCGACTAGCGCGCTCGGGCATCCTGGTCGCCGCTGGCGCCCCGCTTGGCGAGCCGCACCACGTTCGGATCGCGATCCACGACGAGGCCGCCTCCACGCGCCTGCTCAGTGCAATCGACCGCGAGCTGGGCTGACAGACAAAGGTTCGGCGACTGGCATCGGCGTGCCGGTGCCAATGCCCGACTCTAACCAGCCGTTCCGGACTGGCGCAGCAGCGCGCCGGTGGTGCCTTCGAGGATTTTGCGCCACGCGCCGACCTGCTCTTCCTCGGACTCGCAGTGGCCGACGACCTTGCGCACCCGCCGCTCTGAGATGTCGATGCCGTGGCGCGCCCAAATCTCCTTGTAGCGCTCGTATTCGTTGAGCAGGTGATAGGTGACAGACTGAAAGCCGTGGCGAGCGATCTCGATACGCGAGGAGAAGCTCATGATCGACGTCTCGAACATCAGCTCGTCGGTCGGCTCGGGCTCGATCAGCACGATATCCACACCTGGATAGCGCTCCTCCCACATGCTCGCCAGCTCGTGCAGGCGACGGTGGCCGAGCAACTTGAACGCCTGATAGCCGATCTTGGAGAAGCCCCGGTCTGAGATCCGCTGCGCCGGCCGTCCGCTCCCGTCGTCTTTGCGGTCATTGACATAAGGAACGATCGGGTTGATCACGATTACCAGCGACGCGCCCGCTTCAACCGCAATGTCGAGGTTCGTCGTGGACACGATGCCGCCGTCGATCAACTCGCGCTCGCCGACCCGCACCGGCGCGTACACCATCGGCAACGCACCCGACGCACGCACCGCGGTTGAGATCGGCACATCCTCGAAACCATCGGAGCCGAACACGATGCGCTCGCAAGAGTCGAGGTCGGTCGCGACCAGATACAGCTCGTGGGCGAGCTCGCGGAAGTCGTCACTGCGCCCGTCCGCTTCGAGCACGCGGCGTAGGTAGCGCTCGATACCCGCGCCCGTGTAGGCGCCGCTCGGCAGCACCTCGGCGAGCCCGAGCACGATGTCGATCAGCGACACCTGGCCGAGCTGGGGTAGTAGCTGACGCGTGAGCGAGAGCATCCGCAGCGGCAAGCGCACGCTGGTGCGCGCCAGCTCGGGCAGGTTCAGGCGCAACAGGTCGCCGAGGTCAATGTCCCTGAACGCCTGCGGGCCCTGGTGGGTGACGACCCGCATCATCTCCTCGGGGGTGACGCCGTTGGCGCACAGCGACGCCACAAACGCCCCCGCGGAGGTGCCCACATACACGTCGAACTGGTTGATCGTGCGGTTGGCGGCAAGCAAGTCGAGCGCACGCAGCGCCCCGATCTCATACACGCCACCCGTAAAGCCCCCTCCACCGAGTACCAGTGCCGTCTTTTTGGATTGCGGCTTACGCCGCCGGTTCGTGCCCGCCGTAGCGCTCCGCTTGGCGGTAGTCCGTGTTGTAGTGCCCGGGGCGCCCTTGGCGGCCCGCTTCAAGTTGACAACCTCACCCATCAGTACTGATTGTACGTAGTGTTACGTGAATTCATGAATGCCTCCAGGCTAAAGATCGCGCTTGCGACGCTCACAACCATCGCATGTATCGGCCTCTTGGCACCCGCGGCGCCAGCCGCTTCGAGCACCCATGTTCGCCATCCGGCCCACCATTCGTCCGCGCCGAGCGCCCAGATCGCGCTGAGCGCGCAGTTGAGCCACGAGCTATCGACCGCCGGGTCACAGTCGGGAGCTTATGTGTACGACCTGACGACAGCCACACCGCTGTTTGCCGAGCGCTCGGAAGTGGCGCGCGCGCCCGCATCGGTGGAGAAGCTCTACACCTCCGCGACAGCCCTGGAGCTGATGGGACCAGCCGCCACGCTGAGCACGACCGTGCTCGGCGTCGGGCATCTCGGCGCGAACGGCGTGTGGGACGGCAGTCTGTATCTGCGCGGAGGCGGCGACCCAACGTTCGGCAGCACCTCGTTCATCGATGGCCACTACTACGGGCAGGGCGCACCGGTGTCGGCGCTGGCCGAACAGCTGGTCAAGACCGATGGCATCCGTAGCGTCACCGGCAGCGTGTACGGCGACGAAAGCTATCTCGACTCGCTGCGTGGCGAGCCCTCCAGCGACTACCTGTTCGACCCTTTCCTTGAAGGCGTGCTCAGCAGCCTCGCGTTCAACCGCGGCGAAACCGGCGCCGAGAAGGGTCCACACGCGCCGGCCGAATACGCCGCGCTGCAACTGCGCGGCGCGCTGCGCAGCGCCGGCGCGACAGTCCACGGCGGAGGCGCCGCCACCACGCCGGTAGGTGCGACGCTGCTCGCCACCGTGAACTCGCCGCCGCTCACAACGCTGCTAGGCCTGATGCTGCCTCCATCGGACAACTTCTTTGCCGAGACACTCGTCAAGGATCTCGGTGCCCGCTACGGCGGCGCCGGCACCACCGCGACCGGCGCGGCGGTCGTGCGCGCCACGCTCGCCTCGCACTTCGATATCCATCCGAGCGTTGTCGACGGCTCGGGCCTCTCGCGCTCGGACCACACCTCACCACTACAGGTCGTGACGTTGCTTAGCGACCTCTCCCACAGTCCGCTTGGCACAACCTTGCGCAAGGACCTCGCGGTGGCAGGAGAGAGCGGCACGCTCTCCGAACGGATGCGCGGTACCCCTGCCGCCGGACACTGCCAGGCGAAGACCGGCACGCTCACCGGCGCGTCCAACCTCGCCGGCTACTGCCAGGCCGCCAACGGCAACGTGCTGGCGTTTGCGATCTTCAACGATGGCATCGAAACCGGCACTGCGCACTTGGTGCAGGACAACATGGTGGTCACGCTCGCGCGCTATTAGCCGCGGGCACGATCGGCCCGCAGGCCAGAGTTCTGTGATGGCGCCGTGCGCACGAAGATCAGGGGAACGACCCACAAATCCATAAAAACGGGCGCGACTTCAGCCGTCCCCCAACAGGTTGAGCAGCGCGCGCTCGTCGAGCACCCGCACGTGTAGCCGTTCGGCCTTCTCGAGCTTCGAGCCGGCCGCCTCGCCCGCCACGAGAAAGTGTGTCTTCTTCGACACGGCACTCGTCACGCGGCCTCCCGCCGCCTGGATGCGCTCAGTGGCCTGCTCGCGCGAGAGCGTCGGCAGCGTGCCGGTCAGCACCAGCGTCTTGCCGGCCAGTGGACCGCTCGTGGGAGGCGGACCGGCCTCGGCGAAGCGCAGCCCGACCTCGCGCAAGTCTGAGATCAGCGCGAGCATCCGCTCGTCGTGCAGTTGTGCGTGAATCGAGGTGCTCATCTTCTCCCCGATCCCCGGCGTCTCGGCGAGTTCCTCGGCGCTCGCGTCCAGCAGCGAGACGATGTTGCGAAAGCGCATCGCCAGGTTGCGCCCAGTGACCTCACCAACCTCCTCTATGCCGAGCGCGAACAGCACGCGCGCGAACGGCCGCTGCTTGGACGCCTCGATCGCCTCCAGCAGCGCCGTGACCGACAGCTCGCCAAACCCCTCCAGCTCGAGCAGCTGCTCGCGATGTTCGTGCAAGCGATAGAAGTCGGCTGCCGTCTTGACGAGGCTCTGTTGCTGAAGGAGCGCCACCTGCTTCTCTCCAAGCCCGTCGATGTCCATCGCGGCGCGCCCCACGAAGTGCTTGAGCAGTTGCCAGGCACGGTCAGGACAGTCGCGGTTGGGGCACGTCGTGAACACCGATTCCTTTGGCTTTACAGTCGGCGTGTTGCAAAACGGACAGCGCGCCGGCGGGCGCGTCACCGGCGGGCGGTTCTCGTGCTCGACCACGTGCGGTGCCGGCGACACCACCTGGGGGATCACATCACCGGCGCGCAACACGATCACATCCTCACCCGCGCGGATGTCCTTGCGCACGATGTCCTCCTCGTTGTGCAGCGTCGCGAGCTTGATCGTCACGCCGCCCACCGCCACCGGCTCGAGCACCGCGTAGGGGCGCAGGTCGCCGAACTTGCCCACATTCCACATCACCTTGTGCAACCGCGTCACGGCTGTGGTCGGCGGGAACTTCCACGCCACCGCCCAGCGCGGGTCGCGCCCGACCGAGCCGAGCCGGCGCTGCAGGGCAAGGTCTGACACCTTGATGACCACGCCGTCGATCTCAAAGTCGAGATCGCCGCGGCGCTGCTGCCAGTGCAAACACTGCGCGACCACCTCATCCTCGGTCTTCAAGCGCTTGATGTCGCGATTAACGCGAAAACCGTGCTTTCGCAACCACTCGAGCGCCTGCCAATGCGTCTCGAACTTCAGCTCCGGCGCCACACCAACCTGATATGCCCACATCGACAGTGGGCGCTCGGCCATCAGCCCGGGATCGAGCTGGCGCACCCCGCCGGCGGCCGAGTTGCGTGGGTTCATGAACGTCGAGAGACCCTCGCCGGCGCGGCGCTCGTTGACCTCGGCGAAGTCCTTCAGCGACATATACACCTCGCCGCGCACCTCCAGCAGCGGCGGGGCGTCCTCGATGTGCAGGGGAATCGCTCCGATTGTGCGCAGGTTGTGCGTGACGTCCTCCCCCACCTCCCCGTTGCCACGCGTGGCGCCGCGCTCCAGCATCCCGTCGCGATAGAGCAGGCTCACCGCCAGGCCATCCACCTTCGGCTCGACCACGTACTCGAAGCGGGTGCGCACGATGCCTTCGCGCGCCAGGTGTGCCTTCATACGCTCCACCCACGCACGCAGCTCCTCCTCGCCGCGCACGTTGCTGAGCGAGAGCATCGGCTCAAGGTGCGTCACCTTCTCAAGGCGCCCCACCGGCTCGCCACCGACACGCTGGGTTGGGGAGTCCGCTGTTTGCAGCTGTGAATATTGCCCCTCCAGCGTGCGTAGCTCGTCAAGCAGCGCGTCATACGCGTCGTCGGCAATCTCGGGATCGTCGAGCACGTAGTAGCGGTGGCCGTGATACTCAAGCTGCTTGCGCAGTTCGGCCGCGCGGGTGCGGACTTGCTTGGGCGGGCTACCGGCGGAGGTGCCCGGCGCCGCAGACTCAGCCTGGCGCTCGGGCGCGGGCTTCTTCGACGCTCCGCTCACGTGCTCCCGCCGTCGAGCACGGGTGCCAGCAACGCCTGCAGGTCGAAATCGCGCAACACCTCGAGGCCACCGCGATGGGTGAGGTCAAAATGGATCGGCGTGACCGCGATGCGCCCTTGCGCCACCGCGGCAAGATCGGTGCCCGGCTCGTCCTGAAAGCCGGGGTCCGAACCGTATATCCAGTAGCGCTGGCGTGTAGGCGAGCCGTCCTCGTGCGGTGCCAGCTTCAGCTCGTCGCGATAGATGCGCTTGCCGAGGCTCGTCACCTCCACACCGTCGGGCTCGCCGGCGGGCACGTTCACGTTGAGCAGCGTCCCGGCGGACATCGGCAGCTCCTCGATCCGCTCCACCAGCCGCGCCACGAACCCAGCCGCGACATCGAACTCGAACCCTCCGTCGTAGCGGAAGTCAAGCGCGCGCCCACGCGACTGTTGGGATACGGCGATCGCGGGCAAGCCGAGCACGACACCCTCGAGCGCCGCCGCCACCGTCCCCGAGTAGGTGATGTCATCACCGAGATTGGCACCGTGGTTGATTCCTGCCACCACCAGCTGTGCATCGAAGCCCTCGACCAAGCCCAGTCGTGCGAGGCGCACACAGTCAACCGGCGTACCGTCCGTCGCATACCCGACGGTACCGTCGGGGAACGACACCTCCTCCACCCACAGAGGCCTGCGCGTCGTGATCGAGCGCGCCATCGCCGAGCGGTTGCCGTCGGGGGCGATTGTCGCCAGCCGCACCCCCGGCACGTCGACGAGCGCACGGCGCAGCGCTTGCAGGCCGTCGGCCTCGATTCCGTCGTCGTTGGTCAGCAGTACGTCCATCGACCTCCAGCATAGGCGCCGGCCCGGCTTCAATAGCGCCCGATGCGCTGGCTCGGGCCGAGCCGGCCCCTCAGGCAGTCGGATACGTCACGGATGCGAGCGCCAGCCCGCTGGCGGGCGCGGTCGGGCCCGCCAACGCACGCGGGCGGCCCTGTAGCAACTCGGCAAACCCCGCAAGCTCGCGGCGAGCGCAGGCGACTTCGAGCATCGTGCCGACAAGCACCCGGTTCATGTGTCGCAGGAAAGTGTCCGCCTCGATCCAAAACTCGAGGATGTCGCCCTCTGCTCGCCAGTGTGCGTCGAGCACGCGGCGCTCAAAGCGCGAGTGCTCGGTCTCCGTCGGGGTAAACGCGGTGAAGTCGTGAGTGCCGGGCAGCAGCTTCGCGCACTCATCCAGCAGGGCGCGGTCGAGCGCGCGTGGCCACCACAGCGCGCGCCCGCGCTCGAAAGGATCACGTGTGCGTCGGGCGAGCACGCGATAGCAGTAAGTTCTGCTGGTCGCGTTGCGCCTCGCGTCGAACGTGTCGGCCGCGGGCTCACACGCGAGCACAGCGACATCGCGTGCCAGCAGCGAGTTGAGTCGCTGTGGATCGACCGCCTCGTGGCGATAGCTCGCAACCTGGCCCCAGGCGTGCACTCCTCGGTCAGTACGCCCAGCCACCGCGAGCTTCAGCGGCTCGCCGTCATGGCCCGTCTCGCCGAGGACTGTGCGCAAGGCCTGCTCGACCTCGCCCTGCACTGTGCGCAAATCGGGCTGGCACGCCCAGCCGGCGAACTCGGTGCCGTCGTATTGCAGCGTGAGCTTCGAAACCACTTGTGCCCTCTGGGTATGTGCCCTCAGCAGCGATGCTTGCGCCCAGCGGGGCAACCCAAGAGCGCGGGCGAGCGCTACACCAGCTCGAGGTACACCATCTCGGTAGCGTCGCTGCGACGCGGACCGAGCTTGAGGATACGCGTGTACCCGCCGGGGCGCTCGGCATAGCGGGGCGCGACCTCCTCGAACAGCTTGTGCACCGCGAACTTGTCCTGCGCGAGCGCCGACAGTGCCTGGCGACGAGCGTGCAAATCGCCGCGCTTGGCGAGCGTAATCAGCTTCTCGATCTCGGGCTTGACCGCCTTGGCCTTAGCTTCGCTGGTCTTGATCCGCTCATGCTCAAGCACCTCCTTGGTGAGGTTCATGAGCAGCGACTTGCGATGCGCAGAGTCGCGGCTGAGCTTGTTGCGTGTCTTTTGATGTCTCATGGCTGGTGTGAAATTGCCCGACGTGCGTACCGTGCGGAACGGTCAGTTTAGAGAGCTGACCGCTCCAGCGACACGCGCTCAATCTTGACGTAGGTGCAGGCCCCTGGCCTCGAGGGTTTCGATGACCTCGTCAATCGACTTCTTGCCGAAGTTGGGGATCGCGTTGAGCTCGCCCTCGGACTTGGAAATCAGGTCACCCACGGTCTGGATGCCGGCGCGCTTGAGGCAGTTGTAGGAGCGTACCCCGAGCTCCAGCTCCTCGATCAGGATGCTCCACTCCTCGCCCTGCAGCGCTGCCGGAGCGCCACCCCCGCCGACAGCGAGACCGTGACCGTCGAGTTGGCCGCCGGGCGAAGCCCGCAACTCCTGGATGCGGTCGGCGTCGGTGAAGATCGCGAGCTGGCTGATGAGCAGCTCGGCCGCCTCGCGCAACGCGGCCTGCGGCTCGATCGAACCGTCCGTCTCGATGTCGAGCGTGAGCTTGTCGAAATCGGTCTTCTGACCGACACGAGCCTGCTCGACCGCGTAAGCCACACGACGCACGGGCGAGAAGATCGAGTCGATCGGGATCACGCCGATCGGCTGATCGGCGGACTTGTTCTCCTCGGCCGGCCTGTACCCACGACCGCGACCGATCGTCATATACAGCTCGAGCTTGGTCTTCTTCTCGAGCGTCGCGATGTGCACGCCCGGATTGAGGATCTCCACGCCCGCGGGCAGGTCGATGTCCTTGGCTGTGATCTCCCCGGGACCTGTCACCACCAGCGGCGCCTCGACCTCACTCGCATCGGAGTGCATCCGACACACGATGCCCTTCAGGTTGAGCACAATGTCGGTCACGTCCTCCTTGACGCCCTGCACGGTGGAGAACTCGTGCGCCACGCCCTCGATACGAACGCTGGTGACGGCGGCGCCGGCGAGCGAGGACAGCAAGACGCGCCTGAGCGAGTTGCCGAACGTGTAGCCGAATCCGCGGTCGAGCGGCTCGATGGTGAACGTGCCACGGTTCTGCTCCACGGACTCGCTGGTGATCCGGGGGATTTGGAAGTCGAGCATCGGGGTCCTAACGTCGTTTTGGTGTCCTACCGGCGCCTGCTAGCGCCGGCTCTGACGCGCCACAACCCCCCAAGAGGCGGCCGAGAGCGCGGGGAAAGCGCCTACTTCGAGTACAGCTCGACGATGAGCTGCTCCTGCACCGGTGCGGCCACCTCGCGCCGCTCCGGCTTGCGCAGCACCTTGGCCGTGAGCGACTCATGGTCGGCCTGGAGCCACGCAGGGATCTGTCCGGTCAACTCGGTGGCGTCCCTTACCACCTGCGTCGCCGCAGTGTCCGCCTTGATCGCAATCACATCGCCGGGGCGCACCTGGTAGCTGGGTATGTCCACCCGGCGGCCATTGACCGTCCAATGACCGTGACGGATGAGCTGGCGAGCCTGCCTGCGCGAGGCAGCAAAGCCGAGGCGCACCATGACGTTGTCGAGGCGACACTCCAGCAGCGCAAGCAAGTTCTCTCCGGTGATGCCAGGCTGACGCGAAGCCTTCTCGTAGTAGCCGTGGAACTGCTTCTCCAGCACACCGTAGTAGCGACGGGCCTTCTGCTTCTCGCGCAGCTGCAGGCGGTACTCGCTCTGCTTCTGGCGCCCGCGACCATGCTCGCCCGGCGGGTAGGAGCGTCGCTCGACGCCGCACTTGTCGGTTAGGCAGCGCTCGCCCTTGAGGAACAGCTTCTGTCCCTCGCGGCGGCACTGCTTGCACTGTGGGCCTGTGTCTCTTGCCATTGCCTAGCTCTCTGTGCGATCGGTTCGGTGTCTGCGGTGCTCGTCTGTTGTCAAGTCTTGCGTGTGCACGATCCAGCGAAACTGCCTATACACGTCGCCGCTTGCGGGGGCGACACCCGTTGTGGGCCTGCGGGGTCACGTCCTTCACGCCGGTCACCTCTAGCCCAGCGGCCTGCAATGAGCGGATCGCCGTCTCGCGACCCGAACCAGGGCCCTTGACATAGACCTCGACCTTCTGAAGTCCCTGCTCCATGCCCTTGCGCGCGGCAGCGTCGGCGGTGACCTGGGCGGCGAAGGGCGTCGACTTGCGCGAACCCTTGAAGCCCGCACCACCGGCCGACTCCCACGCGAGCACATTGCCCTGCGTGTCGGTGAGCGACACGATCGTGTTGTTGAACGACGTCTTAATGTGTGCTTGGCCGATCGGCACGTTCTTCTTCTGGCGGCGGCGGCCGCGTGCTGGACGCTTGGGGGCCGCCATCACTTCTTCAACTTCTTCTTGCCGGCGACCTGCATCCGCTTGGGACCCTTGCGGGTGCGCGCGTTGGTCTTCGTCTTCTGCCCACGCACCGGCAGTCCGCGACGATGGCGCAGGCCGCGATAGCAGGCGATCTCCTGCAGGCGCTTGATGTCCTGGGAGCGCTCCCGACGCAGATCGCCCTCAACGGTCAGGGACTGATCGATGGCGTCGCGCAAACGCGCGATCTCGTCCTCGGTGAGGTCGCGGATGTAGGTGTCGGGACTCACGCGCACCTCGCTCAAGATCTTGTTCGAGGTCGAGCGGCCGATGCCGTAGATGTATGTCAGCCCGATCTCCGAGCGCTTGTTCAGGGGAAGGTTGACCCCAGCGATACGTGCCATCTGCGGGTTAGCCCTGCCGCTGCTTATGACGCTTGTTCTGGCAGATGACGAGCACCGCTTTGTGGCGGCGGATAATCCTGCACTTCTCGCACATCGGCTTGACCGACGGTCTTACCTTCATGATCCCTTTCGGCTGGTCCCTGCGACCCGGCTCTGGCTGCCGGGACGGCCGCCGCTACCGCGTCGTGGTTTGTGCCCTAGCGCGCCAAGCTTCGCGCGTTTCGAGCAGGACAGCGGATGGTAGCAACTATCCCGTCGAGGTCGCTGCTTCCCCGCGCGCGAAGGCAAGTCACGCCCCCGCGCCGGGTTACCCCGCGGATGCCGCGGCCTCCCTGCCTGCCGAGGCTGACCCCCGCTCCTGCGCGGGAAGATGCCATGGCGTGAGGATGCGCGGACCCTCGCGCGTGATCGCCACGGTGAACTCGAAGTGCGCCGCAAGCGAGTCGTCCTGGGAGAAGATCGCCCATCCGTCGCCCGCCACGCGCACAGCGGCACGTCCGGCCGTCGTCATTGGCTCGATAGCGAGCACCATGCCCTCCTCAAGCAGAGGACCCTTGCCCCGCTTGCCATAGTTGGGCACCTGCGGGTCCTCGTGCATGCTTTTGCCGACTCCGTGACCAACGAGCGAGCGCACGACCGATAGACCGGCGCCCTCGGCAACCTGCTGGATCGCGTGCGACACGTCGCCCATGCGATTGCCCACCCGGCACTGCTCGACCCCCGCATACAACGCTTGCTCGGTCGCGTTCAGCAAGTTCTCGGCGAGCGGGCTCGTCTCGCCGACCGTGAACGTGCGCGCTGCATCAGCGACCCACCCGTCAAGAGTCACGCCAATGTCCACCGACAGGATGTCGCCCCGCTGCAGACGGTATCTCCCAGGAATGCCGTGCACGACCATCGAGTTCGGCGATGCGCAGATCGAACCGGGAAAGCCGCGGTACCCCTTGAACGTCGGCGTGGCCCCCTGGGAGCGAATAAATCGCTCAACCGCCGTGTCTAGCTCCTCGGTGCTGACACCTGGACGAACCTTGCCGGCAACAAGGTCCAGGGCGGCGGCCTGGACAACACCCGCGGCAGCCATCTTCTCGATCTCCTCCGGCGACTTCTTGACGATCACAAAAGGGAGCTTATCCGTCCCGAGCGCCATACCAGACCGGCGCGTGTCGCCGAGCAAGCCGGCGGAGTCCTCGCCTACAGCTCATCCTCCATGCGCAGCGTCGCCACCGTCGCACGAATGTGGTTGTGCACCTCGTCGGGATGACGCTGCCCGTCGAAGCGACGCAACAGGCCCGCCGTCTCGTAGTAGTCGATCAGCGGCGCGGTCTGGCGCGCATACACCTCGAGGCGCCGACGAATCGTCTCCTCTCGATCGTCCTCGCGCTGGATCAGTCGCGACCCGTCCTGATCGCACACTCCCTCGCGCTTGGGTGGGTCGAACTCGACGTGGTAGACATGACCGCTCTTCAAGCACACTCGCCGCCCGGCAAGCCGGCGCACAACCTCATCGTCGGGTACGTCGATCAAGAGCACCGCCATCAGCCGTCGCTCCGAGCTGGCCAGCGTTGCCGCGAGCGCATCGGCCTGGCTGGTGTTGCGCGGAAAGCCGTCGAGCAGGAACCCTTCGCGTGCATCCTGCTCGCCGATGCGCTGCCCGATCATCCCGAGGATCACCTCATCGGGCACTAGCTCCCCAGCGTTCATGTACTTCTGGGCTTCCCTGCCGAGCTCGCTTCCCTGCGCGACCTGTGCGCGCAGCATGTCGCCCGTGGAGATGTGCGCGAGGGCGAAGTCGACCTTCAGGCGCTCGGCCTGAGTGCCCTTGCCGGCGCCGGGCGGACCCAGCAATATGAGATTCGTCTCGACCATTAACGCGAGAGCCTACCCGCTGGCGGCTCGAGGTACTCCGGCCAACGGCCTACTTCAAGAAGCCCTCATAGCTGCGCATCATCAGCTGTGCCTCCAGCTGCTTCATGGTTTCCAGCGCTACTCCGATCACGATCAGGATCGAGGTTCCGCCGAAGTCGAAGTTCTGATGCGTCTGGGCAAAAAGGATAGCGGGCAGAGCCGCGACGGCCGCGAGGAATAGAGCACCAGGGAACGTGAGTCTCGCGAGTATGCGATCGAGGAATTCGGCGGTGGGGCGTCCTGGACGCACACCCGGGATGAATCCACCGTACTTCTTCAGGTTGTCGGCCTGATCAACGGGATTGAAAGTGACGGCCGTGTAGAAGTAGGCAAACACGATGATGAAGATCGACTCGCCCAGCACGTAGTGCCAGCCGTTGGGCGTGAAGAAGTCGGACACGCTTTTGGCCCAGGGCGTGTGGATTAGCTCGCCGACGGTCGGCGGGAACGCCATGATGCTCGCGGCGAAGATCACCGGGATCACGCCGGCCATGTTTACGCGCAACGGCAGGTATGTCTGTCCGCCTTCGGTCATGCGCCGACCGATCACGCGCTTGGCGTACTGCACCGGTATGCGTCGCTGACCTTCCTGCACGAACACGATCCCGGCGACCACCAGCAGCACGAGGAACGGCATCATCACCTTGAACACCTGGTCCTGGGTCGTCCACCATGCTTCCAGCCCAACCGGCAGGCGCGAGAGGATCGAGGTGAAGATCAGCAGCGAGATGCCGTTGCCGATGCCACGCTGGGTTATCAGCTCGCCGATCCACATCAGCAGCACACAGCCGGCGGTCAGACAGATCACGATCAGGAAGATGTGGGGGAGGTCGAAGTGCGTGATGACCGATTCGTTGGTGCCCGACTGCAACGAGTGGAACAGGAACACGTAGCCGACCGACTGAGCGAAGGCGAGACCGACGGTCAGGTAGCGCGTGTATTGCGTGATCCGCTGCTGGCCCACTTCGCCTTCCTTGGAGAGCTTCTCGAGCGAAGGCACCACGACCTGCATCAACTGCAGGATGATCGAGGAGGTGATGTAGGGCATGATCCCCAGCGCGAAGATCGCGATCCGGGAAAGGCTGCCGCCTGAGAACAGGTTCAGGTAGCTGAGGATGCCCGAGCCACCGAACTGCTTCTGAAGGTTGTTGACGGCCGTCAGGTTGACCCCCGGCACGGGGACGTGCGAACCCAGCCGGTAGATCAGCAGCATCCCTGCTGTGAACATGATCTTCTTGCGGATGTCCGCAACCTGGAAGGCGCTGAGTATCGTCGAGAGCATTGGTTTAGCCGGTCGTGCGGGATCTGCCCACCCGTGCCGGTCGTGCGATTCTAGCTCTCGATGAGGGTGCAGGTGCCGCCGGCACCCTCGATGCGCTCGCGTGCGGCGGCACTGAAGCCGTGGGCGTGAACCGTGAGCGCCTTGTTCAACTCGCCCTTGGCAAGCACCTTCACCGGCACACCCTTGCGCGTAGCCAAACCCTTGGACTGCATGAGCTCGATCGTGACCTCGGTGCCAGCGTCGAAGCGAGCCTCCAGGTCGGAGACATTCACCGGCTGGGTGTGGGTGCGGAACATCTCAAACGGCATCGACTTCTTCATGTGCGGCCCACGCAGCTTGCGCATCCGCATATGGATTGGCATCTGCCCACCCTCAAAGCGTGCTCTGCTCTTGGAGCCCGAACGCGAGCCGGCACCCTTCTGGCCTCTGCCTGAGGTCTTTCCGGTACCCGAGCCTTCGCCACGACCGATGCGCTTACGCGGACGGCGACTGCCGGGGGCCGGTTTCAGCGAGTGCAAACCGACGCGCTGCTCCTGCTCCTCCTCCTTGGCCTCCTTGGCGGCGGGGCTCATGACTTTTGCTCCTCCTGCCTGCCTGCCTGCTCGTGCCCTTCTGGGTGCGCCCCAGAGGGTGCATCCGCATGGGCGTACCCCCCGTCAGGGTGAACCTCGACGAGATGGCGCACGGCATGAACCATGCCACGTGCCTGCTCGCAATCCTTGACGTCGACCGTGTGACCGATGCGTCGCAGGCCGAGCGAACGCAACGTGTCGAGCTGGCGCTTGTTGGAGCCGACGCTGGAGCGCCGCTGGGTGACGTGCAAGATCGCCATCAGGCCGGTGCCTCCGTCGCGTCGCCGGCAGGCTCCCCGGCGGGCGCATCGATGGAGCCACCCGACGAGGTCTCGGCGACTGGGGTGGCGGGAGCGTCGTTCTCGACGGCCGGATCGTCCTGCGCAGGGGGTGTTGTCGCATCCGTGTCATCGGAGGCCTCACCCGCCTGCTGGCCGCCTGCGCCCTCGACTGTCTCGGCGGCGCCGTTGGTCGGCTGCTCAGTGAGCCCGAGCACCTTGGCAATCGACAGACCGCGCAGCTCGGCGACCTCCGAGGGTGTACGCAGACCGCGCAAGCCGGCCACTGTGGCCTTGACCAGGTTTATCGGGTTCTGCGTGCCAAGGCTCTTGGAGAGGATGTCGTGGATCCCGGCAAGCTCGAGCACAGCGCGCACACCCCCACCGGCAATCACGCCGGTACCCGGGGAGGCAGGCTTGAGCAACACGCGCCCGGAACCGAAGATGCCGGTCGTCTGGTGAGTGATGGTGCTGCCGTGCTTGGGTACGCGGAAGAGATCCTTCTTCGCGCGCTCCACACCCTTCTGAATCGCGAGCGGTACCTCATTGGCCTTGCCGTAACCAACACCCACAACTTCGCGTTCGTCGCCGACGACGACGAGCGCGGTGAAGGAGAAGCGACGACCGCCCTTGACTACCTTGGCGACGCGGTTGATCTCCACGACACGCTCCTGGAGGTCGAGACTGCCTGCGTTGACTGATCGATCTGAATTCATAAGAGTGAGAGAGGGTAGCGGGGAACCGAGCCTAGACGGTTATGCCTGCCTCGCGGATCGCCTCGGCGAACGTGCGCACATGGCCGTGATAGCGGTAGCCGCCACGATCGAACACGACCTCCGAGACACCCGCGGCCTTTGCGCGCTCGGCAAGCAGCTCTCCGGAACGCTTGGTCCGCTCCAGGCTCGCCAGCTTACGCAACTCCGGCTCATACCAGTGCACGGCAGCGAGTGTGCGACCGCTCGCGTCGTCGACCAGCTGAGCCGAGAGCCCGCGGTTGGAGCGAAACACGGACACACGCGGACGCGTATCGGTGCCAGAAATCTTTGCGCGTACACGGCGGCGACGTTTGAGACGACGGGTCTCCTTGGTGAGAACGCTCATGCCCTCTTGCCCACCTTGCGCTGGACATACTCGCCCTCGTAGCGAATGCCCTTGCCCTTGTAGGGCTCCGGCGGGCGCTGCTTGCGAATGATTGCGGCAGTCTCGCCGACCTGTTGCTTAGAAATGCCCTTTACGACAACCCGCGTTGGCTGGGGCACTTCGAATTCGATGCCCGGAGGTGCCTCGATCGGCACCGGATGGGAGTACCCGACGGCAAGCTCGAGGTTCTTGCCCTTCAGTTGCGCGCGATACCCCACGCCCTGGATCTCCAGCCGCTTCTCATAGCCGGCGGTCACACCCTGAACCATGTTGGCCACCAGCGAGCGCGTGAGACCGTGTAGCGCACGGTGCTCGCCACGGTCGGTGGGACGCGACACGACTAGTCGCTCGCCGTCCTGCGCAACGTCAATGTCACGCGGAATGCGCTCCGAGAGCTCGCCCTTGGGCCCCTTCACGCTGACCGACTCGGGCTCGATCGCCACGGTAACACCCGCGGGCACTGGGATTGGCTGTCTACCGATTCTGGACATGCCTACCAGACCTGCGCCAAGACCTCGCCGCCGACGCCGGCGGCGCGCGCGTCGTGACCTGTCATCACGCCGCGCGAGGTGGACACGATCGACGTACCCATCCCGCCCAGCACCTTGGGGATGCGTGTGGCCTCGACATAAGTACGCCGACCAGGGCGCGAGACGCGGCGCAGGCCGGAGATCGCCGAGCGACGGTCGTCGGTGTACTTGAGGCGAATTTCGATCAGTTGACCGACGGCGCCATCGCGCGCCGGGAGCACTACCCAGGAGTCGATGTAGCCCTGTTCGACGAGGATGCGTGCGATCTCCGCCTTCAGGGTGGAGGCCGGAATATCGACCGTCTCATGCGCGGCATGGATCGCGTTGCGGATGCGCGTGAGGAAGTCGGCTATCGGGTCTGTCATGGACATGGAGTGCTCTGATCTGAAGTGGTTCTGAAGTAGGTTCTTGAAAGGACGATGCGTCTACCAGGAGGACTTCGTCATCCCCGGTATCAAGCCGTTGTGAGCCAGCTCGCGCAGGCAGATGCGGCAAATCCCAAACTTGCGATACACCGAGTGCGGGCGTCCGCAGCGGTTGCAGCGAGTATATGCACGTGTCTTGTACTTCGGCGTGCGCGCCTGCTTGACGCGTAGCGAGGTCTTGGCCATCAGTCGTCACTCCCGTTCTCTGAGCTGTCGGCGCCCGACTCCTCAGCACCTGAATCCTGGTCGAAGCCAGCTGGTCGCCCCTGCGTGGCGAAGGGCATCCCAAGCGCCTGTAGTAGGGCAAAAGCTTCGACGTCGCCCTTCGCAGACGTGGTGATCGTGATGTCGATCCCTCTGATCTGGTCGATCGAGTCGTAGTCGATCTCGGGGAAGATGATCTGCTCGCGCACGCCCATCGTGTAGTTGCCATGACCGTCGAACGACCGTGGGTTCAGACCACGGAAATCACGAATCCGGGGAATCGCAATCGAGGTGAGACGGTCGAGAAACTCATAGGAACGCTCGGCCCTCAGCGTGACAGCCACTCCGACGGGCATTCCCTCGCGCAGCTTGAACGCCGCGATCGACTTGCGCGCGCGCCGTATGTTCGGCTGCTGGCCGGCGATCGTGGCCAGCTGCTCGGTGGCGGCCTTGAGCACTTTGGAATCCTGCTTGGCATCGCCAACCCCCATGTTGAGGGTGATCTTCTCGAGCTTCGGCGCCTGCATCAGCGAGGAGTAGTCGAAGCGCTCGATCAACGTTGGCCGAATCTCCTGCAGATAGTGAGCTTTCAAGCGTGATGTTTGGGCGGTAGTCATTTCGTGCCTGTCAGTCGAGCCTTGTTCCAGAACGCTTGGCGACACGGTAGCGCTGGCCGTTCTCGCGCTCGACGCCAACACGGGTCGGCTTGTTGTCCCTAGGATCGAGCAGCATCACGTTGGAGACGTGGATGGGACCCTCACGCTCGATCACACCACCGACGGTCTGACCCTGCCGAGTGTCGGCGACCTGCTGAGGACGCATGTGACGCTTGACCATGTTCAGGCCCTCGACATACACGCGCTCACTGGTTGGCTCTACTCGCAAGATCTTCCCCTGCTTGCCGCGATCCTTGCCGGCCATCACCTGGACGTGGTCGCCCGAGCGCAATCTCAACGCGCGGCGAGCGGGGGCTGTAGCGGTACGCGCCATTGCTAGAGCACCTCCGGTGCGAGCGAGACGATCTTCATGAAGTTGCGGTCGCGAAGTTCGCGCGCGACCGGCCCGAACACGCGCGTGCCGCGCGGGTTGTTCTGGTCGTCGATGATCACGGCGGCGTTGTCGTCAAAGGAAATATAGGTGCCATCGTCGCGGCCGAACGGCTTCTTGGTGCGCACGACAACGGCGGTCACCACGTCGCCCTTTTTGACTGCTCCATGCGGATTGGCTTGCTTGACAGTGGCGGTGATGACATCCCCGACGAAGGCATAGCGCCTGCGCGAACCGCCCTTGACGCGAATGCAGAGGATCTCGCGCGCACCCGTGTTGTCGGCCACGCGAAGCCGTGTCTCGTTTTGGATCATCGCGCCCTCTCCAGCACATCCACAAGCTTCCAACGCTTAGTGCGCGAGAGGGGGCGGCTCTCGATGACGCGCACTACGTCACCCTCGTGCGCCTCGTTGTTCTCGTCGTGCGCGTGCAGCGTGCTCGAGCTGCGCACGATCTTCTCGTAGCGACGGTGACGACGAGCCACGTCGATACGTACAACGATGGTCTTGTCGGCCTTGTCGGAGACGACGATCCCCTGGCGAACCTTGCGTGCGCCCTCCACAGGAGCGTGTACCGGTGCAAGCGGCTCACGGGCCGGGGCAGCGGCGCGACGCTCGGCAGCCTTGGCACGTTCCTGCAGGCGTCGCGTGCGACGGCGCACGGCCTTCGCACGGCGCTCAGCGACACGCTCGGCATGGCGCTCCTCGGCAGTTCGCGGCGTACGTGTCTCGCCCGTGTGGGTGGAGCGCGATCGACGGCGGCGCTCCTTGGGCGATATCTGCTCGGCCGGCTCCGCGGGCGCAGCAGGTGGCGTTGCAGGGGCCGCCTGCTCGGCCTCGGCTTGCTCGCTTGCCTGCGCCTCGACCTCGGGCGGCGTATCGGTGTCTGTCTCGTCAGCCATGTCTATCCGTTTCAGTCTTCGTTCGTGCTCGGCTTATCGGTTCTCGTTGCCACGTTCGGCGGCCAGCTCGCGCTCACGTGAGACAGTGAGCACACGCGCCAGGTCTCGCCGCGCACGGGCGACGCTCGCAGTGTCCTCCAGCTCGCCGGTCGCATTCGCGAAACGCTTGCCAAACAAGTCCTTGCGCAGTGTCGTCAGTTCCTCGGCGAGTTCCTCCGCGGGCATGTCCCTGATCTCCTTGGCCTTCATAGGTATCAGTCCTCGCGCAAAACGAACTTGGACTTGACGGGGAGCTTGTGCGCCGCGAGCCGAATGGCTTCACGGGCCAGCGGCTCGGGCACCCCAGCCAGCTCGAACATGACGCGTCCGGGCTTGACCACGGCAACCCACCCTTCGGGGTTTCCCTTACCTGATCCCATGCGAGTCTCGGCCGGCTTCTTGGTGACCGGCTTGTCGGGGAACACGTTGATCCACACCTTCCCGCCACGCTTGATCTTGCGAGTCATCGCGATACGGGCAGCCTCGATCTGGCGGTTGGTGAGCCAGCCCTGCTCGAGCGACTTCAAACCGTACTCGCCGAACTGAACCTTTACTTGGCCACGCGAGAGCCCGCGGCGACGGCCACGGTGCTGCTTGCGATGCTTTACACGCTTGGGCGAGAGCATCAGCGCATCCCACCTCGATCGGAGCCACCGCGTCCGCCTGAGGACGGACCACGACCTCCACCGCCAGGACCACCGGGACCGCCACGGCCGCCACCCGGACCACCGCGACCGCCACCCGGACCGCCGCGACCGCCGCCGCCTGGACCACGGCCGCCACCCGGACCGCCACGGCCGCCACCCTGACCACCGCGACCGCCACCAGGGCCTCCACGTCCTCTGCCGCGACCGTCGCGGCCGTCGCGGCCATCGCGATCGCCGCTGGGGGGTGCTGGTGCGCTCATGTCCGTCAGATCGGCGCCGGTGTAACCCTCGGGCATGATCTCGCCCTTGTTGACCCAGCACTTCACGCCGATCCGCCCGAAGGTGGTGCGGGCCTCGTAGAAGCCGTAGTCGATGTCGGCGCGCATCGTGTGCAGCGGCACGCGTCCGTCGGAATAACTCTCGGTGCGCGCCATCTCCGCACCGCCGAGGCGGCCCGACACCTGCACCTTGACGCCCTTGGCGCCGGAGCGCATCGCGCTGGTGAGCGCGCGCTTCATCGCGCGACGGAAAGCGACGCGGTTTTGCAGCTGCTCCGCGATCGACTGCGCGACAAGCTTTGCGTCCAGCTCAGGACGCTTGATCTCGAGAATATTGACCTTGATCTGCTTGGAAGTCATCTTGTGCAGATCGCGCCTCAGCGCATCGACTTCGGCGCCTGACTTGCCGATCACAATGCCCGGACGGGCAGTGTGGATGTTGACCTCGAGGTCGTTTGAGTCCTTGCGAATCGTTATGTCCGAGAGCCCGGCATGCGCGAGCTTCTCGACGATGTGCTCGCGGATCTTGATGTCCTCGTGCAGGTACTCGGCAAAATGACGCTCGTTAAACCAGTTGGACTTCCAGTCGTGGATATAGCCCACGCGCATTGCCTCTGGATGAACCTTTTGACCCATGTCTTTTCGAAGTCCTGTCTTGGTGTCCTGGCCCGCGCCTACGGCTTGGGTGTCAGTGTGATCGTCAGATGGCTGGTGCGCTTGCGAATCGGCGTGGCTCGCCCCTGCGCGCGCGGCCGAAAGCGCTTGATTGTCGGCCCCTCGTCCGCAAAGGCCTCGCGAACGAAAAGATCGTCCTCGATCAGTTCGTGGTTGTTCTCCGCGTTGGCCACCGCCGACTCCAGCAGCTTGCTCCAGTCGCGCGCCACATCACGAGGGGTAAAAGCGAGGATAGCGCGTGCCTCGTCTACGGACTTGCCCCGCAAGTGTCCGCACACCATGCGCGCCTTACGGGCGGAGGTCCGCACGTAGCGTGCCTGGGCGCGCACGACCTTGCGACGCGAGGACGTAGCCGGGGACTGAGCCTCCCTGCGAGCGGTTGCGGCTGGCTTCTCGGCGTCGGCCGCAACGGCTGGCTTCTGCTCGGAATCAGCCTTCTCCTCAGTCGACTTCTCGGCCTTGGCGTCGGGCTTATCGGACTTTGCAGCATCGGACGTCTCTGCCTTAGCCCCAGCCGGCTTCTTTGCAGCGGACTTCCTGGCAGCAGGCTTCTTCGCCGCAGACTTCTCCTCCACGGCGGCAGACTCATCCTCAGCGACAGCCTTGGTCGTGGCCTTCTTCGCGGCCGGTTTCTCGGCAGCGGGCTTCTCGGCCTCGGTTCCCTCAGCAGCGGGCTTCTTCGCAGCGGGCTTCTTCGCGGCGGCGGGCTTGGCCTTGGCCGCGGGCTTTGCCTGTTCTTCGCCCTCGAGTGGCTGCTCGTCGGTGGGCTTCTCGTCGCTCATCGGACCTTCCCCGAGCCGGCATGTCCACGAAACACGCGCGTGGGTGCGAACTCACCGAGCTTATGACCAACCATCGACTCGCTGACAAAAACGGGAACGTGCTTCTTGCCGTCATGCACCGCCAGGGTGTGGCCGACCATCTCGGGGAAGATCGTCGACGCACGCGACCAGGTTCTGATCATCTTGCGCTGATTGGCGGCATTCATGGCCTCGATGCGAGCCATCAAGCGCTCTTCTACCCACGGGCCCTTCTTGCTTGAGCGGCTCATCGCTGCTTACCCTTCCCGCGACGACGGCCGCGCACGATGTACTTGTCGGAAGCCTTGTTCTTCTTGCGCGTGCGATAGCCCAGCGTCGGCACACCCCACGGCGTAACCGGATGGCGTCCGGCGGTGGTCGAGCCCTCGCCACCGCCGTGCGGGTGGTCGACCGGGTTCATCGCGACACCGCGCGTTTGCGGACGCACGCCCATGTGACGCTTGCGCCCGGCCTTGCCGACCTTCACGTTCTGGTGTTCGGCGTTGCCGATAACGCCGACAGTCGCACGACACTCGGCACGCACCAAGCGCATCTCCCCGGAGGGCAGACGTAGCGTGGCCATGTCGCCGTCCTTGGCCATCAACTGAACCGACGCGCCGGCGGAGCGGGCCATCTGACCGCCGCGACCGGGTTGCAACTCGACATTGTGAATCACGGTACCGACAGGCATGCGCGAGAGCGCGATGCAGTTGCCGACCGCGATCTCGGCACCGTCACCAGAGGACACGGTCATCCCGACAGTGAGGCGCTGCGGCGCGAGGATGTAGCGCTTCTCACCATCGGCGTAGTGCAGCAGTGCGATGTAGGAGGAGCGATTGGGGTCGTACTCGATTGCCGCAACCTTCGCGGGTACTCCATCCTTGCGGCGCTTAAAGTCGATCCGCCTGTACAGGCGCTTCGCGCCCCCACCACGGTGACGCGCTGTCTTACGCCCGTGAGCGTTGCGTCCACCGCTCTTCTTCAAGCCTTCGACGAGCGTGCGCTCGGGCTCGGTCTTGGTGACCTCAGCGAAGTCCGGATAGGAGGAGAAGCGCCGACCGGGGCTCGTGGGCTTGGGCTTGCGAATTGCCATCGACGACTCCTAGTCCTGAAGGCCCTCTAGGCCTTGGAAAATCGGGATGCTCTCGCCCTTGCGAACCTCGACGATCGCCTTCTTCCAAGAGCGTGTGCGGCCGCGCGTGATGCCACGCCGCTTGGGCTTGGACTTGACGCTGAGCGTGCGCACCTCGACCACGTGCACGTCGAATAGCGACTCGACTGCTTGGCGAATCTGGGTGCGGTGAGCGTCGGGGTGCACGCGGAAGGTGTACTTACCGGCCGCCGAGAGTACATAGCTCTTCTCGGAGAGCACCGGCTTGAGGATTACTTGCTCGTTGTCCATCAGGCTTTCTCCCTCGCCGATGCCTCGACGCGCGCGACGATCTGTGGCAGCGCCGTGTCGGACACGAGCAGCGAAGCGGCCCCCAGCAAGTCCGCCACGCCGACGTTCTCAGGCGTCAGCACCGCTACACGCGCGAGGTTGCGGAACGACAGGGCGGCCGCGGACTCGCCGGCGTCGAGCACCACCAGGGTGGGCTGCGGCTGGGTCCAGTCTTCGAGCAAGTCCTGCGCGTCGCTCGTCTTGGGCGCCTTGAATGCGGCCGCGTCGAGTATCGCCAGCGATCCGCGCTGGGCATGTAGCGAGAGGGCGCTGCGAAGCGCTGCACGCTGCTCCTTGCGGTTGACCTTGAAGGTGTAGGAGCGCGGTTGGGGACCGAACACGGTGCCACCACCGGTCCAGAGCGGTGAGCGGCTGGAGCCGGCACGAGCGCGGCCAGTGCCCTTCTGACGCCATGGCTTGGCGCCACCGCCAGACACCATTCCGCGGGTCTTGGTAGCTGCCGTGCCGCGCCGGCGCGCCGCCTGCTCGGCGCGCACGCTCTGGTGCACCAGCGGCCCGTGGAACGCTGCCCCGAAAGCCGAATCCTGGAGCTTTGTGTTCTTTGAGGCGGCGCCTGGCGCCGGGCTGAGGACGGGCGCGTCAAGCATCGCCACGCACCTCGACGATCGCGCCGCGCGGACCGGGTACCGATCCGCGTACGAGTAGAAGATTCTTAGCCGCATCGACAGCCACGACCTCGACACCGGGTTGGGTGGCACGCTTGTTGCCCATCTGACCCGGTCCACGAATACCGGGACGCACGCGCGCCGGATCTGCGGAGGCGCCGATCGAGCCAGGCGCACGCACGTTGTGCGAGCCGTGAGAGACAGGACCACGTTTGAAGTTATGTCGTTTGACCGTGCCCTGAAAACCCTTGCCCTTGGACACGCCGGCGATCTTCACGCGTGCACCGACCTCAAAGGAATCGACCGTCACCGACTGGCCGAGCTGTAGATCGGCGGCCTCGCCGCGAAACTCCACGAGGTGGCGCATCGGCGGAGCGTCAGCCTTCTTCAGATGCCCGAGCTCGGGCTTTGACAGATGCTTCTCCTTGGTCAACCCAAAAGCAAGCTGCACGGCGTCGTAACCGTCGCGCTCGGCGGTTCGCACCGCAGTAACCGGACACGGACCGGCCTCGAGTACGGTCACCCGGGCGACGCTACCGTCGTCCTGGAATACCTGGGTCATTCCCAGCTTCTTGGCGAGAATCGCTGGCATAGAACGATCAGGTGGCGAGGCGAATCTCGATGTCAACGCCCGCCGGAAGGTTGTCCAGGCGCTGAAGCGAGTCCACGGTCTTGGGGCTGGGCTGGTGAATATCGATCAGCCGCTTGTGCGTGCGAATCTCGAAGTGCTCGCGAGAATCCTTGTCCTTGAACGGCGAGCGAATCACGCAGTACACATTCTTCTCGGTTGGCAGCGGAACGGGGCCGGACACGGTGGCGCCGGTGCGCGCCGCCGTCTCGACGATCTCCTTCGCGGCCGACTCGATTGCGGACGTGTCATACGCCTTCAGTCGGATGCGGATCTTGTTTTGGGTTGCGGCTGCCATTTGGCTTTGTCTCTGGTCGTGCTTTCGTTTGCTTGTGTCGTGACTGTCTGTCTTGCTGGGCAACGTCGCCCATCTCGCTCACACCGCTACGCGAGCGAGATAAAGACGGATGCCGTAAAGGAAAGTCCGCCCCTCACCGCGCTTCGCCGGCGGAGCTTTATTCGTCGTATCGGACTGCAATAAACGGGCGCCCCGGCAAACCGAGGCGCCCTTTGGTACTACTCAATTATCTCGGTGACCACGCCCGAGCCGACCGTGCGCCCACCCTCTCGGATGGCAAAGCGCAGGCCCTGGTCCATAGCGATCGGCTGGATCAGCTCGATCTCCATCTGGACGTTGTCGCCGGGCATGACCATCTCGACACCCTCGGGCAGCTTTGCCACGCCGGTGACGTCGGTTGTGCGGAAGTAGAACTGCGGCCTGTAACCCGTGAAGAACGGAGTGTGGCGACCACCCTCCTCCTTCTTGAGGATGTAGACCTCAGCTTTGAACTTGGTGTGCGGAGTGATGGAGCCCGGCTTGCAGAGAACCTGCCCGCGCTCGATCTCCTCACGCTTGGTACCACGCAGCAGGCAGCCGACGTTGTCGCCCGCCTGACCCTGATCGAGGATCTTGCGGAACATCTCCACGCCGGTCACCACCGTGGTGGTGGTGTCGTGAACTCCTACGATCTCCACCGTGTCACCAGTGTTGACGATGCCCTGCTCTACGCGACCGGTCGCTACGGTGCCGCGACCAGTAATCGTGAACACATCCTCGACCGGCATCAAGAACGGCTTGTCAAGCTCGCGCACCGGTTGTGGGATGTAGCTGTCGAGCGCAGCGGCAAGCTCGACGATCTTGTCCTTGTACTCCTCATCGCCTTCTAGCGCCTTCAGCGCCGAGCCAGTGATGAACGGGATGTCGTCCCCGGGGAAGTCGTATTCAGAGAGAAGCTCGCGAACCTCGACCTCGACCAATTCCATCAGCTCCGCGTCATCGACCATGTCGGCCTTGTTGAGGAACACGACGATGTAAGGGACACCGACTTGGCGGGCGAGCAGGATGTGCTCACGCGTCTGGGGCATCGGTCCGTCGGCTGCGGAAACCACCAGGATTGCCCCATCCATTTGGGCGGCGCCGGTGATCATGTTCTTCACGTAGTCGGCGTGCCCAGGGCAGTCGACGTGCGCATAGTGACGGTTCTCGGTCTGGTACTCGACGTGCGATGTGGCGATGGTGATCCCGCGCTCCTTCTCCTCCGGAGCGTTGTCGATCTCCTCGAAGCTACGGGCTTCGCCGCCCATCTTCTCCGCCAGCACGGTCGTGATGGCAGCGGTCAAGGTCGTCTTTCCATGATCGATGTGACCGATGGTGCCGACGTTGACGTGCGGCTTGTCGCGCTCGAACTTCTCCTTCGCCACTTGTGTTCGCTCCTAAATCGACTTGGATGTTCGCCGCTAGAAGGGCGAACCTGGGAAATCTATCTAAATGGGGATTTTCTTGACTGCTGCCTGCTGTGGGGACTTCATTCGCGCCTGCGATCAAGCAGGTACGGGCTCCCCCGTGCGTTGCTCGATGATCTTCTCCGCGATGTTCGGAGGCACCTCCTCGTACCCCTCGAACTGCATCGTGTAGTTGGCCCGGCCCTGCGTGTTGGAGCGCAGGTCGGTGGCATACCCGAACATCTCGCTCAAGGGAACCTTGGCGTGAATCGCCAACGCGTTGCCGCGCTGCTCGGAGCCTTGCAAGTGTCCACGGCGACGGGACAGATCGCCCATCACGTCGCCCATGAAGTCCTCTGGTGTCACGACCTCGACCGCGAACACCGGCTCCAAGAGCACGGGCTTTGCGCGCTTGGCGGCCTCCTTGCACGCGATCGAGCCGGCAACCTTGAAAGCGATCTCAGAGGAGTCCACGTCGTGGTACTTGCCGTCGACCAGCGTGACGCGCACATCGACCATTGGATAGCCGGCCTTTACGCCATTCTCCAATGCCTCCTCGACGCCCTTCTCCACAGCCGGTATATATTCGGAGGGGATCGCTCCACCCTTAATCTTGTTGACGAAGTCAAAGCCCTCGCCGGGCGCGGGCTCCATGTCGATGTAGACGACACCGAACTGGCCCGAGCCGCCGGTCTGGCGCACGAACTTGCCTTCGATCTTCTCGACCGTGCCGCGGATCGTCTCGCGGTAGGAAACCTGCGGGCGCCCGACGTTTGCCTCGACGCCGAACTCGCGCTTCATGCGGTCGACGAGCACTTCGAGGTGCAGCTCGCCCATGCCCGAAATCTCAGTCTGGCCGGTTTCTTCGTTGGTGCGCACCTGGAAAGTGGGGTCCTCCTCGGCGAGACGGCCGAGAGCAACCGACATCTTCTCCTGATCGACCTTCGTCTTGGGCTCAACGGCCACCTTGATGACGGGCTCGGGGAAGGTGATGTTCTCGAGCTTGATGGGAGCGTCGGGGGCGGCCAAGGTGTCGCCGGTGATGACCTGCTTGATGCCCACGGCGGCTGCGATGTCGCCGGCGTAGACCTCGGAGACCTCCTCGCGCTCGTTGGCGTGCATCATCAGGATGCGCCCGATGCGCTCGGAGCGACCGCTGTTGACATTCAAGACGCGCGAACCGGCCTCGAGTTTGCCTGAGTAAACACGGAAATAGGTGAGCTTGCCAACGTAAGGGTCGGCCATGATCTTGAAGGCGAGCGCTGTAAAGGGCTCGGAATCGTCGGCGTGGCGCTCGATCTGCGGTTCCTCGCCGTCGCCCTTGACCGGTTCGGTGCCGATGATCGCCGGCACGTCAAGCGGCGAGGGCAGGTAGTCGACGACGGCGTCGAGCAGCGGCTGCACACCCTTGTTCTTGAACGAGGAGCCGCACAGCACCGGAGTGAGCTTGGTCGAGAGGGTCGCCTTGCGGATCGCCTGCTTGAGGACGTCCTGCGGCACCTCGGCCTCCTCGAGGATCAACTCGAGCAGCGCGTCGTCGTAGTGAGAAACCTCCTCCATCAGGTGTTCACGAGCGGCCTCGGCGGCTTCGAGCAGCGCCTCGGGGATCTCGGCTTCTTCCTGCTCGGTGCCGAGCTCGTCTTTGTAGAGGATCGCCTTCATCTTGACGAGATCGACCACGCCCACGAAATCGCCCTCGGCGCCGATCGGCAGCTGGATCGGGACGGGGTGCGCGGCGAGGCGATCGATCATCGTTTGCACGCCCTGCTCGAAGTCGGCGCCGGTGCGGTCCATCTTGTTGATGTAGGCAATGCGCGGCACGTGGTACTTGTCAGCTTGACGCCACACGGTCTCCGACTGTGGCTCCACGCCGGCAACCGAGTCAAACAGGGCGATCGCGCCATCGAGAACTCGTAGCGAGCGCTCGACCTCGACCGTGAAGTCGACGTGACCCGGGGTATCGATGATGTTGATGCGGTGACCATCCCACTCAGCGGTGGTAGCCGCCGAGGTGATCGTGATGCCGCGCTCCTGCTCCTGTTCCATCCAGTCCATGACCGCGGCGCCCTCGTGCACCTCGCCGATCTTGTAGGTGCGTCCCGTGTAGTAGAGGATGCGCTCGGTCGTGGTCGTCTTGCCCGCATCGATGTGGGCCATGATCCCGATGTTTCGGGTCTTTAGAAGTGGAAACTTGCGGGGCATGTTTGGGCGAGTGGGAAGTTGTTGGTGCGGTGAGAAATTGTGTGACGCCGAGCGCTCGGTGCGATGGCGGGCGAGATCGAGGGTCTCCTCGACGGACGTCGTGCCATCGGCTCTCAGGGCAAAAAAATGGGCCCCCAGGGCCCACTTGCTACCGGTCGTCGGGCGTTTCGCTGCTCTATCTGATCATGGTCTCCATGTTGAAGGCTCCTTGCCCAGGCAGCGCTGCGCACCAGGCGAAAGCCGACTATAGCAGAGCAATTGACCCGGTCGACCGATGGTTCAAGCGTGCCGCAAGAGCCTGCGCGGCTATTGCTCCTCGCCACACTCCCCCATCTCCGGCGCCTCCTCAAATACCGCGTTTAGCAATCCCAGAACGCGTGTCGTGACGCGCAAATCCTCTGCATCGACATCGGCGAGAACCTGCTCCCAACGCGCCTGCCAAACCGCACGCTTGGCGCGCACCTTCTCCTCGCCCTGTGTGCTCAGACACGTAACCACGACCCGCCGATCGGCATCGGAGCGAGTGCGCTCGACGTGACCGCTGGCGGCGAGATGGTCGAGCATCTGCGTGACTGTGCCGGGCGTGAGCTGGGCCGCGAGCGCAAGCTCGCCCGCCGACAGCGGGCCACGCTCGCTCAGCTCGATCAGCAGTTCCATCTGAGCGTGGCTGACCTCCGAGCCGATCAGGTGCGTGTCACGGCCGCGCAGTCGGCGCAGGCTACGAAACACGCGGCGGAACGCCTTACCGAGATCGAGCAGCTCTGCCTGCCACTGCTCGCGGGAGCTCTTCGCCGATAGCTCGCTGACCTCAGGCATGTTGACTCTTGAGGCCGCTAGACCCCGACCGCGTCCGCAAGCGCCTCGGGTTGGACCACGAGTGGCTCTGCCTCGACTTGGGGACGCTCGGCACGCAGCAGCATCAGGCATGGGATCAGCGAGAGGGCGGCGATCCCTAGCGCCCACCAATATGCGGTGTCGAACGCGCCCGCAAGCTCCTCCGGTGTACGAGCGTGCACTCCGGCGCGCTGCAGGACGACGGCAAGCACCGCCGTGCCGATCGCGCCGCCGGTGCGCTGCAGAGCATTGATCTGCGGGGTGGCGTCTGAGATTTGGTCGGGGCGCATCGCCGAGAAGGCGGCGCTCATCGCCGGCATGAAGCACAGGCCGATGCTCAGACCGCGCACGACGAGCACGAGTGAGATGGCCACGATCGAGGTGTGGGCGCCGATGAAGGTGAAGGGGATCGTGCTGATGCAAAGCAGCGATACGCCGCACATCGCCACGCGCCCGCCGCTGAAGCGCTGGGTGAGACGGCTGGCCAGTGGCATCGCAATCAGAGCGCCGATTCCCTGGGGGCCGGTCAGCAGGCCCGTATTGATGACGCTCTGCCCGCGCACTTCCTGGTAGTAGAGCGGCACCAGGATCATGGCGCCGAACAGCGCCGCGCCGAGGCCGAAATTGGTGAACGCGGCACCCGCAAAGACCTTGTTTGCGTACATGCGGATGTCCAACAGGGGACGCTCGATGCGCAGGGCGTGAAAACAGAAGACCACGACCAACAACGCTCCGACGATGCACGGCACGATGACTTTGCCCGAGCCCAACGCAGAACCCGAACCGAGCTCGCTGATGCCGTAGATGAAGGCCGCGAAGCCAGCCGGGAGCAGCGCGAGACCCAGGACGTCAAGGTTGCCGGCCTCACCAGAGTCAGTGTGGGGCAGCATCCGCCAACCCAAAACGAAGGCGATCAGACCGATCGGCACATTGACGAAGAAGATCCAGGACCAGTGCAGGTTCTCGAGAATCAAGCCGCCGACGACCGGGCCGAGGATCGGCGCGATCATCGCTGGCATCGCCACGTATCCCATGACCCTGCCCATCCGTTGTGGACCGGCGACCTGGGCCATGATCATCATCGCGACCGGCATGATCATCCCGCCGCCAGCGCCCTGCAGCACGCGGAAGACGACCAGCGAGGTCGCCGAATTGGCAAGCCCGCACAGCGCGGAGCCGGCGGTGAAGAGGACCAGCGAGGTCATGTAGACCTGCTTGGCGCCAAAGCGTCGCGCGGCCCAGCCCGTAACTGGGATCACAGCGGCTAGCGAGAGCAAATACCCCGTGATCACCCACTGGACCTGAGACAGCGGACTGTGGAGATCTCGCGAGAGCGTGTGCAGCGCGACGTTGACGATCGTCGTGTCGAGGATCGACATGATCATCCCGAGGATCACCACGCCACACACGACCCATACGTGACGCTCTATGCGTGTGGTAGCGCTCGGGTCGCCTTGTTCAATTGTTGGACGAGAAGACATTTGGTACCGAAAGGTTAGGTACCAAACCTTTTTTCTTCAAGGGGCTACGACTGTGTTCTGCGTCACACAGGCGCCGGCGTGGCGCGACGGGCCCTACCTACCAGCGGTAATGGGCGAAGGCCTTGTTGGCCTGCGCCATGCGGTAAATGTCGTCCTTGCGCTTGTAGGCGCCGCCCTGCTGGGACTGGGCATCCGTCAGCTCGTTGGCAAGCCGCTGGGCCATCGTCTTCTCGCGCCGGTTGCGGGCGAACTCGACCAGCCAGCGTACGGCTAGCGTGCGGGCACGTCGGGCGGGAACCTCAACGGGCACCTGATAGGTGGCGCCGCCGACGCGACGGGAGCGCACCTCAAGCGCTGGCGTGAGCGCCTTGATGGACATTTCGAGCTGCTCGATCGGGTCCTTGTCGCTGCGCTCGGCCAACACGGCGAGCGCGTCGTAGACGATCCGCTCGGCGGTACTCTTCTTGCCGTCCAGCATCACCTTGTTGATGATCTGCTGTACCAGCTTGGAGCGATGAATCGGGTCGACGTCGATTGGACGTACTTGGGCGGCCGCGCGGCGTGGCATGTGCTTGCTACTTCTTCTTCACGCCGTACTGCGAGCGACCCTGTTTGCGGTCGCTGACGCCGGCGGCGTCGAGCGTGCCGCGCACAACCTTGTAGCGCACACCGGGAAGATCCTTGACGCGGCCTCCACGCACGAGCACGACCGAGTGCTCCTGCAGGTTGTGGCCCTCGCCGGGAATGTAAGCGGTTACCTCGATCGAGCCGGCGATGCGCACACGCGCAACCTTGCGCAGGGCGGAGTTGGGCTTCTTCGGGGTTGTGGTGTACACGCGCGTGCACACGCCGCGCCGCTGCGGAGCGGCAACCTTCTTCTTGCGTCCCTTGCCGGACTTCAGACCAGGGGTCGCGAGCTTTTTCTTGGGCGCCGTGCGGCCCTTGCGCACTAGTTGCGATGTCGTCGGCATTCGGGGCGAAATCCTAGCAGCAAGCCCTGGGCGAGCGCCGGCTCACGTGCTTGCGGCAATACCGGCCGCGCGCACGGGCGCCGGCATCAGGGCCGCCGCGACGAGCACGAGCACGAACGCGAGCGACTGCAGTGCGATGCCGAGGGTACTGCCGGGCATCGGATCGCCGAACACGATTATCCCCCCGGCGATCCCCGCAATGTTGGCGGCGGTGCCGGTGACGGCGATCACAGGAACCGCTTCGCCGTCTTGTAGTCCGCGCGCGGAGGCATAGAAGGCGAGAATCGACGCGAGTACCGCAACGGCCAACCATGGGCTGATCGCCACCGCGAGCAGGCCGTGTGCGCCGACGATGCCGGTTAGCGCCTTGATCGAGGTGTCAGAGACACCGAAGAGGATTCCGGAGGCGGCGCCGAGCATCATGCCGTGGTGCTCGACCGGACCGCCGATGCGTGGCCCCATGATGAGCAGCCCACCAAGACCGAACAGGCCGGCCTCGAAGGAGATCATCGCTGGATCGGAGAACTGGGAGTGCGCACCGTGCATGGCGGGCAGGGTCAAGCCGAGCATCACCAAGCCGGCCGCCATCAGCCACAGTCCGAGCCACTGGCGCGGGCCGACCTTGAAACCGAACATGCGGTCGGCCATCACGGCGATCAGCACCACACCGGCGGCGAGCACGACCTGCACGACCGACATCGGTGCGAGCGCAAGCGCCGCCACGTGTAGCGCCCAGGAGGCGGTCGCGACGATCATGCCGAGCGCAAACCACTTCGAGGAGAACAACGCCTTGATCGAGAGCCAGGGGTGGCGCATGTCCACCTTGGCGACGGCGTTGGCGCCCCGGTACTTGTAGAAGAAACCGAGGTTCGCAACGAAGGCGCAAAGGAGCGCGAGGAGTATGCCTAGATCGGGGGTCATGGTTGGTAGCCGAGCGGGGTCATCCATCGGCACCTGAGAGAGGATGCTTTACTGCACCGGCGCGGCCTGGGCAGATTAGCGTCCGCAACCTCTGTGCGAGCTAAAGACGATCGACACCTAACAGAGACGCAATCGGGCAGGCCACTGCTGATGGTGGACATCGACGGGGTGATCTCGCTGTTCGGATCGGAGCTGCGCCACCCCGAGGCGCGCGCAGAGGGGACTTTCCACTCCATCGACGGCATACCGCACTTTCTTTCGTCCGCTGCGGCTACGCACCTGCTCGCGCTCTCGCAAAGCTTCGAACTGGTGTGGGCGAGCGGCTGGGAGGAGAAGGCCAACGAATACTTGCCCCACCTGCTGGGCCTGCCGACACTGCCACATCTGAGCTTCGAGCGCTCGGTCGGACGCACAAACGCCCACTGGAAGCTCGACGCGATCGACGAATATGCCGCGGCCCGACCCCTGGCGTGGATCGATGACGCGTTTAACGATGCTTGCCACGAATGGGCGGAGGCGCGTGGCGCCGCGACGTTGCTCGTGCAGACGATGCCGGCGAGTGGGCTCACCGGACGCGAGGCGGAGATGCTGGAGCGTTGGGCTGAGTCGCTGCGAGGAGAAACAACCACTCCTTAATTGGAATGGGGGGCGCACTTGTGACAAGTGCGCCCCCCACGGGACGGTGCATGCACCGTCCCGAACGGCGGCGCATGCGCCGCCGTTTTACAAACTAGGAGTTGATCGTCAGAACTACTCCCCGGACTCCTCGGGCACCTCGAGCTCGCCTAGACCCTCCACGAAACCAGGGTCCGAGCTGCCAGCGCCGATCTTCTCCAGCGAAGCAAGATCCGCGTCGAACTCGCTGCCATACCCGGTTGCGAGTGCTTCGCCATCGGTGAGACCAAGCTCGGCGGCAATCTCGTCCTGGTCGAGCAGACCAACGTCATCGATTGCGCGAGGCAGTGGCTCGGACGGTTCGATCTCGATCCGGCGGTAGCGCTTGAGACCGGTCGCGGCCGGGATCAGCTTGCCGATGATCACGTTCTCCTTGAGTCCGTTGAGTCGATCGATCTTGCCCTCGAGCGACGCGTCAGTGAGCACCTTGGTCGTCTCCTGGAAGGAGGCCGCCGAGAGGAACGAGTCGGTGTTCAGCGATGCCTTGGTGATGCCGAGGATGATGTCCTCGAACTGGGCGGTCTCGCCACCCTTGGCGATCACGGCGTCGTTGGCGATCGCGAATTCGTAGCGGTCCACGAACTGTCCGGGCAGGTAGTCGGTGTCGCCCTTCTGGTCAACCCGCACCTTCTTGAGCATCTGGCGCACGATCAACTCGATGTGCTTGTCGTTGATGTCCACGCCCTGGGACTTGTAGACCTCCTGGACCTCCTTGACCAAGTACTGCTCGGTCTCGGTGCGTCCGCGGATCGCCAGGAGCTCGTGCGGATACAGCGAACCCTCGTTGAGCTGCTTGCCGGCCTGGATCTTCTCTCCCTCGCTCACATACAAGCGTGTGCGCCGCGGGAAGGCGTGGCGATGCTCCTCGCCGGCCTCGTCGGTGATGACAACGGTGAGCGCCTTATCAGACTCTTCGAGTGACACGATTCCATCTTGCTCGGCGATCTTGGCCAAGCCCTTCGGCTTGCGTGCCTCGAAGAGCTCCACCACGCGCGGCAAGCCGTGTGTGATGTCCGCGCCGGCAACGCCGCCGGTGTGGAAGGTGCGCATCGTCAGCTGTGTACCAGGCTCGCCGATCGACTGAGCGGCGACGATGCCCACGGCATCGCCAATCTGCGCGGTCTGGCCGGTGGCCATCGCTCGTGCGTAGCAGGCCTGGCAAACGCCGCTGGGCGCCTTGCACTTCAGCACCGAGCGAACCGGAACCGTTACCCGCACGCCCTTCTCGTGATCGTCGGCGAACGCCTCCACCATGTCGGCGAGCTGTTGACGTCCGATTTCCTGTCCGCCCTCGGCGAGCATCCGCCCGCGCTTGGTGGTGATCGGCTGCGCGGCTGTGCGACCCACCAGGTTTTCGTTGGGTTCCTGGCCCTCGTTCCAGACGGTCATCTCGATGTATTCGTCGGTGCCGCAATCGACCTCGCGGATGATCACGTCCTGGGCGACATCCACCAGGCGTCGGGTGAGGTACCCCGAGTCGGCGGTACGCAGGGCCGTATCAGCCAGCCCCTTTCGCGCGCCGTGCGTGGAGATGAAGTACTCGAGCACCGACAGCCCCTCCATGAAGTTGGACTTGATCGGTCGCTCGATGATCTCACCCTTTGGATTGGCCATCAGGCCGCGCATTCCTGCGAGCTGGCGGATCTGCTTGAAGGAACCGCGGGCGCCCGAGTTGGCCATCATGAAGATCGGGTTGAGCGTGTCGAGGTTTTGGATCATCGCCTCCGCGACCTCGTCGGTGGCTGCGTTCCACTTCTCCACAACCGCCTCGTGGCGCTCCTCCTGGGTGATGAGACCCATGTCGTACTGGTCGGTGATGTCACCGACGAGCTTGTCGTACTTGTCGAGGATCGACTGCTTGGAGGGCGGTATCACCACGTCGTTCTTTGAGATCGTGATACCTGCCTGCGTAGCGTACTTGAAGCCGAGATCCTTGAACGCGTCGAGCACCAGCGAGATAGTCGTCGCGCCATAGCTCTGCACGAGCGCGTCGATCAAGCGCGTGGTGTCGCGCTTCTTCATCGACTGGTTGACGAACACGTACTTCGACGCATCGAACTGATCGCCCAGCGCCTCCGCCAACGCCCGCTCGATGCGGTCGTTGTAGATGATCCGCCCCACCGTGCTCAGCAAGTGCCCGCCCTCGCGTCCCATCGGACGGAACTCGGCGATGTCATGCAGCTTCACGACGCCGGCCTCGTAGGAGAGCTCGGCCTCCTGCGCGGTGCGGAACACGTGCGGTCGGGGCTCGTAGGTCGCTCTGTCGATCTTCGACAGCTCGTCGGCTTCGAGGCCGTAGGTGAGGTAGTAGGCGCCCAGGATCATGTCCTGGGTGGGCGTCGCCAGCGGCGCGCCGTGCGCCGGCGAGAGGATGTTGTTGGAGGACAGCATCAGGATGCGTGCCTCCGCCTGGGCCTCAGCCGACAGTGGTAGATGGACCGCCATCTGGTCGCCGTCGAAGTCGGCGTTGAAGGCGTGGCACACGAGCGGGTGAACCTGGATCGCCTTGCCCTCGACCAACAGCGGTTCGAAGGCCTGGATGCCGAGACGGTGCAGCGTCGGCGCGCGGTTAAGCAGCACCGGATGCTCGTGGATTACCTCCTCGAGCACGTCCCACACCTCGCCGATCATCGAGTCGACCATCTTCTTGGCCGCCTTGATGTTCTGCGCGGACTTGCGCTCGACCAGGCGCGCCATGATGAACGGCTTGAACAGCTCCAGCGCCATGATCTTCGGCAGACCGCACTGGTGCAGTTTCAGGTACGGGCCTGCGACGATCACCGAGCGGCCGGAGTAGTCCACGCGCTTGCCGAGCAGGTTCTGACGGAAGCGACCCTGCTTGCCCTTGAGCATGTCTGAGAGCGACTTCAGCGGACGGTTGCCCGGCCCGGTGACTGGACGCCCGCGGCGGCCGTTGTCGAACAGCGCGTCGACGGCCTCCTGGAGCATGCGCTTCTCGTTGTTGACGATGATCTCGGGCGCACCGAGGTCGAGCAGGCGCTTGAGGCGGTTGTTGCGGTTGATGACGCGGCGGTAAAGGTCGTTGAGGTCAGAGGTCGCGAAGCGCCCACCGTCGAGCTGCACCATCGGGCGCAGCTCCGGCGGGATCACCGGCACGGCGTCGAGCACCATCTGCTCAGGCTTGTTGCCAGACTGGATGAAGGCGCTGACAACCTTCAGACGCTTGACCGCGCGAGCCTGCTTTTGACCCTTGCCGGTCTTGACCTGCTCCTCGAGTTCTGTGCGTTCGGCCTCCAGATCAACCTGCTGGAGCAGATCGCGGATCGCTTCGGCACCCATGCCGCCGCGGAAATATTCGCCGAAGCCGTAGGAGGAGCCGAAACGCTCCTTGAGCTCGCGGAAGGTCGTCTCGTCGTGCTCGATCTGCTTGGGTTCCATCGTCTTGAACAGCTCCCAAACGTTGCGCATCCGCTCGGCGCCGTCCTCGATATAGGCTTCGGTGTCGGCGATATCGGCCTCGAAGGTCTTGTTCAGTTCCTTGATGAGCTTGTCGCGTTCCTCGTCTGAGATCTTGGACAGATTGAGGTCCAGCGAGTCGGCCCATAGGTGGTCTTCATCGTTGAAGGAGGTCTGCTTGCCGCTCTGCAGGTACTTCTCGCGGCGCGCGAGCGACTCACGCAATTCGAGTACGCGCTCCTGCAGCTCTGCCGCGTAGGAATCAAGGACCTTGTTGACCTCCTTCTTGAGGGAGTCGAGGTCCTTAGACCGTGCCTCATCGTCCACCCACGTGACAATCGACGCGGCGAAGTAGAGCACCTTCTTCGAGCTCCTTGGGCGCCATGTCGAGCAGGTAACCGATGCGCGACGGCACGCCCTTGAAGAACCAGATGTGGCTGACGGGCGCGGCCAGGTCGACGTGACCCATACGCTCGCGGCGAACCTTCGAGCGCGTTACCTCCACGCCGCAGCGCTCGCACACGATGCCCTTGTAACGCACACGCTTGTACTTGCCGCAGTAGCACTCCCAGTCCTTGGTGGGACCGAAGATGCGCTCGCAGAAGAGACCGTCCTTCTCCGGCTTGAGTGTGCGGTAGTTGATCGTCTCGGGCTTGGTTACCTCGCCGGAGCTCCAGCCGCGGATCTGCTTGGACGAGGCGAGGGAGATCTCGATTGCGTCGAAGTTATTTATGTCAATCATCTCTAGTTGCTCCCTTCAGCCGGCTCGCCCACAGGCGCACCGGTGTCGTCCAGCTCCTCAAGGGCGATGCCGTCCTCGATGAGCCCCTCTATGTCGAGCGCCGCCTCCGGCTCGCCATCCTCGCTGTCCTCGCTGCCCTCGCTGCCCTCACCATCAGCTACGGCTGCACCCTCTGCCTCGGGCTCGGTCTCCGTGACCTCGCCAGTGGGTGCCCTCACGCCGGAGAGATCGATACCGAGCTCCTCGGCGGCGCGCAGCAGGTCATCGTCTTCGTCGCGCAGCTCAGCGTGCTGGCCCTCCTCGGAGACGACACCCACGTCGAGTGCCAGGGACTGCATCTCCTTGAGCAGCACCTTGAAGGACTCCGGGATCGACGGCTCTGCGATGTTCTCGCCCTTGACGATCGCCTCGTATGCCTTGACGCGTCCAACCGTGTCGTCGGACTTGATCGTGAGCATCTCCTGCAGCGTGTAGGCGGCGCCGAATGCCTCCAGCGCCCATACCTCCATCTCGCCGAAGCGCTGACCGCCGAACTGCGCCTTGCCTCCCAGCGGCTGCTGGGTGACGAGCGAGTAAGGCCCAGTCGAACGGGCGTGGATCTTGTCGTCGACGAGGTGCAGGAGCTTCAGGATGTACATGTAGCCGACGGTGACCTGCTCCTCAAACGGCTCGCCGGTGCGGCCATTGAAGAGCGTCATCTTGCCGGACGCCTGCTCGCCCACACGACGAGACTTATCGATATCCATGCGGATGCGACCCTTGTGCCCATCCTGCCACTTGACCAGAGCCGTATCCACATCTTCGACGGTCGCACCGTCGAAGACCGGCGTGGCTACGTACACGCGCGGGTTCGAGTCACCGTTTGAGGCACTGGCTTCCTTGTAGGCCTCGGTGCCGTCGTCATACCAACCTTGAGCCGCGGCCCAACCGAGATGGGTCTCGAGAATCTGCCCGACGTTCATACGGCTCGGCACGCCCAGCGGGTTGAGGATCACGTCAACCGGAGTGCCGTCCTCCAGGAACGGCATGTCCTGCTGGTCGACGATCTTGGAGATGACACCCTTGTTGCCGTGACGGCCCGCGAGCTTGTCGCCCTCGGAGATCTTGCGCTTCTTGGCAACGAACACGCGCACGAGATCGTTGACTCCGGGCGGCAGGTCGTCGCCCTCGTCGCGGCTGAAGGTCATCACGTCGATCACGACGCCGCCCTCGCCGTGGGGCACCTTCAACGAGGTGTCGCGCACCTCGCGCGCCTTCTCCTTGAAGATCGCGCGGATCAGCTTCTCCTCAGCGGTCAGCTCGGTCTCGCCCTTGGGCGTGACCTTGCCGACGAGCAGGTCACCCGAGGCCACCTCAGCCCCGACGCGCACGATGCCGCGGTCGTCGAGGTTGCGCAGCGACTCCTCCGAGCGGTTGGGGATGTCGCGTGTGATCTCCTCGTCGCCGAGCTTGGTCGTGCGCGCGTCGATCTCGTACTCCTCGATGTGGATCGAGGTGAGCTCGTCGTCCTGCACGAGGCGCTTGGAGAGGATGATCGCGTCCTCGAAGTTGTAGCCCTCCCAGGACATGAAGGCCACCATTAGGTTCTTGCCGAGCGCCATTTCACCCTTGTCGGTGGAGGAGCCGTCGGCGAGCACGTCGCCCGCCTTGACCTTCTGGCCGGCGCCGACACGCGGCTTGTGGTGGATCAGGGTGCCCTGGTTGGAGCGCATGAACTTCTGCAGCTCGTACTCGTCCTTCTCGCCGCCGGTCGTCTCGATCACGATGCGGTTGGCGTCGACGAAATCGATCGTGCCGCTGTTGCGAGCCAGCAATACGTCGCCGGTGTCAAGCGCCGCACGCCGCTCCATACCCGTACCCACCAGCGGGGCGTCGGTCTTCAAAAGCGGTACTGCCTGGCGCTGCATGTTCGAGCCCATCAGCGCGCGGTTGGCGTCGTCGTGCTCGAGGAACGGAATCATTGCCGTGGCGACTGACCAGATCTGTTCGGGCGAGACATCAACCAGATCCACGTCCTTCGGCCCGACGGTCACGTACTGGCCGGCCTGGGTGCGGCACAGGATCTCTTTATCGAGCAGCTTGCCAGTCTTCTCATCGATCGGCGTGTTCGCCTGAGCGATCAGCTGCTCCTCCTCCTGATTGGCATCAAGGCGCACGACCTCCTCGGTCGCGATGCCCTCCTTGACGACTCTGTAGGGGGTGGTGACGAACCCATACTCGGACACCTCCGCGAAGGAGGACAGCGAACCGATCAGGCCGATGTTCGGACCCTCAGGCGTCTCAATCGGGCACATGCGCCCGTAGTGGGTGGGGTGCACGTCGCGCACCTCGATCGGCGCGCGCTCACGGGTCAGACCACCGGCACCAAGCGCGGACAGACGCCGACGGTGCGTGAGCCCCGAGAGAGAATTCGTCTGGTCCATGAACTGCGACAGCTGCGAGGAGCCGAAGAACTCCTTCAGCGCGGCGACCACAGGTCGAATGTTGATGATCGTCTGCGGCGTGATCGTGTCGGCGTCCTCGGTCGTGAGGCGCTCGCGCACGACGCGCTCCATGCGGTAGAGACCGATGCGGAAGGCCTCCTGGATCAACTCGCCGACGGTACGCAGACGGCGGTTGCCGAAGTGCTCGTACTCGTCGAGATGCTCCTCGACGGGCTCGCGCGGCATGCTCGTCGCCTCGGCCGCGTAATCCTTGATCTCGATCTCCGGCTCCTCGGGCATGCCGAGTCGCTTAGGTAGGGAGACGAGCTCCTTGACGAGCGCAAGGATGTCGTCGTGGGTGAGCGTGCGCGTCTCGATGTCGATGTCGAGACCGAGACGCGAGTTGAGCTTGTAGCGACCGACGCGCGTGAGGTCGTAGCGCTTGGGGTCGAAGAACAGCTGGTTGAGTAGCGCCTTGGCGTTCTCGACGCTCGGCGGCTCGCCCGGACGCTGCTTCTTGAACAGCTCGATCAGGGCGCCCTCTTCGGTGCGCGTCTGCTCGGTGTCGGCTTCGATCGTGTTGCGGATGTAGTGCGAGTTCTCGAACAGCCGCAGGATCTCCTCATCGGTTGCGTAGCCCATCGCGCGCAAGAGCACGGTCACAGGCAGCTTGCGCTTGCGGTCGATGCGAACGAAGACCTTGCCCTTCTTGTCGATCTCGAGCTCCAGCCACGAGCCACGGGCGGGCATCAGGTTGGCGATGAAGACCTGCTTCTCGCGGTCCTTGGGCTCCATCAGGTAGGCGCCGGGGGAACGCACGAGCTGCGTTACCACTACGCGCTCGGTGCCGTTGATGACGAACGTGCCACGCTCGGTCATCCACGGGAAGTCGCCCATGAACACCGACTGCTCGCGGATCTCGCCGGTCTCGCGGTTGATGAACGCAACAGTGACCGTCAGCGGACGGGCATAGGTCAGGTCCTTCTCGCGACACTGCTCCAGCGAAGCGACGGGCTCGTCAAAGACGAATTCGCCGAACTGCACGGCGAGGTTGCCGGTGTAGTCCTCGATTGGGGAGATGTCGTCGATCGTCTCGCGCAAGCCGCCCTTCTCAGGGTCGGTCAGCCACAAAAACGAGCGGCGCTGAATATCGATGAGGTTCGGTACGTCGACAGACTTGTTTAGACGCGCGAAAGTCCGGCGCGTCCGGAGAGCATCAACAGCAGCCAAGAAATGACTCCTTCGGAGGGCGAGAGACGGGCAGAGGCGGGCGCAAATGCGCGACCACCAAAGATAGCACAGACCAGCGGCGCCCTCAAGTGGGGCAGCCGGCGCTCACGGACCCCACCCCTGAACACCGCGTATGTGGCGCGGCGTCGTGCTGCTCAGGTGGCTGCGACTATCGGCCAGCGGGGCGGATTCTACCGGACAAAAGCGATTATCGCCAACCGCCGCTACGACTGTTCCTGATCGAGCACTCCGTCGATCTTCCAGGTACCGTCGTAGCGCTGCACCCTCATGACACGGATGGGAAAGGCCATGATCGGGTGGGCGGTTAGCACCGCAAGTCCCTTGTTGCCTTTCGTTCCCAGCTTCGCCACCCTGAGCAGATGGGCCTCGGCGGCGAGCTGAGCATGGTAGAAGCGGAAAATTTTCGACAGCACCTCGGCGCAGTTCTTGCCCCGGGAATAGGGGGGCTCGCCCGCCCCAGTAAGAACAGAGGAGACCATGCTCACGATACTCGGGATAACCATCGAGCATGCCTGTGTGCCATCGGCGGCTGCGGCTGCCGACAAATAACGTCTCACCAAAGTCGCCACAGCACGCGTTTCCGCCACGCTTGCGGAGTGCCGGTATTCCGCCAGATCGGAGTCATCGCTGTCGGCGAGCCCACCGCCCTGTGCCGCGCCTTCTTCTCCGCCTTCGCCGTCGACGTCCCCGTCACGATCCAATCGACCGACGCTGTCGTCGTCGTCGGCGTCCCCTCCCGCTTCGTAATCGTCGCCGTCGTAATCACCAACGGTATGACGTGCATAGAACTTCGAGCTGGAGTCGTGCCCCTTAGAAACAACGCGAGCAGGTACGGAGCTCGTGCTCTCGGCGCCGCCACCGCAGGCGGTCGCCTCGAGCACGAGCAATGTGAGCGCGAGCAGCGCCCACAGAGCCTTCCATACGATCCTTGTCCTTCGCATCGGCTCCTAAGCATGAGCCGTGGGGACGCTTACTTCAACTCGACGGCGCCTCCGGCCTCCTCAAGTTCGGCCTTAAGCTTGTCGGCCTCCTCGCGCTCGATGCCCTCCTTGACCGGCTTCGGAGCCTCGTCGACGAGCGCCTTGGCCTCCTTCAGGCCGAGCCCGGTGGCCGAGCGCACAACCTTGATCACCTGGATCTTCTTGTCGCCCGCTGCCGCCAGGATCACATCGACCGTGGTGGGGCCCTCATCCTCGGCCGCGTCGGCTCCGCCGCCGCCACCACCAGCTGCCGCGACAGGCGCTGCCACCGCGGCGGCAGAGACGCCGAACTCCTCCTCCAGCGCCTTGATGCGCTCGGCGAGCTCGAGCACCGAGATGCCCTTCAGCTCCTCTATCCACTCCTGTGTGCTTGTTGCCATAGGTCAGTCCTCCTTGGTCGCTTCGGCGCTCTCGGTCTCGCTTGTGCCCGTCTGGGCGTCCTGCGCCGATGCGTCCGTGTTGTTGTCGTCTTGTGCCGGCTCAGGTGCCGACTCAGCTTGGTCTGCGGTCGAGGCCTCCTCGATAGGCGCCTCCTCGGCCTCGGGCTGCTCCTCAATAGCGGAAGCCTCCGTCGGCGCCTCCTCAACGGGTGCGGGCTCGGCGGTCGCCTCCTCGGCAGGTGTTTCAGTCGCCGGAGCGTCCTCGGTGGGAGCTTCTCCGACGGGCTCCAACGCAACAGACTCCTCTGTGGCGGGCTCCTCAGCTGGTGACTCCTCAGCGGGTGACTTCTCTGTGGCTGGCTCCTCAGCCGGTGACTCCTCAGCAGCAGGCCCATCGACAGCAGGCTCTGCCGTCGGGGCCGGCGGCTCACCCGCGGGAATCTCGCCCGATGCCTTCTTCTCCTGCACCTGACCGAGCGCGACCGCGAGACCGCCGATGAGTGCATTTAGTGTGCGCACCAGACCGGAAATCGGGGAGGCCACGATGCCGACGAGCTGCCCGTAGAGCACTTCGCGAGAGGGCAGGCGCGATATCGAGCGGATCTGCTCGGCGTCGAGCACCTCGCCGTTCATCAGCCCGCCCTTGAACGGCACCAACTGTGTGGTTCGCGCCAGGTCCGCGATCGCCTTCGCGGCAAGCGCGGCGTCGCCACGGACGAACGTAAGCGCCGTCGGTCCCGTCAGCAGCGTCTTGAGCGACTCGGCCCCAACCTGGTCGGCAGCACGTTCGGTAAGCGAGTTCTTGACGACGCGGAAGCTTGCGTCGGCGTCGCGAAGCGCAGTGCGCAGCTCGGCCGCCTGCGGCACGGAAATGCCGCGGTAGTCCACGGCGAAAACGGCCTCGGAGCTATTTATCTCCTCGGCCAGCGCCTCTATGGTCGCTGCCTTTTGCTCTCGGTTCATGTGGTTCCTTGCTCTCGTAAGACGCACAACGCCCGCACACAGGCGGGCGTCAAGAGCGGATGAACCGTCTCAATGCTCCACCTGTCCCGGTCTTCTCCGCCGATCTGCGATCGGCCGGCGGCGCCGGGGGTCTTGGGCGGTGAGCTGTCGATTAAATCAGGCGGCGACTGGCTCTCCGACGATGTCGCGGGTGCGGCTGGGGTCTATTTTGACGCCCGGCCCCATGGTGGAGGTCATTGTCACCGTGCGAAGGTAGCGGCCCTTCGCTGCCGAAGGCTTGGCGCGCACAAGCTCTTCGATGACGGCGGCATAATTCTCGAGCAGGCGCTGCTCGTCAAAGCTGGCCTTGCCGATCACGAGGTGCACGATCGCGGTGCGGTCGGTGCGGTACTCGATCTTGCCGGACTTGGAGTCTTCAACCGCTTTGACGACATCCATCGTCACGGTGCCGACCTTCGGATTGGGCATCTTGCCTGACGGTCCGAGGATACGGCCGAGACGCCCAACCACCGACATCAGATCCGGAGTAGCGATCGCAACATCGAAATCGTCGAAGCCATCCTCCTCGATGCGCTTGGCCAAGTCCTCGGCTCCGACTACATCGGCGCCTGCCTCCTGTGCTTCGCGAGCCTTATCGCCCTGCGCGAACACAACGACCTTGACGTCCTTGCCGAGCCCGTTGGGCAGCGCGATGGTTCCACGCAGCTGCTCATCGGCGTGACGTACATTCAGACCAGTGCGCACATGAATCTCAATCGACTCGTCGAACTTCGCATTGGCGAGGCTCTTGACCAGCGCGACCGCCTCGGCGGGCTCGTGCTCGCGGTCGCGGTCGACCTTCTCAAGTCCATCTCGGTGGCGGCGTCCGTGGGCACTCATGACGCAACCTCCACACCCATCGACCGTGCGGTTCCCGCAATGATCTTGACCGCCTGATCGACATCGTGGGCGTTGAGATCCTGAAGCTTGCGCTCGGCGATCTCGCGCAGCTGCGCGTCGGTGATCTTGCCGACCTTGTTGCGGTTGGGCTCGCCCGAGCCCTTCTCCAGTTTGAGTGCCTGCTTGATCAGAACAGCGGCCGGCGGGGTCTTGGTTACGAACGTGAACGAGCGATCCTCGTAGACCGTGATAACGACCGGGATGATCGTGCCGGTCTCCGCGAGCGTCTGCGCGTTGAACGCCTTGCAGAACTCCATGATGTTGATGCCGTGCTGGCCCAGGGCAGGACCAACCGGCGGAGCCGGGCTCGCCTGCCCGCCACGTGCTTGCAGCTTGATCGTTGTGAGTACCTTCTTAGCCATATATATCCCGCGCCTAGAGCTTCTTGACTTGGTCGAAGCCCACCTCTACAGGTGTCTCGCGACCAAAGATTGATACCAGGACCTTGAGCTTGGCGGCGTCGTCGTTGATCTCCGAGATCTCTCCGGAGAAGTCTGACAGAGGTCCGCTGACCACCTTGACGGTCTCGCCGATCGTGAACTGGGCGCGGGTGCGCGGCGCGGTGGCGACCTCCTTGTGGAGCAGTCGATCCACCTCCACCTGGGTGAGCGGCACCGGCTCCTGCGAGGACCCAACGAAGCCGGTCACGCCTGGGGTGCCCTTGACGACACCCCAGGAATCCTCGTTCAGCTCCATGTTGACGAGCACGTAGCCCGGCATCGTGCGCTTCTCGACGGTGATCTTCTGGTTGTCCTTCATCTCCGAAACCGACTCGGTGGGAACGACGACCGTGCGCACGGCACGCTGCTGGCCCAAGGACACAACGCGGTGCTCGAGATTGTGCTTGACCTTGTTCTCGTGACCGGAGTACGTGTTGACTACATACCAACGAAACATTCAGCTTCCTGACAGCTTGAAATGGTGGATAAGACAGGGCAATACGAGAGAGACGCGAACGAACGCTACTTGGTGTGAAGCGCTGGCCTAGAGAATGAAGTTGATGATCTTTCCAGCCAACCAGTCGGCGACGCCGAGATAGGCGCCGGCGACGGCCACGAAGCCGAGCACGACCGCTGTGGCTTGCGTGACCTGGCGACGATCGGGCCACTGTACTCGTTGAAGCTCGGCCCAGCTGGCTCGCAGGAAGGCAACCGCGCGAACGGGAAGCGACTGCTTGGGCTTGCGAGCGGGAGCAGCCTCGGGTGCGGCGCCCTCCGAAGCGGCACCCTCTCCAAAAGCGTCCTCGGCGGAACTGCGTCCGCGGCCACGCCTACCGCCGCCACCACCGGCGGCGGGAACCAGCTCGGCTGGCTCGGCCTCCTGTGGGCCCTCACCGTTGCTCTGCGGCTCGACCAGCGGCTGCTCGGACTCGAACTGCTCCTCGACCGGCACCCCGCCGGCGCCACGGATGAGCGCCGCGTCGAACTCGTCGACCTCGCCGGCGTGGGACAGCGCACCCGGAAGATCGGCGCGCACCGGTCCATTTGCGGATGGGGTGCGCGCACCCTCGCGGATGGGCCTCGAGCGGCGTTGCCTTGTGCGCTTGCGGTCACGGGCCACAGCTGCGCTCCCGCGCTAGCGAGTCTCCCGATGACTGGTGTGGCGGCGACACCAGCGACAGTACTTGCGCAGAGACACCCGGTCGGGGTTGTTGCGCTTGCTCTTGTTTGTTTGGTAGTTGCGATGCTTGCACTCCTCGCAGGCGAGGGTGATAGCGATCCGTACATCTCCGCGAGCCATAATCGGTTCCCTGCGTGGTTGTTGGCGGCGCCCAGGACAAGAAAACCCCGCCCAGGCGCGAGGTGGGGCAAAGTCTAGCGCGGCAGCGCATTTGGCGCGACGGGGAGAGCGCGGGCGAACACTCGTGACGCTTGCGCAGCGGGTACGAGCATTCGTGAACTCGCGGCCCACAACAGCGCTCATGCTGGATCGAGGGCGCGGCTAACGTGCCGCAGGGCGGTGCCGATAAGCGTGATAGGGCCGCTTGCGACCGCGACGACCCGACGACCCCGAGACGCGATCCCCGAGAAGGAGACAACCGCCATGCACTTGCCGGAGCCGATACAGGCAACCGTTTGCGACGAGACGTTTGCGGGCGTGACCTACCACATACGCGGAGCGCTGGTGCCCGAGCTTCAGGTCGAGGTGGGCAACGCGAGCGTGATGTTCGAGCATCACGTGTTGCTGTGGAAGCAGACGGGGGTCAACGTCGAGCTGAAGAAGCTGCCGGGCGGCGTAAAGCGCAAGATCGCGGGGATGGAATTCTTTGTGACTCGCACCGCCGGCACAGGAAGAATCGCGTTTTCGCGCGACTCGCCGGGACAGTGCGTGCCACTGCACTTGCATCAAGGCGAAGGCCTGGACGTGCGCGAGCACCAGTTTGTGGCCGCAACCGACAACCTCGACTACAGCTTCGAGCGCATCCAGGGCGTGCAGAGCATGTTGCTGGGCGGGTCGGGCTTCTTCATGGACAAGTTTCGCGCCACGAACGGCGATGCGCTGGTTTGGCTGCACGGTCATGGCAACGTGTTTGTCGTGGCGCTCGACGAGGGCGAACAGCTCGACGTGGAGCCGGGCGCGTGGCTCTACAAGGACCCCACGGTGAAGCTCGAGGCGGTCACGATGGGGCTGAAGTCCGGCATCTTCGGGGGCGGCGGCAAGCTCACCTGGAACCGCTTTACCGGCCCCGGTCGGCTTGCGATTCAAACGATGTTCATCTCGCCGCAGGAGGGCGTGGAGACCAGCAACGCCGGCGCGGCGGCCACCGGCGGCGTCGCCGGAGCGCTTGTGGGCGGGCTGCTGAAAGGCTGAGGTCTTGCGGCACTTGAGAGGCTGGCTTTATTTGCCTGAAGCTGACGCTCACTCATACAGCGTGAGCGTCGCCAGAATCACGTACAGCGCGACAAGGGCCCAACCCTCGAAGGCCGCGGCTTCGCCGTCGGCGGTGACCTGCCACATCGCGAGCGCCATGACGAGCAGTGCGCCGATGTAGACGGGCGCGAGCGCGAACGTCAGCGTCGTGGCGAGCAGGAACGAGATCAGCACCAGCAGCGGGAACAGGAACGCGGCGATCTGCGCGACGGAATTCTTGACGACTGAGATCGCGAGATCGGAGCGACCCTTCCAGGCGAGCACGAGCCCCGCGGTGTTCTCGACCGCGTTGCCGGCGATAGCCACAATCACAAGGCCCGCAAACGCCTGGGAGATTTTTAGCTGCACGATCGCCGGCTCCAGACCGTTGATAAACCAGTCCGAGACGAAGGCTGAGGCCACCCCCGCGACGAACAGCAGCGCAAGCGTGAGGCGCAGCGACAGTCGCGGCCCCGCACGCTCGGGCTCGGGTGTCTCATCCTCGGCCCCGGGCAGCTTGTCGGCGCGTAGGTAGGGCACGACCCAAGCGAGATACACAACGAGCAGGCTCACGGCTCCCACCGCAGAGATCACATCCACGTGATGGCTGGCGGGATCGTGCGACGCCAGCGAGAGGCCGAGCAGCACGATGATGAAGACCGTAACCAGCAGCAGCGTCGCGGTGTCGCGCGGCAAGCGGTGGGAGAAGCGCATCACTCCATCGGGAGCGCGCAAGGCACCCACCACGATCACGAGTCCCAGCACGAGCATCGCGTTGGCGAAGATCGAGCCGACGATCGCCGTCTGTGCGACCACCAGCTCGCCCTTCTGTAGGGCAAAGATGACCACAAACAACTCCGGCAGATTGCCGAGCGTGGACTGCATCATTCCCGTGACCGCAGGGCCGAAACGCTCACCCAGCTGCTCAGTGGCAAACGACACTACCCAAGCCAGTCCAGCGAGCGCCAGCGTTGCGAGCGCGAAACGAGGCACGGCAGCCCACTGTGCGTAGTTGGCCACGCCGGCGATCGCCGTCAAGACGGCTATCGCCAATAGTGCGGCGCGCTCCGTTGACGTGAGGCGGCTCATCTCGCCTGCCGACAATAGTGTGGACAGAGGCTGGGTTCCCGGCTAGATCGGATGTTGCTAGCTCCCGCTAGGCTTCGCGGCCGATGCGCCTCGCTACGTTCATCCCACCCGGCAGCACCAACGCCCGTGCCGGAGAGGTGCGCGGCGAGCAGGTGGTGGCATACGCCGACGAGCGCTTCACAGTGCTCGACCGCCTACGCAACCCCGATACCCCCGCAGCCGACGGACCCGCCTTCGCGCTTGCCAAGGTCACGTTGCTGGCTCCGGTCCCCGAGCCGCGTGCGATCTTTGGGATCGGGCTCAACTACGCCGACCACATCGCCGAGACCGGTGGCACCGCGCCGGAGGCTCCCCTCGTGTTTACGAAGCTCCCTGCCTCCGTTGTCGCCCCAGGGGCGTCGGTGCGCTGCCCGCCGGTCGTCAAACGTCTCGACTACGAGGGTGAGCTAGCGGTCGTGATGGGCACGGAAGGGCAGGTGGCCGGCTACGCGGTGGCCGACGATCTCACCGCACGCGACCTGCAGGGACGCGAGGCCCAGTGGACGCGGGCCAAGGGCGCTGACGGGTTCTGCCCGTACGGCCCGTGGATCACCACTGCCGATGAGATACCCGACCCCCATGCGCTGTGGTTGCGTACTTGGGTGGATGGCGAGCTACGCCAGGACTCTTCGACGTCGAACCTAATCTTCAAGATCCCCGAGCTCGTGCGGTTCATCGAGCAGACCTGCACGCTCTCGCCCGGCGATCTGATTCTGACCGGCACTCCGAGCGGTGTCGGCATGGGACTGGACCCGCCACGTTTCCTCGCCTCCGGCGAGGTTGTGCGTATCGAGATCGAGGGGCTTGGCGCGATCGAGCACACGATCGCCTGAGCCTGCGTAACGTCGGAGAGATCGGAGAGCCAGCGCTTGCCTGGCCGCCAGCGGCAACCGAGCGTGACTTAGTGCGGCTCGAGTACGCGGTCGATCAGGCCGTACTCGAGCGCCTGCTCGGCGGTGAAGAAGCGGTCGCGCTCCATGTCCTGGCGCACCTGCTCCTTCGATAGGCCCGTATTTTCAGCGTAGATGTCATCGAGACGCTCGCGCACGTTGAGGATCTCACGCGCATGTATCTCGATGTCAGTCGACTGGCCTTCGAAGCCCGCCGATGGTTGGTGGATGAGGATGCGCGAGTTGGGCAGCGCGGCGCGCTTGCCCTTCGTGCCACCCGCAAGCAGCAGCGAGCCCATCGACATCGCCACACCGACGCACATCGTGTGGATGTCTGGCTTGACGAAGCGCATCGTGTCGTAAATCGCAAGACCCGAGTAGACGCTGCCGCCTGGCGAGTTGATGTAGATCGAGATGTCCTTTTCAGGATCCTGAGACTCCAGGTGTAGGAGCTGCGCCACCACGAGGTTGGCCACCTGATCTTCGATCGGAGTGCCGAGGAAGATGATCCGCTCGTTGAGTAGTCGCGAGAAGATGTCGAACTCGCGCTCGCCGCGGGCGGTGCGCTCTATGACCATGGGTACCAGTGGCATCGAGCACCACCCTAGCGGGCCGAGCCGGACATAATGGTCTGACTCCGATGTTTCCCCTAAACCTCCCCAACGTGCTGACGGTCTTGCGCATCATGCTGGTGCCGGTGGTTGTCGTCGCATTGCTGGGAAACACCCCGTCGGGCGATGTGCTGGCAGCGGTCGTCTTTGCGCTTGCCTCGCTTACCGACTTCGTCGACGGCTATCTGGCGCGCGCGCGCGGCTCGATCACGACGTTCGGCAAGCTGATGGACCCGCTCGCCGACAAGCTTTTGATCGTCGGAGCATTGCTGTCGCTCGTGTCGCTGCACCGCTTGGAAGGATGGGTCGCGATGGTGATCATCGCGCGCGAGCTGGCGGTGACGGTGCTGCGCGCTAACGCCGGCCAATCGGGCGTGGTGATCGAAGCATCGATGTTCGGGAAGGTCAAGACATGCGTGCAGATCGCCGCGATTCTCGCGGTCATCGCGGTGCAGGGCTCGCCCCTATGGGTGTCCCTGCTGGTCTACCTGATGGTGGCGATCACGGTGCTGTCGGGCCTCGACTACTTCCGTCGAGCCACTCGTCCAGCGCCGTCTGACGCGACACCGGGCGCCCCGTCTGAATCTCCTGGCGCAACTCGCACATGAGCCCGTGGCGCTCGGCCACCACATTGTGCTGGTGGATCGTCTCCAGATTCTCCTGACGCGCCGAGACAAAGCTCTCGCCGTCCAGGTCAGGAAAGCGTGCCACGACGCCAGCCACCATCTCGCGCACACAATCCTCTACAAAGCGCGGCCGGCGATGGGCCTTCTCGACCACCTCGACCTCATCTGAACGCTTCATCAGCTCGTATATCTCTGAGGACATCGAGCCCTCCACGATCTCGAGCAGTGTCGAAGCATCAATCTCGGTTTCGCATCCCTCCACGCATCCGACGTGCAGGGTGCCGAGCCCGCGTTGGTTGTGGGTAGCGACGGGAACGTGCTCGAAAACGCGCTCGATTTGCTCGTCGGTGAAATCGTCGGCGCGCAAGCGCTCGCGCGCCCGTGCCGAAACCAGCTCCTGAGCACACGGGCAGGCGGTCATGCCTGTCGCGGACACACCCACCACCCGTCGAGTACCGCTCGCAAGCGCCACCGCGCGCCCGTACAGCGTGTATATCTCCTGGGTGCGCACGCCCGACACCGGTGCCGGCTTGTGCTCTGGGTAGCGTGCGGCGATGGTCACCTCGGCGCGCTCAGCGCCCTGACGCTCGCGCACCAACTCGGCGATATGCGTAGCGAGCGTCTCGGCCCGAAACGGCGACTCTTTGAGCACGACCTCGCCGATTGCCTCGTTGACCACCTCCTCGAAGCGCGACATGTGCGCACCCTTCTGGGCCGAGCCGAGATCTACAAAGCACTCGAGCCGCGCAAAGAACAACTGCTCGCGAATGCGGATCACCTTCTCGACCCCTGTTACCCCGACACGGGACAGAGCGATTGGGATCGACGGCACGCGCGCTTGAACGTCCTCGTTGGCTGCGGCGTTAGCGCGCGAAAGCGATGGTGTGGAGTGCATCGTGGTTGGCACCTCGCGGCTAGCGTAGCGACCCGCAGCAAGTGCACGGGCGGCCGGAGCCGCGGCCGGCGAGCCGGAAGCGAACCAGTGGCCCGTGAAGGGCAAGACTCCCGCGATCCGATCGCCATGCAAGGCAAGTCGACGTGCGCTGAGCCGACGAGTATTGAGCTTTGCCTCGAAAATCGAGACTCCGTGTCGGGCAACCGGCGCTGACGACGACCATATCTGGTATCACTCAGCACATAGCTCGAATCGTCAATGACATCCGGTCAGGTCGTGATTCGGGAGCGCACATCGTGCGGGTATTGGGAATGCCAAACTGAATCGCATAGGAGGCCAGCAGTCAGATCAGGGGAGGTCGGAGCGGGGGTTGCTCCGACGGGGAGTTGTGTGGATCCTGGGGGGTCCGATGTTGAACGCAAGCACTGACGTTTTGCTTACGGCAACGGAAGCTACCGCTGCCGAGCTGGAGGAGGACCAGGACGAGGTGGAGTACGACCATCTCGCGCTGCGATCCCGCTTGGAGGAGATTCACAAGAGCGAGATCGACCTAAGTAGCGAGCCGAGCATCGACTCGCTACGCCTGTATCTGCGCTCGATCGGCCGCGTGCCGCTGCTGAGCGCCGAGGACGAGGTGTGCCTGGCCAAGCGCATCGAGCGTGGCGACGTGGCCGCCAAGCAACACATGATCGAGGCTAATCTGCGACTGGTCGTGTCGATCGCCAAGGGCTACATGGGGCGCGGCATGAACTTCCTCGATCTCATCCAGGAGGGTTCGCTCGGGCTGATCCGGGCCGTCGAGAAGTTCGACTACCGCCGCGGCTACAAGTTCTCTACGTACGCTACGTGGTGGATTCGCCAATCAGTCACTCGCGCCATCGCCGATAAGGGCCGCACGATTCGGATACCGGTGCATATGGTGGATCGGCTCAACAAGGTCGTCTATGCGGAGCGTGCACTGATCCAGCGGCTCGGTCGCGATCCGACGCCGGCCGAGATAGCCACTGAGCTGCAGTGCTCGGCGCAGGAGGTGCGCGAGGTACAGCGCATGGCCCAGCAGCCCGTGTCGCTGGAGAAGCCGATCGGCGACGAAGAAGGCTCCGAGCTGGCCGATCTCGTCGAGGACGCGGCCGCGCAGACGCCCTTTGAGATCGCCTCAGAGGCACTGCGTCGCCAGAGCGTCGAGCGAGTGCTTGCCTCTCTTCCACGGCGCGAGCGTGAGGTGCTTGAGATGCGCTACGGCATCACCGGCGACCGTGTGCGCACGCTCGATGAGGTCGGACGCGCCTTCAACATCACCCGCGAGCGCGTACGCCAGATCGAGAGTCGCACCCTCAAGAAGCTGCAAACGGCGCCCGAGGCCCAGCAACTGCGCGAGGCCAGCTAAACCAGCCGGGGTCGCTATCATCGCGACCCCCTGGCGGGGTTCCCGAGCGGTCAAAGGGGACGCGCTGTAAACGCGTTGGCTCTGCCTTCGCAGGTTCGAATCCTGCCCCCGCCATTTTTTTTCATGCCGCCTCATCGCCTGGCGGCACTCCGAATATGGCGCGCTCGCACAAGAGCAGCACCGACGATCGTCTGTAGACTTTCCGTCTGCGGACCGCGAGAAGTGTTAATTGTGGATCCCGTACGCGAGCAGTTCGCCGCCAATCTACGCCGCCATCGCAACCGCGTAGGACTATCCCAGGAGGCCCTTGCGGACGTGTGCGATCTGCACCGAACGGAGATCAGTCTGCTAGAGCGCTGTAAGCGCTCACCACGATTGGAGACCATCGTGATTCTCTCCAGAGGGCTGGAGCTCTCCTCGCCGGCCGAACTACTCGAGGGAATCGGCTGACGACGCCGGCCCATCGCGCCATCGCCCAAAAACGCAAGGGCGACCTCAGAGTTCGAGGCGATCGAAGCGCGAGGCCGCCCGCGTCGCGAACACAAAGTCGCCCAGGCGATGAATCAAGCCCGCTGCCTGCAGGCTCGCGAGACCGTCGATCGCCTCCAGGCGCGAAGCGCTCAGCTGACTCACGACCTCCTCCACCGACCAAATGCTTCCCGCTTCGAAGTTCAGGAGCAAACCTAGTATGGCTCCCTCCGCCTGCGTGTCCTGCTCTTCCATGACGCAGCTGCCGCGTCCGCTCATTTGTCGGCCCTCCTTAAGTGCCGAGGACCCGGCCGCCGCACACCCGCCGACCGCCGAGGCCGCCCTTTCGTAGACGTCCAAAAACCTACTCAGCCATCCGGACGACAATACGAACACGTGTTCGTTCTCGGGGGCCAGGTCAGCAGCGTAGGAGACGTTCACGGTTCATGGCTACCTCGATTCTCATGTGTCATCGACTAGAGATTGGGTAGCCGGCTCGTGGCGGCCGGGACTGCGACTGGACTTCGCCAGTCGCAGTCCCGTGCGAGCCATCTGCTACGCGGCGCTTACCGTCGAATCGGACTGGCTTGCGAGATCCTTGTTCTCCGGGACGAACTTGCTCGCGATGAACGTCGCCCCCTGAGGATCGGTGATGACGGTCATCCTGACCCACGGGGCATCAAACGGCTGGACGACCACCTGGCCGCCCAACTCCGTGGCCCGTTGAGCCGTAGCGTCGGCATCGTCGACCGCGAACGTCACGCTCCAGTGCGCGGGCACATCCGATTGATCGTCCGCGATCGGGTTGAGCGTCGCGACCACGTCCTCGAAGCCCGCAGGGGCGCCGCTCTGCGCCATTCGCTCGCGGAGCCCCGGATCGCGCTGTTCGAGGAAGGCGCCGTAACCCGGCAGACGCCACATCTCAGCATCGCCTCCGAGAGCAAGCGCCTTCCACCCGAACACCGAGCCGTAAAACGACTTCGCGCCCTCGATGTCGTGGGTATTAAGGCCATTGAAGTTCAAGGAGCCGGGTTCATTGACGATCTGTGCTCCCCTGTGCTCGTTGGCCTGCCAGACGCGGAACGCGGCCCCTGCAGGATCGGTGAATACGGCCATTCGACCCGCCTTCATGACATCGAAGGGGTCCGCGACGACGCGTCCACCGGCATCCAACACCTTCGAAGCGGTTTCGTCCGCGCTCTCAACCCAGACATACGTGTTCCAGGTCGCCCTCGATGGCTCAGCCTCGGGCTGCGATCCAATGGCCGCCACATCGCCATCGCGAAGTCGAGCTATGAAGTATCTGCCGGCAGAGCCCGGCGGCATCGTGTCCTCGAGATCCCATCCAAAGAGACCGCTGTAGAAGGCCACGGCCGCCTCCGGATCAGGTTGGCTAGTGTCGATCCAGCACGGCACCCCGGGCGGGTATCCGTCTCGCTCAAGCATTGGTGCTCCCTTCTGTTTTGTTGATATCGCGACGCACGCTAAGAGCAATCCAGGTCAGTATCTGTCCTTAATCTGCGGGACGCTGAAATTACGATGAGCCAGGCCTCGAGCCGACTCCTAGATGTAGTTCTTAGCGATCCGGTGATCGGCTAGTAAATGCGAGACATCACGTGGCGATCCAGCGCCGCGTACAGGGACGCATCGGGCATCAAGCCGACGCGGGGACTCGAACCCCGGACCCCCTCCTTACCATGAGTGAGCCCTGGGGGCGCCCTATTGCTAGGTAGAGCGCCATTTTTGACTCCAGTGCTGATGATTTGTCGTCCTCGCCTTGCGGACAAAACAGGACAACCGTGGACAAAAATGGTATCGAACAGCGGTGACGTTGCGGTAAGAAACGGAGAGCCGACGAAGGGACTCGAACCCTTGACCCCCGCCTTACCATGGCGGTGCTCTACCAGCTGAGCTACGTCGGCCTAGCGTTCGCATCCTACCGCCACCGCACCGTAGGAGGAGACCGGCTCAAACACCCGGGGATGATCTGAGCATCCGTCTGTGACCAGCGCGTTTCGTCTGCCACGGGAGCCGGTCGGCCCTAGTTGTGGCGTCCGGAGCATCCTCTCGAATGTACGGTTATGCCCGACCGTGACGAACTCATCAGCCGACTTGCGGCAGCGCTGGCCGTCTCGGACGCTCGCCGGTCTGGTGATCCACAGACCCGGGTGCGTCTCGACCACTACCTGCCGTCCGTCGGTGGCCCTGGGAGCGCTGTGCGCTGGCGTCTGTATACCCCGCGGCACAGGCTGATTGGTGTCCCTGGTCCTGAGCCGGCTCGGTCAGCGTGGCACCGGGCCGATGCAGCGAAGGGGCGTCGGCTGCTCTGCGATCGACGTACGCAACTCGAACCGCGTGGCGGCCTTCCTGTCCTGGCACTTCGAGGACCCCAACATCAAGCCGCCGCGCGCGAAGGACGGGCGTCGCCGCCCGCACCTGATCACGTCAGTGTGTGTCCGTCAGGATGTTGAGGGCAGGCTCCGAGGGGAGTACATGACCGCTGCTCTCCTGCTGACGCTCGTCGTATCCGCGATCGACGCGATGACTGTCGCACACGGCCGCGTCGGCGTGCTCGAGGACTCGGGGATCGCCCTCACGCCCAGGGAACTCGAGGCGTTCGGATTCACGCCCGGTGTCGGCGAGTCCAACGGCGGTTGGGCCGACCGTGGATACCGCGAACGGCGTCACCCCGTCTAGTCATTCAGATGGCGGCGGTAGATCGCCTCCGCGCGATCGGCCCATTCCCCCGGCAGTTCGCTGCGCAACTCTGCAAGGAAGGTGTCGCTCTCCTCGAGTTCGGGCGAGGGAAGCGCGGCAATGAATTGCTCTGCTTCAGTGGTAACCCATCCTGCAAGTTCCGGGGCTTGTAGTTCGGCCAGCTCGACCAAGCCCCCCGCGACCTCCTCGACGGCGTTGCGCCGGGCATGGGTGGCGATCAGCAGCACATCCGGGATCTGCAGGTAGCGCTCGCGCCGGCCCCATTCGACTGGCGTTATCCCCAGGTCACGCACGGCACGAGTGATGAACGAAGGATGCACGTCGATGAGTGCGGCGGCCTTGCGGAAGGTTGGGAGCACTCGCTGTAGATCCGCTCGGGAAATTGTCGGTGCGGTTGCCATAGAGCAACGGTAGCAGCTCACTGCAACGGTTGCAACTATCGCATCAGTGGCAACTGACTTGCCAGTGACGACTACCGGTTATGCCCTCGCCTTGCCAGGTGCCGGGGCAGTTCATGAACGCTACCTGGGAATCCTGATATCGTCGTGCTCGGCGGGCTTAGGAGTCGGTGAGCTGTCAGCTATGTCCGGCTGCCTCGCCGATCCTCGACCGGATATGGCAGGTCTCGGTCGACATGGCATGAGTGGCCATGAGTATGGTCCAGACATGTCGATCTCGCTGCGTTGGCTGGGAACCGCGCTGCGCGGTAGGTTTATGTCCTCCCGACCAGTCAAGCTGGAGAGCACAATCTTGCCGGCGACTGGACTGCCGGTGACCGTCTGAGTGGCCAAGTGACGTTCCCGAAAGCCCGCACATGAGCTTACCGACCGCTGCCAAGACCAAGCCAGCAAAGCGTCCGGGCCCGGCGGTCAGAGCCTACCGAGGGCCCAAGCTCGAACTTCCCGCCCATCCCGAGGCCCCCGATCCTGATGATAGAGCGGCCATTCGTCGGTGGATCAGAGCACAGGTCGCCAGTGGTCTTACGGCGCTAGATCTGTTCTGTGGTGCGGGCGGTCTGAGTCTCGGCCTTGAGGAAGCGGGCTTCAGGGTGCTGGTGGGAGCCGACCTCGATGCGGTGGCGGTGGAGACCCATGTCGCGAACATCGGTGGCCTTGGCTACCAGGGTGATCTCTCTGACCCAACGGACTTTCTTGACCATCTCCGTGCGTGGGGGATTCGTAAGGTCGATCTCATCGCTGGGGGCGTACCGTGCCAGCCGTTCTCCAGAGCTGGTCGATCCAAGATCCGCAGCCTGGTCGAGTCCGGTCAGCGATCCGCTGATGACCCGCGAGCGAGGATGTGGCACAGCTTCATCGAGGTCGTAACTAAGCTGAGACCCGCCGGAGTTATGTTGGAGAACGTGCCTGACCTCGCAGCCTGGGATGAGGGCGGCATTCTCGTCGGCTTCTGCGAGTCTCTACGAGAGCTTGGATACAGACCCCGCGCGACGATTCTCAATGCTTACGAGCATGGCGTTCCGCAACATCGCAGCCGACTGTTCATCGTCGCGCTCAGACCAGGAGCGCAGTTCACGTGGCCTGTGCCCAGGTCGCGACCGCCGACAGTATGGGATGCGATTGGAGACCTGCCTGTCGTTCCCCCAGCTCAGCGCGAGGAACGAATCCCCTACGACGGCCCGCGCTGCACGTTGCAGAGGCTGCTCCGCACGGGGATGCCCAAGCCGGACCGACGGTTCGTTGATGATCACATCACGCGAGATGTGCGACCCGACGACGCCGAAGCGTTTGCGCTACTGCCCGAAGGAGGGACCTACGATGAACTCCCGGCCGATTTGCAGCGCTATCGCGCAGACATCTTCTCTGACAAGTACAAGCGACTGGAGTGGAGCGGTCTCAGTCGGTCCATCACCGCGCATCTCGCGAAGGACGGCTACTGGTACATACATCCCGACCAGGATCGGACACTCTCGGTGCGCGAGGCCGCGCGCATCCAGACCTTCCCCGATTGGTTTCGCTTCTCCGGGCAGCCAAGCATCCGTTACCGACAGATCGGGAATGCGGTACCTCCGTTGCTCGCACAGGCGATAGCGGACTCGATCCACCTGGCCCTGAGTTCACCGCGCCGTCGTGGACGTCCTCCGCTGAATGGCGGGGCCTTTCGCTCTCGGTTGATGGCCTGGCATGCTGACAACGCCCGCGACTACCCGTGGCGTGAGAACGTTGATCCCTGGCATGTGCTCATGGCCGAGGTTTGCCTGCACCGTACCCGGGCGGATCAGGCACGGTCGGTGTACGAGGCCCTTGCCGACATTGCACCAACGCCGGAGGCGATGCTGGAGCGACCCGACGAGACGCTCGGAACCATGCGCTCTCTTGGCCTGCGCTGGCGGGCCGAGAACATTGTTCGTATAGCCCAAGTTCTCGTCGATGAGCACGGAGGCATCGTGCCATCTGACGAGTTTGCGCTCAGACAGCTCCCAGGGGTCGGCGACTATGTTGCCAATGCTGTGATCACGTTCGGGTTCCGACGGCATGCGGTCATCGTTGATACCAACACGGAGCGGATCGTGGGACGCGTCCGAGGCAGGGAGAAGACACCGAGATGGCAACTTCGTCTTGATCTTCATGAGCTTGCAGGACGAGCGGGACCCGACGCTTCATTTAACTATGCGCTACTCGACCTTGGCGCTCTTGTGTGTGGAGCACGCCAGCCACTCTGCGCCGTATGTCCTGTTCATGCCAGCTGCGAATCCCGATCAACTGCTCCCGCAATGCAGAGCTAGTACCACCATGGTCGACGGCGAGCATTCCGATGCAGACCTCGATCCAAGACAGGTGCCTGACGGGAACCGGACGCTTCCATACGAGACTCTCCTAGAGCTTCTCGGTGGGCCACGGTCGATAAACGGTGACTTGTCAGGAGCGACGGTTCCCGACCGTCTAATGCGACTACCGATTCGATGCGCCGCTGCATGGCTCT